>NZ_JBSWXZ010000001.1:0-2359740 GCF_056160805.1 Anaerobacillus sp. ABD4_527
AATGCATCATAACGGAGGGCTTTTTTGTATGCAATAGAGGATTCCTTTTCTGACAGGAATTCTCCCGTGGTCCAACGGGCGTTCGAGACTCTGAGTGGACCGGTTTTGTCCACTTGGAGGCTCGGGCGTTCGTCCACAGGAAAGCAAGAGGTATTCAAACTCCTGCGGCATAGGGACCACAAAAAGAACCTGTTCACCTGGTTCTTTTTTTATGTAATCAGGAAGGTACTCAAAACATAGTAAAATTGATGTGTTTTGTTCATATAAAGCACTTCTATTCTTTAGGATGCATGGTTTCCTGTTTTTTGGGGAATAAGACAAATAAGTAATTTTAATGACTTTCTTATAACATTCTTAATAAATAGTTGCGGCGAAGCTTGTCTAATTTATGCACTATATGCAAAGTAATTAGAAGTTTAGTCGAATGCGTTTTGATTCCACTCAGTATTGGGCATAATGGTTATGTGTTCGATTGAGGAGGAATGCAGAATGTATGAGTATGAAGCAATCATCGAGAAGAAACGAAAAGAAATGTTCGATATAGCTGGACGGTATGGATTTGCTTCTGAAAAAACGATTCGCTGCAGTCAGGAGTTAGACCGGTTGTTGAATGCACTTATGCAACGCCGGACTACGTAACAAGCGGGTTAGAGAAATTAGAGGTAAATATTTTTCTTCCTGTGTGGGTTAATTAAGGAGGAAATCATCATGAAAATTGACCTTAAAGCAATTCTAAATGAAGAGTTGTTTGATTGGATACAAGAACACCCAAAGCGAAATCAATTAATAGAATCGATCGAAGGCAATATCTTTCAATCCATTGTTCAATTTCGAGAATGCAATGATATTAATTATAATGGGAACGATGATTGGACGTTGTATGCGCTTCGAAATGAGCAGATGTGGAAAGACGAAGTTGATCCACGCAACGAGTGCAAAAGCCGTTGATTAGATACGGCTTTTTTTGTTGGATTTTTTTAAGTTAAGCAGGAAAAAACTTAATCTTGTAGAAAAGTGTAGGAAGATATTGATTTTACCATAAATTGGGGAGGAAATAATGGTCAAACAGTCAGAGAATATTCTCATAGAAAAACACCAGCTTCACGAGTTACACCGAGAATACGGGAAGTATCTGTCTCTCTTTACCCATTATCCTGGTATGATCTTTTCTCTAAACCTCGATGGAATCGTTAAGAATATGAACAAGTTTGGTGAACAGTTTGCACATAAAAGCGGTGAAACTGTTATAAACAAACATTATACAGAATTTATCATCCATCAAGATCGAAAAGAAGTCGACAAAGCATTTAGAGAAACGCTAGCAGGACAGATCACTCAAATTCAAACGACCCTCTTACACGAAGTGAGAGTTACAGTAGATGTGGAGATCATCACGATCCCAGTCTACATAGATAATAAAATCGATGGTGCATTTAGTATCGTTCGAGATATTACGTCAGAAAGAGAGACCGCCGTAGCTCTTCGAGAAAGCCAGGAAAAATACAGACTTATTGCTGAACATACCTCAGAGCTCATAAGTCTAGTGAATGTTGAAAGTGCTCGTGTGATTTACGCATCTCCTTCACACGAAACGATTCTTGGTCATCCACCTCATTATTACCTAGGTGAATCCATCGAACTCGATGTGTATCCTGATGACCAGAGAAGTATTGTTGATTTAGTAAAAAATGACCCACTTGATCACTCACCAGCTGTTGTAGAATTTCGAAGAAAACATGCAGATGGATCATGGTTATGTCTTGAGGATCGAGCAACTCTTATTCCTGCAGGAGTGGACAGTGAGCGAACGCTCGTTGTTGTCACAAGAGATATTACAGAGAAAAAAGAAGCGGAGCGAGAATTAAAGCAGACCCTCAAACAGCTGAAGGATATGAAGTATGCGTTAGACGAAAGTGCGCTCGTATCAATCACAGATAAGCAAGGAAGAATTACATCTGTCAATAACAGGTTTTGTAGAACCTCTGGCTATTCGAAAGAGGAACTGATGGGGAAAGAACATAAGATATTAGATTCAGGGTATCATCCCCCTGTTTTTTTCCATGATATGGAGAAGAAGATCGCCAAAGGAGAAGTTTGGAAAGGTGAAATTAACAATAAAAAGAAAGATGGAGAAATCTTTTGGGTCGATACGACAGTGGTCCCTTTTCTTGATGAAAAAGGAGAGCCATATCAATATGTTTATATTCGTAAAGACATCACGAATCGAAAGCAAACCGAAGAATTCCTAAGAACTTCTGATAAACTTTCGGTCATAGGCGAACTTGCGGCTGGAGTTGCTCATGAAATCAGGAATCCACTCACATCATTGAAGGGATTTACACAAATTCTTAAATCAAGACTTTCTGATGAAAGTGATCAAGAATTTATAAAGATCATGATGTCAGAGCTCGATCGAATCAACATGATCGTAAACGAATTTATGGTATTGGCAAGGCCCCAAGCCGTTTCTTTTGAAAAAGCAAACGTTCTCGATCTCATTGAGAATGTGCTGACATTGATTGAAACACAGGCGATCTTAAACAATGTACAAATCTACACACGGCTTATTAATACAGCCCCATCCATTACATGCAGTGAAAATCAAATCAAGCAAGTCTTGATCAATGTGATGAAAAATGCGATAGAAGCCATGCCAGACGGTGGGGAAATCGTTGTATCCGTTTACGTGGACTCTAAAGATATCATGATTGAAGTGAAAGATAACGGCACAGGCATACCAGATCATCAATTACCTCATGTAGGCGAACCGTTCTACACAACAAAGAAAAAAGGGAATGGACTTGGTCTTATGATCTGTAGAAGAATTATTCAAAACCATCAAGGTGAACTTACGTTTGAAAGTGAAGAAGGGATTGGAACAACCGTCTCCATCAAATTACCAATAGAGCTGCATAAATAAGCGTCCACGCGGGCGCTTTTTTTAGATTAGAAGAATTCTTTACAAACATAAAGTAAGCGCTTACAATATAAGAAAGATATTTTCAGAATAGTTAAATAAAAGGATGTGTTGAGAGTGAGAAGCGAGACGAACTACCGACTCCTTGCCTTTGAAAAGTTCAACGCTGAGAATTGGAATGAAGACAATCGCCTTTTTAATTATTCAATCGCAACCCTTGCTGTACTGATTTATGGTATCACTTACTTATTGTAGAAATTGTATATAAAAAAGGCACTTCCTCAAAAAAGGGAAGTGCCTTTCCATTTACGACGCAACTTTATCTGAATTATTATCAGAGAGTTTGTTCATCAATGTTGTACTTGCTTCATTCAATCCAACGAACTTAACCGAAATGCCGTTCTGAACGAATTTTGCATGAATCTTATCGATCGCACCAACTGCTGAATCATCCCAGAGGTGAGCATCTGATAGTGAGATTTCAACACGGTCGATGTTTTCTTTAAAGTCGAATGCTTTCACAAGGTCAGTGACCGAAGCGAAGAAGATTTGACCAGAAACTTCATAGATTCTGCGATTATTGGCATCATCAAGTGTGCTGTTTACATGAATCTTAGAGATTTTTGCAGCAAAGAAAATAGCGCTCAAGACGATTCCAGCAAGTACGCCGTTCGCAAGGTTGTGCGTGAGTAATACGGTTAATACCGTCACGACCATTACCGCTGCATCTGTTTTTGGCAGGCGGTGTAAGTTCGTGAGTGATGACCAGTCAAACGTTCCGACTGACACCATGATCATAACCCCAACTAGAGCCGCTAGTGGAATCTGACTTACGATATCTCCCATCACAAGGATTAAGAACATTAAGAACGAACCGGCAACTAATGCGGAAAGACGGCCTCTACCACCAGACTTAACGTTGATGACAGATTGTCCAATCATTGCGCAACCAGCCATACCGCCAAAGAAGCCTGTAACGATGTTTGCAACACCCTGCCCTTTAGCTTCACGGTTTTTGTTACTATCTGTATCCGTCATATCATCAACGATGGATGCTGTTAGGAACGACTCGAGAAGTCCTACAAGAGCAAGCGCCAATGAGTAAGGGAAAATGATCATTAGTGTTTCAAGGTTAAATGGAACAGAAGGGATAAAGAATGCTGGGAGTGCTTGAGTAAGCTCACCCATGTCTCCAACTGTACGTACTCCGCTTCCTGACATAATTGCGATGATCGTAATCACAATTATGGCAATGAGTGGAGAAGGGACAGCTTTTGTTAACCTTGGCAACAGGTAAATGATTGCAAGAGCTCCAGCGACCATGAGATACATCGGCCAAGATTCTCCAACGAAATGTGGCAGCTGTGAGCTAAAGATCAGGATAGCCAGGGCATTTACAAAGCCTACCATAACCGAACGAGGAATGAACTTCATAAATTTACCGACTTTCAAGACTCCCATAGCAATCTGCAAGATACCAGTTAAGATCGTTGCTGCAAATAAATACTGCAGTCCGTGATCGGCGACAAGAGTAACCATCAATACAGCCATTGCACCTGTTGCTGCAGAGATCATTCCAGGTCTTCCACCAGTAAACGAAATGACGACGGCGATAGAGAATGAGGCGTACAACCCAACCATTGGGTCGACTCCTGCCATTATAGAGAAAGCGATGGCTTCCGGGATAAGAGCAAGCGCTACGACTAGGCCTGCCATGACGTCACCACGGACGTTCCCGAACCATTCACTTTTTAATTGTTGAATTGACAAATAATACACTTCCTTTTTCTGCGTATTCCTTTCCTCCCTGGAAAGGTGAACCGGACAAAACAAGGTGAATTATACGCAGGAAATAGGAATGTGACGAGCCTCTAATAGAGGCGTGTAAGCGAAATCATGCTTAAAATTCTTGGATATGCGTCGTTTTTCTCTATTTTTCATTAGATTTTAACTTTTTGGGGGTGAAAATTGAAACGTGCGGTGTTCAACAGATGTTTCTTCATAAGCTGATGCGATCCCATCTTTTTGAACAAGCTCTTTTGGAACGCGCTTTATTTGAATTGAAAAACGCTCGTCTGTTGGAATCAATGGATGTGATAAATGAATCGTATGGTCGTCTTCCCAATTAGCGACTATGCGCTCGTCCTTTTCAAGAAAATAAAACGACTGTGAAAAGCCTTCTTTAAACCACGTAAGTTCGTCTTCTTTCGCGACACCTGGTTCTTGAAAGCAAACATATAAGGAAAGATCATCGAAAAATTGAAGGAGCTGAAAGTGAAAGTTAAAGAGGTCTTTCTGGACCTCGAAGTCATGTAGCAATTCTCTTTGGCGTTTGCTTTCATGATTATAAAAACTGACCCCTCTTCGCGAAGTAGCCTGTTTAAAGAAGGATTGATAATGTTTACTGCAAAGGTATGCAGCGTAGGGGCTGTAATTTAAAACCTCTTCGATTCCCTTTTGGTAGTAATCAAGTTTGATCGGAAGAGGGTAGTCCATGAAGGAGAATGGGAGATTTTCATCATCATTCCATATTGGAACCGAATCGAGCGTTTTCCATCCTCGGTCGTGATGGTGAATTGCATAGAGAACATCATATTGATAGGAAAGGTCTGGCCAGAATGTTCGGTTTAGCTTCTTTGCAAGCTGTCCTGATAGAAGCGCATGGTCGTGCTGCCTGATCATGACAAAGCAGTCATTATGTTCATAGACGATCATCCACTCATCCTTTCGATAGGTTTAGAAAGCTCCGCCTAGTTAGGGGAGCTTTTCTTAATTTCTTGAAAGTTGATTCGTGCATTCGTATGGTCGATCTTAGCGATTGTGAAAGGCTTCGTAATAGCCTGTGTCACCATGTCATCTTTTTTAGGGTCCGTTGTATAGTATGTAACGAGTAGCTTGTTTCCTTCTTTTGTTATGTTATCGATTGTGACCGAGTACCCTCCTGTTGGCATTTCACCTCGCGTAATAATGATGTAAAGGTGATCACCTGAAGGAACGGCAAACGTCGCTCTCTCTATCCATTTCTGTTGCAAGGTGGTCTGTATATCGTTTGGTGCATTATTCATTTGGACGATTTCAAAATCAATCTCCTCAGACACTTCTTCACCCCCATTTGTATCTGTTGGCTCGGCATTGTTCTGACAGCCAGAGATAACAAAAGCGATCACAATTGTAAGTAAAAGGATAATGTGACGCACTGATCTTTCTCCCTCCTTACACATGCCTCTATACATGTGCTAGTATGTTTAAGTTTAGCGAAAATTAGATGAAATGGGAAGGGTTTACCTTGTTATACGGTTACATTACTTATTGAATGGGTAATGAACCTATGGAGATAATAATCAACTATGGAGCTAAAATAACAAGGAAGGGGACTTGATATGCAAAACGCAATTCTCGAATTTCTAAGAAATGTTGAAGAGCCAGTTTCCACACATGAAATCATGGAGTATTTATCAAACAAAGGGTATAGCCCTGATGAAGAGGAACTTGTAAGGGCAATAAAAGAAATTCCGCCTACAAAAATTCAAACACAATTTGACGCATCAGTGGTGGATCCGGCACCATCGGTATTATATAAGGCTGGGCCAGAAGCTTAATTTACTTTTTGCGCCGAAACACATCGACTAAGTACAATCCAAACAGTAAAAAGAAAAACAGTCCGATAGCAATCAATACGTCCATTACAATCGATAGCATGTGTGACATCCTTTCAGGTACAGATTTCCTTTTAGTGTAACAAACTGTTTAGAAAGTTTGTGTGATTCTACATCCAACAAGAGAAAGAAAATGCTATACTAATAGCATTGAGTTAAGGGATGGAAGGATGTCAGCATGAAACGAATCAAGTTTAACGGTACAACGTTTATCATTGTTTTCTTTATTGTATTTGTGATCGTCGGAGCCACAAACGTTTTGATGAGTGACGGTAAGATGAACACGAGTGAGTATGTTCTGAGCGAAGATCAAAAGGATGTCGTATCTCGATCTGAAACACAACCAAAAATCCCAGTAGGGGGATTGCTAAATAGTAAGCTGATCGATAACCAAGTTTCTTTAGTCGCTAAACTTCGATATAGCGGTGAACAAGATGGTTCGTTTAAAGTGATCGATGGTGAGATGTTGAATTATCAGATTACAAAGCATAAAACGGATGAAGTTGTAATCCCTTTTGGCTCTGAAGAACCAACGAATACAGTAGACGTAACACCAAAAGAAGTAATTGAAGGACAAGCACAACTAACGCCAGAACTTGATCCTGGTGTATACCAAGTTGAAGTCGCAGTTCCAATTGAATACGAAGGGGAAAAGGAACAGTTTGTATTCCGTATCCCTGTTGAAATTCAACCTTAAAAACAGCAGAACATCTGCTGTTTTTTTTTAGTTGAAATCAAAACGTATGCTAAACTAAAAGGAACAACATATAGGGGGATAAGTATGAAGAAACTCAATCTATCTAAAATAGTCGCAATATTAATTACATTCGGATTGTTTTTAGTCATCTTCAACTTTCTGCAAAATAAAGAACAGAATTTTGAAGTGAACTCAAAAGCATTTGATGTGGTTGAGTCTGAAGAAGCAGTTGATGTTCAAATGAATCAAATGATCCCCCAATTCAAATTAGCGAGAGAGCTCGACCTTATCAATACATACAATAAATCTATTCCGATTCTCGACTTGGATCGAGAGTTGATCATTCACGAAGCGATGGTGGTAGCATACGGTGGAATCTACCTATCTTATTCCTTTCCGCTTAAAGAAGAAGATATGCCGTTCGATCTTCCGCGACTCTCCATCGGAAGTATTAGCTATAAAGATGGATCCGGCGAAAAAAAATCAGAGTATGTGGAGCAGCATCTCATTCAGTTACAAAAACCGGTAGTAAATGAATACCGGTTATATCAAGCCGTTATCTTAACCCCTGAAAGTAACCTAAGTTTTAATAGAGAAGAAACGGATCTTAACAATATAGAAGAATTAACGTTAAAAGACATTGTGGTAACAGAAGACGAAAAGAAACTATCATTAGATGATGTTCAACTGAAAATGGAGAAGGGCTATAAAGGAACTCATTTTGCGGAAGCCGATTTAGATACTGCGATGCCAGTGGGAGATGGGATGATCACATTTAAAAAGTTTACTGCGTCCTACACAAAAAACAAGCTATATTTTGAAACAGACTTAAAAAATCTTTCCTATATTTTAGTAAATGAGACGATTGGAGATCACTCTTTTCAAAATCGATACAAAGTTGAGGAGGATGGTGACCTTTTCTCAATTTCGATGCAACCATTTCAAGAATTACAAGAGGAATTGAATCTTGAAGTAGCCGGAATTCTTAGTGATAAAACGGGCTCGGTTGAATCAACATTAAGTTCCGAAGAGTTAACGAAGCTAAAAGATGGCGGTGTTGTCGAAGCAGGTAATTATGGTGGAGTCTCTTATGGGATCAGTATGAGAGCGAGAGGATCGTCGCACGCTCTTGCTCTTTCTTTAGAGGCGCAAGATTCCGTTGAACATGAAGTCATTCGAAGGCTACATATGATTAATGAAAACGAGATCAGTCAGTATCCATATAAAGAAGATTTCATCACTCTTTCCGTTAAAGATCGGAATGACGATGATATCCTCATTTATGATATTGAAGAGTCAGATACAGGCTTTCTCGTAAACCTCGATATGGGGCATGCCAGATCGTTAGCTCCAGTGACAGTTAAGCTATCTTACCTTCCTAACATTGTGGATGGACAGAAAAAGATAACCGCGCCATTAAAATTGATAAAAAAATAAATTTTTAGGTTTTGTAATTTGAAAACCGGGTATAGTTAGTATCAAACCCCCTAAGTAATGATGTTTCACATTGATTTTCCCCCTTTTTGCCGTACTCTTCGGAGTGCGGCAATTTTTTTGTTAAGCTCCCCATTCTGAAGCGTTCCCATTATGAAGTATTCGTGCTAATCTTTTAGGAAAGAGTAGAGGTAGAAGTGAAAGGGTGAAGCGAATGGCAAAGAAAGATAAAGTGACCGAATTAACAGAAGACTTAGCATCGTTTCTTAATGGCGAAAAACTCGTCATGCTATCAACAATCGACTATGAAACAAGCACTCCGAATGTCTCAGCTATTTCCTGGGTGAAAGCGTCGGATAAGAAGAATATTCGTTTTTCCGTGACGAGTAACTCTAGAACGGTGGAAAATGTAAAAGGTAACAAGGGTGTCGTGTTAACCATCATCGGGTTAGAAACGGTATATTCCATTCAAGGAAACGCATCGATTTTAGAAGAGGCGATGAGTGACGTTTCATTAAAGCTTGCTAAAATCAATGTCGAAGTTGAACAGGTGATCGAGTCCATGTTCTGGGGAGCGAAAATTACGGCAGATCCACAATTTGAAAAAACATATAACAAAGATAAAGCAGAAGCGCTGGATCTTGAGGTGTATACAGCTCTAATGAAATAGCTTCCAACTTTCTATCGATCTTCATTTATGCTTTAATATAGAGTAAGAAATGCAAATTATGCTGTCACATTAAATGACACTCGCATCATGAAACGAGGTTGATTCCCATATGGAGTGGGGAATGATTATTGATTCTTTAAACGAAGAGACGATAAAAGAATGGCTTAACCAGTATGCTGCACTTGGTCCATTGCCAGGCATCCTGCTACCGATGCTCGAAGCAGTGCTTCCGATATTGCCATTGTTTCTTTTTGTAGCCGGTAATGCTGCAGCCTACGGTTTTTGGTTTGGGTCACTTCTTTCATGGTTAGGTGCATCCCTAGGTGCATTGCTCGTTTTTATTGTTGTAAGAAAACTTGCAAGACAGCGATTCATGGGTTTGATCACAAGGCATAAAAAGATCGATAAGACGCTAAGGTGGATCGAAAGACATGGATTCGGCATGGTGTTCCTCTTACTGTGCTTTCCATTCACACCATCAGCCCTCATCAACGTTGTCGCTGGCCTATCGAATATGAGTATCAGAAGTTTTGTAATAGCTGTTCTTCTTGGAAAAATGGTTATGATCGCCATCGTTTCATTCATCGGACATGACGTGTTTTCATTAATCCACCAACCACTGCAATTGGTGCTGATCGTCCTCGCCATCGGACTACTATGGGGTGCGGGAAAAATTATAGAGCTCAAGCTAAATCAGCGACCAAGAAAAACAAGAATGGAAGATCAATCAAGATAAGCCATGCCGGGAAGCGGCATGGCTTTTGTTTTGGTTTTAGGGTGGTAATCTGGCTAATAAAATGCGATTTTGGCTAATAAAATCTTAATTTGGACAATAAAATTCGATTTTAGCTAATAAATTGAGATTTTGGACAATAAAAAGTCTGTTATAAGGGTGTACTGCTTATTTCGCTGGGAGCTTTGATAGAGATATCAGCGATAATTGTAGTGATATCAGCGAAATTTTTGATATATCGGCGATAATGAAGGTTTTATCAGCGCTTTTTTAAATATATCAGCGAAACTGAGGATTTATCGGCGAACTGAGATTTACAGGCTGTGCCAGCTCCGTTTCTAAACGCTCGTCTCCGCTTTTCGCTATGTCCAGCTACGACTCGCAGAAACTACGCTATTTCACTCTTTCAACTGAACACAAAGAACGTGTTCAATTTCAAGAGTTCCAATAGCTCCGTTTCTAAACGCTCGTCTCCGCTTTTCGATGTCTAGCTGCGGTGGCCAAATACTCCGGTAGTTTCAGAAGAGCGATTGAGACAAAAAGCGTCTCATTCGCTCTTCTTCCAACTCCCTGCGTATTTAAACGGGCCACCTCCGCCTTTCATATCAATAAAACTTCTTCTTATCCCTATCTTCCTTCAAAATCTCCACAGCTTCTCTAAACCTTTGGGAGTGGACGATTTCACGTTCTCTTAGGAAGGCGAGGGAGTCGTTTAGGTCTGGGTCGTCAGAGAGGTCAATGATCCATTGGTAGGTGGCTCGGGCTTTTTCTTCTGCTGCGATGTCTTCGTAAAGGTCAGCGATTGGGTCGCCTTTTGCTGCGATGTAGCTTGCGGTCCATGGGACGCCGGCTGCGTTTGAATAGAAGAGTGCTCTGTCGTGGTTTGCGTAGTGCGCGCCAAGTCCAGCTTCTTTCATTTGATCTGGTGTCGCATCTTTCGTTAGTTTATAAACCATTGTTGCAATCATTTCGAGGTGGGCGAATTCTTCTGTACCAATATCGGTTAGAAGTCCTACGACTTTGTCTGGGATCGTATATCGCTGGTTTAAGTATCGAAGGGCAGCAGCGAGTTCACCATCTGCGCCTCCGTATTGCTCGATTAGAAACTTCGCAAGCATCGGATTACATGTGCTTACTTTTACAGGATATTGAAGCTTTTTTTCATAAACCCACAAACGCACTCATCCTTTCCAAATTAAACTTGCCACGGCCATGGGGTATCATTCCAGTTCCAAGGGTAGCTGCTGTAGCTTAATCCGTACTGAAGAAGAGGTCCGTAATCTTTCTCATACCTCTTCCTTAATTGCTTCCTCAATTTTGCAAACTCATTGAACTGCTTGATCGCATCGATGTCATTCGGATGTGTGTCGAGGTAGAGGGTTAGTTCTAACAGCACAAAGTCAGTAGCCTGAAGCTCTTCGAGTAATTCGTAATACTCCTTCGGTAGCTGTTTGTGCTTCATCGTTAGCCCTCCTTGTTCTTTTCATAAGGGTCATAGAACACTTTCCAGAGCGTTCCTGCTGCGAGTGCTTCTCTTGGCGAAAACTGTTCGAGTCCTGGAGGTTGGAAGCCCAAATAAAGGTTAGGTGGTGTGGAGTAAGACTTCACTCGAATCGGTTTACATGGGTCAAAGGGGCTTACATAAGGTTCCCAATATTTCCGGTTGGTGTACATTGTTCGCCTCCTAAGAATTCGATTGGCTACCTTACTAGATTTATGTTTTTTCCTTATAAAAGATGTTCACTCCATGAAAAAAGCACCTCCACTCGTTGGAGGTGCTTGGCTGGCTTACATGTTGTTCACAGTGTCATTCCATTTTGCTAATGCGTTTTTTAAATCGTGAAGGTCTAATTCGAACGGATAGTTGCTGTGTACGCTCGTTTTCTGTGATTCATCAAGCTTTTCGTAACTATGCACGAACTCTGTCATATCTCTCGTAATCCGGTTAAGCTCCCATTTAAATGTATCCATCTCTTTATTTTCCATGTCCAAAACTCCTTTACAAAAGTTATGCTTAGTAGTCTATACCCTTACAGTTTTCCCTGAAACCTACTGGTACGATCGCTCAATAATTGGAAACTTTAATGCGAACGTATCTTCTTATGAAGTCTATTAAATTGCAAAAAAACGTGAGATAATGGGAGGGTTAGTACACGTGTACGGGAGGAGAAACGTATGGGAGTTCAATTTATTATAGGTCGATCGGGGAGCGGAAAAACCGATCACTGTCTTACTGACATTCAGCGCGAGTTAACCGAACGTCCTCTAGGGGAGACGATGATCTACTTAGTTCCAGAACAGATGACGTTTCAGTCAGAGTATGAACTCGTACATAACCGTAATCTAAAAGGGATGATTCGTGCTCAAGTGTTCAGTTTTACACGTCTTGCATGGAAAGTCCTCCAAGAGACCGGTGGCATGGCGAGGCCACATTTAACGTCTGTCGGTACGAGTATGATGCTCAGGCATATTATTGAAGAAAATAAAGCGCAACTTAGAATCTATCAGCGCTCTTCAGACAAAACCGGCTATATCGATCAGCTGAATGATATGGTCACTGAATTTAAGCGCTACTGCCTCGAGCCAGATCATATTAAAAGCTATGCTGATGATTACTATACAACCGATGATCGAAGTCTTTTACGAGACAAGCTCTATGATCTGCATCTTGTATACGAAGCATTTCAACGAGCGATGATCGGCCATTATTTAGATTCGGAAGATTACCTTCAGCTGTTAGCTGAGAAAATCTCTGAATCACAGTATCTAGAGAATGCCGCGATTTGGGTGGATGGCTTTCATAGCTTTACGCCACAGGAGCTTCTCGTTTTAAAAGCATTAATGAAAAAAGGGGCGGACATCACGTTCACCATCACGATGGACACCGAGATGAATCCAGCTTCGGTCCATGAACTAGACCTTTTTCACGAGCCTGCGACAACCTGCCAGACGCTTCTCCAAATGGCGAATGAAGAAGGGATCGACGTGAAGGTCCCTGAGCTATTAACTCACCAAAAAAGGTACCAAAACAACGAGCTTCGGCATCTGGAAGCAAATTACGGAGAACGCCCACCTGTCCTTTATGCAGGAGAGCTTCAGCATATAAAAGTTAACCATGCGGTGAATATTCGATCAGAAGTTGAAGCTGCAGCAAGAGAGACGCTCAGGCTTGTACGAGACGAAGGCTATCGATACAGAGACATCTCTGTGATGGTCAGGGATATGTCAACGTATTATGAGCTTGTCGAAACCATTTTCACAGATCATGGAATTCCTATTTTCTCTGACCAAAAACGGACGATGCTCCATCATCCTTTGATCGAGCTCATACGTTCGAGTCTCGATATCATTCAATACCACTGGCGGTATGAAGCTGTTTTCCGCTGTGTAAAAACAGAGCTTCTATTCCCTGATGAAACGGAGAATAGCAAAGCAGATCTAAGAGATCGGATGGACGAGCTCGAAAATTATGTGATCGCAAAAGGAATTAAGGGATACCGGTGGAGGTCAGGTGAGCGGTGGAAGGCGAATATCTATCGTCAATTAGAGGATAAAGAAGCCGTAACGTCTGATGAGATCGAGCGAATGGAAGAACGATTGAACGAAACGAAGGAATGGGTTTCGAATCCTTTAGAGAAATTTGAACGAAAGATGAAGCAAGCAAAGACAGTACGGGAGAAGTGTGAGGTTCTCTACTATTTCCTTGAAAACTGTAATGCTGCTGAAAAAGTAGATCGGCTAAAAGAACACGCTGAGAAGGCGGGACAATTAACGAAGGCGAGAGAGCATGATCAAGTTTGGGATGCCGTCATCGCTCTCCTCGATGAAACGGTCGAATTGATTGGAGACCAGGAGTTATCGATCGAACAGTTTACAAAACTATTAGAAGCTGGAATCGAAAGTATGAAGTTTGCTCTCGTACCTGCTTCTCTCGACCAAGTGGTGATCGGTAGCATCGACCGCACTCGTTTTACAAATGTAAAATGTGGATTTCTGCTAGGCGTGAACGATGGAGTGTTGCCAGCAAAACTTCAGGATGATGGACTTTTAAGTGAACAAGATCGAGAAAAGCTTGAAGAACAAGGAATTCAACTTGCTCCTGGCTTGAAGCGGAGATTACTAGATGAAGAATTCCTAATCTATCACGCCCTTTCAACACCTTCAGAGAATTTATGGGTGAGCTGTCCACTTGCGGACGGCGAAGGGAAAGGCCTACAGCCTTCGATCGTCATGAATCGAATTCAGGAAATGTTCCCTGACCTATCGGTTGGGTTGAAGTTTGCTGAACCTGGTGAAGAAGCAGATGACGAACTCTCATTCATCACGAATCCGTTAAAAACGATCGGTAGACTTACTGGCCAACTGAGGCAGTGGCACAGGGGCTATCCGATCGATGCAATCTGGTGGGATGCGTATAACTGGTTCGTTGAAAACAGTGATTCGGAGAGTAGTAAACTGAGATTAGTAGAAAGCTTGTTTTATCGAAACAAAGCGACAAACCTTTCTCGTGAAACAAGTCGTGAGCTTTACGGTTCAAAGATTCAGGCAAGTGTCTCCAGAATGGAGCGGTATCAGTCTTGTGCATTCTCGCAATTCGCTTCACATGGCCTCAAGTTAAAAGAGCGCTCCACCTTTAAACTAGAAGCGCCGGATATCGGTCAGCTCTTTCATGCCTCATTAAACATGCTTGCTGAAACAATCAAGCAGCGAGACTGGGATTGGAGTAAGCTTTCGACGAATCAATACTATGAGCTTTCAGGAGAAATCGTCGAACAGCTCGCGCCAAGGCTTCAAAATGAAATCCTACTTAGCTCGAATCGCTATCACTATATTATGAGGAAATTAAAACAAGTCGTTGGTAGAGCTTCCTCTGTGCTCGGACAGCAGGCAAAACGAAGCGGATTCCAGCCTGCTGGACTTGAACTCGCTTTTGGTCCTGGAGAGGCGATACCACCGATTCAATTTAAACTTAAGAACGGCGTTACGCTGCAGCTTATCGGAAGGATCGATCGGGTCGATCAGGCGTTTAAAGAAGATCAGCTCCTCTTGAGGGTCATCGATTACAAATCGAGCGGAACGTCCCTTGATTTGTCTGAAGTGTACTTTGGGCTTGCACTACAGATGCTCACGTATTTAGACGTCGTGATTTCTTATTCTCATCTATGGCTAGGAAGAGAAGCGGCAGCAGCTGGTATGCTTTATTTCCACGTTCATAATCCGATGCTTCAAACGTCTTCACCAGCTCAATCAGCCATACAAAGAGAGCTTTTCAAGAAGTTTAAGATGAAAGGCTTGTTACTTGCTGATAAAGACGTTGTCAGCTTAATGGACGATACGATTGAAAGAGATAAGTCAGATATCGTGCCTGCAGCGCTGAAAAAGGATGGGAACTTTACAAAGAACTCATCAGTGCTTTCATCGGAAGATTTTGATGCGCTTCGGGCATATACGAGAAAGACGATCCAAAGAATTGGAACAGATATTTCAGACGGTAAAATAGACATCGATCCATACAAAATGAAAGATAAAATTCCGTGTACGTTCTGTTCATACCGATCGTTCTGTCAGTTTGACCAGGCGATGGAAGACAATTCGTACAAAGTGATTCCAGTAAAAGATGACGAAACGATCTTAAGAGATATGAGAGAGAAAGGAGGGGGCACGGATGACGGAGTACATTAAGAAGCCAGAAGGTTCCCACTGGACGGATGCACAGTGGGATGCCATCGCGGCTAGAAACCAGGATGTGCTTGTTGCAGCAGCTGCAGGCTCTGGAAAAACAGCAGTATTAGTTGAACGCATCATTCGAAGACTCGCGGATGAGAAAGACCAAGCAGAGGTAGATCGGATACTTGTCGTGACATTCACGAACGCTGCTGCAGCTGAAATGCGACACCGAATCGGGGAAGCACTCGAAGCGAGGTTAAAAGAAGATCCGTCTTCACTCTATTTACGAAGACAGCTATCCATGCTTAACAGAGCTTCCATCTCAACGCTCCATTCTTTCTGCATGGAGGTACTTCGACGCTATTATTACGAAATTGATCTTGATCCTGCTTTTCGAGTAGCTGATCAAACGGAAGCCGCTCTTCTTCGAGAGGAAGCGATGGAGGAGTTATTCGAGGAACAGTATAGCGGAGAGAACGAAGCGTTCTTTGACTTAGTCGACAGGTACAGCAGCGATCGGAGCGATGTTGACCTCCAACAGCTTGTCGAAAAGCTGTATCACTTTTCCTCGAGTCATCCATGGCCAGATCAATGGTTGTATGAAAGTGTCGCTCAGTATGAAAATGCCGGGAAAGTAGCATTTGATGAACTCGTTTGGGTGAAGGAATTAAAGAAAGATGTCATTCTTCAGCTTGAAGGTATGAAGGAGCTCCAAGAAAAATCAATCGAGCTCGCATCTTCATCAGGTGGTCCTGAACCGTACCTCGAAACGTTACAGTCTGAGCATCAGATGGTGATCGATGCCTTATCGTCCGCTCAAACGACCTGGTCGACTTTAGCATCAAGCTTTGAAGCTTTTCATTTCGGCCGATTGAAGCCATGTAAAGGCGAGCAGTATGATCCTGCCAAAATCGATGCGGTCAAAGGAATGAGGGACAAAGTTAAAAAGACGATTCAGAATTTGCAAGAAGAGTTGTTCCAGAGAACTCCTGAAGAGTACGTGGAAGACCTTGAACAGTTGGCGCCTGTTCTAGGTACGTTAGCTGAGCTCGTTAAGCAGTTCAGAGAACGGTATACGCTTCTAAAAAAAGAAAAAGGACTCGTCGACTATAGTGACCTTGAGCACTATTGCCTTGCCGTTTTACTCGACAAGGATTCTACACCAGAAAATCCGATCCCTTCGAATGCTGCTCGTGAATATCAAACGCAGTTCGCTGAAGTATTGATCGATGAGTATCAAGACACAAACTCAGTTCAAGAAACGATCTTGAATGCGATCAGTCGCAGTGGTGATGAAGCTGGCAACCGCTTTATGGTTGGCGATGTGAAGCAAAGTATTTATCGTTTTCGATTAGCAGAGCCAGGTTTATTTCTCTCTAAGTATAAGACGTTCGGTCGTTCATCAGACGACCCTTCAAAACGAATTGATCTTGCCCGTAACTTTAGAAGTCGTGAAGAAGTTCTTAACGGGACAAACTATATCTTTAAGCAAATCATGGATGAGCGTGTTGGTGAAATCGAGTACGATGAAGCTGCTGAGTTGATTCCTGGTGCAAGCTACCCTTCTTCAGAAGCAGTCGTTCCAGAAGTTCATCTCATCGACCAGAGTTCAGAAGGAGAAGATCAGGAGGAAGATGTAGAGAAGGTGCAGCTCGAAGCACGATTGATGGCATCTCGCATCAAGACGATGATGGGGAAGGGCGAAAGAGAGCGTGCGAAAGTATACGACCGAAAAGAAGAGCGCATGAGACCTGTTGAGTACAGAGATATGGTCATCCTGCTCCGCGCGACGGCTAGCTGGGCTCCGGTCATCCTTGAAGAGCTAAAACAGTCAGGGATTCCTGCTTACTCCGATTTAGCAACAGGTTATTTTGAAGCGACAGAAGTAGCCGTCATGATGAGCTTGCTTAACGTGATCGATAACCCGTATCAAGACATTCCGCTCGCATCCGTGCTTCGTTCTCCTATTTTCGGTCTAACAGAGGAAGAGCTAGCTCAGATTCGAATTCACGAGAAAAAAGGGAATTACTTTGAAGCCCTTCAAACATACGTAGACGATGAGTCGGATGGGCTTGCAGACAAACTTTCAGAATTTCTAGAGAAGCTAAATCAATGGCGGGATCAAGCGAGACAGTCTTCTCTTGGAGAGTTGATTTGGCAGTTGTACCGTGAAACGAATTATTATGAATTTGTTGGCGGAATGCCGGCTGGCCTTCAGCGTCAGGCGAACCTGAGAGCACTTTACGATCGTGCTAGACAGTATGAAGCAACGTCGTTTCGAGGCTTATTCCGATTTCTACGTTTTATCGACCGTATGAAAGAGCAAGGTGGGGATCTCGGGACTGCAAGAGCACTCGGTGAACAAGAAGACGTCGTTAGAGTGATGACCATCCATAAAAGTAAGGGACTTGAGTTTCCGATCGTTTTTGTGGCAGGAATTGCAAAACAGTTCAATTTAAGAGATATGGTCAATCCGATGCTGATGCATAAAGAGCTTGGAGTAGCTTCCAAATTCATCGACCCTATCAATCGCATCACGTATCCTACGCTACCGTATTTTACTATTCAAAAGAGAATGCGACTCGAAATGCTTGCTGAAGAAATGCGTGTGTTGTATGTTGCACTAACAAGAGCAAAGGAGAAGCTCTATTTGATCGGTACCGTAAAAGAGTGGGAAAAAGAGCTCTTATCCTGGACGGGGGCATCAACAGAAGAATGGTTGCTTTCTGATTTTGAACGTTCGAAAGGGAAATCATATTTGAGCTGGATTGGCCCTTCGCTACTTCGTCATCGAGATTTAGCAAAAATCGTTGATGACGTGGCAGATCTTAAGAAGCCAGCTCCTGTCTTTAATCATACGTCAAGGTGGGACCTAGCGATTCACTCTGCAGCTGATTTTGCAGAAGTGGAATCTGAAGATGTTGCGAGGCAAGAAGAGTATGAGAAATTACTTCAGTCAAAAGAGACGATTCCTGAACGTAGTCCACATCGAGATGAAGTCGTGAAACGACTGAGTTGGACGTACCCCCACACGGCAGCGACTGAAACGAAATCTAAGCAGTCTGTAACTGAAGTGAAGAGGCAGAGGGAAGTGTTCTCTGATGAGCGAAGTGATTCAACGATCGTTAGTGGGTTTAAACAGTCACTAAAAGAACGCCCTCGCTTCCTACAAAGTAAAAAGCTCACACCTGCTGAACGAGGAACGGCGATGCATGTTGTGATGCAACACTTGGATGTTACGCGTGTTTCAGATGAAAGCTCAGTAAGAGATTTGATCGCTCGTCTTGAACAAAAGGAACTATTAACACCTGAACAAACAGATGCGATCGATGCGAACCAGATTTTGCAGTTCACGCAGTCAGCTCTAGGTAAAAAGATGAGAAACGCAAAAGCGATTCACAAGGAAGTTCCTTTCAGTCTTGGTGTTGATTCAACTTGGATTTATGTTGATTTTGAAGGTGAAGAGGAAACGGTCGTTTTACAAGGTGTTATCGACTGTATTATCGAAGAAGAAGATGGGTTAACCCTCGTCGATTATAAGACAGATGTAATTCAAAACCGATTTAGTTCAGAAGAGCAAATTGAAACGACCATGAGAAATCGTTATTCAACACAGTTGAAATTATACGAAAAAGCGATCGATGAAATATGGAATCTCCCATGCAAAGAAAAAGTACTTTACTTTTTTGATGGTGGACGATCGATTACGATCGATTAACATGCTGGCCGGGCTTATGTCCGGCTAGCTTATTTATTCAAACATACATAATGAACTAGCAGAGGAGTGAATACGATGAAGTTGCTTCATACGGCAGATTGGCATTTAGGAAAAACGCTTGAAGGACGAAGCAGATTACCTGAACAAAAAACATTTCTAGATGAGCTCATCACCATCGCTGATGACGAAGAAGTGGATGCGATCTTGATGGCAGGAGACGTCTTCGATACGGTCAATCCTCCAGCAGCTGCAGAAACGTTATTTTACGATGCGGCTGTTAAGCTCACGCAAAACGGCGAACGTCCGCTTATCATTATTTCAGGTAATCATGATAGTCCAGATCGTCTAGCGGCATCTCGCCCACTTGCTGATCGAAATGGGATCACGATCATCGGTTTTCCAACAGCAGAACGCCTTCAGTTAACAGTGCGTAATGGACAAACGCTTTCGATCGCTGCTCTACCGTACCCTTCGGAGTCACGATTAAATGAATGCTTAACAGAAAGTCAGGAAGAAGGTGTCCTTCAGCTCGCATACGACGATCGGGTGGAGAAGTTGTTTCAGGACTTATCCTCAGATGTTCCTGACGATGCGGTTCACATCGCGATGAGTCATATCTATGTGGCAGGAAGTAGAGAAACGGATTCAGAAAGACCGATTCAAGTAGGAGGGGCTTACACCGTCTCAGCGAACTCGTTACCGAAGGAGGCGCAGTACGTTGCACTTGGACATCTCCACCGCCCTCAAACGATTACGAGAGGCTCCGCTCTTGCGCGTTACGCTGGTTCACCTCTTGCTTACAGCTTTTCTGAAGCAAGTCATGCGAAGTCGGTTACGTTAGTCGAGGTGGAGCCAGGTGGGCTCGCACATATTGAGGAAGTTCCTCTTAATGCCGGGAAACCTCTTGTGAAATGGGTTGCAGATCAAGGCATCGAGCAGGTCTATACGTGGCTTGAGGAAGGAAAAGATCAGGATGCCTGGGTCGATCTTGAGGTGCATTTAAACGATACGCTTTCGATTGAAGAAATTCACAGGCTACGGAGCAAGCATGACGGATTCATTCATATTCGTCCCGTTTTTAATAAAAGTGAAAAAAAGGATACCACGGCAAAATCAAGTCTTCCAATCGATGAACTGTTCAAACGGTTTTATGAACAGCAAACAGATGGAGGCGAGCCGGATGATGAGCTCGTTCGCTTGTTTTTAGAGCTTTCTCACGGTGATGAAGATGAGTAGGAAAGGAGGAAACCACTGGTGAAACCATTACGATTATCTGTATCGGGTCTTCATAGTTTTAGAGAATCACAGGTAGTAGATTTTGAAGCGCTTTGTCAGGGAGGGGTTTTCGGAATTTTTGGCCCGACTGGAAGTGGAAAATCTTCCTTGCTCGATGCGATGACGCTCGCATTGTACGGGAAGGTCGAACGTGCGACGAACAATACGCAGGGAATCATGAACCATGCAGAAGATACGCTGTCAGTCTCATTTACGTTTGAACTCAGTGAGGATGTTCATTACAGAGTCGAAAGGAGCTACAAACGTTCTGGAGACGTATCCGTACGTTCAACGACCTCTCGCTTAGTAGAAATTACTGACGAAGAAAGTGTTCTGGCTGATAAAGATCGAGATGTATCTCAAAGAATTCAAGAAATTCTTGGATTAACGATTGATGATTTTACTCGTGCCGTCGTTTTACCACAGGGGAAATTTGCCGAGTTTCTTTCGTTAAAAGGTACTGAAAGACGTCAGATGCTGCAAAGGCTGTTTCAATTAGAGAAATATGGCGATCAGTTCAACCGCAGACTGAAGGCGCGAGTCGATAAAGAAAAAAGCGTGTTGAATGAGCTTACAGCAGAGCAAACGGGCCTTGGAGATGCTTCTAAAGAACACCTGAAGGAAGCGAAGGAAGCGTTAAAAAGAGCTGAGCTAGCAGCTGAAAAAGCGAATGAGGAACTTGAGGCATCAAAGAAAGAAAGAAACGATGCTGAGAGAATCTGGTTACTTCAGAAAGAACATACGGAATTAACGAATAAGAAATCAAAACTTCTTTTGAAAAGTGAAGAAGTGGATCATCTGAAGAAGAAGATCAAGCGGTCGTTTGCCGCTTCCGCACTAAAACCATATCTCGATACGTTAGAATCGACCGAAAAGGAAGAAAAAGAAGCGCGTCTTCGTTATGAACGTACGAAAGAAGCCTTATCTGAAGCGAAAATGTACTATGAAGATGCGAAGAAAAAGCATGATGAGAGTAGAGCGAAACAACAGAGTGAAGAACCACAGCTGATCAAAAAGTTGAATGACCTCGAACGTGGAATAAAGCTTGAGAAAGAAGTAGCTGAGCTTAAAACGATACGTGAAAAAAATCTTGTGAAATGGAATAAGCTCAAAGAAGACGATGACGAAACGAACAAAGCCATGACGCAGGCTGAGCAAGATTTAAACGTTGCGAGAAACTTACAAGAGGATTTAAATCGCAAGCTCGACGGTCTACAGGTCCCGAATGATGAGCGAAAGCGTCTTTCGACAGCACAGCAATTAAAGCATGAGTACGAAGGTGCTAAGAAGCAGATCGATGAAGTGAAAGAGGAAGAACGGAATATCAACGAAGAAAAAAACTCTTTAGAAGCTTCGCAATCAGATTTGTATATGAAGCTCACAAAAGCGAAAGAAAGCTATCGTACCTTTTTCAAACGGATGCTGAAAAGCTATGAAGGTGTATCAGCATGCAAAACAGCGGTAGACCAACGTATAGCAAAATTGAGTAAAGAGATTCATGACGCTTATCAAAAGCTTGAGAACAGTCGGACTCATGCGATCGCGATCAAGCTTGCTTCAGAACTGCAGGATGGAGATGCGTGCCCTGTTTGTGGAGCAACTGAGCATGTTGATCTTGCAGATGGAGAAGACGAGACGCTTGAATGGCAGCATAAAATCGAGCAAACGGAGCAACAACGAGAGGCTTTCAAGGATAGCCTTTTACATGGAAAGCAGTTGCAGTACAAGCTCGAACAGCTCTCTGATCAAATGCTCGACATAGATGAGGGGGTGAAAGATATCACTTCCGATCAGCCTGTCGAGTTGTCAGACGATCTTCTCACCGAAATGAAATCATTCACTCAAGATGTACGTGAGCTTGAAGAGTACATTAGAAAACAAGGGAAAGAACTTCAAGAGTACAACACGGCTGTATCAAAAAATACCTACAGACTCGATCAGGTCTATCATAACCTGTCCGCCATCTTAGAAAAGAAGCATATGCTTTCTGTAAGTGCGGATGAAATAAAGAAACGGATGATGGAAGAGCTTTCCCTTACAATTGATGACGTTGAAGAGAAAGTAACAAAGCTTCAGGACATGGATGGCGAAGCCGAAGTCATTCGAGAACGCCTTTCAAAAAGCATTCCATACATCGAGAAGAAAGAAGAACGATTTGCTAGTTTACAAGAAAACGTTCAAGCTCTCTCTGTTCAAAAAGCGGAAATCAAAAGTACACTTCAGCAGAATAAAGAACAGTTAGACCGACTTGAACGCGACCTTCAAGAACTAGTAGGTGAAGGATCGGCGCATGATTCCTATATTAGAGTTGAACAGAGATTAACGGATCTACGTGCTGCAGAAAAGGCGGCTCAAGAAGACTTAACGAAAAAGAGTGAACACTACCAAAGCGCAGAAAGACAGGCTGCATCTGATGACCACTATGTTAAGGACGTACGTGAACGTTTGGAAAAAGCGAGATCTGCTTACGAGGAAGAACAAAGAGAATCGATCTTCCAAGATCGCGAGAGTGTAAGAGAAGTAGACGTTTCGAAACATTCTCGAGAAAAGTGGGAAAACGAGGTGGAAGCGCACGAAAGAGAATGGAATCGCGTGATCCATGGAATTGAAGAACTTGAAGCAAGGCTTGGTGGAGAGAAGATTACAGAAGAAGAATGGAAAGAAGCAGAGGATGTTCTGAAGCAAAAGCAGAAAGCGAGGGACGATGCCCACTCGCATGTGGCGGCAAGTCGTCATCATCTAGAAGATGTAACGAAACGGCATGAACGCTTTATGGAGTTGGAAAGCGATCGAAAGAAAACGAGTGATGAGCTTGAAAAGCTAGGCAAACTTCAAGCTGTATTCCGCGGAAATAGCTTTGTAGAGTTTATCGCATCAGAGCAGCTCGAGCAGGTAAGCCTCGACGCATCACAGAAACTCGGAGATCTAACGGGTCAGCGGTATGCGCTTGAAGTAGATTCTTCTGGTGGATTTCTCATCAGAGATGATGCGAACGGAGGAGTAAAGAGACCTGTTTCAACGCTATCAGGAGGAGAAACATTTTTAACCTCTCTTTCATTAGCCCTCGCATTATCGGGTCAAATTCAGTTGAGAGGCGCACATCCGCTACAGTTCTTCTTTTTGGATGAAGGGTTCGGTACGCTTGATGAAGGCTTACTCGATACGGTGATCACATCGCTTGAGAAGCTGCAAACAGAAAGCCTTTCAGTTGGCGTGATCAGTCACGTACCTGAATTACGAGCGAGACTTCCTAGGAAGCTGATCGTCACCCCTTCAGAACCCTCTGGTAAAGGAAGTAGAATCGAATTAGAGACTTTATAAGTTTAATCGAGCTGCTGAGAGTATTCTCGGCGGCTTGTTATTTAGACAGAGACAATAAATGTAAAGAATTGAAGAAAGAGACTGTCAAATTAACGCATTTTATGTAAAAATATGATTAGTAGTTGAGGTAATTAATGTAGGAGGAACATGGATGTTGCACTCTATGAAATTAGGAAAAGGAATTGTGAGGCCTTTTACTCACTTTCGAACATTACGTTCGGCTTACCGTTTAAAAGGTTCGTGGTGGCGTCTTTTTTTACTTGCCTTACTTGCGTTTCTCGTAACGGCAGCGACGACATTTTTGAATATCAAATACGCAGGTGAACTGCCAGAGTATGCGGGGCTCGCCTCAAGTGAGAAGCTGCTATTCGTATTGAGTGAAGTGATCTCAGACGGCATTTTAGCAATACTTGTCTTTTTATCTATCATTCTTGTAGGCGCTCTCTTGTTTTGGCCATTCTTCCAGGATGTGGGGTATAAAAGATTAGCGTTTATACATAGTTATGGCGTGTTTATTTTGTTGATCGGAATGATCTTGCAGCTGCCATTTATTATGTTTCTCCATGAACCTTCATATATCTCACCTTTTAGTATCGGTGTTTATATCGATCTTTTCGTGGATGATTCATTCTGGCTTTATTTTAGCTATAGTCTATCGTTGTTTTTTGTATGGCTCATCATTGTACAGTATGCTGCCATACACCAATCGACCTCTCGAAGAAGAGGATACATTGTTACCTGGATCATTATTCTAGACATCGTGCTTGCTTTCGCGATGGCATATATACGAACGGCATTTTAAATGAGAGGTGGATTTCGTCTTGAACCGTAAGTCGGTCTTAGTCAGCATAAGTGTCGGTCTGCTTCTTGTGATCTTCGTAACTGTAAACACTGTTGTGATTCATCGTGTTCTTGCAGGTGAGAAGAAGCTCGAAACGGTATCGGTCAAAAAAGAAACGTTTGAAGATTTACATAGCTATGAAGGTCTCCTTGTTCCACAAGATGAAGAAGTAGTCTACTATGAAAAGTCGAAGGGCGATATCTCAGCATTTTTGGTGAGTGAAGGAGAAGAAGTTTCAGTAGGAACCGCACTGTTTGAATATGAAGCAGAGAACGATGTGAATGTATCAGATCTTAAAGCAGAAAAAAACAAAGTAGAAACAGAGATCGATGTGTTGGATGATCAACTTGATGACCTTTCTTCACAGGCTTCAACCATACAACTTAATTCTGAGTTGAACGATGAGGAAAGGATTCAACTCCTGCTCGGGATTGATGAACAAATACGAGAGACCGAGTATAAAAAGCGTTTAGCAGAGTTAGAAGGGAAAGAGCTCGATCGTAAAATCCAGGAAGCCGAGAGCAGTGACGTTGAACGAGTAATAGAGTCATCTCTTAAAGGGACTGTTGCTGAGTTAAACCGAACACCTGAGAATGGAGAAGCTGTAGCGAAAGTATTGTCTAACGAGCTTGCTGTTCAAGGATCTGTTTCTGAACTCGACCTTCCCTTACTATCTGTCGATCAAGAAGTGACGATCAAAGCGCCTGCGTATCCTGGTCAATCACTAACTGGGCGTATCACACTGATTGAAAACCGTCCGTACGCCATCGAAGAGGGATCTAGCTATTTTAACTTTACAGTCTTGATGGAAGGAACAAACGAAATGAAAGCAGGCACGCACGTTGTGATCGAAGTGCCTCTTCATCAAAACGTAGATGCCCCGGTTGTTCCAGAGGAGAGCATCATCATGAAAGATGATAAATCGTATGTAGTTGTAGTAGAAAAGGATAAGCTCGAGCTAAGAACGATTGAAACTGGAAGAAGTAAAGAAAACGCAGTTGAAGTGTTGGCTGGTCTTAATGTTGAAGATAACGTGTTAAAACGACCAAGAGAAGAGTTTACTGAGCTGCTTTCTGAGAAGAAAGAAAATGATCCTGAAGCAAAAGGATAGAGAGAAGACCTGCAATTCTGCAGGTCTTTTTTAAACATATCGCGAAGGGAGAACGAAAAGTGAGATACGTATCATTTCATTATGAGGAAGAAGAGCGGTTTGGAGTTTGGTTAGAGGAAGAGGAAAAGGTGATCGATTGCTTCCAGTATTTCAAAGATAATGGGAAACACATTTCAACATTAGTCGATTTGATCAAGAACGATAAGCATGATGATGTGATCCCCCTTCTTGGAGAAAATGAGCATTATAAAATCCCAATTAATGCGATTACGCTTTTAGCTCCTATCCCAAAGGTAAGTAAGAATGTGTTGTGTGTCGGAAAAAACTACAGAGACCATGCGATCGAGATGGGCAGTGAAAAGGATATTCCATCTGACCCTATGATTTTTACAAAAGCACCGACAACCATCGCGAATCCGAATCAGGTGCTGTCTTTCTCACAAGACGTTTCGGAGCAGCTAGATTATGAAGGTGAGCTCGCCGTTGTGATTGGTAAAAGTGGGAAGAGGATTTCTCGTGAAGATGCGATGGAGCATGTCTTCGGATATACGATTGTGAATGACATCACCGCTCGTGATCTTCAGAAAAAGCATGGACAGTTTTTTATCGGTAAAAGTCTTGATCAGTCTTGTCCGATGGGACCAGCCATTCTTCACCGAAGTGCGATCGAAGACCCTCATCAGCTGAATATTGTTACGGCGATCAATGATGAGGTGAGGCAAAACGGACATACAAGCGATCTTATTTTTGATATACCAGAACTCATATCGGTACTTTCTAAAGGAATGACGCTCGAAGCAGGTGACGTTATCGCAACGGGGACGCCATCGGGGGTTGGAAAAGGGTTCAAACCGCCTAAGTTCTTAAAAGATGGGGATAAGATTACAATTTCTATTGAAGGAATTGGTTCCCTTCGAAATGAAATAAGTATAGGGTGAGCGTTTAACAGCTTGTTAAAAAAGGAAATGTATGGCGAGATTCCAGTTTATCAGGAGGGTTAGCAAATGGAGAAGTTGCATTACATTAACGGAGGATGGACAGGTCACGATTTAGAAAAGATCGAAGTAAGAAACCCAGCAACAAATGAAGTGGTTGGATCAGTTCCACTCGGAGGGAAGTCTGAAACGAAAAAAGCAATCGAAGCTGCACATGATGCTTTTCCCGCTTGGTCTAATCTTACTGCATACGAACGAGCTTCATACTTAAAGAAACTTCACGCTCTCATGATGGAGCATGAAGAAGAGTTAGCAGAACTAATGACGAAGGAGATGGGGAAACCTCTTCATGAATCGAAGGGGGAAGTCGCTTATTCTGCTTCATTCGTCGAATGGTTTGCAGAAGAAGGGAAGCGCGTATACGGGCGCACGATCCCTCCACATAAAGAAGGTAGAATGATGGAAGTCCGAAAGCAGCCTGTCGGTGTTGTCGGTGCGATTACACCGTGGAATTTTCCAGCAGCGATGATCGCGAGAAAGCTTGCACCCGCGCTTGCTGCAGGGTGTACGTTCGTGGTCAAGCCACCTTCTGCAACGCCGCTAACTGCAGTTCGACTCGTTGAACTTTGTGAAGAGGCAGGAATTCCAAAAGGCGTTGTGAACCTTGTTTCAGGGAAATCTTCAGAAGTTGCAGGAGAACTGATGAGTAATCCTCACGTGAGAAAGATGACGTTCACAGGTTCAACTGAAGTCGGCAAGAAGCTGATGGAGCAAGCTTCTGAAACGGTAAAAAACATTTCGCTCGAGCTCGGTGGCCATGCGCCGATCATCGTGCTCGATGATGCAGATATTGAGAAAGCCGTTGACGGTGTCATCGCTTCAAAATTTAGAAACGGTGGGCAAACGTGTATTTGTGGTAACAGGATTTACGTACAAGATAAGATACACGACGAGTTCGTCGAACGATTCGTAGAGAAAACGAAAGCGTTAAAAGTCGGTAATGGCCTTGAATCTGGAACGGATATCGGACCGATGATTGATAAAGATGGGTATGAGAAAGTTGATAAACATGTGAAGAACGCGACGAGCCAGGGAGCTACAGTTGCACTCGGAGGCGAAGGATACGAAGAGAACGGGTGCTACTTCTATCGACCTACAATCTTGAAGGATGTTACACCTGGTATGCTGATCATGAACGAAGAAACGTTTGGTCCAGTGGCGCCGATTCAAAAAGTGTCTACTGATGAAGAAGCGATCAAGTATGCAAACCAAACACCTTTTGGACTTGCGGCTTACGTATTCAGTGAAAGCGTGCGAAGAGGCAATGCTGTCGTTAACGGTCTCGATTATGGAATCGTTGGATGGAATGATGGCGTTCCGTCTGCTGCGCAAGCACCGTTCGGTGGTATGAAACAAAGTGGACTTGGACGTGAAGGCGGACATGAAGGAATCGAAGCGTATCTAGAAACAAAATATGTTTCCATAGGTTTATAACATTGAAAAAAGCCCCGCTGGCTAAGCGGGGCTTTAATTTTATGCTGAAAGTACGTCTTTAATTTGATCGATCGCCCAGTTTAGGTCTTCTTCACTGATAATAAGAGGAGGTGCGAAACGGATTACCGTCTCATGCGTCTCTTTACAGAGAAGGCCTCTTTCTTTCAATTTTTCACAGTAAGGACGAGCGGCTTCGTGAAGTTCAACGCCGATGAAGAGGCCACGGCCGCGAACTTCTTTGATCACCGGATTATTGATTTCTTTTAGTTTCTGCTGAAAATAGTTTCCGAGCTCAAGAGAGCGATCGGCAAGCTTTTCATTTTCGAGTACTTCGATTGAAGCGATTGAAACAGCACAAGCTAGCGGATTTCCTCCAAACGTAGATCCGTGAGATCCCGGAGTAAATACGCCTAGGACATTGCTGTTTGCTGCAACACAAGAAATAGGGAAAACCCCGCCTCCAAGTGCTTTTCCAAGGATGTACATATCAGGCTCTACGTCATCCCAATCACAAGCGAACTTTTTCCCTGAGCGGCAAAGGCCAGCTTGAATCTCATCAGCAACGAAGAGAACGTCATGTTTTTTACAATATTCATAAGCTTCTTTTAGGAAACCTTCAGGCGGGATGTTGATCCCTGCTTCACCTTGAATTGGTTCAAATAAGAAACCAGCTGTATTCGGTGTGATCGCTTTCTTTAATGCTTCGATGTCTCCGTAAGGAACGAGTTTGATACCAGGAAGCATTGGTCCATATCCGCGCTGATATTCTTCTTCAGAAGATAGAGAAACAGCTGTCATCGTACGACCATGGAAGTTTCCTTCACAAGCGATAATTTCTGCTTTGTCCTTTTCTACACCTTTTACTTCGTAAGCCCAGCGGCGCATTGCTTTCACAGCTGTTTCTACAGCTTCAGCACCTGTGTTCATCGGTAACACCATGTCCTTGTTCGTAAATTCTGAAATCTTACGATAAAATGGTCCGAGCTGGTCATTGTGAAATGCTCTAGAAGTTAATGTGACGCGATCGGCTTGGTCTTTAAGAGCCTGGATGATCTTAGGGTGTCTATGACCCTGGTTCACTGCTGAATACGCACTGAGCATATCCATGTAGCGGTTACCTTCTGGATCTTTAACCCAAACTCCCTCTGCTTCTGCGATGACGATTGGTAATGGGTGATAGTTATTCGCTCCGTATTGCTCTGTCATTTGAATAATGTCTTGTGTTTGTACCATGATACTCCGTCACTCCCGTCTATTTATTCATGTCACACTCCATTATTATAACAATGAAATCGCATCCTTCATATCGTTTGAGTCAAAATAATCTGATAGTTTCCAAGAGAATCCATGTTCATGATAAGATAGAACCGTTGTAATCATACTGAGGAGGAACATCACTATGCTTCATGCTCATTATACTGCGTTTGGATTAACGCTATTGGTCTTTATCATTAGCTACTTTCTTATGAGAAAAGGGAAGGCCAAAGGGCAAAAGATCACCCACATGGTACTCCGAGCGTTGTACGTCTTAACTTTGATCTCCGGAATTGTACTCGTCTCTGGATATAATTTTTGGGGTCCTTCCATCGTAAAAGCGGTCCTAGCAATCTGGTTGCTTTCATCTATGGAAATGATACTCGTAAGAGGGAAGAAGGGGAAATCGATCTGGCCGTTTTGGCTGCAATTTCTTTTTGCATTCTTTCTCGTCTTTTTTTATGGGTATTCTGTACTACATCTATACCAGCTGTAGACAAAAACCGCCAATACGGCGGTTTTTTTTATTAAACAAATGGTTTTTTCTTCCGATATAAGGAATAGGGTAATAGACATATTTTTGCTTTAAAGGTATTCGTGTCCCTATACTTTTTGTTATTATGGACGTAACTAAACGTCGTTATTTTTCATAGAGACGGAAATCGAACGTATACTATCATTTAACATGCAGGAGATGAACGAATTGGATGGAGGAACAAAGGCATTATCTCACTTGATAAAGGCATCAACAGAAGAGTTGGAATCGTTGGCAGCGAGTTTGCAGCAGTCTGAGCAGCGTTATAACTCCTTATTTGAACAAAATCCGAACCTCGTTTACTCTGTTGATGTTTTCGGTAAGATTACCAGCGTGAACCCTGCTCTTAAACCATTGTTAGGCTATAGGCCCGATGAGGTAATGAGCGAATACTCTCTAGATTTCGTAAGTCAAAAGGATTATTCAAAAACAAGAGAAAAATTTGAACTCGCTCTGAGCGGACATGCTCAGTCATATGATGTGCATTTAATCCACAAGTCAGGCGAAAGTGTTCTTTTTACCATAACGAATATTCCTATTATCGAGAATGGGGAAGTCGTTGGTGCGTACGGAATCGGTAAGAATATTATGAGGCAGCTTAGAGCAGAAGAAAAAATCGCACACCTTGCTTATTATGATGTCCTTACCGAACTACCTAACCGTCTTCTATTCGAGAATCTATTACAAGAATCTCTTAAAGCACCTGATGAGATGGTAGCTGTTATGTTTGTAGATTTAGATCGTTTCAAGCTTATCAATGATAGCCTTGGTCACCACCAGGGAGACCGTATATTAAAACTCGTTACAGCGAAGTTGAAAGAAGCCGTTAAAGATGATGCCGTGTTAGCACGGTTCGGTGGCGATGAATTCACGTTGATTCTTACTGGGATAAAAGCCGAGAATGAAGCCTTGTGTTTAGCAAAGAAGATCATTGATAAACTTAAAGAGCCGATCGTATTTAACGAAGTGGAATACTTTATGACGGTAGGAATTGGAATCAGCATGTTCCCTCACGATGGTGTCGATATGGATGAATTGATGCGGAATGCGTATATCGCATTAGACCGAGCGAAAAAGCAGGGCGCAAACCATATTGAATTTTATACAGATGAGATGAATGATCAGGCCTTTGAGAGGCTAGAACTAGAAAGCTATTTACGCAGAGCGATCGAGAAGGAAGAACTCACACTATTCTATCAGCCTCAAGTGAACTTAGATGAACAGAAGATTTATGCCTGTGAAGCCTTGATCAGGTGGAATCATCCAAAGTTGGGCTTAGTATCACCTGCACAGTTCATCCCGCTTGCTGAAGATACGGGTCTTATTGAAGAGATCGGTATCTGGGTATTAAATGAAGCTTGTATGCAAACGAAAATGTGGCAGGATCTAGGATATGAGCACCTTTCGATTTCGGTAAACGTCTCTGGTCGTCAATTCCAAAGCGAACATTTTGTGGAATCTGTTCGTGACGCGCTTAACAAGTCGCAGCTATCGCCACATTCACTACATTTAGAAGTAACGGAAAGCACTACGCTCGTAAACACAGACTATAGTATCTCGATGCTAAAGCAGTTGAGAAAGATGGGGATCAAAGTCTCGATCGATGACTTTGGCACTGGCTACTCTTCACTTAGTTACTTAAAAGACTTTCCACTCGATATCTTAAAAATCGATCAATCGTTTATTCGCAATTTGAAAGAAAATAGTGCGGACGCAGCGATTGTAAAAGCAGTGATTACAATGTGTGAAGGGTTGAATTTATCGATCGTCGCCGAAGGAATCGAAACAGAGGAACAGGGCGAAATCGTCAAACGATTTGGATGTAATTTCGCACAAGGGTTCTTTTATAGTAAACCTTTAAACAAAGAACACTTTGAGAAATTACTTACGTCACATAAATTTCCACTCGCAACCTAACGGAACCTAACCACCTATTGAATCGAACTGATTCAATAGGTGGTTTTTTATGGTGACGTACTCGAAAGCCTCATGCTGTTTACTCCCGTCAATTGAAGGGAAGAGAAGGGTATTAACGAGGTGATAGAGATGCGATACGATGTCTTAATTATTGGAGGGGGAATTGCAGGCCTGACCCTTGCTGTGAAGCTTGGTCAGAGCAATGTGAAGACCCTGCTCGTAGAAAAAGATAAGAAAAGCGGCTTGATTTATAAAGGAGAACTATTACAGCCGAAGAGTCTCGATATTTTAGATCGAATCGGGCTGCTTGAGAAGGTGAAAGCAAATGGAGTTGTTCTTCCATCCATTCAATTTCATGAATTCGAACGACTCGATGATTCTTCCCTAAAGAAATTAAGTGAAAATGAATTTCGCTATGACGTCATCGACTCACCTTATAACACTTCCTTGATGATTCCACATGAAAAGTTAAAGGAGATCTTGTTTGAAGAGGCAACGAAGTACGACTCGGTCGAGCACATTCAACCAGCTAAGTTTACAGGATTTACAGATGAGGATCCTGAAAAGAAACAAGCGGTGATCGAGACGAAAGAGGGCAGTCTTGAAGTTCAAGCGAAATTTTATATCGGTGCTGAAGGAAGAGCGTCACCGACCAGAACTGCGATGAACGTAGAGATGAAGAAAACAACCTACAACCATCAATTTCTAACGGTATCGTTTCCTCGTCCAGATAGCCTTGATCAATCGACGATCATTACGACGCAAAATCGTTTCCTAGGGCTATTTCCTTTACCGAATAACGAAGTACGGAGCGTACTGTTGATAAAGCCCGGGGAGTTTAAGACGATGCGAAAAGAAGGGCTCGATTCGTTTTATCGTGCATACTGTGAACTCATCCCTGAATTAGATGGGTATGTGCAACAGATCGATTCTTGGAAAAAGATACAGCTCATGATCCCAGTAAGACACAATGTCTCGCAGTATGTGAAAGAGAATATTATTTTGACAGGAGACGCGGCGCATAGTGTTCATCCCATGGCGGGTGAAGGCATGAACCTAGCCATTCAAGACTCTGACGTACTCGGAGAGCTCCTTTGCTGGATGTTTAAGACGAACCAAACGGATTGGAAGCATCTTGAATGGTACGAAAAAGTGAGAAAACCAAGAGCAGAATTCGTTTCTCGTCTCAGCCATCAGGCGGCATTGCTTTATTCATTTCCGTACCGTACATGGCAAAGACTTAGAATAAAAGGCGTGCAGCAAACGGAACATTCCTCGGTTCTACACTACAAGCAGATGCTCAATACTTCTGGCTTAGGGATTTGGAAGTTTTCCATTTGGGATCGGATGAAGCAAGCTGGTCTCCTTCCGGCTAGAAGCAATACGAAGAAAATTTCAGCCAAGGAGGATAGCGTGATTTTTAACAAAAAAGATGACTATCCATGGAACGTTGGTTAATGAATGAGGAGGAGATTTAATGAATGAAATAAAAAAGATCTGGCGTGCTAGAAAGTGGATGAAAAGCAACGAGCCTTTTCTTTACGCCTGGCATGCACACTTAGGCTATGTGCATGATCTTTTCGGTGAATTTGAATATGGCGCGACAGTCCGAGATGTAGCAAGCAAACGAAGCATGAATGAGTTGCTTCTAACAAGATGGGCTGAAGTGGGAGTTGCGATCGGACACTTAAAAAAAGACAAGAACGGCATGATTCGTTCAAAGAAGAGCATGGTAGAATCCATGTCGAAAAGCAGTGATCAGGATGTTGGCGTACTGTTAAAAGAGATGATGGAGCTACATATTCCGATTCTTCTGTCATACTCTGATCTTTTGATAGGAGATGATTACGCTTCGTACAAAGACGATGATTACGCAGGCACAGTAGCGGCTACTTCGAGCTTTATCGAACGGTTCGCATTTCCGAAGGTTTATCAATGGCTACAAAAGGTAGATGCAAAGTCGGTCGTTGATTTCGGAGCTGGGTATGCCGGCTACCTTTCTAGAATCGGTGCTAAAGAAGAAAATATGAGACTCGTCGGGATCGAGAAGAATAGGCAAGTGTGTTTAGATGCTGAATCACATATTCCGTATCGATTAAAATCATCGATTGATCTCTATCCTGAAGATATGATGAGTTGGAAATGGGATGGCGATCGTTTTGACGTTGCGATGATGAATAATCTGCTATACTACTTTGCGCCAGATGACAGGTCTCATCTTTTTCAAAAAGCAAGTGAGGTTACGAATGATAACGGATCACTTATCATTATTTCACCTCTTCATGAATCAGATCACGGGCACGCATTCTCAGCGGCATTCAATAGCTTTATGAGTGCTCATAGTAACTTGCATCAGCTTCCAACTAGCACTGAAATGATCGAGATGGCAGCACATGCTGGCTTTGGATTGAAGCACATGAAGCCGATCGTGAAAGAAGGGGCATGGTACTGCTTAACGTTCCAGAAAGCTTCCTAAGGGAACCCTGTAGAGGGTTTCTTTTTTTATGAATTTCTATCACAAAACCTGGGCTCCTGCATACGTTAAAGAGAGTATGGATTGGAGGGGAAGCCTTTGTGTGGAATAACCGGGTGGGTAGATTGGAAGCAGGACCTGACACATAAGGAAAACGTACTTCAACAGATGGCTAGCACCCTGTCAAAGCGTGGGCCGGACGATACGAACTGTTTCGTAAATAGACACTGTGGTTTCGGTCACACGCGTCTTATCGTTGTAGACCCGTCCGGCGGAAGCCAGCCGATGTCACGGGAACATCTTAATCAGAAATATACGATTTGTTATAATGGAGAGCTTTATAACACAGAAGATTTACGCAGTGTATTGCTTACAAAAGGCTATACGTTTCGCTCTCATTCTGATACAGAAGTGCTATTAACATCCTATATCGAATGGGGCGAAGACTGTGTCGATCATTTGAACGGAATCTTCGCATTCGCTATTTGGGATGAACTTAGAAAACAACTGTTCCTTGCAAGAGACCGTCTTGGAGTAAAACCTCTTTTCTATCGATCTAGCGGTCCGTCCTTACAGTTTGGTTCAGAGCTTAAAGCGATTCTTGCACACCCAGATGTAAAAACAGAAGTCGATCGAGAAGGGTTACAAGAAATATTTGGACTCGGACCATCGCGTACCCCTGGCCACGGCGTCTTTCGTGGAATCAATGAGCTTCGACCTGGGTTTGCCATGGTCTTTAATCAAAGCGGGTTGAAAACGTGGCGCTATTGGGACGTTAAGAGTGCGGAACATACTGATGACCTTGATACAACCGTCGAAACGGTTGGGAATCTCTTGAAAGACTCTATAAAACGCCAGCTCGTTGCAGATGTCCCCGTATGTACATTCTTATCAGGCGGAGTTGACTCGAGTGCGATAACGTCTGTCGCACAATCGGCGTTTAAGGAAGACGGAAAAGGCATTCTACGTTCCTTTTCTGTCGATTATGTAGATAACGATAAATACTTTAAAAGCAGTGAATTTCAACCGAATTCAGACGCGCCTTGGATTCGGAAAGTTTCCTCGGAGCTTGGGACGGACCACAGCAACTGCGTGATCGATACCGATCAGCTCGTGCACCATTTAAAAGAAGCGGTCATCTGTCGAGACCTGCCTGGTATGGCTGATGTTGATTCATCGTTATTATGGTTTTCAAAACAAATCAAACAGCAAGCAACGGTCGCGTTATCCGGTGAGTGCGCAGACGAAATCTTCGGTGGCTATCCATGGTTTCATAAACCAGAGCTGCTCGACCAAGAACAGTTTCCTTGGATGCGTTCTACTCTCGAACGCCAGGCAATGTTAAAAGAAGATATCAGAAATAAATTAAAACTCGAAAGCTATGTAACAGAACGGTACAGAGAAACGGTTAAAGAAACACCAACGCTTGACGGTGAAAATGAACTTGAGGCAAAACGAAGAGCGCTCTTCTATCTCAATCTAAACTGGTTCATGACCACACTCCTCGAACGAAAAGACAGAATGAGTATGGGCGCAAGTCTTGAGGTGCGTGTACCATTTTCTGATCACAGAATCATCGAGTATGTGTGGAACGTTCCCTGGGAAATGAAGATGCTTGATGGAAGAGAGAAAGGTCTTCTTAGAAAAGCAATGACAGGAGCGTTGTCGCATGATGTCCTTTATCGCAAAAAAAGTCCTTACCCGAAAACGTATAACCCTGCTTACACGAAAGCAGTGAAGAAGTGGCTAACAGAGACGCTTGAAGATAAACAGGCACCAATCCTCGAACTAATCGACCGAAAAGTTGTTCAGGATATCTTAGATAGTGACGGAAAAGCGTTCAAAGTTCCATGGTTTGGCCAGCTTATGGCAGGACCGCAGCTCATCGCCCATCTTGCACAGATTAATTTTTGGATAGAGCATAATAACATTAATCTTGTTGATTGATCGCTCAGAATAATGTTGTTGAAACCACACCTGTAAGAGTAGGTGTGGTTTCTTCATGATTCTTACTACCAACAAAGTTCTGATATGCGAAGGATTGAAAAATGATAAAGTAATAAAAGAAAGTGTTTGATAGATGCGTCGAGCAGCGAAATAACGGAAGAGGTGCAGCTGATGATCCTAGTGAGTTCTTGTTTAGCTGGGTTAGAAGTAAGGTATGATGGAAACCATAGTTTACATTCGAAAGTCAGGAGATTAGTAGAACAAAAGAAAGCCGTTACAGTATGTCCTGAATTACTAGGCGGGTTCGGAACGCCAAGAGAGCCAGCGGAAATCATAGGTGGGAACGGAGAAGACGTTTTAAACGGCAATGCTAGAGTTGTTGATAGAACAGGAAAGGATGTAACCGCTTCGTATATAAAAGGTGCGGAACAAGCATTGGATTTTGCGAAACGCGTAGGTGCCACTACCGTAATTTTGAAAGAGAATAGTCCATCCTGTGGAAGTTCAATGATTTATAATGGGGAGTTTAATGGCAAAAAGGTTGTAGGGGACGGCGTTACGTCTGCGCTATTAAAACGAAACGGCTTTACAGTCATTTCAGAAAAACAATTTGTAGAAGGGAAAGAGCCTCCTTCAGTAGAATCATGAACCATTGCTAAGAGACTGAAGGGAGGACTCTTGTGAAACACATCCTCGTCATTTACAACCGATTTGAAATCTGGTAATATTTTCACAAACATGACATGCGATGAAGAGAAGAGTAGATGATGGTATCTTTTTACAGAGAACTCCTGTTGCTGAGAAGGAGAAAAGAGACGTTATCGAACCAAACCTCTGAGCTTTACATCGGATCCGGCTGGTGATGGTGTAACGGGAGCTCCCGTTATCGAGATAGGGTATACGCAATGTTAAATTGCCGTACCTGATAAGTTCGGTATGGTGACATATCGATAAACTGAGGTGGCACCGCGATACTAATTCTCGCCCTCAAGACAAAAGTCTTGGGGGTGAGATTTTTTTATTGTTTCAATAAAAAATATGTAACGGGGTGCGTATGATGAAGAGTATTACTAAAGATCATGTTATTTTATTGGTCAGCATCGGATTATCCAACGTTGGAGGGTGGATTTATCATATCGCACTTAACTTGATCATCCTCGACATGACAAAATCAGTCCTGGCAATCACAGCTCTATATAGTTTAAAGCCGCTCGCATCGCTTCTTACGAACGGGTGGTGCGGTACCTTGATCGACCGATTGAACAAACGAGCGTTAATGATTGGATTAGCTCTTTTTCAATCTGTCGTTATAGGATTTCTACCTTCACTAAGTTCGATTGGTTGGATCTTTTGCATGGTTCTTTTAATCAACATGACAAGTTCGATTTATCAGCCAACATCGATGGTATACCTTACAAAGTTCATTCCGGCTAAAAATAGGAAGGCTTTCAATTCGATCAGAAGCCTCGTAGATTCTGGTGCTTTTATTATTGGGCCGGCTATAGCGGGATTACTGTTTATCGTAGGAACGCCTACGTATGCGATTTATATAAACGCACTGGCAGTCGCAGTTTCTGCTGTGCTTATGATGGCTCTCCCTGATGTTGAACGAAGTGTTAAGGCAAAGCTAAACCTGTCATTCCGTGTGATGGTGGAAGATTGGAAGGTTGTGCTAAGCTATTCTAGGAAGGCACCCTACATTGTCTCGATCTATTTCTTGTTCAGTGCAGTCACGATCATGACGTGGGGGACGGATTCACTAGAAGCTGCGTTTTCAAAAGAAGTGCTGAACTTAACAAATAGTACGTATGGTTATCTTGTAAGTATTTCAGGCGTAGGAATTCTAATCGGTGCGACCGTTAATGCCCTCCTCATCAAAAAGCTAATGACCTCATGGTTATTAGGAGGGGGGACGGTCGTTCTCTCGATAGGCTATATCGTCTATGCTTTATCAGATGGCTTTGGTATGGCGAGTGTTGGGTTCTTTACGTTATCGTTCGCACTTGCTTTTGCAAACACAGGGTTCGATACCTTTTATCAAACAAACGTCCCAGTCGAAATGATGGGGAGGATCGGAAGTTTATTCGGCTTTATTGAAGCATTTCTCGTTATCCTTGTGATGGGAGTATTCGGTTTAACTGCAGAACTGATTTCAATTGAGATTGCTGTTGTTGGAGGCTCGATTGTCATGTTGCTCTTATCGCTTCCACTGATTGTTTTGAGCGTGATGCCTTCCAAAGTGGATTATTATTCGAGTACGGCCTCATCATAAAAAGAAAAAACCGCTCAGGTTACGAGCGGTTTTCCTACTTTATTGGGTTTGAGACTCTTTTACTTTCGGAGATTCTAACCGGTTCAATCGATCGACAAGTCCATGACCAAAGCCAGCGCCAGTGGAAAGACTATTGCTTGAGTTAATCGCTCCACGAACTTCATAAGCTGTTGATCCATGCTCTGAAAAGTCGAGTCCTTGAATTTCTTCTTCTCTTGAAACGCGAATCGATGAGAAGCGTGTGTATACGAAGAGGAATAATCCTACTGTTGAGAACGTCCATGCCATGACGGCTAAAATTCCAATTGCTTGAACACCTAGAAGAGCAGCGCCGCCTCCATAGAAGAGGCCGCCTTCGACCGCAAAGAGTCCTACAGCGAGTGTACCCCACACACCGCATACACCGTGAACCGCGATAGCTCCAACTGGATCATCGAGCTTCACACGACGGTCGATCAACTGAACAGCTTCGATCAAGATAACCCCTGCGATAAGACCGATTGCAATCGCTCCGATCGGTGAAACGCTCGCGGTACCAGCAGTGATACCAACAAGCCCTGCCAGTGCACCGTTAAGCGTTAGTGAAGCATCGATCTGTTTGTATTTGATATAGGAATAAAGGGCACTTGAGATAACGCCACCAGAAGCGGCTAATAGAGTCGTTGCGACGATAGAAGGAATGAGTGCGTCGCTAGCAGATAATGTACTACCAGCATTGAAGCCAAACCATCCGAACCAAAGAATAAATACGCCTAGAGCACCAAGTGGAATATTGTGACCTTGAATAACGTTTACTTTACCGTTTGAATATTTCCCAATACGACCACCTAAGAACGTAACTGCAACAACTGCACCAAGAGCACCTGTAAGGTGGACGACCGTTGATCCTGCGAAATCAGTAAATCCTAGTTCTGCTAACCATCCGCCACCCCAGATCCAGTGACCAACTACTGGGTAAACGAAGCCTACCATTGCAACTGTGATCGCAATATAGCTTATAAGCTTCATACGTTCAGCAACAGCACCTGATATGATCGTCGCACACGTTGCAGCAAACACGGCCTGGAATACGAAGAACCCAATCTGATCAGAGTGTCCTGAGAGGAAGAACCCGTTGCTGCCAATAAATCCAGAAGCAGATTCACCGAACATAAATGCATATCCGATTACAAAGTACAATACTGCTCCGATCGACATCGTCATCAAGTTTTTCATCAAAATATTCAGTGCGTTTTTCGAGCGGGTGAAACCTGTTTCTACCATCGCAAACCCTGCATGCATGAAAAACACGAGGAATGCTGCGATCATAACCCAAACCGTATCGATGGACTGACTGAGTGCTGTAACCGCAGATGCATCTGTGGCAGCAAATGCCTTTCCACTCGATAAGAGAATAATAGCTGCAAAGAGAACTGATACTTTTTTCATGGCGTAACCATCCTTTACTGTTTTATTTGAAAGCAGTTAGACCGTGTTCACCAGACCGGATACGAATGACATCTTCTACGGGATAAACGAAGATCTTTCCGTCTCCTACCTGTCCAGTGGAACAAACATCGCGAATCGTTTTGACAACATGATCGAGAAGATAATCTTCAAAAATAAGTTCAACTTTCACTTTCGGCTGCAAATCGACTTCGAAATGACTTCCTCTGAATAGTCCAGTTTGCTTTTTTTGGAGACCACAACCCGCTACTTCTGAAACAGTCATCCCAGTAATTCCTTCATCACGTAACCGATCTCTTAAGTCCTGAAATGATTCAGGACGAATAATCGCTTCAACTTTTTTCACCTTTTCGGCACCTCCATGTGAGTTAATCTAACAAACTAAATTTTCTATATGCTTATATTATGCTGAACAGCGCATAAGTTCAAGCTTATTTTTAGAAAATTTAAAATACTCTGTAAGGTAATCTAACATGATTGGGATTCTGAATTCGTATGAGTGCAGGCTGGGTAAAGGTGGTTGCGCTTTCACGATATGGAAGTGATTTTAAACACGAAAAAGCTTCTGGAATAAAATCCAGAAGCTTTTTTAAGATTAGGTTAGTGAGATGATCTCATAGCCATAAGGTTTGAGTTCTACATGATTCATATCGAATTCTTCATGACTTATCACACTCTTCGCATGGCTACCAAAGTTTGCAATGGAAAGGGAAGAAGAAGAGTCGTCATTGTTTAATAGGAACAGTAACGTTTCTTTATCTGTTCGCTTCACATATTGCGTAATCTTCTCATGAGCTGTTAACAATTCAAATGACCCAGCACTTCCAAATGCATCGTGCGCTTTTCTTAAAGAGATGAGCTTTTGCAGGAATTCAAACAAATCTCTATCTTGTAATTTCTCATCCCACACCATACAGTATCGGCAGCCAGGATCAGCGCCTCCCGTCATACCAACTTCGTCTCCATAGTAGATACAAGGTGTACCTGGGAACGATAGCTGCATCAAATACATGAGCTTCACTAGGTCTTTGTTTTCACCCGCGAGTGTTAACAACCTCGGAGTGTCATGGCTCCCTAGAAGGTTGAATGCCACATCATTCACATTCGCTGGGTAAGAGTGAATCAGTGAAGTTAGTCTGTTCGCCATCGTTGTAGCTGAAATTTTTTGATGTGCAAAATGATCAAGAATTGCAGCCGTAAATGGGTAATTCATGACAGCATCGAACTGATCACCCTGGAGCCATGGCATCGAGTCATGCCAAATTTCACCTAATATATAGAGTTCCGGCTTTACTTTCTTCACTTCGTTTCTAAATTCACGCCAGAACGCATGATCCACTTCATTCGCAACATCAAGACGCCATCCATCGATGTCAAATTCTTCAACCCAGTAACGACCAACTTGTAAAAGGTAGTCACGTACTTCTGGGTTCTCCGTATTGAGTTTAGGCATCGCTGGTTGGAACGCAAACGTATCATATGAAGGCAGCGGCTCAGTTTCAATTGGGAACGAGCGAACGTGAAACCAATCACGATAGCGGGATTTTTCTCCGTTCTTCAGTAAGTCTTGGAACGGTTCAAAGTGATAGCCGCTGTGATTGAATACGGCATCGAGCATAATTTTTATTCCTCGTTCGTGACAGAGTCTAACTAGTTTTTTAAATGTTTCTTTATCACCAAACTGTGGATCGATCTCCATGTAATCGATTGTATCGTACTTGTGATTCGATTGAGCTTTGAAAATCGGGGTGAAGTAGATCCCGTTAATGCCAAGTTCAACAAGGTGATCGAGGTGATCGATGATGCCTTGAAAATCTCCGCCAAAAAAGTTTGTTGGTGTTGGGGCAGCTTCTCCCCACGGTAAACTGTCTTCTGGGTCAATGGAAGGATCTCCATTCGCAAACCGCTCAGGGAAGATTTGATACCAGATCGTGTCCTTGACCCATTCCGGTGCACGGAATACGTCTTTACTATTCAAGAAGGGAAAGCTGAAGTAATCGTTTGTATCCGCTGGTGGTTCTGTGTAAAATCCTTTTTCAGTGAAGACAAAAGACTCTTGATTGTCCTCTAAGTAAAACCCATATCGAAGCCTGCGGTATGGAGGCTTGATCGCAACATCCCAGTAATCATAGAGAGCGTCTGAACCTGATAGGCTCATAGGTTGCTTCATAGATTGCCAGCCATCTTGTTTCCAATCATAAGGATCCCCATGTATGAGTGATACAGCTGTTACATCGTTTTTCTTCGTTTGTAGTTTAATGTGTAGCGTTTCATCGTCATAAGGATAAGCGAAGTTGTTTTTAGGTCGATGATAGATCGCTTCTTTTTGCAAAATGTCCCCTCCTGAATGCAATCGCTTGCATGAATTGTTAGTATAAAAGTACCTATCGATCGAAAAGAAGTCTGATACGCACTCTTAGATTAAATGTAGAAGATTATAGGAAACTAGTCAAATCCCTTTATAAACGAAAGAAATGTAGAATAAAAAAATTTCAAAAAAATTTGTGCAAACGGTTGCTAAAAATTTCGCTACATGTATAATTAGTTATAGAAAGTTAGTGCAATCGTTTTCACGAATCTTGCATAACTATCGTAAAAATCAGAGGGGGTTTAGGAAATGAAAAGGTTTTTCACCTTATTTCTAACACTGGTCCTAGCAATCGGCGTACTAGCTGCTTGTGGTCCGCAAAACAATGAAAGCGCTTCTACAAACGAAGGCGGAGGTTCTGAAGGAGACGCTGATGCTAACAAACCTGAGAAACTAGTTGTATGGGAAGATAAAGATAAAGGCGTTGCGCTTGAACCAGCAATTAAGAGTTTCGAAGAAGAATATGGTATTAAAGTTGAATTTAAAGAACTTGGTATGGCTGATGAAATCAGAGAGCAAATTCGTCTTGATGGCCCAGCGGGTACTGGTCCAGACGTTCTAACTCTTCCTCATGACCAAATTGGACAAGTTGCTGTAGAAGGCTTGATCTCTCCAATCGAAGTTGATCAAGAAGTTGTTGATCGTTACACAGAGTCTTCTATCCAAGCACAAACATACGAAGGCCAGCTTTATGGACTTCCAAAAGCAACTGAAACACCTGTTTTCATTTACAACAAAGCAATCATGGACGAAGCTCCAGAATCAATGGATGATGTTTACACATTCGCGAAAGATTATACAAAAGACAAGCAGTATGGTTTCCTTGCACTTTGGGATAACTTCTACTTTGCGAACGCTGTTCTAGCTGGATACGGCGGTTATGTATTCGATCGTTCTGATGAAGGTCTAAACCCAGAAGATATTGGTTTAGCTAACGAAGGTGCTATTGAAGGTACAGAATATATCGAGAAATGGTACACAGAAGGTCTATTCCCTAAAGGTCTAATCGGTGAAAACGGTGGATCTACGATGGATGGTCTCTTTAACGAAGGAAAAGCTGCATCTGTTATGAACGGTCCATGGTCTTTCCAAGGATACAAAGATGCTGGTATCGAAATCGGTGTTGCTCCGATGCCTAAGCTTCCTAATGGTGAAAACTTCCAGACGTTTATCGGTGTTAAAGGCTGGCATGTAAGTAACTTCTCTGAGAACAAAGAGTGGGCTACTAAGCTAGTTGAATGGGTAGCAAATGCAGAAAACGGTAAGATTCGTTACGAAGAAACAGGAGAAATTCCTCCAGTTAAATCTCTTATCGAAGATCCTGTAATCGCAGACAATGAAGCAGCTAGCGCTGTTGCAATTCAATCTCAGTATGGTACTCCAATGCCTAACATTCCTGAAATGGCAGAAGTTTGGGGACCAGCTGCATCTGCACTACAATTAGTAGCGACTGGAAAACAGGATCCTAAGCCTGCACTTGAAGAAGCTACGAAAACGATTAAAACTCAAATCGAACAGAACCATAGCAATTAAGGTAAAGAAAACTAAAAGCGGTACTCCGGAAACGGAGTGCTGCTTCTCACTTTAAAGGGTGACAAAGTGAGGGGAGAAAGGGGATTGCCATCACGATGGAGGCAAACGGAAGTCAAACTAAACATCGAAAAATTGCATTAGCATTGTCCCTCATACCAGGGTTAGGTCAATTTTATAACAAGCAGCTTTTGAAAGGATTAATGTTCTTTATCCTAACTATTTCATTTGCAGTAGCTTTTGCTGATCTAATCAATATCGGACTTTGGGGAATCGTTACGCTAGGAGAAAAGTTACCACGAGATCACTCCATCTTTCTTTTAACGCAAGGGATCATCGCGGTCTTGGTCATTGCGATCGGGTTGTTGATCTACTTCTTGAACCTACGGGATGCATACTTGAACGGAAGAAATCGTGACCTTGGCATTCCACTTAACTCAGTAAGAGAACAATATCGAAATGTTTCAGAGCAAGGTTTTCCTTATTTAATGCTTGCACCAGGATTCTTTCTATTAATCTTTGTTGTTATTTTTCCAATTCTTTTCGTAATTCTACTATCGTTTACAAACTATGATCTTTATCACTCGCCACCTGCTAATCTCGTAGACTGGATTGGCATACAAAACTACATCGATATCTTTAGTATGGATATTTGGCGTAATACGTTCTTAGACGTATTCTCATGGACGATCGTCTGGACGTTCGTCGCAACAACTGGTCAAATCGCAATCGGTATTTTCCTAGCCGTTTTGATGAACCAGAAAGACCTTAAATTCAAAGGCATCATTCGAACAATTTTCATTTTGCCATGGGCAGTACCGGCTTTCGTATCAATCCTTGTTTTTGCAGGAATGTTCAACGAAACGTTCGGTGCCATCAACAATGACATCTTAGCTGCATTTGGAGTAGACAGTATTCCGTGGTTAACGGATCCGTTCTGGACCAAAGTAGCTTTAATACTCATACAATTTTGGTTAGGCTTCCCGTTCATCTTTGCGATGGTTACGGGTGTGCTTCAATCGATTCCAAACGAATTATACGAAGCTGCAACAGTCGATGGTGCTTCGATCTGGCAAAAGTTTAGAGCGATTACGCTCCCAATGATCCTTTTTGCGATCGCACCGATTTTGATCACACAGTATACGTTTAACTTTAACAACTTTAACGTGATCTATCTGTTCAATGGAGGTGGACCTGCTGTTTCAGGTCAAACTGCTGGTTCGACTGATATTTTGATCTCATGGATCTATAAATTGACGTTTACTTCAGCACAGTATGGTAAAGCTGCAGCAATTACCATGATCCTTTCCGTGATCGTTATCGCGGTTGCATTGTGGCAGTTTAGAAGAACGAAATCATTCCAAGAAGAGGATATGATGTAATATGAGTACAAAAATGCAGAACACCATCCGTTTAACACTGTCCTATATTGTGATTGCCATCGCTTGTATCATCATTCTATACCCAGTAGCATGGATTGTCGGTTCTTCCTTCAATCCGGGTGATAGTTTGTCTGGTTCATCGATCATTCCAGAAAATGCAACGCTTCAGCACTACAAAGATCTTTTCAATACTGCTGAAAGTGACTACTTACTCTGGTATTGGAATACACTGAAGATCTGTATCATCACGATGGTCATTGCAGTCGCTATGATTTCTTGTATGGCATATGCATTTTCACGCTATCGTTTCGTAGGGCGTAAAAATGGTCTGATGACATTCTTGATCTTGCAGATGATTCCTAACTTTGCAGCACTGATCGCGATCTATGTGCTTGCATATATCACAGGATTCCTTGATACACACTTTGCGTTGATCCTTGTTTATGCTGGTGGATTGTTGCCGATGAACACATGGCTTGCGAAGGGGTACCTGGATACGATTCCAAAAGAGCTCGATGAGTCGGCTCGCATCGACGGTGCAGGACACTTCCGGATTTTCTGGCAGATCATCTTGCCACTTGCTAAGCCGATCCTAGCAGTCGTAGCACTATTTAGCTTCATCACACCGTTTACTGATTTTATCCTTGCTCAGATTATTTTGAGAAGTGAAGAGAAATTTACACTAGCAGTAGGATTATATCGAATGATTTCTGATCAGTTCGGAAATGAGTTTACAACTTTCGCAGCAGGCTCTGTTCTCATTGCGATCCCGATCTCCATTCTATTCCTATCACTACAGCGCTACTTTATTTCTGGTCTGACAGCAGGAGGAACAAAAGGGTAAGTCATAAAGGAGGAAGAGGAATTAGGTGAAGGCCGTCTTCTTTCTCCTTTCTTAATTCGTTTTGTACTTTAAAAGTGGAATCGTTTACAATAAGAAAGTAACAAACAACGGAAGAAGCTTGACCGGTGTGACTGGCAGCGACTTGCCTGTTGTTCAGGAGGGAAACCAGTGGCAGTAACGATTAAAGATGTAGCAAAGTTAGCAAATGTCGCCCCATCCACTGTTTCTCGTGTCATTGCAAATAATCCGAGAATCAGTGAAAAAACTAAACGCCGCGTTCGTGAAGCGATGGAAGAACTCGGGTATCACCCGAACTATAACGCTCGAAGCTTAGCGAACAGAAGCACACAAACGCTAGGTGTCGTCATGCCTAGTTCAGCAGATAAAGTGTTTCAAAACCCTTTCTTTCCAGAAGTCTTAAGGGGAATCAGCACAAAAGCACATGAAAATGAATTTACGCTTTACATGTCGACTGGTTCCAAGGAAGAAGAAATTTTGGATGCTGTAAAAGGAATGGTCCATGGAAGAAGAGTAGACGGAATCGTCTTACTTTATTCTAGAATCGATGACTCGATCATGAAGTTTTTAAAAGAGGAACAGTTTCCGTTTACAGTGATCGGAAAGCCGTTCAAGTATCCCGACGAAGTAACACATGTGGATAACGACAACTTCCGGGCCGCAAAAGACGTGACGGAACATTTGATCGAAAGAGGGCACGAGCGAGTAGCGTTCGTAGGTGGTCAGCTCGACTTAGTTGTAACGGTAGACCGGTTGAGTGGTTATGAAAAAGCATTACGTGAGGCAAATTTAACGTACCGCGATGAGTATATCGTGCATGTGGAGTTTCTGAAAGAAGGCGGACATGAAGCCGTGATGGAACTGTGCTCGCTTGAAGAACCTCCAACGGCACTTGTCGTAGCGGATGATTTAATGGCGCTTGGAATCATGAGCAAGTTAGATGAGATCGGACTATCTGTCCCAGATGATATTTCCATCATCAGCTTTAATAATGTGATGCTTGCAGAATATGCAAGTCCGCCACTAACGTCAGTTGATATCAATATTTTTCAACTAGGCTATCAGGCTGTTACTTGTTTACTTGAAAAGATTGAAGATGCAGAGTCGAGCAACAAGCGTGTTTGTGTCCCGCATAAGCTCGTTGAACGCTGGTCTGTAAAAACGCTTTAAGTTACGGAGCCTGCTGAGAATGCCTCAGCAGGTTTTTTAGCGTTCACGGAGTTTATCGATGATCACGTTAAGTGGTTCGTTCTTTTCACTGTAGTACTTTTCAAATGGACAAGGCTTCTCCTGTATTCGTTCAAGGACAGTCTCAATTGTAAACGCAGTAGGGGATAAAGATTTAGTAACCTCCTCCCAAAAAAGAGGTGCTGCGACGGTCGGGCTTTGCTTTCCTCTTGTTGAATAAGGACAGATCATCGTTTTACCTTCTGCATGCTGAAGGAAGTCAACGTACAGTCTTCCGTGACGGTTTCGTTTCATCCTTTCTACCGTAAAAGAGGAGGGGTGCTCTTCGACAAGGTAATCTGCGATAAACGAAGTGAAGACCCTTGTTTCCTCATAGGTTAACCCTTTTATCGGAATGTGGATCTGTATACCTTTGCTTCCTGTGAGCTTAGGAAAACTCACGATTTTTAAAGAGGAGAGGATAGCGTGGATCTCTTTCGCAGCTAAAATGACGAGATGAAAGGATTGCTCGTCAGGTGGATCTAAATCAAACACAATTTCAACGGGCTTCGATGACCGGCGTGTGTGAAAGGGAATATGAAACTCGATGGTCCCCTGATTTCCTAGCCAAACTAACGTTGAGATATCATTGCAGATAATGTAGTCGATGTCATCACGCTTACTTGTTTGAATAAAGTCTGGTGCATAGTCAGGACAGTTCTTTTGATAAAAGGATTCTCCATCCACGCCGTCAGGATAACGGATAACGGTCAATTGTTTCTCTTTCAGCATCGGTAGTAAAAAAGGGGAGACTTGCAATAGATAAGAAATATAATCACTCTTCGTTACATGAGACCAGTATTGTTTGGAAGGGTGTGTGATGGAAACGTCTTTTCTATGAGGCAAATTGTCTAGGATCAGTTTCTCAAGCGTACACGTTTGATAATCAGTGTCGAGTGTAAAAGAAAGAAATGAAGTATCGATGGTTTCCCCATTTTTCATACCCTTGAAAGAAAGTTCAACGCATATTCCAGGAGCTACTGAAATGATTTCTTCATCACGGTGGGATTGGTTTGATTCGATCGTTTTAAGCAAGCTCTCAAACTCTTGTTTTGTGAGACCTTGCGAAAAAAATCCGATGAATGTAACCACATCATCTTTCATAATCGATGCAATGAATTCCGCGCGTGTCTCGTGATACCCAGTAACAATAAAAACTCCTCTGCCACCATGAGAGAGGGTTTGTTTCAATACCTGTTCCATAAACGCCCCTCCTAAGTTTGTTGAAGTGTACAAGTTGTCGGATCACCTTCAACAATTGTTTGAACGACAGGTTGACGCAAGCGATGATCACTTGTCCATTCAAGGTACGTAACTTTTACAATGACCTTAGGAGTAATCCAAGTGACACTTGATTGTTGAGGGCCATCGATAACTTGTGGCGTCGCTTCTTGTAGTGATTCGATTGTTGAAGAAAAGTCTCTGATCTCATCGTTCTTCAGCTTCCCCGTCCCAGCACTTCCGATATAGCGTAATTTCTTATCAGAGTCATATAGACACAGCAACAACGTATTGACTGATTTCCCTCGAAACGTGACACCGCACACAAGAGCATAAATGTCTTTGTAATTCTTGATCTTTATCCAATTGGCATTTTTTCCATTGATCACATAAGGGCTGTTAACATCTTTACATACGATGCCTTCCATTCCTTTTTCTTTGATCACATCGTAGAGCTGGTTCCCATCCTCGTGACTTTGAACGATTCTTATCGAATTGTTTTCTTCGAGACCATTCTTTAAAAGAGCGAGCCGTTCAATCAATGGACGTTCGTTAACCCATTCACCATCCCAATAGACAACATCAAAAATCATATAGAAGATCGGGTTCGATCCAACACCTCTTGCGATTTGGTGGTCTTTTTTTAGGCGGTCTCTGCGCATGACATCATGAAAAGAAGGTTCACCTTTTTCGTTTAGAGCTACAATTTCACCATCAAAAATAAATGACTTCGCCTTTACTAAATCTGGTAGATCGTGTAGCTCTGGATACGTATTAGTACGTTCGTTAAGAGAGCGGTTAAAAAGCGTTAATTTTTGTTCGAAATAGGCTAAAACCCGCACCCCATCCCACTTCACCTGAGCAATATAAGAAGGGGGAATCGTGGTAGAAGAGACTGGTTCAAACGGTTTGATCGGTTTCATCGGAAGTCCTCATTTCACGTGCCTATGCGAGCATGCTAGTTCGCTTCTTTTTCTTTCTTTTTCTTCACAGATACTTTTTTCTTTTTTTGCTCTGTCTTTGCCTTTGCCTTTGAACCAGTATCAACCGGTTCTAAACTTGCCTGAAGGGCATCCATCAAATCAACAACATTCTTCTTTGGTTTTTCTTTCACGACTTTAATATCATCACCAGATATCTTACTCTGAATCAGAGCCATGATGGCTTCTCGTCGTTCGTCTTTGTATTGAGAAGGATCGAATTCAGTTGTTAGCTGTTCGATTAACTGCTGCGCCATCGTTAATTCTTTCTTACTTAAATCCATTTCTTCTGGTAAATCAGGTACATGATCTAATTCACGCACTTCATCAGGAAAATACATCGTTTCCATCATCAATCCATTTTTATATACACGAACGGCAGCGAGGTGTTCTTTTGACCGAATCGTAATTTTTGCAATACCGATCCTTCCCGATGCTTCCATTGCTTTTTTCAGTAGAGTATAGGGCTTGCTGCCATTTTCGTTCGGTCCTATAAAATAGGAGCGGTTGAAATACACGGGGTCGATGTCATCTAGTTCAACAAAGTCCACAATTTCGACAGACTTGTTTTTTTCTTGAGCGAGCGCTTCGATCTCGTCTCTTTCGATGATCACGAACTTACCGTCTTCATACTCATAGCCTCTCACGATTTCATCTGATTCAAGTGCTTTTTCACAGTGAGGACATGTTTTCTCATATTTGATCGGCGTATGACACTTCTCGTGAAGGTAGCGCATTTTGATATCTTTATTTTCTGTCGCGGAATATAGCTTTATCGGAATATTAACCAACCCGAAGCTTATCGAGCCTTTCCACATCGTATGCATTTTATTCAATCCTTTCAGCTTCTCTATACTGTTAGAATGTCTCATGAACGATAAAGCATGCAGATAAAAGGAGGTGATTGGGGATCATTTGGAGAGAAAGAGGAGTCGGATTTGCACGTAAGAGAGCTTTATTGTCTAAAAAACAAATTTATTAGCCAAATATCCTTTTTATTGTCCAGAATCTCGTTTTATTGTCCGAATATCCTTTTTATTAGCGAAAGTAAAAAACCTCCCCAAAAAGGGAGGATTGGTTTGAAACTATGAAGTCATATACTGTCCGCCGTTAATGTGGATCGTTTGACCTGTCATATAGGAAGAGTCGTCCGAACCAAGAAGCACATAAGCAGCAGCGAGTTCCTCAGGCTGCCCAGGACGTCCCATCGGCGTGTTCGCTCCAAAGTTTTTCACTTTATCTGCTGAAAAAGTGGACGGAATCAATGGTGTCCAAATAGGGCCGGGTGCAACGCTATTCACACGGATGCCTTTCCCTACGAGCGATTTTGCCATGCTCCTAGTAAACGACGTGATCGCACCTTTCGTACTCGCATAGTCGATCAACTGTTCGTTTCCTTCGTAAGCTGTTATGGAAGACGTGTTGATGATCGCGCTACCCTTTTTCAAATGAGGGAGAGCGGCTTTTGTTAGATGGAACATGGAAAACACGTTTGTTCGGTACGTTTTTTCAAGCTGTTCTGCCGTTATATCCTCTAACCCTTTCTGAGGATGCTGTTCGGCTGCGTTGTTAATCAGGATATCAAGGGTGCCATAAGCTTCGATCACTTGGTTGATCACGCTTTGACAAAACGCTTCATCACCGATATCACCCGAGAGCAGAAGGCATTCAGCGCCATGCTCCTCGATGAGTTTTTTCGTGTTGTGCGCATCTTCTTCTTCATCTAAGTATACGATTGCGAGTTTAGCTCCTTCTTTTGCATAGGCGAGAGCTGCAGCTTCACCAATCCCGCTGTCACCACCCGTAATGAGAGCAACTTTATTCGTAAGCTTGCCAGACCCTTTGTAATCCCAGTTTTCGATCAATGGCTTTGGATTCATTTCTTCTTGTGAGCCTGGTTGATGGTTTTGATGTTGAGCTGGTTGACCATCCGTTTGTTTAAAATCTGGTCGCATAATCAGATCATCTCCTCAAGAATAATTTTACCTATGGTAGTGATTACCATTCCTGTTAGTTTTCAAACATTGCTTCATGTAGGAATTAATAATTCATGATAAACTAGAACAAGCATAAGTAGTCAGTGAGGGAACGCCATGGAAAATGATAAACAGTTTGAACAACAACTCGCAGCATTTTTAAAAGATAGTCAGCCAAAAATTGTTCAAAAGTGGCTAAACATCGCAAAGCTCTCGAATGATGATCCGTACTATGAAGAAATTATCAATAATGGAAAACGAACGGTAGAATTGATTTCTCATTATATTTTGACAGAAGATGAAAGTTGGATTGTAACGTTAACAAAGAAAATCGCAACGGAACGTATTCAAGCGAATGTGAATATAGGGGAGTTCGTAGCAAATATCAATTCGGGTCGTTCCGTGGTCATTTCTGTTTTAAATGAATCGGATTTCAATCGAGACGATCTATCAAGAGCATCAGATATGATTAATAATTATTTTAATTCTTACCTTTACCATTCAGTGACGGAGTATACGAAGCAGAAAGACAGTATTATCCAAGATAAGAATTTGTTTATTAAAGAGATGCACAGCGATCGACTGACAATCCTTGGACAGTTAGGGGCTAGCTTTGCGCATGAATTTCGTAATCCACTCACTTCGATAAAAGGCTTTCTGAAACTATTAGAAGGTCAGCATCAAGAAGCGTTGAGGAAACACTATTTCGAAATTATTAATGAGGAAATGAATAACCTTGAAGAAAAAGTTCGTCAATTTTTATTCCTCTCAAAAATGCGCGGAATCGACGACACGCCAACGAAGGTTAACATGACTAGTTTGCTCGGGTATTCTATCGATGTGTTATATCCAAGGTTCCTTGAGTCGAATATTGAAGTGACAACAGCGATATCTCCTGAATTAATCGTTTGCGGGGTAGAGGAACAGCTTAAACAGGTTGTTCTTAATATCGTCATCAACTCGATAGAAGAGTTGAGTGAAAACGATCAAGAGTCGAGAAGGGTCTTGGTTGAGGGGTTTAAAGAGGGTGATTTTGTCATCACTCATATTACGAACAACGGAGATCCGATTCCTTCTCATCTTGTTGAGAGTATCTTTGAACCTTTTATCAGTACGAAGGAGCTTGGAACAGGCCTTGGGCTCTCGGTTTGCAAGCAAATTATTGAAAAACACAGTGGTACGATCTCAGTGCGTTCAACTGAAGAAGAAACAACATTCGTAATTAAACTTCCAGAAAATTGTTGACAGAGAAAGAAATGAATAGTAGCTTTAAGATTATAATATGAAATGCTTATAGTCCACTAGGGGAGTCATGCACATGACTGAGACAGGAAAACCTGGACCCTTTGAACCTGATCTGGTTAGCGCCAGCGGAGGAAAGTGGAGACGGATGCATAACGCAACCGCTCCATTTTTGGAGCGGTTTTTGTTTTGCTTCAAAAATGTTGATGTTCGTGCATGTGAGCTCCTTTCCTCATCATCAGGCGGATGATAAGCGGAAAGGAGCTTTATTATGTTGTTTACTGATCAAATTAGAAGAGAAGCAGAACCAATTTTTGAGGCCATTTACCAACATCCATTCGTGAGGGGCATCGCTGATGGCACGCTAGGGAAAGAGCAGCTTATTCATTATGTGAAGCAGGATTTCGAGTACTTGAATACGTTTGCTCGTATTTATGGAATCGCACTATCGAAATGTGAGAAGAGAGAGGAAATGGAATTCTTCAATCAACAAATCACATTTGTTTTAAACAGTGAAGTCCACCCTCATACGAACTTCTGTAACGTGGCAGGCGTGACATACGATGAATTGCAAGGATTTCCGCTCGCCCCGACTGCCCATCATTATACGAGACACATGCTCGATGCAGCTCATTCTGGATCATTAGGAGATATTGCTGCCGCTCTACTTCCTTGTCCATGGACGTATCAAGAGATCGGACAGCGACTAATTGAAGACCTTTCCCCAAGGAAAGAACATCCATTTTATGATTGGATCACATTTTACGGTGAAAAAGAGATGGTATCTGTAACAGATCAGCTTAGGGAAATTGTAAACGAACGAGCTAAATCTGCTTCGGGAACTGAGCTTAAGAGAATGAGAGACCTTTATATTCAAAGCTGTCAACTTGAGTATGGTTTTTGGGAGATGGCATATACGATTGAACAGTGGCCTGTTCCGATGCTTGAGGAAGAGCGGATATGAACAAATTAAAACTTTCAGATATTCTGATCACCATCGTCATCGCACTTGTTTTTGGCATCATTTATAAACTCTGGGGCCCCGTTTATAACCTTGTGAAACCATTTGGCCTTCATGTTGGGGACATCGTATATGGCATGTGGTTTATAGCAGGAACAGTCGCGATGTTGATCTTACGAAAGCCAGGTGTAGCACTGCTTGCTGAAACAGCAGCCGCTTCAGGTGAATTCTTAGTCGGCTCAGAGTATGGTCTCTCTGTTCTTCTATATGGGATCGTTCAAGGTCTTGGAACTGAACTTGTCTTTGCACTGTTTAGATATAAGCGCTACACCGCATTTGTAGCTGCTCTCAGTGGAATCGCAGCAGCTGCAGGTTCGTTGATCATGGATGTAGCTTACGGATACATTTTAGATCTCGCACTTTGGAACTTACTATTATTGATCTCTGCTCGAGTTCTTGGTGGTTTATTGATCGCCGGAATCTTTGCTTACTTCCTTGTGGAAGCTCTTGAAAAAACAGGGGTGACAAGCCTTGTCAGACCTGCAAGTGATGAGGACTTCAAAGCATTGGATAAGTAAGGAGGCAGCTTATGAAAGTAGGAGTGACGAATCTTAGAGTGAAATATGCAGGAGCATCTGAACTGCTTTTTGAAGACCTTACACTTCATATTGAAAAAGGGGAAAAGGTACTTTTACTAGGACCTAGTGGCTGTGGGAAATCAACGTTGCTCCAAGTACTATCGGGACTCATCCCAGCGGCAGTACCAGTCCCAATGAAAGTCGAAGAAAAGATGATTCCTGAAGCGACAGGGTATGTGTTTCAAGATCCTGACGCACAATTTTGTATGCCTTACGTAGATGAGGAAATGGCTTTTGTTTTAGAGAACCGTGCCATCCCTAGAAGCGAGATGAAGGGGTTGATCAATACGTACCTCAATAAGGTTGGGTTACATTTTGATGACCCTCATGTTGAAATCGCTACGCTCTCTCAAGGAATGAAGCAAAGGCTTGCTATTGCTTCTGTATTATCTTTAGAACCAGATGTCCTTTATTTGGATGAGCCAACAGCTCTTTTAGATCCTGATGGGACGAAGGACGTATGGGAGACGATAAAGAAGATCGAAGACGATCAAACGATGGTAATCGTAGAACATAAAGTTGATCATGTGATCGATTTTGTAGATCGCGTTGTTCTTTTCGACGATACAGGAACAATACTTGCAGATAGTGATCCTGAAACGATTCTTTCTTTTTATAAACATAAGATGAAGGAATTCGGAATTTGGTACCCTGGTATTTGGAAAGAACACGAGCATGGTCTGAAAAGGGAGACGAAGAACGCCCTCTCTGTTATGACCATTAAGGATTTAAAAGGATTCAAAGGGAAGAAGTGTCTTGTTGAACTTCCTGAAGCAGTGATACATGAAGGTGAGTGGATCGTCGTCACTGGCGAGAATGGAGCAGGGAAAAGCTCCCTCCTCCTTAGTATCATGCAAGTGTTGAAAACAACTGGAGATGTACATGTTGACGGTAAAGCGTTGCACTCCATAAAAGAAGCTAGAGAAAAACTAGCGTTTGTATTTCAAAATCCAGAATTTCAATTTGTTACGAATTCGGTATACGATGAGTTAGCATACTCGGTGTCTGAGGACGTACAGAATCGAGTCACGACCTGGCTTGAAAACTATGAGTTGTTAAAACATCAACATCAGCATCCTTATCAGCTCTCCACGGGACAAAAGCGCAAGCTGAGTGTTGGAACGGCATTGTTTGGAAACCAACGGGTCCTATTGTTAGACGAGCCAACGTTTGGACAGGACGCGAAGAATACGTTTAAACTATTGGAGGTTTTCGAGGATTTACGGTCAAAAGGGATCACCATTATGATGGTTACTCATGATCCAAACATCGTAGAAACGTACGCGACGAGAGAGTGGATCATCTCGAAAGGGAGAATGGTGTCTGATCGTAGCGCGAATCGAAGAGAGGAGGCTGTCGTTCATGCAGTTGACTCTTGATTACAGTGAAACGTGGTTACATCGCATGAACCCTGCCTTTAAGCTCGTCTTTTTTCTTTTTTTGTTTTTAGGACTGTTGTTTATTCATAATCCAAATATCATCACGTATGTAACGCTGCTTCCACTCATTCTTGTGTCGTTCTTTACAGGACATAAAAGAAAGCTATTGTTGATCTTGATGATTCCGTTTCTTCTTTTGTTTGTTTCTAGCTCAACAAGCATGATCTTTTTTGGACAGGGAACGACGACGTGGTGGAAGTGGGGACTCATTCATATTACAGAAGAGAGCTTTTACAGAGGTCTTCATATTGGATTCCGAGCACTTAACTTTGCATTGCTCGGTTTGATCTTTGCCCTCACGACCAGACCTGTTCTGCTATTTTACTCATTGACTCAGCAGCTAAAAGTTCCACCTCGGTTTGCATATAGCTTTATGGCTGCAGTACGTATCCTACCGATGATGGTGGAAGAATTTCAACAGCTTAAGAATGCACTGTTAGTTCGTGGAGTAAAGAAAGAGAAAGGATGGAAGAGGATTACGCAAACCATCACGTTGTATGCTGTGCCGCTTTTATCGCAAAGTATTCGGAGAGCGCATCGAATAGCAGTGGCGATGGAATCGAAGCAGTTCCATAATGGAAAACGAACGTATTATTATGAGACCCGTTTATCAAAATTTGATGGACTGTTTGTTCTGTACATTGTCCTAGGAGTAGTGACGATGGTCTGGTTAGGGTTAGAAGTTCCCGCTTATGAAATTACGGATGTAAGAAAGTGAGAATGAAAACTGCCGAGCAATCGGCAGTTTTGTTTTTTAAAACAAAAAAGCAGGCTGATTGTTCAGCCTGCTTGATTTTTATAGATGATCACTGCTCTTTGAATACTGATGTTTCCCTTTTTCACGGTTGATTTCTTTTTGATCATTCTTCAGCATTCGCTTCGCATTATGATCCACTGGCTTCTTATTATTGTCTGTTGTATTAGGCACTAAATTCCCTCCTTGGACCCATAGTTTAAATCACTACTTTTAGGGTACACAGTTGAAGGAGATACTATGTAGCATACTATTTACTTATTTAGGAAAAATAAGGCAAGTGTACCTGGACCTGAGTGAGATCCGATCGTGGCACCAACTTCAGTGATAATGAAATCTTGTCCACCGTACTTCTCTTGGATCGCTTCTTTTAGTTTTTCTGCGCTTTCAAGATCATCACCATGTGAAATGCCGATCACTTGAGATTGAAGGTTCACACCACGTTCTTCCATAATCTCAACCATCCGCTTGTACACCTTGCTTTTTCCACGGACTTTTTCGATGGGAACGAGTTTTCCATCTTCCACATGGAGGATCGGCTTTATTTTTAACATGCCGCCAAAGAATGCAGATGCTTTACTTACTCTGCCACCTCTTTGTAGGAAGTCAAGATCATCTACAGTAAAGATGTGTTCCATATGATCGATGTATGACTCGTTAAGGCTTTCGAGTATCTCTTCAACGTTCTTTCCTTGTGCTGAAAGTTCAGAAGCGTGAATCGCCATCAGCCCATATCCAAGAGAAGCGCCTCTTGAGTCAACGACTTCCATTTCGACATCAGGGTATTCTTCTTGGACTTCATTCTTGATTACGGCTGCAGATTGGTACGTTCCAGATATACCAGAGGAGAGGCCGATATAGATAAACGGTTGCCCTTCTTTTGCGAACTTGGTAAATGTTTCTTTGATGCGAGCGGGAGGGATCTGAGAGGTCTTCGCTAATTTTCCATCTCGTAACGCAGTATATAGCTCTTTTGATTTGATCTCTTCCCGGTCGAAATACTCTTTCTCTTCTAAAATGACAATGAGAGGCATGATTTCGAGGTTGTGCTTTTGCACTAACTCCTCTGGAAGATCAGAGGCACTATCTGTAATGATTTGTACACTCATAAAGAACCGTCCTTTCTTAATTTTGTTTCAGGCTAGTTTCTTAAAGTTTATCCCTAGAATCGTTTAAAATCAATGATTATATCGTAAAGCAAAAGCTTGTTCGGCTTTATTTCAAAAACCCTTAAATTTGATGTTGTCGAAGTGTGCCGAAAGCCTTACAATAAATCTTGCTAATGAAATAAATCAATCGTCCTTTTTCATCAAAGAAGAGGCAGTTACAGAAAAGGGTGTTAACATGGAAGAAGTAAAGAAAATAATTATTATCTTATTAGGAGCAATTCTAGGAGCAGTTTCACTGAACCTATTTCTTATCCCAGCAAACGTATATGCTAGTGGCTTTACCGGTCTTGCCCAGTTGATTTCGAGCGTGTTGAACGATTATACGCCGATCCATATTTCAACGGGTATCTTGCTATTCTTATTAAATATTCCTGTTGGCATTCTAGGTTGGAAAAAGGTAGGAAAAGCTTTTACACTATACAGTTTGATCAGTGTAGGCCTTACTACATTGTTTCTTGAACTTATACCCGTTCAAGCTCTCTCAGAAGACATTCTTCTTAACGCTGTATTTGGAGGGGCACTCGCCGCGATCGGAATCGGCTTCACGTTAAAGTGGGGTGCTTCGACAGGAGGAATGGATATCGTAGCTATGATTCTTTCTAGAATGAATGACCGACCGATCGGTACTTACTTCTTTAGTTTGAATGCATTGATCATTTTAACTGCAGGTATGCTTTATGGTTGGGAAAAAGCACTTTATACGCTTGTTACCTTGTATGTTTCTTCTCGTGTAATCGATGTCATCCATACTCGCCATGAAAAACTAACTGCGATGATCGTCACTTCTAAAGGAAATGAGCTTCAAAAAGCGATTCACGATCGACTTGTACGAGGAATTACGAAGCTCCCTGCAAAAGGAGCATATCGAGGCGAAGATAAAGAGATGCTTATGATGGTCGTTACACGTTATGAATTATACGATCTCGAACATATCATCAATGATATCGACCCTCATGCGTTTACGAATATTGTCAATACTGCAGGTATTTTTGGGTTTTTCCGAAAAGACGACTAAATAAAAATTCCCCGGGACATCCCGGGGAATTTCTTTATGCGTTATTCGAAATGATTTCTTTTACTTCTGGGAGCAAGCTGTCCCATTCTGCCTCAGGCATTTTGTTGATCGTAATGAAATCTTGATAGCCGAATACATTGTCGACACCTTCTAATTTCAGTAGTTCTGCAGCTACTGGATGATCAGGAGTATCATTTTTCTTGAAAGAATGGCTAGATGAACCTTCAAAAAGATTCTTGTCAGCTGTGATTTTAATCGCATTTGGGTTTGGTGTATGATCTACTCGTAATTGCATAGTAATCCTCCTTTACTTAACTTCTACTAGTGTACCAAATTTCTCTCTCAGCATAAATCAATTATGACGAGAAAGTGAAACCATATCGCTTAGAAATAATATCGTGAAACCCAAGCGAATTATAAAGATGCTTCGTAACAGCATTATTTATTCCGGTTTCAAGCTCAATACCTGTGATTCCTTCACGTTCAGCCCAGTAGATCACATGTAACAAAAGCCTTCGACCGATTCCCTGATTTCTTGCTTCTGGGTCAACGAATAACTCATTCAACCATAAGTAAGGACCACCATTTGCGACGCTCACACCCATATTAAAAAACGCAACGCCAAGTATTTCGTTATCATCTTCTGCAACGACGATTCGAGAAGCCGTATCTTCGCTTATCGCAAGTTTTGCCCCTTTGATTAATTTCTCATAACTTCCTTCGCGATCGGCATGCGTGATCTGCTTCATGAGTAGTTTCGCTACTTTTTCGATCACATCATCCTCGACTTGGCTAGACAACTGGTAAACGTTCATTCCCGCTCCACCTCCGTGTAATTGTTTCGACTCTTTCATAGAAGAACCCTTGTTAAAGTAAATTAATATTATTTCTAATAATTTCTAAATAATTGAAACATTATGGCATTCTCATTCGTCTATATAGAGGAAAGGAGAATGACGAATGAATCTTCTTTTTTCTTGGAGTTCTGGAAAAGATAGCGCATTAGCTCTTTATGACATCATGACAAATGAAAAGATCTATCTTGATGGTCTTTGGACCACAATCACTGCTCCAATAGAAATGATATCGTTTCATGGGGTAACGGTGAATTTACTAAAGAAACAGGCCGAAGCGCTACAACTTCCACTAACGATTACAAATCTACCAGATAATTGTTCAAACAACCAGTATGAAATGATCATGGCGCAATCCTTCGAGCGGTTTATCGATAGGGGAATTGAAGGGATTGCATACGCTGATCTATATGTAGAAGAGATCCGAAGCTATCGTGAACAGCTTTTAAAGAAAAGTGGCCTAATGGGGGTGTTCCCTTTATGGCGAAATTCAACCATAGATACAGCAGAACGTTTTATAGAGAGTGGATTTAAAGCGGTTATCACTACAGTAGATCATACGAAGATCGATCCCATTTGGATAGGGAGACCCTTCGATCACACCTTTCTTTCTAGTTTGAGTGATGAAGTTGATCCTTGCGGTGAAAACGGGGAATTTCATACGTTTGTATACGATGGACCGATCTTCGCAAATGCCGTATCGTTTTCGATTGAAGGCATGATCGACAACGATTCATACATAACTGCACGACTACAAGAAGGAGAGTAAGATTAAAATTCAATAAAGAAAGGGGCGGTATCATTGCCAGTACTCGTCTGTTTTGGGGACTGTTTAACAGCAAGGGAAGTTGATGAAAAAGGAAATGAACGGCTTACATCTCTCATAAGAAATGATTTAGAGGAATGGATCGTGATCAATGCGGGCTCTTCTCCAACGACTCGAGAAGGAGTTTCACGATTTCAAACAGATGTATTAAGCTATCAGCCTGATTTTGTTACGATCTTTTTTGGAACACAGGAAGCTTGCATAAACAAGGAAAGCAATCTTCTCGAATATGAGAAAAACATCGGGTATATGCTCAACAATTTGCCGAGAGAGCGCGTCATTCTGATATCGCCTTCACCGATCCGTGAAGAGGAAAACGCTTCTGTGACCAATCATAAGATTGAAGGATATGCAGATAAGATTAAGTCCCTTTCACAAAAGTTTAATACGAAACACATCGATCTATGGTCGATTATGAAAGAACACAAGGCGCAGGAATCCTTGTATGAGAAAGATGGGGTTCAGTTAAACAGAAAAGGGTATAAGCTCTTAACGAGAGAACTCTATAGAGCACTTGGCGTTCGATCTTCTTTTAGGAGAGCACTGAAATTATTTTAACGAAGAAAACCCGGCACCAGCCGGGTTTTTTACATTTAAAAGGGTTTGTTGGAAGATTCTTGACTAAGTTCTTGAATGGTTTGTTGGTATGCAGTAAGCTGTTCTTTTTCTGCTGATGTCGATTGATGGAAAGCAGCAGATAAATTGTTTTTCGCTACTTCGATTTGCTGCTGGAGACCTTGTTGACCGCTTGAAGCAAGCTGCTCAGCATTTTCAACAGCCTCTCTAGCAAGCTGAAAGTATCGATTGCCCATTTACTCACCACCCGATAGACGTTCTTGTTCTACCTTTTTACGTTCCTGACTGCTCATGCTCGTCAGATCACGCTGGTCGTCATGTGCAACCGCTCGATCTGCTCCTGCTCTTGCCATTCTTTGCTTTTGTTTACTGTTCTTACCCAAAAGAAATCCCTCCCTTTGTCACTAGGATGAGTCCTTTTAGTAGTAATTATGCAGTCATCAACTCCGTGATTTATTGATATAGAGCAGAAAAAAACAGCTTTTATAAAAGCTGTCCTTTACGGTGTGAAGATAAGTTGAGACGTTCTTCTAGATAGAGAGCAATCCCGTCTTCTTCATTTGTTACGGTAATTTCGTTCGCAATATTTTTAAGTGGGTCGATGGCATTACCCATGGCAACGCCAGTACCAGCATATTCGATCATCTCAAGGTCGTTATCTTCATCACCGAATGCGATGACGCGCTCTTGAGGGACATTGAAGTGTTCAGCAAGTCGCTTTAAGCCAACTGCTTTGTTAAGTCCAATACGTACGATTTCAATCACTTTCCACGGCGCTCCCCAAACACGATGCTCAATCGCTTCTGCGTGATGAGTTTGTAACGTTTCTCTAAGCTGCGTGAGCTGCTCATCGTGTGGAAGGATCAAAAGAGACGTTGGATCATGATTTAGGTTTTTATGAATCTCTCCAGTAACGATGGAGGACTCATTCATTATCATATTTTGGATGATTTGATCATCATGCTGATGAAGATAAACATCGTCGATGACTTCTGCCATAATATTTTTCACTTTTATTTCATTACAGGAAGAAATAATCGAATGCGCAGTCTTTAGATCAAGCGGTGTATGATACGTACCGAATGATCGATCGAGCGGATGATGAACAAATGCACCGTTAAAGTTAATCATCGGGCTATCAAGTGATAGCTCATTGTAATAGCGGGCACTAGCTCGATATGGTCTACCCGTTGCGATGGCAACATGATGTCCCAGGTTTCGTGCTTCCTGAATGGCCGCTTTTGAGCGTTCGGAAATGTTCTTTTCTCCGTTTAACAACGTTCCATCAAGATCAATGGCGATAAGATGCGGTTTTGTTGTCATAGAAGCTCCTTTGAAAAGTGTCGTTAGTTAAAGCCTTCATGGCTATACTGAATATTGTACATCGCTCCAAATCAAGTGTCTAACTATATTACAATATTTACAATAAATTAAAAAGAAGGGTATGCCCGTTTGAGAATAGAATTACGAGGGTAAACCATTATTAACATTCTATTGGAGGTGCAGTCGATTATGACGAAAAAACAAACGTTACTCATCTCAAGTATCGCAGCAGCTAGTACAATCGGCATTTCTTCTTACTTATTGAAAGATAAGGAGAAGAGAGCAAAGTTGAAAACGAAAGCCAAAGATATTCGCCATCAAGTATCCAAAAAATTCAGTGATGGCCTTCCTGTTGAAAAAGCAGGAAATCCAACGCCTCCAGATAAAGCATACGATAGTGGAGATAGTAAGATGGTGTACGAAGGATCACAGTTCCCTACGCAATACTATAACAAGCTCGAAAACATGAAATCGGTGGAAGAGAGCAACGAGAAACAAGTTTATAAATAGCTTTGAACATGCAGGCAGTTGCCTGCATGTTTTTTATTTTGAAAAGGGAGCAAAAAATTTACTAATACTTTCCTTGAATGGTAGGATTAATAGAGACGAATGGTAAAGGGGCTATGTACATGATTACGATACAAAATGAGTTGATGGAAAATATCCCAGTTTTACACGTAGTCGATGCGAATCTCTCTAAGGAGAAGCTACCGCTCGTGATGTTTCAACACGGTTTTACAAGTGCAAAAGAACACAATCTCCACATTGCATACTTGTTAGCTGAGGAAGGGTTCAGGGTCGTACTTCCTGATGCAGTCCACCACGGAGAACGTGAGAAAAACCTATCAGAAGAAAAGCGGCAGTATGTATTTTGGGATATCGTCATTCAAAGTTTGAATGAACTCGATTACATAAGGCAGCATCTCATTAGCCGAAACCTCGTGCAAGAAGAGAGAATCGGCATGTCAGGTACATCGATGGGAGGAATTCTTACCTTTGGTGCCTTGACGCAGTACTCCTGGATCAAAGCAGCTGTTTCATTAATGGGATCACCTTCTTACTTCAAGTTAGCAAATGCACAGATTCATTATTTGAAAGAAGAAGGGTTTAGTCTCCCGATTTCAGAAGAAGAGATGAAGAGACAAATCGAAGGACTGCAAGAATATGACCTTTCTCTAAAAGAAGAAACATTACGCGGTCGCCCGCTATTGATGTGGCATAGTACAGTGGACAAAGTAGTGCCTTACACGCTTACGTATGATTTCTATCATCAGATTAAAACGCACTACGAAGGTAACGAGCAAAATTTAAAATTTGTAAAAGATGAAACATCTGGTCACAAAGTAACGCGTGAAGCTGTCCTCGAATTAGTGGAGTGGTTTAAAACTCATTTGTAGCAATAAGTGCTTTTCGGTTTAAGTTAAAACTCAGTTTGTTATAATAGTATGTGGATGACGTATGAAAGGAGAATGAAGATGGCAGATCAAGCAACGAAAGATAAATTGTTCGAAGCTCTTGAGAACGTAATTGACCCTGAGCTTGGAATCGATATTGTAAATCTAGGTCTCGTCTACGATGTAGATTTAGATGAAGAAGGTAATGCACACGTTACGATGACGCTGACTGCAATGGGATGCCCCCTAGCAGGTACGATTGTCAACGACGTAAAACGTTGCCTTTCAGATGTTGAAGAAGTAAATGACGCAGAGGTTGATATCGTTTGGAATCCACCTTGGACAAAAGATAAAATGTCCCGTTATGCTAAGATTGCACTTGGCATTACGTGAGTACATGAAGAAGGAAGAGGGCTCTCCCTCTTCCTTTTTTTATTCTGTTCTTTCTACTACCACTTCATCGCTGACCATCGTCCACATCGCCGGATCCTCCATACCGAGTCTCCAAAGCGCTACTCCTTGAATGCCGAGTTGGTCTGCGAGATTAATCTTCGCCCTGATGCTTTCTTCGTTTTCAAACCACACCTCATGCTTATTCCCTTCATCGTCCGTATATGTGAAGTAAGGCGTTTTCCGCTCTTCATCAAACTTTAATTCTGCATTGTATTTTTTCTTAAGTTTCATTGCCATATCATACGTCACATAAGTGCTCTTATCTTTATCAAGATTAAAATCAAATCCAAATACAGAAACTGCGGCAACAAGTTTCTCTGGAGGAATTCTCGTCTTCGCATACTTCATCACTTTATCCATCCATCCTGCAGTTACCGCGGGTCCAGCAGGACTTCCAGGCCATCCGAATTCGTTATAGAGCATCACGATAAATTGGTCAACAGCACTGCCGATCTCCGCATAATCAAACGGGTCAGAGAATGGGTTTGCCGGTTCGTCAGATGCACGTGAAGGGACGCTTGCTGAGAAGAAGTAGCCTTTTTTATTCATCTCTTCACCAATCGTTTTAAAGAGGAGAGAAAGCTTTTCTGAGTCTTCGATGTACACATCTTCTATATCGATGTCAACGCCATCAAAGTTGTATTTTTCCACAAGCTTTACGAGATTTAACGCAAAAGCTCTTCTGTTTTCTTCGCTGGAAACGAGCTTCTGAACCACTTTTTTGCTCGGTTCAGTATCTCCCTTTTTATATAGAAGGTTATGAACGACGGGCATGATCTTAATGTTTTGCTCATGAGCGAGCTGGACGAGTTTAGCGATTTCTTTATCCGTGAATTTACCAAACTTTTCTATCTTCGTTGGGTTTTCTTGACTGATTCGAAACAGAAACAGCGCGAGTTGAGATAGAGAAGGTCGATGAGACACAAACGATTTATAGGAAGAAGGGAGCTGAGGACCTTCTTCAAGTGTATAGTAGCCAATGATACGAGAGACTGGCTTATCATCGCCATACACTTTAAACTCAACGACACTATCAGAAATCCAACCTTCCGTGCCATCATAAAGCTCAACTTTGTACCAGTTGTCACGAATCCCGTTAACAGCAAGTCTCGCGCCAGAACGCATCTGAGTAATGACGTTATACCCTTTCCCAGGTCCAGTTCTTACATTTGCGCGATCGGTTCGAGTAACAACTTCCGTATACATAGGAATCTTCAGCTTCTGGCCAATCGTCAACGAATCCACTTCAAGATTATTTAATGTAAGAAGGCTCTTTACTGTCGTATCGAATTCGTTTGCAATTTGGTAGAGGCTATCCCCAGCTTTCACCGTATAGTCCAATCGGTAAGAGCGACTGCGTCCATCAGGAATGTCGAGCTGCTGTCCGACATAAATGATATTGGTTCGTAGCTGGTTTTCTTGCTTGATTTCGTCGACAGGAACGCTGAATCGATCGGCGATTGTTAAAAGTGTATCTCCTCTTTGAACTTCATACGGTATTGAATCTGATGGAATCCGTAGCATCTGTCCGACGTAAATGATGTTTGATGTAAGTCCGTTTCGTTCTTTAATTTCACTCACAGGCCGATTATGAGAATCGGCAATCGACAACAATGTATCGCCGGGCTTAACCATATAGTGGCTCTCAGGCATATTCATCACTCCTTTCCATTCACATATAAGTAGCATCACTATCACTCTATTCAGTTTGATCGGCAATCATTCAACGTTTATTTCAATGATCGGATGAGTTCTTTGTTACAATGAAATCAATTGATAATAAAGGAGTGGAGATCAAGATGGTTGAAAGAAGAAAACCACTACCAGTACAAGATGCCATAGAAAAAGTCATGGCGTTATCTTACGAAAGTCAACTTGAGACAGTACCGCTTTCTGAAAGTGACGCAAGGTGTCTAGGTGTTGATTTAAAAGCAGATCATGATGTGCCACCGTTCGATCGCTCTCCCTACGATGGCTTTGCCATTCGAGCTGAGGATACGACTGAAGCGAGTCAGGAAAATCCCGTTCGATTAATAGTGGTCGAAGAGATCGGTGCAGGAACAGTTGCCAAGAAAACCCTTACTCGTGGCGAAGCGATTCGAATCATGACCGGTGCACCGATACCGAACGGTGCTACAGCAGTGATCATGTTCGAACTCGTTCGTGAAGAGGGCTCGTACATTTACATAAAGCGAAACGTTAACAAAGGCGATAACATTTCTAAACAAGGTGAAGATGCATCGAAGGGAGAAGTACTTTTAGAACGGGGAACAGAGATCTCTCCTGGTGTTAAAGCACTGCTCGCAACGTTCGGTTATGGAGACGTACCGGTAGTAAAAAAGCCTGAAGTAGGGATTTATGCAACAGGTACTGAGCTTCTTGATCCGAATGAAGCATTACAGCCTGGAAAAATCAGAAACAGCAACGCCCCGATGGTTGAAGGACAGATCAAAGCTGCAGGCGGACTACCAACATATTATGGGGTGCTAGAAGATGATTTTGAGAAATGTTTCTCTTCCGTGAAAAGAGCTCTCGAAGAAGTTGATATTCTTATAACAACAGGCGGAGTATCAGTTGGGGACTATGATTATTTACCTGCTATCTATGAAAAATTAGGTGCAACCGTTCTCTTTAATAAAGTTGGTATGAGACCCGGCAGCGTGACGACGGTTGCCGAGTGGAATGGAAAGATTTTATTCGGACTATCTGGGAATCCCTCAGCTTGTTTCGTAGGATTCGAACTGTTCGTAAGACCGATTCTTAAGCGAGCACTTCTTTCAAAAACACCATACCGTCTGAGAAGCAAAGCACTGCTACAAAAGGATTTCCCAAAACCGAACCCTTTTACAAGGTTTGTTCGCAGTAATACAGAAGAAGTAGAAGGAACCGTCCATGTGACACCCACCGGTTTAGATAAATCCGGTAGCGTCACATCGCTTGCTGAAGCAAACGCGCTTACCGTTCTTCCGGGTGGGACACGAGGGTTTAAAGCAGGAGATGTAGTCGAAATCCTCCATCTTCGAGAGGGAGGATCTAGCCATCCATGAGTGCCGCGATTCTACAAGTCGTTGGGTACCAAAATAGTGGTAAAACGCTTTTTATAGAAACCTTCATTAAAGAAGCTACGAACCGAGGACTAAAGATAGGCGTCATCAAGCACCACGGTCATGGAAAGCCGGACGTATATGATCGTAAAAAGGACACCGGCCGACACCGACATGCAGGAGCAGTTGTTACAGGTGTAAGTGGCGATGGGCTTTTGTCGATCAATGCTACGAACGAAAAGGAGTGGGAGCTTGAAAAACTCATTTCCCTCTATTCTTCTTTTGATCTCGACCTCATCATGATCGAAGGATACAAACACCAGCACTTTCCACGCGTCGTGATGCTAAGAGATCGTCATGATGAAGAACTGCTCGTTGGTTCTATGATAAAAGCTATCGTCACACAGGGGTCGCAATTATCTAACATTCAAAGCTATCACGTGCAAGATATCAATCACTGCATCGATCATTTACTAGAGGAGTTACAAAATGGAGTATTATAAAATCACATCTCAAGAAATCGACGTGAATGAAGTTGTTTCAAGCGTAATAAACCCTGAGTCAGGTGCTGTGAATACGTTTATTGGAACTGTTCGTGAGTTCACTGGTCAAAAACAGACCGTCTCTTTACAATATGAAGCTTATCCATCCATGGCAGAAAAGCAGCTCCGTAGGATTGGGAGTGAGATTTCTGATAAATGGCCGGGAGTAAAAACATCGATCGTTCACCGAACAGGTAAACTTGCGATTAGCGACATAGCCGTTGTCATCGCGGTCGCTTCTCCGCATAGAGCGGAAAGTTATGAAGCGAGTCGATATGCGATCGAGCGCATTAAAGAAATCGTACCTATTTGGAAGAAAGAATACTGGGTCGATGGAGAAGAATGGATTGGTGATCAGCTCGAACAAACCTCTTATCCAACCGGTCGACCAGAGGAGGAACGTCATGATTAAGGTATTGTTTTTTGCAGATCAACGAGAAAAAGTAGGAAAAGATGAATTGGAGTTCGATGGTGAAGGGATGAACATCCACGCTGTTAAAACCTATTTAGAGGAGAAATACCCTACTTTAGAACTTGAACGTACGATGATAGCGGTCAATGAGGAATATGAAGAAGAAGATAACCGTTTAATGGAGAAGAATGATGTCATCGCATTTATTCCGCCAGTTAGCGGAGGATAATAAAAAAACACCCGAATTGGGTGTTTTTTAATTTTAGAATATAAGTACAAGTGCACCTGCGATAAAGCAGTAGATCGCAAAGTAAATCAGGTTTCCTCTTGCCATGATATTCATGAACCATTTTAAGGAGAAATAAGAAGCGATTAAAGAAAGCAAGAATGCAACGATGTACGGGATAAGAAGATCATCTAAACGTAGACGCTGATCGGCTAGAATGTCACCGATCCCAAAGACCATCGTTCCTACACTAACTGGAATGAACAACAAGAAGGAGAAACGCAATGCAGTCTCTTGCTTCATCCCAACACCCATAGCGGCAACGATCGTTGCGCCGGAGCGGCTTATTCCAGGAATGAGTGCGATCGCTTGAGCGAAACCTACGATGAGTGCATCCTTTAAGTTGAGGTCTTGATCGCCTTTTCCTCCACGAAGGTTTCTGATTAACCAGAGTGCAACACCAGTGATCAAGAGAGTGATGCCGACTGTTTTGTAATGACTTAAGTTTTCACCGATTAGGTCACCAAACAGAATTCCGAGTACAGCAGCAGGAATCGTACCGATGACTAAGTACACGATGAACATAAAGTCGTCTTTCGCGGCTTTGTTCTTTGACGTCATGTAACTTAAGCCATTCGTCGTTAACCTTATAAGGTCACGTCGGTAAATGATCAGTACTGCGATGAGAGAAGCGAAGTTCATAAGAACCTCAAAGCTTAATCCCTTTGTTTCTAAGTTGAAATATTCTTTTGCAATAACTAAGTGACCGCTTGAAGAGATTGGAATCGGTTCCGTGAAACCTTGAAGCAGTCCAAGTAATGCGTACTTTAGAAGTACCCACAATTCCATGATTTCTTTCCTCCAATAATTAAACGTCTATCTGACACATGTATCCATTAAACACCAGGCTTTCCAGTTTTGTAAAGACCTTGTTTCTACATAAAAAACTATTCGGTGTTGAATGCTGTTAAAGGGGGCGGTGTGAATAAGAGGAAGGAGGCTGTCAGATGGGTGGAGAAAATCGTCAATATACGCCAGGTCAAAAAGCTCCGAACAATGGTGTATATATTGAAATAGGTGAGACCGGAACGATGGTAAAAGACCCTAAACAGATTGAACTCAAAGCTGGTGAGGCTTTCCCTCAATGTTCGAATCAAAATCGTAAGTGGGCACGTGAGCCAAAACCACACCACTAAAAAAACAAGCGCCAGGCAGGCGCTTGTTTCTATTGTTCAGCTGAATCAGTGATGAGTCCATCACCTAAAACGATCGAAGCTGCTGAGATGATAAGCCCAAAGATAATTGCAGCCGCAAAATTGAATTGGCCGCCCTGCATGGATGCAAGTACGTAGAAGATCATGTTGCTAAGCAGGAATCCCCAAATAATTGCCCAGATATAGCGCACAGTATTTCACCCCATTTGTAAACGTATTCTACCGAACATCATACCATAAAGACAGGCTTTCTACACCTATCAATTTTAACGATTCATGACATAAATAACCCATGAAAGATAGGTTGCAAAGCTCGTCCATAAGAAATACGGGACGAGGAGCCAGCCTGCAAGCTTTTTCTGTCTACCGGCAAGAAAAATGAGAGCTAGGGACGTTAAAGCTAAAAACAATGCATCGAGAAATGATGTGAACAGCTGATGCTGTTGAAATTGAAAGAAGCTGAACGCTTGGTTCAATAAATAGTTTATCGATAAGAGAGAAAGGTATTCACTATTTGGTCTTCCAAACCCGTTCGTCTGATAAACGATGGCAACGGAAAGGGAGATAAGACCGAATAATACTGCCCATATCCCACCGATCAATGCTCCGTTCGGCGTCCATTCAGGTTTCGCAAGACTAGTGTACCAGTCTGCGTCGTAAGGAAACAGGAACCCCGAAAGGCTAAACAATCCATATGTAGCAAAAAATACTACTATTGTAGATTTCTTCATATCATCACCACCACAAACCATTTACCCTTATTTTTGTAAAAATAAGCTCTATCATGAATCGATTCGGCATGGCATACGATGTTGTAAGGGGGCATCGTTTGAAAATAGTGGTTCACTCCATAGAAAAAGACTATAAAATAGGCACATCTCCCTTTCTTCTAAGCTTATCCTGCATAGTGTATACAGAAAGATGTAAAAGGGCGAGGGGAGAGTATGTGTATTCGTAAACGAGTCTATCGATTAGACGGGGAGTGGACGATCGTTCTTGTCCCTGAAAAGCCTAACGGATTCGGCGTGTTCATTTTCGGAGACGTCTCACATTTTGTTGATGCCGATACAAGTTTTTGGCTTCAAAACTATACAAGAGCGAGTGTCGTTGAAGAACTCCTGAATGCAGGCTATACCGTTTATACGAGCAATTTATATCGGCGCCACTGGGGTTCAGATAAAGCTGTTAGATTAGCAGAGCGGATTTATAAGCTCGTTCATAAACAGGAAATTTTGAATGGGAAAATTCATATTTTAGCTGAAGGAATGGGAGTACTTGCAGCGAACGCCTTTCAACATAATAAAAGCAGCCGTATCCGTTCAGCCGCTTACTTGAATCCGTGTTTAAATGTGAAAGATCTCATTCTGCAAGAACAAAAGCACAAATTGTTTTATAAACGTTTGATAAAAGAAATCGGTCTTGCATATGGAGTCGAGCGTGAAGATGTATTAGAAACTCTAGATGGGAAAGAAATTGCGATCGCTCGTTGTCCAGTTAAGATATGGCATCATTCCATCAATAGCCCCTACTCGCTCGAACAGATCAGAAAGTATGAGCAGTTGCAAGAAACTGCTGGCTCTCCAATACAACTAACATTGTTAAGTGATAGTTATCAATCATTAGGTAAAAAAATTGTTCAGTTCTTTCAGTCGGAAGAAAGTAGTCTTTAACCTTACCGTTTTAATGAAGTGATCTCCATTGCAGGGTGGTAGTTGTACAAAATGAGGTCCTTCAAGATTTCAGCAGCCACCATATTATAAACGGTTCCGTTGCCACCGTATCCTAGCATAAAATACACGCCCTTGTATTTTGGGTGCTGTCCAATAAATGGCAATCCATCTTTACTAGATGCAAAGACAGAGCTCCATTTACAAGCGATCGAAGTCTGGATGTTAGGAAACATCGTATGAAGCTTATCTAACAACTTCGTACTAGTCGTTTCGAGCATATCTTCCTTACTAATCGAGGTATCGAGACCTCCGATCAGAATCCTTCTGTCTGCAGTGGTCCGTAAATAGTAGTAAGGGCGATTGGTCTCCCATATTAAAGAACGATTGTGCCAACCATCAAAGCTTTCAACAGGTTCAGTAGCAATTGTATAAGTGCGCTCAAGTAGAGCGCCTTTTGTTTTTGCAAACTCTTGAGTTGCATAACCTGTTGCATAGATGACGTGCTTTGCAGTGACTTGCCCATATTCCGTTTCAAAGTAAAGCTCATTGTCAGTAAATCGGTGAGAAAGAACTTCAGTGTGCTCATATACCTCTACGCCTAGATCATGCGAATGGACTGCAAGGGACCGAGCAAATTTATACGGGTCCACCTCCACTTCATTTTTCGTATAGATGCCACAAGGTGCACGAAAGGAATAGAGACTCTCAATTGCTCGTTGATCTAAAAAATCCGCAGCAAATCCATGTTTCTGTAATGCTTCGAATTCATTTGTAAGCTTTTTTGCATGTCGGTCAGAACTCGCATAGTAAAGGCTGTCGACCCGATTGAAATCTGCAGGCGACGGTAAGTAGGAGTGGTATTTATCGAGTTCATCAAGTGCTTTTAAGCAAAGTTTATAAAAATATACGGCTTTCTCTTCTCCAATGGAATCGATGAGGTCAATAAGTAACTCATCATTCGAAAATTGCAGTAAACCAGTATTAGCAGCAGTACTACCAGAACCTATTTCATTTTTCTCAAGTAAAACTGTCTTTAATTGATAGTCTGAAAGCATGCGAGCCATAAGTGTACCCGCAATTCCGCCACCGATAATCAACACATCGCATGAAATAGAAGATTTTAGCGTAGAGAAGAGTGTTTTATGTTGTTGTAATGTTGGCCAAAGTGGTTTGCCGTTGTGAAGCTGCATAGTCTATTTTCCTTCCATTTTGAGTTGGTTTTATTAGACTGCGTTCCGATCGTGTCAATTATTCAGGTTTGGAGGATGAGGTATATGAAGAAAGTGCTTATTACAGGTGCACTTGGATTCATTGGGTTTCACTTAAGTGAATTACTATTAAATGAAGGCATCGAGGTTGTGGCAGTCGATGGAAAAGTCGACGACAGTCGTAAAATTGAATACAGCGAAAAGGAGCTTTTTTTCGGTAGAAACGCAAATTATACGTTTGTGGACGAACGAATCGATGACGCTTCGCTGGATGCGTTAGTGAGTGACTGCGATGCGGTATTTCATTTGAGTGTTCCTTCTAATATTGAAGGGCAGCGATCTGCTCGAGTTCTAGAAGATGGAACGTTCACAACAAAAAAACTACTCTCTGCGTGTTCCGGAAAGCGGCTGATTTACACGTCTTCATTTGAAGTATTCGGGAGACGCTATGGGAGGATTACAGAACGCACACCTTTGAATCCATCTACCGTAATCGGGAAGTTGAAGGCAGCTGAAGAAGTCGTCCTTGATTGCTCTGATGAAACCACAATCATAAAGAAGGTACGGTTGCCTCTTGTATATGGCCCGTGGCAACGTGATCACAATGTTTTCCAACATTACTTGCAAACCGGAGCACTGACGAACTCGTTTTTGTTAGAAGGAGAAAGGTTTCATTTTGACGCCCTTTATGTAAAAGACGTATGTGAAGCCCTAGTGAAAGCAGCTGAGAGGAAGGAACGCTCTGAAACATTCAATCTGTCGAGTGGAAGAGAAGGAGAATGGCAAAAAGGAGTCGAATGGTTAATAGGAGATAAAGTGGATGTACGCAAAGGCTCAGTATTAACCTGTACTGTGTCGAATAAGGAAAGTGTCAAGAAGCTCTCGTTCACAAACCTTACCTCGATTGATAAAGGGCTAGAAGAGCAGCGCAATCACTTTAAGAAATTACAGCAACTTTATCCAGATTATTATTCACAGCAGCTTGAATGAGTAGGAAGGGGCGATCGAAATGTTGGAAAAAACGCTAGGAAATTATGATGTTCATGATTCTTCACACGGTATGAAAGCTCTCAAAGAAACGAGAGAGAAACTGCTTTATATGGTTAGTAAAATTGAAGATCAAGAGCTTCATTACCATTATTCAAAGTTCCCAACAGTGGCTGGCTACCTGCTTCACATCGCACAGATCGAACTATGGTGGGTTAAGAATGCTCTGATGGGTGAGGAAGTAACAAAGGATGAGAAGGAACGGTTTTACTTTAAAGAAGAACAGGTGATCACAGCACCAGAGGATAAGGAGCTATCCTGGTTTCTAGCAAGACTCGCAGAAGTGAGAGAGATGAGCCGTAAATTTTATAACAATTTATCGGATGTTGACTACCGTAAGCCTGGTCCTCCGGTTGAAATAAACGGTGAGGTTCATGCCTATTCTCCCGAATGGGTGATCAGCCACCTCATCGATCACGAAGCTTACCATAGAGGACAGGCTGCAATGGTACTTAAGATGGTTTCGGGGCAGCGAGAACAATGGGAGCATTTCAATACACCCTATTTGTCGTTATAATAGAAACGAGCCTAAAGAGGCCAAAGAATAATAGGGGTGAATGTATTGGAACAAAATATGAGATTTATGCAGATTGCAATGAAGTATTTTCCAGAGGCGAAGCAGTCTCTAAGCGAACAGGATATCGAGTTAGATCTAGAGAAGATGCAACCGCTGCTCGAACTATTCTTAAAGGCGATGGAAGATGCATACGAGCTAGGCAAGCAGGACGCACAGGAATAAGGGAGAGAGCGAAATGACCAAGAAATCTTATTGGATCTGGTTCATCCCGCTGATTGGACTATTATTGGGTATCTTAATAGGAAGCTTTAGTCTTATGGTCATTTCCGGTGTCCTTCTAGTCGTAACAGTGGGAAGTTTACTGTTGTATTCTAAATAACATGAAAAGACGTGATGATTCACGTCTTTTCCATTATTTAATAAATAAATTCATGAGGGAGCCCATCTGTTTAAACATCGGACTAACTTGTTTGAAGGTATTCATCACCTGATTGGCAGAATTAATCATCTTAGGCATATCATAATTTCCGTTAGGTTTCTTATACTTATTTAAAAATCCTCCAGGCCCTCCAGGATATCCAGGGTAAGGCGGTGCTCCAGGGAATCCGGGGTGTCCATGATAACCCGGTTGCCCTTGATATCCAAATTGACTATGGTAACCAGGTTGACTTGGATAGGGTGAGCCTCCGGGATACCCAGAAAAATGTTGAGGGGCAGGAGATTGCTGGGGATAGTATGGTTGGTATCCTGGAGCCATAGGTTGTTGAAACGACTGATAGGGAGCTTGCTGTTGAGGATAGTACTGATGGGGATACGGCTGTTGATACGGATTATACATCCATAGACCTCCTTCACTCATTCGATATGTTTATTTTATGTAGCAACTTATGATTGGTGTTGAAACGGTCAAGCAAGAGTATAGACAAATCGGTGAGTTTCAATTAAAATTAGTACCAGCTACTAAAGATTGGTGGTAATCCAGGTTAGAAAATTTCCTATAAAGGAGCAATTAATATGAATGCAGGTTTAATGGGTATTGGCCATTATGTACCAGAACGTATTTTAACGAACCATGATCTAGAAAAAATGGTGGACACATCAGATGAATGGATTCGCACAAGAACAGGAATTGAAGAGCGAAGAATTGCTGATGATAATACGAGTACATCCGATATGGCTTATGAAGCATCTATTAAAGCTCTAGAAGATGCAAATATAAAAGCTGAAGATCTCGATCTTATTCTAGTCGCTACTGTAACACCAGATTTTCCATTCCCTTCTGTAGGCTGCCTTCTGCAAGATAAGCTAGGAGCAACGAAAGCTGCAGCGATGGATGTGAGTGCTGCGTGTGCAGGATTTATGTATGGTATGATTACAGCGTCACAATTTATTAATAATGACACATATAAGAATATTCTAGTTGTAGGTGTAGAAAAGCTCTCAAAAATTACGAACTGGGAAGACCGTAATACGGCTGTCCTATTCGGTGATGGAGCAGGAGCTGCCGTGATCGGTCCTGTTTCTGAAGGAAGAGGAATTTTATCCTTCGAACTAGGTTCAGATGGTTCAGGCTCAAAGTACTTATACCAAGAACCACAAGGATTTATGGAGATGAACGGAAGAGAAGTATTTAAGTTTGCTGTAAGGCAAATGGGACAATCTGCAGTTAACGTCATCGACAAAGCAGGTCTCACAAAAGCAGACGTCGATTACCTCATTCCTCACCAGGCAAACATCAGAATCATGGAAGCTGCTCGTCAGAAGCTCGAATTACCAGAGGAAAACATGGCCACAACGGTGAAGAAATACGGAAACACGTCTTCTTCAACAATTCCGATCGCACTTTCTGAAGCGATTCAAGAAGGTCGTGTAAAGGATGACGATGTAGTCGTTCTCGTTGGATTCGGCGGTGGATTGACCTGGGGTGCTGTAGCACTTAAATTAGGTAAGTAAGTGAACTTGTAGTTTTGGAAAAGGAGAGTTGTTTGAAATGAATAGAAGAGTAGTAATTACTGGTTTAGGAACGATTTCACCTTTAGGGAATTCTGTTTCTGAAACGTGGACTAACGTGTTAAACGGTGTGTCTGGTGTGAACCCTCTACAGCGTTTGGACGTAAATGAATTTCCTGCGAAAGTTTCAGCAGAAGCACTTGAATTCGATCCAGAACAGTTCATGGACAGAAAAGAAGCAAGAAAGATGGACCGTTTTACACAGTTTGCTGTAGCTGCTTCTCAAATGGCAGTTGAAGATGCAAACTTTAAGATCACTGACGATAATGCTGAACGCGTTGGCGTTTGGATCGGTTCAGGAATAGGTGGAATGGAGACGTACGAGTCTCAGTTCCGTACGTTCATGAGTAAAGGGGCACGCCGCGTTAGCCCATTCTTTGTTCCGATGATGATTCCTGATATGGCATCAGGACAAGTATCGATTATGCTTGGCGCTAAAGGCATCAACTCATGTACTGTGACGGCTTGTGCATCTGGAACGAACTCCATCGGAGATGCGTTTAAAGTCATTCAGCGTGGTGATGCAGACGTTATGATCACAGGTGGATCTGAAGCACCAATCACGAACATGAGCGTTGCAGGATTCAGTTCGATGAAGGCTTTATCAACGAACCCAGATCCTAGCTCAGCAAGCAGACCTTTCGATGCGGACCGTAACGGTTTTGTTATCGGAGAAGGTGCCGGAATTCTCGTAATCGAAAGCCTAGAATCTGCTGAAGCTCGTGGTGCAAAAATCTACGGTGAAATCGTTGGATACGGTTCTACTGGAGATGCTTATCACGTGACACAGCCTGCACCAGAAGGTGAAGGCGGTGCTAGATCTATGAAGCAAGCGATTGAAGATGCCGGCTTAAAGCCAGAAGACATCGATTACATCAACGCACACGGTACAAGCACAGAATACAACGATAAGTATGAAACGGCAGCGATCAAATCGGTGTTTGGAGATCATGCTTACAAGCTAGCAGTAAGTTCGACGAAGTCTATGACGGGTCACTTATTGGGAGCTGCTGGTGCAGTAGAAAGTATTTTCTGTGCGAAGGCAATTGAAGAAGGCGTCCTGCCTCCAACAATCAATTACGAAACACCAGACCCAGACTGTGATCTCGATTATGTGCCGAATAAAGCGCGCAAATCAGATGTACAAGCGATCTTAAATAACTCGCTTGGATTTGGTGGACACAATGCAACATTGATCTTCAAGAAATTTGTAAAATAAACAAGATACCTCCGGGAAACCGGGGGTATTTCTTTGTCATAAAACTCTTTTCTTAAGAATATGCTCATCATGGAATATTTTGACTTGCTCCTGACTATACTGATTTTACAAACAGTAGCGAAGTGAGGGGTAACCGAATGTTATATTTGCGAGATGTGTGGGTGAATTGGTTTGAAGGTGAAGAAAACGGATATAACGTTTGTGATTTTCACGAATGGAGAAAAGACGACTTTATTGAGTTATTAGATCAAGTCCCAGTCATTAAAGTAGAATCACTTTTATATCACTACATCGAGAACGACCTAGCAGAGCTTCCTGAAAGTCTACTTAGTGACGTATTTCAGAAGAGCTACATTCGTAAAAATAACGAGCGATCTCCATTAGAATATTGTTTTCTTGCAACTGACGGTAGAGGCGTAATCATCATTGACACGCTTGGATATAAAATCCCGATCCGAAAAAGCAGAGTCATTCCAAGGCAAGAAAAAGCCGTCTACGAAATGGTAGCGGACTTAGAAGCAACGATCTATCCGTTTGCTGCAGAAAACCCAGTGAAAGAGCATCACATTCTATCACCAGGTCCTGATGTCATGAGAGGATTGACCAGGAAAGAACGACAGCTGAAGCAGCTGTTATTTATGGCACTCGATCAGCTCTACACAACTGGAAATTCAGCAGAAATCAGATACTGGTTAACAGAATGCCAGCCAAAGAAATACATGTCGATTCAACATATGGAAATGGACGAGGCCTGGGAAGGGCTTTATCGTGAAGTAAAAGCAGGCTGGTCGCCTAAGCATGAACAGATCTGCGAACGCATCATCAAAGGCCAACCCTACTTTGAAAAGATATGGGAGCTTGAGAAGGGTACACATGTGAATTAATCGAAAGGCTGCCACGGTGGCAGCCTTTTTTGTGTTTCGTTGTTATGCTGAGGTGGTTGCGTAGATGTGAGTCTTCTGTTAGACAATAAAATGAGATTTTGGATAATAAACTAGCTGTTTTGGACAATAAATTGAGAATTTAGCTAATAAAAGTGAATTTTGGATAATAAAATAGCCCTCTCCGGGTTTTGGAGAGGGCTGTTTCAGTTGCTAGATGATGGATATCCGCGAAAAGGTTCCAAATATCCGCGGAAATTGAAATATATCCGCGATACTGTACTACTTATCCGCGAAAATGAAATTATATCCGCGAAAAGCGATTTTTAGCGGTTAACGCCGTTTCTAAACGCTCACTTTCGCCTTTAGTGTCTAGCAGCGGTGGCCAGGCTCTCGAGTCGCTTCAGAAGTATAGTTGAACACAAAGAGCGTGTTCATCTATAATCCTTCCAGCGCGTTTCGGACCTAACCGCCTACTTCCGCTTTCTTTCTAATCCCATCGCTCTTTCCGCTTTTGCTAGCATTTTATTCGCTTTGCGGTTAGCTTTTTCAGCACCAAGGTCGAGGATGTTATCGAGTTCTTCTGAACTGATCAAGTCGTTATAGCGTTCTTGGATTGGGCGTAGTGTTTCAGCGACGACTTCACCAAGTTCTGCTTTGAAATCTCCGTATCCTTTACCTTCATACATCGTTTCGATTTCTTCGATCGATTTTCCTGAGCATAGGGAGTAGATGGTGAGCAGGTTCGAAATGGCTGGTTTATTTTCTTTATCGAATCGAACGACACCATCAGAGTCAGTCACAGCACGCTTGATTTTCTTAATGATCGTATTCGGTTCATCCAACATGGAGATGAATGCATTTTTATTTTCGTCCGATTTACTCATTTTTCTCGTTGGATCTTGAAGAGACATGATCCGTGCGCCAACTTTTGGAATGCGTGGTTCTGGCATTGCAAAGATATCGTTATACTTGCGGTTAAATCGTTCAGCGAGATTTCGTGTGAGCTCGATATGCTGCTTTTGATCGTCGCCAACCGGTACGATCTCTGTTCCATAAAGTAAAATGTCAGCAGCCATAAGTGGAGGATACGTGAGTAGACCAGCACTAACTGCATCTTTTCCAGACGATTTGTCTTTAAATTGCGTCATTCTTTCTAGTTCTCCTATATAAGAGACGCATTGTAACATCCAGCCTAACTGCGCGTGTGCTGGCACTTCAGATTGAATGAATAAGGTGGATTTTTCTGGATCGATTCCAGATGCTAGGTAGAGAGCTGCCAAGCTCTTCGTGTTTGTTTTTAAAGCTTTCTTTTCCTGTGGTACTGTAATCGCATGCTGGTTAACGACACAAAAGTAACATTCGTTGTCTTCTTGTAACTCTGTGAAATGCTTCATTGCTCCAAGGTAATTCCCAATTGTTAATGTTCCACTCGGTTGTATACCTGAAAAAATTACGCTCATTGTTTTCCCTCCAAAGAAAGTTCTATATCGATAGAATACAAAAAAGGCCCATTCATCCCTTATTGCTAGGGACGAATGGACCGTGGTGCCACCCTGCTTATCCATATAAATGGATCACTTGTTGGTTTAATCATTAAACCTAGTGATAACGTGAATGCTCACGCCTTTACCTACTGAACCATTCAGTAAAGGTGCTCAAAAGTCCATTCCAAACAGTGTGATGCCTGTTTACACCAACCACAGGCTCTCTATAAATCACAGCTGAATGTACTACTCTTTGTCATAGCTATTTTCCGTATCCTATTCGTACAGTAAGTATATCTTAACGATACCTACTCATGCAACAATTCAACTACTTGTGATAATAACAGCGAAAATGATGGTGATGATCATCCAAAAGCCGCCTGCAATTAGTACTGGGTAAGTGATGGGATTATCATATTCTAGCTTATAAGAAATCTCTGAATTATCCTCTTCAATCATTTGATGTTTCGTTGTCGTTCTTAAAAACCTCTTGAAGGAATAAACGATGCCATCAAAAAATCCAGTTTGTATGACATGTAGTGCAGCACCGATCAATAGCATTGCGAGAGATATCATAAATAAAATATCAGATGCACCCTGGAAAGAAAACCCATCATCGGATAGGATAGAAGTGATGACTGCAGCGAGTAAAGCAATTACGATTAATACTACAGAACGTTTTAATAGTGATTTCATTGGAACCCCCGTCTTTGTTTGTCATTCATAAGTATAAAAAATGTAAACGATAAGAACAATAACTTATAGTTAATTACACAAAAGTAATTTGTTAGAAAATTATGTTTCATGCATAGTTTATTCACTTTAAAGCACTACATACTTTTAGATACATGGCACTAGTTAGATTTTCATGCAGAAGCATGCAAAAGTACAAATATATACCCAAAACCCCCAATTACATACTAGGTCTTTTGGACTATCTTTTGTTATGCAAACGTAATGCTGACGCGGTTTTTGTAAATTCTCGTTAAAATTACATATGCAAAATAGTTAGAAAACTTGTATAATACGAGTTGTGGGAAGGAACGAGTCAAATATTTAGATAATTTGATGAATTTCGTTTCACAAGAAAATGGCTTTTATAGCTACATAATTTAAGGGAGGTCACACAGCATGAAGAAATCAAGATGGACTCTTGTCCTATCTCTTGTGCTAGTTTTGAGCATGTTCCTATCCGCTTGCGGCGGTGGCGGCTCAAACGAAGGTAATGGAAATGCTGGAGGAGACGACAGCGGATCTGAATCAGCTAAACAAGAGCTGAATCTAACTGATAGTGCAGAAATTCCTTCAATGGACACTACTCAGGCAACAGATACAACTTCATTCAAAGCAATGAACCAAGTTTTTGAAGGCCTATACCGCCTAGACAAAAACAATGAACCAACACTTGGTGTTGCGGCTGATGAGCCAGAAGTAGAAGAAAAAGACGGTGAAACTGTTTATACTTTTACACTTCGCGAAGATGCAAAATGGTCTGACGGTTCTCAAGTAACTGCAGAAGACTTCATCTACGCTTGGCACAAAGCTCTACACCCAGACACTCTTTCTCCTTACGCTTCCATGTTTGGAACTGCAGGAATCAAGAACGGTAACGCTATCGTTACTGAAGGCGATCCTATGTATGGTAAGGTTGAAGAACTAGGTGCTAAAGCTGTTGACGAAAAAACTCTTGAAATCACAGTTGAAAGCAAGACTCCTTACTTCAAGTCTCTTTTAACTTTCGCAACATTCTATCCACAACCTAAAGGTTTTGCTGAAGAGCAAGGCGACAAGTACGCTCTTGAAGCAGACACTATGCTTTACAACGGACCATTCGTATTCTCTGAGTGGAACCACGGTGAAGGCTGGAACTACAAGAAGAACACTGAATACTGGGATGCAGATGTTGTAAGTCTTGAAAACATCTCTGTAAAAGTAGTACAAGACGTTGCTACTGCAGTTAACCTTTATGAAACTGGTAAGATTGACCGCGCTGGTCTTAGCTCTGACTTCGTAGATCAGTTCCAAGATAGAGAAGATTTCTCTACTATCCTTGAGCCAACTATGTTCTTCCTTCGTATGAACCAGGAGAACGAAGCTCTTGCTAACAAAAACGTACGTAAAGCACTATTCCTAGCGTATGACCGTGAAGGACTTGTAAACGTTCTTCTTAACAACGGTTCAATCGCTGCTAAATACTTCGTACCTTCAGACTTTGTAAGCGGACCAAATGGCGACGACTTCCGTGATCACGCTCCGGATGGTTTCCACGCTGACATGGGTGAAGAAGAAGCGAAAGAAGCTTGGAAAACTGGACTTGAAGAGCTTGGTATGGATTCTGTAGAACTTGAATTCTTAACAACTGACTCTGAGCTTGCTTCTAAGATTGCAGAATATGCAAAAGAGCAGTATGAGTCTAAGCTTGACGGACTTACTCTTACAATCAACAAGCAGCCATGGAAGCAATTCCTTGAGCTTGAAGATAGCGGAGACTTTGATATCTCAACTGGTGGTTGGGGTCCTGACTATCCAGATCCAATGACATTCCTTTACATGTTTGAAACTGACGGTGCTTACAACCGTATGGCTTACTCAAGCGAGAAGTATGATGAGCTAGTTTCAAACGCTAAAACTGAAACTGACGCTGCTAAGCGTTGGGAAATGATGCAAGAAGCTGAAACTGTACTAATGGAAGAGGACGTTGCGATCGTTCCTACTTACCAACGTGGTCTTGCAATCCTTCAAAAGGATTACGTTAAGAACTACTATGTACACCCATTCGGTGCTGACGCATCTTACAAGTGGATTAAGATTGAAAAATAATTAAAGCTTTTCAGGAGAGTATATGTCATCCTGACATATACTCTCTTTTTACCTGTATTAAAAAAAATGTCGAATGATAGCTAAATTATCAGAAAGATAAAAATAATATCTGGTTATTCACTGTTTTTCGACTTATAATTAAAAAGCAGGTATTTCTCGAGGAGGTTGGTTGTAGTGGGACGTTATATCGGTGGAAGGGTAGTTTCAATGGTAATTACCTTTCTAATTATTGCTTCACTAACGTTTTTCCTAATGAAGCTTCTCCCTGGTACACCTTTTAATAACCAGGAAAAGCTAAGTGATGCACAAATCGTACAGCTTAATGAAAAATATGGACTTAATGACCCTGTAGCAGTTCAGTACTTTACTTACATGACAAACTTATTCAAAGGTGATCTTGGTGTCTCCTTCCAGCAGGACGGCCGTCAAGTATCTACTATCATTGGTGAACGTATTGGGCCTTCAGCATACTTAGGATTCCAGTCGTTAGTTGTTGGTACAATTATTGGATTATTCCTAGGCATAATCGCAGCACTAAGACATAATTCATTCTTAGATTATGGAACAATGGTTATAGCAGTACTCGGTATCTCAATACCAAGCTTTGTTATCGCTGGCCTTATGCAGTATTGGTTAGGTGTTAAATGGCAGCTTCTACCAGTAGCATACTGGGATGGCTTCGCATATACCATCATGCCAACAATTGCGATTGCTTCAATTGTTGTTGCGACGATCGCTCGTTTCATGAGAACAGAGATGCTAGAGGTTCTTGGGCAAGATTATATCGTAACAGCGAAAGCAAAGGGCTTGAGCAGTACAGCGGTTGTTATTAGACATACAATCCGTAATGCTTCAATACCTATCATTACAATTATGGGACCACTGGTTGTAGGTCTAATGACAGGTACTCTCGTTATTGAGAAGATTTTTGTTATTCCTGGTCTCGGTGAGAAATTTGTTAACTCAATTTTGACAAATGATTTCCCAATTATCATGGGAACGACATTGTTCTTTAGTTTGTTATTTATCCTTGTTATCTTGTTGGTTGACATCTTATATGGAATTGTTGACCCTCGAATTCGTTTAGCGGGAGGGAAAGAGTAATGAGTATGAAACAAGAAAAACTACACGACCTTACAGATGACATGTTTCAGCCCGCTAATATCGATGATTCTGAGAATGAATTGATTGCCGGTGAGAGTACTGGCTTTTGGAAAGATGCTTGGAGACGTTTGAAGAAAAACCCAGGTGCAATCATTGGGTTGGTAATTATCTTTGTAATCACTTTCTTGGCTATCTTTGGGCCCTATATGAACGAACATGACTATCGTACGCAGGAGCTAACTAGAGCAAAGTTGCCTGCTAAAGTACCCGTGTTAGAAAATGTAGGGTTCCTTGGATTAAATGGAGTCGATATTCGTGGCGTTGATCAATATGAAGCGAAAGGCTATGAGAATGAATATTTCTGGTTCGGTACGGATGAATTCGGTCGTGACCAGTGGACTCGTGTTTGGCAAGGTACACGTATTTCACTATTCATTGCTGCAGCGGCAGCATTCATTGACTTTGTAATTGGGGTTGCTTACGGAGGTATCTCAGCTTATTACGGTGGACGAGTAGATAACGTTCTACAGCGTATCATCGAGGTGCTTGTAGGAATTCCAAACTTGATTTTGATCATCTTAGCGATTCTAATATTTGAGCCTGGCATATTCTCGATCATCGTTGCCCTATCGATAACAGGGTGGGTCGGAATGTCGCGTATCGTTCGTGGACAGGTTCTAAAGTTAAAAACACAAGAATTCGTACTAGCTTCACGTACTCTTGGAGCGACAAGTGGTCGTGTTATCGGTAAGCACTTGATTCCAAACGTACTTGGTCAGATTATCATCACGACGATGTTTACGATCCCTGGAGCAATATTCTTTGAAGCATTCTTAAGCTTTATCGGTCTAGGTATCAGACCACCAGAAGCTTCACTAGGTTCAATCATTAACAACGGTTTCTCAAGCCTACAGATTTATCCTCACTTAGTGTTATGGCCATCGATCATCATTTCATTGATCATGATTGCCTTTAACCTTGTAGGTGATGGGCTTCGAGATGCATTCGATCCAAAGCTACGTAAATAGGGGGGATTATGATGGAAAGAATTCTAGACGTAAACGATCTGCATGTCTCCTTTGATACGTTTGCTGGAGAAGTCAAAGCAGTTCGAGGAGTAAACTTCCATTTAAATAAAGGTGAAACATTAGCAATTGTAGGAGAATCAGGCTCTGGTAAGTCCGTAACATCAAAAGCCGTAATGCGATTGATTCCTGATCCTCCTGGACGAATTAAGCAAGGTGAAATTAAATTCGGTGACCGTGACCTTTCTAAGCTTTCTGAGAGGGAAATGCAAAAGATCCGCGGTTCTGAAATTTCGATGATCTTCCAGGATCCAATGACATCTCTTAACCCTACGATGACAGTAGGTAAGCAGATCATGGAAGGTTTGATCAAGCACCAAAACATGAACAAATCTGAAGCAAAGGAACGTGCAATTGAGTTACTGAAGCTAGTAGGTATACCAGATGCCGAGGGTCGAGTAACACAGTACCCTCACCAATTCTCTGGTGGTATGCGTCAGCGTGTTGTTATCGCGATCGCACTTGCTTGTAACCCAAGAGTTCTTATTGCCGATGAGCCTACTACGGCACTTGATGTAACGATTCAAGCTCAAATTCTTGAGCTTTTGAAAGATCTGCAAGAAAAGATGGGAACTTCTATCATCTTTATCACTCACGATCTAGGCGTTGTAGCAAACATCGCTGATCGCGTAGCAGTTATGTATGCTGGTAAAATCGTTGAAACAGGTACAGTAGATGAAATCTTCTACAACCCTCAACATCCGTATACATGGGGCCTTCTTGGTTCCATGCCAAGTCTAGAAGCTACTGAAGAGGAATTGATCGCAATTCCTGGGTCTCCTCCAGACTTACTAGATCCACCGAAAGGAGATGCATTTGCTCCTCGTAACCCATACGCGATGAAGATCGATACTGAGATGGAGCCACCTCTTTTCAAAGTATCTGATACTCATTACGCAGCAACGTGGTTGTTGCATGAGAAAGCACCAAAAGTAGAACCGCCAGCAGCGATTAAGAAACGCCTACGCGGCATGGCTCCAGACGAGCCGATCATTGCCACGAAAGATGGTGAAAGAAATGTCTAATCAAGAAAAACTACTCGAAATTAAAAACCTAAAACAGCATTTCAAAGTCGGTAAGAGTACAGTGAAAGCTGTTGATGGATTAACATTTGATATTAAAAAAGGTGAAACGTTCGGCCTTGTTGGAGAGTCTGGTTGTGGTAAATCAACAACAGGACGTACGATCATCCGTCTATATGATGCAACTGACGGCGAAGTTATCTTTAAGGGAGAAGACGTACACGGCAAAAAGTCTGCCAAAGATCTGAAGAAATTCAATCGTAAAATGCAGATGATCTTCCAAGATCCTTACGCGTCACTTAACCCAAGAATGACAGTTGCTGATATCATTGCAGAAGGAATCGATATTCATAACCTAGCAGAATCAAAGCAAGCTAGAATGGATAAAGTACATGAGCTACTTGAAACAGTAGGTCTTAACAAAGAGCACGCTAACCGTTACCCTCACGAATTTAGTGGTGGACAAAGACAGCGTATCGGTATCGCTCGCGCACTAGCAGTAGATCCTGAATTTATCATTGCCGATGAGCCGATTTCAGCTCTTGACGTTTCGATTCAAGCACAGGTTGTTAACTTGATGAAAAAGCTTCAGCGTGAAAAAGGCTTAACATACCTTTTCATCGCGCACGATCTTTCCATGGTTAAATACATTAGTGATCGGATCGGTGTAATGTATCGTGGACAAATCGTTGAGTTGGCAGAGAGTGAAGAGCTTTATCGTAATCCTCTTCATTCTTATACGCAATCGCTTCTTTCTGCGATTCCACTACCGGATCCAGAGTATGAGCGTTCAAGACAGCGTATGGTGTACGACCCAGAGAAGAATTTGCCTGAGAACGGTGAAGAAAGAATTCTTCGTGAAGTATCAGAAGGCCACTGGGTTGCTTGTACGGAAGAAGAGTACAACAAACTAAAGAAAACCGTAACGGTATAATTAGAAAAAGGCTGCATTTCACTTGAAATGCAGCCTTTTATTTTTTGTTTTTAATCTTGTGTTTTACAATGTAGACGAGATAAATCGCAATTGTTACGAAAAGGATTGCTTGAATAAAAAGGGATAAGTTCAAAGAAGTAGAATAGTCTATTAAAATCGCTGTTATGAGTACTAGTGTAGAAATTAGCAGCATGAGTCTTATTGCCATTGTTTAAAACTCCTTATGTAAAAGATAAAAGGGGGAACAACATGATTTTTTATTCGTATAATCCCGAGTTCGATAATGAATCATTACAATCATTAAGAAGCCATAATCAAGAAGCGAGTTCAGGTGAACCATCTAATGATTCAATGATTTATATCCTTGAAGCAAACGATGCCCCTGTTGGTTATATTTGGATTGAAATGAAGGATGATCAAGCTGAACTGTTTGAATTTTACTTCGCTGGTAATCAAGAAAAGAAGTGGGCACTATACGATTTCGTTGTTCGCACATCAAAAAAACAAGGGAAGACAAGTTTAATTATGAAGCTACCTAGTGGCGAAAGACAAGGAGAATTTATGAAGAAGTGGGGAGGGAAGGTGATGGAAAGGAAGAAAGAAGAGAGCATTGTGAAGATTCCTTTCCAAGTTCATACATGAGTTAAACACTTTGCTGAAGGCGAGAATCCTGAGTGATCAAATCATCTAATTCTGCTAAACGTTCTGCAGCTTCTGCCTCTGAGATTACTTTATAATGGTGATTTCCGTTTGGTTCTTCATCAGCTTCATCAGCCATCGCGACCACTTCTTGAAGAGAAGTACGTTGTACAGTTCCCTTAAAGTAGGAGTCCGTGTGAAACAAGATTGCAACTGCAATTTCTTTTGCTGCCTCTGGATCTTCTCCTAAGCGAATGAGCATCTTGTGTGCACGTTCTGCGCCTTTAATCGCATGGATGTCATTTTGTTTATAAAGCTCAAAGTCCCATTCTCCATTTCGATACCAAGTATAATGTCCGATATCGTGTAGAAGTGCAGCTTTTGTAGCTAAATCTGCATTAACTCCCTTCTGGCATGCAAGGTCGTAAGCCTTTTGAGCGACTGTAACCGCATGAGCAAGTCCAGCTCTTTTCAAGTACTTTCTAGCAAATGGTAATTGAAAAATATTTGTAAGTGTAACGTTTCTCATGGTTAACTGCCTCCTCGCTATCCTAAATGTTTTCTAAAAATCATACCATGTACTCAAAATGAACGCAACTGATAACGTTCACTAAAAAGACAAAAAAAGACTTCGTGAAATTTACTGGAAGTTCTTTCAAAGTGTTAATAAACGTCTTATAATAGAGGAGGCATAACAATAAAGGAGAGAGAAGCTGTGCGTATTTTCAAAGTTGGGTTGAGAAACCTAGTGGCAACTGTTTTGATTTTTTCTGTTATTGGACAACCAGCTCTCGCAGAAGAATCAGCTCTAGAAGCTAAAAATCATGATGGAATCAAAGTTGAAGGGAAAGAGTTGAAGCTTCCAGATACGCTTCCTCGATTCGTGTATGATTCAGGATTAAGTTTTGAATATCCTGATGCTGTAAGAGGTATTTACCTTACAGGACATTCAGCCGGTGGAGCAAAATTCGATAAGCTGATCGATTTTGTAAATTCGACCGAATTGAATTCGATGGTAATCGATATTAAAGATGATTTTGGTAATCTTACATATGAACCAAAGGAAGATTCTCCGCTAGCTAAGTTGGATATCGGCAAACCTTTCATGAAAGAACCGCGTAAGGTACTTGAAGAGCTAGAGAAGAATGAAATCTATCCGATTGCTAGAGTAGTAGTTTTTAAAGATAGTGTACTAGCAGAAGCACGTCCAGAGCTCTCCTATAAAGATGGAAACACTATTTGGAAGAATGGAAGAGGAGAAGCATTCGTAAATCCATTCAGTAAAGAGGTATGGGATTACAATGTAGAGATCGCGATCGAAGCTGCGAAAATGGGCTTTAAGGAAATTCAGTTTGATTATGTTCGATTCCCAGAAGGGTTCGAAAAGCGTGACACTTCTCTTACGTACACAATGGGCGATTACAAAGATCTCGAAATGGAAAACGTTCAGAAACGAGTTGCTGCAGTTACAGACTTCGTAGCATACGCAAACTCTAAGCTAGAGCCTTATGGAGTGGATGTTTCTGTAGATATCTTTGGCTATTCTGCAACGATTCCAGAAGCGCCTGGCATTGGGCAAAACTTCTCGAAGATCTCTGAGAACGTTGACGTAATCTCATCCATGATTTATCCGAGTCATTGGGGGCCTTACTTCGGTATTTCTAAACCGGACCTAGAGCCATTCAAGCTCATCGATGAGTATGCTCAAGTGGAGAATAAAGTGCTAGCTGCATTAGACACACCACCTACGAGCAGACCATGGATTCAAGACTTCACTGCCAGTTACCTTGGAAGCGGAAATTACTTAAATTATGGTAAAGCTGAAGTAGAAGCACAAATAAAAGCACTTAAAAAGAACAATATAAACGAATTCTTGCTTTGGAATGCAGGAAACACGTATACGAATAACGTTGATTACACACCATAAAAACAAGACCGCCTCACAGTTGGCGGTCTTGTTTCATTTTAATGATTATCTCGTTCGATTCCGCGCCAGGTGCTCTTACTTTTATTCAGGTGCTGACTGAATGAGTTACTCTGTTTAGAAAAGTTTGTACCGAATGCATGCATGATGACTGCGAGGAAGGCGGTTAATCCAATAATGGACAAAGCGAACAATGTGAACTCTACCAAAAGAGGCATTTCAATCCCTCCAAGTCCCGTTTCTATCAGTTTAGCGAATGTTTAGTTTTTTGAAAAGAGGGAATATTATTGTTTGCAAGCCCTGTCAAGTCTCAGCCACAATTGTATAAATATGTTATACTAATAGTGATCAATTTACTAAAAGGAGTAGATCAATGAACTGGTATGAGAAATTGAAGCAATATTTTCCTATTCAAGAAATGAAATCAAAGGAACATATGGACCTGTTGCTTGAAGAGAAAAGCGACACTTACATCAAGGATGAGGGGCCAAATCATGTACTAATGTATGCCAACTTGCCAGATTTCATCTTTGTGGATTATATCTTTGTTTCCGGTGATGCCAGAGGTCAGGGACTTGGGAAAAAGCTGATCAATGGATTAAAAGAAAAGAATAAGCCGATTATTCTAGAAGTTGAACCTGTAGATTACGAAGATACTGATACAGAAAAAAGACAGCGTTTTTATAAACGTGAAGGGTTTAAACACGCTAAATCGATCGGTTACCGGAGACGTTCACTCGCAACAAACGAAATTAATGAAATGGAAATACTGTACTGGTCACCTGAAGAAGCAGGTGAGAAAGAAATATTTGAAGCGATGAAGCATACCTACCAAGAAATTCATACTTATAAGGACAAGCAATTATACGGCGAATCGTACATGCCAGTAGATGAAGTACTTAGTTTGAAGGTTGACAAAGAGCTTGTAGAGGACTGAGAAGACTGTTTTTCAACGAGGAGGAAGCTTCTATGAAAAACCGGGATAAGAAAAAGAAAAAGAAGCGTGAGATGCTGAAGGATATGTTGAAAAAACGTGTGAATAAATGGAATCCACGTCCTGCAAAGTCACCTGCCTCAAATACAAAAACGTCTGCATAAGAAAAAGGAAAGCCACGTGGCTTTCCTTTTTTTATTATTCTGCTGCTTCTCGTTTTTTATCAAGTCGTTTTTGTTTTCTCAAATCGATCAAGTAATAAACAACAGGAATGAAAATCAATGTAATAAACGTTGCAACGGTTAATCCAAATACGATGACGATCGCCATTGGTTGTTGAATCTCAGTACCTTCTCCAAACCCAAGAGAGAGTGGTACAAGACCAAGAATCGTTGTGAGAGCCGTCATTAGAATCGGTCGTAGTCTTACAGGACCAGCTTCTAGGATAGCTGACTTCGTGTCCATTCCAGTTGCGCGGAGCTGGTTGATGTAATCCACTAGTACAATCGCGTTGTTTACGACGATACCGGTCAATATGAGCATACCGACGAGTGAACCGACTCCTAGAGGCTGGAAAGTAATGAGTAAGCCTACAATGATTCCGATAGCCGTTAATGGAACGGAGAACATGATGATAAACGGGTAAAGGAAGGATTCAAACTGACCTGCCATTACCATATAGACGAGCAAGATTGCGAGCGCAAGGGCACCTGAAAGCTTGAAGAAAGCATCGTTCATCTGTTCGTCCTGTCCACCAAACGTAATTTTGTACGCGTTGCTTGGAAGAGGCACGTCTTTGACCAGCTTCTCTCGTATCTCGTCTGTTACGGTGCCAAGATCTCGATTTAAGAGGCTTGCGGTAATCTCGACCTGTCGTAGACGATCACTTCTAGTGATTTCTGATGGACCCAATCCTCGATTGATCTCAGCCACTGCAGATAGAGGAATCTTTTGTCCTGTTTGCGTTTCGATCAATAAGCTCGAAAGCGAATCGAGGGAATCTGTGTACTTTTCTTCCACGGTTAATCGAATATCGAGTTGCTTCCCATCTCTCGCAAGGTTACTTGCTACTAACCCTTGAGTTGCGTTCGAAACGGCAGTTGAGATTTGAGTGCTTCCGACACCATAGCTCGCCGCTTTTTCTCGATCGATCAAGATCTGTACTTCAGGGTTGTTCGACTCGATGCTAGAAGTGGGCTCCCTGACGCCGTCAACTTCTGAGATACTCTTGATCACATCTTCTGATAATTCTTTCAAGACATCTAGTTCTGGTCCGATGATGTTGATTGCGATTGGATCCGCATTGAAGCCAGAATCACTTGCCGATACCATGATTTCTGCGTTCGGAATGTCTTTCAGCTGAGTTCGAATTTTTTCAGCAACTTCGAGGTCAGACGAGTTTCGATCACTGATCGGGACGAGCAATACACTGTATGTGGCCCGGTTCGTTTGGCTGCCTGCTCCTACGCTGAAATTATCTGTACCACCAGCCGTAAGGTATGAAAGCTTTACTTCTGGTATGTCTTCTAATACGTTATCGATTTCTTCTGTCACATTTGTCGTCGCATCTAGTGAACTTCCTGCTGGTAGCTTTGCAGATATATTCACGAAGCTTTGGTCTTGAGCAGGTAAGAACTCTGTGCCGATAAACGGTGTTCCTGCAGCAGATAAGACCAATAAGCCAATCGTTAAGCCAACTGTTTTCTTTGGGTGTCTTAGTGACTTATCTAGCAAGCGTTTGTACCATCCGTTCAATCGTTCAAATCTCAGTTGAAACCCTGATTTGGATGCGTTTCGGTTCATTAAGAGAGACGATAGTAACGGTACGATGATCAATGCTGTGAACAACGATGCAAGAAGAGAAAACGTCACTGCGAGTGCTAAAGGCTTAAAGAGCTGTGCTGCAAGGCCAGTAACGAATACAATCGGTAAGAATACGACAACAGTGGTGGTTGTTGACGCTATGATCGCACTTCCTACTTCTTTCGTACCTTCTACAGCTGCATCTTTAATCGACTTTCCTTCTTGCCTTAACCTGTAAATATTCTCGAGTATGACGATCGAGTTATCTACCATCATACCTACCCCTAGGGCTAATCCACCGAGTGTAAGTAAGTTAATCGTTTGACCTGAAAAATACATCAAGATGAATGCGCCTACGATGGAGATTGGAATCGAGAGGCCGATGATCAGTGTGCTTCGTATGTTTCTTAAGAAGAGATAGAGCACAGCTGCTGCAAGAATACTCCCGATAATGATGTTCCAAACAACGGCACGAATGGATTGGTTAATAAATTTTGCCTGATCAAAAACGGTTTTGATCTCCATATCAGAAGGAAGGGAAGACTCGATTTCCTCTAACTTTTCATTGATCTGACTAACGACTTGAACGGTGTTAGAGCCAGACTGTTTCTGTATAGAGAACCCTATTGCTGGTTCTCCGTTTAAATAGCTTTCCTGTGCGGAAGGCTTCATTGTTTCTTCAATCGTGACGAGTTGATTCAATTTGATCGGACCATTTTCAGTTGGAACCGATAAATTTTTCAAGTCATCAACAGATTCAAATTCCCCGGTAACCCGAAGTGGCAGGTTTTTATTCTCAGTTTCGATCGAACCACTTGGGATATTCAGGTTTTCTGAACCGATAAGCTGCTGAAGGTTCGTTAGCGTAACGCCATATTGACTGAGTCTGTCTGGATCAGCTGTAAGTCGAATTTCTTTTTCTAACTGTCCTTCTATTGTAACGGCTGCAACACCAGGTACGGAATCGAGTGCAGGCTTAATCTGATCTTCAATCGTTTGTTTGATCTCGGTTAGTTCTTCTTCAGATCCTGCAACACCTAACTGCATGATAGGGATGTCACTAGGGTTGAACCGTAACACTTTTGGAATCGGAACATCTGAAGGAAGAGAGTCCCGGACAGCATCGATTTGCTCCCGCATATTGAGGGTGGCAAAGTCCATATCTGTCCCCCATTCAAACGAGACCAAGATCAATGCGCCACCGTTTCGTGAGATAGATGAGATGCTTTCAACGTTTGGAAGTGTACCCATCACGTTTTCTAAAGGAGATGCGAGTAGGTTTTCTACTTCTTCAGGTCCTGCGCCTTCATATGTAACCGTTACGGCTGCAACGGGGAAAGTTAAATCAGGAAAAAGGTCAACAGGCATATTACGTAAGGAAACCGTACCGATGATGAGAATGAAAACGATGACCATTCCCATAGCGATCGGACGAAAAACAGAAAGTTTAGCAATATTCATTTCGTTTCAACTCAATTCTGTACCTGTATTTCAGATGTTTCGGATAGACGGTCTTTACCATTCGTAACGACATCATCTTCAGTTGTTAGCCCATCTGTTATTTGGATATTCTCATTGGATTCTGCACCTAACTTAACCGAAACTTTTTTCACTTTCTTTCCTTGTGAGACAAAGACGTATGTGTCGTCTTCTCCATATACGATCGATTCTTTCGGTACGACGAGCGCATCTTCGACCACATCGGTTTTAATAAAAGCTGTCGCCTTCATGCCGCCTTTGATTTTATTGTCTTTGTTTTCAAGTTCGATATCGATCACAAACGAGCCTGTTTGTTCATTTGCTGTTGGTGGAATTTCGCTAAGTTCCCCAGAAAAGGTACCATCAATTCCATCGAAAGTAATGGAGACTTTTTGCCCTTTTGAAAGTTTACTGATCTGAAAGCTGTTAACTTGAAATGATGCGACGACTGGGTCCATGTTGACCACAACAGCGAGTGGAGAGTTAGGAACGGCAGTGGCATTTTCCTCCGCGTTGATTTGAGAGATAACGCCTGTGATCGGTGATTCGATCGTTGTGGCGTTAAGAACATCTCTAGCCTGATTCAGACTTGCGCGTGTTTCAGCAAGCTGAGACTCTAGCTGAGTAACGTTTCCAGCCGACATAGACGGGAGTGAGGCTGCAGCTTGTGAAAGCTCCGCTTGTTTAATCGCGACTTCTAAACTTTCTTTCAACACGTCTGAAGCAGTTACTTCTTCTGTATCGATTTGGTTAAGCAGCGTTTGAGATCGCTCTAACGATGCGTTCAGTTCTTCTTGCATTGCTTTTAACTCTTTCGCATTTTTCTCTGCTTCACTTGATAACTGCTTTGCTTGAGCGACTGCTTTTTCAAGTTCGTCGACTGCATTTGAGAGGTTGGCAACGTTTCGCCTTGCAGCCGTATCATCCAATGTTGCGATGAGATCTCCTTTTTCAACTGAACTACCTACTTTAACGTTCAGTTCGACGATTTCTAAAGGAGAAGGAGCTACGAGGGGAATCGTAGTGCCAGGGATAGCTTGTCCTGTTAATTCAAGCTCATCAGATAATTCGGTCTTCTTAACGTCTGCAACCTCTACAGGGATCGGTTGATCTTTAGTTTCGGTACTCGTTATTTCAGGAGTGCTACATGCGCTTGTAAGTACAAGCACTCCTGCTAAATAAATCGCTTTCTTCATTATTGTTCACCTCAAAAGTAGTGTCTCTTGTACGAATACTATCATGTGGAAAAGTGTGGTGCTTAAATAAAATAAAACATTTTGAAACAATTTATGTTTAGAAGGGCAACGATGGGGGAAGTAGAAGATAGAATCAGATTTACATGTATAAGAATTGTACAACTTAATTGCAACTTTTGTCATCACCCTAGTTATTTTTTTCACAGTGTAGTATAATATAAATTGTGAGAAGATAATGTTTCTAAATAAAGAATAATGTTTATTTATAGAAAGGAGCCAATCCTTATGGTAACACTCTATACATCTCCAAGCTGCACATCTTGTCGAAAAGCAAAAGCATGGCTACAGGAGCACGACATTCCATTCACTGAAAGAAATATATTTGCTGAACCACTCACTATTGAAGAGGTTAAAGAAATCCTTCGTATGACTGAGGACGGAACAGATGAAATTATATCAACTCGCTCAAAAACATTCCAGGAATTGGGCTTGAATTTAGACAACGTTTCACTTCAGGAATTGTTTGAGCTCATTAGTGAGTACCCTGGATTGCTTCGTCGTCCGATCATTCTAGATGAGAAGCGTCTACAGGTGGGTTATAACGAAGATGAAATTCGTCGATTCCTTCCACGTAAGGTTCGCACATTCCAACTTCAAGAAGCTACACAGCGTCTTGTAAATTAATAAAAACTTCTACAGGAGATTCCTGTAGAAGTTTTTTTAGTTAACCGCTTTGTTAGCTTTCCTTTTATAATACCAACCTCCGATGATAATTATTAATAAGAATAACCAGTGTGTTGGATATTCTAATGACGGGTAAGTGTAATAGAATGATTTAAGTTCAGGAGCATTTGTAAGCATTTTTCCTGCAGTTAATGCGAGTATTCCCGCTCCAACGTAAATGAGAAGAGGGAAGCGGTTCAAGGCATGGAGGATCATTCTGCTTCCCCATACGATGATGGGGATAGAGATCAGTAAGCCGAAGACGACGAGATAAAGTTTTCCGTTCGCTGCTCCTGCAATAGCAAGTACATTATCAAGCCCCATGATTAGGTCAGCGATGACAATCGTTCTGATCGCACCCCAAAAGGAAAATTTAGAGTCGATCGTTTCTGTACTCTCATCATCCTTCAGAAGCTTGAGTGATATAAGAAGTAAGAATAGACTTCCGATGATCAACAAGTAGGGAAGAGTTAATAAATAGACGGCAACAATGGTTAGTGCTATTCTTAGACCTACAGCGAGTGCTGTACCGATCAAAATTGCTTTACCTCTGTTGGATTCAGGCAAATTTCGACAGGCAAGAGCAATGACGACTGCATTATCACCTCCGAGTACGATATCGATACCGATAATGAACAAAATCGAAGTGATGATTTCTGTTTCGAACAATGGCGCCAACTCCCGGATTTAGTTAAATTTTACAATCATGACAGGAGCATACAGGGGCAAGCTATACACATAAATATTTATATCGTGTATATGCTGTAATATGAGTGAAAAACAAACGTTTTTTTATTTCCATTCTTTGAAGTTTTATCATAGAATGGTATTACAAGAGAAAAGCGGTTTGGTTTAATCGCTTGAGGGAATGAAACAATAAGGAGTATCCCAGAGGGAATAGCCTTCCGGTTAAACAAACAGGAGGGAGAGAAAACGGATGGAAATAGAACGAGTCAACGCAAATACATTAAAATTCTTTATCACGTATAGGGACATTGAAAATAGAGGATTTGATCGAGAAGAAATTTGGTACGATCGAGAAAGAGGAGAAGAGCTGTTCTGGGAAATGATGGATGAAGCGCATCAGCGAGAGCAATTTTCACTGGAAGGTCCGCTCTGGATACAAGTACAGGCCTTAGAAAAAGGTTTGGAAATCATCGTTACACGTGCGCAAATGTCTAACGACGGCTCTAAACTTGAATTACCGATCTCTGAAGATAAACAATTGGATCTTCCAATCGATGAGAATATTGATAAAATTTTAGACGACAAATTCACGATTCAAAATAGTCATGAGACAGAGGAAGCAGAGCAGCTTGAAGAAGAAGAACTCACCTTCACAATTGGATTTAAAGATTTTGAAGATGTAATCTCTTTAGCTCATGGATTTGATGCAGATGGAGTTGAAAACGGGCTGTACAATTTCGAAGACAGATATTACCTCCACGTTGTTTTTGACGAAGCATTGAGCGAAGATGATCAGGATAACCGCTTGAGCCAGTTGTTAGAGTACGGATATGAATCAGATCTAACAGTTCACAGGATGCAAGAATACGGTAAGGAAATTCTCTCTGAACAGGCTCTTGAACAGCTCCGTGTTCACTTCCCACTCTTATAAACCATTGCCGATTTCAATAGGAAATCGGCTTTTTTTTATTTTATAAATAGAGGAAAGTTGTGAGAGCGAAGAGAATACTATCGCATCTAACTAAAATTGAGGTGAATAGATGTTAAAAGCTGTATCAAGCGTTGGATCAATATTGAATTTTGCTGAGAACGAAGAAGGGTTAGATTCTCTGATAAAGCTTCGTAAGACTACTGACTTTTACTGCCCAAGTTGCAGTGAATCAGTCGTTATGAGACTCGGTCAGAAAAAAGTTTGGCATTTTGCCCACCGTGCCCATGCCCCTTGTGTCGATCCGTGGGAAGTTGAGTCTAGCTATCATCTTTCGGGCAAAGAACAGCTTTACCGCTGGTTAAGAAATGAGTACTCAGACGTTGAAGTAGAGACTTACTTACCAGAGGCCCGAAAACGCCCAGATCTCTTTTTAAAGGCACGTAATCTTGCTATCGAGTACCAATGCTCTCCTATAGAAGAAACACTCTTACATCACCGCTCAGACAGTTATTATCGAAGTGGGCTCGACGTATGGTGGATCTTTGGTAAGAGTCGGCTCAAAAGTAAATATCGTTTTATCCACTCGGTAAGTTCCATGGAGTGGGCAGCTGTCAAAATGATAAACCATACCCCAACACTCTTTTATTACTGTCCACTTGAAAAACGATTTTCCCTCGTTGTACCACAGTATAGTTTGACTCCTACAAAAATCGTTTGTACTTCACACATAATCTCTCTTAAAACCACCTCGATTACTTCTCTTTTTCAGCCTCACGAAACAACACTCTCTCACTCTCACCGCAATTGGATCTGGCTTAAACAAAAACGAATCTGGCGAATGAATCCTCATGGCGAAAAAAGTTATGCTTATTTTTATATGAGGAAACTTTTATACAAAAAGGGAGGGACACTCAGACTGTTCCCTTCAGAAGCCGGCATCCCCTCATCCTCAAATTATTGGATCGAAACTCCAGCGTATTTATGGCAATCTTGGATTACCTTAGTTTTCCTTCAAAACCTGCGTCCCCACTCAACGTTTACACTTCATCATCTTACTACTTCATTCAAAGAACTCATTTCTCGTGGAATTATTAAAGTACGGACTCAATCATTCGAAGAAGGTATAGAACTCTCCCTGAAAGGTTACCTTTCGCAACTCATCACGTTATCTGTTCTCAAAGACAGGGGAGATCGGTATGAAAAACTATACCAACCCACTATGCATCATTCTGTAGAAATCGCTTTAAAATCAGATGAAAGAGTACTTTCAAATCTTAGCTAACATGCGAGTATTGTCGAGCGAAAATGTAAGAATAATAAGAGAAATATGATAGGATAATTAATGTAATGTGAAAATTTGATGGAGGTGTATGATAGATGGAAAACAAAACAAAAAATGCATTGCCAAAACGTGAAGATATTCCTGTAGAAGATACGTGGGATTTAGAAGCAATTTATGAGAATGATCAGAAATGGGAAGAAGAATTCAAAGAAATCAAAGCACTTATACCTGAGATGGAAACGTTTAAAGGAAAACTGAGTGAATCAGCTGAGACGCTTTATGCAGGACTACAAAAACAAGATGAAATCACTAAAAAACTAGGAAAGCTTTTTACATACGCACACATGAGGTACGACCAAGATACAACAAACTCAACGTATCAAGGGTTGAACGATCGAGCATCAAATCTTGCGACACAAGTCAGCAGCGCTCTTGCGTTCGTAGTACCAGAAATCTTAAGTATTCCTGAGAAGGAAATCCAAACTTATTTGAAAGAAAATAAAGATCTTCAGTTGTATGCTCAAGCACTCGACGAAATTAACCGTCAGCGTCCACATGTTCTTTCAAAAGAAGAAGAAGCGATTCTCGCTGGCATTAGTGATGTTACGAATAGTTCGAGCAACACGTTTGGGATGTTAAATAATGCAGATATGAAATTCCCTACGATTGAAGATGAGAACGGTGATGAGGTTGAAGTCACTCACGGTAGATTGATCCGTTTCCTTGAAAGCAGTGACCGTAGAGTAAGGAAAGATGCCTTTAAAGCCGTTTATGACACGTATGATAAATTTAAAAACACATTCGCGAGCACGCTGAGTGGAACGGTCAAGCGAGATAACTACTATGCGTCCGTTCGTAACTACGATTCTGCTCGTCAAGCAGCACTAGATAATAACAATATTCCTGAAGAAGTGTATGATAATCTCGTTGAAACCGTAAATAGTCGCTTAGACTTGTTGCATCGTTACGTAGATATTCGTAAAAAAGCGTTAGGATTAGATGAACTCCATATGTATGATCTCTATACACCTTTAGTTCCAGACGTAAAGATGGAAGTGAAGTATGAGGAAGCGAAGGATTATATTCTGAAGGGGTTAACGCCACTAGGCGAAGAATATGAAAACATCTTAAAAGAAGGGTTTGAAAATCGCTGGGTAGACGTTCAAGAAAACGTTGGGAAGCGCAGTGGAGCTTATTCATCAGGCAGCTACGGTACGCGACCATACATTTTGATGAACTGGCAAGATAACGTGAACAACCTTTTCACGCTTGCACATGAGTTTGGTCATTCCGTGCATTCATATTACACAAGAGAGAACCAGCCATATCCATACGCTAATTATTCGATTTTTGTAGCAGAAGTGGCGTCTACCACTAATGAATCTCTTCTGAATGACTACTTATTAAAGAATACAGCAGATAAACAAGAAAAGCTGTATTTGTTAAATCATTATCTTGAAGGATTCCGTGGAACGGTGTTCCGTCAAACGATGTTTGCTGAATTCGAGCACTTGATTCATAAGAAAGCTCAAGAAGGGGAACCATTGACTCCAGACTTGCTTTCGAACTTGTATTATGAGTTGAACAAAAAGTATTTCGGTGAAAACCTAGTGATCGACGAAGATATTGCACTTGAATGGGCAAGGATTCCTCATTTCTATTACAACTATTATGTATTCCAATATGCAACAGGATTTAGTGCAGCGGCATCTTTATCAAAACAAATTCTTGATGAAGGCGAACCAGCCGTTTCACGTTATATTGATTTCTTAAAAGCCGGAAGCTCTGACTATCCGATCGAAGTATTGAAAAAAGCTGGGGTAGATATGACATCATCAAAACCGATCAGCGACGCGTTAGATGTGTTTGAATCCATCCTAGATGAAATGGAAAACCTGCTCTTCTCATAATAAAGCAACCCGCCTAACTACAGGCGGGTTTTTTAGTGAAAGCCTTTAAATTGGTTGCGCTTGTTGAACATGCTTACTGTAAATAAAATTGAAAAAAACAGAAGAAGAATCCCTACGATCGAAGGGATGAACTTTAGAAGCCCCATAAGAAAAACTCCAAAACTCAAAGCCACTAGTATCAACCCAAATAGTACAGTATAAGACATCCTTTCTCCTCCTCAATAAAATAAATATGAAACCTTTTCGTTTTTAGACCGTAAAAAAGGAACGAGGGAATTTTTCCCCGTTCCTTAAGATTGAGAAGTCGATCGCCAGAAGCAACCATGTTTCACTGGTACTTGTGCGGCTTTTTGTTTCAGTGCGAGTTTTTTCATTTCAGCATTTGCTTCTTCAAGGCTTAAATCATAAACAACTGCAACCTCTTTCGTCGCAACGAACTGATAGCGCTGCAAGAAATGTTCGATGGAAGGTAGAGGCTCAGGTTCCGGTTCTTTTTTCAGCATTTCATGTAAAATGCTAACGTACACTTCGTAATCGTAAAGACCCGTAATCTTCAGACCTTCCTCTTCGATGTTTTCGTTAAAGAAAACGAGTGTTGGAAGTTCATTCACTTCCATTTCAGCTGATATCTTTAAATCACATTGAAAAGCTCTGATCGATGCTTGAGAGTGCAGGTCTTTCTTAAACTCTTCCACATCTAGGCCAGTATCTTTAGCTGCATTGACGAGGTTCTCTTCTTTTGTCATGTTTTGCTTTTCGATGAAGAGAAGTTCTCTCATTTTACGAAGGAATCGAAGACCCTGCAGCTTTCCTTGAAGCTCTGCTGCTTTGATCGCGATCGAAGCGATGTATGGTGTATCGATCGGATCTTCAAACCAGAGATCCCCATCGCATGACATGCCAGATCGTGTAGCAGTTCGCTCCCAGCGTTTCGCAACATCTGCGTGGGTTTTGATGCCTTCTGTTTTCCTTTTAAAGGAATTGAACGTTTCAACATTTCCGCCCACAAGATGCCTTATTCGAAATGTATGTCCATATTCAAGATGGAGTTTTTTTATGACGGGTTCAAGTCCCCAGCAATCAGGGCATAACGGATCGACGAAAGAGTATATTTCGATCGGCTTGCTTTTCTGGGATAGCGTTGAACAAGTGTCGGTATCTCCGTTTGGATTGTAAGAATCGCAAAACGAACCTGTCTCTTTCGGTGTCAATTCGATTCTCCTTTCTCTTCCGGATTACCCGTGTTGACCATATGGTGGGCTGTGAATGTGAGTCTATTTAATAAATGTTCTTTAAGATCGATCTCTAATTCAACTTCGTCCATCGCATCTTCCATACAAGTTAGCCAAGCTGTAGCACGTTCTGGTGTGATTTCAAATGGTAGATGTCTTGCTCTTAACATAGGATGCCCATGTTCTTCAGAATATAGAGGAGGACCTCCTAGAAATTGTGTTAAAAATTGTTTTTGCTTTCGAGCTGTCTCGTCCAAGTCAGCAGGAAAGATCGGTTTAAGTTTCGGATGTTGTGAAACTCTGTTATAGAACGCGTTCACAAGTTCATCTAACTTTGAACGTCCAATTAATTCATACATGTTTTGTTTCATATTGCTCTTCCCCTTTGGAAATTAGAACCTTATTACAGTTTTATTTTAGCAACCTCTATATGTAACAGCAAATAATCTGGTTTGCAATGATTCCCATAAAAAAACAGAAGCGCTACAGTTGCTTCTGTTTTTCAATGAAAAAACGCTGTATTTTGTTCTTAGCTTTTCTAATTTCGATCCCATGCTTCTCTAATAATTGGTAGAAAGCACGTTCTCCTTCTTCAAAATCGGTTACTTCAAATTCCAATTCGTAGTCTTCACACCCGAGATATTCACTGTGATCTAGAACGAGGAGGCCAGTTGGAAGCTTCACTTCTGCACGATGAGTCGTTAATGACCCGAGATGGAATAGGTTCTCAGTAAGACCGAGCTTCACTACTTGTTGGTACACATCTCCTGTTGGTAATTGTCCAGTTTCTTTAATCGACTGAAATGTTTCTTCAGTTATTATCTGATGCGTCTCTAATAACCCCTTTTGTGCTGGCTCTTTCAAGGTTAGTACAAGCTTGTCATTCTTTTTCCTTACACGTAGTGCTGCACCTTGATCCCGTAGAATGAATTTCCGTGAGTCAAAATAGTCGTTTGTTTGTGTTTTTATATCACCCTGTGATAACTCATAAGAAGCTAATAACGCGTCATATTCTTGTTCGGTTAGCATATTTTTAAATTCGATCTCGATTTCTTGAGCCATTTGTTGAGCCTCCAATAGGGAATTTCTTTATCTATCGAAATTATGTCATAAGTAGGTGATTAGGACAACACAACTGAAATTACCCCATTCGATGTGATAAACTGTATGGTGGTACATAAAGCATTTGCAAGGAAGGAGAGGTATTTGTGGCATTACAATACCAGGTAACAAGAGGAGAAATGAAAGAGGAGAATACAACCTTTTATATCGATGAGAAAGCGGATTTAACTAGTTATTCTGCAACTGGGAATATGCTTGTAGATTCAGACAACCTCTCATTTGTTTATCTACTAGATGGTGATGAAGGGTATACATATATTCGTTTTAACAAGGACGTGTGGTCTTCTTTAAAAGGTATTCTAGATAAAGAATTGCCTGTTTTGCTTGTTGATGAGACAGGGGATAAGCTCGAGCTTGTCGAAATAAAAGAAGAGCTCGCTTATTTAGTTGAGAATATCAAAGGGAATTCTAACTATGGAAATGAAATGAATGAAGCTGTAGAGAGCGTATTTCTAACAGCTACTTCATAGACATTGTCGTTGGTGGTGGTAGGATGAATTGGGAAGAGTTTTTGGCGCCATATAAGCAGGCTGTAAACGAGCTGAAGGTGAAGCTTAAAGGCATCAGAGATCAATTTGAAAAAGCGGATGATCATACGCCTGTGGAATTTGTTACAGGAAGAGTAAAGCCGATTCCAAGTATTATGGACAAAGCGAAAAGAAAAGATATTCCAACGAATAAGCTACAGGAAGAGATGCATGATATCGCTGGGTTACGGGTGATGTGTCAGTTCGTTGAAGATATTAACCGTGTGATACAGCATTTACGTAACAGAAAAGATTTTGAAATCGTGGAAGAGCGGGATTATGTAACGAATCAAAAAGAGAGCGGGTACCGCTCTTATCATGTCGTTGTCCGTTACCCTGTTCAAACGATTCACGGTGAACAGATGCTTCTCGTTGAGATACAGATCCGTACGCTCGCAATGAACTTCTGGGCAACGATCGAGCACTCCCTTAACTACAAATATAACAAGAAGATTCCGAGCAACATCCAAAGGAGACTTCAACGAGCAGCAGAAGCTGCTTCAAGATTGGATGATGAAATGTCGGAGATTAGGGGAGAAATAAAAGAAGCTCAAAAAGTGTTTATGCAAAAGAAAGAAAAGGAAGAGAAAGAAAACTAAAGTAGATGAGGTGCCAAAAGTGAAGTTTGCTATAAAGTCGAAAGGGGATCAAACGTCGAATCAGCTACAGCAGCGCATAAAGAACTATTTGCGTGATTTTGATCTAGAGTACGATGAAGCAGAACCTGATATCGTGATCTCTGTTGGTGGCGATGGCACGTTGCTGCATGCTTTTCATCATTATCAAGATCGATTGGACGATACAGCATTTGTCGGTGTACATACTGGACACCTTGGGTTTTATGCAGATTGGGTGCCTGAGGAAGTTGAAAAACTTGTTATTCATATTGCGAGGACGCCATTTCAAATCGTTGAATACCCTCTTCTTGAAGTAACGGTTCGTTACCTTGATAGCTCGAAAGAAAATAGGTATCTCGCTTTGAACGAATGTACGGTGAAAAGCGTCGAGGGCTCTCTAGTAATGAACGTTGATATTAAAGGAGATCTTTTCGAAACATTCAGGGGAGACGGCCTTTGTATTTCGACTCCTTCAGGAAGCACAGCTTATAACAAAGCGCTTGGTGGAGCGATCATCCATCCAGCCCTGCCGTCGATTCAGCTTTCCGAGATGGCATCGATCAATAATCGGGTATTTCGAACGGTTGGCTCCCCGCTCGTTTTGCCGCAGCATCACACTTGTTTGTTAAGACCTGTTAATGACGTGGATTTTCAGATTACGGTCGACCACCTTTTCTTACTTCAAAAAGATGTGAAATCGATTCAATATCGTGTTGCAGAAGAAAAGATTCGATTTGCTAGGTTTAGACCTTTCCCATTCTGGAAGCGCGTTAAGGAATCGTTCGTCGATGATGAATAAGTTCAAAAGCAGTCCAGTTCATCAAAAGAGCTGGACTGCTTTTCTATCTAGTGAAGGAGGTTGTGCATCATGAGCGCCTTACAGTTTAACTGGAAGGTAGAAGAACGCCATGACGGAACTTTAGTGAGAGAATTTCTGTTAAGAGAGAAAAGCCTTTCAAGAAGCATGCTGACGGATATAAAGTTTAAAGGTGGAAGCATCCGTGTGAATGGAGAAATAAGGAACGTACGGACGACTTTGAATACAGGAGATAGCGTTTCAGTAACGTTTCCAGAAGAAAAGATTAGTGAGAGCATGAAACCGATCGAGATGAATTTAAGGATTACGTTTGAAGATGACCACTTCTTACTTATCAATAAGCCGTCAAACCTGCCTACGATTCCGTCAAGGCACTCAGAAAGCTCGCTTGCTCAAGGCGTTCTCGCTTACTATCGAAAGCATGATTTAAACCGAACCGTACACCCGGTCAATCGACTCGATCGTGATACATCAGGTCTCGTTCTCTTCGCAAAGCATCGTTACGCCCATGATCTTCTTTCACGTCAACAAAAAAACAAAACGATGAAGCGAACGTATTATGCGATCATTCATGGCGTGATTGAACAAAAAGAGGGTGTGATCGATCAACCGATTGGTCGAAAAGAAGGCAGCATCATCGAGAGGGCTGTAAGAGAGGATGGACAGAGAGCCATTACTCACTATCGAACGATTCGAGCGAGTTCTACAAAAAGCCTCCTTGAAATCAAGTTATTAACCGGAAGGACACATCAAATCCGAGTTCACTTGTCTTCGATCGGTCATCCTTTATTAGGAGATGATCTTTACGGAGGAAAAAAAGGAGTGATAGACCGACAAGCTCTTCATAGTAAGAGCATTGCGTTCTATCACCCCTTTCTTGAAAAAACACTTACGTTTACTGCTGAATTGGAAGAAGATATGAGAAATGTTATGGAAATGCGTGGAACTTCTCTTTAACAAGTGGTAAGGAAGAAGGAACGGAAACGGTCGTAAGTTCAGGATATTTTAGTGCAGTTAACTTACCTCCAAACACGCAACCTGTATCGATGTTGACGGTTCTGTTGATCCATCGTGGCTCCTCGACCGGCGTATGGCCATACACGATGAGAGGGGAGGCCTTATAAGTAGCTGCCCAATCTCTTCTTACTGGCATGCCGCTCGCGTGAGTTTCTCCCGTCACATCTCCATATAAGACAAAGGTTTTAACCTTCTTTCCAGATTGGCCGATATACTTTTCTGGCAGCCCTGCGTGCGCCACAATGAGCTTCCCATTATCGAGTGTTAAATAGAGAGGAGACTCTTCATAGAGGGTAGTAAACTTGTCGATGATGTCTTCTCTCTTTGCACTTGATAGCTGAGAAAGTTCCTCTACGGTTGTTTCTAACCCATGCTTTTGCTGGACGTTCCTACCGATCATATAGCGGTAGAGCTTATTACAATGATTGCCGGGGCAATAATAGGCTTCTCGTTTTTCAACGAGCTTTGCAACGACTTCAATAACGTTTAGGGATTGTGGACCTCTATCCGTTAGATCTCCGAGGAAGACAAGCTTTCTGTTTTCAGGATGAATAGGGGTCTCGTTCTTCCATTCGTAGCCTAACTGATGAGTAAGAGATACGAATTCGTCATAACAGCCGTGTATGTCACCAATAATATCGAACAATGTACGTCCTCCTTTATGCGATTAACCATTCCCTACTTTCATGGTTCACATTCTTGAAAGTGATGTAAAAATAACCTGCCGCTTGGGCAGGTTATTCAAACATGTATGTTTTTGTTCGTGATCTAACGTTCAATACAAGTCCAACTGCAATCATATATGTGAGCAATGCACTTCCTCCGTAACTTACAAAAGGAAGAGGGATTCCAGTAATCGGTAATAATCGTACGGTCATACCGATATTTTGAAATACTTGGAAAGTCAACATCCCGATTACACCGGCACATAAATAGCTGCCGAACGATTCATTGCTTTCTAATGCAGTATGAATCATGCGGTAAATGAGAAGGAAGAAAATCGAGATGGTGATACTCGCTCCAATGAAACCAAACTCTTCACCGATCACTGCAAAAATGAAGTCGGTATGGGCTTCAGGGAAGTAGACGGTACCATCTGCATAGCCTTTTCCTTCAAGCTTTCCTGATCCGATGGCTAGGATTGCTTTCGTTGCTTGATAGCCTGCATCCGTATACTCTTCTGGTGCGAGCCAGCCATAAAAACGAGCAAGCTGGTATTCATCTAGAATGTAACTTTTGAAAAAAGTTGGGAATTTAAAGAATGTAAATACAACAGCAGCAATACCTGCAACTCCCGATAACGTGAGCAATGCGAGCAAACGCCATCGAACGCCTGATACGAGTGTGATACTTACGACGATCGCGGTGAAAACCATCGCGGTACCGAGATCGGGCTGTTTCATAACGATTGCAAGTGGAAGAGCTGCAATCGCAAAGATTTTACCTAGTAAGATCAAATCGGTTTGAATCGTTTTTTCTCCGTATTTTTCATGGTGTTTCACGACAGAAGAACTGATAGTGATGATCATAAAGATCTTCATAAACTCTGATGGCTGCACGCTTCCAAGCCCAGGTAATACGAACCAACTTTTTGCTCCGTTTCGAATCGGGGCAATCTGATAGCTCCCTATGTATTCTGGCATGATCATGAGCAGTAGTAAAAGGAAAATACCGAAACCGTAAAGGTACCACGAGAGCTGTTTGAAGCGATCGAAGTCGATGACCATCGTGAGTGATAAGACAAAAGCTCCAATGAAATACCAAGTTAGCTGTTTTCCAGCGAAGTTTACGTTTTTTAACTCTCCAGGAAGTGAAGCTTGTGCAGAATAAATGGCAACTGTACTGACACACATCAGTAAAAAGATAAAGAACAGAAGCGTATAATCGATCTGCTGCCAAGGTGTTTGATTGTCATTGTTCATGATATAATCCTTTCTAAAGAACAGCGTTGGAGACGTGCTCAAAGCACATCACCTATCTTATCTGAAAAAACTCTTTTTGCAAATCTGAAAAAGGAATTTGTTTTGACAAAATTACTATGTTCCGACTAAGATAGGAAGGTAATTTTACTTACTATATTATAAATGAGATTGTACGCTACTTAAAGAAATAAACAAGACCTCACTTGCAATTTATGTCTATTTTATTACGATAACGCATGACGCGCTTAGTAAAGAGTAGGAAGGAGGGAGTGCTTGGTGGCACATCCAGAACAAGAGATCCAACTTATTTACGATGCCCTTATCGAATCTTTAGCTGAAGAAAAAATAGAGGCATTTCGTGACCTATTTCTCGATATACATCCTTATGACCAGGCAAAATTCTTCCTTACTGTTGAAGAAGACGTTCGACTATTGGTATATACGTATTTGTCTCCAAAAGAAATGGCAGAGATCTTTCAAAACTTTGAAATAGAAGAGCAGGAAGATTTTATTTCTGAAATGGAACCTCCATATGCTGCTGAAATGCTTGCTGAGATGTATGCCGATGATGCTGTTGACGTCTTAAACGAGCTTAACCCAGAACAAATTGCAAGCTATTTAACAATCATGGACGATGATGCAGCTGACGAGATCAAAGAATTGCTTCATTATGAAGAGAAGACTGCCGGAAGTATCATGACAACTGAATTTGTTTCGATACGAGCTCACCAAACGGTTAAACGTGCGATGCAAATTCTTAGACGGGAAGCCCCTGAGGCAGAAACCATCTACTATGTATTCGTAGTGGACCAGCAAAAAAGGCTGGTAGGCGTCATATCTTTAAGAGATTTGATCATAGCTGAAGAAGATGTCTTGATCGAAGATATCATGAATGAACGTGTCGTATCGATTTCAGTTGGAGAAGACCAGGAAGAAGCGGCTAGGTTGATGAGAGATTATGACTTCCTCGCGCTACCCGTACTTGATTTTCAACAGCATCTACTCGGAATTATCACGCACGATGATATCGTTGACGTTATTGAAGAAGAAGCTTCAGAAGACTATTCCAAGCTTGCCGCAATCTCAGACGATGGGACGCTTGATCGAAATCCATTCGCTTCAGCACGAAAACGATTGCCCTGGCTCGTTATCTTATTGTTTCTTGGTATGATGACAGCGAGTTTGATCGGACAATTTGAAGAGACCCTCGATAAAGTGGCTCTCCTTGCCGTATTTATTCCGTTGATTGCAGGGATGGCGGGAAATACAGGTACACAGGCACTAGCAGTTGTGGTTAGAGGGATTGCAACAGGGGATTTTGAAGAACATAGTAAATGGAACTTAATTTTACGAGAAGCTGGTACAGGATTAATAACCGGAGCAACATGTGGGATCCTTGTGACAATTATTATTTTCTTATGGCAGGGAACCTTTTTTCTTGGAATTTTAGTTGGATTTTCGCTATTATGTACTCTGATAGTCGCAACGCTTGCAGGTGCGCTTGTACCACTACTTATGCATAAATTAAACATTGACCCTGCAGTGGCCTCAGGGCCGTTCATTACGACGATCAACGATATTATCAGTATTCTCATCTACTTTGGTATGGCTACTGCATTTATGAGCTATCTCATTTAGTAGGATATCGTTGGGGTTTGAAGGAGGAAAGACATGGAACACGGCGCATCAGTATCATCCTTAGTTATTGTAGTTGTTATTGCATTTTTAATTCCATTCATTCTACACAGATTTAAGTTGAACATTCTCCCTGTGGTAGTAGCAGAAATTATCGCTGGTATCATTATCGGACAGAGTGGGTTCAATTTGGTTGAAGCGGATACCTGGCTAGACACACTTTCAACGCTTGGGTTCATCTTCTTAATGTTCTTAAGTGGACTTGAGATCGATTTCTCTGTGTTTGCCAGTAAAAAGAAGAAAGTGAAGCTGCCGACTGGAAAAATCGAACCGAACCGTGTTCTGGTTTCATTCATCGTCTTCGTCTTCGTATTTCTTGTGTCGTATGGATTATCCATATTATTCGTCGTTCTAGGCTATACAGACAATGCCTTTTTCATGACGTTAATCATCTCGACGATCTCGCTTGGCGTCGTTGTGCCAACATTGAAAGACGCAAATGTGCTTAAAACGAGCATTGGACAAACGATTCTTTTGATAGCCGTTATCGCTGACCTTGCTACGATGATCTTGTTAGCGATCTTTGTTTCACTTCATTCAGGTGGAGAAGGAAACATGTGGCTGTTGTTAGTTCTATTTGGAGCAGGTATCCTTCTGTATTTCATGGGTGCTTATTTCAGACATCTTTCCTTTATTGAAACGATGTCAAAAGGGACGATCCAGATTGGAACGAGAGCAGTATTTACACTAATCATCGTACTCGTTGGGATTTCAGAAACGGTTGGAGCGGAAAATATCCTTGGTGCATTCTTGGCAGGAGCGCTCGTATCGCTTCTATCACCGAATACTGAACTTGTACAAAAGCTCGATTCATTTGGATATGGCTTCTTGATCCCAATCTTCTTTGTGATGGTAGGGGTCGAGCTAGATGTTTGGTCATTGTTCCAAGACCCTAGAGTACTTGTGTTGATTCCATTACTACTACTTGCACTATTTATCTCAAAGCTTGTTCCAGTATTTGTGCTAAAAAGATGGTATGACATCAAAACGGTCCTCGGGAGTGGAATACTATTAACATCGACGCTTTCTCTCGTGATCGCAGCAGCAGAAATCGGGGAACGAATCGATATCATCGATGAACAATTGTCATCTGCATTAATATTAGTAGCCGTCATCAGCTGTATCGTTGCACCGATCTTGTTTAGAAAAGTTATGCCTAAACCTGAAGAACGATCCAATGCTAAAAAGCTTGCGATTATTGGTGCAAATCAGATTACGCTACCAATTTCCTTAGAGTTAAATCCTGCGAATTATCAAACGGCGATTTACCATACGAAGCAAGAGAAGGTGGACTCAGATAAGCAAAGTAGTCACTTCAGTGTTACTGAACTTTCTGATTATCGTATCGATACGCTCCGAAACAGTGAAGTGTTCGATGCAGATATCTTATTGATTTCAACAGGTGACGATGAAACAAACGCAGATATCGCCGTGTTCGCAAGAGAGTATGGAACTGAACGAGTTATTGCCAGAATCGAATTAACTGAAGTTGCTGATCAATTACGTGATCTGAACATCGATGTGTTCTCAGTATTCTTTTCTACAAAAGCTTTGCTCAAAGCTCTGATCGAATCACCTGGAGTCGTCAATATCTTCACGAAAGAAGAAAATGCGCTCTACCAGATCAATATGAACAATGTTGAATATAACGGCGTGCCACTCCGTAACTTCCCTTACTTAGGTGATACGATCATCGTTCGTATCTTCCGTGGTAAAGACTCGATCGTACCTCACGGAGACACGGAGCTTCGTATAGGTGATCGTTTGATCGTAACGGGTAGCAGTGAGAGTGTAGAAGAAGTAAGAACATTATTAAGTTATTAGGAAAGGCTCTCGGCTTTATGCCGGGGGTTTTTTCGTATAGAAACTTCTTTCGAGGTGATACTACTACCAGTTGAAGGAGGTAGTAGATATGAATCCTGAACTTGAAGTTGTGTGTCCAGCCTGTCATAAGAAGAGTGAACTAGAACATACGATTACAGCTCAATCGAATCAAAACATCATCTTTGTGTGCCCTCATTGCGGGTATGAAAAAAGAAATATTGAAACGAGTAAAGGGTAATGAATTCAACATGGTACAGGTTCCTTAAAGCATGTTATAATTAGCACGTGGTGCTAAGAACTAATAATAAAAAAACCGAGGAGGAGCATGGATATGAACCTGTCTCTTGAAAATCGTACATACGTTGTAATGGGTGTTGCGAATAAACGCAGCATCGCTTGGGGAATCGCTCAAGCACTAAGTAACGCTGGGGCAAGACTTGTTTTTACATATGCTGGCGACCGTTTGGAGAAAAACGTACGCGATCTTGCTGCTACGCTTGATCGTGATGATTCTGTTATTTTACCTTGTGACATTACAGACGATCATGAAATCGAGTCGACTTTTGCAAAGATCAAAGAAGAAGTCGGTGTGATTCACGGACTAGCGCATTGTATTGCGTTCGCAAAAACAGAAGAGCTAAAGGGAGAGTATCTTGAAACAACGAGAGAAGGCTTTATGCTTGCTCACAACATCAGCTCATACTCACTTACAGCTGTATCCAAAGCTGCTCGTCCGTTAATGACGGAAGGTGGAAGCATCTTAACGATGACGTATCTTGGTGGAGAACGTGTCGTGAACAACTATAATGTGATGGGTGTTGCAAAAGCATCGCTAGACGCAAGCATGAAGTACCTTGCGAATGATCTTGGAAAAGATGGTATCCGCGTAAATGCCATTTCTGCTGGACCAATTCGTACCCTTGCTGCAAAAGGAATCGGAGACTTCAACTCAGTCTTAAAGGAAATCGAAGAAAAATCACCGCTTCGTCGTACTGTAACGAAAGAAGACGTAGGCAATACAGCACTCTTCTTAATGAGTGATCTTTCAAGTGGTATCACTGGTGAGATGATTCATGTTGATAGCGGCTTTAACATCATCGCAACATAATGGAAACGCCTCGGCAAATGCCGGGGCGTTTTTCTTATAGCAGCTGAGAAAGCTGTTCTGTTTTGCGTTTTTCATATTCAAACGCTGCCATCAATTCCTCTGGCATAATGTCATTCTTTCTTCCAAACCGCTCGCTGACCGTTTCGTAAAGTTCATAAGGGAATAGCATGTCGATGTACATCACATTCTTTTGTTCTGGCGTTAACGGTGCAACTTCTTCATAAGCGGATAACATCAGTTCAAACAGCTGATGGTCCCATACACCCGTATCACCCATCAAGGGAATGATTACCTTACGCAAATCACGAATCGGCAAGTCGAAAGTAGTAGTATCAAGGTCAATGATCCAGATCTGTTCTTCTGAAAGAAGTGTGTTTCCAGTTCCATAATCTTGGTGACAAAGACTTGGTTTCTTCTTACAAGCCGCTACCCATTCTGGATAATGAGAAGCACGAAGTTGGTCTAGAATTTCTCTTCCTTTCACGATGAATTGATCGATCTCTGCTAAATATAGCTGGCAAAAAGGGTCTTCTGGAAAACGTTTTGCGATCAGTTTCCAAGTTTCCATCTGCTGGCATCTCTTAATGTAGTGCTTAGGCCATTTACCAAGTTTTGAGAAAATTGGTGTGGCTGGAGGAGGAACATAGCCAACTGACTGTGTATGATAGTCCCCAAGGCCTCTCATCATCCACTGCAAGTCTTCTGGAACGGTCAAGTTAAACGGTCTTCCTTCAATCCATTCATAGACAACAAACAGGAATGGACCATGCTTCGTATAAAGACTGCCATCTTTGTTCGGAATAATTCCAGGCACGCGCATACCCTTCTTTGCTAAATAATCCTGCGCATGAATGGAAAAGAGTGCTTTCTTTTCCGGACGATGTATCCTCTTTAAACACTTAGGTCCTTCGTCAGTCATAAACTTCCATACAAGAGCCATCTGGCCACCTTGTATGACTTCGATACTTAATACGTTAAATTCCCAATTAGGGAGTAAAAGTTCCGCAAGCTTCGTTAGCTTTTCCTGCATTTCTGGTGTAAGTTCTGTACCGGCTTCTTCCTCTTCCGGGTCAACAAGGTTGCTTAAATCCATGCTGTGAAACGAATCGCTTACGGGCGCGTCGATGGTTACCTCAACATCACTTTCATCGGCAATGTCTGAAGAGCGAAACACTACCTGATTGGATCCTCTGAATTCTTCTGAGGCTCCATCTTTATTGTGCCAAGTTTCCATAAGTTCACCTACCTATCATATCTGTTCCTAATACGTTATGGAGAATGAGATAGTCATGTCACCATTTTCGACCAATCTATTCAAAAATAGGTATATTTAACAGGTGGTAAAGCCCTTTTTATGTTTTAAGTATAGGATTTCGCACAACCTTCCTTTTCCTCCGTATCATGCTTATAAACAGAATTTTAAGTGGTATTCTGCTTAACGTTCTAAAATTTATCAACGTCATACGGCGTTCGCATACGGAGTCTTAAAGAATTAAAGGAGGGTGAACATGAAAATTGCCTTAGTCGCAACAGAGAAGTTGCCTGTTCCAGCAATACGGGGCGGTGCGATTCAAATTTATTTAGAAGCCGTTTCAAAACTTCTAGCAAATCATCATGATGTGACTGTCATATCGATTGATGATCCAAATTTGGAATCAAGAGAAAGAAGCAATGGAGTGCAGTACATTCGCATCAATCAAGAAGATTATTTAGAAGGGCTTATCCAAGAGATCAGTGATAACAGGTTCGACGTTATCCATGTTTGTAATCGTCCAGCTTGGATCGAACCATTAAAGAAGGCGTCACCTACGAGTAAGTTTATCTTGAGCGTCCATAACGAAATGTTCGCACAAGGAAAGATGGAGGACGAAGAAGGAGAGACGTGTATCTCCCTCGTTTCGAAAATCGTTACGGTGAGTGATTATATCGGGCGAACGATCACAGATCGTTTTCCTTCAGCGCGAGGAAAAGTGCAAACGGTTTATTCTGGTGTGGACTTAAACACCTATCACCCGAGATGGACGTCGAAAGGTAGAGAACTACGAAATTCGATCAAGTCTCAATTGAATATCGAAAATAAGAAGGTCATCTTGTTCGTTGGAAGGCTGAGTAAAGTAAAAGGGCCTCATATTCTGCTTCATGCGCTGCCAAAAATTATCGAACAACATCCAGATGCACACATGGTATTCATTGGATCTAAATGGTTTGGTGAGAACGATGTAAACAACTATGTAAAGCACCTTTATACATTAGGTGCCATGTATCCAGACAACATTACGTTCATTAAGTTTGTTGAGCCGAAGGACATTCCAAAACTTTATTCGATGGCGGATGTTTTCGTGTGTTGTTCACAGTGGCAAGAGCCACTAGCACGCGTTCATTACGAAGCGATGGCTGCTGGGTTACCTGTATTAACGAGTGACCGTGGAGGAAATCCGGAAGTCATTGTGGAGGGAAAGAATGGGAATGTGATCCATCAATTTGATGAGCCTACTGCATATGCAGAAATGATTGGCAAGTTCCTTTCAAGTGAAGGAACTCGAGATCGCTACGGTAAATTCGGCCGTACGTATGTCGAGGAAAAGTTTGGCTGGAATCGAGTAGCGTCTAACTTAAAAACCGTTTATGAAGCTGCTTCTAGACGGTAGAGGAAGAGAGGGAAACGATCGTGGAAGAAAAGGAACTTGAGCAGGAGTTAGAAGATATGGAGCATGCTGAAGAGGCTGAAGATGTAAGCGAAGACATAGATGGTGACGAGATCGATGATTTGAATGAAGACATGGAAGATTTAGCTGACGACGGAGATTATTCTCTTGTGCATGAAACAGCCAATCTTGCTGAATTGAACCAGGTACTCCGTTATTACCCGGTTGAACCGACAGCGGTCCATTTGATCTTCAGTAGACAAGGACGCACAAAATGGCGTGTGCATACGAAGCAAGGAACAATGATGTTGAGGCAAGAGTTTATCAGACCTGATCGGATGCTTTACATTGCAGGTGCACATTGGCATCTCCAAGAAAAAGGCATGCCAATCGCAAAGTTGATTCGAACTCGAAACAATGGATTGATCCTTGCAGGTGAAGACCACGCCTACGTTCTGTATGAAGATGTAGAAGGCGAGACGATGCTGTATTACGATAAAGAACAAACGAAGAAAACCATGGCGTTTATCGGACAATTCCACAATGCATCGAAAGGATACATTCAACCTGAAGGAAGTAAGAAGCGAAGTCGAATAGATAAGTGGCATAAGTTATATCGCTGGAAGATCCAAGAGTTAGAAGGCTATAAAAAGCTTGCGAACGACTATACGACGGATCAATTCTCGATCCTGTTTTTACAACAGGTCGATTTGATGCTCAACCGTGCAAAAGAAGCGTTAGCTGAACTAGACAATCCAAACTTTTCTTCATGGACGAATGAAGTCTTCGAGTCGAAAATGTTTTGTCAGCAAGATTTCACGATGGCTCGCTTGATTGAAAAAGATGGGGCTGCTTTCATGAGAGATCTTCATTCAGTGAATGCTGATTTACCATCTCGAGATATTCGTATTCTGATGAATAAAGTAATGAAAAAGCTCGCGGTTTGGGATCATGAGCTAGCAGAGGAGATGCTCATCCATTATGACCAGGTCCATCCCCTAACAGAAGGGCAATATCGGGTCCTATGGACAGATTTGAAGTTTCCTCATTTATTCTGTGCAATCGCTCATAAATACTATCTCAGTCAAAAAAGATCGTGGTCAGATGAAAAATATTTGATGCATATTCGGAACATTATTGCTGTAGAAAATTCAAAGGAAGAGTTTCTATCGAATTTTGATGGAATTTTCAAAGGAATAAAAGGAGGTGTCATAAGCGATGGAACAAGTTTCACAACAGAAAGCGATTCCTAAGTTAGAGCTTGAAGAGTTTCGATTTTCTCCTCCTGGTTCGATGGGGTGGAGTTATGCAGAATATGAAAAAATCCTTGATGGGCAAGCGGAGTTAGAAGTAGACACCACATCTTCACTTCATACACCTCCGATTCCAACGACAAACTTGAAAGAATTGCCTCCAGGCGATGGAACGGTAAACATTCCATTTGTTTCTTCAGAAGAGCTTAGCAATGAAAGTGTTAGTGAGGAGCCTGGAGATAGTAGTGCTCCACCGGAAGAAGCATCGATTATGGAATTAAGTGAGATAGAAGAAGTTGTACCGAACGTTGAAGAAGCCCCGGTAGCAGAAGAGACACCTGTAGTCCAAGAGACACATGGAGAAGTTGAAGAGAAATATGCGCTTAGAGTGAGAACGATCGGTCGACCTCGTAATTTAGGTAAAAGCAGATATCGTTGCCCAGTTATGAATCAGCAATCTTTCTTCCAAGAAGATTGTGGATGTGAAGAACCTATTGTAGAAGATCATGAGGAGTTAGAAGTTGAAGACGTGCTGGAAGTTGAGGAAACGATTGAAGATGTAACCGATGAGCTAGAGATTGAAGAAGTAGAAGATGAGTTGCCGGATGAAGAAGAGGTCAAATTAGAAGAACACGTGATTAATGAAGACGAAGACGAAGATGAAGACGATGACGATGAAGATGAAGATGAAGACGATGACGATGACGACGATGACGACGAAGACGACGAAGACGACGAAGACGAAGACGAAGACAATGATGATTGTGTAAAGAAAGTCCGCGTAATCGATAGTCCAACGAAGGCTTCTTCAATCTGGGTACCAGCTTAAGGGAAAAATAGGTTCATCGGTGGACTAGAAATTGCACCATTTGTCCTATACAAAAAATCAAAATCCTCATACCCTATAAAGAATTCTTTAACGAGAATACAAAGCAAATTAACGATAAAGGGGAATTACGATGGCGCATCACGATAAGCATGAAGAAGTATTGAAAAAGCTGCAAGAAATGCTTGCAGGAGGAGAAGTAGAAGAGGTGGAACTAGCGTTCGAAATGGTGAGTGGAGAAGAGCTCTCATTTGAGTTTGACCTAGACGACGATGAAGAAGAAGAGGAAGAGGAAGAAGAGGAAGTAGAAGAAGAAGAAGAGGAAGAAGAAGAGGAAGCAGCAATTGAAGATACTCAAATCCTTGATGATGAAGAGGAAGAAGAGTTTGACGAAGAAGACGAAGAAGACGAATAAAAAGAAATAGAACCGGTCATGACCGGTTCTATTTCTTTTTTTGTCTGTAAGTTCTATCGAAGATCCAAGGTTCCTCAAATCTTGTCTCCTTCGTTTCTTGTACAGACTTAGATGGACGTTCTGTTATTGTAACAGAATCATTCTCAAGATCCTTAACTTCCTCAACATCGACACCATACTCAACTGGTTCATGTGATACAGTTTTTTCAGCTTCAGGTAAAATGGTTTCTAAAGGACAGGCCTTACGATAAACGCGTTCTAAGCGGTTTGCGACGTGTTGAAACGTATGATTCGCTTCTACTACTTTACGTCCGTTTAAGCTCAATTCTATCGCTTTCTCAGGGTGGTTTAACAAGTCACAAACTGCCCTTGCGAAAGATGAGGGCTGCCGGTATGCACCTACAACAAGACCATTGTGCAGATGCGTTACAACTTCAGCGTTTCCTCCTCGTTTCGTTGTGATGAGTGGAACACCAGCTGCCATCGCTTCATAATGGACGCGAGCGAGGGGCTCCTGCCACTGTGAACTGCAGACAAAAACATCACCGAGTAAGAAGGTTCTTGGTATGTCCTCGTGAGGGATGTATTTGGTAAAGAGAACATGTTCTCCTAACGGTTTAGCAAGTTTGTAGAGGTATGAGACGTATTCATTCAAACGGTTGTCGCTAAACCATTTTCCTCCACAAATGACGAGTACAGCATCAGGGTGTTCTTTTAAAATCGCAGGCATCGCTTTGATTAAAAGATGTGGTCCTTTTGTTTTACTGAGTCTTCCGATGAACAGGATTACTTTTCGGTTCGTAAGCCGGTACTTCTGTTTTAACTTTTGTTTGATCTTGTTCCCCTCATCTGTCCACGAAGGTTGAAACTGAGTTAGATCGACACCAGAATAGACGACTTGAATCTTCTCATCGGCTTCTGGAAACCGATTTAATATCGTAGTTCTAATATAATTGCTCACTGTCATGATTTGAGATGCGCTTTCGATCGCTTTCATGCCTTCTTCATCACTTAGTTTTCGTTCTTTAAACATATCGTTATGAAGACTCAGCACAATCTGGCTTTCTGGCATGACGCTCTTATACAGAATGACAGCTTTCGGTCTGTTGAAAACATGGATGAGGTCAAAAGGTGTCATCTCAGTTAGTACTTCTGCAACATTTTCGCTGTAATTTTCACGAGGGACTCGTATATACGTAACGGAATCAACCTCTTCATAGTCAGGTAATTCTGGGTCTTGAACAGAGAAAACGGTCATAGAGTGGTGTTCTGTGAGGTAAGGAAGCACCCCATCGATCATCATTTGAATCGCCCCGCCTTTTACAGCGGGAGATGGAAGTTTTTCTGTGCAAACGTAGGCGATATTCACTATGCTCAATCCTTTCTACCGTATAACTCGGTTAAATCTATGATTTCATTCATTAACCCTTCTTTTAGTAACACGCTTGGTCGATAGTTTAACAGGTTTTCAGCTTTTGAAATATCAGCCCATGTGTGCATCGGCTCACCTGTTGCTTTCGGTACGAAATTGATCTTGGCTTTCCGAGAGAGTAGTTCTTCTAGTATGGAAATCACATCTAGGACGGTAGCGCGTTCTTTTCCACCTATGTTGATCGTTTCCCCAATGACGTTGTCTGCATCTTTTACAGCAGCGGTCGCTTGTACACAGTCGCTCACATAGGTGAAATCTCTTGATTGAAGACCGTCTCCATAAACTGTAATTGGCTTATCTTGCAGCATTTGTTTAATAAATCGATGGAATGCCATATCAGGTCGTTGTCTAGGGCCATACACTGTGAAGTAACGCAAAATGACGACAGGCACCCCAAAATAGAGATGATAAATATGACAAAGCTGCTCTCCAGTGAGCTTTGTAACTCCGTAGGGCGAGAGGGGAACCGTTGTCAGATCTTCTGAAACCTTTCCAACCTTTTCTCCATAGACTGAGGAGGTGGAGACATAGATGAATTTCGTAATCGATTGATTTCGACTTGCTTCTAGTAGTTTTTGAGTGACCAGGCCGTTGTTGAGAATATAGCGTTCAAAGTCGCTGCCGAAACTTGATCTTACACCAGGTATCCCAGCAAGGTGGTAGATCACATCCACATTTTTTAACAGGTGTGAGAGGTCTTGCTTTAAAAGGTCAATGTCGTAGAGCTTGAATTTCGGCCTTTTGAGAAGCTGTTTTATATTTCTCATCTTGGTTTCATTTCCCTCGATGTCGAGGTCGATACCAATCACGTTTGTTTCGGACGTATTAAGAAGCAGCTCACATAGGTGCGAGCCAACAAAGCCAGCAGCACCCGTTACGAGAATCGTCATGCTCGACCAACCCCAAGATAGGTTAACCCAGCATGTTTTACTTCTTCTGGATCAAGAAAGTTCCGACCATCCAATACGATCCTTCCTTTCAATTCATTCCTCACTCGATCCCAATCAGGTGATTTGAATAGTGCCCAGTCGGTTGCGACGATCAACGCGTCGGAACCTGATAGCGCATCATACATATCGTTCGTTTGATGGATAAATAGGTTTTCAGCATGTGCTTGTGGGTCAAATGCAAAGACTGAGCACCCGCTTTTAATCAGTTTTTCACAGAGCTTTATCGATTGCGAATCTCGTATATCATCCGTGTTAGGTTTAAAAGAAAGCCCCCATACGGAAATTCGCTTTCCTTCTAGTCCTCGTAATTTCTTTTCTAACTTCCTGATGTAGTAATCTACCTGTTCACTGTTAACTTGCTTTACAGCCTTTAATAGATGAGTTGAAATCCGCTTTTTTCTCGCTGCATAACAAAGTGCGTCGAGGTCTTTCGGAAAACACGAACCGCCATAACCAAGTCCAGATTGTAAAAAGTGGGGTCCGATTCTTGGATCAATCCCTAGTGATGAGGCTACGTCAGTAACATCGACATGGTACTTGTCGCACACTTTTGCGAATTCATTAATAAATGAAATTTTTGTAGCAAGAAAAGCGTTCGATGCGTATTTCATCATCTCTGCCCCTGTTAAGGTCGTCTCGATAACGGGAGCTGATAACTGCGCGTATAGTTCTTTCACCCGATTTCTTGCTTTTGTAGATCGTGAGCCGATCACAATCTTATCCGGATGAAACGAATCGTAAATGGCAGAGCCCTCTCTTAAAAATTCAGGGTTTGAGACGACATCGAACAGGTTTTGGTCGACTCCCTTCTCGATGAGGTAGTTGTGTGCCCACTCATTTGTACCAGGAGGGACGGTGCTTTTAATAATGATCGTTTTGTGTGTGGAGATTTTTTGCGAGATGTGTTGGAACACTTTCTTAAAAGCTGTTAAATCAGAATCGCCGTTCGGTTTCGGCGGGGTACCGACAGCGATGAGTATGGTAGGAGAATGAAGCATACATGCTTCACGATCATCAGAGAAGATCAATCGTCCATTCTTGGTGTTCTTTTTTATCAAATCCTCGAGCTCGGGCTCGTGTATAGGGCAAATTCCTTGGTTTAATTTCTCGATCTTATCGATATCTTTATCGATGCAATGGACGTTGTGTCCGAGTTCAGCAAGCAAAACGGCTGTCGTTAGACCAACATAGCCTGCACCAACGATACATATATCCATCCGGTGTTCCCTCCAATAACAATCACATTACTTTATATCGTATTAGGCTTGAAGGCGTTGGTGTGATGAAATTGCATTAGTTGGTAATAAATAGGCATTCATCCGTAGTGCTTATTCGCCTGTTTTTCAATAGACAAGTTACTGTGATTTAACCCTTGAATAAAGTATTAAAATAGAGAACAGAGGAAGGGGAGCACGTATGATAAAGAAAGCAGTGATTCCTGCAGCTGGCTATGGTACAAGAAGCCTACCGATCACAAAAGTAATACCAAAAGAAATGTTCCCAATCTGCGGTAAGCCGGCAATCCACTATGTAGTAGAAGAAGCAGTAGCTTCTGGCATTGAAGAAATACTCATCATCATCTCTCGAACGAAAAACCTCATTATGGATTACTTTGATCACTCTTTAGAGCTCGAAGCGTTTCTAGAACGTGTAAACAAAACACACTTATTAAAGAAAACGGAAGTCCCAAATGTCTCCATACAATATGTAAGACAATCTCATGCAAAGGGGTTAGGTGATGCGATCTCTCTCGCAAAGTCGTTTACCGGTGAAGATCCGTTTGCTGTACTACTTCCAGATGACATCTTCCTTGGAACGCCAGCCCTATCTGAGTTGATCGAGGTATATAATAAGAGCCGAGCAAATGTGATCGCAGTGAAAGAGGTAGCAGAAGAGCACCTTAAAGATTATGGAGTAATAAAAGGAAAGGAAACGTCTGAAGGCATTTACGAGATTTCAGATCTCGTAGAAAAACCTGCTTCGAATGCTCCTTCAAACCTCGCAGTAACAGGACGGTATATATTTACCAAGAACATCTATGAAAAGTTGAATAAGCTGAATCCAGGTAAAGGAGGCGAAATTCAACTGACAGATGCAATACGGGATATTCTTACAGAAGAGCGATGTCTCGCCAGAATTTCTTCGGGTGAACGGTTTGATATTGGGAAAGAAGAGGAGTATATCAAGCTGATTCAGGCTATTTATCGAACATGAGTGAAAAGATGAAAAGCTTCTATTGATTAGAAGCTTTTTTGTAATCAAAAAAAGGCTGCTTTTCAGCAACCTTAATCGATGAAGAAAATCTATTATTGGCGGTTTGGTGAAACTCGTGAGATACCTGCAAGAGTGCTACAATCAATGTAAACTGTTCTAGGAGGCATCGCCGGGTTTACTGGAGTATATCGAAATCTTGCACAGCAGCTGTTTGATACGAATCCCATAAAAGTAAATGGTGTAGGATTGTCTTCACCGCTCATATACATATAACCTGTTTGACCTTTAGGTAGCAGATATACTTCAGCCATGGTATCTTCCCAAATGTCGCAGTTGTTTCCGTTAGCCATATGTCGTAATACATCACATACACAACCTTTGCAATGTGAAGTTGGGCTAACTCTACCACAACATGAATCGTCAAAAAGACTTCTTCTCATATCGTTTCCTCCTTATCAAAAGATCAACCTGACATAATTCAGGCTTACAATAATGTATTAGAACTTGGTACAAAGTGCATGAGTAATACAACCATTTTTTTACAAAATAGTTATCTAACTGTTTGTTCATAAGAATTACATAATTTATTTTTATAAAAATGATATTTGTCCAAACAACCATTTTTTGGATACATATTTATATTAAAGTAGGTTTTATAAACCTAGAATTTATACTGAGAGGAGTTATGGTATGCGAGTATTGAATTCAAAACTATATCAGTACAAAAACTCAAATACAATCATTGCAATGGTTCATGTGACTGAAACCCAAAATGGGGGTGGAACACCAGATCTTACGGGTGTGGTTATTAAGGAAATCGGTTTTAACTATGTCATCTTTACTCCTGTAGGAACTTCCGGACAGGCTAATGAAGTTCTTGTATGTACAGATCAAATCGTTTCACTCGAACTATAATTTTCTTGAAGGTTTCACAACTGTGAAACCTTTTTTATATTCTGCTAGAAAGAAAGGGTGTGAATCGATGGTCCGGAAACGAACGTTCCTATTTATTACAAAAGATTTATCAAAGCATGTAGAGCGAAGCAGTTATTATTTGGTGAGAGAATTACAAAAACGAGCAAACGTCATCGTTTGGCATGATCATGGATTGTTACCTGACATTCTAGCTAGGATTCAAGTACGTCCAGATTTCATTCTAATGAACGATCTACATCCTACTTATTGCCCTTTTATAAGGGGAGTAAATGAAACAGACATACCGGTGGGAATCTTCATGCACGACCTTCATTATAAAAAGCAGCACCGTAAGCGTTTTATAGAAAAAGGAAACGTGTCCGTAATTTTTGCTCACTATCGAGATGCGTTTTTAAAATGGTACCCGGAATTCCAGGATCGGTTCATTTGGTTTCCTCATCATGTGGACACATCGATCTTCAAAGACTATAAGCTTGGTAAAAGTACTGACTATTTAATGCTTGGTGCACTCTTTCCAAGCTTTTATCCACTGCGTGCGAGTATATACAACCAATTGAAGGCAACTACGAATTTTAAATACTATGAACATCCTGGGTATAAACGAATTGGCAAAGGTCATTTAGCGGGGGAAGCTTACGCAATGGAATTAAATCGCGCTAAGATGTTTTTCACGTGTGACTCGATCTACCATTATCCAGTACTAAAATATTTTGAAGTGCCAGCATGCAATAGTCTCCTGGTAGCTTCTTCGTCAAAAGAATTGACCGATCTTGGATTCGTTGATGGGAAAACCTTTGTGGCTGTTAATGAACAGAATGTGCTTCAGAAAGCTGCGTATTATTTGAAACACGAAAGTGAACGTCTTCAAATAGCAAAAGCAGGTCATCAGATGGTGATTGCAAACCATTCCACATCGAAGCGAGCAGATGAGCTAATCGAACACATCGAAAAAGTGATCATAGATAAACAAAAGACGCGAAGGTAAGGGCTCACTTCAGCGTCTTTTTGTTGTGTTAAAATTCTCCATTCAAATAGCTTGTGAACATAACAGAACTACTGGAATATTATCCGTTTTTTTACAAATATAGTGTGCTAACCATATCAAACTGTTAATAACTTACATAACCTATCAGTAAGCTGTCCTAGAAATCTAGCAGGAGGGGAAGGAACCATGAAAGTCATTACCGTTTTAGGTACTAGACCTGAAATCATACGATTGAGCTTGATTATCGATAAGCTCGATCATCTAGCAGATAAGCATGTACTTATCCATACAGGGCAAAACTTCACAAAAACCCTCAGCAGCATCTTTTTTAAGGAGCTCGGTATAAGAGAGCCTGATTATATGTTATTCAATCAGCAACAATCGCTTGGAGAACAGCTCGCGACCATGTATCGAGAGCTTGAAATCATATTTAAAAAAGAAATGCCTGATAAGGTTCTTGTGTTAGGAGATACAAACAGTGCGCTAAGTGCCATTTTAGCAGAGCGGATGGGGATTCCTGTCGTGCACATGGAAGCTGGAAACCGATGCTTTGATTGGTCTGTACCTGAAGAGAAAAACAGACGTGTCATCGATGCGATCTCAACTTTTAATCTTCCGTATACGCCTCAAAGTAAAGAGAACCTCTTGCGAGAAGGCATTGCGACCAATCGGGTTTATGTTTCTGGAAACCCGATCAATGAAGTGTTGAAACATAATCAAACTAAAATCAATGAAAGCTCGATTCTTGAGGATCTTAACTTGATAAAAAAAGATTATTTCCTAGTCACGGCACATCGAGCTGAAAACGTCGATCATGATGAGAACCTTAAGGAAATCCTTCAAGGAATGAATCATGTTGTTAAAACACATGGTAAACGGATGATCTGTAGTGTTCACCCGCGTACAAGATCACGTTTGGCACAATTGAATGGAATCGAATTAGATCCCCTCATCGAATTTCATGAACCGTTCGGATTTTTTGACTTCGTGAAGCTTGAACAGAATGCAAAGTGTGTTCTAACAGATAGTGGTACTGTCCAGGAAGAATGTTGTTTGTTCTATATTCCTACAGTAACGATACGAAAAACAACGGAACGTCCAGAAACCGTTGCATGTGGAAGCAACATTGTTTCAGGTTTAAATGCGATGAATATACTGCGAGCAGTGAACGTGATGGTGAATCAACCTTCGGAATGGGATCTTCCAGAAGGCTATGCAGATGATGCAGTTTCAGATAAAGTGGTGAAATTTTTAATGGGAGGGCTACATGTTGTTCCACAATAAAACGATACTGGTAACTGGGGGAACTGGATCATGGGGAAATGAACTTGTAAAGCAATTGCTTGAAAAACAGCCGAGCGAAATAAGAGTTTTCTCAAGAAATGAGTCCAGTCAAGTCGCGATGAAACGAGCTTTTCATCAAGAGAAAAAGCTTAAATTTATTATTGGAGATATTAAAGAAAAGGACGGTCTGATCGAGGCAACGAAAGGGGTAGACTTTGTTTTTCATCTAGCAGCTCTTAAGCATGTTCCGGTGTGTGAGGATCAGCCTTTAGAAGCGATGAAGACAAATGTCATCGGTACCCAAAACGTGATCGATGCGGCTATTCTTAATAACGTTGAAAAAGTAATTTATATTTCAACGGATAAAGCAGCGAATCCATCGAATTTTTACGGATTTACAAAAGCGATGGGTGAGCGTTTGATCATTCATGCGAATGTACTCAAATCGAATACAACGTTCGTATGCGTGCGTGGTGGGAACGTGTTAGGCACGAACGGCAGTGTTATCCACGTATTTAAGAACCAGATAGAAGAACACGGTAAAATCGGAATAACAGATATGAGGATGACACGATTCTTCTTAACGCTTGAAGATGCGATCAAGCTTCTTTTCAAAGCAACGTATGAAAGCAAGGGTGGCGAGATTTTCGTTATGAAGATGCCTACATGTAAGATTGTAGACCTTGCAGATGTGCTGATCGAAGCGTCTGGTAAGGAAAATGTAGACATCGAGGTCCTTGGCATTCGACCAGGCGAAAAGTTGCACGAGCTATTATTTTCAGAGTATGAAAGTCAAAGCACGGTGTATTACGACAAAGAATACTTCGTGATCTTACCATCGATTACGGTAGACGGGCTTCAAGAGTATTACGCTGACTTTAAACAAGTAGAACTAGAAAACTATAATTCTAGCGAGAATTTGATGTCGAGAGATGAGTTGAAGAATCTCCTTCAAAAAGGTGGATTCATCTCATGAAGCTACTTGTCTTAGGTGGAAAAGGAATGGCCGGGCATATGATCGTGGATTATTTCCAGCGAAAAGACGGCTGGGATGTCTCCTATACTTGCCGGGACAGCAATGGTGGTGGAATCTATTTAGACGTCCTCATACCGAGCCAGGTAGAGGAGTTGATCGACCAGATGAAACCGGATATCGTAATCAACGCAATTGGAATCTTGAATCAGCACGCCGAGCGAAATAAAACAGAAGCTTTTCAAGTCAACAGCTTACTCCCTCATCAGCTTGCAAAGTTAACAAAGCGGTATGGTGGGAAGCTAGTTCATATCAGCACAGACTGTGTATTTTCAGGTGAGAAGGGTGATTATACAGAGTTTGATTCCAAAGATGGAACGTCTGTTTACGCAAAAACAAAAGCGATGGGCGAAGTGAACGATGACAGTGCGTTGACGATCCGAACGTCGATCGTCGGTCCAGAACTGAAGAAGGATGGGATCGGATTGCTACTGTGGTTTATGCAGCAAAAAGGAGAAGTAAAAGGGTATAAGAACATGATGTGGAATGGCGTAACAACGCTTGAGCTAGCGAAAGCGATCGATTGTTTGCTATTGAACAACGTCACAGGACTCTATCATTTATGCGTTAGTGAGAAGGTATCGAAATACGAGCTCCTACACTTGTTCAAAGATGCATTTAATAAAGATGACGTACGTATCACACCTGATGAAGAAGTGGTGCTAGATCGTACGATCGTAAATACGCGGAAAGATTTTATTTATACACCACCTAATTATGAAACGATGATAAAGGAACTTAAGGATTGGATGGAAGATGAGTGATGACTCCATTCTAATCACGGGGGCGTCTGGTTTTACCGGCCAGCATGCGTGCAGACACTTTCTTAAGACTGATCTGAAGGTTACTGCGGTCGTTCGAAACACTTGCTTAGAAGGTTTGCGTTCGATCCGGTGTGATTTAACAGACAAGGATGCTATTAATCGTTTGATAAAAGAAGAAGAGCCAACCTATGTGCTCCATCTCGCAGGGGTGAACGCAGTTCAGACGTCATGGGATAATCCCGTGAGTACGTTGGAAACAAATGTGTTATCGACGGTTTATTTGCTCGATGCGATACGAACTACGAAGCCTTCGACAAAAGTCGTGATGGTTGGCTCTGCACTTCAATATGATCCTGCTAATGGAAAACCGAGCCACCCTTATGCACTGAGTAAAACGATGCAGTCCCAGGTCGCTCTTCACTTGGCAGAATTGTATAACCTTCACGTTGTATTAGCTAAGCCAACAAATTTAATAGGTCCAGGACCTTCTTCTGGGATATGTGCACTGCTTACGAAACACATCGTAGATATGGAACGAAACCGTACGTCCGAGGCGTTTTCTATTTCAAATCTACAGGTGAAAAGGGATTTCCTTGACGTCCGTGATGCAGTACGTGCTTATGAGAAGTTATTCGATACCGGAGAAAAAACGCGAACATACGATCTTGCTGCTGGGAGACTTGTCGCACTGCAAGAGGTAGTGAGGGAGCTTGAAACGTTGACAGAGGTATCTCATTTCGTAATCGACAAGAAACTTGGTGAGAATGGAACTGTTAATCCGATGGATGTGTCGAACATTAATAACCTTGGTTGGAATCCGACATACTCCCTTCGCCAGAGTCTAGAAGATTCTCTAGAGTACTATAGAAACCTTGAGCAGGCATGAGTCATAGAATTTTACTACGAGAAAGTGAGGAACGACATTGTCTAAATCAAATGAATTAGATCCTTTTATCATGATTTCAATTCCAAAGAGCGGCACACATTTGCTAAAGCAAATTCTGCTTGGCATCCCTGGAATGAAACACTTCCCTGATAAAGGGATGTTTGGTCACTTCAATAATCAACCGAAGCTACAGCTTTCTAGAACAGAGAATCTAGAAAAAAATGAGTTTGTGAATGGTCATTTGTTCTGTACCGATGAATGGGATGCGTTTTTTACGAAGTTAAACATGAAGAAGATATTTGTCATGAGAGACCCACGTGACGTTGTTGTTTCTTATGCGTATTTTATTCCGGCTTTACCAATCCATCCGCTATATGAAACATTTACCCAAGAAGGATTTACCCATCGTGATCGCATGAAGTTCTTAATTGAAGGAGGTCAACCGATCACGCCTCAAAAGCCTTATCAGCCGAACATTGAAGAGTGGTATACAAGTTTTTCAAAATGGAAGGACCGTCCGAATGTTTTTACGATCAGGTTTGAAGACTTAATTTCATCAGAACGAAGTCGACTTCTCGTTCTTCATCATCTCGTTAAATTTTTATGGAAAGACGATTCTGTTCCTAAATCGCGTTCTTGGATGGTAGGAAATATGCTTAAGAACATCGATCCTTCTACGTCACCAACGTTTCGAAAAGGTACGATAGGCGGTTGGCAAGGCGAGTTCGATTCTGATTTAAAGAGTCTATTTAAAAAAGAGAGTGGCACCCTTTTAACATCGTTAGGATATGAAAAAACTCCAGATTGGTAATCGAAAACGGCATGGTAGACAAGTGCCGTTTTTTAGTTGGTTTATGGAAAGTTGTGGGTGTGTATCTAGTCGGCTTTTCGTCGCAATCATAAACTAGTGAGAGGTAAGGTAGTTTACACGTTAACGACTTATATGTGAGGAGGGATCCAGTGAGTGATCGTCCGAAAGTTAGTATCATCATTCCATTTTATAACTGTGAGTACGTAAATCAAGCGATTGAAAGTGCATTGAATCAAACGTATCAAGACATAGAAATCATTGTGGTAGACGATGGTTCTTCCATGCACAAACAGCTGATCGACCCTTATCTCCCTCTTGTTAAATACATTTATAAACGTAATGGAGGCACAGCCACTGCACTTAATCGAGGAATCGGTTTAGCTACAGGTGAGTTCATCGCATGGTTAAGCTCAGATGATCTGTTTTTACCAGACAAGATAGCAAAACAAGTGTCGTACATGAAGCGCTCAGGAGCGGATCTCGTCTATACAAACTTTAGCTTGATCGATGAGAACAATGTCGTTTTTAGAGAGAATGTAGGGACAAGGTTAAAAACAAGGCTAACCTTTTTAAAGCATTTACAAAATAGCTGTCCAATCAATGGAAGTACGGTATTGGTTAAGAAAGCGTTATTCGAGAAAACTGGAATGTTCAACCCGAAGCTGAAATACACCCAGGATTATGATATGTGGATGAGGATGGCAAGATATGCACGCATCGAAAGTATGGAAGAAACCTTACTATACTATCGAAAGCATAGGAAGATGGGTTCCGTTGTCCATAGTGATGAACAACAAAATGAAATCATGTCATTAAAAAAACGGTATGAACGAGTGCTCGAAGAACTGATTATAGAAGAGCAAAGAAGAATTCTAGAAACATGAAGGGTATGAGCGAGGTGATTCCATGCATGGCATTGAGAAAGAGATCAGTATCATTATCCCGACCTATAATAAATTCCCTCAAAATTTATTCACGCTTTACTCCCTCCAGAATCAAACGTTTGATTTATCTAAGGTCGAGGTGATTTTGATCGATGATGGTTCTACAGATGAAACAGCTCAAATCATGAATCGTCATTCGTTTACATTTGATCTGAAGTACATCGATTGTGGAGGAAATATCGGAAGAGCGGCTGCACGAAATAAAGGTCTTATGGAAGCGAAAGGAAAAGTTATTATCTTTCTTGACGCAGAAATACTAGTGAGACCGGATTTTTTGAACATCCATTACACCTATCACAAAGAAATTAAAAATGCGGTCGTAACAGGCGTCATATTTATAAAGCGACTGTACTCTGTACTATTTAATGACTTCACACCTGAACAAATCGAAGAGTGTTATGAACTAGCAAAATGTAATCCAACACTTGTAAAAAAGTTTAAGGAGTTCGAGGTGAACAAAGGACGAAAAGCGTTGATCACACGAGCAGATATCATAAATCAATCGTACCAATCCATGACTTTGCCTACACACTACGAAGAATTTTACAAACGTATTTTAATTAACAATTACGGTTATCAATTGCAGAACTATCGTATCCCGTGGCAGCTATTTGGAACCGGACATGTTTCTGTGTCTAAAGGAATGATCGATCGGGTAGGGCTGTTCTCTGAATACCCAGGCTATGGGTGGGATGATTGCGAGATGGGCTTTAGATTGTATAAAAAAGGGGCTAAATACGTTACAGATCCAAAGCTTGTCAGCTATCACCAGGAACATCCTGTTTCAGTTCATAATACCGACGATTCAAAAAAGAACTACTACAGATTTCAAGAAACGTATCGGTCGATCGAATGTATGATCATCAGCCTTACGTTTTTACCAGTTCCTTTCAATTTGCATGAAGTGAATCAAATATTGATAGATTACCACAAGCTATGTGAAACGTACCCGAACGAGTTTTCGCTAACGAAGAAAGTGTTTCATGAGATGTTGAGAGGTGTCGGAAAGCGACGTGCTTTTAATGAACCGTTAACACAATTGATTCCTAAATATCTGTGTGAAGAACAAGTTGCAGCGTTGCATGAAGAACTTCAAACACTGGGGAACAGAAAAGAGTTTACGCGTTTTTTGGAGTGCTTTGATCGCTTAAAGGATCTGTAAGACAAAATGAGTGAAAGGAAAACAATGCTATGAAAATTACATTTGCTGCATTGACTCTCTGTAAGGGAGGGGCACAAAGGATGTTGGTTGAACTAGCCAATGGTTTGGCAAACAAGGGGCATGACGTTTCTTTTGTTATGCCTCCTGGCGGCGTTATCGAATATCCGAACAAAGTAACGGTTATCAGGACAAAGGGTGCAGGGATCAAATCAGATGATTTCCCAGTAAGCGACGTGATCGTTTCAAACTTCTACACACTTACGAACGTGTGTCAGCAAGCGAGTCAGGAAGGAAAAGGAATTCATGTTAGAATTAGCCTCTGCTATGAACCGGTTTTTCTAGATGATCATGAAGCGTCTTTTAAAAGCTACCACATTAGTAAGAACCTTATTGTTCTCTCAAACTGGCAAAAACAGCTCATCAACTTAAATCATGGAATTGAAGGCAAGATTGTACCTGTCGGAGTTAGTGATGTGTTCAGGAATATGAACATCCGAAACAACAAGAAGTTAGAGGTAAGCGGCATCCTTCGAATTCCAGAAGGAGGCTATTCCTGGCATAGAGAGCAAGAGTATTTGATCTCTGTATTCACTCGTTTAAAACAAACGTATCCGGATTTGAAAATCAATCTGATCACACCACCTTCAGAATTAAACTCATCACGTTGGTTAAGGCAAGTGCATGGAAATCAACTGTTCCAATCGTTAACTCCTCAAAATGATCAACAGCTCAATCTATTCTTGAATCAAGCGGACATATTCGTAAGCTCGTCTACTTATGACACCGCCTCTCTTCCAGGATTAGAAGCAATGAAGTGCGGTGCGGCACTTGCAACGGTTTACTCTGGTGGAAACATGGACTATTGCCGAAGCGGGGAGAACTGCCTGTTATCTTACCGGCATGAAAATAACTTGTTTCGAGATGTATCGACCTTGATTCAGCAGCCGAACCTTCGAAACAAATTCATGGTTGAGGGACAGAAAGAAGCTGCGAAATGGACATGGCAAGGAAGTGTGAATCTGTTTGAACAGGCATTGATCGCATTTACGAAATAATCGCTTGCTTATTGGGGGAGAGGTCCCCCTTTTTTCATTACCAGCTCTTATCTTTCTCGTAACCTAATTGAATGAGAAGATCTCCTGCTACCGCTTTAAAGGCGTCCTTCACCTCTTTATCAAACTCTTGCCTCCAATTTCCTGATTGCCCTTTCCGAAATGTGACAGATTTTTTAGGATCCACATTCGATTGCATCTGATTGACTCTTGTTTTTATTACGTCTTGGTGAAGTTCTAACTGAAAGAAGCGTACTATCCTTTCTAATTGCTGTTGCTGGGATTCTTTTGATTCAACTAGCGATTCGTAAGAGATTGGAAGAACATTCGGTTCATTCAACCACCCTGCAAACTTCTGGTACCAGTCTTTAATATTAGGTCTCTTGATCAAGTCATTATTCGCTCCGTTTATGAAAATAAGAAATCTCTCTTTGATCGACAACTTATGATCTAGAAAATACTTTCTATAGGGGTGGTCAGGAAATTGCATGAAGAAATAACCATAAGACACAACGATATCTCGAGGGTCTCGGTACAAGAAGAGCTGTTTTAGTTCCAGTTCTTTAAAAAGGGCTACATACTCATCGGAATGAAAAAGGTGTCCGTTTGCAAATGCGTTAATTGGAAGTGAGGAGAGCGTCTTTCTGTGCTCCTCAAGTTGATGAAGATGACCAGGAAAGATGAATGCTTTGTGCGTTAGCTCTGGATGTCCCTCGAGGAGTTGTTTCATTAAGTGTGTGCCGCTCTTAGCAATGGAGTTCGCAAAAAATGGGGTTCTATTCGTCAAAGCAAAAATCCTCTCTGCTTTTTTCTAATACCTTCACACCTTCATCTTATGCAGTACCTACAAGTTGGTCTCTTCCAATAAGAAGAGGTTTAGTTCATCGCATACATACTCCATAAAATAGAGGAATGTCCAATACAAATTGGAAGCATTTGCATAATTTAATATGACTATGAAAATCCAGGGGGGAAACCGTTGGAAAAGGTATCGATCATCATTCCATTCTATAACTGCGCATACGTCGATCAGGCGATACAGAGTGCGCTGAACCAAACCTATGAAAATATTGAAATCATCGTTGTGAACGATGGTTCTACGAAACATGAAGATAAAGTTAAGAAATATCTGCGTTCGATCACGTATATAAAGAAAGAAAACGGTGGAACTGCAAGTGCGCTGAACGCTGGTATCAAAGCAGCTACGGGGAATTATTTTTGCTGGTTAAGTTCAGATGATTGTTATGAAGCCGATAAAGTACGAAAGCAAGTTGAGTTTATGAAAAGAACGAATGCGTCCGTCAGCTACTCGTCTTACGTTCTGATGAATCAATCCAGTGCTGTCATCACTGGCCCGATCGGCGTTCACTTTCCGACGAATCTACTCTTTTATAGAAAGATTAAAGTGAACTGCCCGATCAATGGATGTACGGTGATGCTTAAGATGTCACTATTTGAAGAACTCGGAGTGTTTGATGAAAGCCTTCCCTTCACGCATGATTATGATTTGTGGTTAAGAATCGTGCAAAGATACGACTTCGAGTATTTAGATCAGCCTCTTGTACGCTATAGGGTGCATGATGAAATGGGCACGAAGAAACATGCTGCAGCCATTCGAAAAGAAATTCAAACCGTTCGGAAAAGACATCTTCGAAACATGAATCGGAAAATTGTAGACGAAATCAAAGGAAGAAGAGCGTAAATGGCCGAGCATAGAAGAATTTCTACCAGGAGAGTGTGTCAGTTGCAATGATGAGCATTTATGGATTTATCACGATTAGCATCATTTTCATCATGTTTATCATTCTGATGTTCGAGTGGGTAAGGGCTCATATTGCGTTTGTTTCTGTTGTTATCGTACTACTTCTAATCGGAGTGCTGTCTCCTATGGAAGCCATATCAGGATTTATTAACCAGAGTGTCATCACAGTAGGAGCATTATTCGTAATCATCACTGCCATTCAGAGGACCAGCGTTGTGGAAACTTTAACAAGTATGATTTCGAAGTCAGCTGATAACGAATCAAAAAGCACGATGAAAATCATGGCGATCGTTTCAACTATGTCTAGCTTCCTTAACAATATACCGCTCGTTCTTCTCATCACACCAATCGTTAAAAAGTGGTCGATCGCCAAAAACTCGTATCCATCAAAATTTCTCATCTCAGTGTCTTATGCAGCTATTTTAGGCGGAATGTGTACATTGATTGGAACTTCCACGAACCTTTTAATTCATTCCATGCTCGTACAAAATGGGTATGAAGGGTTTTCAATGTTCGAGTTAGCCCTAGTCGGTGTACCAAGCACGATAGCAGTCATTCTTTACATGAGTATTTACGGCTATCGACGACTACCGGAAATACACCATGAAGAAAAAGAACTTCCAGCTCAGGTGAAGAAACTGACAATTTCGGGGAAGGAAATCCTGATTTATGTTTTGTTTCTCTTCATGCTTCTAAGTGTAAGCTTGCAGTGGATTTCAATGGCACACGGTGCAATGATTACCTGTATCTTATTCCTCCTTCTAAGAGTGATCACAATTAAAGAAGCGTTCCGATCGATACCTTGGCCGCTGTTAAGCATCATCGGATCTGCTCTAGGAATTGCGGTGGCGCTCGAAAAGTCTGGTGCTGCTCTCATGATGACAGAAACATTTATTTTACCATTGAGTGAGTATGGCCCTTTCCCTTTACTCATCGCAATCTATGTTCTAGCCTCGGTCGTTACAGAGATGATTACGAATAACGCTGCAGCGGCTCTCGTTTTTCCGATTGCACTGTATATGACGGAACAACTAGGATTCAATGTTGAACCATATGCAATTGCGATCGCGATTGCTGCCTCAGCTAGCTTTTTAACTCCTTTCGGCTATCAAACGAATTTAATCGTATATGAAGCAGGTATGTATCGGTTCGTCGATTTTATGAAAGCTGGTTTACCGGTGAAAATCATCGTCATGTGCACGACGCTTTATTTGATCCCTTTTTTTTGGCCGCTCATATAAAAGCCACCTTCCATAAACCATGGTCGGTGGCTTTACTTATCTATTAGGTTTCCATGTCACTTTCCCGCATGATTTGCAGCCTGATTTCTTTGGTGCTGGCGGTTGCGATTTACCGCGAGGACGGCGTTTCGCTTGATTAAATAATTCCTGTATATCTTTCTTTAACATTGTCATCCTCCTATTAAAATACGATCGATGGTTTGATCTAGTTTATTCATTAAAGGAGGACGGAGTATAGGCATTTACCGCTTTTTTTGGAATGGATTTATAATAGAACGTCGGTTTTCTCTATTTTGGAATTTAAACGGATTAAACGTTTGGACGTCTTGATTAGCGTTTACGTTTTTAAATGGTTCGATCTGATGGCTTAATTTCGGCTTTTCCTCGAGCAAACCTTTCTTTGCTTCTATAGGCTTCTTTGTAGTGGAAGAAGCAAGTTCGGGTGGTAAGTCTGGCCAGTCTGTTTCTGTTTCGTGCAATTGGTAGTTTGCATAATGAGGATTGATCGGGCGAAGGACTTTCTTAATAATCGTTTGGTATTCAGGAAACGTGATCGCTGAGATTGGATGAAGCTCTTCTCTATAGAACGACTGAATAATCGCATAGCTAAGCCATTCAGGAATTTGTTGTGAAACGTAAGGTTGAAATCGAAATCGTAATGTATCACTTAATGTTGGAAGCCATAAGTGTTTGTGAAGATGCTCTTGAACGTTTGTCGTCGTGAGCTGTAGCGGCTTTAAATAGTAGTTCATATTATTTACTCTGAGAGCAATTGGATGAGAGCCGTTACTACGTACTTCAACGAAGATTCGTAGGTCCAGAGCTTCATTACGATTTGTAGTTAGCCTAACTCCCGTATGCGACAAACTTTTTTTAAGTAAATCAAACAATTCATCAGGTAACCCGTCTATACCCACAACTTTACCGGTGAATGCGCTTGACGCTTTAGTTGAGCGGGCATCGATGGATAGACCAAAGTATGGCAAGAGAAGGTTAAGGTGCTCTCGTTCTTTCTTTGTTAATGATGCGATCGCTCTCTCTTTCCAATAAAATTGTTCCATATAAAAACACTCCTTCAACGGATTAAAATGAATAAGAACTAGATTACCAATAAAAGAAATTTGGGCAGCCTTTACTGTTGCATTTCTCTCCTAATTCCATAATATGTAGTGAATCAACCTATAATGTGAAGAAAGGAATGAACGATATGGGTCACAAGCCTAAACCGAACCGAACGATTCCTACTGCAACGAACAGTTTGCAAGATGAATGTATTCGCGTTCAAAAAGTTTACGACTGGGTAACGGACCAACTGATGGTTTCAAAGAACATTCAATTCTCTGAAGATCAGTTAGAACAGATAGAGTCTGCAATGGAAGATCCTAGTCGACGTCCGTTAAGGATCGTTGCACAAACACCTGAGGCTCCACCATTATTCCCGCTAGCTGATAGCGATCACTGTGAGGAGTTTCTTGTAGAGCAAGTTGGAGAGAAACGAGATGTGAACGTCGTATTACCTGGTGGAGGTTATGCTGACGCTCAACTTGTTGACTTGCTTTTCACTTCTGACGTGAAAGTGAAAGTCGTCGATCGCAACGGTCAGACTGTTACAGAAGCTAACTGTAATGCATCTGTACTAGAATCTTTCGTTTTATGTTATCCGGACGGAACTGATCTTTATTGCCGTATCACCAAGATCATTGCTCGCATTCCATCAGGAACAGTATTGCTAAATTGTCCAGTTCCTCAATCATTCGATCTAGAAGTTATTTTCTGTGTAGATATTCAAGTTGAAGCAGAGGTGAAGCTAGAAGTTCTTGCTAAGTTCTGTTCACCTCGTGATAATGACCTTATCGCTCCAGAAGATGTTGATGAGTGGTGTCCTCCGGTAACGTTCCCTGAACAATGTCCTGATATCTTCCCACGACCAAGCTGCGATTGCTCAGTATCAGGTGAGGCAAGTGGTTCAACAGGACATGAAGAGTATGAAGGAAATGTTTCGATGAAGCTCAACCTTTGCCCAGACTGCAGCATGACTGGAAGCCATATGTCATTTACATTCAATGATTCAAACATGGAAGATGGAACGATGGACTTTTCATTTGCGGCAGAGTCATTCGATCAAGATTCACTCGTTTGCGTTCCTTGCGGAGACGAAGGTGTAAAGGTCATGGTCAATGGATCTGGAAGAATGAAAAACGGCATCAGATGCGAATTCAAGCTAGCTGTAGTCGATACAGATGAAGGAAATGAGTTCGAAGTGCATCTGTACGACCGTAGAGGAGATACTGTATTCAACTCTGGAGTCGTTGCAGCTGAAACTGGCGGTTTAACAATCGACAACTGCATTAATTTCGACGACATAAAGTACAAGAAACATCACTAAGATCGAAGGATAAGAAGGGGGAGAGAGATCTCTCCCTTTTTGTTATGAAGAGGGGACCGAGGTTCATACATATAATAGGGAGAGGAGTGAGCCAAGTGAAACAGGATGAAACGTTAAGCTATTCTAGGTTGATTACTAGAACAAAATACTTTCAAGAAAAATCATTAGAACTTGAAAAAGAACTGATATTTGTAAAAGATCATCTTCATTTGGTCGAAACTAAAATGGAGGAGTTACAATACGAAAACGATGCAAAAAGAGCGTCACTCGAAACGAAAGAAGGGAAGATAAAAGAATTTGAGAAGGACGTAAATGAAGCTCATCAAAAGATCAAGGACTTAGAGGAAGAGCGGAGTAAATTAACAAATGAGCTTGAGAAAGCCCAGGCTGAAATCGTAATAGAACAGAAGCAAACTTCAGACTTGAAAGTGAAGCTAGAAGCTGTAGAGAAGAAATACCATGGAGCCGTTTCAGAAGGTCGGATCAAGAATTACGAAAAGCTCCTAACATCCATGCAAAATGATATCAATGAGAAAGAAGTACAAATACAACAATTCAAAACAAAAATAAAAGATTACGAAAGACGTATGAAATATCGAACACCAAGCGATGTAACGGATACAGAAACATCTGAAAGTACGGATAAACTAAACGCTTTAGCTTACTTAAATTACTCGATCATCGTGAATGATAAAAAATCGTTCATCATAAGAGGGGACTTGCAGATTACGAACAATGGGATGTCATCGCTTAAGAACCCAGTGGTATGTTTTCGATTTCGTCCAGCAGAAACAGCCATAATTAAAGGTCAGATTCTAACGGTGGAGCAAGCTGAGACGAGAGGGGCTACAAACGGTACACAGTGGACGTTCATGGATAGCGACTGGATGTCGAAAGCAAGAGAGAGAGGCGAGATCTGGGTAGCTCCTCTTGGTGATGTTTCGATTTCTCCTGGCAACAAAATAGGGATCGAGAATTTTCAAATACCATTGAGAACAGAGATTCATGAACCTTTTATTGTAGAGGGTTTTGTATACTTTTATGAACAAGATTATAAGATTAAAACGTCAAATCAAATCGCAATCAGCTATTAAGAATCAGAATAAATGAGTTTTCGCCCACTCTCACGATCTTCCAGTTGCATACGATAGGAATGTGAAACCACATTTAGATGAAGAGGGGGCAAGAAATGTCTAAGAAAAAACGAAAGCCAAAAGTAATACGTGTTGAAAAGGTGATCATAAAAGCTGATGAAGTGATCATCGAGGACCACGGTAAGAAACGTCATGATCACGATCATCACGAAGACCGTCGTGATGACCACAGAAGGGATCCATGGGGATTCTTTGGACCTGGATCTTCTGAAGAAGTTGCGGAAGAAGTAGAAACTGACGATGAAGAGAGGAAAGATGAGGCTTCTGAAGATGAAGATCAACCTCAAGGGGGCTTTTCATGGTTTTAAGAGCAGATGATTATCTGCTCTTTTTTTTATGTATCCTGTCTAACAGGATGCAGGAATACGCCTTCATCTTGTTTCCATTCAAGAATGAGGACTTCTTCAGGATGATCGATATGATGCTTCTTAAGCACCTTATTAAGCCATTCTTCATTAAATCCAGCTTCTTTTAAGTTGCCCCAATCGACTTTCCCATCTGAAATAAAAGTCGTTGAAAGATGTTCTCTCACAGGTTGAAGATCAAAGTCACCCCTTGTAGGCTGTGAATACTCTGATTTCTGTAAAACACTTATACTCCCATTCGTTTCAAGAATAGCAAATTCAACTTCTCTTAAAGAGAAAATACCTTTTTGTCTAAGTAAGTTCTGAAGTTGGTTCAAATCCAATTTATTCTTTTTAAGGTTTTTTCGGTTGATTCTGCCATGGTGAATGACGATCGAAGGACTTCCTTCCAAAAGCTTCCTCGTTCCTCTAAACTTTTGAGTAATCCATTCGATAACGTAGATAAGCAATCCCCAAAGTGTGACAGTGTAAATAATCGTTACGTACGTGATCTCTTTATCATAAATCGCATTTCCGACTAATTCACCGAGGACGAGGGAGGAAATAAAATCAAACGGTGTGATCTGAGTAATCTGTGTCTTTCCGAGCATTTTGGTTAACACGAGTAGTGCGAGAAAGCCTACGATGAGTTCTATAAAGATTGACCCATATTCCATCTCTGTCATTCCCTCCTAATACGCCATCGTTCTTAGCATGTGCGAATCATTCAGAAAATACCCTTCGTCAAGGATGCTTAGAATAAAAAAAGACACCGGCTTTAAACCGGTGTCATAGTGCCTTAATCATCGTTACATGAGGGATGCCAGCATCCATAAATTCCTCTGACTTCACTTCATAGCCTAATGATTTATAAAATTGGATTGCTGATACTTGTGAATTGAGCTTGAGTCCGGCTGTTTGAATATTACGAACCTGAGTTTCAAGCTCGTTCATCAAGAGCCTGCCAATTCCAGTTCCTCTTGCTTCCTTTAGAACGCAAATTCGCTCGACTTTTACAAAGTCACCGACTATACGGTAGCGCCCTGCAGCAACAGGTGTGATCTCATCATACGCTATAAGATGTGTAGCTTCATCTTCGTGCTGGTCGATCTCAAGATCTTCAGGAACGTTCTGTTCCTGTACGAAGACGCGATGTCTGACGCTGTAAGCATCTTCCATCTCTTTCTTTGTTTCCGCTACTTTAATTAGCATCAGCGAACTTTACCGAGGTGGAATGTTTCATAAACAGTCCATGAGCCATTCTCAAGTTGATAAAGAAGTTGAAAACGGTCGATCGTTTCCTCTTCATCAACATCCATCATGCGTAGGCTGCCGTATACATCTGAATGTTCATCATCAGAAAGCTTTTGAGCAATCGTAATATGAGGAACAAAGTTATACTCACGATCAGTTCTGACTTCCTCTGGGTTAAGCTGACGATAGAGGTCATCTAACACGTTATTTTCTTTTACCTTCATATAAATTACATTGTTAACTGGATGAAACGATCCAATTTTATAAACATTCATCGTAAAAGGTTTTGATTCATCAGAAATTCTGTGAAGCTCTGGTGTGATCTCCTTAATCTCTTCCTCTGTCGCTTCGAATGCTTCTCTTATCGTCAGGTGTGGCGGGATAAGCGCATAATGTGGATCGTAACGTTTTCTGTAGGAGTTTGCGATGTCTTGTAGTTTCTTTGACGGGAATATTGCAATGCCGTATTTCATAGTATAATCCCTCCCATTAAATTTGCTCTGGACGTGACTTATTCATTTCCACTGTTAATTATACCAAAAATTCAAAAATAAGAAATGGTAATGTCGTTACAGCTTGAACATATGAAGAAGCGCGCGTTTCATATCCGGCTGCCAGTGTTTCCAAAGATGGCCACCTTCGAATTCATCATAGAAATAGTCGAAGTCTTTTTCTTTAATGATTTTGCTCAATTCTCTGTTCGGTTCGATGAAATTTTTCTTCTGGCCATCGGTCGTAGGTACTTCTGTTTCTTCAGTTCCAATCACATGATAGATCGAAAGAAGTTCAGGGTCTTTGAAATGTGCGACTTTCTCTTTCAATTCGTCATCGACGTAAGGTGAGTGAAGAATCGCTTTCCCAAACGTTCTTGGATATTCCAGCCCAGCACGTAATGCAACCGTAGCAGCCAGCGAATCACCTATTAAAGCGCGGCCATATCCTAAGTGGAAGGTTGCGTATTCTTCATCGAGAAACGGTACTAATTCATTGACCAAGAAGCGGAGATAGGCTTCACTTTGCTCGCCATCTGGGTGATATTTTCGTCTTCGATCTTCCACGCTTTTGTATGGAATCCCAACGATGATCAGTTCTTCGATTTCGTCATTTTCGATCAGCTCATCTGCGGTTCGACCAAGTCGACCTAGCTTAAAGTAATCGCTACCATCATTCGCAATTAAAAAAGAATATTTATAGAGTGGAGAATAGTTATATGGCAAATAAATTTGAAGTGGAATTTCTTCTTGTAAATGTTCGCTATACAGTGAAGTGTCCTGGTATGTTCCTCTGTTCATTTCAATGCCTCCTGTGCTGTAGTGAAAGATAGTTTTATTTGACATTCTAATTTTTCGTAGTGATATAATGATTCTAACATACTTGCTTTTTGGGGACATAGAGAGGAGAACTAACATGAAGAAAAGGATACATAGTCGTGAAGTAGAAGCTGCAACAAGAGCACTAATTAAAGAGCGTGGCGTATCGATTCAGGATATTGCTGATATTGTGTATAAAATGCAATCTCCTTATGTAGATGATCTATCGATGGAAGACTGCATAGAGAGCGTTGAAGCGGTTCTGATGAAACGTGAAATTCAGCATGCTGTACTCGTTGGCATCGAGCTCGATAAGCTTGCTGAACAGGGGAAACTTTCAGAGCCATTGCAGTCGATCGTCGAAATGGACGAAGGGTTGTTCGGAGTCGATGAAACGATTGCGCTAGGTGCGGTCTTCGGATATGGAAGTATTGCTGTTACGACCTATGGCCATTTAGATAAACAAAAGATTGGAATAATCGAAAAGCTCGATACAAAGTCTGGTAACGGGGTTCATACATTTTTAGATGACCTAGTGGCTAGCATTGCCTCAAACGCTTCTAGTCGCCTTGCTCACAGACTTCGTGACCGAGAGGAAGCATTGGACGAAGAAGAACGTGAGAAGAGAGATCAAGAAGAGCGGATCGGTTGATAGTAGAGGAGTCCCAAATATGGGACTTCACTAATTTTTATTCACGGAAAGTATTGACAGTTCTTTATTCATTACTGTATATTAATAAATGTCCTTAAAAACTGATCCGTTAGCTCAGCGGGAGAGCACTTGCTTGACAGGCAAGGGGTCACTGGTTCAAATCCAGTACGGATCACCATACATAACCTAACCAGCGCGACCTCATCGAGGTCGCGCTTTTTTGTTAAAACTCTGGTAGATTATCGAAATTATTTTCTTTGATTCCGTCTGGCTCACTGCGTATAATATCACGACCGTATTTATGGAAAACATCAACGCCGCTTAACTTACCGCTCTTCGCAGCCTCAAGTGCTTGTAAATAATCTAACTCCTCACCCTTATTGGTTTTAAAAGCGATAAGATCACCATCTTCATTCTTTCTTACTGCTGAGATGTATGTTCCGGTTCTTTCTACAACATTTTGCTGCCGATAGGTCTCAAACGCTTTTTCATAACGATCCATGTACCATTCTCCTTTTTAATCGATCATGTTGAGTAAAGGCTCTGTATCGATCTTCCATTTGCTAGTGAGTGGATCTCGTTTCGCATTGAGGCCTATTACTGTTGTGATTGTACCTGCATCTGAAATGTATACTTCAACTTTTGTTCTTAGCTCACGGACGAATGGATTATCCTTATTTTTTTGTATCGATTGGATATCCCAATTCGTAATGTACAGCTTAAATAGTTTCTTACTGTCCTCATTCACAACAACCTTCTCTAACAACGTTTTATCTGTATTGTTAATCGCGATCATCGCAACATCAACAATTTCTTCTGGACCTTTTTTACCGAGGTAGTCATCGATCTTACCTGCTGCTTTTAACACCATAAGATGATGAGCTGGATCAGGTTCTGAAGATCGATGTGTGGAACTGTTCAAGAAATGCAAACAAAAATGACCGTTGAATCCATTTTGCAAAGCTCCAGCTCCATGAGGCATGCCGTTCATTGATCCAGCGATCTGCTTCCCATCGATCGTAACGATGACAGCTCTTCGTTTCCAGCTCCATTTTCGATAAATCGTTTTCATTATCTTAGTATCTTTATGTGTTAAAGGTTGTACATCCGCGTGATCACTTCCAGCCCTGCGCTGAACGTCAAAAGACTTACCCGTCTCTACATCCGTAATCGAAAATACTGACTCTCTAGGAATGATTTTCTCTACTTCTTTCCAAGGGGTGAGCTGTACTTTGTTGTTGAACGGAGGGATAGCGTATGTTCGATCGATTGGTTGTAACATGAGGCTGAATAGAAGTAATATCGAAACAAGTAATTTCATAATCATCCCCCTTGTCGTATCATCAATATTTTGCACAATACGTAGGAGAGTATTCTTTTATTTATACGACTCTTTACATGAGCATGATATAATCGTTGCAAAGATACTAAAAGGGGAACGCTTATGAGACGAAACGATTTGTTTTTTCTAAGTACAAGTGAAAACTCGATTCAAAATGAAAGCGATCTTCGAAGTGAGTTAGTTGAAAAGAGCAAAAAACTATCTCATATTTTTAGTTCTTCGAAAGATGGAATCACGTTATTTGACCAGGATAATGGATTGGTCGAAATTAATCAGGCTTGCTGTGACATTTTCGAACTAGAAAGAGAAGACATCTTAAACATGAAGATTGGTCATCATATTACACCTGAATGTAAAGATGAATTTGAAAAGATGATGACCGACCTTAATAAGTTCGGGTATGTTAGAAGCCAGTTCCCAATTGTTTTAGGGAACGGCAAGCAGAAGTTTATCGAACTTTCGATAACGTCTAGTGCGTACAAGGATTTAAATTTATCGATCATTCGAGATATATCTTCGGAACGTGCCTTATTCGAAGAATTAATGGAAAATAAAGAAAAATTCAATAGTATTTTTGAGCATGCGCTCGATGGCATATTAATCTGGAATAAAGATCGCATGATCGTCGATGCAAACTCTGCTGCATGCAAGATGTTTAACTTAACGTCTGAAACGATCAGCAAGTACAATATTTTCGATTTCCTAGAAGGTAAAAGCGTATCAACAGGAAAATTGTTTCAACATGAGCTTGAAGAAAAGGGAGAAATTCGTGCGGAGTTAGAGTTTACGATAGCTGGTGGAGAAAAGAAGTTTTTAGAGTTCACTTCAAAGAAAAGTATTCATGGTGATCTCTACATGACTATCTATAGAGACATTACTGAAACAAAAGCAATGATTGCGGAGATTAAGGAAAGTGAAGAGCGCTTCCGGAGACTATTTGAAGGGGCGATGGACGGCATGGCGATTATCCATCATGATGGGCTGATTAAAGATGTGAATCGCGCTTTCGAAGAAATGGCTAACTTTGAAAAAGAAGTTGTGGTTGGTTCTCATTACGATGATATTAGAGGTGACTGTGATATTACGTGGGACTATCATACTGCTAATGGGCGGAATGGTGAAGGCAAGCGATGGAACCCCGTAACAGAAAGCGTTCATACTTATAGCTTTACGGTGAGTTACAATATCTATCCGAACCACCACCTTGTTATCGTGCGTGATGTAACAAAAATTAAACGATCAGAAGAAATTGCTAAAAGGACAGAAACAAGCAATGTCTTATCTGAACTTGCGGCAGGAGTCGCACATGAAATCCGTAATCCTCTATCATCGATCAAAGCGTTTTTACAGCTACTTAAAGGGAACGATTCTGTCAATCAAGATCTTCTTAACGTAGTGGGAACTGAGATGAAAGAAGTAGAAGAATTCGTCAATGAATTCCTTCTATTATCTAAGCGTGAAGTGGTTTCTTACGAAGAAGTAAATATGGTCGAATTGCTAGGTAGTATCACCTCTAGCCTTTCAAGTAAGGCAATGGAACATCATGTTGATATCATCACGAGAACAAATACTAATATAAATTGTATATGTATCAAATCTCATATAAGACAAGCATTGTACAATATTATTGAAAATGGAATCGAATCCATGGTGAGTGGAGGAACGTTATTAGTAACGCTTTCAAAGGGCCAAGACATCATGATTGAGGTTGCTGATGAAGGTACTGGGATTCCACATCAAATCATCCACAAGTTAGGTGAACCATACTATAACACTGCCGAAAAAGGCACGGGGCTTGGTTTGATGGTGAGTTACAAAGTAATAGAAGAGCACGGTGGGTCAATCACTGTTACAAGTAAGGATAATATCGGAACTAGGTTTGTTATCGGCTTGCCATTCGACAGCAAACAAGCTCGGCAAGAAATAGAAGAACGACGTGTGAAAAAGGAGAGGTCCTATGATTGAGGCGGTAACGATTCATCATGTAAGCATTTCTGTCACGAACCTCGAGAAAGCAAACGAGTTTTATAAGGATATATTATGCCTAGAGGAAATTGATCGTCCTGATTTTGGCTTTATAGGAGCATGGTATGCGATAGGAGATCAACAGCTCCACTTAATTGAGTATCCATCTTCAAGTTCTCTCAGACATTCGAGCGAACTCGATTCAAAAGTAGGACACTTTGCTCTACGGGTTAAAGACTATAGTGCTTGCGTAGAATGGTTGAAGAAGAAAAGCGTACCTTTTTATGAAAATCCTACGAGCAGAAGCGGATTCGCGCAGATTTTTGTTGCGGACCCTGATGGAAACCTAATCGAACTGAATACAGAGCAATAGAAAAAAAGCCCTAGGGGTGGGAGCGATAAAAAACTACCATACCTAGGGCTCTTTTTTATTGATAAACTATTTTTTGAATTCGCTATGCTCTCGCTGAGGATTAGCTGATTTTTGGGCTTCTTTTACTACTTTTTTCGCCTCTTCAGCTCGACGTTGTTCTTCTTTGGCTTTTTCTTCGATCTGTTTAATTTCTTCATTTGAACGGTCCAAAATGGAACTCCTCCTCTAAATTTACCTTTCTCGTACCATACATTAGATTGCAAAAAGAATCAAGTAATTTACAGCCTTTTCTGACATTTCGCACGGTGGACAAGAATACAATGTGTTATAGGAGAGGGGGGAGGATCACTTGATTGAAACGATTCTCGGACTTGCTGCGATGTTTTTAGGTCTTGGGTTATTTATGGCGGTTATTTGGAGAGGGATTAAGGTCGATTCTGCAAAACACGACATGGAGTTTTTATGGGAGGATTACAGAGAAATCATAAAAAAAGAAAAGGCGCTGTAGTCACGTACCGTTTTGTGAAATTGAGAATTGAGATTTGAGAACGCTAAACTCGCAAATGCGGGTTTTTATTTTTGTGCAAAAGGCTAGTTGGTTTCTGACATTCTTCTTTTGGGTATTTTAGTAAAGAAGTGAGGTGAAGACAGTGGGACTAAGAAGAAGGATCAAACGACCACGTACGAGGAACAGAACACAAAAAAAGGGGATGCCACCAGGCTCACTTGTATATGTAGGAGAGGAGCAGCAAGAAGAAGTTACTGTTTCGACGATTGAATTTGATGAACATGAAATATATGAGATGCATAACGTTTCGTTAGATGATCTTAAACCAAAAATTGAATCTGAGAGGATTACATGGGTCAATGTAAATGGGGTACATAATGTAGACATCATTGATAAAATCAGCAAGATAGTCGGACTACATCCGTTAACAACAGAAGACATACTCAACACGGAACACCGACCAAAGATTGATTTCTTTGAAAACCACCTGCTTGCAATCGTAAAAATGCTCAATCTTGAACGAGATCAACTAGATATCGAGCAAGTTAGCTTTATATTACTGAAGAATACAGTGATCACATTTCAAGAAAAAAAAGGGGATCTGTTCGATCCAGTAAGACTAATGTTAAAAGAAAACAAAGGGAAAATAAGGAAATCAGGTGCTGACTTCTTGTTTTATTCTCTGATGGACGTGATTTTCGATCAGTATTTAATCATTATGGACGACATGGATGATCGAATCGCACATTTAGAAGGCAATATTATGGAGGATCCTGATAACCATTCCTTACAGGACATCAATGAGTATAAGAATACAATTTTACAATTAAAGAAGACAGTGTGGCCGGTTAGAGAAGTTGTTAACAAACTGATAAACCGAAAAGTTCCTTATATTAGTGATTCGATTTCGTTTTATTTGCAGGATATTCATGATCACATCGTCCAAGCAAATGACATGGTCGAAACATCCCGTGGTCAGCTGTATGGATTGTTAGATGTGTATTATTCCACGTTAAGCATGAAGATGAATGAAATTATGAAAGTACTCACGATCGTGTCGACCATCTTCATTCCATTAACATTCATAGCTGGAATATATGGAATGAACTTTGCACATATGCCGGAACTAAGTCTTTCTTGGGGTTATCCTGCGGTCTGGATCATCATGATCATTATTACGGGAATTATGGTGATGTATTTTAAAAAGAAAAATTGGTTTTAAGGAGCGTTATAAATGAAAGAAGTCGTCGTCGTAACTGGAGCAGCACATGGAATAGGACGTGGCGTTGCACTTCAGTATGCTGAAAAGGGAAGCATCGTCATTTTAGCTGATAGAGATGTTGAAGGGTGTGAAGAGACGTTACGAATGATGGAGGGCAATGAAGGGGAAATTATTCGTACAGATGTAAGTGACCCTGCTTCCATCGAAGCTTTGATGAATCACGTCGATCATGTTTATGGCAGGCTCGATGTGTTGGTCAATAATGCAGGTGTCTCTGTTTTTAAACCGTTAGAAGAACTTGATGTAAGTGAATGGGATACGATTTTGGATACAAATCTTAGAAGTGTATTCCTCTGTTCTCAAGCTGCTACAAGAATCATGAAAAAAAGCGGTAAAGCAGCGATTATTAACATTGCATCGACAAGAGCGTCTATGTCTGAACCAGGCAGTGAAGCATATGCTGCTAGTAAAGGAGGAATCGTTGCTCTAACGCATGCCCTGGCGATTTCTCTTGCGAAGCATCACATCACAGTAAATAGTATTAGTCCGGGCTGGATTGAAGTTTCAAATTATGAAGGGCTCAGAGACATCGATCATAATCAGCATCCATCTGGAAGGGTTGGAAAACCATCAGATGTTGCGAGAGCGTGCCTCTATTTATCACATCCAGATAATGACTTTATCACAGGAGAAAATTTGGTGATCGATGGTGGGATGACTAGAAAAATGATCTATGAACATTAAAGCGTTTGCAGTTAACGGACAATCACGATTCATGTTACTATAAACAAAGACCCTTCATTATAGAAGAAGATTAACAGGGTGAATCATGCTTGAGGGGAAGTTATATATGGCTAAGCATATGGAATTGCCAAATTTGTACGAAACAGGAATACAAGATTTGATTATCTCTGCTGAGAAAGTGGCTCATGTTCAATTAACAAATCCATTGGAACACGCCATGCTCATCTTGATTAAGTCTGGTTATTCTTCCATACCTGTACTTGATACACAGTTCAGGCTGAAAGGATTAATCAGTCAACCGCTTATTTTGGATTCAATTCTTGGAATTGAAAGAATTGAGTTTGAGAAGTTAAGCGACTATGTTGTAGAAGATGTTATGAATACTGACATTCCATGTATCAATGAAAACGAAGGTTTTTTCAAAGGCTTAAAGCTTTCGATCGATCATCCCTTCCTATGTGTAGTGGATGATGAAAACATCTTTAAAGGCATCTTAACGCGTAGAGCACTTTTAAAGTTTGTTAACAGGTATCTTCATGAATCTTCATTCAAGCGATCATAATCATAATAAACGTAAAACCCGGTATGGACATACCGGGCTTTTCTATTTTCATCTCGAGAGATAACTTGTAAAATGTTAGTAAATGATGTAACTAGTGGGGATGTCATTATGAAGAGTTTAACCGAGAAAGTTCGAACCAGTGTGAAAAAGAAAGAAACAAATCGGCCTCTCGTACTTTCAGCTATTGTAATCGGGATGTTCATGGCTGCAATAGAAGGAACGATCGTTTCAACAGCGATGCCAGGAATCGTTTCTGATCTTGGTGGCTTTTCTAAGTTTAGCTGGGTATTTTCATCATACTTACTTATGTCCGCTATTACGGTATTATTATTTGGAAAGTTATCAGATCTTTTCGGGCGAAAGCCGATCTACGCTTTCGGAGTCATCGTGTTTTTAATCGGTTCGATACTTTGTGGCTTTGCAGAGACGATGGAAGCACTCATTCTCTTTCGCTTGATTCAGGGAATCGGCGCTGGGGCTGTTCAGCCTATCGCACTTACAATTGTAGGTGACATGTATTCAATGGAAGAAAGAGCAAAGATACAAGGGTATTTAGCTAGTGTATGGGGAGTTTCAGCCATTGCCGGACCTGCTCTCGGTGGGCTATTCGTTACATATATCGATTGGTCTTGGGTTTTTTGGATGAACATCCCACTTGGGATATTGTCTCTTATTGGTGTGCTTATGCTTCTACATGAAAACATCAGTAAAGAGAAGAAGCCAGTGGATTATCCAGGAGCGCTCGTACTACTAGTTTCAGTTAGTGCTCTGATGGTCGTGCTCATTCAAGGTGGTACCTACTGGGAATGGACTTCATTGCCGATACTCGGGCTGATCGTTTTGACAACGTTCAGTATAGGGCTGTTCTTTTTTATTGAAACGCGTGCAAAAGAACCTATCATGCCGCTTGGGATTTGGAGAGACCCCTTAATTACCCTCGCAAATTCAGTTACATTCACAACAGGTATCATTTTGATTGGTGTTTCGAGCTTCTTACCAACATTTGTGCAAGGAGTTATGGAGCGATCACCAATCATAGCGGGCTTTACCCTCACGACGATGTCGATCGGGTGGCCGATCGCATCTACGATAGCAGGTAAGCTCGTCATTAAGATCGGCTTTCGTATTACTTCAGTCTTAGGTGGCATTTCTCTTCTCGTTGGCGCAACGATCTACATGATGATGACGCCTGAGCTCGGGCCACTTTTCGCCGGAACGGGTTCGTTTTTTATTGGGGTTGGTATGGGGTTAACATCGACCACCTTCATCGTTGCGATTCAAAGCTCAGTTGCCTGGAAGCAGCGTGGAATCGCAACAGCTTCTAACGTGTTCATGCGAACACTTGGAAGTGCAGTGGGTGCAGCATTACTAGGAGGAATCTTGAATAGCCGCCTGAAGCACTATCTTGAAAGTCGTGAAGTCGACCTTGATATCAACTCAGCTAATATGCTTCTTGATGAAGAAAAGAGGAATAATCTTGAAGCTAATACGCTAGCAATCTTGCAAAACGGATTGACCGTTTCTCTAAAATGGGTTTATTTCGGAATCGGCATATTAGCTCTTATTAGTTTTGCAGTTGTGATCTTTATGCCAAAGCACTCGAACAAGAGAAATCCGTCTCAATCATAAGACGGATTTTGGCTGAATGAACTCGATTCTATTTTTAAAGGGATCATAGAAAGTAAAACGATCGAAACCATCGATTGGAGATTCTTCTTGAATCGGAACATTGTTGAGTTGTAGTCTAGCACGTGCTTCTTCAATGTTCCCTATTTCAAATGCAGGGTGTCGTTTACTAGGGTGGACTTCTTTTTCAACACCGATATGCACTTCGATTCCTGCACCCTTAAGCCAAAACCCACCGTTTTTCTTCAATGCCTCAGGTTTTTCAATTTCCACAAATCCAAGAACGTCTTTATAAAACGTTCTTGCTTCATTCTCCATGCCTACAGGTATACAGATTTGTATGTGATGAACTCTTCGATAGTCGATATTCATATAAAACACTCCTTAAAATTGACTTGTGAATATGCTGTAGCATACTTGGAAGATTAATAGGATCGTCATCGTTCTTAAAAGCCAGTCGATCTGTGAAAGCGACAGCTTATCGGCTATTCTTACTGAAATTTGAGCCCCAGTAATGGAACCGACAGCCAACGGTATGGCAATCGTCATATCTAGATGACCACTTAAAGAATAAACGATAACAGCGCCAGTACAGCTTAAAAAGGTATTAAAACGCGTTAATCCGATTGAAAATAGATACGAAAGCCCGCTCTGTCTAAATAAATGCATTTGAAGCGTCGCTTGTCCAGGACCAAATGATCCATCGTACCACCCGATCACTCCGACAAAGGGAAGCGCTCTTTTCGGGACTTGTTTTAACGTTGTACTAGACTTTTTTTTCTTCAAAAATGATAGCCCGAGTGCAGCTACGAGAAGAGAACCTGCGAATAGCTGGAGAGCCTCATCGGAGAGGGAAGAAGCAAACAAGCCACCAAATATTCCTCCAACTAAAGCAATAGGACCTGTTTTTAATGCCTCTTTCATCGCTAGCTCTTTTCTTCTTAATAAAACGAAAAAGCTTGAAAATGAACTTAACATGTTAGAAAATTTGTTAGCAGAAATAATCGAATGTATCGGTAACCCTAATAAGATCATAGCGGGCAAGTTGATTAAGCCGCCGCTACCAGATAATGTTCCAATAAATGTTGCGATGAGTCCGATTCCAAATAACCATAGCCATTCCATAATGAATCACCCTTTTTCGTTCATATTGGAATCTCCTTCCATAGTATATTATTGTTAGAGTGATAATGAAAATAGATAATAATGATGATAATACATAAGAAAAACTTATGATTACGAATATCAGAAATATGTAGACAAAACGTCGGAGAGTGATGAGATGAGTACAGAATACAAGGTTCTTTCGATTCTTGCTGAGGAGAAGAACATGAGAAGAGCCGCAGAGAGGCTATACGTTTCACAACCAGCACTAAGTCAGCGGCTGCAATCAATCGAAAAAGCTTGGGGTGTCCCGATCTTCCTAAGATCACAAAAAGGCTTGACAGTAACACCTGCAGGAGAACGCATCATCGATTTTGCCAATGATACGCTCAGAAGAGAAGAAAAAGTGTATGAAGCATTAACTTCGCTGAGTTCTGAAGTTCACGGAACGTTAAAACTAGCAGTCGCATCGATTATAGGCCAGTACTGGCTTCCTTCTGTATTGAAGAGGTTCGTTGAGAATTATCCTAGTGTGAAAATTTCGCTCGTAACAGGATGGAGCAGTGAGATTTTAAAGTATTTATATGAAGATGATATTCATGTTGGAATCATTCGAGGCAAGCCAGACTGGAGAGGGAGAAGTCATTATTTATTGTCTGATGAACTCTATTTAGTCGACACTGCGATTCGTTCGATTGAAGAGCTTCAGCAAACCGAGAAACCGTTCATACAGTTCAAGAGTGATTCGACTTACTATCAAGAGATTCAGGAGTGGTGGCAAACTCAATCGTTTGCTCCACCAAAGAAAACGATTGTTGTAGACCAAATCGAAACGTGCAAGCAGATGGCATTGAACGGCATTGGCTATGCGATTCTACCATCGATCTCGATTACAGAAGATGTGAGTGAATATCATCGCATCCCTCTTTTAGATAAAGAAGGAAACGCGTTGAAACGAGATACATGGTTATTGACGAATGATACTGCACTTCAATTAAAACAGGTGGAGAAGTTTCTCGAACTCATCGACGGATAGGAAATCATTAGACTTCACGAAAACAATCATGTACGATAAAATGAAAAGCATGCGGCAAAGCCGTGTAGCTATTTGGAATCAAGGAGGAAGAATAACCATGAAAATGATGGATGCAAACGAAATTATTAGCTTTATTCAAAACAGTGAGAAATCAACTCCTGTAAAAGTACATATTAAAGGAAAGCTAGACGGTATCGACTTCGGTAGTAACACGAAGACGTTTATTACTGGTGATACTGGCGTTCTTTTCGGTGAATGGAAAGAAATCAAACATGTTCTTGAAAACGAAGCTTCTAACATCGAAGATTACGTTGTAGAAAACGATCGCAGAAACTCTGCGATTCCAATGCTTGACCTGAAGGGCATTCAAGCACGAATCGAGCCTGGCGCAATCATTCGTGACCAAGTTGAGATCGGGAACAACGCAGTTATCATGATGGGTGCTATGATCAACATCGGTTCTGTTGTCGGCGAGGGCACAATGATCGATATGAACGTTGTTCTTGGAGGACGTGCTACTGTTGGTAAGAATTGCCACATCGGTGCAGGTGCTGTTCTTGCTGGTGTCATTGAGCCACCTTCTGCAACACCAGTTATTATTGAGGATGATGTTGTCGTTGGAGCGAACGCTGTTGTCCTTGAAGGCGTAAAAGTTGGGAAAGGCGCAGTGATTGCAGCTGGATCGATCGTTACAGAAGACGTTCCTGAATATACGCTCGTAGGTGGTACCCCAGCACGAGTACTTAAAGAAATCGATGATCAAACTCGTTCTAAAACTGAGATTAAAAAAGAGCTTCGTCAGCTTAAAGCAGACTGATTTCATATGAATAGAAGAGCAGTAAGACGAGATCTGCATCGTATTCCTGAAATGGGATTTCAGGAATATAAAACACAGCAGTATCTGCTTCAGTTCATCGAACAGCTGCCCGAAGAGCATCTTGAAGTGAAAACTTGGAAAACAGGAATCTTAGTACTTGTAAAAGGAAGTAACCCGACTAAAACGGTGGGATACCGTACCGATATAGACGGCCTTCCTATTCAAGAGCAAACTGGGTACCTGTTTCAATCAGAGCATGAAGGGTACATGCACGCTTGTGGTCATGACTTTCATATGACCATTGCGTTATCCCTTCTTGAACACTACGCTGTAAAACGTGTGAAGGATAACCTGCTGTTTATTTTCCAACCAGCAGAAGAGGGACCAGGTGGTGCTCTTCCAATGTTAGCTTCAGAAGAATTTAACGCTTGGAAGCCTGATGAAATGATAGCTCTTCATATTGCACCAGAATATCCAGTCGGTACGGTCGCAACGAAGCCAGGTTTGCTTTTCGCAAACACTTCAGAGCTATTCATCGATTTGATCGGCAAGGGCGGACACGCTGCATATCCTCATCATTCACGTGATATGGTCGTTGCAGGCAGTCATCTTGTTACACAGCTTCAATCGATCGTTGCAAGGAATATCGATCCTCTCGATTCTGCAGTCGTTACGATTGGGAAGATTGAAGGGGGGACGAAGCAAAACATTATTGCTGAAACCTCCCGTCTTGAAGGGACGATCAGATCGCTTTCGGCTGATTCTATGACGCTTGTGAAAAGTCGTATCGAATCCATCGTCAAAGGAATCGAAGCTTCATTCGAATGTGAAGCGAAAATCGATTATGGCTCGAACTACTATCAAGTGTTTAATAATGCGGAGCTGGTCGAGAGGTTTATGGAAGTTACAAGAGAGCTAAGCGATATTTCTATGATTGAGTGTCGTGAAGCGATGACCGGCGAAGACTTTGGGTATTTCTTACGAGAAATACCAGGGTTTATGTTCTGGCTTGGAGTCGATTCAGAATCAGGACTGCATTCCTCTACTTTAAAGCCAGATGAAGGTGCGATCGACGTCGCGTTCGACGTTCTTACAAACTATATTGATCGTACGCTCCGATAAATAAAACCGCCTCGAGGATACCCTCGAGGCGTTTTTTTGTGCGTTACACCTTTTTTAGCGTCTGGCTGTATTGATAACTTACAAAATCTTGTTTGTAAATTTCTTTTACTAATTGGATAGTTTCTTCATTATAAAAGTTTTGATAGTCTGGGACCGGTTTGTTTAGGGATGAAAGTGACATCTTTACGTCAGCAAAGCACTTCTCATCAAACTTCTTCATCATATCCGTTATGTGATGAGGAGACTTTACGATCGATTCTATTGGAGAGCGTGGAAGGCTATAGTGTTCTTCTATCTTTTTTAACTCATTAATGAAGTGTTCAAGTCGGATATAGTTTTTTATTAGCAACTCTTCTCCATCAGTGTATTGTTGTGCAATATGGAGATTGATTCCTCCTTTTGTAACGCCAATGTTTCTGATAATATACAAAAACTGTTTGAACGACATCCCATTTTTGAGATGGGGTGCGATGACCTTCATAATGCTTTCGTTGGTAATCGTCGCAAAATACGAGCTTACCGCGCGAGTAAACGGGTCACGTACAAGCTTGTATACATCTTTATCAACGTTAGCTAGGGCCTTTTGTATCTTCTTTGTGTGATTTGGTTGTTTTTCAAATTCGTTCATTCTATACAAATGAATGGATTCGTAATTCGTAGCCTCTTCTAGTAGCCCTAGGTGATAAAAGTACCATTTGGCAAGTGAAGTACATCCTCCTTTTGGGCTCCAGAAGAAAAGTATCGGGAAATTTGAATCGTATAAAGGAAGTGGGGGAGAGACGAGCTTGTTAATAACGTCTCCTCGTTTATGATTGCCCATCAATGCTCAACTCCTTTAAGGCTAGTCCTATTGTTGACTATTTACTATCGTATGCAACGGTAGCAGGAAAAGTGAGTTCAAATGCTACTCTAGGCATTTGATAATAACCATATGAATTCTATGAGCTTGAAACTCTCTATAGAAAACATGGGTTTTATGTTCAAAAAGTGAATAGTTTATCGAAAATAGCTCATCCTAATTCTAGTACTGGCAATGTATTATAGGGGAAGGAGTGAATAGCATGAGAAGAATCGCTGTAGAAGATACGCTTTCTGACGTAGCACAAGCACTTCAAGCAAAAGGGTATGAAGTAGTTTCCCTTAAGCAGGAAGCTGATGCAAATGGCTGTGATTGCTGTGTGATCTCAGGTCAGGATCAGAACGTTATGGGAATGCAGGACGCTACTACACAAGGAAGTGTCATCAACGCTGATGGCATGACAGCTGATCAAGTTTGTCAGCAAGTCGACAGTAGATACCAGCAATAAAAAAACCGCCCCCTTCCAGAAGGGGGCGGTTTTCGTTAATCGTCTTTTTTTACCCAATTGCCATTATCGTTCTTTTCGTATTTCTCTTCCACTGCACTCCAAGCTACTTTAAAAGCTGTCTTCTCGTTATCGTATTGCTCTGAAGCAGAATTAAAAGCTTCCTTAAAGATATCTTGTGCATGGGACGGAAGGTTATCTTTCACTTGATCAGGTAGATCACTTTTCGAATCATACGGCAATGACGTCACGCTCCTTTAACGATTTGCCATTACTTTACCCAGAGCAAGTGACACTTAAACGATTACTGTTCTTTCTTCTCAACGTAAACTTGATGTGGGAACGGAATTTCGATTCCGTTTGCATCGAATGCTTCTTTAATTTCTTTACGCAGCTGACGCTCTACGCCCCACTGTTCCATATTCTTTGTTTGACAGAGAACGCGGATGACAACATCAGAATCACCAAGGTTCTGAACACCAAGAACGTTTGGTCCTTCAACGATTGCATCGTTTGTCTCAGCAACTTTTTCACACACATCTTGAAGAATGCGAATCGCTTCGTCAATATTATCATCGTAAGAAATACCAATATCAACAAGAGCGCGCATGTTCCCTCTAGAGTGGTTACTTAGCGAGCTGATTTCACGGTTCGGAACATAGTTAAGTGTGCCGTCAAAAGAACGGATATGAGTTGTGCGAAGGCCAACTTCTTCAACGATTCCGCCGAAGCCAGCTGCAGTTACATAGTCGCCAACATCCATCTGCTTTTCAAGTAAGATGAAGAATCCTGTCACGACATCACTAACGAGTCCTTGAGCACCAAAACCAACTGCTAGACCGATGATTCCAGCACCAGCGATCAAGGCTTTGATATCGAATCCAAACGTATCAAATACGACTGCAACAACAATGAAGATTAACACATAAGCGAAAACGCTCATCGTTAAATTCTTTAGTGTGTCTGCTCTGCTTTGACTCATGTTTTTTTTCGTACTTACTTCCGTGAAGGACTTTTCAATAAATCGAGTTCCTAATGATTTTACAATCGCATAAACGATAAAGATTGCGATAAGTTGTAGAATGAGTAGTCCAGTATCAACGAGCAATTCAGCCCAGCTGATATTCTCAATAAAATCCATGTTTCTCCTCCTTTAGCAAAATACAAGTATAAACCTTACTGACAAAGTATAGCGAAAAATGTCACTACGGTTCAAGTGAAGTGTTATACAAGACGTAAGAAAAATATTTCGTTATACTTATCATGTCAACGTTTATGAAATAGAATACACGGGCAATATAGGGAAGTACGAAGTCTATTCATTATATTAAATTAATTATTACTTAATATTGACTATAAAAAATGGTTGTACTATAATGACAAACGTGGGCGAAAGCCGCAGGATATTTTCTAGGAGGGATTTACACATGGCAGAACGCATGGTAGGTAAACAAGCACCTCGCTTCGAAATGGAAGCAGTTATGAACAACAAAGAATTCGGTAAAGTAAGTCTTGAAGAAAACATGAAGAACGATAAATGGACAGTTCTTTTCTTCTATCCAATGGACTTCACATTCGTGTGCCCAACTGAAATCACTGCACTAAGTGACCGTTACGATGAGTTCGACGATCTAGATGCAGAAGTTATCGGAGTATCTACTGATACAATCCATACACACTTAGCATGGATCAACACTGACCGTAACGAAAATGGTCTTGGTGATCTAAACTATCCACTAGCTGCAGATACGAACCATAAAGTATCTAAAGAATATGGCGTATTTATTGAAGATGAAGGTGTAGCACTTCGCGGACTATTCATCATCAGCCCTGAAGGTGAACTTCAGTACGCAGTTGTTAACCACAACAACATCGGCCGTGATGTAGACGAAACACTTCGCGTGCTTCAAGCACTTCAAACTGGTGGACTTTGCCCAGCAAACTGGAAGCCAGGTCAAGAAACGCTAAACGTATAATATAGAGCAAACCTAAAACCTCCAGGTGATCCTGGAGGTTTTTTATTTAGAGACTATCATACTAAAATCGGTCATAAAAAGAAGAGCTTATGCGTAATGTAACATTTGAAATGGACTAAGTGTCATGCTCAATCTGTCTTCATAAAATGAACAACTTGTATGCTAGTAGTGGTAATAAAACTTCAAGAGGGGAATCTTGGAGTTTTTTTTATTAAATGATTCTAATTGGTGGTTATTTATTTCGAAATCCGATATATTATGTATATTGTCACTAATTTCACAATTCATTTATAGTCAAAGGTGGTGTCGCGTTGGATACGTTTAAGAGATTAAAAGATTTTTATTGGCCATATAAGAAATTGTTCTTATGGTCTGTGTTCTCATTGTTTTTTGTAACCGGAATCACGGTGATATACCCGATGGTCCTGCAATTTACGATCGATGATGTTATCTTGAATCAGCAGTATCAATGGGTTCCTTATCTTGCGTTCGGATTTATTGGCATTATGTTGTTTAAGGGTATCGCTACATTCTTTCATCAGTACTTAGGGGATCTCTTTGGAGTAACAGCAGTCTATCGACTAAGAGAAGAGCTTTACAAAAAGCTTCAGTACTTACCTTTTCGATACTATGACAATGCGAAGACCGGGGATTTAATGTCACGCTTAACTGCTGATGTTGAAGGTTTTCGCTTTTTCCTTTCTTTTGGATTCGCACAAGTGATCAACTTTTTACTACTGATCACATTTAGTTTGATCGTTATGTTTAATTATTCTGTTCCGTTAGCACTCGTAACGCTCGGAATGCTCCCTTTCCTCAGTATCGCAGTTTATCGCTTCGATAAAAACGTTCACCCAGCATTTAGAGGAATCCGGAAATCGATGGCGAGGTTAAATACGAAGGTACAAGAAAACATCAGCGGAATCAATACGGTCAAATCATTATCGAGAGAAGATTTCGAGATCGGTAAGTTCGTAAACAGTAATACGGATTATCGCGACAACTACTTGACGACGTCGAATATATGGGCGAAGTTCTTCCCGATGATGGAGTTTATCGGAAATCTTTGTGTAGTGTTCTTATTATCATACGGTGGCTATCTTGTATTCCAAGACCAGCTTCGACCAGGAGAGCTCGTTGCATTCTTTAGTCTTGTTTGGTACATCATCTGGCCGATCATGAACTTAGGATTCGTGATCAACACGTTCTCTCAATCAAAAGCTTCAGGTGAACGTCTACTTGAAATTTTAGATGAACCTGAAGATATATCTGATAAAGAAGGTGCCATCGAAGTGAGTCGTTTAGAAGGTCATGTTGAGTTTAAGCATGTGACGCACAAGTATGCTTCTGAAGATGATGAGGCGTTGAAGGATATTTCTTTCGATGCACCAAAAGGTACAACGATTGGTTTATTAGGTGCAACGGGGTCAGGAAAGACAACGGTTACGCAGTTAATCGCACGTTTTTATGAACCAGATAGTGGAGAGATCTTGATCGATGGTAAGAAGATCGATGACTATACGTTCAAATCTCTTAGAAGAAATATTGGTGTAGTTCTTCAAGAGACATTCTTATTTTCATCAACAATTCGCGATAATATTGCTTACGGCGATCCCGATGTTTCGTTTGAGAAAATTCAAGATGCAGCGAAACGTGCACAGGCACATGAGTTCATTATGGAATTGCCTGAAGGGTATGACACGGTTCTTGGAGAGCGTGGAATGGGACTTTCAGGAGGACAAAAACAACGAATTGCAATCGCTCGAGCTATCTTGACAGATCCAAGTATTTTGATTCTCGATGATGCTACGAGTGCAGTTGATATGCAAACGGAGTTTAAGATTCAAAAAGCATTCGAAGAAGTGATGAAGGGAAGAACGACGTTTATCATCGCGCATAGAATTTCTTCATTAAAGCACGCTGATGAAATCCTTGTACTGAATAAAGGAGAAATCGTTGAGCGCGGAAAGCATGATGAACTGATTGAGAACGAAGGATACTACCGAGGTATCTACGATATTCAGTATCAAGATCAAAAAGAGATTATGAGTAGACAGACGGTTTGAAAAGGGGTGAATAAGCGAAATGAAACAGAATCGTAGACAACGATTTCACTATTCTCAGGATTCAGCTATCGAAAAACAGTTTAATTGGAAGCAGATGTCGCGGCTCCTAGGATACATGGAACCATATAAGAAGAACCTTCTACCAAAAGCGATCATTACGATGCTGATTTCAACTGCAGTGCGGTTGATCGTTCCGATCTTTATCGGGGTATTGCTTTTCGATCATGCAATAAAAAATAAAGATGAAACGCTATTGATTCAACTCATCATTGGAATAGCTGTGTTATATATCATTTCATGGGTTTCGAACACGTATCGTATCAAATGGACGAATCAGCTCGGGCAATACATTATCTATGACATTAGGCAGGGGTTATTCAAACACATACAAAAGCTCTCGCACGGATTCTTTGACAAGCGTTCGGCAGGGTCTATCTTAGTAAGGATCATCAACGATGTAAATTCGATGCAGGAACTCTTTACAAATGGTGTTATCAACCTGTTGATGGATATCGTTTTGTTACTTGGTATCCTCGTGATCATGTTTATTCTAAGTCCACAGTTAACGCTAGCAATCATGATTATCTTGCCGCTCATGTTCTTGATCTCGACAAGGCTACGCAGAAGGATCAGGAGATCATGGCAACAGGTAAGGGTGAAGCAAGCGAAGCTAAACTCCCACTTGAACGAAAGCATTCAAGGTATTCGAGTCACACAGTCTTATACACAGGAAACAGAGAACATGGACTTCTTTGAAGGCGTTAACCATGAAACGTACTCAAGCTGGAAGGATGCGACGAAAAAAAGTGCGATGTTCCGACCTTTCGTAGAGATGTCGAATGCGATTGGAACAGCGATACTGATTTGGTTTGGTGTCTATTTAATTCAGAATGGTCTCGATTATGGTGTCTTCGTCACGTTTGCTTTTTACTTAGGAATGTTCTGGGAACCGATCTCAAGATTAGGTCAAGTATATAACCAGCTACTCGTAGCGATGGCTTCATCAGAGCGAATCTTTGAATTTTTAGATGAAAAGCCAAATGTTCCAGAGAAAAAGGATGCAAGAGAATTTAAAGAAATGAAAGGTGAAATCACGTTTGAAGACGTTGAATTCTCCTATGATGAGAAAAGAAAAGCACTACACCAGATGAGTTTAAGGATGAAAGCGGGAGAAACAGTTGCACTTGTTGGGCACACTGGTTCTGGTAAATCAACGATCGCCAATCTGATCAGTAGGTTCTATGATCCTACAAAAGGGTCAGTAAAAATCGATGGCGTCGATTTACGAGATGTTAAATTGGATAGTTTGCGTCAAAAAGTAAGTGTCGTGCTTCAAGATACGTTTATCTTTTCTGGAACGATTATGGAAAACATTCGTTTCGGTCGACCTGATGCAACAGATGAAGAAGTACTCGAAGCAGCAGAAGCAGTCGGAGCGGATCAGTTTATCAAGCGGCTAAGCAATGGGTTTGAAACGGAAGTTGAAGAGAGGGGTAACGTACTTTCAGTGGGTGAGCGTCAGTTGTTATCTTTCGCCCGGGCGTTATTAGCCGATCCAAGAATTTTGATACTCGATGAAGCAACGGCTAGTATCGACACAGAAACTGAGCTCAAGATACAGAATGCATTAAACGTCGTTCTAGAAGGTAGAACAGCGATTATGATTGCCCATAGACTATCAACCATCCGTGGAGCGGACAATATTATCGTGTTAGATCATGGTCGTATATTAGAGCAAGGAGATCATAACGAATTGATGCGTAAAGGTGGAACTTACTACGAATTAGTTCGTTCACAGTTTAATATGATGGATGCAGGATAAAAAAAGAAGCCCTTTTCGGGCTTCTTTTTTTATTTTAGATTGTGATACTTGTCACAAAGTCTTCGTTCAGTCATAATAGATTTGTAGAAAGCTTCACATGTTTGTTAGTTTTTGTTCAAGTTGATAAGGGAAGATTGTTTAGGAGACTTTGAGTTGATTTAAAAGGGGATGAAGTAGGTGGAAATGGATTCGGCGATGCTCAGCAGGCTTTTAACGAGCCTTACACTAGGGTTTCATATAATCTTTGCAACTCTCGGTGTTGGTGTGCCTTTGCTTATTAGTATAGCAGAATGGATTGGGATTAAGCGCAATGACCCTTACTACACGTTATTAGCAAGGCGCTGGTCAAGAGGGTTTGTTGTAACGGTAGCAGTAGGGGTTGTGACAGGAACGGCGATTGGCTTACAGCTTTCTTTACTCTGGCCAAACTTTATGCAGCTTGCCGGTCAGGTAATCAGTTTGCCTTTATTCTTAGAAACGTTTGCGTTTTTCTTTGAAGCAATCTTTCTAGGAATCTATTTATATACATGGGATCGATTTAAAAAGCCAATCTATCACTGGTTAATTTCAATACCAGTCGTAATCGGTTCAACCATGTCGGCAGTGTTTATCTCTACGGTAAATGCGTTTATGAACGCTCCACAAGGCTTTACGATGGTCGATGGTGTATTGACTGATATTGAACCGCTTGCTGCGATGTTTAATCCTGCGACGCCAACTAAGGTAGGTCATGTCGTGATGTCCGCATACCTTACATCGGCTATCGTACTCGCCGCGATCACAGCATTTATGATGCTTAGGGGCAAGACTGGTACGTATTACAAAAAAGCGTTGAAACTGACGATGACAGCAGGATTTATTTTTGCGATTGGAACGGCAATGGTAGGAGATTTCGCAGGGAAGTTTCTTGCAGAATACCAACCTGAAAAACTAGCAGCTGTAGAGTGGCATTTTGAAACGAAAGGAAATGCAGACTTAATTGTTGGAGGTATTTTAGACGAAGAGAATGAAGAAGTAAAATACGGTATTGTATTACCTAACTTCTTAAGTATCCTTGCACATGGTAATCCGAGTGCTGAAGTGATGGGCTTAGATCAAGTACCGGAAGATGAAATTCCGCCACTGTTTATCCATTACCTGTTTGATGGCATGGTAGGGATCGGAATGTTCTTAGCAGCTCTGACATTCTTCTATATGCTCGCACTTAGGATTAAACGATTAAATCCAGGTAATAGGTTGTTGCTAAGGCTTATTGTCCTTGCAGGACCACTTTCGATGCTTGCTATTGAATTTGGATGGATTTTCTCAGAAGTGGGACGTCAGCCTTGGATCCTTTGGGACATTCTTCGAACAGGTCACGCTGCAACAACGTCTGATCACGTAGGCTTGATGCTTATCTTGTTCTTATTGCTGTACATCGTCCTCGGGACGCTTTGTGTCATCGTTCTCAGAAAGATGTTCCATTCAAATCCAGCAGAAAATGAGCTAGAAGAAATCGCAAAATCTAGATAGGGGGGTGTCAAATTGGATATTCAGGTTATTGGGATTACGGTGCTATGGGTTTTTCTATATGGTTATTTAATCACTGCTTCAATCGATTTTGGTGCAGGTTTCTTTGCATACTACGGTGAGCTAACCGGCCGAGATCATATCATCAACCGTATCATCAGTCGGTATTTATCTCCGGTTTGGGAAGTTACAAATGTGTTTTTCGTATTCTTTTTTGTAGGCCTGATCGGTTTCTTCCCAGACACTGCTTATTACTTCGGAACAGCACTGCTTGTGCCTGGAAGCATTGCGATCATTCTCATAGCAATCAGAGGATCGTTTTATGCGTTTGGGAACTACGGTGCTAAAAAGAGTAGAGTATATACCTTTTTGTATGGTGTGACAGGGTTATTGATTCCTGCCTCGCTTTCAACAGCGCTCACTTTGTCTGAAGGTGGTTTCATAGAAGAAGTGGATGGCAACGTTACGTTTCTCGCTGGTGAACTTTTTACAAGTTTTTATTCTTGGTCTGTCGTGTTACTTGCGATTGTTTCTGTGTTGTTCATTAGTGCAGCGTTTCTTACGTTCTATGCAAGCAGAGCGAATGATACGCCTGCTCTAGAGCTACTAAGGAAATATGCTCTCTTTTGGAGCGCGCCAACCATTTTAGCTAGTATACTCGTCTTCGTAGCGCTTCAGCAGCATAACCCTGAGCATTTTGCGAGCACGCTCGACTATGCATGGATGTTTATTGCATCTCTGTTTTGCTTCTTAGTTGCAACATACTTGATCTTTCATAAGAAACGCTATGGAACAGCCTTTCTCTTTGTTATGCTGCAATTCTTTTTTGCCTTCTTTGGCTACGGGGTGTCACATCTCCCGTGGATTTTATACGACTACGTTACGATTTACTCTGGCTACACGAATGAAACGATGGGTGTATACCTAGTTATAGCGTTCGTAGCAGGTCTATGCTTACTCGTTCCTTCTCTAATCTTATTAATGCGACTATTCCTCTTTGATGCCGAGTATGTAAAAGGAAATAAGTCGTAAAGAGATCATATTGACACGGTGGTACAACGTGATAGGATAGAGTTAACAACGTGGCAGCGGATCGCTGTCACGTTTCTTTCCGAGATAAGTAGGAGGAGTGTACGTTGAAAAAACAATTTGCGGTTATTGGACTAGGCCGTTTTGGCGGTAGTATATGCAAATCATTGAGTCAACAGGGAATGGAAGTTCTCGCAATCGATATGGATGAAGACAAAGTAAATGAATTTTCCTCCGTTGCAACGCACGCTGTCATTGCAGATTCAACGGATGAGAGCGTATTAAAAAATCTAGGTATACGAAATTTTGATCACGTTATTGTCGCGATCGGAGATAATATTCAATCAAGTATCCTTACAACGTTGATCTTGAAAGAACTAGGGGTAAGTAATATTACGGTGAAAGCTCAAAATGATTACCATGAAAAAGTTCTGAACAAGATCGGTGCTGATAAGATCGTTCACCCAGAGAGAGATATGGGGATGAGGATTGCTCATAATATTATCTCAAATAGTGTTCTCGACTATTTAGAGCTTTCAGATGAACATAGTATCGTTGAACTTATCGCAAACTCAAGAATGGATAATAAAACGATTATTGAGCTCGATATCCGAGCAAAGTACGGTGCCAATATCGTTGCGATCAAGAATGGAGATGACATTATCGTTTCTCCTCAAGCGGATCAAAAGATTTACAAAGGCGATATTCTGATCGTGATCGGCTCAGATCAAGACATCAACCGTCTAGAGCGCCAGCTACTTAATAGAGATTAATCAAAAAAGCCGCCTGTCATTGCGACGGGCGGTTTTTTAGTGTGTAGTGAGCTAATTGTTTATTGTAGTTGGGAGAGATTTCCGCTCCAGGATGCTCGCTTTCCGCGGGGCGGGCGGTGTGCCTCCTCGGCGCTGGAACTCGCGCCTGTGGGGTCACACCTGTCCCGCTCATCCCGCAGGAGTCGAGCATCCTTACGCTCCAATCACTGTGAATATGCTGTTTCACCTTAATTTGAATGTAGCGAATACAGCTTGGCTTACGAGTGTTCATTGACTTGTATCTGTACCACAATGTCTTAATGATGATGGCTTCTTATAAAAAGAAAAGACCGCCTATCGCAGTGACAGGCGGTCTTTAATCGTATAGTTAGATCTCCATGATGATCGGTAGGATCATTGGACGACGCTTTGTTTTCTCGTAAAGGAATGGTGCAAGCGTATCAGTGATTTCATTCTTGATCTCAGACCACTGACTCGTACGTTTCTCCATAACGCCATTAAGATGCTTCGATAGAAGATCTTGTGCATCGTTGATTAGGTCACCAGATTCTCTCATGTATACGAAGCCGCGAGAGATGATGTCCGGGCCAGAAAGAATCTTGAATTCCTTCATGTTGATGCTGACAACAACGATAACGAGTCCTTCCTCAGATAAGATCTTACGGTCACGAAGAACGATGTTACCGATATCTCCGATTCCTTTTCCATCAACATATACAGAACCTGATGGAATCTTACCGCTGATCGATGCTTCATTTTCGCTAAGAGCAAGCACTTCACCATTGTCCATGATGAATGAGTGGTCTTGTGGAATGCCACAGTCCTGAGCAAGCTTCGTATGCATCTTAAGCATTCTATATTCACCGTGGATCGGCATAAAGAATTTTGGCTTGATCAAGCGAAGCATCAATTTCTGCTCATCTTGTCCACCATGTCCAGAAGTATGAATATCACTTAGTTTGTGATGGATGACTTCAGCTCCTGCGCGAGACAGCTGGTTAATAATTCTCGAAACGCTTACCTGGTTTCCAGGGATCGGCGAAGAGGAGAATACAACTGTATCACCAGGGATGATTTGGATTTGACGATGCGTACCGTTAGCGATACGAGATAGCGCAGCCATTGGCTCACCTTGACTTCCTGTACAAAGAATCGTTACTTGATTTTCAGGAAGTCTGTTGATTTGATGCGCATCGATGAACGTATCTTTCGGCGCGCGAATGTATCCGAGTTCTTGTCCGATCGTAATGTTTGCTTCCATACTACGTCCAAATACTGCGACCTTACGTCCGTTTTCAACCGCAGCTTCAACAACTTGCTGAAGACGGTGGATGTTTGATGCGAACGTTGCGAAAATAACGCGGCCATCTACTTTTCTAAAAATGTCTTGAATCGTCTCACCGACGCGACTCTCAGACATTGTAAAGCCAGGAACCTCACTGTTTGTTGAGTCAGACAGAAGTGCTAATACGCCTTCTTTACCGATCTCGGCCATCTTAGTAAGGTTAGCTGGTTCACCTACTGGAGTGAAGTCAAACTTGAAGTCACCTGTATGAACGATGTTTCCAGGTGGTGTTTTAACGACTACTCCAAAGGAATCTGGAATACTGTGCGTTGTTCTAAAGAACGCAACAGATGTTTTTCTAAACTTGATGATGTCATCTTCTGTAATTTCGTTAAGAGACGCTCCTCTTAGAAGACCGTGTTCTTCAAGTTTGTTTCGGATGAATCCTAGCGCAAGCTTGCCTCCAAAGATTGGGACGTTAATCTCACGCAGTAAGTATGGAATACCACCGATATGGTCTTCGTGACCATGTGTGATGAAAAGTCCTTTAATCTTATCTTGGTTTTTCACAAGATAAGAATAATCTGGAATCACGTAATCGATTCCTAGTAACTCTTCTTCAGGGAACTTAACCCCTGCATCGACCAGGATGATTTCATCCTGGAACTGAATACCGTACATGTTTTTGCCGATTTCTCCTAGTCCACCGAGTGCAAAAACGGCTGTTTGATGATTTTTAACAAATTTCATAGTTTATACATTCTCCAATTCAAAGTGCTCTGATTTTTGCTCGAATTCTAGAAATTCATCTTCTACTGTTTGAATGAATTCGATATTATAGTTTCGTTCCTTTAATTTATAGCGAACTTCCCGTTCAGAATTAGCCTCAACGTACAGGCTCTTTGTTCGCTCTCTTACAGGAACCTCCTTTTTTGTTTCTTGATAGTAAACCTTATAGATCATTCTAAATCTCTCCTTAACCAAGACAATTTGTGTGCATCTCCGTTTATTATATAGGAAATTGGTTTCTTTTTCATGTTTCAAATAGATTTTCCATCATAAAATTAGAGATTTACCCCGCCATGTAAGGAAAAATTCTTATTCTTGTACTGTCGGAGAGTGAGGGAAAAAGAAGGTTTTTAATGATTTTTTGATTTTTCGTTTCATTTTCGTATACATCTGATCCATTCCTTTCCTATTGTTTTAGTGTTGTTATTATTCGTTAACAGTCAAAAAAATAGTTAGGTAACAGTTGGAAATGAATCGAGAGACAAGAAGACTCCGTTCATGTAAGATAGAATGATACGAAATGCATGAGGAGGGGAATCCATGAGGCTGTTACTCGCCCTGTTATCACTTAGCTTGATCTGGGGAATGTCATTTATGTTTATCAAAATACTCGTTCCGGTGGTTGGACCGATGGGCGTCGTCTTTTATAGATGTTTGTTCGGTGCAGTAGCGATCATCATCTATCTCATTGTTAAAGGGCGGGTTAGCTTCTTATTTAAACGACTCCCATGGGGAAGCTTAATTTTGGTCGGTTTGTTGAACGCACTGATACCATGGGGGTTGATCGCATTCAGTGAGGAACGCATCTCTAGCAGTTTAGCAGCAGCATTAAACGCTACGACCCCTTTATTTACTGGGATTCTAGGTGCATTGTTCTTTTCGAGAGTTCTCAAGCTGAGACAGTGGTCAGGGGTTATTATCGGATTTATCGGTATTTTATTTCTTATCGAATTCAATCTAGGGTCTTTTTTTAAAGAAGATTGGGTAGGAGTCGTACCGATGCTCATTGCAACGGCTTGCTATGGCTTTGCATCTCAGTTTACTAAGAAAAACTTGTCGGATGTTCCCGTGGATATTATGGCGATCATGACGCTATCGGTTGGTACAGTAGGGGGATTGATTATGATGTTCGCTACGGGAGATGTACAATTATTTACGCCAATCATGGAACGTGATATCCTTATATCGCTAATAGGACTAGGGGTGTTTGGATCTGGCATCGCATATCTTCTCTTCTTTTATATGATTCAAAAGGGGAGCGCAGAGTATGCGACACTAGTGACATACTTGGTTCCTGTAACTGCTTTGTTCTGGGGTAGTGCTTACCTTGATGAGGCGGTGACAGTAACGATGGTCGTTGGACTATTGTTTATCTTTACAGGCGTCTATTTATCAGGGCGTACTACAAAAACAGAGAGAAGACTTTTAAAAAAGTCGGCATAAAGGATAGGTGAGAGAAATGATGAATGATAAGATTGTTTTCTTCGATATAGATGGTACATTGTTAGATCATGATAAAAAAGTTCCAGCTTCTACGAGAGCGGCGTTAAAAGAACTGACAGAGAAGGGTGTAACGGTGGCGATTGCGACAGGAAGAGCACCGTTTATGTTTGCAGATCTTAGAGAAGAATTAGCAATCGATTCGTTTATCAGCTTTAATGGGCAGTATGTAAAACACAAAGAAGACATCGTTCAAACAAATCCGCTTAGTAGGGAAGAAATCCTTTCACTTGAGGAAGTAGCAAAAGAAAACGGTCATCCTATGGTATTTCTAGACCATGAAGCGATGATGAGTAATCACGACAAGCATCCTCATATTATGAAAAGTATGGACGATTTAAAAATGCATTACCCAGGCTTTAATCCTACGTATTACCACGATCGTGATATTTATCAAGCTCTCCTTTTCTGTCAAAGTGAAGAAGAAGCGAACTATCGCGAAACGTACGGTAATTTTGATTTTATTCGCTGGCATGATTTTTCGATGGACGTTATTCCTCCTGGAGGTTCAAAAGCTAGAGGAATCGAAGCGATGATTTCACACTTAGGGTTTAAGCGTGAAAACACATTTGCTTTCGGAGATGCTTTGAATGATATCGAGATGCTCAAATTCGCAGGAACCGGTATTGCGATGGGTAATGGTTATCAAGAAGCGAAAGAAGCTGCTGACTTCGTGACGGACCCTGTAGATGAAGATGGAATCCGAAATGGCTTGATAAAAGCAGGACTTTTGTAAAAAGGTAATAAAAAAGGAATCGCGCACTTGCGCGATTCCTTTTTTTATCGAAGTGGTGACAGTTCCTTTGCTTCTTCTTCATTTATTCGATCGTAAAACATGATCCCATCAAGGTGATCAATTTCGTGTTGCGCGACGATGGCTGGGAGCCCCTTGAGTCGTAATTTAAGCGGGTTGCCTTCTTGATCGATCCCTTTTAGGGTTATCCTCGCATAGCGAGGTACAGCGCCCGGAATATCCCGGTCAACGGAAAGGCATCCTTCTCCGCCTTCTAAATATGTTTTTTCTACAGAATGACTGATGATCTTAGGATTCATAATTCCGTAGCTGTATAACGTTCCTCTATGATCTGTAACATGGATGGCGAACATCCTTTTGCTAATCCCTATTTGAGGTGCGGCAATCCCGATCCCTGATCGAAGCTCATATTCTAAAGCTGTTTCTGGATCCTGGCTATTGATTAAAAATTGAAGCATATCTTGAAGCGTTTGTTTTTCTTCTTCATTAGCGGGGATTTCGATTTCTTTTGCTACTTGTGTAAGGATCGGATCTCCCTCTCTACGTACATCTTTCATTGTTAACATAAATGTGTTCACTCCTATCTTCACGGACTCTCACGTTATAAGTATATTGAAGTCACTTACTTATGGGTACCTAGATCATCTAACTATCAGTTTAGCACACCACTCAATACGATAAAATAAATCGTAACGTTTACGGAATGACTAATAATTTCTTCAGTTTAAATTTGTGATAAAACGACTGTTCTATTGCCTGATAGAATATGGTATAGTAATCAAAGATATGAAATCATTGGTATTAATTGGAGATGTGGGGGGACTATTGTTGTCAAGAGTGAACCGAGTAGGAATTATTTCTCTTTTTTTCTGTTTTCTCATCCTTGTTGGATGTCAGTTCGGTGAGAGTACAGAGGAAAAGATGTATAACCATTTAGAAGAAGCAGTAGCGTTAGAAGATCAATTTAGAGAACAGCAAGAACCATTAGCTAAGGCCGAGAAAAAGGAGCAAGGGCTTTATGATGAAATCGTTGCACTTAGCATGGATGAGTTCGATAAGATCAAATCTCTTTCAGAAGAAGCTGAAGCGCTGACTGAAAAGAGACTAGAATACTTAAACAACGAGAAAGAAAGTATCGATAAGGCTTACGAAGAATTCGAGAACACGAAAGAATTAAGTGAAGACTTAGAAGATGAAAGTGTTCAAGAAAGCGCAAAAACCCTCATCGAAAAGATGGATAAGCGCTACGAAGCGTACCAAACGCTTTATAAAGAATACAAAGCAGCGATTGAATTAGATAAAAAGCTTTATAGTATGTTGCAAGATAAAGAACTTACGCTAGAGCAACTTCAAGAGCAAATCAAAAGCGTGAATGATCAATACGCGAAAGTCTCTGAACAGAAAGAAAAGTTTAATACGTATACAACAGAGTTTAATGAAGCAAAGAAAGCTTTTTATAAAGCTGCAGATTTAAATGTAAATTATGGAGAATAATACTAAACCGCTCAAATATTTGAGCGGTTTTTCATTTGGATATATTAGTTAATAAAAACTCCTTGTATTGATACAGTTTCAAAATCATAGTTATAACAGGTTTTCATATAGGAGAGAAAGCTTATTTTTGAAACCTAATAATTGACTATATAGATACTGTATTGTAAACTGAAAAACGAACTTACTCATGAAGAGAAACACTCCCTTATTTTTACTGATACAGCTCACGAAACGCAGTAGTACATAGTACTAGGGATTATTTCTCAAGAAATAAGGGTATGAAATTGAGTGTTGTCTTTAGTGGCACAAATTTTATCGAGACAAACTGTCATTTAATAAAGGCTAAATGGACATGCTAGATATGTCTGAAAACTGAACGACCCACTCACAATTGCATTTGCAATTAAATAATTTATCTCTTTATGAATGAAAGGATGAGGTGAAAGGTATGGGGACAAAAACCCTCGAAAACATTGAAGGCCAATTCGAAATGTTCCAGATCTTAAATGAAAACGGCGAGATCATTAATGAAGAGGCTATGCCAGAACTAACTGATGAGCAGCTTCAAGAACTTATGCGCCGCATGGTTTATACACGTATTCTTGATCAGCGTTCAATTTCTTTGAACCGTCAAGGACGTCTAGGATTCTACGCACCAACTGCAGGACAAGAAGCTTCTCAGCTTGGAAGCCAATTTGCACTTGATAAAGAGGACTGGATTCTTCCAGGATACCGTGATGTTCCACAGCTAATTTGGCACGGACTTCCTCTATATAAAGCATTCTTATTCTCTCGTGGACACTTTGTAGGAAACCAGGCTGATGGTCTGAACATGCTGAGCCCGCAAATCATTATTGGAGCTCAAATCACTCAGACTGCTGGTGTTGCACTTGGACTTAAGAAAAAAGGTAAGAAAAACGTAGCGATCACTTACACAGGTGACGGCGGTGCGTCTCAAGGTGACTTCTATGAAGGTATGAACTTTGCTGGTGCTTATGGCGCTCCTGCTATCTTTGTTGTTCAAAACAACCGCTTTGCAATTTCAGTACCAGTTGAAAAGCAATCTGCTGCGAAGACGATTGCTCAGAAAGCTGTCGGTGTTGGAATTCATGGCGTTCAGGTAGATGGAATGGACGTTCTAGCTGTCTACAAAGCAGTAACTGACGCTCGTGAGCGTGCAATCAATGGTGAAGGTCCAACTCTTATCGAGACGATGACGTACCGTTATGGTCCACATACAATGGCTGGTGATGATCCAACTCGTTACCGTTCAGAAGATCTTGATAGCGAGTGGGAAAAGAAAGACCCAATCGTGCGTTTCCGTAAGTATCTAGAAAGCAAAGATCTATGGAACGAAGAGAAAGAAAATGAAGTTGTTGAGAAAGCGAAGGAAGAAATCAAAGCTGCCATCAAGCAAGCAGATAAAACTCCGAAGCAAAAAGTAACAGATCTTATTGAAATCATGTACGAAGAGCTTCCTCATAACCTTCGCGAGCAATATGAAGAATATAGTGCAAAGGAGTCGAAGTAAGCTATGGCGCAAATGACAATGATTCAAGCAATCACTGATGCGATGCGTATCGAATTAAAGAATGACGAAAACGTACTCGTATTTGGTGAAGACGTAGGTCAAAACGGCGGCGTATTCCGTGCGACAGAAGGACTTCAAAAAGAATTTGGTGAGGATCGTGTATTCGATACTCCACTAGCAGAATCAGGTATTGGCGGTATGTCGATCGGACTTGCACTTACTGGCTTCAGACCTGTACCAGAAATTCAATTCTTCGGTTTCGTTTACGAAGTAATGGATGCAATTTCTGGGCAAATGGCTCGTCTACGCTACCGTTCTGGTGGTTCGTTCCATGCTCCGATCACAGTTCGTTCTCCATTTGGTGGCGGAGTTAAGACACCTGAACTTCACGCAGATAGCCTTGAAGGACTAATGGCTCAACAGCCTGGTCTTAAAGTTGTTATCCCTTCAAACCCCTACGATGCAAAAGGACTTCTTATTTCTGCGATCCGTGATAACGATCCGGTTATTTTCCTTGAGCATATGAAATTGTATCGTTCTTTCCGTCAAGAAGTACCTGAGGAAGAATATACGATTGAAATTGGTAAGGCTGATGTGAAGCGTGAAGGTTCTGATATCACGATCGTAACGTACGGTGCGATGGTACAGGCTTCTCTTAAAGCTGCAGAAGAGCTTGAAAAAGAAGGCATCAACGCTGAAGTAATCGACCTTCGTACAGTTAGCCCGCTAGACATCGACACGATTATCGCTTCTGTAGAGAAGACAAACCGTGCGATCGTTGTACAAGAAGCTCAAAAACAAGCTGGTATCGCTGCAAGCGTCGTTGCTGAAATTAACGACCGCGCAATCCTTAGCCTAGAAGCTCCTGTACTACGTGTTACAGCACCTGATACAGTGTTTGCGTTCTCTGCCGCAGAGGATGTATGGCTTCCAGATCACTCTGATATCATTGAAAAAGCAAAACAAGTCGTTAACTTCTAATTTAAGTTAACTTTAATAGAAAACAATGAAGTGAAGTGCATTCGCACTTCGCTTCACACCTTATATAAGCAAATTTTTTACAAATAGGAGGCGAAGTCCTGTGGCATATGAATTCAAAATGCCGGATATCGGTGAAGGTATCCATGAAGGTGAAATCGTAAAGTGGTTCGTTAAAAAAGGTGACGAAGTTAAAGAAGACGACATCCTTGCAGAAGTACAAAATGACAAGGCTGTTGTTGAAATTCCTTCTCCTGTAGACGGCACAGTGAAAGACGTACACGCTGAAGAAGGAGCGACAGTAGTCGTTGGAGACGTTGTCATCACTTTCGATGCTGAAGGCTATGACGATGGTTCAGAAGAAGAAGAAGCTGCTGAAGAGCCTAAAGCGGAAGAAAAAGAAGAGCCGAAAGAAGAAGCTCCTAAAAATGAAAGTTCTGAAACAAAATCAACTCCTTCTGAAGAAGAAGACGCTGACCCTACTAAACGCGTAATCGCGATGCCAGCTGTTCGTAAGTATGCTCGCGAAAACGGTGTTAAGATTTCTAAAGTATCTGGTTCTGGTAAGAACGGCCGCGTTCTTAAAGAGGATATCGACAACCACCTAAGTGGCGGCGGTCAAGAAGCTGCAGCTCCTGAAGCGCAAGAAGAAACAACAGAAGCGAAGGGTCAAGAGCAAGAGGCAGCAGCTACAACAACTTCTGCACCTGCAGCATCAGCTCAGCCTGAAACTCGTGAGAAGATGAAAGGTATGCGTAAAGCGATCGCTAAAGCGATGGTTAACTCGAAGCACACTGCTCCTCACGTAACGCATATGGACGAAGTCGTTGTTAGCGACCTTGTAGCTCACCGTAAGAAGTTTAAGCAGTACGCTGCAGACAAAGATGTTAAATTAACGTATCTTCCATACGTTGTAAAAGCACTTGTTTCTGCTCTTCGCGAGTTCCCAATGCTAAATGCTTCGATCGATGATTCTACTGATGAAATCGTACACAAGCATTACTACAACATCGGAATCGCTGCAAATACAGACGCTGGACTCGTTGTTCCTGTCGTGAAAGATGCAGATCGCAAACCACTTCTTAATGTTTCTGCGGAAATTAATGAGTTGGCTAAAAAAGCTCGTGATGGTAAACTATCAGGGGATGATATGAAAGGTAGCACGTGCACAATTTCTAACTTGGGTTCTGCTGGTGGACAATGGTTCACGCCAATTATCAACAACCCTGACGCTGCTATTCTTGGAATCGGTCGTATTGAAGAGAAGCCAGTTGTGATCGATGGTGAAATCGTTGCAGCTCCAGTACTTGCTCTATCAATCAGTTACGACCACAGATTGATTGATGGTGTTACTGCTCAATTGGCACTTAACCACATCAAACGTCTGTTGAACGATCCACAACTCTTAATGATGGAGGCGTAAAATTATGGTAGTAGGAGATTTTCCAATCGAACTAGACACACTTGTAGTAGGAGCCGGACCTGGAGGCTATGTTGCAGCAATTCGTGCTGCACAGCTTGGTCAAAAAGTTGCAATCGCAGACAAGGGTACTCTTGGCGGTGTTTGCCTAAACGTTGGGTGTATTCCTTCAAAAGCGCTAATCAATGCTTCACACAAATATGAAGATGCTAAGCATTCCGAAGATATCGGAATCACTTCTGAAAACGTAAAAGTAGACATGAAGAAAGTACAAGAGTGGAAAACTTCAGTTGTTAACAAGCTTACTGGTGGCGTTGAAGGCCTGATGAAAGCGAACAAAGTGGACGTAATCAGTGGAGAAGTTTACTTCGTAGATAAGAACACTGTTCGTATTATGGATGATAAGAACTCTCAAACATACACGTTCAACAACTGTATTATTGCTACAGGTTCTCGTCCGATTGAACTTCCAAGCTTCAAATGGAGCAAACGCGTCATTTCATCAACTGGTGCTCTTGCACTTGATGAAGTACCTAAGAAGATGGTAGTGATCGGCGGAGGTTATATCGGAATCGAACTTGGTTCTGTGTATGCGAACTTCGGTACAGAAGTAACGATCCTTGAAGGTTCTAAGCAAATCCTTCCAACATTCGAAAAACAGATGAGCACACTCGTATCTCGTCGTCTTAAGAAGAAAGGTAATGTAGATATCATTACTGAAGCAATGGCTCAAGGCGTTGAAGAAACGGATGAAGGTGTTACAGTTACAGCAGAAATCAAAGGCGAAACGAAGACATTCGATGCTGACTACGTTCTTGTAACTGTTGGACGTAAGCCAAACACTGAAGAAATTGGTCTAGAAGAGCTCGGAATTGAAATGACTGAAAAAGGTCTTGTTAAGATCGACAAGCAGTGTCGTACAAACTTCGATAATATCTACGCAATCGGTGATATTGTTGAAGGTCCAGCACTTGCACACAAAGCTTCTTACGAAGGTAAAGTTGCTGCTGAAGCAATTAGTGGCGAAGCTGCTGAAATCGACTATCTTGCAATTCCTGAAGTTGTATTCTGTGAACCAGAACTAGCTTCAGTTGGTTACAAAGAGCAAGAAGCAAAAGATGAAGGCTTCGATGTGAAAGCATCTAAGTTCCCATTCGGCGCTAACGGCCGTGCACTATCTCTTAACGATAGCGAAGGCTTCATGAAGCTTATCACTCGTAAAGAAGATGGTCTTGTAATCGGTGCTCAAATTGCTGGTCCTAATGCTTCTGACATGATCGCAGAGCTTGGCCTTGCAATCGAAGCTGGAATGACAGCTGAAGATATCGCTCTTACAATCCACGCTCACCCAACTCTTGGTGAGATCACGATGGAAGCTGCTGAGGTAGCGATTGGTACACCAATCCACATCGCATAATAGATAGAAGGAAAACCCTGGTGAACTCACCAGGGTTTTTATTATGATAACTGATTTATCCTTAAAACAGAGAAGAATTTTGAATCGGAAACCTCACTGTACCATTGGTAGATAGCTATAAAAGCTTTCTCTATAGTCAGAAAAGCCCTACTGAATTCGCAGGGCTTTTTTGTAGTAAAAAAAAGAGTATCGCGTGTACTATAAGAATACCGCTTGTACGAAGGGCATATAGCTAAAGTGGAGGTGAGTGGACTTGGGAAGAATGTTGTTTGTTCTATTATTTCACGTAGCTTCATGGAGTGCTTTAGTCGTCATTCTGCACCTATCATCCCAAGATCGACCTTTCTTTAAAGGGATCATGGTCGTCATGTTTTTATATTTTATCATTACGTATACAGTTAGATTGATTCCTGAAGTGAAAACGGTAGCTCTCATCACGCTCGCCTCAACATTGTTGTTTGCCATTATGGAAATGGTTTATCACACCGTCTAGTTTTTCTAATGATTGGAGAATCTCTAAATCATACTATCTCTAGACATCGTTTTTAGTATAAAAAAGAGTACGGGCCCTTCTAGGATCCGTACTCTTTTACGTTTTTAGATGATGTTATTCATCTTTTTTTGGTGCGCGAGCTGGAAGTTTTTCTTCCTTAAATGCTTTCAATAGCGATATGATCATCCCAATAATGATAATAGCAAATGGGAAGGCAGCAATGATAGATGCTGTTTGAAGAGCACCTAGTCCACCTGACCATAGCAATACTGCCGCAGCAGACGACTGAATGACACCCCATGTAAGCTTAACACCAGTTGAAGGGTTCAAGCTGCCGTTTGTTGTTTGCATACCAAGAACGAACGTAGCAGAGTCTGCAGATGTAATGAAGAACGTACTGATAAGCAAAATAGCGATGATCGACATAAATGTACCGAGTGGGAATTGCTCTAGAACCGCGAATAATGCAACTTCCATTCCTTGGTCACTAATAATATCGTAAACTTCAGTGCCTGCCATATCGAGTGAAATCGCAGAACCACCGAATACTGAGAACCAAAGGCCACCGAAGATTGTTGGTACAAGTAGTACGCCTAGAACGAATTCACGGATTGTTCTACCTTTAGAAACACGGGCGATAAAGGTACCAACAAATGGTGCCCATGCAATCCACCAAGCCCAATAGAAGATCGTCCAGCTTTGAATCCAAGATGAACCTTCGAATGGACGCATGCGTAAACTCATGCTAGGTAGGTTTTGAATATAAGAACCTAACGTTGAAGTGAATAGGTCCATAATAAAGTTTGTAGGTCCTGCGAATAGCAAGAAGAACATCAGCAGTATGGCAAGGACGATGTTTGTATTACTCAAATACTTAATTCCGCGAGAAATACCAGTTGTTGCAGAAATCATATAAAGAACGGTAACGACGAGGATAATGATTAATTGTGTCATAAATGAGTTCTCAACGTCTGTTAAATATGAAATTCCGCCGCCAATTTGAGATGCTCCGAAACCTAATGACGTCGCTACACCAAAAACTGTAGCGAAAACTGCGATTACATCGATTAGCTTTCCAAGTGGTCCGTATACACGGTCACCGAGTAATGGATGGAATACAGCACTTACAACCCCTGGTGCTCCTCTTCTGAACTTAAAGTAGGCAAGAGCAAGAGCAACTACTGTGTAAATTCCCCATGGGTGCAAGCCCCAGTGGAAGAAACTATAGCGGAATGCAAGCCTTGCTGCTTCATCAGACTCAGGTGATGCGCCAGCTGGTGGTGTATAGTAGTGAAACATCGGTTCAGCTACACCCCAGAATACTAGACCGATACCCATTCCTGCAGAGAACAACATGGCGAACCAGGTAAGCGTACTGTACTCTGGTCGGTCAGTATCTTTACCTAGACGAATTCTACCGAATTTAGAAAAGATGAGGTAGATCGCAAAGATAAGAAATGCAGAAGCTGCTAGTAGATAGAACCATCCAAACTTAACCTGTAGAAAGGTTTGAAGTGAGGATGTAGAAGAATCGAGAGACTCTGGAGCGAATGTACCCCATATAATGAAGATAAGGGTCAAAGTTGCAGAGATCATAAATACTCTCGTAAGCTTACTCATTGTAAATCACACCTTTCAATCAACACTTTTAAATTGTTATTCAAACATCGAAATCTACCGGGTAATGTAAAAAAAAATAAAAGCTATGTGTACTAAATGTTGCCCCCGGGATGAAAAAAATATTCGAGCATCAGCCACGACACCTGATTTTGCCTCGCCAATTTACCGTACAGAAAAAGGCACGTTCTCTAGTATATGGGTTGATTTTTTGCTTGTAAAGTATTTTGACATGGCAGAAAATTAGTCAGAATAATGATTGAATTTGCAATAAGGAACGATTGGTTAAATGTGACATTCTTCTCTTTCTACTTCCTATACATTCGTTTATGATAGATAAAGACTAGGAGAAGGGGAGAGGGAGAGAATGAAGAAAGCTATTCAAGTCTTATCGGTACTCGTGTTGGTTCTTCTTGCTGCATGTTCGACCGATGCAAATTCTAATGGTGAAGAATCTGCAGAAAATAAAGACAAAGAAGTTGCAACAGAGGAAGATGCAAAACAAACTGAAGAAAATGAAGTAGAAGAAGATAGTGAAAAAAATAATGATGAAGAAAAAGAAGATGAGCCAGTGGTAGAGGAAGAAGTTGTAAAGCAGTATAAGTTAAACACAGCTTTCTGGGGCCTTGAACCAATTAATGATGCGCCATCAGAAGCTGTTCTTCTAACAATCGATGATGCACCTGACAAACATGCGCTCGACATGGCAAAGACGTTGAAGGAGCTCGACGCACCTGCTATCTTCTTCGTTAATGGTCATTTTATGGATACGGAAGAAGAAAAGGCGATTGTAAAAGAAATTCATGATATGGGATTTGAAATCGGAAACCACACGATGAGTCATGCAGATTTAAAGTCATTATCAGAAGAAAAACAGCGTGAAGAAATCGTGAAACTTAGTGATATCATTGAAGAAGTAATCGGAGAGCGTCCAACGTTTTTCAGAGCCCCATTTGGTTCCAACACGGAATATTCAAAAGCATTAGTGAAGGAAGAGGGGATGCTCTTGATGAACTGGACATATGGATATGATTGGAATAAAGAATATCAAAATAAAGAAGGTATTACAGATATCATGGTAAATACGCCTCTTCTTCAAGACGGTGCTAATCTGTTGATGCACGATCGAGAGTGGACTGCTGCAGGTCTCGCTGATATCGTAAAAGGTTTAAGAGACAAAGGATATAGCATGATTGATCCCGAAACGATCGATATCGAACTAAACTGATGCATTAAAAAAACCAGCCACTCAGGCTGGTTATTTTTTTGTAGAATACATCTTTCTACCATTAAATAACGTTAGGTCACCGTTCATTTTTTTCGCGAGGAATTTACTTAGTTCATTTGCTTTTGCTTTATCTCCATGTGTCGCATAATCTGGTAAAACGATTTGAAGTGCGTCTTCAGTTAATCCGACGACGATTCCACGGTATTCTTCCGTTGTGCCTTTTAAATAAAACCACTTCTCCTCATGATCCATTATGTTATACGGAAATGCCGAAGTTCCATAATCCCAAGAAAGCTGTTTCCCCGTTTTTTCAGTGATCTCCTTATAATAGAATAGAAACGATTTCACTACATTTAAATCAAGATCCTCCTTAGATTTAGGAGCAATATAGGCACTCTGCGGCAAACGCAATTCCCCCTCTCATGTAAATCTAGTGTACCTGCCAAAACGTTTTCTGACAATTATTACATAGCTAACATATGTAAATTGTTTGCGCCTAATATCACTAAAAATTGGAACGAACTTTATTAATGTGATATACAATATAGTATTGACAAAACAATTGTGACACACTATTATTGAGATAAGCAAAACGGAAGCGTTTTCAAAACTTACTTTGAGGGGTGTTAGATATGGGAATTATCATATGCCAAACGTGTGAAAAAACAATCGATCATGTAATTGAAGATAAAGTGAGTACTTTGTATAGCAGATGCCCAGAATGCAATAAGAAAGACCGCAAATAAGAAATAAAAGAAGAGGTGGCATTCGCCACCTCTTCTGCTTGTTGAATAAACCTATGCACATATTTGGTTCTCCCAAAGCCGTAGTCGATGACGATCGCATGCTTTCCGCGGACGAACGTCCAAGCCCGAGGTGAAACCCACACCCCGGTCTCGGCCGCCCGTACGACCGCAGGAGTCCGCGATCGTCTCTCCTACTTGATAAGAATTATCCAAAACGAACATTCCGTCCCAATGGTTTAACAGTAAAATGGGGACCTTGGAGTTCGATTATCCAACTAGATTAATAAATGGAGATAGTGACTACACCAATTGCAACTAAGAGACTTCCTCTACACTCTAAAGAGGTGGCATTCGCCATCTCTTCTTTTATTTGATTGCTTTGTATTCTTTTATCACTCGTAATGTCTTCAATTCATCATCTTCAGGACCTTGAACAGGTAAGCCAGCTTCAATATTCTCTTCAATATACGTTAGGTTTTCTTCAGTAATAATTTCCCCTGGAATGTAGATTGGAATACCAGGCGGATACACCATAATAAATTCAGCGATGACCCTGCCTGCTGATTCTTTAATCGGCACGACTTCTGTGTCAGCGTAGAACGCATCGCGAGGGGATACGGCTAATACTGGTATATCAGGAACGTGAACGGCAACTATCTCAGGATTTGACCCTATTGCTTCTTGAAATGCTTCGACCATATCTTTTAAAGTATAAACGAGTGCAGATGTTGTTTCTTCGTTGTCTCCTGGGGTAACAATACACAGTATGTTGTATAGATCAGAGAGTTCTACTTCAAGGTTCGCTTCTTTTCGTAACCAAATCTCAGCTTCGTAACCAGTGATTCCAAGGTCATGGACAGAGATGATTAGCTTAGTAGGATCATAATCATACGTTGCATTCGTTCCAATAATCTCTTTTCCAACACAGTAGAGCGGTGTGATTTCATTGATCTGCTCACGCGTTTTTTCAGCGAGTTCAATTGCTTGATCGATGAGCTCATATCCATCTGTAACTAATCGCTTACGTGCGACGTCGAGTGATGCGAGTAAGAGGTATGATGTTGAAGTAGTCGTAAGCATACTGATGATCGTCTGCACACGTTTAGCTGATACTAATCCCTCTTTTACGTTTAAAACAGAACTTTGCGTCATTGATCCACCTAATTTATGCACACTAGTGGCTGCCATGTCTGCACCAGCTTGCATGGCAGATAATGGCAGGCGGTCATGGAAGTGAATGTGTACCCCGTGCGCTTCATCTACGAGAACAGGTACGTCATAGCTATGGGCGATCGAAACAATTTCTTCAAGATTCGCAGAAATACCAAAGTAGGTAGGATTTATCACCAGAACACCTTTTGCATCAGGATGCTGAGCAAGTGCTTTCTTTACAGCGTCAGGGGTTATGCCATGGGAGATTCCTAACTTAGGATCGATTTCTGGATGGATAAACACAGGTGTAGCTCCTGAAAAAATAATTGCTGACATAACGGATTTATGCACGTTTCTCGGAACGATGATTTTCTCACCTGGTGAACAAACAGACATGACCATCGTCATGATTGCACCACTCGTCCCTTGAACAGAAAAAAATGTTGCGTCCGCACCGAATGCATCAGCAGCAAGCTCTTGCGCCTCTTTAATCATACCGTGCGGGTGATGGAGATCATCTAAAGGACCGATGTTGATCAAATCGATCGAAAGGGCGTTATCTCCAATAAATGATCGAAATTCAGGATCCATACCAGTTCCTTTTTTATGGCCGGGTATGTGAAATTGAATGGGGTTTTTTTTCGCATGGTTCAATAAACCAGTAAATAATGGTGTTTCGTTTTGTTGCAAAGCAAGCACCTCTTTATCTATACTCTATAAGGAATCCTTGAGAAAAAACAAACAAGGAATTCTAACTAATAATGCCATAAACAAACTGAGTATAATCACATCACTCGACATTTGCAAGTTTTATTTTAGGTAGGTATCCTCCCCCACTAGTAATTAAAGGGTTTTAAGCTACATTCTAGAACAATGTAGAAAAGGGAGGAGATCATCATGAAGTGGAATACTCGTATAACGAATTTACTAGGAATCGAAAGACCGATCGTTCAGGGAGGTCTTGCATATTTAGCGTATCATGAACTTGCTTCAGCAGTAAGTAACGCGGGTGGTCTTGGGCAGCTCACCGCCATGTCCATGGATACTCCTGAATTATTAAGGAAGGAAATCAACCTCACGCAACGAAAAACATCAAAGCCATTCGGCGTTAATTTTGCAATCGGGCAGCATGGTAGACCGTTTGAACATATGGTCGAGGCTGCACTTGATGAAGGGGTCGATATTATATCAGTTACGGGAGGGAATCCTAAGCCAGTCTTCGATATGGTCAGAGGAACGAATACGAAGGTCCTCGTATTGACGGCGGGTAAAAGGCAAGCTGTAAAAGCTGAAGAATTGGGCGCAGATGCAGTTATGGTAGTTGGACAAGAAGGTGGAGGTCATCTAGGAAAGGACGATACCAGCACGATGGTTCTTGTTCCTCAGGTTGTCGAGGCTTTAACGATCCCCGTGATTGCTTCAGGGGGTATTGGAGATGGAAGGGGCCTCATGGCTGCGCTATCTTTAGGTGCAGAAGGCATCGAGATGGGAACGAGATTTATTGCAACAAAAGAATGTACACATGCCCATAAAGCATATAAGGATAGAATCATATCGAGTAAAGAAACAGATACTGTTATTATTAAAAGAAGCCTCGGTGCTCCTGCAAGAGTGATTAGAAATCAATTTGCAGATCGAATCCAAGAAATCGAGAATAGGCAAGAAGGCTATGAAAGTTTGAAAGATTACATAAGCGGTGAAGCGAATAAGCGTTTTATCTATGAAGGTAAAGACGAAGATGGATTTGCCTGGGCAGGGCAAGTGATCGGATCGATTCACGATGTGCCGACAGTTGCAGAGCTATTTGATCGATTTGACGAAGAGGCGAGTAAAGTGGTTGAAAAATGGAGTGAACAGAAAGGGGTCATTACATGAACGTAGAATACCCAATTTCAATCGATTGGAGTAAACAGGAAGTCATCAAGGTCGTACAATTTTTTCAAACCATTGAGAAAGCATACGACAAGGGAGTTAGTAAAGGAGAGGTAATTAGTACCTATTCAGATTTCAAGGAAGTTGTTCCTTCTAAATCTGAGGAGAAACAGATGTTTAAGCAGTTTGATAAAGATACAGGTTATTCAACGTACCATACCGTTAAGGAAGCAAGAGAAACTGAGCGGGAGAAGGTAGTGATGAATAAGTAAGGGAGGGGGATTACCCCTCCTTTGTTATTTCTTCTTTCATCGATAGGTGATAGATCGGCACGAGTGTCTCGAACGTGTTTTTAACAGTCTCAATGAACGTTTCCCCATCTTGTAATAGAGGATCATCACTCTTGAAATGTCTTCCAACTAAGAATTCGCCTTTTTTCACGTCTCTAAATCGTGTTAACACTTCTTCAAGATCTACTTCTTGAATAGACTTGCTCGCGGTTTTCTTCGTATGATCAGTCGAGACCATATAAGAAGATGGAATCGTCTCTTTCAATCGGTCGATGTTTGAGAGCAACATAGATGCCATGTCTTTTTTTCCAGGAAGCTCATAAATATAAGCTAACCAAACAAATACATGGTCGTCGAAAAGTCCGATTTGAAAGTGTGGATGTTTCTTATAGCCACGGTTGTTATGAGCGAAAGCCATCCAAGTGTCAGCAGGTGGGTTTTTTGTTCTTCTTAAGTGTCTTGCGATATGCAGATACATTTCATTTCCTACAAGTGCTTCAAGGTCGCTTTTCACTTCATTACTAATTTCTTCGAATTTAGGCTGAATGCGTTGTTGGATTGCTTCCATCCGAGGTTCGAGTCCTTCGATATCAAACGTTTTAAAATCAGTTGATGTAAAACCGTTAAATGACATAATTTCCTCCAATAAGTCAATTTTTTATGAAAATAGTGTACCATAAAACGACAAAGTGTATGAAAGTTGACGAACGATGCGCACTAAAATGTTTGAAAGATAGGTGAAAGAGGGAAAATACTAGTAAATAAAGAGGTTGCATACTTAGCCTTCGAGGCATAAGATAAAGTAAGCTGAAAGCAGAAAAGTCAGAATATTCAGTCTTGTACCTTGGGAGCCACAGACTACTGCTTTGATGAAAATTTTGAGAGGGGTGTAGGTTACCATGAAACAAGTGATTCAGTCTTTGCAGAGAAACGAGGCAGAGAAGCGCATTCCGGTTTTGAAGATGGAAATTGATTATGAGTTGGCAACACTACACGATGCGATGATTGCAAGTGACAAGGACGGAATTCTCAAGTGCAAAGTAAAGCTAGAAGAATTGAGGAAAGAAATGATTCGACTCGAAGCTTAAGGAGGCGAACCTTGCAAAAAGGTTCGTTTTTTCTTTTTTTCCTGTCATAATAAGAAGTAGACAAAGCTAAAAGGAGTTCGAGTCATGACAAAGCAGACTAACATGGAAAACATTTATCAAGATGCGAAGAAATGGATTCGTGAAGCTGGTCGAGAAATTGTTGCTTCTTTTAAGACTTCCTTCAACATTCATACAAAAAGCAACCCGAACGACCTGGTTACGGATATCGATAAACAAACAGAAAAATTTTTTATAGAAAAAATCAACAACCACTACCCTGAACATCGCATCATGGGAGAAGAAGGATTTGGGGACGAGATTGAAGATGTAAAGGGAGTGATATGGTTCCTTGATCCCATCGACGGTACGATGAATTTTGTTCATCAACAAACCAACTTTGCAATATCGATTGGAATTTATGAGGACGGGGTAGGAAAGGTAGCATTAATATACGATGTGACAAAGGACGAGCTCTATCATTGTAAAAAAGGAGAAGGGTTGTTTATAAATGATCAGAAGCAAAGTCCCTTAAAATCAGTAAACTTATCCCAGTCTCTTCTCGCAATCAATGCAACATGGGTGACAGAGAACCATCGAATCGATCCTCGAACGTTCTCACCTCTCTTAAAAAAGATCAGAGGAACGAGATCGTATGGAAGCGCTGCGATCGAAATGGCTTATGTAGCAGCAGGTAGATTGGATGGGTATGTTTCATTAAGGCTTGCTCCCTGGGATTTTGCAGCAGGAAAAATCCTGATTGAAGAAGTTGGTGGCATCTGCACGACAGTCGATAATCAACCGATCGATATCCTAAAGAAAACCACGCTTTTCGTTGGAAACGAATCATTCCACCGACAGGTTCAAGAAAACTATATTCAGCCTGCGATCGATCAAAATTATTATCTTAAGAGACCTTCAACATAATGTTGACGAAGCAATCATTTGATGATGGCCAGGCAGAGCTACTTCATCAATGGACGAAGGTTGATACGTCATGGTTGGTAACCGAAATAGGGAGGCGACCTACAAAGGAAGAGTTAGTTTCTTACATCCAAACATATGCAGGGATTGGGTGTGAATGGTCGAAATGGATGCACAACGATGAGCCAGTAGCGATAAGCTGTGTACACCCGTGTGCTAATTCGAATATGAAACCTTGGATCGGAACGATTGTGGTTAAGCCTGGCTGCAGAAAACAAGGGTTTGGGAGAGCAGTAATTGAAGCTCATACGCAACTGATGCAAAACGTAATCTTTGCTGGTCTTCCATATGAGCACATTGAATGGAGTCTCTTTCTTTCAAAATGTGGATTTGATCAATATGGGATAGAAGAAGAGGACGGAAAGAAGTACTTGATTATGGTTCTTCCTGATTCATAGGAAAAAGAGATGTACCTGGGCGTTCGAGGCTCGGGTATTTCGTCCGCAGGAAAGCAAGAGGGATACAAACTCCTGAGGCATAGGGACCACAATAGGTTTGGTTTTTCAACAAACTAAAAGAGTTGTCGAAGTGACAACTCTTTTTTCTATTGCTCCGCTTTTCGTTTGATACGGAAGCCCATTCCCATAAAAAATCCTACACCTACTAAAGACAGGAATATACCGATTACGCTTTGTTCTGCTATTGAAACGCCAATTGCGCACATGCTAATCACGGCTGAAATGGCCATTAATAGTAATAGAAAGTTATGCTTGTTCATTCGGACGCCTCCTTAATACATATAGTGTACAATAAAGAGTAGATTCCTGAAAGGACATAAATTTCTCCTAACGCCATTACTGTGTTATAATGGACTAGTTATTGAGATTATCGTCATGGATAGGACGAGAATACGAGGAGAGAGTTTAATGCAAATTAGAGAAGATATTCGTAATATCGCGATTATCGCTCACGTTGACCACGGTAAAACGACACTAGTTGATCAAATGTTACATCAATCTGGTACATTTCGTGACAATGAGCAAGTAAATGAGCGTGCGATGGACTCGAATGACCTTGAAAGAGAACGCGGGATTACAATCCTAGCTAAAAATACTGCAATCAATTATGAAGATAAGCGAATCAACATCATGGATACTCCAGGACACGCAGACTTCGGTGGTGAAGTAGAGCGTATCATGAAGATGGTAGATGGTGTTCTACTTGTTGTTGATGCTTATGAAGGCTGTATGCCTCAAACACGTTTCGTGCTTAAGAAAGCACTAGAGCAAAAACTTACGCCGATCGTTGTTTTGAACAAGATTGACCGCCCAGCTGCTAGACCAGAAGAGGTTGTTGATGAAGTGATCGACCTATTTATCGATCTTGGCGCAGATGAAGATCAGCTTGATTTCCCTGTTGTATATGCTTCTGCAATCAACGGAACAGCTAGTCTAGATGCTGAAAAGCAAGATGACAACATGAAAGTCCTAATGGATACAATCATTGATAACATCCCAGGACCTGTAGACAATAGTGACGAACCTCTTCAGTTCCAAATCACTTTGCTTGATTACAACGACTACCTTGGTCGTATTGGTATCGGTCGTATCTTCAGAGGAACGATGAAAGTTGGACAGCAGGTCGCATTGATGAAGATCGATGGAACTGTGAAACAATTCCGTGTAACCAAACTATTTGGTTTCATTGGACTGAAGCGCGTAGAAATTGAAGAAGCAAAAGCTGGAGACCTTGTGGCGGTTTCAGGAATGGAAGAGATCAACGTAGGTGAAACGGTTTGTCCATATGACCACCAAGATCAACTTCCTATTCTTCGTATCGACGAGCCTACTCTTCAAATGACGTTCCTTGTAAACAACAGTCCTTTCGCTGGTAAAGAAGGTAAGTATATTACAAGTCGTAAAATCGAAGAGCGTTTGAGAGCACAGCTAGAAACAGACGTAAGTCTTCGTGTTGAAAATACAGATTCTCCGGATGAGTGGATCGTGTCAGGGCGCGGTGAGCTTCACCTTTCAATCTTGATTGAAAACATGCGTCGTGAAGGGTACGAGCTTCAGGTTTCTAAGCCAGAAGTAATTGTTCGTGAAGTCGATGGTGTTGCAAGTGAGCCAGTTGAACGCGTTCAAATCGACGTTCCTGAGGACTACACTGGATCTGTCATGGAGTCTCTTGGTGAGCGTAAAGGTGAAATGGTTAACATGGTGAACAACGGAGCAGGCCAAGTCCGTTTAGAATTCATGGTACCAGCTCGTGGACTGATCGGTTACACGACTGAATTCCTTACGCAAACTCGCGGTTATGGAATTTTGAACCACACGTTTGAAACTTATATGCCTCTTATTAGCGGCCGTGTTGGTGGACGCCGTCAAGGTGTTCTCGTATCAATGGAAAAAGGAAAAGCTTCTGAATACGGAATTATGGGTGTAGAAGATCGTGGTACGATTTTCGTTGAACCTGGTACTGAAGTTTATGAAGGTATGATTGTTGGTGAGCACACTCGTGAGAACGACATCACTGTAAACATCGTAAAGGTAAAGCAGATGACAAACATGCGTTCAGCAAACAAAGACCAAACGGTTTCGATGAAGAAACCTCGTGTATTGACTCTTGAAGAAGCTCTTGAGTATCTAAATGAGGATGAGTATTGCGAGATCACACCAGACTCTATCCGTCTTCGTAAAAAGATCCTTGATAAGAATGAACGTGAAAGAGTAGCGAAAAAGAAAAAATTAGCCCAACAATAAGGGTGTCTAATGCGATTCAAAAGGGGCATCCCTTTTGAATCGTTTTTTTTATGGAGATGTTGGAGGTGTAAAATGTGAACAATGAAGTGGTACCGTCAGGTGATTTATCATTCTTCGCAAAGTTAGTTGGAATAGAAGAGAACATGACATTAGGGTTTTATTTGCTGTATGCGATCATTGTGATTCTTTCGATCGTTGTGTATCGACTAGGATTCGCGAAGAAATTACCCATACTTAAGAATGCTGTTATTTACATTCTGCTAATTGTCGGTTGTTTCCCTCTTACCTTTTTTGGAATTGGGCTTCCTGTAGCGGAAGGATTAGTAGCTGCTGCTGTCGTATTAATCATATATAAGGTTCGTCTCAATCAATCGAAGAAAAACGAAAACGAGGCGGGCTAACGTCAGAACAAGCGGGGGGAAGCAGTGAACCTTCAGGATGCGATGTATAATTGGCTAAGCATCAAAAAAGTAGCCGATGAGAGAGAAAGCGATCATGCTGCCCAGGATACAAGAGCTTTTTTTGAGGAGATATTGATAGAGGATCACGGGGTATCGGAATTGGATATTGAAGTTGAAGAACCCTATTACATCGTTCATTTTGTAAAAGAAAATGACAATAGGGATATGAGATTTCCAATTGAATTGATTGATGCTTTGTTACGATCGATTCAAAACGAACCTAAATATAACCAATAAACAAAAAGACGTGCTCAGAGCACGTCTTTCTTACAACATTCATTTTTCGTTAAACCGATAAACAGCGAAAAGCACGGCCGCATACACAGCGTGTCCCAAGGTCCAATACGAAATCGCTTCGATATCAGTCAAAGGAGGAGTTGGCTTCTCAGCTAAATAGGTCAAAGGAAAGTACAGGAATACAGTTGGAAGCGTGAGAAGGTAGGAAAAGAGTAATTGCGCTACCTTACGTTTATAGAAGTATCGATAGCTTCCGATTGTGTAAACGATACCGATGATTAATGAGATGATCAGGTGGAAAATAAATTCAATCATTTCAGGCCACTGAATATCTCCCATTACCGGTATGAAATCGATGTTTAATAGTAGGGTATACACAAGGACACCCGTTTTGTACTGAATTGCTTTCAGTAATAATCCTAGGATGATGCCAGATACTGTACCTGCGATCAGTCCTTCTTTAATTTTACCACTCATCATCAGTTTCCTCTTTGTGGTAAAGTTTAAAATCGCCGCTTTCTTTTCTTTCATTTGTGCGGCTTTCAATTCGATCATAGCACGGGTCGCACATATAAGTGTGAATAGGTCTGTTGCGAAGTTTTTTGGCGAGTGGACTGCCGCTATCAATAGTTTCGATCTTATCACATAGAACACATTTTACACGCACGTTTAACACCTCTCATTCATGTTGTTAGTATAGCATGAAAGAGGAGAGGTTTTGCAGTACAATGCAGTTAGAACTTTATTTAAGGAGGGATGAGGATGCCAAATAAGGTAGAGAATACACTTTCAGGTGAACTACTCGCATTACTCAAGAAGGAACAATACGTTCTCCTATCAACAATCGATCATGAGACAAAAGGTCCGAATGTGAGCGCGATTTCGTGGCTTTACGCTGTAGACAATGGCACTGTAGTCTTTGCCGTTGATCTTAAATCGAGAATCGTTAAAAATCTTAAGGAGAATAACCAGGTTTCCATCACGTTGATTGGAAATGAAAGTACGTATTCGATTTCAGGCACTGCAACCATCGCTGAAGAGCCGATGAATTCAGTACCACTGAAGCTTGCAAAGGTAACCCTATCGATTAAAGAAGTGCGGGATATCATGTTTTATGGCGCAAAAATGTCTGTTGAACCTGCTTATGAGAAAACATACGATCCTGAAGCCGCTGCAAAACTGGACCGTTCTGTTATGGCTGAATTGAAGAAAACAGGTGTAACGTGATAAAACCGGCTTTCGGCCGGTTTTACTTGTCTAAATCTTGTTTTTCTTGCTGTTCTTTTAGCTGTTGCTTTTCATTAGCAGGAAGCTGTTTATCGTTCGCTCTAGTTGGTTCACGCTCAGATTTGTTGATGTCACCAGGAACTTCAGGGACAAGTCGACCGACGATATCAGCTAGCTCTTCCATGATTCCACCTACCGGGTGTCCTCTTCTAATTTCTGATGCCATTCTCCTTAAACGATAGGTGGTATCGGCATCAGCGGTGACGATGGCATTTGCACCGAAAGGATCTTTTTGGAGAGCTTCAGCCACCGTATATTTGATGGAGCTAACACGAGATCGGTCTAGCTTCTCATTCACATCGATTCCAACGACTGCGTATTTTCCAGTTACAACTGCCGTAGCATCCTCAACATCCGGAACATGTTTTGCAATCGTCACAAGGTGTTTTGCAATCTCCGTTGCAGATCGCTTTTCGTTTTCAGGCGTCCGCACTGACTGCTTCACATATTCAACTTTTTCTTGCTTTTCAGCGACGGGTTCATCATTTGACTGACATGCTGCAAGAAGGATGAACCCTACCAATAACCATTTGCTACTTCTCATAATAATTCCTCCGAGTATGTGATCGATTCTTTCATTCACTTCTTTTGCTAATTATTTTCTGAATAACCGTCTAACTTTATTCACCGGGTCATAGATTATACAAAACGTAGATAGTCCAAACTGTCATTTGCTACCAGTCATACCAACTATAATCACTCGGGAGGCGAAACGTTGGATAAGGTTTACGTCCTGGATACCAATGTCTTATTACAGGATCCAAATGCCATCTATTCATTTGAAACGAATGAAATTGTCATTCCAGCGGTTGTTTTGGAGGAAGTCGATTCAAAAAAGCGGTATATGGATGAAATAGGAAGAAATGCAAGACACATCTCACGTATGATCGATGGATTCAGAGAGAGAGGGAAGCTCCATTCATCTATTCCTTTAGAAAATGGAGGGACTCTCAGAATTGAACTCAATCATCGGTCCTTTCAATATTTTCAAGATAAATTTGTTGAAAAAACGAATGATAACCGAATTTTGGCAGTAGCACTCAATTTGTTTTTGGAAGAAGGAAAACAGAAATCTGGCCGATCCGTCATACTTGTAAGTAAAGATGCACTTGTCAGAGTGAAGGCAGATGCGCTAGGCATTCAAGCAGAAGATTTTTTGAGTGATCGCGTCGTCGAGTTCAACCAAATCTACACAGGCTATGAAGAACGATATATAGAGAGTGAACTGTTGAACAGCTTCTTTGAAAGACACTATATCGACATGAAATCTTTAAAGGGAAGACACCTGTATCCAAATCAATATGTCATTTTAAAAGACCCTGCTAGCCCTTCATCTTCAGGAATCGGTAAAGTCGACAAGAATGGGAAGCGGATTGAGAAAACAGCTATGGAAACAGAGTATATGTGGGGGATTGGTCCGAGGAATGTTCAGCAAAGAATGGCACTTGACTTACTAGTTAGAAAAGACATCCCTCTTGTGACGCTAGTAGGAAAGGCGGGTACTGGTAAGACCCTCCTTACGATTGCGGCTGGGTTAATGCAGACGGAGGATTTAAATCAATACAAAAAACTGTTTATCGCGAGGCCGATCGTTCCAGTGGGCAAAGATATCGGGTTTCTTCCTGGTGAAAAAGATGAAAAACTGAAGCCGTGGATGCAACCGATCTATGATAATTTAGAGTATTTGTTTAATGTTAAGAAAACCGGTGAGTTGGAGAAGATACTGGCAGGAATTGGATCTATTCAAGTGGAGGCGCTGACGTATATACGTGGTAGGAGTTTACCAGATCAATACATTATTATTGATGAAGCGCAAAATCTTACAAAGCATGAAGTGAAAACGATCTTAACAAGGGTAGGCGAAGGGAGTAAGATTGTACTCCTTGGAGATCCTCAGCAAATTGATCATCCGTATTTAGATGAGTATACGAATGGGCTGACTTACGTTGTAGAAAAATTTAAAGACCAGCCGCTAAGTGGACACGTAAAGCTAGAGAAAGGTGAACGTTCTCAGTTAGCCCAGCTTGCGGCCGATCTTCTTTAAATAATCGTAATGGCGCAAATGTTTTTGAATGGTTCTGCGGCGTTTGCGCCGTCACCATGATAAAAATGCACCGGACCATCGTCCTTAAGCGGCTTTCCGTTCATTGCAAATCCAAGAAAGCCGTTCAATGCTTCATCTATAGATAGGACGATGTGTTCGTCATCAGTCGTTTCTAGCTGAACGTGATTTCCTTCCGTTAATGGCTCAGCGTTTGATAGAAACGGTTCGAGAGGAATCACATAGCTCCCATTCAATATTTTTTCTTTCTCAAAGCGTTTAATGCTCTGATTGATAGGTGGTTTAATACCTGTACGTTCTTGTTCCCACCGCTCAGATTGAGCTTTGATGTAATCGTTCTCATTTTCATCAGAACGATTGTTGAATTTCAAAAATTCTTCGAGTTCGATCTTTCTGTCATCAAAAATCCACACGCTTGCATCAAGCGTGATCGGATAAGTGACCTTCCCTTTGATTGGAATAATCGTTTCCATATCCTGCACCCCGCAATCTAAATCTTTTGCAAAACAAGTATACCGGTTATGCTTGCTTTTGTCACATTTGGGGAATAGTATGGTGACATAATTTATTCTTCAAAGCGGGGTGGCGGAAAAATGAAATGTACTACAGAACAAGAACTAGTCGAACTCGTCAGGCGCAGTAAGCCTTTTACTAAAGATGGGAAGGTAGCTGATTATATACCTGCCCTTGAAAAAGCAGATCCCGATAAACTGTCGATCGCTGTCTTCTCCAAAGAAGGTGGTTGTTTATCAGCTGGAGACGTTGGCGAAGCGTTCACCCTCCAGAGTATCTCGAAAATTCTTACGTTAGCTCTTGCGATCATGGATGCTGGAGAACATAACGTTTTTTCACGTGTCGGTAAAGAACCGACTGGAGACCCTTTTAATTCAATCGCAAAGCTTGAGTCTCAAGTTCCTTCAAAGCCTTTAAACCCAATGATCAATGCGGGTGCCCTCGTTGTTACCGATTTAATCCACGGTGAGACTTCGCATGAGAAGGTAGGGCGCATCCTGCAACTTATACATGATATGACAAACAATTCTAGTATCGGTATCAACTATGAAGTGGCCGATTCAGAGTTTGAATCTGCTCACCTAAACAGAGCTCTTTGTTACTTTATGAAGCAGCATGGCTTGATTGATAATGATGTGGAAATGCTTCTTGAAGCATATACAAAGCAATGTGCCATCGAAGTAAATTGTAAAGACCTCGCGAGAATTGGAATGGTCCTTGCAAATGAAGGACGCGATCCAGAAACAGAGCGTAAGATCATTCCGAAGTATATCGCACGGATCGTAAAAACGTTCATGGTTACATGCGGAATGTATAATGCTTCTGGTGAATTTGCGATTAACGTGGCCATACCGGCAAAAAGTGGCGTGTCGGGTGGGATTCTAAGTCTAGTCCCTAATCAGATGGGAATCGGTGTATATAGCCCTCCGTTAGATGCGAAAGGAAATAGTATCGCTGGAATAAAGCTGCTTGAAAACTTTTCTTCTCAATATGAATTGAGTATTTTCTAGGACACAATATACTGGTTTTTCTTGCAATTTATTGTGTAAGCTTTTATGATTATAAGAGGAATGGGAAAGGGAACGGAGGGATCAGTTTTGTCAACTGGGATGGCAACAGGACATCGTGAAAAAGCATACGAGCTGTTGAAGGCCGATGCGCACAAGATCCTAAAACTCATTGAAGTTCAAATGGAAAATTTAACAATGCCTCAATGTCCTCTTTATGAAGAGGTTCTTGATACTCAAATGTTTGGTTTATCACGTGAAATAGACTTCGCTGTTCGACTAGGGCTAGTGAACGAAGACGATGGCAAAGAATTGCTGGAGTCACTCGAACGTCAGCTCTCAGCTCTTCATGAAGCTAGCATTAAGTAATAGCTAAAAGCTCAAACTATACTTCTTATAGTTTGAGCTTTTTGTTTTGCTTTAAGAACGTACGATAAAAATATGATAGAATACGAGTGTAAGGCTAGATTAGACAATAGGAGTAGATAAGAATGTATGATTTGCTCATGGTGATTCTAGTTATTTCCCCTCTCAGTTTACTCGTACATGAGGCAGGTCATACCCTTGCAGCAAACGTATTAACGTCGTCAAGTGTAAAGCTTCACCTCGGCGTTGGACCACGATTATTTACCTGGAAACATGCAAGAGGAGAATTAGCTGTTAACGCCTTTTATTTTGCGGGCGGTATGACGATTAGTAGTCAGCCTGACCATGCACGCGGAAAAGTCATCATCGCTCTATGTGGGCCGCTATTCAATTTGTGTGCGGCGCTCCTCACACTGGCTCTTCCATTGCCCCTTCACATCCTAGCCTGGACACTATTTTTCAATCTTTGGCTCTGCTTTACAAACTTGATTCCTTTTAAATTGTTGGGAAAAGAGTCGGATGGATGGACGATCTTAAAAGTACTTCGAGAAAAGTCTTAATTTCTATAGGACAGGCAGGTTTCGCTGAAAACTCATCGAATGCTATACATACTTCAATCGCATTGCTGTCAGCTGTTTCAATTCGTGCGGTTCTTCAATTCCAGAGTAAATAAATAGGTAGGATGACGTCTATGATTAAAAAACTGTTTAAGCATTACGATTATTCTCTCATCATCAGCGTGCTTCTATTATGTGGTTTCGGCCTCGTAATGGTTTACAGCGCAAGCATGGTCTGGGCTGTGATGAGACATGAAACCAATAGCGCTTACTTCTTTAACAGACAAATCATCTGGTTAGCAGTGTCATTTTTCGTTTTATTAGGAACGATGCTGTTCCCTTACAAAGCTTATCGAAAGTTTATTATTCCGATATTGGGAGGATCGGTTCTCGGGTTATTACTTGTTAAGATAATTGGCTCGACGACCAACAATGCGCAGAGTTGGATTTATATAGGCCCAATAGGATTCCAGCCTTCTGAATTTGTTAAGTTGGGATTGATTATTTATCTAGCTGCTATTTACTCGAAAAAACAAGCCTATATTTCGAACTTCTTACGTGGAGCTTTACCTCCCATTATGGTTATCGGCGTGATTTTCGCGCTAGTAGCTTCACAACCAGATCTCGGTACTGCGATGATCATTGCATTAACTTCAGGAATCGTAATCGTATGTTCTGGAATGAAGTGGCAACATTTATTAAGTTTAATAGCAGTAGGCATAGTCCTATTTGCAGGAGCTTGGCTGACTCTATCAGAAGAGCAGCTATCCAGGTTCACTGGAGCATATAACCCATTTTCGGATCCAACCGATAGTGGATTTCATCTGATCAACTCCTATATCGCGATTGCCTCTGGTGGAATTACTGGCCAAGGCTTTGGACAAAGTATCCAGAAATATGGATTCTTACCAGAACCTCATACAGACTTTATTATGGCGATCGTTGCAGAAGAATTAGGTCTCTTTGGCGTTGTATTCGTCATCGGACTCCTCGGGTATATCGTATTTAAAGGCTTCGTCATAGGCATACGATGCAAAGATACGTTCGGAAGCCTATTAGCGATAGGTATAGCAGGTATGATCGGTGTACAAACGGCAGTGAACCTTGGAGCCATTACAGGTTGGCTACCAGTAACAGGTGTCCCTCTACCTTTTATTAGTTATGGAGGCTCTTCATTGATTTTATTAATGATGTCAGTTGGTATCTTGATCAATGTATCAGCCTTCGTTAATATCCGTAAATCAAAGAAAACAGACTTTTATCGAAATGATAAATCCGTTTCAATGTAGTTAAGCCGGAGGAGGAACGAACTTGAAAGCAATCAATAAAATACTCGTCGCAAACAGAGGCGAAATTGCAATTCGTATTTTTCGTGCATGCACAGAACTAGATATCCGTACTGTCGCAATTTATTCGAAAGAAGATAGTGGCGCGTATCATCGATACAAAGCTGATGAAGCGTACCTTGTAGGCGAGGATAAAAAGCCGATCGATGCATACCTCGATATTGAAGGCATCATCGAAATTGCAAAAACAAATCACATCGATGCAATACACCCAGGGTATGGCTTCTTATCTGAGAACACTCACTTCGCGGAACGTTGTCAGGAAGAAGGTATCATCTTTATCGGGCCTGAACTTGAGCATCTTGGAATGTTTGGAGACAAAGTAGAGGCTAGAAAGCAAGCTGTGTTAGCCGATCTTCCAGTTATCCCGGGGTCTGATGGTCCTGTAGAAGGCTTGGATGAAGTGAGGCAATTTGCCGAAGAACACGGCTATCCATTGATGATCAAAGCTGCTCTTGGTGGTGGTGGACGAGGTATGAGGATCGTCCGCACTGAACAGGCTCTAGCTGATTCCTACGAAAGAGCCAAATCAGAAGCAAAAGCTGCTTTTGGGCGAGATGAAATATACGTAGAAAAGTTTGTTGAGAATCCAAAACATATCGAAGTTCAAATATTAAGTGACAAACATGGGAATACGGTTCATCTTTATGAACGAGATTGTTCTGTGCAAAGACGTCATCAAAAAGTCGTCGAAGTAGCACCGAGTGTTTCACTTGATGAGAAAACCCGTACTGACATTTGTGAAGCAGCTGTTCGATTGATGGAAAACGTCAAGTACGTGAATGCAGGGACAGTAGAGTTTCTAGTCGATCAACAGGGTAACTTTTACTTTATTGAGGTAAACCCAAGAGTACAGGTTGAACATACGATTACTGAGATGATTACAGGCATCGATATCGTTCAATCCCAAATCATGATTGCTCAAGGGGAAGAGCTGCACGGAAGCCGTCTCGGTATTCCACTCCAAAACGAAATCGATTGTCACGGTGTGGCGATTCAATGTCGTGTAACGACTGAAGATCCTGAGAATAATTTCATGCCAGATACAGGAAAGTTGATGGCTTATCGCTCAGGCGGTGGCTTTGGAGTTCGACTCGATGCAGGAAACGCATACCAAGGAGCGGTGATCACACCATACTATGACTCTTTACTTGTTAAGCTTTCCACGTGGGCATTAAGCTTCGAGCATGCATCCGCCAAGATGGTTCGGAATCTAAAAGAGTTCCGTATCAGAGGAATAAAAACAAACATCGCATTTCTTGAAAATGTAATCAAACACGAGAATTTTAAATCTGGTGTTTATGATACGTCATTTATCGATACGACTCCTGAACTTTTTGTTTTTCCTAAACGTAAAGACAGAGGAACAAAAATGCTTTCGTATATCGGTACGATTACGGTCAATGGTTTCCCTGGGCTCGACAAAAAGAAGAAGCCAGCCTATCCAAAACGTAGAGTTCCTCACTTAACATATAGTGAAGATACGTTGAAAGGGACAAAGCAAATTCTGGATGAACAAGGTCCAGAAGGCGTTGTAAACTGGGTGAAAGAGCAGAACAAACCTTTATTAACAGATACGACGTTCAGGGATGGTCATCAATCGCTGCTCGCAACTCGAGTGCGTACTTCTGACCTATTACATATTGCGGAACCTACTTCAAGAATGTTACCTGAACTTTTCTCGATGGAGATGTGGGGAGGAGCAACGTTTGACGTATCTCTCCGATTTTTAAAAGAAGATCCATGGGATCGTTTGATTAAACTTAGAGAAAAAGTTCCAAACGTTATGTTTCAAATGCTGCTTCGAGCGTCTAATGCCGTTGGATATAAGAACTACCCAGATAACTTGATCAATGAGTTTGTAGAGAAGTCTGCAGACGCAGGAATCGATGTCTTTCGAATCTTTGATAGCTTGAATTGGGTCGAAGGTATGACAAAAGCGATCGAAGCCGTTAGGAAAACAAACAAAATTGCTGAAGCTGCGATCTGCTATACAGGAGACATTCTTGATCCAACAAAAACCAAATACGACTTAGCCTATTACAAGCAATTAGCAAAAGAGCTTGAAGATGCTGGTGCCCATATTCTAGGTATCAAAGACATGGCAGGTCTATTAAAACCTCAAGCGGCTTATGAGCTAATTACGAGCTTGAAAGAAACAGTTTCCATTCCCATCCACCTTCATACGCACGATACGAGTGGGAACGGCGTTTATACGTACGCGAAGGCGATTGAAGCAGGCGTAGATATTGTAGACGTTGCGGTTAGCTCGATGGCGGGCCTCACTTCACAACCTAGTGCGAACTCTCTCTACTACGCGATGGAAGGGTCAGATCGTCAGCCTGACATCAATATCAACGCGTTAGAAGAGCTATCACACTATTGGGAAGATACAAGAAAATACTATAGCGGATTTGAAAGTGGGATGTCTGCTCCGCATACTGAGGTCTATCAGCATGAAATGCCAGGCGGTCAGTATAGTAATCTTCAGCAACAGGCGAAAGGAGTAGGACTTGGAGAACGCTGGGACGAAGTTAAGGAAATGTATAGTAGAGTTAACAATCTGTTTGGTGACATAGTAAAAGTAACGCCATCATCAAAAGTTGTAGGCGATATGGCTCTTTATATGGTCCAGAACGATTTGAATGAAGATGATATTTATGAAAAAGGAGAGTCCCTTGATTTTCCAGATTCAGTCGTCGAATTGTTCCAAGGTTATCTCGGCCAACCGTATCAAGGCTTTCCGAAAGAACTTCAGCAAATCATCCTGAAGGGAAGAGAACCAGTTACGGCACGTCCAGGTGGGCTCTTAGAACCAGTAAACTTTACAGATCTCAAAGAAACGCTCTATCACAAATTAAATAGACAAGTCACAAGTCATGATTTAATTTCGTATGCCCTTTATCCTAAAGTATTTCTTGAATATGAAGATGTGAAGGACATGTTCGGGGATGTATCAGTTTTGGATACACCGACATTCCTTTATGGCATGAGATTAGGAGAGTCCATCGAAGTTGAAATCGAACAAGGGAAAACACTCATCGTTAAACTTGTATCGATTGGCGAGGCAAACCTCGAAGGGAAGCGAACGATTTATTTCGAATTAAACGGTCAACCTCGTGAAGTGGTCATTAAAGATGAAAACATCAAAACTTCAATTGCAGCCAAACCAAAAGTTGATAAAAATAACCCTGAGCATATCGGTGCAACGATGCCAGGGACAGTAATAAAGGTCCTTGTAGAAAATGGCGAAAAGGTCAACAAAGGGGATCACTTAATGATCACTGAAGCGATGAAAATGGAGACTACTGTTCAAGCTCCAAGGAGTGGTGTGGTCAAACACATTCACGTTTCAAACGGTGAAGGAATCGAATCAGGGGATCTGTTGATCGAATTACAATAAACTAAAAAGCTGCGCGAGATGCGCAGCTTAAAAGACTGTTAAAAGGATATAGAGCTATCAGCAAACAGAGTGGTAATGAATTGTTCCAAGGTGCTCATCTTTCTTGGGTGAGCGGTGAGTCTGTCTTACTTGACCCTAACTGCAGAATAGCACCTTGCAGTTCTAATTTAGGTTCTATTTAAGTTATAGGTCGGGAAGTTTTATTTGATTAGAAAGTATTTTAGTAGGAGTGAAGACCTCTTGACTCCCGTGGTCCAACGGGCGTTCGAGACTTGAAGCGGACCGCTCTTGTCCGCTTTGAGGCTCGGGCGTTCGTCCACAGGAAAGCAAGAGGTCTTCAAGCTCCTACGATATAGGGACCTCAATTTTATGGATTTTTTCAAGATACAAAGAAGCTGCGCGAGATGCGCAGCTTCTTTTAATTTCTAGCTCCTCTGAGCGAGAGCATAACGAGATAGAGGAGAACCGTAAACAATCCTGAAATGAATAACCCATGGAACAAAGCGAGGAAAAGATTAAGCTTTGTGACAACCACGAGGATACCACTTAGTGCCTGTAAGCATACAAAGACGAATGAGAGGATAAGGCCTTTCCTCATCGTTTTTTCATTCTTCATTTCTTTTAATCCGATGATCATGATGTAAAGAATCCAAACAAAGATCAGCATCGCAGCAGTACGGTGTAACATCTGTATGCCCGGTTGACCTGAAAAGGCAAGGAGTTGACCGTCATTACAGAAAGGTACGTTTGCGCATGCCATACTTGATCCTGTGTGGCGAACGAGAGCTCCCGTATACACGACGACAAAAGAATAGATCGTAACCGCATAGAGATGTATTCGGATCTTCTTTGGAACGTCAGGAACTTTCGTAGAACCTGCTTCAAATACAAGGACGGTTAGAAGGACGACACTCGCAAAGCTTGCAAGTGAAAAACCGAAGTGAGAAGCAAGAACGATATCAGATTGTCCCCACACAACTGCAGCAGCTCCTAGTAGACCTTGAAAAACAATGAGGAACACAGAAGCGATCGCAAGAACCTTTGTTTCTTTCATATAGCCGATCTTTCGCCAGCACCATACAGCAAGTATGATAACGAGTAATCCTAAAATAGCTGAAACAAATCGATGGCTTAATTCTATGATCGTTTCGAGTTCTGGTGCTTCAGGTAATACTTTTCCATAGCACAATGGCCATGAATTTCCGCAACCATCCCCAGAACCTGTTTTGGTAACGACAGCCCCCATCAAAAGGACGAGCAGCATACCAAGTGACGTGATGATCCCGAACAATTTCAACAATTTATTCACAAATACCACCTTCTTATCAAATTGGCTCTAAAACATAGTACAATGAATGTGAGAAGAGCAGCGGGCACTTATCTACCTACAAAATAAAGCATTTTTAACTAATTTTAAACAACGTATACAAAACTAGTAGATTCGTTTATAATGGATAAGGATTGCGGGTACTGCTTCCTCTCACAAAACCAACATTATCTTACCATAGCTGTTGAAGTGTTATCATGATAACTTGTGAAAATTGCTTAACACTTTTTGAATAGCAGGTAATTCTGGGGGAGTAGACGTGATGACTAACAACACAATGAGATTATACGATCTCAAATTGGGATTGTTTAACATTAATGATGCACAGGCCGTTATGGCCGAACGTAAAGGAGGTGTATCGTATGAGTAAGACTAGAACTGCTTACGAGGCATCAAGCCGAGTGATGGAGCCAGGTCCTCTTTCTGAGGCTAATCCTTCTGGAACATGGAAAGACTTCTTAACACTTACAAAGCTTGGGATTGTTTTTGATAATTTAATTACAGCATTTACAGGGTTGTGGGTTGCTTCTGTGGCTACAGGTTTTGACCTGTTCGCAAACCCAATGGTATTGATTTTAACGATGTTAGGTACAGCATTTGTTGTAGCCGGGGGAACATCTTTAAATAACTATATTGACCGTGATATCGACCAAGTAATGGCAAGAACGAATACGCGTCCATCCGTAACAGGGAAGATTCCTGCGAATCAGGTTCTATTTGTAGGACTTGGGCTATCGATCGTAGGTTCGATTATGCTTCTTATCATAGAACCGATGGCGGCTCTACTAGGGCTTCTCGGACTCGTTATCTATGTCGTCCTTTATACAATGTGGACAAAGAGAACAACTTCTCTAAATACGGTTGTAGGATCGTTCTCAGGTGCTTTACCACCTCTTATCGGTTGGGCAGCAGTCGATCCTAACTTAAGCCCAATAGCATGGGGAATGTTCCTAATCATGTTTATTTGGCAGCCACCGCACTTCTTAGCACTAGCTATGAAACGTGTTGACGATTATCGTGATGCTGGAATTCCAATGCTTCCTGTTGTTGCAGGATTCAAAATGACAAAGCGTCAAATCGTCCTGTACACTGCTGCACTTGTACCGGTATCGCTATTACTATATAGCTTCGGTCCGGTTTACATCACAGTAGCATCGATCCTTGGTTTTGGATGGTTCGCTATTGGAGTAGCAGGCTTTTTCATGAAAGATGATATCAAGTGGGCACGAATCATGTTTGTATACTCACTAAATTATATTACGATTCTGTTTATCGTAATGATCGCAGTGAATATTAACAGATAAGGTACTGATTTAAGTATGGTCAGACGAAGCGAGAAACTAGTTTCTCGCCTCGTCTTCCTATAATTCAATTTGAGTAAAAGCTATTAAGAAAGTGAGGTTTAAGGTGCAAATGAAACGTTGGAAAAATGTTTGGCGTTTTTTACCACTCTTATCGGTAATTGCGTTAACGCTTACTGGTTGCGGTAATGAGCAACTAACTACTTTGCTCCCTAAAGGGGAAGGGGCGGAAATGCAATTTAATCTCATGATGTTGAGTCTTTACATCATGATTGGGGTTTTCGTTGTAGTAGCACTTATTTATACGATTGTGCTTTTACGCTTCAGAAGACGTGGTGAAGATGACAATGAGATTCCAGAGCAAACAGAAGGTAATGTAGTTCTTGAAATTTTATGGACAACTGTCCCAATTATTTTACTTTTAATCCTTGCTGTTCCAACAGTTATGGCTACGTTTGCATTAGATGAAGGAACGGAAAACCCTCCTGAAGATGCACTTGTAATCAAAGTTACAGCACACCAATATTGGTGGGAATTTGAGTATCCTGATCTTGAAATCAAAACATCCCAAGATCTATACATGCCTACTGGTGAAAGAGTCTATTTTGAACTCGCTTCCAAAGACGTTCTCCATTCGTTCTGGGTACCGACACTCGGAGGTAAAATGGATACGAACACAGCTACTGTGAACAAAATGTGGCTCAATGCTAACGAACCAGGTACATATTATGGAAAGTGTGCTGAGCTATGTGGACCATCACATGCGTTGATGGACTTTAAAGTTATCGCTCAAGAAAGAGAAGATTTTGATGCTTGGGCAGAGAAAATGCAGAACGCTTCATCTCAAGCTGCTACTGATCAAGCTCAACAAGGTGAAGAGATTTTCGCAAATAGCTGTATCGGCTGTCACGCAGTCGGTGGTGAAGGTGGTAACACCGGACCAAGCTTAACAAACTTTGGCGATCGCGAAATGGTCGCGGGTATTCTTGAACATACAGATGAGAACATCAAGGCGTGGATTGCACAACCTGGCGAGTACAAGCCTGGTAACAATATGCCAGCATTTGGCGATCAGCTGAATGATGAAGAACTCGACGCACTTGTTGCATATCTCAATGGCTTAAAGGTTGAAGAATAGTCAACGGAAATAAGGAGGTTTAATTCGTGTCAGCACATGCTTATAAAAAGAAAAATCCTATTTGGGATTGGCTTACTACCGTTGACCACAAAAAAATCGGGATTCTCTATCTCGTTTCCGGGGCTTTCTTCTTTCTCCTCGGTGGTCTAGAAGCAATCCTATTACGGGTGCAGTTGCTTTATCCTGAATTTGACTTCGTAGGCGCTGCAACATTTAATCAGCTTCTTACGATGCACGGTACAACAATGATTTTCTTGGCGGCCATGCCGCTGATTTTCGGGTTTATGAATGCGATCATTCCACTCCAAATCGGGGCGAGGGATGTTGCGTTTCCATTCGTGAACTCACTTGGTTTTTGGCTATTTTCTGCCGGAGGAATTCTACTTAACCTTGGTTGGTTTATGGGTGGCGCTCCTGACGCGGGTTGGACAGGATATGCACCATTATCAACAACGAGCCCTGGTAATGGAGTAGACTTCTATGTATTAGGTCTACAGATTTCTGGTATCGGTACATTGATCGGTGGTATCAACTTCCTTGTAACCATCATCAACATGCGTGCGCCAGGAATGACATTTATGCGTATGCCGCTATTTACATGGTCAAGCTTTATTACATCTGGTCTTATTCTATTTGCTTTCCCTGCACTTACAATCGGTCTTGCACTTCTTATGTTCGATCGTTTGTTTGGTACTCAGTTCTTCGCGGCTGAAGCAGGCGGTAACCCAATTATTTATGAACATCTTTTCTGGATCTTCGGACACCCAGAAGTTTATATTCTAGTACTACCGGTATTCGGTATGTTCTCTGAAATTATTGCTACTTTTGCTCGCAAACGTCTTTTCGGTTATTCCGCGATGGTATTTGCGACAGCATTGATCGGTTTCTTAGGATTCATGGTTTGGGTTCACCACATGTTCACGGTAGGACTTGGACCGATTGCTAACTCAATCTTTGCGGTTGCTACGATGTTAATCGCAGTTCCAACTGGTGTTAAGATCTTTAACTGGTTGTTCACGATGTGGGGAGGAAAAGTAAGCTTCCCAACAGCAAACCTATTCGCAGTTGGATTTATTCCTTCATTCGTTCTAGGTGGTATGACAGGGGTAATGTTGAGTGTGCCACCTGCTGACTACCAGTACCACGATAGCTACTTTGTAGTTGCTCACTTCCACTATGTAATCGTAGGGGGCGTAGTCTTTGGTCTATTTGCTGGATTCTACTACTGGTGGCCAAAGATTTTCGGAACAATGTTGAATGAATTCCTAGGAAAGCTTCATTTCTGGTTATTCTTTGTTGGATTCCATTTAACATTCTTCCCAATGCACTTCTTAGGTCTAATGGGTATGCCACGTCGAGTTTACACATACTTATCAGGACAAAGTCTTGATGAAGCAAACTTCGCGGCGTCCATCGGAGCATTTTTAATGGGTATTGCAACGATTATAATGGTTTGGAATATCATCCAAACTGCTGTTAAAGGTAAAAAAGCAGGAAACGATCCATGGGATGGAAGAACGCTAGAGTGGGCTATTTCTTCTCCAGCTCCTGAATACAACTTTGCTCAAACACCACTTATTCGCGGTCTTGACGCTTGGTGGCTTGAAAAGCGTGCTGGAAATAAAGAAATGGTTCCTGCAGAACCACTCGATGATATTCATATGCCTGATGCATCGATCCTTCCATTCATCATGTCACTTGGATTGTTCATCGCAGGTTTAGCTGCAATCTATTCCATGTGGGTAATTGCGATCGGTGGACTTGTACTTACGGTTGTTGGTATGGTCATACGTTCCGTTATCGATTACCATGGATATCATATTCACAAAGAAGATCTGCCTGCTGAAGGGGGGAAAGGCAAATGAGAGCTGAAGAAATGAGCAAATTGCCTGCCAATCCAGAACGGGCGACACTTGATGGTAAAAACAAATTTCTTGGCTTCTGGTTTTTCCTTGGAGGCGAAACTGTGCTTTTCGCCTCGCTTTTTGGGGTATACTTAGGACTAAGGAATGCAACAAACGGTGGAGTAACATCAAATGAACTATTTGAACTTCCGCTCGTTTTTATTGCCACAATGCTACTTCTAACGAGTAGTTTAACGTCCGTATTTGCAACGATGGCATTGAAAACAAATCATTTTAAGCGTATGATTGGTTGGTTTGTCGTAACTGCTTTACTTGGCTTAGCGTTCCTAGGTCTTGAAATTTATGAATTTAACCACTATGTACACGAGTATGGGCATACTATGCAAAGTAGTGCTTGGGGATCTGCGTTCTATACATTAGTAGGAACTCACGGAGCGCACGTTACTGCTGGTATCGTATGGATTGCTCTTTTGATCTTCCGTAATATGCGTCGTGGAATGGACCTTTACACTGCACCTAAGTTTTATCTGTTTGCATTGTATTGGCACTTTATCGACGTTGTATGGATCTTCATCTTTACAGTCGTTTACTTAATGGGAAAGGTGGGTTAACTCAATGAGTACTCATGAGAGCACTGAACACGTTTCAGAACACGATCAGAGTCACCTTGATATTCACCATAAGATTGCACATGAAAAGGAATTTAAACAGCAAATCGTTTCTTTCATCATGATGATTTTTATCACGATGCTTGCATTTGTTGCAGTTGCAAGTGATGCGATTTCAGATTCATTTACGGTTATCTTTATCATGATCCTTGCAGGAATCCAATTGGTATTCCAGCTGTATATGTTCATGCACTTAAGCCACAAAGGGCACCAATACCCAGCATGGGGAATATTCTTCGGAGTATTCGTTGCAGGTACGTGTGTCGTAGCGCTTATGGGAATGATCTGGTAAGTAATAGCAAGAAGCTGCTCATTGAATGAGCAGCTTCTTTTTTTGCATAAAAAAAGAAACACGGTTGACCCGCGTTTCTATAATTTAATATTGATTTTAATCAAGCCAGCTTCTCTTGCAGAATTAAATGCGATGAGGATGATCGGACCGATAATAAAGCCCATGATGCCAAGAAGTTTAAGTCCTATATACATCGATATTAGAGTGGATAATGGAGATAAACCGATGTGTTGCCCCATTACTTTCGGTTCCACTGTACGTCTTATCACGAGGAGAACGATGGCGAGAATAGCCAATTGACTACCCATCGTAATATCGCCTGATATGAAGTAGTACAGTGCCCAAGGACCGAGAATAACGATCGACCCGATTATCGGAATGAAATCGATCACCCAAATAATGAATGCCATCAACAGAGCTACTTTTGGCGCGATCATCAATAGACCGATTAAACTGACGACAAAGATAATAATACTTACTAAGAATTGAGCTTTGAAAAAGCCGAAGATCACATATGACAAACGACCTGTCATGAATTGAACCTTTTCAGCTGTTTGCTCTGAAAGGTATGAATAAGCTTGTTTTTTTAATTTAGGTAGTTCCATTAAGAATAAAAATAGCGCGATAAGGTAAACAAGAATACTGACTAGGTAATTAGGGATACCTGTTACGAAAACCGTAATGATTTTCAGGTAATCAATACTACTAATTTTCACTTTTAAATTTTCTAGGAATTGTTCAATTTGAAAAGTGAATTCCTGAACAAATTCAGGCGGGAAATTCTTAGATACGCTATACATATTTGCTTCTACGCTCTCCCACATTTGAGTAATGTTTTGTATGTAGATGGGAGAATTTTCAACAATATCAATGCCTTCTGTGACGACTTTGGTCACTAGGAAGTAACTGATTAGTGAAATCATTATTACGAAGAGAGTAAACACGATCGTAACAGGGAGGACCCTTTTTAATTTGGTTCGTTTCTCAAGTAAACGAACGGCTGGATCTAAAGCAAGTGCTGTAATGAATGCTAGTATTAAGGGAATCGATACTGGCAAGATCCAGAATGTAATCAATGCAAGGATTACGATAAATAATAAGATTAATAAGAAGCGTTTTGAGAGGAACTTTGGCAATCTTGTTCTCCTTTCTAGACCTACCATCTCCTCTTATTATAGTACGGAAGGGACTCGTTTACCAGTAAGAGAGATGAATTTTCATAGAGCATAATTTGTTTCATCACCCACATATAATTAAGAAGAGACTTACGAAAAGGGGGAAGTTTTCATCATGAAGAAACCTGGAGTATACGGAACCCTGTCTATTTCTGAAACGGTGATCGATGTTATCATCGGTGTAGTTGTTGCTGAGACAGAGGGTGTCGAGCAAATTCAATCTAATGTAAAGCGAACGTTGAGGCGAATCGTAGGAAAGCGTAAGTCGTATTCAGACGAGACGATCGAAGAAAATGAAGGGCTCTCACTACGGGTTGAAATAGGAATAAAGTTTGGTGAGTGCATACCTCTAGTTTGCTTTTCGCTTCAAGAAAGGATTAAACAAGAGGTAGAACAAATGACAGGTTTTCAAGTCAATGACATCAACATCGTCGTGTCATCATTGATTATGGAAGATGATAAAGAAATATAAAAAAGCCCCTCACAAATACTGAGCTTTGATGCTAGTATCTGATGAGGGGCTTTTGTTGTGTTTATTTCGAGATGAACATTTGTGTCCAATAGTGACCATAAGATCCGCCAGACACATAACCTACACCGATGTGCGTATAACCCTTGTTCAAAATGTTTTTACGGTGCCCTTCACTATTCATCCAGGCTGTTACAACTTCTTGTGGTGTGGATTGACCAGCGGCGATATTTTCACCGGCACTACGATAAGAAACCCCGAAATTTTTCAACATTTGAAATGGTGATCCGTAAGTCGGGGAGGTATGAGAAAAATAGTTCTTGTCTCTCATATCTGCAGACTTATACCTCGCCACTCGAGCAACTTCCCAGTCCCACTTAAGAGGAGCTAAGCCGTATTTAGAGCGCTCCTGGTTCGTTAAATCCATGACCTGTTGTCCTACATCCTTTGATTCGTTGATCGAAGGGTTACCTGTAGGGATGTTTACTCTGTCTCCAGGGTAGATTAAATCTGGATTTTCAAAATGAGGATTCGCGCTGATGATTTCACTTAGTCCAATTCGATAACGTACAGAAATCTTCCAAAGCGTATCTCCGGATTTTACGGTGTATGTAGTTTGACCAAAGGCAGTATCCGGGGTGAAGATTCCAGCAGTTAAGAAGAGTGCGAGGAACATCGCAACTGATAAATATCTCTTCATTATCTCATCTCCTTTCAATAGGTAGTGTGACCAGAAAGGTGAAAAATACCACGATTTTCTATCAAATTTTTGAAAAAAGTATTAAATGTTTAAATAGTGTGGAGAGACTAATAAAGAATCTGGTATAATTCTTAGAGCTAAGTAAACGTTGCAACCACGCAGTCCGTTATACTATTATTAAGTGTGGAAGGGTTGCGAACTATTAAAGGAGGCAAACAGTAATGAAATTCGATAAGACAGGACTTGAGTCCACAATTGTTCAATTTTCTATATTGGACCACATCATGCATGAAAACGATTTAGTACTAGCAGGACAGTGGGATTATGAGCGAGTTACATATGACTATAAATTTGAAGATATGACAAATGGTGATGTTTACTATTTAAGAGTACCTGGCGTTGCAATCGAAGGTGAAGTAGAGTCTGCACATGCTGTCATCAAGCTTGGTAAGCCTTATCTTGGAAAGCATTACTACCCACACGGTGTTGAATACGACGAAGAGTTTCCTAAAAACATTTTGAACACATGCTATAAGAAGCTCGATATGCTTCGAGACGAGCTTGGAGCTGCTTTGCAGAAAAGCATGGTCTCAGTAGCAGAGGTTGCAAAAAACGTTACACCTTGTAAGAAAGAAGATAGCACGAGTAACGCAGCTAAAATTATGAAAGACGAGCACGTTACGATGGTACCTGTAGTCGATGAGAGCAGTCGTTTAGTTGGAATCGTGACTGATCGTGCGATCGCAGTGAGTGGAGAGCCTGGGTCTAAGGTTGAAGATGTGATGGAGAATCCTCCGATGACACTATCTCCTAATATGAAGCCAGAAGAAGCAGCTAGAATTATGAACGAACATCGTCTAACTGAACTTCCAATCGTAGAAGAAGAAAAGTTTGTTGGACTCGTATCATACTTTAATTTGAAAGAACATATAAACGCGTAACATAAGAAGAGCCGAAATGGCTCTTCTTTTATATTTCAGACGACCACAAATCAATAAGATTGCGGAAGAGGTACCGTTTGAGGCATAATGATTACAACAAATTGGAGGCGGTACGATGATAAAAAATGGTGTTCGCATCGTATTATTGATCGTTTTAGTTGTGGTCACGATTGATGCTTACAATAAGATTGAATGGGAGCGTGTTCTTCCAAAAGTCGATCAGTTTATCACCGAAGAAAAATTTGTTTTAGAAGAAACAGTGCCTGATAAACCTGTGAACGAAGAGCCCATCGAGCTTAATGGGGTCGAAACGTGGATGGGTGAAGGTGTGTCCTCCCTTAAACAGGAGCTTGGAGAGCCGGATCGAATCGACCCAAGCTCTTATGGATATGATTGGTGGATTTATGAACAATCGAAGTCAGCTTACCTTCAAATAGGTATACAAGAAGAGAAGGTTGTAACGGTCTTTTTTATGGGAGATATTCAAGCAGGAGAACATTATCCAATCGGTGAGCAGAAAGAGACGGTATTTAAAGACCGTTCCCCATCAGAGGAAGTTTCAATGAACGTAAAGGGAAGCGTCTATCGTTTTCAATTAACGAGTGAAGAACAATCATTAAAACCGCTAATAAAAATAAACGATGAACTGTACGCTCAATATTATTTTGACAAGTTTAATGGAAAACTTGTAGCTGTAAGACTCGCGAACCCACAAGTGTTAGCTGTTCATAGACCGTATGCTGTATCCTATCGAGGGCAGTTGGTAGAACCTACTGATCTATCAGAAGAACAGTGGGTACAAGTACAGGATGCGAGAGAAAAGCAAGTGTATGCCATGACCAACGTCATCCGTCATCAATTCGAGGTAGCATCACTCACGTACAATGATGATGTTTCGACAGTCGCATTAGGTCATAGTAAGGACATGCATGACAACGGTTATTTTTCACACACATCTCCTTCGAAAGGTGAACTATCAGATCGACTTAAAAAGGGAGACGTTCTCTATAGCTATGCTGGAGAAAATATCGCTGCTCGCTATCCTGACGCAGGTGCAGCGATGATTGGATGGTTAAATAGTAAGGGGCACAGAGAAGCCCTGTTAAATAAAGAGTTCACAGAAATAGGTGTCGGTGTATTTAGGGAGTACTACACCCAAAACTTCATCAAGCCTTTTTAGAAACGATGATGAAAGTTCCAGTGGCCATTGCAACGAGCTTTTGATCGTCTTTATAAACATTCGCTTTCACTACCCACCTCGTATCGCTTTTGAAAATAGCTTGTGCTTGGCATCTGAGTTCATTTCCTGTTCCACTAGACAGGAAATGGATTTTCATCTCTGATGTAACTGCTGCTTGCTCTGGTGGCAGAGATTGATGCACTAAAGACCCCATAGCAATATCCATAAGAGAAGCCGTAATTCCTCCATGTGTAATGTTGAGCGGATTATGAACGAGGTTTCGGTTAGGGATGATGCTTTCATATGTATCCTCATCGATCAATCGACTGCTGATTCCCATAAAAGCAGCCAAATATGTTTTATATCGACCTTCATGTTTTCGTTGAACATCTTCTAATAAAGAGAGCAAAGCTTCTTTTGATTCTTTATCAGAATGTTGAATCATCGCATTTAGTTGTGATTGAAGTTGTTGATCTAATTTGTCCATTCGGCATCCCTTCCTATTTCGATATGCTGTACTTATTTATCTTATCAATAATGGAGCACATGACCAATAAAATAGGCGCACATTTATGAAAAGTCTAATTATGATGTAGTAAGGTCGTGTAAGAAAGGGAGGGGACGAATATGCCTGAAGCAAAAAAGCTGCCAAACCCAAAAGTTCAGGAATTTAAATCGTTCGTCAAAGCGCATCCTCACGTCATTAAAAAGGTTAAAAGTGGTGAGAAAACATTACAGGATCTTTTTGAGGAATGGGCATTATTCGGTGAAGACGACGAGATGTGGCTAGATACAGAAAGCGATGAAAAAAACGAGTCAGAGGAAAAGGCTACATCAAAAACTGAAGGTACGATTGGAAATGTTCTCAACATGATCAAAGGGCTGAAATTTGATGAGGTACAGAGGAATATCGAGCAATTTAGCGGTGCTGTCTATTCCATACAGGAAGTCCTTTCTCAATTTCAATCAAAGCCTAAGCCACCACCATACATTCATCACCAATCTCCGTTTCCATTCCGCCATGATTAGGAGGAGCGTACATGCGTGAAGAAGTGCAAGCATATTTGTCGACAAGACCCGATCTGCTTTTTTTCATCCGCAATCAGCCAGTTTGGTATCGCAGACTTAGTAGAGAACCGTATGCGTTAAAGGAATGTGAGGTTGCTTCAAAACAATTTTTTGGTCAAACGTTTCCACAAAAAGTAGATCGGTTTCAAAACCAATTAAATATGGTTAACACGATGTTAGCCTTAATGACCCAGCAAAATCAGTAGGGTCGTTTTTTTTATTATCATGAAAAGACTAAACTTGGGCACACTCTAAACAAAGGAGTGTGTTTCGATTGAATTTTGTTGTGCACTATGGGAAACATGGACTTTTTATAGTACTCATGGTACTTTGCTGTATACCAGTCGTTGGTTTCGGTCAGTCGTATCAACAGCCTTCTCAAAACCACCAAGAGTCTGAAACGGTTGTGGTGCATCATAAAGTGAAAGGTTCAAATGTATTTGTAGAATGCTTAATTCCTAATTTTACGTTTGATGTTCGGAAAGAGACTAGTGAGCATAAAGGTTATATTGACGTGTATTTGAACGGAAAGAAATATCAAACAGAACATAAAGCAGCATTTATCGTACAAGGCCTACCAGAAGGGAAACACATGCTAAGATTAGACATCATGAGGCCTGATGGAGGGCGTTACTTGTCTTTAAAAGAACTGAAAGTAACAATAAAATAAGCCTCGTAATGAGGCTTATCATTGTTAAGATATTTGTTTGAACGGGTTTGTTGGTGGTACAACCGGGTTGAATTGACTCTTCACATAATCATAAATAATGTTCTCTACTCGAATCCCCTGATGGTTGAGCGCATGGTTTCCAAATAAACAGTTGAATTCTAAGAAATAAAACTTACCATTCGCCTGAACTAAGTCGAATCCAGCATGATTGATTCCTAGCGCTTTAGCTGTTTTCTCTACAAGTTCGATCGCTTCAGATGGGATGCTATGGAAAGAAAGTTTTCCTCCTTGAGCAACATTATTATGAAATGAATTATCCCCAATCCGCCAATAAGCGGATATGACTGAATCTCCTACATAAACCACTCTTAAGTCTTTTTCGATCGGTAAATATTCCTGTACATATAATACTTCATTTTTTTCACAGTAAGTGAGAAAGTCTTTTTCATTTTGTATTAAAAATACACCTTTCCCCATCGAGCTACGAGCTTCTTTCGCAACGAATGGAAAAGGAAACGTATCTAATATGAGTTGTATTGATTCCTTAGAACGACCTCTGATTTCTGTATATGGTGTGAGGTCTTGTGAGAGTGACCAAAAAGCTCTGGTCATTTCTATTTTATCAAAGCCTAATTGAATGGATTGGATGGAAGGGAAAATGTTCTTTTGTAATCCATAGACGAGAGAGTTGACTTGCCAGTTTTCAGGAAAAAGCAAAACATCTGATGCCCTGATGTCTTCAATTCTTTTAAACATATGATCTGGTTTAATATAAGAAACTCCTGGGATCCCTAACGTTCGGAAAGGGTTGAATGTAAGAAGGTTCACTTGTTCTTTATCTTCCTTTCTAAGATGAAAAAACATAAATCTAGAAAATTATAGATTTTAATACAGGTTAAGTCAATACCTAATATTAGGAAACTTTGAAGGGATTTGTACGACAACACTGGTCATGTGCTTCACATAGGTGGTAGAATGAAAGCGGAGGTGTAATGATGATTGCTACTCTCGATAGTGTAATGATTTTAGACAAGGCAGAAGACCTTGGCTTATCGATAAAAGATTCAGAAGTTGCTCATGAGTATAATGAAGCTCGTAGAGCACTTCAAAAAGATAGAGAGGCACAGCGCTTGATCAAGCATTTTTCTGAGATGAAGGAACTTTACGACGAAGTTCAGCGTTTCGGTAGATATCATCCAGATTATATGACGATTACTGTGAAGGTTAGAGAAGCGAAGCGGGACATGGATCTTCATGATACGGTCGCTGAGTTTAAGAAAGCAGAAACGAACCTTGAGAACTTACTCGTCGAAGTGTGTACGCTACTAGCTGGTGAAGTGTCTCCTTCCATTAAAGTACCATCAGGGAATCCTTTCTTTGATAATCAATCATGTGGAGGCGGCTGCGGTTCAGGCGGTAGCTGCGGTTGTGGCTGACCAGAGCATTTGCTCTGGTTTTTCAATTTCTAAATCGAATACAGTCAGGGCACAAGTTTCCACAACAAAACATCTTTTCTTGAGGAACGAGGAAGCGAACCCGATAGACGAGTAAGGTGTCGTCACTACGTACGAACGAATATTCCATCTGAAGTCGTTTACCACGCATAACCTTTGCAGCTAATAGTTTGATCGATTCTTCAATCGTACCTTTGCTGACAGAAGGGTTTGTTGTAATATAAAGGAAAGGTATGCCTGTGATGGTTGCTTTATAAACGTACGTGATATTTTCTTCATTCGATAAGAGATCTAAAAATGAATTCCATGTTTCATTAAGGTTCACATGATCGCATCCTTTCTATAGTGATAGAGTATCCAACCTAACATCAAAATGTCCAATCTTGCGGATGGAACTCATCCATGCTAGATTTATTACAAGAATTTATAAGCAAAGGGGAAGCACGTTATGTTTGTAGAACGAGTTGGCTTAGCAGTGTATATTCAATCGCTAAAGCACGCGAAGCAGTTAAGAAGGTTTGGAAATGTTCACTACGTTTCTTCAAAACAGAAGTATGTCGTGCTATACATAAACTACGATCAGCTCGAAAGCACGAAGGAGCGGTTGCAATCTCTTCACTTCGTCAAGCGTGTTGAACCTTCTAAACGACCTGAAGTACGCACCGAATATCAAAATGCAAAACCTGATAAGGCAAAACAATACGATTATAAAATGGGTCTGTAGAAAGTCATCCTCTGGGTGACTTTTTTATTTTGACAAAATGCAGATGTATTGATTGTTTCGGGTGTCGAAGTTTATAATGGTCAAGTCAAAGGATGTGTAACCATGAATAACTGGAAACGAAATGTTTGGATATTGTTCATTTGTCAATTCCTAGTCCTTGGCGCTATGACGATGATTATGCCTTTTCTTCCTCTTTATCTCCAAGAGCTTGGAGTTGAAGGTGAGAAGCAAATTAGCATATGGTCAGGTGTCATCTTCGGTGCTAACTTTTTAACTGCTTTTTTATTTTCCCCATTCTGGGGACGTGTGGCAGATCGACACGGACGAAAGCTTATGGTGCTTCGTTCAGGATTCGGTATGGCTGTCGTCATTATATTGACCGGGTTTGCCACAGGTCCCTTTGAATTGCTTGGATTACGATTACTAAATGGTGTTGTTTCAGGATTTATTCCTGCATCGATCGCGTTAGTCGCTACGAACACACCAAAACAACACGTCGGTTATGCCCTTGGTACACTTAATTCTGGTGCAGTTGCAGGCGCAATATGCGGCCCGCTTTTTGGTGGGCTTATGGCAGAAGCGTTTGGGTTCAGAATGATCTTTAACTTAACAGGGATATGTATCCTACTTGCCGCTGTAGTTGTATTGTTCCTTGTTAAGGAAGAGACCAAACCAGATCCTGAAGCGAAAGTTGAAAGAAGTAATGCGATTCAAGATTTTAAGAGAGTAACGATTCACTCTCCTATGCTGTCATTATTCATCGTAGGGTTTCTTGTCCAATTTGCTCTACTTGGCATGAATCCGTTGATTCCATTGTTTGTACAAAAGCTCGCTTCAGGTGAGAATGTTGCTTTGTTTGCTGGGATTGCAACATCTGTTATGGGCATCGCAAACATGGTAGCTTCTCCAAAGCTTGGAAAGATGGGAGATAAGAAAGGATCACAATATGTACTTTATTATTCGCTCATCGGTGCAGCGATCTTCTCGATTCCACAGGCATTCGTCCAAGAACTATGGCAATTGATCGCGTTGAGATTCCTTTTAGGTCTTTGCATAGGAGGGCTATTGCCATCGGTCAACTCTCTTGTAAAACGGTTATCACCTGCTGGGATGGAGAGCCGAACGTACAGCTTTTCGAATAGTGCCATTTATCTTGGTAACCTTCTTGGTCCAATTACTGGTGGGTGGATCGTTGCAGGATTCGGTACGAGAGGGCTCTTTATATTTGCTGGTATCATATTATTAATAAGCGTTGTCTATGTGAAGCGTAGAGTACTACCGATCTTAAACAGAAAGCAAACCGTCTATCAAACGACTGAAGTTCCTTCATAAAAAGCAGAAACCTTTGATGGTTTCTGCTTTTTTAATAACTACATTCAATTTTTAAAGTGGGGGTTTCCGCTCCAGGATGCTCACCTGTCCCGCTCATCCCGCAGGAGTCGAGCATCCTTCCGCTCCAATCCTACATTTAAGATGGTTAATTAATTTTATAAACCATTTAGTATCCTTAAAAGATTTCTTAGCATAATGGGTCGGAAAGTTTCATTTGAATTAAATGTATTATAGTAGGCGTGAATACCTCTTGACTCCCTCCGGAAATGTTGATGGGTAGTGAAATATCTGTTTGTAAAACTATTGGACGGAAAGTTCATTTTGGATATATTCTCATCAAGTAGGAGAGACGATCGCGGACTCCAGCGGTCGTACGGGCGGCCGAGACCGGGGTGTGGTTTTCACCTCGGGCTTGGACGTTCGTCATCGACTACGGTATCGGGAGCACCGAATAATGTAATAGGTTCCTCGACAAGCTGAGCAGAAACCTCTTCAGGTTTCTGCTTTTTTACTGCATTGGAGGAATCAGATTGTTCATGCGAAGAATTCCGATAATGTGATTATAGTAGATCTCCACTTCGTTAAACTCATCCGATGGCTTCACCTCAAGAGGGACGATCGGAAGAGAGAGTTCATCGCTAAGTTTTTCAAACATCGCAAGGCGTTTAACAGAGGGATCTTTTGCAGGTATGCCTTCACGACATATATAAAGAGGCTGAAGATTTCCTTCACCAGCAGACTTTAGTACGACGACGGGAGAGACGACCTTTCGCTCATGTTTCGTTGTATGTAGTAACAAAAGACGGTGAACTCTGTGGGAATTTGTTCTTGCAAGTTCAACTAACTCATAAATATCAGAATAACCTTCTCCAAGTTCTATGAAACGTTGTATCATGTTTGTTGCTCCTTTCCTTGTCTTTGAAATCCTCTCATAATGTAGCATGAAATTTAAATGATGGAAAGGATGAAGCGTTTCCATTAAAATGAGAAGAAAGGAGGTTTTTCCATGGGATCGATTCTGCTCTTTGCGACAGTACTAGGGATACTGCTCTATATGTACTGGAAAGGTAGAAACGCTAAAGAAGAAACCATCGATAAAAACCTCATCCAAGGAATCATCATTGCTGATATTTTAGCAGCTCTGGTCATTCATGGTGTGATAACGAGTGCAGAAGCTGACTTCCTATCTAACTCGTCGTTATCAGAAGTAGAAGAGTATGTGATTCAGAATACAAATTTATCAAAAGATGAGTTTGGTGAGTGGATTCATCACGACTGGGATGGAATCCAAGCGATCGATTTACCGCTAGATTTAGATCCGGGGTGACACACAAAAATACCCGCAGGAAATCATTCCTGCGGGTGCCTTAAACCTAATGGTTAAGGCAAATGGGAGAGGAGAAACCGGAGGAAGAACTTATGGGGAAACGTAAGTCTTCTCCGCGGTTGACAGCATCATTAACCTGGTAAGATGCTGCTATAGTTAGTATCGCCATCCACTATGCGTTTATACATTAATTTTAGCTTTCAGTTTTTTTATGGTAGGATAGGTAGGAATATGGAAACGATAAGGTTGTGAACGAGATGAGAATTATAGCAGGAACATGTAAAGGTAGGCACATAAAGCCCGTTCCAGGCATGAATACAAGACCTACAACTGATAAAGTAAGAGAAGCCATTTACAATATGGTGGGTCCTTTTTTTGAAGGTGGACTTGCGCTCGATCTATATGGTGGAAGTGGGGCTTTAGGAATCGAAGCCTTGAGCCGAGGAGTAGAAAAATGCATCTTCGTCGATCGTGATAATAAAGCGATCGAAACGATCAAGTGGAACCTTGATCAAACAGGATTTACAGAATCAGCTGAAGTGTTTCGTAACGATTCGAAAAGAGCTTTAAAAGCACTCTTAAAGAGAGAAGTAACGTTCTCCCTCGTATTGCTAGATCCTCCGTATCATAAGGAGAAGATCGTGGAAGACCTTGATAAGTTATCGACTTATGGACTACTTGAAGAGAATGCGACGGTAGTTGTTGAGCATCTTAAAGAAGTAGACCTTCCTGAAAAACTTGCAGATTTAACGCTTACTAGAAAAGAAACTTACAGTGGAAAAACAACCATTTCAATCTATACATATAACCAGTCGGGTGTTGAGAGGGAGGAATAGTCATGGGTAAGATCGCAGTATGTCCAGGTAGCTTTGACCCTGTTACGTTTGGCCACCTTGATATCATCAAGCGAGGTGCAAGAGTTTTTGACAATATCAAAGTCGTCGTTCTTAACAATCAAAGTAAATCAACATTGTTTTCTGTAGAAGAGCGGGTGGAATTGATTAAAGAAGTAACAAAAGATATCGAGAATGTAACGGTTGATTCGTATCAAGGCTTATTGATCGATTATGCAAAACAAGTTGGTGCTTCTACGATCCTTCGTGGTCTACGTGCCGTATCTGATTTTGAGTATGAGATGAAGATCGCTTCAATTAATCGAAAGTTAGAAGACGAAATCGAAACATTCTTTATGATGACGAACAATCAGTATTCCTTCTTGAGTTCGAGCATCGTAAAAGAGATAGCAAAATACCATGCACCTGTATCCGATCTTGTACCTGAGGTTGTTCAGGATGCGTTAAGAGAAAAATATGCAGGATCCCCGTTAGAGTAACGGGGCTTTTTTCTACTGAAGAAGTACGTTATTGAACTTGAATTCTCATACGGCGAATGGATAAGAAGATAAAGGTAATAAGAGCAAACAATGTGAGCCACGACCCCGTTCGTTCGAAAAAAACGTATACAATATCGATGATTGAGCTTGAGTTTTCTGTGTGAAATACCGGCAGCGTTTTAGTCCCTTCTGATAACCATTCTATGTAGATTGGCTTCCAGAGTAAAAGGGTCAACCCCATCGCAAATACGCCGTGGAGTAACCTAGCAAAGAAAAACGGTTTGAAGCGAATATCAGTATCTGCAAGAATACTAGCGACTTGGGCTTGAACGGAAAAGCCATTGAAGGCAAGGACAAAACTCGCAATCATCGTTTGCTGCAATAAGTGAGCATTACTTTCGCTAATCAACCTACTGCCTAGCGTTATCTCAAATAAACCTGACAGAAGCGGAGTAGCAAGGGTTGGAGATATGTGTAGCGTTATTAGAATAACGTTTACGATGCCTGCAACCAATGAAGTAAATCCGATGACGCTTAGAAGTTCATTGATCACAGAAAATAATATGATGAACCCACCTACCATCAGTAATGTTTTGATCGACGAATGAACGGCGTCTCCCATCATTTTTCCGAATGGTCTGTCGTCGTATAAGCGTGTTTCGTGTAACGCTTTAAATGCTCTCGGGAGCCTTCCTAATGGGGAACGCTCATAGCTTTTCGTAAATCGATCCTCTGATCTATGGAAACGCATTACGAGTCCGACAAGGATATTTCCGATGTAATGGGCAGCAGCTAGTAGAATTCCGAGCGATGGATTATGGAAGAATCCGACAGCTACAGCCGCAAAAATAAATAATGGGTTCGAACAATTCGTAAACGAAACGAGTCTTTCTCCTTCGATCGCTGTGATGTCATTATTTTGTCTAAGGTGGGCTGTGTATTTCGCTCCGGCAGGGAACCCTGAAGCAATTCCCATTGCCCACACGAAAGCACCTGATCCTGGAACGCGAAAGAGAGGACGCATCAACGGCTCTAATAAAATGCCGATAAACCGTACGACACCGATTCCTATCAGTAGTTCAGATATGATGAAAAAGGGTAATAATGAAGGAAAGACAATGTTCCACCACATGGAAAGACCACTTTTCGAAGCGTTGAGCGTATGTTCCGGCAGGAGGATGATCGAAAGTGCAATGATGGTCATCGAAGAAGCGAGAACTATTGTTTTAAGCACTTGTGCGTTCATTAAAGCATCCCCCCAGTACTGGCCATCGAGACAGTATTGTATGTATGAATGTGTAAGAAAACATGTCCGCTAGTTAAAATATACGTATTTGTGGAACAATTAGACCATATGATTAAGCAGGTATAGACGGGAGGATCTCATGATGGACCGTCCAAAAGTTGGGTTAGCTCTAGGCTCAGGTGGAGCAAGAGGCTTTGCACATTTAGGTGTTATTAAAGTACTTGTTGAACAAGGCGTTCCGATAGACTATATCGCAGGAAGCAGTATGGGATCACTCGTTGGGGCGATCTATGGATCTGGGCATAAGGTAGAGACAATGGTAAAGATGGCGTCCCTTTTTAAACGCAAATACTATATCGATTTTACTGTGCCAAAAATGGGGTTTATTACAGGGAACAAGGTGAAGAATTTAATTCGAACACTGACGCATGGGAAACAGCTTGAAGATTTAGACCCTCCTCTCGCTGTCGTGACAACAGACTTAATTAAAGGGGAGAAGGTTGTCTATCGTACTGGATCAATTGCTGATGCCGTTCGTGCAAGTATCGCAATCCCAGGAATTTTCACACCTGAAAAAATCGGAGATCGATTGCTTGTAGATGGTGGCGTCATCGATCGTGTTCCTGTTTCAGTGGCAAGAGAGATGGGAGCTGATCTCGTCATCGCAGTAGACGTTTCTGATGTAAAAAAGGAATCAGACGTCACTTCGATCTTTGATGTGATCATGCAAAGCATCGACATCATGCAAAACGAAATGGTACGCCTTCACGAGATCAATGCAGATGTGATGATTAAACCACGACTTGAATCATTTCATTCACGATCGTTCACGAATTTACAGGACATCATAAAAATTGGAGAGGAAGAAGCTTTTCGCCACCTCGATGCTTATCATGCAGCGGTGGAAGAGTGGAAGGAGAAAAATAAATGAACCGGACTACCAAGAGATTTAGTATCGTATGGGCTGTGATCATCATTTTGGTCGCAGCGTTTACGTTTATTGATTTGCCGTACTATGTCACTACTCCTGGGGAAGCAAGAGAGCTCGATGATGTGATCAAAGTGGACGGAGGCTCCGCTGATGAAGGGGAGTTTATGCTCACCACTGTACGGGTTGGAGAAGCCAATATCATTCAGTATATCTGGGCACAGTTCAACCAGTATCATGAATTGATCTCTGAAGACATGATCAAGCGTGAAGGTGAGTCAGATGAGGAATATCATGAACGTCAGCTTGAAGTTATGGCTGGTTCTCAAACGAACGCAACGATCGTAGCATATCAAGCAGCGGATCGTTCGATCACGATCAACAATCAAGGTGTTCTCGTAACAGGAGTCGTTGAAGGGATGCCGGCTGATGGAAAGCTAGAGCCTGGAGACCTCATTACAGGTGTAGATGGTGAGAAGATAGAAAAGACGAAACAACTTTTAGACATGCTTTCGAAATACAGCGAATCTGATACCGTCGTCATCACATTTAAACGTGATGAAGAAGAGCGTGATGTCGAAGTGGGGTTTGATACTTTTCCTGAGAAATTTAATACAGAGGATGGAAAAGTTGGGATAGGGATCACAGGCCCTGTTACAGCGAAAACGATTAAAACGGACCCACCGATCGATATAAACACTGATCAGATCGGAGGCCCATCTGCAGGACTGATGTTCTCGCTTGAAATCTATAACCAACTTACAAAAACAGATTGGACGAAAGGTCACAAAATCGCCGGAACAGGGACGATTACAGAAGAAGGAGAAGTAGGTCCGATCGGGGGTATAAAGCAAAAAGTTGTTGCGGCTGATGGTTCAGGAGCCGACATATTCTTTGCACCTGTCGCACATTCAAATTATGAAGATGCGTTAGAAGCAGCAGAGGATATTAAAACAAAGATGAAGATTGTACCTGTTGAAACGTTTAAGGATGCTTCAGATTATTTAAAACAACTAGAAAAGAAATAATTTTTAAATTGTAAAAAACCTGTCGAGAAAAGGAAATGCTCGACAGGTTTTTTTGCTTCTTATGTGAGCGTGATCTAGAGCATTATAGGGGATGAGGTAAATTCTTTTTTTAGGAACGTTTCTTGATCGCTTCCATCGAAACCTAGCGCGTACACTTCGCTCACCTTTTTTTCAATATCTAAAAAAGGATGATCGAATTGGTTGATATTTGCAACTAACGGAACCGTTAGCGATGACTTCACTTTATTTAAATACATCCGACCAGCGCCGGACATCCCGAGCAACCTAAGGTAAGGTGCATCTGTGTGTAAAGCAGGCTTCATGTCGTCCTTTACGGTATTCGTTAAAATATGTAGTGAAAATCTCTGTAGTCGGGTCCACGTGTAGCGTTTTGTTTTAACAGCTTCCATGAACGATATAAAATCTTTAGATGCCTTCGCAGCAGAAACAAGGCGGTTCTCGAGGCCTTCCTCAGCTTCGTAAATCGTCTTCAGTTCTTTCTTAGAGCTTGTTAAGAGTTTGTATCGAAGAAATGGATAAAGTCGGTGCCAGCCATGAAACTTGTTATGCGATCGATAGAACCGATCCAGTTCATGGTATGTAGGTTCAGGGACATAAGCTTTAACATTTTGGGGTCCGACATCTTCAGTTAGTAGTTCTTTTCGTATAGCAGTAGCACTCGCGATCTTTTTATCTGTAAACGACTCTTCATGGTAACCTGCTTTTGTTCGTAAAATGGTCTGAGCTTGAATATGCGATTTTTGTTCGTCGATCGCTTTCACGTACTGATAGCCAAGGATGTTATTTGGTAATGATAAATCTAGAACGCTCTCATGGTCTTTTAATGACTGAAAGGCAAGAGAAGCTGCTTTTGGGTAGCTATTTCCTTCGCTCATGAAAAGCTGTATTTTTTCATTGTAGTGTTTGTCGTTTTCTTTAATGAAGGACATCGTTTTCTCAAAGTCCCCGATATGACCCGCTTCGCTTCCAAAGCATAGTTCATCTACTCCGATGGCTGTTAACAGGGAAACGGCACCTTTTGCGAAAACTTCCGCTTTTTGGGTAGAGTATACATAGGGGAGTTCGATCACAAGATCGATTCCATTCTCTAGTGCCATCCTCGTTCTACTCCATTTATCAACTAGTGCAGGTTCACCTCTTTGAAGAAACGACCCACTCATCACTGCAATGACGATGTCGGCACCCGTTGTTTTCTTCGTTTCTTCCAAATGGTAGAGGTGGCCATTATGGAAGGGATTGTACTCAACGATAACGCCAGCTGTTTTCATCATAAAACTCCTTTCATCTATTAATGGAAAGGCGGTCCATATGTAAGAGTTGAACTCAAGGTTTTTTCTCTGGTATGATAAACATTATACCAGATTTGGATTCTCACAAAGTGGTGTAAAGAAAAAATATTGACATTTGCTTATTTTGTAGCTATAATACTTTTGTTGCCTTGAGGTGATAGACAGATGAAATGGTCAGTAGATCAGTTGAAGTCCTTCAAACAGAAAGGACTTACAATTGACGAGTTAGTTAATGTAGAGGAACTTAAGAATGATGAAACACAGATTCGAGAAATCACGCCCGTGCACGTTACCGGTGAGACTTCGTTTCACGGTAATAAAGTTACCTTTCATCTTACCCTAAAAGGCAAGATGGTACTTCCATGTGCGAATACGCTCGAAGATGTTGATTTCCCTTTCGTACTTCATCCAATGGAAACGTTTGTGCTCGAACCGAACACAAACGGGGTCGATTATGAAGAAGATGATGAAGAAATTCATCAAGTTTCGGGAAATACGGTTGACTTAGTTCCGTATATTAAGGAAAATATACTTTTGGAGATTCCTATTCGTGTTGTAAAACATAGTTCGGAATCCGATGAAATGCAAAACAAATCCGGCAAAGGATGGGAAGTTGTAACACACGAGGAAACGGAAGAGAAGATCGATCCTCGTTTGGCCGGTTTAGCAGATCTTTTTAATGAAAAGAACGATAAATAGACCGGACAACTTCTAAGAGACTATTTAACTTTTTAAGGAGGTGGAAACGATGGCAGTACCAGCTAGAAGAACTTCTAAAACACGTAAAAACAAGCGTCGTACTCATTATAAACTTGAAGTACCAGGAATGGTGAAATGCCCTAACTGTGGCGAATTCAAACTTTCTCACCGTGTATGTAAAGAGTGTGGAAATTACAAAGGTGAAAACGTTGTGAGCAAGTAAGCTTTCAACTCGTTTGAAACAGAGAGAGAAATCTCTCTGTTTTTTTTATACCTTATTTTAGAAGTAGGGGTGACGCTGTGAGTCTATTAGTTGAAAAAGTTAACCGTGCAGCCGTTCTAACGATCAATCGACCGAATCAACGAAATGCGATCAATTATCAAGTCATGGATGAGTTGAAAAATGCGATTCGTGATGCTGAATCGGACCCATCGGTTTCATATATTGTCATTACAGGCACAGGAGATCGAGCATTTTGTGGTGGTGGAGACGTCGCTTCTTTTGTTTCCCTTCGGACGAAAGAAGATGCGTACCCAATGTTGCGAAAGATGGGAAACGTTCTTGAACAGTTGTTTTTCTGTAAAAAGCCAACTGTTGCACTGTTGAATGGTCATGCAGTCGGTGGAGGGTGTGAACTAGCGGTTGCGTGTGATTATCGCATCGCTCGTAGCGGTGTGACGATTGGGTTTATACAAGGATCGATCGGAATAACGACTGGCTGGGGTGGATCCGTATATGCGATGGAAAGATTGAATTCAACTGTCGCTATGGAAATGTTGATGAGTGGAAAACGTTACTCACCTGAAGAAGCCAAGGAGCTAGGATTTCTAACCTATATAATGAAAGAAGAGAATTGGAAAGACGAAGCTCAAGGAGTGATTGAAAATCTCTTACCTCATTCCTCGCAAATATTGGAAACGTATAAACAACATTGGTTAAACTCATTGGATCGAAACTCTATCACAAGCCGAATCGAAAGGGAAATTCTTGCATGCGCTACTTTATGGGAGTCTGAAGAACATCACCTTGCAGTAGAAAAATTTCTAAATAAAAGATAGCGCTTTCTAAGAAATCTGAAAAATTATAGCTTCTAAAATTCTACTACTTCTATCAGACGCATAAGATGACTGTAAAAAGTTTATTTTAGGGGGGATTGCGTTTGGTACCCATTCGTCAGGATGCTTGGTCAAAGGATGAAGATGTATTACTAGCTGAAGTCGTCCTAAGGCATATACGAGAAGCAAGTACACAGCTTGCTGCGTTTGAGGAAGTAGGGAAAAAACTATCAAGGACGCCTGCAGCTTGTGGTTTCAGGTGGAATTCGCTGATTCGGAAACAATATGAATCTGCTATCGTTCTTGCCAAAAAGCACCGTAAGGAACAGAAAAGAAGTGGTCTTTACAATGAGACAAAAAAAGAATCAGAAGGGACTCACGACCAAGATAGTATTGCTATGATTGATGAAGCAATTAGAATCCTTGTCCAAACAAAGTCTTGCATTACTAGTGTGAGCGGGTTAGAAGAGTCTTATAAAGAAATATTAATGGAAAATGAACAGTTAAAACAACAGCTCTTACAAATCGAAAAAGAATATGTCATGGTTCAAAAGGACTATCAATCATTATTGGAGATTATGGAGCGAGCGAGGAAAATGGTTGTTTTTAAAGATGAGGATCAGGGGAACATACGGTTTCAAATGGATTCTAATGGCAATCTAGAGAAAGTAAAAAAATAGGAACAGCCCGTCGTGGGCTGTTCCTATTTTTTATACATCCTGCTCTGTAACACCTTCAGGATACCAAACATACGGGTTTTCACCGCGGTCACGTTCTGGATTGTACGTAACGGCTTCAAAGCCCATCTTCTCCCAAAACTGACTAGAACCTTGTCTTGCGTTTGTTTTTACTGGTAGGTTAAATGTTTTAGCGAAATTTACAAGTGTTGATCCATAATCCCGATCATGGTATTGAGGGAGTACCTCTAGCTTCCAGAGCTCCAAGTAATCCTGTGGTGGATCGAAGTATCTGTCATACTTCGCATCGATTCGATATAAGCTCATTCTAGCAACTAGCTTGTCGCCAAAATAGATGCCGTAGAACGGTGATTCACTATCATTTTCGATGATGTTGTCTTGTAAGTCTTCCATCATCGATAGTTCTTGGATTCCATACTCTTTAAATTTCTTGAACTCTTCTAGAGTTTTGTAATTGATCACAAGTGGTCTTACTGTTAAATCTACCATCATGGTGCCCCCTCCGTCGTAGTTACAAATTCCTCTCTTTTTCTAAAAGAAAAGGTTCTTTTCTCAATTATAACCGAAAACACGAAACTTTTCTTCATTTCAAAAAACAAAATATAAAAGGAATTATTTGAATATTTGTTGAAACGTGACGGTGAATTAATGATATGATTAATGTAAGGGTTTTCAACCTGTATATTGTGCTGGGAAGGGAGAGGTATTGTGAAAAAGATATTAATAGCAAATCGCGGTGAAATTGCAGATCGCATTATTCGAACATGCAGCAGACTAGGAATCGAAACGGTCGCTGTGTACTCTAGTGCTGATAAGGATATGCCATATGTAAGAAATGCGACACATGCGCATGAAATAGGAGATCCTCCAGCTGCAAAGTCATATTTAAATCAAGATGAAATTATTCGAGTTGCTGAGGAAGAGAAAGTAGATGCCATTCACCCAGGATATGGATTTTTATCAGAAAACGCCTCATTCGCAAGAAGAATAGAGGAAAAAGGAATCACGTTCATTGGACCATCAGCTGACGTTGTGGAAGCGATGGGTGACAAGATCACAGCAAGGAAAACGATGATCGATGCAGGTGTACCAGTCGTACCTGGGAGCACGGAAATCGAAGATGCAGAAAAGGCAATCGCTTATGCGAATGAAGTAGGTTATCCCGTCATGCTTAAGGCTGCCGCTGGTGGTGGTGGAATCGGGATGCAGCGGTGTGAGAATGATGGTGACTTAGAAAAAGCATTCTCCTCGAGTCAGAACCGTGCAAAGGCTTATTTCGGCAACGGTGCAATGTTTGTAGAGAAGTTTATCGATGAAGCACGTCACATCGAAGTCCAAATCGTTGGTGATCACCACGGAAACATCGTTCACCTCTATGAAAGAGATTGCTCGATTCAAAGAAGGAACCAAAAAGTTGTTGAGGAAACGCCTTCTCCATTTATATCGGCTGAAACGCGCAATAAGATCGGAGAAGCGGCGGTCAATGCGGCTAAACAAGTTAACTATACGAATGCGGGTACAGTCGAGTTTGTTATGGACGGAGAAGAGAACTTCTATTTCCTTGAGATGAATACAAGATTACAAGTTGAACATCCGATAACGGAAGAAACAAACGGCGTCGATCTTGTTGAATGGCAGCTATTGATCGCTGAAGGTAGAGCATTGCCTTTAGCACAAGAAGAGATTTCTCCAAGCGGTCATAGTATCGAGTTCCGTTTATATGCTGAAGATCCGAACACATTCATGCCTTCACCAGGTAAGATCGAGTCGCTTGAATTTCCAGAAGTAGCTGGAATCAGAATTGACGGAGGCTACGAAAGTGGATCGACGGTATCACCTTTTTACGATCCGATGATTGCAAAGATCATTGCGAGCGGCGAAAATCGTAAGGAAGCTTTGGAGGTTGCTAGAACATTTTTTAGCAAATTCCACCTTAAAGGGATTAAGCATAATGGACCTTTGTTTGAGAATTTACTGCAAGAATCTGATTTTCAAAATGGTCACTACACAACAGCATACTTATCAAAAAAACTAGCTCACAAAAAATAACCAACAAAAGGGGAATGACAACTATGAACGAAATTAAATCATCAATGGCAGGCACAGTCTTAAATGTAATGGTATCTGAGGGAGACTCTGTTACGTCTGGGCAAGAACTTGTAATGTTGGAGTCCATGAAGATGGAGATTCCTGTTGAAGGTACTGAAGATGGAACTGTGGCAGAAGTAAAAGTAACGATCGGTGATTTTGTAAACGAAGGCGATGTACTCGTTACAATTAAGTAGGTCACGTTGCTGAACGAGCGCTCAATCTAATGAATTGAAGGAGGTTCCTCATGAATCATCTTGAAGAGTTTCTAGAAAATAAATCGAAAGAAATAGAATCTGGTGGTGCAGAGAAGTACCACCAGAAACTGAAAGAAACGAACAAAATGTTCGTACGTGACAGGTTGAATTTACTGTTCGATAATGGTCAGTACACGGAAGACGGTAAATTTGCAAATAACCTTGCGAGCGACCTTCCTGCAGACGGCGTCGTTACTGCGATCGGGAAAGTAAACGGTGAAAAAGTATGTGTGATGGCGAACGACTCTACCGTTAAAGCAGGGTCCTGGGGAGCGAGAACAGTAGAAAAGATCATTCGCATTCAAGAAACAGCGATGAATCTTAAAGTGCCGATCTTGTATCTTGTTGATTCAGCCGGTGCAAGAATTACTGATCAGCTAGAAATGTTTCCAAACCGAAGAGGAGCTGGCAGAATCTTTCACAATCAAGTGAAGATGTCTGGCATGGTTCCGCAAATCTGCTTGTTGTTTGGACCTTCAGCTGCTGGTGGGGCTTACATACCTGCTTTTTGTGACATCGTGGTGATGGTAGATAAAAATGCGTCTATGTACCTTGGTTCGCCACGTATGGCTGAAAAGGTAATCGGTGAAAAAGTGTCGCTCGAGGAAATGGGTGGTGCGAAAATGCACTGCAGCAAGAGCGGATGCGGCGATGTGCTCGCAGATAATGAAGAGCATGCGATCCAACTCGGTCGTAAGTATTTAAGCTACTTCCCAGGCAACTTTCATAAAAGAACGCCTGAACTAGAAGGGAAGCTGCCTTCACTAGAAAAATCGATTACAGATATCGTTCCAGAAAACCAAAATGCACCTTTTAATATGTATGATTTGATCGATGCACTAGTAGATGGCGATAGTTTCTTTGAAATGAAGAAATTGTTCGCTCCTGAGTTGATCACTGGTTTCGCTCGAATCGATGGTAAAGTTGTTGGTCTCATCGCGAATCAGCCAAAAGTAAAGGGTGGGGTTTTATTTGTAGATTCAGCTGATAAAGGCGCTAAGTTTATTCAGCTCTGCGATGCGTACCATATTCCGCTCGTTTTCCTTGCAGATGTACCAGGATTTATGATCGGTACAAAAGTAGAGAGTGCTGGTATCATAAGGCATGGTGCAAAACTAATCGCCGCAATGAGCTCTGCAACGGTACCGAAAATATCTGTTGTGGTTCGAAAAGCATACGGAGCAGGACTTTATGCAATGGCGGGACCAGCTTTCGAGCCGGACTGCTGTATCGCATTACCGACTGCTCAAATTGCGGTGATGGGCCCAGAAGCAGCTGTTAACGCGGTTTATGCTAATAAAATAAATGCGATCGAAGATCCAAAAGAACGTATCGAATATGTGAAAGAAAAGCATCAGGAATATAAAGAGCACATCGATATTTACCGACTTGCGTCTGAATTGATCGTTGACGATATCGTTCCTGGTAATGAACTAAGAGAAGTGCTCGTCGATCGACTATCTTACTACGAGTCAAAAGAGATGAGTGCACCTGATAAGAAACACCCTGTTTATCCAGTGTAATAGAAGTAAAAGATCCCTTAACGTTTCCGTTAAGGGATCTTTAGATGAAGTGAGTTTTAAAACGCTCTTTTTAGAGCAGTAAGCGGTACAATTATTCATCTAAATTCGAACGAATATCTTCTATGTTGAGATAGTGGATACTCGTGATCTTACCGTCTTCATTTGTTTGAGCTGAACCTTCAACGCTCACTGGCTTACTTTTCGAATTAGTACCCGTAGTAACGTTTACTGTAAAATCAAAAGCGTCTTTATCTTCATTTTCTTCGATCGTTAATTCTTTAACTTTCAGTACATGATTAGGATGTGCCATGCGTAAGAACATCAATGAGCCGTTGTTTTTCACTATATAATTTTCATAAAATCGTTCGTTCATATAGGGCTTGAAATGTTCTTGATTGTATTCGGATAGCATAGTGGCGTATGTTTCTAAATCTCCGTCGTTGGAGGTAATAAGCATTTCCTGTTCTTTATCAGGTCCATTAAACTGCTTTTGTAACACGGTTCGAACGTTTTGCTTACTAGTGTTTTCACTTAAGTCGTCTCCACCAATAGGAGAGCACCCTATAGTGAACACTAAGACAGCTAACAAGAAAAACACAAAACACTTCCTAATGGATCGCAATCATTTTCCACCCCTTCAACAGTTTCTTACCAATACATACGGAATACCCCACCTGATTGTTTCATCAAACAGCACATCGTTTTTTGATTAAAAAGGTTGGAAAACTATGCTAAACTAGCCGTAGTGCATTCGGCCTATTAGAATGGAGAGGTGTATCCAATTGAACATCACGATTATCGGAGCTGGGGCAGTTGGTCTTCTTGTTGGTGCTTCATTTTCCTTATCTGGACATACGGTAACGATGGTCACACGGCGAGAAGAGCAAGCGGATCTCCTCCGTCAAAAAGGGATTTGTTATAGAAGTGAAGGTGTAGAATCTGTTTATCAGGTGGACGCTTCAACTTCTTTACCTGATCATCCAGATATTGTCGTCGTTGCCGTAAAGTCTTATCAAGTTGAAGAAGTGATCAACATGATCAAGAATACATATCAAAAAGGTTCAAAGCCTGAACTCTTATTTATTCAAAATGGAATGGGGCACGTTCGCTATCTTGATACACTACACAAGAACGTTGCGTTAGGTACGCTTGACCATGGAGCGAAAAAAATCGATGACATTACAGTCATTCATACAGGTAAAGGCAGTTTGAAGATTTGCAGCTATTCTGAAGGACGGTCCATCTTAAGCACTTTGTGCGATGAAAAATTATCGATTCAGCATGAAGAGGACTGGTATAAGTTGTTATCTGAGAAGCTTGTTATAAACTGTGGAATTAATCCGCTAACAGCCATCTTCAAAATTTTAAACGGTGAATTGATGACAAACCCTAGGTATTTTGCGATCTTGAGAGAATTAATAAAAGAGTCCAGCGCGGTATTGAATCTTGAATTTGAAGAATCTTTGAACAGAGTGCAAGGTGTATGTCAACTTACAGCAGCCAATACTTCCTCGATGCTGGCAGATGTTAAAGCTGGACGAAGAACAGAGATTGATGCAATTTCAGGGTTTGTGTTAAGAGAAGCTTCATTAAAAGGAATCGATGTTCCGTACACAAGGTTTGTGTTTGATGCGGTCAAAGGGATGGAATTGAAATTGGGGGAGAGGTTGTAATGGGAGATGTTCTGATTGGCATCGTTGCAACTGCTGTGACGGTACCGCTTCTAGCCTGGTACATCGTCTATATTTTTACTGTAAAAGTAACGAAGAAGAAGAAACATTCAATCCGGCTCGCAACAGATCTATCCACGTTGTTTTTTATTCTGAGCGTCCATTTTATATGCGTAGAGCTCTTTCAACGCTCTTTTTTATGGGTGATCTTTATTCTTATGATTATGATTGCGGTTGGTTTCACTGTTCTTCATTGGAAAACAAAGGAAGATATCAGTATTAAAAGAGTGATGAAAGGAGCATGGCGCTTCAATTTTCTCGTATTTTCAACTGGATATGTTCTACTATTGCTTATTGGGTTAGCGCACCGTATTGCTACGGTATAACTCATAAGCTTTTTTTTTGGTAGCAGTGGGGTCAGTTTGATATACTAACTAAGGATTATGCAGGCGGAATACCGTATTTGTGTCGAGAAAGGAAGAAATAGCAATGAAACTCACCGAAAATTTCCTTCCGGGAACAAATGTAATTGCTACCGATTACATCGCGAGGAAAAAAAGCATCTCAGCTTTTTTTGACTATACATATCAAACGAATGAGTCTTATGAAGAGCGCTACCAGGAACTGATGGAGCGTGATTTTGAACGTACAGCCTTAGCAGATCACCTCGAAGCGTTTAATCGAGTTTATCATCCAAATGAGAAGGCATTGAAAAACATCGAGAGACTGAAAAGAAAAGATGCTGTGACCGTAGTTGGCGGTCAACAGGCTGGTGTACTGACCGGTCCGCTTTATACGATAAACAAGGCAATATCCGTAATAAAACTTGCTGAAGAAAAAGAAAAACAACTTGGCGTTCCGGTTATCCCGGTATTTTGGATAGCAGGTGAGGATCATGATTTTCATGAAGTAAACCACGTGTATACGTTCAGTGAGAAAGAAACGAAAGTAGCGGTCCCTCAAAAGCAATATCGAAAACAGGCGCTTTCAGATATTGAGCTCGATCAAGCAGCGATCAAAGAATGGACGGACCACGTTCTTCATGAGTTTGGTGAAACGGATTACACGAACGACATTCTAAACTGGTTAGAAAACATCACAGATCGTTCTGTTACGTTCGTCGATCACTTTTGTCATATGATCACAGCCCTTTTCTCGAAGTACGGTCTTGTCTTGGTCGACTCAGGGAATGAGGCATTTCGGAGTCTTCAATCAAGTGTGTTTAAAACCATAATTAAAGACAACGAACGCATTAATAAGAGCGTCCTTGACCAAGCTGCCTCACTACATGAGTGTAACTACCCCGTAGAAGTTGATCTTGATGAAAATCAGGCGAACTTATTTGTGAAAGTGAAAGGTGAACGTGTTTTACTCGAACGAGAAGGGTCGCTGTTCAGAGGGAAAGCTGGTGAAGTAGAATACACAGAAGAAGAATTACTTCAGCTAGCGGAGGAAAAGCCAGATAAGCTGAGTAATAATGTCGTGACGAGGCCGATTATGCAAGATGCGATGTTTCCTGTTCTCGCCTTCGTTGGTGGACCTGGGGAACTTGCATATTGGGCATTGTTGAAGTCAGCATTTCAGGTGTTTGATTATAAAATGCCGGTTATTGTTCCGAGAATGACGTTTACGTTTGTAGAACGCCATATTCAAAAATATGCATCAGAGCTCTCACTATCAATCGATGACATTGTAAAAGACGGTGTCATGTCTTATCGAAATCGCTATATAGAAAACCTCGATCAGTATGGATTAGAAGAAACGTTCTCAAGTGCCGGCCAGAAGATAAAAGCTATCCATGACGATCTGAGGCAACTAACGACCAATGTCGATAAAGGTTTAGAGCGATATTCCAACAAAAATGGGGAATTTATTCAAAGGCAGCTAGATCTTCTTAAAGAAAAATTGCAGGCAACGATTCTAGAGCGACATGAACATACGCTTATGAAATATGATGAGATTGGACTTGCGTTAAAACCGAATGGTGCTCCACAGGAAAGAAAATGGAACATTGTGTATTACTTGAACTGGCATGGTCCTGATTTTATTGAACGTCTCATGAACTTAGAACTGTCACAATACGAAAAACACAAAGTTGTGTATTTGTAAAAAAACAATGAAATTTTCTTAAAAAATCCTGCTGATCACAGCAGGATTTTTATTTTGGTGCACGAATACATTTTCTAGTGGTGAAAAGTGGGGAGTTGTGGTAACTTAAAGGTAGAAAGTGGGGAAGGTGGGGAAAGCCAATGTTCATGGGGGAATATCAGCACACTGTTGATGAAAAAGGCAGAATGATCATTCCCGCAAAGTTCCGTGATGAACTTGGTGACACATTTGTCCTCACTCGTGGGCTTGATAAATGTATTTTTGGTTATCCTATGAAAGAATGGGAAGCCCTTGAAGAAAAAATGAAAACACTCCCTTTTACAAAGAAAGATGCTCGTGCTTTCACCAGATTCTTTTTCTCAGGTGCGACGGAATGTCAATTGGACAAGCAAGGCAGAGTAAACATTGCTGGGACGCTTAGACAATATGCTGAACTAGAGAAGGAATGCGTTGTGATTGGAGTTTCAAACAGGTTAGAGATTTGGAGCAAACCAGTTTGGGAAGACTACTTCAATGCCTCAGAAGAATCTTTTTCTGAGATTGCAGAAAGCATGATGGATTTTGATATGTAAAAGGTTAATATGCAGTGAAGGTTAAGGTGTAAACATGTTTGAACATATTACAGTTTTAAAAGAAGAAGCAGTCGATGCACTAAACATTAAAGAAGATGGGATTTACGTAGACTGTACTCTTGGTGGCGGAGGTCACTCTAAAGCGATACTCGACCAGTTGAGTACAGGGCATCTTTATGCATTTGACCAGGATCAATGGGCGATCGATAATGCGAAAACGGTGTTGGCTGGCTATGAAGACAAGCTCACAGTTGTAGAACGTAATTTCAGTTATATAAAAGAAGCCCTTTTCGATCTTGGAGTAGAAAAAGTAGACGGCATTCTTTTTGATCTTGGTGTTTCGTCTCCACAGCTTGATAAAGGAGAACGGGGATTCAGCTATCAGTTCGATGCAAAGCTCGATATGAGGATGGATCAATCTTCTGATCTAACGGCGTACGAAGTGGTGAATGAGTGGGAATATGAACGTCTCGTATCCATATTTTTTAAATTTGGAGAAGAAAAATTCTCGAAACAAATCGCTCGCAAGATTGAAAAAGCTAGAGAGCAAAAGCCGATCGAAACCACGTTCGAACTCGTAGAAATCATTAAGGATGCGATACCTGCTCCTGCGAGAAGGAAAGGGGGACACCCTGCTAAGCGAATATTTCAAGCGATCAGAATCGCTGTGAACGATGAGCTTAAGGTGTTTGAGAAAGCTTTGATCGATGGGATGTCGATCCTAAACCCAGGAGGACGGATCAGTGTGATCACCTTCCATTCACTCGAAGACAGGATATGCAAGACGACGATGAAAGAAGCGGCTTCAGGGCCAGAGTTACCTCCAGGCATGCCGATCATACCGGATGAGTACCAACCTGAAATGAAGCTGATTACAAGAAAGCCGATCATTCCTTCTGAAGAAGAGCAGGAAGGGAATCGACGTGCACGCTCAGCCAAGCTTAGAATTGCAGAGAAAATATAGATATAAAAAAAGATAGATAAAAGATAAATAAAACTTACAGAAAGTGTTAGGGGGAAAAGAATGAGTAACCTGGCGTATAAGTATCAACAGCAGCATTCACAAAAAGAACAAGTTGAAGTACAAAAGAAAGCAGTTTATATTCAACGTGGAAGAATCACGAAAGGAGAAAAGCTGCTCTGGATGATGCTTAGTATTGCAGTTGTAGCAGCTTCGATCATCATGATTTCCAATTATGCTTCTATCTATAATATCAATACGAGTATTCAACAGATTGAAGCGAAGCAGCAGGCTCAAATGAAACAAAATGAAGAGCTTCAGGTGAAAGTGACAGAATTAAGTGCACCAGATCGAATTATTGATATTGCTGAAGAAAAACTCGGCATGCAACTGAATGATCAAAACGTAGAAGTGATCAACAGAGGATCATAAATTCGGAGGTTTGCACTGAAATGAAGGAAACAAATAAGAACCCACATATTAATCGAGGAGCAGGGATACTGATGGCACTTTTCGTCCTGCTCTTTTTTGCTTTTATTGGACGATTTTTTTACATTGAATGGACCCAAGCGGTGTCAGGAGAAAATGGTGAAAAGGTCGACTTAACTGAACTCGGGAAAGAAAAATGGACAAAAAGTAAAATTCTTCACGCTGATCGCGGAACGATCTATGATCGGACTGGTGAGAAAGCACTAGCGATGGATATTCCCTCTTTCACCCTTCGAGCAATCTTAAGTGAAGGCTATGAAGAACACGTGGAAGATGTTGATAAAACAGCTAAAGAACTTGCTGGTATCCTCGATATGAGTGAAACTGAGATCAAAGAGAGACTATCGAAGGAAGGGCTCTTTCAAGTCGAATTTGGATCAGAAGGTAAAGACCTTAGTTTGTCCGAGAAAGAACAAATCGAAGAGCTCGATCTTCCAGGCATCGGGTTTATCCCATCAAAAACGAGGTTATATCCAAACGATGAGTTCGCATCTCATGTATTAGGGTTCACGAATGAAAATGATGATGGCACTCAAGAGGGTCTGCTTGGTCTTGAGAAACAATTAAATAAGTATCTTCTACCTCAAGAAGGAAAAGAGACGTATCAAACGGACCGAAAAGGGTACAAGCTTCCGTATGGGAACGACCACATCTCTCCTTCAAAACGAGGCAACGATGTTTATTTAACGATTGACGAAAAAATTCAATTGTTTGTTGAAAGAGCGATGGATGACGTGCAAGAGAACTATAATCCTGAACGTATGACAGCGATTGTAGCAGATCCAGACACTGGTAAGATACTAGCCTTAGGAACGAGACCTACGTTTGATCCTAACCTAAAGAATATTAAAGATTATACAAATATGGCTATTTCGCCATTCGAACCTGGTTCAACGATGAAAGTCTTCACCCTTGCAGCTGCGATTGAGGAAGGTGTCTACAACGGAGATGAACTCTATCAATCTGGTAGATACGCAGTTCCTGGAGGTACGGTTCCAGACCACAACTATGGAAAAGGTTGGGGTAAAATTAGTTTTGATGAAGGTGTTCAGAAATCATCTAACGTTGCCATGTCCATTCTCGTAAAGGAGAAACTTGGATATGATACGTACAGAGACTACCTTTCAAAATTTGCTTTCGATAAGAAAACGGGAGTAGATCTACCTGGAGAAGGGTCTTCAAGAATCATCTATCGTGGAGATCTAGAAAGAATTTCTACAGGTTTTGGACAAGGTTCAACGATAACACCGATTCAACAGATTCAAGCTGCAACTGCAGTTGCTAACGGCGGGAAGATGATGAAGCCATATGTAATTGAAAAAATCGTAGACCCTGACTCGAAGGACGTTAAACTTAATCACGAACCAGAAGTAGCGGGTGAGCCGATTTCTAGTGAAACAGCTAAGAAAACAAGAGACATCCTTCGCACGGTTGTAACGGAGGGGACAGGTACTCCTTATGACATCGAAGGGTATTCGATCGCTGGTAAAACAGGTACTGCCCAAATTTCACAAGGTGCCAAAGGGTATATGAGTGGATATGGAAACAATATATTCTCATTTCTAGGTATGGCTCCTGCTGAGGATCCAGAACTTCTCGTGTACGTTGCAGTCGATCGACCAGATCTTGAATATCCTGAATTAGGGAGCGACCCCGTTGCGACAGTATTTAATACAGTGATGAAGAATAGTCTTCAGTATTTAAACATCGATCCGTTAGAAGAAGAGGCAGAAGGGCAGGCGTCTGAAGAATCAGATGATGTTAGGAAAATTGAAGACTTCACTGGAGAAGATAGTGACAAAGTAGAAAAAGACCTTAAAGCGCAAGGCTTTAACGTTACCGTACTCGGGGGTTCAGGGAAGATTGTAAAACAATCTCCTCATCCTGAATCAGAAGTTCTTGAAGGTGAGCGAATCCTATTAAGGACGGATGGAAAAGTAACGATGCCAGATATAACGGGGTGGTCACTAACAGATGTGATGAAACTCGTTGAACTGATGGAGCTTAAACCGAACATTATGGGTGCTGGCTACGTAGCAAAGCAAGGAATAGCAAAAGGAGCTGCTGTTAAAGAAGGTGATTATCTCGTTGCTGAGCTTAAAAAACCTTCACCTACTCCTGAAGGTGAAGAAGAGGAAGAGCCAGAGGAAGAGATAACGGACTAGCAGGTCTATTAGACTAATCAATAACATATAGTGAAACGAGCATAATCAGGGAGGATGAGCTTATGCGCGTTTCCAATGTCACTGTACGTAGAAGGTTAGTAGTCGCACTACTCGTAGGTTTGTTTATATTCGCTGTGATCGTAACAAGACTCGGCTACGTTCAACTGGTCATGGGCAGCTGGCTCAGTGAAAAAGCGAAAGACTCTTGGAGCAGGAACATCCCTTTCGAGCCGAATAGAGGAGAGATACTCGATCGAAACGGTGTACCATTAGCGACAAATATAAGCGCGCCTTCTGTGCTGATCGTGCCGAGACAGGTGCAAAATCCGGCTTCAACTGCAGAAGCAATCGCAGCGTCTTTGAATACGAGTAAAGAGAAAGTGTACGAAACGATTACTCAAAAACAATCGATGGTATGGATTCGACCAGAAGGCAAGAAGATGACGAATGAAAAGGCAAATGAGATTCGTAAGATGAACTTACCGGGTGTTTATATTGCTGAAGACAATAAGAGGCATTATCCCAACGGAGCTTTTTTATCACACGTACTTGGGTTTAGTGGTATTGATAATCAGGGACTTACAGGTATTGAACTCTACTATGATGAAGAATTGAGTGGTCAGCAGGGACAGGTCGAATACTATGCGGATGCCAAAGGTAAGAGAATGCCTTCGCTTGCTGATGACTATACAAAACCGATCGATGGATTGGATTTGCGTTTGACGATCGATTCCAAAGTGCAAACGATCATTGAACGAGAACTTGATATCGCAGAGGCAACCTATAATCCTGATGGTGCAGTAGCGATCGCAATGAATCCCAACACAGGTGAAATTCTTGGAATGTCCTCAAGGCCAGACTTCGACCCCGAAAATTTTCAAGATTTCTCACCGGACATTTGGAACCAAAACAAACCTGTTTGGAGCACATATGAACCAGGATCAACGTTTAAGATCATCACACTTGCAGCCGCAATCGAAGAGGGAAAGGTCGATTTAGAAGAGGATCACTTTCATGATCCAGGCAGTATCGAAGTAGCTGGACGGAAGTTGAAATGCTGGAAAAGTGGCGGGCACGGAAGCCAAACGTTCCTAGAAGGTGTACAGAACTCTTGTAACCCAGGTTTCGTAATGCTCGGTGAACGACTTGGTAAAGAAAAGCTATTTTCATATATTCACAAGTTTGGGTTCGGTGAGAAAACAGGGATTGACTTACAAGGTGAAGCGAGTGGTATTTTATTTGATGTTGAGAATGTTGGACCACTAGAACTTGCAACTACTGCATTTGGTCAGGGAGTGTCCGTTACACCGATACAACAAGTGACTGCTGTTTCGGCAGCCGTCAATGGAGGGACGTTATACGAACCGTATATTGCGAAAGAATGGATCGATCCTGACACCGGTGCAGTCATTAGTAAAAATACGCCTCAAGTAAAGCGGCAAGTCATTTCAGAAGAAACGTCAAAAGAAGTAAGGCATGCTCTTGAAACGGTCGTAGCACTTGGTACTGGAAAAAATGCATTTGTAGAGGGCTATAGAGTTGGTGGAAAGACAGGAACTGCTCAGAAAGCGAAGGATGGGGCATACTTAAAGAACAACCACATCGTATCGTTTATCGGAATTGCTCCTGCCGATGATCCGCAGATCGTCGTCTATACAGCCATTGATAATCCGAAAGGAACGGTTCAATTTGGTGGGGTAGTAGCAGCTCCAATTGTTGGAAATATCATAAATGATAGTTTGACGGTTATGGACGTTCCAAAAAGGGAAGATCAAATTGAGAAAGAAAAAACTTGGTTAGACGAAGAGACGATTGAGATGCCGAATCTCGTAGGAATGACTTCTGAAGAAATCAGGGAAGCAATGTACAATTTGAAGATTGAAGCAAGTGGTGAGGGAGACACGGTTATTGCACAAGCACCAGATCCAGGTGTAAAATTACCTGCAGGCTCTGAAATCAGACTTTATATGGGTGACAAATAGCCACTCTGTGAGTACAATAAGTATGAAACAAGCCAAGGCATATGCTCTTGGCTTGTTTTCTGAAAAAGTCAGCAAACTAGAAAGGTGATCAAAGATGAGATTAGATGATCTACTTCATGCACTATTTACATATAAAAAGCTTGGAAGTGAAAATCCTGAAATTACATCTATAGAAAGCGACAATCGTACGGTGACTAAAGGAAGTCTCTTCGTATGTATTCCTGGTTATACGGTAGATGGTCATGATTTTGCAGATGATGCTGTAAAGAAGGGGGCAGCTGCAATTGTCGCGCAAAAAGAAATGAAGCTTTCTGTCCCTGTAATCGTAGTAAAGGATACACATCGTGCATTAGCAGAACTAGCAAATCATTACTATCAAAATCCTACTCAAGCATTTAACCTGATCGGAGTAACAGGAACGAATGGAAAAACGACCGTTTCACATTTAATCGAGAAGGTTCATCGTGATCAGAATCAAAAAACAGGATTGATCGGTACAATCAATATTAAAATTGGTGATGAAGAGTTTGAAACCAAAAACACGACTCCAGAACCGCTTCTCTTGCAAAAGCAATTTGCAAACATGAGAGATCATGGCGTCAACACAGCTGTGATGGAGGTATCCTCTCATGCGTTGACGCTTGGAAGAGTTCGTGGCTGTGACTATGATATCGCTGTGTTTACAAACTTAACGCAAGATCATTTAGATTATCATGGGACGATGGAGGAATATCGCCAGGCAAAGGGTCTTTTATTCTCTCAATTAGGCAATACATATGATACGGGTCAAAAGAAAGTAGCCATATTGAATGCAGATGATCCTGCTAGCCTAGAATATGAAAAAATGACGTCAGCTCATATTTTTACTTACGGCATCGATCAGGAAGCAGATGTTAAAGCGGTCGATATTTCGTTCTCAGCAACAGGGACTGAATTCCGACTCATCACGCATGAAGGAGTTAAAGAAGTCAATATAAAACTTACAGGCAAGTTTAGTGTGTATAATGCGCTAGCTGCAATTGCCGCTTGTCATGCAGCTGGCATTTCGTTAGATGATACCTTAAAGAGTCTAGGTGATATTCAAGGGGTTCCAGGTCGCTTCGAGTTGGTAGATGAGGGTCAGAATTTCCCAGTGATCGTAGATTATGCCCACACACCTGATAGTCTAGAAAATGTTCTTACTACAGTGAGGGAAATGGCCAAAGGAAATGTCTATGCTGTTGTTGGGTGTGGAGGAGACAGAGATCGTACAAAGCGTCCTCTTATGGCAAAGATTGCGACAAAGATTGCTGACACGTCCGTTTTGACTTCTGACAACCCAAGAAGCGAAGATCCCGAACGAATATTAGACGATATGGTCGACGGTGTAGATGGACATTACGTAAGAATAACTGACAGGGCAGAAGCGATCGCTTATGCAATCGATCATGCAACCGAAGGAGACGTTGTATTGATCGCTGGAAAAGGTCATGAAACGTATCAAATTATTGGAGAGCATGTTCATGATTTTGATGATCGTGAAGTAGCACGTCAGGCAATAAAGGGGAAGAAAGCATGAAATTTCGTTCAACGTTACTAAGCGATTTTGCAAGAGCATCGCTCGATAAAGAGCTACAGTTTGACGGCATTGCTACAGATACTCGAAAAGATTGCACGAACAAACTGTTTGTCCCGATTGTAGGAGAAGTATACGATGGGCATCGCTTCATCGATAAAGCCATCGAAAGCGGTGCTACAGGGACGCTATGGGATGACTCTAAGCCATTTCCAAAAGATCTAGAGAATCAAATCGTTGTCTACTATGTGAGAGACACGACTGAAGGGTTACAAAACTTAGCAAAAGCCGTATTGAATGCTCACAAACCCTATGTGGTAGGAGTAACCGGCAGCAATGGTAAAACAACTGTTAAGGATATGTTAGAAGCGGTTCTTAGCCCAAACTATAAAACATATAAAACGCAGGGGAATTTAAATAACCACTGGGGACTTCCTATGACGATCCTTTCGATGCCTGAAGATACGGATGTACTTATTTTAGAAATGGGTATGAGTTCAAGAGGAGAGATCTCACTTTTATCTTCAATCGCACGCCCTGATGTGGCCGTTATCACCAACATTGGTGAGTCACATCTTCTTCAGCTTGGAAGTCGAGAAAACATTGCGAAAGCTAAGATGGAAATCGTCGATGGCTTAAAAGAAAAAGGCTCTCTTATCATCGATGGAGATGAACCACTATTAGCTCCTGTTAAAAGCCGTGCAATTTCTTGTGGTTATGAAGACGGTAACGATTTTCAGATCAGTGAAGTCTCTCAACTTGATAAAGGCTTTGCGTTTTACCTTGCAGAAGAAGATAAACCGTTCGAAATACGTTTGTTAGGGAAGCATAATATAAAGAATGCGCTCTTTAGTATTGCTGCTGCTAGAAAGCTAGGTGTAGCGGACGATGCGATTAGGTCATCACTTTCCAACTTGAAACTAACAGGTATGAGGCTCGAGACGTATGAAACTAGCAACGGAGCATTGGTTATTAATGATGCTTATAACGCAAGTCCAACGTCTATGAAAGCTGCGGTCAATACACTGATCGAGTTAGAAGGATACAAAAAGAAGATTGCGGTATTAGGAGACATGTATGAGCTAGGTGTTCAAGAAGAAAAGCTCCATCGAGATATCGCGACTGCGATAAAAAATCCAATAACAGAAGTCGTTACTGTTGGTGAAAAAGGTAAATGGATCTATGAAGAGATGAAAACGAATGAAACAGTAAGTGTTCCTGCTGTTTCCTTTGCCACTAAAGAAGAGGCTTCATCATATTTAAAGGACCGCCTTGATAAAGAGACAGCAGTTCTATTAAAAGCTTCGAGAGGCCTCGGGCTTGAGACGATCATAAAGGCAAAAGGGAAGTAATTTTTAAGGAGGCAGGACATTGATTGAACGTTTATTAATCTTTAGTTTATTAACATCATTTATCATTGCAGTACTGGTCTCTCCAGTATTCATTCCATTCTTAAGGAGACTGAAATTCGGTCAAAGTATACGAGACGAGGGACCGAAGTCTCACCAGAAAAAGTCAGGTACCCCAACGATGGGCGGACTTATTATCATCCTTGCAATCATTATTGGTACAGTAGCGATCGCGTTGAAGTACGATGAGATCTCTATGGAAATCTGGCTGTTGCTCTTCGTGACCGTCGGATATGCTTTGATTGGATTTTTAGATGACTTTATCAAGGTTGTTAAGAAACGAAACCTTGGTTTAACTTCAAAACAAAAGCTCCTTGGTCAAGTTTTCATCGCAATTCTTGTTTATTTTGGATTACGTACGATTGGATTTGACACAGCTATCCACGTTCCAGGTACAGAGTTGAGCTTTGACCTTGGCATCGGTTATGTTGTACTTCTTTTCGTTATGCTAGTCGGTGCTTCAAATGCCGTAAACTTAACAGACGGTCTAGATGGACTCGTTGCAGGAACTTCGGCCATTGCGTTTGGAGCATTCGCGATATTAGCTGCTGCTACATATATGTACGATGTAGCGATCTTCTCTGTAAGTGTTGTCGGTGCAGTACTTGGATTTCTAGTCTTTAATGCACATCCTGCAAAAGTGTTCATGGGTGATACTGGCTCTCTAGCATTAGGTGGTGCGCTAGCAGCTGTTGCGATTATGACGAAGCTTGAGTTACTTTTAGTTGTCATCGGTGGGGTATTCGTAATCGAGACCTTATCGGTCATCATTCAGGTAGCTTCATTTAAAACAACCGGTAACCGTGTGTTTAAGATGAGTCCTCTTCATCACCACTACGAACTTTCTGGTTGGACAGAATGGCGTGTTGTTGCTACATTTTGGACGGTTGGATTAATTTGCGCAGCGTTAGGAATTTATCTCGAGGTGTGGTTGTAATGAAAAACAAAGATTTTTACAATGGTCGTTCAGTATTAGTGATGGGGATTGCGAAAAGTGGGTTTGCCGCAGCAAAACTACTTCGCTCCCTTGGCGCTAATGTAGTGGTAAATGATCGAGAAGAAGTATCAAACAACCCACAAGCACTGGAACTTAGTAAGGATGGCTTTAACGTAGTTGGAGGAGGACATCCGCTGTCATTGCTTGAGGGCACTGAATTAATCGTGAAAAACCCAGGGATTCCATACCATAACCCGCTTTTGCAAGAAGCTGAAAAACAAGGTATTCCAATCATAACTGAGGTAGAGGTGGCTGGGAAGATCTCTGAAGCACCTTTCATCGCAATAACGGGTTCAAACGGGAAAACAACGACGACGACGTTAATCGGTGAGTTGCTCAGTGGGACGAGCTCGAATCCCATCGTCGCGGGTAATATTGGGACAGTCGTCTGCGAAGTTGCAGCGAAAGCAACGCCAGATCAAACGCTCGTAACAGAGCTTTCTAGTTTCCAGTTACAAGGTACGGAGGAGTTTCATCCACACATTTCAGTACTCCTGAATATTTATGAAGCTCACCTTGATTACCATGGTACAAAAGAAGCGTACGCAAATGCCAAAGCTCGTATATTTGCTAATCAGAAAGAAGAAGATTACGCCGTATACAATGCTGACGATCCTCTCGTAACAGAATTTGCTCACGCCTCAAGCGCTACGCTAATTCCGTTTTCTGCAACTAAGCAGGTCGACGGCGTTACAATCGTTGATGGTTATATCATGTTTAAAGGTGAGAAAGTAATCGAGGTCGCTGATCTTTCGATGAAACAAAATATAGAAAATACGCTAGCAGCAATTGCAGTTGCGAAACTCTCAGGGGTTTCGAATGAAAAGATTCATGAAGAACTTTCGAATTTTCACGGCGTTAAACACCGTTTACAGTTCGTTGGAGAAGTAAAAGGTCGAAAGTTCTTCAACGATTCTAAAGCAACAAACTCCATCGCAACAAAAAAAGCACTAGATTCGTTCGAACAACCGGTAGTTTTGTTAGCGGGGGGCCTCGATAGAGGTAACGATTTCGATGATCTTATTCCATACTTTCAAGAAAAAGTGAAACATCTCATAACATTTGGCGAAACAGCACCAAAACTTCAAGATACTGCAAACAAAGCAGGATTGAAGAACGTAACAGTTGTCGATAATGTAGAAAAAGCTGTTCCTACAGCTTACAATCTTTCAACAGATGGAGAAGTGATTTTATTATCACCTGCATGTGCAAGTTGGGATCAATATAAAACGTTTGAAGAACGTGGAGACATTTTTATTGACGCAATGCATAAACTCTAAAGAAAGGTTGTCATGCTTATCCGAGCAGGGTGGGTAAATCGACGATAACGGGGTGTGGACTCATTGCCGAAAACAAAATCAACGCCAGACCTGATCTTTTTAACTGTGACACTTGCTCTGTTAGCAATCGGATTGGTAATGGTCTATAGTGCTAGTGCAGTATGGGCTTCTTATAAATTCGATGACGCCTTCTTCTTTGCAAAAAGACAGCTTCTCTTTGCAGGTGTTGGCGTCATTGCAATGTTCTTCGTGATGAATGTGGAATATTGGACGTGGAGAACGTGGTCGAAGTTAGGAATTATTATCTGCTTCTTTCTCTTAATACTCGTCCTGATCCCAGGGGTGGGATTAGTAAGAGGTGGAGCGAGAAGCTGGTTGGGTGTTGGTGCGTTTTCGATCCAACCTTCAGAATTTACAAAGTTAGCAATGATTGCGTTTTTAGCAAAATATCTTTCAGAAAACCAGAAACGTATTACCTCATTTAAAAAAGGACTCGTGCCTTCGTTAGGGCTTGTACTGGTAGCATTTTCAATGATCATGCTTCAGCCTGATCTCGGTACAGGTGCTGTAATGGTCGGTACCTGTGTCGTCATGATCTTCATTTCAGGTGCGAAGATTTCACATTTTGCATGGTTAGGGGTACTAGGGATAGCCGGCTTCGTCGGCTTGATCCTCTCAGCACCTTACCGAATCGCTCGTATCACTTCTTACCTCGACCCGTGGAGTGATCCGCTCGGTAGCGGATTTCAAATCATACAATCCCTCTATGCAATCGGACCAGGTGGATTGATGGGTCTAGGTCTAGGTCAAAGTAGACAAAAGTTTTATTATTTACCAGAGCCTCAAACAGATTTCATCTTTGCTATTCTTTCTGAGGAGCTTGGTTTTATTGGTGGAAGCTTCGTGATCTTATTGTTTGCCCTCCTCCTTTGGAGAGGGATCCGAATTGCACTTAGAGCACCTGACTTGTTTGGTAGCCTGCTCGCTGTTGGGATCATCGGGATGGTGGCAATTCAAGTGATGATCAACATCGGAGTGGTAACTGGCTTAATGCCTGTTACTGGAATCACGCTTCCTTTTCTAAGCTATGGGGGATCCTCATTGACGCTTATGTTAGTAGCGATGGGAGTCCTGTTGAATATCAGTCGGTATGCAAAGTTTTAGAAGTGAAAAAGTAGCGCAAGACAAAAGAGTGGAATCGAGCTTTAAGAAGTGGTAGGAATCGTGATTGAATGAAACGCTCCAGTTATTGGAGCGTTTTTATATTGAAATTCTTTTTTTACTTAACAAAAGGCTAATTTAGTCGATATTTGACTTAGAAAACATTTTTCATGACTGAATAAAAAGCCCTAAAAATATGCTATAATGGTGAAAATAAGCAGTATTTCTTTATCATGCCGTGCGGTTGCCATGATATGAAATTGAGCACTTTGAAGAATTACATTTCAAGACGGGGGCAAAAGGATGGAAGATCGTAAAGTAGTAACGATAGAAGATCGGATTCCGACATTAAAAGCGCAGCGAAAACAGCGTGCAAACAGAAGACTGATCGTCTATTTATCAATCTTCTTCTTTTTAATTTTGTTGATTATTTACTTCCAGTCTTCTCTGAGCCATATTCGTACGATTCAAGTTTCAGGTAATAACTTTATCGCTACGAAAGAGATTGAGAAGTTGAGTGGTCTTGATCAAAGTGTTAGCTTTTGGAACATCAACAAAAAAGAAGTAGCATCCCAAATTGAAAGTTCAAAGGAAATAGCAAGTGCAGACGTAACAAGACAATTTCCTGCTACGGTTAATATTGAAGTAACTGAGAATGAACGTGTAGCCTATCTTAAAAAAGGTACGAACTATTTTCCAATACTTCAGACCGGAACGATCCTCGATGCATTAGGAAAGGGAGATACTCCTGTCAATGCGCCGATTCTTCTTCAATGGGATGAAAGTACAGAGCTGTCAGAGATGGCAGGAGAGTTAACAAAAGTGAAAATGAGCGTGATCAACCGAATTTCAGAGATTCACTATGAACCAAAAGAAAATAATGCATTCAACCTCACGTTATTTATGAGTGATGGGTATGAAGTTCGGACAAGCATCAGAAGTTTTGCAAAACGTATCAACAATTACCCATTGATCGTTAAGGAACTTAAGGACAAACCAAAAGGCGTTCTATTTTTAAATGAAGGAAGCTGGCTCGAACCTTATGAAACAGTCGTTGAAGAAAAGTCCGAATCATAAGCGAGAAATTACCTATGAGTATCTTCCTAATGGACAGGGATGAGCTTTTTTGTACGAACCTTTATGATTCAGAGAATTTTACTTCTCTAGAATCAAAGAAAAGGGCGTATTGAAGCTTTTTGTTTGTAGCTCAATCCTTGTCTTTTCTCCATGTTCTACTTGGTGTAGACTTATACGTATGTTCTTTCTGTAAAGTAACAAAAGACTTAGAATCTACCAAATATATTTTTTGAGTAAAACGACTAAAAAAACTTATAAAATATTGGTCAAAAGAAGGGAAATTAACGGTTTTGTGGAATAGTGTCCTTATATCGCATTCTTATAGCGATCAGTACCTTTCTGTTAAAAAGACGTTTACTAACAGAAGATGTTGTGAATATAAAGGTGTTGGAGGTTTATTCGACCCTATTATAGAGAATTTACAAATACCTGAAATAGGTAGCAATTCGAAGGAGGTGCCAGGAGAATGAACAGCAACGAAGTATATGTGAGTCTAGACATCGGTACATCCAATGTGAAAGTGATCATTGGCCAGATGACAAACGATTCATTGAATATCCTTGGAGTAGGTAGTGCGCCATCCGATGGAATTCGTAAAGGATCGATTGTGGATATAGATGAAACTGTTCGTTCAATTAAACAGGCAGTAGAAAATGCAGAAAGAATGGTAGGTTTATCGATTCGCTCCGTTATCGTTGGAATTAATGGAAATCATGTTCAGCTTCAGCCATGTCATGGAGTAGTGGCTGTTTCTAGTGAAGACCGTGAGATTCACGACGAAGACGTTGCGAGAGTAATTGATGCAGCACAGGTTGTCTCTATACCTCCTGAGCGTGAGATCATCGATGTGATCCCAGGTCAATTTGTGGTGGATGGGTTAGATGGCATCACAGATCCTAGAGGGATGATTGGTGTTCGTCTTGAAATGGAAGGCACGATTATTACAGGTTCTAAAACCGTATTACATAATTTATTGAGATGTGTTGAGAAAGCAGGCCTTGAAATTGCTGATATTTGTCTTCAACCGCTAGCATGTGGTGCGATGGCTCTCTCTAAGGACGAGAAGAACTTAGGGGTAGCACTAGTGAACATGGGAGCAGGTTCGACGACGATTTCTATATTTGAAGAGGGATCTCTCAAAGCGACTTCGGTTCTTCCTATCGGGGGAGATAACGTAACGAAAGACATTTCGATTGGTTTAAGAACAACGACTGAAGAAGCTGAACGAATTAAGATCAAGCATGGTAATGCTTTTGTTGATCTTGCTTCAGAAGAAGAGGCATTCACTGTGTCTACGATTGGAAGTTCAGCAGAACAAGAATTTAATCAGTTCGAATTGGCACATATTATAGAACCTCGTATTGAAGAGATGTTAGAATTGATAGAAGACGAGATTAGGCGTTTGGGAATACGCGAATTGCCTGGTGGATTTGTTCTTACCGGAGGAATGGTAGGAATGGATGGTATACTCGAGCTTGCAAGAGACGTACTTCAACATAATGTGCGCGTTGCAGTTCCTGACTATATTGGAGTTCGTGAACCTCAATATACAACTGGCATTGGTCTAATCCAATTTACGTACAAAAACGTAAAGATTCAGGGCAAAGAAGTTGCAGCTTCATTGAACCCTGAGGATGAAGTGAAGCCCAAGCGTAAAAGCAAACCTGAACCTCAGTCGGGGGAAAAGTCTTCTCCAGGAATGAAAGAAAAAGTTAAGAACTTCTTTAATTTATTTGTTGAATAAAGGGCATTACAAGATTAGGAGGACCTGAGATGTTAGAGTTTGATATGAATATGGAACAATTAGCACAAATAAAAGTAATCGGTGTCGGCGGTGGCGGAAGCAATGCTGTTAACCGAATGATTGAAAATGGAGTTCAAGGTGTAGAATTTATTGCTGTCAATACAGATGCGCAAGCCTTGAACCTTGCGAAAGCAGAAGTGAAAATGCAAATTGGTGGCAAATTGACTAGAGGTCTTGGTGCAGGTGCCAACCCTGAGATCGGTAAAAAAGCAGCTGAAGAAAGCAAAGAGCAGATCGAAGAAGCACTTCGTGGAGCAGATATGGTCTTCGTTACAGCTGGTATGGGAGGCGGAACTGGAACTGGAGCAGCTCCAGTCATTGCTGAGATCGCAAAAGAACTCGGCGCTCTAACTGTTGGGGTCGTTACGCGTCCATTTACATTTGAAGGTCGCAAGCGTTCAACTCAAGCGGTATCCGGGATTGCGATGCTAAAAGAAAAGGTCGATACGTTGATCGTTATACCTAACGACCGTCTACTTGAAATCGTTGACAAAAACACACCGATGCTAGAAGCGTTCCGTGAAGCGGATAACGTACTTCGTCAAGGTGTACAAGGTATTTCAGACTTAATCGCTGTACCAGGTCTTATTAACCTTGACTTTGCAGACGTGAAAACGATCATGACTGAAAGAGGATCTGCATTGATGGGAATCGGGATCGCAACTGGTGAGAACCGTGCATCTGAAGCTGCGAAAAAAGCGATTTCCAGTCCATTGCTTGAAACGTCAATCGATGGCGCTAAAGGTGTTCTGATGAATATTACAGGTGGATCTAACCTTAGCCTTTATGAAGTAAACGAAGCAGCTGACATCGTTTCTTCTGCTTCAGATGAAAATGTGAACATGATTTTCGGTTCAGTAATTAACGAAGAACTGAAAGACGAAATCCTTGTAACAGTGATCGCAACTGGATTCGACGAGAACGAAAACAAGAAAAAATCTGTTCCTCGCCCTTCTACTCAGTCTAAACAGGGTGCACCAATTCAGCAGCCGAAACAAGAAGAGGAAGAAGTACAGCAGCCAGAACCTTCTAAGTTTGGTTCTCGCGTAGAGGAATCTAACGACACACTAGATATCCCTACTTTCTTGCGTAACCGTAAGCGTAGAAGATAATTGTTTAAAACCAGCTCATCTTTGAGCTGGTTTTTTTGATGGGTTTGAAAGCGTTTTAATCATTCCGTTTCTAAACGCGAAACTTCGCTTTTCGAGATGTCTAGCTGCGACTCGCAGAAACTACGAAATTTCGCTCTTTCAAATGAACACAAAAAGCGTGTTCAGATGAAAGCGCTCCAATTTCTTCGTTTCTAACCGCTCGTCTCCGCTTTTCAAGATGTCCAGCTACGTTTCGCAGAAACTACAAGATTTCGCTCTTTCAATTGAACACAAAGAACGTGTTCTATTGAAAGCGCTCCAATCTTTCCGTGTCTAAACGCGAAACTTCGCTTTTCGGATGTCCAGCTACGTTTCGCAGACACTACGTCATTTCGCTCTTACAAATGAACACAACGACCGTGTTCTTTTGTAAGCGCTCCAATGACTCCGTGTCTAAAAGCGAAACTTCGCTTTTCGAGATGTCCAGCTACGACTCGCAGAAACTACGAAATTTCGCTCTTTCAACCGAACACAAAGAACGTGTTCAATTGAAAGCGCTCCAATTTCTTCGTTTCTAACCGCTCGCCTCCGCTTTTCTTTAAATATTTCAAATTTTTCTGTAAATGTGGTTGTGTTTGTGAAGGATGACACGTATAATGTCCCTTATATAAAAACAAACGTCCTTTTCAGGAGGACATAAGGGAGTGGAGAATATGAAGGAGAGCGTTTCGGTAGGACTGTTAGGACTTGGGACTGTTGGTAGTGGAGTGGTACATATGATCGAGTCCCATCAGGAAGAGCTTCAACAGCGCGTTGGTTGTGTTGTGAAGGTAGGAAAGGTTCTCGTTCGAGATATTGAGAAGAACAGAGGGGTCGATGTTAACGAGGAGTTGTTAACACAAGATCCAAATGAAGTGATCAATAATCCTGAAGTCGATGTCGTGATCGAAGTAATGGGTGGTATCGACCAGGCGAAAGAGTATATCCTTGCATCGTTAAAAAATAAAAAACATGTTGTAACAGCAAACAAGGATTTAATGGCTTTACATGGAAGAGAGTTATTAACGGCTGCGGTTGAAAATGAAAGTGACCTCTTCTATGAAGCTAGTGTTGCGGGTGGAATTCCAATCCTTAGAAGTTTAGTAGAAGGTTTATCCTCTGATCGAATCACAAAGCTGATGGGGATTGTGAACGGTACGACAAACTATATCCTTACAAAAATGACTAAGAACAATGTGCCGTATGAAAGTGTATTAAAAGAAGCACAGGATCTTGGCTTTGCTGAAGCTGATCCAACTGCAGACGTTGAGGGGCTAGATGCAGCTCGTAAAGTCGTCATCCTCGGAACTCTTGGATTTTCAATGAAAGTAGGGTTAGATGACGTCAAGATTAAAGGGATCACTGAAGTTGATGCTGAAGATATTTCCTATAGTAAGAAACTAGGGTATACTATCAAACTATTATCGATCGCAAGTTCAGAAAACGGATCGATTGAACTTTCTGTTCAGCCAACTCTGTTGCCATCACGCCATCCGTTAGCTTCTGTGAATGATGAGTACAATGCTGTTTACGTCTATGGAGAGGCAGTCGGAGAAACGATGTTCTATGGACCTGGTGCAGGTCAACTACCGACAGCTACAGCGGTTGTATCTGACCTTGTCGCCGTTATCAAAAACATGCGTCTTGGAGTAAATGGTAAGAGTGTCATTCTTCCTCAGCATGAACGTAAGCTGAAGAAAGATGATGAAATCAAGAGCAAGTACTTCATCAGATTGTATGTAAAAGATGAAGCGGGTGCATTTTCGAAAATTTCACACTTATTTAAGGATCATGGGATCAGTCTTGAAAAGTTGATCCAAGAACCAGTGATTAATAATGGCACTGCTGAGCTCGTCATCATCACTCATGAAACGAATCATCAAGCATTCGAAGACGTTCATAGTCAACTGAATGATTTGGATGTGGTGGTCGAGGTGAAAAGCAGGTATCGAGTGGAGGGAATGTGATGTCAGTCTGGAATGGGTTGTTAAAACACTATGAGAATTATTTACCGATTACTGAAGATACTCCTTCATTAAGTTTAAATGAGGGAAATACACCTCTACTAAGATTAAATACGCTTTCGGAAGAACTTGGAGTAAACTTACACGTTAAGATTGAAGGAGCGAACCCAACAGGGTCTTTCAAAGATAGAGGCATGGTGATGGCAGTAGCGAAAGCAAAGGAAGAGGGTAGCGATGCGATCATATGTGCTTCGACAGGAAATACAGCAGCTGCTGCAGCTGCGTACGGAGCAAGAGCGGGGTTACGTTGTATCATCGTGATTCCAAAAGGAAAGGTAGCATTAGGAAAATTAGCTCAGGCAATGATTTACGGTGCAGAAATTTTTGAAATCGACGGGAATTTTGATGAAGCCCTTCGCATGGTTCGTTCGATTGCCGAAACGGAACCGATCACTCTCGTTAATTCAGTGAATCCATATCGTTTGGAAGGACAAAAGACAGCCGCTTTTGAAGTATGTGATCAGCTTGGAAAATCACCTGATGTGCTAGCGATCCCAGTAGGAAACGCTGGAAACATCTCAGCCTATTGGAAAGGATTCAAAGAATATCTTCGAGAAGAGAAAAAGCCTCAGATGAGAGGGTTTGAAGCTGAGGGTTCTGCAGCGATCGTCAAAAAGAAAATTATACAAAACCCAGAAACAATCGCTACAGCGATCAGGATTGGCAATCCTGCTAGCTGGCAGTTAGCTGAAGACGCTGTCGTCGAATCAGATGGTAAAATCGACAGTGTTACAGATGAAGAAATATTAAATGCTTATCAGCTTCTTGCTAAAAAAGAAGGGGTATTTGCAGAACCAGCATCATGTGCTTCAATCGCTGGTGTTTTAAAACAAGTAACTTCGAATGAAATACAACAAGGAAGCACAGTCGTTGCTGTATTAACAGGAAACGGTCTAAAAGATCCTTCAACAGCTATGGATACGGTTCTCGTCAAACCGCGGGTGGTTGCTGCTGATAAAGGAAGTTTTCTCGAGGAGCTAAAGGGATGTGTTAGTCATTGAAACAACCAGTCTCTTTAAAAATTCCAGGAAGTACATCAAATCTTGGGCCGGGGTTTGATTCGATCGGGCTTGCGATTAATCGTTATCTTCATGTAACGTTCGAACCTTCGTCTGAGTGGGCTTTTTACTACATCGGTTTTCAAGAAATGTTTCCTCAAGGTAAAGAGAACTTGGTTTACAAAGTGATTGAATCGATCGCAGTGTCGGTACAGAAAACTCCAGAACCGCAACGCGTAACGATGAGGAGTGAATTACCCCTTGAACGAGGGCTTGGAAGTAGTGCGGCAGCAATCGTAGCTGGTGTGGAAATTGCAGACATCACAATGGGGCTTGCGCTTTCTTCAAAGGAAAAAGTAAGGTATGCTGCTGAGTTTGAAGGGCATGCGGACAATGTCGCTGCTTCCATATATGGAGGACTTGTCATCGCATCAGGGCTAGGTGACCTTGATTCTGTCGTTCAAAACGTTGAAAATGTTGAATTCGTCGCCTTGATACCAGAACGAAAATTGAAAACAACAGACTCACGCTCAGTTCTTCCAAAGAATCTGTCGTTTGAAGAAGCAGTCAAGGCGAGTAGTGTTGCAAATGTTTTTACAGCAGCTGCAGTGAGCAATAATTGGCAAAAAGCAGGAGCATTGATGAAAGAAGATTTATTTCATCAACCTTACAGAAAACACTTTGTCCCAGATCTTGAACGTGTTCAGCGTTTAGCTGTCGATTGGGGAGCTTATGGTGCAGCCCTTAGTGGCGCAGGTCCAACATTGTTAATCTTCACTCCAATAGGAACAGCTAAGAAAATAAAAGCCGTAATGGAAGCGAATCTAACGGGATATGATTGTGTAGAGCTTTTCCCTACGAACACAGGGGTACAGCGAATGAATGATGTTTTGCAACGGTGATCGTACTGTAGTCGTCCAATGATGGACGGCTACTTTTTTGCGCTAAACGGATGACAAAAATAGTGATAATTATGCAAAATAACCTCGATATTCGCGGCACGATTTGACAGTCTTTCAATCCAAACTAGTCTATACTAGAATTCAAATTCGATAGGGAGGAGCCAGCAGGTGGCTGTATATCTGGACGTAATATGGCTGTTGAACGTTTGCTTTGACTACATGCTATTGATGCTTACCAGTTTGCTGCTTAAGCGTCATGTTCGTAAAAGACGACTTGCTGCTGGCGCTCTATTCGCTTCGTTATATGTCATTTTTCTTTTTATTCCTGGGTTGGAGTTTATGGTTCATCCGATTGTGAAATTATTTTATTCGTTTATCATCGTAAGCATAACGTTTGGGTTTACAAGGTTTCGAAGCTTCATTCAAAGTTGGCTGCTGTTCTATTTTGTCACGTTTATGATCGGTGGAGGCATGCTTGGTGCTCACTACTTTTTAAAACAGGAAGTAGGTGTTTATAACGGCGCAATCGCTACACAGGGGAGTGGATTTGGCGATCCTGTCAGCTGGGTATTTGTGCTCGTTGGTTTTCCAGCTGTATGGTTTTTTTCTAAGAAAAGGCTAGGTGATATCGAGACGAAAAAAATTCACTATGACCAAATAGCCAGCGTTAAAATCACGATCGATGATGTCATCGTGACTGCACCAGCACTTATCGACAGTGGGAATCAACTCAAGGATCCATTATCAGGAGCTCCCGTCATGATTCTCGATATGACCATACATGCAAACCATTTTTCAGAGAACTTTCTTAAAAAAGCGAAAAATGTAACTGACTTTCAAAGTGAGGGAGAGGTGGACAGGTGGGAGCATCGCCTTAGGATCGTTCCATTTCGAGCCGTCGGACAAGATCATCAATTTTTATGTGCGATAAAGCCTGACACGGTGGAAATTTCAACGAATGAAGAAACGATCATTGTAAAAAAAGTACTCGTAGGGCTCAGCTTTCAGTCATTATCAGGGGAGAAAGAGTACAGTTGCATCCTTCATCCAAAAATGCTAGCTGAAAAGGCAAATGCTTCTTAAAGAGAAGAAACAAACAGATTGAGGAGGTTTACTGCATGGGAAAATTAAAGATAAAATTTGTACTCTGGTGGCAAAGAATCTTAATCAAACTTGGAATTAAACCTGACGAAATCTACTACATAGGAGGAAGTGAAGCACTTCCGCCTCCTTTGACGAAAGAAGAAGAAGCCCATCTTTTGATTAAATTACCTGGTGGTGACAAGGCTGCACGATCGATCTTAATCGAAAGAAACTTGCGTCTCGTTGTTTATATCGCACGTAAGTTTGAAAACACAGGGATTAATATTGAAGACTTAATCAGTATCGGAACGATCGGGTTGATCAAAGCTGTTAATACTTTCAACCCTGAAAAGAAAATCAAGTTAGCAACATATGCTTCTAGGTGTATTGAAAATGAGATCCTAATGTTTCTGCGTCGTAATAACAAAATTCGTTCAGAGGTTTCATTCGATGAACCTCTTAATGTCGATTGGGATGGGAACGAACTGCTTTTATCAGATGTATTGGGAACTGATGAAGATATCATCACGAAAGGAATCGATGCAAGAGTAGACAGGAAATTGCTTGTGAAAGCTCTTGAAACATTGAACCCTCGAGAAAAGCAGATCATGGAACTAAGGTTCGGTCTTGCTGGTGATGAAGAAAAAACACAGAAAGATGTTGCTGATCTTCTCGGTATTTCTCAATCTTACATCTCCAGGCTAGAAAAGCGTATCATCAAAAGACTTCGAAAAGAATTCAACAAGATGGTCTAACATTCTTAAAATGATAAATGCATAATTTTCCCACTCTCGGAGATACTTTACTTTGACAGCATCTCCGATGAGGAGGGAAAGAGTTGACACGAAACAAAGTCGAGATTTGTGGAGTAGATACATCCAAACTTCCGGTTCTGAAAAATGAAAAGATGAGAGTTCTTTTCAAACAGATGCAGGAAGGTGATATATCTGCAAGAGAAGAGCTAGTAAATGGAAATTTACGTCTCGTTTTGAGCGTCATTCAACGGTTTAACAATCGTGGTGAATACGTTGATGATCTCTTTCAGGTCGGATGTATTGGTCTTATGAAATCCATTGATAACTTCGATTTATCGCAAAACGTGAAATTCTCAACTTATGCAGTGCCGATGATTATCGGTGAAATACGACGATATCTCAGGGACAATAACCCGATTAGGGTTTCAAGGTCGCTTCGAGATATTGCCTATAAATCCCTCCAGATCAGGGACAAATTGATGACGAAAAACTCTAAAGAGCCGAATCCAACTGAGATTGCCAAGGAACTCGGTGTAACGAAGGAAGAAGTTGTCTTCGCTCTTGATGCCATTCAAGACCCTGTCTCGTTATTTGAGCCGATTTACAATGATGGTGGAGATCCGATTTTCGTAATGGATCAAATTAGCGATGATAAGCAGAAGGACTTTCATTGGCTAGAAGATATTGCATTGAAAGAAGCAATGATGAGACTAAATCAACGCGAGAACATGATTCTCCAGATGCGTTTCTTTCAAGGGAAAACGCAGATGGAAGTAGCAGATGAAATCGGTATTTCTCAAGCTCAAGTGTCACGTCTTGAAAAAGCAGCAATCCAGCAAATGAATAAAAATATACAAAGTTAGAACGAGACCTGTTAAACAGGTCTTTTCTATTGCCCACTTTTCATATAATAAAATGGAAAGGTGGAGGTGTGATGATAAAAATCTCTGAATTTCAAGTTAAGGATGTTGTAAATGTATCGAACGGAAAAAAACTTGGACATATAGCCGATCTAGAAATAAACTTGACGACAGGTAAAATCGAAGCGATCGTTATCCCGGGTCAAGGAAAAATGATGGGTTTTTTTGCGCGTGAGAGTGATCTCGTGATTCCTTGGCGCAACATCGTAAAAATAGGTTCCGATGTTATATTAGTTAAATATTACGATTCATCAGATTCAGAATCTTTCCAAAAAGAGTCATGAGTAGCCAATATCTCACAATCTATATCCCTTCTTCTCAACATATTATGATAAAATAGAGTGTAAACTTGTATAGAAATGAAGGGATATAGCTGTGGGAAACGAACTGTTTTTAGATACTTCTGACATGACTACACTGGCACTTCGTTTCGGAAGAGATGGAGGTCAAGTCAAAGCTGGGTTTTCGACTCGATTGAACGGTGTAAGTAAAGATCCGTTCGCTAGTCTAAACCTCGGTTATCATGTGCCTGACCATCCAGTAGATGTGTTGACTAATAGAAAAATACTTAGTAAGGCGATAGGCACACCGCTCGAGAATTGGGTAGTTGCAGAGCAAATCCATGGAAATGATATTGCTCACGTTACTGCGAATGATTTAGGGCGCGGGACGCTTGATCATGAAACCGCGATACGTGGTATGGACGGTATGTATACGGATGAAAAGGGTTTGATGTTGGCTGCACTTTATGCCGACTGTGTACCCGTATATTTTTACTCCCCTTCCGCGAAAAGGGTTGGAATAGCCCACGCAGGCTGGAAAGGAACAACGAAAGATATTGCTGGAGAGATGATTCAAAGGTGGCAAGATGACGGTATCGACCCTAAAGATATCGTAACTGCAATAGGGCCATCGATCGGAAAATGCTGTTATGAAGTTGATGACAGGGTGGTCGAAAACGTGATCGAGGTGGCATCCGATTCTGAACAATTCTTCACACATAACGAAGGTACGTATCAGCTGGATTTAAAAGCTGTGAATAAACACTTATTGTTAAAAGCAGGCGTATTAGAAGACAACATTCTTGTGAGTGACTATTGTACAAGCTGCAGTGACCTGTTTTTCTCTCATCGAAGCGAACATGGCAAAACAGGAAGAATGATGGGTTACATTGGTCTTGAGGAGGTTTAACAGGAAAGTGGAAGTAAAGACGAAATTAGAAGAAATCATTTCTAACATCGAAACCGCTTCACATCGATCGAATCGAAATGCAGAAGATGTGAATGTGATCGCAGTTACGAAATACGTTAGTGTAGAGCGTGCTAAAGAAGCAGTGGAAGCTGGTATCACTCATCTTGGGGAAAATCGTCAAGAGGGCTTGGTCGAAAAAGTCGCAGCATTCGAACAGCAGCCAATATGGCATTTCATCGGCACGTTGCAATCACGTAAGGTCAAAGATGTCATCGATCACGTAGATTACATTCATTCCCTCGATCGACGCTCTCTTGCAAAAGAGATCAATAAGAGAGCAACAAAGAAAGTGAAATGCTTTGTACAAGTCAATGTTTCTGGAGAAGAATCGAAACACGGGTTGGCGGTTGAACAAGTCATGCCGTTTGTAGAGTCTCTAGAAAACTATCCAAATATCGAAGTAGTAGGCTTGATGACGATGGCACCTCATATAAAGGATCCTGACGAAATCAGATCTGTCTTTAAAAAGCTTAGAGAACTTAGAACGAGCATCCAGGAGCGTTCGTTTGATTACGCGCCATGCAGAGAGCTTTCGATGGGGATGTCAAATGATTATGAGATTGCTGTTGAAGAAGGTGCAACGTTTGTTCGTATCGGATCGTCACTTGTTGGTTAATATCAAAACTAACTCTCCCGGAGGTGCAGGGAATGGGAATTAAAACTAAGTTTAAGCAGTTCTTTGAACTCGATGATGAACAAATCGAGTTCGAGGATGATGTTCATACGACGTATGCTGAGGATGATGAGATGGAGAATTCTAGGGTGAGTCGGAACCAGAATAAACAGAAACAGACGAATCAATCCAATCAAAATGTTGTGAGTCTTCAGAGTATCCACAAGAACTCTAGAGTTGTACTTGTTGAACCTAGAGTGTATGCTGAAGCTCAGGATATTGCTGATCATATAAAAAACCGAAAATCTGTCGTAATGAATTTGCAACAGATTCCTCATGACCAAGCGAAGAGAATCGTTGATTTCTTGAGTGGTACGGTTTATGCTCTTGGCGGTGATATTCAGAAACTCGGTCCCGACACGTTCATGTGTACTCCGGATAATGTTGAAATCTCCGGCAATATTACCGATGAAATATTTGAAGACTAGCTTCTAAGGAAGGTGAAGAATTTGGAAATAGCTTATTTATTAGCACAAGCTTTACGGATTTACTCATGGATATTAATCATTTATATCTTCATGTCTTGGATTCCAAATGCTAGAGAATCCTCAATAGGACAAATGATTGCAAGAATTGCAGAACCTTATCTTGCGCCGTTCCGTAAAATTATCCCGCCTATCGGTGGAATGTTAGATATTTCTCCTATCGTAGCTATTTTTGCACTACAGTTTGCGCAGTATGGAATCGTTGCTCTCTTTGGAATGATCCTATAATTCCATGTCGATATACGAACATTATCGTCCTGAAGAAAGAACGTTTGTTGATCGTGTGTTAGAGTGGCAAGGGGAAGTTGAAGACAGATACTCGCCGAAACTCACTGATTTCTTAGATCCACGAGAGCAGGATATCGTTACACAAGTAATTGGAAATCATCCCGATGTGAGCGTATCTTTTTCAGGAGGCGTGGATGGAGCAGAACGACAGCGTGCACTGCTTCTTCCACCTTATATAACTGCAAAGGCTGAAGATTATGACATAGCTGCATTAAACATTACATATCCCTCAAAATTCGTTACATTATCGCACCCAGATCTGCTCGGTGCTTTGATGGGACTTGGATTAAAGCGGGAAAAGTTTGGAGACATTTTTGTACAAGATGGTCTTGCACAGCTTATCGTAGCTAAAGAAGTAGCGGATTATATTAAGATGAATTTAACTCAAGCTGGTAAAGCGTCGATCACACCAGAGGTGATTTCACCATCACAAATCAACGTTCCTCCTATAAGATGGGAGGAACAATCGGGTACCGTTAGTAGTCTTCGCCTCGATGCTGTATTAGCAGAGATATACAATCTATCTAGGTCAAAGGTATCTCCTATGATCGAACATGAGCGTGCTAAACTTAATTGGAAAGTCGTCGATCAACCCGCAACAGAAGTGAAAGCGGGAGATTATTTGTCCTTAAGAGGTTCGGGGAGAAGTAAGGTGAATTCAATCGATGGTAAAACAAAGAAAGAAAAATGGCGAATCACGTATAGCAAAAGAAAATAATTTGACAGATTTAGAAGGATTGTCCAAAGAGATTGTCGAATTACGAGTTGGGACATAAAAGAGAGCAAACCGGAGGTGGCTGAATTGCCTTTAACACCATTAGATATTCATAACAAAGAATTTACTCGCGGATTCCGCGGTTATGATGAAGATGAGGTAAATGAGTTTCTAGATCAAGTCATTAAAGATTACGAAACTGTTATCAGAGAAAAGAAAGAGCTTAATGAGAGAGTGAAACTTCTAGAAGAAAGACTAGGACACTTCTCAAACCTTGAGGAAACATTAAACAAATCGATTCTTGTCGCTCAAGAAACGGCTGAGGAAGTAAAGCAGAGCGCAACGAAAGAATCCCGTTTGATCCTAAAAGAAGCAGAAAAGAACGCTGACCGCATCATCAACGATTCATTAGCTAAAGCGAGAAAGATCTCACTCGAAAATGAAGAATTGAAAAAGCAAGCATCCGTTTACCGCACACGTTTCCGTATGCTTGTCGAAGCGCAGCTCGAAATGCTGACGAATGAGGACTGGGACGGGCTGGCTGCTCGTTTTGATGAGGAAGAAGAGCATATTCAAGAAAACGCATAAGGTAAACTTTTAACATTTATTTCGCATTTTCTTGACTTATTAAAATTGAATACACTATACTTTTGATATACTTTAATGGAAGTTGGTCCTACAACTGGATTAACATCTTCAATCAAAAGCACATAGACATAAGAAATGGTCTAAGCTGTTTCTTAAAAAATAATGATTAAGAACGACTGCGATGGGAAGAGTAGCTGGTTACACTTAACAAAGCGAGCTAGGGTTGGTGTGAGCCTGGCGTTAAGCAACCGGTGAAGATCACCCCTGAGTCCCGAGCTGAACATAAAGTAAGCCCCGGCGTATCATTCACGTTACGAATGCAAAGTGAGCACATTGTGTGCTTAAGTTGGGTGGTACCACGGGAAAACCTTCTCGTCCCTATAGGGATGAGAAGGTTTTTTTATGTTATTAAGGAAATGCAGCGTACGATATTGAAGGAGGAAGGACATGAGCTTTAAAGAAACACTATTGATGCCAAAAACAAAGTTCCCGATGCGCGGCAATCTGCCAAACAAAGAACCTGATATGCAAAAAGAATGGGAAGAAAACAACCTTTATGAGAAAGTACAGGAAAGAACGAAGGATCGTCCTCTTTTCGTCTTGCATGATGGCCCTCCATATGCAAATGGAGACATCCATATCGGTCACGCAGAAAACAAAGTACTAAAAGACATGATCGTTCGTTACAAATCCATGAACGGATTTCATGCACCGTATGTTCCGGGTTGGGATACTCACGGTCTTCCAATCGAGCAAGCACTTACGAAAAAAGGTGTAGATCGAAAGAAGTTAACAGTAGCTGAATTCCGTAAGAAGTGTGAAGAATATGCGCTAAAGCAAGTTGATCGTCAGCGTGAGCAGTTCAAACGCCTTGGCGTTCGTGGAGATTGGGATAACCCTTATATCACCCTGAACAAAGGGTACGAAGCGCAGCAGATCAAAGTGTTTGGCGAAATGGCGAAGCGTGGATATATCTACAAAGATAAGAAAACTGTTTACTGGTCTCCTACTTCAGAATCAGCGCTAGCTGAAGCTGAAATCGAATACCAGGACAAACGCTCTCCATCCATCTATGTTGCTTTCCAAGTTAAGGATGGAAAAGGCGTACTAAACGGAGATGAGAAGTTCATCATCTGGACGACGACCCCTTGGACAATTCCTTCAAATCTTGGGATCGCACTTAATGCTTCATTTGAGTATAGTGTTGTTGAAGCTGATGGAAGTAAGTACATCGTCGCTACAGAATTAGTTGACCAACTTAAAGAAGAGTTTGAATGGAATACAGTGAATGAACTAAATCGCGTAAAAGGAAGCGAGCTTGAATACGTTACAGCACAGCATCCTCTATATGATCGTGAGTCCCTTGTCATTCTTGGTGATCATGTCACGCTTGATGCTGGTACTGGTTGCGTTCATACAGCACCTGGACACGGTGAAGATGATTATGCGATCGGAAGAAAATACAAGCTCGACATCTTGTGCCCAGTAGATGAGAAGGGTGTCTTCACGAATGAAGCGCCAGGTTTTGAAGGGTTGTTCTATGATAAAGCAAACAAGCCGATCACTGAAAAGCTTGAAGAAGCTGGAGCTCTAGTAAAGCTTTCATTCTTCACACACTCCTATCCACACGACTGGCGTACAAAGAAACCGATCATCTTCCGTGCAACTGAGCAGTGGTTCGCTTCGATCAAGCAATTCCGCCCAGAGCTTCTGCAAGCCGTAGCGGATGTAGAATGGTTCCCATCTTGGGGAGAGCTTCGTCTCCACAACATGGTGAAAGATCGTGAAGATTGGTGTATTTCTCGTCAGCGTGCATGGGGTGTTCCAATCCCTGTCTTTTATGGTGAGAACGATGAGCCGATCTTAACAGACGAAACGATCGAGCATGTCTCAGAGCTATTCCGTCAGCACGGTTCGAACATCTGGTTTGAATGGGATGCGAAAGAGCTATTACCAGAAGGGTTTACGTCTGAACACAGCCCGAATGGTACGTTCCGTAAAGAAATGGACATTATGGACGTTTGGTTTGATTCTGGTTCTTCTCATCAAGCAGTGCTTGAAGAGCGCAGCGACCTTGCGCGACCTGCAGATTTATATCTAGAAGGATCAGACCAGTACAGAGGCTGGTTCAACTCTTCTCTTTCTACTTCTGTCGCAGTAACGGGTAAAGCACCTTATAAAGCAGTGCTGAGTCACGGGTTTGTTCTTGACGGAGAAGGTAAAAAGATGAGTAAATCACTTGGAAACGTAATGGTTCCAAACGACGTGATGAAGCAGCTCGGTGCAGACATCTTACGTTTATGGGTATCTTCTGCTGACTACCAGGCTGATGTTCGTGTCTCGAATGAGATTCTCAAGCAAGTAGCAGAAGTGTATAGAAAGATCCGTAACACGTTTAGGTTTATGCTCGGAAACTTAGAAGGCTTTGACCCAGCTAAGAACAGCGTTTCTTATGAAAACCTTAGTGAGCTCGATCAATACATGCTCGTGAAGTTGAATAACGTTGTGACGAAAGTAAAGAAAGCATATGATGAGTATCAGTTCTTAACGGTTTACAATACGATTCATAACTTCTTTACAACAGAGATGAGCTCATTCTATCTTGATATCGCGAAAGATACGCTATATATCGAGCATGAAGACCATCCGAAGCGCCGAGCGATTCAAACAGTTCTTTATCAAACGGCTGTTGCATTGACGAAGCTACTATCACCAATCATCCCACATACTGCTGAAGAAGTATGGCAGTTTGTACCAGGTGAAAAGGAAGAGTACGTTCAGCTTTCTGACATGCCTGAAGTGAAGAACTTCGAAGGAACTTCTGAACTTGAAAGCAAGTGGGATCATGTGATGGACCTACGTGATGAAGTTCTAAAGGCACTAGAAGAAGCACGTAACGAAAAGAAAATCGGGAAGTCCTTAACAGCTCAGCTTCATATCTATGCGGATGGTGAAGCAAAAGAACTTCTTGGTGGCATCGATAACCTCGATAAGCTCTTGATCGTTTCTGCAGCATCCGTTGCAGGAAGTAAGTCTGAAGCTCCATCAGAAGCAAAGAATTACGAAGAGCTAGCGATCATGGTTTCCCCTGCAGAAGGCGAAACGTGTGAACGTTGCTGGAGAGTAACAGAGACTGTAGGACAAGATGAAACGTATCCTACTCTTTGCGTAGATTGTGCTGAAACTGTAAAAAATCATTATTAATAGTAAAAAGCGCTTTGCTGTATGCAAAGCGCTTGATTTATTTATGAACATTAATTTGAGTTCCCACGGTACTTTTTTGGGATTCATTCATGAGCAAAGAACTTATGGTTCCCGCTCAGATCCTCAGAAAGGGCGTCAGCGCATTTATCACTCCAGCGGAAGGATGCTCGACTCCTAAGGGACGTGGGGTACGGGTGGAACGAGGAGACTCATCCCCTGCCCCACAGAAAGCATCCTGGAGCGGAAATTCAGCTACTGTTATTGCGTTCCCGATACCCTGAGCACTTTGCACCATGCAAAGCCCTTACGGTTAACGTTCACATTGTACAGGAATGAATCCTGTGCTAAACTTTCATAGGAAGTATCATTCGATCGGGGGAGCGCACGTGTGGAAATATTTAATAGCCATTGGCATAGTTATACTAGATCAATGGACCAAATGGCTTGTTGTTAAAAATATGGAATATGGAGAGTCGATCAAACTCATCAACGACTTTCTCTATCTGACTTCACATCGAAATAGAGGAGCTGCGTTTGGCATCCTTCAAGGTCAGATGATTTTCTTTTACATTATTACGGTTATTGTGATTGTCGCTGTTTTATACTATATGAATCAATATAAACACAGCAAGTTCGTCAGTGTTACCCTTGCTTTAATATTAGGCGGTGCAGTGGGGAATTTTATCGATCGTGTCTTTAGAGGAGAAGTCGTAGATTTTGTTAACACGTATATCTTCTCGTATGACTTTCCGATTTTCAATGTTGCGGATGCTTCACTCGTTGTAGGGGTCATCCTCATCTTTATCGGAACGATATTTGAAAGTAAGCAAGCTGAAGGAGATAAGTAATGGAAAAGTTCGTTTTTACAGTAAGTACTGAAAATAAAGGCCAGAGGATCGATAAAGTAATACCGACATTCGATCAAGAATGGTCTCGTAGCCAGGTTCAAACCTGGATTAAAGAAGAACAAGTTCAGGTAAACGGTGAAGTTGTGAAAGGAAACTACAAAGTTTCGGAGAACGATGAAATCGTTGTTAGCGTACCCGAACCAGAAACGCTCGAAGTTGTACCTGAAGATCTTAACTTAGATATCGTATATGAAGATCAAGATGTTTTAGTCGTCTACAAACCTAGAGGAATGGTTGTTCATCCTGCACCGGGTCATCCAAGCGGAACGCTTGTAAACGGCTTGATGCACCAAGTTCGTGATTTAAGTGGAATCAACGGCGTGATTAGACCAGGAATCGTTCATCGAATCGATAAGGACACTTCTGGACTGCTCATGGTCGCTAAAAATGATCGTGCACATGAATCACTCGTTAAGCAGCTTCAAGCGAAAACGGTGAATCGTCGTTATAAAGCAATTGTACACGGCAACATTCAGCACGATGTTGGTACCATCGATGCTCCGATCGGTCGAGACAAGCAGGATCGCCAGAAGATGACCGTGACAGATGAGCATAGCCGAGATGCAGTTACGCATTTTAAAGTGTTAGAGCGTTATGATCACTATACGTACGTAGAATGCCAGCTTGAAACAGGCCGTACTCATCAGATTCGCGTTCATATGAAATACATCGATCATCCTGTTGCGGGGGATCCTAAGTATGGACCAAGAAAAAAATCATTACCAATTGATGGACAAGCGTTACATGCTGGTGTATTAGGGTTCAAACACCCTGTCACAGATGAGTGGCTCGAGTTTTCTCGTGAAGTACCTGAAGATATGGAAAAACTGTTAACCCGTTTAAGAAGATAAAAAGCGGTTGACAGGTTTTCACGGCTCTGCCATACTACATGTAGACAATATAGCAATCCTTTAACGATGGTCCCGTGAGGCTACAAAGGAAAAACGGCTATGTACGTAACGTGTGTTTCGTATGCCCAAAACCCTTTTGCCTCCATGGCAAAAGGGTTTTTTAATGACGTTGGACCAAAGCAGTTAAGCTGAAAGGAAGAGACGAATGGAAGATAAGAGGGTTTTACTCGATGATCAAGCGATTCGTAGAGCGTTAACAAGAATTGCTCATGAAATCATTGAACGAAATAAAGGAATCCAACATGCCATGCTCGTTGGAATCAAAACAAGAGGAATCTACTTAGCAGAACGTTTAGCTGAGCGCATTGAACAAATCGAAGGCTCGAGTATACCGGTAGGAGAAATTGATATTACGATGTACCGTGACGACCTTTCATTGAAACATGAAAATCAAGATCCGAAGATTAAAGGCACAAGTATTGAGAGTGCTGTTACTGATCAAAAAGTCATCCTAGTCGATGATGTTCTTTTCACAGGGCGAACTGTTCGAGCAGCGATGGACGCCTTGATGGATCTAGGTAGACCTTCTCAGATTCAGCTAGCTGTTCTAGTCGATCGCGGCCATAGAGAGCTTCCGATCCGACCAGATTATGTAGGCAAGAATGTTCCAACTTCGAAGGAAGAAATTATTGAGGTTGCACTAACAGAAGTAGATGATTTCGATAGAGTAAGCATTAAACACGCTAAGTAAAAACCAATAACGTGCTCCCTTTAAGGTAGTCCAGAGAGACAGCCAAGGGAGGAGACGCTGTTCGATCAGGACACGCGTGTACCTCCTTGCGGCTAAGCAAGGAGTTTTTTTATACCTCCTTCTAGCCGGGACGCACATCCGAGGAGGAAATAACGATGAAACATGAATTAGGAATCCGAGAAGTACCAAAAACAACAACGTGGTTAACATTAAGTCTTCAGCACTTATTCGCAATGTTCGGTGCTACGATACTCGTACCGTTCTTAGTAGGACTTGATCCAGCAGTAGCACTCGCATCTAGTGGTCTTGGAACCCTCTCATATCTACTGATTACGAGAGGGAAGATCCCAGCATATCTAGGATCATCGTTCGCATTCATCGCGCCTATCATTTCGGCTGTATCACTAGGGGGACCTGAAGGGGCGATGATCGGGACGTTTTTCGCTGGTATCGTTTACGGAATCGTAGCCCTTGCGATTCGGGCGGCAGGTTTAAACTGGCTTTTGAGACTGCTACCTCCGATCGTCGTTGGTCCTGTCATCATGGTAATCGGTCTTGGCCTTGCAGGTACTGCCATCAGCATGGCGATGAACAATCCTGAAACGGAAGCTTATAGCGGCATTCACTTCACAGTGGCTCTTGTCACGCTTGGTGTTACGATTTTAGCATCGATCTTCCTAAGAGGATTTTTAAGCCTTATTCCAATCTTGATCGGTATCGTTTCAGGATATACGTTCGCTTACTTTGTAGGTCTTGTTGATTTCAGTCCAGTAAGAGAAGCATCGTTTTTTGAGGTACCAGACTTCATTATACCTTTCGCGGATTATAACCCAGCACAAGTCTTTTCTTGGGAAATTCTCTTCGTCATGGTTCCAATCGCAACGGTAACAATCGCTGAGCACATCGGCGACCAGATGGTATTAAGTAAAGTAGCGGGACGTAATTTCTTGAAAACACCAGGTCTCCATCGATCGATTCTTGGTGATGGAGTGGCGACGATCATCGCTTCATTGCTTGGCGGTCCACCAAATACAACATATGGTGAAAATATAGGCGTTCTTGCGATCACTCGAGTATTCAGCGTGTTTGTTATCGGAGGAGCTGCAGTTCTAGCACTGATCTTTGGCTTTATCGGCAAGGTCTCAGCTCTTATCTCTACAATTCCGACGGCGGTAATGGGTGGCGTTTCGATCTTACTCTTCGGGATCATCGCTTCATCTGGTCTTAGAATGTTGATCGATAACAACATCGATCTAGGTGAGAAACGAAACTTGATTATCTCATCCGTCATCTTGGTCATTGGGGTCGGAGGAGCGTTTATCCAGGTAACCGAAGATTTACAAATCGCAGGAATGGCGCTCGCGACGATCATCGGTATCGCTTTAAATCTTATTCTTCCTGGTGGAACTACACAGGAATCGATTGAGAATATGTTTGAAGAGCAAAATGATCATACAGCTGCATAGTAACATCCTTTAAAAAGGTACAGAGAGACCTAAAAGGGTGAGAAAAAGACGCGAGATCTATCGCGTCAACTTTCCTACACCCTGAATCTGTTCAGGGTGTTTTTTTGTGAAGTTCCTTATGTAGAAAAATAGAGGAGTGATAGGATGAAGCATTTACTCGATATGCAATCGATCGAGCCGGGTGACATCGAAGACCTTCTTCATATGGCAGAACGCTTCCGGTTAGGTAAAGAAACCATAGAGTTTCCAACTGTTTTTGTTGCGAATTTGTTCTTTGAACCATCGACGAGAACACGTTTTAGTTTTGAAGTCGCACAAAAGCGACTAGGATGCCACACGTTAAACTTTGAAGCTGCGGGATCGAGTGTGCAAAAAGGTGAGAGCCTGTATGACACGATTAAAACGTTAGAAGCAATAGGCGCAAAAGCAGCTGTAATCCGTCACCCAAAAGAAAGATATTTCGAGTCTTTATTAGAAAAAACATCACTATCGATCATTAATGCTGGAGATGGATGTGGACATCATCCTACACAATCACTACTAGACCTATTGACGATCAAGCAAGAGTTCGGTTCGTTCAGGGGATTACGAGTTGTTATCGCTGGTGATATCAAGCATAGTCGTGTGGCAAGGTCCAATGCATATGTCTTAACGAGACTTGGTGCCCTCGTCTCATTCTCAGGACCAGAGGCTTGGCGCGATGATTCGATCGGAGCATATCCATACATCACGATGGATGAAGCAGTAAGAGAAGCTGACGTAGTGATGCTGCTTCGAATTCAAAATGAGCGCCATCATAAACAGAACGAAAACTCCTCTTATCTCGCTGATCATGGTCTTACAGTAGAACGTGAAAAGAACATGAAGCGAAACAGCATTATCATGCATCCTGCTCCAGTAAACCGAGGGGTTGAAATCGATACATCATTAGTAGAATGTGACCGTTCACGTATCTTTAAGCAAATGGAGAACGGCGTTTATGTCCGTATGGCGGTCCTTAACCGAGTCCTTCACTCCAATAAGAAAGGAATGTATGTGTAATGATCATAAAAAATGCCTTGCTAGTAAATGAAACTGGTAATCTTGAAAAACGCGACGTTCTTATTTCAGAAGAAGGAAAGATTGAGAGGATATCAGAGTCGATTGAAGCTGACCATGATGAATTCGATGCGAAAGAAATGCTGCTTGTACCTGGCCTTGTGGATCTGCACGTTCATCTAAGAGAACCTGGTGGTGAGCATAAAGAGACGATTGAAACTGGAACGAAAGCAGCTGCAAAAGGCGGATTCACAACGATTGCTGCGATGCCGAATACAAGGCCTGTGCCTGACCAATCATCAACGATGACCGACCTGATGAAGCGAATCGGAAAGGGAAGCGTCCGTGTTCTGCCGTATGGTTCGATCACAGTGAGGCAGCTTGGTGAGGAATTAACAAACTTTGAAGGCTTACGAGCATCAGGGGCTTTCGCTCTAACTGATGATGGAGTAGGCGTACAAAATGCAAACGTGATGTTAGAAGCGATGAAGCGCGCTGCATCAGCTGGTCTATCAATCGTAGCACACTGTGAAGAAAACACATTAATAAATAAAGGATGCGTTCATGAAGGAACGTTTTCAGAACAACATGATCTAAACGGTATTCCTTCCGTTTGTGAATCTGTACATATAGCTCGAGATGTTCTCTTAGCGGAAGCAGCAGGAGCGCACTATCACGTATGTCATATCAGTACGAAAGAGTCAGTCCGCATCGTGCGTGATGCGAAGCGAGCAGGCATCCATGTTACTGCAGAAGTAACACCACATCACTTACTACTTTGTGAAGATGATATTCCAGGACTCGATACGAATTACAAAATGAATCCGCCACTTCGTTCAAAGGAAGATCAGAAAGCACTTATCGAAGGACTTTTAGATGGCACGATCGATTTCATTGCAACGGACCATGCGCCTCATGCTGAAGATGAAAAAGCAACATCGATGGAAAAAGCACCGTTTGGGATCGTTGGACTCGAAACCGCATTTCCGCTTTTATATACGAACTTCGTTAAAAAAGGAACGTTTACGTTAAAACAGCTTGTTGATTGGTTAACCGTTAAGCCTGCTGAAGCTTTTGGTCTGCCGCATGGCACTCTTAAAGAAGGGGTGGCTGCAGATATTACTCTGATCGATCTGAATAAAGAAGAGCAGATCGACCCTGATACGTTTGTTTCGAAAGGAAGAAATACGCCGTTCAAAGGCTGGAGATGCAAAGGATGGCCAGCGATGACACTTGTAAATGGAAAAAAGGTTTTTGAGAAAGGGAGCGATCACGAATGAAAAGACAGTTGATACTTGAAGATGGTTCGATCTTTGTTGGCAAAGCGTTTGGAAGTGAAATCGAAAAAAGTGGAGAAGTTGTGTTTAACACTGGCATGACTGGTTATCAGGAAATATTATCTGATCCATCCTACTGTGCGCAAATCGTTACCTTAACGTACCCCCTAATTGGAAACTACGGGATTAACCGAGATGATTTTGAATCGATCAATCCATCCGTACACGGCTTGATCGTAAAAGAAGCAACGAAAGCGCCAAACTATTGGCGAAATGAGATGACGATCGATGAGCTTTTAAGGATCAAAGGCATCCCTGGCCTCGAAGGCATCGACACAAGGAAGTTAACAAAGCTCATTCGTGCGAACGGAACGATGAAAGGGAAGCTTTGTTCGATGGACATGGATACGAATAAAATCGTTGAAGACTTAAGTAGCACACCACTTAAGCGGAATCAGGTTGAACAAGTCTCCATCAAAGCACCATATGCTAGTCCTGGCCGAGGATACCGAATCGTTCTAGTTGATTTTGGAATGAAGCATGGCATCCTTCGTGAACTAACGAAGAGAAAATGTGATGTTGTCGTAGTTCCTTACCATACGTCAGCAGAAGAAATCCTAAGGTTGAACCCAGATGGAATCATGCTCAGTAACGGACCTGGAGATCCAAAGGATGTGCCTGAAGCGATCGAGATGATCAACGGTGTGCTTGGTAAAATTCCACTGTTCGGAATATGTCTTGGTCACCAGCTATTTGCGCTAGCTTGTGGAGCAGATACTGAAAAAATGAAATTCGGCCATAGAGGTTCAAACCACCCTGTTATGGAGATCAACACAGGAAAAGTGGCGATCACGTCTCAAAATCACGGCTACACGGTTTCCGCTGCTACGCTTGCTCATACAGAACTCGTCGTTACTCATAAAGCCATCAATGACGACACGATCGAAGGCGTGAAGCATAAACAGCATGCTGCTTTTAGTGTGCAGTATCATCCAGAAGCATCACCTGGACCTGAAGATTCAAACGAATTGTTCGATGACTTCATTTCGATGATCACAGCAAATAAGGGGGAAAAAACATATGCCTAAACGTACGGATATTCAAAAGATTCTAGTGATCGGTTCTGGACCGATCGTCATCGGTCAGGCAGCAGAGTTTGATTATGCTGGTACACAAGCTTGTCAGGCATTGAAAGAAGAAGGTTACGAAGTGATTCTAGTAAATTCAAATCCAGCTACGATCATGACAGATGCGACGATAGCAGATGAAGTGTACATCGAGCCACTCACATTAGAATTCGTTAGTAAAATTATTAGAAAAGAGCGTCCTGACGCGCTTCTTGCAACGCTTGGGGGACAAACAGGGTTAAACCTAGCAATGGAGTTATCAGAAGCAGGCGTCTTATCCGAATATAATGTAGAACTTTTAGGAACGAGCCTGAATGCGATCCAACAGGCTGAAGATCGTGATCTCTTTAGGGAGTTGATGAGGAAGTTAAACGAGCCTGTTCCTGAAAGTGACATCGTTCATAACCTTGATGAAGCCTATACATTTGTGAAACGAATCGGGTATCCTGTCATCGTTCGACCGGCGTATACGCTTGGAGGCACTGGAGGAGGAATCGTTCATAACGATGAAGAACTCGAAGAAATCGTATCAAGCGGACTGAAATATAGTCCTGTAACGCAGTGTTTAGTTGAAAAAAGCATCGCTGGCTTTAAGGAAGTTGAGTATGAAGTGATGAGAGATGGTCAGGATCAAGCGATCGTCGTTTGTAATATGGAAAACATCGATCCGGTAGGCATTCATACGGGAGATTCAATCGTTGTCGCTCCAAGTCAAACGCTTTCTGATCGCGACTATCAGATGCTAAGAAACGTAGCCTTAAAAGTAATCCGTGCGCTTCAGATCGAAGGAGGATGTAATATCCAACTAGCTCTTGATCCATATAGCTTTCAATATTACATCATCGAAGTAAACCCTCGGGTTAGTAGATCGTCCGCATTAGCTTCAAAAGCGACAGGTTATCCAATCGCAAAGCTCGCTGCAAAAATCGCTGTCGGCTTGTCTCTTTCAGAGATGAAGAATCCTGTAACAGGAAAAACGTATTCAAGCTTCGAACCAGCGCTCGATTATGTCGTTACAAAAATTCCAAGGTGGCCATTCGATAAGTTTGAAAGTGCAAATCGCCGGCTTGGAACACAGATGAAAGCAACAGGCGAAGTGATGGCGATCGGAAGAACGATCGAAGAATCGCTGTTGAAAGCCGTGCGATCACTTGAATCGAACGTCGATCATCTATTGATCCCTTCAATGAGTGAGATCAGTGACGATGAAATGGAAGAACGAATCAGACATGCTGATGATGAACGAATCTTTGTAATAGCTGAAGCCCTAAGAAGAGGGAAAACGATACAAGAAATTCACGAATGGAGTGCGATCGACTACTATTTCCTCACGAAGTTAGAAGGGATGATAACGCTCGAACAAACACTTACAGAAAATAAAGGGAGCATTGAGCTGTTACGAGAAGCAAAGGAAAAAGGATTTACAGATCGTTTCATCGCACAATTATGGAATGAAGAAGAAAGAGCGATCTATAAGTTACGTATGAGCGAAGGAATCGTACCAGTCTATAAGATGGTTGACACGTGCGCAGGTGAGTTTGAATCTGAAACGCCATACTACTATTCTACTTATGAAGAAGAAAATGAATCTGCTAAAACATCGAAAGAAAGCGTACTCGTACTAGGGTCTGGTCCAATCCGAATCGGTCAAGGGATCGAATTCGATTACGCGACCGTTCACAGCGTATGGGCGATCCGTGAAGCGGGATACGAAGCGATTATCATCAACAACAACCCTGAAACCGTATCGACTGACTTCAGTATCTCAGATAAACTGTACTTCGAACCGTTAACTGTCGAAGACGTGATGCACGTAATTGAACTTGAAAAACCAACGGGTGTTATCGTTCAGTTTGGAGGTCAAACCGCAATAAACCTTGCAGATGAGCTTTCTGCGAGGGGGGTTAAGATCTTAGGAACAAGATTAGAAGATATGGATAAAGCAGAGGACAGGGATAAGTTCGAAGTCACCATGAAGACGCTTGACATCCCTCAACCTGAAGGGAAAACAGCCACTTCAGTCGATGAAGCAGTGACCGTCGCTTCTACAATTGGATATCCAGTGCTGGTTCGTCCATCTTACGTACTCGGTGGAAGAGCAATGGAGATCGTCTATAAAGAAAGCGAACTTCTGCACTATATGGAGAACGCGGTAAAAGTGAATCCGCAGCATCCCGTGCTGATCGATCGCTACTTGATGGGGAAAGAAATTGAAGTTGACGCGATCTCTGATGGTGACACCGTTTATATCCCTGGAATTATGGAACACATTGAACGAGCTGGCATCCATTCTGGTGATTCGATCGCGGTATATCCACCACAAAGTCTTTCGGATGAAATCAAGCAAACCCTTATCGATCAGACGATCAAATTGGCGAGAGGATTAAACATCGTAGGTTTGCTTAACATTCAGTTCGTTATCCAACAAAACAACGTGTATGTTCTCGAAGTGAATCCAAGATCGAGTCGTACGGTGCCATTTTTAAGTAAGATTACAGGTGTACCGATGGCGAACTTAGCAACAAAGGTGATCCTCGGTCAAACGCTAGCACAGTTAGGGTATGAAACTGGCTACGGAGAGGAACGAGACGAAGTGTTTGTAAAAGTGCCAGTATTCTCGTTCGCGAAGCTTCGACGTGTCGATATCACGCTAGGTCCAGAGATGAAATCGACCGGTGAAGTAATGGGTAGAGACGCGACTCTTGAAAAAGCACTGTACAAAGGACTTGTTGCATCAGGGATGAACATACCGACGCATGGATCCGTCCTGTTCACGATCGCTGATAAAGACAAAGAAGAGGGAGTAGATCTTGTTAAACGATTCCATGCGATCGGCTACCATATTCTTGCAACTGAAGGTACAGCAGACGTTATTCGTGAGCTTGGGATTCCTGTTACGACAGTCAATAAGATCGGAGCAGAAAAACCAAACTTGTTACACGTGATCCGTGAAGGGCAAGCGCAGTTCGTCATCAATACATTAACGCGCGGGAAGCAACCTGCACGAGACGGCTTCCGGATCCGTCGTGAATCTGTTGAAAACGGAGTAGTATGTTTCACATCGTTAGATACTGCAAGAGCCTTACTTCGTGTCCTTGAAACGATGACGTTCTCTAGCATCAGCATGCCTAAATTTCATCAAAAAGAAGTGATTCATTCATGAGGCAGTTGAAAACGGAGCTTGTGAACCAGCGGAAGATCGCTGCGTCCATCTATGAAGCAGTCCTCTATCATGAAAGCATAGATGCAAAGTTCAAACCAGGTCAATTCGTTCATGTGAAAGCTGGAGCTGGTTCAGATCCGCTATTGAGACGTCCAATAAGCATCTGCCACGTTGATCCAGAGAAACATCTTCTTACGATGATCTACCGTGCTGAAGGAAAGGGAACAAACTTATTAAAGAACGAGGTGCCAGGAGCGATGATCGATATCCTGGGGCCTCTCGGAAATGGATTTCCAGTGGACGAAGTTAAAAGTGGTCAAACGGCGGTACTTGTAGGTGGTGGAATAGGGGTCCCGCCACTTTACTACCTCTCAGAAAAATTAAGAGAAAGAGGCGTGTCAGTTCACCATATAAATGGCTTTCAATCCAAAGAAAGTGTTTTTTATGAGAAAGAATTTAAGGAGCTCGGACCTCTCACGATTACGACTGCAGATGGGAGCTACGGTGAAAGTGGATTTGTTACGAGTCAGCTTGATCTTTCATTCGATTATCTTTTTGCGTGTGGACCATCCCCAATGCTTCAAGCTCTTGAAGCGTATCGATTTAAAGGCAAGGTGTATCTATCCCTCGAACAGAGGATGGGCTGTGGAATTGGTGCTTGTTTAGCATGCGTGTGTCATGTTCATGGATCGAATCTTTCTTATCGGAAGGTTTGCAGCGATGGGCCAGTGTTTGAAGCAGGGGAGGTTGTCTTATGAGTCGATTGACGATCGAGTTACCGGGGCTTTCGTTAAAGAACCCGGTGATGCCAGCGTCAGGATGTTTTGGATTTGGCCGAGAATACAGTAAGTTCTATAATCTTGAGAAGCTCGGCGCCATTATGGTGAAGGCAACGACACAAGAACCCAGATTCGGTAACCCAACACCACGAGTCGCTGAGACATCTTCTGGGATGCTGAATGCGATCGGACTTCAAAATCCAGGATTAGAAGATGTTTTACAATCTGAACTTCCATGGCTTTCACAATACGATGTTCCTGTGATCGCGAACGTTGCAGGGTCAACGATTGAAGACTATATCACTGTATCAGAAAAAATATCTAAAGCAGAGAACGTCCACGCACTCGAACTCAATATTTCGTGTCCGAATGTGAAAGAAGGTGGATTAGCATTCGGGACTGTCGCTGAGACAGCATACGCTGTGACAAAAGAAGTTAAGAACGTGTCTCGAGTCCCTGTGTACGTCAAGCTTTCTCCAAATGTTACGGATATTGTATCGATCGCAAAAGCTGTTGAAAAGGCAGGTGCTGATGGACTTACGATGATTAATACGCTGCTAGGAATGAGAATCGATTTAAAGACAGGTAAGCCGATTCTTGCGAATGGAGCTGGTGGACTATCAGGTCCCGCAATCAAGCCCGTTGCTATTCGAATGATCCATCAAGTCAGTCAAGAAGTGTCGATTCCGATCATTGGAATGGGAGGCATACAATCGGCTGAAGACGTTGTCGAGTATTTCTTAGCTGGGACAAGTGCAGTTGCAGTGGGTACAGCAAATTTTGTTGATCCTTTCTGTTGCCCGACGATCATAGAAGATCTTCCACCATTACTAGATGACCTAGGCGTTTACCGCATCGATGAATTAATCGGAAGGAGCTGGAAAAACGAATGGACACTTCAATCATCCTCGCGCTAGACTACTCGAATAAAGAAGAGCTAGATACGTTTTTAGAAGAATTCAAGCAAGAGCAATTATTCGTAAAGGTTGGGATGGAAGCCTATTTCAACTATGGACCGAAATTGATCGAACGTTTGAAAAATCAGGGTCACAAAATTTTCCTAGATTTAAAATTACATGATATTCCGAATACAGTTTGTAAATCGATGAAGGTACTAGCTTCGCTCGACGTTGATCTTATCAACGTGCATGCAAGCGGTGGCCGGAAGATGATGCAAGCGGCTGTTGAAGGGTTGGAAATGGGTACCCCTTCTGGGAGAAAACGCCCGTTATGTATCGGTGTTACGCAGTTAACGAGTTCATCTGAAGAGATGATTAAAAAACAGCTAAACATCTCCATGAACATGAAAGATAGTGTCGTCTCGCTTGCTAAGCTATCGAAAGAAAGCGGACTCGATGGGGTAGTTAGTTCAGCGATGGAAGTACCTGTCATCAAAGAAGCTTGCGGTAAGAGGTTTTTGACCGTAACGCCAGGCATTCGATTAGAAGGTGATCTTGCAGGCGACCAAAATCGTGTGTGCACGCCTTCAAAAGCCAAAACGCTAGGAAGTGATTATATCGTTGTTGGTCGAAGTATCACCGGCTCAAAACAGCCTCTAGCAACGTATGAACGGTTAAAAAAGGAATGGGGGAGTCTTCATGAAGTCTATCGCTAAAGCATTACTCGATATTGAAGCTGTAACCTTAAAGCCAAACGATCCATTTACGTGGTCTTCCGGAATGCGTTCACCAATCTATTGTGATAACAGGCTTACGTTGTCTTATCCATCTGTAAGAAAGGAGATAGCTGAGGGTCTAGTTAGCTTGATCAATGAACGCTATCGAGATGTGGATGTGATTGCAGGAACAGCGACTGCTGGAATACCACACGCTGCATGGGTGAGCGAGAAGCTAAATCTACCCATGGTCTATGTGAGAGGCAGCGCGAAGGGTCATGGAAAAGGAAATGTGATTGAAGGTAAAGTAAGTAAAGGTGAGAAAGTAGTGGTGATTGAAGACCTCATTTCAACAGGAGGAAGCGCGATCGATGCGGCACTTCAATTGAAGCATGCAGGGGCTGACGTGCTAGGTGTCGCTGCAATTTTCACATACGGTATGAAAAAGGGTGCAGCGCATTTTTCACAACACCAAATCGAATGGCACACGTTAACGGATTTCGACGAATTATTAACATGTGCAACAGAAACAGGTATGATTAAGGAAAGAGAGGTTCAATCACTGCTGAACTGGCGCGACGATCCTTCTTCAGAAGAGTGGATCGAGCAGTTGAAAAATCTCTCCGTTAATTAGTTGGAGGGTCCTTATGAGAAAAATGCAAGGAGAAGAATTCGATTCACTCGTTTCATTCTTCGATGATATGGCACGAACAAAGTGGCTTGGTGGAGTCCATGACGAGTTGAAAGCTGCATCAGGTTCATGGGAGGAAAAATCGGTACTCGATGTAGGGTGTGGTACAGGAAGACTGCTGTTACGAGGTGTAGAAGAGGCATCGTTATTAACAGGAGTAGATCTATCGACAGAGATGCTGAAGGCAAGTAAACAAAACTTTTTCTTCTTAAATCGGTTGGACAAAACACACTTTTCAGTTGAAGATGCTTGTGACCTTTCTTTCGAAAATGATCTGTTCGACATCTCATTATCAACGTGTGTAATGTTTCTGTTACCAGAGCCTGAAGAAGGAATGAAAGAAATGATTCGGGTTACAAAATCCGGAGGAAAAGTCGTAATGTTGAATCCTTCCCTTCGTATGGACCAGGTTTCTGCTTTTTCCTATGCAAAAAAACATGGAATGAGTGGATTCGAACAAACGTCGCTCCTTAAATGGTCGAACGTTTCTACAAAAAGGCATCGCTATACATCAGAGCAATTGAGCGAAAAGTTAAAGACACTCGGGGCAAAGAAAGTCGATCATATTGAGGTATTGGATGGATTAGCAATCATTACGGTTGCACAGTTATAAAAGTAGAGCAGCCCAGAAAGAATACAGTACAGTATTCTTTCTGGGCTTTTAATATGAATCAATAGCAGGTCTTGGAGAATTTGCAGAGAAGGGTTTCTTGACGTGTCGTAGCCTATTTATCCATATTCTTAAGGGGGATTGTAGTATGGCGACTATTCAAAAGATCATTCCTAACTTGTGGTTCGATTGCGAAGCAGAGGAAGCAGTGAACTTTTATACGAGTATATTCGAACGGTCAGAGATTCATAAAGTTACGCGTTATCTGAAAGCGGGCGAGGAGATTCATAGGAAAGAAGAAGGAAGTGTGATGACGATCGAATTTTCGTTAGATGGACAAACGTTTGTTGCTCTTAATGGGGGTCCGCACTTTACATTTAACGAGGCAATTTCGTTCATCGTCACATGTGCTACCCAAGAAGAAGTGGACTATTACTGGGATAAGTTGTCTCAAGGTGGAGATGAATCCGCACAGCAATGCGGCTGGTTGAAGGACAAATTTGGGGTTTCGTGGCAAGTCGTACCTGAGCGTTTAACGGAACTTTTGCAATCAGATCCTCCTATAGCCGAGAAAGTGATGAAGGAAATGCTGAAGATGAAGAAGATTGATGTTAAGGCATTAGAAACGGTTAACGAACAAAGTTTGTAACGTATAGAAAAGCGTCACGCCAATCGGCGTGACGCTTCTATTTTTTCATTTTGTATACGAGATCTTCGTCAGGTGTCACATAGAGTGTGTTTTGTTGATCGTATGTGACAAAGCCAGGTTTCGCTCCATTTGGTTTCTTTACATGTCGGACTTCCGTATAGTCGACAGGTACAGAGCCAGACTCGCGTGCTTTACTAAAATAAGCTGCAAGGTTCGCTGCTTCTAACAGCGTTTGTTCAGAATAGTCGCGGCTTCGGATCACAACGTGAGAGCCGGGGATATCCTTCGTATGAAGCCATGTCTCGCTCCGTGCTGCAAGTTTATTTGTTAAATACTCATTTTGTTTATTGTTTTTTCCTACGAGTATTTCGGTGCCATCCGTTGATTCATAGGAATCTAACTCAGGCTTGGAACTCTTTTTCTTTTTTTGTTTCCTAGAACGCTTCTTTATATAGCCTTCTTCTTCAAGCTCTTCACGAATTTCTTCGATATCTCTCGGAGAGGCTGAAGAAAGCTGCTGAAGAAGTTGCTCAAGATATGCGATTTCCTCATGAGCCTTCACGATTTGATCCTCAAGTACTTCGATAGAGTTTTTGGCTTTATTGTACTTTTTAAAGTACTGCTGGGCATTTTCAGAAGGTGATTTTTGAGGATTCAGTTCGATCGTCACCGTGCCGCCTTCTTCATCATAATAATTCTGGACTTCAACTTCGGCATCTCCACGCTTCACCATATGCATGTTTGCGGTCAAAAGCTCCCCAAGCAGCTGGTATTTATCTGCAGATTTTGCTTCTTGAATCGTCTTTGATAATTTCTTCACTTTCTTCTCGTTCTTTTTCCGCTCATTTGAAAGCAAGCGCTCAAGATCATTCGTTTGTTGCTTTACGCGATCGCGGTCTGCCTTCCCATAATAAAAGCGATCGAGAAGTTCGCTTACTGAGTGGAACGATTTGCTTTCACCATTAAGGTGTGTCAAAGAGACAACTGAAAAATGCTCTTTAGAAGAAAGTACCATCTGGGGCGTGTACTTGTGATTCTCTAGTTCTTCAAATAAAGTACAAAATGCCTTTGGCAGAGTAGATCTTGTTGCTAATCCCGCTCGATGAATCACTTCGTTCGCGATGAGAGGCGAGATTCCTGAGAAGGATTGAACAAGTTGGTTTCCTAACTTTCCAGCGTTAAAGTCGATTCTTTTTAGAAAATCGTCTTCAGTTAAGTTAAACGGTGAGGCTTTGTGCTGTTCTGGTGGAGCTACATAATCCTGCCCAGGCATTACCGTTCTATGTCTGTTAACCGAAGGAGACAGATGTTTAATACTATCCAAAATCATTCCATCTTCATTTAGTAGCATCACATTACTATGTCGTCCCATAATTTCTGCAACGATCGTTCTAGTAGTCATATCACCGAGATCATTTCTTGCCTTGAAGGTAATATGAAGGATTCTTTCGTTATCGACCTGGTGGATCTGCTCAATAATACTTCCCTCTAGATGTTTTCTTAAAAGCATGCAGAACATCGGTGGTTCTTTTGGGTTCGCATAAGATTCTTTTGTAATATGAACCCGTGAATAAGATGGGTTAGCTGATAATAACAGCTGATGATTCTTCCCTCCTGAACGCACCACGAGGATGAGATCGGTCGAATAGGGCTGATAGATTTTTGTTACTCTACCACCTTTTAATACTTCATTTGTTTCATGCGCTACGGCTCTTGTAACCATACCGTCAAAAGACATACTGTTCACCTACATTTCTATCGATAGACATCTTGTATAGTATAGCATTTTTTGTAGCTTGTCTGAATATAGATGGACTATTAGAGTGACATTGTGCAGGATCGGAGTGTTGAACATGAGCTGGTATAACATGACAGAACCAGAGGTGGCTGAAGAACTAGAAACGAATGTTGAAACGGGCATCACCACCGAGGATGCGGCTGAAAGACAAAAGGTGTTCGGACTTAATGAGCTAGAAGAGGCAGAGCGGCCATCGGTCGTGTTACTGTTTCTATCGCAGTTCAAAGACTTCATGGTCGTCGTCTTGCTTGCAGCAACATTAATTTCTGGCCTTCTCGGTGAATACCTCGATGCCATTGCGATTATCCTTATTATCTTGGTCAATGGGATACTCGGTTTTGTGCAGGAAAGAAAAGCTGAAAAATCGTTACAGGCATTAAAACAGTTATCATCTCCACACATGAAAGTGCTGCGTGATTCTTCGTGGGTGTCGATACCAGCACGGGATGCCGTAGTAGGTGATATCGTACGAATTGAGAGCGGTGACCGAATTGGAGCAGATCTTCGCATCATTCAATGCCAAGAGCTTCAGATCGAAGAGTCAGCATTAACGGGTGAATCGGTTCCTTCTAATAAACACCCAGAGCCAATTCGTGAGGAAGGGGCAGGCCCTGGTGATCAACTGAATATGGGGTTCATGGGAACGCTAGTAACAAAGGGAAAAGGCATCGGAATCGTTACAGCTACAGGTATGAATACAGAGATGGGCAAGATCGCTCACTTAATTCAAACTGCGGATACGCTTGAAACCCCGTTGCAGCACCGCTTAGAACAACTTGGGAAAATATTAATTGCCGCAGCACTATTTTTAACCGCGATCGTTGTATTACTAGGTATTTTTCAAGGACGAGACGTTTATGACATGTTCCTTGCAGGAGTATCGTTAGCCGTCGCAGCAATCCCAGAAGGTCTTCCGGCAATTGTTACGATCGCATTAGCGATCGGCATGCAGAAGATGATCAAACGGAAAGCGATTGTACGAAAACTACCATCGGTCGAAACGCTTGGCTGCGCAACAGTCATCTGTTCAGATAAGACAGGCACGTTGACGCAAAACAAAATGATGGTAACGAAGCTATGGGCTGGTGGACAAACATGGAACGTAACGGGCTCAGGCTATTCTCCGTACGGAGACTTCTTCAAAGGGGACACAAGAGTTTATTCTGATGACGAAAAATCATTAAAGCAGCTTCTGACGTTTGGTCTTATTTGTAGCAATGCGAGGGTCCTCGAACAAGACGGTGACTATTACCTTGATGGAGATCCAACTGAAGGAGCGCTCGTCGCAGCCGCAATGAAAGCAGGTTTAACGGAAGAAATACGCGAAGAAGAATTCACGATCATTCAGGAATTCCCATTTGATTCGAACCGAAAAATGATGAGTGTGATCGTAGAAGATCAAGCTGGGAAGCGGTACGTCATTGCAAAAGGTGCTCCTGATATTGTATTAAAACAATGCGGATCAGTACTTTGGAACGAACGTCAGGCGCCGTTAAGAAAGAGTTATGAAAAGCAAATCAATGAAGAACTTGCTTCATTTGGAAACAATGCGCTCCGAACAATTGCCGTCGCTTATAAGCCGATCCAAAATGAAGAACGGCTTCTACATAGCGTACAGGCTGAGTCTAGGCTCACGTTTGTTGGGTTACAAGGGATGATCGATCCACCTAGAGAAGAAGTGAAGCAAGCAGTCGAGGACTGTAAGACAGCAGGGATCAAAACCGTAATGATAACAGGTGATCACGTGACGACGGCGACGGCCATTGCCCGAAACCTTGGGATTTTACCCGACGACGGTAAAGTAATGGAAGGTAGCAAGCTTTCGACTTACTCTGTTGAGGAGTTAGAAAGTATTGTAGAAGATATCTATGTGTTTGCGCGCGTTTCTCCCGAACATAAGTTGAAGATCGTGCAAGCACTCCAGAGGAAAGGTCATATCGTAGCGATGACAGGGGATGGTGTGAACGATGCACCTGCGATCAAAGCATCCAATATCGGGATTTCAATGGGGCTCACAGGAACTGATGTCTCAAAAGAAGCGTCTTCTCTTATTTTAAGTGACGATAACTTTGCAACCATTCGAGCAGCTGTCGAAGAAGGTAGAAACATTTACGAAAACATTCGTAAATTTATCCGATACCTCCTGGCTTCTAACGTTGGAGAAATCCTCGTGATGTTATTTGCGATTCTTTTAGCTCTGCCTTTACCACTGGTTCCTATCCAAATTCTTTGGGTGAACCTCGTAACGGACGGTTTGCCAGCAATGGCACTTGGGCTTGATCCTGCTGAAGGAAACGTGATGAAGAGAAACCCCCGCCACCCGAAGGAAGGTGTATTTGCAAGAGGTTTAGGATGGAAGATCATATCAAGGGGAATCATGATCGGGGTGTGTACCCTAGCGGCGTTTATGATTTGCTTTGGTGAAAACCCTGATGATTTAGTAAAAGCTCAAACAGTTGCCTTTTCTACTCTTGTACTCGCACAGTTAATCCATGTATTTGACTGTAGAAGTGAACTCTCTGTATTTCATAGAAATCCATTTGAAAACAAAGCACTCGTTTTCGCAGTACTCTCTTCTGTTGGACTTCTGCTCGCCGTTATCTATTATGAGCCGCTGCAACCGATCTTCCATACTACGTATTTGTCGATGAGAGAATGGATGCTGATTCTTGTATTTTCTTGCATACCGACGTTTCTCCTTGCTGGCTCAGTCTTTTTCAAAAGAAATATCCGTTTGAACAGAGGGTGATCACATCCTCTGTTTTTTGATTGAAAATACAGTCTATTTAAAAAAGCTTTGAGACGAAGTTATGACTTTGTTTCAGCATTATGAAGTGGTACAATTGGATAGAATAGCTATTGGAAGTGATAAAATGATTAAGAGTATGACAGGGTATGGAAGAGCATCGAACGAATGGAACGGTGTTCAAATCACTGTCGAAATAAAATCTGTAAATCATCGATACTTCGATGTATCCTTTCGTATGCCTAAAAATCTCCTGCAATTCGAATCAACGTTTAAAAAGATCGTGCAGCAAAACGTGCATCGCGGAAAAGTAGATGTATTTATTCAATTAGAAGGTGCTGATATGACTTCGAATAAACTGCAGGCAGATTGGGAGTTGCTCGACCAATACATAACATTGCTAAAGCAAGCCGGTGAACGATACGAGTTGAATGACGACCTTTCTATTTCTCAGTTGCTTCACTTAGAGGATGTGTTTCACGTCCAACAACAGGAAACTGAACTGGATAGTGTAGGGATCGCAAATTCTCTTGAGGAAGCCGTGAGATCATTGGTTACCATGAGAGAATCAGAAGGCGACGCATTATACCAAGACATTCGTTTGAAGCTAAATGAGATGGAGAAGAAAGTAGAGCTGATCTCTTCGATGAGTACCGAAGTCACCACCACGTATGAAACAAGGATTCGGCACAAACTAGCTGAATTGAAAGAACTAGAGGATGTTGATGATGGACGAATCTTAACAGAAGTGGCACTACTTGCTGACAAGGCAAGTGTCGATGAAGAAATTACAAGACTTCGTAGTCATCTCACTCAGTTCCATGATATTCTTACTACAGAAGGTGCAATCGGACGTAAGCTTGATTTTTTAGTGCAGGAAATTAACCGAGAACTCAATACGATCGGCTCTAAATCCACTCATCAAACGATTAGTCATCATGTTGTCGAGCTAAAGAGTGAAGTGGAAAAGATTCGAGAACAAGTTCAGAATATCGAGTAACCTGCACGGTATTCATCGTTTAAATTCACAAAAACTGTGTAAAAATAGAATCGTGATTCCTGGGAGGAAAGACAATGAGTATTAAATTGATTAACATAGGCTTTGGCAATATCGTCAACGCTAACCGAATTGTATCGATCGTTAGTCCAGAATCTGCACCGATTAAGCGAATTATTACGGTAGCTAGAGATCGCAATATGTTAGTAGATGCAACATATGGACGGAGAACCCGTGCAGTGATCATTTCTGATAGTGACCATGTTATTCTTTCAGCGGTACAACCAGAAACTGTAGCGCAAAGACTGATCAACAAAGACGAACTATCAGATGAGTAGGATTTAGAAAGTGGAGGTTAGTATGAATAAAGATCGTGGATTACTAATTGTTCTTTCTGGCCCTTCAGGTGTTGGAAAAGGAACAGTAAGGAAAGCTTTCATGCAGGATGCGGAGGAAGTGCAATATTCAATCTCTGTAACGACTCGTAAACCGCGTGAAGGGGAAGTGGACGGAGTAGACTATTTCTTTAAATCTCATTCAGAATTTGAAGAGATGATTGAAAATAATAAACTACTTGAATACGCACAGTTCGTAGACAATTATTATGGAACACCCGTCGATTATGTAGAAGAAACGCTTAATTCAGGAAGAGATGTTTTACTCGAAATCGAAGTACAAGGTGCTAAGCAGGTAAGAAACCATTTCCCAGAAGGTGCCTACATCTTTTTAATGCCACCGAGTTTAACTGAACTCAGAAATCGAATCGTCAACCGTGGAACTGAAACGGACGACGTGATCGATAATCGTATGGGCGTTGCAAAAGAAGAAATCGAATTGATTGACCAGTACGATTATATCGTTGAAAATGATCAGGTCGAGCTTGCATGTGAAAGAATGAGAGCAATCATTACTGCAGAGCATTTAAGACGTGATCGAATCGCACATCATTATAAAAACGTATCGGAGGTATAACTATGATCCTATATCCATCAATCGACTCATTAATGGAGAGAATTGACTCAAAATACACGCTCGTAACACTTTCAGCGAAAAGAGCTCGTGTTATTCAACAAACAGAGAATGTTTATGTAGACCACCCAAAGTCCGAAAAGCCTGTAGGAAAAGCGCTAGAAGAAGTAATGGACGGAAAATTGCTAGCTGATGGAATGATACACGACTAGTAGAAGTAACAACCTATGAGAATAGGTTGTTATTTTTTTCATAAAAGATGGTAGCCCTTTTTAATATACCGTAACATTATTATGTTAACTAGAATGGTGGAAGGTGAAGCGTAATGAGTTTGAAAGGGAAGAAGATCATGCTTTGCGTAAGTGGCGGCATTGCCGTTTTTAAAGCCGCAGCGCTTACTAGCAAATTATTTCAAGAAGGTGCAGAGGTAAAAGTTTTGATGACGCATTCAGCATCACAATTCGTTACACCTCTCACCTTTCAAACGTTGTCTAGAAATGATGTTTATCAAGATACGTTCGAAGAAAAAGACCCAGCTTCAGTCGCTCACATCGATCTTGCCGACTGGGCGGACATCGTGCTGATTGCGCCTGCAACAGCGAACATGATTGGAAAATTAGCAAATGGAATAGCAGACGATATGATGTCTACAACACTCTTAGCAACACAGGCACCGATCTTCGTTGCACCAGCTATGAACGTACATATGTATGAGCATCCTGCTGTATTTCGAAACATGAGCATATTAAAAGAATTCGGATGTCACTTCCTCGAACCTGGTGAAGGGTTATTAGCATGCGGGTATGTAGGGAAAGGACGTATGGCCGAACCAGAAGATATTTTATCAACTTTACAAACCTATTTTAATGAAGATACCCGTGATTTGATTGGTAAAAAAGTATTGGTTACAGCCGGTCCAACTCGAGAACCTGTGGATCCAGTAAGGTATTTCACAAATTATTCTTCTGGGAAGATGGGATTTGCACTTGCTGAACAGGCTGCAATGAGAGGGGCCGAAGTGACATTGATCGCTGGGCCAGTGCAGTTAGAAACGCCTCCTCGTGTAAACCGAATCGATGTGTTGACGGCTGAAGAGATGTATGAAGCCGCGATGAGTGAAGCGGTTCGAGCGGATATCATCATTAAGGCAGCTGCGGTTGCAGATTATCGACCGGTCGTTGTATCGAAAGGAAAAGTTAAAAAGTCAAATGACTCCATCGTAATTGAAATGGAGCGGACAAAGGATATTTTAGCCTCGATTGGAAAAAAGAAAGAGCATCAAATCCTGATTGGTTTTGCGGCTGAGTCAGAAAAAGTTGAAGAATATGCCATGAAGAAACTTGAGAAGAAAAACCTTGACCTCGTCTGTGCAAACAACATTACGAGTGAAGGAGCAGGATTCGATAAAGATACGAACATTATGACGTTGATTCGAAAAGACGGAGAGCACATTCACCTCCCATTGCAATCGAAGCATGATGTTGCAAATAAAATTCTTGACGAAGCGAAACGGCTGGATGTTCGATGATTGCAAAGGTAATTGTCGATGTACCAGCTAATCAAACGGATCGACTGTTTGATTATGCGATTCCAGAATCGTTTCAAGACGTATTAGAGCCTGGCATGAGAATTGTTGTGCCATTTGGACCTCGAAAGATACAGGGGTTTGTGATCAGCATCGAGAAAGATTCAGAACTTGATAAACTAAAAGAACTAGACGAAATAAAAGATGTAACCCCTGTACTTACACCTGAGCTTCTTGATCTAGGATTTTGGTTAACAGAAAAAACGCTATGCTATGCTGTTTCTGCTTTTCAAGCGATGCTTCCAGCAGCGATGAAGGCAAATGTGACCAAGACGGTCGTACGAGGAAATCAGTTTGATGAAACAGCACCATGGGGAAAGATAATCGGCAATACGAACGGAATGAGATGGGAAGATTTTTTGTCTCATTTTACTCACAAAGATTTAAACCGTGCGATCAAACATGATGAATTAGAAGTAAGGTACGACGTAAAGGAAAAAACTGCTCCTAAAACACAGTTGGCTGTTTCGGCTCAGCTAAGTGGTAAAGAGCTCACGGTCGAGAAAGAGAAAATGGGTAACCGAGCCTTAAAACAACAGGAAATCATTCAATATTTTATCGATCATCAAGGTGCTGTTTCGTACAAAGAGTTGATGGGCACGCTCGATACGACACGATCAACGATCAAAGCTCTCGTTTCAAAGTCAATACTAAAAGAAGAAGAATTGGAGTTATATCGAGATCCGTATGAGGGGAGAAGTTTTGCTCCATCAACGCCCTTAGAATTAACAGACCTTCAGCAGCAAGCGATCACTCCGATCTTAGATAGCATCGAAAACAACCAGCACCGTACCTTTTTGATTCACGGCGTAACGGGGAGCGGTAAAACTGAGATCTACCTTCAATCCATCCACAGAGTATTGAACGATGGTAAAGAAGCAATCGTGTTAGTCCCTGAGATCTCACTTACCCCACAGATGGTAAACCGATTTAAGAGTAGGTTTGGGTCGAACGTTGCAGTGTTGCACAGCGGACTATCAAGGGGCGAAAAGTATGATGAGTGGAGAAAGATCCATCGTGGTGAAGTAAAAGTGGTGGTCGGAGCACGATCCGCTGTTTTTGCTCCATTTAAAAACCTTGGGATCATCATTATTGATGAGGAACACGAAGGAAGCTACAAACAAGAAGAAAATCCACGCTACCATGCCAGGGATGTGGCGATTAAACGTGGTGAAAATCATGATTGTCCTATCGTGTTAGGGAGTGCTACTCCTTCGTTAGAATCCTATGCAAGAGCAACAAAGGGAGTTTATACACTACTCGAGCTTCTTCATCGCGTCAATAATCAGCAGATGCCCGAGGTGTCGATCGTCGATATGAGGGAAGAGCTGAGATCAGGAAATCGCTCGATGTTTTCTAATGAGCTCTATGATAAACTGCAAGATCGCCTGATGAAAAAAGAGCAAAGCGTTCTGTTTTTAAATAGAAGAGGGTATTCGACTTTTGTAATGTGCCGGGATTGTGGTTTTGTAGTGGAATGTCCACATTGTGATATCAGTCTCACATACCATAAGATCAATGGGACGATGCGATGTCATTATTGTGGGTTTGAAGAACCGCTTCCGTCTTCTTGCCCTGAATGTGAAAGTGAGCATATTCGTTTCTTTGGAACTGGGACACAGCGTGTTGAAGAGGAACTTACGAAGATCTTACCTGAAGCTCGTGTGGTGAGGATGGATGTCGATACGACACGTCGAAAAGGTTCACATGAAAAACTCCTCACGCATTTTGGGGAAGGGAAAGCAGATATTTTGTTAGGAACACAAATGATCGCAAAAGGACTCGACTTTCCGAATGTCACGCTCGTTGGCGTCTTAGCGGGAGATGCGATGCTTCATATCCCTGATTTTCGCGCATCAGAAAAGACGTTCCAACTTCTAACGCAAGTAAGCGGTCGAGCGGGACGTCACGTTTTACCAGGAGAAGTTGTTGTTCAATCGTATACCCCAGAACACTATAGTATTGAGCTTGCTTCACAGCATGACTACCTTGCTTTTTACAAGCGCGAAATGATCATGAGAAAACAGTACGGATATCCACCATTTTATTTTCTAGCGATGGTGAACGTCTCTCATGAGGAGTTAACAAAAACGGTCGATGTAACAGAAAAGATTTCTGAGTTTCTGAAATCGAGCCTTTCAGAAGAAAGTGTTGTGCTAGGACCTGTGGCATCAGCTATACCAAGGATCAAAGATAGATATCGCTATCAATGCATGATAAAATACAAAACTGAACCAAAACTGCATCACTGCTTAAAAGAAATACAAAAGCACTATGCGAAGGAAATGACACGCGGCAAGCTTCAGATCACGATAGACACACAGCCCTATATGATGATGTAGATGTCGTTTGAAAGGAAGAATGAATTTGTCTATAAGAAAAATTGTAATACACCCTGATGAGGTACTAGAAAAAGAATGTGAAACGGTAAAATCGTTCGATAACGATCTTCATCGACTATTAGATGATATGTTCGACACGATGTATGATGCGGAAGGTGTTGGACTAGCTGCGCCACAAATCGGAATCGAAAAGCAAATTGCAGTGATCGATACTCGTGAAGAAGAGCCACTTGAAATCATTAACCCTGTTATAAAAAAAGCAACTGGAGCTGAAGTGGATCTAGAGGGGTGCTTAAGCTTCCCAGGTTTATTCGGTGAAGTAGAACGACCTACTCGAATCGTCCTTAAGGCGCAAGATCGCCATGGAAAGGAATTCACGTTAAAAGCAGAGGACTTCTTTGCAAGGGTCATCCAACATGAGGTCGACCACCTTCATGGCGTTCTGTTCACTGAAAAAGTGATTCGATACGTTGATTTAGAAGAGGAAGGAAGTGACGAATAAGATGAACATCGTATTTATGGGAACACCTGATTTCTCAGTACCTGTATTGGATATGTTGGTTGAAGAAGGGTACACCATTTCTGGCGTTGTCACACAACCTGATCGCCCTAAAGGGAGAAAACGTGTCATGACACCGCCACCCGTTAAAGTCGCTGCTGAAAAACACGGATTGCCAGTGTTGCAGCCTGAAAAAGTTAAAGAACCTGAACAGCTGAAAGAAATTTTAGATCTAAATCCAGATCTTATCGTCACGGCAGCATTTGGTCAGATCCTTCCAAAGGAGCTTCTTGATGCGCCTAAACACGGGTGTATCAATGTGCATGCCTCTTTACTGCCAAAACTTCGAGGTGGTGCGCCGATTCATTACTCCATTCTACAAGGACATAAAGAAACGGGCATCACAATCATGTATATGGTTGAGAAATTAGATGCTGGTGATATTCTTACACAATCGGTCGTACCGATTGAAGAACGCGACCATACTGGTATTCTTCATGACAAACTTAGTGTGTCCGGTGCAAAGCTTTTAAAAGAAACGATTCCTGAGTTAGTAAAAGGCAACATCACTCCAGAGAAACAAAACGATGAAGAAGCAACTTTTGCCCCGAATATTAAACGTAACTTAGAAAAAATCGACTGGACAAGACCTGGAGAAGAGATTTACAACCAGATTCGAGGACTTCATCCTTGGCCAGTAGCCTTTACAGAATATGAGGGCAACGTTATGAAAGTTTGGTGGGGTGAGAAAGTTGAAGCGAATGGACAAGCTGCTCCTGGAACCGTTTTATATACAGATCAGGACGGTCCGGTCGTTGCGACTGGCAATTCTACTGCAATCAAGCTTACTGAGATTCAACCTGCTGGTAAGAAACGGATGAGCGCTGCTCAGTATTTACAGGGACGTACATTCGAAAAAGGCTCTTTATTTGGTGAGCAACATGACTAACGTGAGGGCAGCGGCACTAGATGTACTTGAGAAAATTAACAAAAACCAAGCTTACAGCAATCTCCTCTTAAACGAGACCATTAATAAGCATAAGTTATCAAGAAAAGACATCGGTCTACTAACCGAGATCGTTTATGGAACTATTCAGCGCCAAAAGACGCTCGATTTCTATCTTGATGACTTTTTAACGAATCGGAAAAAGATTCAATCCTGGGTAATCTCACTCTTACATCTATCGCTTTATCAAATGGTGTATCTCGATCGAGTACCTGATCGAGCTGTCATTCATGAAGCGGTTGAGATAGCAAAGAAACGAGGTCATAAAGGCATCAGTGGAATGGTTAACGGCGTTTTGCGGAACGTGCAGAGAAAAGGCCTCAAAGATTTTAGTTCGATAACGGACGACGTTGAAAGGATTTCGATTGAAAAAAGCCATCCATATTGGCTGGTAAAACGTTGGGCTGAGCAATTTGGACTTGATGAAACTGAAGCAATGTGTGAAGAAAATCTTCAGGCACCATATGTGACTGCAAGGGTCAACACGATGAAAACGACTGTAGACCAGGTGCTTTCACATCTAGCTGAAGCGGGCTTAGAGGTGATGAAAGGGGAGCTTTCACTAGACGCCATCAAAGTAGTGAAAGGTCAATTGATCGAAACTGATGTCTATAAAAGAGGCGAAGTAACGATACAAGATGAGAGCTCGATGCTCGTAGCAAGAGCACTCGACATCGACCCTGGCCACGCCGTTCTTGATGCCTGTGCAGCTCCAGGTGGGAAGACAACTCACATTGCTGAACGCCTACAAGGGGAAGGATACGTTCAATCTCTTGATCTTCACGACCATAAAATCAAGTTGATTAAGAAACAAGCAGAACGTTTAGGACTTCTAAATGTGGAAGCAAAAGCGCTCGACAGTCGTCTAGTTTCTGACGAGTTTGAAGAAAACACGTTTGACCGGATTTTAGTTGACGCTCCTTGTACAGGTTTTGGGGTTCTCCGAAGAAAGCCAGATATCAAGTGGGCAAAAAAACCTGAAGATATCGAGAGGATTACTTCGGTTCAAAGGGGAATTTTGGATTCACAGGCTTCTCTTGTAAAACCTGGTGGAAAATTGGTTTATAGTACGTGTACAATAGAAGAAGCGGAAAATCAGGATGTCGTCAGAGCATTCTTAGAAGACCATCCTGAATTTTCGATGGATACTACTATGAATGAACGCCTTCCAAAAGTTGTTTCGCCTTATATAAATGGTGGAGAGCTTCAATTATTACCGCACTACTTTGGCACGGATGGCTTTTATATCGCAACGTTGGTTAAAGAGAAATAGTTAGATGTGATAAAGTGGATTATAGAGACGGGGTGACCACATGCAAGCTGTAACATTGACAGACCGCGGACAGGTCAGAGCTTACAATGAAGACAGTACCAGTGCTATTCAAAATAATCTTGGTGAGTACCTTGTAATCGTGGCAGATGGCATGGGAGGCCATAAAGCAGGAGATATTGCTAGTTCCATGGCAGTCGAATGCCTGCAAACAAACTGGAAAAAAGAGAAGGCTGGCTTTCGTCCGGGAAGAGCGGAAGCCTGGCTATTACATACGATTAAAGAAGCGAACGCAACGATACTGTCTTATTCAAACGACAATACAGAGTACGCTGGTATGGGAACAACGTTAGTTGCCGCTATTTGTACAGAAGAATTTATTACGATCGCACACGTTGGGGATAGCCGAGCGTATTTGATTCAAGACGGTGAATTCAACCAGAAAACGAGCGATCATTCGCTAGTGAACGAGCTTGTGAAGAGCGGCCAATTATCTGAAGAAGAAGCGGAGGACCATCCAAGAAAGCACGTACTGCTGCGAGCTTTAGGTACAGAAGAAAAGGTTAAAGTCGATATCCATACATTCGAATGGACTGAGGGCGAAGTTGCATTGTTTTGTACGGATGGCTTAACAAACAAGCTGGCAGATGAAACGCTGCAGGAGATCTTGTCTTCAGAAATTTCACTTCAAGAGAAAGCGACGAAATTAGTTATGCTCGCAAATGAAGCTGGTGGGGAAGATAACATCACCGTTGCAGTCATAGAGCATTCTATGTCTTCAGGAAGTGAAAGCTAATGATAGGAAAGCATATTAACGGCCGGTACAAATTGCTTGAGGTCATCGGTGATGGTGGTATGGCAATCGTGTATAAGGCTACGGATTTAATTCTAGATCGAATCGTAGCAGTTAAGTTACTGAGACCTGAATTCTCTAAGGATGATGAGTTCATCAAGCGATTTAGAAGAGAAGCAGAATCCGCAACGAGTCTTGATCATCCTAATATCGTCTCGATCTTTGATGTTGGTGAAGATGAAGATTACCATTACATCGTAATGGAGTACGTTGAAGGGAAAACGTTAAAGCAAAGCATTCGAGATCGTGGAGCCCTTCCAATTGTAGAAGCCATCGATATCATCAAGCAGATTGCTTCCGCGATCGAACACGCTCATGAAAATCAAATCATCCATCGTGACATTAAGCCTCATAATATTTTGATCAATGAATATGGCGAAGCAAAAGTCACAGACTTTGGAATCGCGATGGCCATGACATCTGCAACGATTACACATACGAACTCTGTACTCGGATCCGTCCATTATTTTTCACCAGAACAGGCGCGTGGAGGAGCGGCGACAGAGCGCTCAGACATCTATTCTCTTGGCGTTGTCCTTTATGAAGTTGTGACTGGCGTGCTACCGTTCTCAGGCGACTCTCCTGTTTCGGTTGCGTTGAAGCATCTTCAGGATCGCTTTCCAAGGCCGAGTTTGATCAACACCTCTTTACCGAAAAATGTTGAGCAAATTATTCTGAAAGCGATGGCGAAAGAACCTCACCAGCGTTATGAGAATGCTCAGGAACTCTATGATGCGTTAGATAACGCACTAGATCCTACTAAGGTGTATGATGCACCTGTAGCTTCAGACGATGATGAAGCTACGAAGGTGCTTAGTCCTGTTGTTCCAACTGATGCTTCCGAGAGTAAACCTGAGAAAGCAGAAGTTGAAACGGAATCTGACAATGAGAAACAGGATAAATCTCCTAAAAACAAAAAGAAGAAAAAAGCAGGTAAAATCGTAACGATTGTTTTCCTGATTTTACTCTTATTAGGTGGTGCTGGTGCACTTGCATTCATTTTTATGCCCGATCTATTTTACGTACCAGACGTTGAAGTACCTGACGTGTCTGGAATGACGTATGAAGATGCTCGAACCGCTTTGATTGAAAGCAACCTTGCTGTTGAGAAGGAAGAACAGTTTAACGAGACTGTTGAGGAAGATGATGTCATCAGTCAAGACCCAAGTTCTGGGTCGATGGTTAAAGAGAATAGTAGGGTGACCCTATATGTAAGCAAAGGTGCTGAAAAGACGGAGCTTCCGAATTTCATAGGTAAGACACAGAGTGAAGTGGAAGCAGACCTTGATTCTAAAGGATTCGAAAACGTGAAGTTCGAAGGAGAGTATCGTGACGAACCTAAGGGGGAAATCTATGACCAGAGTCCAGAAGCTGGTAAGATGGTTCTCCCTACTGAAGATCGAATCGTGATCTGGTACAGTCAAGGACCAGAGCCTGTTTTATTACCAGACTTAACGAACAAAACGAAAGAAGAAGTCGAAGCGTTCGCAAACGCTGAAGGTCTAAAGGTTGCTTATAATGAAGCTGCTTTCAGCGATTCAGTCCAGGAAGGTCTCGTGATGGATCAGTCGCCTAATACGGCCACGAGCATCGAGAAGGGACAAACGATTACTGTAACCCTCTCTAAAGGTCCAGAACCAGAACCTGAACCGGAGCCAGAAGAAGAACGAATTGTGTTTACTGAAGAAGTAAAAGTAGACGTTAAGGATAAGGAAAAGCATCCAATTGAGATCATCTATCGTGACTCTAAGACAGAGAACGGTGAAATCGTTGAAGAAATTGACAAATCGAGCAAATTTGAGTTTGAACTGACGATCGATCCAGGAGACTATGCGTCGTATAAAGTCTTTGATAATGGTGAAGAAATTGAGTCGAAGACGATTACCTATGATCAAGCAAAACAAAAATACGGAAAAAACGAGTAAGGAGTCCTACATGGCAGATGGAAGAATTATTAAAGCTTTAAGTGGCTTTTATTACGTGCAGGATGAAGTGAATAAAGAAATTTATCAATGCAGAGGCAGAGGGAATTTTAGAAAGCGAAAGATTACCCCTTTAGTTGGAGATAACGTTGTCTATGAAGCGGAGAATAAAACAGATGGTTATATTCTAGAAGTAAAGAATAGAGAGAATGAATTAGTACGTCCACCGATTGCTAATATCGATCAGGCTTTTCTCGTTTTTTCAGCTACTCAACCTACGTTCAATACGCAGCTGCTTGATAAGTTTCTTGTTCATATCGAAGCGAGTGATATAAAGCCAGTCATCTGCATCACAAAAATGGATCTTGTTTCAGAATCAGAAGAAGAAATCATACACAATTATGGCAAGGACTATCGTGAGGTGGGGTATGAAGTACTGATGAATTCTGCACAGAGTTTATCTGGAATATCTGAGATCGAGGAGCATTTCTATGATAATGTCACTGTATTCGCAGGACAATCAGGAGTAGGGAAGTCCTCACTACTCAATGCGATCAATCCGGATTTAGACTTAGATACTAGCGATATTTCAACACATTTGGGTCGAGGAAAACATACGACTCGTCATGTTGAATTGATTCCGTTTGGATCTGGATTAGTCGCTGATACACCCGGCTTTAGTTCTCTTGATTTCAGGGGCATAGAGGCAGATGATTTATGGCTTTACTTCCCTGAGATTAGAGAAAAAACGAACGAATGTAAATTTAGAGGCTGCACCCACATGAAAGAACCTGGATGTGCGGTTAAAGCAGCTGTAGATGAAGGTGAGATAAAGGCGTACAGATACGACCATTATTCATCGTTCTTCACAGAGATTAAGGACCAAAAACGGAGGTATTAATATGATAAAGATTGCACCATCAATCCTCTCAAGCGACTTCGCAAAACTTGGAGAAGAAGTGAAGGATGTTGAAGCGTGTGGAGCTGATTATATTCACGTAGACGTGATGGACGGACATTTCGTACCAAACATTACGATTGGAGCACCAATCGTTCGAGCTCTTCGTCCCGTTACCAACTTACCGCTCGACGTGCACCTTATGATTGAAAACCCAGATCACTACATCGAAGAGTTCGCAGATGCAGGGGCAGATATCCTGACTGTTCACGCAGAGGCATGTCCTCATTTACATCGTACGATTCAGTTGATCAAGAGCAAAGGTGTTAAAGCAGGCGTCGTCATCAATCCTGCAACACCAGTCGATGCGATCAAGCATGTGATCGAAGATGTTGACCTTGTTCTCCTCATGACCGTGAATCCTGGGTTTGGTGGACAGGCTTTCATCGAAAGAGTGGTTCCGAAAATTGCAGAAGTAAAAAAACTAGCGGATGACTTGGGTGTATCGCCTGAAATCGAAGTGGATGGCGGAGTCAACAAAGAGACAGCTAGAAAATGTATCGAAGCTGGTGCTACGGTACTTGTGGCAGGATCAGCGGTTTACAATATGGAAGATCGTAAATCAGCAATCGAGAGCCTTCGTCAATCTTAAAACAGCCGGGCGACACGCCCGCTGTTTTTTTGTAAAGTGAAATTATTGTTTAGGAGTAGATGATTATGAATAACAATCGCCTTGTTTTACTTCTTGAGATCGCCCTTATGGCAGGTATCGGGGTGATCTTGGACTTGTTTTCCATCCGTTTATGGCCCAATGGGGGTTCTGTTTCACTAGCGATGGTACCGATCTTCTTAATTGCCTTTCGGAGAGGGATCGGACCTGGGATCGTCACTGGCTTATTAGTGGGCATCCTACAGCCGCTTCTAGTCGCACCGTTTTACGTACATCCAGTACAATTTTTACTAGATTATCCGGTTGGATTCATGGTAGTAGGTTTAGCAGGACTGTTTAGTGTTTCACAAGATGCTACTAAAAAGAAACGAATCACGATGATTGCGATCGGCTGTTTTCTCGGAGCGTTGTTCCGATTAGTATCTCATTTTACTTCGGGTGTTATTTGGTTCGGTGATATGGCGCCAGAAGGTACGCCTGTCGCGCTGTACTCATTTTTATATAATGCTTCTTATCTCTTCCCTGCAGCAGCCGTTTCAATTATTGTGTTAGCGCTGCTTTCATCGACTTCTCCGAAGATGGTTCATCGACCATGACACATGAAGCTATCTATCTTGTAGCAAGTGGACCAATTTCTGATTTGCCTCAAAATCTACTAAAAGATAAGCGGGGTGTGCAATGGGTAGGTGTTGACCGGGGAGTGTATACGCTCTTGAAGCACGGCATCACTCCTTCTCAGGGATTTGGGGATTTTGACTCTGTCACGCCTGAAGAAAGAGAGTGGATTGAAACGCATAACCTTTCATTTCATGTGTATCCATCAGAAAAAGATCATACAGATCTTGAGTTAGCACTCGACTGGGCGATCGACCAACGACCGAGTGAAATCATCATGTATGGGGTCACAGGGGGTAGACTTGATCATAGCTGGATGAACGTGCAGATGTTGATAAAAGGGTTGAAGAGTGGCGTGAGTGTAAAGCTAGAAGATCGACAGAATCGTCTTCAGTTAAAAGGACCAGGCCATTATTCTTTAGAGAGTGATGCGCGATATCCATACGCTTCGTTCTTATCGTACACACCCGAAGTAAAGGGATTAACGTTAGAAGGTTTTAAATTTCCTCTTACTGATAAAAAGTTGGAATGGGGATCGAGTTTATGCATAAGTAATGAATTGGTCGAGGAAAATGGGTCTTATTCATTTACTGAAGGCATACTTATGGTGGTAAGAAGTTCGGACGCCGAACATCAGGATTAGGGTATATTTTATTTTCGGCGAATATAATAGTAAAGAATATTATGATCTCATATTGTTTTATCCTGGTCTCCATTTTTGACTTTTGAGGAGGGGGAAGTATGAAGTTCTATACGATTAAACTACCTAAGTTTCTCGGTGGGTTTGTAAGGGCGATTCTTGGATCTCTTCGTAAAAATGAATAGCACGAAAAAAAGCACCTGATCCCGGGTGCTTTTTTGTGTAAGCATGTTAAGGATCTAGTTGATGTGGTCCCTATGCCGTAGGAGTTTAAATACCTCTTGCTTTCCTGTGGACGAACGTCCGAGCCTCAAAGCGGACAAAGAGCCGTCCAATCTGAGTCTCGAACGCCCGTTGGACCACGGGAGTCAAGAGGTATTCACTCCTACTAGAATACAATCAATCAAAGTTAAACTTTCCGACCTATTATGCTACCTAACTTTTCAGCTCGTCAAGGTGATTATTATTGGTTTAATCCTTCATATTAGCGCAGATTGGAGCGTAAATGATCACTATTTTGTTGGATGATCATTCAGTAGCCTTTTAACAAAAAAAGCACCCGTTAACGGGTGCTTTTTCGTGTGTCAATTATACGCGTTCTACTTTCCCAGATTTAAGGGCACGAGCAGAAACATATACTTTTTTCGGTTTACCATCAACCATGATACGTACCTTTTGAAGGTTTGCACCAAATTTACGTTTTGTTGTATTCAACGCGTGAGAACGCTTGTTACCAAACGCAGTCTTTTTGCCAGTGATTGCACATTTAGCCATTATTTCAACCTCCTTACTGTCCTACATTGCACAAGAAGTGCAGGATAAATCCTCCACTATAGTATCACGTAGGTATAGTGAATGCAAGACAAACAACAGGGTTATCAAGAAAAAAACTTAACAGCTAAAAGTGATGATACGAGTGTTTTACAAGGATGAACTTTTAAATTCACTAATATTGTAGTAAAATAACTATTAGCTCTAAATGAGATGTATTTAATTTATTTTAGCATCAAGAGTTAGTAATGAAGATAGAATGGAACATTGGTCAGCACCCAAATCGCTAAGGGAGGAACAAATATGTCAATTGAAATGAAAACCCAATACGGACAAATCGATATTTCTACTGAGGTAGTAGCTGCAATTGCAGGTGGCGCGGCGATAGATTGTTATGGTATCGTAGGTATGGCTTCTCAGAAGCAACTTAAAGACGGTATTACAGAATTGTTGGGAAAAGATAACTTTAGCAGAGGGATAGTAGTTCGCAGAGAAGAAGAAGAACTCAATATCGATATGTATATTATTGTGAGCTATGGTACAAAAATTTCGGAAGTTGCTCATAACGTTCAAACAAAAGTAAAGTACCAGCTTGACCAAATGCTCGGACTATCTGTAGATTCTGTAAACATCTACGTACAAGGGGTCAGAGTAACGAACCCTTAAGTGGAGTTAGGAGGAACAGTCTGTGACAATTAAGAGGATTGACGGTAAGCGGTTTGCGCATATGGTTATCGAAGGTGCAAACAACCTATCTAAAAATGCAAAAATGGTTGATGCCTTAAACGTATTCCCTGTACCAGACGGAGATACAGGAACCAATATGAACCTAACCATTACTTCAGGTGCAAACGAAGTTAAGAAAAGCAGCTCAGAGAAAGTAGGAGACGTTGCATCTCTATTTGCACGAGGACTATTAATGGGTGCGCGAGGAAACTCTGGAGTAATTCTTTCACAGTTATTCAGAGGGTTTTCTAAAGCGATCGATACAAAGAGTGAAATTGGAACTGTAGACTTTGCTGCTGCTTTAGACAACGGCGTAGAGTCGGCTTATAAAGCTGTTATGAAGCCTGTTGAGGGTACGATTCTAACTGTAGCAAAAGACGCTGCGAAGAAAGCTGTAAAGTCAGCAAAGCAAACGGAAGATATGATCGAGCTTATGCAAATCGTTGTAAAGGAAGCGAAAGCCTCCCTTCAACGTACGCCTGATCTACTTCCAGTTCTAAAAGAAGTTGGGGTTGTAGACTCCGGTGGACAAGGTTTACTCGTGATCTATGAAGGCTTTCTTGCCGTGCTTGAAGGCAAAGAAGCACCTGATGTGTCACTTGAAGAAGAAAAGATGGATGAATTGGTTCGCGCTGAGCACCATAAAGGTGCACAAGGACATATGAAGACAGAAGATATCGAATTTGGATATTGTACTGAATTCATGGTTCAACTTGAAGACGCGAAGCTTAAACAATCTCCATATGATGAAGAATCGTTTCGAAATGAACTAGACAAGCACGGGGACTCACTTCTCGTGATTTCTGATGACGACCTTGTCAAAGTACATATGCATACTGAATACCCTGGTAATATCATGACATATGCACAGAATTTCGGAAGTTTGATCAAAATTAAGATTGAGAATATGCGTGAGCAGCATTCGACGATTCTTAACGAAGAAAAAGCTTCTAAGCCAGCAGCTGCTGAAAAGAAGAAATACGGTATTATTACCGTTTCGATGGGTGATGGGATCGCTGACCTATTCAAGAGTTTGGGCGCGAGCTACGTGATCTCCGGTGGTCAAACGATGAACCCAAGCACAGAGGACATCGTGAAAGCGATCGAGGAAGTGAATGCCGAAAATATCATCATCCTTCCGAATAACAGCAACATCGTCATGACAGCAGAGCAAGCAGCATCCGTAGTTGAAGAGAATGTTGTTGTCATTCCTTCTAAAACTGTTCCACAAGGGATCGCTAGCTTACTCGGATTTAATCCTTCGGTAGAAATCGAGGAAAATGGTTCGGCGATGAAAGCAAGCATGTCTGAAGTGAAATCAGGTCAGGTTACATTTGCTGTTCGTGACACTCAAATCGATGGCGTTTCGATCGCAAAAGATGATTTCATGGGGATTTCTGATGGAAAAATCGTAGTCTCTGAATCATCTCGATTCGATGTAGCGAAAGCTCTATTAGAATCGATGATCGGCGAAGATGATGAGATCATCACGATCATCTATGGTGAAGATGCAGACAAAGAAGAAGCAGAAAAGCTCGTTTCCTTTATAGAAGAGCAGTTCGAAGAAGTAGAAGTTGAACTCCATGAAGGAAAGCAACCGATCTATCCGTATATTGTTTCGGTCGAGTAGCATTTAAATAAAGCAGAAAAAGAAACGTGGCACATGCCAGGTTTTCTTTTTCTGCTATTAACGATAGTGTTCATTAGGTGTACATAACGAAAGGTGGAGTCGATGTGAAGTTTCGCAGTGTCTTTGATATTATCGGTCCAGTAATGATCGGCCCTTCAAGTTCACATACAGCAGGTGCAGCAAGAATCGGACGAGTAGCTAGACATCTATTTGGTCGCGAGCCACAAAGCATCACGATTTCTTTGTATGGGTCATTTGCTAAAACATACAAAGGACATGGAACTGATGTGGCGTTAGTGGGTGGTGTCCTAGATTTTGACACGTTTGATGAACGAATTGTGAATGCGCTTACAATAGCGAAAGAGAAAAAGATAAAGGTAAGGTTCATTGAGGAAGATGCTGTCACTGATCATCCGAACACAGCTAGGGTGCACTTGAAAGACGATAAAGGTGAGCTGGAACTAGTAGGGATCTCAATCGGTGGCGGTAAAATGGAAGTGATCGAATTAAATGGCTTTGCACTTGGCCTGTCTGGAAACAGTCCAGCTATCCTTGTTGTTCACAATGATCGGTTCGGTGCGATCGCAGGAGTATCGAACTTACTAGCGAAGCATGAAATCAATATTGGACACATGAACGTTTCGAGGAAAGAAAAGGGGAAAGAAGCCCTCATGACGATAGAAGTTGATCAAAACATACCTCAAGTAGTGCTCGATGAAGTCGAATCACTCCCGAACATTCTTCAAGTAGCAAAAATCAGTGAATAACATATAAAGGAGGAGTCGCTATGTTTCGTAATGTAGCAGAATTAGTTGAGCTAGCACAATCAAGAAATGTGCCGATTTCAGAAATCATGATCGAACAAGAAATGGAAGTTAGAAGTTCGACGCGTGAACAAGTCGTTGGTCAAATGGAAAGGAACCTTGAGGTAATGGAGCAAGCTGTAGAGCGAGGTATTACAGAAGACGTTCGGTCTCACTCTGGTTTAACAGGTGGAGATGCGGTCCTGCTTCAAACTTACCTAAAATCAGGGAAATCTCTTTCTGGTGAAACGATGCTCGATGCAGTTAGTAAAGCGATGGCAACAAACGAAGTCAATGCAGCGATGGGTACGATTTGCGCAACGCCAACAGCTGGATCAGCAGGAGTTGTTCCTGGAACATTATTTGCAATCAGAGAAAAGGTGAATCCAACGAGAGAACAAATGGTGAACTATCTCTTCACATCAGGAGCTTTCGGTTTCGTTGTTGCTAACAATGCTTCCATTTCAGGGGCTGCAGGTGGATGTCAAGCGGAGGTAGGTTCAGCTACAGGGATGGCTGCAGCTGCAATCGTTGAACTTATGGGTGGAACGCCTGAACAGTCTTCACACGCTTTTGCAATCGCGCTTAAAAATATGCTTGGATTAGTATGCGACCCTGTTGCAGGTCTTGTAGAAGTTCCTTGTGTTAAAAGGAATGCAATGGGTGCATCCAATGCTCTTGTAGCTGCAGATATGTCACTAGCAGGAATTAAGAGCCGAATTCCTTGTGATGAAGTGATCGATGCGATGTATAAAATCGGTCAAACGATGCCTTCTGCCCTACGTGAAACAGCGCAAGGAGGTCTTGCAGCAACACCGACTGGACGAGAATTAGAAGCCAGGATCTTTGGAGTATCCCTGGATAAGAAATGAGTGAATGAAGGTGACTGAACTCACGAAAATCAAAGGAATAGGTGATGAGAAAGCTGCTTCTCTTTCATCGATCGGAATCAATAGCATATCGGACTTAGTAGAATATTTTCCTTTTCGATATGAGGACTATGAACTGAAAGATTTAGCGGATGTTAAGCATGAGGAGAGAGCTACACTTGAAGGAAAGGTTCACAGTGAACCTGCCGTTCGCTACTATGGAAAGAAAAAGTCTAGACTGTCTGTAAGGCTGTTAGTGGGAAGATTCCTCATTACAGCCGTTTTTTTTAATCGTGCTTTTCTTAAAAAGCAGTTCTCACTCGGACAGACGGTCACCGTAACTGGTAAATGGGACCAACATAAGATGACCTTGTCCGCTTCTGAGATTACTTTCTCGCCTCACAACCCAGATGGTACGATCGAGCCTGTTTATCCAGTAGGTGGAGACATAACAGTGAAAGCGATCAAGCGCTACATTCAGCTTGCTTTAAAACAATTTGCAAGTGAAATCGAAGAGACGCTTCCCCCTCAAATGTTAGAGCGGTACAAGCTTATGAATAGAAGAGAAGCCATCGAAACGATGCATGCACCACAATCGCACGAGCATTTAAAGCAGGCGAGAAGAAGGTTTGTGTACGAGGAGCTGCTGCAATTTCAGCTGAAGATGCAGCTGTTCCGAAAGAGGGAGAGAGAAAATACAAAGGGGTCTTCTCACCATTATAGTAGAAAGGATCTGGAGGGATTTATTAAGAGTCTTCCTTTTCCTCTAACAGGAGCACAAGATAGAGTCGTAGGAGAAATTTTAAACGACATGGAAAGCCCGTATCGCATGAATCGGTTGCTTCAAGGGGACGTAGGTTCAGGTAAAACGGTCGTAGCAGCGATCGGACTTTTTGCTACGTACCTCTCAGGAAATCAAGGTGCTTTAATGGTACCTACAGAAATTCTTGCTGAGCAGCATTTTGAATCATTTGAAGACCTTTTAGGAGACAGGCTGAACGTAGAACTGTTAACTGGTTCGATAAAAGGGAAGAAGCGAAGAGAGCTTCTTGAACGATTGGCAAGTGGAGAGATCGATTTGTTGATCGGTACTCATGCGCTCATTCAGGATGAAGTTGTTTTTAAGCATCTTGGTTTAGTTATTACCGATGAGCAGCACCGCTTTGGTGTTATGCAAAGAAGGGTGCTAAAAGAAAAAGGTTTGACTCCGGATGTCCTTTACATGACAGCGACACCGATCCCTCGAACGCTTGCCATCTCTGTATTCGGTGATATGGATGTTTCGACGATCGATGAGATGCCGGCTGGCAGAAAACCGATCGAGACGTATTGGGCTAAGCCGGATATGCTCTCAAGAGTGCTCGACTTTGTGACGAAAGAGCTTGATCAAGGCCGTCAAGGGTACGTCATCTGTCCTCTTATTGAAGAGTCAGAGAAACTGGATGTCCAAAATGCAATCGATGTTCATGCTCAAATGCAAACTGCACTACCTAATTATCAAGTGGGATTGATGCATGGAAGACTAAGTTCTGATGAAAAGGAAGCCGTAATGGAAGCCTACAGCCGTAATGACGTTCAGCTATTGGTATCCACAACGGTTGTCGAGGTCGGCGTTAACGTACCGAACGCAACGATCATGGTCATTTATGATGCCGAGCGTTTTGGGTTAGCTCAGCTTCACCAGTTACGAGGTCGAGTAGGACGAGGGAGCGATCAGTCTTACTGTATTTTACTTGCTGATCCTAAATCAGAAGTCGGGAAGGAGCGCATGCAGATTATGACAGAGTCGAACGATGGCTTTGTGTTATCACAGCGTGACCTCGAGCTTCGTGGCCCAGGAGATTTCTTTGGAAGAAAGCAAAGTGGTTTGCCGGAGTTCAAAGTTGCCGATCTTGTCCACGACTATCGCGTTCTTGAAGTAGCACGTCAAGATGCTTCAGCACTCGTTGAATCTACGGCGTTTTGGGAAGATAACGCTTATCGTCGTCTTAGAACCTATTTATCGAAAGAAGGGGTATTAAGTGGCGAGAAGCTTGATTAGCTTGCAAAAACGCGGCTTACATTATATACTACGTTTTAGGACCTAGTCATAAGACTGAGATAAAGAGGATCATAGGATCCTCTTTATCCGTTTATTAATGCTAGATAGGCGGCGGTAGAGAGTGAAGAGGAGTAAGAGAGAACGTCAAACGTTATTAAAAGAGACAATCGAAAAAACACCTTTTATAACCGATGAGGAACTTGCAGATAAATTTAACGTGAGCATTCAAACAATCAGATTAGATCGCCTTGAACTATCTATTCCAGAATTAAGAGAGCGGATCAAGTATGTTGCCCAGCAGCAGTTTGATGAGGTGAAAGCTCTCCCGATGGAAGAAGTGATCGGTCAAGTCATCGACCTACAATTAGATGAAAATGCGATTTCAATTCTAGATATCCGACCAGAACATGTTTTTTCTAGAAATAAAATCGCTCGGGGTCATCATCTTTTCGCACAAGCGAATTCGTTAGCAGTTGCGATTATCAATGATGAGCTTGCCTTAACTGCAAAAGCGAATATTCGTTTTTCAAGACAGGTTAAGGAAGGCGAACGAGTGATAGCCAAAGCAAATGTTACCGACAATAGTAAAGGAAGAACAACGGTCGAGGTCAATAGCTTTGTTCAGAATGAAAATGTATTTTCGGGTGAGTTTGTGATGTATCGCTCTACTAAACCTTGAAAGGAAGCTGAACTAACATGAGACTTGCAATAGATGCGATGGGTGGGGACAACGCTCCTAAAGCGATCATCGATGGGGTTTATGAAGCCTTAGAAACGTATAAAGATCTTTCAGTAACCATCGTAGGAGACGAAAATCAAATCAATCCCTTACTATCTGGGAGTAAAGAGCGAATAACAGTACTACATACGGATGAATACATATCGTCAGAAGATCAGCCAGTACGTGCAGCAAGAAGAAAGAAGAAAGCGTCGATGGTACTCGCTGTGAACGAAGTTAAAGAAGGTAGAGCGGATGCCTGCATTTCTGCAGGAAATACAGGAGCACTCATGGCAGCCGGCTTGCTCTATGTAGGACGGATCGAGGGGATCGAACGACCAGGCCTTGCTCCAACTCTTCCGACGATCGATGAAAAAGGTTTTCTTTTACTTGATGTTGGTGCGAATATGGACGCAAAGCCTGAGCACTTGCTTCAATATGCACAGATGGGTGCTGTTTATGCAGAGAAAGTTCGTGGAATCGACTCTCCTCGCATCGGCTTACTGAACATCGGTACAGAAGAAGGGAAAGGGAACGAACTTAGTAAACAAGCATTCACTTTGTTACAAGAAAGTGGTTTAAATTTTGTTGGGAACGTTGAATCACGAGATATATTGAGCAATGCAGCGGATGTCGTCGTATGCGACGGATTTTCCGGAAATTTAGTGCTTAAAACGATCGAGGGAACCGCACTTACGATGTTTACAATGCTAAAAGAAGAGCTCACAAGTTCTTTCACTAGTAAGGTAGCTGCTGGAGTTCTGAAGCCAAAGTTGAAAAACTTGAAAAACAAGCTAGATTACTCTGAGTACGGTGGAGCTGGATTGTTTGGCTTACGTGCTCCAGTTATTAAAGCTCATGGCTCCTCAAACGGACGGGCTGTTTTCAGTGCAATAAGACAAGCTCGAATGATGGTAACAGGAAATGTCGTAACTGAAATCAAAACTTCTCTTGAAGAGAAGAAGGAAGGAGATCAGTAATGGGAAAAACAGCATTTTTATTTCCAGGTCAAGGTTCACAAGCAGTAGGAATGGGGAAAGACTTTATCGAAGTTTATTCTGCTTCAGAAAAGATTTTCAGTGAAGCGGATAACCGTCTCGACTACGACCTTACGAAACTAATCATGAACGGGCCGATCGAAACCCTTACAAAAACAGAGAACACGCAGCCAGCTCTTGTAACAACGAGTGTAGCAGTTTTAGAAGCGCTTAAAGAAAAAGGAATTACGCCAGATTATACCGCAGGACATAGTCTCGGTGAATACTCTGCACTAGTTGCTTCAGGTGCTATGTCGTTTTCTGATGCTGTCTATGCTGTTAGAAATCGAGGTCTTTACATGGAAGAAGCTGTTCCTGCAGGTGAAGGGGCGATGGCAGCAATCATGGGCATGGACCGTGACGAGCTTCAGAAAATAGTGGATGATGTGTCTGAATCGACTGACACTGTTCAGCTAGCCAACTTGAATAGCCCTGGTCAAATCGTCATTTCAGGAGCAAAAGCTGGAGTTGAAAAAGCGTCTGAAGTCGCAAAGGAAAATGGTGCGAGAAGGGTAATCCCTCTACAAGTTAGCGGCCCATTTCACTCAAGCTTAATGAAGCCGGCAGCGGAAAAGATGTCTGCAATCTTAGAGTCTATCACGATTTCTGATGCTTCAGTGCCAGTGATCGCGAACGTATCAGCAGAACCTTCTACATCAGCTGAAGAAATCAAGAGCAACTTGCTGCAACAGATTTATTCACCCGTTCTATTTGAAGATACGATTCGTAAACTGATGGATCTCGGTGTTGATCGATTTATTGAAGTAGGACCAGGAAATGTTCTTTCAGGATTAGTTAAGAAAGTAAACCGTCGTGCATTTGTTCATGCAGTAAGTACACCTGAACAACTTGATCAACTAATGGAAAAGCTAGGGGAGGAATAATCATGGCAGAGAAAAAATCGGCACTCGTTACTGGCGGATCTCGCGGGATCGGACGAGCTATCGCACTTCAACTTGCTTCAGAGGGGATGAACGTAGCTGTTAACTATGCGGGTAGTGAAGCGAAAGCGAACGAGGTTGTTGAAGAAATCAAAGCTGCTGGCGGTCAAGCCATTGCGATCCAGGCGAACGTTGGTAATATGGAAGAAGTACAAGGAATGGTTAAGGAAGTCATCTCAGAGTTCGGTAGTCTCGATGTTTTGGTTAACAACGCTGGGATAACAAGAGATAACCTATTGATGCGTATGAAAGAGCAAGAGTGGGACGATGTAATCAATACGAACCTCAAAGGTGTATTTAACTGTACGAAATCTGTGACGCGCCAAATGATGAAACAGCGCTATGGCCGTATCATCAATGTAGCATCAGTCGTTGGTGTTGCAGGAAATGCAGGCCAGGCGAACTATGTAGCCGCGAAAGCAGGCGTAATTGGCTTAACAAAAACGACTGCAAAAGAACTTGCTAGCCGTAATATTACGGTCAATGCTCTTGCACCTGGGTTCATCGAAACAGATATGACAGATGAACTATCTGAAGAGGTGAAGAGCGGAATGAAAGGTCAGATTCCTCTTGGAAGACTTGGCGCAGCTGAAGATATTGCAAAAGCAGTAAAGTTTCTTGCTTCTGATGACGCAAACTATATCACCGGTCAAACCCTCCACATCGATGGCGGAATGGTGATGTAACAGAAGAGAAAAATTGTACATCTAGTTTTTTTCTTTTAGATATCCTATAATAGCTTGAGGGGAGGTGAGTATAATGGCAGATACACTAGAGCGTGTAACAAAAATCATCGTTGATCGTCTTGGAGTCGAAGCGTCTGAAGTTAAACCTGAAGCTTCTTTTAAAGATGACCTTGGTGCCGATTCCCTGGATGTTGTGGAATTAGTTATGGAGCTTGAAGATGAGTTTGACATGGAAATCTCAGACGAGGACGCTGAGAAGATCGTAACAGTTGGCGATGTAATTGATTACATAAATAGCCAAAATTAATATTCGGGAATTTCCTGAATTGGTGGATTAAGCCCCGTAGATGCGGGGCTTTATTCCCTTTCTATGTAGAAGATTTTGATTAGTCGTGGAGGTATTTATGTCCAAATCACACAAACACACACAAAAAACAAAAAGACGTTTTAAACCTAAGCATTCACGACAACTCGTGGTTGGGGACACTGCGAAAGAAAAGTTCGCTCAGTTTCTCAAAGAAATTGATGTTTCTTTTAATAATGAGCAACTTCTTTACCAGGCATTTACTCATTCATCATATGTGAATGAGCATCGACTGCATCCGCAGATGGATAATGAACGTCTAGAATTTCTTGGTGATGCTGTACTTGAACTTACAATATCACGGTACCTGTTTGAAAAATACCCGAATATGAGTGAAGGAGAGCTAACGAAACTACGAGCGGCCATCGTATGTGAGCCATCGCTCGTGCAGTTTGCTAACGATCTCAATTTTGGGCATCTTGTCCTTCTTGGTAAGGGTGAGGAAATGACGGGTGGAAGAGCAAGACCAGCACTTCTTGCCGATGTGTTCGAATCATTTATATGTGCACTCTATCTTGATCAAGGCATAGAAGTGGTTTTTGGCTTTCTAGAGAAGTTTGTCTATCCGAAGATTAACGCCGGTGCTTTTTCGCATGTGATGGATTATAAAAGCCAGCTTCAAGAAGTGATTCAGCGTGAAAGCCTTGGGGTCATTGATTATGTCATCACGGATGAAAAAGGGCCAGCGCACAATCGCGAGTTTGCGTCCAAAGTTACGCTGAACGGAGCTGACCTTGGAATCGGTGTAGGACGTTCCAAAAAAGAAGCTGAACAGAAGGCGGCACAACAAGCGCTTCTAAATTTAAAAGAAAGTAATCAAAAAGAATCCTGATCAACAGGATTCTTTTTACGTATATGATCAACTCATTATGCTGTGCGAAGCTTACCTAGTTCAGCAAGCAAAGCCTGCATTTCACCCGGAGTAAGCGACTCTTTCTTATTGACCATCGTGTAAATTTCATGAATATCATCGTAAGTAGAGAGGTCAAAAGATTCTGGCTTGATCATGGCGGCGTTAATTACTTGAAGCTTTTCTTTAATGCCTTCAACCATAAATGTAAGGTTTTCTTCTGTTTTGTTAGATAGATCCATTATGTACCACCTGCCTTTTTACACAATCTCGCTCAAATCCGTCTTTAGATGAAGAATTCAGGAGCTTTTCCTATTGTAACATGGATCACGCATTGTATCGTAGGCTATAGGAATTTATGATAAAATAAGACAGTTAGTTTATAGCATACATAGATATGAAACAGATGAGGGGGAAAAATTGATGTTCCTCAAACGATTAGATGTAGTCGGCTTTAAATCATTCGCCGATAAAATTTCAGTAGAGTTTGTTCCAGGAGTTACATCAGTTGTCGGTCCAAACGGAAGCGGCAAAAGTAATATAAATGACGCGATCCGATGGGTGCTAGGCGAACAGTCTGCAAGATCACTCAGAGGCTCGAAGATGGAAGATATTATTTTCTCAGGTAGTGAGTCACGAAGAGCTGTCAATCTTGCAGAAGTAACATTGACCCTCGATAATCATGACCAATACCTTCCGATCGAATACAACGAAGTAAGCGTTACGAGAAGAGTGTATCGCTCTGGTGATAGCGAATACTTATTAAACAATCAAACATGCCGTCTGAAAGACATTATTGAACTTTTTATGGATTCAGGACTTGGTAAAGAATCGTTCTCAATCATCGGACAAGGACGAATTGAGGAAATATTAAGCAGCAAGTCTGAAGAAAGAAGAAAGATCTTTGAAGAAGCGGCAGGAGTTCTTAAATATAAAACGCGGAAACATAAAGCGGAAGCACGATTAAAAGAAACAGCGGACAACCTTCACCGCGTGGAAGATATTCTGTATGAACTCGAAGATCAAGTAGAGCCTTTACGTATCCAAGCTTCGATAGCGAAAGACTATCTTGAGAAAAGGGAAGAGTTAGAAAAGATCGAAGCAGCTCTAACCGTTCACGAGATCGAAGAGTTTCACGCTGCTTGGAGAAAGAAATCTGCTGAGTTCGATGAGTTAAAACAGAAAGAATTAGACATCTCAGATTCGGTACGAGTCAAGAAGGAAGAACTCGAAAACGCAAAGCAAGAATTGCTCATAGCTGAAAACAATATTGAGCGTTTCCAGCAAACCTTACTCGAGACAAGTGAAGAACTTGAAAAGCTCGAAGGGAAAAGAGAAGTTCTTAAAGAACGAAAAAAGAATGCTCATCAAAACAAAGAGAATCTCAAAGAACGAATCAACTTTTTAAACGAAAAGAAAAACTACTATGAAAATGAAATCACTCAGCATCGAAGCAGGTTTGAGCGCCAGAAAAAAGAATTAGCTCAATTGAAAGATCAGCTGAAGAAAGAAACTGAGTTACTTGCTGATGTCGAGCAAGATATCGAACAAGAATTAGACCGAATGAAGTCCGATTACTTTGAGCTGTTGAATGAACAAGCATCGATCCGTAATGAAAATCGCTACATCCAAGATCAGCTAACTGTTCTTTCACAGCGTAAAAAGAGACTGGATGAGGACAACCATAAGTTCATCAAACAGCGGACGGAGGTAGAAGATAAAAAGAAAGAGCTGACTAAATCTCTCAAAGCTTCAAAAAAGAAGCTCGAAGCTCATGTTTCTTCGTTTTATAAAAGTAAGCATGACGTAGAAGAAAAGAAAAAAGCTCTCGGAGAAAAAGAATCAAAGCTCTACCAAGCTTATCAATATATTCAGCAATATCGTTCTAAGAAACAAATGCTTGAGGAAATGCAGGAAGATTACGCTGGTTTCTATCAAGGTGTTAAAGAAGTGCTGAAGGCTAGGAATGACCTTGAAGGAATAGAGGGTGCGATCGCGGAGCTTGTGACGGTACCAAAACAAGTAGAGACAGCACTGGAAACAGCTCTAGGTGGTGCGATGCAAAGCGTTGTCGTAAGTGATGAACGAGCAGGACGCGGAGCGATATCATTTTTAAAGAAAAATCGTTCAGGACGAGCAACGTTTCTTCCGATAACTGTTATTCGGTCGAGGAAAGTTTCGGGATATGATTATGAACGCGTGAAGAATCACAAGGCATTTGTTGGCGTCGCATCAGACTTAATCGAGTTTGATGAGAGGTATCGTAACGTCCTAGAAAACTTATTAGGCTCGGTCCTTGTAGCAAACGACTTAAAAGGCGCGAACGAACTAGCTAAAATCGTTCAGTACAAGAACCGTATCGTGACGCTCGAAGGTGACGTTGTAAACCCTGGTGGTTCGATGAGCGGAGGAAGTGTGAAGCAAAAGTCTACTTCTTTACTTAGTAGACAGCGTGAACTGGAAGTTCTAGAAACAAAGCTTGCAGAGATGGAAAAGAAGACGGTAGGTGTAGAAAAAGAAATTCAGCGTGAGAAAGCAGAGCTTGAGAGACTCGAATTAGAGCTTGAAACGATGAGAGAGCACGGTGAAAACCTCCGGCTAGAAGAGCAGTCACTTCTAGGAGATATAAGAGGAATCGAAAGTGAAGAGCGAAATACGAACGAACGACTTCAGCTATATGACCGTGAGAAGAACGCGATCGAAGAAGAAGTAGAAACGCATGAAAGCAGGAGTGACTACTTATCGAACCGTTTAGAAACGATCTCAAAACAAGCAGAGGAACTAGAAGAGAAGATCGAAGCACTAACGCTTAAAAAGCAATCTCAGCAAACGTCGAAGGAAACGATCCAATCAGAAATCACTGAGTTAAAAGTGAAAGTAGCTGAACATCAGCAGTCCTTCCAGAACCAAAAAGAAACGCTCGATCGCCTTTCTTCAGAACAAAAGGAAACGACGAATCAGTTGAATGAAACGATGGAAGAGCATTCCTTACTAAATGAAGCGATGTCATCTAATTCAACTGGTGAAGAAAAGCTTGATGAAAATATCAAGAAATTAAGAGAAGAAAAAGACGGTTTGTTAGCTTCACTACAAGAAGAAAGAGAAGTGAAAACAAATCATCAGCGAACGATCGATGTGATAGGTACTGAACATGAAGCAGTATCGAATGAGGAAAAGCAGACAGCAGGGTTACTGCAAGCTGCAGAAGTACAAGTGAACCGTTTAGATGTAGAACTTGAAAACCGTCTCACGATGCTAAGTGAAGAGTATGGATTAACGTATGAAGCAGCGAAAGAGAAGCATGTGCTTACGATCGAAGCTAGTGAAGCAAAGAAGAAGTTAAAGCTGATCAAGCTTGAAATCGATGAATTAGGGACGGTTAACCTTGGTGCGATCGATGAGTTTGAGCGTGTGAATGAGCGCTATACGTTCTTAACAGAGCAGCAAAAAGATTTGTTACAGGCAAAAGATACCCTTTATACGGTAATCGGTGAAATGGACCAAGAAATGAAGAAGCGTTTTGAAGATACGTTTACGAAAATTCGAACTCAGTTCCAACAAGTGTTCAAAGAACTATTTGGGGGAGGAAAAGCGGATCTCGTTCTCACAGATCCTGAGAATCTCTTATCAACCGGGGTCGATATTCTCGCACAGCCTCCAGGCAAAAAGCTTCAGCACCTTGCTCTTCTTTCGGGTGGAGAACGAGCATTTACGGCGATTGCGCTTCTGTTTGCTATTCTAAAAGTGCGCCCAGTGCCTTTCTGTGTCCTAGATGAAGTTGAAGCCGCACTCGATGATGCGAATGTGAATAGGTTTGCGAGGTATTTGAAACAATTCAGTGAGAAGACACAGTTCATCGTTATTACGCACCGTAAGGGTACGATGGAGGAGTCTGATGTTCTTTATGGTGTGACCATGCAGGAATCAGGCGTTTCAAGACTCGTGTCAGTTAGACTAGAAGAATCAAAACAATTAATATCGCAATAAGAATTTGGGGGGATTTCAATGAGCTTTTTCAAAAAGCTAAAGGACAAGTTTACAACGCAATCGGATAATGTGACTGAGAAATTTAGAGATGGACTCGAGAAAACACGAACATCGTTTTCTACAAAAATGAACGACCTTGTAAAGAACTATCGTAAAGTTGATGAGGAATTTTTCGAAGAGCTAGAAGAATTACTAATCAGCGCAGACGTGGGTGTAGCAACAGTAATGGACCTGATTGATGTTCTAAAAGATGAAGCGAGAACAAGGAACATCAAGGACACAGAAGCGCTTCAGAGCGTTATCTCTGAAAAGCTTGCTGAATTGCTTCACAAAGAAGAAGATAATTCGTTGAACATTCAAGAAGATGAATTAACGGTATTCTTGTTCGTTGGCGTTAACGGAGTAGGTAAAACCACTACGATCGGGAAGCTTGCTCACAAGTTTAAGCAAGAGAACAAAAAGGTTCTGTTAGCCGCTGGTGACACGTTTAGAGCTGGTGCCATCGAACAGTTAGATGTGTGGGGTGAGCGTGTCGGAGTCGATGTCGTGAAGCATCAGGCAGGTTCTGATCCTGCAGCTGTCGTGTTCGATGCGGTACAATCAGCTAAGTCCAGAAAAGCAGACATCCTGCTTTGTGATACAGCTGGGCGTCTTCAGAACAAAGTGAACTTAATGAACGAACTTGAAAAAGTGAAGCGCGTGATTCAAAGGGAAATCCCGAATGCGCCACATGAAGTCATCCTCGTTCTTGATGCGACGACTGGTCAAAATGCGATGAGCCAGGCGAAGCAGTTCAGTCAATCGACTGATGTTTCAGGAATCGCTCTTACGAAACTCGATGGGACTGCAAAAGGCGGTATCGTTTTAGCCATTCGACATGAGCTAGATATCCCTGTTAAGCTAGTTGGACTCGGTGAGCAAATGGATGATTTACAGGAGTTTGACGCTGATACGTTCGTTTATGGACTCTTCTCTTCGATCATCGAAGAAGACGTTGAAAAAGAAGAGTAAATCACGAAAAGATTGTGTTAAGAAAAAATCTTGACAAATGATTTTACGCATAGTAGTATATTTAACGTAAAGGTGATTGCCTTAACACGAGGGGGTGCTACCATTGCTCGAAAAAACAATGCGTATGAATGCGTTATTCGACTTTTACCAGTCGCTCTTAACTCCGAAACAAAGGAATTACATGGCATTGTACTATTTGGATGACTACTCCCTTGGTGAGATCGCAGAAGAATTTCAAGTTAGCCGTCAGGCTGTCTATGATAACATTAAGCGAACGGAACAAATGATAGAAGAATACGAAGCAAAACTATTGCTATTCGAGAGATACAACAAGCGTCAAGAGTTGTTTGAAGAGCTTACTGAAGTGCTCAAGCAAGAGGATCCAAACTCGAAAGCTCTAACCTTGATTAAATCTCTTGAAAAACTCGATTAGGAGGCGGCAAACATGGCATTTGAAGGTTTAGCCGACCGACTGCAAGGTACCCTGCAGAAAATTCGCGGCAAAGGGAAAGTTACTGAAGCAGACGTCAAAGAGATGATGCGTGAAGTAAGGTTAGCTCTACTTGAAGCGGATGTTAACTTTAAAGTCGTGAAGCAGTTCATTAATAAAGTTAAGGAGCGGGCTGTAGGGCAAGAAGTAATGAAAAGCCTGACGCCGGGTCAGCAAGTCATTAAAGTAGTCAATGAAGAGCTGACTGCACTTATGGGCGGAGAGCAAAGCAAAATCGCAGTATCAAACCGTCCGCCAACTGTTATTATGATGGCTGGTCTACAGGGTGCGGGTAAAACGACAACTGTCGGGAAGCTTGCGAACCATTTACGAAAGAAGCACAATCGAAAACCTTTACTCGTTGCGGCGGATATCTATCGTCCAGCAGCGATCAATCAGCTAGAAACCCTAGGTAAACAGCTCAGCATGCCTGTATTCTCGATGGGAGATCAGGTAAGCCCTGTCGAAATCGCCACGAAAGCGATCGAAAAAGCAAAAGAAGAGCATTTGGATTATGTACTGATCGATACGGCCGGTCGTCTTCATATCGATGAAGACCTCATGCAAGAACTGAAGGACGTAAAAGAAGCAGTAACACCTGATGAAATTTTCTTAGTAGTAGACGCAATGACTGGACAAGACGCTGTGAACGTAGCCGAAAACTTTAACGATGCACTAGATATTACTGGTGTTGTTCTAACAAAGCTTGATGGTGACACTCGCGGAGGGGCTGCGCTATCGATCAAGTCAGTCACTGACAAACCGATCAAGTTTGCTGGTATGGGTGAAAAGCTTGATGCGCTCGAACCATTTCATCCGGAAAGGATGGCGTCCCGCATATTAGGGATGGGGGATGTGCTCTCTCTAATTGAAAAAGCACAAACTTCAGTGGATGAAGACAAAGCAAAAGAGCTCGAGAAGAAAATGAGAACGATGAGCTTTACGTTCGATGATTTTCTTGATCAACTTGGACAGGTTCGCAGCATGGGCCCTCTTGATGAATTGATGGATATGATTCCTGGGATGAACAAGAAGGCGATGAAAAACGTCAGCGTTGATGAAAAACAAATCGGTCGAGTTGAAGCGATCATTCAATCGATGACCACTCTTGAAAAAGAGCAGCCTGATGTGATCAATGCGAGCCGCAAGAAGAGGATTGCTACAGGCAGTGGAACATCTGTACAAGACGTCAATCGTCTCTTGAAACAATTTGATGAGATGAAGAAAATGATGAAACAGATGACCAACATGTCTAAAGGTGGCAAGAAAAAAGGCAAGGGCATGAACTTCCCATTCATGCAATAAAAACGAAATAAATTTCCTCTTTACAAGAGTGACAATTTATGATATTATATTTATTTATGTGAGTATTTTTTGGAGGTGAAACACATGGCAGTTAAAATTCGTCTAAAACGTATGGGTGCTAAAAGAAACCCTTATTACCGCGTAGTTGTTGCAGATTCTCGTGCTCCTCGTGACGGACGTTTCATCGAGGAAATCGGAACTTATAATCCGGTTGCTAATCCTGTTGACGTTAAAATTAACGAGGAAAAAGCTCTTGATTGGATGCTAAAAGGCGCTAAGCCTTCCGATACAGTCCGTAACCTTTTCTCTAAAGAAGGTCTTATGGAAAAGCTACACAACGCAAAAAACCAAAAGTAATATGACACCGTGGGGGAGGCTTTATCGTAAAGCCTCCTTTGGTGTATTTTTTTCCATCATCTTAAAAAGGTGGGGTAATAAATGAAGGAACTCGTTGAAACGATCGTTAAAGCCCTTGTCGATTATCCTGATGAGGTAATGGTTGAAGAACTACCTGGAAGCAAGGAAGTCACTTATAAACTCCATGTTCATACGAATGATACGGGAAAAGTGATTGGAAAGAATGGTAAGGTAGCTAAATCCATCCGAACAGTAATGAATGCAGCAGCAGTGCAATCGGGCACGCGTGTACAGTTAGAAATCGTATAAGGGGAGTCGTACTCCTCTTTTTTGTTGTTTTAAAGGTGTAAGTTTTTTTTACATAGTCACCTTTTAATAAGTTACAACCAAATCCCTCTATACCATGGAGGCAAACTGAAATGAATATCATAAAGAAATATGAAGTGAAGCAGCTGTTGACAGAATCTAGTCGAGCTTTTTATATAGATAAGTGGGATCAAGAGATCGCGATCCTCGATCAAGAACGAGAACAACTGCAATTTGAAAAGAAACGGTTGCAGAAGAAACGTCCCTCTGATAAAGAGTGGATCAGTGAGCAATTCGAGAAGGAATTGCATTCTCGAAATGAGCAAATATCGATTCTCGAATATAAGATTGAACAAATCGAGCAGCTTCCACCAGAAAGCGAACTACATGAAGGGGAAGTGGATGCCATCCAAAGTATTGAAGTGGGCGATGAGTGGAAAGCTGCTGAGCAAAAAGGTAAAATCATTATTAAAGATGGGATCGTGCAAAGCATAACCCCATAGTTCAAACGAAAGGAAATTACAACATGACACAATGGTTAAACGTTGGGAAAATAGTGAATACACATGGTGTTCGAGGTGAGGTAAGGGTCATTTCTAGGACTGACTTCCCTGAAGAACGCTATGCTGAAGGGAATAAACTCTTTTTGTTTAAAGAAAACCAAGAGCCGATTCAGTTGGTTGTTCGCTCTCATCGAAAACATAAGCAGTTCGATCTGCTTACGTTTGAAGGGTTACATTCCTTGAATGAGGTCGAGTATATGAAAGAGGGAATTCTTAAAATTACAGAGGAACAGCTTGGCACGTTAGAAGCAGACGAATTTTATTATCGTGACATCATTGGTCTTGAAGTTCACTCAGACGAAGGAGAATACCTTGGTAAGGTGAAAGAAATTCTTTCTCCAGGAGCAAACGATGTGTGGGTTGTACAACAAGCTAGTGGAGGAAAGGATTTGCTACTTCCTTACATCAATCAGGTAGTCAAAAGCGTAGACTTATCGAAGGGTGAAGTGATCGTTCATTTAATGGAAGGACTTCGTGATTAGCATGAAGATCGATGTACTATCGTTGTTCCCTGAGATGTTTACAGGTGTGTTTAATCACTCGATCTTAAAACGTGCACAGGAAAGTGGTGCTGTTTCTTATCAAGTGACGAATTTCAGAGAGTACAGTACGAATAAGCATAAGAATGTAGACGATTATCCTTATGGGGGCGGTGCTGGTATGGTCTTAACGCCACAGCCCGTGTTCGATGCTGTCTCATCACTCGCGGATCCCTCAAAAAAACCTCGCGTTATATTGATGTGTCCACAGGGAGAAAGGTTTACACAGTCAAAAGCTGAAGAATTGGCAGCTGAAGACCACCTTATCTTTGTGTGCGGTCATTACGAGGGTTATGATGAAAGAATTAGAGAGCACCTTATTACAGATGAAATCTCGATTGGAGATTTTGTATTGACCGGGGGAGAACTTGCGAGCATGGTTGTCATCGACAGTGTAACGAGGTTGCTGCCTGGGGTGTTAGGCAATAAGAGCTCAGCACCGATGGACTCATTCAGCAGCGGGCTTCTTGAGCATCCTCACTATACACGACCGTCATCGTACGAAGGGCATGCTGTGCCTGACGTGCTTCTGTCAGGAAACCATGCTGCGATCGAAAAATGGCGTTTAAAGGAATCGCTCAGACGAACCTGGACAAGAAGACCAGACTTGTTAGAGTCTAAGGAGCTTTCGAAAGAAGAGCAGAAAATCCTTAACGAAATAAAAGAAGAATCTGATTGATTCTCCCTTGTAATCTAATATCTGCTATGCTATGATATTTTTTGTGGCATTAGTCATGAATTACGATGTTCCGCTGTAATGCACCATTATTTATAAGAGCATCTGTGTGGAAGGAGGGTTACTTGATGCACAAGTTAATCCAGGAAATCACAAAAGAACAGCTTAAGTCGGATCTTCCGAATTTCCGACCAGGGGATACTGTTAAAGTTCACGTTAAAGTTGTCGAAGGCACTCGTGAGCGTATTCAGGTATTCGAAGGTGTTGTGATTAAACGACGTGGTGGCGGAATTAGCGAAACGTTCACAGTACGTAAGATTTCTTACGGAACTGGAGTTGAGCGTACATTCCCTGTACATTCACCAAAAGTTGCTAAGCTTGAGGTAGTTCGTCGCGGTAAAGTTCGCCGTGCTAAGCTATACTACTTGCGTGCACTTCGTGGTAAAGCCGCTCGTATTAAAGAAATTCGATAATAATGGTATCTATGAAAAAGGAGCTTGCGCTGTCAGGCTCCTTTTTTCTATTCTATAGGATATCGGTGTCCTATTTACTATGGTAAAATGAACTTTGCATAGGTTTGTGAGAGGGTATTAAAGGGAATTAATGATTCCGGAACTATCCATCATAGGAGGAGAACGAACATGAGCAGTGAAAAAACAGGAGAGAAAAAAGATTCTTGGGATTGGATAAAAGCATTAGTGATCGCTTTTATACTTGCTGGAGCTGTTCGTTATTTCATATTTGCACCTATCGTCGTAGATGGTGAAAGCATGATGCCGACACTTCATGATCGTGATCGAATGATTGTAAATAAGATAAGCTATAATATTGGTGAGCCAGAGCGCTTCGATATCGTTGTTTTTGAAGCTGTTGAAGGAAGAGATTACATTAAGCGCGTCATCGGGTTACCAGGTGATAAAATCGAATATAAAGATGACAACCTATATGTGAACGGTCAACTTGTGGAGGAACCGTATCTAGATACAGCTAAGAACGATTTACTTTCGGGTAATTTAACGTATGATTTTGACCTCAGCGGATTAACAGGTGAAACGACTGTACCAGAGGGGCACTTGTTCGTTATGGGGGATAATCGACAACATAGTAAAGATAGCCGTTCAATCGGCTTTGTTTCTAAAGATAAAGTGATTGGAGAGGCGAACATCGTGTTTTGGCCTCTAACAGATATTCAAGTAATGGAATAGGTGGAGATTGCATGACGATTCAATGGTTCCCTGGGCATATGGCCAAAGCCCGTCGGGAAATAACTGAAAAACTAAAAATGATCGATGTTGTAATTGAAATTGTGGATGCTAGAATTCCACTTTCGTCTCGAAATCCAATGATCGACGAGATCGTTTCTTCTAAACCGAGGCTAATCCTGTTAAACAAATCTGATATGGCTGACGATCAGAAAACAGCAGAATGGAAGGAGTATTTCCAGCGTCAGGGGCACAAAGCTCTGCCGATCGATTCTCACACGGGTAAGGGCGTGAAATCGATTCCTGCTGCAGCGCGAGAGCTTGTCAGCGAAAAGCTCGATCGTATGGTAGAGAAGGGGATGAAGCCGCGTGCTGTTCGTGCGCTCATTCTTGGTATTCCTAACGTAGGGAAATCGACTCTGATCAACAAGCTCGCAGGTAAAAAGATTGCGAAAACGGGCGATCGACCAGGCATCACTAAGAAACAGCAATGGATCAAAGTAGGAAAAGAAATGGATCTTCTCGATACGCCAGGAATTCTATGGCCGAAGTTTGAAGATCAGAAAACCGGTTATAAGCTTGCTGCAACCGGCGCGATCAAAGACGAGATCTTGGATTTTCAAGATGTCGCAGTCTTCACCCTGAAATTCCTAGGCGAACACTATCCTAACAGGCTGATGGAACGCTATAAGTTAGACAACATTCCAGAAGATATCGTTGAATTATTTGATGAAATCGGTAAAAAACGTGGGTTCTTATTAGGCGGTGGTTGGATCGATTACGATAAAACTGCTGAAACAGTACTTAGAGAACTTAGAAGTGGTAAGCTTGGCGATCTGACTCTTGAGACGCCAGAGGAGGAAAGGTAAGGCATTGCCTTGCCTTTTTTTATTATTTTCAAAAGAAGAAAGAGGGAAATGTGTGGGCAATTCCAAAAAAACAATCAGCGAAATCAAAACGATGATTCTAGAAAAGAAGTACTCAGAGGAAGAGTGGGCTGAATTTCAATCTGATGACAGAAAAGGTGTAAAAGAACTTTTAGCGAAAGAACAGAGAAAAAAGGAGCAAATCGAAAAAGTTAAAGAATTACATAAAGAGATGAGCGTGTTTGAGAAGCGATACAGTGCATCTGGGTTTACGACCATAGCAGGAGTCGATGAAGTAGGAAGAGGCCCGTTAGCGGGGCCTGTAGTGGCTTCTGCGGTTATTTTAGATAGTGAGAACCCCATCTATGGCCTCCAGGACTCGAAGAAGCTTTCTACAGCAAAGCTTGAAGAACTATACGATGCGATTCTTGAAAACTCTGTCTCTGTTGGGGTAGGCGTCATAACCGCAGAGGAAATAGACGAACTCAACATCTATCACGCAACAAAAAAAGCAATGCAGAAAGCAGTCCGAGCGCTATCGGTTTCTCCTGACTTCTTACTAGTGGATGCGATGGAGCTTCCGCTATCGATCCAACAAGAATCTTTAATCAAAGGAGATGCTAGAAGTGTAAGTATCGCTGCTGCTTCGATCGTTGCAAAAGTTACGCGAGACCGCATGATGGAGAAGGTCGCGCTACGGTATCCTCAGTATGGCTTCGAAAGACACGTTGGTTATGGAACAAAAGAGCATTTGACAGCATTAGACCGTCATGGTGTCACAAATGAACATCGTAAAACGTTTGCTCCTGTGAGAGAACGTTTAGGAATGCTTTGATGCATGAATCCCTGTAAATTGATGATACTATGGTTATTCTACTTAGAAGGAGAAGAGCCAAGTGAACGATCGATTGCATCCAGAAAAAAATGACCCGTATTATGAAGAAGCAGGTGAGGAGTTTGGTGTCTACACTCCTGCAGCAGCAAGGGATTTGTCTGTAACGGATCATCAAAAGCGGGAGCAGGAGAAAAAATCTCCAGGTGAAAAAGAACAAGAAGATCGAAAATAAAAATAGCTACTGCTGAGGATGCCTCGGCAGTTTTTTGTTTTGAACGCACTAAACTGCTAAAGAATGGCTGTGAGCAATGCTTAAGGAAGAGCAATTATCCTACTTAAGTAATGTAAAGAAAAGGTACTTTTAGTAAAAGGGTAGACAAGCGGTGGGAATTTTCTATACAATGAAAACGTCGTCAATGACTTGATTGAGTAGGATAGGAGGACAAGAGAATGAATATCCATGAGTATCAGGGAAAAGAAGTCCTAAGAAGTTATGGGGTCTCAGTCCCAAATGGACAAGTTGCTTACTCCGCAAAAGAAGCGGTGGACGTTGCTAAACAACTAGAGAGCGACGTTTATGTAGTGAAAGCTCAAATCCATGCTGGTGGTCGAGGCAAAGCCGGTGGGGTTAAGATTGCAAAGAACCTCGACGAAGTACGTACATATGCTGAGGAGATCCTCGGTAAAACACTCGTTACTCATCAAACGGGTCCTGAAGGTAAGGAAGTAAAGCGCTTACTTATCGAAGAAGGTTGCGACATTAAAAACGAATACTATGTAGGTCTAGTAGTCGATCGTGCGACATCTCGCGTCGTAATGATGGCTTCTGAAGAAGGCGGTACTGAAATTGAAGAAGTGGCTGAAAAAACGCCAGAGAAAATCTTCAAAGAAGTAATCGATCCTGCAGTTGGTCTTCAAGGCTATCAAGCTAGAAGACTAGCGTTTAACATTAATATCCCTAAAGAGATGGTAAATAAGACAGTGAAGTTTATGCTTGGTCTTTACAAAGCCTTTATTGAAAAAGATGCTTCCATCGCTGAGATCAATCCACTAGTAACAACTGGTGATGGTAACGTGATGGCGCTAGATGCGAAGCTTAACTTTGATCCAAATGCGCTTTATCGTCATAAGGATATCCTTGAGCTGCGTGATCTTGATGAAGAAGATACGAAGGAAATTGAGGCTTCAAAATACGAACTCAGCTATATTGCATTAGAAGGAAATATCGGTTGTATGGTCAATGGTGCAGGTCTTGCCATGTCTACGATGGATATTATCAAGCATTATGGCGGCGACCCTGCTAACTTCCTTGACGTTGGGGGCGGTGCTACAGCTGAGAAAGTTACTGAGGCGTTCAAGATCATCCTTTCAGATCAAAATGTTAAAGGTATCTATGTCAACATCTTCGGCGGAATCATGAAGTGTGACGTAATCGCTGAAGGTGTAGTCGAAGCAACAAAACAAGTAGGTCTTGAAATTCCACTTGTCGTTCGACTAGAAGGTACAAACGTAGATCTAGGAAAGCAAATCCTTAAAGACTCAGGATTAAATATTACGGCTGCAGAATCAATGGCTGACGGCGCAGAAAAAATTGTTTCATTAGTTAAGTAGAAAGGCGGGACTAGGAATGAGCGTTTACATTAATAAAGATACAAAAGTTATCGTTCAAGGTATCACCGGTTCAGTTGGATTATTTCATACACAGCAAATGCTAGAGTATGGTACTAAGATTGTCGGCGGAGTGACACCTGGAAAAGGCGGAACAGAGATCGAAGGCGTTCCGGTTTTCAACACGGTTGAGCAAGCTGTTAAATCAACAGGTGCTACAGCGTCAGTAATCTATGTTCCACCTGCATTTGCAGCTGATGCGATCATGGAAGCTGTCGACGCTGAACTCGATATCGCGATCTGTATTACTGAAGGTATTCCTGTAATCGATATGGTAAAAGTAAGTCGTTATATGGAAGGGAAGAAAACCCGTCTTGTAGGACCAAACTGTCCAGGGGTCATCACTCCTGACGAGTGCAAGATCGGTATCATGCCTGGATACATCCATAAAAAAGGTCACGTCGGTGTTGTCTCCCGTTCTGGTACGTTGACGTATGAAGCTGTACACCAACTATCTGAACAAGGTATCGGACAATCTACTGCAGTAGGTATCGGTGGTGACCCGGTTAACGGTACGAACTTTATCGATGTATTGAAAGCATTCAATGAAGATGAAGATACGTATGCAGTTATCATGATCGGAGAAATCGGTGGTACAGCTGAAGAAGAAGCAGCAGAGTGGGTCAAAGCAAACATGACGAAGCCTGTTGTTGGCTTTATCGGTGGTCAAACGGCACCTCCAGGGAAGCGCATGGGCCATGCTGGTGCGATCATTTCTGGCGGTAAGGGTACTGCTGAAGAGAAGATCAAAACGATGGAATCAGCGGGCATCAAAGTTGCTCCTACCCCTGCCGTAATGGGTGATACACTGATTTCGGTTTTGAAGGAAAAAGACTTACTAGAGAAATGCACAACACATAAAGCGTAAAGGCAATAGCTCCCGGTCGGGAGCTATTTCTCTTATACATAAAAATATGAAAGATTCCTTGATTGGAGAGAATGGTAGTGAGGACATTGAGAAGCCGATTGATCCAACTACACCACTGTGAAGGCGCAAATTGGAAAGTTATTCGATCACTGTTAACATTTGACCCCACGCTTCAAAGCATATATGATATGTCTGCTGTTGACTTAATGAACTTTAACCTTGATTTTCAGTCCGCATCGCGGTTTTACCAGGACCTGCATGTAACGAAACCGTGGAAAACAAATGGGATTAGAGAAATGAAAGTGATCACACGGTTCGATGAAGCATACCCAGAAAGTCTAAAGCATATTTATGATGCACCATGGGTTGTTTATTGCATGGGCAAGGTTCAACTTTTGAATACTCCTTGCTTAAGTGTAGTTGGAACGAGAAACCCTTCATCACATGCTGAAGATACGATGAAGATCGTCTTAAACCCGATCTTTCAACATAATGTGACAGTGGTGAGTGGACTAGCGCGGGGGATCGATACACTCGCCCATCGTCTTGCACTCCAGTCAGGAACGATAGCAGTACTAGGTTCTGGATTCAAACATATTTATCCTAAAGAAAACATAGAGCTTGCAGCAACGATTGCGAAGGAAGGGTTGCTTTTATCCGAGTACCCTCCTCACCGTTTTCCAGATCGAAAACAGTTCCCTGAGAGAAACCGCATCATCAGCGGCTTATCAAAAGGTACCCTCGTTGTCGAAGCGAAAAAGAAAAGTGGCTCTCTCATAACAGCAGACCAGGCGATCGACCAGGGACGCGACGTCTTTTGTTTGCCTGGAAGGTTGACAGACGTGGGTTCTGAAGGTACGAATCGATTGATTCAGCAGGGAGCAAAACTTATATTAAAAGGTGAAGATATACTGGCTGAATACAGTGAATTTGAAGAAAAAGTAGCTAGCACTATTTGACAAAAGAGTTTTGAATATTTAATAATGGTGAAGATTTTAAAATTACCTCAATGGGGGGAGGAAACTTACTGTGGCAGATTATCTAGTTATTGTTGAATCTCCCGCTAAAGCAAAAACAATTGAAAAATATTTAGGAAAGAAGTATAAGGTGAAAGCATCGATGGGTCATGTGATCGACTTACCCAGAAGTCAGATGGGCGTTGATGTAGAAAACAACTATGCTCCTAAATATATAACAATACGCGGGAAAGGGCCTGTGCTTAAAGAAATTAAAGATGCTGCAAAGAAGGCAAAGAAAGTTTATCTAGCGGCCGACCCCGATCGCGAAGGGGAAGCGATTGCATGGCATTTAGCACATAGCTTAAAAATTCATGAAGACAAAGAATGCAGAGTAGTATTTAATGAAATTACGAAAGATGCAGTGAAAGATGCGTTTAAACGACCTCGAGCAATCAACATGGACTTAGTAGATGCTCAACAAGCGCGAAGAGTATTGGACCGACTCGTTGGTTACAATATCAGCCCTTTACTTTGGAAGAAAGTGAAAAAAGGATTAAGCGCAGGAAGAGTTCAAACGGTAGCGGTTCGGTTGATCGTTGAAAGAGAAAAAGAAATACAAAACTTCCAGGCTGAAGAATATTGGAAGATTAAAGCTGCTTTTGAGAAAGACGGCGAACAGTTTGAAGCTGGGTTCTACGGTATAGAAGGAAAGAAAACGGACCTTTCATCTCGTGAAGATGTTGATAACATATTGAATCGAATCGAAGGGGATCAGTTCCGTATACAGTCCGTTCAAAAGAAGGAACGGAAGCGAAACCCTGCACAACCGTTCACGACGTCATCCCTTCAACAGGAAGCTGCGAGAAAGCTTAACTTCAGAGCTAAGAAGACGATGATGCTCGCTCAGCAGCTATACGAAGGAATCGAGTTAGGGAAACAGGGTACAGTTGGTTTAATCACGTATATGAGAACGGATTCTACGAGAATTTCTGAAACTGCTAAAGCAGAAGCGAGTGAATACATCGAAGGTAAGTATGGTCAAGAGTACTTATCGACTAAAAAACCTTCCAAGAAACAATCTGGTAAATCTCAAGATGCACACGAAGCTGTAAGACCTACTTCTGTGATGAGAAATCCAACTGAAATGAAAGCCTATTTAAAGCGCGACCAACTTCGTTTATACCGATTGATTTGGGAGCGTTTCGTCGCGAGTCAAATGGCTCCTGCGATCATGGACACGATGAGCGTCGATCTCGATAATAATGGCGCTACGTTCCGAGCTACAGGATCGAAAGTAAAGTTCAAAGGCTTTATGAAGGTGTATGTAGAAGGGAACGACGATAACAAAAAAGAAGAAGATAAGATGCTTCCTGATTTAGAAGAGGGAATGGATGTAGCTTCGACGGAAATCGATCCTACTCAGCACTTCACTCAACCACCTCCACGTTATTCCGAGGCACGACTCGTAAAAACGATGGAAGAGCTAGGTATAGGAAGACCTTCAACGTACGCACCAACTCTCGATACGATTCAACGAAGAGGCTACGTTGCGTTAGAGGATCGTAAATTCGTTCCAACTGAGCTAGGTGAAATTGTGCTAGAGCTCATTCTGGAGTTCTTCGAAGACATTATTAACATCGAATTTACAGCTGCTCTTGAAAATGACCTTGACAAAGTTGAGGATGGAGGGGCAGAATGGATTTCTGTAATCGATGAATTTTATCAGAACTTCGATAAGCGATTGAAAGTCGCAGAAGAGGAAATGAAGGAAGTTGAGATAAAAGATGAGCCAGCCGGTGAGGACTGCGAAAAATGCGGATCGCCGATGGTTATCAAAATGGGGCGCTACGGAAAATTCATGGCGTGCTCTAATTTCCCAGATTGCCGAAACACGAAACCAATCTTGAAAGAGATCGGTGTCGACTGTCCGAAATGTAAGGAAGGAAACATCGTAGAACGAAAAAGCAAAAAGAATCGTCTATTCTATGGATGCGACCGTTTTCCTGAATGCGACTTCCTTTCTTGGGATAAGCCGATCAAGCGTCCATGCCCAAAATGTGGAGATATGCTTGTCGAAAAGAAAACGAAGAAGAAAAAAGAAATCAAGTGTGTGAACTGTGATTTCGTTGAAGAAGAAAACTAGTAAGGGGTTTTTGTAATGAGTAATCACGTGACGGTGATTGGTGCTGGGCTCGCTGGAAGTGAAGCGGCCTGGCAGCTAGCCAAGCGAGGAATCAATGTACATCTTTATGAGATGAGACCAAAAAAGCAAACGCCTGCTCATCATACGGATAAGTTCGCTGAGCTCGTTTGCAGTAACTCACTTCGTGCGAATACATTAACGAATGCCGTTGGTGTATTGAAGGAAGAAATGCGTGAGATGGATTCTGTCATCATCAAAGCAGCGGATGAGTGTGCAGTACCTGCTGGTGGTGCATTAGCTGTCGACCGACATGAATTTGCAGCGAAAGTAACGGAATATGTAAAAGGACATCCAAACGTAACGGTTTTTACTGATGAATTCACAACGATTCCAGAAGGTCCTGCAATTATTGCAACTGGACCACTCACTTCAAAAGATCTATCAGATCAGCTTAAAGCACTAACGGGTGAAGAGTACTTGTATTTCTATGATGCAGCAGCTCCGATAATCGAAACGGAGAGCATCGACATGGATAAAGTGTACAAGAAGTCTCGTTATGATAAAGGTGAGGCTGCTTATTTAAACTGTCCGATGACTGAAGAAGAGTTCAACCGTTTCTATGAAGCTCTCATTTCAGCAGAAACGGTACCTTTGAAAGAATTTGAAAAAGAAATCTTTTTCGAAGGGTGTATGCCGATCGAAGTCATGGCACAAAGAGGGAAGAAAACGATGACGTTCGGTCCACTCAAGCCAGTTGGACTTGAAGATCCTAAAACAGGAAAGCGTCCTTACGCAGTAGTGCAGCTGCGACAGGATAATTCCTCAGGGACACTTTATAACATCGTTGGTTTTCAAACTCATCTGAAGTGGGGACCTCAAAAAGAAGTGATCCGAATGATTCCTGGTCTAGAAAATGCTGATATCGTACGCTATGGTGTTATGCACCGAAACACGTTTATCAACTCACCGAATCTACTGAAGCCAACTTATCAATATAGAGATCGAGATGATTTATTCTTCGCTGGTCAGATGACTGGAGTAGAAGGTTATGTAGAATCTGCAGCTGCAGGACTCATTGCAGGATTTAACGCTGCGAGATTGATGGACGGAGAAGAAACAGTGGTGTTCCCTGAGCAAACGGCTCTAGGAAGCTTAGCTAACTATATCACTACTGCGAACCCGGACAACTTCCAACCGATGAACGCTAACTTTGGTCTGTTTCCACCGTTAGAGAACAGGATTAAGAACAAAAAAGAACGCAATGAAGCAATCGCTAATCGCGCATTGGAAACAATTCAGAATTTTAAAAAAATATTGTAAATTTCTATTGCTTAGGCTTCTAAATTGTGATACGATTTAGAAGCCTTTTGAGGTGATAAAGGATGGATAATAATCAAAAGAGGCTTGTTCAGTCTTTCTCAGAGTATTTGCAGATTGAAAAGAACTGTTCACCTCATACGATCTCTAGTTATTTGCAGGATATCGAACATTTTCAGAACTTCATGAAGCAGCAGACTCTCGATGTCTTTGCTGCTGTTTCTTATGCAGATGTTAGGATTTACCTAACTCAATTGCATGAGCAAGGATTTGCAAGAAAAACGGCTGCTAGGAAAATATCAACGTTACGTAGCCTTTATCGTTTTCTTTTAAGAGAGGAAGTTTTAGAGGTTAATCCGTTTACGATGAGTTCACTTCCTAAACAAGAGAAGCGACTTCCGCAGTTTTTGTACACACAGGAGTTAGATAAGCTCTTCGATGCTCCGGATGTAACGACTGCACTTGGTCAGCGAGATAAAGCGTTACTCGAAGTTCTTTATGGCTGTGGCATTCGTGTGAGTGAATGTGTAGCACTTGATATAGAAGATATCGATTTTTCTATCGGAACGATCTTTGTAATTGGAAAAGGTCGTAAAGAGCGGTATGTCCCGATCGGGAGTTTTGCAATCGATGCAATTAAAAATTACATGGACGATGGAAGAAGGCAGCTTATTCCGAAAGACAAAGACTCTACGAGAGCTCTTTTCTTAAACTTTCGAGGTGCAAGGTTAACAGCTCGTGGCGTCAGAACGATTTTAAATCGTATTGTTGAAGAAGCTTCGATGCATGTACATATCAGTCCACATGTCATGAGGCATACCTTTGCAACTCACCTGTTGAATGAAGGGGCTGATCTTCGGTCTGTCCAAGAGCTGTTAGGCCATGCGAACCTTTCAACGACTCAAATCTACACCCATGTGACAGGCGATCGATTGCGAAATATATATATGAACCATCATCCAAGAGCTTGAATGCTCGGGAGGAGGAACTTATGGGAGACTTTCACGCAACCACTATATTTGCAATTCAACATAATGGAGGATGTGCAATGGCTGGCGACGGCCAAGTAACGTTCGGAAATGCAGTTGTTATGAAGCATACTGCAAAAAAAGTAAGAAGACTTTTCCATGGGAAAGTCGTGGCAGGCTTTGCTGGTTCTGTGGCCGATGCGTTTACTCTTTTTGAAAAGTTTGAAGGAAAGCTCGAAGAATTTGGAGGTAACCTCCAGAGAGCAGCGGTCGAACTTGCGAAAGAATGGAGAAGCGACCGTGTGTTACGAAAACTTGAAGCAATGCTGATCGTAATGAACAAGGAACAGTTGCTGCTCATCTCAGGAACGGGTGAAGTGATCGAGCCTGACGATGGCATTCTCTCAATCGGTTCTGGGTCCAATTATGCTCTCTCAGCAGGAAGGGCGCTGAAGCGATATAGTGAAGGGAAAAGCGCTGAAGAAATCGCAAAAGCTTCGATGCAGATTGCTGCAGAAATTTGTGTTTATACAAATGATCAGATAATCGTAGAATCCTTATAAGATAAATTTTGTAACCTTGGAGGCGATCATATGTCTAATCCGTTAACACCTCGCCAAATCGTAGAAAAACTCGACCAATATATTGTAGGTCAAAACGATGCTAAGAAAGCCGTAGCTGTTGCGCTAAGAAATCGATACCGCAGAGGCCTTCTAAGCGATAAGTTAAGAGATGAAGTGAATCCGAAAAACATCTTGATGATCGGACCTACTGGTGTTGGTAAGACCGAGATAGCTAGACGCCTTGCGAAGCTTGTTAATGCGCCATTTATTAAAGTTGAAGCAACGAAGTTTACTGAAGTAGGGTATGTAGGTAGAGATGTAGAATCGATGGTAAGAGATCTCGTTGAAACCTCGATCCGTATCGTGAAGGAAGAGCGGATGGATCAGGTAAAAGATAAAGCAGAGGAAAATGCAAATAAACGAATCGTTGAGCTGCTCGTACCTTCTGCAAAAAAACAATCTCAGTACAAAAACCCACTCGAAATGTTCTTTGGTAATCAAGGGCAAGATGACACGAGTGATCAACAGACTTCTGAAGACCAAACAATCGCTACGAAGAGAAGACAGATCGCGCATCAGCTAGCGCTTGGTGAATTAGAAGACAGAATGATTACTGTTGAAGTAGAAGAGCAGAATCAATCGATGATGGATATGTTCCAAGGTTCCGGCATGGAGCAAATGGGAATGAACATGCAAGACATGCTAGGAAACATCATGCCAAAGAAGAAAAAGAAGCGAAAGCTTTCCGTAGCTGAAGCAAGGAAGGTCTTGACTCAAGATGAAGCTGCTAAGTTAATCGATATGGATGAAGTATCCCAGGATGCTGTTTCGAAGACAGAACAAACGGGTATCATTTTTATTGATGAAATTGATAAGGTAGCTGGTAAGAGTCAACAATCCGCCGATGTTTCACGCGAAGGGGTCCAGCGTGACGTCTTACCGATCGTTGAAGGTTCAACGGTAACAACGAAATATGGTCCAGTAAAAACCGATCATATCTTATTCGTTGCGGCTGGTGCTTTCCATATGGCTAAACCATCAGACCTTATACCAGAATTGCAGGGAAGGTTCCCTATTCGTGTTGAGTTATCGAGCTTGACAGTCGATGACTTTAAACGAATTTTAACAGAACCTGATAATGCACTTGTGAAGCAATACACAGCATTATTGGAAACTGAAGGTATTAAAGTTGAATTCTCTGACGATGCTATTTATAAAATTGCAACAATTGCAGCAGACGTAAATCAGGACACAGATAATATCGGAGCTAGAAGACTTCACACGATTCTCGAGAAACTATTAGAAGATCTATCTTTCGAAGCGCCCGATATCAATTTGGAAAGTATTACGATCACACCAGAATACGTTGATGAAAAATTAGCGACTATAGCTAAGAATCGTGACTTAAGTCAATATATCTTATAACACATGCAGGAGGACAAAAAGATGAACTTACTTGAGAAAACAAGAAAGATTAATGGAATGCTACAGAAATCAGAAGGACCGGTAAATTTCACAGACATGGCAGAAACGCTTCGTGACGTGATTCTTGCTAACGTATATGTGGTTAGCCGTAGAGGAAAGCTGTTAGGGATCGCGATTAACCAGGAGATCGAAAATGAGCGCATGAAGAAAATGTTCTCTGAAAGACAATTCCCTGAGGAGTACACTCAGAATCTATTTAACATTAATGAAACATCTTCTAACCTTGATATTACGAGTGAGTACACTGCTTTTCCAGTTGAAAACCGTGACCTATTTGAAAAAGGCTTAACTACGATCGTACCGATCGTTGGTGGAGGAGAGCGTCTTGGAACACTGATTCTTTCTCGTCTAAGCGATTCGTTCTCTAACGACGACCTTCTACTTGCAGAATATGGTGCTACAGTTGTAGGTATGGAGATTCTGCATGAGAAAGCAGAAGAAATTGAAGAAGAAGCTAGAAACAAAGCGGTCGTTCAAATGGCGATTTCGTCGCTATCTTATAGTGAACTCGAAGCGATCGAGCATATCTTCGAAGAACTAGAAGGTAACGAAGGTTTACTAGTTGCTAGTAAAATTGCTGATAGAGTAGGCATCACGCGTTCGGTTATCGTTAACGCACTTAGAAAGCTTGAAAGTGCTGGTGTAATTGAATCTCGTTCTCTAGGTATGAAAGGAACGTATATTAAAGTTCTTAATGATAAATTCCTCGTTGAATTATCAAAACTTAAGACGCAATAGTATTACGTGAATGTACCGACTGCCGAGATTTCTCGGCAGTTTTTTTCTTTGTGAAAACCTCACCATTCGTATTTAAAGTGCTTATTAGTAAGAACTTACTAGGTCATAAGCGGAATTTTAGATTTCTAACTTGCGGCAGAGAAAACAATATGGTATATTAATCAACGGTGTTAAACACACACGCTTGTTGATTTGGGAAATGGTGCTGCGTTCGCAGTTTTTCCCGAAAGCGATGCAAGCGGAGGCTAAAAAACCATTAGGAGGATTTATCATGGCAGTTATCTCTATGAAACAGCTTCTAGAAGCTGGGGTACACTTCGGACACCAAACTCGTCGTTGGAACCCAAAAATGAAACCTTACATCTTCACTGAAAGAAACGGTATCTACATTATCGACCTTCAAAAAACAGTGAAGAAAGTTGAAGAAGCATTCAACTTTGTACGTGAAATCGCACAAGACGGCGGTAAAGTTCTTTTTGTAGGAACGAAAAAGCAGGCGCAAGAATCTGTTAAAGATGAAGCGATCCGTGCTGGTCAATACTACATCAACCAACGTTGGTTGGGTGGAACGCTTACGAACTTTGAAACAATTCAAAAGCGTATCAACCGTCTTAAGAGTCTTGAAAAGATGCAAGAAGATGGCACGTTCGATGTACTTCCTAAGAAAGAAGTTATTCTTCTTAAGAAGGAAATGGACCGTCTAGAAAGATTCCTTGGTGGTATCAAGGATATGAACGGTATTCCGGACGCATTGTTTGTTATCGACCCTCGTAAAGAGCGTATTGCAATTGCGGAAGCGCGTAAGCTTAACATTCCGATCGTTGCAATTGTTGATACTAACTGTGATCCTGATGAAGTAGATTATGTGATCCCTGGTAACGACGACGCGATCCGCGCTGTTAAACTTCTTACTGCTAAAATGGCTGACGCTGTTATCGAAGTTAGCAAAGTAGAAGAAGAAGAGGCAGAAGCTGAAGCAGTTGAAACTGAAGAAACATCTGTATAAGAACACAAAGGGGTGATAAAGGGGAACTCTACCCCTTTATCACCTTTTTTTAACCAACAGAGTATGTTTACATATCATAATCCAAGGAGGAATTTCTAATGGCAGTAACAGCTAAAATGGTAAAAGAATTGCGCGACCAAACTGGCGCAGGTATGATGGATTGCAAAAAGGCACTAACTGAAAACGACGGTGACATGGACAAGGCAATCGACTGGCTACGTGAAAAAGGGATCTCTAAAGCAGCTAAGAAAGCTGATCGCGTGGCAGCAGAAGGTCTTGCAGCTATCGCAGTTGAAGGTAACAAAGCAGTAATCGCTGAAATCAACTCTGAAACTGACTTCGTTGCGAAGAACGATAACTTCAAAGTGTTGATCAACGACATCGCTACTCACATTCTTAAGACAAACCCTGAGTCTGTAGAAGCAGCTCTTGAAAGCAAGATGGAAAACGGACAAACTGTTACAGAATTCTTGAACAATGCAATCGCTAAGATTGGTGAAAAGATTTCTCTACGTCGCTTCCAAATCGTTGAGAAAACGGATGCTGACGCATTCGGTTCTTACCTACACATGGGTGGCCGCATCGGCGTATTGACTCTTCTAGAAGGAACAACTGACGAAGAAGTTGCAAAAGACGTTGCTATGCACGCTGCAGCTGTTAACCCTCGTTTCGTTTCTCGTGATGAGATCCCAGCTGAAGAAGTTGAACGTGAGCGTGAAGTGCTAAAGCAACAAGCTCTTAACGAAGGAAAACCTGAAAAGATCGTTGAGAAGATGGTAGAAGGCCGTCTTGGCAAGTTCTTCGAAGAAATTTCTCTAGTTGACCAAGCATTCGTTAAAGATACTGACCAAAAGGTTGGCAAGTACGTTGAATCTAAAGGTGGTTCTGTAAAAGGATTCATCCGCTATGAAGTTGGAGAAGGCATGGAAAAACGCGAAGATAACTTCGCTGAAGAAGTTATGTCTCAAGTGAAGAAGTAATACAGGTAGGGAACACGATGTGTTCCCTATTTTTCAAGAAAAAGGATAGAATAAACATGCTGGAGGGTTAATATGAGCGGAGCCAAGTATGAACGCGTTGTGTTAAAATTAAGCGGTGAAGCATTATCAGGTGGAGAAGGACTTGGTATATCACCTTCCATCGTTCAGTCGATTGCATCCCAAATCAAAGAAATCCATGAAATGGGTGTAGAAGTTGCAGTCGTTGTAGGCGGTGGCAATATCTGGCGTGGTAAAGTCGGTAGCGAGATGGGCATGGACCGCGCTACTGCAGATTATATGGGTATGCTTGCAACAGTGATGAATTCTCTAGCGATGCAAGATAGCCTTGAGACGTTGGGCGTTGAAACGAGAGTTCAGACGTCGATCGAGATGAAAGAGGTAGCAGAACCTTATATTCGTCGTAAAGCAATTCGCCATCTTGAGAAAAAACGCGTTGTAATCTTTGCAGCAGGTACAGGGAACCCTTACTTCTCTACAGATACAACTGCGGCACTACGTGCAGCTGAGATCGAGGCTGACGTAATCTTAATGGCGAAAAACAATGTAGATGGTGTGTACTCAGCAGATCCTACTGTTGACGCAACAGCGAAAAAATATGAAACTCTATCATATCTCGATGTACTTAAAGAAGGTCTTGCAGTAATGGATTCTACTGCTTCTTCACTTTGTATGGATAATGATATTCCACTTGTCGTCTTCTCCATTATGGAAGAAGGTAACATCAAGCGCGCCGTTTGTGGCGAAGAAATCGGAACAGTTGTAAAGGGGAGAAATTAAGATGCCAGAAGAAATCTTGAAAAACGCTGAAGAACGTATGAAGAACGGAATTTCTAGCTTAAGAAAAGAGCTAGCTACACTAAGAGCAGGAAGAGCTAACGCTTCTCTACTCGACAAAATCCAAGTTGACTACTATGGCGCTCCGACTCCTGTAAACCAACTTGCAGGAATCTCTGTTCCAGAAGCTCGTATGCTTCTTATCCAGCCTTATGACAAGTCAGCGATCGGTGATATCGAGAAAGCGATCTTGAAATCAGATCTTGGTCTTACTCCATCTAACGACGGAAACGTGATTCGTATTACGATCCCCGCCCTTACTGAAGAGCGTCGTAAAGAGCTTGTGAAATTCGTTAAGAAGTATGCTGAGGATGGTAAGGTCGTTATCCGAAACATCCGTCGTGATGCAAACGACGAGTTAAAGAAGAAGGAAAAAGATGGCGACATCACAGAAGATGAGCTTCGCCGCAAAACCGATGAAGTACAAAAGCTTACTGATAAGTTCGTTGCTGAAGCAGATAGCATTGCATCAGACAAAGAAAAAGAAATCATGGAAGTCTAATTCAATAACAGGTAAAATAAGATAATAAAAGGACCCTCTTTTCCCACAGGGGGTTTTTTTGTTAAGTAAGTGACACAATGGAGGATTTGCAATGCTTGGGAAGTTCTCAAACTGGATGAGAAAGAATGAAGATGAAGAACATTTAGACATTAACACATCTGCTAATATTCCAAGGCATATTGCGATCATAATGGATGGCAATGGACGCTGGGCGAAGAAGCGTGGCCTGCCACGAGTGGCGGGGCATCGCGAAGGAGTTAAAGTAGTTAAGAAAATCGTCAGGAAAGCAAATGACATCGGTGTTAACTATTTAACGCTATACGCCTTCTCAACCGAGAATTGGAAGCGGCCAAAAGAAGAAGTAGACTTCTTGATGAAGCTCCCTGAACAGTTTTTATTAAGTCATCTGCCAGAACTAATCGAGCAGAATGTACAAGTTCGAATAATGGGGGAGCGAGAACAATTGCCTTCTCATACATTTAAAGCAATTTCGAAGGCAGTCGAAGATACGAAAGACAATACCGGACTTATTTTGAATTTCGCATTGAACTATGGAAGTCGTCATGAAATGAAGACTGCGATGCAGCGGTTATTAAGCGACGTACAAAAGGGGATACTGTCTGAAGATGAGATATCCGAGGAAAAGATTTCCTCCTATCTTCTAAGTAGCCAATACCCAGATCCTGACCTGTTGATTCGGACAAGCGGGGAAATTCGTCTCAGCAATTTCATGCTATGGCAACTAGCTTATACTGAACTCTGGTTTACAGAGGTACTATGGCCCGACTTTACAGAGCATCATTTTGTTGAGGCTGTACAAGAGTATCAGCGACGTGGTCGCCGCTATGGCGGGGTTTAATTGTAGGAGGACATTAGCGTTATGAAGCAACGTATTATTACTGGTGTGATTTTTGGCGTATTACTATTAGGTATGATCATTGTAGGGGACTGGCCTTTTATTATTTTAATGACGCTGGTAGCTACTGTTGGAATGGTCGAGCTATTGTTGATGAAAAAGATCTCGCTCGTTTCATTACCTGGTTTGCTGGCTCTTATCGGGACCTGGATTCTAGTCATGCCTGAAGATTGGATCGCTGCGCTCACATCCTCTGTTTTTACAAAGATAGACTTATTATTTTTCGGCCTGCTCATTCTTTTAGCAATGACGGTCCTTACTAAGAATAAATATAGTTTTGATGAAAGTTCTTTTATTTTGATGGCGTCACTGTATGTCGGTTTAGGTTTTTATTATTTTACAGCTACGCGTTATTTAGGAGACACAAGCTTAGAAGGCATGATCCAGCTCTTCTTCATCATCTTTTTAATATGGGCATCGGACTCTGGAGCGTACTTTGTTGGTCGAGCAATAGGAAAGAAAAAGCTATGGCCGCATATATCTCCTAATAAAACGGTAGAAGGTGCGCTCGGAGGAGTAGGGATGGCTTTGATTGTAGGAATTGTGTTTCAAATGATCTATCCGATCTATGAATCAATTTCTATCGTGATTATCGTCTCAGTATTAACCTCTGTTTTTGGACAGATTGGTGATCTAGTAGAGTCGGCGTTTAAACGTCATTATGGCGTAAAAGACTCTGGAAGCATTTTACCAGGACACGGAGGGATATTAGACCGGTTTGATAGCCTGATCTTTGTACTCCCAATTCTACATTTGCTACACCTGGTATAAATGTGCAACTGGATCAACAGAATGGATTGGAGGAACAGATCGTTTGAAAAAAATCAGCTTACTGGGAGCTTCTGGGTCCATTGGTACCCAGACTCTTGATATCATAAGAATGCACCCTGAGTTGTTTTCCCTCGTTGCGGTTTCAGTAGGTAGAAACATCGAAAAAGCAGCTGAAATCGTAGATGAATTCCAACCTAAGTTGCTATCGGTTCAATTAAGGGAAGACGCAGAAAGCTTGAGAAGAAGTATTTCAAGACAAACGAAGATCGTTTATGGGGAAGAAGGATTGCTTGAAGTAGCGTGTCATCCGGAATCAACCGTCCTCGTAAATGCGGTTCTTGGAAGCATTGGTCTTACTCCAACGTTGTCTGCAATCGAACAAGGTAAGACGATTGCGATCGCAAACAAAGAAACACTTGTCACTGCAGGACATCTCGTGACGGAAGCAGCCAAAAAGTACGGCTCAGCTCTGTTGCCTGTAGACAGCGAACATTCAGCACTATTTCAGTGTTTGAATGGAGAGAAGATCGATCAGATGGACCGATTGATCCTTACTGCTTCAGGAGGAAGTTTTCGAGACAAGACAAGAAAAGAGTTACAAGGTGTCAGCGTAGAAGATGCGCTAAATCATCCAAATTGGTCAATGGGAGCAAAAATTACGATTGATTCAGCGACTATGATGAACAAAGGTCTAGAAGTCATCGAAGCTCATTGGTTATTTGGAACTCCTTATGATCAGATCGACGTTCTGCTTCATAAAGAGAGTATCATCCACTCGATGGTCGAGTACATAGACGGAAGCGTAATGGCTCATCTAGGTACTCCGGATATGAGAATTCCGATTCAATATGCACTTAGCTATCCTGATCGGCTTGAAATGGGAAATGCAAAAAAGTTAAACTTATGGGAAGTTGGTAAGCTTCACTTTGAAAAGGTAGATTTCGAGCGTTTCCGTAGTTTGAAACTCGCTTATGAAGCTGGTCGAACCGGCGGCTCAATGCCAGCGGTGTTGAATGCTGCGAACGAAACGGCAGTTGCTGCATTTCTCCAGAGCAAGATCGATTTCTTGACGATTGAAGAGCTCGTTGAAAAAGCGCTAGAACAACACGATTCGATTCAGAACGCATCGCTAGAAGAGATTCTTGAGATCGATTCTGATACGCGATCGAGAGTTCAGTCATTAATTAAATAAAGGTGGTTAAGTGGATATGAATACTGTGATTTCGATCATTATCATATTCGGAGCACTGGTCTTTTTCCATGAACTGGGTCACTTGCTCCTTGCAAAACGTGCAGGAATTCTATGCCGTGAATTCGCGATCGGATTTGGGCCGAAGCTTTTCACGATTAAAAAAGGTGAAACGGTATATACGATAAGACTATTGCCACTTGGTGGGTTTGTTCGAATGGCCGGAGAAGATCCGGAAATGATCGAATTAAAACCCGGTCAACGCGTAGGCTTGCTATTCAATAACAAAAACAAAATAGAAAAAATCGTTATTAATCAGAAATCTGCTTATACGAACTTAAAAGAAATCACGGTTGAAGAAGCCGATTTAGAACACAAACTTTTTATTAAAGGGTACGAAGGTGAAGATGAACCAGCGGTCGTCTATCCACTTGATGAGCAGTCACACTACGTGATGGACGGATCTGAATTTCAGATTGCGCCATATGATCGTCAATTCGGATCTAAGTCTCTCTGGGATCGCTTCCTAGCTATTTTCGCTGGACCAGTCATGAACTTTTTGCTTGCTATCGTGATTTTCTTCCTACTTGGTTTGCTTCAAGGAACACCTACGAATCAAGTGAATGAGGTTGTTGAAGGAAGCCCCGCTGAGCAAGCAGGTATGATGAATGGAGATGTGATCACTGAGATCAACGGAACTGAAATAACGAGCTGGGACAAAATGACCTCGATCATTCAAGGTAATGCAGAAAACCAGCTAAGTTTCACCGTGGATCGTGAAGGAGAAGCAGTATCACTCTCAATAACTCCCGAAAAGCAAGAGTTGACTGAGAATCAGTCGGTGGGTCGAATCGGAGTGGCACCGGCATATCAAGTGAACTTCCTTGATTCAGTTGCCTTTGGTTTTACATCTACTTATGAATTCTCTAAAGCAATCTTTGTAGGTCTAGGTCAGCTCGTAACAGGTCAGCTTTCGATCGATGCTTTCTCTGGACCAGTTGGGATTTATAGCTATACAGAAGAAGCGGCATCAAAAGGTGTGTACGTTTTGATGAGATGGGCTGCTTTTCTAAGCATCAACCTAGGAATCTTTAATCTCCTGCCTTTACCTGCTCTAGATGGAGGAAGATTATTATTTATTGGTGTCGAAGCATTAAGAGGCAAGCCGATCGACCCTCAAAAAGAAAGTCTTGTACATTTTATTGGATTCTCTTTCCTCATGTTACTTATGCTCGTTGTAACATGGAATGATATTCAACGTTTCTTTTTGTAAGAAAGTAGGGGCAGATGTCCTTTTAAATGAAATGAGGTGCAGGTCATGAAACAATCGAGTTATTTTAATCCTACCCTCAGAGACAACCCAGCTGATGCCGAGATAATAAGTCATCAGCTGCTTGTCCGAGCGGGTTTTATACGACAGAATGCAGCAGGCATTTATTCTTACCTTCCTTTAGGTAAGAAAGTATTGATGAAGATTGAAGAAGTTGTTCGAGAAGAATTGAACGAGGCTGGTGCACAGGAGCTTCTTATGCCTGCTATTCAACCAGCTGAACTATGGCAAGAAACAGGTCGATGGGATGTTTATGGACCAGAGCTTATGAGGCTTAAAGATCGTCATGACAGACCGTTCGCACTAGGTGCAACGCATGAAGAATTGATTACGAGCCTTGTCAGAGATGAGCTTAGCTCTTATAAGCAGATGCCGGTTATTCTTTATCAAGTTCAGACAAAGTACCGAGATGAGCGTCGTCCTCGCTTTGGGCTTTTAAGAGGTAGAGAGTTCATCATGAAAGATGCTTATTCTTTCCATTCATCTGAACAGCAATTAGATGAAGCGTATGATCTTATGCACAAAACCTATAGCAAAATCTTTACTAGACTCGGACTTAATTTCCGTCCTGTAGTGGCAGATTCTGGGGCCATGGGTGGACAAGATACAGAAGAGTTTATGGCTCTCTCAAGCGTTGGAGAAGATACGATCGCGTATAGCGATGAATCCGATTATGCAGCGAACATCGAGATGGCAGAAGTGAAAGTCGAATACGTTAAGCCTAGTGAAGCGGAAGAAGCTTTAGCTAAAGGTGAAAAAGAAACATCTCCTGATCGTGAACTGAAAGCAACACTTTTGAATGTAAACGATGAAGAGCTGCTCGTTCTTGTTAGAGGCGACCATGACCTTAATGAAATTAAAGTGAAGAACTTATTCGGTACAGACCTTGTAGAAAAAATAAATAAAGAGATCGATGTAAGAGAATTCGAAGGCACGGTCATTGCTGACAATGCGGTCAAATCGATCGTTAACGGAAGCGTTAATGGTAGTAACCCTTATCATAATGTGAACCCTGAACGTGACCTTAACATCGAACGCTATGAAGATTTAAGATTTATCCAAGAAGGCGACCCTTCTCCAGACGGAAAAGGCAAAGTGGTCTTTGCTGAAGGAATTGAAATTGGACAAGTCTTTAAATTAGGTACAAAATATAGCGAAGCGATGGGAGCGAATTATCTTAACGAGGGTGGAAAAGCTGAGCCGATCATCATGGGTTGCTATGGAATCGGGATCTCTCGTACGTTAGCAGCGATCGCAGAGCAAAATGCGGACGAAAACGGACTCAACTGGCCGATGGGTGTCACGCCGTTCCATGTTCATCTTATTGCAGTCAATGTAAAAAATGATGATCAAAAAGAATTGTCGGACAGGCTCTATGAAACGCTGCGTAATGAGCGTTACGATGTTCTTTACGACGACCGTAAAGAGCGAGCAGGAGTGAAGTTTAAGGATGCCGATTTAATCGGAGTACCGCTTCGCGTTGTTGTTGGTAAAAAGGCAGCAGACGGCATCGTTGAAGTAAAACGCAGAGATACAGGTGAATCATTCGAAGTGGCTGTAGATGAATTGAATTCAGAACTACAAAAGCTCTTTGAACAATTGGGTTAAATAGTGGACAGGTGCCCTTTATTGGGTCCTGCCACCTTTTTTTTCGTTTGCCCAAAAGGATGTCAAAAAAGGGGGTTATGACATGGATCAGGAGTTAACGGTAAGGAAGGAACGACTTCAGCTACTCCTTCAGCAAATATCGTTTCCGGATAAGTTTGAAGAATTCTTTAAAGAAGGATATATCTCGAAACTAACAGTATACAAGGAAACGAGGAAGTGGCATTTCCACTTTCATTTACCTACAATCCTACCATTTCATATATATGAACTATTTCGAAGTCGATTGGTCGATGGGTTAAAGCATATCGCTACAGTTGACTTTTCGATTACGACAGATGGTGAAGCAACTGAAGAGCTAGCTTCTAGCTACTGGGAAAACATAGTGGAACTCATGCAGGACCACTCCGCTTCCTTAACGGCACTATTGAAGAGTCAAACACCGAGAATCAATGGAAACAAGCTGCTCGTTCATGTTCGAAACGAGACGGAAGCAGCCATCGCAAAGAAGAAGCTAACAGGCCCATTAGCAGAGTGCTATGAAGCAGCTGGCTTTCCTAAATACATGCTAGAAGTCGAAGTAAAAGAATCTAAGCAAGATTACGATAAGTTTATGGAGCAGAAGCAGCAAGAAGACCACTCCAAGATGATGGAAGCATTGATCGAAAAGCAAAAAGCTGATACAGCTGAAAGCAAAGGTCAGACGCCTGATACGCTCGTTATCGGCTATAAAATCAAGGAAGATCCTGTCCCGATCGAAACCATTCAAGATGAAGAACGAAGAATCGCTGTTCAAGGTTATGTGTTCGATGCAGAAACGAAGGAGCTTCGAAGTGGTCGTACGCTCTTAACATTTAAAATTACAGATTACACGGATTCGATCTTAGTGAAGATGTTCTCTCGCGACAAAGAAGATGTGCCGATTCTTGAAGCGGTTCGAAAAGGAATTTGGGTAAAAGTGAGAGGCGGTATTCAAAACGATACGTTCGTTCGAGATCTCGTCATGATTGGAAACGACCTCACTCAAGTAACGCCGGAGCTTCGTAAAGATGAAGCACCTGAAGATGAGAAGCGTGTAGAACTGCATGCACATACACAGATGAGTCAAATGGATGCTGTGAGTTCTGTTGGTGATCTGATCAGTCAGGCTGCTAACTGGGGTCACCCGGCTATTGCAATTACGGACCATAACAACGTACAGTCGTTCCCTGATGCATACGCAGCAGGGAAGAAAAATGGAGTCAAAATCCTTTACGGATTAGAAGCTGATCTTGTTGATGACGGTGTTCCTATCGCATATAATGAAGCAGATCGAGATCTTGAATCAAGTACGTATATCGTATTTGACGTGGAGACGACAGGTTTATCCGCAGTTTATAATAAGATCATCGAGCTTGCCGCAGTTAAGGTAAAGGACGGAGAGATCGTCGATAAGTTTGAGCGATTCGCAAATCCGCATCATCCGCTATCGTCGACTACGATCGAACTTACTGGCATAACAGATGACATGGTGGAGAATGCACCTGAAATAGAAGACGTTTTAAAGGATTTTCATGAGTTTATCGGCGACGATATCCTCGTTGCCCATAACGCTAGTTTCGATATGGGATTCCTGAACGTTGGGTTCCGTAACATCGGCTTAGGTGAAGCAAAAAATCCAGTTATCGATACGCTAGAGCTTGCGCGATTCCTGTTTCCAGAAATGAGAAACCACCGACTCAATACGCTTTGTAAGAAGTTTGATATCAACCTTACGCAGCACCATAGAGCGATCTATGACGCTGAAGCGACAGGCTATCTGATGTGGAAACTTTTAAAAGATGCGCTTGAAAGAGAGATTACAAACCATAATCAGCTTAATGAGAATATGGGACAGACAGGATTCCAGCGAACAAGACCATCTCACACGATCATTCTAGCTAAAAACGATGTAGGACTAAAAAACCTTTTCAAACTTGTATCACTTTCCCATCTCGACTACTTTTATCGGACAGCACGTATTCCAAGGTCAAAGCTTGAGAAGTATCGAGAAGGTCTATTAATCGGATCAGGGTGCGATAAAGGTGAAGTATTTGAAGGCATGATGCAAAAATCTCCTGAAGAGGTTGAGGAGATTGCAAAGTTTTACGACTATCTAGAAGTTCAGCCGCCTCAGAACTACATGCATCTTATAGAAAAAGAGCTTGTACAAGATGAAATGGCACTGAGAGACGTTATCGGAAATATCGTAAAGCTTGGAGAGAAATTAGATAAGCCAGTCGTTGCGACAGGGAATGTGCATTATTTAGACCCTCAAGATCACATCTATCGTAAGGTACTGATCAAAGCACAAGCTGGTAATCCATTGAACAGACAGACGTTGCCTCAAGTTCATTTTAGAACAACGAACGAAATGCTCGACTGCTTCCATTTCCTTGGTTCAGAGAAAGCAAAAGAAATCGTGGTTGAGAAACCTCAGCATGTCGCGAGTCTTATCGATGACATCAAGCCGATCAAGGATGATCTTTTCACGCCTAAGATCGAAGGTGCCGATGAAGAGATGAGAAAAATGAGCTATGATCGTGCTAGAAGTATTTATGGTGATGAACTACCGACGATCGTTGAGGAAAGATTAGAAAAAGAGCTAAAAAGTATTATCGGTCATGGCTTTGCGGTAATCTATTTAATCTCTCAAAAGCTAGTTAAAAAATCACTTGATGATGGATACCTCGTAGGCTCACGTGGGTCAGTCGGGTCATCATTCGTAGCAACGATGACAGAAATTACAGAAGTAAACCCATTGCCGCCTCATTACGTATGTCCGACGTGTAAAGAATCCAAATTCTTTGATGACGGTTCCGTAGGCTCAGGGTTTGACCTACCTGATAAAGAGTGTGATACGTGCGGCGTTCCGCTCATTAAAGACGGACATGATATTCCGTTTGAAACGTTCCTAGGATTTAAGGGGGATAAAGTACCCGATATCGATTTGAACTTCTCAGGTGAATATCAGCCAAGAGCACACAATTATACGAAAGAACTCTTCGGGGAAGACAACGTCTATCGAGCAGGAACTATAGGTACTGTCGCAGAAAAAACGGCGTATGGATATGTGAAAGGGTATATGGGTGATAACGACCTCCATTTCAGAGGTGCTGAAATCGACCGGCTCGTATCAGGCTGTACAGGCGTGAAACGTACATCAGGTCAGCACCCTGGTGGAATCATCGTAGTACCAGATTACATGGACATCTACGACTTTTCACCGATTCAATTTCCGGCTGATGATAAAACTTCGGCTTGGAAAACAACTCATTTCGACTTCCATTCGATCCACGATAACCTCTTGAAGCTCGATATCCTAGGACACGATGATCCTACTGTTATCAGAATGCTGCAGGATTTAAGTGGAATCGACCCGAAGACAATCCCGACCGATGACAGAGAAGTGATGAAGCTATTCAGTGGAACAGAATCGCTCGGTGTTACGCAAGATCAAATCATGTGTAAAACTGGAACGTACGGCATTCCTGAATTCGGAACGCGCTTCGTTCGACAGATGCTTGAAGACACGAAACCGAGTACGTTCTCAGAACTCGTACAGATCTCTGGTCTATCACACGGCACGGATGTATGGCTTGGGAATGCACAGGAGCTCATTCAGGCCGGTACATGTTCACTGAGTGAAGTGATCGGGTGTCGTGACGATATCATGGTGTACTTGATCTATAAAGGGCTTGAACCATCACTTGCATTTAAGATCATGGAGTTCGTTCGTAAAGGAAAAGGTCTGCAAGAGGAATGGGTCAACGAAATGAAGAAACACGATGTGCCTGATTGGTATATCGATTCATGCTTGAAGATCAAATACATGTTCCCTAAAGCCCATGCGGCAGCATATGTCCTTATGGCGGTGAGAATCGCATACTTCAAAGTGCATCATCCTATTCTTTTCTATGCTGCTTACTTCACAGTAAGAGCTGATGACTTTGATATCGATACGATGGTAAAAGGATCAAATGCCATTCGATCGAGGATTGAAGAAATCAATGAGAAGGGTCTCGATGCTTCTCCAAAAGAGAAGAACCTACTCACCGTCCTAGAGATTGCGCTTGAAATGTCAGAGAGAGGTCTTCGTATGCAGAAAGTTGATCTCTATAGATCGAAGGCAACAGAGTTTATCGTAGATGGGGATTCTCTTATTCCTCCTTTCAACTCACTGCCTGGAGTAGGCACGAACGCTGCACTGAATATCGAAGCTTCAAAAGAGGATGGCGAATTCCTCTCGAAGGAAGATCTTCAACAGCGAAGCAAGATTTCGAAAACGGTCCTAGAGTATCTCGACGACCATGGCTGTCTAGAAGGGCTGCCAGATGCTAATCAGCTCAGTCTTTTCTAAAGGAAGACACGTTCTCTTCTTTGTTGAATTGGCTAAATGAGTATGGTATAGTAATTGTGGAAATACTAGTGAATACACACGCAGCGAAAGAGTGGGGCTAACCCACTCTTTCGTTTTCGATTGGGACCCTGCTTGACAGGATCAGAAAGGAGGACAACCAATGACTGAACATGTGATCACGGTTACAGAAGAACTAGTAAAACCAATAGCAGATGAAATGAACCTGGAACTTGTAGATGTAGAATTCACACAGGAGGGAAAGAACTGGTTTCTCCGTGTCTATATCGATTCTCCGCGGGGCGTTGATATCGAGGAGTGCGGTGTTGTGAGCGAGAAATTAAGTGAACAACTTGATAAGCAAGATCCGATCGAGCAACCATACTTCCTTGAAGTATCTTCGCCAGGTGCCGAGCGTCCACTTAAGAAACCTTCCGATTTCGAAAAAGTGGTAGGTAAGCAAGTATACATTACAACCTATGAACCCATTGATGGCGAAAAGAGCTTTGAAGGAAAGCTTGTAAACTTTGATGGTGAGACGGTTGTCGTCGAGCAGAAGGTTAAAACAAGAACAATAACGGTAGAAGTACCTTATGACAAAGTGGCAAGCGCAAGGCTTGCAGTTGTTTTTTAATTAAAGGGGAGAATGAAAATGAATAGTAGTGATCTATTGGATGCACTGACCGTTCTTGAAAAGGAGAAGGGCATCAGTAAGGATATTATCGTGGAGGCAATCGAAGCAGCGTTGATCTCCGCTTATAAGCGTAATTTCCACCAAGCGCAAAATGTAAGAGTAGACTTCAATCAGGATACAGGGTCGATTCGTGTGTTCGCACGTAAAGATGTTGTGGAAGAAGTTGAAGACTCCCGCTTAGAGATCTCTCTTGCAGATGCGAAGGATATGGATCCACAGTATGAAGTAGAAGATGTTGTTGAGATTGAAGTAACGCCTCGTAACTTCGGTAGAATTGCCGCTCAGACAGCGAAGCAGGTTGTCACTCAGCGAGTTCGTGAAGCAGAACGCGGTATTATTTTTAGTGAGTTTATCGAGCGTGAAGACGATATCATGACAGGTATCGTACAGCGTCAAGATCACCGCTTCATCTATGTAGACCTCGGTCGGATCGAAGCCCTTCTACCAACTGGCGAACAAATGCCGAACGAAACATACAAATCGCATGATAGAATAAAAGTGTATGTGACAAAAGTTGAAAAAACGACAAAAGGACCACAGGTGATGGTTTCACGTACACATCCTGGTCTTTTGAAGCGTCTCTTCGAGCTTGAAGTACCAGAAATCTATGATGGTACAGTGGAAGTGAAGTCGATTTCCCGCGAAGCAGGCGATCGTTCAAAGATCTCTGTACATGCAGAAGATCCTGAAATCGATCCGGTTGGCTCTTGTGTAGGTCAGCGTGGACAGCGAGTACAGGCGATCGTTAACGAATTGAAAGGCGAGAAGATCGATATCGTCCGCTGGTCAGAAGATATCGTTGAATACGTAGCGAACGCTCTAAGTCCTTCAAAAGTACTTAAAGTGAATGTTGATGAAGAAAATAAAATGACTCAGGTGATCGTACCTGATTATCAACTATCTCTAGCAATTGGAAAACGTGGTCAGAATGCACGTCTTGCTGCGAAACTAACAGGCTGGAAAATTGATATAAAAAGTCAGTCAGAAGCGGAAGAAGAAGGCATTTATACTGAGGATGACACTCCGCTCTTCGAAGAGGAAGAAACTGACTACGATAACGAATAGTAGGATCAGGAGAGGTGTCCATCGTGAAAAACCGTAAGATTCCGATGCGTAAGTGTGTAGCCTGTCAAGAAATGAAGCCAAAGAAAGAACTAGTACGCGTTGTCAGGTCTAAAGAAGGAGAAATAGCGATTGACCCGACTGGAAAGATGAACGGCCGTGGGGCATACCTCTGCAATAGTGAAGAGTGTTTTAAACTAGCTAGAAAAAAGAACGCACTCTCTGCACATCTTAAAGCAGAAGTAACAGATGACGTTTATCTCCATCTTGAAGAGCTACGTTCATGAGAGGAAATTGGGAATCACTTCTGGGACTTGCTCAACGTGCAGGCAAACTCGTATCGGGTGAAGAATTAGTAGTTAAGGAAATCCGACGAAAACATGCGAGACTCGTACTGTTAGCGGATGACGCATCCGACAATACAAAGAAGAAAATCACAGATAAAGCAACTACTTATGGAATCCCACTATGTATTGTAGCAGGACGCTATGAACTCGGGCATGCGATCGGTAAAGCACAGCGAGTGACGATAGCCGTCACTGATGAAGGATTTGCAAAGAAACTTTTTGCTATTCTTGATCAATAACTCGGGGGTGAACGTATGAGTAAGATGCGAATTTATGAATATGCAAAGGAACACAATACAACAAGTAAGGATGTTATCGAAAAGTTAAAAAGCATGAATATAAAAGTCACGAATCATATGTCAGTGATCGATGATTCAACAGTGGAGAAGCTTAATAGCAATTCGAAACAATCCAAAAAGGGAAGCGACAAAAACAGTATGGAAAATAAAAACAACAGAAATAACCCAAAAGCAAACTCAAACCAAAAGAGCAACACAAATAAACCAAACAATGCACGTCGTGGTGGCAGACGCCCAAATCGTCGTGGCAAAGGACAACCACCTAAGAACACTGCAGCTCCAAGAAGATTGCCTGAAAAGGTAACGTTTATTGGTTCATTAACAGTTGGACAGCTTGCAGAGAAGCTTGGTAAAGATGCTTCTGAAATCATCAAGAAACTAATGGGTCTTGGTGTAATGGCAACAATCAACCAAGAGCTCGATAAAGATACAATGGAACTTATTTGTGACGATTACGGCGTAAAAGTAGAAGAAGAAGAAATCTTTGAAATTACAGACCTTGATAATTATACAAAAGAAGATGATAGCGAGAAGCTTGTAGAGCGTCCTGCTGTCGTAACAATCATGGGTCACGTTGACCATGGTAAAACAACTCTACTAGATAGCATCCGTAATACGAAAGTAACGCAAGGTGAAGCTGGTGGAATCACACAGCACATCGGTGCTTACCAAATCGATAACAAAGACAAAAAAATCACTTTCCTAGATACACCTGGTCACGCAGCATTTACAACAATGCGTGCACGTGGTGCGAAAGTTACAGATATCGCAATCATCGTTGTAGCGGCAGATGACGGTATTATGCCTCAGACTGTCGAAGCGATTAACCATGCGAAAGCTGCAGAAGTGCCAATTATCGTCGCAGTTAATAAGATGGATAAAGAAGGTGCAAACCCTGACCGTGTCCTTCAGGAACTTACTGAGTATGAGCTAGTTCCAGAAGCATGGGGTGGAGACACGATCACTGTTAATCTTTCTGCGATCAAAGGGGAAGGAATCGATGATCTCCTTGAAATGATCGTTCTAGTTTCTGAAGTAGAAGAATTCAAAGCGAACCCTGATAAGCTAGCTTCTGGATCTGTTATTGAAGCTCAGCTAGACAAAGGTCGTGGAGCAGTTGCAACACTTCTCGTACAAGAAGGTACGTTAAAAGTAGGAGATCCTGTCGTTGTTGGTAATACGTTCGGACGTGTGCGTGCAATGGTCAACGATCTTGGTAAACGCGTGAAAACAGCTGAACCATCTACACCGGTTGAAATAACTGGACTTAGTGATGTTCCTCAAGCTGGAGACCGCTTCGTAGCATTTGAAGATGAAAAGCAGGCTCGCCAAGTAGGTGAAGCGCGTGCTCAGCAACAAATCGAAGCACAGCGTAAAGAATCTTCTAAGATGAACCTTGACGATCTATTTGAGAAGATTCAACAAGGTGATGTGAAAGACATCAACATCATCATTAAAGCAGATGTGCAAGGTTCCGTTGAAGCACTTGCAGGTTCTCTCAAGAAGATCGAAGTTGAAGGTGTTAAGATCAACATCATTCATACAGGCGTAGGTGCGATCACTGAATCTGATATCATCCTTGCTTCTGCTTCGAATGCGATCATTATCGGCTTCAGTGTACGTCCTGATAACAATGCGAAGAAAGTTGCAGATGCAGAGCAAGTCGACATTCGTCTTCACCGTGTAATTTATACAGCGATTGAAGAAATCGAATCAGCTATGAAAGGGATGCTTGATCCTGTTTATGAAGAAAAAGTTATCGGTCAAGCTGAAGTTCGTGAAACGTTCAAAGTTTCTAAAGTTGGTACGATCGCAGGTTCTTACGTCATCGAAGGTAAAATCACTAGAAACTCTGGCGTACGAGTAATTCGTGACGGCATCGTCGTTTTCGAAGGTGAAGTCGATACGTTGAAGCGTTTTAAAGATGATGCAAAAGAAGTTGCTAAAGGCTATGAGTGTGGTATTACACTTGCGAAGTTCAACGATGTGAAGGAAGGCGACATCATTGAAGCATTCGTAATGGAGGAAGTAAAACCTAAGTGATCGGCTACATTGAGTGCGAATGCATAATCTATGATGCGCAGTCACTTAAACAGAAAAGATCAGTGCTACAGTCGGTGATAAGCCGGCTGAAGCACTATAATTTAGCAGTTTCTGAGCTTGATAATCAGGATTTGTGGCAACGAACTGTGATAGGGATTGTAACGACTGCTTCATGTAAGACAGCCTGTGAGCGAGAATTACAGAGAGCTATCGCATTGATCGATTCAAATCCTGACATTGAGCTTACCCGAACAACTTATGAATGGCTTTAGGAAGAAATGAGGTGTAACGATGAGCAATGTTCGCGCGCACCGCGTAGGTGAACAGATGAAGAAAGAACTTGGGGATATCATCAGCAGAAAGATAAAAGATCCTCGTGTAGGTTTCGTTACAGTAACAGCTGTTGAGGTTACAAACGACCTTCAACAAGCAACAGTATTCATTACTGTTTTAGGTGATGAAGAGAAGAAAGATGCTACTCTTAACGGTCTTGCAAAAGCGACAGGTTTTATTCGCTCAGAAATCGGAAAGAGAATTCGTCTTCGCAAAACACCTGAAATTTATTTCGAATTCGATGAATCCATCGATTACGGTAATAAAATAGAGAGACTTCTTGCGGATTTAAATCAATCTGATGAATAGAGAACGTTAGGATAGGCAGGAATGTCTATCCTTTCTCTATGTTTAGAAAGGAGGAAAAGTGATGGAAGGGATCTTACCATTAAAGAAACCTGCTGGGATGACGTCACATGACTGCGTTGCCAAAGTACGCAAAATTCTTATGACAAAGAAGGTAGGTCACACAGGAACGCTCGATCCTGCAGTTACGGGTGTGTTGCCCCTCTGTATTGGAAGAGCAACAAAGGTTGCACAATATATGACGGATTTCTCTAAAACATATGAAGCTGTTATTACTCTTGGCTATTCGACTTCTACTGAAGATGCAACTGGGGAGAAAATTGAAGAAAAAAGCATAACGACCAATTTCGAACCGGAAGAAATCGCATCTGCTCTAGAAGCCTTCAAAGGAGAAATCGAACAAGTTCCACCGATGTATTCAGCGGTTAAAGTGAATGGGAAGCGACTGTACGAATACGCATTTGAAGGAAAAGTGGTCGAACGACCTTCTCGTCATGTCACGATACACGAAATCGAACGAACCGGAGAAATCGTCTATAAGGACGGTACAGTGGATATCCCTGTTCGTGTCGTATGTAGTAAAGGAACGTATATCAGAACGCTTGCTGTCGATATCGGAGCTTCTTTAGGATATCCGGCTCATATGTCATCATTAATCAGGACTGCTTCTGGCCCATTTAAGCTCGAAGAATGTTTGACATTTGATGAGATTACACAGATGATAGAAGAAGAAACGTTAAGACTTTTTCCCCTGGAATATGCCCTTTCTTCTATGCCTTCTCTTACGGTAGACAAAGAGATGGAATCGAAGCTGCAAAATGGTTCCGTACTGCCTGAAGTTGAAGAGATGACAGATGATCGACTTGTTATGTATAGTGAAGAAGGTAATGCCATCGCCATTTATCAGAAACACCCAGATAAGCCAGGGCTTATGAAACCTGAAAAAGTGTTCTCGAGATGAAGTTAGAAGGTGAAAGCTATGAAAACAATTTATTTATCTCATCCGCATTTTATTGAATCGAATAAACCATCCGTCATGGCGCTCGGATATTTTGATGGCATTCACCGAGGTCATCAAAAGGTGATATCTACAGCGAAGAAAATCGCAGAGGAAAAAGGCGTTGCTTCCTCAGTCATGACGTTTTATCCGCATCCATCAGTCGTTCTTGGAAAGTCGTCCCCTCAAGTTGAAGCGATTACGCCGCTTGATGAGAAGATCGACCTGATCGACGAAATGGGAATCGACGTACTATATATTGTGAAGTTCGATACAACCATTGCAGGATTGACGCCACAGCAATTCGTTGATGACTACATCATCAATCTGTCGGTGGTTCATGTTGTAGCTGGATTCGATTTTACATATGGAAGTAAAGGCAGAGGAACGATGGAGTCGATGCCATTCCATGCACGAAATAAATTCGACCAGACGGTTATTGAAAAAGTGTCAAAGGATGATGAAAAAGTGAGCTCTACTCTTATCCGCTCTTATATTCGAGAGGGCGCAGTAGAAAACATCGAAGAAGTCTTAGGTCGTAGATACGTGATTTCTGGGAATGTCATCAAAGGTGATCAGCGAGGAAGGACGATCGGATTTCCTACAGCAAACATCCAGCTTGATAACGAATACCTTGTTCCTGCAACGGGTGTATATGCTGTAAGGCTGAAACACGATGGGCAGTGGAGAAATGGCGTTTGCAATATAGGCTATAAACCTACTTTTTATGATGATGCTCCAGACAAACCTTCAATAGAAGTTCATGTTTTTGATTTCGAAGAAGATTTGTATGGAAAAGAAGTTTCGGTCGAGTTTTATAAAAAGATACGTGGTGAAGTGAAATTTTCATCCGTTGACGCATTGATCGAACAGATTGGGAAAGATGCAGATCTTGCAAGAAAAATCCTAGAATAGATTCCTCTTGCATTTTACTACAAAAACATGTAGTCTAATATCTGTACGATATGTACACAACCTTTACTGGGCAATCGACTCTCCGACGTTTGCGCGGTAACAGGGGATTAAGAATTGAAGGAGGTGAAAAGGATGGCAATCACACAAGAGCGTAAGCAAGAGCTTATCACTAAGTTCAAAACTCACGAGAATGATACTGGTTCTCCAGAAGTTCAAATCGCTGTCCTAACTGAGGAAATTAACAATTTGAACGGTCATCTTCGTTTCCACAAGAAAGACCACCACTCTCGTCGCGGTCTTCTAAAGATGGTTGGTAAACGTCGTAACCTACTAACGTACCTTCGTAACAAGGACGTTACTCGTTACCGTGAACTAATCAAAGAACTTGGTCTACGTAGATAATGAGTTAAAAAGCGGGATTCTTTCCCGCTTTTTTATTAGGTTTAAAATACATAGATTTCGTCCTTTCTTTTTAGAAGATAAAAGGTTAGGGTATAATGTATACTAAAAGAAATGATTTTATAGGATGAGAGGAGTTCTCACAGTAATGGCACAAGATAAGCAAGTGTTTTCGATCGAGTGGGCTGGCCGCCAGCTGACTGTAGAAATCGGTCAATTGGCTAAACAGGCGAGCGGTGCAGCCATGATTCGTTATGGCGATACAGCTGTACTATCAACAGTAACAGGTTCGAAGGAACCAAAGGACCTTCCATTCTTCCCACTTACAGTTAACTATGAAGAAAGACTATATGCAGTTGGTAAGATTCCAGGAGGTTTCATTAAACGTGAAGGCCGTCCTAGTGAAAAGGCAATCTTAGCAAGCAGATTGATCGACCGCCCGATTCGTCCATTGTTCCCAGATGGATTCCGTAATGAGGTTCAGGTCGTAAGTACTGTAATGAGCGTTGATCAAGACTGCTCTTCTGAAATGGCAGCAATGTTCGGTTCTTCTCTTTGTTTAGGTATCAGTGATCTACCATTCGATGGTCCGATCGCTGGCGTTGTAATTGGACGTATCAACGGGGAGTTTGTCGTAAACCCTGGCGTTGAGCAGCTTGAAGAAAGTGATATCAACTTAACGGTTGCAGGAACAAAAGAAGCGATCAACATGGTAGAAGCAGGTGCAGATGAAGTTCCTGAAGAAACGATGCTTGAAGCAATCCTATTCGGACATCAGGAAATCAAACGCCTGATTACGTTCCAAGAAGAAATCATTGAAGCTTGCGGTAAAGAAAAGCGTGAAGTCGTTCTGAAGAAAGCGGATGAAACGCTTGAAGCTGAACTTAGCGAAAAGTTTCTAGCTGACGTTAAAGAGGCAGTAAAAGTAGTTGAAAAGCATGCGCGTCAAGAAGCGATCGATGAAGTAATGAATCGTGCTGTCGAAGCTTACGAAGACAATGAAGAAGTTCCTGAAAGTGAAGTAAGTTCGATCATGAATAGCTTCGTAAAACAGGAAGTTCGTCGCTTGATCCTTAAGGATAAAGTGAGACCTGATGGACGTGGTGTGGATGAAATTCGTCCACTAAACTCAGAAGTTGGCATTCTTCCAAGAACACACGGATCTGGATTGTTCACTAGAGGACAAACGCAAGCACTAAGTATTTGTACGTTAGGAGCACTCGGTGATGTTCAAATCTTAGATGGTTTAGGGACAGAAGAATCCAAACGTTTCATGCATCATTATAACTTCCCTAAGTTTAGTGTTGGTGAAACTGGACCTATGAGAGGACCTGGTCGTCGTGAAATTGGACACGGTGCGCTAGGTGAGCGTGCTCTTGAACCTGCTATCCCAACTGAAAAAGACTTCCCATACACAATCCGTCTTGTTTCAGAAGTTCTTGAATCGAACGGTTCTACATCTCAAGCAAGTATCTGCGCAAGCACACTTGCTATGATGGATGCGGGTGTACCGATCAAAGCACCTGTCGCTGGAATTGCAATGGGATTAGTAAGCGACGGAGAAGACGTAACCGTACTTACTGATATTCAAGGCATGGAAGACGCACTAGGCGATATGGACTTTAAAGTTGCCGGAACGAAGCAAGGTGTAACGGCACTTCAAATGGATATCAAGATTTCAGGTATCAACGAAGATATCCTTCGTCAAGCACTTGAACAAGCTAGAAAAGGGCGTTTAGATATCCTTGAGAACATGATGAGTGCGATCAGCGAGCCACGTACTGAGCTTTCTGCATATGCTCCGAAGATCTTAACGATGTCTATTAAACCAGATAAAATTCGTGACGTGATCGGACCAAGCGGGAAGATCATCAACAAGATCATCGAGGAAACAAACGTCAAGATCGATATCGAACAAGATGGTTCGATCTTCATCTCATCAACTGATCAAGAAATGAACGCAAAAGCGAAGAAGATCATCGAAGATCTTGTAAGAGAAGTAGAAGTAGGCGCAACTTACCTTGGTAAAGTTAAGCGTGTTGAGAAGTTCGGCGCGTTTGTTGAACTCTTCCAAGGAAAAGAAGGTCTCGTTCATATTTCTGAGCTCGCTGAAGAGCGTACGAACAAGGTTGAAGACGTTGTATCGATCGGTGATGAAGTAATGGTTAAAGTAAAAGAGATCGACAAGCAAGGACGCGTTAACCTTTCTCGCAAAGCATTATTGAAAGAAGCGCGTGAAAGAGAAGAACAAAGTCAACAAAGCTAAGAATTCGGCTCAGCCGAATTCTTTTTTTATTTCAATTTAGTTTCTGTTCACACTAGTTCTAGGGCTTGCCTTTTTCACATAACCTTTGTACAAAAGGGGGTCATGTTGATGAAGAAAACCTGGATACACATTGTTGTATTTGTGATCATTCTGGCAATGACAGCAGAAACCATTCAAAACCCCTACACAACGATGTATTTAACTTCACTAAAAGAAGAAGCGATCATGGTGAGTGGCAGCAACTCACTACATAATGAGATTTTAGATGCGAAAGAAAAATACGATATAAAGCCGGTAAATGCCGTCGTTGATCGGGTATGGAAAGGCATTCCTGGGTACAATGGAGTAGAGGTAGAAGTAAAAGCATCTCTTGAAAAAATGCAAGGGAAGAAGTTTGACGAAGCGATGTTAGTTAAAAGAGAAATCGAACCTGAAATCCAGCTAGAAGACCTGAAACCAGCACCTGTCTACAAAGGGAACCCAAACAAACCGATGGTGGCCTTGATGATCAACGTCGCATGGGGAGAAGAATTTTTACCAGACATGTTGAAGCATCTAAAGAAACATAAAGTGCATGCTACATTTTTTCTTGATGGTTCCTGGGCTAAGAAAAATTCGGATCTTGTGCGTATGATACATGAAGAAGGGCATGAAATAGGGAATCACGCTTATTCACATCCAGATTTGAAGCAAATGAATGATGCTGCTATTCAAAAGGAGCTCGAAGATACGAATAAAGTGATCGAAGCAGCGATCGATCAAAAGCCCGTCGTTTTTGCACCACCTAGCGGAAGCTACGCTTATAATAGTGTAGAAATTGCACATAAGCTCGGTATGCAAACGGTGCTGTGGAGTGTTGACACGGTGGACTGGAAAAAACCATCACCTCATGTGATTTCACAGAGAGTTCTACAGAAGGTTCATGCAGGCGCTTTAGTTCTGATGCACCCTACTGAGCCAACAGAGAAAAGCTTGGAAGCAATGATAAGGGGAATTAAAGATCGAGGCTATCACTTAGGTACGGTCTCTCAAGTTTTGGATTCAAAACGAGTTTCGAAGATTCCATAAAATTGTTTCCAATCTGTTTTAATGATATAGTGTTTTTGGAACAGAATGACTAGGTTACATTACAGGAGGAACAAGCTTGATTAACAAAGTAACTTGTAAAAATGGAGTAAGAGTAGTATTAGAAAATATTCCGACCGTTCGTTCAGTAGCTATAGGAATCTGGATCGGAACTGGATCTCGTTTTGAACCTAAAGAACTTAATGGAGTTTCTCACTTTCTTGAGCATATGTTTTTTAAAGGTACTGACAAGCGAAACGCAAAGGAAATTGCTGAATCTTTCGATAGCATCGGTGGACAGGTGAACGCGTTCACCTCAAAAGAATACACGTGCTATTATGCGAAGGTTCTCGATGATCATTCTGAATATGCGTTAGACGTGCTAAGTGATATGTTTTTCAATTCACAGTTTGAAGCATCAGAGCTCGCGAAAGAGAAAAACGTTGTTTATGAGGAAATTAAGATGTATGAAGACACCCCTGATGACATCGTACATGATATTCTCAGTCAGGCGAGTTACGGGGATCATGAACTTGCGATGCCAATTCTAGGTACAGAAGAAACGTTAAAAGGGTTCTCAGGCGACACGCTTCGTGAGTATATGCAAACTCATTACACACCTGACAACATCGTAATCTCGATCGCTGGTAATGTGGACAAATCGTTCATGGAAAAAGTAGAGAGAGCGTTCGAGAACTGGGAGACACCTGCAGGAAAACCAGAAGTTCAAGCACCGACGTTTGAACCTGGTCATATCGCTAGAAAGAAAGAAACAGAGCAGGCACATCTTTGTCTAGGGTATAAAGGGCTTCCGTTCGGAACAGACGACATTTATAGCTTGATCGTTATGAACAATGTGTTAGGCGGTAGCATGAGTAGTCGACTTTTCCAAGAAGTACGTGAAGAACAGGGTCTGGCTTACTCTGTGTTCTCCTATCACTCTGCATACCAAGATAGCGGGTTGTTAACCATTTATGCAGGTACAGCTCAAAATCAACTAGATCGTCTTTATGAAACGATTCAGAACACGCTTTCTCAGTTCAAACAAGAAGGCATCACGACGAAAGAGCTTCAGAACTGTAAAGAACAGTTAAAAGGTAACTTGATGCTCAGCTTAGAAAGTACGAATAGTAGAATGAGCCGTAACGGTAAGAATGAACTTCTGCTAAATCAACACCGCACCCTTGATGATATCATCAAAAACATTGAAAACGTTGACCACGAAAAAGTGAACAACATGGTTCAGGCAACGTTTACAGACGATTTCTCTTCTTCTTTAATCAGCCCGAACGGATTGTTTCCAAAAGGCATGGAGAAGTGATTCGAAGCTGTCGAGTTTAACTCGGCAGCTTTTTTCTATCATCCGAAATCGACTCGTTTATCACGTCTTCTACATTCGCCTCAAACATAGACTATGGTAAGGATAATGCTCAGGGAGGGCTTCGAATGAGACTTAGTCAGTTGAGTGGGAAAGAGCTTGTGGACGTTGAAAAGGGGAAAAGGCTTGGCGTACTTGGACAGACAGATTTATTATTCGATGAAACAAACGGATCTTTGAAGGCGCTGATCATCCCAAAAACATCATGGGGTGGACTAAAACGGACTGAAAACGCGATATCGATACCTTGGGAAAATATTCAAACGATCGGTCGAGATATGATCATTGTTCAAAATAAAAATGAAGGTAAAATTGAGCAAGATTGATAATTCACCAAGCGGGCATCAACCACATAGAATGTTGAGAAATTACAATAAATCCCCGTAGGTAGACGTGGAAAAAGAAAGGGGAGGAACGATGCTAACGAATCAACATATCGCAGTAATCGGCGGTGATGCCCGCCAGCTTGAAATCATTCGAAAGTTAACAGAGATGAACGCTGATTTATTTTTAATCGGCTTTGATCAGTTAGATCATGGATTCACAGGAGCAACAAAATGCTCGGTCGATGAAGTAGACCTTACAAAGCTCGATGCCATTGTCCTTCCAGTTGCCGGAACCAATATGGAAGGTGAAGTCGATAGTATTTTTTCTAATGAAAAAGTCGTATTGACTGCAGAGCACTTCAGTAAAACTCCTTCACACTGCGTTGTTTATAGTGGTATTAGTAATAGCCACCTCGAGGGGATGGCTACGAAAGCGTCAAGAAAACTCGTAAAATTATTCGAACGAGATGATATTGCAATATACAATTCGATTCCTACTGTAGAAGGAACGATCATGATGGTCATTCAGCATACTGATATTACGATCCACCAATCGAACATCGCTGTACTTGGACTTGGAAGGGTCGGAATGTCAGTAGCGCGATCATTCGATGCTCTCGGTGCAAACGTCAGCGTTGGAGCCAGAAAGCCCGAACACCTTGCGAGAATAACGGAAATGGGGTTAAAACCGTTCCATTTATCATCGCTCGCTACTGAAGTTGCAAACATCGATGTGTGCATCAATACCGTTCCAGCTCAAATCGTTACGTCAGAGGTCATTTCCAAAATGCCGTCTCATACGCTGATTATCGATCTAGCATCCAAACCAGGCGGTACAGACTTTCGATTTGCAGAAAAACGGGGGATCAAAGCGCTATTAGCTCCAGGACTACCGGGAATTGTCGCTCCAAAAACAGCTGGGAAAATCATAGCTGGAGTTTTGACGCAGCTGCTTATTGAACAGCTTAAAGAAGGGGAGGAGAAGAATCCATGAGTTTGAAAGGAAAACACATTGGATTTGGTTTGACAGGATCTCATTGTACGTACGACGCTGTTGTTCCACAGATAGAAGAACTCGTGCAGTTAGGGGCAAAGGTAACGCCCTTTGTTTCTCATACTGTAACATCGACAAATACACGTTTTGGAGATGGAGTAGACTGGGTTTCTAAAATTGTAGAAATTACCGGTAATGAAGCGGTGGATTCGATTGTGAAAGCTGAGCCATTCGGTCCTAGAACTCCATTAGATTGTATGGTAATTGCTCCGATTACGGGCAATTCCATCAGTAAATTTGCGAATGCTATGACAGACTCTCCTGTATTAATGGGAGCAAAAGCAACATTAAGGAATGAAAAGCCCGTTGTTCTTGGGATCTCAACCAATGATGGACTCGGCCTGAATGGAACTAACATCCTAAGATTGATGTCGACTAAAAATATATATTTCATTCCTTTTGGTCAAGATGATCCTGTTAAGAAACCAAACTCCCTTGTCGCAAGAATGACCTCACTAACTGAAACGATTGAGAATGCCATGAATGGAAAACAATATCAGCCTGTCTTAGTCGAACGTTATTTAGATTAAAGAACAGTTTTTCTTTCTTTAAAACAGGTTTATGATAGAATAGAGAATAAAATCACCAGATCTTGAGGAGAAACGTAGGTTTCTCCTTCTGTTGTGCTGGGTATTGAATGATTGGAATATGGAAGGAGAATTATTAACATGAGCGTTAAACAATTTCACGTAGCAGTAGTTGGAGCAACAGGTGCAGTCGGACAACAAATGATTAAAACACTAGAAGAACGAGATTTTCCGATCTCGACCTTAACGCTCCTTTCATCATCACGTTCAGCTGGAACGAAAGTGTCCTTTAAGGGCCAAGAAGTGACAGTTCAAGAAGCAAAACCTGAATCATTCATTGGCGTCGATCTGGCTTTATTTAGTGCAGGAGGCGGTATCTCAAAACAATTAGCACCTGCTGCAGTGAGGCATGGTGCGATTGTTGTTGATAACACGAGTGCATTCAGAATGAACGAAGATGTACCTCTCGTCGTACCAGAAGTGAATGAAAGAGATTTAAACGATCATAAGGGAATCATTGCAAACCCTAATTGCTCGACAATCCAGATGGTCGCAGCACTCGAGCCCTTAAAGCAAGCATACGGCCTAAATAAGATTATCGTATCAACGTACCAAGCTGTTAGTGGTGCAGGAGCAAATGCGGTTACGGAAATGAAAGAACAATCGAAAGCCGTATTAGAAGGTCAGACTCATACTCCTGAGTACCTACCAGTAAAAGGTGATAAGAAACACTATCCAATTGCGTTTAACGCAATTCCTCAAATAGATATGTTTGAAGAAAATGGATTTACTTTCGAAGAAATGAAAATGATAAACGAGACGAAGAAGATTATGCATGATGCTGAGCTTGAAGTAGCTGCGACATGTGTACGCCTACCGATTGAAACAGGTCACGCTGAATCCGTATACGTGGAGCTTGAGAGCGAGGATGTTTCGGTAGAGCAGATCAGGGAGCTATTGAGCAATGCGCCTGGTGTTACCCTTCAAGATGATCCAACGAATCAAGTATATCCGATGCCTGTCGATGCTGTTGGTAAACCAGATGTGTTCGTTGGACGCATAAGACAAGATCTAGACCGAAAAAATGGCTTTCATATGTGGATTGTCTCTGATAATCTACTGAAGGGGGCAGCGTGGAACTCGGTGCAAATCGCTGAAAGTCTTGCGGCCCTAAATATATTGAAATAGACTGAAGAAGGTGTGCGAAATGAAAGTCATCGTCCAGAAGTTTGGTGGCACTTCATTAAAAAGTGAAGACGGAAGAAATAGAGCAGTAAATCATATAAAAGATGCAGTTAAAGATGGATACAAAGTCGTCGTCGTTGTATCAGCAATGGGCCGATTCGGCGACCCATATGCAACGGACACGCTGCTTGGACTGATAGGTGATCGTAATCGAAAAGTAACGTCAAGAGAATATGATCTACTCGTATCTTGTGGCGAAAGTATTTCATCTGTCGTGTTCTCTAACATGCTTCTTGAAGAAGGATTGAAAGCTACTGCTTATACAGGAGGGCAGGCTGGATTCATCACGACCGGTGAACATAGTAAAGCCCGAATTCTCGAGATGAGAACAGAGCGTTTATCTGAAGAGTTAAATACGATGGACGTTGTTGTCGTTACCGGCTTCCAAGGAATAACAGAAAAAGGAGATGTGACGACGCTCGGTAGAGGAGGAAGCGATACGTCAGCTGCTGCTTTAGGAGCGGCTCTTTCAGCTGAATGGGTAGATATCTTTACTGACGTAGAAGGAATTATGACAGCTGACCCTCGACTAGTAGAGAAGGCACGTCCTCTTTCAATCGTCACATACAACGAAGTGTGCAACATGGCATATCAAGGAGCAAAGGTCATCCATCCTCGAGCAGTTGAAATCGCGATGCAATCCAAGGTTCCGATGAGGATCCGTTCAACTTACTCATCTTCAACAGGAACGCTTGTTACTTCTATGAAGGGTAATCCTGCAGGAGAGCAAGTTGTTGATCGGCTCATTACAGGAATCGCCCATGTGAATGGCGTTTCACAAATAAAAGTATTTGCAAAAGAAGGGCAATACGATTTACAGTCGAAAGTGTTTAAAGCAATGGCGATCGAAGGGATTAGTGTTGATTTCATCAACATTAGTCCAACAGGAGTCGTCTACACTGTCATGGAAGAAATGACGGAAAAAGCAGTAAAAACGTTAAACGATATGGGTTACGATCCAGTCGTCATCGAAAACTGTGCTAAAGTATCTGCAGTAGGAGCAGGAATGAGCGGAGTCCCAGGGGTTACCTCAAAAATCGTCGAGGCATTAGCGGGGCAAAACATTGACATTCTACAATCTGCAGATTCTCATACCACCATCTGGGTTCTAGTAAAACAAACCGACCTTTCTGCAGCTGTCAATGCACTGCATGAAACGTTTTATCTACACTTAGAACCAGGTACAGAAGAAGTAGAACCGATGATGGATCAGCGGTAACCCAGAAGCAAGGAGTGGGTAATAATGAATTTTGGAAAAGTACTTACAGCAATGGTGACGCCATTCGATCGTAAAGGATACGTGGATTTCACCAAAACAGAGCAGTTGATCAATTACCTGATTAAGAACGGCTCAGACGGTCTCGTAATAGCAGGGACTACTGGAGAATCACCAACGCTTTCTTCAGAAGAAAAGGTCGCGTTGTTCAAGCATTCAGTGAAAGCTTCTAACGGAAGAATTCCAATTATCGCAGGAACAGGAAGTAACAACACACATGCCACCATCGAACTTACGAAAAAAGCTGAAGATACGGGTGTCGATGCTGTTATGATCGTTTCTCCTTACTACAGCAAACCAGGTCAAAAAGGCCTATACGAGCATTTTAAAGCTGTAGCAGAGTCAACAAAACTTCCAGTTATGATCTACAATATCCCAGGAAGATCAGTGGTCAACATGACGGCTGATACGATTGTAGAGCTATCAAAAATTGAGAACATCGTTTCAGTGAAAGAGGCTAGCGGTGATCTCGACCAAATCACAGATATCATTAGCCGTACAGATGATTCATTTACTGTATACAGTGGTGATGATGGTCTTACACTTCCGATCGTTTCAGTAGGCGGTGATGGTGTTGTTTCTGTCGCATCTCACATTTTAGGGAATGAAATGCAAGAAATGATTAAAGCGTACCATGCAGGAGAAGTAAAGGAAGCAGCCGCAATTCATAGAAAGATTCTTCCAATTATGAATGAGCTGTTCAAAGCTCCAAGTCCTTCTCCAGTTAAAACTGCACTACAGCTAAAGGGGTTAGATGTTGGTAGCGTTCGTCTACCGATGCTGCCTCTAACAGCTGAAGAACGTTCTTCATTAGCAGCAGTGATAAACAAATAAAGGTTAAGAGCAGACGCCCATGCGTCTGCTTTTCTTTTTGAATTGAATAACAAGTCGACGTTCATACTACTAATACCAGAGTGAGGAAGGAGAACCCAGTATGAATTTCGAACAGAATGAAACACCGAATCCATCGACTCAGCCTGATCCTAAGAAAGATGATCAGTCGAAATCTACTCTCGTAGATAAAATCCAGCAGTTAGGACAGACGAATGTCCCGAGCATGGAGCACTCGAATATCCATTGTTTAACAATAGTCGGTCAAATTGAGGGTCATGTTCAGCTCCCACCACAAAATAAAACAACAAAGTATGAACACCTTATCCCCCAGATCGTAGCAATCGAACAAAGCCCAAAAATTGAAGGAGTCTTAATTTTATTGAATACGGTAGGTGGAGATGTAGAAGCAGGTCTCGCAATTTCAGAAATGATCGCTTCTTTATCTAAACCTTGTGTATCGATTGTTTTAGGAGGAGGGCATTCGATCGGCGTTCCGATTGCAGTAGCAGCAAACTATTCATTTATCGCTGAAACTGCAACGATGACCATTCACCCAGTCCGTTTAACAGGTCTCGTGATCGGTGTTCCACAAACGTTTGAATACTTAGATAAGATGCAAGAGCGTGTCGTGAGCTTCGTCACAAGACACTCAAACATTTCAGAAGATAAATTCAAAGAGCTTATGTTTTCTAGAGGGAATCTGACGAGGGATATCGGGACAAATGTAGTCGGTCAAGATGCGGTGAATTACGGGTTGATCGATGAAGTTGGAGCAGTAGGACAGGCGATGAGAAAGCTGAACGGCTTGATTGAGGACTATAAAGGTACACAGGAAGGAGAAGTCGTACAGTGATCCTTTATACGATTTTACCGAATGAAGCGGTGTTTCCCGCTGAACAAAGTGCTTACGACCAGCAACAGGTAATCGACTGGAACGGTGTACAGCTCGTTGTTGAACGTACCTCACACAGTGAATGTCGGGTCGTTCAAGTACTGAGTACAGATCCTCAAGATTTTTTAGATGAATCGACACAGCCTGGGCAGATGTTGACGTTAACGCCGCCTCAAAAATAGAGCCTATAGCACCACGGTAACATGTGGTATACTAGGAATAGATTGGTGAGAAAAAAAAGCAGCCGGAAACGGCTGCTTTTTCGCACCAGCTACGGCTTGTAATGAGGTGAGAATATGGCAAAAAGACGAAAAAGAAAAAAGACGACAACAAAGAAAAAACAGGCCTGGCAATCACAAGTAAAAATGGAATTTATCGGACTGACTATTCTTGCATTCACAATTCTAGGTGTATTAAAGATGGGGATTGTTGGTCGAGCGTTCTATCATATGTTCCGATTTTTCGCAGGAGAATGGTACGGCTTAATCGTAGCTGGATTAGTTCTATTTGCTTGTTACTTAATCGTTAAAAGAAAAATGCCGAGCTTTTGGACAAGAAGACTCTCGGGATTTTATTTATTGAGCGTCTCATTATTACTGTTAAGCCATGTGGGTCTATTTGAAACATTGTCTCGAAATGGAGAGTGGGAAAATGCATCTGTGATTCTCAATACATACGAACTCTTCCAAATGGGCGTAACAGACCCAGCTAATCCAGGGCCACTTGGTGGAGGCATGATCGGTGCACTTCTATTCGCATTCTGTTATAGGCTTTTCGATGCTGCGGGTACACAAGTGATCGCATTTCTTTTGATACTACTTTCCTTCGTTCTTATTACAGGAAAGTCTTTCAGCGACGTATTTGGAAAAGCGATCGAATGGGTGAAAGCCTTTGTCCTTAATACGTACGATGAAGCAAAAACGCTGCTAGCAGATAGTAAAAAGTCACGAAAAGATAAGAAAGAACGTCAGGAAGCGCTTAAGAAAGAAGAAGAAGCAATACCTGAAGAACAAAAAACGTACGATCTCTCATCTGATGAAGAAGGGGATTTTGAGCCAGAAATTCGTACATTTACTGAAAGTGCTTACGCAAACCAAGAGCCACAGCAAGAGGCTACCGAATCAAAGCCTGAACAAGTAAAAACAGAACGGAAAGAACCTCAAGAGGATAAGCCTCTTCAAACACTCACAGTTGGAGAACTTGAGAACAAAGATTATAAATTACCATCCCTTTCACTACTCCAACCGCCGAAGAAAATCACGCAAGAGAATGAGCGTCAACAAATCTCAGCAAACGCTAGAAAACTAGAGAAGACGTTTGAAAGCTTCGGTGTAAAAGCGAAGGTAATGAAAGTGCATCTTGGACCAGCTGTTACGAAGTATGAAGTGTACCCAGACACTGGTGTAAAGGTTAGTAAAATTGTAAACCTCACTGACGATCTTGCATTAGCTTTAGCTGCGAGAGATCTACGTATAGAGGCTCCTATTCCAGGAAAGTCTGCTATTGGAATCGAAGTACCAAACTCAGAAGTGGCGATGGTGACGCTCCGTGAAGTGTTAGAGTCTAAAGAGTATCAGTCTCACGATTCTAAAGTTGCGATTGGGTTTGGAAGAGATATTTCTGGCGAAGCGGTCATCTCAGACCTTTCACGCATGCCTCACCTTCTCGTCGCAGGTGCGACAGGGAGTGGGAAGAGTGTTTGTATTAACGGAATCATTGCGAGCATCATGCTAAAAGCGAAACCTCATGAAGTGAAGATGATGATGATCGACCCGAAAATGGTCGAACTAAATGTTTACAATGGGATTCCGCACTTGCTCGCTCCTGTTGTTACTGATCCAAAGAAAGCTTCACAAGCGTTGAAAAAAGTAGTGAGTGAAATGGAGCGGCGCTATGAGCTCTTTTCACATAGTGGAACGAGAAACATCGAAGGGTACAACAATTACATCAAGCGCCACAACGAAACTGCTGAATCAAAGCAACCAACGTTGCCTTATATCGTCGTTATCGTGGATGAGTTAGCTGATTTGATGATGGTTGCTTCGAGTGATGTGGAAGATGCGATTACAAGGCTCGCACAAATGGCCCGTGCTGCTGGTATCCACTTGATCATCGCTACACAACGACCATCTGTTGACGTTATCACTGGCGTAATCAAAGCAAATATCCCGTCTCGTATTGCGTTTAGCGTATCATCCCAAACAGATTCTAGAACGATCCTAGATATGGGCGGCGCCGAAAAGCTACTCGGAAAAGGGGATATGCTTTTCCTACCAGTAGGCGCTAATAAACCTAAACGAGTTCAAGGCGCATTCTTATCAGATGAAGAAGTAGAGGAGCTTGTCGATTTTGTCATTGCGCAGCAAAAAGCTCAGTATCAAGAAGAAATGATTCCAACTGATAAGCCTGAACAAGACCAACCTGAAGTGGAAGATGACTTGTACGATGATGCCGTTCAGCTCATCACAGAGATGCAAACAGCATCTGTGTCGATGCTGCAACGTCGATTTAGAATTGGTTATACAAGAGCAGCTAGGTTGATCGATGCGATGGAAGCAAGGGGAGTGGTTGGCCCGTATGAAGGCAGTAAACCAAGAGAAGTTCTTGTAAGTAAAGAAGAAGAAGCACAGTCTAGTTAAGTACTATACTTCTTACAGTGGTGAGAAATGCGCTGTGTTGAAATGAGAGAATTCGATATTTCCTTTCAAAAATTACATTGATGGATAAATGGAAGGTCAGAATCGCAATATCCTTCTCCTAAACCATTGGAACGGAATGTTCGTTTTGAATTAATTCTTATCAAGTAGGAGAGACGATCGCGGACTCCTGCGGTAGAACGGGCGGCCGAGACCGGGGTGTGGGTTTCACCTCGGGCTTGGACGTTCGTCCGCGGAAAGCATGCGATCGTCATCGACTACGGCATTGGGAGCTCAGAATAATAACTTAGGTTTCTCGACAAGCTGAGAAGCACAGTCCATAAGGACTATGCTTCTTTTTTTTGCGAAAAAGTCGGCGAAGGAGGAGAATTCACCTCCGATTTTAAATATTAGTAATCGAGCTTTTTTTCAAAAAACTATTTATTTATCTTATTAATAATGGTATAGTTATGTCGAAAAATGACTTATTTTTCAAATCGTTTTCATACAAGGATATTTTATCCAAAAATATTTTGATCACTATGAAAACGGATACAAACTTGTTCCTAGCTTGCTAGGCTTAAGTTAATTACCATTGGGGGGATTAAGAAGATGAGAAAGAAGTATGGATTTATGATGTCAGCTGTTTTAGCTGCGGGTACGCTGTTATCAGCGTGTGGTTCGAACGACACGAGTGGTGAGAACGCTGGCGGTGGTAGCGGAGAAGGAGACAAAAATAACTTCAAAGTTGCTATGGTTACAGATACTGGCGGTGTAGATGATAAGTCCTTTAACCAATCAGCTTGGGAAGGCCTACAAGAGTTTGGTGGAGAGAATGGACTAGAAGAAGATAAAGGGTACAAGTACGTACAATCTACTGCAGCGAGTGATTATCAACCGAACCTATCAGGTCTTGTGCGTGATAACTATGACTTGATCTTCGGAATTGGATTTTTAATGCAGCAAGATATTCAAGCGATTGCACAGCAAAAGCCTGAATCTCAGCTAGCTTTAGTAGATAGTGTAGCAGTTAACGAGAGTGGCGAGCCTCTAGAGAACGTAGCAAGTATTACATTTAAAGAACATCAAGGTTCATTCCTAGTTGGAGTTATCGCTGGAATGCAAACTAAATCAAATAAAGTAGGCTTTATCGGTGGAGTAGATTCCGAGCTTATCAAGAAATTTGAGAGTGGATTTAAAGCAGGAGTTAAATCTGTAAATCCTGACGCTGAGATCTTCGAACAGTATGCTGGTGACTTTAACGCAGCTGAGAAGGGACAAGCAATTGCTGGAACACTTTACGATAAAGGTGCAGATATCATTTATCATGCTGCAGGTGGAACAGGAAACGGCGTGTTCACTGAAGCGAAGAACCGTGCGAAAAACGGAGAAGAAGTATGGGTTATCGGTGTAGACCGTGACCAGCATGAAGAAGGTATGCCTGAGAACGTAACGCTTACTTCTATGGTTAAGCGTGTTGATACTGCAGTTATGGAAGTTTCAAAACAAACGATGGAAGATAACTTCCCAGGTGGTAAAGTAACAGAGTTTGGTCTTGAAGAAGACGGTGTAGGTATCGCTGAAACACAAGAAAACGTTTCTGAAGAAGCATTGAAAAAAGTAGAAGAGTATAAAGAGAAGATCCAGAGTGGCGAATTAGAAGTACCTAAAACTGACGAAGAATACGAAGCGTTCGAAAGCTCTCTATAAGGAGAATCGACCTGACAACGTCGGTTCTGGAGAAAGTCTCATCTTGAAAATAGCATGTCGAAGGCTAGTACTTTCATAGGCTAGCCTTTGTTTTATGTTAGCGCATAAGGGAGTGAAATCTGTATGGAGTATGTTATTGAAATGAGAAACATTCGTAAGGAGTTCCCTGGAATTGTTGCGAATGATAATATCACCCTTCAGCTGCAAAAAGGCGAAATACACGCTCTTCTTGGTGAAAACGGTGCTGGAAAATCAACTTTGATGAACGTTTTATTTGGACTTTATCAGCCTGAAAAAGGTGATATCTATGTTCGGGGAGATAAGGTTAAGATCACAGATCCAAACATAGCAAATGAGCTTGGGATCGGAATGGTACACCAACACTTTATGCTTGTAGAAAAGTTTACGGTTACTGAAAATATTATTCTAGGAAACGAACCAACAAAGCAAGGGCAGGTCAACTTGAAAGAAGCTGAAAAAGAAGTAGAAGCCATTTCAAAACAATATGGTCTTGCAGTCGATCCTACTGCAAAAATAGAAGACATTTCCGTTGGTATGCAGCAGCGAGTTGAAATCCTCAAAACACTTTATCGCGGTGCGGATATCCTGATTTTTGATGAGCCCACTGCAGTTCTAACACCACAGGAGATCAAAGAGTTGATCGAGATCATGAAGAAATTGATTTCAGAAGGAAAATCGATCATCTTGATTACTCATAAGTTAAAAGAAATTATGGAAGTATGCGATCGATGTACTGTAATAAGGCGTGGTGTAGGAATTGGAACGGTCGACGTTTCTGAAACGAACCCGGACGATTTAGCTTCGATGATGGTAGGTAGAGAAGTGAATTTCTCAGTTGAAAAACAACCTTCACAACCAAAAGAAAGCGTTTTAGAAGTACAAAACCTCGTCGTAGAAGATGCCAGGAACGTGCCAGCTGTGAACGGGCTAAACATCTCGATTAAAGCTGGAGAAATCGTCGGTATCGCTGGGGTAGATGGAAATGGACAATCTGAACTGATCGAGGCGATTACAGGCCTCAGAAAAACAAAATCCGGCAACGTTATGCTAAAGGGAAAAGACATCACGAACTGGAAACCACGTCGTGTAACTGAAAGTGGTCTTGGTCATATCCCTCAAGATAGACATAAGCATGGCCTTGTATTGGATTTTTCAATTGGCGAAAACATGGTCCTTCAGACCTACTATAAAAGACCTTTTTCGAAAAATGGAATCCTTAACTTTTCTACGATTGTAAATAAAGCGAAGTCGTTGATCAGTGAGTATGATGTTCGTACTCCTAGTGAATCAACACCAGCGAGAGCATTGTCGGGGGGGAATCAGCAAAAAGCGATTATCGCAAGGGAAATCGACCGTAGTCCAAATCTCCTAATTGCAGCACAGCCGACTCGTGGACTAGACGTGGGCGCGATCGAATTTATCCACTCGAAGTTAATAGAGGAACGAGACAAAGGAAAGGCCGTACTCCTCATCTCGTTCGAACTTGATGAAATCATGAACGTAAGTGACCGTATCGCTGTCATCTACGAAGGGAAAATCGTTGCGATCGTAAAGCCGGAAGAAACGACCGAACAGGAACTTGGGTTACTTATGGCCGGCGGAAAGCGGAAAAAGGCTGGTGAGACATCTTGAAAATACTAAATGGGAAATGGTCAGGAATAACAGTCCCGCTTCTATCGGTAATGCTCGGTTTATTCGTCGGCGGAATCATTATGCTAGTGAGCGGTTACAACCCTTTCGTAGCATATGCTGCCCTTTTTAACGGAATCTTTTCAAATACGTATGTTCTTGGAGAAACGATTCGTCAAATGACGCCCCTGATCCTCTCAGGGATCGCAGTTGCGTTTGCTTTTCGTACTGGACTTTTCAACATCGGTGTTGAAGGGCAACTTTTAGTAGGATGGTTAGCATCTGTGTACGTTGGTCTTCAATTTGAAGGATTAAGTCCATTCGTTCACATTCCGCTAGCGATTTTGGCAGCTGGAGTGGCTGGTGCAATCTGGGCATTTGTGCCTGGTTTATTAAAAGCAAAATATCACGTTCATGAAGTAATCACAACGATTATGATGAACTATGTTGCGCTTCATGTAGTCAATGCCATCATTCGTACTTATCTTCTAGCACCTGGGGAAAGAACAGAAGAAATTCATCAATCTGCGTCACTTCAATCAGCATTTCTTGAAAGTGTCACAGACTTCTCGCGACTACATTATGGCATTATCGTCGCGATTATTGGTGCGATCATCATGTGGTTCTTACTATGGAAAACGTCTACAGGCTACGAGCTAAGAGCTGTAGGATTCAATAAGTATGCATCAGAATATGCCGGTATTAACGTGCGTCGTAACATCATCCTTTCCATGGTCGTTTCAGGTGCATTTGCAGGAGCTGCAGGTGCGATGGAGGGACTTGGAACATATGGATATATGACGATCATGCCAGCCTTTACTGGAGTAGGATTCGATGGGATCGCAGTTTCATTGCTCGGTGCCAATAGTGCACTAGGTGTCGTGTTAGCTGCTGCTTTGTTCGGAGGATTGAAAATCGGTGCTTTGAACATGCAGTCTGTTGCACAAGTGCCAACTCAGCTCGTTGAAATTGTTATTGCCATGATTATTTTCTTTGTTGCATCAAGCTATCTCATTCACTGGATCAGCAATAGGGTGAACAAAAGGGGGAAAATTTAAATGGATGTGATGCAGATTCTACAAATCGTCATTCCTGCAGCTATCTTTTCAGCCGCTCCCCTGATCTTCACCGCATTAGGTGGTGTATTCAGTGAACGGTCCGGTGTTGTTAATATCGGTTTGGAAGGCTTAATGCTAATGGGAGCATTTACTGGAGCATTATTCACATACTTAGGGGAACAGTGGGGAATGGGTGCAGCTTCACCTTGGTTCTCACTGATCGTCGCAATCATTATCGGAGCGCTGTTTTCACTAATCCATGCGGTTGCAAGTATTTCGTTACGAGCGGACCAAGTGGTAAGTGGTGTAGCACTTAACTTTCTAGCAGCAGGACTTGCGATCTTTTTAGTGAAGAAGATCTTTGATGCAGGTCAGACGCCTATCATTCAAGAACGTATCTATAAAACGAATGTACCGTTTTTAAGTGACATTCCTTTTATCGGACCACTATTTTTCTCAAATGCTTACTATACGTCTTACATCGCGATTGCTCTTGCTGTTCTTGTTTGGTGGGTGATCTATAAGACGCCGTTCGGTTTGCGCTTACGTTCTGTTGGGGAACATCCGATGGCTGCAGACACGATGGGAATCAACGTAACCAAAATGCGCTATGTTGCCGTGATGCTAAGTGGTGGATTTGCGGGGCTAGGTGGAGCTGTTTATGCAACATCTATCGCAGGTAACTTCAGTCATGCAACGATTTCTGGCCAAGGGTTCATGGCACTTGCAGCGATGATATTCGGTAAGTGGCATCCTCTTGGTGCAATGGGAGCAGCTTTATTCTTCGGACTAGCTCAGTCACTGAGTATTACAGGGCAACAAATTCCTGGGCTAAAAGAAATTCCTGAAGTTTACCTCCTCATCTCACCATATGTCTTAACAATCCTCGCACTAGCAGGACTCGTTGGACGAGCAGATGCACCAAAAGCAATCGGTCAACCTTATGAAAAAGGTAAACGTTAGGTGAAAGTAAGAACCCTCTACATTTGTGGAGGGTTCTTTTTGTATGGCAGCTAGTAAACTGATCAGAAATATTAGTTTAGACAATAAAAAATGATTTTGGCTAATAAAACGCGATTTTGGACAATAAAAATAGATTTTAGATAATAAAAGAAGAATTTGGACAATAACGTGTTGAGTAGTTGTGAAGTTGACCTGGTTTGATATGAATAATGAACACAAAAAGCGTGTTCTTTCATAAAGCCTCCAGCGCTTGTCGGTCCTAAACGGCTACTTCCGCTTTTCAAGTGTTAATTACTTACACATTGACACATACTATGGTATAAAGGGAATAAGAATTGGTTTCCTGTGTTGGAAAACGATGGAGAGATGAAAAGGAGTGAGTTGTATGGCAATTATCCCTCATGAGAAGAGCTCATGCGGCGGTTTAACGCTACATAAGATTCAGACTGAGAAGTATAAGACGACCACTGTGGTGTTGCAGTTTAAGTCTCGGTTAAGCGAAGATACTGTGACGAAGCGTGCACTTCTGCCATATGTGCTTCAAAGTGGAACGGAAAATTATCCGTCCTCGAAGGCTCTTCGTACGGAGCTTGAAAAGCTTTACGGTGCAACGTTAGGTGTGGATTTAGCAAAGAAAGGCGACTTCCATATCATGACGTTTAGAATGGATTTTGCCAATGAGAAGTTCCTATCAGAGGATAAACCACTTCTAGAGAAAGCGCTTAGTTTGTTTGCAGAAGTGGTGATGAACCCTAAGAAGGTCGATGGGGCTTTTGATTCTTCAATCGTCGATAAAGAAAAACGTACGCTTAAACAGCGTATTCAATCGATCTACGATGATAAGATGAGATATTCCAATATGAGACTTACAGAGGAAATGTTCCCAAATGAGGCTTTTGGTCTGCATGTGTATGGAGTAAAAGACCAAATTGATGGCATCGATGCGAACAACTTATTCGAGTATTACGAAAAAGTTTGTAACGAAGACGAAGTTGATCTCTATATCGTTGGAGATATAGACGAAATTTCCATCAAGGATTTAGTAACGGATCTATTTCCTTTTAATGAAAGAACGCAATCTTCAACAGACATTACTGAAAAAGCATCGCTAGAAGTGAAAGAAAAAGAAGTGAAAGAAGAGCAGGAGATCAAGCAAGGTAAGCTCCACATGGGCTTTCGGTCTGGGATTAGTTACGCAGATGACGATTATTATGCACTTCAAGTGTTTAACGGAATGTTTGGAGGCTTCTCTCATTCGAAACTGTTTAGAAACGTTCGAGAGAAAGAGAGCCTTGCTTACTACGCGGCATCAAGATATGAAAGTCATAAAGGCTTGATTATCGTCATGTCTGGTATTGAGTTTAAGAACTATAATAAAACAGTCGACATCATCAAAGAACAGTTAACTGCAATGCAGAATGGCGATTTTAATAATGGTGAAATGAAGCAAACGAAAACAATGATTCGAAATCAGCTTCTCGAAACAGTAGACGACGCAAAAGGAATGGTAGAGCTCCTTTATCATGGCGTTGTTTCTCAGAAGCTTCGATCGCTAGAAGATTGGCTGGACGGAATCGATGCGGTCACTGAAGAAGATATTAAAAAGGTAGCGGCTCAAGTAAAGCTCGACACCGTGTATTTCTTAAAAGGGGAGGAGGCATAGAGATGAGAACTATTCCATTTAATCAGCTACAGGAAACCCTTTACCATCAAACGATGGATAACGGCCTTGATGTGTATGTACTCCCAAAGAAAGGGTTTAATAAAACATATGCCACGTTTACGACGAAATACGGTTCCGTCGATAACCATTTCGTTCCATTAAATGGCTCTGAAGATGTAAAAGTTCCAGATGGAATCGCTCATTTTCTTGAGCATAAACTATTTGAAAAAGAAGATCGTGATGTTTTTCAGGATTTCAGTAAACAAGGTGCATCCTCAAATGCGTTCACTTCGTTTACGCGAACGGCTTATCTTTTTTCAACAACCCAAAATGTGATGCAGAATCTTGAGACGCTTGTCGATTTCGTTCAAGCTCCTTATTTCAGCGACAAAAGCGTAGAGAAAGAAAAAGGCATTATCGGGCAAGAGATCGAAATGTACAACGATAACTCTGACTGGCGTGCATATTTTGGCGTGATCGAAAACATGTTCCATAAGCATCCTGTGAAAATTGATATCGCTGGTACGGTTGACTCGATCGCTAAGATTACAAAAGAGTCTCTTTATACGTGTTATGAGACGTTCTACCACCCTTCTAACATGCTGCTCTTTGTCGTTGGAAACGTTGATCCTGAAGAAATCATGACGTTTGTGGAAAGTAACCAGGCTTCAAAATCATACAGTGATCAACCACCGATCGAGCGTTTCTTTGATAATGAGCCTGAGAGCGTGGCAGAGAAGAAGAAGGTACTGCCGATGTCCGTTCAAGTGGCGAAGTGCCTCGTAGGATTTAAGGAACCTAATCCTGGCCGTCAAGGGAGAGAACTTCTAAAGCATGAGCTTTCGATCAATCTTGCCCTCGATTTGATGTTCGGTCAAAGCTCTGAGAATTATGAAGCATTGTATAATGAAGGACTGATCGACCAAAGCTTTTCTTATGATTTTACAGAAGAAGAAAAGTTCGGTTTCTCAGTAATGGGAAGTAACACGAGTTCTCCAGATGAACTTGCCGATCGATTGTATAAGATGGTTCAAGACTTTTCTAAGAATCCGATCGATGAGAGCCAGCTTGAGCGTATACGAAAGAAAAAGATCGGAAGCTTTTTAAGAGCTCTGAACTCACCAGAATTTATCGCAAATCAGTTTACACGTTACCGCTTCAACGACATGGATCTTTTTGAAGTTGTTCCGGTACTTGAAGAATTGACTGCGAAAGATGTAGAAGCTGCCGTGAAAAACCATTTCAAAGAAGAGTCATTTACGGTATGTCAAGTAGTTCCGAAGTAAAAAAAGCACCCGCGCGGTGCTTTTTTTAACGTAGAAAGGGAGAGTAGTGATGAAGAACGTTTTGATTACTGGAGCAAGCGGGGGGATCGGGCGAGCTACGATGATGGAGTATGTACATAGGGGCTATCGCGTTTATGCTCATTTTCATTCGAACGAAAGAATTATTAAGGAACTAATGGCTGAATATCCGAATGCAGATATTATTCCTGTGCAAGCAGATTTATCTAATAATGCTGATCTAGATCACGTGTATCGAATTGCTGAGAAAGTCGATACGTTGATCTTAAATGCCGGATCAAGCTTTATTGGACTTTTAACAGATATGGATGATGAAGACATCGATCACATGATCACGCTGCAGTTAACGTCTTCGGTCAAGCTTGCGAAACATTACTCATCATCGATGGTGCAACAAAAAAGTGGAAGTATCATCGTCGTCTCATCCGTATGGGGGGCAACCGGTGCATCTTGTGAAGTGGTGTATTCCACTGTAAAAGGTGGATTGAATGCCTTTGTGAAAAGCTTTGCGAAAGAACTCGGACCAAGCGGAATTCGTGTGAATGCAGTTGCTCCAGGGTACATTTCAACAAGTATGAACGATTCTCTATCGAGTGAGGATGAACAAAATTTGATCGATGAGATTCCTTTAGGTCGAGCGGGAACACCTGAAGAAGTCGCAGGCGTTATTACGTTTCTAGATTCCACGAACTCATCATATATAAGTGGACAAATTATTTCTGTTGATGGAGCTTGGATTTAAAAAGATCAGTGCATAATTGGAATCCCTTCTAGACAACATATAGGTGATGACCTAGTAAAGGAGGGACAAAGATGTCTGTACTCGATAACTTTGATAGCTGGAAGGGTTTTCTGCATGACCGCCTATCTCAAGGTCAACAGCAGGGACTTTCTCAAGAAGTAATCTCTGATGTTGCATACCAAATCGGCGGTTATTTAGCTGATGGCGTTAAAGCAAAGAATGAAGAAGAACAGTTACTAGCTGATCTATGGCATGTTGCTGATGAAGAAGAACAGCATGCGATTGCCAACATGATGGTGAAACTTGTTCAAGGTCAAAATAAATAATAAGTGCGAGAGGGGTGCTATCACCCTTCTTTTTTTATTTATTTACCAATGCAGACAAGAAAAGTAAACAAAATAGTGAATCATCTCTTTTAACCTTACCTAAAATCATTTATGATTAAATAAACATAGGAAAATGTGTAGGTGTAAGGAGTTGCTATATGGAGAAGAAGGAATGGTACTTGGAATACGAAATACACAAAAATAGACCGGGTCTTCTCGGTGACATAGCATCATTATTAGGTATGCTCGGGATTAATATCATCACGATCAATGGTGTTGACAATCAGCGAAGAGGGATGCTATTACTCGTTGAACAAATTGAACAGATCGAGCGGTTAGAATCGATTTTGAACACGATGGACAACATTACAGTAACCAAGCTACGGGAGCCAAAGCTTCGTGATCGACTCGCTGTCCGTCATGGCCGATACATACAGCGTGATGCAGATGATAAGAAGACGTTTCGATTTATTCGAGATGAGTTAGGATTACTCGTTGATTTTCTTGCGGAAATCTTTAAGCAGGATGGCCATAAGCTCGTTGGCATCAGAGGTATGCCGCGAGTTGGAAAAACAGAATCGATCGTAGCATCAAGCGTTTGTGCGAATAGAAGATGGGTTTTTCTTTCGTCCACGATGTTAAAGCAAACGGTACGTCAGCAAATAGCTGATGATGAGATGAATAGCGACCATATTTTTATCATCGATGGAATCGTATCTGCTAAGAGGTCTTCTGAGAAGCATTGGCAATTGCTACGTGATATGATGAGATTACCTGCAACGAAGGTTGTAGAACATCCAGATATTTTTGTGAGAGAAACAGAGTATACGATGAATGATTTTGATTATATAATTGAATTGCGTGATGATCCAGAGCAAGAGATTACATATCAAGTTATCGACAATCAAGCTTCTGGGTTTTCGGGTGGTTTTGACTTTAATTAATTGGTAGGTGTTTTCCATTGACAGAGCTAGGTCAACGATTGAAGAGTGCTCGAAACGATAAAGATTTATCGCTCGATGAAATTCAATCCATTACAAAAATTCAAAAACGTTATCTTCTTGCAATAGAAGAAGGGAACTACGAACTGCTTCCAGGTAATTTTTATACGCGTGCATTCATTAAAAACTATGCGGAAGCAGTTGGCCTTCACGGTGAAGAACTGCTGGAGGAGTATGCCTCAGAAATACCAAAATCAAACTCAGATGTACCAGAAAACCTTCCCCCTAGGCGTACGAGACCGACTGTTCCAAGTAAGCCAAACAGGTGGTCATCCGTATTTCCTTCCGTTCTTGTTATCTTATTGATTATAGGGGTGGCCTGTATCATATGGTTTGTCGTTCAAGGAAATGATGCGACAACAAGTCAAAACGGTGCGTCGAACCAAACAGAAGAGCAGGTCTCGAGCGACGAAAATAGTGGAAATGCTCCTGCATCTGATGAAGTGAAAGACGAGCCAAAGGATGACTCGAAAGAAGAGCCAGCAGCTGACGAAGAGCCTTCAGCCGAAGAGGAAAAAGAGTCTGAAGAAAAAGAAGAGCCAGAAGAGGAGCCAGCTCCTGCAATGGAAATCAATAAAACAGAAGGCAATGCTTCTAGTTCAACATATGAAATTACAAATGCCGAGAAGTTTGAGATTACCGTTGAAGCAAAAGGAAGTAGCTGGGTTGCCTTAATCGGTGGAGATAATAAGAAATATATCTATGAAAGCCTTAAGAAAGATAAAAAGGTCACTCATGATTTAACGAACGTAGCTTCTGCTTCCTTACGAATCGGCAGTTCGCCAAACATTACCGTTCTTGTAAACGGTGAGAAGATCGATATCCCTAACGAACCAGTAGTCCAGAATGTTACCTTTAATTACAAAAAAGCAGAGTAGCAGCTTGGGGGTCATCTTTCTTGAGATGGCCCCTGCTTCTTTTAAAAAGGATCTGGATATGTTTTCCTTTGTGGTCTTAGGGAACAATGATAGAATAGATAACGATTTTGCTAAATGATCTCTAGGAGGAACACACGTGAACTTGCCTAACAAAATTACAGTATCTCGAATATTTCTAATCCCTGTTTTTCTTCTATTCTTATTAGCGCCACTTCCGCTAGGAGAAACCGAAATTGCAGGTGCACTCATTTCAAATTCTCAGCTTATCGCTGCCATTATTTTTATTGTGGCTTCTGTAACCGACTGGGTGGATGGTTACATCGCGAGGAAGCATAATCTCGTTACGAATCTTGGGAAGTTTCTTGACCCGCTAGCTGACAAGTTACTTGTTACATCTGCTTTTGTTTCACTAGTAGAGCTCGGATCAGCTCCTGCTTGGATCGTAGTATTCATCTTGAGCCGTGAATTTGCAGTAACAGGACTTCGACTCGTTGCGGCATCTGAAGGTGAGGTTCTTGCTGCGAGTAATCTCGGTAAACTCAAAACTTGGATTCAAATCGTAGCGATCTCAGCACTGTTGATCAATAACATACCGTTTGAAGCGATAGGATTTCCTTTTGCAACGATTTCCCTATGGGCTGCGTTAGTCATCACAGTTTATTCAGGATGGGATTATTTTAATAAGAACAAAGAGATTCTACTAAAGTCTCGTTGATGTCAAAAAGGAACAGACTCTTCTGTTCCTTTTTGTCTCCCGCAACATATAAAGGAACTATGCTTAAGTTTTGAGGAGGAGCGTTAGCTTATGAATGCAGAGATTATTGGAATTGGCTCAGAATTATTATTAGGACAAATCGCTAATACGAATGCTCAGTTTATTTCGAGGCGTCTTGCAGACCTTGGAATAAATGTGTTTTACCACACTGCTGTTGGGGATAATAGCACTCGTCTTAAACAGGCGATCGAAGTTGCTGAGGGGCGTTCAGATTTATTGGTATTCACTGGAGGGCTAGGTCCTACGAAAGACGATCTCACGAAAGAAACGATCGCGAATGCTCTTTCAAAAAAGCTCGTTTATAACCAGGAAGCAATGGATAACATCGAAGCATACTATAAGAAGACTGGTCTCACCATGTCAGAGAATAACCGTAAGCAGGCTCTTGTCATCGAAGGGTCTACTGTTCTTCCAAATGATAATGGGATGGCACCTGGAATGGCATTCTCGAATAATGAGTGTACATATATGCTGTTCCCAGGACCACCTAAAGAACTTTATCCGATGTTCACAAATTACGCTGAACCATTTTTGTTGAAGGAAATGAAGCAGGAGGAGAGAATTATTTCTCGCGTCCTCCGTTTCTATGGTATCGGGGAATCTAGCCTAGAGACTGAGCTTGAAGATTTAATCGATCAACAGACGAATCCAACAATTGCCCCGTTAGCTGGTGATTTGGAAGTAACGCTAAGACTAACTGCTAGAGCTGCTTCTGAAGAAGAAGCGAGTAAGCTGATCGAAAAGACAGAGAAAGAAATCCAGAAAAGAGTTGGTAAGTATTTTTATGGGTACGATCAGACCTCTCTCTCGTTGGAAGCATTCTCTCTATTACAAAAGCAAAACTGGACGATCGCTGTTGCAGAAAGCCTCACAGGAGGTATGTTCAGTCAGGAGTTCACGAGTATATCCGGAGCTTCATCGCTTTTTTATGGGGGAATTGTGTGTTACTCTAACGAAGTAAAACAGAAGGTGGGCGTCTCATCTGAAACGCTTTCTTCTCACGGCGCTGTTAGTGAAGAATGTGCGATCGAACTTGCTAGAAGTATCAAGAATACGTATAACACAGACATCGGCATTAGTTTCACCGGCGTGGCCGGACCTGACTCAATTGAAGGAAAGGAAGCCGGCACTGTTTTTATTGGAATGGCATCTCCTCGTGGTGAGGAAGTCATTTGCTTAAAGCTTGCTGGTAATCGAGATGCTATCCGAAAACGAACAGTAAAATATGGATTTAATACATTATTGAAGCTAGAAAGGTGAATTACGGACGTATGAAGAATTTTGAAGACTTTGATTTATCACCAGAAGTAAGAAAAGCGGTTCTAGAAATGGGGTTCAAGGAGGCTACTCCTATACAGGAAAAGGCTCTTGAACCAATTTTAGAAGGTAGAGACATGATTGGCCAGGCTCAAACAGGAACTGGTAAGACCGCTGCGTTCGGTATTCCTCTCGTTGAGAAAGTATCGAAGCGAGGCGGACCGGAAGCGATCATCTTAACGCCAACAAGAGAGCTCGCAATTCAAGTTGCGCTTGAACTTCAGAAGATTTCTCGTTACAAAGGTTTAAATGTCCTGGCTGTATATGGTGGAGAACCGATCTACCATCAAATCCGTGCTCTAAAAAAAGGTGTCAATATCGTCGTAGGTACACCAGGGCGTATGCTCGACCACTTGAAACGAAAAACGCTACGAACGGACCACGTTCATACAGCAATCCTAGATGAAGCCGATGAAATGTTGGATATGGGCTTTATCGACGACATCGAATTGATTCTTAAGCAACTACCTGACAAACGCCAGTCTTTACTGTTTTCAGCTACGATCCCAGCACCGATTCGTAAGCTTTCAGGAAAGTACTTGAAGGATCCGCTTACGATTTCCGTTTCAAAAGGTGATGTGACTGCAGATACGGTTGAGCAGGTCTATTATCGAACGTTCGATAGTGAGAAATTCGATACGCTCTGTCGTGTTATTGAAAATGAACAAGTTCGTCTCGGTATTATTTTCACAAAAACAAAAAAGGGCGCTTCTCAGCTGACGGAGTCTCTTAAAAAACGCGGCTATCGTGCAGAGGAGCTACACGGAGACCTTACACAACAGCAGCGTACACGTGTTATGAAGCAGTTTAGACGTTCGCAGCTTAACTTCTTAGTTGCGACAGATATTGCAGCTCGTGGTATCGACGTAGCGCACGTTAGTCACGTGATCAACTACGACATTCCAGAAGATCCTGAGCGCTATGTTCACCGAATAGGGCGTACGGGTCGAGCTGGAAACAAAGGTGTTGCATTAACGTTAGTCACACCTAAAGATATGCGTTTTCTACAGTCGATCGAATCAAAGATCAAGTTGAACCTATCAGCAGAGCCACTCCAAGATGAAACGGTCGACCTTGAGAATATCGTTAAATCTGTTGAAAAGCAGATGAAGTCACTCAAACAAGATTCGACTGCTAGTGAAATTGCAGATTTGCTTCTTTCTAAATACGATGCACATAGCGTCGTTCAGTCACTTCTTGAGAATGCCATCGAGGAGAAACAAAACACGACGCCTTCTGAGTACAACTTCGGTGAAACAGGCGGACAAAACGGCATGGTTCGTTTCTTCTTAAACGTCGGAAGAAATATTGACCTGCATCCGAAAAAGCTTCTTGAAGAGCTTTCAACACTTGCTGGTGTAAACACATCAACTGTTGGGAGAATCGATATCTTTGAAAAGTTCTCTTTCTTTGAAGTACCTGAAGACGTAGCACCGTTCGTATACGAAGCACTTCGAGCAGGCGGAGTAAGTGGTAAATCAATCCACCTTGAACCTGCAAAACCTCAAAAAAGCAGAGTATAATGCCAGGCGATCAGCTCAAGAGCTGATCGTTCTTCTTTTTAAAGTACCTATGGTAAGCTAGAATGGCGAAGTAGAAGAAGTCGATATAAAAAAAGACGAATAAATGTTCGGTTTTCTATTGGCAAATCGTCTAAAAAGAGATATGATAGTGATAGTTTAATAACGAGGAGGAATTTTTCGTGAGTGATCGCAAAGCTGCCTTAGATATGGCATTGAGACAAATAGAAAAACAATTCGGTAAAGGATCGATCATGAAGCTTGGCGAACAAGCTGAGCAGCGTGTTTCCACAGTATCCAGTGGTTCACTTGCTCTAGATATTGCTCTTGGTGTAGGTGGATATCCAAGAGGTCGTATTATCGAAGTTTACGGACCTGAATCTTCAGGTAAAACGACTGTTGCACTTCATGCGATCGCAGAAGTTCAGCGCGGTGGCGGTCAGGCTGCTTTCATTGATGCAGAGCACGCTCTTGACCCGGTATATGCAGAAAAGCTAGGCGTTAATATAGATGAACTATTGCTTTCACAGCCGGATACAGGTGAGCAAGCGCTTGAAATCGCTGAAGCACTTGTGCGAAGTGGAGCAGTAGATATGGTGGTCGTCGACTCTGTAGCAGCACTAGTTCCTAAAGCCGAGATCGAAGGGGAAATGGGAGATGCACACGTTGGTCTTCAAGCACGTTTGATGTCTCAAGCGCTTCGTAAGCTGTCTGGAGCAATCAGTAAGTCGAAAACAACGGCTATCTTTATTAACCAGATTCGTGAAAAAGTAGGGGTTATGTTTGGTAACCCTGAAACAACGCCAGGTGGAAGAGCACTTAAATTCTACTCTTCTGTACGTCTTGAAGTTCGTCGTGCAGAAACGCTCAAGCAAGGAAATGATATGGTCGGAAACAAAACACGTATTAAAGTTGTAAAGAACAAAGTAGCACCTCCATTTAAGCAAGCTGAAGTGGACATCATGTATGGTGAAGGAATCTCTATGCAAGGTGAAATCCTTGATATTGGTTCTAACCTTGAGATCGTTCAAAAGAGTGGAGCATGGTTCTCATTCGAAGGCGAACGTCTAGGACAGGGTCGTGAGAATGCGAAGCAATTCTTGAAGGAAAACCCTGCAATTCAAGACGAAATCAATGCACGTGTTCGCGCGCATCATAACTTAGATGCTGATAAGCAGGTGGACGAAACAGCTGCTGGACAAGATTCACTTCTTGAAGATGAGTAAAATAAACCGAGCCGATCGAATTCGATCGGCTCTTTCTTATTAGATAAAGGTGCATATCATAGATGATGTTCCTATGAAAACTAGTAAAAACGTCTAGCATAGGAAATGTTGGCAATACTAGGAATCACCTTATCTTGTTAAATGGTAAGGAAAAATGAGTAACAAAGAGGGATTTAAAGCAATTTCACCTTCTGACACTCTCTTGACAACCTGAATGGTGAAAGCTACAATATTAAGTGTATAATTATAATTTTCTAGCAAAATTATAACTTTACTTTAACACATGAAATGTGCTGGATTGAAATCTTGCAAGTGGTACTAAGAACTAACATGACAGCAAACCAACAAGTTAATAGCAGGAGGAGGTGAGTTCGATGGATATATTTATCATCATCTCCACTGTGCTTGTCTCTGTAATCGTCGGAGCAGTTGTTGGATTTCTTGTTCGCAAAACGATTGCTGAAGCGAAGATCTCCAGTGCAGAATTAGAAGCGCAACGGATTATCAGAGAAGGTAAAAACGATGCGGAAGCTATGAAGAAGGAAGCTTTGCTCGAAGCGAAGGATGAGAATCATAATCTTCGTGTTGAAGCAGAGCGTGAAATTCGTGAACGCAGAAATGAGTTACAAAAACAAGAGAATCGTTTGGTTCAAAAAGAAGAGGTCCTTGATCGAAAAAGTGAGACTCTAGACAAAAAAGAGGATTCCCTCGAAAGAAGAGAGGACGCTCTCGCCAAAAAACAACGACATATTGAAGAGATGGAAAGCAAAGTGGAGGAGATGCTTCAAGAGCAACAGCGTGAACTGCAGCGGATTTCCGGTTTAACTAGGGAAGAAGCGAAGCAGATCATCATGCGTGAAAGTGAGCAGGAACTCGAACATGAACTTGCGCAGATGGTAAAAGAGCGTGAGTACAATGCGAAAGAAGAAGCTGATAAGAAAGCAAGAGAGGTCCTTTCCCTTGCGATTCAGCGCTGTGCAGCAGATCACGTAGCAGAAACGACGGTATCCGTTGTTAACCTGCCAAATGATGAGATGAAAGGTCGAATCATTGGTCGTGAAGGCCGAAACATTCGAACTCTTGAAACGCTGACTGGGATCGATCTTATCATCGATGACACGCCGGAAGCAGTTATTCTTTCCGGTTTTGATCCGATTCGAAGAGAGATCGCACGAAATGCTCTGGACAAACTCGTACAGGATGGTAGAATTCACCCAGCGAGAATTGAAGAAATGGTCGAGAAATCTCGCAGGGAAGTGGATGAATACATTCGAGAAGTAGGAGAGCAGTCCACGTTCGAAATTGGGGTACATGGGCTACATCCAGATCTGATCAAAATTCTTGGTCGTTTGAAATTCCGTACAAGTTACGGACAGAACGTATTGAAGCATTCTATGGAAGTTGCGTATTTAACTGGACTGATGGCAGCTGAACTTGGAGAAGATGTGCAGTTAGCTAGACGTGCAGGTCTCTTACATGATTTAGGTAAAGCGATCGATCATGAAGTTGAAGGAAGTCACGTTGAGATTGGCGTTGAGCTTGCAACGAAGTATAAAGAGCATCCGGTCGTCATTAATGCGATTGCATCACACCACGGTGATACGGAAGCTACTTCGGTTATCGCGACACTTGTTGCAGCAGCGGATGCACTTTCCGCAGCTCGTCCAGGTGCACGTCGAGAGACACTCGAAACGTACATTCGACGCCTTGAAAAACTCGAAGAAATTTCTGAGTCGTTCGACGGTGTTGAAAAGTCATTTGCGATTCAGGCTGGTCGTGAGATTCGAATCATGGTTAAGCCAGATATCGTAGATGATGTAACATCCTACAGACTCGCAAGAGAAATTACCAAAAAAATCGAAAATGAACTCGACTACCCAGGACACATTAAAGTCACGGTCATTCGTGAAACTAGGGCAGTAGAGTATGCGAAATAATAAAGCGATGCCTCGTGCATCGCTTTATTTATTTCTATAAAGCTTAAAAAGCGACGAAGCATTTGATAAACTAAGTAAGACTAGACAGATTGGAGTTGTATTATGAAGATATTATTTATTGGAGATGTTGTTGGATCGCCGGGGCGAGATATGGTATCTCACTATTTACCTCGTTTAAAACGAAAGTACAAACCGACTTTTACGATTGTAAACGGTGAAAACGCTGCTGGAGGAAGAGGAATTACTGAGAAGATTTACCGTAATTTCCTAGAGTCGGGAGCTCAAGTCATCACGATGGGAAACCATACGTGGGATAATCGAGAAATCTTCGAGTTTATCGACCGTGCGCCAAAGCTTGTGCGTCCAGCGAACTTTCCGGAAGGTACACCGGGAAACGGTTCTACGATCGTTAATATAAATGGTACGGAAGTTGGCGTCATCAACCTACAAGGAAGAACGTTTCTTCCTGCAATCGATGATCCATTTACAAAAGCGGATGAACTTGTAGAGGAAATGAGAAAGCGTACGTCCGTTATCTTTGTGGATTTTCACGCTGAAACAACTAGCGAGAAGCTGGCGATGGGCTGGTATTTAGATGGAAGAGTGTCTGCGGTAATCGGAACGCACACTCACGTTCAAACTGCAGATGAACGGATTTTACCTCAAGGGACAGCTTATTTGACTGATGCTGGGATGACGGGACCGTATGATGGTATTCTTGGGATGGAGAGAGAAGCCGTTATTAAAAAGTTCCTAACAACGATGCCCGTAAGGTTTGAAGTAACCAAAGGTCGGGAACAACTTAGTGGGGTCTTTTTAACAGTTGACCCAAAAACTGGAACAGCTAAAGCTATCGAACGAATTGCAATCAATGAAGATCATCCATTCTACGAATAGGTTTGAAAGCTTGAAAAATTAACGGAATCAGCAGGAATACAAGCTTATGGCAAGGAATATAGTCTAGAGTGGTAATGGATGCTCAAATTAAGGAGGGGCTTTCAAAATGGAAATCTTAAAAGTTTCAGCAAAATCCAATCCAAATTCTGTAGCTGGTGCACTTGCTGGCGTCCTGCGAGAGAGAGGTAATGCTGAGATTCAAGCAATTGGAGCAGGAGCGCTTAACCAAGCTGTCAAAGCTGTAGCAATTGCAAGAGGATTCGTAGCACCGAGCGGAGTTGATCTCATTTGTATCCCTGCTTTTACCGACATTCAAATTGATGGCGAGGAACGAACGGCTATCAAGTTAATTGTTGAACCGCGATAAGTGATTCCGTTAAGATAACCTGTTTGTTTTTACAAACAGGTTTTTTTATACGGTTTAGAGAAATACATAGGCATTGGAGGATATCTATGAAAATATACGATGCACATTGTGATGTACTAAGTAAGATGTGGAATGATCCTTCACTCTCATTTCTCGATGGAGCAGACCTTCATACGAACTTACAGCAAATGAGAAGTGCGGGAGCCGGTTTGCAGCTGTTTGCGATTTATATACCAGAAAGCGTACCAGATGCTGCAAAGTTTGATTGTGCGCTCGAGATGGTCGATATTTTTTATGATCGTATCATAAGACCATACGATGACGTTGTAGCCGTTTATTCAAGGGAAGAAGCGAGACGATTACCTTCTGGTAAGATTGGCGCGATGCTCACGTTAGAAGGCTGTGACGCGATTGGTAGAGAGATTACGAGGTTAAAGACACTCATTAGACTTGGCGTACGTTCAGTAGGGCTGACATGGAATTATGGAAACGCCGCTTGTGATGGGATTCTTGAAACACGCGGTGGAGGGCTTACTGATTTTGGTAAGCGTATCGTTCGATTACATAATGAAAATGGTATTTGGACAGACGTGTCCCATTTATCGATACAGGCATTTTGGGATGTGTTAGAGGAAACAGATCTTATTATCGCTTCTCATTCAAACGTAAAGAAAATATGTACGCATCCGAGAAACCTTGATGATCAGCAGCTAAAGGCTCTTATTAAGAAAGATGCAGTCATAGGCGTTACGTTTGTACCGAAGTTCCTTCGAAACGATCGGAATGCGAGCATCGCAGATATTTTACATCATATCGAATACATCGTGTCACTCGGTGGAGTTGCTAATATTGCGCTTGGTTCAGATTTTGATGGCATCGATCAAGTACCTAGAGACTTAAGAAGTTATGGAGATTACCCAAAGTTGATAGAGGAATTACGTATGCGATATTCGAATAAGGAAGTGGAAGGCTTTTTATGGAGGAACTTGCAAGAACGAATCCCTTCTTAAGGTAGAAATTAACAATATAAATATGATAGAGCAGGGAAAACCGTTCCTATTTCGAACTAGTACTATATGCAAGTGATTCTCTCACTAGACTAGAAAGGGTGGGGCAATATGATCGAACAACTTTCATGGAAAGTTGGCGGACAGCAGGGGGAAGGTATCGACAGCACAGGTGAAATTTTTGCGATAGCACTTAATCGTATGGGTTATTACTTGTACGGGTATAGACATTTTTCTTCCCGTATTAAAGGTGGACATACGAATAATAAGATACGGGTGAGCACGAAGGAAGTCCGCGCTGTGTCAGATGACCTGGACATGCTCATCGCATTTGATCAGGAAACGATCGATGTTAACGGCCACGAATTGCATGGAGATGGGATCATCATCGCAGATGCAAAGTTCAAGCCTGTTAAACCAGATGATTGCAAAGCAACACTCGTAATTGTTCCGTTTACAGAAATTGCAACAGAGCTCGGTACCTCACTCATGAAGAATATGGTAGCGATTGGTGCAACTAGCGCAGCTCTTGGGATCGATACGGAGACATATAAGGCAGTTGTCGATGAAATCTTTGGAAGAAAAGGTGAAAAAGTCGTCAATAGTAATATGGAAGCGATTCAGCGCGGAGCTGAAGCATTTAAACAGACAGCTGACTCAAATCTTAAGACGCTTTCTCTTAAGAAAGCTGATGGGAAGAATCGCATGTTCATGATTGGGAACGATGCGATCGCGCTTGGTGCAATCGCTGGTGGTGCTAGGCTTATGGCTGCTTATCCGATCACTCCAGCATCAGAGATCATGGAATACTTAATCAAGAAGCTCCCGGAATTCGGCGGAACGGTTATTCAGACAGAAGATGAGATCGCAGCTGCTACGATGGCGATCGGTTCAAACTATGCAGGGGTAAGGACACTAACTGCTTCAGCTGGACCTGGACTATCGCTCATGATGGAGTCAATCGGGCTTTCTGGTATCACAGAAACGCCTCTCGTCATCGTCGATACACAGCGTGGCGGGCCTAGTACCGGTCTTCCTACAAAGCAGGAACAGTCAGATCTCCTTGCGATGATCTATGGTACGCATGGAGAGATTCCTAAAATTGTGATCGCACCGAGTACAGTAGAAGAAGCTTTCTATGATTCAATCGAAGCGTTCAATCTCGCTGAAGAGTACCAGTGCCCTGTCATATTACTCTCTGACCTACAACTATCTCTAGGAAAACAAACGGTGGAACCTTTAGATTATCAAAGAATTCAAATCCGAAGAGGGAAACTAGCGGATTATGATTTGCCTGAAAGAGAAGATAAGTCGTATTTCAAGCGTTTTGAAGTAACGGAAGACGGTGTGTCACCCCGCGTCATTCCAGGCACGAAGAACGGAATCTTTCATGTGACGGGTGTAGAGCATGATGAGACAGGTAAACCTTCTGAAGTGCCTCAGAACAGGAAAGATCAGATGGAAAAACGTCTTCGTAAGGTCAGTGGACTTATGTTCGACACGCCTGTCTATAAAGATGAGAAGCATAAAGAACCTGACGTGCTATTGGTAGGCTTTAACTCTACGAGAGGCTCGATCGAAGAGGTCATCCCTCGCCTAGAAGAAGATGGGTACAACGTAAATCATGCGCACATTCGACTCGTACACCCATTCCCATCGGATGAGCTGAGACCGATGCTTGCAGCTGCTAAGAAGGTTGTGATCATCGAGCATAACGCAACGGGTCAGCTAGCGAGCTTGGTGAAGATGAACGTAGGATATGCTGATAAGATTGAAAGTCTCCTAAAGTATGATGGTAATCCATTTTTACCAGGTGATATTCATCAACAATGCAAGGAGCTGTTAACTGATGGCAACATTTAAAGACTTTCGAAATCAGGTGAAGCCAAACTGGTGTCCAGGCTGTGGAGACTTTTCTGTTCAGGCGGCTATACAGCGTGCGTCTGCGAACGTTGGTCTTGAACCAGATGATTTAGCAGTTGTGTCAGGAATCGGCTGTTCAGGAAGAATCAGTGGCTACATTAACGCTTACGGATTTCACGGAATTCACGGTCGCTCCCTTCCGATCGCGCAAGGTGTTAAGATGGCAAACAGAGACTTGACTGTTATCGCTTCCGGTGGGGACGGTGATGGGTTTGCGATCGGAATGGGGCACACGATCCATGCGATGCGCCGGAATATTGACATCACCTATATTGTCATGGATAACCAGATCTATGGTTTGACAAAAGGTCAAACGTCTCCTACGAGTGCTGAAGGGTTTAAAACGAAGAGTACACCGTCAGGCTCGATCGAATCTTCACTCTCCATCATGGAATTAGCACTATCGAGCGGTTGTGGCTTCGTAGCGCAGAGCTTTTCAACCGATCTAAAAGATTTAGTAGCACTTATCGAACAAGGAATTCAGCATAAAGGATTCTCATTGATCAACGTCTTTAGCCCTTGCGTAACATTTAATAAGATCAACACGTATGATTGGTTCAAAGAAAACTTGATCAGTTTAAAAGATATTGAAGGCTATGATCCTACGAATCGGATGTTGGCGATGCAAACCCTCATGGAGCATGATGGCCTTGTAAAAGGGTTGATCTATCATAATCCAACGAAACCATCCTATCAGGAATCAGTGACAGGTTATAGTGAATCACCTCTGTCCAAACAAAACCTGACATTATCTGAAGAAAAGTTCACTGAATTAATGGCAGAATTCATGTAATGATCGGTCGTCCCTCGTTGAAAAACGAGGGATTTTATTCGTTTATTAAAGAGATAATAAAGTCCAGAAATAAAACTATACGTGTCCGCGAAGGGTGGACACTTTTCCTTTACGATATATAGGAAAAGTGGTACTATGATTGTGGTAACAGTATTGTAAGAAGGTTTGAAAAAAGAGAGGTGTTTGTCGTGGAAGGAAAGATGAAAGCGATTGTAAAGCACGAGCGAGCTAAAGGCGCGCAGTTGCAAACAGTCGATATTCCACAAATAGATGAAAATGAAGTTCTTATACAGGTGAAAGCGACTTCCATTTGTGGAACAGACGTACATATCTATGCTTGGGACGAGTGGTCTCAAAGTCGTGTGAATCCTCCGTACGTATTCGGTCACGAATTTGCTGGGGTCGTCGTTGAAAAGGGAGAGCGAGTAACAAATGTAGAGGTTGGCGATCATGTATCTGCTGAAACGCACATCGTATGTAACCAGTGTCCACAATGCTTAACTGGCAAGTTTCATATTTGTGAGAATACGAAGATCATCGGTGTAGATACAAATGGTTGCTTTGCAGAATATGTGGCACTACCATCTCAAAATATTTGGAAGAACCCTAAGTCTCTTTCATTTGATGTCGCTTCAGTACAGGAGCCGATGGGAAATGCTGTACACACTGTTCTTGCAGGTGATGTTGCTGGTAAAACAGTTGCCATCATCGGCTGTGGTCCGATTGGGATTATGGCAGTTGGGGTAGCGAAGGCTGCCGGTGCTTCTCAGATTATTGCCTTCGACCTTAATAACTACAGACTAGATCTTGCTGCGAAGATGGGCGCAACAACTGTTGTGAACTCTCGTCACGAAGATCCTCTTGAAAAAGTAAAAGAGCTGACAGATGGTCATGGGGTTGACGTTGTATGTGAAATGTCAGGACACCCGATCGCGATGAACCAGGGCTTTAAAATGGTTACGAACGGCGGACGTGTTTCCATATTGAGTTTACCTGTACGCCCAGTTGAAATCGATGTGACAAACGATATCGTATTTAAAGGTATTACCGTTCAAGGGATAACAGGGAGAAAGATGTTTGAAACATGGCGTCAGGTGTCAGGTTTGCTACAATCTGAACAAGTAGATGTCGAGCCGATGATCACGCATCACTTCCCATTAGAAGAGTTCGAGAAAGGCTTCGAATTAATGCTCGAAGGGAAATGTGGTAAGGTAGTATTACATCCATAAAGCTCATGTTGAGCTTTTACATAATTAGAAGGAGGCAGGTCACATGAAAGGTTTTGAATATCTCCAAGAAGAGCTTGACCAAATGCAAGATGAGGGTGTTTTCCGTAATTTGATCCCTCTAGAATCAGCACAAGGATCTCGTGTTGCGATCAAAGGGAAAGAAGTTATTCAGCTATCCTCTAATAACTATCTTGGATTAACAGATCATCCTAAAATGAAGCAAGCTGCAATCGAAGCTGTCGAAAAATACGGAGCGGGAACAGGTTCTGTTCGTACCATCGCAGGAACGCTATCGATGCATGAAGAATTTGAACAAAAGCTTGCTGAATTTAAACACACTGAGGCAGCTCTCGTGCTGCAATCTGGGTTCGCAACAAACCAGGCTGTGCTATCAGCAATTTTGACGAAAGAAGATGTGGTTATTTCTGATGAGCTTAATCACGCTTCAATCATCGATGGTATCCGCTTAACGAAAGCTGGTCGTCGTATTTACAAGCACACGGATATGGAAGATTTAGAGAATGCTCTTAAAGAAACGCAAGAATACCGCACTCGTCTCGTTGTAACAGACGGTGTATTCTCAATGGATGGTAACATTGCGCCTCTTCCTGAAATCGTAGAGCTTTGTGAAAAATACGATGCGCTCGTAATGGTTGACGACGCTCACGCAAGCGGCGTACTTGGGCGTAATGGCCGTGGAACAGTCGACCATTTTGACCTTAACGGTCGCGTTCATATTCAAGTAGGAACATTAAGTAAGGCGATCGGGGTGTTAGGCGGCTATATCGCAAGCTCAAAAACACTTCGTGACTACTTGATTCATAAAGGCCGTCCATTCTTATTCAGCACATCCCATCCACCTGCTGTAACCGCAGCATGCTCTGCAGCGATCGATGTTCTCGTAGAAGAGCCTGAGCTGATCGAAAAGCTATGGGACAATACGAAATTCTTCAAAGACGGTCTAGAGAAGCTTGGTTTCGATACTGGGATCAGTGAAACGCCAGTCACTCCTGTTATCATTGGTGACGAAGCCTTGACACATAAGTTTTCTGACAAGCTGTTTGAGAATGGAGTATTTGCACAAGGTATCGCATTCCCAACAGTGCAGAAAGGGAAAGCACGTGTAAGAACGATCGTAACTGCACAGCATTCAAAAGAAGAGCTACAAGAGGCGTTAGACGCTTTCGAAAAATCAGCAAAAGAATTAGGCATTTTAAAATAAGCAGCATACTCAGACTGTCGACCTCGGCAGTCTGATTTTTTATCTGTTAAGTGTTTACGGTGTATAGAATGGTACTCGTTCGACAATTTAATAGATTCTAGAGCGATACAGCCTTTTCATCATCCGGTCTTATTGCTTAAATACGTACAACCCCTTATAATAAGGTAATGTCCACCGTTAAACATTAAAGGATCAAACATAAAGAACATAGGCTAGCACGATGTGCATTGCCTGTTTTTTCTAAGTTTAGGAGCAACATGCTCCTTTTCATAGCAGAGTTATCCTTTGACTGGAAAGGAGACGTAACATATGAACGAACAACAGCGGCTTGCGTCGTCGCAAATTCAAGCACCAAAGAAAACGGAGAAAACGACTGAGGACTTTGCGAAGTATTTTCAGACTACCTATCAGCCGCCTTCGTTAAAAGATGCGAAAAAGCGCGGAAAAGAAAACGTTAACGTACATTATGACTTCGAGATTCCTGAGAATATACGAAACCTTGGTCAAGATAAGAAGTACTTGATCCGAACGTATGGTTGTCAGATGAACGAACATGATACTGAGATCATGGCTGGAATTTATGAGGGAATGGGCTTTGAAGCAACGACCGTTGTGGAAGAAGCTGATGTTATCTTGCTAAACACGTGCGCGATACGAGAGAACGCGGAAAACAAAGTGTTTGGAGAGCTCGGTCACTTAAAACCTCTTAAGATGGAGAATCCGAATTTGATCATCGGGGTATGTGGCTGTATGTCTCAAGAAGAGTCGGTCGTCAATCGAATCATGCAAAAGCATCAGTTCGTAGATTTGATCTTCGGAACGCACAATATTCATAGACTGCCGCAATTGATGGAGCAAGCCGTCTTCGGTAAAGAAATGGTTATGGAAGTGTGGTCCAAAGAAGGCGATATCATTGAGAACCTTCCAAGAACCCGTAAAGGTGAGATCAAAGCGTGGGTTAATATCATGTATGGCTGCGATAAATTCTGTACATATTGCATCGTGCCTTATACCCGAGGTAAGGAGCGAAGCCGCCGACCTGAAGACATTATTCAGGAAGTAAGGCACCTCGCAGCAAAAGGGTATAAAGAAGTGACGCTTTTAGGACAGAATGTGAATGCGTACGGAAAAGACCTTGAGGATATGGAATATGGCCTAGGTGATCTAATGAATGAAATTCATAAGATCGACATCCCAAGAGTGCGATTTACTACAAGTCATCCAAGAGATTTCGACGATCGTCTCGTTGAAGTTCTTGGACAAGGCGGTAACCTGCTCGATCACATTCATCTTCCTGTTCAGAGCGGAAGCAATGATGTTCTTAAGCTCATGAACCGTCGTTATACGAGAGAAACGTATTTAGAACTTGTTGATAAAATTAAGGAAGCGATGCCAAATGCAACGTTCACGACGGATATTATCGTCGGCTTTCCAAACGAAACAGATGAACAGTTTGAAGAAACGATGTCACTCGTAAGGGAAGTAGAGTTTGATAGCGCTTATACATTCATCTATTCACAGCGAGATGGTACGCCAGCAGCAAAAATGAAGGATAACGTGCCGATGGAAGTGAAGAAAGAGCGTTTACAGCGTTTGAATGCCCTTGTAAATGATATGGCAGCGAAGAAAAATGCAGCCTACGAAGGGGAAATCGTGGAAGTGCTCGTCGAAGGTGAAAGTAAAAAGAATCCTGACGTCCTATCGGGCTATACGAGCAGAAACAAAGTAGTTAACTTCAGAGCACCGAAGTCTCTTATCGGTGAGCTCGTTCAAGTGAAAATTACGAAAGCAAAAACCTGGTCGTTAGACGGAGAATATATAGAAAATACTGCAGAGGTGAAAGCATAATGATTTCAAGACAAGAAGTGATCGTAAAAGCAAAAGAGCTAGCTAAGCTCGTATCTGAGACGGAAGAAGTTGATTTCTTCAAGCGTGCAGAAGAAAAGATAAATGAAAACAAGAAAGTGCAAAGTTTAATCGCTCGCATTAAGCTTGAACAAAAAGAAGCGGTTAACCTTCAGCATTATGGTAAGCATGAGGCGTTGAAAGAAAAAGACGAGCGTATCGACAAACTGATGGAGCAGCTTGATGAAATTCCTGTCGTTCAGGAATTCAAACGTTCTCAGTCAGATGTGAATGATCTTCTTCAGCTTATCGCAAATACAATCTCAAACACCGTCACAGATGAGATCATCGAAGCGACTGGTGGTAACGTACTAGAAGGTACGACTGGCTCTGCACAAGGATCTGGTTGTAGTAAGTAAAAGTCGGGAGTTTTCCCGGCTTTTTTTTATGCTTTGTTATGCTGATATTCGTGCTCCTATTCCGTTTTTAATTTCATTCACCGTATTTTTTTTAGAAATTTTACAAAAGGTTGTAAAGCATTGTACATAAGGGTCATAGACTGATAGTGGAACAGCCTTAATAAAAAAAAGGCACACTAGTCATTTGTCATGCATAGGATGAGAATGAAGATTGGAAGAGGAGGTATGATCGATGTCAGAGGATTATAATTACAGAGAGATATTCGCCAAAGCTGTTTGCGGAAAAGGGCGTAAATTTACTCAGGATACAAACACAGTTACTCCAGAGCACAAACCTTCAAGTATTCTTGGTTGCTGGATCATCAACAACAAATTCAAGGCGAAAAAGCACCATGATTGCGTCATTGTTGAAGGCTCTTATGACATTAATATCTGGTACTCATACAGTCATAACACAAAAACAGAAGTCGTAACGGAAAACGTTAAATATCGTGAAGAAATCCCTCTTCGCTACAAGGATAAAGATTGCAAAACGGACGAAGTGGTTGCAAAAGCGATTCAAGAGCCGAACTGTCTTGAAGCTACCATTGCACCGAACGGAAATAAAATTATCGTTCAAGTCGAAAGGGAGTTTCTCGTAGAAGTCATTGGAGAAACAAAAATTTGCGTTTACGTGAATCCTGATGGCTGTGAAGATGATGATGACGATTGGGAATATGAAGTAGAAGATGAAGAGTTTGAAGATTTAGATCCGAACTTTTTAATTGGTGATCTTGAAGAATAGTCGTACCAGGGAGAAGGGGTTCTTCTTCCTGGTTTTATTTTTTTGCCGAGTCACGACCTTCTTTATCATAGAAGCGTAGAAGAATGATGTGATATACTGTTAGCTGAATAGAAATGTAGATTGGTGGAGAAGAAGTATGGCTCGATATACCCCTATGATCGAACAATATTTACGGATTAAGGCAGAGTACCAAGATGCCTTTTTATTTTTTAGATTAGGTGACTTTTATGAAATGTTCTTTGAAGATGCGACGCGTGCATCGAAAGAGCTTGAAATAACGTTAACGAGTAGAGATGGCGGGGGAGAGGACCGTATCCCGATGTGCGGTGTTCCTTATCATTCTGCAGAAAACTATATTTCTCAACTAGTAGAAAAAGGATTTAAAATTGCGATATGTGAACAGACTGAAAACCCGAAGCATGCAAAAGGCGTGGTGAAACGAGAAGTCGTTCAACTTATTACACCAGGAACAGTCATGTCAGATCGTTTGATAAAAGAAAAGGAAAACAACTACATAGTGGCGATATCGGAATTTGAAGATAGCACATATTCCCTAGCTGCGAACGATTTAACGACAGGTGAAACCATGGCCACGATCTTAACTGGTGACCATCATGAAGTACTTGGTGAGCTTTCGAATCTATCTCCAAAAGAGGTGATTCTTGGAACTGAAGATGGTCCGTTAGCAACTGCGATCCGTGAAAGAATGTCTCTTACCGTTTCGACCGAGGGTAACGTTACGATTCCAGAACAGTTTCAGGAACTTTCTAAGCACATCGATCAGAGCAAGCTACTGAGTGCATTTGGCCGGTTGTTGCATTACTTGATTCGAACTCAAAAACGCTCGATGGATCATCTTCAGCCATTACGTCATTATCACGTTTCACAGTATATGAAGCTCGATGTGAATTCAAAACGAAACCTAGAGCTCGTTGAAACGATCAGAGACAAGAAACGGACAGGCTCTCTTGTATGGTTTTTAGATAGTACTGTCACGGCTATGGGAGGGCGTCTTCTCAAACAATGGGTAGAACGACCGCTATTGCAGCATCGTGAAATCGTGAAGCGACAGGAACTTGTTGAAACGATGATGAAGCAGTTTTTCGAACGTGAAACGATTCGTGAACAGCTGCAGGGGGTTTATGACCTCGAGCGATTAGCTGGTAAAGTTGCATTTGGAAACCTGAATGCGAGAGACCTCGTCCAGCTTCGTAAATCATTAGAGAAAATCCCTGGGATCAAACAAGCCGTAACAGAACTTGATAATACGTATGCTAATGAGCTTGGAGATGAGATCTTAACATGCGATGAGCTGACTGAGCTTTTGAGTGAAGCGATCGAAGACAACCCACCTCTCTCAGTAAAAGAAGGGCAGATGATTCGAGACGGTTATAATAGCGATCTCGATCGCTATCGTGATGCGAGCAGAAATGGGAAGGATTGGATCGCTTCCTTGCAGATGCAAGAAAGAGAACGAACAGGCATTCGTTCGCTTAAGATCGGTTACAATAAAGTCTTTGGATATTATATCGAAGTGACGAGATCTAACCTTCAGAATCTTCCTGAAGGAAGGTATGAAAGGAAACAGACGCTTTCTAACGCAGAGCGTTTTATTACTCCTGAACTGAAAGAAAAAGAATCTCTTATACTTGAAGCTGAAGAAAAAATTGTTGACTTGGAGTATGACTTATTCACGAATCTAAGAGAACAAGTGAAACAGTATATTCCAGAACTGCAAAAACTAGCAAAGAAGATTAGTGAACTCGATGTATTGCAAGCATTTGCAGTCGTTAGTGAAGAAAATCGTTTTACAAAACCGTCCTTTTCTGAAGATCGACAAGTAGCGATCGAAGCGGGGCGCCATCCGGTTGTAGAAAAGATGCTAAAAGGGCGAGAGTATGTTGCTAACGATGTAATGATGAATGAAGATCGCGAAATCCTATTGATTACAGGACCAAACATGAGCGGTAAGAGTACGTATATGAGGCAGTTAGCGCTCATCTCTCTACTTGGTCAAATCGGCTGTTTTGTTCCTGCGGAATCTGCTGTACTTCCGATCTTTGATCAAATCTTCACTAGAATTGGAGCAGCAGACGACCTTGCTGCAGGTCAAAGTACATTTATGGTGGAAATGCTTGAAGCGAACTATGCGATCACGAAAGCGACAGAAAATAGCTTGATTCTACTAGATGAAATTGGTCGTGGAACTTCTACGTATGATGGAATGGCCCTCGCGCAGTCCATCATCGAGTACATTCATGATCATGTTCGAGCTAAAACACTGTTTTCAACACATTATCATGAATTAACATCCCTTGAAGAAGAGCTACAGCGCGTAAAGAACGTGCATGTTAAGGCCGTTGAAGAACAAGGACGCGTCGTATTTTTGCACCGTGTACACGATGGTTCGGCTGATAAGAGTTATGGGATTCATGTCGCTCAACTTGCAAACCTACCAGACCAACTCATTAAGCGAGCTCAAACGATCTTGTCTGAGTTCGAGTCGAGTACAGAAACGACTGAAGCGAGTGCAAAACCAAAACAAGAGTCCGCGACGAGTGTGGATGAAGACGCACAACTCGCTTTCTTTGATGAACTAAATGTAAAGAAGGGTCGTTCTAAGTCATCCGGTGAAGAAGCGATACTGAAGAAACTAAAATCTGTTGATATTATGGAAATGACCCCGATGGATGCGATCAACACACTCTATGAATTAAAGAAACAGCTAAAGTAGGAATGAAAGAAAGGTGAGGAAAATGGGGAAGATCGTTCAACTTGATGATCAGCTTTCAAATAAAATAGCAGCAGGTGAGGTTGTCGAAAGACCAGCCTCAGTTGTGAAAGAGCTTGTAGAGAACGCGATCGATGCGGAAAGCAGTGAAATCAGGATCGAAATCGAAGAAGGCGGTCTCTCCAAGATCCGAATCGTCGATAACGGAACGGGCATGGACGAAGAGGATTGTAAACTTGCATTTTTTAGACATGCTACGAGCAAGATTCGAAATGAGCGAGATTTGTTTCAGATTGAAACGTTAGGGTTTCGAGGAGAAGCACTCCCAAGTATCGCTGCAGTTTCTCATCTCGAGTTAAAGACATCGACAGGTGAGCGTGCTGGCACATATGTGAAGATTGAAGCAGGAGAAGTAACCGAATTTAAGGCGACAGATAGTCGGAAAGGGACTGAACTGACGATTTCAGGACTTTTTTACAATACACCCGCTCGATTGAAGCATATGAAGACCGTACACACAGAGCTTGCGAACGTTGCAGATGTTGTAAACAGACAGGCGATGGCTCATCCAGAGATCGCTTTCAGGTTCTTTCATAATGGTAAAAAACTGTTGTCTACGAATGGCAGTGGAGAGTTGTTACAAGTAATCGCAGCGATCTACGGCTACAATACTGCTAGAAAAATGCTTCCGTTACAAACAGAAACGATTGATTTCAACGTGACGGGGTATGTTGCAAAGCCAGAACTAACGCGCGCTTCGCGGCAATACATCTCTCTCGTCATCAATGGTCGGTACATCAAGAACTATCCGATTTCGAAGGGGATTCAGCAGGGCTACCATACGCTGCTTCCAATCGGAAGGTATCCAATCGTCGTGCTTCATATCAAGATGAATCCAACGTTGATCGATGTAAACGTGCACCCATCGAAATTAGAAGCGCGTATTAGTAAAGAACAAGAGCTCGCGAAAGCGATTGAAGACGCAATCACTGCAATATTCAAGAAAACGGAGCTTATACCAGAACAAAAACCATTGAAGCAGAAAGAAAAGGAGAGCGAGCAGCCGGCTTTTCACTTTCAGCATGAAAAACAGGACGTGCCTGAAAAGCGTCCGATTGAAGAAGCAACTCCTTCGCCTCAAAAAGTTACGACTGAAGAGGCTAACGATTCGTTTGTAGAACCTTTTAGTGTAAAAGAAGAGCTGTCACTATCAAACTATGAGTCGCCCGTAAAAACTATGGAAACAAGCAAAGTCGATGAGTTAGAACGTGCAATCGACTACGTTAAGGAGAAGAGTGAGGAAACACGAATCCCTCCGCTTTATCCAATCGGACAAATGCATGGGACTTACATTCTCGCTCAAAATGAGAACGGTCTTTACATCATCGACCAGCACGCTGCTCAAGAGCGAATCAAATATGAGTTTTACCGTAAGAAGGTCGGCGAGATCGATCCGGAAGTACAAGAACTTCTCGTACCGATCACGCTTGAATATACGACTTCAGAATGTGCGATCATCGATAGTCGAATTGAAGATCTTCAGACTGTTGGGGTGTTTTTAGAATCATTTGGTCGCAACAGCTATCTCGTCAGCTCTCATCCTGTATGGTTTCCAAGCGGGGCTGAACAGGAGACGATCGAAGAACTCGTCCAAGAGGTGATCGACAATCGCGCGATCGATGTGAAAAAGCTAAGAGAAGAAGCAGCCATCATGATGTCTTGTAAGAAGTCGATTAAAGCGAATCGTCACTTACGGGATGATGAAGTGTTTACACTTCTTGAAACGCTTCGAAAAGCGATCGATCCGTATACGTGTCCTCACGGAAGGCCGATCATCATTCATTACTCCACATACGAGATGGAAAAAATGTTTAAGCGAGTGATGTAACGTCGAAAATGAGAACAAACTCAGTGGAAAGAACGTGAATAGGTAATGACTAACGATCAAAAATTAGTAACGGTTTTAGGTCCTACTGCAGTGGGCAAAACAAAAACAAGCATCGAGTTAGCGAAAGCGTTGAACGGAGAAGTGATCAGCGGTGACTCGATGCAAATATACAGAGGGATGGATATTGGGACGGCCAAAGTAACGGAGTCAGAAATGGAAGGCATCCCTCATCATCTGATCGATATAAAAGAGCCAACAGAAAACTTCTCAGTGGCAGAATTTCAAGAACTCGCGACAAATCTTGTTCGAGAAATTAATGAAAGAGGGAAAGTTCCGATCATCGCTGGGGGGACAGGTCTCTATGTGAAAGCTGTTACGCATCAATATTCGTTTTCTGAAGTGAAAGAAGATGAAGCGTATAGGAGAAAGCTAGAGCAGATTGCAAACGAGGAAGGTCCAGTTGCCTTTCACTCGAGGTTGAAAGAAATCGATCCGAAGAGTTATGAGTCGATTCATCCGAACAACATTCGGCGAGTAATTCGTGCGCTAGAAGTCCATCATGTGACGGGAAAGCCAGTGTCCGCCTCGAAAGATTCTCAACCTGAGCACTCACCTTATCATCTAGTTAATATTGGGTTGACGATGGAAAGAGACACGCTTTATAACAGAATCAACAAGAGGGTAGATCTAATGATGGAAGAGGGGCTTTTGGACGAAGCGCGCACCCTTTACGATCAAGGCGTGAGGAACTGTCAATCGATCCAAGCGATCGGTTATAAGGAAATCTATCGGTACATTGAAGGAAAGGTATCCTACGAGGATGCTGTCGATGAACTAAAGCAAAACTCAAGAAGGTACGCCAAGCGTCAGCTAACATGGTTTCGACATCAGATGGACATCGACTGGTTTGATATGACGGAGAATAGAGAAGAAAAAATACGAAAAATATTACACTCTGTTGCAGGAAAGTTAGCAGATAACTAGAACTGTACATATTGAATGCCTTTAGAGAAAAAGAGGAGGACTGAATATGAAGCAACAGATTAACATCCAGGATCAATTTCTGAACCAGCTGCGCAAAGATAATGTTTTTGTAACAGTGTACCTACTGAATGGATTCCAACTTAAGGGGACGATCAAAGGGTTCGATAACTTTACGATCATTCTTGAGTCCGATGGGAAGCAGCAGCTGATTTATAAACACGCGATTTCTACTTTCGCTCCTCAGCGTACAGTTGAAATAAATTTTGATTCTGAAAAGTAATACCGGTCCCTCGTTCTAGGTAGGACGAGGGACTTCTTTATGAGAGCTAAGATGGTTGGTGAGTTTCAAGATAATCGAAGTATCTCTTGAGAGTTAACTCTGATTTCAGTCCAAACTTACTCCGTAGATGTTCGATCGAAGCATCCTGTTCAATCGCTTTGATCACACACGTCCTTCGCATGTGCTGAGCCGAAACTCCTTTTCGAATACCTGCTCGCTGTACTTCTAAGCGGATCATCTTTTGTACGGCGATTTCTGTCAGTCGCTTCGGTCGATCCACTTCATAACTCCATCGGTACGTTTGACGTTGAAAATCAAATGCGACGAAGAGGGGATCATCACTTTTTAACCGAGGACGAACAGGGGCAGGTATCGTTTGGTAGTAACTGAATAAGATCTTCTTATGTTCTGGATCGAGCTTGATCGTCCTGTTACCTGAAGCTGAATTAACTTCTAATTCGTTTTGTTCAAAAGTTACGTGCTTCATGGATAACTTGCAGAGCTCTTGTAAGCTTAGGCCGTAATTAAGAAACAAACGTGCGATGATAAGGTTTCGATCGATTAGGAACTCACGTGCTTTTAATTGGTTTTCAGTTAAGTCAGCAAGAGAAACGATTGTTTCTAATAAGCGCTCGCTTTCGCTTTCTCCCACAAAATCTTCTTCCTTAAATCCACTTTCTTCATTCGTGGGGAGGACAACTTCTTTCATAGGATTGTTCTTTGTCCGATTTAATGACATATAATAACGGTATACTTGATTCAATACTGTCATGATTCGTTTGAGAGTTCGCTCAGAATAATGACGTTCTAAATGTAAGTAACGAATGTATGATTGTAGCTGTTCTGTCGATAGCTCACTAAAGTTTTGAAATTCAACTTTTCGATGAAATGTTTTGAGCCAGGTTGTAAAGTCGACAAGGTCATACCGATAACGCCGGATGGTTGACGCCCGGCGTCCCTTTCTTTCAAGGGAGGTAAGGTACTCCTCTAGAAAATCAGGTAGCGGTTGCTCAAATAGTTCCATTGCGTTACCCCTTTCTTTTTTCCATTATAACAAACAACGTGAAATGAATTACATGATTTTGGTTTTTTTGGGAATGCTAACAATACTAAACAATAAAGGAGCGGTTGCAATGGCCTTTTTTTCAAAACAGCAACAAGAACCAATTCCTGAAGTTGACACTGATGTGTGGTCATGTTCAAGTGGGGACTGTTCTGGTTGGATGAGAGCAGATTATTCCTTCTCAGACACACCTTCTTGTCCGTTATGTGGCGGTGAGATGGCGAGTGAAGTACGTAACCTCCCTGAGATTAAGTAAACGGAGGCTGTGATATGAATAAACTGATCGAAAAATTAGTTGATAAAGCGCTCAGCATTACAAAAGCTGAAGGGAAGGGGAAACACGTCATCCCTCAGCAGCGGTTCTCTACCGTCTTCAAAGACCTCTCTGGCGTAAAGTCTGAAGAATTTTCATACCTTGGAATAGGGTTCAAGAGGTATACGTATAAGGACGATGACGTTTTTGTGAGGCAGCTCGAACATGATGACGGAAATGTGCTCGAATTAGACATCACTGAAAACGATCGCTACCTTCATCATTACAGATCGTTCGAGAAGAACTCTGCTGACCAAAAAGTAACCATTCCAGAGAAGTTTGTGGATCGAATGATACAAGGGAAAACACTCGAATAGGAGTGTTTTTCTTTTGGGCATTTGTCACGCTTTTTGGGCGGGTGCGTATACTATCGTGTCAGAATAAAACGAGGTGAGCATCTTGCAGCAATCCATCACTCAGCGAAAAAGTCAGATTAATATTGTTTTGCATCATGCTGAAGAGAAATTGGAAGCAGCTGACTCTGCGCTTGCTGAAGCAGCGAGAAAGCATATTCCTCTTGAACGGATTCAAAAAGAAATGGAACAGCTTATCGGGTTAAAAGAAGTGAAGCACCTGCTAAAAGAAGTATATGCATGGTTATTCGTTAACCAGTGCCGTCAAGAAAATGGTTTGAAACAAAATCCTCAAGCCCTTCACATGATGTTCAAAGGGAATCCCGGAACAGGGAAGACTACAGTCGCAAGGTTACTGGGTACCCTTTTCTTAGAAATGAACGTCCTATCGAAAGGTCATTTGATCGAAGTGGAAAGAGCGGATCTTGTTGGTGAATATATCGGACACACCGCTCAGAAAACAAGAGAGCTCGTTAAGAAGGCGAAGGGAGGCATCCTTTTTATCGATGAAGCTTATTCCCTTGCACGTGGTGGCGAGAAAGATTTTGGGAAAGAAGCGATCGATACATTGGTGAAAGCGATGGAAGATAACCATGAGGACTTTATTTTAATTCTTGCCGGTTATTCTGAAGAAATGGATAACTTCCTATCTCTCAACCCTGGGCTGCCATCGCGTTTTCCACTTATGATCGACTTTCCGGACTATTCGAATGATGAATTGTTAGAAATCGCAAGAAAGATGGTAACGGAGCGTCAGTATCGTTTTTCTAAGGAAGCAGAATGGAAGTTGAAAAAGTCATTCATCATGAAGAGAATCGATGAGACAGGAGCTTTTAGTAACGGTAGATTTGTTCGTAATATTATCGAAAAAGCCATTCGAAAGCAGGCTGTTCGTCTCCTCGGAGCGGAAGTGATCGACCGAACGTCACTCGAGCTAATCCTGCCAGAAGACATCCCTATAGAAGATTAAAGGGCCATCTGGTATGATGAGAGCAGACTGATAAGTAAAGGCAGGGAACGTACCGTTGAAAAAAGACCGCATTGAAGTAGCTGAACCAGCAATCTTGATCGGCTGTCAGCTTCCAGATCAAACAGATGAGCAGTTTGCCTATTCGATGGATGAACTTGCTGCATTAACAGAAACGGCTGGAGGAGTAGTGTTAGAAACGCTTTCTCAGAAAAGAGAGCGCATCCATCCAGCAACCTATATCGGGAAAGGAAAAGTAGAAGAATTGTCTCACCTGATCGATGAGAACGAAGCTGGCGTCATTATATTTAATAGTGAACTTTCACCAAGTCAGCTTCGTAATCTCTCAGAACAGCTCGAAGCGAAAGTGATCGATCGCACGCAGCTTATACTGGATATATTTGCTCAAAGAGCAAGGTCGAGAGAAGGGATGCTGCAAGTGGAGCTCGCACAGCTGCAATACATGCTGCCTCGACTTGCTGGCCAGGGATCTTCTTTATCTCGACTCGGTGGTGGAATTGGGACAAGAGGACCAGGTGAAACGAAGCTAGAAACCGATCGCCGATACATCAGAAACCGAATCTCTGACCTTAAGAAGCAGCTAGACAATACTGTGAAGCATCGAGAGCAATACAGGCTTCGCAGAAAGCGTAATGAAACCCTTCAAGTTGCACTTGTCGGATACACGAACGCTGGAAAGTCTACGATCTTTAACGGACTGACCAAGGCTGACTCTTATGAAGAAGATAAGTTATTTGCTACTCTCGATCCTATGACAAGACAGCTAAAGCTGCCGAATGGATACAACGTACTGCTTACAGACACGGTAGGATTTATTCAAGACCTCCCTACGACGCTCGTTGCTTCCTTTAAGTCGACGCTTGAAGAAGCAAAGGAAGCAGATTTGATCCTACATGTGATCGATGCATCTCATCCAGATCGGGAGCGTCATGAAGAAATCGTACTCAATCTACTGAAGGAGCTCGACGCTTCTCATATCCCTGTTCTCACCGTGTTCAACAAGATCGATCGCGCAGAACCTGGTGTAAGAAGCAGCATGAACGAGCAGATCCATATCTCAGCTAAGAAAAAAGAAGATCTAAGTAAACTGAACGAGACACTTCAAAGTCAAGTGTTAAAGCAAATGGAGTACTATTCGATCTCGCTAAAGGCAGATCAAGGAGATAAACTCGCATTCCTTCAGAGAAATACGATTCTCATAGAACGAAAGTGGGATGAAGATCATAAGCATTACAGGTGCAAAGGCTACACCCCAGCGCACCTCTATCAACGTATTGCTACAGAATGGAACAACGATTAGGAGAAGAAACGATGTTTAATCACTTTACACACCAAGAGAAATTGAAACAGCTATCAACTGAAGCAGAAGAAAGAATTTACCCAATACTGAAAGAAATCGATCAACGTGTTGAAAGCAATCAATACCGCGTACTTGAAGCCTTCCATAACAATAAGATTAGCGACTACCACTTCACTCCATCAACTGGCTATGGATATGATGATGATGGGAGAGACACACTCGAGAAACTTTACGGTGATGTCTTTGGAGCAGCAGCAGGACTTGTTAGACCTCAAATCGTTTCTGGTACGCATGCAATATCGACAGCCTTATTTGGGGTATTGCGTCCTAAAGACGAGCTTCTTTATATTACAGGAGCACCTTATGACACACTTGAAGAAATTGTTGGTACAAGAGGGGAAGGTCACGGATCTTTAAAAGACTTCCATATCGGCTATCAAGCTATCCCATTAAAGAATGATGCGATCGACTATGAAGCTGTTAAAGCTGCGATTACAGAACAAACGAAAATGATCGGTATCCAACGTTCAAAAGGATATGCGAACCGCCCTTCATTCACGATCGATGAAATCAGTGAGATGATTTCATTTGTTAAATCGATCAAAGAAGATGTGATCGTATTTGTTGATAACTGCTACGGAGAATTCGTTGAAGAACGTGAACCTTGTCATGTCGGAGCAGATTTAATGGCAGGTTCATTAATTAAAAATCCAGGTGCAGGAATCGTGAAAACCGGTGGATACATAGTCGGAAGAGAAGACCTAATCGAACTTTGTGGTTATCGGTTAACTTCGCCTGGTATCGGTAGAGAGGTTGGAGCGTCACTATATTCGCTCCAGGAAATGTACCAGGGGCTATTCCTTGCTCCTCATACTGTAGGACAAGCAGTAAAAGGAGCCGTTTATAGCTCTGCGCTGCTAGAATCCGCGGGCTTCAATACGAGCCCTTCTTTTGATAGTAAACGAACGGATTTGATTCAATCTGTTCAGTTTAACGACAGAGAGCGGATGGTGTCGTTCTGCCAGGCGATTCAAGCAGCATCACCAGTAAACGCGCACGTCCGTCCAGAGCCTGCTTATATGCCAGGATATGAAGACGACGTCATCATGGCTGCAGGAACATTTATTCAAGGAGCTAGCCTCGAACTGTCTGCCGACGGACCACTAAGAGCACCTTATGTGGCGTATGTTCAAGGTGGGTTAACATATGAACATGTGAAAATTAGTGTATTGAGAGCAGTTGATGACCTTCTAACAAGAGGTCTCGTATCGATCGGCTAAAGCAGGGGAAATCCCCTGCTTTTTATTCGCCCTAAAAGTATGTTAGATAATCTAACATACTCTGTCACGACGACAAACGGTCTAGTGTATAGTATAGTATAAGTGAGAAAGGGATCGGCAATTGGGAATGTTCTATGAATTCAGAAAGATTTTGTTTCCGTTGTCTGTAAAACACAGGTTTGGTTATCCCAATTTCTAAACTTTTTATTTCTAAGGAGGATTTAATTTACATGGCTAGCAAATACACAGCAGATGATATCAAGCGCCTCGCAAGTGAGGAAAATGTTAAATTTATTCGCTTACAATTTACAGATCTACTAGGAATTATCAAAAACGTTGAGATCCCAGTCGATCAGCTTGAAAAAGCTCTTGATAATAAAATGATGTTCGATGGTTCTTCTATCGAAGGGTTCGTACGTATCGAGGAATCGGACATGTACCTTTATCCTGATCTAGATACTTGGGTCGTTTTCCCTTGGTCATCTGAAAAAGGTAGAGTTGCACGTTTGATCTGTGACATCTATAGCCCTGACGGCACTCCTTTCGACGGCGATCCACGTTCCGTTCTGAAACGTGTACTTAAAGAGATGGAAGAGCTTGGATTCTCTGACTTCAATATCGGACCTGAGCCGGAATTCTTCCTATTCAAAATGGATGAAAACGGTGAGCCTACGCTCGAACTAAACGATAAAGGTGGCTATTTTGACCTTGCACCAACAGACCTTGGTGAAAACTGCCGTCGTGATATCGTGCTTGAGCTTGAAGACATGGGCTTTGAGATCGAAGCGTCTCACCACGAAGTTGCACCTGGTCAGCACGAAATTGATTTCAAATACGCAGATGCAATCACAACGTGTGATAACATTCAAACGTTTAAATTGGCTGTAAAGACGATCGCTCGACAGCACGGACTACATGCAACGTTCATGCCTAAGCCACTATTCGGCGTTAACGGTTCCGGAATGCATGCGAACATGTCATTATTCAAAGATGGAAAGAACGCATTCTACGATCCGAACGACGAAATTGGCCTAAGTGAAACAGCGCGTCAATTCATCGCCGGTACGATGAAGCACGCAGAAGCATTCACAGCGATCACAAACCCAACGGTCAACTCTTACAAGCGTCTTGTTCCAGGATACGAAGCACCTTGTTACGTTGCATGGTCTCTTCGTAACCGTAGCCCGCTTATCCGAGTTCCTGCATCTCGCGGAATCAGCACGCGTATCGAAGTTCGAAGCGTTGATCCATCAGCGAACCCGTACTTAGCGATGGCAGCACTACTTGCAGCTGGTCTTGACGGTATCAAGAACAACATGACGCCTCCAGCTCCAACAGAGCGTAACATCTACGTGATGGACAAAGATGAGCGTGTAGCAGAAGGCATCACTGATCTTCCTGCAACGCTTCACGATGCACTTGAATTGCTTAAGAAAGACGAAGTGATGATGAACGCTCTTGGTGAGCACGCTTCTGAACACTTCATCGAAGCGAAAGAAATCGAGTGGGATATGTTCCGCACGCAAGTTCACCCTTGGGAACGCGAACAGTATATGACGACTTACTAATATTTTTTAAAGCTCCTAACCGCCTTCTAGTGGTTAGGAGTTTTTTCTTTGGATTGTTAGTTAGCGTTCCGTTGAAAGATTAGGTAAACTAGTTTATGGACAGTATTACCAAGGGAGGTAATGAGGGTGAGAAAAGTAGTCGTGTACATAGCAACGAGTCTAGATGGATACATTGCAACGAACGATGATTCGTTAGACTGGCTGTTTCGAGGAGAGATTGAAGGAGATGCTGGCTACTCCGAGTTCTTTGAAAGTGTGGATACCGTATTGATCGGTAGAAGAACGTACGATTGGGTAATGGATCAGGAAAAAGGGAACTATCCTTACAAGGGCATTGAAAGTTATGTATTTACAAAAAGATCACAGGAAAATACGGAGCATGTCTCGTTTATTAACGAAGATATTTCAACATTCACACGGGAGCTGAAGAAACAAGAAGGCAAGACGATTTGGCTAGTAGGCGGTGGAGAAATCATCCATACCTTGATGGAGGAAAAACTAGTCGATGAGTTTATCATTTCGATTGCACCTTCTCTTATTGGAAAAGGGATACCACTGTTCAAGGAATCTGACATCGAGCAAGATTTATTGTTAACGGACGTTAAGCAGTATGGTCAGTTTGCACAACTGCATTATGAAGTGAAATAAAAAGCTACAGGACCTCCTGTAGCTTTTTATTATACTTAACATTTTATGGAACATAACTAGAGGTTAGTGTAGAATGGAACTATCTGAAAATTTAAAATTAAAAGGGGGGTCAGCTATGAACTTTTATAAAGAAGATCCAAATCTATCATCTGTTTTGGAGCAGTACTTAGAACCCAACTTTTATAAGTGGGCTGAGAAAGAGTTACACAAGTTTGGAGAACGTTGTGGGACCGAAATCGATGAACGTGCAGTACATACGGACCGAGAAGGCCAGCCAAAGCTCATCAAGTACGATAAGATGGGCAACGATATATCTGAAGTATGGGTGAACGAAGGGTACAAGAAAACGGTTGAAGAGACGTATAATCGTGGCATCGTAGCATACGTACATAAAGAGATTCCAGACCTCGGTACGAAAGGGAACTATCTTTATTCGTTCGCGCAAGGCTACCTTTTGTCACAGTCAGAACCAGGGTTTTATTGTCCTGTCACATTAACGATGGCGACTGCGTATCTTCTCGATCACTATGGAGGTGAAGCGCTCAAGAAGAAATACCTGCCACATGTTCTTTCTACTGGTGACGTCGAGCTTTATGAAGGAGCGACATTTTTAACGGAACGACAGGGAGGATCTGATGTAGGTGCGAACGAAACGAAAGCCATTAAAGAAGGGGACCATTATAGGCTGTACGGAGAAAAATACTTCGCTAGTAATGCAGGTACGTGCGGTGTAGCGATGATACTTGCTAGACTCGAAGGTGCCCCTGAGGGAACGAAGGGATTAAGCCTCTTTCTAGTTCCGTGGAAAAAAGAAGATGGTAAAGTAAATGACTTAAATATACGAAGGCTGAAAGATAAGCTAGGAGTGAGAGCGGTTCCTTCAGCTGAAGTAGTATTTGAAGGATCGAAAGGATTTCTAGTTGGAGATGCGAGCAGGGGATTCTATTATATGATGGAAGCGTTGAACCTCTCAAGGCTTTGCAATGCGATCGCCTCAGTAGGAATCATGCAGCGTTCGTATTTAGAAGCGAAGGAGTATGCGTACAGGCGTGAAGCGTTTAGAAAGCAGTTAAAAGATTTTCCAATGATAAAAGAAAGTTTAGTAAAGTTAAAGGTGAAACAAGAGGTTGAACTCAGCAGCGTTTTTTCTGCAATCTCGCTATTTGACCGTGTGATGGATAAACAATCACATGTGACGACAGAGGACGAAGCCTTAAATCGGTTGCTCATCGCTCTTGTGAAAAAAGAATCCGCAGAGCAAGCAGTTCGATTCGCGCACGAAGCGATTGAAATGCACGGGGGGAATGGGTACATAGAAGACTTCGTCACACCAAGACTATTACGAGACGCTCAAGTATTAACGGTTTGGGAAGGAACAGCGAATATTCTTGGTTTAGAGGTGCTTAGGCTGATCAAAAAGCACAAAGTCCATCGGGTCTTTATTGATAAAATGAAGCATGAGTTAGAGCAAATTCCACAGAAAGCAGGTAGGAAAGAACTTGTTTACAGTGGTATTTCAGTGCTTGAGAAGAAAATAACACAATTAGAGAAGTTGGATGAAGCGAGACAGACTCTGCACTGTAAGCGAATTACTAACGTAATGACATCTATCTATGAAAGTGTGATTTCGTTAAGAGATGCCGCAGCAGGCGGCATGAGAAAGCATGCGATAGCGGAACTTTTTTTACAGGACACGTGGGGTAATGAGTTTGAGCTTAGTGATCAAACCTTAACGTATTATGAGTTGATTATCGAACATAAAGAAAGCGTGAAGACTTAGTGAACGATAAACGTTGTTAAAGGTGGCTAATTTCATGTTTTGGGTTGTAGCGTTATTTGATAAAAAAACAGAACAAGAAATCAAAGCGATATGGGAAGAGTTAAAGCAAAACTCCATTTCTTTTTACTCAGAAGAAGTGAAAGACGCGAGGCCTCATCTCACATTGGGACATTATTATGAATTAGATAAAGAGGCATTCATTGAAGGAATGAAAACATTTTATGAAACAAAAGGTTGCTTCGAAATTACATTCAATACGATTGGATCCTTTTTAAATTATCAAACCCTATTTCTATCACCTACACATACAAAAAAACTATTAGAATTGCATTCAAATCACCATGATTTTTTTAGTGAGTTTAGTACGAATGCCAATCCATACTATGAACCTGATCAATGGATACCGCATTGTACGTTGGCAAATAACTTATCATCCGATAAACTCTCTGAAGCATTTAACTATTGTATGAAACGAATTCAAACGATTGAAGGAAGAGTTGAAGAAATTGCACTTATTGAATTGGTAGATGATGAAGGCTTTGATGCTCCTATAATCTATAGACAGCCTTTAAAATAATAGGGGGTTATCTGATTTGAAAGAAAAACAACTACTAGACGCAGTTGTTTTTCTATTTAAGCAAATGAATTGAATATGTACTTTATTCCCTCCCATAAAGCTATGCTTGTGATTACGACTAGGATCAATTTAAAGGTATCTTTCATTACGCACCTCCAAGGGTTTGTAACTGTAGTACGTAATAACTATAAAAAAAGTTTCAGTTCTAGATTTTAGAAAAAGAGTAAGAATCATAATGTGAAGGCGGTAGAAGAGAATGATATGGGTTATGACTCAAAATCTTGAGAGCTTCGTGAATGTGAAAGAAATAACTGTAAAGAATAACATGATCGAAGGGGTCATAGAGAGAAGATTCTTCATCGAATGGAAAAAGACGTTAGGAACGTTTGAATCGAACGAGAGAGCATTGGAAGTGCTTAAGGAATTGTATAACGGAATCGATGAAACAGTAGGAAATATCACAAAGGTAGTAATACCATTAAAATAACGTGAACTTTCCGTAATCAAAAAAGCTGTCTCGATAAACAACCGAGACAGCTTTTTGTGAATCTATAATATTACTTTTTATATTGATCAATTTTCAGCTGTAATTTCCTTGCGATAACGTCAGATGAATCGTTCAGTTCTTGGTTCGTTAAAGTCACTTTTGCGATGCTTTCGTCCATTTCCAAAGCTTCTGCGAACAATCCTCCGAGTCCGCGAGCGCGGCGATCGACTTCAAGCATGACATCTAAATGGTTATCGTGTAAAAAGAAGATCGCTTCGAGTTCATCTAAGTAAGCGCGATATTCCCCGCTAGGCGTAAATTCAAACTCTTGAACATAGCCGTAGCGAGACTGCTCCATTTCCACCTTTTTCACATGGAAGCCCAGGTAGCTTTCTAATGCTTCGATTACTTTTTTTACATGTGGATGTGGAGAAACTTGAATTAGGTCTCTATCTTTTGGATCAAGCGCCATCGGGATGTCTAGCCCTGTCTCAAACCATACTGGAAGCCTTCCGAGTGAAGCTGGCGTGTCGTATGGAAGTTGAATGGAAAACGGGATTTCTTTCGTTTCACCTTCTGAGATCTTCTCCTGATCAGCAACCTTATATTTCTTTAGCGCTACTTTTTCTCTTACTTTTTTATCATCCACTTCACGGATAGCTTCTGTCATAAGGAAGATATGAATCGCATCGATCGATTGCTCGATTTCACCACCCTTTATGACAACTTTACCATTAACGGTTTCCCCCGGAACGAAATAATCCTTCTCTAACTGCGTATCAACCTTTGCAGCACCTACTCCGACACTTGCTAGAAACTTCTTAAGCATGTTTTTCCACCTTTCCTAATTAGCTGTTTCCTGATTATACGATAAGAGATAAAGAAAGGATTCATGTTTTTTAGAATAAAAAAATAAGAAGCGCAATTTGCGCTTCTAGTGGATTGAACGAAATACACCGATGACTTTACCTAGAATGGAAACTGAATCAAGGATGATTGGCTCCATCGATGAATTCTCTGGTTGTAGGCGGAAGTAGTTGCTTTCTTTAAAGAAACGCTTAACCGTAGCTTCGCTATCTTCCGTCATCGCGACAACAATATCTCCATTGTTCGCAGTTGGCTGTTGTTTCACAATTACCATGTCACCGTTATAAATGCCAGCTTCGATCATACTGTCACCTTCGATGATTAGCATGAACGTGTGCTCGTCATCTTGTACAAAGTGTTCTGGTAGAGGAAAATACTCTTCAACATTTTCGATCGCCGTTATCGGTTGGCCGGCAGTTACTTTACCAATGACCGGAATGTTCACCGTTTCTGGACGAGGAATATCGATCGTTTCATCTAGTCCGAGTACTTCGATTGCTCTTGGTTTCGTTGGGTCGCGTCGGATGTAACCTTTCTTCTCAAGTCTTGCAAGGTGTCCGTGGACAGTTGAGCTTGAAGCGAGTCCTACAGCTTCACCAATTTCTCTAACGGAGGGTGGATAACCCTTTTGTTTCACTTCGACTTTAATAAAGTCCAGAATATCCTGCTGACGGTTTGATAGTTTCATATCTCTGGCACCTCGTTCCAATCTATCTATTTGTTAGTAGTATACCAGAATTTTTGTTCGCATACAAACATAAGTTCGAAAATTCAGTTGACACGAACAGAGGTTCTGTTTATACTAAAACCAGAACAAATATTCGTATTCGGGGTGATTGGGATGAGAAAACAAGCTAGAGGCTTGTCTGGAGTTGATTTTCTTGTCATTATATCTTTTGTGGCCGTATTAATATTCGTGTTTGTATCATTGAGAGCTGCAGCTGCTGAAGGGTATGATCGTTATACTGAAATTGAATTAGAGCGGGGAGATACTGTTCTTGAAATCGCAGAAGAATATCGTGACGCACATGAGCTGTCTGACCGTAATTTTATCAGCTGGGTGGAAGAAGCGAACAAAATAGATGCAGATCGAATAGTAGCAGGAGATACACTTATCATTCCTGTTGAGGCAAATGCAACAGCGCTGGGGGTAAAGGAAAAGTAATGAATGCAATCATATACTGTCGGGTAAGTACAAAGAAAGAAACACAGGAATCATCACTTGCCAGGCAAAAAGAAGAGCTGCAAAGATTTGCAGCTCAATCTGGTTTTACAGTACATAAAGTGATCGAGGAAAAGCACAGTGGATATGACATTGATCGAAATGGCATCTTAGAAGTGTTAGATTTGTTGAAAGAAGGCTCAGCAGACGTTCTTCTTATTCAAGATGAAACAAGATTAGGAAGAGGAAATGCTAAGATCGCCTTGCTTCATGCAGTCCATAAGTATGGCGGAACGATTTATACAGTAAACCAGAACGGTGAGCTACAGCTATCTGAAGCTGATTCGATGGTCCTTGAAATCGTAAGTATCGTTGAGGAGTTTCAGAGGAAACTACATAACCTTAAAATAAAGCGAGGAATGGAGAAAGCGGTACGAGAGGGGTATAAGCCTCAGCGGAATTTAAGTGACCGACGTCACGGGGGAAGGGAACGAAAGATTGTTCCCATCGAAGAAATAGTGAATTTACGTGATAGAGGGTTAACGTTCCACGAGATTGCCGCTACGTTAAAAGGGTTTGGTTATGAAGCATCAAAAGCAACGGTTCATAGGCGCTATAAGGAGCATGTTGACGAATTGGAGAAGAAGCTATAAACTTGCCTGTGGCAACGACTTACGTTAGGATAAAAGTAATTAGATGTTATAAAGGAGTTATTTCTGTATGTTATCACAGGATAAAATAAAGCGAATTAATGAGCTCTCTAGAAAATCAAAAGAGTCTCAACTAACAGATCAAGAGAAAAAAGAACAAAAAGATCTTCGTCAAGAATATCTTCAAAGTCTTCGTTCTTCCTTTGAAAACCAACTTCATTCGATTAAGGTAGTTGATGAGACGGGCGATGACGTTACACCTGACAAATTAAAAGAGAGTAAGAAAAATAGAGGTCCGATTCAGTAAAAATAGCCTAATTTTGCATTTCGCAAAATTAGGCTATTTTTTTGGTTGCAATTTTTAGAAAATTCGTTATACTGTACTATAACAAGGTGTTATACTACAAAGAGAGAGGATGGATAGGATGTTTGTTGTAACGGATTCAGCGGCTGAGTTTTACAAGAATGAAATGGAGCTTAATAATGGGGATTGTTTAAGACTTTTTGTAAGGTACGCTGGGAGTGGAGATAGCGGTGGGTTTTCACTAGGAGTAATGTCTGATAAGCCTGCTACAGACGATTTCAAAAAAGAAGTTGGGGGAATCACTTACTTCGTGAAGCCAGGAGATGAATGGTTCGTTGATCGAATGAAACTAGATTATGATGCGAAGTGCGGTGGCGTTCTTTGCGACCTACCGAGCATGGCATAACATAAACCTGTACTATAACATAGATGTTATAGTACAGGTTTTTTGGTTTCGACAAAACTAGTGGAAACTGAACTACAGGTATAGACAATCATCTTAATGAATTTCCTTTATACTTATGTTTATTATACAAGGTAGACAGGGGGAATCGATATGAGGCATTATGAGATGCACTTGATCAAGCAAGAAGTAGCCGTCCAATATGGTGGAAAAGAACTCCTGTTATATCAACTATTTAATGAAAGAAAACGTACGCTTCAGAAAGAAGCAAAAGAATTGCTAGACAAACAAATTGAATTTATTTCAGAGTCTATCCCTGTAATAGATGTGAATCGCTATCTTGTTTCAGAATTAGGTGGGTTTCGGAATTATGAATATCGAAATGGAGGGCATTGTTTAACGATTTTACAATCGAAAAGTGACGGCTCTCTGTTTGTAAACCAAAAGAAAATCAACGTATATTCGAACGGTACATATGAAGCAGAGACGATCTTCTTTGAGGTGCTAAGAAAGCTCACTCCTACTTTCTTTGCCATCGATCATCAATCGAATCGATATGGGTGGCTCAACCCGCTTAAAAAACAAAAGCTAGTTTAAACAAACCCTACTATTTTAGTAGACGTTATTGTATAATCAGGAAGGGTTGTAGTACACTAATGGAAGAGAAAGAATAAGGAGGAAATACAGCATGTGGTGGATGTATACGCTTGTGGGCGTTCTAGCATTAATTGCTGGGGCTGCGCTTGGCTTTTTTATTGCCCGCAAATATATGATGGATTATCTAAAGAAAAATCCCCCTATCAATGAAAATATGCTTCGTGTAATGATGATGCAAATGGGGCAAAAACCTTCTCAGAAGAAGATTAATCAGATGATGAAGGCTATGAATAGTCAAATGGATAATAACAAATAATGTACTGGCACTCTGGGAACAGAGTGCTTTTTATATGGAGAGGTTTTGGTTGACGGGCATATTCTAGATGATGATATGATAAGATAGACTATATTTTATTAGGAAGTGTTGACATGACGGTAAGAAAGCTAGTATTCGTATCAGGGCTATCGCTCGCACTTGTGGCAGGTTGTTCATCGAATGAGCAGAGTGATCAGACGATGAACGATGAAAAGTCGGAGCAGACTGAGCCTGATCAAGAAGAAAAAAATCAAGATAACAAGACCAATAGTGAAGCGAACGAAGAAAATGGTTCTTCAAATGAAGATGCGAATAAAGATGATGGTGCAAATAACGAACCTGATGAGTCACAACAAAATGCGTATCCAGCTATGGGTGAAACGGTGACTGAAGAAAATGGCAAAAAAGTCGTAACAAATCCTGATAGTATCTATGTAGTAGCAAACAAAAATAGAAATTTGCCGGCTGATTTCGTTCCGAAGAATCTTGTAGAACCTGACGTCCCTTTTTATGCAAATGAAGGAGATCCGAAGAGACTGATGGTAGACGAAGCAGCAAAGGCGCTTGAAGAAATGTTTGCAGCTGCAGAAGAAGCTGATATGCAAATCAAAGCTGTCTCTGGTTACCGTTCTTATGAAAGACAGGAAGCGATTTTTGCTTACAACGCAGAAAGATACGGTGCCGAGAAAGCAAATCAGGTAAGTGCACATGCAGGGCAGAGTGAACATCAGACTGGATTAACGATGGATATTAGTACACCTTCACTGAATGGTGCGTTAACTGAGAAGTTCGGGAGTACCCCTGAAGGTGAATGGGTAGCTGAAAATGCATACAAATACGGGTTTGTCGTGAGGTACCTTAAAGGAAAAGAAGACATTACTGGGTATCAATATGAGCCTTGGCATGTACGGTATGTAGGAAAAGAAGCTGCCAAAGAAGTTCATGAAGCTGGAATAACTCTTGAAGAATTCTTTGCAAAGTAAATCGTTACGTAATGTTCACACAATTTAATGTGAAAACCGGTACAATGGGGTTGAAACGATTTCAGAATGCGCATGCTAAGTGCGTGCATAGAACGGGAGTTAGGTTATGGCTGATTTAAATATTTTCTTAGCTTTTGGAGCGGGATTCCTGTCCTTTATCTCTCCTTGTGTATTGCCGCTTTATCCGGCGTTTATTTCATACATTACAGGGGTATCGGTAAATGACTTAAAAGAAGAACGGGGAATGATGCAGCGAAGAGCAATCCTACATACAGTATTCTTCTTATTAGGCTTTTCAATTATTTTTCTCGTTCTAGGGATGTCTGCTTCACTTATTGGAAACTTGTTTGTTCAATATAAAGACTTATTGAGACAAGTAGGGGCGATCTTAATTGTAGTTTTCGGACTCGTTGTCGTAGGATTTTGGAAACCTTCTTTCCTTTTGAAAGATCGGCGGTTAACGATTCGGAATCGTCCATCAGGCTTCATTGGATCTGTGTTGATCGGAATGGGCTTTGCTGCTGGTTGGACTCCATGTACTGGACCGATTTTAGCAGCAGTAATCGCACTTGGGGTTTCGAACCCTGGAGCTGGTCTCTTCTATATGGTTGCCTATACGCTAGGGTTTTCCATTCCGTTCTTCCTGTTATCATTCTTTATCGGAAAGTTACAGTGGATTAAGAGAAACAGCACAGTCATTATGAAAGCAGGCGGATATTTAATGATCGTTATGGGAGTATTGCTATACTTTAATTTCATGACGATGTTCACTTCATTCCTTGTTAACAATCTCTTTAACGGTTTTCAAGGATTCTAACTAGAAAGGATGCGACTCGATGCAACGTAGCAACGATCTTATTTTAAAAACAACAACGACGATCATCGTCTTTATCATCATGGGGTTCTCGATCTATCTCTTTTTCGCTGGTCATAATGCGCCAGGTGGCGGATTTATCGGTGGATTAATGACTTCTGGAGCGTTAGTGCTGCTTTATGTCTCCTATGGATTTAAAACGATGGAACGCGTCATTCGGTTTGACTTCAAAAACTTTATTCCGATCGGATTGTTGATAGCGGTTTTAACTGGAATCGGCTCGTTTTTCTTCGGCCAACCCTTTTTAAGCCATACGGACGCTTACTTTGAGCTTCCAATCCTTGGGCACACTCACTTGGCGACGGCGATTTTGTTTGATTTAGGGGTGTATTTTACAGTAGTTGGTGTTACGATGACGATTATTTTGAACATTGCTGCAGATGAAGGTGAAGAGGAGCTTTCCAAACAAAATACGCAATGATAAGAACAGGACGCTTGTCCTGTTCTTTTATGTGCGCTTGTTTTTTTCTGTTCTTACACATACAATGGAAATGATAAGCAGTAACCTGATAGGTGAGGGATGAAAATATGCTGATTTTCAGTACAGTAGTAGGAGTATTGATGGCTCTAGGTGTGATTATGATCAGGTTAAAGGCTTCGAAAAAACCTGCAACGATAAAGAAAATTATCCTACCGCCTTTTTTTATGGCGACAGGCTTTTTTATGTTTGTATTACCAGAAGCTAGAGTACCATTATATGAAGCGATGGAAGCACTTCTTGTTGGTGCGGCATTTTCGTTACTATTGATTCGTACTTCTAAATTTGAAATTAAAAACAATAAGATTTATTTAACACGTTCGAAAGCGTTTGTATTTATCTTGCTCGGATTACTCGTTGTAAGGATCGCTTTTAAAACCATAATCGGTCAGTCGATCCCTGTCCTCCAAACGAGCTCACTGTTTTTTATACTTGCTTTTGGAATGATTGTGCCGTGGCGAGTCGCTATGTATTATCAGTTTCGTAAAACAGAGAGAAGCCATAACCCGAAATTACATCAAAGTACATTATAAAAAACTCGTTTAGCATCATGCTAAACGAGTTTTTTAATGGAATAAATGCTGATAAGGTGTAACATCGATCCGTTTATCGTGTAATTTTTTGATAAGCCATTTATGATCTCTTTTTGGAGTTGCAATGATATATCCTCTAATAATGAGGTCTTGCGTCATTTCCTTGCTGTTCTCTTTCAACGCAAGTTCACCGATCTTTCCAGCGATTTTATTTCTAGCAATATCGCGAAATAGTTCTGGGACAGGGGATACCAATTCTTCTAAAAGCTTTTTTTGATCATTGTTCCACATGTGTTTTGTTTGCTGGATGTAATAGTCTTCCCAATCCAGTATGGATTTTCCATCTTCTTTAGGGAGACGCTTTAAAAATTTTCGGAACATGAAGAAACCGCCGATCGCCATTAGCGAGATCAACACGACTGTCCAACCGACGATAAAATACTGAAACCAACCTGCCATCGCATTCACCTCTCATGCTTTTGAACTCGGTCACATTATACGCTCAAAACACGCATAAATCAAGTGGAGTAGGGGAGTGGGGGCTACAATTTAGGTCGTCTGAAAGGAATTGTCGGGAAACATTCTTACTTCTTTCATTTTCCTAGAGTAATAAAGCTTAATAGGTGATTCCTGTATCCTCTGACATGTTGTCACTTATTATTCCAACGCCTTTCACTTCATCGATTTCTACATCTTGTTGTATCGATGGATTTAGAGGGTACGTTCCTTCGGCAAAAGTTAGCTTCTTATAACTGGGCTCTATACCACCACCTGTTACATACATAATGAGATCCTTCCAGCCGTTAGTGGATGTTTCACTAATGATTATTGGAGTTCTAACTAGACTGAATCGCGAAAGCACCTTGTATTCTTCATTGATCTTTTGGAAGATGAGTGCGCTGCAGCCTCCAGTTCCACAAACTGAAGGTCCTGACAAATAGACGAACGTTTCAGGGGTGCCATCCTCATTTAAATCGATCCGGTTGTAATAGTAGTTAACATCACCGGGCTGTAATTGAAAGATTTTACTGAAAGCTTCTTCTAATTTCTCGTCTTTATTTGTTTCTGATTTTATAAAATTTAGTGTAGCTGAATGTGGCTGTTGAAAGGCATGAGTTTTATTGTAGGGTAGTCCTATTAAACTAAATAGGACTACGAGGAAGAGTAGTGTATGTGAAGAGTTCATAATAACTTTATTCACCTCGTTGTACGTATTTAATGAATAGGCTAAACAATCAGTACAATTTCATTCGGTAGTTGAAAAAACGAGATAAATTGCATAAAAAAACTCTAATGAAACGTCATTAGAGAACTGAGGTGATAAAAATTGGCGGGACCGTCTGGGAATCGAACCCAGCTGACCTGGCACGCAGGTCACAAGCGGTTTTGAAGACCGTGGCACTCACCAGACGTACAACCAGCCCCATTGCTATTAGAATGATAAAGCATACGTTTCATAGAATCAACTAATTTGAACGATTTGATTTCGTTTAATTGGATATTTTGTGAGGTTATGTCGAATTAGCAAGAAAAAGAACGATTAAGAATTAATTCATTTCAGAAACCAGAAATTACGACAAACCTCGATGAAATCTATCTTCTGACATTGTTCGACATTAAGAGTGAGTGGTACAGTTCTTGATTGAGAACTATAACAGGATGAGGGTTGGTACAGCGTAAATTAATCAGTATAACAGATGCTGGTGTGGATAAATGTGCATAACTTTTTTCTTATACATGGTTGAATAAACATACATCGATGCATATTCAAGGTTTTAAAGTAGAAGGGCTTTCAGTTGCGTAGGGAACATTATTTCATTAATGTTAGTGAAGGATGACTTCATTTAGGCAGGTGAGAAGAATGAATTATTACACAATAGGTCTTGCGGGACATATCGATCACGGAAAAACCACGCTAACTGGAGCGCTGACAGGGGTTGATACAGACCGTCTCAAGGAAGAAAAAGAGCGGAATGTTTCGATTGAGCCAGGATTTGCACCTTTCGAATTATCAGATGACATGAAAGTATCAATTATCGATGTACCTGGTCATGAACGATTTGTCAGGCAAATGATCGCTGGTGTAGCAGGGATCGATATAGTAATACCTGTTATTGCAGCGGATGAGGGTGTGATGCCTCAAACGAAGGAACATTTAGAAATCTTATCGCTTCTTGGCATTGAACGCTCAATCATCGTTATTACTAAAGCAGATGCTGTTGACGACGAAATGATTGAACTTGTTAAAGAAGATATTATCGAATACATATCTGGGTCTGCCTTTGAGGACGCTACTTTTCATGTAGTTGACAGTAAGTCTGGAAGAGGCATCGAGGCGTTAAAACACAGCATCCATGCTTATCTATTGAACGTGCCTTCAAGAAATAAAGTTGGACCGTTTCGCATGCCGATCGACCAAGTTTTTACTCTGCAAGGACATGGAACTGTCGTGAGAGGGACGATTTTTGACGGAGAGTTACAAGATGGACAAGCCGTATCGATCGTTCCAAAGGGGATCGAAGCAAGGGTCAGACAAATACAGTCTCATAATGAAAAAGTAAGCAAGGCATATGCTGGACAAAGGGTTGCGATCAATCTTGCTGGCGTTGACCGCGATGATATTGATAGAGGTCAAGTTGTTGTAGCGAGCGATTATTATCATACTACGTCTACAGTGGACATTAGTTTGAAGATGGCTAAAACGATGTCTTATGAATTAAAGCAACGATCAACCGTTACCGTTCATATTGGAACTGCTGAAGTGAGGGGAACGATCGTATTTTTTGATCGGAATGTTTTAGAGTACGAAGAGGACGAAAAGGTCTTATGTCAGATACGTCTTCAAACTCCCGTCTTAGCGAAAAAAAGCGACAGAGTGATCATTCGAAGGCCATCACCTGTTGAAACGATCGGTGGTGGATCGATTGTAAACGTAATGGGACAGAAGTATAAATTTGGTAAAGAGACTGTCGAAATGCTTGAGAGAATGAGTATGGGGACACCTTCAGAACAGCTTCAGCAGCTGCTTGACAAAGAGCTGCTACTTACGAAAGAAGAGATTCAACAAACACTTGGTATGGATGATGAAACTCTTTTAGAGCTAGAGAAGACGCCTGAGTTTGTTTTTGTTGAGGAGGATGTTACAACCAAAGGTATTCTTAACAGCGTTAGCTCTGAAATCGATGAGCGGTTACAGCATTATCATGATAAATATCCGATGAGACCCGGCATACCGAAGGCAGAATTGATTCAGGAACTAAAGGCGAAGTACCCTGGTAAGCTGATCGAACGAACGTTAGTTGAAACGGAGAATGTCATACAAAAGGGACCATATTTTTCGATAGAGAGTTTTATCCCATCCTTTCCAAAAGCTTGGAAAACGAGAATGGAGAATGTCGTAGTTTCTCTGAGAGATCAGGGAATGAACGTTTCACCAATCGATGTGCTTATTGATAATGAAGGCATTCCATCAGAGGAAAAGGCCGAGTTAAAGCAATATTTAGTAGAGGAATCGGTAGCGATGGAGCTAACGAAAGATTTGATGATCCATCACTCAGCGTGGGAGAATTCAAAGGATTTGTTGAAGAATGAAACGTCAACCTCTTTCACACTGCAGACTGCAAAGGAAGTTCTAGGTGTGAGCCGGAAGTTTCTCGTTCCTTTCCTCGAAAGCCTCGATGAAAAAGGCTATACCGTACGAGATGGACAAGAAAGAAGATGGCTCGATCGACGTAAACAAGGAAAATCGGAGTGATGGCGGATGAAACGACTATTGAGTATAGTATTGCTAGCTAGTGTTATCGCTGGATGCACCGATCAAGAGAATGAAAAAGAAGGTAGCGACTCATTTACGATTGGGGTTATTCCAGCTCAAACAGAAGGTGAAATCGATCAAGCGATGGATGAATTACAAGACGTACTTACAGATGAGCTCGATCAGGACGTAGAGATTACAACATTTCCAGACTACAATGGTGTCGTAGAAGCAATGAATTATGAACAGATCGATATGGCGTTCTTTGGTCCACTAACTTATGTGATCGCACATGAAAAGAGTGGGGCAGAAGCGATTGTCACCCAGCTTATCGATGGCGAACCGTTTTATCACTCTTACGTGATCACGCACAGCTCGAACAGCTGGACCTCACTAGAAAACTTTTTAGAAAGAAGTAATGAACGAAGCTTTGCGTTTGGTGATCCTAACTCGACGTCTGGTTCATTGATCCCATCGATTGAACTGCAAGACAGAGAAGTATTCCAAGATCAAGATAATCATTCATTTCGTTCGGTTACGTACACAGGATCACACGATGCCACTGCACTAGCCGTTCAGAATAAGCAAGTAGATGCGGGCGCAATCGACAGCGCGATCTACCATCAACTGATCCAGTCAGGAAAAATAGACGAAGAAAAACTAAAAGTGATCTGGGAGTCAGACAAGCTATTTCAGTACCCATGGGCTGTTGGGAAAGGTACAGATGAGGAAACGAAAAAGAAATTGCAAGAGGTCTTTTTATCGATCGAGAATGAGACGATTTTAAATGCGTTCGGTGCTTCTGGATTTACTGAAGCTCGTAATGAGGACTATGAAAGTATAAGAGATGCCGCTGTGAAACAGGGGCTTATGACAGAATAATGATGGTTTGGTTCAATTGGAAGCACGTAGTAGGGGTAATACTGATCACGGCTGCGACGATATGGAGTATTAGTATAACTGACTTTGATCTACGCAAACTTCGTGCATTAACCAACATGGTTGACTTTCTTTCAAACTGGTTTCCTCTCAATTTAGAGGTTGTTCCTCGAATGTTAGAAGCAAGTTTAGTGACACTAGGGATGGCTTTCTTAGGAAGTTTTCTTGGGCTACTAATAGCTCTCCCGCTTAGTCTCCTCGCTGCAAAAAATACAGCGGGCAGATTCTATAAAGGCACTCGGATACTATTAAGCTTTTTTCGATCGATTCCTGAAATCGTACTAGGCTTGATGTTCCTTACAGTTGTTGGTCCCGGGCCGTTTGCTGCAACACTTGCGATCATCTTTCATAACGCGAGTGTATTGAGTAAGTTGATTGGAGAATTGATCGAGGCGGCGGATAAGGGGCAACAAGAAGCTATGAAAGCTGTTGGTGCGCCAACAATTACGCGTGCTTTGTTCGGGATTTTTCCGCAAATATGGCCGAACGTCCTTTCACATTACTTTTATCGATTTGAAGTAGCGGTTCGAACATCATTAATTCTTGGCCTTGTCGGCGGAGGAGGCATTGGACAGCAGTTATTTGTTCATTTTAAAACCTTTCAGTATTCGACTGTAGCCGTTGATGTTCTCATCATCATGGTGATTGTGATTGCCGTTGATTTTATAGGAAGTCGGGTGAGGCAAGATGTTATGTAAGAATGAACTGTTAACAATTACGGACGGTACAGTGTCGTATGGTCAAACAGAATCCGCCGCGATTGAGGGTGTGTCTTTAACATTTTCTAGAGGAGAGTTTGTTTGTGTTTTAGGCAAAACAGGGGCAGGAAAGTCTACCTTAATCCGAACACTGAATGGGCTCGAGCCTCTTTCAAAAGGTACGGTTTCTTATCAAAACCAGTCATACGATCGACTGGATGATGAAGGGTTACGTAGGATTCGAAGAAATATGGGGATGATTTTTCAACAACATCAATTGATCCCCCGGCTTTCTGTCTTGCAAAACGTTTATACCGGTTTATTTGGCTATCACTCAACACTTCAAAACGTACTCGGATTGTTTTCTAAAGAAGAAAAATTGAAAGCACAAGAGGTGCTTGAACAAGTCGAACTGTTACCGTTTCAAAACCAGCGCGCTGATCAGCTGAGTGGTGGACAAAAACAACGAGTCGGTATTGCAAGAGCTCTTGTGCAGTCTCCATACGTGTTCTTAGGGGACGAACCTGTTGCTAGCTTAGATCCTGGTACTGCAGATCGGATTTTCCTTTTAATCAAAAAAATTCATGAAGAACGAAAGCTACTAACGATCGTGAATGTCCATAGTGTAAAGCTTGCCCTTCGGTATGCGACTCGGATCATAGCATTAAAGGATGGCAGGGTTGTCTTTGATGATGTGCCTGAGAAATTTACAGAGGATATAGAGAACGCGTTGTATGAACGTTAAAAAGCCGTAGGATCCAATTCCTACGGCTTTTTTTTAACGATATGCATGAATGAATGATGATTGTTTTTCTGTAACATTCCCAATGACGTCTGCCTTTTTTCCTTTGTTTTTCATATGCTCTACATATGCGTGCGCTTGGCTTTCAGGCATACTGATCAGAAGGCCGCCAGACGTAACTGCGTCACATAAGATAAGCTCTTCTAGTTCGCTTAGGTTCGTATACTGAACAGATTGAGAGATCCAGCGATGATTCGCTTTCGAGCCACCAGGAACGAAGCCTTGTTCGGCTAACTCGTGTGTACCTTCAAGTACTGGTACTTTTTCAAAATCAATTTCGATACTGACATTACTTCCTGTTGCCATTTCATAGCAATGTCCGAGTAAGCCAAATCCTGTAACATCTGTCACAGCATTCGGTTCGAAATGAACGAGTTCTTCAGAGGCAACTTTATTTAGTTCTGCCATTGTGTCTGAGACGATATCAAGCCTTTCGCTTGATAGTTTTTGTGGCTTGATTGCTGTCGTATGGATGCCTACGCCAATCGGTTTTGTTAGGACAATCGCATCACCTGGTTTTGCACCAACATTCGCATAGAACTTGTCAGGGTGTACAATACCAGTCACGGACAAACCGAATTTTGGTTCTTGATCATCAATAGAGTGACCTCCAGCAATCACGGCCCCTGCTTCTTCTACTTTATCGCTAGCTCCTTTTAAAATAGAAGACAAAATCTCAGGAGCGAGTTTTTTAATTGGAAAGCCTACAATGTTCAATACTGTCTTCGGCACACCGCCCATCGCATACACGTCACTTAATGAGTTCGCAGCTGCGATCTGACCAAACATATATGGATCATCTACGATCGGTGTGAAGAAATCGACAGTTTGGATCATGGCGATTTCATCTGTCAATCGATACACGCCTGCATCATCGGAGGTTTCGACTCCAACTAGTAAATTTGGATCTGTCTTTTTATTAGGTAAGTGACGCAAAACTTGCGCCAGGTCCTCAGGACCAAGCTTACATCCTCAACCACCTTTTGTTGAGAGAGACGTAAGACGAATTTGTTCTTCACTCGACATCGTACCACCTCCTCACATAAGTATAATTCTTTTGTTTCGATTTTTGAAATGATATAGTATGGACAACATAATAAAAAAAGGAGGAACACAAGTTGAAGTATACTGTTTCAATCGAATTCTGCATGCAGTGAAACTATGCACCTAAAGCCGCGAGTTTCGCGGAGGAACTTTTCAATCATTTCCGCCATGACATTGCTACTCTTGAAATGAAACCAGGATTTAAAGGCGCATTTGAGGTTACCGTGAATGGTAACAAGCTTCATTCTAAGCATGAAACAGGAGAATATCCTGAATTAGATCGCTTTATTAAAGAGATGGAACAGATGAAGGAGTAGGTAGACACCCCAGGAAGGGTGTCTTTCCTTCATTATTAGGAGTTGATACCGTTGAAAACACTAGTTAGGGAGCTTCCTCCCATTCATCAAATACAGCATGCTTTCAGACGAAGTGACCTTGCTGGAGTCTATCCAGAAGAAAGGCTAACCCACCTAATCCAGGAAGAGGTTAATAAACTTCGTAGTAATTTACTTAATGAGAATTATTCTGGTAGTTCAAGGACAAGAGAGGAATTTCAAAAAGAGATAATCGAGAAATTAGAACAGAGCGCGTTAGCAAAACTTACTCCAAATCTTCGTCCAGTAATCAATGCAACAGGAGTGGTATTACATACGAATCTAGGCCGTGCTCGCCTTAGTGAACGTGCGCTAACAGGTCTAACAAACGTTGCACGTAGCTACTCGACTTTGGAGTATAACCTTTCTACAGGAAAGAGAGGTTCTAGGCACGATATCGCTGAAAGCTTGATTTGTGAAGCTACTGGAGCTGAAGCAGCCATTGTCGTTAATAATAATGCTGCGGCGGTTTACCTAGTGCTACGTGCTTTAGCGAATGAACAAGAAGTGATTGTTTCAAGAGGCGAGCTCGTTGAAATCGGAGGATCGTTTCGTGTGTCTTCAATCATGAGAGAGAGTGGAGCATTATTAAAAGAAGTTGGTACAACAAATAAAACACATCTTTATGATTATGAAGAGGCCGTTTCTGAAAATACGTCCATGATTATGAAAGTACACCGCAGTAATTTTTCTATCGTCGGGTTTACTGAAGAAGTGGAGCGGAAAACATTATCGAGTTTTGCAAGAAGTAATCAGGTTATCTATTACGAAGATTTAGGGAGCGGTGCAATCTTTGATTATCATGAATATGGAATCGGTGAAGAACCTACCGTACCGACTGTATTAAAAGAAGGCGCAGACGTTGTGTCGTTTAGTGGCGATAAGCTGCTTGGTGGACCGCAGGCAGGGATTATCGCTGGTAAAAAGGCGCTCATCGATCAGCTGAAAAAGCATCAATTAGCAAGAGTATTACGAGTGGACAAATTTACTTTAACAGCGCTTGAAAGTACGTTACAGCAGCACTTGATGAATGAAGAAACGGACATTCCTGCAGTGAGGGATATCTTACTATCAAAAGAGGAAATAAACGTAAGATCGCGTGACTTTATCGAAACCTTACATGAAAAAACAACGGGGTACCATACCGAAATTCTAGAAGATGTTTCTCAAGTAGGCGGTGGTACCATGCCTGAAGTCAACCTCGATACGTTCGTAATTGCGATTACCTCTGACCTGCTTACAAGTAACGAGCTTGAGAAAGCCTTGAGGGAATCAGAAGTTCCGGTGATTGCTAGGCTAAAAGAAGATCGAATCCTACTGGACCTCAGAACGGTAAGCAAGGATGAAGAAATGCATATCATCGACGCATTACGCTCGATCTCATCAAAAAAAGGCGACGAATAGGTCGCCTTTTTTGAATAAGAACTAAAAGTTAAAACCCTTCACCATTTTTTTGTCTCGTCTGATTACGTTTCTTAACTTTATGTGAGCCTTTCATTGGCTCTTGTTGGCCAGTTTGACCTTTGGGGGCATTTTTACGCATGTCTTTAAACGTGTTGCTTTCTGTCATGGCTTATCCCTCCTTTACGGTTAGTATCTGCATGGAGGTTCATCTTATGCGACCGGAATAGCAAGCCTTATTTTGGATAAAACTATGGTGAAACCATTGGATAAGGAGGCCGAGCGATGCCATATAACAAAGACAAACAGCAGGCATTTCAAGCAGCTCAACAAGGATATGATCAGGCGATCGACGCGAGCAAGGAAATCGTCGATACGAGCAGTGATTACGGAAAAGACCTCAAACATCTTCAACAAGAAGTAGGGGAAGCGATGTCACAAATTGAAGGAGCACTAGTGAACGCGTCAGAACATCAGCGTGAACAGCTGCTTCAATTTCAGAAAGATTTACAATCCATACAAGCTGAAATGAACAAAGACGTTTAAACGGAAAACCCGTCATTTTCTGATGACGGGTTTGGTTTTTCATCTATTGACGTTTCTTCGTTTTTTTGTTGAACGCACGCTGTTCTGCGGATAGATGCTCGTGAGCATATTCATTATCAGATCCCGCTCCGTTCCCCTGTGCATCAGCATCGTTCATTCCAGGACGTACGCCATTCGCTTTACGCTTACCCATCAGCTTTCACCTCCACGATGTTACTTTGTCCTCAGGCCGTCAAAATATGTAGTGATAAGGTAAACTTATGAAGTATAATAACAATCTTGTTATTTACTTATGTTTGAAAAACTACTAATATGGATAAAGGGAAGTTGAAAGCGTTTTTGCAACTACCGCTTTGTTATGCAATTTGAAGGAGGGAACTACATATGGCAAATCATGAACTTTATAATTCGAAATCAACGTTCGATGCTAATGGTAAAACATATTCATTCTACCGCTTACAAGCGCTAGAAGAAGCAGGCATCGCAAATGTTAGCAAGCTCCCTTACACGATTAAGATCTTACTTGAATCCGTGCTGCGTCAGTACGACGGTAAGGTAATTAAAGAGGAGCACATTGAAAACCTCGCTAAATGGGGAACTAGCGAGCAAAAGACTGATATCGACGTACCGTTTAAGCCTTCTCGCGTTATTCTACAGGATTTTACTGGAGTACCAGCAGTCGTTGACCTTGCGTCACTTCGTAAAGCGATGGCTGATATGGGCGGAGATCCTGATAAGATCAACCCTGAAATTCCGGTTGACCTTGTTATTGACCACTCGGTTCAAGTTGATAAATATGCTTCTGAAGATGCATTAGAATTTAACATGAATAAAGAATTCGAACGTAACCTTGAGCGTTATAAATTCCTTAAATGGGCGCAAGATTCCTTCGATAACTACCGCGCTGTTCCACCAGCAACTGGAATCGTTCACCAAGTTAACTTGGAGTACGTAGCAAATGTTGTACAAGAAAACAGCTTTGACGGTGAAAATGTCGCTTATCCAGATACTTTGTTTGGAACAGATTCACATACAACGATGATCAACGGTCTAGGTGTTCTTGGTTGGGGTGTAGGTGGAATTGAAGCTGAAGCTGGAATGCTTGGTCAGCCTTCCTATTTCCCAGTACCAGAAGTTATCGGTGTGAAGCTAACGGGTGAACTTGCAAGTGGAACGACTGCAACTGACCTTGCGCTAAAAGTTACGCAGCTACTTCGTGAAAAGAAAGTAGTAGGTAAGTTTGTTGAATTCTTCGGTCCTGGTCTATCTAGCATGCCGCTTGCAGACCGTGCGACGATTTCAAACATGGCTCCTGAACAAGGGTCAACATGTAGCTTTTTCCCTGTAGACGAAGAAGCTCTTGAGTATATGCGCTTAACAGGACGCTCTGAAGAGCACATCAACCTTGTGCGTGAGTACTGTAAAGCAAACGGTCTTTATTATACGCCAGAATCAGAGGATCCTGAATTCTCTAGCGTTGTAGAACTTGACCTTTCTACAGTAGAGCCAAGTTTAGCTGGACCTAAACGTCCTCAAGATTTGATCCCTCTTTCTAGCATGAAAGAAGAGTTCAATAAAGCGCTTGTTGCTCCTCAAGGTAACCAGGGGCTAGGCATGGATAAGGACGAAATTAAGAAAGAAGCAACTGTAAAATTCCATGATGGAAATGAAGTAACGATGAAAACAGGTGCGGTTGCAATCGCTGCGATCACAAGCTGTACGAACACGTCGAATCCATCCGTAATGCTTGGTGCTGCACTTCTTGCGAAGAAAGCAGTCGAAAAAGGACTCCAAGTACCTGAATATGTTAAAACAAGTCTTGCTCCAGGATCTAAGGTCGTAACCGATTACCTCGAGAAGTCTGGACTAATGCCATATCTTAAAGATCTTGGATTCCATCTTGTAGGTTATGGTTGTACAACATGTATCGGTAACTCAGGTCCACTTAAAGAAGAAATCGAAGACGCGGTAGCAAAGAGCGATCTAACAGTAACATCTGTTCTTTCTGGTAACCGTAACTTTGAAGGTCGTATTCATCCATTAGTTAAAGCAAACTATCTTGCTTCACCACCACTAGTCGTTGCTTACGCACTTGCAGGAAGTGTAAACTTTGACCTTCACAATGAATCATTCGGTAAGGACAAAGATGGTAATGACGTGTATTTGAAAGACCTATGGCCATCTCCTGAAGAAGTAAAAGAAGCCGTAGCAGAAACAGTTACTCCTGAAATGTTTAAGCGTCAATACAAAACTGTTTTTGAAGAAAACGAGCGTTGGAATCAGTTGAGCACGAGTGAAGGCGATCTTTACAACTGGGACGAAGAGTCAACTTATATCCAAAACCCTCCTTTCTTCGAGAACCTTTCAAAAGATCCAGAAGCGATTCACGAGCTCAAAAACATGAGAGCCATCGCGAAGTTTGGCGATTCAGTAACGACGGACCACATTTCTCCAGCAGGTGCCATCGCTAAGGATATGCCAGCAGGTCAATATCTTCAGGACAAAGGTGTTCGTCCTATTGACTTTAACTCCTATGGTTCTCGCCGAGGAAATCATGAAGTCATGATGAGAGGAACGTTCGGAAACATTCGTATTCGTAACCAAATCGCACCAGACACTGAGGGTGGCTGGACGACGTATTGGAAAACAGAAGATGTTATGCCAATCTACGATGCAGCGATGAAGTATAAAGAAGACGGAACTGACCTAATTGTTCTTGCAGGTAAAGACTACGGTATGGGAAGCTCTCGTGACTGGGCAGCAAAAGGAACAAACCTTCTTGGTATTAAAACAGTCATCGCAGAGAGCTACGAGAGAATTCACAGAAGTAACCTCGTATTGATGGGTGTATTACCACTTCAATTTAAAGAGGGAGATTCTGCAGACTCTCTTGGCCTAACTGGGAAAGAAACATTCGCAGTAGAAATTGCTGAAAATGTTAAGCCTCGTGAAGAAATTAAAGTAACGGCTATTTCTCCAGAAGGTGATGAGAAGACGTTTAATGTAGTCGCTCGTTTCGATAGTGAAGTAGAGATCGATTACTACCGTCACGGTGGAATTCTACAAATGGTTCTTCGTGACAAGCTACAAGCAAATTAATTAAAGTTTTAGACCGTCGAGTAAAGCTCGACGGTCTTTTTTTGTATCATTTCACAAAAAAATTGCGTTTTTTGTATTAAATATTCTGAATTCGGGAATACTTGCAATAAAGCGATGCGTTACGAAAGGAGAACATGATGAGAAAAACACAAAAGATTACTTTCAAAGAACTGGTCTCTCAGTATAAGCAGGAACTCATGAACGACAAAGAAGCAATCGAGCGTATTGAAGACAAGTTTGAAAAAAAACACGCAAAAAATTAATACGAAAACCTGATAATTCTCCTCTTATTGCACAGCATAACTGTAAAGGAGGAGATCTTTTATGAGTAATCCAAAGCGATTTCCGAAATCTTTTGCTCCTAACCATTTATCTTCCCTTCACCCAGAAGCAGAAGGAAACAAAGGGAAGCAGATGCAAACGAAAGGGAATCCAAAGCCAGACTATGCTCCCCCTAAAGGGAAATAATGTTTGCTAGACCAGAAGGAGTGATCTTTCTGGTTTATTTCATTTATAACAATTTATAACAAAGTTTGTAAAAACGTCTTAAAGGTAATAAGAAAAGCGAATGATTACAGTAGATATGTTTTTTCGGGGGGATCTTTATGACGATTACAGCAAGAATTGAACCAATTTCAAATTTTAGTTCCAAAGAAGCACTAGAAACAGGACTCCTTATAAAGGAATTAGAAATAAAGATGCAACAGATGGGTTACTTGGTACCTTACCGTGAAGAGTTAAATTGGGAAAAGGCGATCGCTAGCCTAGAATTAGGAGAAAGCAAAACGTTGCATAGCTTGAAAAAAGCTGCTGCGAAGAATGACCGTGTGTTATTAACGTATGCGAAGCTTTTTAAAGGTACGATTTTTCAAAATTTAATCCTTCATCCAAACCATACAGGGATTTATCTTCCTTTTCGGTTTGAAGAACCGTTTACACTTCAAATCGAAGGTCAAAAAATTTGGGTAGGATCATCAATAAGGCTGCTTGAAGAATTGTCATGGTTACAAATTAGTTTTGACCAAGGAAAATACGATGAGAATGTGAAAGAATATTGGCGGAACTTCATCGATATCACTCAAAAAAGTATCGACTTTATGAGCCCAATTATCTTTGAAGAAGCCGTTTAGACGATTTTTTTCATTAAAAAAAGGGTAAAGGTTTCGTAAGGTGGGTGATGTTCATGGAAAGAAAAGATTTATTAGGCAGTGAAATCTTTAAAATGTTTGAAGCATCCGGACCTCCGTATGGTTGCGGAACAGCCGCGTTGACTGGAGGATTCGCCTCAAGACTAGCGGTTATGACGTTAACGATTTCAGGGATCGAGCACGACCTCGAAGATGTACCTCGAACATACTTCTTACTATGTGATGAAGATGATGTGCAATTCGAAGAATTTTTAGAGAAAGGCAGTGCTCAAACGTTAAACGATGTACCGATGAGGCTATTAGAATGTACGTATCGCCTTATGCTGGAACTCTCACAGTATGAAAAAGACATAAAGCAAAACGTAGTCGTCGACTATCGAATGGCGATGCGGTTGTTGAGGCAAGTATTCGAAGCAGCGGAAAACATTTTACTTTCAAACGGTTGCAGTGCAGAAATGCGAAAAGACATGCTAGCTTACGAAAATGCCCTTTATGGAACCCTTCCACAAAGCTTGCAAAACTAAAGGATAACAGGATAGTACCACCCTTTCTCACACATACTAGTAGGGCAACTTTGAGTTGCAGGACTGTATGAATAGGGAGGGCAACATGATGAAAGCAAAACCTGATGATCGTCGTGATAATGCTGAAAAGTTGAAGAGAATGGTACAGGATACGATTGAAAATATCCATGATGCAGAAGCATCGATTGAATTTACCGATAGTGATCAACAAAAACAGCAAATTCAAGCAAAAAACGAGCGTCGTGCCGATAGCATCGATGCGATGAGAGATGAAATTAAGGACGAAGAACATAAGTAATCGGGTACCGATTGGAGCTGAATGGCGATTTCCATTCGGCTTTTTTCATTACGTAACGTGCAATTGTGATAAACTAGAGATGGTTAGCTATAATTTAAGGAGGATATCCAGTGTTTATATCAACTACACCAATTACTGTCCGCTATGCTGAAACGGATCAGATGGGCGTTGTTTATCATGCCAACTACTTGATCTGGTTTGAGCTCGGACGAACTACTCTAATAAATGACCTTGGATTTAAATATGCTGATATGGAAGAAGAAGGGATTTTATCTCCTGTCGTTGATATTGAAGCAAGCTATAAACGGCCTGTGCGTTACGGAGATGAAGTACAAGTCAAAACCTGGGTTGAACACTATGATGGGATTAGAGTCGTTTATGGATATGAAGTGACAAAGGAAGACGATACGATTTGTGTAACAGGCAAATCTGTACATACTTGTGTGAAGAAGGAATCTTTTCGACCGATCTCGATCAAAAAACGTTTTCCGAAGTGGCATGAAGAATATGAAAAAGTGAAAAAACCGTTGAGTAAGGGATTATAAAACGATGGCATTTGGACTTTCAAAAGCAGAGTTAAAAGAATGGAAACAAAACGTTGCGAATGGAGAAGTTGCGTTTCTCACTCATTATTGGTACGATCCTCGATTTCCTCAATACAAAACTGTAACAAAGGCTGGCTGTAGGGATATAGCTAAATTAGTGGAGTGGGGGAAGAAATACAACTTTAAAGGCGAATGGATTCACGATCGAGAGGGATACCCGCATTTTGACTTACTTGGGAATGAGCAAGTGAGAGTGCTTAAGAGCGAAGGACTCATCAGCCATCTAGAAAGGTTTAAGCTGATTTAAAAACGCGAAAGCTTCAATGCTTTCGCGTTTTTTGATCACTATTTCCCGTGTTGAAAAACGATTTCGTCTTTTTTTCTGCTATATTTAACAGTGAAGTCAAGCTCTTCAAAAAACCAGATGTCTTTTTCTTCAACAAAGAACGTGATCCCTTCTTCTTCGGTGGATAAAGCGGGTTCAGTTGGGGCTTCAACGGTCATTCCGAGCGAGAAACCATCTTGAACGGTACTGCATCCTCCAACACGTACAAAAAAGCGGAGGGAATCACCTTTCTCTAATGCCATTTCGCGTTTGAACCAGTTTAATGCTGGCTGGGTAATCGTTATCATCATAAATATTCCTCCTGACACTACACTACGTTACATATTCATTATAAAGATGTAATGTTAACTTGCAAAGGAATACATCTGTTAGAATTAGTAGTTACAAAAAGATATAATAAGGGTATAGAAGGTATTGAATTGAGGAGGGCTTTAACTTGAGTAAGAAAAATATATGGCTGATCGTTTTCCTCACCTTCGCTGGCATCATCCTATTGAGTATCAAGCCCATCATGGAGCACAGGAGTCAGCGGTTAAACGAACTTAAACAAGCAGCTTCGATGATGGTCGTAAATGAGGTTCCAAATGAAACTGTCATTTCTTCTATCGCTGAGAGAAATGATATCGAAAAAGAGGAAGCTGATTCTCAACAAGAAGTGGAAACGGCCACAGCAAAAAATGAAAATGAATCTGAAGATATTGAAGATGCTGATATAAAAATGGTTGGACTAGGGGATTCGCTTACAAAAGGAAGCGGAGATTCTACTGGTCAAGGCTATATCGGGCGTCTTTCATCTAATATAGAGAGTGATACGGATTCAAGTGTTTCAGTTCAAAACTACGCAGTCCATGGTAGACGAACACCAAAACTATACAAGATACTCTTTGAAGAAGAAGTTGAAAATGCCGTGAGTGAAGCTGATGTTATTTTAATGAGTATCGGTGGCAACGATTTGATGAAAGTCGTTAAAGAACATTTCTTAGACTTACAGATGGCAGATTTTCAAAGAGAGCAGTCTTCTTATGTCGATCGACTTGATAAGATCATGAAGCGGATTCGTTCTTTGAACAGTGATGCGCCGATTATATTTATTGGTCTTTATAATCCTTTATTAGAAAGTTTTCAGTCGATTACCGAAATTGATCAGATTGTTCAGAGGTGGAATGGCATAACGCAAATGACTGCAGAAAAAGATGAAAATACAACGTTTGTCCCTGTGTATGAACTTTTCAATTCGGTCGATGAAAATCTATTCTTTGAGGATCAGTTTCATCCAAATGATGATGGCTATGAATTGATGGCACGTCAAATCCAATATCACTTGAATCAAAATGATATCATGGATGATATACCGGTCGAATGAAGAGAAATTGAAAAGAAATGAAAAAAGGCAGTGGTTATTTGCTAAAACAATATGAAGAAGAATATAATCGTTTGGCTGAACATTATGGCGTTGAACCATATATTTCACCTAAGTCTAAATTGATTTTCATCCTTGAATCACCTCATGTTGCGGAGGTTAAAAATGGCGTCCCTGTAGCTGGAGCTTCAGGGGCTACGATGGCAAAAAAGCTATTTGGTGAGGAATACAACAAGCCGCTAGGATTATTGTTAAAGAAGCATGAAGAGGATGACGTCAATCGGCCTTCACTAGACACAATCGGGCTGTTGAACGTATGTAACATCCCAATGCAAAAACGTCCTTATCATCAAAATGATATCAAATCGGCTACGGATTTATTAGACCGCCTAGAAACGATTCGTAAATATAACCATAAAGACGCTTTTAAAGAAGAAGAGCTCAACATCGTTCAGTCGTTCATACTCGAAAAATTTAGAGAGCGGCTTTCTACATTAATAGAAAAAGATGTGACTCTTGTACCTTGTGGACGATTCGCACAAAAATTCTTCCGTCTCGCGGACGTTTCGAGTGAGAACTGGACGGTTATCGAAGGAGTACCACATCCATCTTATAATTCTTGGAGTCGAGAGCGATATCAAGAGCCTGTTTCACAAGTGATCGAAGCGTTAAATCGTCATAAAGTATAAGTAAGTTTATCGAAATGATCCAAAAGCCTTATCCTTGTTAGGATAAGGCTTTTTTTGTGTGACTTCTCATAGAATAGGACAAACGCATAATTTTTCCCAAAGTTGTAATATAAGTGTAACAAAAGGGGGGTGAAGTGATGAAAAGATGGCCGTTAATGCTGCTTGTTTCTATCGTTCTATTTGGAGGCTATGCCATTGCTCCGGTACATTCAAATGAAGTGGCCCAGGGAGTGATGGTTCAACTGGATGAAGACGATCTACCATACTGTCATTAATTAATGAAAAGGGGTCTTTCATGTGCCTGTAAAATTGAAATACGATCGTAGAAAGATGAATAGTCCATAGCCTCATATGAAAGGAGGTAGCATGATGGAAGAGCTAATGTTATTCATCACTGCTGGTTTATTCTTTGTATCTTTGTTTAACTTCATCGTAATTTTAATTGAAAAAACGAAGCATAAATAGGATTAACACCCAATCTTTTTAACAAACGTCTCGACGTGTTCTTTGTAGGGTGTATTTTCTTCTAACTGAAAAATGGTGGATGAGGTGGACAAGTATGCTTGTGCAAGATCCTTGTTCCCAAGAAGGTGATGTAGCTTTCCACATTGAAAGGTGAGCTCACCAAATAAATAAAACCGCTGTTTCTCTCGACAAATTTGCACGCCATCTTTTGCGATCGATAGCGATTTTTCATAATCACCGGTCGAGGAGAGAGCTTTAGAATAATTATAGTAAAGTCTGATCTCGATCGTCTCATCATTGATGATCGGGTAAAAGCGAACATGATAGAATGCTTTCTTATACAAAGGAAGCGCTTGATCCCATTCTTTTTCTTCACAATGTAAAATTGCCATACTGATTAATATTTCTATTTCTCGCTCAGAAAAATTTTTTGAGGTGGTTGCAGTTAATAGAAGGGCATCCTTAAGTAACTGGAATGAACTGTGAGGATCATGCTCGATATAATAGCAGCAGATCGCTTTATGCCACAACAAGAACTGACGATTTTTAATCGTAGAAAAGAGAGGATTGTTTTCTTCATCCGAGAGGATTTCAGCGACGGTATGATACTCACGGTTCTTAATGTGTCGCCTTACCTGACGACATACTTCGTTCACATAATCCAGGCGAGGCGTTTCTATCATGTTAAAAAAGTAGTTGATGTCTACTCCTAGTCTAGATGCAAGGTGATAGAGAAGTTCTGCTGAAGGTGAAACGTCACTGTTTTCAATTTGACTGATCAATGCTTGAGTACAGATGCCATCTGCTAAATCGGCCTGTGATAGCCCAAGGTACATTCGAAGTTCACGTAAAGAAGTTCCGAGTGTATCCTGTCGCATCTGCTATCCCCCTTTTAATTTGATTATATCATAAGGAAATATTATCCATACATAATCTTTTTGTTTTGATTACCATAACAACATTATGTTAATTAAATGGTTGCAGGAAGTTCGCCCGATATCTAGAAGAAATTCATGTGACACAATTTTTACAAGGGGTGGGCTTTTGTGAATTATTTACCTTCATTCGAATTGACAGATCAAGTAGTAGTGGTAACAGGAGGAGGAAAAGGGATTGGAAGAGCCGTTGCGATCGGTGCGGCTGAAGCAGGTGCAGATGTAGCAATCCTTGCAAGGACCTCTTCTGATATTCAAGAAACGGCAGGTTTGATCAGAGATAAGGGGAGAAAGGCTTATCCGATTCAAACAGATATAACGAGTAAACAAGAAATTGAAGAAGCGGTATCTGAAGTCTATCAAGAAGCTGGGAAGATCAATGTATTGATCAATAATGCTGGCATGAACATCCGATCGAAAGCTTCCGATGTAACGGAGAATGAATGGAATAAGATTTTCCAAACGAACCTTCAAGGGGCGTTTTTTATGTCGCAAGCATGCGCAGCCATCATGAGAGAAAATGGAGGAGGAAAGATAATCAATGTTTCCTCAGTTGCCGGACATGTAGCTCTTCGTACGGGTGTCGTATATGCTGCAACAAAAGCAGGCATGATACAAATGACGAAGAATTTAGCGCTTGAGTGGGCAGAAGATCGTATTTCAGTTAATGCGATCGGTCCCTGGTATTTCAGAACACCATTAACGGATCAATTGCTTGAGAATAAGGAATACCTTGAAGATATCTTATCTAGGACACCGATGAATCGAGTAGGAGAGTTGAAAGATCTCGTCGGAGCTGCCGTGTTTTTGTCCTCTGAAGCCTCAGATTATATGACGGGGCAAACATTGTTTGTAGATGGTGGCATGACGATCTATGGATTTTGATCTCTATGAAGTCAATATAAAAAACCGTTACAGAGTAACGGTTTTTTATATTAGTCAGCTACTTCTGCAGAGATGCTTGGAGCTGTAAGTCCAGCGTCTTCGTAAACTGTTGCTAACTTTTCTTCAGCTGAAGCGAATAGGTTATCTGATTCTTCATAAACATAACCAGCTTCATCAGATAGGTTTGATGCTTTTGTTTCATATGCTTTTGCAAGATCTTCTAGAGCTGCTTCAAGGTCACTCTTGTGAGCTTCAAGTTCAGCAGGAATTTCCATGCCACGAATATCTTCAGCAATCGTGTTTGCAGCAGTTTTTGCTTCTTCTTTCATCGTTGCAAGCTCTTCATCAGATGGCTTTTCTTCTTGCGCTTTAGCAGCTTCAAAAGCGGCGATCGGGGCATCTTTTTCATTGATCATACCCGTAAGGTTCATTTGGAAGTCAAGTAATGCACCTTTAACATCAGTTTGATCACCATTTTCTTCAGAGCTAGCTTGCTCGTTGTTCTGGCCGTTATTCTCAGAAGCATTTTCGTTAGCACTATTACCGTTGCTACAAGCTGCTGCGAATACTAGAACCAGAAGCATTGTTAGAGATAAAACCTTTTTCATACCGTGTAACCTCCTGATATTTTAGAATGTTCTCTACAGATACAAATACTAGTCTAATAGGCACAATTTGTAAATAGATAATTTGTATTAAAATTAAAAATTGTGTTTCTACTCTCACCACAAAGAATATGTTAAGGTGAAATGGTATATATGTTAGACGGGAGTGGATTAACATGATTCTATTAAATGATGAAATTATCTCAAAAGAAAACGCTTCTATTAATATAGAAGATAGAGGGTATCAATTCGGTGACGGTGTCTATGAAGTGATACGAATCTATGATGGTAGATTCTTTGAATTAGAAGGTCATTTTGAGCGATTAGTAAGAAGTGCTAAGGAAATTCATATTGATCTGCCGTTTGATCAAACAACGTTTACTAAGAGAGTGAATGAGCTAGTCGAACGGAATAACGTTACGAATGGACACCTCTACATGCAAGTTTCTCGAGGCGTCGCACCTCGTAATCATCCATTCCCTTTAAAAGCTGAACCTGTGGTAGTGGCATATACAAAAGAATATGAAAGTAATGAAACACCTCCACCTGGGAAGGCCATGTTCACAGAAGATATTAGATGGCTGCGCTGCGATATTAAAAGCTTAAACTTGCTAGGAAATGTTCTAGCAAAAGAAGAGTCTAAAAAACAAGGCTTTGATGAGGCAATCTTCCATAGAGGAGAAATCGTGACAGAGGGAAGTTCTACGAATGTATTCATGGTGAAGGACAGCGTTCTTTACACGCACCCTGCTAATCAATTCATCCTTGATGGCATTACGAGAAGAGCAATCTTACGTGCTGCCGAGGATTATGGGATCACCACTGTTGAAAAAACGTTCAGTAAGTCACAACTACTTGAAAGCGATGAAGTTTTCATCTCGAGTACAACACAGGAAGTTAGACCTATTATCGAAGTGAGTGGCAATCGAATCGGAGCAGGAACCATGGGGGATGTAACCGCTCTCCTGCAAAAGGAATTCAAAAAACGACTTCCGAATGCTAATTCATAAATGTAAAATATTTTTTTCTCGCAGTTGAATTTTTAATGCGATAGTGGTACTGTTAATTAGCGCTATATGTGAATGAAGAATTGCTTGTTTAGAGCATTTTCCAACATAAGGAAAATGCTCTTTTTAAAAATGATGTGGAGAGCATTCTCCAGTTTATAGCATTTAAATGTAAAAAGGAGTTTTTATACGTTGAAAAAATTTCAAGACCTTGGATTAAGTAATACAATACTCGAAGCTTTAAATCAGATGGGCTTCGAAGAAACGACGCCAATTCAAGCTGGTACGATCCCTCTAGGACTACAGAACAAAGATGTGATCGGACAGGCTCAAACGGGGACAGGTAAAACTGCAGCATTTGGTATTCCTATGATCGAGAAGATCGACACATCGCTATCACATGTACAAGGAATCGTCCTTGCACCTACTCGTGAGCTTGCTGTACAGGTAGCTGAAGAATTGAATCGTATCGGCCAAGCAAAGGGTGTACGTGCGCTTCCGATCTACGGTGGTCAAAGTATCGGTCATCAGATCAAAGCCCTTAAAAAGCGCCCTCAGCTCGTTGTAGCAACACCAGGACGCCTAATCGATCACATGGAACGTAAGACGATCCGTCTTCAAGACGTTTCCTTCGTTGTCCTTGACGAAGCAGATGAAATGCTTAACATGGGCTTCATCGAAGATATCGAAAAAATTCTAAAAGGTGTTCCTGAACAGCGTCAAACGCTTCTTTTCTCAGCGACGATGCCTAAGCGTATCGCGATCCTTGCAGAAAAGTTCATGACGAACCCTGAGACGGTTAGAACGAAATCAAAGGAAATGACTGTTCCTCAAATCGATCAGCATTACTACGATGTTCGTGAACCGAAGAAGTTCGACCTACTTTGTCGTCTTCTTGATATTCAGGCTCCTGAGCTCGCAATCGTGTTCGGTAGAACGAAAAAGCGTGTTGATGAAGTAGCGGAAGGCCTTAAGAAACGTGGCTATATGGCAGAAGGCATCCATGGTGACCTTCCTCAAGGGAAGCGTGACCAGGTAATCAAGCAGTTTAAAGACGGTACGATCGATATCATGGTAGCAACAGACGTAGCTGCTCGTGGTCTTGATATCAGCGGAGTGACACACGTTTATAACTTCGATATTCCTCAAGACCCAGAAAGCTATGTTCACCGTATCGGTAGAACAGGACGTGCTGGTAAGTCCGGTCTTGCTTCAACATTTATCACGCATCGTGAATACGATCACCTTAAGACGATCGAAAAGATCACGAAGCGCTCGATGCAAAAACGTTCGATCCCAAGCTTTGCTGAAGCGATGGAAGGACAGCAGCAGTCTGCTATTCAACAGCTTCAAAGCACGATTGAAGAACAAGATCACAGTGGATATCGTTCTTCAGCTGAGCAGCTTCTAGACGATCACGATCCAGTAACGCTTGTATCTGCAGCTCTTAAGCTTCTAACTAGAGAACCAGATACAACGCCAGTTAAAATTACAGACATCGCACCTCTACGTGCGAAGAAAAGCCATGGCCGAGGTGGTGGTGGCGGCGGCCGCGACCGTCGTAACCGCAACGACCGCGGTGGACGTAAAGGAAACTACCGTCAAGACCGTAGTTCTGGTGCAAAGCGCCGTAAGTTTAACGACAAAAAGAAAAACTCTTAATTATCATAGCCGGGGCCATTCCCGGCTTTTTTTCATATATAAATACTGGGAAAAACCCTTTGAAAACGTTATCCTTATAGAGACACTACTTCGAAAGGCAGCGGAACGATATGAAAAACAGTCAGCAAACAGTACAACTAAGAAATACAGAATTACTGATAAAGCGGCTAGCACTAATCAAAAACGAGTTAGATTCTAAAGAAGCTTCTAAGATCGACCAGCTAATTGCGAAGATTGAGAGTGGCGAGCAGCACTTTTTATTTTCTGGTCATTTCTCTGCCGGAAAGTCTACTTTAATCAACTCTTTATTCGATCAAGATCTATTACCATCGAGTCCAATACCTGCTAGTGCAAACACAGTAAGGGTAAGAAGTGGAGAGCAGGGGGCAGCCGTAGATTTCTTTAATGGAAAAAGAATGATTTTTCAAGCACCTTACAATATTGACACAGTAAAAAACTACTGCTTAAACGGTGATGAAGTAGCTCAAGTCGAATTGAGTGCTCCGTCGTCTTTTCTTGAAGAGGACGTTATTCTAATTGATACACCAGGAATCGATTCAACGGATGAAGCGCACCGATTAGCGACTGAAAATTCGATGTATGTAGCTGATGTTGTGTTTTATGTAATGGATTACAACCATGTTCAATCGGAAGTAAACTATCAATTCATCCGTGAGCTCCATCGACAGAAAAAGAAAATTATATTAATCGTGAATCAAATCGATAAGCATAAAGAATCAGAATTATCCTTTAGCGCGTTTAAAAAGTCTGTAGCTTCTTCTTTTCAAGCATGGGGGATGACGTTAGAGTCCTTCTTCTTCATCTCACTCAGGGACCGTTCACATCCACATAACCAGTTTGAGCAACTGAAGGTTTATATCGAAGGGCTTGCTAAAAAATCAAAAGAAGACAAGATTTTGAGCGTATACGAGTCTGCTCAATCATTGATTAACGAAGTGACGTCGGTTCATCCAGAAGATGATGAAGTGAGCGACGCTGTGTCTTCTATGTCAAAAGCAATCGCATCACAAAAAGAAAGAATCGCTCAAATGGAGGAAACGTTTGATTCAGAGGCAACAAACATTACAAAAGGTGCTATGTTGATGCCTTATGAGGTAAGAGAGGCAGGAAGGGGATACCTCGAATCCATACAGCCTGGCTTTAAAGTCGGACTCATTTTTCGCGATAAAAAAACAGAGCAAGAAAGAGAACAGCGGTATGACGTTTTCGTAGAGAAACTAAAAGAACAGGTCAAGTCTCAACTAGAATGGCACTTTCAACAGTTGCTACTTTCACTAGAAGAAGAGGCAGGGATGGTTCAAAAGAATGAATTAGCTGACTATGCCGTTTCAGTTGATTACTCAATTGTGAAGCAAGAAGCTGAAAAAGGCACAGGGGCAACGGGCGAGGCTGTTCTACATTTTACAGAGAATATCTCAAACAATTTGAAGTCTCAGGTCAAAGTACAATCAGAACGAAAAAAAGACGCTATAATAGAGAAGTTAGAGAAAGAAGCACAAAATTTCCAAGAAGAAGAGAAAGAAAAATTCTCTAATGCAGTAGGTAAAGAAAAAGCGATGGAATATTTTAAGTTAGTAGATACAGCGTCTAAAACGAGAGAAGGATTGGAAGATCTTTTAACAGGGAAGCGCGATTCAGAAGCTAAAAGAATCGACAAGGAAGAGATTCTTGAGCATCCTAACAAAGAGGTCATTTATGTAGAGCCTGATCACTCGACTCAATCTATAAAAAGAACGCATGTTGAGAGAAAGAAATCGATTGCGAATACTAGCTCTCATGATGAACTACCGTCTCGTAAAGAAACGGTCACCGCACTGAATAAGGCTGCCGAGATCATTCAAGACGTTCCTGGACTTACTCAAAGTCGTCGTTCACTGCTGTCGAGGGCAGAAAAGCTTGAGCACAAATCGTACACGGTTGCTCTCTTTGGGGCATTTAGCGCTGGTAAATCTTCATTTGCTAATGCGCTGATCGGTGAAAGAGTTCTTCCTTCATCTCCAAATCCTACGACGGCAACTCTAAACAGAGTATGTCCCGTAAGCTCGGAACACGTGCACGAAACAGCTGATGTGTTCTATAAAACTGAGGAAGAACTGCTAAAAGATATTCAGCATTCACTTTCGTTCTTCGGTGAGAAAACTTTCTCGATTGAAGATAGTTTACGTTTGATTGAAAATGGAAAAATATTCGCGAGAGAATCTTCAGATACAAAACCACATGCATTGTTTTTAAGAGCGGTTTTGGAAGGTAAATCACAGCTTGAATACTTAGGAAAACGTCGTACTGTTGCGATAGAAGAGTACAAAGATTTAGTTGTTAACGAATCTAGAGCTTGTTTTATCGCTTCCATCTCCTTATACCATGATAACGCTCTTACTAGAAAAGGAATTACTTTAGTCGATACGCCAGGGGCTGACTCGATCAATGCGAGGCATACAGGGGTTGCTTTTCAATACATCAAGGAAGCAGATGCAATTCTCTATGTTACCTATTATAATCACGCCTTTTCAAAGGCTGACAGAGAGTTTCTCATCCAGCTCGGTAGAGTTAAAGACGTTTTTGAAATGGATAAGATGTTCTTCTTGTTGAATGCGGCAGACCTTGCAAAAGATAGTGAGGAACTTTCGATTGTTGAAGAACATGTTGAGGACCAACTTGGTCAATACGGGATACGACAGCCTACGTTATTTCCAGTATCGAGTTTAGTTGCCATGAGCGATGAATCTGGCGTTTCAACACTTCCGGACGTATTGCAAGAAAATGGCGGGGTGAAACGGTTTGAAGATCGTTTCTATACGTTCATTGAGTCTGATCTATCGAAAATGGCAATCCAGTCGAACTGGAGTGAGCTTAACCGAATGATTGTGATGCTTGAGTCATGGTTAACGAATTTTGATAGTAATAGTGTTGAGAAGGAAGAGGATATCGAGCGGTTAAAAACAGCGAAGTCAAATGCGGTCAAGAAGATAAATGAGTATTCTGTTAAGTCTACAGAAAGTAAGATCAAACAAGAAATTGAAGAGCTAATTCATTATATTCCTCAACGTCTTTTTTATCGGTTTGGTGATTTTTACAAGGAAGCATTCAACCCATCCATGCTTACTAGAAAAGAGGGATTAGGTAAAGCGATAACCAACCTAGTTGGGGACTTAGAAAAAGATCTGATTCAAGAAATGAGAGCAGCTTCGTTAAGGATGGACTATTTTATTCAACATGAGTTGAAATCAAATCACCGAGAATTATTCAATTTGATCAACAAAGAGTTGCCAGATTTCTTAAGTGAGATGGATAAAATTGAGGAGATGGAAACTCCTGAATTCACAGCTTCTTTAGAAAAATGGATTCCTAGTGAAGAACTAATGAAGACTGCTCGGTCAGAATTTAAAAGTTCAAAGCAGTTCTTTGAACAACAAGGTAGTGCAAACCTTCAAACAAAACTCTCAGCTCTTCTAGATGAGCCGGTGAAACAATATGTGGAACGTATTAAAGACAGTTTAGAGAGCAAGGCTCATCGCTTTTATGATCAGCAAGTGATCAATGTAAGAAAAAACATTGAGAAGAGTGTAGATCAGTTTGTAGAGTCTCAAATCGAAATGAAAATGAGCTCTATTGATAAAAAGCAGCTTGCAAGTAAGATCAACGAACTTAAGTACCTAGCAAAGTAGAGGAGGGAGACAGATGAACAATATTGTATCAGTTGACTGGTTAAAGAAACACCTCGGTGATGAAGATACTATAGTAGTAGACTGCCAATATGATTTATCTGACAAAGAAAGTGGATACAACGCATACCTTAATGGCCATATCCCTGGTGCTCGTTATGCTGACCTAGAAAAGGATCTATCAGGACCAGTAAAAAAGCATGGCGGTAGGCACCCCCTCCCGAACAGGGACAAGCTACAGGCTACATTAGAAAAGCTTGGAATCAACGAGAACTCAAACGTAATTGCCTATGACAGACAGATGGGCGCTATGGCTTCAAGGTTATGGTGGCTACTTGGCTACGCTGGTCATGCGAATCGAGCAGTTCTCGATGGTGGAATAAAAGCATGGGCAGATGCTGGATATAGACTTGAATCAGAAGAAGTGGAAGTGGAGCGTACCTCTTATCACATTACACTTGATGAGAAAATGATCGTTACGATGGAAGAGGTAAGAGACGCAATCAAGCGAGGAGAAAAAATTATCGATTCAAGAGCAGAAGAAAGGTATTTAGGACAAAATGAACCGATCGATAATCGAGCTGGCCATATCCCAACTGCGACGAACCTGTTTTGGAAAAACCACTTAAATTCAGATCATACGTGGAAAGACAAAGAGAGTAGGGGAGGGGTAACGAAAGAAAATAATGCCCCGATCATCTACTGTGGCTCAGGTGTAACCGCTTGTGTGAACCTACTGGCCTATCACGATGCAGGAATTGACGCAAAGCTTTATCCCGGCAGTTTTAGTGACTGGATTAGTTACGAAGACAATCCTATCAAACCATAAAAAAAGCGAGTCCTGATTCAACAATCAGGACTCGCTTTTTTATTTTACAACTTAGAGAGGAATGACTCGAGACGATCCATACCTTCTTTTAAAATCTCCATATCGTACGCGAAGGAAATCCTCACATAGCCTTCACCATATGCTGAAAACGCACTTCCTGGAACTACAGCAACGTTTCCTTCCTTTGCAAGCTTCATCGCGAAGTCAAAGGAAGACATGCCAAATTGTTCGATCGATGGCAGGATATAAAAAGCGCCATCAGGCTTAACAGGAGAGAGGCCCATGTCTACAAGTCTGTTAAACACATAGTTCATTCGATTTTCATATTCTGTCCTCATTGGAATGGCATCAGTTGCCCCATGCTCGAGAGCTTCTAATGCAGCATGCTGTGATACGGATGAAGCACACGAAACGTTGTACTGATGAACCTTTAATATATGCTTTGCGATATTCTCTGGGGCGAATAGGAATCCGATTCGCCACCCTGTCATTGAGTGCGATTTAGATAATCCGTTGATGACGATCGTCTTATCTCGCATCCCTTCAAATTGTGCGATCGAGGTATGCTTTCCGGAAAATGCTAACTCTGAATAAATTTCATCAGATAAAACAAAAATCTCCTTATCTTTCAATAACTCGGATAGATCAGCTAATTCTTGCTCAGAAAGAGCAACGCCTGTTGGATTCGAAGGCGAAGGAAGAATGATGCATGTTGTTTTTGGAGTCAAAGATTTTTCAATTAAGTCACGTGTAAGCTTAAAGTCATTTTGTCTTGTATCGACATGAACAGGTGTTGCTCCACAGAGTGTAATGATCGGTTCATATCCTGGGTACACAGGTCCAGGTAATAGAACTTCTGAGCCTTCCGTTAAAATCGTACGTAACGTTATGTCTATTGCTTGACTCGCTCCTGAAGTTGTAATGATCTCATGATTTGGATCATAAGATAACCCGTATTTTGATTGGACAAAATGTCCAACTGCTTTCCGTAACTGAATCATACCAGCATTGTGTGTATACGTAGTTTTATTGTTATCGATCGCAACTTTCGCAGCATCTTTAATGTGCTCTGGAGTATGAAAGTCTGGCTGACCGATCGTGAGTGAAATCATGTCTTTATAATCAGCAACCATATTAAAGAATTGTCTTATACCAGATATTTCAATTGATTTTACTTTTGGGTTGAGGAGGTGTTCCATAGTCGCGTCTTCCTTTCAGAGAACAATATAAACATAATTGTAGCATAGTTTTATTGGTATCGTCGAAACGGACTGAATCGATCTTTTTTTCCACAATCCCTTTTTTTCTCACCTGTTGATAAATAGAGGAAACCTTAGTATGATAAGCTTTCTGACACTTATCAACAGGTAAAACTATATACCCCATATAGGTATTTTTGAAAGTTTAGGGGGTATCATGACCGGTGAGTAATTACCCACAGAATTCTGTGGATAACCAATTTTCTGACGATAATTAAAAAGTCCGCACGCTTGAATGCGTGCGGACTTTAATTTGAAAGAATTCGGTCGGTTAGATAAGCTAACAGTGCAATTTGAATGTGTATGCGAAGCTCGTAGGAATAAATGTTGATTCCCGTTAATTTCTCAAGCTGTTTGATTCGATAGTTTAATGTATGGCGATGAATAAAAAGTTTTTCTGCGGTTCGATTGATGACGAGATTGTTTTCGAGAAACGTCTCAAGTGTTTTAAGAAGTTCTGACTGGTGTTTTTCATCATAATGGATAATAGGAAGCAATAGAGGTTCGTAGTACGTATTGAGGTCTACGCCATTGTCTTTTAGCTGTATAAACATTTGATATGCGCCAAGTTCTTCATACTTGACGATTGGATTACCTTTATACTTTGAGAATAAATGAGCGGCATAAGCTTCTTTGAGTGCCTTGTCGAGATCATGAATTCCGACAACGTAGGAGCTGATGCCTGAAGAAGAGCTCTGTGTTTGAAATGCATCGAAGTCAGTGAAATCTCCTGTGAGTAAAAGGATAAGGTGATCGATTTTCCTTTTTGCAATGCCTTTTGTCTTGGTTATAAGCCGTTCGTGAACGAACTTTTCAAGGTGTTCAAGGTTATGTGAGGAAATGATGACGATTCGATTCTTTCCTTTGAAGTCAAATCCTAATTCATTGCTTTTCTTTAGGATGGCTTCTTCACTTTCATAGTTCTTTGTAAGCAATATATCTAAGAAATCAGCTTGAATTTGAACTTTCGTATCATGAATAATTTGTAGTTTTTGAAATTCGATAGCAAAGATTGGAATAGCTTGTTCTAACGCCAGACGGTCTAAAGGTGTGATTTCACCTTCTTTTTGAATCACCATCTTACCGATGACCCGTCCATCTCCTCTTATATGATCCGTCTCTTCTACGTGAATTTTTCTATGAACGAGTGATGAACTTGCTAATAGGTTTTGGTCTTTATCGTATAAGAACACATTTCCGTTGATAAGCTTCGATAGAGATCGTGAGATGACAGAGAGTCCCACATTTTTTAAAACGAGTGAAGTTAAATCTTCTTGTATTCGCTGCGTATATGCGAGAATAGAAAGCTGTTTGTTAACGAGCTGTTCGAGAATACTCCTCGTCACAGTTGAAAAGTTCATCGTTCTAGGTATCTCGAGTAAAGGTAGCCCTGTACGATTAGCGGCTGCGATCATACTGGTCGGAATCACATCGAGATAGAAGCCAGTATGAATGGCGAGTGCTGAAAGTTTCCTGCTCGCTAGCGTATCGATTAAATCTGTATAAAATCCTTCTGCTTCATGCCATCCATACGCAGTTGTAATTAAAAACTCACCTTCATGTAATCGTGAAACATCCTCCATCACTTCTACAATCGTGATCCATTTAATGTTATTGTGAAGCCCCTGTTTTCCTGCGATCAATTTTATTTCTTTCATCTCTGGTAGTTGAAGCGCTTCATATACTGTGATCGACATGGATGTCCCCCCATTCTCTTATCCAAATCGTACAATAAAGTCAGAATTTTTTGTATAAAAAGTAGATAGAAAATTCTTGTTTTTCATCATAGGCTAATAATAAAAAGAAAAAGGGGAAGTGATTTTATGAATAGAACTCATTTAATCAAACCACTTCTCGGATTGGACTATGGGGTCATTTCGCACGGTAAGGGAATTTACTTGTATGACGAAGATGGCAACACGTTTATAGACGGTTCTTCTGGTGCCATTACTGCGAACTTAGGTCATGGCGTTAAGGAAATCACTGAAGCGATGATCAAGCAAGCTGAGAAAGTTTCGTTTGTTTACCGTTCACAGTTCACTAGTCGTCCCGCGGAAGAATTAGCCGAAAAATTATGCGACTCAGCACCTGGGGATTTAAATTATATCTTCTTTGTAAATAGTGGATCTGAAGCGATGGAAACAGCGCTGAAAATCGCCGTTCAATTTTGGCAGGAGCAAGGGAGACCTACGAAGAACAGGGTAATATCAAGATGGATGAGCTACCATGGGATTACGATGGGGGCATTATCGATGTCAGGACATGTGATACGTAGAAGTCGCTTTTCTTCCATGCTAGAACATTACCCATCTCTCTCTCCGCCATATTGCTATCGGTGTACGTTTGAGGGGAAGTGCCCGAACTGCTCTGAGCTTTATGCGGCAGAATTTGAACAAACGATTCAGAGACTCGGTGCTGATACGATCGCAGCATTTGTTTGTGAGCCAGTGATCGGCGCAGCCGGAGGAGCAGTTGTACCACCTGATCACTATTTTAAAGCGATGAAAAAAGTTTGTGATCGCTATGATATTTTATTTATTGCTGATGAAGTGATGACTGGACTTGGTAGAACAGGAAAGATGTATGCGATGGAACACTGGGGTGTTCAACCTGACATCATCGCATTAGGGAAGGGAATGAGTGCAGGATTTACACCGATGGCAGGAACGTTAGTATCAGACCGAATCATCGAAACGATCTACAATGGGTCGAAGATTGTACTGAGTGGTCATACGTTTAGCGCAAATCCCCTATCATCGGCAGTTTGTCTAGCGGTCTTTGACTATTTAGAACGTAATAACGTCATCAATAATGTTGAAAAACAAGGTGACCTTCTTATGAAAGGTCTAGTGAAGCTCAAATCCCTTTTCCCAATCATAGGAGATGTAAGAGGAAAGGGTCTACTCACTGGCATAGAGCTTGTGAAAGATACGATATCAAAAGAACCCTTCCAACTTGAACATCAAATAACCAACAGGTTGATCAGTCATTGCTACGATGCTGGGTTACTCGTCTATACTGCTGCAGGAGGACTAAACGGATCGGCAGGCGATGCGATACTCGTTGCACCGCCCCTCATCATAAACGAAAAAGAAATAGAGTTGGTACTCGATAAACTTCATAAAGGATTCACGAGCTTGATGAAAGAACTGATGGATCAAGGACTTTATGAAGCAAGGTCGATCAGTTGATAAAGGGGAGGAAGAAAATGAGAAAGAGTAAACTCTGCCATCTAGATGATCTTGACCTCTTGAAAGATGGAATGACGATCATGTGTGGTGGGTTTGGAGGCGTTGGTTCTCCACCAACCTTGATCGATTGGATATTGGATTCTGGCATAAAGGGGATTACATTGATTTCTAACGATGCAGGGTTTCCCTGGATCGGACCAGGAAAGCTCGTCACTGAGAAGCGTGTGAAAAGGTTGATCGCTTCGCATATAGGGTCGAATCCAGAGGCTGGGAAGCAGATGCATAACGGAGACCTTGAGGTAACGTTTTACCCTCAAGGAACCCTTGCTGAGAAAATTCGAGCAGGCGGCATGGGACTCGGAGGAATCTTGGTGGACGTTGGACTAGGAACGTCGATTGAAGAAGGAAAAGAGAAAGTTACCGTGAATGGAAGAGAATTTATGATTGAACCTGCATTACAAGCAGATTTAGCGATAGTTTCGTGTAGAAAGGCCGATGGGTATGGGAACCTCATATATGATCAAAGTGCTAGAAATACCAACCCCCTCGTCGCTTCAGCAGGGAATATTACGATAGCAGAAGCTGATGAAGTTGTGGATATTGGACAGCTGCACCCTGAAGAGATCATCACACAGGGTGTTTTCGTGGATCATGTCGTACAAAGTAAGGGGGTTGATTGGAAATGGGTATGGGAGCTGAAACAAGAAAGTTGATCGCGAAGCGAGCAGCAGAAGAGATTGAATTCGGAATGATGGTTAATCTTGGAATCGGTATTCCTACTCTCGTAGCTGATTATATTCCGGATTCTTTAGGGGTCATGCTCCACACGGAGAACGGGATATTAGGAATGGGAGGAAGTCCTGAACAAGGACATGAAGACGGAAATCTTTCTAATGCGGGAGGCTATCCCGTATCGATCATTAAAGGAGCTTCATTTTTCGATAGTGCTGAAGCGTTTGGGATGGTTCGAAGGGGGCATCTCGATATTACGATTCTTGGCGCATTAGAAGTAAGTGTTAAAGGTGATATTGCAAACTGGATCGTCCCAGGAAAGCGGGTGCCAGGTATGGGAGGAGCGATCGACCTCGCTCAAAAAGCAAAAAAGGTGATCGTTCTGATGAGTCATACCACAAAGGATGGCAAACCCAAAATACTTACTAACTGTTCGCTTCCTCTTACTGTAAAGGAAGGAGCTAACATGATCATAACAGAAAGGGCTGTCCTTAAGATCGAGAGTGATGGACTGAAGCTGATTGAAATTATGCCAGGATACACCGTTGAAGACATCCTTAATTCAACTGAAGCGGAAATTGAAATCGAGCTCGTCAGGAGGAATTGAAGCATGGGAAAAAACGTAAAGGAATGGATGGAGAGAAACAAAGAGTATGGAATAGAACTCTTACGAAAGCTTGTTACATGTGACAGTGTGCAAGGGAACGAAGCGCATGTACAAGATATCGTTGAAGCAGAACTTAAGCAGTTAGAGTTACAAGTCGATCGGTTTGTTCCGGGGGAGGAAACGACATCTCACCCTTTCTTTTGTGCGAACCGTACTGACTTTTCAGATAGCCCGAACGTCGTAGGTGTAAGAAAAGGTACGGGTGGAGGACGTTCATTGATATTAAATGGTCACGTTGATGTTGTGCCCCCTGGTAAGAGAGAAGACTGGACTAGTGATCCATACAGCGGTGAGGTAAAAGACGGAAAGCTTTACGGAAGAGGTTCGACAGACATGAAGGGGGGCAACACCTCCATGTTACTCGCTCTTAAATGTCTGAAAGAACTAGGTGTTTCTCTAAAAGGAGACCTGATCTTCGAAAGCGTCGTAGAAGAGGAAAGCGGTGGGACAGGGACCCTTTCAACCATCCAAAGAGACTATAAAGCAGACGCTGCACTCATTCCTGAACCGACTAATTTGAAAGTGTTTCCGAAGCAACAGGGTTCCATGTGGTTTCGATTGCGGATTAACGGCCAATCAGCTCACGGGGGAACACGATATGAAGGAGTTTCAGCGTTAGAGAAAAGTTTGATTGTCATCAACGCGGTTCAAGCTCTCGAAAGAAATCGCAACCAAAAGATAAACGACCCACTATATAAAGATATTCCGATTCCAGTTCCGATCAATTTAGGAACAATAAAAGGAGGTGACTGGCCGTCTTCTGTTCCTGATCAAATTACGATCGAAGGAAGGATGGGTGTTATTCCAGGGGAGACTTTAGAGGATGCCAAGGAAGAGATGGCGAGCGCGCTTAACGCGATCGATGATGAATGGTTAAAGAAGCATCCCGTCGAACTCGAGTGGTTTGGAGCTAGATGGCTCCCAGGAGAAGTACCTGTTGAACATCCATTGCTAGCTATCTTACAGCGTAACTATAAGAAGAGCGCTGGCGAAGAATTACAAATCGAAGCATCTCCTTGGGGGACTGATGGAGGCCTACTTACTGAACTGGCAGATACCCCTTCTTTAATCTTTGGTCCTGGAGAAACAGCTCTTGCACATTATTCGAATGAATATGTAGACATTGATAAAATGATGCTCGTTGCAGAAATTTACGTTCATACCATTATAGAATGGTGTGGCCAAACATAAAAAGATATAGTTAGCAATTCTTTCAGTGAGGTAGGTTATTAGCGTAAGCATCCAATAATATGAAGACGTTTAGCTTGATAAGAACGGGGAACCGTTCTTATTCTTTTTATCGTGGAGGATTTCGGTAAGAAAAAAGCGAAAAAAACAAAAAGGAAATAAAGGTGGGGGAAGGTATGGGAGAGCATAGAGAATTAGCGATGGACCAGCACTATAAAGGGACTGACTATGCATTTCATTGTAATCACGATCTTTTTAATGAACGTATTAGAATTGAACACTACTCAGGAAATGTAAAGCATGTGATCGCTCATGTGCTTCGTCTTTTTACAAACGATTACTCCAAATGTATAGTCAAAGTGAAAGAAGGAGACTTTTCAACATTTATCAGCATGGGTTTTTCATACGAAGGAACAATCAATCGCTACTTTTCTGGTGTCGATATGCATGTGATGACGAAGTATAAACAAAGCTGGCGCCGTAATTCGAAGCGCTGGGAAGAAGAAGAAAAAATTATCGATGGAGTTTTTGCGAAAACACCTTCACCTCTCTCTGAAAAACCAAACATGAGACGAGCGTCTGAGAAAGATGCAGAAAAGCTATCAACCTTGTATAAAAAGGTATTCGACGTATACCCAACTCCGATGGACCAACCGGAGTATATACGAAAAGTAATGAAGGAAGGCACGATCTTTTATTTGGTCGAAGATGATAAAAAAATAACGAGTGCGGCATCTGCAGAAGTAAACAGAACGTTCCAGAATGCCGAGATTACAGATTGTGCAACGTTACCTGATAGTCGAAAAGGTGGTACGATGAGACATCTGATTCACGCCCTTGAATCCACCCTGTTAGAAGAAGAAATTTACTACGCCTACTCGATCGCGAGGAGCTTGTCGTTTGGGATGAATGCAGTCTTTTGCCAGCTTGGATATGAATACGGTGGAAGGCTCACAAATAATGTGAAGATTTATTCCGATTGGGAAGATATGAATCTATGGAGTAAATCTCTTGGAGTTAGTGCCGAATAATTGGCGATGTAGACGGAAAATGGGCGGGAGGGGGAAATTATGGTCAAACAAAGCGCTATGACGGATGGAATGTTTCAAGCTATATTAGAAAGCATAGATGAAGGAATTCATGCTGTTAATAGTGAGGGTTTGACGATCTATTATAATGAAATCGCCGCGAAGCATGATGGATTGAATGTTGAAGATGTCTTAGGAAAACACTATCTTGAAGCATTCCCTTCACTTTCTAAAGAAACGAGCACACTTTCATATGTTCTTTCAACAAAGAAGCCGATCTTTAATAAAGATCAAACATATAGAAATGTAAGAGGAAGTCTTGTCTCTACCATAAATACCACTCTTCCGATCATCGTGAACGATGAGCTAGTAGGTGCTGTTGAAATTGCGCGGGATATCAGTAGAATAAAGAAACTTTCTGATAAAGTGATGGAACTCCAAGCTAAGTTGACGAACAATACTTCAAAGGAATTTGATAATGGTACGTCATACACGTTTACAGACATCATCACATCAGATGAAACGTTTCTGAAAGTGAAGAAATGGGCACGGATGGCCGCACAACAAGTATCGCCTGTTCTCGTGTATGGGGAAACAGGTACAGGTAAAGAGCTAATTATTCAATCGATCCATAATGCTTCAGGAAGAAAAGGTGCATTTATCGCTCAAAATTGTGCAGCGTTGCCTTCAAGTATTCTAGAATCTATTTTGTTCGGTACATCTAAAGGGACGTTTACAGGTGCTGAAGAACGACCTGGTTTGTTTGAGTTAGCTGATAAAGGAACGTTGTTTCTCGATGAGATCAATTCGATGCCAATAGAAATACAAGCAAAATTGCTGCGTGTTCTTGAAGATGGTGTTATTAGGAGAGTGGGAGCAGTCAAAACACGTCGTGTCGATGTTCGGATCATCGCAGCGTTAAACGAAGAGCCTGAATTAGCCCTAAAAGAAAAAAGGTTACGAGAAGATTTGTTTTACAGATTAAACGTCGTGTATTTGAAGATTCCGCCTTTGAGAGAAAGGCGAGGAGATATTCCTGATTTAATCTATCATTTTATTCGAAAATATAATCATAAATTAAACAAACATGTTCTAGGCATTGAAAAAGAAGCCTTATCGCTACTGTGTGATCGGAAGTGGCAAGGTAATGTTCGAGAGCTTGAGCATGTTATCCAATCAGCGATGAACTTCTCAGAGACCGACAAATTGTTAATAGAGGATTTTCCTGCTATACAAATAAGCGAGACTCCTATGCAGTCGTCTGGATCACTTAGGGACGTGCTACGCCATACAGAAGTTCGGTTGATCGAGAAGGCTATGGAAAGCGCAGGAGGAAACATTCAAAAAGCAGCCAAGCAGCTACAGATCCCTAGGCAAACATTGCAATACAAGCTCTCAAAATACGAAGGTGCCGAAAATTGAGCATAAATGATTTATGCGTAAGAAAAGGTCAGTAATAAATGTAAGCTTAAAAGAGTTTTAAAGAAATAATGGAGCTGGCATCAAACTTGCATAGTATATCAGTAGATTCCAAGAAGGGGGAATGTACGATGCTTATGCAACTCTATAAGCCAGCACGACATTGGAAGGATATCGAACTTTGGAAAGATGTTACGGAAGATCAATGGAACGATTGGATCTGGCAGCTTACAAATACGATTCGAACGCTTGACGACCTTCGTAAAGTCGTTAACCTTACTCCTGATGAGGAAGAAGGAGTTAGAATTGCAACGAAAACGATTCCGTTGAATATCACACCCTACTACGCGTCTTTAATGAATCCAGATGACCCTAGGTGTCCAGTGAGAATGCAGTCGATCCCTATTTCAAAAGAAATGCACAAAACAAAATACGACCTTGAAGATCCACTTCATGAAGATGAAGACTCTCCAGTTCCTGGCTTAACCCATCGTTATCCAGATCGTGTTCTTTTTCTTGTTACGAATCAGTGCTCTATGTACTGTAGATATTGTACGAGGAGACGTTTTTCAGGACAAATCGGAATGGGTGTTCCGAAGAAACAATTAGATGCAGCGATCAATTACATTTCCCAAACGCCAGAAGTAAGAGACGTTCTTATCTCCGGTGGAGATGGACTGTTAATCAATGACAAAATTCTTGAATACATCTTAAAAAATTTACGTGCGATACCACACGTAGAGATCATTCGAATCGGTACGAGAGCACCTGTTGTTTTTCCGCAGAGAATAACGGAGGACCTTTGCAACATTCTGAAGAAATACCACCCTGTCTGGCTGAATACTCACTTCAACACGAGTATTGAGATAACCGAGGAATCAAAGAAAGCGTGTGAGATGCTCGTAAATGCTGGCGTGCCGGTTGGAAATCAGGCTGTTATTCTCGCAGGAATTAACGATAGTGTGGCGATTATGAAGAAGCTGATGCATGACCTAGTCAAGATTAGGGTTCGACCATACTATATTTATCAATGTGATTTATCTGAAGGCATTGGACATTTCAGAGCTCCTGTATCAAAAGGACTCGAAATCATCGAGGGATTGAGGGGGCACACATCAGGTTACGCAGTACCTACGTTTGTAGTGGATGCACCAGGTGGAGGAGGGAAGATCGCCCTTCAACCGAACTATATGATATCCCAAAGTGCAAATAAGGTTATCCTGCGTAATTTCGAAGGCGTGATCACGTCATACCCAGAACCAGAAAACTATACGCCTGGAACGGCCGATTCTTATTTTAATAGTATCTACCAGACGGAAAAGAAACCAGCGATCGGAATAAGTTCATTGATGACGGATGAACGATTCAACCTTGTACCTGAAGGACTGCAAAGGCTGAACCGAAGAAGTAAATATGGAGAAGACCCAGATCATGCTTCTTTAAAAGATCAAAGAGAGAAGCGAGATTTAATGAAAGAAAAGAAGTTTAAAGCTGAGCAAGCAAAGTACAACAAGAAGGATGAGGCTGAGGAGGAAAGTTCATGAGGTGTAAATGGTGTGAAACAGAAGGAGCTTTCGAGACTCTAGGCACTGGGTATTGGGAACTCCCTGATGGTTCCCGTGCTGTTGAAATAAAAGATTTACCCTCTGTTCAATGTATTGATTGCGGGATGTGTTACCAAACTGATGAACTTGTTGGGGATGTTGAAGAGCAAATGATGTTGATCGATACTTCCAAGCTTCCTTCATCATTTACCTTTAAGGAATTGATGGATCAACCGAGGCTTTTAAAAAAGAATTACTTTGACATCGATCGTTATCCTCTTAAATAGCAAGCAATAGAAGAGGTTGACCAACTACAAACGAAATTTAATCGGAATATTCTGAAAAATATTGATATTTTGACGATTCCCTCGTATAATAATAAAAAGAGCTTCTAAGGGGGGAGAGCAACATGAACAACCATCATAAATCGTATAGAGACAACATGAAAGAAAAAGCGATGAAAAAGAAGAAAGATCAAGAAACGTTTGAGTTGGAATTGTACGCCCAATTAATCCTTGATGAAGCTGTCTTTACCTTCCAGAAAAACCGTTATCAAGACACGATCAACTTAGCCCTTGATCGCCGAGACGAAAAAGCATTTCAGGAAGCATCAGAACAATACGTCACGTTTCTACGTTCCTACAAGCAGGCGCTTCATTAATTCTTGAATAGAAATGGGCGACTCTGACACACACTAATTGTAATGATAAATAAAGGAGTGTCATCATGGGTCGTCAGAAAAAAGGAAATGCAAATGCTCAGCGTAACAACAATGCCAAGAAGGAACAGAACATCCCGTCATATGCAGAGATCGAAGCTCAAAAATTAAAGAATCCTCAACAATAAGTACAACGCAGACTGCCGATTATCGGCAGTCTGTTTCTTTTCGCATGAAGGATAGATCACTAAAAAATTGGAAAAGTTCATGCAGACGGTTTATGTTACCATAAAGGAAGGTATGTAATGAAAGGATGACCGAATTCATGAACCGATTAATTTTGATAGATGGTTTTAATTTACTAAGTAGAGGATATTTCGCGACTGCTTACGGGAAATCAGAAGATCAGTTAACACAAACACCTGAAGGACTTTATACGAATGCGCTAAGGGTGAAATTTCAAAAAATCATGTCGTTGATCAATGATTATAATCCAACTCACTTTGCAGTTGCATGGGACGTCAAACGAGATGAATCAAAGCGTAGGGAGCTTTTCAAAGAATATAAGGGTACTCGAGGTGAACTTCCTCCACCATTGATTCAGCAATACCAAACTGCAGTGAATTTTTTTGAAGCAACAGGAATTCCTCAATTAACTGTAGAAGGGTTTGAGGCGGACGATGTGATGGGAACTCTTTCTCATCGGTGGAGTCTCGACGAAATGGGAGACTGTTTTATTTATAGCAATGATAGAGACTTGTTGCAGCTTCTGAATAAGAACGTTTCACAAATTATCGCGATTCGTAAAGAAGGAGACAAGGTGTACACGGAAGACCATTTTAGGACGGAGTATGGAATTACGCCAGATCAGTGGATCGATGTGAAAGCATTATTAGGAGACAAAAGTGATAATATCCCTGGGGTTGCTGGGGTAGGAGATAAAGCAGCATTGCCACTTGTACAACAATACGGCTCTGTTCAAGGAGTATATACGAGTATCGAAACATTAGATGCAAAATATAACAGATATCGAAAGAAGTTAATAGAGGGAGAAGAATCAGCTATGTTGAGTCTTCAACTCGTAAAAATCGAAAAACAAATACCAGACCTTGCTGAACATTCGTTTGATGATATTAAGCTGACTCTGGATTATGAGAAGTTACAAACGGAGCTAGATGCATTGGGATTGAGGATAAGAATATAGGTTATCCTGCTGTGTTTAATTGGATGGCTTTTCTAGCAAGCTCATCTGCTACTTTATTCTTAGAACTAGGAATCCATTTAATAAAACATAGATCAAATTCATCTACCAATGCGAGGGCACTGGAGAGGTAAGTTTCATACGTTCGCTTTTTCGTTTGCCTTCGATCGATCGCATCACTCACAAGCTGAGAGTCCGTTCGAATCGAAATGATTCGATGTTTCTTTTCAAGGCAAATGCGTAGAGCTTCGATCAACGCCTGAAACTCTGCTTCATGGTTGGAAAGTGTGCCAAGGGGAACCGAAGAGCGAATGACTTCTCCATCCCCTTTTATAAAGATTCCAGCACCTGATGGTCCTGGGTTACCAGCACTTGCTCCATCTATATAAACTTCAATCACTTTTGTTTCCTCCCCCCTGATCAAGTCTTTTTGTATTCTATCATATACATCAACAGCACTGGAAGACATACATTTAAGGTAAATGGAGAAACTTGATATAGAAGGGGACGAGTGTAGGAGTGAAAGAAATGAAGAAAAAAGAAGTTATGATGGAAGTGGGGCTAATTCTAGATACATACTGCGATGGGTGTTTATTAAAAAGAGTGAATCAACATGACTATGGCAAGTGCCATGCCCAGCGTTTTTGTATTACGGAATGTTCTGTGGGTGATGAATTAAAGCAGCTCGGAAAGCACCTTACATGAATAAGGAGTTTAAATGATGAACGTGATTGTAAAGTGGAAATACAAGACGCCTAGAGGAATTCAAGCATGGATGACATCTGATGAGATACCTGCACATCAAGCGATAATAATGGCAAAAGATATTGAAAAAACCGGACGTTCCATCGACCTTTATTTCCTTGATACTCGGGGAATGAAATGGTCACTGAAAGAATTTGAAAAATTCACATCAAAAAAAGAAGAAAGCCTTTCTTCCGTGGAGATTTTTTTTGATGGAAGCTTTGATAAGGAATCTAGAGAGTCTGGCTGTGGCGCTGTCATTTATTTCTTTGAAGGAAGAAAGAAAAAAAGGATTCGTGTGAATAAAGCTCTTAGCTATCTGGAAAATAACAATGAAGCTGAATACGCAGCGCTTTGGACTGGCTTACAGGAGCTAAAGAACATCAAAGTCGATGATACCGAGATCATGATCAAAGGAGATTCAAAAGTAGTGATCAGCCAGCTCTCAGGAGAATGGGCAGTATATGAGCCGCTTCTAACAAAATGGATGGATCGCATTGAAGCTACGTTGAAGGAATTAAGGCTGCAGCCAATTTATGAGCACGTTACACGTAATGAAAATAAAGAATCGCATAGACTCGCTGTACAAGCTTTAAAAGGTACTGAAATCGACAGTGTGATCGAACTTGATGATAACTAAACATAGAAAAAGCAGCCGAGTGGCTGCTTTTATTCTTGTGCTTCCCTTAGCTGCGTATCGCATTTTTCAATGAGTTCACTGGAAAACTCAAAGAAATTCTCGTTTACGCCTGTTTTATGTGCTACTGCTTGTTGAAATTGTTGTTTTGCTTGATTTAACGCATCTTGTGCGGCCTTCAACTGATTGTCGTTCATGCTTTTAGTAGCTTGTCCAACGAGGTGTTGAGCGGACTTTATCGACATTTCGATCTGTTGAAGATCAGAATACGGTTCTGACATACTATCCCACCTTTACGTATTGTTCTGGAATAGTATGACCAAAAAGAATAACCGTTAATCGTTTCAACTTAAAAAGGGACTGATGTATTCATCAGTCCCTTCCAAACGTATATTAATTAAAGCTTGTTTACGTTAGCAGCTTGAGGTCCGCGGTTTCCTTCAACGATTTCAAAAGAAACTTCTTGACCTTCTTCTAGAGTTTTGAAGCCTTCGCCTTCGATAGCGGAGAAGTGTACGAATACATCGTCAGCACCTTCAACTTCGATAAATCCAAAACCTTTTTCAGCGTTAAACCATTTTACTTTTCCGTTTTGCATGTTTGTTCCTCCTAAAAACTTAGCACGTTCTTCGTGCAACTTAATTTTCCCCATTTACATTGTGTGTTCGTGAATCAAGCAACGATCTTTATGTACGTCATGCACAATCGAGAAGGTCTGACTAAATTCAATAAATAATCAGCAATATAAACGGTTGTTTAAAATATACTGTATTTTAAGAGAAGTGTCAAGCTTTCAAAGACTCCAGTTGATTATTCTTAACGTAATTAATAAACTTAGTTAAGATATATATGGAAATAGTATAGGGTATGGAGGGATTTGATGAAGTCGGAAGTTCGAATGAAGAGTGATATTGAAATTGCACAAGATGCAAAAATGAAACGAATAAACGAAATAGCAAGCGGCTTAGGCTTAACGGAAGATGAATGGGAGCCTTATGGACATTACAAAGCAAAAATTTCACTATCAAGCATGAAAAGGCTGAGCAAGAATCCATCTGGGAAAGTGATCCTTGTAACGGCTATCAATCCTACACCGGCTGGTGAAGGGAAAAGCACCGTTACAGTTGGACTTGCTCAGGCGCTCAACCGAATCGGTGAGAAAGCAATCGTTGCAATGCGAGAGCCTTCTCTTGGTCCTAGTATGGGAATTAAAGGAGGGGCTGCTGGTGGAGGTTATTCTCAAGTAATGCCTATGGAAGATATCAACCTTCATTTCACAGGAGACATTCACGCGATCACATCATCACATAACGCACTGTCAGCGATGATCGATAATCATATCCATCAAGGTAATGAACTCGATTTTGATACTAGACGAATAACATGGAAAAGAGTTTTGGATCTTAATGACAGAGCTTTAAGACAAGTCACGATCGGGTTAGGTGGTCCAACTCAGGGTGTTCCACGAGAAGATGGGTTCGATATCACTGTGGCTTCTGAACTAATGGCGATCCTTTGTTTAGCATCAGATTTAACGGACCTTAAGCAGAGAATCGGACGAATCGTTATCGGCTACAACCGTTCAAAACTTCCAATTACAGTAGCTGACCTAGGGGTGCAGGGTGCATTAACACTCCTTCTTAAGAATGCTATGAATCCGAATCTCGTTCAAACTTTAGAAAACACCCCCGCATTAATACACGGTGGTCCTTTTGCGAACATTGCTCATGGCTGTAACAGTGTAGCAGCGACAAAAATGGCTCAAAAGCTTTCTGACTATGTCGTGACGGAAGCAGGGTTCGGGGCGGACTTAGGCGCAGAAAAGTTCTTTGATATCAAAACAAGAGCTGGCGATATCGATCCTGCAGCCACCGTTATCGTTGCTACAATCCGCGCGTTAAAAATGCACGGTGGAGTTCCAAAAGATAACCTAAAAGAAGAAAACGTCGCTGCGCTACAGGAAGGCTTAACGAATTTACAGCAGCATATTTCTTCTATAAGAAAATTCGGCGTACCTTTCGTCGTTGCGATCAACCGGTTCATGACAGATACTGATTTAGAAGTGAACGCGCTTCTCGATTGGTGTAACGAAAATGATGTGCCAGTTGCTCTTACTGATGTTTGGGCAGAGGGTGGTAAAGGCGGAGAAGTCCTTGCTAAAACAGTTATCGATCAAATCGAGCATTCCGAAAACAACTTCTCGCCACTTTATGATCTAGATGCACCTATCGAGGATAAAATTACTATGATCGCTCAGGAGATTTATGGTGCTGATGGGGTACAATTCGGTCCTAAGGCTCTCAAGCAGCTAAAAGAGTTTGAAGCAAATGGATGGTCTCACTTACCAGTATGTATGGCGAAGACTCAGTATTCTTTGTCTGATAACGCCGCATTACTCGGACGACCGACGGGTTTCTCCATTAATGTGAGGGAATTTAGACCATCGATCGGCGCTGGCTTTATCGTAGCACTAACAGGGAATGTAATGACGATGCCAGGACTTCCAAAGAAGCCTGCCGCGTTAAATATGGATGTAACAGAAGACGGTCAAGCAGTCGGTCTGTTTTAGAAAAGGTGAATGTTGTAATGTCAGATACCCAGTTAACAAAAAAATTAATACGCGTTTCTAGAACAACGAAATCAAGCTTTGTTCTTCCATCAGATACAAATACACACGGAACTCTTTTTGGTGGCAGACTCATGTCATACATCGATGATATCGCTGCGATCTCTGCGTCAAAGCACGCTAGGTCAGCTGTAGTGACGGCTTCAGCGGACTCGATCGATTTTCTTCAGCCAATCCGTGAGGGTGAAGTCGTTAGTCTTGAGTCTTATGTCAGCTGGACACACAACACCTCCATGGAGGTATTGGTGAAAATTTTCGCTGAGAATGTCATCACAGGTGCGAAAAAAGTTTGTGCGACATCGTTTTTAACGTTCGTAGCGTTAAATGAAGAAGGTAAACCAACGATGGTACCAGAAGCATTGCCAGAAACGAAGGAAGAAAAATTTGTTTACGATGGTGGAGAAGAAAGGATGGAAGCAAGAAAAGCACGTCGCAAGCATTCTGAGAAATTAGCAAGTGAGTTTGGTTCCTTCGGGTATTCAGGATAATAAAAGTAAAAGGTCTGCAGAAATGCAGACCTTTACGTATCGAAGCCTAAGATGAAATCGTTTTGACGATCTTGTACTTGCTGTCTCGCACGTGTTAATGCATCGCGTTGTTCAGGTGTTGCACTATGAATCATTTTATCGATATCGATCGCCATTTTCTCAAGAAGCTGCTGAGTTTCTGTGTATTCTTTATCCGTGATTCCTGGCGCGACTTGAGTAGCTTTTTCAAGCTGCTCACCTGCATATTCAACGAGCTCATCGGCATTTTTAAGCATTTCCTCAAGTTTTCTGTAAGTTGACATGGTGCACCTCTCCTTTGATTGAAGTCCATGTTAGTATTTACAGGATGAAAAGATTTATGATAAATAGAGAATACATATTGGTGTAGTGATATACTAAGTAAAGGATTATGAAAGGCTGTGAAATAAGTTGGCAACACAATTATACGCTGGAGAAATAACGAAGCTAAAAGTAGCTCGTAAACAAGAATATGGATATTTTTTAACGAACGGGAACGAAGATGTCTTGCTGCACAAGAATGAGGCGGTAGAGCAACATGACGAAGGAAATGAAGTAGAAGTTTTTCTTTATCATGACCACGAAGGCAGGCTGTCTGCGACTGAGACGATGCCTGTCGTTACGCTCGATTCGTTTTCAATCCTTAAAGTGGTCGGTGTGCAACCTCGACTAGGTGTTTTTGTAGACATTGGCATTCAAAAGGACATGCTCCTTTCAAAGGACGATTTGCCAACAGACCGCACGAGATGGCCAGATGTAGGAGACGAGTTGTACTGTGGACTTAAGCTCGATAAAAAGAATCGGCTGTTTGCAGATTTAAGCAACTTTGAAGAAATCAAAGAACTTTCAACAGAAGCTAGCGAGGATCTTAAAAATAAAGAAACGGAAGGTGTCGTTTACCGTTTTTCTGATGAAGGAGCTTCAGTTTTCACAGATGACGGTTACCTTGCATTTCTTCACAATGATGAAATGAAGCAAAGTGTGCGACTTGGAGAAAGGGTTCAGGTCCGTATTACATTCGTTAGAGAAGACGGCAGGATCAATGTCTCGACTCGTCCTTTGGTGAAAGAAGCACGACTTGAAGATGCAGACAAACTTTATCAGTATATGGTGGATCGCGGAGGAAAGATGCCTTTTACAGATAAAAGCGACCCAGAAGCGATCAAGCGTGAGTTCAACATAAGTAAAGCTGCTTTTAAACGTGCGATGGGTAAGCTTTTGAAAGAAAAGAAAGTTGAGCAGAAGGACGGTTATACCTTCGTCCTTTAAGAAATCATTGTTATCTTTTTCTTCGTGTATGTAGAGTGCCCCTGCAAATACTATAGGTAAGCTCCTAGAAAGGGGGCAAGTCATTGGATATTACCGACTATGACAAAGCTCTTTATTACACTCATCACTGCGCTTGTATCGATCTAAGCGTTCTGATGATGAAAACTGATGACGATATCCTTGCAAAACGAATTGAAAAATTCGTACATGCATTCATACGTGAAACAGAATTCGTTAAAGTTAAAGAAGCACGCGACAACTTGCTCACATACATCGATTATGTTTATCGACTAGAGCCTGTTGATGACGAAATCACAGCGATAACTAGTACAATCGACTGACCCTAAAAATGGGGTCGGTTTTTTTGTGATTAAAAAAATGTCGAATAGGGTAACAATTATAGTAAAAAATAAGGAGCAGGTGAGTGGGATGAACCAATATAAATTGCATAACGTACTCGAAAGTATGAGGTTACCGAATGGCGCATACGTTGCGAGTACATCTGATGATTATGATTATATCTGGATCCGAGACGTCTGTTATACTGTAATGCCCTATTTAACGTCGAAATGTACAAGGTACGAGAAGGCCTATCATTCCCTTCTTTCATTACTTAGAAAATACGAATGGAAGCTAGATATCCATACAGAACAGAAGCCAGTATATTTACATGAATACATTCATTCTAGATATTCAAAAGACTTAGAGGAAATTCCTGTCGAATGGGGTCATGCTCAAAACGATGCGATTGGCATACTACTGTTTGGAATAGGCCAAGGAATACAAGTAGGAAAACCAATATTACGTGATAAAGTTGACTATCGTATCGTTCAAAAGCTAGTGAATTACCTTGAATGTCTCGAGTATTGGAAAAACCCTGATAATGGCATGTGGGAAGAAAATGTAGAGATTCATGCTTCAAGTGTCGGGGCCTGTGTAGCTGGATTAAAAGCAGTAAGAACGTTAGTCGAAGTGCCGCAAGAGCTCATTCAAAAAGGAGAGAGAACCCTTGATCGTCTTCTTCCAGCAGAAAGTGCTACAAAGGAAGTTGACCTTTCGCTTTTATCATTGATCTATCCGCTGCGGGTCGTATCTAGATCAACAGCCATAAAAATCTTAGAACGCATTACCGAACGACTTGAAAGGGAACGTGGCGTTCTCCGTTACGAAGGTGATCAATACTATAATGGAGGCAGTGAAGCAGAATGGTGTTTTGGATTTCCGTGGCTAGGTCTCTGTTATGGTCAAATCGGTCAAGTAGATAAGATGAACGAATATTTCGAGAAGACGATGACGATTACGCCAGAAAGCGGGAAGATACCTGAGTTATATATTGGTGGAACGGATGTTCCGAATAAGAATACACCATTAGCTTGGTCAGTATCCATGACATACCAACTATTAGAAAGAATGGCTCAATCACAAGAGAATGTATCGTAATTGTAAAGAAACTGTGGGGGATTCCACGGTTTCTTTACATTGAAAAAACATTTCGACGAATCAATATTAATTTCAACTTTTTTTTCATGAAAATACATGAATTGAAAAGGAATTGGAATGACGCTGTCGAATGATAAAACAGTAGCGGAGTACATAAGTAAATCGCTACCATTAGCATGAGAGAGAGGTGTCGCAATGACAGTTTCGATGCCGACAGATTACGATCGGTATTTATTTCATCAAGGGAACTTATTTCAAGCTTACCGATCGATGGGTGCTCATCTAGCAGAAGAGGATGGCAAGATTGGGGTACGTTTCACCGTTTGGGCGCCGCACGCAAAATCAGTAGCTGTTGTTGGAAATTTCAACGATTGGGATGCAACAAGGAACGAAATGACCAAGATTGAAGAATCTGGCTTGTGGTCTTCGTTTATTGAAGGTCTTCGTGAAGGTGAACTTTATAAGTACGGCGTTACTTCACAAGATGGCTCACTTTTAATGAAATCCGACCCGTATGCTTTTTATTCAGAGCATAAGCCCAAAACTGCATCAATCGTAAAGAAAGTCGATGAGTACGATTGGCGAGATAGTAGATGGATGAATAAAAGGAAGAAAACACCGCCGTATGACCTTCCAATATCAATCTACGAGGTACATCCAGGTTCCTGGCGAAAAAAACAGGATGGCTCTTATTACTCTTACGATGACCTTACGAAAGAACTGATTCCTTACGTGAAAGAGCATGGGTATACTCATATTGAACTCATGCCGGTGATGGAGCATCCGTTCGACCGTTCGTGGGGATATCAGATCACAGGTTATTACTCTGTAACAAGTCGATTTGGTGAGCCAGACGACTTGAAGGCATTCATTGATCGGTGCCATCAAGAGGATATCGGAGTTATCTTAGACTGGGTTCCTGCTCATTTCTGTAAAGATGCTCATGGTCTCGGGCAGTTCGATGGTGGTCCAGTTTTCGAACCATCAGATCCAGAGCTTGCTGAGAGAAAGAATTGGGGAACATATAACTTTGATTATAGTAAACCCGAAATCGTTAGCTTTCTAATTTCTAATGCATTTTTTTGGTTTGATTTATATCATATCGATGGTTTAAGAATAGATGCTGTTTCTCAAATGATTTTATATCATCATGAGGGAGCTGGCGGGGTAGGCGAAAATCATGCAGCTAAAGAATTCATTCAGAAATTAAACAAAACGATTTTTGAACACTTCCCAAATGCTTTAATGATGGCTGAGGAGTCGACAGACTATCCACTCGTAAGTGCCCCAGTCCATGAAGGTGGTCTTGGGTTTAATTATAAATGGAATATGGGCTGGATGAACGATACCTTAAAGTACATGGAACTTCATATGGATGATCGACAACATCATCATAATCTACTCACATTTTCATTTTTCTATGCGTTCTCTGAAAACTATCTCCTGCCGCTATCTCATGATGAGGTGGTACATGGAAAGAAATCACTTCTGAACAAAATGCCAGGCGACTATTGGCAGAAATTTGCTAATCTTCGCACGCTTTATGGCTATATGATGTCTCACCCAGGCAAAAAACTACTGTTTATGGGAGGAGAGTTCGGGCAGTTTGATGAATGGAAAGATTTAAGTGAACTCGATTGGATGTTGTTTGACTATGATCTTCATAACAAAATGAATGGTTATGTGAAAGACTTAAACCGATTTTACTTGGAATCAAGGGCGTTATGGCGAATCGACCATGAGCCAGAAGGATTTGAATGGATCGATGCGAATGACAGTTCACAATCTGTACTCTCTTTCATGAGAAAAGGAAAGGCGAAGGGTGATTGCGACATCATTATTTGTAATTTTTCTGCAAATGTCTACTACGATTATCGAATTGGCGTTCCTTCATCTGGACACTACGTAGAAATGTTTAATAGCGATCAGAAAAAATATGGGGGATCCGGGCAGGTTAATGCAGACAAGTTGCTTAGTGAAAAACAACCATATCACAATCAGCCATATAGTCTTCAGCTTAAAATTCCACCATTAGGTATCGTGGTTCTCGGCAAAAAAAATAAAAGCAACCTTGAAAGGAGAAATCGATATGTCTAAAAAACGTTGTGTAGCGATGCTATTAGCTGGAGGACAGGGGACGAGACTCGGAAAGTTAACAACGCGCCTCGCTAAACCTGCTGTCCCGTTTGGTGGTAAGTACAGAATCATTGATTTCACGTTAAGTAACTGTAGTAATTCAGGGATTGATACCGTTGGCGTATTAACACAGTATCAACCTTACATACTCAACTCTTACATCGGTATCGGAAGTGCATGGGATCTTGATAGAAAGAACGGAGGCGTATCGGTATTGCCTCCATTCCTAGGCCAAAAAGGTGGAGAATGGTACAAAGGAACAGCGAACGCGATTTATCAGAACATGTATTACCTTCGTCAATATGATCCTGAATACGTTCTTGTGATTTCAGGTGACCATATTTACCGAATGGATTATTCTGAAATGCTAGATTATCATGAAGAAAAGGGAGCGGATGCTACCATCGCGGTGCTCGAAGTACCTTGGAATGAAGCAAACCGCTTTGGAATCATGAATACAGATGACGAGGATCGCATTGTTGAATTCCAAGAAAAACCAGACGAGCCAAAAACAAATCTAGCATCTATGGGCGTTTACATTTTCAGTTGGAAAGCGTTAGAAAAGTATTTGACTGAAGATGAGCAAAATCCGAATTCTTCGAACGACTTCGGTAAAGATATCATCCCTGCGATGATCGAAGACGAAAAGGACCTTTATGCGTATTCGTTTAGCGGGTACTGGAAAGACGTTGGAACGCTTCAAAGTCTATGGGAAGCTAACATGGATCTGTTAGATGACGATCCAGATTTAATCCTAAATGACCCATCTTGGAGAATTTATTCTGTAAATCCAAACCAGCCACCACAATACATCGCTCCAAAGGCGAACGTGAGCCGTTCACTGGTGAACGAAGGATGCGTAGTGTATGGCGATGTGTATCGTTCAGTACTATTTTACGGGGTGCACGTTGGCCTTGGAACGACGATCAAAAATTCAATTATCATGCCAGATGTGAAGATTGGTGCGAATGTTAAGATCGAGAATGCGATCATTGAGAGTGGTACAGTGATTGAAGATGGCATGGAGCTTGGAAATAAGGATGGATCTATCTCCTTGATTGCTGACGGCGAAATAGTCTCTGTACCAAAATAGAACAGGAGGATTAACGATGAGAAAAGTAGTAGGTGTCATTAACTTAATCGATGAAAAGAATGATCTTAGCGAATTAACAAGTCATCGGAGCTTTGCCTCTGTTCCTTTTGCAGGGCGATATCGATTGATCGATTTTTCACTGTCGAGCATGACGAATGCAGGTATTAATACGGTTGCTGTTTTCACAAGAGAGAAATACCGTTCTTTACTAGATCATCTAGGGTCAGGGAAAGAATGGGATTTAGATAGACATCAAGGCGGATTGTTCTTCCAGCCTCCAGCAAGTGAGGAACGAATTGAAAATGGTGATATCCGTTCATTTTATGAGAATCTATCATACTTTAAGCGTAGTCTTTCAAACTATGTTGTCGTAACGAATGGAAAGTTAGTATGGAACGTAGATTTTAACAGCGTGATCGATGAACACGAAGAAAACGGTGCGGATATTACGTTAGTATATAAACCATGTGATGATCCGTATGTAAGTGGCAATACGTACAACGTTCTTTATACGAATGAAGAAAATCGCGTAGAAAAGCTAAATCTTGATGTAGAGCCACTACCTGGGGACGATGTATACCTGAATACCTTCGTGATGAAGTCATCCCTTCTTATTTCAATCGTTGAAGAGAGCATGAAGACGGGTAAATACAAGTCAGTTAATGAGGCAATAGCGAGTAACTTAGAGCGTTACAATGTTCACGGCTGTCATTTCGGTGGCTACGTAACATTTATCGATAATGTTGAGAGCTATTACCGCTATAGCATGGAACTGCTTGACCCAAATGTAACTCAGGAACTCTTTTACAACAAAGGTCCGATCTATACGAAGGTAAAGCATGAGGCACCTGCTAAGTATGATGAGTCTTCAACCGTTGCTAATTCCTTGATTGCCAATGGTTGCACGATTTCAGGGACAGTCGAAAATAGTATTTTATTTAGAGGAATCAGAGTAGGAAAAGGTGCGATTATTCGTAACAGTATCATCATGCAGAAGTGTGAAATCGGTGAGGGCGCTGTTATTGAGAACGTTATCCTTGATAAGGATGTATCCGTCTCACCACATGAAAAAGTGACATCTGAAGATGAACCGAGAGTAATTGCAAAGTCTACAGTTATTTAGCAGGAGGGAACAATTCATGAATGTATTGTTTGCCGCATCCGAAGGCCACCCGTTTATTAAAACGGGAGGCCTTGGTGATGTGATCGGTGCTTTACCGAAAGAACTACAAAAGCAAGGGATCAACGTATCTGTCATCCTCCCGAAATATGAGGATATGAATGAATCGTTTAAAGAAAAACTTGAGCTAAAAGAAGCAATCACGGTACCAGTTGGATGGCGACATCAATATTGTGGTATCGAAACACTACGGTACAATGGTATTACGTATTACTTTATCGACAATGAATACTACTTTAAAAGAAGTGGTAGCTATGGATATTACGATGACGGAGAGAGGTTTTCTTTCTTCTGTAGAGCGGTCTTAGAAGCGATTCCTTACTTGGATGAACGACCAGATATCCTCCATTGCCATGATTGGCAAACTGGGATGGTACCGGTATTGAAAAAAGCGCATTACCGTAATCATCCTCACTACGAAAGCATCAAGACCGTGTACACGATTCATAATTTACGCTATCAAGGGATATTTCCGAAAGACATCCTTCATGATCTTTTGGACTTGAGTGAATTACATTTCACCAATGAGGGTGTAGAATTTCACGGTAACGTAAGTTTTATGAAAGGCGGGCTTACATATTCGGACTATATTACGACTGTAAGTCCTTCTTATGCTGATGAAATCAAGCAGCCTTATTTTGGAGAATATCTAGATGGGATTTTAAGGAAGAGGGAAGATGATTTCAAAGGAATCATTAACGGAATCGATAGCGAGCTTTATGATCCATCTACAGATGCTGCGTTAAAGTATACGTACCATGCATCATTTCTACTAAAAGAAAAAAACAAAGTCGATCTTCAGGAAAAGCTTGGTCTTCAAAAAGGTGAAGGTATTCCTATGATATCCATGATCACTCGCCTTGTTGAGCAAAAGGGAATGGATCTATTCTTCAGGGTACTTCCGGAGATCATGGAAGAAAAAGTACAGGTTGTCGTTCTTGGAACTGGAGATGAACACTACGAGCACATGCTTAGAGAAGCTGAGCATCGATACCCAGGTAGATTTTCAGCTAACATTTATTTTAACGATGACTTTGCAAGACAGCTTTATGCAGCATCAGATCTGTTTCTCATGCCTTCTCAATTTGAACCGTGTGGAATCAGTCAGCTCATAGCACTACGTTATGGAAGTTTACCGATCGTTCGAGAAACAGGTGGACTGAAAGACACGGTACAACCTTACAATAAATATACGGGTGAAGGGCATGGCTTCAGTTTTGCTGATTACAATGCTCACGATATGCTAAGTACGATTCGACTCGCATTACACTACTATCATCATGAAAGTCTTACATGGAGAAAGCTCGTTGAACGAGCAATGCGATTGAATTACTCTTGGGAAAAGTCTGCTGAGACATATTCAGACCTATATGATAATCTCTTAAAGTAGAGTAAAAGCTTAGGAAGACAGGGGCGCTCCCCTGTCTTTTCTTATGAGGAGATGATGATAAACTTGTATTGTGAAAAGTGCCTATTTATACCGGACGTCTTGTCGAAAGGAATCTTGGAGATTACAACGCCTTCACCTATTTTATTAGAGAGTTTAAACGATTTATTTAATCGGTCAGGAGAAATCTTTTTCATGCCGTACAACAACCTTGCTGAATTGAAAGACATCTGTAACCGTATTGATGATCAATTTAGTTCAAACGCTACAAAAACATTTAGGTGTGCAACATTATCTTCACGTATGGATAAGAAACCAACAGTAGCTTTTCCACATTTTAATGTTCGGTTGAAGAATTTGAACTATATTACGATCATGCAAGAAGGACTGTTTACCGCACACATGCAGCCGATCTTATCACTTGAAAGAAACGAAACCGTTGCGTATGAGTTTCTCTTGAGACCCACTAATGAGGATTACTCATTTCAGCCCTATAAACTTTTCGAAATGGCTCGAAACTCTGGTTTACAATCCTTTCTAGATAGCGCTGCTCGAACCAAAGCGATTGAAATCAGTTCAAAGTTCCTTCCGAATGGAATCAAGAGATTTATTAACTTTTTACCTTCTTCTATTTATGACCCTGCTCACTGCTTGAAGACGACATTTCGAGCCGTTGAAGACTATAACGTAAATCCTGGTGATCTTGTGTTTGAAGTAGTAGAAACGGAAAAGATTCAACGCATCGACCATTTGAAGAAAATCTTTACTTCTTATAAACAAGAAGGTATGAAAGTCGCTCTTGATGATTTAGGGACTGGGTATGCAACAAAGGAAATTTTACTAGCCTTAAAGCCAGATTACGCAAAGATCGATCGACAATTTATCGATCAATGTTATAGGAATAGGAGTAAACAGGATGCATTGCGCGAACTTGCAAAACTTGCAAACGAAGAAGGAATCCAACTTTTAGCTGAGGGAATCGAACAAAAAGAAGAAGCTGAATTCTGTAATGATATCGGGATTACACTTGGGCAAGGCTATTATTTCGGGAAACCATCTGACAGGCCATTATTTCATTTGCACACATAAAAAATAGAGACTGAAGCCCTTTTTTTATGGAAAAGAGAGCGTAAAAAAGATATGCTTACGTCATAAGAGTGACAAGAGGTGAAGAAATGTTAACATTTTATAGACAATATGCTCGTACTGCTTTCGATATTGGTTTGATCGTCTTAACAGTATTTTTAATCATGTTTGTTTTTAGCTTTTTGTTTGATATTGCAGCTCCTATCTTTGTTGGATACGTTATCTTCTTGATCATCGAACCGTTCGCTAGGTTTTTACATAGAAAAGGTTTGGGGAAAACAGTAGCAACAACAATTTCGACCCTGCTATTTGTTTTAGTCGTATTAAGTGTAGTCTTTCTTGCTGGTGCCATTTTCGTCGTGCAATTACAAAACCTAATCTCATTGATTCCTAGCTATGTAGACATTTTTCAAGAGCAGGTAATGAATTATGTTGAATGGGCTCAGCTCCAGATGAATGCATTACCACCTGATGTTTTACTTAAAGCACAGGAATACTCCGTTACCGTTGTTGAGAAAGCTTCTTTTTTATTAACTGGATTTCTTAATGGCATCTTTTCTTTTGTGACATCGATCCCTACGTTAATTATCAATTTTGTGATCGGCATCGTTCTTGCGTATTTTTTGAGTGTTGAAATCGAAATGTGGAAACGGATCGCGAACAAACGCACGCCTAACACATTTAAGAAAGCATATTATTTCTTAAAAGAAAACGTACTTAGTGGGATTGGTGCTTATGTTAAAGCTCAGCTAAAGCTAATCATGATCACGTTTGTTCTTGTTCTTTGCGGGCTATGGATATTAAGAGTAGATAATGCGTTTACAATCGCATTGTTAGCAGCGTTTTTTGATATTCTTCCATTGCTAGGGGTATCTGCAATCTTTTTACCATGGGCGATTTATTTGTTTATTGTTGGTCAGACTACACTAGCATTTTGGTTAATCGGTTTATTAGGAGTCGTCATGCTTGTTAGACAGATTATGGAGCCGAAAATCACTGGTGATTCATTAGGTGTGTCTGCGTTCACAATTTTGTCCTTCATGATTATTTCTTTATCATTGTTTGGAATTGCAGGAGTGATTCTCTCGCCGATTCTATTAATCCTAATAAAGGCTCTTTACGATCACGGTTATTTAGGGAAGTGGATTCATCTTCCAAGCGAAGAATTTACAGACATCAACGAACGAAAATAGGAAGGAAGAGGGCAACGTTGAAACGACCTGCACGATTGATAATAACTACGATTATAACAAGTGTCATAATCGCGCTTTTTCTGCAAGGCAATAGTGAACCGTTCCGTTTTCAATTATCGAAGTCTCATATTCCAGAAGAATACGTCGATACGTATAAAAAAGCTGCTGAAGAGTATGACATACAATGGGAATTACTTGCTGCGGTGCATCGCGTAGAAACCAAATTTTCAACGATGAAGTCTCTAGAAAGTCCAAAAGGGGCAATCGGACATTATCAGTTTATGCCGCGAACGTGGCTTGGTTGGCAATATGAAGGTAGTGCCTTAGGAAAATTAAATGAAGGTGACAATATCGATATCACGGATCCTGCCTTAATAAATAAATACGGCGGCTATGGAAAAGACGGAAACGGCGATGGTAAAGCAGACCCATACAACATCACTGATGCAGCATTCACAGCCGCAAGCTATCTATCAGCTAACGGAGCGAGCGAAGGTAAGTTAGAAACCGCTCTGTATGCGTACAACCATAGTGATGAATATGTGGATGATGTGTTAAGTTATTATGACGAGTACAAAGAAAATGCCACGGTTGTTACACTTAATGAGTGATGGGTCTTAATGGTACATGTTAATTACTTATGATAAAATCACTTGAAGAAGGGGGAGGTTCTATGAAGATCGTATCGATCGAACCAACACCGAGTCCAAATTCGATGAAAATCAATCTGAACGAATCATTAGCCGCTGGGGATACGCGCCAGTATAAGCAGGGGAGCGACCTTACTGACGCTCCGGATTATATTCAAAAGCTAATGGACGTTCCTGGTGTTAAAGAAATTTATCATGTAATGGACTTTATTGCTTTGGAACGAAATGCAAAGTTTGCCTGGGAAGATATTTTACCAGGAGCAAGAGAAGCTTTCGGACAAGAAACAAATGAAACGAACACTACGAAGGAAGCCGTTGAAGATGATTTCGGTGAAGTAAAAGTGTTCATCCAAATGTTTAGAGGTATTCCTATGCAGGTAAAGCTGCTCGATGGTGAAGAAGAACAACGTTTCGGTCTTCCTGATCGATTTATGAAAGCGGCGATGGATGCTTCTTCAGCTTCTGACAATATGGTGATGGAACGAGAGTGGAAAGAGCAAAATCCTCGCTATGGTTCTCCGGAAGAAGTTGGCGTTGAGGTCACTGAGGAAATATCTGCAACTTATAATGAAAATAGACTTGAGGCACTTGTGAAAGATGCTTTTGAACCAGGACAACCTGATTCACGACAACAAGAAAAAAAGCATGTTACGCTTGAAATGCTCGATCATCCAGAATGGAAGGAAAGATATGCTGCTCTAGATCGACTAGATCCTGAGATTACTGATCTTCCTTTATTAGAAAAAGCGTTACAAGACGAAAAGGCTTCTATACGTAGACTAGCTGCTGTTTATCTTGGGATGATCGAATCAAAAGACGTCTTGCCGCTACTATTTAAAGCGTTAAAAGATAAGTCTGTGACTGTAAGACGAACTGCAGGAGACTGTATGTCTGATTTAGGTTATGTAGAAGCAATACCTGAAATGGTGGAAGCCCTATCTGATAAAAACAAGCTTGTTCGTTGGAGGGCTGCCATGTTCTTATACGAAGTCGGCGATGAATCAGCAGTACCTGCTTTAGAACAGGCAACAGAAGATCCAGAGTTTGAAGTAAAGATGCAAGCAAGGATGGCGCTTGAACGGATTCAAGGTGGCGAAGAAGCAAAAGGCTCAGTATGGCACCAAATGACGCAAGCACGGAAATCGAAATAAGAGGAGGTTCTCATCATGAATCCATATGAAGAATATATGAAACAAATGGCTCAGCCGATGCGAGACGAATTAACTTCTGCAGGTTTTAAAGAACTAACCACTGCTGAAGATGTTGCAGAATTTGTAACAGGCACGAAAGGTACAACACTAGTTGTAATCAATTCTGTCTGCGGTTGTGCGGCAGGTTTAGCGCGACCAGCAGCTCGTGAAGCAATTGAACATGAAAAGAAACCAGATCATATTGTGACAGTGTTTGCCGGACAAGATCGTGAAGCAACTGCCCAAATGAGAGAGTATCTAGAAGGATACGAACCTTCTTCACCATCCATGGCATTGATGAAAGATGGACAGGTTCTCCATTTCATTCCTCGTGAAGAAATTGAAGATCACGAAGTTGAAGACATCGTGCAAAACTTGACAGGAGCTTTCGAGCAATATTGTTAACTCAATCTCCACTCTATTCCAAGAGTGGAGTTTTCTTATAAAAAAAATTAGATGGAGGTATGTAGGATGGAACACGTATTTGAGCTAAAGGGAAGCTACAAAGGCGGGAGAACTGGGAAAGGTGAAATTCATTCTGAAAATCTTTCAGCAAGTGTTACGATCCCAACGTCAATGGGGGGCTTAGATGAAGGTACGAACCCTGATGAACTATTGCTCAGCTCTTCTGCAGCTTGTTATTTTATGACGCTTGGACTTTATCTTGAAGCAAAAAAGATTCCTTTTGACGATATTCAAATTTCATCTAAATTAATTGTAAGTGAAGAAGGAAGAATACATGTTGAGTCAATTCACCATTTTCCAGTTGTCTATCTGAAGGAATCTCCTGATGAATCACTAAGAGAACAGATTATGGATATTGCAGACCGAGCAGAAGAAGGGTGCATGATCACACGCGCCATCAAAGGAAATGTGAAGGTATTTGTAAAACCTTCAATTGAAATCGTTTAGCTTCCTTACTGTGCTCATCCCTGAAACCTTATGGTAATTCAAAACCATCTATTTGCATTCTAGCGAGAATTTATTATAATAATATTTTGGAGAGGTTGAGCCTGTTATGGAAACAGTGAAATAAAGGAGATACGATTATGAGCAAGAAAGACTATCGCGTATTATTGTATTATAAATATGTACAAATCGATAATCCTGGAGAGTTTGTTGAGAAACACCAGGAGTTTTGTGACGAACATGAATTAAAGGGTAGAATCCTCGTTGCTGAAGAAGGCATCAATGGAACGCTTTCTGGAACAGTTGAGCAAACTCAAGCTTATATGGATATGATGCATGCTGACGAACGTTTTTCTGATCTTTTCTTTAAGATAGATGAAGCAGATGAGCATGCGTTTAAAAAGATGCACGTTCGTGAACGGCCTGAATTGGTCACTCTTCGATTAGAGGATAACCACAATCCTACCAAAGTAGGTGGAAAGCACTTATCCCCTAAAGAATGGCGTGAAGCGATGCAGGATGAGGACGTCATTATCCTAGATACTCGTAATGACTATGAGTATGAGCTTGGTCATTTCAAAGGTGCGATCAATCCAGATATCAAGAACTTCCGAGATTTACCAGAGTGGGTGCAGGAAAATCTTGCTGATAAAAAAGACAAGAAAATCCTAACTTATTGTACTGGTGGTATTCGTTGTGAAAAATTCACTGGATGGATGATCAATCAGGGCTTTGAAGATGTGAACCAGCTTGATGGTGGCATCGTCACGTACGGTAAAGACGAGGAAACGAAAGGTGAATACTGGAACGGTCAGTGTTACGTATTCGATGAGCGGATTTCTGTTCCGATCAATCAAAAAGAGCACGTGATCGTTGGTAAAGACCATTTCACTGGTGAGCCTTGTGAGAGATACGTTAACTGCGCAAATCCAGATTGTAATAAGCAAATCATTACTTCTGAAGAGAATGAGCATAAATACTTGCGAGGGTGTTCTCATGAATGCCGAGTATCTCCACGCAATCGCTATGTGGAAGAGCACGGTCTAACAGAAGATGAAGTAACAGAACGCATTCAAGCGATCATGAAAGAAAATATAGAGCAAGAAGTATAATAAAAGCTAGCTGTCTTTTTTTGACAGCTAGCTTTTATTCGTTATCGTACCTCATCTTGTTAACTTTTAAGAGGTGGTCGACTTTAGATAATCTTAGTTGTTCTAACTTTTCCAACAGATGGTGAAGTGTTAGTTCCATTTTACATAACGCCTGAAACAGATCACCGTGTCTTAATTCTTTATTATCCTTAGATAAACCGATATATCCTCCTAAAAGGTCAGGGATTTCAGTGGATAGCATTCGTTTCACAGTGTGTCTTTCCTCGATATCAAGAAGGTCTAATTCAGGTAACATTGTACTGATGAGATTTAACAGTCGGTTTGCTCTTGAATAAATAACCCCTTTGATAGATGGATCTTTCAAAAGCTGTTCGACCAACTGTACATTTTCTTGTAGTGTAGCATCGATTTGAGGGGCATGAGCTACGTACTTTGGACCTAATAGAGCTCGGTCTAATTGTTTAATACGATGAAAGATGCCCGAAAAATAAGGGGACCGTTTGACACTTCGCTTGATGATACGTCCGCGATCATTGATTAAGATCAATCCCTGTTTACATTTACCATGTTCACTCGAAGACTTAACTTGTCTTTGCCATTGGATAAAGAATTTTTTTGGGGTAGAAGAGCGAGTTTTTTGGCTGTCATATCCAGAAAAAAGAATAAGATTACGTTTTATCTTTAAGAAAACAGTAAATCCTTTTTCTGTTCGCTTCCACTTTTCTTGTTTGTGAGAATCGTTTGAGATTTTATGAATAAATTCATCTAATAGTTGCTCTGCAAAATTTAAAAATTCATAGGAACCTACGTCTTGTAATAACGATGATTCCACGGTTTTAAATCTGGGAGGCAAAAATTTCTCCACCCATTGATATTCAGGAGAGTTTAGTAGCCCCACGTTCATAACCTCCAGTCTTATAGACGGTCTGCAGCTTCAGAAAGCTGCTTTTGCTTTACAGTTGATCCGTCAAGCTTAAGCTTCATTTCATTGTTGAGTTGTTCCATCTCAGTAATAAAGAGTTTTCCACTATCGATGATTCTAGCGTTCGATTTTTCTGTGAGATCGATCGCTTCGAATACGTCGTTATAAGCTTTGCGGAAAGATTCGATCGCAATTGCAGGTTTTTCAAGAGTTTTAATCGTTTCCTCAGTGTTCTGTTTGAGCATTTCTGCATTTCGAAGCAGCATTGATTCTGTTGCTTCATTCACATTTTGAACAGCAGAGATAACTTTCTGCTGATTACCAAGTGCAAGCTGGATGGAAGCGGTAACTGTGATGATGTTTTTCGTCATCGTAACAGCATTGAAAATCGCTTCTTCTAACTTTTCGTTATTTTCTATGATTAGATCAACAGAAGCCATCGATTGTCTTAATACCATTACAGCTTGTGACATGTTCTTTACGCGGCTGACCACTTTTTGTTGAGCTTTTTGAATGGGTAGAGGATTTTCCTTCCATTCATCTTTCGCAGCTTCTTCATCAAGCATCGTCATCAATGTCTGTCCAAGTTCCATCTGCTCTTCTAACCCGCCGATTCTTTCACGTGCAACATCTTTGAGTTCTCTCAACATCAAGTTGTCTTCTTGAAGTTTGTCTCTACCTGTTAATAATGACTCAACAATAACCTCTACTTGAGATTCCACTGTCTTATACTTTTTTGCATACTGTTCGATTTCATTACGTCCAAGAACTTTGTTCATTAGCTTATTGAATTTAGTTTTCTTTAAATAAGTCGGCTCTAGTTCAGATACATGCTCCCGTAGCTTATGGAGGTTTTCAGGAAGATCATTATCTGGTTGGTCGATCATTCCTTTAACGGGACGTTTTAACGCTTCTAAGGATTGACCTGCGTTCCTCTGAGCATCTTCTCCTAATCCTGATAAAGATTGTAGGATTTTATCAGAGTCATCTTCATTATAAAAGCTCTGGATAATTTCTTCCGCTTTTTCTCGTTGTCTATCATTTTGTTCAGATAAGTTGTTCATATATGTCACTCCTTCAAAAGAATGAAAAGTTGGGTACCATGTAATACCTTATACGTTCTATCTTCAAAAAAAGTTTCAACTACTTGTCGGCATCATTCCCTTCATCGATCGGGAACAAACGTTTTAAAGAACAGATGTGTTGCAAGTATGAAACGCTGGTGATATGTTTTATACGGAAAAGATTCTATTAGGGAAGTGACGTCTATGAAGAATGTAAAAGTATACACGCAGCCTGCTTGTCCGCCGTGTGAGTTTGTTAAACAATATTTCGATGTGAATGGAATAGAATATGAGCTGCTTAATATCAAAGAAAATGCAAGGGCTCGTGATGAATTGATCAATACTCATAATTCGATGTCTACGCCTACAATCGTGATCGATGAAGAAGTAATTATCGGCTTCAAGCAAAATCGAATCGATGAACTGTTAAATATAAGAACTTAATTTGCTTTTATCGTAATTCAACGGTGATAAGTAGTCAACTAAAGGAAGGTGACTAATTTGATAGAAAAATTTATTCGTAATGAGCGTGAAGAAAAACTCCATCATTTAGCGCAGGATTTAAGTGTAGAGTTACAGGAACTCGCATCGAAAATCGATGAAGAAGCGAATATTCCAACATCGATTCTAGATCGGTTCAGAACATCTGGTTACTCAGCGCTACCTGTTCCAAAGCAATATGGTGGAGAAGACCTTTCTTTATATGAGCTTGTTTTGATTCAAGAAGAGCTAGGTAAAGGAGAGGGGGCAACTGCACTTTCGATCGGCTGGCATCTTGGTATTTTGAAAGATCTAAACGACCGACGACCGTGGAACGACATTACCTTCGGAAGACTTTCTAGAGATGTTGTGGAAGGAACGATCATTAATCGTGCTCAAACAGAAGAAAAGACAGGGGACCCTACGAGAGGAGGGCTACCTGTAACGATTGCTAAGAGAGTTGATTCAGGATATCGTTTGACAGGTAGAAAGACCTTTACAACACTTAGTACTCATCTTGATCAGGTGATTGTAAAAGCGACTTTGGAAGACAGTGAGGAAGCTTGCGATTTCCTCATTTCTATGAAAGATGAAGGAGTTACTATTGAAGAAACTTGGGATGTAATTGGCATGCGGGGTACGAGGAGTGATGATCTTGTTCTTAAAGATGTTCATGTCCCTGCAGAACGATTATTAGAAGTGTATGACAAAGAGCGGAAAACGAAAGCGATACCACCTGGATGGCTGTTGCATATACCTGCGGTTTACCTTGGGATTGCTGAAGCAGCTAAGCAGGAAGCGATCGAATTTGTAAATACGTATCAGCCGAACAGTTTGGATAAACCATTAAGTGAAGTGCCTCATATTCAAGATAAGATTGGACAAATTTCGTTAAATCTATTGAGTGCACGCCATTTTCTATATTCTGTTGCCGATCAATGGGATAAGTATCCTGAAGAGCGAATGAAGATGCAGTCACAGCTATTCGCTGCGAAACATCAAGCAGTAAATGCGGCGATCGACGTAGTCGACCTTTCTATGAGGATAATCGGTGGTAGAAGTTTAATGAAAAAGAACAAGATTGAACGTTTATATAGAGACGTACGAGCGGGACTCCATAATCCACCTAGTGACGAATTAACGTTGCAAGTATTAGCAAATAGTGAGCTTAAATAAGGTGGAATAAGTTTCATGTTGTAAGGTTTTCTGGAAATAAGGCCTTCGATTTCCTATTGAAATGATGATGAATATGCTCTAACCTTTCTAACTGTGACGATTTTGAGAGATAGGAAGGGTGAGGCGAAGTGAAAAAACATGTATCATTGTTAATGATTATGACTCTTTTCATAAATCTGATCTCTTATCAATCACATCAGGTTGAAGCAGTTACTTCGGTTAAAGCAGAAACGAAACTGCCTACTCGAGCATTAGATACTCCTAAAGAGACAAAACCTGATCCAGAAACAAAGCACCAGGTAGCATTACGAATGAACCTACCTATTAATAATATGAATGATGTAAAAGAAGTAAAAGGTGACCAATTATCAGTAAAAAAATACTCTGTAAAAGAAGTTGAAATGCTAGCACGATTGATCAACGGTGAAGCTAGAGGAGAATCGTTCGAAGGGAAAGTGGCAGTTGCGGCTGTAACGCTAAACCGTGTTCGTTCATCAAAGTTTCCTAATTCGATCAAAGAAGTTATCTTCCAGAGTGGAGCATATACAGCAGTATCTGACGGTCAATATAGCAAGAAACCTGGAAAAAAGGCGTACCTTGCAGCATATGAAGCATTAAAAGGTGAAGATCCAAGCTCAGGGGCTTTGTTTTACTATAATCCAAAAACAGCCACTGATGATTGGATTCGAAGCAGACATGTCATTAAGACAATTGGAAAACATGTATTCACAAGATGAAATCCTCCAGACCCTGGAGGATTTTGTGATATCATCAGGTTGTAAAAGCATTGGTGAAGGAGTGAAGACATCATGGCAGATAAAAAGTCATTTAAACAAGGTGAAATCGTTACAGCAGGTTATAAAACAGGGAGATATATTGGAGAGATCGTCGATGTGAAATCTCCCAAAGCAGTCGTAAAGGTTCTTGCGGTCATCAAGCACCCAACACAAGGGGACCTGCACAACCCGAAGCAGCTCGACGTGCCATTATTTCACCAGCGTAAGGCGCTATCACAATACGAAAAAGCGCTTGTCCCTATTTCCGCGATCAACCACTATGATGAAGAAATCCCGGGTTACCTCGAATCCTTAAAGGAAGCGGTAGACACACAAGTTAATGAACTAAAACACGAAGGTGGGAGATGGGCAGAGGCTTCTTTAATCGAGTTGGAAAAACTAAAGGATGATTACTTTACATCGTGAGGATCATCTTTACATCACATCATAAATCAGGTAAGATTTAATACTGATTTTAGAATACGCAGAAGGTGGTTTTTGACTTGCAATCAGAAGCTTCAGCATATCAAGTGCTGTTATATTATAAGTATGTAGAAATTGAAGATCCCGAGTATTTTGCTAGAAAGCATTTGAAATTCTGTAAGTCTCTAGACTTAAAAGGTAGAATACTCGTAGGTAAAGAAGGCATAAATGGTACCGTCTCAGGACCAAAAGAATACACTGAGCAATACATGCAAGAGTTAAGAAACGATCCACGTTTTTCTGACATTGAGTTTAAGGTCGATGAAGCGGAAGCTCACACGTTTAAAAAAATGCACGTACGAGCTAGAAATGAGATCGTATCACTCCGTCTTGATGAGGATATCGATCCAAATGAGCTTACGGGAAATTATCTCGAGCCAAAAGAGTTTATGAATGCACTCGAACAAGATGATGTTATTGTTATTGATGCAAGAAATGACTATGAATATGATATCGGTCACTTCAGAAATGCAATTCGACCGAATATAAAAGCGTTTCGTGAATTACCTGAGTGGATCGAAGAGAACTTATCAGATCAAAAGGACAAAAAAGTCCTCACTTATTGTACAGGCGGGATTCGTTGTGAAAAGTTTTCCGGGTATTTGAAGAAAAAAGGTTTTAATGATGTATCTCAGCTTCATGGTGGAATCGTAACATATGGCAAAGACCCAGATGTACAGGGGAAATATTTTGATGGTAAGTGTTTTGTGTTTGACGATCGCTTAGCTGTTGATGTAAATCAAACGGATGATGCTAAGGTAGTTGGAACATGCTATCATTGCGGCACACATGCAGACACTTACATTAACTGCGCAAATGTAGAGTGTGATAAACTACACATCGTTTGTGATGAGTGCTTGGACTCACAACAACGTTACTGTTCATCATCTTGTGCTGGTTAAGTTGATACAATAAAGGGTTGAAGGAGCACAGTGGTTAACACTGTGCTCCTCTGCTTATCGGAAGGCGGAAATCGTATGTGTTTAATCGCAGTTGCAATCGATGTTAATCCAAAATATCCATTCATTTTAATTGCTAATCGAGATGAATTCTACGAACGACCCACTGAAAGGGCTCATTATTGGGCTGATTATACTAACCTTTTAGCTGGAAGAGACCTAAGAGCAAAAGGTACATGGCTTGGTGTTACGACAGAGGGTAACATTGCTGCATTGACAAATTATCGAGAGCCTAATGAAGAACGAAAGGAGCGGTCAAGAGGGGAACTACCAGTCAAATTTCTCACGCAGTCTATTCATCCATACGATTATTTAAAGAGTGTGCAGGAACAAAGAGATCACTACAATGGTTTCAACTTGTTTGTGGGTAGTGCAAATGAGTTCTTTTACTATTCAAATCGTGAGGATGAGGTTAGGAAAGTTGAGTCAGGCATTCATGCTGTAAGTAATCACCTGTTGAATACAAGCTGGCCCAAAGTGGATCGAATCAAGAGAGAACTATCAGATTATCTTGACCAAACAGAAGAGATTGACTCTGATCAGCTGTTCAAACTACTTGATCATGCTGAACCGGCACCAGATAAAGATCTTCCAAACACAGGTATCCCGCTAGAATGGGAAAGACTTTTGTCACCTATCTATATTACATCTGAAAAGTATGGTACTAGAGCACAAACGATCGTGATGGTCTCTAACGAAGGAGAAGTGACGTTCCTTGAAAAAGCTACTGGTGAAAAAATAAACAAGTTTCATTTTTCAATCGACCGTTCATAATACGTGCTCTAGAGGAATACATTATATCCTACCTATCATTACCAGCTTATATATGGTAATAAAGACCAGGTTTATGATTGGTCTAAAGAGGGTAACTAGGGGTTACTAAGTATGAGGAGGGGTTTTATTGAAACGAAAGCGTCACTATGTTGAAGATCAGCTACTAAGGGAAGCCTCTAATATTCGAGAGTATCGTAAGGTAGATGTTGAAGTGGTAGCCAAGAAATATCCTGAACGCAGTGCGCCTCCAAAGAAAAATAAAACTCTTGTTCAAACATCAGTATAAGCAGGGGGATTATATCCCTTGCTTTTTTTATGTAAAAAAACTATTGCAATCTAGTAAGATAATTGATAATATAAATCTTGTCCTCATAAACAACGTTTTTCGACACAATGTTCTTGAAAAAAAGTGTTGACGTGAATGGACAAGTAGTTATATAATATAGAGGTCGCTGTTTATTTGGAGGATTAGCTCAGCTGGGAGAGCATCTGCCTTACAAGCAGAGGGTCGGCGGTTCGAGCCCGTCATCCTCCACCATTTTTTCTCTATAAAAATACTTCGCCGGTCTAGCTCAATTGGTAGAGCAACTGACTTGTAATCAGTAGGTTGGGGGTTCAAGTCCTCTGGCCGGCACCACACACGCGGGTGTGGCGGAATTGGCAGACGCGCTAGACTTAGGATCTAGTGTCTTACGACGTGGGGGTTCGAGTCCCTTCACCCGCACCATTAGAATCATATAGATATGCGCCCGTAGCTCAATTGGATAGAGCGTCTGACTACGGATCAGAAGGTTAGGGGTTCGACTCCTCTCGGGCGCGCCATACATACTTGGGGCCTTAGCTCAGCTGGGAGAGCGCCTGCCTTGCACGCAGGAGGTCAGCGGTTCGATCCCGCTAGGCTCCACCATATTGGAGGAATACCCAAGTCTGGCTGAAGGGATCGGTCTTGAAAACCGACAGGGGCTTAACGGCCCGCGGGGGTTCGAATCCCTCTTCCTCCGCCATTTGCGGGTGTAGTTTAGTGGTAAAACCTCAGCCTTCCAAGCTGATGTCGTGGGTTCGATTCCCATCACCCGCTCCAATTTAGTGGCCCGTTGGTCAAGCGGTTAAGACACCGCCCTTTCACGGCGGTAACACGGGTTCGAATCCCGTACGGGTCACCATTTCAAAGAAGCTTACGGGCTTCTCACCCAAGGGTTCCCCTGCAGAAGTTCTCTCGAAGAAGAGAAATCAGCAGGACTAGCTAACGCGTCGGAATCCCGTACGGGTCACCATTTCTTATAATAATTTTATTTGATTATGAAGCGACAGCACACTCAAAGAGGTGCTTTTTTTGTTGTCCAAATGAACCTCTCACCTAAGAAGGGCATACAGTGTCTATATCAAGTGAGAAGGGATGGAAATGATGTATAGTGAAGAGCATGAACACATCGAATACCACATTCATACCTATGAGGCTCCTCGTCAACAGCAGCCAGTGATGCAGCCACCTTCTAGTCCGCCATCAACAACACCACAGATGCCTATGTCAGCACAGGCAGGAACACAAGCCGTAGATCCGTTTGCAATTAGAGGATGTTTATACCGCTACACGTATATATGGATGAAAGGTGGAAATCGCTTCTGGTTCTGGCCTGTTTTTGTTGGCAGAAGATCTGTATCTGGATTTCGATGGACGGGAAGAAGATGGGTATATACAGGAATAGATCTTAATCGCATTGAAATGTTTACTTGTTGAGTGGATGAGCGCTTTTAACGAAGCGCTCAAAACATGTAACAGAATAGTTAAAAAATTATCTGGCATTTTCATCGTCTTCATGGGACAATGTAAGAAATCTTTTATTTGAGAAAGTCAGGTGTAGACGATTGCGCTTTCCGTTATGGTCAAGAAAGCTTTTTGTAGCATTCATTGCTGTTATTACGCTTGGTACAGTTATACCAACAGAGTATTTACAAGATCTTAAACCTGGACAAAAGACTGAAGCTAACTACCAAAAAGACGTTTCACACGTGGTTGAAACGGACGAGCCTCCTCAATTATCATTTGAAGAAGTTGAGATTGAGCCTCTACGTTGGCCTGAGATTGCAGAACGATCTTCGTCATCTGAGGTAGTAGAAGAATTCATTACCTATGCTTCACTACAAACTGAAGAATTAGGAATAAGAAAGTTTGGCGACACGATTGCTAACCGTGTTGGGTCTGATTACATAAATTTGATCGTTCCGAAAGTAAACGAGGTGATTACATCTAAAGTCGAAGAATTAGATGTAGATTTCGTTCGTTCACTTCGTTTGACTGATAATCCATCTGGTGGTTATGGTGAACGTATCATGCACGTGTACAACGAGAAAACAGGGAATGACTTGATGAGGTTTCATGTGAGAAGAGACCATCCACCTCAGGATGGATACTGGTTTAACTTTCATTATCACGACGAAAAAGATAATTTCAGTGAGCATCATGAAGTTGGGAAGATTTATTGGGATAAAAACACTCCGCCAAAATGGCTCTCGTAATGAGGCATGCGGGGTGTTTCTGTTTGATTGGAAGGGAATGAATAGAGATGGAACTCGTTCAGTGTATAAGAGACGTATTTGAAGAAGATCCTTTAACAGGTACTGAAAATGAACGGAAATTATTTAAAAAAGGAAATTTTTATCCTGCCTATCAGGATGATGAAGAGAATTGGATAACAGTTGATGACGAAGGGGAGCATCATATCATTGCGAGTGGTGAGTCGCCGATAGAAGACTTCTGGTTTTTGTATCGTTTTAGAATCGCATAAGTAAACGCTGCTCAGTTGAGCAGCGCCGTATTACTTCTTTTTAGGGCGCGCTTGTTGCGGGCCTCTTTTTTTATTCATTTGGAGAGCATCCTCACCGCTTTTAGTACCCTGAGCCCCTGTTTTGGGATCGTAGCCATTGCGACTTTTCATTGAGCAATCCTCCTTTTAGGTGTCACTCAATACTATGCCCAGACCAAACTTAAATTAAAACATAGGATTTTCTTCAATAAATTGATATACGTTACGTACGAGTTCATCTGAAGATGTAGCAGTAACGCGCTCTCCGTTAACGAGACAATACATCTCCTGACTACATAACGTACAATGTCCTAGACAAGAATATTCTAATACATCTAGATCATGGTCTTTTTCAAGTATTTCCATCGCTTTATGTGAACCGCTTGATAGGTTACTCATACAAAACTCAACGATAGGATTCATGCTATTATCACCTCAATGCTGATTGCAAGTTCTACACTTGTTCATTTTATCAAGAAGGAATGGTAATGAACAACCTTTTGCAACTGAGCAGAATAATAAGCAATATTCAGTAAATACGATATACTAAATGCGTATAGAGGGTTTATTTCTTTAAAATAAGGAAAAATAAAATAATGAAGCTTATTGAGGAGGGTCATTATGAATAAACCAGTAATCGTAGGAACGGGACCAGCAGGTTTAACAGCTGCAATTTATTTAGCAAGAGCAAATATGGAGCCTCTCGTTATTGAAGGACCAGAGCCAGGTGGTCAGTTGACCTTAACGACAGATGTAGAAAATTTTCCTGGCTTCGCAGATGGAATACTTGGCCCAGAATTAATGGAAAACATGAAGAAACAAGCGTTACGCTTCGGTGCTCGAATTGAAAGAGGTTGGGTTAAGGATATCGATTTTTCAAAACGACCTTATACTTTAAAGACCGATACGCTTGGTGATGTAGAAGCAGATGCGGTATTGATTTCGACTGGTGCTTCCGCAAAGTTACTTGGAATACCAGGAGAATCCGAGAATATGGGTAGAGGTGTAAGCACTTGCGCTACGTGTGATGGGTTCTTCTTTAGAAATAAGAAGATTGTTGTTGTTGGCGGAGGAGACTCTGCGATGGAGGAAGCCACTTTCCTTACTAAGTTCGCTTCGGAAGTTACAATTCTTCATCGAAGAAACGAACTTAGAGCATCAAAAATCATGCAAGAAAGAGCGCGTAATAATGAAAAGATCACATGGAAGCTTAACTACTCCCCTGTTGAAGTTGTTTCAGATGGAAAGAAAGTAAGCGGTATTAGAGTAAAAGAAAGTGATTCAGGAAATGAAGAAACGATTGAGACAGATGGAATCTTTGTAGCGATCGGTCATAAGCCAAACACTGATTTTCTTGAAGGAAAAATAGACATGGATGACAAAGGCTACATCAATGTTGAACCAGGAACTACTCGTACGAACCTTCCAGGTGTATTCGCGTGTGGAGACGTGCAAGATTTTACTTACAGGCAGGCAATTACAGCAGCAGGCACTGGGTGTATGGCAGCGATGGATTGTGAAAGATTCCTTGAAGGAAATGCTTTCATCGATTGGAGCATGTAATTAAGAAACGGAGGGGATTCCCCTCCGTTTTTTATTCGATATCTAAATAGTTTATGGTATCTTTTATACGGTCTTTCTTAGGTATCATGATTTCGAGGATACCGTTCTCATATTTCCCCTTCACATTCTTCATTGAAAAGGAATAGGGCAGTTTGATCAATCTGCTAGTACTCGAATACGCTCTTTCCTGTTTATAGTACTTTTGTTTATCATTCCGTTCTTCTTGAAAGCTGTCTGATTCAATGGAAATACGGATGCTATCTCCTAATGGCTCTACTTTGATTTGTTCTTTTGATACACCAGGTAGTTCAGCTTCAACGATAAAAGCAGAATTCGTTTCATATAGATCGACACGGAATGCCTGGTTTGGAAGTAAATTAGAAAATGGATCCTTAAAAAAGTCATCGAACGTATTTAACCAATTTTGAAGATTAGGGTCCTGAAGAATCTTTGGAAGTTTGTCTCCTTTTCCCATCACATATTCATCCTTTCCTTAATTTCTCATATAACATATGATGTGTGAATGAGAACGTTCCAGTGGTACAATAACTATTAGCAAATGTTTGGGAGGGAAGCATAGATGAAAACATACTTACAATTATGCGAAGAAATACTACATAACGGCACAAAGAAGTCTGATCGAACAGGTACTGGTACTATTAGCGTTTTTGGTCACCAGATGAGATTTGATTTGCAAGAAGGCTTTCCTGCGTTAACTACGAAAAAGCTTCATTTACGATCGATTATTCATGAATTACTGTGGTTTATTAAAGGAGATACCAATGTAAAATATCTTCAAGATAATGGCGTCCGCATTTGGAACGAATGGGCGGATGAAGATGGAGAACTAGGACCTGTATACGGTCACCAGTGGAGGTCTTGGACTGGAGCTGATGGTGAAACAGTAGATCAAATTCAAAACGTAATCGATCAAATTAAAACGAATCCTGATTCAAGACGCATGATCGTTACAGCATGGAATCCTTCACAAGTGGATGAGATGGCGCTTCCTCCATGTCATTGTCTTTTTCAATTTTATGTAGCTGATGGAAAACTTTCATGTCAGCTCTATCAGCGCTCGGCAGATGTCTTCCTTGGCGTGCCATTCAACATCGCATCCTACGCCTTACTCACGATGATGATGGCGCAGGTATGCGATCTTGAGCCTGGAGAATTCGTCCATACATTAGGAGATGCTCACATTTATAATAATCACCTTGAGCAAGTTGAATTACAGTTAACAAGAGAACCAAGACCATTACCTAAAATGAAAATTAATCCTGAAGTTAAATCATTGTTCGGTTTTTCTTTTGAAGACTTTGAACTTACAGAATATGATCCGCATCCACACATAAAGGGAGAGGTATCTGTATGATTTCTTTTTTACTTGCAATGGATGAAAATCATTTGATCGGTAAGAACAATGATTTGCCTTGGCATCTACCAGCTGATCTTGCATACTTTAAAAAAATGACGCTGCAAAAATCAATCGTAATGGGTAGGAAAACGTTTGAATCAATTGGGAAGCCTCTACCAGGAAGAGAAAGTTACGTGATTACAAGGCGTGACCTTTCCATCGAAAACGTAACAATCCTGCATTCTATCGAAGAATTTTTAAAAATGGCTGAAGAAGATAACGAAAAGGAATGGTTTGTAATCGGAGGTGCTGAGATTTATCGTCAGCTCCTACCTTACGCAGATCGGCTTTACATTACAGAAATTCATCATGAATTTCAAGGCGATGCATACTTTACTGACCTAAAGAGCGAGGATTGGATTGAGAAATCTAGAGATATAAATAAAAAGGATGAAAAGAATCCTTACGATTATGATTTTGTTACTTATGAAAGAAGATAAAAAAGCAAAACGCCGGTTCCTAGGAACCGGCGTTTTACTCTTTATTTCTCTGGTCGAGGGCCTGGATCATCAAGGCCGGAGCTTTCGATTGTCATAGCTGGCTTAACTTCACAATCGCCGTTTACTCGGACTTGACATGAGAGGCGTAGGTTCTCTTCTACACCCTTTCTTTTAAAAGCTTCTTTTTCGATATCAGTAAGTTCTCCAAAATCGCCATCTAGCACTTCAACGCGACACGTTGTGCATTTAGCTTTACCACCACATCGATGAAGAATATGTACGTCGTTGTCTTCAAGTGCAAGTGTTAGCTTCGTTCCTTCCTCAACATCAAATGTTCCATAATCTGGTACAGTAACTTTTGCCAAGAGAAATTCCTCCTTATTGTATAATGTTCCCCTCATTATCCATCATAGCGGATTTGTAGAGCTATTTATAGGGTTTACAACAAAAAGCAAAAATACGTCGAATTATGCTTAAAGATGTCAAGTAAGGGTAAATACATACTATTGAATAATCGGATGGAGGAGAATTCACATGAACAAGAGATATTTTACAGAGCACGAAGCGAATGAGATGATCCCTAAAGTAAGGCGAGAGCTGGCCGGTCTAAAGAGCGTGACTCAATCTTTTGGTGAACAGTATGAACAGCTAGAGCAACATAAGAAAACCTTGTTATATCGTCACAAGACAAAAGTAGATGAAGATATTTTATTTAAGAAAGAGTCAAGAATGGAATTTATGGAATTAGAGGCTCAAACGTTTATTAGGAACCTACTTAGTTTGGGAGTTAAGATCATCGATATCGAAAGTGGTTTAATTGCATTTCCTGCTATTCTGAACGGTGAAGAGGTAGAGCTTTATTGGAAAGAAGGGCAGGAAAATGTGACGCTTAACCCTCAGCTATCGTTGCTAGAACGATCGAAAGAAGATGACCGTGTCTGAGGTTTTGTTTTATAAAATTTCACATACCGTACTAAGTATAAGATGATAACATTCAGAACACCTTATTAATAGTGGAGGTGAAGACGAATGAAAAATCCAAAACAAGCTCATAAGCATGAAACTGAGTTTGCAAGTGAACTTTCTGCTGACCAAAACAACAACAAAAAACATAAGAAAAACAAGAAGCAAAAAAAGAACGCGTAAGTAATATTAAAAATAGGCTTTCGAGAGAATCTCGAGAGCCTTTCGCTATGCAATATAACTGTCCGCCACTTTCAAAACACAGTACGAGAGAGTGATGAGCAAATCACACTACATCCACCGATTATTGTGAATTAGTTCCTTTCTAAAGACAAAAAGGGTAAAATAGAAAGCAGACTATAGAGAGAAAAGGATGAGTGTCATGAGCTTGCTTCAGGCTGAGAATATTACCAAATCTTATGGAGAAAAAACTCTCTTCGATGAAATATCTTTTTCATTAGAAGAACGACAGAGGATTGGTTTAATAGGCGTAAATGGAACGGGAAAATCATCGCTTCTTAAAATCTTAGCTGGGCTCGAATCAGCAGACAGTGGGAGTATATATCACGCAAATTCATTTCAAGTGGAGTATCTTCCACAAGATCCAGTATTTCATGAAGGAAAAACAATCCTTGAAACGGTTTTTGACAGTGATGTACCATTGTTTAATGCTGTCAGGAATTATGAAGTAGCACTTCAAAACGTAACAGAGAATCCTGATAAAACAAGTTATCAAGAGCGTCTTCTTACGGCTCAAGAGGAAATGGATCGATTGGATGCATGGGATTTTAGTACAAAAGCGAAGACGATCCTTACAAAGCTTGGATTAACGAAATTTGAATCTAAAGTGAATACACTATCTGGTGGCCAACAAAAACGAGTTGCTTTAGCAAAAGCTTTTATTCAACCAGCAGATTTACTGATTTTAGATGAACCTACGAACCATATTGACCATGATACTGTCGAGTGGTTAGAACAATATCTTTCTACATATGCAGGAACACTGCTGTTAGTAACACATGATCGATATTTCCTAAATCGTGTTACGAACCGTATTTTTGAGCTTGATAAAGGACGTTTGTTTGAATATGCAGGGAATTACGAAACATTCTTAGAACAAAAAGCATTACGAGAAGCAAGAGAACAAAAAGAAGCTCATAAACAAAACAAATTGTTACAAAGCGAATTAGAATGGTTAAAACGTGGGGCAAAAGCTAGAACCACGAAACAAAAAGCGAGAAAGCAACGAATTGAGACGATGCAGGAAGCACCAGAACATAAGACGGACGGTAACGTTGAAATGGCGATTGGTTCTAGCCGCCTAGGAAAGAAAGTTATCGAAGCAGAAGATGTTACTAAAATGTTCGATGATCATTATATTACAAACGATTTTAGCTATCTTGTTCTTCCTCAAGATCGCATCGGAATCATTGGTGCGAACGGCTCTGGAAAGACGACTTTGTTAAACATGCTTGCGGGACGAACAAAACCAGATAGCGGTACAATCGATATTGGAACAACTGTGAAGATTGGGTTCTATACCCAGCAAAATGAAGGGCTGGATGAATCTTTAAGAGTGATTGAATACATTCGAGAAGGAGGAGAACAAATCCGCCTTCAAAAAGGTGGAAGTATTACTGCCTCACAAATGCTAGAACGCTTCCTTTTTTCACCCGAATTACAGTGGACGTATGTATCCAGGCTTTCTGGTGGAGAGAAAAGAAGACTCTACTTGCTTCGAATCTTGATGGAAGAGCCTAATGTTCTTTTCTTAGATGAGCCAACAAATGACCTCGATGTACAAACGCTTTCGGTATTAGAGGATTATTTGTCTGATTTTCCTGGCGCGGTTATTACGGTTTCTCACGATCGATACTTTTTAGATAAAGTTGCAGAACAGCTTTTTGTATTTGAAGGAGACGGTGTGATCGATCATTATTATGGTTCATACACTGACTATTTAGATGTGAAGAAAAGAGAAAAAGAGCTTGAAGCTGAAGAAAAGAAGGTTGCTAGCACGAAAGTAGTAGAGAAAGAGGACAAACCGAAGAAAAATAAGATGTCCTATAACGAAAAGAAAGAATGGGAGACCATTCAACAAACGATTGAAGAAATCGAATCGAAAATTGAGAACGTAAAGGAAGAGATCACTAAATCCGGCAGCGACTTTGAAAAGGTAGATACCTTATACAAAGAAGAGCAAGCGTTAACGATGGAATTAGAGGAAAAAATTGAACGTTGGTCTGAGCTATCTGAGAAGATCGAATAATGATAACCACCTGGAAACAGGTGGTTTTTCTTTTTTAGTAAATTTTGAGAATTCATGATATAATTATTCAGAAAGTTGAGAATTGAGTGGAAGGAGGGAAAGAGTGAAGCTATATTTATCAGTCGATATGGAAGGGATTTCTGGGATCGTAGATGATACGTTTGTGGATTCATCGAAACATAACTATCGTCGCGGTCAAGAGTTGATGACGCAAGAAACAAACCACGTAGTTGAGGCTGCTCTAGCAAGTAGAGTGGAAGACGTTATTGTAAACGACAGTCATTCCAAGATGAACAACCTTTTAGTAGAAAAGCTACATGAAGATGCAAAACTTATTTCTGGAGATGTAAAACCGTTTTCGATGGTTGAAGGATTAGACCATACATATGACGGGGCAGGATTCATAGGCTATCATGCTCGGGCATCATTAAAAGGAATCATGTCTCATTCAATGATACATGCAGTGAAAAATTTCTATATTGATGACATAACCGTTGGAGAACTAGGGTTGAATGCGTTCGTAGCTGGGTACTACGGCGTTCCTGTTTTATTAGTAGCTGGAGATGACAGAGCGACAGCAGAAGCAGAAGCGCTTATTTCAAACGTTACCACTGCTACAGTAAAAGAGTCGATTTCGCGTTCATCTGGATTCGTTCCATCACCCAACAAAACTGGCAAACTACTAAGGGAGCAAACGACTGCTGCCATCGAAAGTCGTCATCGAGTAGATCCTTTAGTTCCTCCAAAGAAACCGATCTTCCGTATCGAATTTACGAATTATGGACAGGCGGAATGGGCGAGTATCATGCCAGGAGCTGAGATTGAAACTGGTACAACAGTAAAGTTCCAGGCAAAAGATATGTTAGAAGCCTACCAAGCTATGCTTGTCATGACAGAACTAGCATCAAGAACGACATTTAGTTAGAAAGTAGGGATTTTATTGGCGAAATACGTTGCAAATCGATTATTCGCCATGCTAATTACTCTGTGGATTATCGTGACGATTACATTCTTTTTAATGCATGCCATTCCTGGATCACCGTTTAACCAGGAACGTAATACTAGCGAAGCTGTTCAACGAAATCTTGAAGCACACTACCATTTGAATGAACCAGTATTCGTTCAATACTTTATCTATTTAAAATCACTTGCAACGTTAGACTTCGGACCTTCTATCAAACAATCATCAACTTCTGTAAATGAGATGATTGGTAGGGGATTCCCTGTTTCAGCGGAGTTAGGAATGCTGTCATTAGCGATTGCAGTTATTTCTGGAGTGATTCTAGGGATATTTGCTGCTTTAAAGCATAATGGCACGATCGATTACATAGCAATGACGTTTGCAGTTATAGGGATATCTGTTCCAAACTTTATAATGGCTACATTACTCATTCAACAGTTAGCTGTAAACTGGGAGATCTTCCCCGTGGCCACTTGGTCTTCACCGATGCATATGGTGCTTCCTGCAGTTGCGCTTGCTACAGGTCCGATGGCGATCATTGCTCGTTTAACCCGGTCGAGCATGATAGAGGTTTTGAATCAAGATTATATACTAACAGCAAAAGCAAAAGGAATGTCAACGTATCAGATCGTAATCAAGCATGCGATGAGGAATGCACTACTACCTGTCATCACGATTTTAGGTACGCTAGTCGCAGGTGTACTGACAGGAAGCTTTGTTATCGAGAAAATTTTTGCAATTCCAGGTATGGGTAAATACTTTATCAATGGGATTAATGATCGAGACTACCCAGTTATCATGGGAACAACGGTGTTTTATAGTGCGTTTTTAATCATGATGTTATTTATCGTAGATATCGCTTACGGCATTCTCGATCCTAGAATTAAGCTTCACAAGAGGGGGAATTAGAGATGTCGTTACCAGAAAAAACAAACAAAGGTACGCCATATACACCTGACGACTTGTTCGTGCCTCTTGAAAACTCTTCATATGATGTCGATCATATTGCGAAGCCGTCTGTCTCTTATTGGAAGGATGCATGGATTCGCTTAAGACAAAATAAGTTATCGATGGCAGGATTAATCGTATTGATCCTATTAATTTTGATGGCCATATTTGGACCGATCATCTCACCATATTCGTATGACCATCAAGTACTTACGAATGGGAACCAGGCACCATCTTCTGAACATTGGTTTGGCACCGACAACCTTGGCAGGGACATGTTCACACGAACATGGAATGGTGCAAGAATATCGTTGTTTGTAGGGTTTATGGCTGCGTTCATCGATTTCATTATAGGTGTAGCTTACGGCGGCTTTTCAGGATATAAAGGTGGACGTGTAGATAATTTTATGATGAGAATCATTGAAATCCTTTATGGCCTTCCTTATCTCTTGATGGTTATTCTACTGATGGTTGTGATGGGACCAGGATTATTTACCATTATTGTCGCTTTGACCGTTACAGGATGGGTCGGTATGGCGAGGATCGTTCGAGGACAAGTATTGCAGTTAAAAAACTCTGAACATGTTCTTGCATCTCGAACGTTTGGAGCTAGTGCAGGTCGTGTTATCAGAAAAAACCTGCTTCCAAATACAATGGGACCGATCATTGTACAGATGACCTTAACTGTTCCTACAGCAATATTTGCCGAAGCCTTCCTGAGTTTTCTCGGGCTTGGCGTTCAAGCTCCAATTGCGAGCTGGGGAGTCATGGCGAATGACGGACTATCGGCCATACTGTCAGGACATTGGTGGAGATTATTCTTTCCTGCATTTTTCATTTCATTAACGATGTTTGCTTTTAACGTTTTAGGAGATGGATTACAGGATGCATTAGATCCAAAGCTAAGAAAATAATAGGATAGTAGAGTCCTCATTATGAGCGACTTTTCTATAAACTAGTTTAGGGGGAAACGAAATGAAAAAAATAGTCACCATGTTTCTTTCGCTTCTTCTTCTTATTGGAATTGTAGGCTGTACAACAACGCAAGACAGCTCTAGTAATTCGAATAGTGGAAGTGAAGGAGATAGCCAAGAACAAAGTTCAAAAATTCTTAAATTAAACAATGGAGCAGAGCCTACGTCATTTGATCCACCGATCGGATTTGATAGTGTATCATGGAATGCATTGAATAACTTGATGGAGGGTATGACGAGGCTCGATGATAATGATGAGCCACAACCAGCTACTGCAAAAGAGTGGGACGTTTCAGAAGATGGAAAAACCTATACGTTCAACATTAGAGAAGACGCAAGTTGGTCGAATGGGGAGCCTGTAACTGCACAAGATTTCGAGTTCGCGTGGAAACGACTTGCTAACCCAGATACAGCATCACCAGCTGCTTTTCTTGCTTACTTTATTGAAGGAGCAGAAGCTTACAATACTGGCGAAGGTTCCGCTGAAGATATGATGGTAACTGCTGTTGATGAGAAAACGCTTGAAGTACAACTTACTAGCCCTGTTGGGTTCTTTCCAACTTTAATTTCTAACCCTGCTTTCTTCCCTGTTCATAAAGAGACAGTAGAAGAAAACCCTGAATGGCATACAGAAGCAGATAGCTATGTAAGTAATGGTCCATTCAAACTTTCAAAATGGACTCATGAAACGGAGTTTGTTTTCGAGAAGAACGAAGAATATTGGGACGCAGAAAGTGTAAACCTTGACGAAGTTCATTGGGCGATGGTAGATGATACAAATACAGAGTATCAAATGTATAAAACAGGAGATCTTCATACATCTGACGTACCTGCAGACTTGAGTGAACAGTTATTCGACGAAGGAAAAGCACAAGTAGAAGACCAGTCTGGAACGTACTTCTATCGCTTTAATACTGAAATGGAGCCTTTCCAAAATGCAAACATTCGTAAAGCATTCGCAATGGCTGTCGATCAGCAGCAAATTGTAGAATTCGTAACGAAAGGACAAGAAAAACCAGCTAAAGGCTTTGTAGCATACGGATTTGAAGACCCATCAGGAGGAGACTTTAGAGAAGTCGGAGGAGATCTGGTTTCTACCGATGCAGCAAAAGCGAAAGAACTGCTTGAAAAAGGAATGGAAGAAGAAGGGTACGACACACTTCCTGCTGTAACACTTACTTATAATACGAGTGATTCTCATAAGAAGATTGCTGAAACACTTCAACAAATGTATAAAGAATCGCTAGGAGTCGATGTGGAGCTTGCGAACCAGGAATGGAACGTCTTCTCAACAGAGCAGAAAGCATTAAAACTACAGTTCTCACGTAGTTCGTTCCTTGCTGACTACGCTGATCCAATTAACTTCTTAGAAAGCTTCCAAACTGGGCATTCTATGAATCGAACTGGGTGGAGCAATGACGAATTTGATCGCTTGATCGAACAAGCAAAGAATGAAACAGATGAAGAAAAGCGATTTGAATTGATGCACGAAGCAGAAGCGATTTTATTCGATGAAATGCCAATTTTCCCAATTCACTTCTATAATCATGTTTATTTACAAAGTGAAGATGTAACAGGGATCGTTAGACACCCTGTTGGTTATATGGAGCTTAAAACGGCAGATATCAAATAGTTTAGAGAGCCGGGTGCGTTTGCGCCCAGGCTCTTTCTTATGAAATTGCAGACAATCAAAAGCAAGGAGAGCATCATGATGAAAATAACTAATATCGAAACATTTGCTGTACGTGCACAATTAAAAAAACCTTTTAAAACAGCACTTCGAACGGTTACTACGGCAGAATCTGTCATTGTGAAAGTCACTGCAGAAGATGAGATCGGCTTCGGAGAAGCACCACCTACCGTTGCGATCACAGGGGAAAGTAAGGAAAGTGTGATTTCAGCGATCAACAATCATATTTCACCTAAATTGATTGGATTAGAGTTATCTTCTTACGAGACCATCTTTAAAGTCTTGCACACGTCTTTAGTAAGAAATACAAGTGCAAAGGCTGCTGTTGATATGGCTATTTATGACCTTCTTGCGAAACAGTCCAATCTACCTCTCTATCAATACCTTGGCGGGTTTCGAGATCTGCTCGAAACAGACTACACAGTAAGCGTGAATTCTCCTAAGGAGATGGGAGAAGATGCCTCTCAATATGTTAGTGAGGGTTTTAACATTTTAAAAGTAAAAGTAGGCAAGGATACGATCGAACGGGATTTAGAGAGGATGAAAGAGGTACAAAATCGCACTGGTAATAAGGCAAGTATCAGATTAGACGCCAATCAAGGCTGGACAGCTAAAGAAGCGATTTACGCAATAACGAAATTAGAGCAAGAAGGAATTAATCTCGACCTTGTTGAACAACCTGTCCCTGCCCACGACATCGAAGGGCTTAAAAGAGTGACGGATTCTGTGAATACTCCTATCATGGCTGATGAGAGCGTCTTTTCAGCGCGAGATGCGTTACAGGTAGTTTCGTTACGTGCAGCTGACTTGATTAATATTAAGCTAATGAAAGCAGGTGGAATCCATCAGGCTTTGAAGATAAATGCCATAGCGGAGAGCGCGGGAATAGAGTGTATGGTTGGGAGCATGATCGAATCAAAACTAGGAATTACTGCAGCGGCTCACTTTGCTGCAAGTCAGAAAAATATTACGCGTTTCGATTTTGATGCTCCCCTAATGTTTAAAGAAGAGAATGTTGATGGAGGGGTAGCCTACAACAAAAGTATGATAACATTTAACTCATACACAGGATTAGGGATACATTCAGTTAAAAGAGGAGGATTACAAATTGGAATTAACTAGAAAAACAGTAAGTGTTACAGTAGCAACTTTGTGGTCTAATCCGGAAAGTGCTAGAACCGTGGATGAAAAAGCGATACATAACCCAGTAGATCTAGAAGGCTGGTTAGATCAACTTTCCTATTCATCGAGCCTTGCACTTTGCGAGGAAAACCGAGTTCAATCTCAGGTCCTTTATGGGGATGAGGTATTGATTTTAGAAGAAAAAAATGACTGGTCTCATGTTATCGTTCCTTCTCAGCCATCATCGAAGGATCCAAGAGGCTATCCTGGCTGGATTCCTACTGAGCAACTCTCGGAAGAAGTTTATGATGGCGATGGAGTATATGTATCGATAATAAAACATGGTGCTGCGGTAACCAATCAAGCTGATGATACGATGCATCTAAGCTATCAAACTAGACTTCCTTTAATTGATCGCACGACTGATGAATATAGAGTTTGGACACCTGATGGTGATAGTTTGATCAAAAAGGAGCACTCAGAATTAGTTGAAGTAAATGGTGATGTTGGAAATGGAGATGAGCTAGTAAAAAACGCAGAAAAATTTATTGGACTTCTTTATCTCTGGGGAGGGATGTCCTCTTATGGCTATGATTGTTCAGGTTTTAGTTATAACATGGCACGTTCAATCGGTTGCACCATCCCAAGAGACGCTCATGATCAGATGAAGTCAGGTGAGCATGTACAAGATGGAAGTTGGGATGTGGGAGATTTATTATTCTTTGCTTATGAGAAAGGAAAAGGGAGCGTTCACCATGTCGGGATTTATTATGGTGATGGAAAGATGATTCACTCTCCAAGTACAGGCCGCATTATCGAAATAACACCTTTAAAAGGAACGATCTACGAAGAGGAGCTCTGTGGTGTTAGGAGATATTGGGGAAATTGATGTTAGATTTCAGTATGATCTCAAACAAAGTAAAAGACTGTTTCATCGGTCTTGAAGGTAATCATTCAATTTATATCAAAGGTCCGGATGGCGATATTACATTACAATCCAAACAGCCTGTATCATCTGCTAGTATCATAAAAATTCCTATAATGATTGAAGCATTACATCAAGTAGAAAATGGACGGATTCATTTAGACGACCCGATTAAAGTAGAGGACCATAATCGTGTTCAGGGATCAGGGGTGCTATCTCATCTTTCTATAAAAGATGGATGGAAGGTATCCGATCTCATTACCTTGATGATCATTTCCTCTGATAATACAGCAACAAATCAGTTGATCGATCTATTAGGGATTTCCACTATTAACAATACGATGAGAAAATTAGGGTGTTACCATTCTACATTGATGAGAAAGATGATGGATCATGAATCTCTGAAATTAGGAAAAGACAATTTGATGTGTGCTAGCGACACAGTGACATTATTACAGGCAATTCAATCTGGCAATATGCTATCAAATGAGTCTAAAGAATGGGCATTATCAGTATTAACAAAACAACAATTTCAGGATAAATTTCCTTCAAAGATTACTCATCTTTCAGAAGGGGAACTCGCTCATAAAACAGGCGAATTAGATGGCGTCGAGCATGATGTAGGGATATTATTCACTCAGCATGGCCCTGTTTTTTACGCGTTTTTAACAGCTGGACTGATTGAAAATCGATATGGAAGAGAAGCGATCGCAAATGCAGGCAGATTGCTATACGATTACTATAGTGAAAAAGTATAATAAACGAAGAGACATCGTCAGAACGACGATGTCTCTTCGTTTAAGTACCTATTTCTACTCGCGTTCCAATCGGAACCGTTCTAGAAAGCTCTTCAACGTCTTCATTATACATTCGGATACATCCTCTAGATACATAGTTACCTATTGATGAAGGGTCGTTGGTACCATGTATCCCATAGTGTTTTTTTGAAATGCTCATCCACATAGTACCATATGGTCCACCTGGATTAGGCGCTTTATTAATGATGATGTACAAACCTTTTGGGGTTTCATGAAGCATACGACCGACACCAACAGGGTATACCTTAACAAGGACACCATTTTTATATAGTGATAGTTTTCGGGTAGAGAGTGATACATAAATCGTATAGGGAATAGTAGAAGGGTCTGGATACCCAGGAATCATGATGATTTGACCTGGATAGATAAGGTTAGGATCAGGCAAAGTATTTACTTGTAGTATTTTCCAAAGGGGGACGCGGTAATCTTCCGAGATGCTCGTTAGAGTCTCACCAGCAAGAACAGTGTGCTTCAAGATAATTCACCTCTCGTAGGATGTAGGAATAGTCGACAAAGGAGCGAATGTAATGAATATCGTAATTATCGCAGATACTCATCTACCAAAAAGAAAGAAAAGCTTACCTTTAAAGCTAGTGAATGAGCTTGAAGATGCTGACTTCATCATCCACGCTGGTGACTGGCAAACAATTGATGTATACGAAGAATTAGTACAGTATGCTCCAATTTCAGGAGTATATGGGAACGTTGATGATGACAAGATCAAAGAAAAGTTCGATTTAAAGTGCATCATTGAGAAAGGACCACTGCGAATCGGGATTACTCATGGACACGGGCGTAGTAAAACAACTGAGAAACGTGCCGTCGAATTATTTCAAAGTGATGGGGTAGACATCGTCATCTTTGGTCATTCACACATCCCTGTTCATAAAGAATATGATGGGAAAATCGTTTTTAATCCTGGCTCACCAACCTATAAGCGAAGACAACCAAAGTATTCTTTTGGAATATTAAAGATAGCAGAAGATGGATGTTTCACACTTGAGCATGTATTTTTTTGTGAAAGTGAATAGGAATCATTTAAATAATTGAACAAAACTTCGCGGGAATGTATAATGTTTGTATAACTATTGTACGACTTTTTGCGGATAAGCTGGAAGGGGAAGTTTTCATGAGTAAAAACAAGAGTGTCATTGTAATAGGTGCTGGGCCAGGCGGACTAACTGCAGCAATGTTATTAGCCAGTAAAGGATATGCAGTGACGATATATGAGAAACAATCATTTGTAGGAGGACGTACATCCTCATTCGAGCGTCAGGGTTACGTATTCGATAGAGGTCCAACCTTCCTTAATATGCCGCATATACTAGAAGAAGTCTTTGAACAATCTGGTCGTAATGTTCATGACTATATTGATTTAGTTGAAGTTGATCCTATGTATGAGTTGAAATTCGGTAACGTTTCTTTTTTCCCAACACGTAAGAGGGAAGAAATGGTCGAACAAATCGAAAACTTATTCCCTGGGAACGGTGAAGGGTATAGAAGGTTTATGAAAGAAGAAAAAGAGAAGTTCGAGGCTCTTATGCCAATTTTACAAAACAAGCACGATTCGTTATTTGATTATGGAAGGTGGCGGTTTTTAAAAGCCTTACCTAAGCTTACCGTAACGGATAGCGTATATGAACGCTTGTCCACATATTTTGATGATGAGCGTCTTCGACTCTCGTTTACGTTCCAAGCGAAATATCTTGGTATGTCACCATGGGAGTGCCCTGGAGCGTTTACCATTTTATCGTATATGGAGCATGAATATGGTATTTTTCACCCGATCGGAGGCGTGAACCAAATTTGCAAAGCAATGGCTAGGGTCATCGAAGAAGAAGGCGGTTCCATTCATGTCGGAACAGCAGTTAAAAGCATTCTTATCGATGGATCGAGTGTACAGGGTGTTGAACTTGCAGATGGAAGAAAGGAATATGCTGACGAGGTTATCATTAATGCTGATTTTGCACACGCCGTAAATCACTTATTTCCAGAAGGAAAAGGAAAAAGATACTCACCTAAAAAGATGGAACGGAAGAAATATTCTTGTTCAGCATTCATGCTTTACCTAGGTGTTAACAAATCTTATGACTTATCTCACCATACAGTTGTATTTTCTGATGATTATAAGAAAAATGTCGAGGAAATCACTAAACAAAAGATGCTTTCAGAAGATCCCTCTATTTATATTCAAAATGCTAGCGTAACGGATAAAACGTTGGCACCTGAAGGGAAATCTTCTATCTATATTCTAGCTCCAGTACCTAACAACTTTAGTTTAATAGATTGGGAAAAACATAAAGAGGATTTCAGAAGGTTAGTATTAAATCAAATAAAAGAAAAAACAGGCTTTAACGATCTTGAAGATCACATTGAGGTAGAAGAAATGTATACGCCTACTGATTGGGAGTACGACATGAACGTTTACAAAGGTGCGACGTTTAATCTAGCTCATAACCTTCCTCAGATGATGTTCTTCAGACCTCCAAACCAGTTTAAAGAGTTCGACCACTGTTGGCTTGTAGGTGGTGGAACACACCCAGGAAGTGGTCTTCCTACGATTATGGAATCGGCAAGGATCACGACAAATCTTCTCCATCAAGAAAGCATGCCACATGAAAGGAGCGGCACATGAACATAGGAATTATTGGTGGCGGGATTGGTGGCATGTTGTCTGCTCTCATGCTTGCCAGAAAAGGGCACAACGTTACGATACACGAAAGAGCTAACGTTCTCGGTGGTAGACTCGCCTTTGTTGAAAGGGAAGGTTTCAAGATCGACAAAGGCCCAACGATCGTACTATTGCCAGAAATGATTTATGAGTTTTTAAATAAAGCGGGAATTGATAGAGAAGAAGTAGAAATGATCCGCTGCGATCCACTTTATCGAATGATATATCCTGATGGTTCTTCATTCACCAAAACGAGTAATATTCAAAATCAGGTAGAAGAAATTAGAACGATGTTTCCTGGAGAGGAAGAAGGCTTTTTACGCTATCTAGATGATATGAGAGTAAGATTTAATAAAGGAAAAAAAGCTTTTCTAGAAAAATCTTTTATTCATAAGAGAGAATTTTTTACTTTTAAAAATATGAAGCTCCTTTTAGAACTTAAAGCTCATCAAAACGTTCGTTCGCAGGCTTCAAGATATTTTAAGGACGAGCGTTTACAGGATGCATTCTCACTACAAACGTTATACATCGGTGGCGATCCATCTGGATCTCCAGCGCTCTATTCACTAGTACCTTTTAGTGAATATGAGCATGGTATCTGGTATATCAAAGGTGGGTATGCCAGCCTCATATCCCTATTAGAAAAACATATCCAAAAAGAAGGGATTACCGTTAAATTCGGTTCTGCAGTTGAAGAGTTGATAATAAATCAGAACGATTGTAAAGGATTTCGAGCCTTAGATGGTGAATTTTATTATAATAAGGTAGTTTTTAACGGTGATTTTCCAATGATTCACAAATTGATTAAAGCCGAGAAGCCACCGAAGAAAAAGTATACACCATCATCTGGATGCTTGCTCCTTTATTTTGGACTCGACCGAATCTATGAAGAAGTCGATGTCCACCAATTTTTTATGACGGATGAGTTTAAAGCTCATATGAAAGATGTCTTCAAAAAACGATCGATTTCAAAGGATCCAGCGATCTACACGTTCCACCCTTCAAAGATAGACCATTCTCTTGCCCCTCCAGGTAAAGGTGTCCTCTATGCACTAATCCCGGTGCCTTCAGGTACTGCTACTAGCTGGGAAGAAAAAGATTCGTTAGCAAATGAAATCATCCGAGTACTAGAAGAAAGAGGCTTCCCAAATTTGAAGGAAGCAATCGAATGGATGGAAATTCGGACCCCACTAGATGCAGAAGTGGATGGATTATTTGAAGGGGGCAGTTTTGGAATAGCACCAACGTTAACACAGTCTGGTGCATTTCGTCCTCAGGTTAAACCATTAAATTACAAAAACCTATATGCAGTTGGAGCATCTGTACACCCAGGCGGTGGAATTCCGATCGTGATGCAAGGTGCCGATCTCTTAGTAAAAGAAATAGAAAGGGTGTGAGTGAAAATGCTGGAGCAATCGTATAAACATTGTGAAGCGATTATAAAACATCATTCCAAAACATTTTATAAAGCTTTTTCCTTGTTACCCTCAAACAAAAAGAAAGCAGTCTGGGCCGTTTATAGTTTTTGTAGGAGAGTCGATGACATTGTAGATGAAGGCACTGATCCAGAGAGAGAATTAACTGAATTTAGAGCTCAATTCGCTCGATTTTTAAACGGTGAAAGATTGTTGAATGATCCTATGTGGATTGCTCTCCACGATGTTTTTCAGAGATTCAAGATGGACCATCAACCTTTCCAAGATATGATCGTCGGACAGGAGATGGACCTGTATAAATCTCGATATAAAACGTTGAGTGAACTTGAACATTATTCTTATCACGTTGCAAGTACCGTTGGATTGATGCTTCTCCCGATCTTAGCACCGAAAAAGGTTGATTCACTTTCAGATGGCGCGGTTTCATTAGGCATTGGGATGCAGATTACAAATATTTTAAGAGACATTTCTGAAGATCTTGATCGAGATCGTATTTATATTCCGACTGATGAAATGAACGCTAGCGGTGTATCATCGACAGATCTTTTTAATCGAAAGGTAACACCAGAATTTATTGAATTGTGGGAAAAGCTAGCTGCTCGAGCGGAATATCACTATGAGAATGCTTTTGCTACGATCGACCTTTACCCTCTCGACGCTCGTCTCCCAGTTAAAAGTTCAGCACTTTTCTACCGAGCGATTCTGAAATCGATCCGAAAAAAAGACTACAATGTATTTGATCAGCGCGCATATGTGACAGATGACGAAAAAGAAGAACTATTATCTGCAATAAGTGGAAGTTAGATGGTAGAACCCTCACTGAAGACGTGAGGGTTTTTTTGCTTGTTATATTCTTTATTCTGAAGATGGTAAACTTTAGTTTATAAAGATAACAGATCATTTCATTTTGAAGGGAGAATTCTATGAATCAACTATTTAATAAGCTAGAAGATTTATATAGTGAAATGGTAGAACTAAGAAGACATTTTCATCAATACCCGGAGCTTTCGTTCGAAGAAGTTGAAACTCCTAAATTCATAGCGAACTATCATCGTGAGTTAGGTCATGATGTCAGAGAGCACGTTGGTGGTAGAGGAGTAGTTGCAACGTTAAAAGGAACGAAGCCTGGTAAAACCGTTGCTTTGAGAGCCGATTTTGATGCGCTGCCAATCCAGGAAGAAAATGAGGTTCCATATAAATCGAAGGTGGATGGTGTGATGCACGCTTGTGGTCATGATGGACATACGGCTACATTACTTTGTTTAGCAAAAGCGCTAAATGCGATACAGAATGAGTTAGAAGGGACCATCGTCTTTATTCATCAGCATGCAGAAGAATATCAGCCTGGTGGTGCAATCGCAATGATTGAAGATGGTTGCCTAGAAGGGGTAGATGTCGTGTTCGGCACACACCTGAGGGCGACAGAGGAAACTGGGAAGATCATGTATAAAGAAGGTCCGTTTATGGCTGCAGCTGACCGGTTCGAGATTGAAATCATCGGACGAGGCGGTCACGGTGCACAGCCACATTTAACAAAGGACAGTATCGTGATCGCTTCGCAATTAGTAGTCAATTTGCAGCAGTTAGTATCAAGAAGAGTGAACCCCCTGGAATCTGCTGTACTATCAGTTGGAACCTTTGATGCACGGAACGCATTCAATGTAATCGCAAACACTGTTCAACTAGTAGGAACGGTGAGGACATTCAAAAAGGACGTAAAAGAGTTAATGGAACAAGAGATTGAAAGGATAGTTAGAGGGACATGCATAGCGGCGGATGTCGACTATAAGCTTAACTATGTTCATGGCTATCCTGCACTTATCAACCATAAAGCGGAAACAGAGCTGTTGAAAAACTATGCAAAACTAGTTCCTGATGTAAAAGAAGTAACTGAACACGAAGCTCAAATGGGTGGAGAAGACTTCTCTTATTATTTGCAGCATGTGCCGGGTACCTTTTTCTTTACAGGTGCTTTAAACCAAGATGCAGAACAAGTATACCCTCATCACCATCCTCGTTTTTCAATTGATGAACGGGCGATGTTAGTCGCAGCTAAAGTTATGGGAACGGCCGCATTATCGTATAGTAAATCCACGGAAATCTCTCGATTGAACGAAGCTTAATAAAAAAATCGCGCCTCGCGCGATTTTTTTAGGTTCCTTTCAACGCTCCGTATTTAATGATATCGATATATTCATCTAACTCAGGTTCAATTTTTTCAAGTATTTCTGAAAAGCTCATTGCATTTTCTTGATATGCTTTTAGGTTTTTTTGAGCGATTTGCTCTAGAATCGTCATTGTGAGATTGATCACTTTATCTGGGGTTGTATTTTCCTTAAGAAGACTTGGGTCAATAAGCTTTTCAAGGTATTGGTCACTATACACGTCGATGTTTTTCTGAAGCATGGATCGAATTTCCTCTTCCATACCTTGAGGTGGGTTAAGGAGCGTTTGTGTGACAAGCTCCGTTTCTTTTAAGAAATGGAATTGAACTCGCTTTTTGATTAAGACAACCTCTTTTACTCGGTCAAAGAAATCCTCTGACTCGACATGTTGTAATTCGGCCATTATGTTGTCCCCAATCAGCTTTCGGCAATAGTCGACAACATAGATGAAAAGGTTTTTCTTGTTTTTAAAATAATGATACAAGATTCCTTTCGAAATGCCTGCACGTGCTGTAATTGTATCTGTCGACGTTTTCTCATATCCATTATCGGCAAACTCTTCGATACAAATGGTGAGAATTCGCTTTTTCTTTTCATCTGTCAGTTTTTCGAAGTTTGAATACAAACTGATTTCCTCCTTTCCTAAATGGCGATATCTTTCTTACGATAATAATTAAATGTACCCCAAATGCTTAAACCGATAACGATTAACATAATGCCAACATATAAGGAATTCAGCGATTCGTTAGAAATAATATCTGCTGGGTCAATGTATTTAAATAGGCTAAAATACGTTAGGAACTCCAAACGATCTGTAATACCTGACACCACACTGAGAAAATACGAAATTAATACAAGACCAAGCGAAACAGAAGTTATTGTTCTCGCTTTCTTCATGATCGCTGATAATAAAAGGGCTATTGCTGCGAACGTGATGTGCATAAGTAAAGTTCCAATAATCAATAGCCCGAATGTTTTCATAGGAACATCTTCATCTGCAAATTGAAACCCGACTATACAAACGAACATAATAACGACATTGAGAATCACAATATTCGTCAAGACAGCTAGTAGCTTCTCGGCGATTACTCGAGTTCTTGAAATTGGTTTTGATAGTAAAAATTCAACCGTTTTCTCATTTTCTTCTTTAGCAATCATATTCGATGCAAGCATGACTGCAAAAATACTACCAAACAATGTTGTCATGAAATGAATTTGCATCCCGTAGAAGCCGAGTAGTGAGCCAATATTTAGTCGATCCATGCCAAAAGCTTGTTTAAATGAATCTGGGTAAGCACTTAACAAATCATTCATTGTCTGTTGATCTTGGGTAAACTGAGGATAGATACTGAGCGTCATCAAGATGATTCCAGCTAAAATGATGGACCAAATCAAAAGTGACTTCATATTTTTCTTCATCTCACGGTTATAAATCATCATTTGGTTCACTCACCTTTCATTCGTAATAGTGCATGAATACTTCATCAAGAGAAGGTTCTTGGATGAGCACATCGATAATGTCCAGAGTTGCTAGATGGTTTAAGAGCACGTTCATGTCTCCACGATAAAGGAACGTTGTGTTCTTATCATGAGTTTGTTTATCTTTGACACCTTCGAAAGGGAATTGAACGTCATCACCATTCTCTATGGTGAGACTAATTTTCTTAAGACTATTTTTGATTAAGGTTTCAACTTTCTCCACAGTAACTAACTTCCCATCTTTAATGATGGCTACGCGATCGCACATTTTTTGAACTTCACTCAGAATGTGAGATGAAAAGAAGATCGTTGCTCCTTTTTCCCTTTCTTTAGAAATCAATTCAAAAAACGTGTTTTGCATCAGTGGATCGAGGCCACCGGTAGCTTCGTCAAGAATGAGAAGTTTAGGTTCATGGAGGATCGCTTGAATGATTCCAACTTTTTTGCGATTACCAAAAGAAAGATCCTCCATCTTCTTGTTTAAGTCCAACTGAAGCTTTTCAGCAAGTTCATAGATTCGATTCGTATTTTTGTAGTGATGAAATTTAGCAGAATACTGCAGTAAATCGATTGCTTTCATATCATCGTAATAATGGACTTCTGAAGGAAGATAACCTACGATCTTCTTAATTTCCTTCGATTCAGACACGATATCTTTACCGAAAATTGTCGCGTTTCCACCTGTCGGCTGTAGTAAATTCAATAGCGTACGAATCGTTGTACTTTTACCCGCGCCGTTCGGACCAATAAATCCAAAGATTTCTCCTTCATGAATCGTAAGTGATACATCCTCAATTCCACGGCTCTTCTTGTAAAATTTTGAAAGGTTTCTTAATTCAACCGCTTCCATGATATCTTTTCCTCCCCTGTAAACCATAATTGACTCTGAAGTCAATTTCAGAATACACCTCATTGACTACTTAGTCAATAACATGTTTCGATGTGTACCTATGATTACATCAGTGATAAAATTGGAGGTACAGTGAGTGGAAATCGGATAATGAGGAGGGGATCTTATTGAGTAAAATTCCTACTACAACGTGCCCACAATGTGGTGGAACAGATCTTGGAAAAGGAAAGCATTCAGGGTATGCTGTCATGACTCCAATGAGAAGAAAACTGAGTTTAGGTTCGGAGATAGAACATCTCCTATGTACGGATTGTGGTTTTATAATAGAAAGCTATGTGAAGAACCCAGAAAAATTTAAAAATACCCTTTAGCCATATTACATAATGATAAAAAAGCATGGAAGCGTCGGCGCTTCCATGCTTTTTTAGTTGTAAGACACTGTGGAACTTTTTTTTGCGTGTTTCGATATGATATGATTCGCAACATTATTTCCGCTGATGACAACCATAGGAGATCCACCACCAGGGTGAGTGCTTCCTCCTGCGAAATAGACGTTCTTTATGTCTTTTGAACGGTTTGAAGGACGTAAAAAGCTATTTCGGAGAGTGTTGGAGGAGATACCGTATAAAGCTCCTCGATAAGCATTAAAGCGGTCCTTAATTTGAGATGGACCGATAACTTTCTCTACAACTTTTAGTTTTCGAATGGGAAGCCCATGTTTTTCAAGTTTGTCATAAATCCGTTCTTTGTACGCTTCTTCAGGCATCTCATCCTGATTAGAAAGAGGCGGTGCATTAACAAGAATGAAAAGATTATCGCCATCAGGCGAAACGTTAGGATCTGAATGAGAAGAATTTGAAATATAAACTGTAGGATCTTCAGGCCACTGCCCGTTAAACAACTCTTCGAATTCTTTTTGGTAGTCTTCTGAGAAATACACTTGGTGGTGTACTAAATCAAGTCTTGAAGACAAACCTACCATTATAACAAAGGCGGAAATAGAAGGGGATACGCTTTGAATTCTTGTATCTTGAAAAGATGGTCGATCAGACTCTTTGACGAGAGAAGGGTAAACTTCTAATAGATCTCCGTTGATGATGACTTCTTCTATCTTTTGCACCTTACCATCAACCGTTTCGATCATTTCTGCTCGACCATTACTAACATGAATAGTCTTCACTGGAGTTTCCAAATGAATTGTAACCCCTAGTTCTGATGCTAGTTTTTCCATCCCCCGTGCAAGTGAGGTGTTTCCACCTTTCACATAATAAACGCCTTGTACCATTTCTAAATATCCGATCATTGCAAACGTTGCAGGTGATAAAAAAGGTGATGAACCTATATAAGTTGCATAGCGATTGAACGCTTTTAGAATAAGAGGGTGTTTAAAATATCGTTCATGAAAATGATTCATCTTCTCTAATGGTCTCACCTTTAGCATGGATTGAAAAAGGGAAGGGGACAAGTAATCCTTCCATGAAAGAAACATCCTTGGGAAAAATGACGATTTTGATAGTTGGTATAATCGATCGACTTCCTCAAGATAAGATTGATAGTTTTTTGCTGCATATGAGTCTAGCTTTTCAAACTGCTCGACCATATCTTGTGGAACTGTACTCATCATGAATGAACTGCCATCATGATCAATGTTTCTAGTGTGCCGTTCAATTTTTATCCAATCAAAGTAATTCCTTGGATCAACACCGGCTTCTTTAAATACTGAATCAAAGATTTCAGGCATCGTCATCGTATTTGGACCGAAATCGAAATGGTATGTTCCTAACGATACCGGCATCATCTTGCCGCCAGCGTACCCGTTTTTTTCATACACATCAACTTTGTATCCTTCACTTGCTAATTTAATCGATGCAGCAAGGCCTGCGAGTCCTGCACCTACGATTGCAATTTGTTTCATGAGTAGGTTCTTCCTTTCCAAACATATCCTTTTTGTTTTATCCCTTTCATCATCGAATTGATCAGAAGACACATAAATGCAAGTGAACTAATCGGCATCATGAATGAGAGTAGAATGGACTGATTGGTTTTCCAATCCACCCAGGCTTTTTGTAGCGTGATCAATATGTAAGGAATGAAAAGAGAGTACATTGGCTCACCTATCGAATAGCTTACAACCCCTATGATCAGCAGTACGGCAGGCAATAAGTAAAAACAGCCGTAAAAGAGAAATAGAATACTAACGAGCAAACGAGACCGACCGAGTCCTGGAAACAAGTTTTTTGTAAACCCTTCCCACACATCTTTGTTAGAACGATACATATAGCATGCTGTAAATTTGGTTACATTCGCTAAAATGGAGCGGTATCCATGTACCTTAAATGTACGCGATAGGTGAACGTCGTCGATTAAACTGTTTTGGATGGAACGATGTCCACCGATACGCTTGTAAGCCTTGTGATCGACTAAAATAAATGCCCCATGAGCAGCAGTGAAAGCTGGTCTTGTTGTATGGTTTGCTGGTAAAAGAGGCAAGTGGAAGTTAACGACGAAATGCTGAAGAGGTACGAGCAATTTCTCTAATAATAATGATACTGGAAAAGCTGGAAATCCAGATAACATTGATGCTTTCGTTCTCCTAAGCATTTCAAGCGATGCTTGAATCGTGTCCTTATGTAGTCGCATATCAGCATCGATAAAGAGTAGGTACCTTCCTTTAGCTCGTTCACTTAATTGGTGACATGCAAACACTTTACCATTCCACGAAGGAGGAAGTTCTTCACCCTCAAGTATCGTGAACCGATCATCACGTCTTGTATGTTCGGTGAGTAGAGGTAATGTATGATCCTCAGAGTTATCATTTAATACTAGTATTTCGATGTTGGGATAAGAGAGCGCTTTTAAATTCGTGATAAGATCGACTACATTTTCTTCTTCATTACGAAGAGGGATAAGGACGGAAACCAGTTCCTCCTTACCCCTGATTGGTCTTTCGTTTCGCAGACTTGGCATGAACAATGAATTTATTATGGTCCATAGAAGGAAGCTCGCTAGTATGAGAATATAACTAATCACCATCAGACGATCACCTTTTCAGAAGAAGACAGCTCAAAGTTCTTTATACTTTTTCGATATGCATATAAGAAAGCATAAGTAGGTAACCCAGTAATCGTTACGGCTAACCAGAGTTGGTCTAGAAGGCCTAGGAAGATAAAAAAGCCCATCACCATCCCAAATAGGGCGACCATACGATGCTTCCAGAATAAGAAACTTTCTTGAGATTGAGGGGAAACCCTGTTATAAACGGGATATAGCAGGATATGAAAGAACAAGGAAACAAAAAACCAGCCCGAAAAGTTCTGTAACGGAACTTGATAATAGAAGCTGTCTCCTTCCCACCCCCAATAACCCTTTACAAGGTATGCAACAGGATCGATAATCAAATCGATCAGAACTGCAATAAGTGCTCCTATTAGTGAATATGCAAACCATTTAAGGAGTGAGTCATTCATCTTCCTCAAAAACTGAGCAGAAAGAACATGGGTAACAGCTACGACCATCACCCATGCAAATCCAATTCCAATCGGAACTTCAGCGATTTTATAGCCAAAGTCTCCTGAATAGTTGTATTGACCAAAGATCCATCCGTAATGAACACCAAGTGATTCTGCTGCCATGCTCAGAATAAATATGAAAATGCTGATCGAACTTCCTAGAACTTTACCGAACGTTCGAACAAAATAAAATGATGCTAACACGCCACAAAGAATGAGGAAGAAAGCATTTGCCCATTCAAGAAATGGGGGGAGGATGTCGAATCCAACGAGGATGATTCCACATCCATACCAAAATAGAAATAAATTAAAGACGATTTTATCTAGTTTGAGCATGTAATGAAGATCCCTTCTTAGCCAGTTTGTTCTTCAGATAGTTTAAGGTCTTCAGCGATTAAATCAGCTGTTAGCTGACCAGATAATGTTACCATCGGTACGCCTCCACCAGGGTGTGTCGATCCACCAACAAAGTAGAGGTTCTCTACAAGTGAACTTCTAGAAGGAATCTTGAAGCCGCCATTGACTTTGCGATCAGTCGCAACACCGTAGATCGAACCACCGTTTGAACCGTATAATTCACGGATATCTTCAGGAATAAATTGATATTCAAACTCAATCGATTCCCTGAGACCTTCCATTCCCATTCGTTCTAACTTATCGAGAACAGTTTCTCGGTATCTCCCTCGGTATTCTTCAAAACTCTCTCCGTCCTGAAGTGGAGGAACATGAGTCAACACGAAAAGATTTTCTTTCCCTTCGGGTGCTTGTGTAGGATCCGATTTAGAAGAAACACCAATGTAAACTGTTGGGTCATCAGCCGGAACACCCTCATCGAAGATTTGCTGAAACTCACGCTTTGGATCTTCTGAAAAGAAGAAGTTATGGTGTTGAAGCTGATCGAACGTCTTATTGACTCCAAGTAGAAGGACGAGACCTGATACAGTAGGAGTGTACTTCTTCAAATCTTGCTTCACTTTGTCAGCACCGGGTTCTTGCTTCAATAAAGTATCGTGAGCTGGAATGCCTTCAAGGTTACTGACGATTAAATCAGCTTCCATAATATGACCACTAGCTAATCTCACTCCAACAGCTTTCTTATCCTTTGTCATGATTTGAGTAACCTCAGTGTTCACTTCAACATCAACATCTAACTCTTCTAGGAGCTTCAGCATCCCTTTGGCAATGTTATACATGCCACCTTCGACGTAATAGATTCCAAGCCCAAGCTGCACATAGACTAGCTGTGATAAAATTGCAGGAGAATGGTATGGAGATGACCCGATGTACATGACAAAGAAGTTGAACAGTTGACGAAGATGCTTGTCTTTTAAATACTTTTCTGTTGCCTGATTCATCGATTTCATTGGATCCATCGCGAGCAAGTCCTTAAACGAATGAAGCTTTTGCATATCTTGTATTCCAGAAAGGCTCTTGCTATAAAAGCTTTTTAAGCTCAGGTCAAACATCGACTTGCAATAATCTAAATAAGAAAGAAAGTTTGAATAATCTTTCTCTGATTGTTTATGTACCTCAGAAAGCATTACTGCTAAATCACTCGTTACATCGATCTCAGCACCATCTTCAAAAAACGTTCTCCACTGAGGCTCGATCCGTGTGATACTCATATAATCACTTACATTTCGATCAGCACTTTTAAATAATCTTTCTAAAACCCACGGCATTGTGAGAATAGAGGGTCCTGTATCAAAGTTAAAACCTTTTCCAGAACGTTTGTTAAGTTTCCCGCCAGGTCTTTCATTCTTTTCGAGTACCGTTACATCATGACCATCTGCGGCTAAACGAATGGCAGCAGATAGTCCACCTAGTCCTGCACCGATTACAATTGCTTTTTTTCCCATACTCTTCTCCTCCTCAGTGTAAATAAGGTCTATACGTCGACTTTTTCCACATGCGGCTGTATAGTGTAAGTATAACCTTTGTGAAAGTAAGATGACAGTCTCGGTGTGTTCATTCTGCGAAAACGTATGACTGAACTATTACCTTAAATGAAAGACTGTAAACAAATAATGAAAGTTGGGTAGCCCATGCAAGTATTTCATCTATCGATTGCCGGATTGATCGTAACAAACTTTTTTGCGTGGCTTGCCATACATGTTTGTATCTCTTATTTCTGTTTGAGAGTCCCTGATTCCTTCTATGAGTCCATCATAGGAAGGAATCGTATAAAAAACTGGGAAGCTAGTTTATATGAGAGATTGAAAATCAGGTATTGGAAAACAATCTTACCTGATGGTGGTGGCGTGTTCAGAGGGGGTTTTCGAAAAAAAGAACTTAAAGCGCTTACGGTTACTTACGTATGCAAGTTCATTGTTGAAACAAAACGAGCGGAAATCAACCACTGGATGTTAATACCGCCTTCACTATTATTTTTCCTCTGGAACCCACCTCTAGTAGGTTGGATTATGGTCGGGTATGCACTCGTTGTAAATATCCCTTTCATCATGATTCAGCGGTACAATCGAAACAGACTTGGACTACTTTTACCTAAATTGAAGAAAAAAGAACAACGCAGGAGGTCTACCGTTGAAACCTATGGAACATGATCTTACAGAAAAACGAAAGAATGAACATATTGATATATGTCTTACTGAAGAAGTAGAAGGGCGAGGGATTACAACCGGACTCGAGAAGTTTAGATTTAAACACCAAGCTCTGCCTGAGATTGCTTTTGATGAGATCGATCTCTCAACATCATTTCTCGGTAAAAAGGTATCTTCGCCTTTTTTGATCAGTTCGATGACTGGTGGTACGAAAAGGGCATGGGAGATCAACAAGCGCCTCGCGAAAACTGCTGAAGCGGAAGGATGGGCTCTCGGTGTAGGATCAATGCGGGCAGCGATTCAAGAAGACCGTTCAGCTTATTCTTTCGAAGTTAGGAAATATGCACCTACGATCCCCATCTTCGCAAATATTGGGGCCGTTCAGTTAAACTATGGATTCACTATTGATGAATGTAAAAAAGCAATCGAACTTGTTGATGCAGATGGTCTTATTCTTCACGTAAATCCGCTGCAAGAAGTGTTTCAGCCTGAAGGAGATACGAACTTTAAAGAACTATTGCCTAAAATTGAAAGTGTTGCGAAGGCACTCGATGTTCCGGTCGGGATTAAAGAAGTAGGAATGGGAATCGATGGAAATACTGCAAGACGGTTGGTAGAAAGCGGAGTAGGCTTTATTGATGTAGCCGGTGCAGGTGGAACATCGTGGATTCAGGTCGAGAGCTATCGATCACATCAGAGTATGAGAGAACAAGCAGCTGAAGCGTTTCAAAGCTGGGGGAACGCTACTGCTGAATGTTTGATCGAAGTTCGAAATGAACTCCCACAGGCGCCAATCATTGCAAGTGGCGGTCTTAAAAACGGTGTTGATGCCGCCAAAAGTATTGCTTTGGGGGCTGATCTTGCAGGGTTTGGCCGTGCACTACTTCATAGCGCAGTAGACGACAGTGAAGAAGCGTTATCAGACCAGCTGAAACGAATTCAGTTCGAACTACAAACCGCTATGTTTGGAATTGGCGCGTCTTCGATCGCGCAACTCAAAAAAACAAATTTGCTTCGTCAATCGTAGCCGGAGAATTTACTCCGGCTTTTTGTATAGCACCCTTTTCCGAGCACAAACTAACCGGAAAGGGGGAGTGATGAATGGATTGGCTTTCGATCGTACCGTTCTTGGTCGTTATTCTCGTAGCGATGAAGACGAAACTCGTTATACCTGGATTAACAGCAGGGTTACTAACAGCTTCGTTTATACATAAGCCTCAACCTATAGAAGGACTCGAGCAGTTTTATCAATTTATTATGAGTGGTTTAAAAGATGAGAGCAACATTAAAATCATCATCTTTTTGTACATGTTTACTGGTCTCATCGGAATGATGAAATATACTGGTGGAATAAAAGGATTCGTACGATTCGCTTCTGGAAAAATCACTTCAAAAAAGGGAGCGTTATTTTTAACATGGTTATCAACGCTCGGTACGTTTAGTGCTCCGAGCTTTCGAATCGTAACGGTTGCGCCAATTATGAAAGCACTCTTGAAGAAAGTAAAGATGACCCCTCAGGAACTAGGCTTTGTAATTGAAACCACAGCAACTCCAGTAATTGTTCTAATGCCGATTGCGACTGCGTTCGTTGGCTATATGTCCTCTGTTGTCGACCTTTCTTTAAGGGGACAGGGTCTTGAGGGAGATGGCTACAGGTTGTTTTTGCAAAGCATTCCGTACAATTTCTTCTCAATATCGATTCTTATCATCGGATTTTATTTAAGTTTCTTTCATCATACGAAAACCCCGGCTACTGATGCAGGGAATATGGAGAAAGAAATTGATGACAAATGGGAAGATTGTCATCCTGTCGTTTCAAAAGATCTTCCAGCAAAACCTATGAACCTTTTGCTGCCACTAGGAGGAGTAATCTTCCTAACGCTTTTGATCACGTATTGGAGTGGGTATGAGAAAGGGTTCAAAAGCCCAGTTGAAGCATTCATCGAAGCAGATGTACTCGATGCGATGGTCTTCGCTTTAATGACAACCGTTTTGTTAACCTTTCTATTTTATTTATTTCAGAGGTTCTCATTAAAAAACCTTGTCACGTTCTTTATTGAAGGCGGTAACGATATGATGTCCGTCATCGTATTACTAACGATCGTTTGGGGACTTGCTTCTTCTGCTGAAGCATTAGGATTTTCTCAGTTTGTAACGACGAACTTAAACTGGATTCCTGCATTATTCGTGCCACCGGTGTTATTCCTGGTGGGGTCATTCATTTCATACTTTATTGGCTCTTCATGGGGGACATGGGGAATTCTAATGCCTTTAGGAGTTTCTCTCGGTGCTACTACAGGAACGTCATTGCCACTCGTGATCGGTGCTGTGTTTGCTAGTGGAACGTTTGGTGCTTTTTCGTCACCACTTAGCGATAATACGAATACAATAGCAAAAATACTTAAGTTGAACACGATGGCTTATGCTTCATTTAAGCTTAAACCTGCACTGATCGGTGCTAGCGTATCAGCAATAGGGTATTTTTTAATTTCTTTGTTCGTTTAGCACACTAATGCAAGCTTTTCTATTGACACCTACTGTTACAACCTTTAATATTGTCATTAACTTAATAATCCTTTTCAAGGATCTTCTTATTCAGAGAGGTGGAGGGACTGGCCCTTTGATACCTCGGCAACGGATTCCTATAATTGTTATACGGGAGCACCGTGCCAATTCCTGCGGCGAAAGTCGGAAAATAAGAAGAGGCGATCGGTAAATCCAAACCCTCTTCTGTTCGGACAGATGAGGGTTTTTTTATATGCACTCCTCATCAGACAATCTACTTCAAGGAGTGAATGGAATTGCAGAAAACGTCAGACAAAAAACAAATGATAATCAACCATCTTCTAGGAAAAGGTATCTATAAGGAACAAGGCAAACAGCTTTATATGTTAACTCTGAGTGAACTTGAGAAGGTATATACAGAGAAAGCTGTTCAAGATAGCAACAACACTTGGAGAAATGGAGTGGAAACAATGGAAAAAGCGGTATTTGCAGCAGGATGTTTTTGGGGAGTAGAAGCACTATTTCAGCAGTTGAACGGTGTCGTTTCTACTTCAGTAGGATTTACAGGTGGAAGTACGATCGATCCTTCTTATGAAGAAGTCTATAAAGAACTTACTGGTCATGCTGAAGCGGTGCATATCGAATATAATCCAGCGATTATTACGTATGAGGAATTGCTCCAAGTTTTCTTTGATAATCATAATCCAACATCTTTGAACCGTCAGGGTGAAGACGTCGGTACTAGGTATCGTTCCGCTATTTTTTATAACTCAGATTCACAAAAGACTTCTGCAGAAATTGCACTGAACGAGCTTACAAAAGCAAAACGTTTTAAGAAGCCAATCGTAACTCAAATTGTTCCTGCAACGAATTTTTATAAAGCAGAGGAGTACCATCAGAGCTACTTAGCAAAGCGGGGACAGTCTTCTTGTAAAATTTCATAATTTAATTTAAAAAAGAGGCTTTCCCTTTGTGGGAAGCCTCTTGTATTTTATTATCGGTTAACGCCAATGTGGTCTAAGAATATTTTTCCTCTTTCCGATTGATCAAATTGAAATGTTATGGAGGTAATGGTATCTGGTTCAAACGAGTTGTTTTGTTCAATAAATGTGCTCATGGGTATGTTGAACGTTTGAAGGACCGGTTCGGTAAGGTCTCCGAATCGCGCTTCTTCATAGAATTTCGTTTTTGTATGCTGAATCGGCAGCACAGGATGCATGCTCATCACATCGCTTAATTTGACACTAGCAGATTCACCGTTTTCAGATGTGGCTGTTATAGTGAAGTCTACAATAACTTCTTCTTCTACTTCAGATACATTCGCCGCTGCAAACGTTAAGGAGCTATCTTTCTTGAATGCATAAGGATTTTCTAACGCTTTGGTGAACGAAAGCTTGTATGAACCATTTCTAGAGTAGTCGTGATTCCATTTAAGGTAAACGCCGTGATTATCTCTCACTTTATTTCTTCTATAGTCTAATTCACCTTCATACCATTGCAATAGACCGTTTCCTTGCAATTCAATATATGGGGTCGAAGATGTGTTGACGTCAACATCCTCTTCGAATGTACTAAAGATATGATAAGAAGTATCTTCATATTTACTAATGTACGTTGTTGAAGGGAGCCAATCTAACGCATAGCGGTAATCCTCCAGCATAGGTCGGTAGGAGTTATCGTTATTCAAGGTAGCTTCTAAAAATCCAGAAACGTATGTTTTTGCAACCTGCCTCTGTTCCTCTCCGCTGATCAAGGGCTGTTTGTTCAATAAGAGGGTGAACGGAAAGTAAGTATCGTTATCACCCCAAGTTGTATTAAACTGACCATGGTTAGCTCGGTCTATGTAGAGTGCAGACTTGATCACATCTTCACTACCTGTTAAATCGATGCCATTGAATTGGCGATCTCCCTCAAATTCAGACAGGTCACTATCATATGATCCATGGAGAATTAAGTAATTTACATCGTTTAATTCAATTTTTCGATCAGCTAATGTATGATAATCAGTCGGAGCGATCGCAATAACGCTTTGTATATTGTACTGATAGTCAAACGACTTATAGGCGTTATTTGGATAGCGATCTAAGCGATTGAACTTCGCAGCTAAAATTGCAGCCTGACCTCCTCTTGAATGACCAGTCAATGCGATTCTTTCAAAATCCACTTTCTTATAAAATGGCGTTCCTTTTTCTTCAGAAAGCTTCTCAATTTCTTTTAGATGTTCGAGGAGAAGCCATGCTCTTCCGTTAATATCGCCCCCTAATCCCCCTGACCAAGATGAATTGAAAAAATTCTCGTCTACAGAGACAGTTATGAACCCTCTACTTGCAAGCAACTCTCCTAAATAGCTATATCCTTCATCTGAGAATTCTTCCATTTTATGATTGCCATGGACGATTAAGACGAGAGGGAATTTCCCTTTATCGTCAGGCATCCATACTCTGCCGTTTAGTGGAAGGTTCGTATCAGAAAAGCCCCAAAACCATTCACGTAATGAGGACCATTCTCCAATTAGTGCTGACCCATTAACCGAAGATGTTTCAATATCGACGTTCTCTCCAAACACATCTCTATGTTTATCCGTTCCGCTTCCATATGTAAACGTCTTAATATTGTAAGGTCCTATTAGAGACGGGTTCTCACTTACTGGTGAAAAAGGTTCCATCTGAACATCTAACCGTTCTTCAACAATTCCTGGAGTGAAAAGCCAGTAGAAGAACATTCCAGTTATTAGGGTGCCGAGCGCGAGCATAAAAATAGAAGAAGGTCTCTTAAATCCATGTACCAGTGGATAACCAAATAATCCACCGATGAGTAGGCCTGCACCAGCAAGAAAATAAGCAAGTGGAAGGATGTTTTCAAAAGCTTTAAATTGATCGAGTGTATAGATGATCACTCCAACCGAAACGATTGCAGCGGATAGAAAGAACACCGGTAGTTTGATGATAAACTTCATTATGAGTCTCACGATAAAGAAAGTGACAAACGTACCTAAAACACTAAGGAGGGAGAAGATGAGTATATCGCTTCCTTTACCGAGTCCAGTATGGAAATCAAAACCTATCGAAAAGATGAGGAACATCGTCATGAACAATGCACCGTAGGATGCTCCTTTCCACGTTCGACTAATAAAGGTGTTGATATGAACTTTTAATTTAGAAAGAAAAACTCCTATTTTATTTCGTTTGTTATGTACCGTGCTGCGTTTTTCAAAGTCATGCTGTTGTTCCAACGTTACCCTCCCTTTCTCGTATCATTTCTTCATTATATCAAAGACGACTTTTATTTAAGGTCATATTTTTTGGAAAAGAGGGATATGGGATGAAAAGAACTGAGGTTACAAGTTTTGTTACAGGAAAACTTAATAAAGGTAACATCGATCTTTATAGAAATAAAGTGAAAATTGGTGAACTTAATATCAAAACAGCTGTTTATCAAGTAGATGCTTCATACGTTGTTGAAGATCACCGCATCTATGTTTTAGAAAAAGAACCAGAAGATATTAAACAATTCGTGTTCGATTGTGATTTAGGCTGGTGTTAAAAATGCTGCTGGCGTTCCAGCAGTTTTTTTATGCCCACAATGAATACGTGGTAAGCTATACTGAGATAAGGAAAGATTTCATGAAGAAGAAGGGATGTTTAGATTGGAAGCAGTTTGTATTATTGCGGAAAAGCCAGATCAAGGCTCAAGATTAGCCGCTCCTTATCCCTCTGAAAAAAAACAAGGATACATCTATATTAAACCTACACCTGATTTTCCGGGAGGTGCTTATGTAACATGGGCAGTAGGACACCTCTGCGAATTAGTCCCTCCTGAAACCTATAAATCAGAATGGAAGAAATGGTCGTTACAGACTTTACCGATGATTCCAGAGCAATTTCAATATCAAGTTACAAAAAGTAAATGGAAGCAATTCAATGTCATAAAAGACATCGTACATAGGAAAGACGTAGGATCCATTATTCATGCAGGTGATGCCGGTCGCGAAGGTGAATTGATCGTGAGGACGATCTTGAATCAGGTTCGCAGCAAAAAACCGATGAAGCGGCTATGGATATCATCATTAACGGAAAAAGCTGTTAAAGAAGGATTTAGAACATTACGGAGTGAGAGTGATACACGGAACTTGTATTTCGAAGCTTATGCACGTTCTTGCGCAGATTGGGTTGTCGGAATCAACGCATCGAGGGCATACACGCTTTTATTCAAACAGAAAGGAATCCAGGATGTCTTTTCAGCAGGAAGAGTTCAAACGCCAACTTTAGCTTTAGTTGTAAAGCGTGAAAAAGAGATCGCAAACTTCAAATCTGAACCGTTTTGGGAAGTTAAAGGGACATTCGATTATGATGGGCAAAAGGTAGTCGGAAAGTGGATAAAAGAAGATAAGACGAGAATCGATACTCCGGAGATGGCTAAAGCGATCGCCTCTTTTTGTGAAGGTAAACCGTGCAGTGCCAGTGATGTAAAAAAAGAAAGGAAACAATATAAACCTCCTTATCTTTTTCAGTTATCGTCACTCCAATCTGCAGCGAACAAGAAGTATAAGTTCTCACCGAAAAAAACGCTTGATATTGCTCAAAAACTTTACACGAAAGGTATTATCTCATACCCGCGAAGTGATTCAAGTTTTGTAACGACAGAGGAAGCCGCAGAATTTCCATCAATCCTCTCTAAACTCCAGAAGCAAGACGCATATAAAGAGTTTTTTCCATTAGCAAAACAATCCATCATGAACGATAAGCGATATGTGAATGCTTCAAAAGTGAGTGATCACTACGCCATCATCCCAACGGAGCAGGTTCCTAAACTTGAAAAGCTATCTGGTGAGGAGTCAAAAATATATGATCTCATCGCAAGAAGCTTACTCGCTGCACATGAAGATGTCGCAATCGTCGATTATACGGCATTAATAACTTTAGTAGATGATCGTGCAGAATTTGTATCTAAGGGACAAGTGAAAGTTCAAGAAGGATGGCATAAGGTCATAAATTCAACGCAAAAAGACGAAGTTCTACCTCAAATCGACAAAGGGCAGGCAGGGACTGTATTATCCATGGATGTAGTAGAGGGCAAAACGCAGCCTCCGAAACGATTTACAGAGGGTCAGCTCATTACGATGATGAAAACAGCAGGGAAACATCTTGAAGATGAATCGTTAGAAAAAGTGCTTAAAGACACAGAAGGGCTTGGGACGGAAGCCACCCGTGCCGGCATAATAACGATGCTTAAAGATCGAAAATATATTGAAGTCGTAAAAAACCAGGTTTCAGCAACGGATAAAGGAATATTACTCATCGACTCGATCGGAGAAGCAGTACTTGCAAGTCCAGAAATGACTGCAAAATGGGAGCAGAGGTTAAAAGAAATCGGAAGTGGACACGCTTCACCTCAAGCTTTCATGGAATCAGTTAAGAAGCTAGCTGCCAAATTAACAGAAGATGCGATCCGATCTTCAGAGTCATGGGATACGAAAGGGATAACGATCGAACCGTCAACAACGTCCAAGAAAGCCCTCGGTAAAAAAGTAGGGACATGTCCATTATGTGGCTCAGATGTCATCGATAAAGGGAAGTTGTACGGATGTAGCGGTTATTCCAAGAACAAATGCTCATTTACAATATCGAAACGAATCCTTGGAAAACAAGTTTCACAAACAAATGCCAAGAAAATACTTAAAGATGGTAAATCGAATATAATAAAAGGGTTAAAAGGCAAGAAAGGATCCTTTGACGCTGCATTAGTATGGAATGCGTCTGATAAGAAACTAACGTTCGAGTTTGATAGAAAATAGTATAAGCACGCTCCTCATCGAGGGGCGTGCTTTTTTATTGTTTATAAAATATTTTTAAAAAAATCTAAAAATCTATTGTATATATATTCCGGTGTATGTATAATCATTCAATAACAAAGATTTAAGGGAGTTGAAGTAGTGAAAGCAGGTATTGTAGGTGCAAGTGGATATAGCGGACTAGAATTGATACGAATATTGCTTCAACATCCGCACATAAAAATTAATACGATCGTATCTCCATCGAATGCAGAAATGAGAGTGGAAGAAGTGTTTCCACATCTTAAAGATCTTGTTATGGAGGAGTTTGATTCTCTTCAATGTGAGGAGCTTGCAAGTAAGGTAGACGTCGTCTTTTTTGCTACTCCCTCTGGTGTTAGCTCTGAGTCTATCCCAACATTGCTCAAATTAGGTGTCCCTTGTATCGATTTATCTGGAGATTTCAGATTGAAGGGTGAAGGAACATACGAAGAGTGGTATAAACATACATCACCACCAAAAGAGGTGTTAGACCAAGCGGTGTACGGATTGCCGGAATTCTATCGTGAAGATATATCCACAGCTGCTTTAATTGCGAACCCAGGCTGTTATCCGACTGCGACCTTACTTGGTATTCTGCCAGTTCTAAAACGAAAGTGGGGTAACCCGGCTACGTTAATCATAGATGGCAAATCAGGGTTATCTGGTGCAGGACGAAAGATTAGCCAAACAACACATTATTCTGAAGTTAACGAGAACATATCGGCTTATAAACTAGGGAAACATCAGCATATCCCAGAGATTGAACAAATTTTGTCAGATCAAATTGACATGGATAGTCGTGTTACTTTCTCAACTCATCTAATCCCATTAACGAGGGGGATGATGTGCAGTATGTATATTGATTTAACTGAATCGAAAACAACAAGTGACATCATTGAACTATACCGCTCTTATTATGACGATCATCCTTTTATCCGAATTATGCCTGAAGGAAAGTGGCCAACACCAAAAGGAGTATCTGGATCAAACTATTGCGATATTGGATTTTCAGTAGATCCTAGAACAAATCGCTTAACCGTCATTTCCGTAATCGATAACTTGATGAAAGGTGCAGCAGGGCAGGCAGTACAAAATATGAATCTACGCTTCGGATTACCTGAAAAAGCAGGCTTAGAACTTACGCCTGTATTCCCATGATTCTAAATTGAAAGGATTGAAAGATGTGACGATAGCAGTTAAAGAAGAAGGGCAGTTTACTATTTTAGAAAACGGTACAGTGACTTCTCCAAAAGGATATGAAGCGGGAGGGTTTCATGCAGGATTTAAGCGAAAACGTAAAGACCTAGGATGGATAACCTCACACGTACCAGCAGTCGCTGCAGGTGTATTCACGATGAATACCTTTCAAGCACCTCCGCTCAAGGTTACTCAAGAAAGCCTACTTGGTGGAACCTTACAAGGGATCGTGGTCAATTCAGGGAATGCGAACGCATTTACAGGTAAGAAAGGCTTAGAAGACGCATACGAAATGAGAAAACAGTTTGCGAACATCATGAATTTGAAGGAAACAGAAACAGCCGTTACTTCTACTGGCGTTATCGGTGAATACTTGCCGATGGATGCCATTCTTAATGGAATTAATAGAATACCAGACTATAAGAATTCAACGAATGGTAACCAGTTTGCTGAGGCGATTGTTACGACTGATAAAGTTACGAAAGAAGTAGCGGTAACATGTGAGATTGATGGAAAAGAGGTCACGATCGGAGGAGCAGCCAAAGGCTCTGGAATGATCAAACCCAATATGGCGACCATGCTGGCATTTGTTACGACAGATGCAGCTGTGGAACAGAAGGCATTACAATCTGCTCTAAATGACATAACGAATCGAACCTATAATATGATCACTGTAGACGGCGAAACGAGTACGAACGACATGGTGCTCTTAATGGCGAACGGAAAAGCAGCTAACGTGCCGTTAAATAAAAAACATTCAGACTGGTCAACATTTGTTGCCGCTCTAGAATATGTCAGCCAGCAGCTAGCAAAAATGATCGCGAAGGACGGAGAGGGAGCGACTAAGTTAGTTGAAGTTCATGTGAGTGGGGCGGAAACAAAAGAAGGTGCCACAGCGATCGCAAAATCGATCGTTGGATCTAACCTCGTCAAGACTGCAATTCATGGTGCCGATGCAAACTGGGGAAGAATCGTATGTGCGATCGGTTATAGCGGTGAAACAGTTGAGGAAGAATCACTATCCATATCGATCGGACCGATCAACGTCGTCGATCACGGAATCACAACAGCTTTCAGTGAAGAGAAAGCAAAGGAATACTTAGAAAGTGAAACGATTGAAATTCATGTCGATCTTCATAATGGGAACGAAAAAGCCGTTGCTTGGGGGTGTGATCTTTCTTATGACTACGTCAGAATCAATGCATCATACCGAACGTGAGAAAAGCTTTTTTGTCATTAAATGTGGAGGCAGTGTTCTAAGTGAACTACCAGAAAGCTTTTATCATGACATCGTAAAATTAAAAGAAATCTATAGTATTCATCCAGTCATCGTCCATGGAGGTGGTCCGGAGATCTCATCTATGCTCGAGCAAGCCTCAATCGAGACACAGTTCGTAGATGGAATGAGAGTAACTTCTGAAGAGATGGTGGATATCGTAGAGATGGTCCTAAGTGGAAAAGTAAATAAATTACTAGTTAAGAAGATTTACCAAGCTGGTGGGAAGGCAGTAGGAATAAGCGGAGTGGACGGAGCATTGTTTCAATGTGAGATTATCGACCGAGCACTCGGTCGGGTTGGGAAAATCAATAAGGTAGATAAGAAACTGATAACCCAGCTTTCTGAAGGTGGCTATATTCCGATCGTCTCACCAATCAGTATGGACCAAGGAGGAGAAACACTAAATATCAATGGCGATGAAGCAGCATCTGCCGTAGCCAAAGCATTACGAGCCCCTATTTGCCTTGTCAGCAATATACCAGGAATTTATGAAACAGTGAACGGAGAGAACGTTGTTTATCCGAGTCTAGATGAAGAAAAAATTATGGAATTGATCGAGAGTGGCGTTATTTTCGGAGGGATGATTCCTAAAGTAAAAAGCGCATTAGCAGCGTTATCTGAGGAAGTTAGTTCTGTCATTATTTTAAATGGAAAAGAAGAGCAAGCGTTACAAAAAGCCGTCGAGAATCGCTCGATTGGCACCCGAATCGTACGGAAGGAGCTAGAGGATGTCGCATCAAACTAACGTTACAGAAAGCCTTATGAAAACATACAATCGCCTTCCATTAACCGCAGAAAAAGGGTTCGGAAGCTACCTTTACGATACGGAGGGGAAGAAGTATCTTGATTTCACATCGGGTATTGCGACTTGTAATCTTGGCCATCAGCCTTCATTCGTAAAGAAAGCGATCGAGGAGCAGCTGAATATGCTGTGGCATTGTTCAAATCTTTACAATATCCCAAAACAAGAAGAGCTCGCAAATCTTCTTACTCAGAATAGCTGTTTTGACGAAGCGTTCTTCTGTAATAGTGGAACAGAAGCAAATGAAGCGGCGATCAAACTTGTAAGAAAGTCGAGCGGAAAAGAAGCAATCGTGACCTTTTCAAATTCTTTTCATGGTCGAACGTTAGGATCCTTATCGGCGACTGCACAACCGAAGCTTCAGCAAGGGTTCGGATCCATGCTTGAAGGGTTTCATTATCTACCATTCAATGATTATGAAAGCCTCACAATGATCGAAGAGCTAAAGCCAGCCGCTGTGATGTTTGAACTCGTTCAAGGTGAAGGAGGCGTTAGGCCAGCAAACAAAGATTGGATCGATCAGCTCGTTGCTACTTGTAAAAAGCATCATATCCTTCTCGTTGTGGATGAAGTCCAAACTGGTATCGGTAGGACGGGGACGCTATTTGCATATGAACAGTATGGGTTTGATCCGGACGTCATCACACTTGCAAAAGGTCTAGGATCTGGATTTCCGATCGGAGCCATGTTAGCAAAATCGGAAATCGCGACGGCCTTTGGTCCAGGAACTCACGGAAGCACATTTGGTGGCAATCCATTAGCAAGTGCGGCTGGGGTTGCGACTGTGATTGAAGTGATCGACCTTTTGGAAAAAGTGAAAAACGTTTCAGAAACGCTTATGAGTGAATTACAACCATTCATGAAATACCCGACTGTACATGAGGTAAGAGGGAAAGGGCTGCTACTTGGAATCGAAGTAGATCATGCAGCTTCATTCATCAAGACACTTCGAGAAAAAGGCGTACTTGTTTTACCAGCTGGGCCGAATGTAATCAGAATTTTACCTCCATTAAATGTAAGCTACGAAGAGATAAATGAATTTATATTCGTATTGAAGGAAGTATTTGAACTGCAAGGAGAGGATCACCAATGAAGAAAGGATATCTCGTTCTAGAAAACGGTGCTGTGTTCGAAGGCGAACTAACGAATGATGAAGGAGAGGCTTTTGGAGAAGTAGTTTTTAATACGAGTATGACTGGTTATCAAGAAATAGTTTCTGATCCTTCCTATGCAGGACAGATCATTGTTTTTTGCTATCCGCAGATTGGAAACTATGGATTAAATGAGCTGGATAGGGAAAGTGAGGGGCTCTACTTACACGGAGTCGTCACAGGTGAACAGTGTGATATCCCTAGTCATTACTTATCTAAGAACTCATTTTCAAATGGCCTCGAGGAAAAGAAGATTCCTTCCCTTACCGGTGTTGATACGAGAGCTATAGTAAAGCTGCTTCGAGGACATGGGACGATGAAGGGGAAGATCACATCACAAGCTCCCAATGAGATCGAAGAAGATTGGACCTATGACAATGTGTTTGTCCCGTTCGTTTCCATTAAAGAGACAAAGCATTATCCTGCTGGTGGTCCTCACGTGATTTTGATGGACTATGGATATAAGAAATCGATCCTTACATCTTTACTGGATCTTGGCTGTAGTGTAACGGTTGTTCCATATGATACTAGCTATGAAACCATCACCACGTTAAAGCCAGATGGAATTGTATTAAGTAACGGACCCGGTGATCCACAGGACCTATCAGATCAGTTCGGAACCATTAAAAAGATTAGTGAGCAATACCCAACTTTCGGAATCTGTCTTGGTCATCAACTTCTCGCGCTTTCACATGGTGCACAAACGAGAAAGCTTCTTTTTGGACACAGAGGTTCAAATCACCCTGTTAAGCATACAGAGACAGGGAAAGTTTATATCACTTCTCAAAACCACGGTTATGAAGTGGTGAGTGAAAGCCTTGAAAAAACCAATTTCACCGTATCGTTCACGAATATAAATGATGAAACCGTAGAAGGGTTAAAACACAACAAACTCAGCATCCAATCGGTTCAATTCCACCCCGAAGCACATGCTGGACCTTCTGATACCGCGTTTCTGTTCAACTCATTTTTACAGCAAATTTCACAAACAGGAGAACATCACTATGCCTTTACGTAAAGAACTGAAAAAAGTCGTTATTATAGGATCTGGTCCAATCGTGATCGGGCAAGCCGCAGAATTTGATTACGCTGGCACACAGGCGTGTTTGGCACTTAAAGAAGAAGGGATCGAAGTTATTCTTATCAACAATAATCCAGCAACCATTATGACCGATTCTTCAATTGCAGATCGCGTTTATATGGAGCCAATGACGCTTGAATATGTAGAAGAGGTATTGATAAAGGAAAAACCCGATGGACTAATCGGAACACTAGGCGGCCAAACAGGGCTTAACCTTGCCGTTAACTTATATGAAAAAGGAATATTAGAAAAACACAATGTCGAGCTGCTTGGAACTTCAGTCGAGTCGATTCAAAATGGTGAGGATCGTGAAAGATTTAGACAAATGATGATCGACATCGGAGAGCCGGTTCCTGAATCAAAAATCGCTCTTTCAAAAGAAGACGCGTTGACGTTCGCATCGGAAATCGGTTACCCGATTATGGTTCGACCTGCTTATACGCTTGGCGGTGAAGGGGGCGGTTTTGCTGCAAATGATCAGGAATTAGAAGAAATCGTGGAGAGAGGCCTATCCCTTAGCCCAATACATCAAGTGTTGATTGAGAAAAGTATGCTTGGATGGAAAGAAATCGAGTATGAAGTGATGAGAGATAAAAATGATACGTGCATGATTGTCTGTAACATGGAAAACATGGACCCGGTCGGAATTCATACCGGTGATTCAATTGTCGTCGCACCTTCACAGACGCTAAACGATTATCAGTATCAAATGCTAAGAGACGTTTCATTAAAAGTCATTCGAGCACTTGACGTGATCGGCGGTTGTAATATTCAAATCGGTTTACATCCAGAATCGAACGATTACCACATTATTGAGGTTAATCCTCGGGTGAGTCGTTCCTCAGCACTTGCATCAAAAGCAACAGGGTATCCAATTGCCCGTATGGCAGCGAAATGTGCGATCGGTTACACCTTAGATGAATTGCCAAATCCAATAACAGGGAACACGTTCGCAGCATTCGAACCCGCCCTCGATTACCTTGTCGTCAAGCTACCAAGATTTCCATTCGATAAGTTTCCTGAAGGAGATCGTGTGTTAGGAACACAAATGAAAGCAACAGGCGAAGTGATGGCGATTGATCGTAACTTTGAAGGGGCGCTAAATAAAGCGATTCGTTCACTAGAAATCGGACGTTATTCCTTAACTGGTGAACATTATCAAAACTTACAGAATGACGAATTACTTCAGAGCTTAACAACGCCTACAGATGAAAGATTATTCCTTATTGGAGAAGCGTTCAATAGAGGGCTGAGCATTGAAGAGGTAAGAAACCACACGTCGATCGACACATGGTTCCTCGTAAAGATTAAAAAGGTCGTCGATATAGAATTGAAATTGAAACAAACGACTGAACCGTCTACAGAACTGCTTGTTCAATCGAAAAAGCTAAATATTAGCGATGAGTTTATTGCTAAGGCGATTGGAAAAACAATCGATGAGATTCGTACTCAGTGTAAAGAAGTAGGAATTGAGCGAGGAATGAAGCAGGTGGATACTTGTGCAGGTGAGTTTGAAGCCGTCACACCGTATTTCTACTCAACGTATCTGGGAAAAGATGAAGCGGAGAATCAGACTGATGCATCCATTCTTATTCTTGGATCGGGTCCAATCCGAATTGGTCAAGGAGTTGAATTCGATTATTGCTCTGTGCATGCCACTCTCGCAGTTAAAAAATTCGGTTACCGCGCTGTCGTTATGAACAACAACCCAGAAACTGTGAGCACAGATTACTCTATTGCTGATCGTTTATACTTTGAACCTCTTGCAATTGAAGATGTGCTAGCGGTTATTGAAAAAGAAAACATTGTGGGAGTAGCCGTTCAGTTCGGCGGTCAAACTGCAGTCAACCTTGCGGAGGAATTGCATGAAAGAGGTATTCCAGTCCTCGGTACGCCTGTTGAGAACATTAATAAAGTAGAAGACAGAGATCAGTTTTATAAGCTTTTAGATTCCTTAACCATTCCTTATGTTGAAGGGAAAATGGCATATGATCCTGAAGAAATGGAACAGTTAGCAGCTGATTTAACGTTCCCAATCATCATTAGACCTTCCTACGTAATCGGTGGACAGAATATGTTTATTATTAGAACGATGGATGAACTGAAGCGGTATACGAAAAAACTTGGCACAAGTTCAAAGAAAATGTGGCCGTTTCTATTAGATCGGTTCGTTGAAGGGACAGAGTGTGAAGTAGACGTCATTTGTAATGGCGAAGAGATCGCGATCCCAGGTATAATGGAGCACCTTGAACGTGCTGGCGTTCACTCTGGAGATAGCACCGCTATCTATCCACCAATCTCGTTAACGGATGAACAGAAACAAGTGATCACCACCTATTCAGAAAAGCTATCGAAGGCGCTTCAATGCAGTGGACTCATGAACATTCAATTTGTCATTAGCGAAGATACGATCTACGTGTTGGAAATCAATCCACGAGCTTCAAGAACGGTGCCGTTAATGAGCAAAGTGACGAATGTTCCAATCGTCGAATGGGCGATTGAAGCGCAGTTAAATATCGGAAGTAAGCTTCCTGAACAAGGATTATTAAAAGAACAGCTGTATTACACCGTTAAGTTTCCGATATTCTCAAACGGTAAGTTGAAAAACGTGGATCATGTGCTAGGGCCGGAGATGAAATCAACAGGTGAAGTGCTCTCTGTCGCTTCAACGGTTAAGGAAGCATTAAGTAAGGCGATGATCCCTACAGTTAAATCTAGGCTTCCAAAAGCGGTTCTATGTTCAATCAATAACGAAACGAAAGACGCCGCTCTTCCGCTACTTGATGAGCTCACAAAAAAAGGCGTCACATTATATGCAACTCCTGGTACACACAGCTTTCTAGAGAGTGAAGGCGTTCAGTCTATAAAAGTTGAGAAGAATTTAACAGCGATTGAACAACTGATCAGCAAGGAGGTTGAAGCAATTATTTCGATTCCAACTATCGGTCGTGAGAAAAATCGCTTAGGTTTCCAAATCAGAGCGTTAGGTACACGTTACAAGATTCCATGCTTCACACACTTAGACACGCTTCAATTGATTACGTTAGGCGAACAACAGAAAACAAGCGTTACATCTATTCAAGAATGGCACGATCTTAAACACGTTACACAATAGGAAGGATGAGAATATGATTCAAACATACGAACAGCAAATTGAAGAAAGCTTAAAAGGAAAAGATTTCATAACGATCAATGAGTTATCAACTGAAGAACTATTATATATCCTAAAAGTCGCAGAAGAATTAAAAGGTTTACAAAAACAAGGCATTCCACATGAAGAGCTGAAAGGGAAGGTCCTTGGGATGATTTTTGAAAAATCTTCAACGAGAACTCGCGTCTCATTTGAGGTAGCAATGCTGCAACTAGGAGGTCATGCTCTCTTTCTAAGCTCAAAAGACATTCAGCTAGGGCGAGGGGAGTCAGTTGTTGATACAGCCAACGTGTTAGCTGGCTATCTCGATGGTGTGATGATTCGTACGTATGCACATGAAACGATTGAACAGTTCGCAGAGGCATCCAAGATTCCAATAATTAACGGACTTACAGACCTCCATCATCCAGCCCAAATCCTAGCAGACCTTCTTACGATCGTAGAGAAGAAAGGATACTTAAAGGGCCTAAAAGTAGCGTATTTTGGAGATGGAAACAATGTAGCTCATTCCTTGATCGAGGGAGCTGCAAAAGTAGGAATGCATTTTACGATCGCATGTCCAGAGGGTTATGAACCAGATGAAACGATCGTATCGCAAGCGAAAGAAACTGCAATAGAAACGGGTTCTATTATTGAAGTAACGTCTGATCCACAGCTCGCGATCCAAAATGCTGATGTGATCATAACTGATGTATGGGCGAGCATGGGGCAGGAATCTGAGCAAGAAGAGCGTGAAGGCGTCTTTGCACCTTATCAAGTCAATGAAGAGCTATGTATAAAAGCGAATGAAAATTACATCTTTATGCACTGCCTTCCAGCACACCGCGGAGAAGAAGTTACGGCAGGCGTTATAGATGGTCCACATTCCGTCGTTTACCAGGAAGCAGAAAATCGACTTCATGCACAAAAAGCACTTTTGAAAATTTTATTAAAAAATTGATTTTTTTTGATGCAATTTGAATAAATATACGTTAGTATATATATTAATACAGAAATAGGGAGTGGATCACATGAGTAAAGAGAAACTGATTCTTGCTTATTCCGGAGGACTAGATACATCGATTTCAATAAAATGGCTTCAAGAGAAATACGACTATGAAGTGATTGCTCTTGGACTTGATGTTGGTGAAGGTAAAGATCTAGAAACTATAAGAGAAAAAGCGTTGAACGTTGGCGCTTCGAAAGCATATATGATCGAAGGTAAAGAATTACTTGCAGAAGAATATCTGCTACCAGCACTAAAAGCAAATGCACTATATGAAGGGAAATACCCGCTGTCTTCCGCTCTTTCACGTCCTCTAATTTCAAAGCTTCTTGTAGAAGTAGCAGAAAAAGAAGGCGCAACAGCAGTAGCACATGGATGTACCGGAAAAGGAAATGACCAAGTGCGTTTTGAAGTTTCCATTCAAGCGCTGAACCCGAACCTAAAAGTCATTGCGCCAGTTCGTGAGTGGGGCATGACACGTGATGAACAGATTGCCTATGCAGAAGAAAAGGGGATTCCGGTTCCTGTAAAGCTAGATAACCCGTTCTCAATCGATGCGAATATCTGGGGCCGTGCATGTGAAGCAGGTGTCCTTGAAGATCCTTGGGCGGAAGCACCTGAAGCAGCATTTGATTGGACGGCACCACTCGAAATGACGCCTGATGTACCAGAGTACATCGAAATCGACTTTGAGGAAGGACGCCCAGTCGCATTGAATGGTGAGAAGCTAGGGTTCGTCGATTTAATCGAGAAGCTTAACATCATCGGCGGCAAACATGGAATCGGCCGTATCGATCACATCGAAAATCGTCTTGTTGGGATTAAATCTAGAGAAGTGTATGAAAACCCAGGTGCGCTCATCTTAATCAACGCTCATAAAGAGCTTGAGTTTTTAACACATACACGTGAAGTATCTCAGTTCAAAACAACGATCGATCAACAAATGTCAAAGCTGATCTACGACGGTTTATGGTATTCACCGCTTCGTCAAGCGCTAGAAGGGTTCATTAACGAAACGCAAAAAGTAGTGAGTGGGAAAATACGTATCAAACTACACAAAGGAACGAATACCGTCGTTGGACGCAAATCAGAGAATTCCCTCTACAACGAACAGTTAGCTACTTATCTTAAGGGAGACATGTTCGATCATGAGGCAGCAGTAGGATTTATTAAGCTGTGGGGCTTACCAACGAAAGTAAACGCTGAAGTTCACAAAAAGCAAAAGCAAAAAGTCCATCAATAAGGAGATGTTAGTGTGTCTAAGTTATGGGGAGGACGCTTTACCAAACAAACCAATAAACTCGTTGAAGAATATACAGCTTCCATTCAATTTGATAAGGAACTAGCAGAAGAAGATATCGAAGGCAGCCTGGCCCATGTTCAAATGCTTTCAGAGTGCGGTGTGATTACAGAGGACGATATGAAAGAGATCAAGCGCGGTTTATCGATCGTCCTTGAAAAAATTCAGTCTGGCGAATTTGAATATGATGTTTCTCATGAAGATATTCATATGAATATCGAAAAGGCTTTAATCGATGAGATTGGACCTCTAGGTGGGAAACTTCATACAGGTAGAAGCAGAAATGATCAAGTTGCAACCGATATGCATATGTACCTAATTAAAAAAGTAAAGCAGTTTATTAAGCATATTGAGCTTGTTCAAGAAGCCATCATCACCCAGGCTGAAGAGCATGTGGAAACCGTATTGCCGGGGTATACGCACCTGCAGCGTGCACAGCCGGTTTCATTTGCTCATCACATTCTCGCGTACTTTTGGATGTTCGAACGGGATAAAGAACGATTTCAGGATAGCTTGAAGCGTACGAACATGCTGCCGCTCGGAGCTGGAGCTCTTGCTGGAACGACTTTTCCAATCGATCGACAGCGTTCCGCTGAGCTTCTAGGTTTCGATTCGGTTTATCCAAACAGTATGGATGCTGTCAGTGACCGCGACTTTATTCTAGAATTCTTATCGAATGCATCCATGCTTATGATGCACATGTCTCGCTTATCAGAAGAATTGGTGATCTGGAGCAGCCAGGAATTTCAGTTCATCGAACTCGATGACTCTTTCTGTACTGGGTCCAGCATCATGCCGCAAAAGAAAAATCCGGATGTTCCGGAATTGCTAAGAGCAAAGACAGGTCGCGTCTACGGAAATCTTTTCAGCCTTCTTACCGTCTTAAAAGGACTGCCGCTTGCTTATAACAAAGACATGCAAGAAGACAAAGAAGGAATGTTTGATACAGCGAAAACGCTAGATGGCGCACTTCAGCTTCTCGCACCGATGATCGCGACCATGACAGTGAAGAAAGAAAACATGAAACAAGCGGTTAATGAAGATTATTCGAATGCAACCGATATTGCAGATTACCTTGTTAACAAAGGGATGACATTTAGAGAGTCACATGAAATGATTGGAAAAATCGTTCTCCATTGTATTCAGCAAAACAAGTACCTGCTGGATCTTAGTCTTGATGAGTACAAAGAGTTTACAGACTTATTTAGTGAAGATGTTTTTGAAGTCTTAAAACCATATAACGTGATGAGTGCAAGAAAAAGCTATGGTGGTACATCTCCAGAGCAAATCGTTCAACAGCTGGATTTAGCAAAAAAACACCTAAGTGTTGAAGAACCCATCACATAAAGAAAGGGCCCTACCCTTATGGATAAGACCCTCTTGAAGAAGGAAGGTTAGCTTTTGCTAATAAAGCGATGGGGTAAAACGGTAATTGTCTTTTGGAGACACCTCTTTCTAATGAAAGTAGTTAGAGCCTTGTTTTCCCAACAGAGTTGTTCAACGCGACCATCTCCCTAGATAAGTTAGCCGTAATTCCTTTTGCACTTTTAACTTCCCTCTTCAAAATATATGATGCACACATTGTTGGTTTTATATACAATCCATTTCAACTTTTTTAGTTTTATTTCAGAATAGAGTAAGGTACGCGAGAGATACTATTCATGAAAGTTGGAAAGGAGGAGATTTCTTTTGGGAAGAGGGAAAGCATTCGACCATAAGAAGAAAGGCATGCAGCGAAAACGTCCTCAGCACGCAGATGAAACAGCATTTCCTAATGAAGCCTCTACCGGTCACAAAACGGTTAAAAATGAAGAGCGTGAAGAATAATCCCTGCCCTTGCAGGGGTTTTTTCGTGTTGAGCTAAACGGAGTAATCCCTTACACTTATTATAAGAAAAAAATGTAAAAGGGGGATTATCTTTGGAATCGATCGGTTTAGTATTAGAAGGCGGCGGTATGAGGGGTGTCTATACTGCTGGCGTACTCGAGTACTTCATGGAGAACGAGCTTTATTTTCCTTATGTGATCGGTGTTTCTGCCGGAGCTTGTAACGCAGCATCCTATCTCTCGAGGCAGCCAGGGAGAAATAGAAAGGTCACCATCGACTATGTGAATCACCCTGAATATCTGTCTTATAAAAATTTAATAAGAAAGAAACAGCTTTTTGGAATGGATTTGATTTTTAATGACATACCAACTGAACATGTACCGTTTGATTTCGACACCTTCGCATCCACTACTGAGAAATTTATAGTTGGTACGACCGATACATACACTGGTGAACCCGTTTATTTTCAAAATGAAAAAGCACCTGATCAGCTCCTATCGATTTTAAGAGCTTCTAGTTCATTACCTTTTATGGCTCCTCCAGTGAGAGTGCAGGATAAACTATTGTTGGACGGTGGAATTGCAGATCCAATCCCGATCTTTAAATCTGAACGTGACGGTAATCATTTGAATGTCGTCGTACTAACACGGAATGCCGGGTATCGAAAGAAACGGTCCAAGTTCTCGTGGGTCATCAAACGATTGTATAAAAGAAATCCGCAGCTCGCCTCAGCCATCAATTCTAGGTATGAACGATACAATCGAACACTCGAGCATATTGAGTCAAATCCAGAACACTATTATGTCATCCAACCATCTACACCGTTAGAAGTCGATCGTATCGAACGTTCAAAAGAAAGGTTATCCCTTTTATATGATCAAGGATATGAAGATGCGAAACGGCATCATGGAGCACTTCAAAAATGGATTGCTAGACCATTACACGCTAGAACTACTTTTATCTAAGCATACTCAAGACGTCCTTAAGGTTTTGAAATGTTTATTCCTGGGAATGTATCCTCCATCAAGACGTAGGAGGTATTGCAATTGAAACGGTATCAGCTATATATAAACGGAGAATTTACAAATAGTAACAGTGAAGAAACGATCGATGTCATCAACCCAGCGACGGAAGAAACACTTTCACAAATTCAGCTTGGGGATGAAAAGGATATCGAACGCGCCATTTCGGCTGCAAAAGCATCTCAAAAAGAGTGGGAAGCGAAAACCTCGGTTGAACGAGCCGAGTACTTATATAAAATTGCAGATAAAATAGAAGAAGCTAAAGATTCGTTTATCACGATGCTCACTGAAGAAAACGGAAAGACGGTAGACGCTTCGAAAGCTGAAGTAGAGCTTACGATCGATTATTTTAGATACATGGCAGGATGGGCGAGAAGATATGAAGGAGAAGTACTTCCTAGCGACCGCCCGAATGAGAACATCATGGTCTTCAAAAAGCCAATTGGCGTTGTTGGAGGAATCGTACCATGGAATTTTCCGATGTTCATCTTCGCTAGAAAAGTAGCTCCAGCTTTTGTAACCGGGTGCCCGATCATTATTAAACCTAGTCAGTATACTCCAAACACTGCATGTGAACTCACTTCAATCATTCATGAAGTCGGCTTACCAAAAGGAGTCTTTAACCTCGTGACTGGTAAAGGATCTGATATTGGAAATCCGCTCGCATCTTCACCAGATGTAGCGATGATCAGTTTAACCGGGAGTTATCCAGCAGGATCAAAAGTGATGGAGGCAGCAGCTAAAAATATCACGAAAGTCAACCTGGAACTCGGAGGAAAAGCTCCTGCAATCGTTACGAAGCATGCGAATATCGATTTAGCAGTTGAGAAAATCACAACTTCTAGAATTACGAACAACGGCCAGGCTTGTACGAATGCTGAACGGGTATATGTCCACGAAGACGTTGCAGATGAATTTATTGAAAAGATCACTCAGTCCTTTAAAGATACAAAGGTAGGAAACTCCTTAGATGAAGAAGGGTGCGATATCGGTCCACTGGTTAACAAAGAACAGCTTGAATCAGTTGAGAAAATGGTGAACAATGCTGTTGAAGCAGGTGCTGTAGTGAAAACGGGTGGAAAGAGAATAGAACGAGAAAAAGGCTATTATTTTGAACCAACCGTGTTAACGGACGTTTCTCAAGATATGCAGATCATTCAAGAGGAAATTTTCGGTCCTGTCCTACCAATCGTAATCTACAGCGATTTCGATCATGTTCTTGAAGCGGCTAACGATACACGCTATGGCCTTTCATCTTCTATCTTCAGTGATAACATCCATGAAGTGATGAAAGCTTCTAATGAGCTTAAGTATGGTGAAACCTACGTGAATCGTGAAAACTTTGAAGCCGTTCAAGGGTTCCACGCTGGCATGGGGCAATCTGGAATCGGTGGTGCAGATGGAAAACATGGTCTAAACGAGTACCTTAAGACGCATGTGATTTACATGGAATACGATCCTAATACGAAATAACAGAAGACCGGAGACTTTCTCCGGTTTTTTGATATTTACGAATCATTTGAAGGATGGATAACAGAGCGCTTATAATAAAGGTGTAAAGTCATTAATGAAAAGAGGGAGAATATGATCGATTCTCGTATTAAGAAATTAGCAGAAAATCTTGTTCACTATTCTACAAGAATTGAAAAAGGTGAGCATGTTTTAATCGAAGCATTTAACATCGATAATTCACTTGTTCGGAGTTTAGTAAAAGAGGTACATAAAGCAGGCGGCTTTCCACACGTGAACCTTCGAGACAATCAGGTTATTCGTGAACTATTATTAGAAGCGACAGAGGAGCAAATCGAAGCTTGGACAACTCATGATCTTCGCCAGATGGAAGGCATGGATGCTTATATCGGTATTCGCGGCGCAGACAACATCAATGAGTTTGCTGATGTACCTGAAGCAAAAATGGCATTGTTTAATCAGGTATATAAAACAAAAGTTCATAGTAATCAACGTGTTAAACAGACGAAGTGGGTCGTAATGAGATACCCTAACCCATCTATGGCTCAGCTATCTAGTATGAGCACAGAAGCATTTGAAGATTATTATTTTAACGTTTGTACGATGGATTACGCGAAGATGAATGAAGCGATGGATGCACTTGTGGACCGAATGAATCGTGCAGATTCTGTAAGAATCGTTTCACCTGATACGAATTTAAGCTTCTCCATCAAAGATATACCAGCAATTAAGTGTGCAGGGCAACTGAATATCCCTGATGGAGAAGTATTTACAGCCCCTGTCGTGAATAGTGTCAATGGCGTGATCACGTATAACACACCTTCTCCATACAATGGGTTCGTTTTCGAAGATGTTCAGCTAACGTTTGAAAATGGAAAGATTATCGATGCGACAGCGAACGATACAGAACGATTGAACAGCATACTCGATACGGATGAAGGTGCTAGGTATATCGGTGAATTCGCGATAGGAGTTAACCCGTATATTCGCGAGCCGATGAAAGATATCTTGTTCGATGAAAAGATCGACGGGTCCTTCCACTTTACTCCAGGGCAATCTTATGACGAAGCACCAAACGGAAATGATTCAGCAGTTCACTGGGACATGGTGCTGATCCAAAGACCTGAATATGGTGGAGGAGAAATTTGGTTTGATGATGAATTGATACGTAAAGATGGAAAGTTTGTACCAGACTATCTCCAAGGTTTAAATCCTGAAAATTTAAAGTAAGACAAGGATGCGCATCTACGGATGCGCTTTTTTACGTACAAATGACCAATCACATTCCTGGTAGTTTGAATATAAATAAACAAATCTACTTAAGAGGAAGTGCCTTTAATGGAAATACATTGTGATGGATGTACAAAGGAGATGAGAGACTGGGAGACCATTCATATGGTGAAATTCGATAAGTGGTATGTTGGTCATTTTAACTGCTTATTGAATTTGAAAAAGAAACTTAATTTAAACAGACCGATTAAATGGGATAAATTAGAAGGAACAAAAGATAATCAAAAAGGAACGGATGGAAAAACGCAATCATAATGATTCTGTTTAGATTCTATAGCTTATCATTATGACTAAAAAAGCTGTCGAGGATTCCTCGGCAGCTTAAGTTTGTAGATTTCTGATCTTTACTCTCCATTTTCACTTAAATAATTGTTGGCTTTTTCAGCATGTATGGCGAAAGTTAAGGGGTTCTTCTTTATGTATCCAGCTTTTTTTAAGTCTCCTATAGTGGCACTGACAGTTTCTCTAGTAGAACCGATCATCGTAGCCATGTCATAATGTGTAAGCTTGATTTCGATCGTTTGCCATTCGTTCTTTCGCTTTCCAAATTTCTCACTAAGTTTTAACAGTAAAGATAACACCCGATATTTTACACTTCTGAGTGCAATGTTTTCACTCATTTCATAAATTTCTTTCAAGCGTGAAGACAGTATTTCAATGAATTTTATGGCGAGCTTGGGGTTTTCTGAGAGCAAAGTTTCAAATTGTTCTTTTCCGATAATACATAAATAAACGTCTGTCATCGCTTCAACATAAACAGAATCATCACTTAGTGAGAAACTAGAGGTTTCTCCAAAAATGTTGCCATCTCCAAGAATATCAACCGTTAATTGTTTTCCGCTATCATTCGAGCGATACAACCGTACATTTCCTTTTTTTAATAAAAATAACGCTTTCATTGGCTTTGTAGGTCCTACGATGATAGTTCCTTTTTTAACGGGCTTCATATCGCTAACACGATCGATCTGTACCAAATCATTCATTTCCATTTCATCAAATAAGTTTATCTGGGAAAGCATCGTCAATTTATCCATAGAATCACCTTCAGTTCTTAAATCAAGTCATTTTCACGAGTAAGATAGCTTACATTATTATGATTCGTATACCGTTATACTTTTATTGTTAGGAGGGTATTAGTCTAACATGGCACATATTCGATTATACACGATAACAAGTTGCATTGAATGTGAGAAAACAAAACGACTCCTTAAGCAGTCAGGTATTTCCTTTGATGAAGTGAATGTTCTTGAACAGCCAGAAAGGCAAGAAGATCTTTATCAATTAGCCGGAGAATTCCTTGTACCGCTGCTCGTCTATAACAATAAAGTGTGCTCTGAGTTCACTTTGATACAGAATCACTCGAATGTAGAGATGAACTTTTTATAGGTGCGATGAATATAGTAAATCATCTTTTGGAAAGAGGTGATGGTTTGTCGCATTTTTTTTATTCAGCAATAGGAGATTCTATTACATTAGGTACAGGCACAATCCTTTTTTCACCGACTTTTCCAGATTACTATCGTTCGGCTATCTTTGATAAGTTAGGAGAAAATGTTCTCCTAACAAAGTGTGCAAGAAATGGAGCAACTACTGGGGACGTTAGAGACTGGCTAGAGAAATCGTTACCAATCGAACATGCCAATATTATTACGATTACGGCCGGTGGAAATGATTTGATCGATGCAGCTGAAGAGTTTGCAATAAATAAGGAAGAAGTTGTTTTCCAGAAAGCGCTCGAAGAATGCTGTATCAACATGAATTGGATTGTAAACCACCTATCGATGACAGTAAAGAAGCCTGCTATGATTCGAATCGTTAATCTGTATAATCCTTATCCACATCTTTCATTCGCAAAAGATTGGGTTATTCGATTTAACCAAAATCTAGTAACGTGTACAAAGAATAATGATGTAAAAGTGGCAGATGTTTATCGTTTGTTTGAGGGCAATGAAGAACGGCTTTTGTCCTTCGATGGCATTCACCCGAATGAATGTGGCCACATGGTTATTTCTGAAGCACTCGTTAGCACTGGTATCTCTTTATAGAAAACTGTAATCACAATTACAGACAAATGATCTTATTGTAAGTTATACTAGCCTATAGTAACGAGTAAAGGAGAAGATTTACATGCAACAAATCGAATCAAAACAATCTTATGATAATCTAATCAACGATTCTAAAGTGACAATATTAAAATACGAAGCGAATTGGTGCCCGGACTGTAAACGCCTTGACTTATTTATCGACGATATCATGAAAGAACATAGCGATAAACAATGGGCACAAATTGATATTGAGCAATTCCCTGAAATAACAGAGGAAAATGAAGTGATGGGTATTCCAAGTCTCCTCGTTTATAAAGATGGAAAGAAAGTTGGGCATCTTCATAGTGCCAACACAAAGAACCCAGATCAAGTAAAAGATTACTTATCTGACTTTTAATAAACAGCCTGTCGAGTCAATCTCGACGGGCTGTTTTAATTTTTTGTCAAGATATACTCGACCGTTCCGTCTTGTAATGAATGTACATGTGATATGACATAACCGATGCTGAGGTATGTCGATAATGCCTCACTGCAAAGATGACTTACAGGCTCTGTAGGTGCATGGAGACTAGGATAAAATCCTACAACTTTGTTTAGGGGAGTACACCTTAGTAAAACGACGTGAGTGCCTTGCCATGCCGTTCCAATCTGATTTCGTTCCATTCGATTCCCTCCCTGATCAAGCTCTAGCGAGACCATACATGATTAGTTTATGATACAGAAGATAAAGTGTTAGAATCGATAGAAAATATATTGAAATATTGCTAAAATATAGTATAATTGTATAAACTATTTAACTTTCTCATTTTTTAGTCCCGTTTTACTATTGATTTAGCACTGCCGTTACATTGTGGTGTGTGTCTGTTCTAACTCTCCAGAAAAAGGCAAACCATTCTAAAGAATGGGACGCAAAGACACAGGTCTAATGTTGAGAACACTCAACGATGACGGCTGGTCCTCCTGGAAATATCAAAGGAGGAGAGGGTGGCCATGATTAAAACCAGGCCAGAACAAGCACTTGATCAAGAGTGGGTAATGCTGATGAAAGTTGCACGAGAAATGGGATTGAAAAAAGATGAAATCCGAGCATTTCTCGACCGCAAAAATGATCCAACACCTGTGCGTATACAAAAACGGAGGGCTATCGATTGATAGCTCTTTTTTAGAGAAAAAAATTAAATGCGTGTAAACAGTTTGGCAGGTGGGTAGTCTATGAATACACAGTAGATTGCGCTTGACTTTCAGTAAAACTTTTTTGTATCATATGTGATATCAATTACATATATAAGCTAACAACTGTGAAGGACAGATAGTAGCTAGGTAACCCTTTTTATAGAGATTCGGGGATGGTGGAAGCCCGAAAAAGGTCTAGTGAAACGGCGGTCTGGAGTTGATACCGTAAAGTGGATGTGTTCTTTCACATCAACTGGGGTGGAACCGCGGGTGCATACGCTCTCGTCCCCGGACAAATTTTTGTCCGAGGGCGGGAGCTTTTTATGTTGTTAGACAATGATAAAAAGGAGAGATTTAGATGAGTATTTCGATGGAACAAATCGTTGCCATTTCAAAGCACAGAGGATTTATTTTCGCTGGTTCCGATATTTACGGAGGTTTAGCGAACACTTGGGATTACGGTCCATTAGGTGTAGAACTTAAAAACAACATCAAAGCAGCGTGGTGGAAGAAGTTCGTACAGGAATCTCCTCACAATAGCGGACTGGATGCGGCAATCTTGATGAACCCTAAAACTTGGGTTGCATCTGGTCACCTAGGAAATTTCAACGACCCATTGATTGATTGTAAGAGCTGTAAAACACGTCATCGTGCAGATAAGCTGATTGAAGATGCACTTTCTGAAGAAGGCAACGAAATGATTGCTGACGGATTATCGTTTGAAGAGATGGAGCGGTTGATTCAAAATCATAACATTACGTGCCCAGAGTGTGGCAGTCAAGACTTTACAGAGATTCGTCAATTTGACCTCATGTTTAAAACACAGCAAGGGGTAACGACTTCAAGTACAAGCGACATTTATCTTCGCCCTGAAACAGCACAAGGTATTTTCGTGAACTTTAAAAACGTGCAGCGTTCGATGAGAAAGAAAGTGCCTTTCGGGATTGCACAAGTCGGAAAAAGCTTTAGAAATGAGATTACACCTGGTAACTTTACATTCCGTACGCGTGAATTTGAGCAAATGGAGTTAGAATTCTTCTGCAAACCTGGAGATGAACTAGAATGGCACCAGTATTGGAAAGATTTCTGTAAGAACTGGCTATTGAATCTTGGCGTTGATCAAGATAATATCCGCCTTCGTGAGCACGCTGAAGATGAGCTCTCTCATTATAGTAATGCGACTACAGATATCGAGTACAAATTCCCATTCGGTTGGGGTGAACTTTGGGGAGTTGCTTCAAGAACAGATTATGATTTGAAAAAGCACATGGAACATTCGAACGAAGACTTCACGTACCACGATCAGCAAACAGGCGAGCGCTATGTTCCTTATTGCATCGAACCATCATTAGGGGCAGACCGCGTTACACTAGCATTCTTAATCGAAGCGTACGAAGAGCAAGAATTAGAAGATGGCACGTCTCGTAGCGTCATGCATTTCCACCCTGCTTTAGCACCGTTTAAAGCAGCAGTATTGCCACTTTCGAAGAAATTATCGGATGAAGCTAGAGAAGTTCACGCTGAACTTGCGAAGTATTTCATGGTGGATTATGATGAAGCTGGATCGATCGGTAAACGTTACCGCAGACACGATGAAGTAGGTACACCATTTGCGATTACGTTCGATTTTGATTCCCTTGAAGATAAGCAAGTAACTGTACGAGACCGAGATACAATGGAACAACAAAGAATGCCAATCTCTGAACTAAAGAACTTTTTAGAGGAAAAAACTCAGTTTTAATGAATGAGCCGCTCGATCGAGCGGCTTTTCTTTAGGATTAACGTAAAGGAGTGAAATCGTGAAGATTTTATGGGATTTTGATGGCACGTTATTCGATACGTATCCAGCTTTTGTTAGTATTATGAAACGGTTTGTTCCTGAGCATGTTTCAAATGAGGAGATATTGAAAGAGTTAAAAGTTTCATTTCGACATGCAACTAATGTATTTGGATTAACAATGGAACAAGTTGAAGAATTTAGAGTGTTAGATAACGCCCTTTCTCCTGATAAGAAGCCTCCTTTTGAAGGTGTTTTTGAAATTCTGAACAAATCAGACCTTAATGTCATCATGACTCACAAACCAAGGGAAGAAGTCATCACCATTCTTCAGCATTTTAATATGGAACATCTTTTTGCAGATCTTGTAGCAGGTGATGATGGATATCCAAGAAAACCAGACGCAGCTTCTTATCGCTATTTACATAACAAGCATGAATTAGATCTAGCAGTGGGTGACCGTTTATTAGATATCATTCCAGCAAAAGAAGTTGGGATGAAAACATGTTTATTTCAAAATACTGCAGATGGAGCAGACTTTTACGTTGAAGATTACAAACATCTCAAGCAATTATTGTGGTCTGAGTAGACCGAATATTGTTCTCAAGGGAGTGGACCATGATGGGTAAGCAACAACGTTTTCTCCTTCTAACATTCCTCCTAGGAGTTTTCTTAGGCGCATTAGATTCAGGTGTGATTTCACCTGCTTTAACCACATTGGTTAAAGAACTCGATATCGATTTGAAATTTACTGTATGGGTCGTTACGATCTACACCCTTGTTTACGCAGTCAGTATGCCGATTATCGGAAAACTGGCAGATCTTTATGGTAGGAAGAGTATATTCCTTGTTGGCATATTCCTGTTAGCTCTCGGTTCTCTTATTGCCGGTATAAGTGGGTCACTTCCACAGCTTTTAACAGGAAGAGCGATTCAAGCAGCAGGAGCTGGAGGTATTATTCCTATTGCAAACGCTGTTATTGGGAGTAGTTTTCCTAAAGAGAAGAGAGGAATGGCGCTCGGATTGATAGGAGCCATGTTCGGAATCGCTTCTATTCTCGGACCTGCTGTAGGAGGATTTTTAGTGGCTCAAGTAAGCTGGCGATGGATTTTCTTCATGAATATCCCCATTGCTTTCATCATCTTTCTTATGGCATTAAAGCTGCCGTTAGAAGAACAAAAGGGGTACCGTTCGAGGCTTGATTGGAAGGGAGCTCTTTTTCTATCCGTCATTATTGTTTCGTTATTACTCGGATTGACGAATCTGGATACGAATAACCTTATCGAATCTTTTACAACGTTAACAGTATGGCCGTTATTACTCTTTAGTATTGTTTTAGTTTATCCATTTTTTAACGTTAGAAGCTTCGCATAGTGATCCAATCATCAACATTTCATATTTCCGTAATCGAAATATTGTCTTAGCATTGTTAATCTCAACGATTACCGGAATAGGGATCATAAGCATGATCTTTATCCCTTCTTTTTCAGAACTGCTTTTGGGGCTTTCAACCGGAAGAGGGGGGTATGTCATGGTTATCCTAGCTCTTGCTTCTGGATTTGCTGCACCGATCGGAGGTGTTCTGCTCGATAAATGGGGAGCGAAACAAGTTGTGCTCACTGGCTTTAGTTTGAGTTTGATAGGGGCACTCATTTTTAGTTTCCTAGCAAACGGATGGCTATTCCTTATCATAGGTATGATTTTCTCTGGGGTCGGCATCGGATTTACAATGGGTACTCCTCTTAACTACATTATGTTTGAGCTCACGTCAGAGAAAGAAGCAGGTGCAAGTCAATCTCTCGTTAGTTTGTTCCGTTCGATAGGAACATCGCTTGGCCCAGTTATATTAGCAGGGTTCATTGCAGTTTCAGCAAGTGATAAAACGATTGTTTCCATAGAAAAAAGTACAGTATTAGCCGGGTACGAGAGAATGTACCTAGCAAGCGTAGTGATATTTCTGCTTGGCATGCTACTAGCGGTTTTCTTGAAGCTACCATCTAAGAAGAATGAGACTTTGTAGCATAAAAATCGAACGTGCTAAGTCGTAAAAAATATTAAGGATGAGACTTCAATGTCTCATCCTTTTTCTATTTAGTGGTGCAATATGTATCCGATGTCCTATTTATTGGCCAAAGCGGTTAAGAACTTCATAAAAATGGGTAAGAAATTCAAAAAACTTCCTTTCGGATGGAGCGAGATCTCTTCCGACTGGAATGATTACCCCAACTGTTCTCGTTACATTGGGCTCGGATAGCTCAATCTTCACCGTTTCCGGTGGTAATTGTTCAGAAAGCGTGATTTCAGGCAGCAGACTCACTCCGAGTCCCGCCGCAACAAGGCCTTTAATCGTATCGATGTCTTCCCCTTCAAACGCGATACGAGGTTTAAAGCCTACTTGCTGACATGCTGAAGTAACGAGATGATGTAACGCATATCCAGAACGAAACAGTACAAAAGGATCGTTCTTGAGTTGGCCGAGCCTGACCATTGGATTATCAGCTAACGGATGATTAAACGGAAGGAGGGCGAGAAGCTTCTCTGTAAAGAATATATGACCTTCTACATCTGTACGATCTTTCGGGACAGGTGAGACGAAAGCTAGATCAATTTCGCCTTTACTGACTGCCTCAGTTAATTCTTGTAAGGAACCTTGACGAAGTTGAAACCCAACGCTTGGATGCTCATTTCTAAATGCAGAAATTACAGTGGGAAGGGTTTTTGCTGCAAGACTGTTTGGAAATCCCACACGAATGGTTCCAGTTTCGGGATTTAAATATTCATGAACAGCTTGTGTCGCTCTTTCAATTTCAGCAATAGCAGTCTCAGCATGATCTTTGAAAATGTGTCCTACTTGCGTCAACTTTACGTTTCTTCCTTCACGAAAGAACAGCTGAACACCAAGTTCTGATTCTAGGTTTGAAATCTGTCTACTTACAGCTGACTGTGCAACATGAAGTGAGGTAGCAGCTTCTGTTACATGTTCTCGTCTAGCCACTTCCATAAAGTAATATAGCTGCCGTAACTCCATATTATGCAACCCTTTCTTTAATTCATATCAATATTAGATTAATTATATCTAAATTATATATTGAAAGCATGAGTCCATGCAACGTACAATAAATGTAGAATATTTAAACAATTAAGACGTTATGGCGGTAAAGAGATAAACCATGGCGATTTGTGATAAGAGCGAGGAGTGGGATTATGGTTAGAAGTAACTTTCCGGAAAAGCAAGGATTGTACGATCCGATTCATGAACATGACGCATGTGGTATCGGACTCATTGCAGATATGAATAATGAGCCGGCGCACAGCATCATCGAAAAAGGAATTTATATGCTACGCCAGCTAGATCACCGCGGAGGGCAGGGAAGCGATCCTGACACGGGTGACGGTGCAGGTATTATGCTAGGAATTCCTCATGAATTTTTTGCTAGTGAAACGAATTTTGATTTACCGGAAAAAGGCGCTTACGGTGTAGGCATGATGTTCTTGCCAGTAGATAATCATCTTCGCCAACGAGCTATAAAGATTCTTGAGAATGAGATAAAAGATGCAGGCCAAGAGTTAATGGGTTGGAGAGAAGTTCCAATCGATGAATCAACAATTGGTGAAGCAGCACGGATTGCTCAACCAGTCATCAGACAGGTATTCATTAAAAAAGGTAATATCTCTGAAGAAGCGTTCGAACGAAAGCTTTATGTGATTCGTAAAAAAGCAGAAAAAGAAGTTTCCCGTGATCCACAACTAGCGAAAACGAAATATTATGCGGCTAGTTTTTCAAAAGATACAATCGTTTATAAAGGAATGTTAACACCAGAACAGCTTGATCAGTTTTATCTCGACTTGAAAAATCCGAATTTTACATCTTCTTTTTCAATGGTGCATTCACGTTTTAGTACGAATACGTTTCCAAGCTGGGATCGTGCGCATCCAAACCGCTATTTAATTCACAACGGTGAAATCAATACACTTCGTGGTAACGTAAATTGGATGAGAGCGCGTGAAGGCGCATTGAAATCAAATGTGTTCGGAGACGACATGAAAGAGATCGCACCGATTATTCGTCAAAATGGAAGTGACTCTTCCTCACTTGATAACTGCTTGGAGTTTTTAACTTTATCAGGAAGATCACTTCCACACGCAGCGATGATGATGATTCCTGAGCCTTGGGATAAAGATACGACGATGCAAGATCCGAAGAAGGCGTTTTATGAATACCATAGTTGTTTGATGGAACCATGGGATGGTCCTACAGCAATTGCCTTCACGAATGGTCGTCAGATTGGAGCGATGCTAGATCGAAACGGATTACGTCCTGCTCGATATGTCGTTACTGATGATAACACGTTCATTCTTTCGTCAGAAGTTGGGGTCATCGAAATAGATGAGGAAAAAATCATTGAGAAAGGCCGCCTAAGCCCAGGAAAAATGCTGATGGTGGATTTTGAACAAAAAAGACTAGTCTACGATGAGGAAATCAAAGAAGAAATCGCAACTGAATACCCGTACCGTGAATGGCTGACTAATAATTTGATGAGTCTCACGTCTGAGGAAGTTGATCTAGAGTTAAGGAACGAAAAAGAACTCGTTCAGATACAACGAGCATTTGGATTCACGTATGAAGAATTAACGAAGAACATTGCACCGATGGTTACGGAAAAGAAAGATCCGATCGGTTCGATGGGGAATGACGTTCCACTTGCAGTGTTGTCGGATCGTCCACAGCTATTATTTAACTATTTCAAGCAACTGTTTGCACAAGTAACAAATCCACCGATCGATTCTATTCGTGAGGAATCCGTCACGTCAACGATGACGTTATTAGGACCAGAAGGAAACTTACTCGATACAGATAAAGAAAGCTGCAGAAGAATTCGCCTCGAAACACCAATTCTGACAAAGGGTAAATTTGATGCAGTCCAGAACCTTCATGATGAAAGTATGCAGGCTGAAACACTTAACTTATTGTTTGATCCGTCACGTGGAGAAACGGAAATGGAGCATGCACTTTTAGCACTATTTAAAAAGGCTGATCGTGCGATACAAAATGGAAAGAGTATTCTCGTCTTATCTGATAGTGGTGTAGGTCAAGATATGACGGCAATCCCTTCGTTATTGGCAATAAGTGGGCTACACCATCACTTGATCAAGAAAGAAACTAGAACAAAAGTGAGTATTATTATCGAAACAGGCGAAGCAAGGGATGTTCACCAATTCGCTATGTTGATCGGTTATGGTGCTGATGCGATTTATCCTTATCTAGCATACGAATCCATCGCTCATATGCTGAGTGACGGCACAATTCAAGGATTCTCATTCAGAGATGCGATCGATAACTATATTGATGCTGCAACGTCAGGAATCGTTAAAGTGATGTCTAAAATGGGTATATCCACGATTCAAAGCTATAGAGGTGCTCAAATCTTCGAAGCGATCGGAATTAGTAATGAAGTCATCGACCGCTACTTTGCTGGCACAGCATCTCAAATCGATGGGATTCCAATCGATGTAATTGCTAAGGAAACTTTACTAAGACATCATTTCGCATATCACGACTCTGAATATGAGGATGTAACGCTTGAAACAGGAAGTGACATGCAGTGGAGAAGGGGAGGAGAGCATCATTCTTTCAATCCAAAAACGATTCACACCCTTCAACATGCAGCAAGAAGCAATAATTATGAGCTCTACAAAACGTTCTCGTCGATGGCACATGAAGAAAACTTAACATATTTAAGGCAGGCTTTTGATTTTCAATCGAACGGCTCTGTTCCGATCGAGGAAGTTGAAAGTGTTGAATCAATTACTAGACGTTTCAAAACGGGCGCGATGAGCTATGGTGCACTCAGCGAAGAAGCACATGAAGCGCTTGCGATTGCGATGAACCGTATCGGAGGGAAAAGTAATAGTGGTGAGGGTGGTGAACATCCATCCCGTTTCAAAGCAGATGAAAATGGTGACCTTCGTAGAAGTGCGATCAAACAGGTTGCTTCTGGTCGATTCGGTGTTTCTAGTCACTATTTAACAAATGCGGATGAAATTCAAATTAAGATGGCACAAGGTGCTAAACCTGGTGAAGGTGGTCAACTACCTGGTAAGAAGGTATATCCATGGATTGCTGAAGTACGTGGATCGACTCCAGGTGTAGGATTGATCTCCCCACCTCCTCACCATGACATCTATTCGATTGAAGACTTAGCACAGTTAATTCATGATTTGAAGAATGCAAACCCTTCAGCTCGCATCAGTGTAAAACTTGTTGCGAAAGCGGGCGTTGGTACGATTGCAGCTGGAGTTGCTAAAGGATTGGCAGATTGCATTCTTATAAGTGGCTATGAAGGTGGGTCCGGTGCTTCTCCTCGAACAAGTATTAGGCACGCAGGATTACCATGGGAATTAGGATTAGCTGAAACACACCAAACCCTAGTGCTGAATGACCTACGTGATCGCATTGTTTTAGAAGCAGACGGTAAGATGATGACTGGACGAGACGTCGTCATGGCGGCGCTACTTGGCGCGGAAGAGTTCGGGTTTTCTACTGCACCTCTCGTTGTTCTTGGTTGTATTTTAATGAGAGCGTGTCACCTCGACACCTGTCCTGTAGGAGTCGCTACACAAAACCCAGAATTACGTAAGAAATTCATGGGCAGCCCTGATCATGTTGTTAACTATTTAACATTCATAGCTGAAGAAGTTCGTGAGATTATGGCTGAACTTGGATTCAGATCGATAGAAGAAATGATTGGAAAGACGAATGTACTCGAAGTGAGTCGTCGAACAAAGGAACATTGGAAAGCAGGGTTTTTAAACTTAGAACCATTGCTATATCGCCCTCACATGTCTGATGAAGTTGGTACGTTCCATCAACGAAACCAAGATCATAACCTTGATGCAGCACTCGACCGTACTTCTATTATTCCAGCTTGTTTAGGAGCGATCGAAGAGAAGAAGTCTTTCGAAGGAACGTTCAGTATCCACAATACGAATCGCGTAGCGGGTGCAATGCTTGGTCATGAAATCACAAAACGCTATGGTGAAGAGGGGTTACCTGAAGAAACGATTAAGTTGAATTTCAATGGATCAGCTGGTCAAAGCTTTGGAGCTTTTGTTCCAAATGGCGTAACGATGAGACTCGAAGGAGACGCGAACGACTACGTTGGTAAAGGACTATCAGGTGGTAAACTGATCATCCATCCTTCAAAGCTCTCTACATTTGAACGAGATCAAAATACAATTATCGGAAACGTTGCCTTTTATGGTGCAACATCTGGTGAAGCATATATCAGTGGTCTTGCCGGCGAACGATTCTGCGTACGAAATAGTGGCGTGAAAGCTGTTGTTGAGGGCATTGGCGACAACGGTTGTGAATACATGACGGGCGGCCGTGTCGTAGTACTTGGATCAACTGGTAAGAACTTTGCAGCTGGAATGTCAGGTGGAGTCGCGTATGTACTGAGTGACAACAAAAACGCTTTTCTCGAAAATGTTAATCCTGAATTAGTGCATATGGAATCCTTAACGAATTATGAAGAGATTCTTGAAGTGAAAAAGCTAGTACAGGAACATGCCTATAATACTGATAGTCCAAAAGCAATTCGGATCTTACAGAACTGGAATGAATTCGTAGGTCAATTTGTTAAAGTAATTCCGAAAGAATTTAAGAAGATTACAGCTTCACTAGAAGAGTTAAAAGAACAAGGATACAAAGATGATGATGCAGCACTGGAAGTGTTCCAGCAGGCTAAGAACGGTAATGTCAAGCCGACAAAAGTAAGCGATCTGGAACCGGTATAAGGAGGTATTTGTTTGGGTAAACCAACAGGATTCATAGACTATCCGAGAGAAAAGATTAGTGAACGAGATCCATTGACAAGATTGAAAGATTGGGGAGAGTACCAGCTACCTCAATCTGAAGAAAAACTGAAAGAACAGGGTGCTCGCTGCATGGACTGCGGCACTCCGTTCTGCCACTCTGGTATCGAATTAAACGGCAATGCCTCTGGATGCCCGCTCTATAACCTTATCCCAGAGTGGAACCACCTTGTTTACGAAGGAAAGTGGAAAGAGGCGCTTGATCGTCTTTTAAAAACGAATAACTTTCCTGAGTTTACAGGTAGAGTGTGTCCCGCTCCTTGTGAAGGTGCCTGTGTAGCAGCTATCCCTAGTGATGCTGTTGCGATCAAAAGTATTGAAAAAGAAATCATCGATCGTGGGTTCAAGGAAGGGTGGATGGTTCCGAAACCACCTAAGAAGAGAACAGGGAAGAAAATTGCAGTAGTTGGATCAGGACCAGCTGGTTTAGCAGCTGCAGACCAATTGAACAAAGCAGGACATTCAGTAACCATTTATGAACGTGATGATCGTATCGGTGGTTTGCTAATGTATGGAATTCCAAATATGAAACTAGACAAAGAATTAGTCGAACGTAGAGTGAAGCTCCTCGCTGAAGAAGGCGTGCGTTTTGTTACAAATACTGAAATCGGTGAAGATATTTCTCGAGAAGAGCTTAAGAACCAGCATGATGCTGTCATTCTATGTACAGGTGCTCAAAAACATCGCGATTTGCCAATACAAGGAAGAAAGCTTGGTGGCATTCACTATGCGATGGATTACCTAAAGAAAAATACAAAGAGCTTACTAGACTCGAAGCTTGAAGATAAGCAGTACGTATCAGCTGAAGATAAGCATGTCATCGTAATCGGCGGGGGAGATACTGGTGCAGACTGTGTTGCGACTTCTTTACGACACGGCTGTAAGAGTGTCCACCAATTCGGTAAGCACCCTCAGCTTACTGCTGATCGAATGATTGATAATCCGTGGCCTGAATTTCCTAAGATTTTCACGCTTGACTATGCGTACGAGGAAGCTGCAGCAAACTACGGAGATGATCCGAGACAATATTCCATCATGACGAAGAAATTTGTTGGAGATGAAAATGGTAATGTAAAAGAACTTCATACCGTTACGATTGAAAAACACGTCGATAAGCGCGGTAACGTGTTTATGAAAGAGTTACCTGGTACTGAAAAAGTATGGCCGGTCGATCTTGTGTTGATCGCAATCGGATTTACTGGACCTGAAGAAGGGGTACTTGAACATTTCGAGGTCGAACAGGACGATAGAAAACTCGCAAAAGCTGAGTTTGACGATTATCGAACAAATATCGATGGCGTCTTTGCAGCCGGTGATGTTCGAAGAGGACAAAGCTTGATCGTATGGGCGATCAATGAAGGCAGAGGTGTCGCTAGAGAAGTCGATCGCTACCTTATGAATAAAACTGTGTTGCCATAACAGTTTGAAAACCACTCTTTGTTAGGAGCGGTTTTCTCAGCTTGTCGAGTATGTCATAATTCGGTGCTCCCGATGCCGTAGTCGATGACGATCGCATGCTTTCCGCGGACGAACGTCCAAGCCCGAGGTGAAACCCACACCTCGGTCTCGGCCGCCCGTACGACCGCAGGAGTTCGCGATCGTCTCTCCTACTTGAAGTGGATAAGTTCAAAATGAACTTTCCGTCCCAATGGTTAACAGACGAGTTTGGAGATTCTGACCAACCATTACTCAACATAAACCTTAATTGGAGTTGAGAATATCGACTACTCTCATAGCAATACCGAGACTTTTTCAGCACACTAAAAGGAACGGCTGAGCTGTTCCTCTACAAGCTTTGAAAACCACTCCTGGTTAGGAGTGGTTTTCTGTTTTTTTAGGACGATCGATCTTTAGAGTGAACGATGGCGAGTACCAGGGCAGAAAAACTGATCATGATGGTTAAAGCCTCATATATACTTAGCATAACATCACTCCTTTACTACTAGCATGGTGTAATAGAGGGTTGTCCTATACACGGAATCCAAAACATTTGACAGTAGTGATAAAGTTTAATACACTTAAGTCAAATATCTCGAATTAAAGATAACTTGAAGATTAATTGATTCAAATAAAGGGAATCACTGCAACCATAACTAGTAAAGGAGAATGTCTATTATGAAGCATACAACTGGAATACATCATATAACGGCTATCGTAGGAAACCCTCAAGAAAATGTTGATTTCTATAGCGGCGTTTTAGGTTTACGTTTAGTTAAAAAAACTGTAAACTTCGATGATCCTGGTACTTATCACTTGTATTTTGGTAATGAGGAAGGAGCACCTGGCACGATCATGACATTCTTCCCATGGTCAAATGCGCACCAAGGCAAGATAGGATCCGGACAAGTAGGTGTTACGAGTTTTGTCATTCCAGAAGGAAGCTTAGCTTTTTGGAAACAGCGATTAGATAAATTTAATGTCACCAACAGTGAACGAAATAGATTTGGTGAACGTGTATTAGAGTTTGATGATCCACATGGGTTACATCTTGAACTCGTTGAACGAGAAGAAGGTGAACGGAACACATGGAGCTTTGGCGGTGTCGATTCTTCACATGCAATAAAAGGCTTTGGAGGTGCCACACTTCTTTCAGGTCACCCTGAAGCTACAAATAAAGTATTGGAAGAAGTACTCGGTTTTAAACGAGTGGCTGAAGAAGGAGACTTTGTTAGATTTAAATCGAGCGGCACGATAGGAAACACCGTAGATGTAAAGAAAACAAGGCTCCAAGCAGGGTCACTCGGTTCTGGTACAGTTCATCATATTGCTTGGCGAGCAAATGATTTTGAAGATCATGAATCTTGGAGAACACATATCGAAGAGAAAGGCTACAAGCCTACGCCTGTAATCGACCGACAATATTTCAATGCGATTTACTTTAGAGAGGAAGGCGGCATACTATTTGAAATCGCTACTGACCCTCCAGGTTTTGCAAGAGATGAAGACCCAACAGAAATGGGGAAAAACCTTCTCTTGCCTCCATGGTTAGAAGAGAAAAGGACGCAGATTGAACGTGTATTAGAACCAGCTGAAGCTAGAGTACTGGAAGGTGATGAAGTATGAAACACATCTTTAAACAAGGTGACTCAACGAAACCAACACTGCTGCTCCTACATGGAACAGGCGGTACAGAAGAAGATCTTGTACCACTCGCAAACCTCATAGCACCAGAGAACTCCTATTTAAGTGTAAGAGGAAACGTGTCTGAGAACGGCATGCCAAGGTTTTTCAAAAGACTAGCTGAAGGCGTTTTTGACGAAAAAGACTTAGTAGAGCGTACAAAAGAATTAAATGATTTTATTACCGATGCTTCAAAGAAATACGGTTTTGATCGAGATAACGTGATCGCGATCGGATATTCAAACGGAGCGAATATTGCAGGAAGCTTACTTCTTCATGATAGCAATTCTCTAAGAGCAGCGATCTTACATCACCCTATGGTTCCGATTCGTGGTTTGACATCAAATTTAACCAATACACCGATCTTTATCGGTGCAGGGGAAAATGATCCAATTTGTTCATCAGAAGAAACGGTCGAATTGAGAAACATCCTTACAGAGGCAGGAGCAGCCGTAACCGTTCACTGGGAGAGGATGGGCCACCAACTGACAAAACAAGAGGTCGAGGAAGCGGCTCGATGGTATAATTCTAAATTCTAAAAAAAAGCAGTCTGCAGACTGCTTTTTTTAACTAACTACTTGTACCTCTTTTTGTCCTCTTCTATTTAGACATTTTATTGTATGATAGTTAGATAGAAAAGAGGTTAGAACATGATCTATACTACAGCAGGAAGACCTACCTCTTCCTCCATAGAAGAAGCAAAACGATTAGCACATACTTATAATGGTCACTACATAAATAGAAGAAAACGTTCCGTAAACGAACTTTTAAACGAGACTCAACAACCAATCCTCGTAGTTGGAAATAACAAGTTAGTTTTATATGTAGATAGCGAAGAGCCGATCTTCTTTCACCCAAACTCAGCTATGTTCCGCTGCAAGTCCCTTATGAAAGGAAATAGAGATCCATTTGTTGAAGCTTGTGGATTAAAGGAAGGAATGAGCTTACTGGACTGTACAGCAGGACTAGCTTCAGATAGTATCGTAGGGAGCTTAGCAACGGGCTCGAGTGGCATAGTAGATGCATGCGAGGGTTCATTACTTGGAATTTTACTCAAAGAAGGATTGAAGAAGTGGAGTACGGGTAACGAACAAATAGACGCGGCGATGAGCAGAGTATCGATAACGTTAAAAAGATATGAAGAAGTATTGCCTACCATTCCAGATAACGCCTATGACGTGGTTTACTTTGACCCTATGTTTGAAGAGACGATCCTTCAGTCTGACGGTGTACAAGGCATTCGAAACGTAGCGATATACGATGATTTAACGATTGAGATGGTAAAAGAAGCGAAACGCGTAGCAAGGAAAAGGATCGTACTTAAAGATTCCTGGAAAAGCGACCGATTCGATCAACTAGGGTTTGACCAGCAAATCCGAAAAACTTCAAAGTTTCATTACGGAATTATAGAACTATAGGAGGGGTGCTATGCTTCCCGATCACCTTGATATGAACTTACAAATCCTTTTCATAGGTTTTAACCCTGGGCTTAAATCAGAAGAAGTAGGGCACCATTATGCAAACCCTACGAATCGGTTTTACTCAGTATTATACCGTTCAGGATTAACAGACCGGCAGCTAAAACCAGAAGAAGACGGTCGATTGCTACGATACGGATATGGTTTGACAAACATTGTTGATCGGCCGACAAGAGGTGTTAAAGAATTAACGACTGAGGACTACAACCGAGGCAGAAAACAGCTCCTCAAAAAAATCAAGCTATATCGACCAAGAATAAATTGTTTCGTTGGAAAAGGTGTATACCAAAAGTTTTCAGGAATTAAAAAAGTGAGTTGGGGGTTTCAACAGCATAATCAGGTTGAAGGCACAAGAGATTTCGTCGCTCCTTCAACAAGTGGTCTCGTCAGGATGAGTCTTGAAGAACTCGTTGATATTTATAAGCAGCTAAAGAAATAACGCGTCCAAATCGGACGCGTTTTTGATAACTATACAAATCGCAATAACAAGCGTTTTAACAGTGGTGTGAGGTAAGCAGGAATATCTTGAGCAGAAGGAATGACAAGGCTTTGCGTTCCATAGATGTTCTTCATCGTGTTTTTTTCTTTCTCCTGTGGTTCACCATTTGAAAGAAAGACACCGATCACTTCAATCCCTTGCTTCCTAGTGTTGTTAACTGCTTCATGCGTGTCGATAATTCCATTTTCGCTATAATCATAAGCAGAAGGCTCACCATCTGTGAAGACGATGAGAATCTTATGCTTTTCATGACGGTTCTGTAATTCCTGAGCGGCTTTACGAATCGCATAGCCATCACGATTATCTTCCTCTGGTTCGAGCTGCATAATAGCAGGACCTACATTAGGAAGAGTAGAGCGGTTGTAGTCGATCACGTTAAAAAGAGTGTTCGGCTGCTGTTCATCATCTGCTTCAAATGCATCTTCATAAAATCCCGTAATCGAGTGCTTGATATCAAGCCCCTTCAGCGTCTCGTGAAAGAGCGTGATGCCAAGCCGTGTTTCTTCCATCTTGTCATACATAGAAGCAGAACAGTCGACTAAGAGGGAAAAGGTCACATCAAGCTTAGTGCTTGGTGCATTCTTCTTATAAAATAGTCTTGGGTTCTCATCTGTTACGAGTCTAAGGAGTTTTCTGTTCAATCGTCCAAAGTGTAAATCACTTCTTGGAGCGATCTGTTTCTGTTCGATCGTTTTTTGAATAGCGCTTCTTAGTGATTTCTCAGCATACTGAATTTCACCTTTAGCAGTACGGTACGCTGCCTTCTCATCTTCAGTAGGTTTTTCTGATTCACGTTGCTGTTCTTTGACGAATTTGTTTGCTTCACCAAGCGGTGCTTCTTTTGAAGATGAGGCGGTATTATTGTTTTTCAAAATCTCTTCTTCATCAAACTGACTTCCTTCAGATTGTTTAGAAGCACCTTGTACACTAACAAAGGCTTGATCTCCAGACTCTTCTTTCCGCTCACCTTCACCGATGAGATCTGATTTCGCACCTTCTTCTAGATCGAACTGAAGGAAGTTAGACCCTTCTTGCTCTTGTTCTTCATGCCAAGTATTCAACTCTTCATCATGAGACTCTTTGTCTTCATTATCGCTCGTTTCTAGTGTGTCCTCATTTTTGAGCTCTGGAGCTTGCTCTTCCGTGACAATTTCCGGTTTAGAAGACTTTCCATACATCGTAAGGTACTCGGTTGTCATTTCCTTTAAATCTCCGCTCAATTCATCAGAAAACAGTTCAGCGAGTTTAGCTACATCCGCAGTACTCCCTGCTTTGTTTATTTCAGTAATCATATGCCTGATATAAGGTTTATAAGGCGATAAGTGGTCGTTCAATGCAACTGGCTTGCCGATTGCTTGAAGGTAGATTGCACAGAAAAGCGCATCAAGATGCTGCTGCTGACGAACGTGAACTTCCATCCTTCCTCTAAAACGCTTCTGAAATAAACGTGTTCTCGCTTCAAAAGCGTAAGCCGTCCCAGGTCTTCTTTTAATACAAATCGCTTCTAGACGTATATCTTCTAGAAGAGAAAACAATTGCTTTCGAAATAGCGGATATGATTGACTGTGTAGGTTGGAAAGATACTTGTCAACTTCTACATAATCGGTATTGTGCACGTTACCAAGTGAGCGTAAATAGACATCGCTCTTCATACCATCAAACTGTGAACCATCAAAAATATCGTTCCAGTAATGGCTCACAGTAACTAAACCTTCTTCAGGTCTATAGTAAGAATGAAAGGCAAATTGTACGTCGATTTCGCTTTTACTCAAGGTTTCTGCTAGATCAGACAGTGAGAGGTGCAGAAAAGGATCCGTCTGATTCTCAGCAAAATTTAAAAACTTCATTTATGTTGTCTCCTGATAGCGACCAAAGATCGTTTCTGCAATGTTTTCAACTGCTGCTTTTTCCCGTTCATCCTCAAGTTTATCTGTAATCGCCCGTTTGATGGCTCTTCTTGGTTCCATGTAAGTCGTAAGATCACATGCATCTAGTAAAGAACGGGTAGAAGCGGCTTCTTCTGAAATCTGACCATCAATTACTTTTGATTGAAGATCAGAAGATAGCGTAACGAAGTAATCGAGTAGGGTCGATTCAGAAAGTAACGATTGATCTTGTAGCATCTCTTTAAGGGCTTTACCTTCTAAGTATGGAACTTCGATGACGATGAAACGGTTTTTCAAAGCTTCATTTAGTGGTGCGGTTCCAATGTAACCTTCGTTGATCGCAGCGATTACGCCAAAGTTTTCTTTTGCTCTAACCGTTTCTCCTGTGAAAGGATTCAATACCATTCGTCTATAATCGAGTACTCCGTTCAGAATCGGTAGCGTTTCCGCTTTAGCGGTATTTATTTCATCGATATAGAGTAGCTGTCCTTTTTTCATCGCGTTTTCAACAGGTCCAGGAACAAACGTAATATGAGCATTGTTTTGGTCGTCATAAGACAATGTCTTATATCCTAGGAGTGCTTCAGCATCTAAATCAACTGAACAGTTGATCGAATACATCGGTTGGTTAAACATGTAGCTGATGAGCTCTGCGAGTTTTGTTTTACCAGCACCAGTCGGACCTTTTAATAGAACATTTTTTCCTAAAATCAATGCTGTTACTGCGTCCTTTACGATTGATGAGTCAGGGGCTGTATAGCCTTTTGAACCTATTAAATAGGAGTCGGTATCGCTCGCTTCTTTTTGTCGTTTTTCAATTCTTTCTTTTATTTCATTCGGGATGTTATATTCTTCATTGATATTCATTGCCGTTCCCTCCGCATAAATCAATTTCGCATACATTCAACAGTTAACTATAACGGAATAAAACCTATCTTGTCTAATAACACCTTTTTGCAAACTGTCGGTTGTGTATCGTTTTACCGTAAAGAAGAGATGAGCTATACTAGTTTTAGTTAATCTGCCTTAAAAAAGGAGCAAATATCATGAAGGCAATACAAATAAAACACGTACAAGAACTACTTGAAAAATTTGAGAATCAACAAGTTTATCTGCACCTTGAAACAACGAGCGGTGCCTATGCAGCACAAAATAAAGAAAAACTATCTGTAGGTGCATATATAAGGAACGGTTCTGTTCGATTTACAAACGTTAAGATCGCAGGAGCAGGTCCTTACAGAATCGGCTTTAAATTAGATGAAGGTTGGATGTATGCTGAAGGGTTAACAGACTATCAACTCGATAATAAAGGAAGACTTCTGATGGCTGGTCACGATGATAGCGGACGATTAGCTATTGCTGTTCAACTCAGCCATACACCGTTTGAATAAGGGGGGAGAAAAAATGGAAAAGCAAGTATTAGTGATATTTCCTCATCCAGATGATGAAGCGTTTGGGACAGCCGGCGTTATGACGAAATTTGTACAAGATGGTGTACCTGTAACCTATGCATGTGCCACACTTGGAGAAATGGGTAGGAACATGGGAAATCCATTTTTCGCAACAAGAGAAACCCTTCCCAAAGTAAGAAAGGAAGAGCTTCTAAATGCTTGTAAAGCGATGGGTGTGAAAGACCTTCGTATGCTTGGCTTTAGAGACAAGACGCTAGAGTTTGAAGATCCAGAACTTCTTGTCTCGTCGATAGGAAGGTTGATCGACGAACTACAGCCTTCATTAATCATCACATTTTATCCAGGGCATGGCATCCATCCGGATCACGATGCATGTGGACATGCTGTTGTAGAGGCAGTAAAACGCATACCACATGAAAAGCGACCAACGATTTATGGTTTACCCATCACTCCTGAAAGAGAAGAGGTACTAGGGAAACCAGATCGCGTATTCGACGTAACTGACGTTATGGAAACGAAAATAAAAACCATCGAAGCACACAGATCGCAAACAGAAGCGATGGTACCGAGACTTAAAGATGGCACACTCGATCTCAATTCTGAGATGTTAAAGTTCATTAAGCAAGAATCGTTTTGGATCTATCCAATCACATAATCTGTTGAGGTTCATATCTATTCGAGCTCGAACATGTTATAATACCCTGTATATTAATTATAGATGGAGGAATACGACCTAAATGATTAACGTTACTGATGTTAGCTTACGGTATGGTGATCGTAAGCTTTTTGAAGATGTAAATATTAAATTCACTCCGGGCAACTGCTACGGTTTGATCGGAGCAAACGGTGCTGGTAAATCAACTTTCCTTAAAATTCTTTCCGGTGAAGTTGAACCTCAAACTGGAGACGTAAGTATGGGGAAAGACGAGCGTCTTGCAGTCTTAAAGCAGAACCACTTTGAGTACGAAGAATATGAAGTGCTTGACGCGGTTATTATGGGTCATGCTCGTTTATATGAAGTCATGAAGGAAAAAAATGAAATCTATATGAAAGAAGATTTCTCTGATGAAGATGGCATGAAGGCTGCTGAGCTTGAAGGGGAATTTGCTGAACTTAACGGTTGGGAAGCAGAATCTGACGCAGCAGTTTTGCTAACTGGACTTGGAATTTCAGAAGACCTTCACCAAAAGAAGCTCGCAGACTTACCTGGTTCTGAAAAGGTAAAAGTGTTGCTTGCTCAAGCGCTGTTCGGTTCTCCTGACATCCTTTTACTTGATGAGCCGACGAACAACCTTGATCTTAAAGCAATTCAGTGGCTTGAAGAGTTTTTGATCAACTTTGAAAACACGGTTATCGTCGTTTCTCACGACCGTCACTTCTTAAATAAAGTTTGTACGCATATGGCAGACCTTGACTTCGGTAAAATCCAGATTTACGTAGGTAACTATGATTTCTGGTATGAGTCTAGTCAGCTTGCACGTAAGATGAAAGAGGACCAAAACAAGAAGAAGGAAGAAAAGATTAAAGAACTTCAAGCCTTCGTTGCAAGGTTTAGTGCGAACGCATCTAAATCAAAGCAAGCAACATCTCGTAAGAAGTTGCTCGATAAGATCACGCTTGATGACATTAAACCTTCTTCTCGTAAGTATCCTTACGTCGCGTTTACACCAAACCGTGAGATCGGAAACGACCTTCTTGTTGTAGACGGGTTAACGAAGACGATCGACGGTGTGAAAGTACTAGATAATGTTAGCTTCCGTCTTAACAAGGATGACAAAGTGGCGCTGGTTGGCAGAAACGAGATTGCAAACACAGTACTAATGAAGATTTTGATGGGTGAAATGGAAGCAGATAGCGGTACGTATAAGTGGGGAATCACGACGTCTCAAGCATACTTCCCGAAAGATAATTCCGATTACTTTGAAGGACAGGATCTAAATCTTGTAGAATGGCTTAGACAGTATTCTCCTGAAGATCAAACAGAGAGTTTCCTTCGTGGTTTCTTAGGAAGAATGCTATTCTCAGGTGAAGAAGTTCACAAGAAAGCAAGCGTCCTTTCCGGAGGAGAGAAAGTACGTTGTATGCTTTCTAAAATGATGCTTAGTGGTTCAAACGTCCTTCTACTTGACGATCCGACGAACCACCTTGATCTAGAATCGATCACGGCACTGAACAATGGTCTCATCAACTTTAAAGGCTCTCTTATCTTTACGAGTCATGACCATCAGTTCGTCCAAACGATTGCGAACAGAGTGATCGAAATTACTCCAAATGGTGTCATCGATAAAGAATCAACTTACGATGAATACCTAGAAGATGAAGCGTTACAGGCTAAAGCTGAAAAAATGTATAATTAAAACAAAAATGCGTCCCGAATTCGGGACGCATTTTTTTATGTGTATGCCTTTTGGGACATTCTATTTTGTAAGAAGCGTAATCGTAAAAACAATGTGATCGCAGCAACAAGGAGGCCCGAGCTTAATCCGATCCAATACCCATAAGGTCCGAATGAAGTGAATTTAGCCAGAACATATCCTGAAGGAAGTCCAACGATCCAGTATGAGATGAGGCTCATGAGAAGCGTGATGTTCACGTCTTTGTAACCGCGTAATGCCCCCTGAATCGGAGCAGCAATCGCATCTGAAAGTTGAAAGAAGACAGCATAAATCAGGAACACCTTAATCAATTCGAAAACTTCTTTGTCATTAGTATACCAACCCGCTATGGAATCATTGAAGAAAATCAGTATGAACGCTGATAACAATGCCATCCCAACTGCAAATCCAATACCTAGATACCCATACTCTTTAGCATCACGAAACCGTTTTCCACCCACTTCAAATCCAACAGCGATGGTTAATGCCATCGAAATACTTAATGGAATCATATATAAAAGCGAAGCAAAGTTGATCGCAGCCTGGTGAGCTGCAATCGTTTCTGTAGAGTATGCACTCATCAATAACGTAACTGCCGCAAAAATACTAACTTCAAAGAAGATTGAAAACCCTATTGGAACTCCTATCTTCAGCTGCTCGATCCATGTGGATAGTGATACACCATACCAGCGTTTAAACAAGTCAAACGTTCGAAATGGGCGTACTCTTAAGATAAAGAATAAGCTGATTATTAAAATGAACCAATAGGTGATCGCAGAAGCATACCCTGCACCGATCCCACCGAGTTTTGGAAAGCCAAATTTACCGAAAATCAATACATAATTAAAGAAGATGTTAATAGGAAGTGACATGAGTGTAATGATCATAGTCGTTCTTGTTTGACCGAGTGCATCGATAAAACTTCTTAATACTGAATAAATAAAAAGGGGAAGAATCCCGAAAGATAAACCAATTAAATACCCTTTCGCAACATGTTGTACGTGGTCGTTCAAGTCCATTAGCGATAGAAGAGGATTTAAAGCAATTCCTCCACCTATTAAGATGAGTACTGATAAGGCGATCGATAAATAAATCCCTTGTAATACTGAAAATGAGACGCGATCTTCTTGATTTGCTCCTATATAGTGAGAAACGATTGGGGTGATAGCAAGCAAAATTCCACTCAATCCAGTGAATACCGGCACCCATAAACTTGATCCGATCGCTACACCAGCGAGATCACCTGCACCAGCTCTTCCACTCATAAGTGTGTCGAAAAAGTTCATCGAGTAGAGTCCGAGTTGTGTGATGAGGATCGGGTATAAAACGGTTACTAATAATTTTAGTTTGTCTCTGAGTGATTGAGTAGGGTACATATAAGAACATCCTAACTGTATAGTTTCGTTACCTGAAAAATTATAGCATATCTATAGAGAACAACTAGAAAGAAATGGTATGATTGGAATGTGAAGTATTGAACATGTAAGGAGGGTTTTGATGACTGATCGCAATTATCCCATTATTTTATTCGATGGTGTATGCAATCTATGTAATGGACTCGTTCAGTTTATGTTGAAGCATGACAAGCAAAGTGTTTTCAAATTCGCATCGCTTCAATCGGAAGTTGCTGCCGAATTTTTGAAGAATGCTGATGTAGAAGAGGTACCAGATAGTATCATCGTCATTGCTGATGGACGCGTTTATTATAAATCTAGAGCTGTTCTCTACATATGTAAAAGACTAGGGGGCGTTTTTAACTTCATTAGAATCATTCGTATTCTTCCTGGCTTCATTAGAGATAAAATGTACGATGTGATCGCGAAAAAAAGATATGCATTGTTCGGTAAAAGAGATTCATGCATGCTTCCAAGTAAGAAATACAATGACAGATTTTTAGGTTAGGCTCACATTATGTGAGTCTTTTTTTTTACGACACTTTGAACGATTTTTGAAGAAACGATTTTACATTATGTATAGTGCTTCATCTACAACAATCTTCTACACTTTTTATAGAAAGAAAATTCAGTCAATTACGAGGGCGGTCAAAGGAGGATCGTACATATGTCTGATACAGTAAAAATAGGGTTAATCCAGGCTAAAAACGATGTTGATGGAAATGAAGAAGTAGAAAAGCATAAAGAGGTAGCGATAGAAAAACACTTAAAGTTGGTGCAGGAAGCAAGTGAACGTGGCGCACAGATCGTCTGTTTACAGGAGATCTTCTATGGACCTTACTTTTGTGCTGAGCAAAACAAAAAGTGGTATGACGCTGCAGAAGAAATTCCAGATGGGCCGACTACGAAGCGATTTCAGGCTGTTGCACGAGATCTAGGAATCGTTATTGTCCTTCCTATTTATGAACGAGAGGGCATCTCGACCTACTACAATACAGCAGCAGTAATTGATGCTGATGGTTCCTATCTCGGGAAATATCGCAAACAGCACATACCTCAGGTAGCGGTTGGTGATAACGGGCACGGTTTTTGGGAGAAGTACTATTTTAAACCAGGAAACCTTGGTTATCCCGTATTTGATACCGCATTTGGGAAAGTAGGGGTTTATATTTGTTATGACAGGCACTTTCCTGAAGGCGCACGACTGCTAGGTTTGAATGGTGCTGAGATCGTATTCAATCCTTCTGCTACAGTTGCAGGCTTATCGGAGTATTTGTGGAAGCTTGAGCAGCCTGCACATGCTGTTGCAAACGGCTATTACCTCGGAGCAATCAATCGGGTAGGTATGGAAGGTCCATGGAACATGGGGGAGTTCTATGGCCAATCGTATCTCGTTGATCCTAGGGGGAACTTTGTTGCAACCGGATCACGTGATCAAGACGAAGTCATCATCGGAGTAGTGGATAAGAAGGTGATTCGTGAAGTTCGGGATTTATGGCAGTTCTACCGTGATCGAAGACCGGAAACCTATAATGAAATGACGTCATTGTTACCGTAATAATGAGCAGCAGGTGTAGGCATGAAATACACCTGCTTTTTATTTTAATGAAGGGGGACACGTTCATGAGTACTGTTGAATCGCCTTTACCTGACAAGTTTACTGCTAATTTCAAAGAAGTTGAGTTGCCACTCTCTAATCAAGAGGCATTAAATGAAGCAAACAGGTGCCTTTATTGCTATGATGCTCCCTGTATAAAAGCCTGTCCAACAGGAATCGATATTCCATCATTTATTAAGAAAATCGCATCAGGTAACATGAAAGGTTCTGCTACAACAATTATGACAGCGAACCCTGTAGGTGCTAGTTGTTCGAGGGTCTGTCCTACTGAAGAGCTTTGTGAAGGGGCTTGTGTATTAAATCACTCTACGAAACCGATCTTGATAGGTAATTTACAGCGGTATGCGACAGACTGGGCAATTAAAAACGATCAAGTGTTATTTAAGAAAGGGGAACCTAACGGCAAAAAGGTAGCTATTGTAGGAGGTGGCCCCGGCGGCCTATCTGCTGCGAGAGAGCTAGCATTACTAGGTTATGATGTAACTGTTTATGAAGCGGAAAAAGAAGCTGGTGGTTTAGACACTTTCGGAATTGTTTCTTTCAGGCTTCCTAAGAAGATTTCTCTATGGGAAGTAGAGCAGGTCGAACAACTCGGCGTTACGATAAATACAGGAGTTAGAGTAGGAAAAGATATCGAATTTGATGAACTTCTTAAAACAAATGAAAGAGTTATTCTTGCAATCGGTATGGCGAATGTACCGAATCTTAACGTACCTGGTGAGACATTTAACGGAGTTCATGATGCGATTGAACTTGTGAGAAGTACAAAATCTTCTCCATTCCCCACTCATCTAGAAGGCAAGAAGGTCGTCGTGATCGGTGCAGGTAATACCGCGATCGATGGTGCAACATGCTCTGTACGGCTTGGTGCAGAAAATGTAAAGATCATCTACAGACGTACTGAGAAAGAGATGACTGCATACGACTTTGAATATGAGTTTGCAAAACAAGACGGCGTTGAATTTCGTTGGCTAACACAGCCGATCGAAATAGTAGGGGACGCTGATGGTAACGTTAAAGGGTTAAAATGCGTCAAAATGCAGTTAGGAGAAGCATCGAGTGACGGCAGGAGAAGACCAGAGCCAGTGCCAGATTCTGAGTTTATCATCGAATGTGATGCGGTAGTTAAAGCTATTGGACAAAAGCGTCACACTGATCTTATCGAAAAGTTAGGCTTAGCTCATCATGATGGTGTCATTTTGATCAATAAAGATTCCATGCAAACGTCAAATTCACGAGTTTACGCTTGTGGTGACGTGATTTTCGGCAAGGGACAAGGAGAAGCGATGGTCGTATCAGCTGCTCAGCAAGGAAAAACAGCTGCGTACCATGTACACGAAAGTTTAAAAGAAATGTATTCCGCATAGAGAGGAGAATGAAAATGGCAGATTTAAGAACAAACCTTGCTGGAATTACATCACCAAATCCGTTTTGGTTAGCTTCAGCTCCACCCACAAATTCAGGATATCAAGTGCAGCGTGCATTTGAGGCAGGATGGGGAGGAGCCGTATGGAAAACGCTCGGTGACCCCATTCTAAACGTTTCATCAAGATATGCAGCAGTTTCCTTTAATGGTCAGAGAGTAGCTGGGTTTAATAACATCGAACTGATCACGGACCGGCCTCTTGAAGTAAATTTAAAAGAAATCTATGAAACAAAAAAACGCTTCCCTGAACATGCTGTCGTCGCATCGTTAATGGTAGAACCTAAACAGGAAGCATGGCATGAAATCGTTAAGAAAGTTGAAGCTGTAGGGGTAGACGGTCTTGAATTAAACTTTGGATGTCCTCATGGTATGGCTGAACGTGGCATGGGCTCTGCATCAGGTCAAGTGCCAGATCTTGTAGAAAAGCAAACGGCCTGGGCGAAAGAAGCCGCTGAAACACCGGTTATCGTTAAGTTAACGCCAAACATAACAGATATCACTGCGACTGCAGAAGCAGCGGTAAGAGGTGGAGCAGACGCCGTAAGTATGATTAACACGATCAATAGTTTAGCAGGTGTTGATATCGATACATGGCTTCCGATTCCCAATGTAAGTGGGAAAGGAGCTCACGGTGGATATTGTGGACCTGCTGTTAAGCCCATCGCATTAAACATGGTAAGTGAGTGTGCGAGAAGCAGCCGTATCAACGTGCCGATCTCTGGGATGGGTGGCGTTTCTAACTGGCAGAACGCCGTAGAATTTATGTTGATGGGTGCAAGTAACGTTCAGATTTGCACGGCCGCTATGCATCACGGTTTTCGTATTATCGAAGACCTTGTTGAAGGATTATCAAACTACCTCGATGATAGAGGAATCTTATCGATTCAAGACATTATTGGAAAGTCAGTACCAACCTATTCAGATTGGGGAAATCTTGATCTAAATTATAACGTGGTGGCTCGGATCAACAATGATGTGTGTATCAATTGTAATAAGTGTCATATCGCTTGTGAAGATACTTCTCATCAATGCATCGATCGATTACAGGATGAGGATGGAAACCCTATCCTTCGTGTAAGAGAAGAAGATTGCGTTGGGTGTAATCTATGTTCGATCGTATGTCCAGTGGATGGTGCGATCGATATGATCGAAGTCCCCCATGAACTACCTGTGATGACATGGAACGATCGGCAGTCGCTTTTAGGTGCGTTAAAAGACAGTAAAATAACAAAGTAAAGGGGAGTTATCATGAACAAAATAATTCGAAATGGCACGATCGTTACTGCAAGTGAAACCTACCAGGCGGATCTACTCATCAAAGACGGTAAAATTGCGATGATAGGCAGCTCATTGAAGGAGGATGGAGCAGAGGAAATCGATGCAAAAGGTTGCTACGTATTCCCTGGTGGGATAGACCCTCATACACACCTCGAAATGCCGTTTGGCGGAACGGTTACAAAAGATGACTTTGAAACAGGAACGATCGCAGCAGCATTTGGTGGGACAACCTCTATTATCGATTTCTGTTTGACTGAGAAAGGTAAACCGTTAGCAGACGCCGTAAAAACGTGGCATGCCAAATCAAAAGATAAATCTGTGATCGATTATAGCTTTCACTTGATGATCAGTGAAATCAATGATTCAGTACTGAAGGAACTGCCGGAAATTATAAAAAACGAAGGCATTACTTCTTTTAAAGTCTTCATGGCCTATAAAAATGTGTTTCAATCAGACGATGAAACCCTCTATCGAACGCTTCTAGCTGCGAAAGAGCTTGGAGCTCTAGTTATGGTGCACGCTGAAAACGGTGACGTCATCGAATACTTAACGAAAGATGCCCTTTCTAAAGGCAAAACTGAACCGATCTACCATGCACTGACAAGACCTCCTGAAGTCGAAGGGGAAGCCACCGGTCGTGCAGCACAACTAACAGGACTCGCCAACTCTCAGCTATATGTGGTTCACGTGAGCTGTAAAGAAGCCGCTGATAAAATCGCAGAAGCAAGAAAGAAAGGCTATGATATTTACGGTGAAACATGTCCACAATATTTAGTTCTTGATCAAACGTATCTTGAGAAACCTAACTTTGAAGGTGCGAAGTATGTATGGAGTCCGCCACTTAGAGAAAAGTGGAATCAAGACGCGTTATGGAATGCGTTAAGAATAGGTGAACTTCAGACGATTGGGTCCGACCAATGCTCATTTGATTTTAGAGGACAAAAAGATTTAGGGCGAGATGATTTTACAAAAATCCCAAATGGCGGACCGATGATTGAGGATCGATTTAGTATCTTATTCTCTGAAGGTGTTGTAAAAGGAAGAATCTCTTTAAATCAGTTCGTTGATGTTACGTCTACACGGTCTGCTAAGCTCTTTGGACTATTTCCAAATAAGGGTTCGATTGCCGTAGGAGCAGATGCAGATATCGTAATATTCGATCCTGAAATAAAGCGAACGTTATCAGTATCAACGCACCATATGGCGGTTGATTATAATGCTTTCGAAGGAATGGAAGTAACGGGCGAGCCTATTTCTGTTCTTGTAAGAGGAGAGTATGTCATCAAGAATAAACAATTCGTAGGCACACCGGGATCTGGACAGTATGTGAAGCGCGCAAAATACGGACAGTTTAGCCAAAAGACAGACAAAACCATCACAATACAATAAGCAGTGTTAAAGGAGATAGCTGAATGAAAAAAGATGTAAGCTATTTGAAATCACCTGACTTATTGCCAATTGCTCATAAGGATAAGAAGATTGGAACGACAGGTTTTGCGATGATGTGGGTCGGTATGGCAGTGGTGTTAGCAGCGTTTGCGATTGGCGGAGCTGGTGTACAATCACTTTCCCTTACGTGGGTTGTGATCGCGACATTAATCGGTTCTGTTGCGATCGGGTTATTTATTACGATTATCGGAGATATTGGCATCGAACACGGTCTGTCATTTCCAGTCTACATGAGAGCACCGTTTGGCACCCTTGGCACACATATCCCTTCGATTGTGAGGGGACTAGCTGCTTCGTTCTGGTTTGGAATCAACACGTATTTTGGTTCAACTGCCATGAATGCCATCTTAAATGTTTTGTTCGGTTTTGATAACTGGTTCGTATGTTTCTTACTTTTCGCCACTGTTCAGCTAGTGAATACGTCCCTTGGCATAAAAGCTGTCGAAAGGTTCGCAGATCTTGCTGCTCCAGTAATCATTCTTATTTCGGTTTGGATGTATATCTCACTCTCTGATCAAGCTCTAGCACAAGGTAGAGAAGTCTGGAGCTGGATTGAGAGTCCCGTAACGGGAGGAGCAGCTGTCTCAGCATTTTTAGTCGTAATTTTTAGCAACATGGGGTTTTGGGCGACGATTTCAGCAGATATTCCTTCAATCTCACGTTTCATCAAAGCTCCTCAATTTGAGAGAAGCTGGCTGAAACGAAATAAAGGGACGTTGATCGGAAGTGTAATCGCATTACCGCTAACACAAACGTTCATGATAATCATTGGAGGAGTTTCTTATATTGCAGTTTCAAACTATGATCCAGTCGTTGCGTTGCAAGAAGCTGCCACGGGACTTATCTTAGGCATCTTGCTACTGATGATCGTATTAGCACAATGGTCGACAAATGTATCGGCTAACCTTGTGCCAGCAGCTACGATTTTCTCCAACGTAGGAGGACCAAAAGTTCCTTTTTGGGCAGGTGTATTCATCGCTGGTATCGTAGGATCCGTCGTACAGCCGTGGAGCTTGTTCAATATTCTTATACCGATCTTACTAGTAGTCGGCGGCATTTTGTCAGCGATTATCGGCATATTGTATTGTGACTATTACGTTTTGAGAAAAAGAAGGGTGAATGTGCCAGACCTTTATGAAGATCATGGACAATTCCGCTACGCTTATGGGGTTAATCTCGCTGGTTTGATCGCCTGGATTATTGGAGGAGTAGCAGCGTACTATCTATCTACTTATTCTTTCTTAGTTGGTTTTCTTGTTGGAGCTCTCTCTTATTATCTACTTGCAAAGTTTTGGTGGTTTAAGAAGTACTCTCAAGCAGAGATCCTTGAGCCTAGTGACGAGAAATATCTTGGAATAACTGTAGGCAGAGATTGGATCATTGATACAGAGAACGAGAAGGAGTCAGTGAAAGAGGTCGGTAGTGCAATCGAATAAGGGAGGAAGGGCAATGAGGGAACATGAGGCGTATATAATCGAACGAGAAAAGATCGATTACTTTATTGATAGAGGGTATAAGATCAGTGGTGTGTTAGAAAATTTGGAAGGCGCATTTATAGAATTTAGTATGAATACAGATAATAAAGAAGACTCTAAAGAAACTCTCCAAATCAAGACTGCTAATGGGAGAAAGTACTTTTCTGCACTTTTATTAAAGCAAATTCAATCTGTATCCTAAAGGAGGATGGGGATGGAATACAATCTGTATTCGAAGGACAGCGCTTATCCTTGTGAAGTTACAATCGACGATGAGAATGGTCGCTACATGATTCGAAAAGCTGACACGAGTGGAGAAGTGTTTAATTCTGTTGAAGACTTAACATCCTGGATTAGAGGAAATTGGAAAGAGGAAGATTTCAGAAGTAGAAAACAGTATCATTACTTACTAGAAGTTTTGGAGGAAATGGAGTCTCGTGCAGATACCGGACAATAGTCCGGTATTTTTGTTTCTCATGTAAAAATTTCAATTACCGTACTATTTTGAATATTTTAAAGGAATTCAAAACAAAAAAGTATAACTATAGTTAATAGACTAAAAAGACAAAAGCGTATCTCCTAACAATGCCTTTCTCATTAGACGATTGAATGACAGGGGGAGAAAGAATGCTTCGGATGACGAGCTTAACGGTACAGGAAGTACTTGAACGAGAACAATTTCAAAATGCAACCGTGATTGCTGGACATGAAGGATTGAACCGTAGAATAAAATGGGTGCATGTTATGGAAGTCACATCAGTTAGACAATTGCTTAATGGGGACGAACTGATACTATCAACAGGGTTCGTATGGAAGGATAACCTCGATGTTTTTCTATCGATTGTCAAGCAGTTGATCCAGAGCAATGCTGCAGGGCTCTGTATAGAGATCGGTACATATATGGACTCAATCCCTGAAGAAATTAAACAGCTTGCAGATCAATTCAAGTTCCCCATCATCATCTTCAATCAGGAAGTAAGGTTTGTCGATATTACCCAAGATTTACACTCTCTCCTTATCGCGCATCATTATCAATTGATTTCTGATCTTGAACAGTTTTCACAAGAATTGAATAGTTTACTGCTCCAGCCCCAATGTCTTCAAAACATTTTAGCGCATCTTTCTACTAAAACAGGTATGCAAGTGATCTACCAACCAAAAGATGATCAAGCACAATTTGTACCCGACGTGTCTAACGAGAAAAAAGAAACCTTTCTTCATTTCATTACATTGCAGCCTACTGGTAAGGGCCTTGTACTCCAAAACGTCCAGGCAATGGATTATTTATTTGCTAAGTTAATTCTAGTTCCAGCTCCGCATACTTCTGTATCGGATTACGACATGCTCTTATTAGATCGAAGCGCTACTGCCATCGCTCAATTTTTACTTCGCGAATTATATATCGAAGAGAAAAAGCGCGTCAAGGAAACAGAATGGTTATATGATTGGCTAGAAGGCAAACACACAGAAGAAAGAATCTTAAGTTACTTAGTAGATATCGATGCAACATTGATTCCAAAAGGGGTATTAGTGTGCACATGCCGTTTTGTTAATAAGAAAAACGAGACATCGTCGCAGATCACTTACTTCATGCTTCTCGTTAGGTCGCTCTTTGAGCAAGAAGGCTTTTTCGTTCTTTCATTGACCACAAGAAATAAACTAGTCATTATATTACTAAATCGACGCGAAGAATCGGATATCATTCAAAGGTTAAGGACGGCTTTTGATCGATTGATGGCAAACGATACGTTGAAAAATCGGACAGTTCCTGAGATTGACCGAATTAGTATTGGGAAACATGTACGATTATTGAAAGAAATGCACAAGAGTTATGAATCGTCATTAGAAGCTTTGACGATCAATGATAAGCTCTGTAACAAAAGTTCTAAAGTTATCTTTCATCAAGACTTCCACATCTACCGTATGATTTTCCAGCTTACAAAAAACAAAGAGTTGCAGGAATTTATGTTCGACTATTTGTCTCCAGTGATTCATTATGATGAAAAGAATAATAGTAACCTATTAAAAACACTTAAAGTTTATATGTGTTGCAATGGTTCTAAAAAGGAAACGGCTGAACAACTCTATGTTGTAAGACAAACGCTTTATCATCGTCTTGAAAAACTTGAAGAATTATTAGGCAAAGATTTTATGAGTTCTCCGAAACGACAGGCGATCGAGTTTTCTCTTCACGCATATGATTACCTGCAGACATAAAGCACCGTGTAAAACAACTACAGAAACCATGTTACGTTTTGTCTAATGACCCTTTGATCACCAATCACCTACAATAATTGTAGGAGTTAGACTAAAGGAGGGCATTTCATGGCAGTAATAAAAAACGATACGGTAGTTTTGAAGAATTTCGTGAACGGTGAATGGGTCAGTGCAACGAGTACCAAAACGCTAGATGTTGAAAATCCTGCAACTGAAGAGAGATTAGCATGTGTACCTCTATCATCCAAGGAAGATGTAAGTCTTGCTGTTCGTTCTGCTAAAGAGGCATTTAAAACTTGGAGAAATGTTCCTGTCCCGAAGCGTGCTAGGGTGCTGTTCACCTTTCATTCATTGCTAGTTCACAACCATGAAGAACTAGCAGAGCTTGTGGTGAAAGAGAACGGTAAGAGTTATAAAGAAGCTTATGGGGAAGTGCAGCGAGGGATCGAATGCGTAGAATTTGCTGCAGGAGCTCCTACCCTTATGATGGGTGATAATCTTTCTACAATCGCTGAAGATATCGACTCTGAGATGTATCGGTATCCAGTGGGCGTCGTTGGAGGTATCACACCGTTTAACTTCCCTATGATGGTTCCACTTTGGATGTTCCCACTTGCGATCGCTTGTGGTAACACATTCGTATTGAAGCCTTCTGAACGCACTCCGATCTTAGCAAACCGACTTGCTGAACTTTTAACAGAAGCAGGACTTCCAAAAGGAGTCTTCAATATCGTTCACGGTGCCCATGATGTGGTGAACGGGATGCTCACAGACGAAGATGTGAAAGCGATTTCTTTTGTTGGATCACAGCCAGTCGCAAAATATGTGTATGAAAAAGCCGCTTCGAATGGTAAGCGAGTTCAAGCACTTTCTGGAGCGAAAAACCATCACATCATCATGCCTGATGCGGACATTGAAAAAGCCGTACAACAAGTCTTAAGCTCTACGTTCGGAAGTGCAGGCCAGCGATGTATGGCATGTAGTGCCGTTGTAGTCGTTGGAGATGGGGAAAAGTTTAAAACATCTTTAAAACAAAAAGCAGATGAGTTGAAGTTAGGAAATGGATTAGATAAAGATGTTTTACTTACGCCAGTGATACGTAAATCACATCGAGAAAAAGTTTTAGGATATATTCAAAAAGGATTACAAGAAGGTGCTAGCTTAATTCGTGATGGAAGAAAAGAAATGGAAGAACAAGAGAACGGGAATTTTCTCGGTCCAACTATTTTTGATGAGGTAACGCCAGATATGACGATTGCAAAAGAGGAGATTTTTGCACCCGTTTTAAGTTTACTGCATGCTGATACGTTATCAGATGCACTAGGCATTATCGAAAAATCAAGATATGGGAATGGAGCAACGATCTATACAAAAGACGCTGCTGCTGTTCGTAAATTTCGTGAAGAAGCAGATGCAGGAATGCTTGGAGTAAATGTCGGAGTACCAGCACCGATGGCATTCTTTCCGTTTTCAGGTTGGAAGGACTCATTCTACGGTGACTTACATGCAAATGGGAAAGATGGCGTAAATTTCTATACGCGGCGTAAAATGATTACAACCCGTTTTGACTATTAGTAAGGGGGAGTGGAGAATGCATACAGCACACGAAAACCTTGCAGGTAAAGACGAAAAGTACGTTTGGCATGCCATGCGACCATTTGATCCAAAATCGACGATGGTGATCGAGAAAGCGAATGGTGCCTGGGTTACAGACTATGAGGGGAATAGGTATTTAGATGGCATGGCTGGATTATGGTGTGTAAATGTAGGATACGGAAGACAGGAGCTTGCTGAGGCTGCATATACTCAGCTTAAAGAGCTTTCTTATTATCCACTCACACATACACACTCACCAGCAGTTCGACTTGCTGAAAAGCTAAACAACATGCTTGGTGGAGGATATGTGATCTTTTTCTCTAATAGTGGTTCAGAAGCGAATGAGACTGCTTTTAAGATTGCGAGGCAGTACCACGAGCAAAAAGGAGACACTCATAGACACAAGTTCGTTTCTAGGTACAGAGCATATCACGGAAATACAATGGGCGCATTAGCCGCCACCGGCCAGGCGCAAAGAAAATATAAGTATGAACCGTTAGGACAGGGATTTCTTCACGTACAACCGCCAGATTCATATCGAGATGTGGTGAATGAGGAACATACTCTCTCATCCGTTTCAGCGGTCGACAACATGATGACTTGGGAGTTGAGTGAAACGATCGCAGGGATGATCATGGAACCGATCATTACTGGTGGAGGTATCTTAATACCACAAGATGACTACATGAAACAAGTTAAAGAAGTGTGTGAAAAGCACGGTGCACTTCTCATCTGTGACGAAGTAATCTGTGGTTTCGGTAGAACTGGTAAACCATTTGGATTTATGAATTATGGAGTTAAGCCAGATATCGTAACGATGGCAAAGGGACTGACTAGCGGCTATCTACCTCTTTCAGCTACAGCGGTTAAAGAGGAGATTTATGAGGAATTTAAACGGAATAATCAGTATGATCACTTTCGACACATCAACACGTTTGGAGGAAACCCAGCATCGTGTGCCGTCGCATTAAAGAATCTAGAGATTATGGAGAAGGAAAAGTTGTTCGATCGATCGAAGGACCTAGGAGAGAAACTAAAGAGCGAGCTTCAAAATAGGTTATCGAGTCACCCATATGTAGGGGATGTTAGAGGGTTAGGATTGCTTGTAGGAATTGAACTCGTAGAAGATCGTCACACGAAGAAACCGCTAGACGTCGCATCTCTTAACAAAGTAATCGGTTACTGTAAGTCCCGCCACGTGTTGATCGGTAAAAATGGAGACACTGTTGCAGGCTATAACAACGTCCTTACCATGTCGCCGCCCCTATCGATTGAAGAAGACGACCTCAACCTTCTTATTCAAACGATTGTGGAGGGGATACATCAGCTTTAAAGTACGCCAAAACGGCGTACTTTTTATTTTTGCAAACAATACCAGTTTATTATCGATATATGTATTCACTAAGGGAATACTTTATGGTAATTTAGTATTGCGCTGTGTAAATATTCGAAAAATATTTCCTCCTATGCCATGATTTTTGAAATTATTTTCGAAAAGTTGTTTAAGTGCTTTGTGACTATATATACACTGTGCTAAACTATCCATGTAAGCGTTTTTTTACAAATGAGGTTTTTAAACTTGTAAAAGAGTGAAAAGGACTAATAATGAAACCGCAGAATTATAATCGAGCGGTAATATGGGAGCTAATACAATTTAATATACAAACGTATTAGAACATTCCCAGTAGGGAGGTAGCGAGCTTTGAATACCAAACAGTCCAGAATGGAACATCCTTGGCAGGAATTCTATGGACCAAACCTTGGCTATGCCATTGAACTATATGAAAAATTTCAGGAAGACCCCGAATCAGTAGACCCTGATCTACGTGAAAAATTTGAACAGTGGGGGCCGCCACCAAGTTCTAATGACGCTGTTGAATCAAACGTTCAACCCGGTAATCTTAAGAAAGTCATTGCAGCGGTCAAGCTAGCTGATGACATTCGTACATATGGTCATTTAGCTGCAGCTATCAACCCACTTAAAGAAGAAAAATCAAACCATGATTTTATGAATCCTGAAAAGTATGATCTTACAAAAGAAGACTTGAAAGCGATTCCTGCAGAAGTGATCTGGAACAATGCCCCTTCAGATATCAATGATGGGTATGAAGCGATTCAGCGTTTGCAGGATCTCTATACAAGATCTCTATCTTATGAGTTCAGTCACGTTCACAACAGTGAAGAACGAAAGTGGCTCGATCAAATGGTAGAGGGTGGATCAGTAACTAGTTCTTTAGACAAAGAAAAACAAGAGGCACTCCTAAGAAGGCTAACAGAAGTTGAGGGGTTCGAAAAATTCCTTCATAAAACGTTTGTAGGGCAAAAACGTTTCTCGATCGAAGGCGTTGATTCGATGGTGCCGATGCTAGATGAAGTCATTCGAGATGGTGCTAGCGACGGTGCTCGAAATGTCATGATCGGAATGGCACACAGAGGTCGTTTAAATGTCCTTGCACATGTGTTGAATAAGCCATATGAAAAGATTTTCTCTGAGTTTCATCATGCACCAAACAAGGAGCTTGTTCCTTCTGAAGGATCGATGGGAATCAACTACGGATGGACAGGCGATGTGAAGTACCATATGGGTGCTGATCGTAAATTTGAAGGTTCTGAAACTGCAGAAGCGACGATTACCTTAGCAAATAATCCAAGCCACTTGGAGTTTGTAGATCCAGTCGTTGAGGGCTATGCAAGAGCGGCTCAGGAAACAAGAGACCAAAAAGGTGAACCGAGCCAGGATATCAGAAAGTCTTTTGCAATCCTTATTCATGGTGATGCTGCTTTTCCTGGTGAAGGTGTTGTAGCGGAGACGTTAAACCTTAGCCAGCTTCGTGGCTACCATACAGGCGGAACGATTCACATCATCGCTAACAACCAGCTTGGTTTCACGACTGAGAGCACTGATTCTCGGTCAACGAGATATGCGAGTGACCTAGCAAAAGGGTATGAAATTCCGATTGTTCACGTTAACGCAGATGATCCTGAAGCATGCTTATCAGCGATGAACCTTGCTTATCAGTATAGAATGAAGTTCAATAAAGATTTTCTTATCGATCTAATTGGCTACAGAAGGTTCGGACATAACGAAATGGACGACCCTGCTGTAACACAGCCACACCTTTATGAAAAAATCAAAAACCATCCTACAGTTCGAGCTCGTTATGCTAGCTACCTAGAGGATCAAGGTATTCTTGATTCTGGATATGGTGAAAAGCTAGATGAAGAAATATTGAATGAGCTTTCAGAGGAATATAACAAAGTGGCTAAGGATCACGAAGATGGTGGAGATGTTCAGGAAATACAGCCGCCGAAAGAAATCGTCAAAGGAATACCTTCGATCGATACTTCCGTGCCGCTAGATACATTAAAAGAAATTAATAACAATCTACTTACACGTCCGGATAACTTCAACGTTTATCCTAAGCTTGAAAGAATTCTTAAGCGTAGATTAGATATGTTAGAAGAAGGCGGAAAAGTGGATTGGGCATTAGGTGAGACGCTCTCATTCGCTACTATTTTAAGCGAGGGCACACCTATTCGTATTACAGGGCAAGATTCACAGAGAGGAACCTTCGCACAGCGTCACCTTGTTTTACACGATAAGGAAACAGGCGAAACGTTCTGTCCATTACATGAATTACCAGAGGCTAAAGCGTCCTTTGCTATTCATAACAGTCCTTTATCTGAAGCTTCTGTTGTAGGTTTCGAATATGGATACAATGTATTCGCTCCAGAATCACTCGTGATTTGGGAAGCTCAGTACGGTGACTTTGCGAATGCTGCACAGGTCATCTTCGATCAGTTTGTTTCCGCAGGAAGAGCGAAGTGGGGTCAAAAATCTGGAATGGTACTCTTGCTTCCACATGGTTATGAAGGACAGGGTCCTGAGCACTCCAGTGGAAGAGTTGAGCGCTTCTTAACACTTGCAGCTGAAAACAACTGGACAGTTGCGAACTTGACGAGCGCAGCTCAATATTTCCATATTTTAAGAAGACAAGCGGCTATTCTTGGAGAGCAAGAGGTTAGACCACTCGTTATCATGACTCCAAAGAGCTTACTGCGTAATCAACGTACTTCTTCACCAGGTTTTGAGTTCAGTCAAGGACAATTCTTAAGTGTGATCGAACAACAAGGACTCGGTGAAAAGAAAGATAAAGTTGAGCGTATCGTTCTTTCAACTGGTAAAGTCGCTGTAGATCTAGCAGCAGAAATTGAATCTTCAGATAAAGACATGGACTGGCTACATGTTCTACGTGTAGAGCAGCTGTACCCATTCCCTGATGAAGAAATTAAGAAGATTTTCGAACGTTATTCTAACGTAAAAGAAATCGTTTGGTTACAAGAAGAACCAAAAAATATGGGATCATGGAATTACATTTCTCCACGAATTCGTGAAATTGCTCCTGATGGAGTTTCGATCGATTATATCGGTCGTCCTGATCGATCTAGTCCAGCAGGTGGAGAGCCTAATATCCATAAGAGAGACCAAGAACGTATCATTCAAGAAGTCTTAGAGCCATCTAAAACAGTATCCCACCAAGGAGGTAAATCGTCGTGATCGAAGTTAAAGTACCTGAACTAGCAGAATCTATTACAGAAGGCACAATCTCCGAATGGTTGATTAAAGTAGGCGACAAAGTTGAAAAAGGTGACAACCTTGTTGAACTTGAAACTGACAAAGTAAATATTGAAGTAAGCGCTGAAAACAACGGAGTGATCAAGGAACTATTGAAAGAGCCTGGTGACAACGTAGAAGTAGGAGAAATCATTGCTTACCTTGGTGACGCAAGCGAGGAAGACTCATCCTCTGAACAATCTTCATCTGATGAAAAAGAAGAAAAAGATGAAGAGAAGGCTGAAGCGAAAAAACAGCAAAACGAGACGCCTGAAGAATCGAAGTCCGACGAGGAAGCTTCTGCACACGCTGCACCTGAAGCTTCAGAAGAAAAGTCAGGTAACGGACGTACAGTAGCATCTCCTTCTGCAAGAAAGCTTGCTCGTGAACTAGGTGTCGATCTAGATAAAGTTCAAACTCAAGATCCTTACGGCCGCGTTCGTCCAGACGATGTAAAGGCTCATGCTGACTCTAGTAAGAAAGAAAAAGAAGCTCCAAAGCAGGAGAAAAAGCAAGAGAAGCAACCTGAAAAAGCTGCGCAGGCTAAGGACGAATTTAACGGTAAACCTGTAGAAAGAGTGAAGATGTCTCGTCGTCGTCAAACGATTGCAAAACGCTTAGTAGAAGTGCAACACACTGCTGCTATGTTAACAACGTTTAATGAAGTAGACATGACTGCGATCATGGACCTACGTAAGCGTCGTAAAGACAAATTCCTAGAAGATAATGATGTCAAACTTGGATTTATGTCCTTCTTTACAAAAGCGGTAGTTGGGGCACTGAAGAAATATCCTCGCCTAAACGCAGAAATTCAGGACAAAGAAATGGTTCTTAAGAAATTCTACGACATCGGTATTGCAGTAGGGTCTGAGGAAGGACTAGTCGTTCCTGTTGTGCGTGACGCAGACAAACTATCATTTGCAGGAATTGAGAGCGAGATTAGTGAGCTAGCTAAGAAAGCTCGCGATAACAAGCTTTCACTAGATCAACTTCAAGGCGGATCCTTTACAATAACAAATGGCGGTATATTTGGATCTATGCTTTCAACGCCAATTCTAAACGCTCCGCAAGTTGGAATTCTTGGAATGCATAAAATCCAGTGGCGCCCTGTAGCGATTGACCAAGATCGTATGGAAAATCGTCCTATGATGTATATTGCGCTTTCTTACGATCATCGAATTGTAGATGGTAGTGAAGCCGTTAGCTTCCTAGCCAAGATTAAAGATCTTCTTGAAGATCCAGAACAATTGCTTTTAGAAGGGTAATAATCGAGAACCTGAATCAATATTGATTCAGGTTCTCTTTTAATAATAGTTGACTTGTAACCAGGGGGGAATTTAAGTGGAATTACGTACATTTACTGATCCAAGTGAGTATCTAACTTATGTCCAGGATTTTCTTGAGCAAAACGAAGCATTACATAGCCTTCCTTTAGGCCTTCTGGTTAGACTTGTAAAAAATCAAAAAAATGACGAAGAACAAGGGAAGGTCCTCCTCGGTACAATAGAAGAGGCAGGACGTATTAACCTATGTTTAATTCAAACACCGCCTCATAACCTTATCCTTGCAGGTGAACAAGTATCAACAGAAACATTAGATTTTGCAGTTGAAAAGCTTCGTCTAGATTATTTGTTTCCAGGTGTTCTAGGAGAGAAAACGATTGTCGAGTATTTTTCAAAGAGGTACTGCAAGCTTACGAGCTGCAAACGGAATCTAAAAATGAACCAGCGAATCTATCGATTAGATACCGTCATTCCTCCTAAACGTGTAGATGGCAAGTTAAGAAAAGTCAAAAAGACGGATTTTCCTCTGTTGAAAGAATGGGTTTATCTATTTTCATGTGCGATGGGTGAACCATTTTCTGATGAAGATAGTCATGAAAGAGCGCAACAATTTATTGATGAAGAATCAGCTGTACTCTGGGAGGTTGATGGTGAAGTAGTTTCGATGGCAAATGAATCTAGGCCGACCATGAGAGGAACAACGGTTAACTTTGTTTTTACACCTCCTGAGCATGAAAGAAAAGGGTATGCCTCTGCATGCGTAGCAGCTTTTAGCCAATATTTATTAGATAAAGGGAACCGCTATTGCTGTCTTTATACAGACCTTTCAAACCCAACTTCTAATTCGATCTATATGAAGTTGGGATATGAACCTGTAGGAGATTCGATCGTGTATTCGTTTGAGGATTGAAACGAACTTGTAGTAGAATAAGAAATGGAAAGGAAGTGAACGTTATGATTCATGAAAAATGGAAAGATGGCCCAACTCTAAGAGAAGTAAAATGCGTGCACACCGACGCGAAAAAATACATGGTGAACCGTGTGTTGACGGAAGGGAAAACCTACGAAGTTAAAAATGAAACAGAAGAATTCTTATTTGTAGTTGATAACACAGGTAAGGTCGGAGGTTTCTATAAGGAGTACTTCGAGGAAGTAAGATAATGTAAACGTCCAGGTCACGATGACTTGGACGTTTTTGTTGTAGATCAATGCCTTTTCGTCTCGTGAAACGTATTTATTATAGGATCGACGAACAATGTGGTATGATACTCTTGGACTCTTACATAAGAGGAATCAAACAGGCGATAAGACCGTCTCTAGCTGCAGGAGGGACATGAACGTGAACAATGCTACATTGTTAGAAGAAGCTTACTCTTTTTTAGAGCAAGCATATTACGAATTAAATAAAACACCTGAACGTTTAAAAGAACGCAAACATGAAGTTAAAGAGCAAATTGAAAAAACAGGTGTGTATGAGCATACATTTGAAGAATTACAGCACGGTGCAAAGATGGCATGGCGTAATAGTAATAAATGTATCGGAAGGCTGTTTTGGAATACTTTGACCGTAATTGACAAGCGATCAGCAACAACAGTTGAAGTGGTAGCTGACGCTTTACTTCATCATATTCACACAGCTACAAACAATGGAAGAATTCGACCAACAATTACAATTTTCCAGCCTGAAAGAATTAGAATATGGAATCACCAACTCATTCGCTATGCTGGTTATGAGTCAGAAAACGGGACGATCGGTGATCCTGATTCGATAGAAATAACTAAGCAAGCTCTTAAACTCGGATGGAGAGGAAAGGGTACGCCACATGATGTGTTACCGATTATTTTCCAACTAGATGATAACGAGCCTACGGTCATTACGATACCACCTGAAATCGTTCTTCAAGTGGAGCTTAGACACCCGGAAATGGATATCTCTTCCTTACATGCTCGTTGGTATGCGGTACCGATCATATCCGACATGAAGCTTGAAATTGGAGGTATCGATTACGTTGCAGCTCCATTTAATGGGTGGTATATGGGAACGGAGATCGGTGCTCGAAACTTAGCGGACGAAACACGTTACAATTTAATCCCAAAAATGGCTGAGATTATGAATTTAGACACTTCATCAAATGCCTCGTTATGGAAAGATCGGGCCTTAATTGAGCTTAACAGGGCTGTATTATACTCATTTCAAGAAGATAACGTTAGTATCGTAGACCATCATACAGCTGCTCGACAGTTTCATAAGTTCGAGACAAATGAAGCGCGAGCTGAGCGGAAAGTAACAGGGAATTGGACATGGTTAATTCCACCGATTTCTCCAGCAACAACTCACATTTTCCATAAACCGTATAAGAATACGATTGTATCTCCAAATTATTTTTATCAAGAAAAACCTTATTAAAGAAAGTGGGAACGTTCGTGGTCATTGAAAAAGCAGCTTTTATCGTTAATGAAGGAATGGAGAAAGACTTTGAAGAAACATTCATGAAGGCCGTTCAGTTTATATCAACTTCTCCAGGTTTTATAAGCCATCAATTAACAAAGTCGATCGAGACTGAAAGCAAGTACGTAATATTTGTGGAGTGGGACTCTCTCGCTGCCCACACCGAAGGCTTTATGAAGTCAGATCGGATCAATGAGTTTGTATCGTTGATGGATCCATTCTTAAAAAACGTTGAGATGGAGCACCTAGTTCCGATAACTACCGATTAATATACCCGCTTAATGCGGGTTTTTTTATGGGCAAATAACTATACAATTCTTGAGCAAACGTTTAAAATAAAAGAAGTATATTCCTATAAGAAAGGTTGGATTTAATGTCTGGGATTCCACGTCCTTTAGTTCGAATGAATCAATGGTTTATCTTTTTATTTGCTACTGTATTCATTTTTACACTTCACTATATATTTTTAGTTATCCCATTATTGATTGGTATTTCGAGCTTGTTGTTTGGTTTCAATCCGATCATGTCTGCTGGTAAATTGTTCATAGGTAAACCACCCTATATTTTAGAAGACAAAGATCAACAAGCGTTCAACCAAAAAATCGCTGTTAGTTTACTTACAATAGCATTACTCGCTGTTCTTTCAAGCATCAACTGGTTAGCCATCACTGCTTCTATCATGGTAGCCCTCGCCTCATTTATTGCGATTCTAGGATTTTGTATTGGATGCTTCGTACGTTTTCAGTGGAAAAAATATCAATATAAAAGAACGCAACATTCTATGTAAGACAGTCTTAGAAGGCTGTCTTTTTTGTTTGGAAAAATAAATCAGCCATATTTCTGCTATACTTATTCTTAGAGAGAAGATAGAAAGGATAGGATTACATGAGAGAGAAAGTATATGATGTCATCGGTATTGGAATTGGACCATTTAATCTAGGACTTGCTGCTTTATTAGACCCTATCAAGGAAATCGATTCACTGTTTTTTGAACAAAAAGAAGAATTTGATTGGCATCCAGGGATGCTTATTGAAGGGACGCGGCTACAAGTTCCGTTTATGGCGGATCTTGTTACGATGGCTGACCCTACAAATGAATTTAGCTATTTAAATTATCTAAAACACCAAAACAGATTATACAACTTTTACTTCCTCCAAAGGCTTGAAATGCCTAGAAATGAATACAATCATTACTGTCAATGGGCGTCTGAACGATTGAAGAGCTGTCACTTCAGCAGTAAAGTTACGTCGGTAACGCCATTAGGAACGCCGATCGACCGCTATGAAGTTGAAATCGAAAATACGAAAACTGGAGAAACACATTCATACCTTACGAAAAACCTGATATTAGGTGTAGGAACGATTCCTTCTTTACCTAAATCACTACAAGGAATGTCTGAAGAAGATGTCTTCCATTCTTCAACGTATCTACAACATGAAGATCGCTGCAAGAAAGCGAAAAGTATTACGGTTATTGGTTCAGGGCAAAGTGCTGCTGAAATTTTCAGGGAGCTTTTGAAAGAGAGATCAGAACATGGGTATTCGATCAATTGGATAACGAGGTCAAAAGGGTTTTTCCCAATGGAAGAAACAAAGTTAAGTCTTGAACATTTCTCACCTGAGTATATCGATTACTTTTATGAACTGCCTCAGGAACAAAAAGATGAGATCTTCAGTAACCAACAGCTTTTATATAAGGGAATCAGTCCTCATACGATTACAGATATTTATAATCTTTTATATGAACAAACGGTTGGCGGTAAAGAAATGGATGTCACTTTGATGCCATTGACTGAAGTGAATGGCATATCTGAAAAGGAAGAGAAAACTGGATATGAACTGAAATGTCGACAGTGGGAAAAGGGCGAGTCATTTCTCATTGAAAGCGAAGTGGTCATCGCTGCAACAGGATACAGACCGTTCGTACCAAACTGCATTAGCGGGTTGAGTAACTTGATTCAGTGGGATGACTTAGGAAGATACAATGTCTCAAAGGATTACAAGTTGATGTTAAACGAGGAGACGACTGGAGAAGTATTTGTGCATAGCGGCATGCAACATACTCATGGTGTTGGTTCTACGAATTTAGGCCTTTCAGTTAACCGAAATAAAATTATAATAAATCAAATTGCAGGTAAAGAAATCTATCCACCATTGGAAGATAATATATTTCAAAAGTTTGAACTTAAAAATTAATTTTCTAAAAATTCTATTATTTTTGTTGTTTATGCATTATGATGAAAGAAACAGCATAAAGGACAGGTGGTGAGTATGACTGTTAACCAGTCTTTGTCGGCAAAAAACTTTCTCTGTAAGCTGATTACTCAGTATGCTCATATCCATCATCGAACAATTGGGTCTAAAGCTCAAGAATACATCAAGCAGTTAGGTATCCGCACAGGAGAGTGGTTTGAATCACACTATCAAATACATGATTGGACTCCTGATCACTATGCGGACGTCATCGTAGATATTAAAAATTCCATCGGAGGAGAATTTTATATCTCGGAAGTTACACCACAGTATGTCATTGTTAAAGCACATTCGTGCCCTTTTGGTGAGTTTGTAAAGGACGCCCCACACCTTTGTACGATGACGTCAAGCGTGTTTGGTGGTATCGCAGCGAGACACTTTAACTACGGCGAAGTTAGTTTAAGGAAAAGAATAGCGCTCGGCGATGCAGGTTGTGAAGTGTTAATCGCCTTTGTACCTGGAATTGAAGAAGGTGAAAAGTTCGAGCAGGTAAAGAAGATCCCTGACGACGGTGAACCGTTCACCTGGAAAGAAGATACGATCACCTTGTTGAATGAAGAGTTAAAGCAAAGTGACGAAATGGTTCTAACACTTCTAAAAGAACTTGAAGATCTCAAAGATCAAGTAGACGAAACTTGAAGACAGGCACATAGCCTGTCTTCTTTGAATGAAAAAATAAAGTTATCTCCATACTATTATTAAAGGGGTGGGACAATGGAAAAAAATGCAAGAGGGTACGTACAGGATACATGCCGAGATTTAAAAGCAGCCGAAGCGAGCTTACAACAAGCATTACAAACTGTTGAAAAAGAGCATAACAAGCAACGAATCGAAGAATCTTTAAGTCAGTTGCAGGCTGTGCAAGCCTACTGCAGTGAAACAGAAAGCAAGCTTGAAGAGCATTAAAAATTTCCTATAAGAAATTTCCAAATTTAAGTTTTAACCTTCGATAAATCGGAAATTGGTGTGTAATGTTATTTTAAGGAGGATTCACCTATGAGCCTTTTATTCGGGAAAGGTATGGCAGCATTTGAACAGGACGCGAAGACGGAGAAGGAAAGGGTAAAAACTTCACCAGCCGCTCACCAAAATCGCAAGTCAAAGCTTAAACAAAAACCTACGAAAATTTAACCATCCTTTTTGGATGGTTTTTTTTGAAGGTTTTTATTCATGAATCGAGAATAACCCTAATAAATATTATTTCACTATGTTGTATGTTTCAACAATAAATAGGGGAAGAGGAATTCTAATGGAGAAAACAGGGTTTCAAAAGTTTATTAGGATAAAAGATATAATGCTCATATTGACGTTACTTTCCATATGCCTAATCTACTTATTCGTTAATGGACGATCACATTTCACTGTCCTTTCATTTATCGCTGGGCTGATCCTCTTTATCTTTAATGAATATATCACCCACAGATTTCTTTTTCATTTGAAGCCACCAAAAAACCTCTTTGCACTTAAACTATTAAAAAGACTGCATTATGACCATCACAAAGACCCAAACGACCTACATTTAATGTTTTTACCAGTATGGTATAGTATCCCTCAAATGCTTGTTATTTCTTTCGTTTACTATCTTTTATTTCCTTCTATCGTGAATACAATCGCGTTTGCATCAGGCTTGATGACGATGCTTCTCGTGTATGAGTGGAAACACTTTGTTGCACATCAGCCTCTTACTCCTAAAACCAAATTTGGAAAGTGGTTGAAACAAACTCATTTGTTACACCACTATAAAAATGAAAACTATTGGTATGGTGTCTCTAATCCGTTTATCGATATGCTTTTTGGTACACATAAGGATGGTAAAGAAGTCGATAAGAGTCAGACTGTACGTGATCTAGTTGGAGAAAATACAAATGAAGAAGTCAAGTTTTAAAGAAGGCAGCCTTGTTGAAAAGGCTGTTTTTTATTTGCAACTTTTCTAACGTGGGTTCGTCTATAAGGGCAGAGGGGGGAATGGTTGATGAGGGTAATCTTAGTTGGAATCACGATGGCTCTTTTGATTACAGCTTTTTTTACAGGAGCCTGGTATACCATGATCAGAGATCCTGAAGCAGCTAGTAAAGTTGTTGAAGAAGAGCCAATTGTAAAAGAAGAAAAAATCTATGAAGATGGCGAAACTTTTATACAAGATGATATGGATGATAATAAATTACTAACGTTACAAGTAACGAGGCTACAAGAGCCACCTGAAGATGCTGAATTGGAGGAACTTCCTACAAACAAAGAGTATGCCTTTTTTGAACTGTTCGTACAAAATTACGAAGAATATGGAAAGGGCTTTAAAGGCTACTATACTAAATTGAAAGTACAAGGTGAACAAGTAGAGCCTGAGGACTTTGTTGTTGTAGATAAGAAAGGGTGGAATAAGTTCAGGTTGGAATCTGAAGGGCACGTTAAAATGATTCTTATCTATTCTATTGAAAAAGATGTGAAAGAGATGGATCTGATCGTATCTCCTGAATTTTATTATAAAGATCTTATCTATCGCTTTAATAAGTAAGGCTTTCTATTTCCGATCAATTTACTAGAGATTATGTTCTCCGTTGTTGTATGATGATGGAAAGAACGGATTGGAAAGGAAGGCAGTGACATGCATTTATATAACCCATATGTAAAAAACCAGCGTCAACGAAACCTATTACAACTCGCAGACGAACTAGCTGATACGTTTTCGGCCAATGCGAATGATATAGACGAAGAAGGTCGCTTTCCTTTTGAGAATTTTAAGGCCATGAAAGAAAAAGGATATACTTCCCTTACTGTCCCGGAAAAGTTCGGGGGAAAAGGGATCGATCTATATGAGTTTGTCATGTTACAAGAGAGAATTGCATCAGGTGATGCTTCCACCGCTTTATCGATCGGTTGGCATCTTGGTATCATGCTAGAGATGGTTGATGACCAAGAATGGTCTGACGAGTTATTTGAACGTATGGCTAATTTGGTGGTCAACGAACAAGCGTTGATGAATAGAGCGGCTACAGAGCCTACGAGCGGTAGCCCTACACGAGGTGGAATGCCTGAAACGAAAGCCATCGAACATGAAAACGGATGGACCATTAGTGGAAGAAAAAGCTTTACTTCGATGGCACCAGCTCTTGATTACGCCCTAGTATCCGCTGAGATCAATGATTCCGGGAATAAAGGTTTCTTTCTAGTAGACATGAAGTCGAACGGGATTACCATTGAAGAAAAATGGAATACCATGTCGATGAGAGGGACAAGAAGCGATGATCTTGTGTTAACAAACGTTCAATTACCAAACGATGCACTCATTGAAGATTCGCAAAATCCTAAGGGTATGAAGTTACCAAAAGCTTGGTTACTTCATATACCTGCTTGCTATCTAGGGGTTGCAATCGCTGCAAGAAATTATGCAGTGAAATTCGCAACTGAATACAGTCCTAACAGCTTACCCGGTCCAATAAAAGATGTCGCTGAAGTACAACGTAAAATAGGGGAGATGGAGTTAGAACTCTTAAGAGCGAGAGAAATGATGTACAGTGTTGCTTTTAGATGGGTGACTGAGCCTGAAAAAAGGAAGGATATGGGCGAAGAGCTTGCAGCTGTAAAACATGTCGCAACAAATGGAGCGGCTAATGTTGTGGATCTTGCTATGAGAATTGTAGGAGCTAGAGGTTTATTTAATGATAACCCGATGCAACGTTACTATCGCGATGTTCGAGCAGGGCTTCACAATCCACCGATGGATGATGCTGTTATTTCCCTACTTGCAAAGAAAGCATTGGAAGATCCCCAGGAGCCGTAACGGTTCCTGGTTTTTTATCGATAAAAAGTCAAACTTCACCAGCGGTATAGTACTTTAGACAAGGTTTTAGGTAAAAAGATATATTTTTGACTTATAAAGAGGAAAAAAACATTCGGTTGACGAAATACTATACAAATAATCGAAAAGGAGATGAGAAAATGCGTGAAAGAAGGACCGTATCGCTGAGTGGAAGCTTGATCTTTCCTGACGGCTGGGGACTTCAGATGCAAGAAGAGCATAAGAAAGAAGAAAAAGTGTCACGAATGAAGCCAGAACAGGAGCTGAAACATACTAAATGATAACGTTCATTCTAACTATATATAATTTGTAATGGAGTCATGCGACGTGAATATAATCGCTATGACTCCATTTTTTATTTTGCATCATAAGAAGGTAATCTGAAAATTAACAAAGAATATAGGGGAGAGATCAATTATTGAAATTTTCGATTAAGGTGGGCGTTGGCATCATGCTTAGTGCAATACTGTTACTCTCTAATCTATCATTCGGCAAAGGAAATCAATCGGAAGCAGAAAAGGAACAAGATTTATCAACAAGCCTCAATACGATTCTTTCAAGTGAAGGGCTCAAAGGATCGATTGCAGGCATAAGCGTGCGATCAGCGAATTCAGGAGAATTACTTTTCGATCATCATGGAGACACGAGGCTAACTCCTGCTTCGAACATGAAATTGATTACAGCAGCAGCATCGCTAGAAACACTTGGTCATGATTATCAATTTTCGACAGAAATCGCTACGAATGGAACGATAAAAGGAAATACGTTAAAGGGTGACCTTTTTCTTATCGGAAAGGGAGACCCAACTTTACTTTTAGAAGATTATCAACATTTTGCGAGAACAATAAGAGAAAAGGGAATTAAGAGTATCGAAGGAAACCTTATTGGAGACGAATCCTGGTACGATTCCATAAAGCTTTCTGAAGATATGATTTGGACAGATGAAAGTGAGTATTATGGTTCACAAGTTTCTGCATTGACACTTTCTCCAAATACCGATTATGACGCAGGCACGATTATTATAGAAGTGTATCCTGGTAGTAAGGAAGGAGAGCGTGCTAAAGTACGTACTACCCCTGATACCGATTACGTCGTGGTTCAAAATACGGCAACGACAACTAGCCAAGATGTAGAAACGGATTTAACGATAAACCGTAAACATGGCACGAATATTATTACCATCGAAGGTGTCATTTCACTGAACGACTCATTAGAAAAAAGTTGGATCTCTGTTTCAAACCCTGCAGCCTATGCACTTCACTTGTTTGAACGATCGCTAAAGGATGTTGGTATAGGGATTGAAGGAGACGTAAGCGTCGGGAAGGCGCCTAAAGAAATGAATGATTTGATCGAAAAAAAATCGATGCCACTTCATGAATTACTCATTCCTTTTATGAAACTAAGCAACAATGGACATGGGGAAATTTTAGTCAAAGAGATGGGTAAGATAACGAAACACAAGGGAAGTTGGGAAGCAGGACTAGAGGTTGTGAATGAATACCTCACTGAAGAAGGTCTAAACCCTGAAGAGATGTTACTTCGTGACGGGTCAGGAATATCTCACGTTACGTTGGTGCAGCCGAATCAGCTTAGTCTATTACTCTACAAGCTACAGTCTAAGGAATGGTTTGACTATTATTTAAAGTCATTACCGATCGCTGGAGCGAGTGGTAGATTAGTTGGTGGAACGCTGAGAAACCGTATGAATGACACAGCAGCTGAAAACATCGTAATCGCTAAAACAGGTACATTACAAGGAGTATCTTCTTTATCGGGTTATGTGATGAAGAATGAGCCGCTTGTTTTCTCAATCATCATCAATCAATTTTTAGATGAAGACAAAATTGAAGATATCGAAAATCGAATTGCAATTGCGCTCGCAGAGTATGATTTCGAGTAAACAAGAAGAGGCATCGTCTATGACGTTGCCTCTTTTTCAATATGGTCGAATATTAATAAACGACCTTTACAAGTACATATGTGAGTGTTGATAAACTAGACGACACGATCAAAAGGACGAAGACCGGTCTTAATGCTTTTGTTTTTAAATCTTTCAAGCTTACATTTAATCCTAGACCAACCATCGCAGCTGTTAGACACCAGGTTGTTACCGTGTTTACCATCTGCATGGCATCTTCAGTAAATGGAACGACCGGACCTAATACATACGTACCCACGAGGCTCATCATCACAAACCCAACTAAAAACCATGGAAAAGGAATCGTACTTGACTCTCCCTTATCTCGTTTTCTACTGATCAAATAGATAAGGATCAAGCAGACGGGTACCAGTAAGAATACACGGCCCAACTTTGCGAGAAGTGCCATCGCTAAAGCTTCTTCTCCAGCAGGGGCAGCGGCAAGAGCGACATGCGCTACCTCATGAAGAGAAATACCTGCCCATACACCATATTCACTCGGGCTAAACGAAAGTAAAGGACGAATCACTGTATATCCCACAGAGAAGATCGTTCCGAACAAAGCGATGATTCCTACACCAATTGCGGTATCTTCATCTTTTGAACGGAATATCGGTGCAACAGCTGCAATCGCAGCTGCTCCACATATACCAGTTCCAGCAGCGAGCAATGTTGTTATCGAACGATCCGCTTTCAATAGCTTTGATAGCCAGTGGCTTGCTAGAAACGAAAACAGAATAACTCCTACTCCCATCAAGATGATCGATAAGCCATCTTGTACAATAAAACCCACGTTAAGTTTGATGCCATAAAGAACAATGGCAAATCGCAGAATCTTTTTTGATGAAAACGTTATGCCTTCCCGAAATAGTTCTGGATAGCCTGCTACTTGTCGATAAACAATGGCGATAAATATTGCAGATGCAAGCTGACCGGTTAGTTGGAACCCTGGTAATTTTGCTAGAAAATACCCTAGCGTCGCTATAACAAAAGTAAATAGTATTCCGGCAAACCAGCGTGTTCTATGTGACAGCTGTGCCTCATGTTTCATTGTATTTATGTTCATAACCGCACTCTCCATTCCTCTTCCATTTTATAACGCAATTTGTTATAAGTGAAATAAATAATTATAATGATGTATATAAGTTATTACTTATAATGGGGGTATAAAAAATGGATCAGCAATTAAAAGTGTTTGTTTCGGTCGTAGAGAACAAAAATTTCTCTAAAGCTGCAAACGATTTACATATGACGCAACCTGCAGTTAGTCAATATATAAAGAATCTTGAACAGAAGCTTGGCACGAGGCTACTTGAACGGGATAATCGAACGATGTCGTTAAACAGAGCTGGTGAAATCGTCTATCATCATGCCAAGGAATTATTGAACGTATATTCTAAAATGACTGATCTAATCGATGAACTTACGAATCAAACAAGTGGGAAAATCAGTATCGGAGCGAGTTATACGTACGGGGAATATGTACTTCCTCACGTGTTAGCACATATTCATCAAAAATACCCTTTAATATCTCCAACCGTAACGATTGGAAATTCGAAAGAGATAGGAGATTTAGTTTACTCACATCAGTTGGATGTAGGCATTATTGAAGGAGATCATCCGTTAAAAGAACTCTCTGTAACAAATTTTACGGAAGATGAAATGGTCATCGTCTCTGAGCCGAATCATCCTCTAGTAACAGGGGAATTAAACAACTTATCATCAGAAACATGGATTGTGCGTGAAAGTGGGTCTGGTACAAGAGAAGCGACTGAAAACATGTGGCATCAGTTAGATCTGTCTCCTTCAAACAAAATGGAATTCGGAAGTACTCAGCTAATAAAGGAGTCTGTTGAAGCAGGCATCGGCATAAGCTTTCTTTCGAGATGGGCGATACGAAAAGAACTAAAACTTGGGACATTAGCGGTGGTGGAGCTGCCAGGTTTTCTATATAAACGAATGTTCTCAATCGTCATGAGATCACCATTCCAAACAAAAGCGCTAGAAGTTTTTCTCCAACGTGTAAAAAATCACACGAACTAGTAGAGAGAATGAACAGTCCGTGATATAGTGTTAAAGGCCATTAAGGCTTTTGAAAAGGAAGAGATGTAAGATGAAACAGATACTTGAAGAATGGCAGAAAGCACTGCAATCAGAGATACTCTATTTAAAGAAATTTGGAAGTAAACCACACCGGATCATTAATGGGCAACTGTTATCGAGTAATAATGGAGAATACAGATATTATTTTGAGACGACTAGTAGCGTTCAAATACCAACGGGTTCTAAAGTTCGGTTAGAAATAAAAGATATTAAAAGAGAAGGACGGATCTTGTCTTCAGAAGGCAGTAACGTGATCGTAAAACTAGAGGGCGGCTTTGGAACCGTCATTAAAGAAGCAAGGTTGTTCCACGACCCTTGGGAGTTGTTAGAGGAATTGATCCTAAGGTTGGATGAAATCAAAGAGAGTAAAGTAAGAACAGAACGAGTGAAGAGGTTAATGAGCCCTTCTAAAACCACTAAACACCCAGAGAACAAAATAAAGAACAGCCTGCACGAGCTGATTTTACGCTCCAAATACAATCCTGTGACGTATGTGTGGGGACCGCCTGGTACAGGAAAAACGCATAAATTAGCCAGAACCGCAGCTAACCATTATTTTAAAGGGGCAAGGGTTCTTATTCTGTCACATAGTAATCAAGCTGTAGATGTCCTTATGAAAGAAACGGTTCAGTTCACAGATACTAAGGACAAGTTTGAAGAAGGCAAAATTATGAGGTATGGATCGCAACGAAATATCAGCTCTCATCTTCCCATATTTACGGACCAACTCCTTCTGGAGAAACACCCTGGTTTAGCAGGAGAAAAAGAACGACTAGTTGAAGAGCGTAAGAACTTAAAGCAGGATTTATCGAAATCTTTCAGTCGACGTGATTCAGAGGAGTTAGTAAGGCTCGAATCAAAACTCGCAAACGTACTTGAGAAGATACGTGTAAAAGAAGCAAAGTTTGTAAAAGAGGCAGCAGTTGTTGGTACAACACTTTCGAGAGCTGCCATTGATGAAACGATCTATAGGAAACGCTTTGACCTAGTGATTGTTGATGAGGCAAGCATGGCTTATGTGCCACAGGCCGCATTTGCCGCTTCTCTTGGTAAAAAAGTAATTATTTGCGGTGATTTTAAACAACTTCCCCCAATTGCTTCAGGAAGAAGTTCTTTGATAACAAAGTGGTTACGTGAAGACATCTTTTATTGTTCCAGAATTGTTAAAGGCGTAGATGAATCTAGTATCCACCCAAACTTATTCCTGTTGAATGAACAACGACGAACCCATCCAGCGATATCATCCTTTACAAATCATCACATCTACCATTCCCTTGTAAAGGACCATCCCTCCACACGTTCGTCGAGAGCAGAGATTGCTAGGAAGCACCCTTTTAAAGACCAACCCTCTGTTCTACTCGATACAAGCAATACAGGTCAGTTTTGTTTTATTGGTCATTCATCGAAATCAAGAATGAACATTTGGCAGCTATTGTTGTCGTTTCAAGCAATCTATGAAGCAATCAAAGACGGAATGACATCGATCGGTTACGTCACCCCATACAGAGCTCAGGCAAATTTAATGAACTTTCTAATAGAAGATTTATTAGAAGGAGATAACCTAGATTTGTTAGCAGCAACTGTGCATCGTTTTCAAGGAAGCGAAAAAGATATGATGGTATTCGATACGGTTGACGGTGAACCTGAAGATCGAGCTGGTATGTTAATTACAGGTGCGAATAGTGAAAGACTCATAAATGTTGCGATGACGAGAACAAAAGGTAAGTTTATTCACGTCTCAAATGTTGATTTTATTCAAAAGAAGCTATCGTCAACAAAAACACTGCGAAAACTTGTTTCTCACCAAATCGATCGAGGAGAGTTAGTGAGTCCATCTCAGATTGGTAGTTGGATTAAACATCCACACCCTAAATTAACGTGGTTCCATGCGATTAAAACAGAGAAATTATTTAAAGAAATGAAATCAGCACGCGAAGTTCTCATCTCCATTCCGTATGGTACGAAACTAAACGAAGAGTGGAAACGAGTAATCAACCAACTAGAAGACAACGTCACGATCATTTCAACTTCAAAGATTGAGGGAGAAGGAGACAAAGAGTACATAAATTGTACCGTGTCCTTCCCGTTTGTGGTAACCGACCGTGAAACAATGTGGATCGGTACGCCTTTTGAAGGGATGAGAGGAACGCTCCCACCAGCTGTAGCAGTTAGGTTAGAATCTCCAAAAGTCATACGAGAGTTTCTTAATCAAGTTTTGTTAAGTGATAGCTCACGCTCATAGAGCTACACTTTTTTTATGAGCATATTTCGGGAGTCGAAACTTTTAATGAGGTATGATGTAGACAAGAATGAATTGAGAAAGAAGGAATTTGATGAGTCGGCCGCACGTAGAAGAAAAGATATGGACAAAAGACTTTATCTTTATATGTTTTTCTAATTTCTTTATTTTTGCTGGTTTTCAAATGACCCTACCAACGCTTCCTCTTTTTGTAAATGATTTAGGAGGAAGTGATCAGCTTATAGGACTCGTAGTCGGGGTCTTTACACTCTCTGCACTTCTCATAAGGCCATGGAGTGGTCATATGTTAGAGTCTTTAGGGAGAAGGTTTGTTTACTTAATCGGTCTTTTTGTTTTTGTCGTTTCTGTTGGTTCCTATGCTTTCACTGGAAGTCTAGCCATACTGTTTTTGATGCGTATCGTCCAAGGGTTAGGCTGGGGAATGTCTACTACAGCAGTTGGAACGATCGCTACAGATTTAATCCCACCTAAGCGAAGAGGAGAAGGAATGGGGTATTTTGGACTTGCAGGTAACTTAGCGATGGCATTTGGTCCTGCTCTCGGACTTTTTCTTATCCCTTTTATAGAATTTTCTGGTTTGTTTATGATAGCAGCAAGCGGCGGATTAACTGCATTTCTCATTGCTGCAATCATCCACTACAAGCCTAGAGAAAAAACGCTCGTTAAGAGGAAAAAGTGGGATCTCTTTGAAAAAACAGCTCTCATGCCTTCGATTCTCTTGTTCTTCATAACAATGGTATTCGGTGGAATCGCTACGTTCTTACCATTGTATACAACAAGCTTAAACATAGAAGGTATCGAACTGTATTTTGTTATATTTGCCTTTTCACTAATGATCGTCAGAACTTTCGCTGGAAAAATATATGATCGTAAAGGACATAAAGCGGTATTCCTTCCTGGGACAATGCTGGTCTTTATTGCGATGATTGATTTGACCTTGTTAAGTAATGAGTTTATGCTCTTACTTGCAGCAGTATTGTTTGGAACAGGTTTTGGCACGGTGTTACCAGCTCTTCAAGCATGGGCTGTTCAAGAAGCTCCTTTAAACCGAAAAGGGATGGCAAACGCTACGTTCTTTTCGTTTTTTGATTTAGGAGTGGGTCTAGGAGCAATACTATTCGGACTAATTGCTTCAACGTTTAATTATTCAGATATTTATTTAGCATCTGCTACGTCTGTTGCAATAGCGATGGTTATTTATGTGGTATACGTGAAGCGCCAAGCATCGCACCATCAACATGAAGCAGTACAGATGAAATAAAACCCCGCATTTTATGCGGGGTTTTTTCTTTATCCTATAATAAAAAATTGTAGGTAAGAGCAGGACTTTATCCGTTAGTTAAGAATACGTACTATTGGAAGAAAATAAGTGTTTTACATACTATTGGAGGCATTCATGAAGGTAAACATTATACACACAAACGATGTACATAGCCATTTTGAAAACTTCGTTAAAGCGGCTTCATTGATTCGACATTACATGGATGAAAACACCATATTACTGGATGGTGGAGACTTTGCTGATTTTAAAAGTATAGAACTACAGGGGACAAGAGGATTAGCAGCGGTCAAGCTACTCGAACGTGTAGGATATTCTGCTATCACGATCGGTAATAATGAATTGTTCAACGGAATCGAAACACTTGAACATATGGCAACAAACAGTTCTCTCCCTTTTATTAGCTGCAATTTACGTAAAGTCACCGGAGAACCGATTCAAGGTGTCAGAAGTAGCGTAATCATACAACATAATGAAATTAACATTTTAATAACGGGTGCTTCCCCTGATCTTCAAGAATTTAATGAACTGATGGGTTTTACAATTTCAGACTTCAAGCAGGCGATTAAAGATGAAATGAACAAATACAGTGGACAATATGATCTATGCATCATACTAAATCATGTTGGAACTGAAGCAGATATTGAACTTGCTGAAGCCATCGATGGGATCGACCTTATTCTATCCGCTCATGATCATGTTTTATATGACCAGGCAAGAGTTGTGAATGGTACGATTATTAATTCAGCAGGTAACTATGGTGAACATATAGGGATTGTAGAATTAGAAATAGCTGAAGACGGCATCGAACTATTAGCTTCTTCAACTATCTCTACCTCCAAAGCACAACAAGATGAAGAAATCGTACGGATTTTAGAAAGTAGCAAAGAAGAGGCTGTTAAGAATTTAAGCACACCACTATACACAGTGGGAAAGCCGCTCTGGCATGATATCTTGGAAGAGAACCCACTATCTAATTTAATTGCGGATGGATTAAGAGATCGATTTAAATGTGAGATCGGTTTAATCAACAGCGGAATAGCGAATGCAGGTATCATTCAATTTGTTTCTGAGAAAAAGTTGATTGAAATTTGTCCATCTCCATTAAACCCTACTTATTTCGAAATACAAGGGAAGTATTTGAAAGAAGCATTTGAACATTCTCTCGACAGTTCCGTTTGTATGGCTGACGGAAGGGGACCAGGATTCAGAGGTAAATATGTTGGAAGGTTGCATGTTTCCGGGGCAGAAATCGAATATGATGGTACAGAGGTCAATTCGATAACAATTAACGGAGAGCCAATAGACGAAGAAAGATGGTATAGCATAGCTTCATCCGATTACTTATTGAGAGGATCAGGCTATCTTGCATTAGCTAATAATCGGAATTTCACGTATCAACCCGATGAGATAAAAGACGTGATTAGAGAGTACGCAAAGAAAAATAACTTTGTTGTACAAGCTTACGATACACGATGGAAAGACGTTAGTAACGTTTTATCATAATGAAGGGGAGGGATAACCTCCCTTTAAAATTAATGAATTATTCTAAAATTTCAATTACCGTACTGGTAATAAAATATACAGTTACTAGTTACTTAAAAAACCATAAGGTGGTTGAAAAATCAATGAAAACAGAGAAAAAAGTAGAAGATTTGATTACTGAACTTGAGAATCAGCTGTTACAACCCCAAATCAGAAAATCCAAAGAAGCTTTAGATGAACTGATCGCAGATGACTTTGAAGAGTTTGGTAGTTCTGGAGTAAGATTGAGTAAGGGTGATATTCTAAAAGGGTTATTAGAAGAACAGCCATCGGAATTGATCATGACGCACTCAAACGTAGTGAAATTATCAGATGACGTTATCCTGATTACGTACACATTGACAAGAAAAGAGAGTGGATCTCAAAGCCTTAGAAGCTCAATTTGGAAACAGAGCAGGGGAGCATGGCAAGTATTTTTTCATCAAGGAACAAAAGCTAAGGGCATCAGTGAAACCTGATGCTTCTTCATTTTCTTTGGTAAATCAAGGATTCACATTAAAAGGTAGAATGATATAATTTTGCAAGAGGGTTGCATCTATACTTGCTTACAATTGAATACGCTTTCAAATTCAGTCAGGAGGTTATTACTTGGATAAAAAACACATTGATCCTACAGAGTCATCGGTCCACACTGATTTCACAGAAAACATGACCTACGGTGAGTATTTAAGCCTAGATAAGATACTCTCCGGTCAAAATCGTCTTTCGGATCACCATGATGAGATGTTGTTCATCGTCATACACCAGGTGAGCGAACTGTGGATGAAGCTGATTTTGCATGAGTTAAAAGGGGCTATCAAAGCCATAGAAACTGACGAACTATCAACGGCTTTTAAAATGCTTGCTAGAGTGTCAAAAACCCAAACACAGATCATACAAGCTTGGGATGTGTTGTCTACACTCACTCCATCAGAATATATGGAATTTCGAGATTCATTAGGGCAAGCATCCGGTTTTCAATCCTACCAATATCGGATGATCGAATTTGCACTTGGGTACAAAACACCTCACGTTCTTAAAATTTATGAAAAAGATCAATCGCTACACAAGGTATTAAAGGAAGCATACAGTGAAAGAAGCATTTATGATGCTGCTATTCGAGCACTTGATCGTGCAGGAATTACGATCGACAAAGAAGTGCTTGAGAGAGACGTAACAAACACATACGAAGGCAATGAATCTGTAAAGAACGCGTGGCTCACTGTTTATAAGAATACTGATCAATATTGGGATCTCTATGAACTCGCTGAAAAACTAGTAGATATTGAAGATTGGCTGCAACAATGGCGGTTTAGACATATGAAAACTGTTGAAAGGATAATAGGGTTCAAAAAAGGCACCGGAGGCTCTTCAGGAGTTGGATACTTAAAAAAAGTTCTCGATCACCGATTTTTTCCAGAACTGTGGGATATTCGAACAGAGATTTAATATAATTTTATTATGTTAACTAGATGGGTTGAAAGAAAGACTGTCGGTATAGTTCCGACAGTCTTTTTCTTACATAAAAGTTTCACTTAAATTGTTTAAAGGGTGAAGCGACGTTTACTTTAAAACACTTCTGCTTTTCAGATCATCTTCAATGTCAATGAACGAATCCACAGGAATGTATGCAACATTAAGATCTTTCAGGATGTCTTGAAGAACATCTTTAGCAAACGTTAAGTCTGCTTCCTTAGCACCATGTGAATCAGGCTCACTATCCCCAGCAAAATACACGACGTCATAGCGTTCTTTCAATTCTTTAATAACGAGTGATTTATCGATGCCATATCTTTTTGAGAAGTGTCGATGAGTGGAATCGATAGATAAGTGGACATTATTATCTTTAAAGTAGCCCGTGTTCGAGAAGACCTCAACATCGCTAACCCTATAATGACGAAGCAAGTGATTGATGTAGTAATCTGTTCCTGCGCTTAGGATAAAGAAGTCGCCACCATTTTGCTGAACGGCCTTAATAAAGTCGGGGACATGAGGGTCGATCGGCAGCGCTTTGATGTCCTCAATAATCTGTGCTTCCTCTTTGTTTATCGATTTGAAGACTTTGCTGAGAAATTCAATATCTTGTAACTTCTCAGATTTCCACTCTTTATATAGCGCTCTTCCTTCAGGATAATAGTTTTCTATGATGAACCAGTAAAAATCTTTTTTTGAAATTGTACCATCAAAATCTGATACAAACGCCCATTTAGCCATACTCGTTCCCTCCCTAACGTACTTCACTTTCTCTTGAACGAATTGTAGCACGACATGAGAGTGAAAAGAAATGAAACTCTTTTATTCAATAACGTAAAACTGTGCTAAACTATGTTAAAATGATTTCTAAAAAGTTAGATTATTCTTATTAAATAAAGGGAGAGCGAGAATGAGTAAAACAATTAGCAAAGTACAAGTAGAAGATATCATTATCGCAAATCAGGTGTTGAAGGACGTAGCAGAAAGAACACCACTTCAACGCAATGAAATCCTTTCAGAGCGTTATCAATGTAACATATACTTAAAAAGGGAAGACCTACAAAACGTTCGATCATTTAAGATTCGAGGTGCTTATAACCGCATTCACGGGCTAAACAACGAGGAAAAAGCACGAGGTGTCGTGTGCGCGAGTGCAGGAAATCACGCTCAAGGCGTGGCGTATTCATGTAAAACACTTGGCATTCAAGGGCATATTTTCATGCCGGCTACGACTCCTAGACAAAAGGTATCACAAGTTGAACTATTCGGTGGTTCTTCAGTTGAAGTTATCCTAACTGGAGATACGTTCGATGATTCGTTTAAAACAGCGATCGATTTCTGCAATCATGAAGAGAAGACCTTTATCCATCCATTCGATGATTATCATACGATTGCAGGTCAAGGAACAGTTGGACTTGAGATCATGAACGATCTTGATCATGTTGATGTTGTGATGGCTCCTATCGGTGGAGGAGGACTTGCATCTGGTGTCGGTTCTTTCGTAAAGAGTATTAATCCAGAGACGAAAGTCATCGGTGTCGAACCAGAAGGAGCTCCAGGAATGAAGAGTTCCATTGATCGTAATGAAATGGTTCCTCTCGAATACATCAACAAATTCGTCGATGGTGCCGCAGTGAAACAAGTAGGAAAACTAACACTTGAGATTTGCAAACAGCTTTTAGATGACGTCATCCTCGTACCAGAGGGAAAGATATGCACGACCATCCTTGAGTTGTACAATCAAAATGCGATTGTCGCTGAGCCAGCTGGAGCACTCTCGATCGCTGCTTTGGATTTTTATCAAGATCAAATTAAAGGTAAGAATGTTGTTTGTATCATTAGCGGAGGGAATAATGATATCAATCGTATGCAAGAAATCCAGGAACGCTCATTGATCTATGAAGGTTTAAAGCATTATTTTATTGTTCATTTCCCTCAGCGTGCTGGAGCTCTAAAAGAATTCATGGCGGATGTACTGGGACCTACCGACGATATCACACGTTTTGAATACACGAAGAAAAATAATAGAGATAAAGGTCCCGTTCTAGTCGGTATCGAATTGAACAAAGTGGAAGATTATCACCCTTTAATTGAAAGAATGGAGATAAGTGGCTTCTCTTATATTGAGATAAATAAAGATCAGGATTTATTTAACCTATTGATTTAAAACGCCTAGTCAGGCGTTTTTTTCTGGTAACAATCGTTTCGATTCTTATCTACCAGAAAATTACGGTATACCAATGAGAGTTAATCACCACTTTTCCTAGGATATCTGTTATGATAAGGGTTGGTTTTCTTGAAAAAGAGGACGTACCAATCTAGAAGAGGAGACCGTACATGACTCAACCATTACCATTTGAAATAACAAAAGAAGATTCATTTTATGATGTGCTTGGAGACTACATTGGTGATGTCTTTTATGACATTCTTCCTGAACACGGTTATGAGCTCCGAGATGAACAGATCTTTATGGCCTTTCAAATCGAACAGGCTTTTAAGAATAAAAGCGTTGTATTTGCTGAAGCTGGGGTAGGAACAGGGAAGACATTTGTCTACCTACTTTATGCCATCTGTTATGCAAGATACTCTAGAAAGCCAGCAATCATTTCCTGTGCAGATGAAACGCTGATTGAGCAGCTTGTAAAAAAAGGTGGCGACATCGAAAAACTTGAGAAGGCACTTGGGTTAACTGTAGATGTGCGACTAGCAAAAGCAAGAGAACAATATGTATGTGTGAAAAAACTAGACTATCTTTCCCATCGCACAGATGACGAAGATATCTTAAGTGTTCATGACGAAATCCCTGAATTTGTCTATGAACCAGCTGCTTCCATGCAATCCTTTTATCGATACGGTGATCGAAAGGAATACCCTTGGGTCCCTAATGAAAAATGGGAAAAAATCGCGTGGGATCCACTGCAGCAATGTTCTACTTGTGATTGGCGTCACCGCTGTGGGCAAACGCTGAACCGTAAGCATTATCGTCAAGCAAGCGATCTTATCATTTGCTCACATGACTTTTATATGGAACATATTTGGACGAAAGAATCTCGTAAAAGAGAAGGACAGCTACCTCTTTTACCTGAAGCGAGTACTGTTGTATTTGACGAAGGCCATTTACTTGAGTTTTCAGCACAAAAAGGGCTAACTTATCGTTTCCATTCAGAAACACTCTCGAATGTCCTTACAGGATATATGGATCAGGACGTCAGAGAAGAATCCCTCACGCTTGTAGAGGATATCCTTGAACTTCACGATGAATGGTTCGCACAATTAAGTCAAAACGCAAAATCCGTTGAAGGGTCAGTACGAAAAGATGTTTCAAGAACTGATTCGATCGTATCGATAGCTGAGACCATCGTTCACAAAGTAGATGCGCTACTAGAACAACTTGTATTCGATTCAGAGCTATATGTGATGGATGATTATCATGTAAAGATCATGGAAGAATATTTAGAGTTCTTCGCTTATGGGTTAAGAACCTTCCTTAAAGATGGTGAGGGAATTCATTGGCTAGAAGAAACATCTACTGATACGAGCCTCGTCATCATGCCAAGACTCGTTGAAGATATATTAAGAAAAGAAGTTTTCTCTCAGAAAATCCCATTCATTTTCTCTTCAGCAACGTTATCACAAGCAGGGGATTTTTCTTATATCTCTAACAGTTTAGGGATTGAAAAACACGCTTCATTTTCTGTGAACTCCCCGTTTGACTACGAAGAGCAGATGGAGTTAAAAGGAAATATTGAAGGTGATGAAGAAGAAAAGTGGAGCGATATCGGAGATTCACTTACAAAGAATAATGGTCATTCATTGATCCTATTCTCATCATCAGAAGAAATGAACCGTTTTAAAACATGGGCAGGCAGGAAAGACTGGTCATTTAAAATGATTTACGAAGGCGATCGTGAAATTAGTGAAACGGTTAAAGAATTTCAAGATGATCCTTCTGCAGTATTGTGTTCGTATCACCTATGGGAAGGTTTAGATGTCCCGGGTGAGTCACTCTCACACGTCATCATTTCATCTCTTCCAATGCCACCGAACGACCCTGTATTCCAAGCAAAGCGCAAGCATGCGGGGAATCCTGAAGGGGATGTGGACCTACCTTACATGCTGCTTAGACTCCGCCAGGGCGTGGGGCGCTTGATTCGAACAAGTCAAGATAAGGGATCAGTGACGATTTGGATGACGGAAAATGAGAGAACAAGCTATGAAAAAAACATCCAGGATGTTTTGCCATTACCAATAAGTTGGAATTAATCAAAGAGCTCTTTCTAAAAACGAAAGAGCTCTTTTTTTAGCAACAACAGTAGGAGGTGCACGATGAAAACGAACTGGGAACGGAATAAGCCGATTATCGAACCAGATGAAAAGACCTTTTCTGCTATTGTAGAAAGCTATCAACCCGGATTATCCATCTCAAACATTCATTTATTAAAAGGTGGATTGAGCCACTCTAATTACAAATTAGACCTCAATGATGGGTCATCTCTTGTTGCCAGGTTCACTACGAACAAGAAAACACTCACCCTTGAACAGAATCTTAATCAAATTCTACCTAAAGAAGTCAGAACCCCTGAATTCCTATATCTCTCACATCGACCAGAGTTTAGTGTTGCACTGGTTGAATGGAAAGAAGGAGTTTTATTAAGAGATCGGTTAACTTCTTCATCTAATGAGATGTATTCGATTGGTCATTCCGTTGGTGAACAACTCGCTTCGTTGCGGAAGCTATCGTTTGATTCACATGGCTTTTTAGATGCGAATGTAACAGTAAAAGAACCATTTCGTCTAACTCAAACATCCTTTATTGAAATAATTGAATCGTTTGTTCAAAACGGACCGATGACCTCAAGAATCTCACAGTCTTTAACAAATAGAATCCTTGCATACGCAAAAAAACATGCTGTACTTTTCTTAGAAGACGAAAGTGAAGCTAGGCTCGTTCACGGTGACTTTAACGGACTTAACCTCTTAATAGAGGGAACTGAAGTCAGTGCTGTATTAGACTGGGAATTTGCTTTTTCAGGGAGCATTTATTTAGACATCGGTAACATGATTCGCTACGATCACTTTCCGAATATGGAGTCATTTGAAGAGGGGCTCTTAACTGGTTTGAAAAACAACGGTATCATATTATCGTCTAACTGGAGACAATTAGCGAAACTCTCTGATCTCGTAGCGTTGTGCAGTCTTCTCGATAGTCCATTTGGCGGGAAAAACAGGTTTAAGGACATTACTCGATTGATTGAAAGAACACTGCAATCATACTAGCAATTCCTTAGAATTAGAGGAGTTTGTGGCTGTCTTGAAGAAGCCTTTCATGATAAAAAGAAAAAGTATGGATGAAAGGACGATCAAAATGACCCAACCTGAAAAAATTGGTGAGGATTTATACTTAGTTGATCTAAATGATCTTAACCTAGAAAAAAGAACTGGTAGCTATATCCTTGCCGAAGAAGAAATCACGATTATCGAAACGAGTGCAAGTCCATCGATTCCTCATTTACTAAACGGTCTTGAAGAACTAAATTTCGACTTAAAGAATGTACGTAACATCATCGTGACTCATATTCATCTTGACCACGCTGGAGGGACTGGACTCTTCCTTGAAAAATGTCCAAATGCTAGAGTGATCGTCCATCAGAAGGGCTACCGACACCTTGAGAATCCTTCACGCTTAATTCAAGGAGCAAAAGCTGTATACGGTGAGAAATTCGATGAACTTTTTGATCCGATCATTCCGATTCCATCCGATCGTTTACTCACGATGGAGGATGGAGAAAAGTTGGCGGTTGGAGAGGATCGAGTTCTTACCTTCATCGATACTCCGGGCCATGCGAAGCATCACTTTTCAATCCATGACTCAAAAACAAACGGTGTCTTTGTAGGCGATACGATAGGGGTTTATTATCCTCTATCAGGTGTTGAGCTTTACCTACCATCAACATCTCCTAATCAGTTCAACCCCCATGATATGCTTGATTCGCTTGAGAAGATCATGGCTTTCAACCCTGATGCAATTTATTTTGGACACTACGGGAAATCGGATGCACCTGAACACGTAACCGAACAATTAACGTATTGGTTACCTGAATTTATTCGTTCAGCTGAAACAATCGCAAATGATGTTAACGAGGGTGCACCTGAACATGTTAGTAAACTGATTGCGGATGACTTATTTGCAAAAGTGAAAGCAACACTCAGTAATCAAGGAATTCCAACCGACCATCACATCTATCGCTACATAGAGCTAGATTTATCTGTATGTGCTATGGGATTATACGACTATATAATAAAACAACAAGCAAAAACTCCTTAATAGTAAGGAGTTTTTTTCATAGCCTGTTTTTAATGTATGATATAGTGTATATGCTGTAAATAAATGTGAAGATACCCACTAGTTGGAGAGATGTTATGTATAAAAACAAATCAACCATTCAATCTTTTCGTTATATATTTATGATGTACGTGGGGACTATTTTACTGTTTAGCCTATTCTATGCCCTTCCTTTTGCAAATGTTGGAGGCCTCCCATTTGTGGATGCATTGTTTGTATCAACCAGTGCTCTTAGTGTGACTGGATTATCAGTAATCGATGTTTCTACACAGCTTACGAGGGTTGGTCAAGCTATCCTCATCATTGAAATGCAGCTTGGCGGAGTAGGAATACTCGTCCTCATCAGTTACCTATTCATGATGATGGGTAAGAAGCTTACCATGTCGAGTATGCTTCTCCTTTCTAAAGACCAAAATCAATCCAAATTAAAAACGATTAAATCGTTAAGTATATCCGTCCTAATGATCGCGCTTATTGTTGAAGCAATAGGGTTTGCTTTAATGTTCAACGGAATACGAGACGAATTTGCTTCTTTGAAAGAAGCGATCTTTGTAACGGTATTTCACAGTGTCGCGAGCTTTACAAACGCTGGATTCGACCTTTTTGGCGATAGCCTTATGTCATTTCAAGAAAGTCGTTTGTTTTTATTAACGACCATGGTGATGATTTTCATCGGAAGTCTTGGGTTTCCCACGATCGTAGAATACATAAATCCGTTTCGGCGTAAAAGGAGTTTGTTCTCACGAATCAACATACGGCTCCATACGTCATTATTTCTTTTAGCAGCAGTAATTTATTATACACTTGAACATAATGGGGCATTCCACCACCTTTCGTTTACAGATAAATTGTTCAATGTGTTCTTTCTATCTGCAACAACTCGGAACGGCGGATTAACGACGATCGACATATCTACACTTCACATCACGACAGTCCTAATTCTCATGATCCTTATGTTCATTGGTGGCGCTTCGTCCAGTACAGGAGGAGGGTTACGCTTAACAACTTTCTCCGTTTTGATGGCTAAGATGGTTTCTGTTGCGAAATCTCAAGAACATACGACATTGATGAAAAAGACGATTTCACAAGACTCCATCAATAAAGCTTTTCTAATCTTTGTAAGCTTTGTATTTCTGTTTGGGTTATCGACTGTTGCACTTTCACTTTTCGAGTTGCAGGAAATTGAATTGATTGCTTTTCAAGTACTCTCAGCCCTAACGAACACTGGACTGTCCATGGGGATTACAGGAGAACTAGCAACCTTCTCTAAGCTCCTGTTATGCATTTTGATGATCATCGGGAGAATAGGTATTTTCAGCTTTATTTATGTTGTTTTTAAAATTGAAAAATCAAAAACTCGATATTTAAAAGAAGACCTAGCTGTGGGATAAGAAGGAGGTTGATCAAGTGAGAAAACAATTTTTAGTATTAGGGGCAGGAAGATTCGCAAAGGGAATCATACAAGAACTGTATGAACAAAAATGCGATGTAATCGTTTGTGACAAAGACGAAGGGCCTCTCGAGGATGTTGAGAAATACGCCACCCATTCGATCGTAGGGGACCTTAGAGAGAATGGTGTGATGGACGATTTAAATGTCGATCAATTCGATGCAGTATTCGTTGCGATCGGTACAGATTCATACTCAGCCATCCTTATCACGAACAGGCTAAGAGAACGGAATGCAAAGGAAATTATCGTAAAGGCTACGAGTAAAGAAATCGGAGAAATCCTCTCAAATTTAGGTGCAGATCGAGTGATTTATCCAGAAGAAGAAGCCGGAATGAAAGTAGCAAGACAGATTACGATGCCTAATGTGATCGAATATATCGAAATCACGAAAAACGTTTCAGCAGTTGAATTAAAAGTACCTGAAGAACTCGTCGGAAAAACTCTTCTAGAATTAGACTTTTCAAGAAAGTATGATCTTAACGTTTCTCTGATCTTGAGGGAGGACTCACCGATTCTAAGTCGGTATGCAGAAGTCGCATTTCAAAATAATGATGTGATTCTGATCGTAGGGGAAAATAAAAAAATCGAGCAGTTCAGAAAAAAATTCCACTTATAGAATTTGTTTAGAAACCCGCAAATACTGCGGGTTTTTCTATGGTTTCAGAGAAAAATTTCAAGAATAATGTATCCGCTTCCATCCCTTTCTCACTAGTTACTATAGGGAATGCGACTATCTACAAACGCTTTCTTATTACGTGACAAAAATAAAATTTCTTGTATATAATAGAAATATTGAAATAATTTTAATTTTCGAATTTAAAATCAAGGAAGGATGGTCGCAGATGGCAAAACTCGATACAGCAACAACATCACAACAAAACCACCACGTTGCACTAAGGCGTGACATCAATATGTTAGGTAACTTACTCGGTGACGTTTTAGTGCAGCATGGCGGACCTGGACTTCTAGAAAAAGTGGAGTCGATTCGTGAAAAGACGAAATCGATCAGACAAGATGCAACGGATGAAATGACGAAGGAGTTAGAAGAGACGATACAAAACCTACAATCTCCATTACGGAAACAGGTTATTCGTGCTTTTGCATTATATTTTCATCTGGTAAACATTGCTGAACAAAATCACAGAATTAGAAGAAGAAGAGATTATCAAATGCTTGAAGAAGACCAATCACAACCTGGTTCTATTCCACATGCAATATCAATGCTTAAACAAAACAATGTGCCTGGAGAGTTGATCGAAGAAACACTAGAATCCCTTTCATTGGAATTGATTCTGACAGCTCACCCAACTGAGTCAACTCGTCGATCAGTGCTTGAAATTCATAAGCGAATCGCTAATGCTCTTCGAGAAATGGACAGCCCATTACTTACTTCTAGAGAGAAAAAGAGTATCAAGGATTCAATCTATAACGAAATTACAACACTTTGGCAAACAGACGAGCTCCGACATAAGAAGCCTACCGTTATGGATGAAGTGAATTTAGGGCTATTTTATTTTGAAGAAACGTTGTTTGATGTGCTTCCAGAAATTCATGAAGAACTTGATGAATGCCTAAAAGAACATTACCCAGATGTTTCATGGAACATCCCAAACATCCTAAACTTTGGTTCATGGATTGGTGGAGACCGAGATGGTAACCCATTTGTTACGCCTGAAGTAACTTGGAAGACGCTAGAGAAGCAGCGTGAAGTCGTTATTTCTAAATATAAGCAATCCGTAAAAGAGCTCATGAAAAAATTAAGTCAGTCTTCTAATCGGGTCCCGATTTGTGGTGAACTTATCGCATCGATTGAACAAGATGAAGAGACGCTTCCACATGTTAAGCGGTGGGGAGTGCCACATGAATCTTACCGTGTGAAGCTATCTTATGTGCTCGAGAAACTAAATAAGATTGGTACAACGATGGGATACCAAGATGCGGATGAGTTTATTGATGATTTAAGGCTAATCGAAAATAGCCTTCGTCAACATTATCCAGAAGGGTTTCATTTTGATGACCTTCACAAACTTATCCGTCAGGTAACACTCTTCCGATTCCACCTAGCAACACTAGATATTCGAAACCACAGTGGGAAACACGAAGGTGCTATCAATGAATTATTGCAGCGCGTCAAACTTTGTGATGATTATTCCTCATTATCCGAAAGTGAAAAGGTTACTCTACTTACAGAAGTCCTAGAGGATCCTCGACCAGTATTGTCAACATATGAAGATTATACGAGTGAGACTCAAGAAATCCTCGATATCTTCACGATGATCAAGAAAGCGCACAACGAGTTTGGGAACGAGTCGATTTCAGTGTACTTAATCAGTATGACCCAAACAGCGAGTGATCTACTTGAGGTTTTAGTACTTGCAAAAGAGGCAGGGATCTACCGATTGCACTCCGATGGGAGTATTGAAAGTAATCTTAACGTAGCACCACTTCTTGAGACGATCGATGACCTAAAAGCCGGTGGGAATACGATGGAAGTGCTTTTTGACCTAGACGTTTATCAAAAACACCTTAACCAACTTGGGAACCGCCAAGAAATTATGCTCGGCTATTCTGACGGCAGTAAAGATGGCGGAACGCTAACTGCGAATTGGAAGCTATACCAAGCCCAGCAAGAGATTAGCCAGATCGCACAAGAACGAAACCTTAAGCTTAAATTTTTCCACGGTAGAGGCGGAGCACTTGGACGTGGCGGTGGACCATTGAGAAGAAGTTTACTTTCTCAGCCACCAGAAACGTACAAAGCAGGTGTGAAAATCACTGAACAGGGTGAAGTTCTATCTTCTCGCTACCTTCTGTACGATATTGCGTACCGAAGCCTTGAACAAGCAACAACTACATTACTTTCAGCAGCTGTAACGGGGATAGAAAAAGATCCAGATCAAGAAAAATGGCAGGAAGCTATGGAGATGATGTCAGAGCTTTCACTTGAGAAGTATCAGTCCCTTGTGTTCAGAGATGAAGGATTTCTAACTTACTTCACTAACGGGACACCTTTACCTGAATTAGGTGCACTAAACATCGGTTCTCGTCCGATGAGCAGAAAAGGTACGAACAGCTTTGATGATCTACGTGCTATTCCATGGGTGTTTGCTTGGACACAGAGTCGTCAGCTTATGCCAGCATGGTACGCATCTGGAACTGGACTTAATCAGTATGCTTCGACTCCAGAAGGCTTGAGCGAACTTAAGCAAATGTATGAAAAATGGCCGTTTTTTGCTTCATTAATCGATAACTTGCAGATGGGTCTAATGAAAGCAGATTTACCAACTGCAGAAAAGTATATGGCGTTGATTAAAGACGAAAACGTAGCAGAACGTATCTTCAACATGATTGTTGAAGAATATCATCTGACGAAAAATGTAATCCTCACGATTACAGGGCAAGAAGAATTATTAGATGGAACACCGAACATTAAAGACTCTATCCGCCTAAGAAACCCTTACGTAGATCCATTAAGCTCACTTCAAGTCGAGTTGATTTCAAAATACAGAGCTGACAATAGCTCTGATAATGAATTGTTAAAAGAAATTTTACTCACAATTAATGGAATTGCTGCCGGACTTCGTAATACTGGCTGATAACACAAAGCCTCTCTGCAACAAATGCAGAGAGGCTTATTTTCATGGATGAATTCACGGTTTTTACCACAAATACTTTGCCCTTTTGATGAAAAACTAAGGATGTAAGAAAAATTACACAAGGAGGGCAAAGCATGTACAAAAAATTAATGCCGTTATTACTTCCCGGGTTAATCCTACTCGGAGCATGTAACGCTAACGGTGATAATGATAAAAACGAAGCAATGAATATGAATACAACAGCTCCAACTGAAGGCATTCAGCGAATCAATTCTGGTCAAATTACAATCGATCCGAACTCTTACAGCACTGAAACACCTAGTAGCAAGTTCCCACATGGAGAAATTGTGAAGAAAGGTCAGTTTGAGTTCAAAGAAGCGATTCCTGGTATTGATCCTAGAGAGTACCTACCTGAAGGATTCCCAGAGCAGTATGGAATAGGTGGGGGAGATGAGCAGGCAAAGCAACGCGCTAGAGACGGGCAAAACAACTACAACAACAACCAGGGACAGAATAATCAACAACCTGCACAAGGGAATGACGAAAAGCAAGCAGAACCATCTGGAGAAATTAGCAAAGAAGTACAGCAAGTAATCGACCTAACGAACAAAGAGAGAAGAAAGCAAGGTCTTTCTGATCTAAAAGCATTCACGAAATTAAGTGATGTAGCTCAAGAAAAATCACGAGATATGCAGAAGAATAATTACTTCTCGCACACAAGTCCAACGTATGGATCACCATTCGATATGATGAGAGATTTTGGTGTTGACTTTAAGACTGCAGGTGAGAACATCGCCCAAGGACAACAAACGCCAGAAGCTGTTGTTGACGCATGGATGAAAAGTGAAGGGCACCGCAAGAACATCATGAACGGTAATTTCACCCATATTGGTGTCGGACTAGCTCAAGATGGACATTACTGGACGCAAATGTTTATCGGAAAATAATATGAATTGCCAGGTACATGGAATGTACCTGGTTTTTTATGTGTTGCTCGGCCATTGTCCTTTGATGACTTTTGGTTCATAATAAGAGTGACGATATTTGTCAGAATAATTATAATTTTACACAAAAGATTGGAAGGTGTATTCATTTTGAAGAATATCCTTGAGGTCCTATCAACTCTACTTGAACCAGACCAAATCAGTACAAACGAAACAATCATTGATCAACATAGTAGGGATGAGTCATATCATACTCCTCATAATCCAGATGTCGTCGTGTTTCCAAAGAATACAGACGACATTCGTAACGTCGTATCTGAAGCAAATAAACATGGAATACCGATCGTACCATTCGGGCTTGGATCAAGCCTTGAAGGACATGTGATTCCCTACCAAGGCGGCATTTCGATCGATTTTCAACTTATGAACAAAATCATCGAAGTACGTCCCGATGATTTTTTAGTTCGCGTACAGCCTGGTGTAACACGTTCACAGTTGAATAGAGAACTTAAAAAGTACGGACTATTTTTCACTGTAGACCCAGGAGCTGATGCGACGATCGGTGGGATGGCTTCTACAAATGCAAGTGGCACAACATCCGTTCGCTACGGTGTGATGAGAGATGTCGTTCGAGATATGGAAGTGGTGCTTGCTGATGGAAGAGTGATACATACAGGGAGCTTAACAGCTAAATCATCATCAGGGTATCATCTGAACAGCCTTTTCGTAGGCTCGGAAGGAACACTTGGTACTTTTTCAGAACTTACATTAAAAGTTTATGGAATTCCAGAAACGATTCTCGCTGGACGTATCGTTTTCCCAGAAATAGAAAACGCGGTTTCGACTGTCACGAACATTCTTCATGCTGGCATACCTGTAGCGAGGATGGAACTTGTTGATGCGAGATCGATTCAACAAGTAAACAAAACAAATGAAACGAATTATTTAGAAAAACCTACCGTCTTTATTGAGTTTCACGGCAATGAAGCAGGGTTAAAACAAGACGTTGCATTTGCTGAAAGCATTGCGGAAGACAACAACTGCGATGAATTTATTTTTGAGCATGACTCAAAAAAACGAGCTCAACTATGGGAAGCACGTCATAATCTTGCCTATTCATTTAGCCATGACTCTCCTGGTAAAAAAATGATGGTTACCGACGTTTGCGTTCCGATATCTGAACTAGCAGGTGCGATTATTGATGCAAGAAAAGCGATAGAAGCGTACGGGTTAGACGGTGCGTTGCTTGGCCATGTTGGGGATGGTAATTATCATGCGATCGTCATGTTAGACCCTAATGACCCAACAGAACTCGATAAAGCAACTAAACTAAATCAGCACCTCGTGCACTATGCACTCGAAAAAGGCGGAACATGTACTGGAGAACACGGTGTTGGCACAGGGAAAATGAAATACCAGCAGATGGAACATGGTCCAGCATTCGAAGTGATGCGCGGAATAAAACGATCACTCGATCCAAATGGCATCATGAACCCTGGAAAGATCTTTGAGATCGACTAACAGGTAAGTTTATGGAAAAGGAAAAGTAATTATTACTTGAGAATAAAATGTCTGTAACACAGATTGAAAGCGTTATCAAACGAGGGGTGGTTCTTAATGACGATTAAAAAAGTAGCAGTGATCGGATCAGGTACGATGGGACGAGGCATTGCGTATTCCGTAGCCATTTCAGGCTTATCCGTTATTCTTCAAGATATAAACGAATCCTCTTTAGAAAAGGCCAAAGCTTACCATGAAAAAGAGTTTGAACGTGCAGTTGCGAAAGAAATCCTAACGAGGGAAGAAGCAGATTCGTCCTTGGGTTCGATCGAGTACACGACTGAGTTGAATGCAGCAGTGAACGATCGAGATCTTGTGATCGAAGCTGTGTTAGAGATTATGGAATTAAAGACGAGCATCTTTAAACAGCTTGATGAAATGACACCTGATCATACGATTCTTGCAACAAACACATCAACGATGTCACCAACAGAAATTGCTGCACAAACTAGCCGTCCAGAGAAATGCATTGCCCTTCACTTTTTTAACCCTGTCCCTAGAATGAAATTAATTGAAGTTATTTGCGGGCTTGAGACATCTGAAGAAACGATCCAAAAAGCAGTTGCATTTGGAGAAGCGATTGGGAAAGAGTGTGTAAAGATCAATGAGTTTCCAGGTTTTGCAGTAAGCCGAATGAACTGTTTGATAGGAAACGAAGCGATGAATATGGTGATGGAAGGCGTGGCGTCCCCTGAAGACATCGATAAGGCGATGAAATTAGGGTTAAACCATCCCATGGGACCGCTTGAACTTGCAGATTTAGTTGGACTAGATACAAGACTTCGTAACATGCAGTATCTATACGAAACGCTTGGGGAGAAATATAGACCTTGCCCGATCTTAACGAAGTACGTTAAAGCAGGTCATCTTGGCAAGAAGAGTGGAAAAGGGTTCTATACATATTCATAGCGAAGCTGAGAACATAGGGAGGAAGCAAGATGAAAGAACGAATCGTAATCGTTGAAGCAGTACGTACGCCAGTCGGACGATATGGAGGAGCACTGAAGAATATTAATTCTGGAGAACTTGCCGCGATCGCTATAAAAGAATCGGTTAAGCGGGCAGGAATCTCACCAGAATCCGTTGATGAAGTCATCTTAGGAGAAGTAAGACAGACGACAGAATCGTCAAACGTAGCGAGGGTAGCAGGATTACGGGCTGGTATCTCAGAAACTGCGCCTGGCTTTACGATAAATAGACTTTGTGCATCTGGAATGCAAGCTGTTGCATCTGCTGTACAACAAGTTCAAACTGGACAAGCAGAGGTCGTCGTTGCTGGTGGGACTGAAAGCTTAAGTAATGCTCCCATCTATTTACGTAACAGTCGCTTTGGAGGAGACAGGACACAATTGGTGGATTCCAACACAGAAGCTGGACAGCAGCCAATCGAACTTTTCGGTTCAAAACTTGGAATGGGGATGACTGCCGAAAATGTTGCTGATCGATATGAGATTTCGAGAGAAGATCAGGACCACTTTGCAGCTGAAAGCCAAAGGAGAGCAGCTGTTGCTATTGAAAAAGGAACCTTCAACGAAGAAATCACGCCGGTAGAGATTAAATCAAAACGAGATTCTTATTTATTTGATACAGATGAACATCCGAGACCTGGGACAACATTCGAAAAGCTTTCGAAACTGAATCCCGTTTTTAAAGAGAATGGGACCGTAACAGCCGGGAATGCATGTGGAAGAAATGATGGTGCAGTAGCCATGCTTATCATGAGCGAAGAAAAAGCAAAAGCATTGAACGTAGAACCCCTCGCTCGCGTAGTTGATTGGGCTACTTCAGGTGTGTCACCAGAAATCATGGGAGTTGGACCAGTCCCGGCTGTAAAAAGGTTGCTTGAGAGAACAAACATGTCCCTTCAAGAGATCGGCTTGATTGAACTTAACGAAGCTTTCGCAGCGCAGGCACTCGCTGTTATAAGAGAACTAAACCTTGACGTTAGTAAAGTAAATGTCAACGGAGGTGCCATCGCGCTCGGGCACCCGCTCGGAGCTACAGGTGCTAGAATATTAACGTCATTGATGTATGAAATGAAGAGAAGAAATGAACGTTATGGAATCGCAACGCTGTGCGTAGGTGGAGGTCAGGGCATGGCCATGCTTGTTGAAAACATGAGGTGATCCTTAAAAGACAGTGCACGTGCACTGTCTTTCAAATTTCTTCAACGCATGGTTAGCAAGTAGTGATAGGAGGGATTCATATGATGATTAGAAAGTTCCATGAAGAAGATATTCAACCCATCATCGATTTATTTTATGATACCGTCCATTCGATTAACTCTCGAGACTATTCGTATGAACAAATAGCTGCTTGGGCTAATCCCGACGAAAGAGAAAAAAGAAAGAGTGAATGGGTAAAATCTCTTCATCATCATGATACATACGTCGCTACCGAGGATGGTATTATTATTGGGTTTGCTGATTTAACAGGAGAGGGAGTTTTAGACCTTCTTTATGTTCATAAAGATTATCAGCTGCAAGATGTCGCTACCGCGCTTGTACACAAACTCTTAACAAAAGCGAAACAGCTTGGTTTACAACAAATGACTACTGAAGCAAGCATCACCGCGAAACCGTTCTTTGAACGTCAAGGGTTTAAGGTAGTGAAAAAGCAGCAGGTCAAAAAGAATGGAGTCACTATGGTCAACTATAAGATGGTGATGCAAGTATCAAGTACGACTTAAACATATAAATTCCTTCCTCTACATAGGGTGATAAAAAGGAGGGAAACGATGAGGCAACCGATTGATCACTCACTGAGTTATCCAGATGATATGCTTGCAGTCATACGAAATGGTCTACCTAAATCAGATCGAACTTTGAATGTTATGATTATCGGTGCAGGAATGTCTGGGCTTGTATCAGCATCCCTTCTAAAAAGTGCGGGGCATAATGTAACGATTCTTGAAGGAAACACGCGGATTGGTGGAAGAATCTATACGATGAGAGAGCCTTTTACTGATGGTAAATACCTTGATGTCGGTGCTATGAGGATTCCTGTTACCCATAAATTAACATATGAATATATCTCACGTTTTAACTTACCAATAAATAAATTTATTAACAGCTCACCGAAAGATATCCTATATGCCAATGGCATTCAGGTAAGTAGGGAAGAGTATGAACAAAACCCGGATATCCTTAACTTCCCAGTACGACCAGAGGAAAAGGGAAAAACAGCTGTAGAATTATTTTTAAGTGCGGTACAACCCTTTTATACGCTATATGAGAAGGGGGATCAAAGCCAAAAAGATTTCTTAAGAAGAAAGTTCGATCGCTATTCCATGGAAAACTTTCTGAGATACAATCCCATCGGGCCATCTCTCTCACCAAATGCCGTTCGTATGATCAAGGTGTTATTAGGAATCGAGGGGTTCTCAGAGCTATCCTTCGTTGATATTTTAACGGATATCGTTAATACAGTGTTTAATGCGGAGTTAGAATTTAATGAGATAACTGGCGGAAATGACCGCTTGCCAAAGTCCTTTCTTAACGAACTAGAAGAGAACATTCTCTATAGCGAAAAAGTACACAGGTTGGTACAAAGACCGAGGAATATCGTGGTTCAAAGTCGGAACCAACAAACTGGAGAAATCAACACGTTTAAAAGTGATGTAGTCATCATGACCGTCCCATTTTCTGTGTTTCAATTTATTGAAGTGTACCCTTATCATTCGTTTTCTTTTGAAAAATGGAAAGCAATTCGAGAGCTCCATTACGTGGCGTCTATGAAGATCGGCATTCAATTTAAAAAGAATTTTTGGGAGGAGGAAGGACTTGGCGGTGCGAACCTAATATCGGATTTCCCAAACCGGTATACATATACTCCTAGTCGAACCGTCGATGAGTCAACAAGCGGGGTGTTACTCGCCAGTTATAGCTGGGAAGATAATGCAATGTTATGGAATAGTTTATCGCTAGAACAACAAATCACTCAGTCGCTTGAAGATCTTGCGAAGGTTCACGGAAAACGGGTATTTGATGATTATTTGAATGGGGCTTCATTTAGTTGGAGTCAAAATGAATTTTCAGGTGGATGCTTTACTCTTTATAAACCAAACCAAATTACTGAATTTGAAAAGGTTGTCACTCAACCTGAAGGTCGAGTGCACTTTGCTGGCGAACATACTTCATCATTCCATGGCTGGATCGAAGGAGCAATTGAGTCAGGTGTCAGAGCTGCTTTTGAAGTGAACAGTCGAAAAGATATATGAAAAAGCCAGACATCATCTGGCTTCTATTCTCGATTTTCAGATACACGCTTCACTCTATCTAAAAATTCGTTAACCACTTTATCACTGGAAAAGAGCACGAACGGTTTGATGTACCATTTCAACGGTTTATTAAAACCCGTATATCGAAGCTTCGTCGTATCTTCAGATAGTTTAAACAATTCATAGGTGCCTTCAATATCAAACATCCCACCAAGGTTAAAAGCGATCGTTAGCTTTTTCTCTTCTTCTTTATCCATATACTCTAACGTATGTACATCATATTCCATCACGCGTTTGCCTTCGCGATATTTCTGTCTCGCTATACTCCCAACACCCTCATCAGTCACTTTAACGGGCGTATTTTCCACTACATTCGGCATGATTTTCTGCATATTTTCTAATGAACCATCTAAATACCCCCACACTACCTCGATGGGTGCATGTATTTCGATCGATTGATCCCACGTTTTAGGCATTTACCATTCCCCCTTTTGATACTTTATTCTACCATTATCTCGTTATCCCTTCTCTTAATATCGATAGAAGGATTTGATACATTGTTTAACGAAATAGTTGCAGTGGAAAATGAATAATAACGAAGAATATAGGAGGGATTGTTTGAGTAAACCGATCGAAATATCAAATATACGAATCGAGCAAGACAAAGGCAAGAAGCGACGCGCTTACATCGCAGATTTTCAAGAACCGATTGAATTTGGTGTTCACGGAGGCGTCAAAGATTTTTACGGTGTTTCTGTTGAAGAAGAATATCCATCCACACTAGACCATATCGTTGCTGCAGCTGGTGGCTGACTAACTGGTACATTATCAGGTGCGCTGGAAGCGCGCCAAATACCAACATTTCCAGATAAACTATCTGGTCAATTTGAAGGGCTCATCGAAGCACCAGATGGCGTCTTAAAGATTACAAAAATCAAGTGTACGTATAACCTTGTGATTCCAGAAGGGAAGAGAGATGCTGCCGAGCGAGCGTTAGCAGTGTTTGAACGAGGTTGTCCTGTCGCCCAAACCCTAAAAGGGTGTGTTGAGTTTGAACATCAATGGGAAATAACAGAAGAGTAATCAAATCGAACCCGATGAAAACATTCATCGGGTTTACTACATTCACATTTTGGCAAGCTTGATAAATTCTCGTACCGCAAAAGATAAATACTTATCTTTTTTCCAGATCAATCCTAGTTCTAGACTGACATCTGAATCAGCAATTTGAAGAGCCTCGATCGATGGATTTTTTATACGCATTGCAATTTTATCAGGGAGTAATGCCAATCCGAGTTTTGCTTCTACCATTTCGATCATGAAATCTTTTTGGGAACTCTGACAAACGATGTTCGGATAAAAGCCATGTTTTGTAAAATCTTCAATGATACGATCATATAGGGTGAAATCTTCACGATACATAATAAACGGTTCGTTATCTAAATCAGAAATCGTCACTTTCCCCCTTCTGCTTAACGGATGATCTGAGTGAACGATCGCCATCAAAGGATCTTTTATGAGAGGAAGTGTCTCAAAATTCGCTTCCTGCATTGGAAGATTACAAACCAATCCTACATCTAATGAGCCATCCTCTACGCCTTGTTTGATCCGTTTTGAGCCGACTTCTGTCAGAAGGATGGTGACGTTAGGATATAGCTCTTTGAATCGACTAATTAAATTCGAAAAAAAAGCTGCACCGATGATAGGAGGAATCCCAATTTTAATCTCACCTTTTTTGATTGCGGTAATATCAGATAACTCGGCTGTCATGTTATCAAATGACTGAAGGACTTTCTTTGCGTTGACAAGCACTGCTTTACCAGCGTCTGTTAACTCTAGTTGCTTAGATCGGTAAAAAAGTGGTACTCCTAGCTCATCTTCTATTTGTTTGATGGATTTACTTATTGAAGGTTGTGAAACGTGCAGAGTTGCAGCAGCCTTTGTAAAACTTAGCTGTTTCGCAACTTCAGTAAAGTATTCAAGGTGACGAATTTCCATAGAATCACTCCTGGGATAGTAGAATCAAAGGTTTATAACCACAAAGAATAGTACGTATTCCATATATGTATTATATAAAAGTTCGCTTCTATTATATGATAATACATAACGATAAGACAGTTCTGATTAAGTGACTGTATAACTTATGGAGGAGAGATGCTTATGAAAGGCTATGTTCAAGAAGAATATTTGCAGGTAGCTAGTGAACTCTATGAATTTATTAATACAGATGTACTACCTGAAAGCGGCGTTTCAAAAGACCAGTTTTGGAATGGATTAGGAGAAATCGTTCAAGATCTAGCTCCAAAAAACAAATCTTTATTGAAATCACGTGACGAATTTCAGGAAAACTTGAACGCCTGGCACAAATCAAATAAAGCGTTTGACCTTGAGCAGTACAAAGCTTACTTAAAAAAGTTAGACTATATTGAACCTGAAGTGAGCGACTTCCACATAAGTACTACAAACGTTGATGATGAGATTGCGAATCAGGCGGGTCCTCAGCTAGTCGTACCAGTTAATAATGCAAGATATGCAATCAACGCGGCGAACGCGCGTTGGGGAAGTCTCTATGATGCATTGTATGGGACGGATGTTATCGAAGAAGGTGACGGAGCTGAGCGTAGTGGAGAATACAACCCTATCAGAGGAGATAAGGTCATCTCTTATGCAAAAAGCGTCTTGGATAAAACAGTTCCTTTAAAAAATGATAGCCACAGTAATGTAATTAATTACTTCATTAAGAACGGATTACTACGTGCACGTTTACATGATTCGAAGGAAAGCGTTTTATTGGATTCTACTCAGTTTGTGGGTTATTTAGGAGATGAAACGAATCCAAGCAAAATCCTTCTGAAAAATAACGGCATTCACCTAGAAATACAGATCGATCGAAACCATTCGATCGGTCGTAATGATTCTGCTGGCGTGAAGGATGTTTTCATTGAATCTGCACTAACGACCATTATGGACTTTGAAGACTCCGTTGCGGCGGTGGATGCTGAAGACAAGGTCGTGGTCTATAGAAATTTCTTAGGTCTTATAAAAGGAGATCTAACTGCTTCCTTTACAAAAGGAGCGAAGACGGTTTCAAGAACATTAAATGGGGATCGGGAATATGTAAGTCCAAATGGCGAAAGGTTTTCCTTATCAGGAAGATCTCTCATGTTCGCGCGAAATGTTGGTCACCTCATGACTACAAACGCTGTTTTAGATCGCGAAGGCAACGAAGTGCCAGAAGGGATTTTAGACACTGTCATTACTGGACTAATCGCAAAACACGATGTCTTACGAAACGGGAAGTACGAAAACTCCAAAAAAGGTTCAATCTATATCGTAAAACCAAAAATGCACGGTTCGAAAGAGGTCGCTTTTGCGAATGAGTTATTTAATAGAACTGAAGATGTTCTTGGTCTTGAACGACATACGATTAAAATAGGCGTGATGGACGAAGAGCGTAGAACCACATTAAACCTACGCAACTGTATCAATGAAGTAAAAGAGCGCATCGTCTTTATCAATACAGGATTCCTAGATCGCACTGGCGATGAAATTCATACTTCGATGGAAGCAGGTGCAGTTGTTCGAAAGAAAGAGATGAAAAACTCCGTTTGGCTACAAAGTTACGAGAAATCTAATGTACAACAAGGCTTAAAAACGGGCTTTACTGGTGTAGCGCAAATTGGGAAAGGCATGTGGGCAATGCCGGACTTGATGGCTGAAATGTTAGATCAAAAAGGAAGTCAGCTTAAGGCAGGAGCAAACACTGCTTGGGTTCCATCCCCAACCGCAGCAACCTTACACGCACTCCATTATCATGAAGTGCATGTACCGTCTGTACAAACTGAATTAGCTCAATTAACCTCAAACTACCAAGATGATCTTCTAGAAATCCCTGTTGTTGAACAAGCGAATTGGTCTGAAGATGACATTCAAGAAGAACTCGATAATAACGCTCAGGGTATCTTAGGATACGTTGTTCGCTGGGTTGAGCACGGTGTCGGGTGCTCTAAAGTTCCTGATATTCACAATGTTGACTTAATGGAAGATCGTGCGACACTCAGAATTTCTAGTCAACATATGGCTAACTGGTTACGTCATGGTGTTTGTACTGAAGAGCAGGTTATGAGCACGATGAAACGAATGGCGAAAGTCGTTGATAAACAAAACGCCAATGACCCCGAATATCGACCGATGGCCAGCGATTATGACCAGTCGATCGCTTTCCAAGCTGCTTGTGATCTCGTCTTCAAAGGAATCGATCAGCCGAATGGGTATACCGAGCCGATCTTGCATAAAAGAAGACTAGAAGCAAAATCAAAAATTTTATCAAGCCGCTAATATACAGACGCTATCCCTACGTTCTAAAGCAAAAGCACCTGTTTTTCTCAGGTGCTTTTTTTCCGTGTATAAACGAACTGTTGTTCGTACATACTGTTAACACGAACAAAAGGAGGGGTAGAACATGAACGAACGGTATCGAATCATGTTTTCATATCGAATGAGGAGCGTAGGATTTTTATGTCTTCATTGCTTTGATACAGTGGATAAACAAATTGTCACTGTGCCGATATACAGTAGCTATGATGGGATCGATCCTTTACACGGAACGTTTACAAAGCTCCCATCTGAATTACAAAGCACGTTGATGGCTGAAAAGGAAAAGATCAACAGTGGGTACTATTCAATAAGAACGTGGGACGTACAAAATTTAGGATAGACTTAAAACAGCTGGTTAGCAGCTGTTTTTTTATAGTGTAAAATAAACTGAGAAGGTAAAAAGAAGTTCTTATAGGGAAGGAGGGAAACGATGCTGAATAAAGTAGATTATTACTTATATAAGGTTGACGTCACTCAGCCAACAGGTGCAGAAGTGTCCTATTTTTGGGAGATTAGCGTAGCGGAATTTGATGATAAAATTTATGCTTATGCAAAAGCGGATGAATTCGGCAGAAAAATTCGATGGCATGAAGTTGATGAAACTGACAAAGAAAGTGCTCTAGCAGCGATAAAAGAAAGATGCAAAACACAAAGTAAATAAGTTATCAGGACAAAGAACTCTTTATTAAGGTATGGAAACTCGTCTTAACCCATTGCTTGTTGGGCATACTTCTAGTAGTATAGGAATGAATGGCTAAGAATTGAAAAGAGGGTTACAAATGAAACAATCTATATACGGACTGACTTTTGATCAGTTGACCGATTGGCTGATGGAACATGGTCATAAGAAATTCCGTGCTTCACAAGTGTGGGATTGGTTATATAAAAAGCGCGTAAAAGACTTCTCAGAAATGAACAACGTTAATAAAGAGTGTATTCAACTACTAAAAGAGAACTTTGTGATTCAAACACTAGAACAAGAAATAAAACAGGAATCTTCTGATGGTACGATTAAGTTCTTGTTTAAATTACAAGATGGGAACGTTATTGAAACAGTACTCATGAGGTTCCATTATGGCTTGTCAGTATGTGTAACGACGCAGGTAGGCTGTAATATCGGCTGTTCATTCTGTGCGAGTGGACTACTAAAGAAAAGTCGTGATTTAACTAGTGGCGAAATCGTTGAGCAAATTATGAACGTTCAACACGCGTTAGATGATAAAGGACAAGACGAACGTGTTAGTCATATCGTTATAATGGGTATCGGAGAGCCTTTCGATAACTATCAAAACATGATGGACTTCCTTCACGTCGTTAACTCTCAAAAAGGACTTTCGATCGGTGCTAGACATATTACGGTTTCTACTAGTGGACTTGCTGATCAGATTTATGATTTCGCAAATGAAGACTTGCAAGTTAACCTTGCGATCTCTCTTCATGCGCCAAACGATGAGCTGCGGACGAGAATCATGAAGATCAATAAAGCTTATCCACTAAGTAAATTGATGCCAGCGATCGATTATTATCTTGAGAAGACCAATCGCCGCATAACGTTTGAGTATATTATGCTTCGTGATGTGAATGATCATAAGGAAGAAGCGGTACAGCTCGCTCAGCTGTTGAAAGATAAGCGCAAACTTTCCTATGTGAACTTGATCCCTTATAACCCAGTCGATGATCATTCTTATCAGCGCAGTGAAAAAGAATCGATCCTTGGTTTCTACGATACACTTAAGAAGCACGGCATCAACTGTGTGATCCGTCATGAGAACGGAACAGATATTGATGCTGCATGTGGTCAGCTAAGAAGTAAACAAGTGAAAAAGTTAGAAAAAACCGGTAAGTAAGTTTAAGCACACCTTTTGATAGGTGTGCTTTTTTTGTGGTGTGAAACTGCTTTTTTCACAGTTCCCCTTAGGATGAATAACCTGTATAAAACGAATGATGAGGGGACGCAAGTGAAAGGGTTAATCATGACAGGAGTGCTCATCTTAGCACTTGTTTTTACAGGAATGATCAAACAGCATCAGATCAACACGCCACCATATGTAAGTGACCATGATGATATCGGAGTAATGTCAGGCTATCATCACATTCATGTCGTTATGGATGGTGATCAATTTAACAGGTTAGACGTATACAACAAAGAGAAAGAACGAACAGCAAGTTATTCTTCACAAGACATGGATGATCTTTTCCCAGCCGGAGAGTTCATCGAAATTGTTGAGGAAAAAGAAAGAGTATATGCGCGATATGTAACAAGTGACAGAGATACTATGAAAAAATTAGTTGTAGGCGCAAGAGGCAAGCTTCAATTCGCACACGAACGAAACTAGCGTTTGATGAGAGCTCGCGCAGCGACAATCAATAAAGGTAGAAAACCAAGAGAAAAAGCAAGAATCGTTTCCATAATCAAACCGCTTTCTCCAAGTTCAACTTCGTTATTGAAGCTTGTTGTGGAAAAGAGATACACGAGCAGCCCTAATGGAAAGACGAATGCCCGTTTGTTCGATAAGTCGAATAGCTGTGTTACGATCTCAACGATGATAAATAGCATTAACGTTATTTTCATATAAGACCCAATGATGAGTGCGATTCCGAAAACTGATTCCACACGTTGAATGATTTCTCCAATCTCAATAATTCTTGCAAGCTGGAAGATCGGAAATTTCTCATAGGTAACCATTGGACCAAAAACCATAATCGATGCAATGATGGTTACAGCTAGTATGATGCCATTAAGGATAAGACCTCCGTACATCCAGCGCTTAAAAGGCTTATCATCCCTCTTAAGATAAGGAAGGATCATGGCAAAATACATGATGTCTATGTAAGGAAATCCGATACCTACATATGCCGCGTGAAACACGGGTTTCCACCCTATTGAGAGGACGGGCTTTAGAAATTCTGGGTGATACTGTGTAACATTGAGTACTAAAATTGAGAAGATGATAAAAAAAAGAAAGTAGAAGATCCCATGGAACATCCGAGCCATGACTTCGATCCCTTGTCGAACGGTTAGGGAAGCTACCAGAATGATCAAGAAGTGAAAGATGTATAAAGGAGTATCTTTCATCATTGAAGTTGTTAAAAATTGTCCCATTCCATATGTGATGTTAGCTGTAAAGAGAATAACAATCAATGCAAGAGAGATACCAAACAAGTAAGCGATCGGTTTCCACATCAAGACTTTCGTATATTGTATATACGATAAGGTTGGGTACTTTTCGTACATGTAAAGCACAACAAACATCACGAGGGCACCAAATCCATTGGCGAGTAGAATTGATATCCATGCTCCGTTTTCTGCGATTCCAATGAAAGGACCTTGAATGTTAATGATCGTAGACCCTGTGATAAAAGCCTGAAACAATAGTACCATTTGCAGTTTGTCAATCGTTTCTACTTGTTTCATTCATGCACGCCCTTTCTAGGAAGTGAAATAGTTGAAAATCATGCGAGCAGGACGTTCAAACGGAATATCTAATAGATCGTCTAAATTAAACATGGCTTTTCCACTTATAAAGATGAAGCTTAAGTAGCCTGAAATACCAACTAACCCCATGTAGAAGAGGAAATCTTTCCGACTTTTTTTATCTCGATCAAGAAACCATGTATAAGCTAACAGTAGATAGACAATGATGGTCACGATTATTCTTTCGTTCATACGACACGTCCTTACTCAAAGAATGCTTTTCCAACGTCTGACCCCGAATTACCGATATCCATTTCGACATTCACATTAAATGTAGCCTCGCTATAAATCTCTGGCCACTCATCTTTTATCGCTTTCCATCTCTTTGGATGATTACGATAAATCTCATTTCCTATCCCAACTAAATCCACCTTTTCTTTTTGTAATTTGGTAAGGGTTGATTCAACTGCTTTTTTCACGACACCCGCTACCTTTTTGTTATATTTGTTGATTTTTTCAGTTGTATCGATATTTGTACACTTCAACTCACCAATATCACCAAACATATCCATATCGACAGTAACATCGACGGAATTATCTTGTTTTAATGTCGGTTTGATCGCCGTTTCTACATGACTAATTTCAATAGACTCGTTTAAATTTGTTTTTGAACCCTCGCAAGGAACTTCGATTATACCTGACTCTGTTTCATTTATTAATTTCAGTAAAGATTCTGTTTTCTTCGCAGATAGATGCCCTTTTAACTTGCCATCTTGAAGATAAGAAATCCCCGATACAATGGGCTCACCAGTTGATGCAAATTTATAAAAAGGAAGCTTTGCAATACCTGTTTCACTCTTAAGCTCTCTACCAAAAATCAACAAGTTCATATCGACCGTTTTGCCGTTATACATAGATGACGAGTATTCAAGTTCCTTTAATTGCTGACTGATCGTATTCTCAATAAAAGGTTTATCCTCTAAATAATCTTTCGCTTTTCCTTCCATTATCGCAATACTGATGAGCAATCGCGGTTCGTGATCACGGTAAAAAAACTCTAATATTTCACCAACGTTCCGCTCTTTCGCTAATTCTTCACTAATCAATACGATTCTTGTATGACTCCACTGCGCCTTACGACCAAGGTGAGTCGCAATATCCCGAATCGCTTCGAAGACACTATCTCCCTTCGTCTCAATATTAAAAAATGCCTTATCTCCACCGCCAGCTGCACTACCAATCTTAGGAGACGGCTTAATGAACTGTGTTGTAAGGTCGATTTTATTTTCTTCTTCTTCAGCCAAATCGATCGCTACCGCTTGAACAAATCCAAATTCCGGTAATTCCTCATGGTCCCAACACCCTGTTAATAGAAGGGAAGTTGTTACAAAACAAACGAACATGATCAGCTTCTTTTTCATCAACTCAGCCTCCTCCTTTATTGTTTGCTTCAGGGAGGACTTGACTTTGCCTATGTCTTCTTAATTGTTTAGAGAGAGGAGAACGGAAGATGAAGTCATAGAGTATCCCATTTCGTATCGGTCCTAGTGGTGCAAAGTACGGCTGACCTAGCGAGCGTAAACTGATCAGATGAAGGTAAATCAGTAGAAAACCAATCATTAGACCAAACCCTCCAAGGATTGCTGCTCCGATCATAAGAGGAACTCTTAAGATACGAGAAGAAGTTCCAAATTCATATTGAGGAATCGAGAATGAAGCGATCCCTGTTAAAGCAACTACTACAACCATCATAGGAGAAGCAATACCAGCATTAATCGAGGCATCACCAATAACGAGCGCTCCTACAATACTCACGGCAGAACCAATCGGACGAGGAAGCCGCAAACTCGCTTCTTGTAATAGTTCAAAGAAGAACAGCATGATTAGGGCTTCTACTAAAGCGGGAAAGGGCATGCCTTCTCGCGTATCTAATATCGCGAGTAATAGTACAGATGGAATCAACTCTGTATGAAAAGTTGATAAGGCAATATAAATACTCGGCAAGCTCAAGCTTATGATATACCCTGTAATTCTAAGCATTCTGATTAAGGAAGAAAATAGCGTACGCTGATAATAATCAGAAGGGGATTGAAAGAACTCAATAAATAACCCTGGACATATAAGAATCGTTGGTGTCCCATCTACCAGTGCAATGATCTTCCCACCTAGTAGAGCAGAGACTGCAACGTCTGGCCGCTCCGTTGTTTTGAACTGTGGAAATGGAGAATACGTGGAATCCTCTAATAACTCAGCAAAATAAGATGTTTCTAGAATTTCTTCGTCTTTAAGTTCGTCGAACCGTTTTTCGAACTCTTTTAACGTATCTTCAGGAACCGTTCCATCCAGAAAGGCATATGCAACCTTTGACCTCGTTTTTTCACCTTTTTTCTGGATTTTCACTTTTAACTTATCTGATTTTAATCGAGAACGAATCAACCCTAAGTTCTTCGTTAAGTTTTCGATCGTGCCTTCACGAGGACCGATTACTGACACTTCGTTCTGTGGCTCTCCAACAGAGCGTTTTTCCACTGCAAATGCTTCATATGCTAATGCCTTGTTCCAACCTTCGAAAAGCACAACGATATACCCGTCCAATACCTTCTCACTAACTTGTTGAACCTTATCGATTACCTTAACTGCTCGAGATGAAACGCCTCGTTCAATAAAAAACTCCTTTACATCCTTTAACTCCACCTCAGTTGCCTTACCAACTTCATGTGGAATAAGATCTTGCATGACTTCTTTAAGAAGATTCGCTTTTTCATTTTGAACGATGGTTTCACAGAAGAGCACCAGCGCTTTTTCATTGAAATAATTACTATACTGGTACGTGTTATAGGTAATATCTTCACAATCATTAAAAATATCTTTGATGGACGTCTCATTTTCATCTAGTTTTCTTGATAATGGGGTATCGGTTGAAGATTGATTCTCTCGATGTTCATCGTTTGAACGTCGTTGCCGTCTCACTTTCATCGTAAAAACTCCTCTACGACTATTTGTAAGGTAGTTTCTCAAAAAAGTTCCCTAATATTCATATCTTGGAAATGCCAACGGGAAGGAGACGTGAATAGAGGATTGATGGGATGTACATAGTAAAAAGGCGGGAGATTAGTGAGGTGACGATAATGAGAAGAAAAAGAAGAAAAATTAAAGAACCAACGAAACAACTATCTTCATCCGAAGAAGAAGTAATTTCGTCATGCCTTGCTGAAAACAAGGAATTTCTCATTCATTCACTAAACCTTCCAGGACTAACGATTAGGGAAATTACGATTTTTGATGGGCGAAGTGCACTTTTAACGTACATTGATCATCTTTCCGATACACCTTACATAAGCCAAAATGTGCTCAGCCCATTGTTTGGTGATCATTCCCCTCAAAAATCTATACAAGATGTAATTCCCGTCCCAAACTTAAATACGGTAAATAAATGGAAAGATATCACAACGAACTTACTTCACGGCTGTTGTATTCTCTTCATTGAAGGTGAGAACGACGCGTTGCATATCAATGCTCAAAACTTACAAAAGAGAAAGCCTGACGAGCCAGCAAACGAGCGAACGATCCGAGGGTCGCACATAGGTTTTGTGGAACCTTTAGAAGATAACATTGCTATGCTTCGACAGTTTTTAACAAGTGATCAATTAAGGATCAAATACACGTATGTGGGAAGTGAAAACAAGACCAAAATCGGCATTTTATACCTGGAAAATCTTGCAAACCCTAAAGTTCTTGAAGAGTTAATGGATCGAATTGAAAAGGCAAACTATAAAACGATATTAGATTCCGGTGAATTAGAGCAGATGATTGAGGATAATCCTTACTCTATTTTTCCTCAGTACCTATCATCTGAAAGACCTGATAGTGTAGCAGCAGATTTATTACAAGGAAGATATGCGATCATCGTTGATCGTTCTCCGAGTGTTATCGTAGCACCGATTAATTTCAACTCATTCTTTCAAAGTATCGATGATTATAGTTCGAGATGGATCTCATCTTCATTCATTCGAATCCTACGGTTTGTCAGCTTTGTTATCGCTATCTTCTTGCCATCAATTTATATCGCAATTATTTCATTTCATTATGAAATTCTACCTCTTGAACTGCTCTTGTCAATTGGACAATCTAGAAGAGAAGTACCGTTTCCACCTATAATCGAAGCATTTCTAATGGAATTTATCCTTGAGATGTTACGAGAGGCTGGATTACGACTGCCAAAGTCAATCGGACAAACGGTTGGTATCGTTGGAGGTATTATCATTGGACAATCAGCGGTTGAAGCAGGGATCGTGAGCAATATCATGGTTATCGTCGTTGCGATGACTGCGATTGCATCTTTCGTCATGCCTAACCCAGAAATGGCATTCGGTATACGTTTCATTCGTTTTCCAATGATGCTTGTTGCATCATTCTTTGGAATGGTGGGAATCGTTATCGGTTTTATGGCAATCGTGATGCACTTAGTCAGTCTCGAATCTGTTGGTACGCCTTATGGCATTCCATTTGGACCACTAAAGTGGAAAGACTTAAAGGATTCTATCATCCGCTTTCCACTGTGGACAATTAATAAAGTGAGAGTATCACGTCGCAATTAGATGCACATTAAATGGAGTTGGTGAGCGTGCCAAATTTCAAAAATAATACGTTAACCTTGACCCAGTTCACATTACTAATTTACGGAACTCAATCTGGGATTGGGATATTGTCATTACCAAGAGACTTAGCTGAAATTGGTGACACGAGCAGTTGGATCGCGTTATTCATTGGGTATGCGTTAAGTGTAATTGCATCGATCATTATCATTCAAGTAATGAAAAAATATCCTGAAGATACGATCATACAGCTATTTCGACGTTTTTTTGGTAAATGGCTAGGTTCCGTATTCTCAATTTGTTGGATTGCCTATACAGCCTTAGGGATGTTCCTGATTACAGCTACTTCCGTCTTCATCATCAATACATGGGTGCTCCCAAAAACTGCTCCTTATCTTATTCTTTTAATCATTACCATACCTAGTTTTTATTTAGCTAGAAATGGGCTAAGAATTATTTCACGCTTCAGTGTTCTCGTTTTCTTTTTCACTTCTTGGATGGCTTTCTTATTCATGAGTCCAATGATTACTGGTGATCTGCTAAATTTATTACCGATTATAAAAGATGGGTTCATGCCGATCATAAAATCCGTGCCAAGTATTACCTTTTCTTTCTTAGGATTAGAACTGTTATTTATCATTTATCCATTCTTAGAAGATAAGACGAAAGCGATTAAAGGAATATTGATTGCGAACGGTATAACATTATTAAGTTATTTGGTCGTTACGTTCGGATCATTTATCTTCTACGGACCTTATGAAGTACTTGAATATGTTTGGCCAACACTAAACTTAGTAAAGCCGATCGAGTTTCCGTTTCTTGAACGCTTCGAGATTATCTTTTTATCTTTTTATTTACTGATCTTAGCTACAACTGGGATTCCATATTATTTCGCTTCCTCATTTAGTATTGCTCAACTCTTAAAGCGACAAGATCATCAAATTATTCTGTTTCTAACACTTCCCATTTTGTATATATGCTTTTATTTCTTCACAAACTCATTAACAAATCTAGATAAACTAGGAGGCATTTTTAATAAGGTTGGTCTCGGCATTGCATTTTTCATGCCCCTATTGCTAATGGTGTATGGTTGGTTGTTTAGAATGGTTAGGAGGCGGAAATCGTGAAGTATCGAAAATACATAACCGTCATTATGCTGCCACTCATCTTTTTAGTTGGATGCCGATCGGATCAACTTTCACTAGAAAGAACCTCGATTGCATTAGTCGTGGGAATTGATAAAAGTGAAGAAGAAGGTGACATGGAGATCTATCAAACGAGTCCAGTATTCAGTAGAGAAGCGAAAGACACCGTAGCAACTCTTGAGACAACAGCCCATTCTTTAAGGCAAGCTAGAGATAACTTAGACTCTCAAAGTGCAGGGACTGTCGTTGGAGGAAAACTCCAAGTATTGTTGTTAGGAAAAGATCTGATGAAAGAGCAACCAATATTCGACGAGTTAGATGTTTTTTACCGTGATCCGAAAAATTCTCCTAATGCAAGGATTGCTTTGGTGGATGGATCTGTGCAAGAAGTGATGGAGTTTAGACCAAGTGATAAACCACGAATTTCCGTTTACTTATCAGACTTAATCGACACCACTCACTTGAGAGAAAACGCTGTACTAACAACGTTACAAGAATATCACTATGCAAATTTCGAAAAAGGCATAACGCCTGCTGTTACGGAAATTAAATTGGTAGGTGAAGAAATTCAGGTACAAGGCACAGCTTTATTAGACAATAATGGCAAATACATCTTTTCAATCGGGCATTTAGATAGTTCTATCCTTCAAATGTTAAAAAAAGATGTACAGGAACCAATACCGATTTCCCTCATTGTAGAAGATCCTAATAAAGTTTTGAGTGTAGGGGTTACACGTATCAAAAGTAATGTCGATGTAACCTATAAAAAAGATCAGCTCACGTTTGACGTGAAATTTAAATTAAAGGTAGCTATCACAGAAAACACATCTACAATCGATCTCGAAAAGGATCAGAAAAAGATAAAACGAATCATAGAAGAAGAAATCGACAAAAAAACAATTGCTCTTGTGAAAAAAGTACAAGAAGAGAAAATCGAACCGTTTGGGTTAGGGAAATATGTGCGAGCCTTCGAATACGATAAATGGAAAACATTTGAGGATAAGTGGCCTGAAGAATTTTCTGAAGCTGATTTCAATGTGAAAACAACCGTTGAGATCATTGAACATGGAGTCGTACAATGAAAAAAGCGCCGATAAGGCGCTTTTTTGTTTATTTACCCAGCTCCGTCAGAATCGCATTTCCGTTAGAGCCAACCTTTACGATTGCATATTCCATCTCTTCGTATTTTGCTCCTGTCCCTTCTTGTATAAAAAAGCTTTCGATTCCATAGTGAACAGAGCCGTTTCCATTTAACACGCCATTGATGATCACATCAGAACTAGATGGTGTATACGCGTCGTTCCAGTTTCCTCCGACTCCATAGATCCCTGAATACTCGTGATATCCTTCATCATTCTTCTGCAATACAACTGTTATTTTTTTCTGCGTATCGGTTTTGGCATTGTTTAAAGTAGAAATCTCATAGTTAAGACGGACATAATCACCTTGAAGCATCGACCTTGGATCGATTGGGGCTAACTTAAGCTTCATTTCAGTACCATTCCGTACGATCATTTCATTGTGAAACCCTTGATAAAAGATGAATGCTGTCATGACGATCACGATGAGAAGAAGGGATTTCCATTTCGTCTTAACGAATGAAGGAGAGACTTTAACCTCCTGTTTATCCTTTTTCGATAAGTACCACGTAACCCCAAACATGATGAACGAAGCGATCAATAAGGTAATCGATTTATGAAAAAGTGCCCATGCAAAGTCATAGTATTTGTAGACTAGAAACGCAAATAGAAAGATGATCCCTACCCAATAGGAAAAAAGGTGACGCTTCGTTCTATAGAAAATCATTGTAAACACGATGACAAGAAACAAACAGTTGTAAAACCAATATTCCCATTCGCCTTTATTCATAAATGTAAGTGCAAACAGCAGGGATATCGTATAAACAATTGCATTAGAGCGAAGCCAATTTCTTTTAATGAGAAAAAAGAGACCTATATTGATCAGTGCCATCAACAGGAAATAATGATCGATTTCAATACGATCGAATAATCCACGATTCTCACTAAATACAAAGAGGGAGAGAAGGAGAGACGCATTCAATAATAAATAGAGATACAGGTCAATCCATCGATGATTGAATACTTTTATGAAAAGCATAATAGCACCTATCGTGACGATTGCGTAATAAGGAAGTTGTGTACCATCACTACTAAATACATAAGTGAAATAATGAATCATTGTACTTCCAAACATTATGGTGATTCCAGCCAAAAGCAGGACGTGAGAAAGGAGTGGGACGCCCTTTTTAACCAACATCGATGGAAGTATGAGTAGTCCGATGGAAGCTAGAAACACAGTGAGAAAGGAAGATGTCCAAAGTGTTAGTAACCCAGTAAAGGAACTGATCAGCATAAGAGTACAGAAGACCGTAACAATAACAGATAAAGAGGACTTCATTCGTTGTTTCCACGGATCAGACACTTTGCTAGAAAGTTCTAAGCGGTTTAAATAGATGAGCGTGAACACGATGAGCACAATAATTAAGGCAAGAAAAATGAAGTATACTCCGATTCCGATCACATCATATACGACAGACACGCCTTTAAAGAATAGAAATAGTGAAATACCTAGTCCACTTACAATGAACCATACTCGATTTTCTCTATTTTTCCATAAGTACAAGCTAACGAGCATATACCCAACGTAAAGCCAGGCAGTGATTCCAGTGTAAAAACCGGATCCAAAGCTCTGAGTTAAAAATATTACATGCATGATCCCAAAACTTCCATATTCAATCCATCTCGAAGATAGATAGGATGAGCGTGAAAGAAAGAACCACGCATGGCAAAACAAGAGGAACAGCAGCAGAAAAAAGAACTCCTGACCGTCTGTCCAACCAGGGTCATAAGAAGTAGGGAAGATGTAAAAGAAATAGATTGCAACTGATAACAGAAAACTCAGCACAAACAGCGGTTGATACCTAGTCAAAAACGAGAAGGCAAGGACAGGGATGAACCAAACGAGATAGAGCATGTAAGAGTCAGCGTGTGAATTGTATGTTTGACCAATCACTGCCACACTCACCCCGAACGCAATTGCTCCCGCTAGCCATATCCATTTTTCTAAGAACGAGTATGCAGGTTGAAAATTCGATAAAACAAACGAAAGGAGAAAGAAAAACAACATAAGGATACCTGCTAGAAGAACTTTTTCCGTTCGCTCAAATAGCTGCCAGTTAGAAGCGAAGAAATAGATGATACTACTGATCAGTAACGATAGTGCGACAAGATAGCCTGTTGGGATTAATTTAGAATGCATGATAACCCACCTTTCATGTCGTCTTCAGCTTCTATAATGATATGTCCTGAACTTCATAAACTTGTTGAGCTGATTCATAAATAAATTATTACAGATTATTCGTTAAAAACCCTTCTTTCACAACAAAAGAAAAGAGCTTATCCACCATAAAGATTCCTTCAATCTTCACCGTTTTATGGATATACTTCCGTCAACAACTGAACATACACTATCGATTTGTAAAATAATAGCAATAATTCAGGTTATATGTACCCATGTGGAACTAAAAAAATATAATTGATAATAGTTCTCAAGTACTGTTGACTATGATAATCATTATCATTTATGCTTAGTGCTGTAGAAGTTATTGAAAATGATTATCAATTGAAAAAGGAGTTTTGATTATGATTACCCAGGAAAAAACCACCAACAATACGCTGTTACAACAACAGGAGAATCGAGAGTCTAACGCGAGATCTTATCCGAGACGTATTCCTATCGCTATCGATCATGCAGAAGGAATCTTCGTAACAGACATGGATGGGAAGCGCTATTTGGATTGCCTGGCAGGTGCAGGTACACTCGCGCTCGGACATAATCACCCTGTTTCAGTTGAAGCGATGAAACAGGTTATACACGATAAACGACCTTTACATACATTAGATATTACAACTCCAGTAAAAGAAGAGTTTGTAAGCGAAGTATTCTCAAGCTTACCTGAAAAGATGGCTGACAATGCCAAGATTCAATTCTGTGGACCTACTGGTGGAGATGGAATTGAAGCCGCTCTCAAACTAGTAAAAACCGCTACAGGTAGAAGCACGATCTTAACATTCCAGGGAGGGTATCACGGCTCCACACACGGAACGATGTCGATCAGCGGGAACCTTGCACCGAAAGAACGCGTTCCTGGTCTTATGCCGGATACGCATTTTCTACCTTATCCTTACGCATACCGTTGCCCTTATGGTGTAGGTGAAGAAGGACATAAACTTTCAAGCACCTATATTGAAAATCTATTAGATGACCCAGAAAGCGGCATTCTTCCTCCTGCAGCAATGATTCTAGAAGTTGTACAGGGTGAAGGCGGCTCAGTACCAGCACCGATCGAATGGCTTCAAGAGATGCGCCGTATCACAAAAGAACGAGGCATTCCGTTGATCGTTGACGAGATTCAAACAGGGATCGGTCGAACTGGTAAACTGTTTGCATTTGAACATGCGGGCATTACACCTGATGTTGTCGTTCTATCAAAAGCGATTGGTGGGAGTCTCCCTCTTTCAGTCGTAATTTATGATAAAGAACTCGATAAGTGGAACCCTGGCGCGCATATTGGAACATTCCGTGGAAATCAAATGGCGATGGCAGCTGGAACAGCTTCACTTAAATACATCAAAGAAAACCGTCTTCATGAGCATGCGAATAGAATGGGTGAAAAATTCCTATCCTCACTATCCACTTTCAAAGAAAACGTCCCTGAAATCGGGGATGTAAGAGGAAGAGGCTTAATGCTTGGCGTTGAAATGGTCGACCCATCCAAACCAGCAACAAAAACTGGCGGTCTACCTGCCAATCCAGCTTTGGCAAGTCTCGTCCAGCGAGAATGCTTCGATAGAGGATTGATCTTGGAAGTTGGCGGACGCCACGGTAGCGTAATCCGTATTCTTCCTCCGCTTATTATCACGGAAGAACAAGTAGAGGAAGTTATTACAATCCTACAAGATGCCGTTCGATCTGCAGTTGGAAAACTAGGATGAATACTCTTTTAGGAACGCATCCGTTTGATACGGCGATATTAAACAAGGGACCTGGTGCAAAAGAACTTCAGCACCAGGTTCAACAAGCGACGGAAACACTTTTGCATTCCCTGCAACAAGCTGAACATCCTTATCAAGGAAAAGCACCTGAAGATGTAAAGAATGAGATTCGTGAGCTCATTTCTTTTCAAGATAACCAATCGTTTACAGACATCGTAACGGACCTACATAAAACCGTACTCTCTAACAGTTTGTTTGTCTCGCATGAGAAGAGCATTGCTCACTTACACTGCCCACCGGTCATCCCAGCCGTTGTGGGTGAGCTCATTATCGGAGCGATGAATCAATCGTTAGACTCATGGGATCAAAGTCCTGCTGCTACGTTCATGGATCAAGAAATGATCCATTGGCTAACGAGTCAATTCGAGTACGACGAAGGTTCCGATGGTGTCTTTACAAGTGGTGGTACCCAGTCCAACTATATGGCGGTGCTGTTAGCACGAGACAACTATTGCAAAAAGAAATGGAATCACGATGTAAAACGAGATGGTTTACCACAACAATTCAATCGCATGAGAATTCTTTGTTCGGAGAGTGCTCATTTTACAGTGAAAAAATCAGCAGGGCAGCTAGGCCTTGGTGAAAATGCAGTCATATCGGTCAGAACCGATGAGTCCCACCGCATGTGTACGGATCATCTCCGTTCGTTGATCGAAGAGATGAAGATGCAAGGGTTGTTTCCGTTCCTCATCGTAGGAACGTGTGGAACGACGGATTTTGGAAGCATCGATCCGTTAGAAGACCTTGCTGCCATTGCAACAGAAGAGAAGATATGGCTTCACGTTGACGCAGCGTTTGGTGGTGCTCTTATTCTTTCGGATACTTACCGATGGAAACTTAATGGGATTGAACAAGCCGATTCGATTACCGTTGATTTTCACAAACAGTTTTACCAACCTATCTCATGCGGGGCTTTTCTATTAAAGAATGGCGAACACTTCAATCTCATGAATCATGTAGCAGATTACCTTAATCCAGAAGAAGATGATGAAGAAGGAATCCTGAATCTTGTTGCAAAATCCACCCAAACAACGAGGCGCTTTGACTCATTAAAGCTGTATCTTTCTCTCAAAACAATCGGGTTGGACCTCTTTGCAGACATGATCGATTCTACATTCGAGCTCGCAATAGATGTAGCAGACTATCTTCGTGAGCAAGAGGACTTCGAGCTCCTAAATACGGAACCTGAATTAAACACGGTTGTATTCCGGTATGTGAGGGGAGAAGAAAAAAAACTTAATCCGCTCAACCGTAAAATACAACAGGAACTTTATCATTCGTATGCAGCGATTGCTAAAACGACGATTGATGAAAAACAATATTTGAAATTCACGATGCTAAACCCGAGGACGACACTTCCTGATGTAGTAGAAATACTAAATCGCATTCGAGTTCTTGGTGAGAATTGGAGGAAACACGTTTGAAGCACGCAAAAGATTTCGCTGAACGCGCAACAATGCAGAGTTTTTTAAATTGCTATCTAAGAGAAACGTCGCATTACTATAAAGTGAACGAGTTTTATGACGCATTGAGCACATACGATCATGTCATCTCGTGCCCACTTTCAAGTCAAGGGATCGAGCTTTTAATCCCAATTAACTACTGGTCTTTGACAGGAAGGCATTTGTTCCATTTTCCGATGTATTACAAAGTCGCAGATAGTCCGTTACTACCGCTTGATTATGTGACGTTAACGAGTCTGATCATAAAAGAAATTCTTCTCGACCAAAACAAATCTGGCTCAGAAGATGAACTTGTTATGCGCGTATTGTTAAGCAAACAGTCCATCGAATCAACGTTAAACGAGCGCTATGAGGAACGAGAAGAATTAAGTGAAGAAGAATTTGAATTTATTGAGACGGAACAATCGTTGTTACTTGGTCATCTCTTACATCCTACGCCGAAAAGTAAACAGGGGCTAAGCGAGCGAGACAACGAAACCTACTCGCCTGAATGGAAAGGAAGCTTTCAACTTCATTACTTTAGCGCTCATCCGTCAATCGTCATAGAGGATTCTGCTCTAGATCGTGGCGCAAGTAAATTGATTAAAGAGGAACTTAGCGCTGATCAAGAATGGTTGGAGCAATTTGACCACCTGGTATTGATTCCAGTTCACCCGCTACAAGCGATGAAGCTACTCGAACAAGAAGATGTCCAAAACCTTCTGTTACGTGGAGACCTTCAGTATATCGGCCCTGCTGGAAAACCATTTTCAGCAACATCTTCGTTCCGAACGGTGTACAACAAAGATTCCGAGTTTATGTACAAGTTTTCAGTACCGGTTAAGATCACAAACTCTCTTCGCATCAATCAACAAAAAGAGCTAGATCGTGGTGTCGAAGTGTCTCGTTTGCTCTCGACTGCGTTTGGAAAAGAATTAAACACTCATTTTCCCGCCTTCCATATTATGCAAGACCCCGCCTACATCAACATTGAAGGTGTAAAAGGGTTCGAGACAGTCATAAGAGAGAATCCTTTCAAAGAAGTGAGTAGGCAGGCGACATGCATCGCTGCACTATGCCAAGATAACGCTTTTGGCGAAAAATCAAGACTTTCTGCTATCATTCATGGGATTGCGCGTAGGGAAAAGCGCTCACTCGATTCTGTGAGCAGTGATTGGTTTAAGAAGTATCTTGATCTTTCACTTGAACCGATGCTTTGGCTCCATCATGAGTATGGACTGTCTCTAGAAGCACACCAGCAAAACTCTGTCGTAGTGTTAGAAGATGGCTATCCGAAGCATTTCTACTATCGCGATAATCAAGGGTACTATTTCAGTGAGTCAAAGGCACATGCGTTAAAAGCCCATCTTCCTTCATTAAATGACCGAAGTGATACGATTTGTTCAGATGAAGTAGCAGTAGAGCGCTTCACATACTATCTCTTTTTCAACCACCTTTTCGGCCTGATCAACGGCTTCGGAAGTAGTGGATTAATTCGAGAAACTGACTTGATCGATATGGTTCGTTCAAGACTAGCAAGCAATGAACACAGTGATTCTTCACCATTAATCAAGAGTTTACTTAACGACCCTGTCATTTCATGCAAAGCGAATCTACTCACTCGTTTATATGACATGGACGAACTAGTTGGTTCGCTTGCAACGCAATCTGTTTACACGATGGTCCAGAACCCTATCGCAAAGGAAGTAAAGGTGACTCATGAAAACTAATTCATTAGAAACGATCTCCTTTCAACGGGTGGAGTTTGATCGAGATGTGGAATTACTCCATAAATGGATGAATGAGGACCATGTTCATCCATTTTGGAATCTGAACGTCTCATTCGAATCCTACAAAGACCATCTCAAAAAAGCGCTAGCCGACTCCCACCATTCTCTTTATCTAGGGTTGTACGGAGGAAAACCGATCAGCTATTGGGAGGTTTATTGGGTTAAAGGAGATGTAACAGAAGGGACCTATGAAAACGAACCATTCGACCAGGGCGTTCATCTCCTTATAGGTGAAAAAGATCACCTTGGGAGAGGACTTGCTCTTCCACTTCTCCGTGAAATGGTTAAGAAGCAATTTAAAGAAAAACAAACAAAACGGGTCATCGCTGAGCCTGATATTCGAAACGAAAAAATGATCCATGTATTTAAACAATGTGGGTTTGAACCTGCTTATCCAATCAACCTTCCAGACAAAACTGGACTATTGATGTTTTGTGAGCGGGAACGATTTGAAAGGATGTGGGGAAATGCCTAATGAGTTTTACGATGTCGTAGGAGTCGGGATCGGGCCATTCAACTTAGGACTAGCTGCGTTAGCGGAACCGCTTGATCTTGAGGTCGCGCTATTCGATCAGAAAGAATCGTTCGATTGGCATCCCGGAATGATGATCGATGGTACAACACTTCAAGTTCCGTTCTTTGCTGATCTCGTTACGATGGCTGACGTCAGAAGCAAGTACAGTTTCTTGCATTACCTTGAACAACATAACAGAATGTACCATTTTTATTTCTTAGAAAAATTTCATATTCCAAGAAAAGAATACAACCATTACTGCAAATGGGTGAGTGAAGAACTGTCATCGTGCCATTTCGGGCATCGCGTCCAATCGGTAGAACCCATTAACCTGTCACACGAAGAGACGTGTTATGAGGTCATTGTTCAACACGTCCAAACTTCCGAAACAAAAGTAGTGTATGCAAAGAACGTGGTACTTGGCATCGGCTCTGTCCCTAGCATACCCGAACCGTTTCAACATGCACTTGGTGACTCTGTCTTTCATTCATCACAGTATTTGGATCATAAAAAATTCATCAAACCGAACCAATCGATCGCTGTGATCGGAAGTGGACAAAGTGCTGCAGAAATCTTTTATGACTTAGCGTCAGAACAAGAAGAAAAGGACTATTCACTAAGCTGGTATACACGCTCTAACGGCTTCTTCCCAATGGAGTATTCAAAGCTTGGCTTAGAGTATTTCTCACCTGATTACACAAAGTTCTTCTATCAACTCGATCAGGAAAAGAAGGATGAACTGCTAAAAGATCAAGGGCTGCTCTATAAAGGCATCAGTGCTGACACAATCTCAGACATTTATAATCTTCTCTATGAAAAGTCTGTTGGTGGTGTTGAACCTGATATTCATCTCCAAGCGATGACAAGCGTCAACAAACTTGTTCGTGACGGTAGACGTTGGAAGCTCTCTGGTAAACAAACCATCACGGATGAAGACATACTCATCGATGCAGACCATGTGATCTTTTGTACGGGCTATCAACAATCAACACCCTCATTCTTGCCAGATGCGGTTGTAATGAAAGATGAACAAGGACGACTGCAAATTTCAGAAGACTATCGAATCAAAACAATAGGTGGGAACCACGGTAGCCTGTTCGTACAGAATGGCGAGCTGCATACCCACGGTGTCGGTGCTCCAGACCTCGGTTTAGGCGCACACCGTAATGCTGTTATCTTAAATAAAATTATGGGCTATGACGTGTATCACCTTCAAAATGAAAACGTGTTTCAATCATTCGGATCAAAAGTACTTGCTACTACATAAAGGAGGCGGAATAATATGCTACACAAAAACGAACTCATGAACGTTTTAACAGAAGATAACTGGATTACTGTAAATAAAGCGCTTCTCGCTAAGATGATGTCTGAGTATATGTATGAAGGCATGATTAAACCTGAAGTTTCAGAGGATGGGAACGGGTGGTTAACATGTCAGTTGATCATCAATGATACAAAGCGATACATATATCGTTCAAAGCGTCGTTTATTCGATAGCTTCTATGTTGATCCTGAATCCATCATCATTCAACAATCAGAAAACACGGTAGAAGCAGCGAGCGCTATCGATTTTCTCCTTGATATTCAACCGATCATCGGCATGTCCAGTGAAACGGCGGGGCATCTCATTAAGGAATTGAATCAGACCCTTTTAGCAGACCTTCACCTTTTAACGAATCATGTTTCTTCAGATGATCTCGTCGACATGGATTATGCTCTCCTTGAAGGGTATATGACTGGTCACCCTTGGATTACATACAACAAAGGACGAATCGGATTCGGGTATGACGATTACCTTTCCTTTGCTCCTGAACAGCAAAACGAACTTTCATTATCATGGATTGCTGTTCATAAAGACAGCAGTTCCTTTCAAGCGGTTGAAGGGGAGTCATACGACCACCTGATCAACAACGTATTATCAGAGGAAGATCGCAAGCGTTTTTCTCAAGAGATGATAGACAAAAATGTGACGGTCGAAGATTACTACTTCATGCCGATTCATGAATGGCAGTGGAAAAACACGATTATTCAAAACTTCCCTGGTGAGATCGCGAACAAAGTGATCATTCCGCTCGGAGAATCGTCTGATCGCTATTTACCCCAACAATCGATTCGAACGTTTGTTAATATGACAGATAAAAAAAAGCATCATGTGAAGCTACCAATGAGTATTTTAAACACGCTCGTGTATCGAGGGCTGCCAGCAGAGCGAACGTTGATTGCTCCGACGATCACAAGCTTTATTAAAGGAATCTATGAAAATGATACCTTCCTAAAAAACGAATGCCGTGTGATCCTACCGGGTGAGATCGCAAGTTTAAACATTGATCAAAAGCATTATCTCGATCTACCGAACGCGCCTTATCAATACCTTGAAATGCTAGGGGTTATATACCGTGAGAGCATCTACACGTACCTTGAAGATGGAGAAGAAGCGATCACGCTTGCAGCACTTCATTATGAAGACCATGATGGGAAGCCATTTGTGAAAAGCTTGATCGAGAAGTCAGGTCTAAGTACAGACGAGTGGATTACGGCATTCATGGATGTGACCTTGAAGCCACTTCTTCATTACTTATACCGATATGGCGTTGTATTTTCACCACACGGCCAAAATACGATTCTTGTTCTGAAAGATTACAAGCCTCATCGATTAGCGGTTAAAGATTTCGTGGATGACGTGAATATTAGTGATCAGCCGTTCGAGGAGTTAAGTGTGCTAACAGATGACTTGAAGAAAGTCCTCAGAAGTGAGCCACCTGAAGGTCTCACGCAGTTCATCTTCACAGGTCTATTTATCTGTCACATGCGCTACATGTCGTCTGTTTTAGAACGTTCAGATCTTATGGATGAAACGTCATTCTGGAGTAAGTTAGCTGAAAGCATTGAATCCTATCAGAACAGGTTCCCGGAACTGTCAGAACGATTCAAGCTGTTTGATTTCTTCAAACCAGAACTTACAAAGCTTACACTGAACCGAAACCGTATGGTGGACTACGGCTATGGTGACGGTGATGACCGTCCACACGCATCTGAATTTGGTAAGGTAAAAAACGCTTTGCATCAGTTCGCTACAACCAATCAGGCTTAACATGGCGGGGATCTCCCCGCCTTTTTATAAGGGGGATAAGATGAAAAGAGAGATGATGAAAACAGAATGTCAATTTACTCACTTAGGACGAACCATTTCGTTCCGTCCTATCGAAGTTGAAAGCGATTTACCAACTCTACACAACTGGATGCACCAAAAGCATATCAAACCATTTTGGAAGCTCAATCTTTCAATGGAAGACCTTCACACTTGGTTAACGAATTCAACTCAAGCAAGTCATAAAGATGTCTATATGGGGTACGTCGATGACGAACCAGTGTGTTATTTGATCGCGTACGACATTAAAGAAGATGCGATCAAGAACTATTACGATGCAGAGCCAGGCGACCTCGGCATGCACTTATTGATTGGTCCTCGTGAATACTTAAATCCAACTGATGGAGAAGCGATCATTCTTGCGATGGGATACTACCTCTTTAATAAATATGGTGCCAAACGGATCATCGGTGAACCTGATGTAAGGAACCGTATCATCCTTCCAATCATCAAACGATTCGGTGCAAACATTCTAAAGGAAATCGAACTTCCGAACAAGAAAGCAAAGTTAGTTGCAATGGAGCAAAAAACGTTACTAAACTACTGTTCCGAATTTAACACTAGCGCAACGTTGAACATTGGGGATGCAAAGAAGTTGTGTGAGGGGACCATAACGAATGACTCACATTGATGCAGCAACATTAACCCTCATTTCTCGCATTGGAGAGCGAATGAAGGAACTTGAGCATCCGGATTTAAGCGTTCTTTCTCCTGAACAATCCCGATATTACTATGAGGAAGCAAGAGCATACTTTACTCCTATTAAAGTAGATGAGCTTACGGTTTATCATACTGAGATTGGTGAACACAACATACCAGTTAAAATTTATACGCCTCAACACTCAAACCCCTTACCAATCGTCATGTATTGCCATGGAGGTGGATGGGTATTCGGCTCGATTGAAAGCAGTGATAGCTTTTGCAGATATATGTGTCAATCACTTGGATGCATGATTGTATCCGTTGGCTACCGGTTATCACCAGAGCACCCATACCCTGCTGCACTTATTGATGTACTCGACACACTTAAGTGGTTGAAAGAAAACGGCGAACAATTTGGCGGTGATTCATCAAACATTTCCATTTCAGGAGAATCTTCAGGAGCAAACCTCGCAGCAGCTGCGAGTCTCGTTTGGAAGCGTGAGCTGAGCTCTCAACTGTTGATCACACCAGTATTGGATTACAACCTTTCAACAGCATCATATCTTGAAAATCACACGTATAACTTAACGAGTGAAAAAATGGACTGGTTTTGGAATCACTATTTAAAAGACAAGGACAGCGCGAGTGATCCGCTTGTTTCACCTTTACGCGCAGAAAAGTTGGATGACGTTGCTCCTGCATTCATCGTGACAGTTGAAAAAGATCCACTCCGTAGTGAAGGAGAAGCGTTCGCGAGTCGATTACATCACGCAGGTACACTTATTAAGCACGTTCACTATACGTCACTTCTACATAGCTTTATCAATATGATCGGGAATAGCCAAGCAGCAAAGAAAGCTGTCGACGATTTGTTTGATGCTTATCGTGAGGTTCTTCACGGAAAAGGATCGACTAAGGAATCGAACTCTACTTTTTACGAATATGTCTAGAGTCATTTTTAAGAAGGAAGATAAGGAAGCGGGTGAATCACCCGCTTTTTTATTATTATGTTGAATATTCTGAAATTACATTTTATACTAATATCATAAACATACCAACCGGTTAGTTAGTATTATGAGGAGATGAATAACGATGAACTTTACCTATTCCGAGGTGTGTCAATCTTACCTCGAACGAGTATCAGCATTTATGGATACATACGTTTATCCGAACGAAAGCGTCTATGAAGACCAGCTTTCAAAACAAGAATCACGCTGGTCAGATGTTCCTCCAATTATGGAAGAGTTAAAGAAGAAGGCGAAGGAAGAAGGACTGTGGAACCTCTTCTTACCCGACAGCGAATATGGAAAAGGGCTATCTAACACTGATTATGCTCCGATATGCGAAGTGATGGGACGCTCCATGATTGGACCTGAGGTGTTCAACTGTGCAGCACCGGACACCGGGAACATGGAAGTTCTCGTCAGGTACGGCACTGATGAACAGAAAAAACAGTGGCTCGAACCGTTACTTTCGGGTGACATTCGTTCGTGTTTCTCGATGACGGAGCCTGATGTCGCTTCTTCAGATGCAACGAACATCCAAGCTCATATTGAGCGAGATGGTGATGAATACGTCATCAATGGGACGAAATGGTGGTCATCTGGTGCAGGAGATCCACGATGTAAAATCGCAATCGTGATGGGAAAAAGTGACCCTACTGCTGCGAAACATGAACAGCAATCGATGATCTTAGTACCTCTTGATACAAAAGGTGTCACCATCAAACGAATGCTTCCCGTCTTCGGTTATGATCATGCTCCGCATGGTCATGCAGAAATTGAGTTTCGAGATGTTCGGGTACCCGCATCTAACATCGTTTGGGATGAAGGAAAAGGATTTGCGATCGCACAAGGGAGACTTGGACCTGGTCGAATCCATCACTGCATGCGGTTAATCGGAACAGCTGAGCGTGCGCTTGAGGATTTATGTAAGCGTGTACATAACCGTGAAGCATTCGGCAAGAAACTTTCAGAACAAGGGGTTGTAAGGGAATGGATCGCTGACTCTAGAATTGAAATCGAGCAAGCGAGACTTCTCACATTGAAGGCTGCCCACATGATGGATACCGTAGGAAATAAAGAAGCAAAAGCAGAAATTGCGATGATTAAAGTCGTTGCTCCGAATATGGCTCTAAATGTGATCGACAGAGCGATTCAAGCATGCGGTGGCGCTGGAGTAAGCGATGATTATACGCTTGCAGCACATTGGGCGAATGCTAGGACATTACGACTTGCTGATGGGCCGGATGAAGTTCATCGAAATGCTGTCGCGAAACATGAACTGAATAAGTATCGCTAAAAAGGGAGGAACACAGCATGAATGTGATGGAGTTATTTAGCTTATCAGGAAAAACAGCCATCGTGACTGGTGGCGGAAGAGGACTTGGAAAACAAATCGCAGAAGGATTCGCAGAAGCTGGTGCAAACGTCGTTGTTTGTTCAAGGAAATTGGAAGCATGTGAAGAAGTTCGAGATGAATTAGAAAAAATCGGCGTTAAATCCCTTGCATTCGAGTGTGACGTAACGAATCAGGAACACATCCAAAGAGTCGTCGATGAAACGATGAAACAGTTTGGGAGAATCGATATTCTCGTTAATAACAGTGGCGCAACGTGGGGAGAGTCTGTTATCGAGATGCCTCTTCAAGCGTGGCATAAAGTGATGGAGGTGAACGTAACCGGCACATTCCTTTTTTCACAGACAGTAGGTAAAGAAATGATCAAGCAAAAAAGCGGTAAAATCATCAACATCGCATCTGTTGCAGGACTCGGTGGTGCTGATCCTCGTTTCATGAATGCGATCGGCTACAACACGAGTAAAGGAGCAGTCATCACATTTACAAAAGATTTAGCCGTAAAGTGGGGAGAACACAACATCAACGTTAATGCGATCGCTCCTGGTTTCTTTCCAACAAAAATGTCAAAGGGACTTATTGAAGCTGGTGGTGACAAAATACTAGATTCGACGCCTTTAAATCGATTTGGTTCTGACGACGATCTAAAGGGTGCAGCATTGTTTTTGGCTTCAAATGCATCCAACTATGTAACAGGAGATATTCTCGTCGTAGATGGTGGACAGCACGCCATGTGATTAGGAGTTACGTCAGTCACTAAGGGGATTTCAGATTAAGCTTCATAAGACTAGAAAACGATAATACGCGATAGATAGAGAGGAACCTACTATGAAACACAAACTAACATTGAAAAGCATCGAGCTATTTGAGAAAAAAGGATTCAGTGAAACATCGATACAAGATATCGTAGACGCCGTCGGTGTGACGAAAGGTACCTTCTACTACTATTTTAAAAGTAAAGAAGCACTGTTGATGGACATTCATTCTTCTTACATCGACAGCATGATTCAGCAGCAAAAAGAGATTTTAGAAGACGGCTCAAAGAATTGTCGAACAAAGCTCTATGACATGGTCTACATGCTCATTCATAACATTGAGCTCGAAGGAAAAAGTGCGCGCGTCTTCTTTCGTGAAATAAAGAATTTGAATGAAGGTAATTTATCAGAGATTTTACCGAAGCGGGACCAAATCCGTTTTCACTTTGAAGACCTGTTAAAGCAAGGCGTTGAAAATGGAGAATTCCGAAACGACCTTAATATCGGAATCGTCACTTTTGGTATTCTTGGCATGTCAAATTGGACTTACCAATGGTACCAGCCAGATGGACCTTTGCCTGATAAAGAAGTAGCTAGAATATTCGTTGACATGGTGTTAAATGGCATTGAGGAAAGCAATTAAATCTTCAGTATTCTTAAGGAGGAACGAAAATGAACCATTCAGAAATTAGGAACATCACAGTTCTTGGAGCAGGATCGATGGGGCATCAAATCGGCATGCTCTGTGCACTCGGAGGATATAACACAACCATTCAAGATATTAATGAAGAGGCACTAAAAGGGGCACGTGAGAAACTTGAAGACATCATGACAAAGTGGGTTAAAAAGGGAAAGATCACAGAAGAAAATGTACAAGCAGCAATGAGTAGATTGCACTTTACTACAAGTTTAGAAGAAGCGGCTGTTCGAGCAGATTTTATCATCGAAGCCATCGTCGAGAAACTAGATGCTAAACGTGACGTCTTTCAAAAGATCGATGAATACGCATCTCCTGAAGTCATCCTTGCAACAAACAGTTCAACGATTGTTAATTCTCTCCTCGCATCTGTTACGAATCGTAAGGATAAAGTAGTGAACATGCATTTCTTCTTCCCGCCGCTTGTAATGGACTGTGTCGAAGTTGTTATGAGTGAGGAGACCTCAGAAGAGACCGCTCGTGTCACAATGGAACTCTGTGAACGAATCAATCGCACAGGCGTCTTACTAAGAAAAGAAATTTCAGGATTCGTTGCAAACCGTATCCTAGGCGCATTACAAAAAGAAGCGATGAACTTATACGAAGAAGGAATCGCAGACTTTGAAGATATCGATCTAATCTGTAGAAAAGCACTCAAGCACCCGATCGGTCCATTTGAATTGATGGATCTATCAGGAATCGATGTCGGCTACTATGTGATGCAGCAGCGTTACAGTGAAACTGGTAATCCTGAGGATAAACCTCCTAAGTTCATTGAGGAAAAGGTAAAAGCAGGGACACTTGGACGTAAAACCGGTAGAGGCTTTTATGACTATACAAAAAAACAAGTGAAGAACTAGCAAGCTACTAATCTGGAGGTGAACGATGTCTTATTCAGATGATACGATTTCTGTTCGAGAAGGAGAAGAGCTCGATCAACGAAAGCTTGAAAACTTTTTAAGAGAAAACATCGAGGATTTGCCTGATGATTCGCTTACAATTCGTCAATTTGGTACCGGTAGTTCCAATTTAACGTATGAGCTATCGATAGGTGAGTGGGAAGCCGTTCTCAGAAGACCTCCCCTAGGACCTGTAGCACCGAAGGCTCATGATATGGAGCGGGAATTTACGATCTTGAAGGAACTACACCCGATCTTCCCTTTAGCTCCTAAGCCGTATCTCTATCATGAAAATTTGCTAGGAGCTCCATTCTTTTTAATGGAAAGAAAGAGAGGTGTAGTGGTCGACACATCATTTCCTGATGGGTTTCAACCATCGGAAGGGCTATGCAGAAGCATGTCTGAGTCGATGGTAGACACACTCGTAGCGCTTCATAGCATTAACTATGAAACAACTAGATTGAAAGAAATTAGTCGTCCAGACGGATTTATGGAACGACAAGTTCACGGTTGGATCAAACGTTATAACCGTTCGAAGACAGATGACATTAAAGGTGTTGAAGAGCTAACGCATTGGTTAGCAGATAATATTCCACACTCACAACAACCTACTATTATTCATTATGATTTCAAACTGAATAACGCAATGTTTGCTCATGATGACCTAAGCAAACTAGTTGGTTTGTTTGATTGGGAGATGACAACCATTGGTGATCCTCTCGCAGATCTTGGAGCGGCAATGGCGTACTGGCTGCAAGAAGATGACCCAGAACCGCTTAAACAAGGAATGGGAAAACCACCCGTCACAGTGATGAAAGGGTTTATGACGAGAGATGAATTTATCGAGTCTTATGCGCGTAAATCCGGTAGAGACGTTTCTCAGATGAACTTCTATTTAACATTTGCTTATTTCAAACTCGCTGTTATTTGTCAGCAAATCTACTATCGCTTTAAAAAGGGACAAACGTCAGATGAACGTTTTCGTCACCTCAATCACTTCGTTGCAAGCCTAATCGCTCACGCGAGGAACAATGTGAGTGTAAAACGGTAAAAAAGCTTCACCTTTAAGGAGGTCTCACATGGCAGACACAAAGGCAAATCCCGCGGGCTCTGCGTTCCTTTTTCAAAGAGCAGACGACGTTTTTACTCCTGAAGAATTTACAGAAGAACACCGTATGATCTCAAAGACAGCTCGTCAGTTTGTAGAGAGGGATGTGAATCTACATAGAGAGGCGATTGAACAGCAGGATTTCGATCGAGTTGTTTCGCTATTGAGGAAAGCGGGACAGCTTGGATTACTTGCTCACAGCATTCCAGAAAAATACGGAGGACTTGGGCTCGATAAAATCGCTAAAGGGATCGTTGGAGAGGTGATTGGAGAAACGAGCGGTTATGGTGTTGCTCACTCCAACCATACATGCATCGCTACGTTACCGATCACTCACTTTGGTTCCGAGGAGCAAAAGAAGAAGTATTTACCCAAGCTTGCTTCAGGTGAATTTATCGGTGCGTATTGTTTAACAGAGCCGAATGCTGGATCCGATGCGCTAGCATCCCAAACGACGGCTGTACTGAATAAAGAAGGAACGCATTTCCTCTTGAATGGAACAAAACTATATATTACGAATGCGGCATTTTCAGATACGTTTATCGTGTATGCCAAGATCAATGGCGAACAGTTTTCAGCATTTATTGTAGAGAAAGATTTCCCGGGTCTATCACTCGGACCTGAGGAAAAGAAGATGGGGATTAAAGGCTCATCGACTCGATCAGTGATCATTGAAGATTGCATGGTACCAGTGGAGAACCTTCTCGGAGAGACAGGGAAAGGGCACGTGATTGCCCTAAACGTACTGAACTTAGGTCGTTTCAACCTCGGTTCAGCATGTACTGGTGGTGCAAAGCATGCCATGAAGTTAGCGCTTCAACATACGAATGAACGGAAACAGTTTGGACGAACCATCGCTGAATTTACGGCTACTCAAGATAAAGTAGCGCGTATGATGGCTACAATCTACGCTTCCGAGTCTCTTCAATATCGAACGGCATCTTTGTTAGAGGGAGCCATGAAAAGACTTTATGACGAAACGGATCATACGATTATCGGCAAACAAATGATGCAGTATGCAGTCGAGTGTGCGATTTGTAAAGTTTTCGGTTCAGAAACGCTAGATGAAGTCGTCGATGAATCGCTTCAATTACATGGAGGAGCCGGTTTCATACAAGAGTATCAGATCGAGCAGATGTACCGTGATTCAAGGATTAACCGAATCTTCGAAGGTACAAACGAGGTAAATCGATTATTGATCATCGGAACGCTGTTTAAGAAAGCAATGAAGGGTGACATACCGATTGAAGAGCTAGTCGAGAAAGCAAGACGAGATTTAGAAGACAATCGTCATGAATCTCTAAATGAAGAATCAGCTATCCAGAGCATCCGAAACGTTTTTCTGTACTGTGTAGGAAGCGCATATGAGAAACACGGTGAGCGGTTGATGGAACATCAAGAAACTGTGATGAAGCTTTCAAATATCGCGATTACGTTATATGCTGCAGAGTCCGCTGTTCTTCGAGCGGTGAAACACCAGAGTGATATAAAACTCATGCTTGCGAGAACGTATTTAGAAGAAGCTCTTCAAACTACTGAGTCAACTGCTCGGAAGCTACTTATGAGTCTTTTACCGAAAGAAGAAAAACATCAAGCTGTTCAACTCGTTTTCAATGAACTTTCACCTTACGATTTTGGAAGTTCGATTGAACGGAACAGAAAAGTTGCTAAACATAGCTACAAGAAACAGAAGTACGAGGTGTGAAAAGCGGGAAGGATTCGATGTTAGCCCTATCAAAAAATGCAATCGCTTTCTTATTATAAAAATTCACGATGATTCGATCATCGAACAATAAAAGGAGAGATTAGAATGGAAACTACAGTAAAAACAGATCATTTAAACGTAAATCTAGAGGGAGCAGTACTTCACCTTACGTTAAACCGTCCTGAAGCCTTGAACGCATTTAGCAAAGAGATGATTTTAGGTCTTACGAAGGCCATTCAGGATGCAAAGGAGAACGATGAGATTCGTGTTGTGATTCTTTCTGGTGCGGGTAGATCCTTCAGTGCTGGTGGAGATGTGAAGACAATGGGCGACACTTCCTCAACCGAAGTTTATGAGCATATTGGGAAATTGAATGAACTTGTACTTGCGATGAAAGATCTTGAGAAGCCGATTGTTTCCGTCGTCCACGGATTTGCAGCAGGAGCTGGTTTCAACCTAGCGCTCGCAAGTGATATCATCCTAGCAGCAGAAGACAGCAGCTTCGTCTTAAGCTTCACTCAAGTAGGATTGATCTCAGATGGTGGAGGACTTTCATTCCTTCCGCGATTAATCGGTCCATACAAAGCAAAAGAATTGTTCTTCTCAGCACAGCCGATATCAGCAAAAGAGGCAAAAGAATTAAGGATCGTCAACCAAACGTACCCATTATCTCAGTTACAAGATGAAGCGATCGCTTTTGCTGAGAAGCTTGCTAAAGGGCCTAGTAAAGCGTTTGGTTTTATTAAGAAAATTGCAGATGCATCCCTAACCGCATCCCTACCGGATGTTTTAGAACAGGAACGAATCACACAGGCGATGATGGTAACAACGGAAGATCATAAAGAGGGAGCAGCTGCTTTTAAGGAAAAGCGAGCTCCACAATTTAAAGGGAAGTAATCTAAAGAATCAACTATAGTTCACATTTATGGGAGTTGCTTTGCATCTCCCATTTTTCTTTATGAGTCAAGGTTTTATCGAGTAGAGAACGTTTGTTCTGTTTCGGAATTTTGAACCTTTGAGATGGTTTCAATGTCTTTGAACCATAAGATAAGATTAAACAGAATGATTAGGAGTAACGTTTTGAAACATCCAAAGTTAATCCTTTTGTACTGAAAGATAACCTGTGCTCGAAGTAAGTTTCCTAATCATAATAGGAGATTTGATTCATTTAATAATCCTTCTGTAACCACGGTGTAACTCGAGCCCCTTATCATAGCGAAGCACACACAATGGAAAGGGGATGTTGTTATATGCGATTGAAAATGAGTTGGGTTATTGGTGTAATTCTTTTGTTAGTATGCTCTTCAGTCTTGTCACCTTCTTCCACATTAGCAGCAGGACAGTTCACTTCAGGATCCTACGGAGGAAAAACATATAAGCTGTATATTCCTGAACAATATGACCAAAATCAATCTTACCCATTGTACGTTATGCTTCACGGATGCACGCAAGATGCGAATCAATTTGCTACTGGTACACAAATGAATGCGCTCGCTGACGAAAAGGGATTTCTTATTTTATATCCTGAGCAAAACTCGAGTGCAAACTCAAGTAAATGCTGGAACTGGTTTGAGCCAAGTCATCAGTCTCGAGGTAGTGGAGAACCGAGAGTCATCGCTGGCATGGTTCAGGAAATCCAAACAAATTATACGATCCAACAAAATCAAGTTTACGTAGCAGGGCTATCAGCTGGTGCGGCGATGAGTGTGATCATGGGCGCTACTTATCCCGATATATTCTCAGGAATTGGGGTTGGTGCTGGCCTAGAATACAAAGCAGCTACAACTTCATCTTCTGCTTTTAGTGCAATGTCTAGTGGAGGACCTGACCCAACGTTACAAGGTCGTGCAGCATATAGCGCCATGGGTAGTCATGCAAAACTGTTACCTGTCATAGTCTTTCATGGGACGTCTGACTACACGGTTAGACCTGTGAACGGTGATCAAGTAATTTCACAATGGGCAGTAACAAATGATTTATCAGCTACAGGTACGGAAGACGAATGGATTGATGATCTTCCTGAAAACACGGAAACCTTGCAGGTTCCAGGCGGAAGGAGTTACACCTTAAATGATTATCATGGGCAAGACGGTAAAGTGTGGATGAAAAAAGTTATCGTGGAAAGCATGGGGCATGCATGGTCTGGTGGGAGCTCACAGGGAAGCTACACAGACCCTCAAGGACCAAATGCGAGCAGGATGATGTGGGAGTTCTTTAATGCTAACGAACCGACTGATCCACCTGATCCAAATGCGCCTGTTACAACTGCTTCTCCAAGTGGAGGAACTTATCAGGATTCAGTGAGCGTTGAACTAAGCTCTAATGAACCAGTAACGACATATTACACAACTGATGGAACGATTCCAACCCAATCATCACAAGTCTATAGCAGTCCGATTAAGATTACGAAAGATACGACACTGAAATTCTTTAGTGTTGATTCGAATGGAAACGCTGAAAAGGTGAAAACAGAAAATTATCTCATTGAAACCGGTATTCCTAATGATCCAACTACAATTGTATCGATTGGGAATGAAGATGGGTTTGTTGGCCAATATACAGCTGATGGAAAAGGAACTGGGTCAGTAAAGATCGGCGACAAAGGGATGTATAACACTGATACGTATCGTGGACTGCTTTCGTTCGATACAAGTGGGACTACAGAGACTATCCAATCTGCAAAAATCCGATTATACGTAAAATCAAAACAAGGGAACATAGCAAACCTGCAGCTAGATGTAAAAAAAGGAACGTTTGGTAGCAATTCTTCAATTGAACAAGCAGATTACGGAAGTGCACCAACTCAATCCACAATAACAAGTTTTGCACCTCCGAGTGGTGATTATATCGATATAGAACTGCCAGCTAGCAGCTTATCTAGTATTAACTCGAATGGACTTACACAGTTCAGGTTAAAAGCGACGACAACAGCAGGATTCAATGCTAACGTAATTGAATTTTACGGTGGAGAAAGTGTTGGACATGAACCGACGTTGATTCTAAATTAAAACGATGAGTGATTCCATATAATACAATTAAACTGATTATATAAAGCTAATAGACTATTCGTGTAAACACGAGTAGTCTATAGTTTTTTAGCGAGATTTACGAAGAGCAATCTAGAATTTATTTGGTTGCTACGAACATGACAATGAATGAACGATCGTAACCGTAAAGTATGACGATGAAGCAGAAGTGAGAGAGCTTAAGAAGATCTACATGTCTTTCTAATTTTATCTTAGTTAACATAATATATATTATAGGAAGTCACTACAAATAATGAAATTCCGTCTCAATCGTTAAGTAAACTTAAGATAGTGAGACGGAATTAAAAATTATTTACCTAATAAGCTTCTGACGTCTTCTGTTAATTTATTATCACTTATCAAATAGTTTTTAAACTTCTTGTTTTCATTGTCATTTCTCGAAATGACAATTGAATCATCATCTAAGTTGATACGCATTTCTTTTCCAGTTTTAAAGTAAACAATCAGATCAGCTTTATCAACGCTTACTCGGTGTGTTGGAACTTCTGTTATTTTGCTTTTGCCGAAGCTGTTGATCCACTTGATTAACGTTTCTTCATTTTCTTTCGATGTGACCACTTCGTTAGCATTCGTTGTTTTACTATGTAAGTGGATTTCATAAATGTTCTGTTCTTCGATTTTCTGGTGCAAACTGATATCGAGACTAATTGCACTCGCAGTGTTTTTATATTTATCGTTCTTATAGTCTACATAAATTTCAGCAAGTTTTAGATAACTAAATGCAAGAACAGAGAAAAGTAGGATGGTTAAGAGTCCTTTTGTGGCTTTTTTCACAATCATCACCCGCTTTCCTTATCTAGCGACTACTGTATAAATCCAACCTCTTCTATCATAACAAAAATTCTGATTCTTCGCGTGATTATGTAAGAACTTCTATAAATGACATTGTTTTGTTACAAAATTTCCTCATTAGGTACTACGCTAATCGCAGAAAAAGGCGCCAGTTGTATAGCGCCCTGCCTCCAATTTCTATTTTATAAACGCGTTTTCTAATTGTTTAAGACCTTTTTCAAGCGTGGAGCGAGGACAGGCGATGTTAATTCGCTCAAACCCCTTCCCTCCTTCTCCAAATATATATCCTTCATCAAGTGCTAACTTTGCCTCGTTTTGTATAAACGCCTCTAATTCTTCATGATTTAGTTGAAGAGATCGAAAGTCCAACCAGACCAGGTACGTTCCTTCAGGCTGAATCACACGAATTTCAGGTAAGTTTTCTTTAATGAATGACGTTAGATAGGATAAGTTATCTTCTAGATAAATAAGGAGTTCATCTAACCACTTTTCACCATGCGTGTAAGCCGCTTCTATTCCTAGAATTCCAAGCGCGTTTGGAGCAAACAATCCCATCTTCTTCATATAATCTTCGTACTGCTCCCGCTTCTTTTCGTCCGGTATAACGATCGCAGATGCTTGTAAACCTGCAATGTTAAACGTCTTACTTGGAGAAATACACGTGATAGTATTCGCTTCTATTTCTGATGAAAGCGTTGAAATTAGGGTGTGCTGATTCCCTTTTAAGATTAAATCAAAGTGTATATCATCCGATACGATCAACACGTCATGCTGAACACATAAATTCGCTAGAGTTGTTAATTCATCACGCGTCCACACGCGACCTACCGGATTATGAGGATTACAAAGTAGTAGCATTTTAACCGCTGGGTCTTTTACCTTTTGTTCTAAGTCCTCAAAGTCCATCTTATATGTACCTGACTCTAGAACAAGCGGATTGTCCACTACGATTCGATCATTCTTCTCAATCATATCCCGAAATGGATAATAAACCGGTGATTGGATTAGAACTTTATCATCTTTTGAGGTATACGTATTGATTGCTGCAGCGATCGCAGGGACAACACCAGACGTAAAAACGATCCAATCGTTATCGATCGACCAATCATGCCTTCGCTCTAACCAGTCTTTCACCACGTTTCTCGTATTCTGTGTCGGCATCGAATAGCCAAAAATCCCATGCTTCACCCGCTCCATAAGCACTTCTATCACTTTCTCAGGAGCTTTAAAATCCATATCCGCCACCCACATAGGAAGCAGAGCTTCTTTCTGAAAAATGTCATCTGTATGATCCCATTTTACTGAATGAGTATTGTGTCTATCTATTTCTTCATTAAATGAATTCATAAGATCCCTCCATAAGGTAGTCGTCATCACTAACTTTATCAAAACGAGCTGAACGTGTCTGAAATAACGCTTATGAAAAGTAGATAGGCGTATTTATGAGCAAAACATTACAATGTAATGATAAAATAGGAGTCAATGTTAGGATTAAGCGAGGTAATTAACATGAATACATTGCATCATGCATTTTGGAGCTACTTCTTCTTTCGTAAGAAACAACGGAAAACGGTCAAGTCGATCGTGATCGGTGGAATCGCTCCTGATATCATCTATTATGTCATGTTCTTATACTTATTAGCTGAATACGGAGTACAAAAACTGTTCGGTTCACAAGAAGCGTTTTCAATGCACGGTTTCGTTCATGTCTTATTTGACCACCCAGTCGTAGATGTCTTGAGGAAACTCGGACATTCCTTCGTAGTTTGGTTCATTGCGTTTATTGTCCTTATGTTATTGCATAAAGGGTTTAAACTAACGCCACTCTCTGGCTTTATTTGGGGATGGTTCCTCCATGTGTTCGTCGACTTTTTAACACATATGAATGACGCTGTTCCAATTTTTTATCCAATTAGTGATCGTGTTATTCCTGGTATTGTGTCCTATTGGCATTCGGATTACTACGGAAGTGAATTTGGTGTGACGCACTCTATCTTACTAGTCTCCACCATTATCTATCTCGTGATTGAGAGGCGCAATACGAAGAAAGCTAAAAAGCGTTTAACCAATGAAAAACTTGAACTATAAAAAAGATCCTGCCATCGCGGTAGGATCCTTTTTGTTTATTTCTTCTGTAGAGTTGGGTCTTTCTTAGCATATTTATTTCGTATCAATATTGGGATAACAGACAAGATCAAGAAGACGATCACTGCGCTAGCAATCACAAGCGGATCTCCTGATACAAGACTACTACCTAGAAAGTTATACGCAAACGTTCCAGGGATTATTCCGATCAAGGTACCGAATAGGAATGATGAAAACTTAACTTTTGACAAACCAGCTGAATAGCTGATCAGATCAAAATTAAACAAGGGTACAAAACGGAAAAATAGAACATAGAAAAAGCCATTCTTCTCAAGCTGCTCTTGTAATTTACGTCCTTTCCCTTGCCAGTCTTTATTTGCGATCGATTTTCCTAGCGTTCTCGCCACGACGAATGATAAGACGGCACCTGAGGTTGCACCTAAGACCGTATAAATTGTTCCAAATAAAGACCCGAAAGCGAGTCCTCCAGCGATCGATAATACCGATGCTGGGAAAAAAATAAGCGGACGAATCGTATAGATCACGATATATACAATGGGAGCTAACACTCCGAATGATAAAATCCAATCTCGTATATCGTTCACTCGGAAATCTAAGTAGGTACGGCTAAACCAGATGAGTCCAATTACTACTAAGATGATGCCGCCCCACTTTAACCAGTTACTTGGTTTTTTCATAGTTCCATCCTTTCTACTTTAGCCTCTACTCTACCTTACTATACTGTAACGTTGATTGAATGTAATTAGGCTTACAAGAAAAGAAGTGCCGATTTTACGCTACGAGAACATTTGTTTGTATACAAAAAATAATGTTAGGAGCATCAAGCTACTCGATATGACTGATTCCCCTTTAGAAGCGGTTTTTAAGTAGAGTGGAAAGCGAACTCTGAGCGGAATTGGATAAAATAACTGTATTCCTCTCACCGTTAGAGCATCTAGAACTAAGTGACTGACAATACCGACGAGCAAGCCGATTTGAACAGTCTCGTAGTACATAAATGTAAACGTAGATGTGAGCCAATAGACTAAGATTAGAAACAATAGACTATGTGTGATCGTTCGATGACCAAAGAACCGACTTATGTTTTTAGATAATACTTTCGCTTTTCTACCTGTCCACGAGCCCGGGTGACAGATATCGGGTAACAAAGCTCCGAACAAGCAGCTACCGTAAAATACGATGAGCTCTGGAACCGGTAAGACTTCCGTTATGTAATAGCTGTGAGCCGCTGCCCCCATACAAAGACCACCCATCAAGTGGGTTTTTCCTTCCATTCTTCTCAACTCCCTAGTTGTTTTATTCTTAGATGATTATGGTGCGATTTTTCCGGAGGGGCAATCATACGTTCGCATCCTTTAGTATAGCATACTTTTTTCCATAAAAAGAACCTGTTCACTAACTGAACAGGTTCACATTCGTTTTAATCAGTATTTGATTCTTTCTTTAATTCACATGCATTGCCGGTGTCAGCAACATCAACGATAAACGATCCGTTGCTATACCTGTCATTCGGTCGGTAGCTTGAAGGGTCAATTTGTACTGGTTCTCCTTTTTCAGTCCGAACAATAACAGTATCACCTTTTGTCACGGTTTTAACGCCTATCACTCGATGCGGGTTCGATTTCAACTCTCTTAGCATGACGACGCCTCGTTTGGCACGTGAGGCTAGATCGAATTCACTTAACGGCATTTTCTTAACCGCTCCCCGATGAGTCAAGAGGAATAAGTCAAACTTCGTTGTTGCATCAAACAAGATTCCGCTCACGACAAAGTCATCATCTTTTAAGTTAATTCCTTTCACACCACTTGCACGCTGACCAACAACATTTACTTCTTCTTCTTTAAATCGTAATCCATAACCAAAATGAGTTGCAATAAACACTTCGTTCTTACCATTCGTCACGTACACATCTACTAGTTCATCATCTTTTTTAAGCTTGAGTGCCATCAACGGTTTAGAATACCGCTGAGCTTTGTATTGAGATAGTTCCGTTTTCTTAATCATCCCTTGCTTCGTTACGAATACGAGGAACCGTTCATCTTCAAATTCATTGATCTCCATCGCTTCAATGATCCGCTCGTCTGAATCGATCGGACATAGATTCGCAACATGCTGACCTAGATCTTTCCACCTGATATCTGGTAGTGCGTGAACAGGTAAATAGATGTAGCTTCCTTTATTCGTAAAGAGCAGAATGGTATTGGTTGTATTGCTATCAAATTGGCGCAGTAAGAAGTCTGTTTCCTTCATTCCGAAGTCTTTTCCGTTCGAAGCAGCATAAGACCTTGGACTCGTACGCTTAACGTATCCATCTTCTGTGACAGTAACGATCACATCCTCTGAAGGGACCATCACTTCAAGGTTCACTTTGATTTCTTCGATTTCTTCTTCGATTCGAGTCATACGCGCATCAGCATATTTCTTACGGATTTCAAGAAGTTCTTTCTTAATAACCGAAACGAGTTTCTTCTCACTCCCGAGAATCGACTCGAGTTTTTTAATCAACTTATCCAGGTCATTGGACTCTTTTTCAAGCGTCGTGATATCTGTATTCGTTAAACGATAAAGCTGCAACGTTACGATGGCTTCCGCTTGAGCCTCTGTAAAATCATATTCACTAATCAAGTTGTTTTTAGCGTCACGCTTATCTTTTGAAGAGCGGATCGTAGCGATCACTTCATCTAAAATCGAAACGGCGCGTATTAACCCTTCCACAACATGTTGACGAGCCTTTGCTTTTCGAAGGTCGTGTTCAGAACGGCGGGTTACGACTTCTTTTTGGTGTTCGATGTATGCTTTAAGGATTCGTTTCAATCCCATTTGCTTCGGTGTTTTATTATAAATGGCGACCATATTGTAGTTATACGTGATCTGTAGGTCAGTCGCTTTATACAAGAATTTAAGGATGCCTGACGCATCTGCCTCTTTCTTCAGTTCAATAACGAAGCGAAGTCCCGTCCGATCCGTTTCGTCACGTACTTCAGAAATGCCTTCAACTTTACGGTCGACCCGTAGTTCGTCGATTTTCTTTACAAGATTCGCTTTGTTTACTTCGTATGGAATCTCTGTTACGACGATTTGCTGGCGGCCACCTCGTAAATCTTCTATTTCGGCTTTTCCTCTAAGGATGAATTTCCCTTTACCAGTTTCAAAAGCTTTCTTAATTCCTTCCGTTCCTTGCGCTATTCCGCCAGTAGGGAAATCTGGACCTTTAATGACAGACATCAATTCTTCTACAGTGACATCTGGGTTTTCCATCTGCATAACAGCAGCATCAACGACTTCTCCAAGATTATGTGGTGGAATATCCGTCGCATAACCAGAAGAGATTCCCGTTGAGCCATTTACGAGTAGATTCGGAAAACGAGCAGGAAGAACAATCGGTTCCTCCTGCGTATCATCAAAGTTTGGTGCAAATTCAACTGTATCTTTTTCGATATCTCGTAACAATTCTGAAGAGATCGCTGCAAGACGTGCTTCCGTATAACGCATCGCGGCAGGTGGATCTCCATCCACACTACCGTTGTTTCCGTGCATTTCAACTAAAACGTTTCGCACTTTCCAATCTTGACTCATACGTACCATCGCGTCATAAACGGATGTATCACCGTGCGGGTGGTAGTTACCTATGACGTTACCGACTGTTTTAGCAGATTTACGGAACGGTTTATCTGCGATGTTTCCTTCATGATGCATCGCGTAAAGAATACGTCGCTGCACGGGTTTAAGTCCGTCTCTAGCATCAGGAAGTGCTCGATCTTGAATAATGTATTTACTATACTTACCAAATGCATCACCAAGGACGTCTTCTAGTGGTAAATCTAAGAACTTCTCTGCGTTAGCCAATGTTACGCCTCCTCAATGATGGAAATATTCTCGTTTTCGATGATGTTGGTATCTTCATTTAATCCAAAGGCCACATTTGATTCGATCCATTGTCTTCGGGGTTCAACTTTGTCCCCCATGAGAACCGAAACGCGTCGTTCAGCTCTTGCAATGTCTTCGATCTTCACACGGATCAACGTGCGGCTTTCTGGGTTCATCGTTGTTTCCCATAATTGATCGGCGTTCATTTCACCTAGACCTTTGTAACGTTGGATCGTATAGCCTTTCCCTACTTTTTTCATCGCTTCTTTCATGCCTTCTTCGTCCCAGGCATATTCTACGACTTCTTTCTTCCCTTTTCCTTTACTTACTTTATAAAGTGGAGGAAGAGCAATAAAGACTTTGCCATGTTCGACAAGCTGCTTCATATAGCGGTAGAAAAACGTTAGTAGAAGAACTTGAATGTGAGCACCGTCCGTGTCAGCGTCTGTCATGATTACGACTTTGTCATAGTTCGTATCTTCGATGTCAAAGTCAGGACCAACCCCTGCACCAATGGCATGAATGATCGTATTGATCTCTTCATTTTTAAAAATGTCTTGAAGCTTGGCTTTCTCCGTATTGATGACTTTTCCTCGTAACGGTAGAACAGCCTGAAAACGACGGTCTCGCCCTTGTTTAGCCGAACCTCCGGCTGAGTCACCCTCAACAAGATACAGTTCATTCTTCTTAGGGTTACGAGAGGTCGCTGGGGTTAGCTTCCCGCTCAAGATCGTTTCTTTACGTTTTCCTTTTTTCCCAGATCGCGCATCTTCACGTGCTTTTCTAGCTGCTTCTCTTGCTTGAGCCGCTTTTATCGATTTCTTAATAAGCATCTCACTCGTCGATGGATTTTCTTCTAAGAAGTAAGAAAATTGTCCAGAAACAACAGCATCAACTGCGGAACGCGCTTCACTTGTACCGAGTTTGCTTTTAGTTTGTCCTTCGAATTGAAGTAAGTGCTCTGGAATACGGACCGATACGATCGCAGTAAACCCTTCTCGAATATCGTTTCCTTCGAGGTTTTTGTCTTTTTCTTTTAATAAGTTCACTTTTCTAGCATAATCATTGATCACACGCGTGATTGCAGTCTTCATACCTGATTCATGCGTACCGCCATCTTTTGTTCGAACGTTGTTAACGAACGAAAGAACGTTTTCAGAAAAACCGTCGTTATATTGAAACGAGAAGTCGAGCTCGATTCCGTTGTTCTCACCTTCGAATGTTACGACGGGATGTAGCGTTTCTTTATCTTCGTTTAAATAATCGATGAACGCTTCGATCCCTGTTTCAAAGTAAAATTGCTCGCTACGATCATGACGTTGGTCTTCTAGCGTAATCTTCAATCCTTTAAGAAGAAAAGCGGCTTCGCGAAGTCTCTCACTCAACGTGTCGTAGTTATAATTCAATGTGCTAAACATCGTTGTGTCTGGCTTAAAATGAATCAATGTACCCGTCTTACGTGTTTTTCCTTTGTTTTCAAGGGTCGTTACCGGTTTACCGCCGTTTTCAAAACGCTGCACGAACGTAAAGCCGTCACGGTGGATCGTCACTTCGAGCCATTCAGATAAGGCATTTACGACAGAAGCACCAACACCATGCAAGCCGCCACTCGTTTTGTATCCGCCCTGACCGAACTTACCACCTGCATGAAGGACCGTTAAGATGATTTCAGGAGTTGGTTTACCGAGCTTATGCATTCCAACGGGCATCCCACGGCCGTTATCCTGAATGCTCACACTGTTATCTTCATAGATCGTTACTTTGATTTCATCACCATGTCCAGCAAGGACTTCATCTACTGAGTTATCTACAATTTCATATACAAGGTGATGAAGACCTCTTGAATCCGTGCTCCCAATATACATACCAGGACGTTTCCTAACCGCTTCAAGACCTTCAAGCACCTGAATCGAATCATCACTATATTCGTTTGCTTGTTTTTGTTTCGTTGCCATGTTTTTCCCCTTTCAAAACTCTGTATAGAATAGCCTACCATATGAGAACATGTGTTTCTATCTCTTTTTCTCTCATTTTGTTCAGCATTGCCAGATAGAGGCTGTTTTTATAAGTTGTCGACCGATTATCGACGGATTACCGTTTCAATAAGGTTGCTGTATATAAAAAATCCTGCACAGTGGCAGGAGAGAAAAACATCGAACCGTATTGTACCTTATTGTCTATTCTTCATCAATTGTTTTTAATCTATGTACATTTCCAGGTTCATACCCGATCGTGACGTGATCTCCTTCATCGACCTTGTTCCATTTTGATTCATCGGCTAAATAGGGAGTTTTGTTTACAATAAGATAAAAATAAGGTTTTTCGACCGCATCGATCGTCTCTTCATCGTTCCCGCTCTTGTCATTTGTCTTTTCAGTTAGTTGGGGTTCTTCATATCGCACCATTTTCTTTTGTACTTCACCAGTAACAAAAACAAGTTCATCCTTTTGCTCATTTGCAAAGGCAGTTCCTATTGCAAGGACGATGCAAAGGGATAAAACGACTAGAATGGTTCCCCTCAGTAAGTTCATACAGAGGCTCCTCTCAACGTACTTTCGTAATAAGTTTACCATACATTGTGGATTTAAGTAGTAGTTTTCAAGGCAACGTCCTACAATTCCTTCTACGCCTATTGGGTTTCACGCTAACATAAATCATATACAATTTTAATAAATGTTCCTGACATCGAAGTGCTGTTAACCTCTTTTTTTATTTGTTAACTTACACAAAAATTAAGTTGACACTATGACGGAAATCTTTTACGATTCTTTATAGAAACCGAAAGAGAGGGCTAACTATGAAAAAAATGAGAACGATTGATTTAGTATTCGCTGGAATGTTTGCTGCCTTGATGGCAGTCGGAGCAAATATCGCACAATTTTTAGTCGTAGGTGGCGTGCCGATTACGCTACAAACATTCTTTGCTATATTAGCAGGGCTATTACTAGGTAGCCGACTAGGCGCAATTTCAATGACTGTCTACGCGTTAGTTGGTTTCGTAGGTGCACCGGTCTTCGCTCAGTTTACAGGAGGTCCTGGTATTCTGTTCAAACCGACATTTGGATTTATCTTATCGTATATTTTAGTCGCTTATATCGCAGGAAAGATCATTGAATCAAAAGCAAAGCCTACTTTACGAACATTTATGATCGCTAGTTTCACAGCATTTATTCTTAACTACGTTCTAGGAACAAACTATATGTATTTTGCTTATAAATTCTGGGCGATGGCGCCGGAAGGGTTCACGTATGGCATGGCTTGGATGTGGATGCTCGCTCCGCTTCCAAAAGATATCATTATGTCGATCGTCGCAGCTGTTATGGCGCCACGCATCTACAAAGCAGTGAATAAATCTTCTCAGCGTTCTGAGCGTAGAGTGGCATAGTATAATGAAAAAGAGAGCTTATCCCGCTGATAAGCTCTCTTTTTCATGCTGTATTACCCTTTTAACGCTTCGGCCTTAACTCTTTCCATAAACTCGTGTACCACTTTATTGTTACTTTTCTCACTACCTAACTTCAACATAGCCCTTCCAACAAAGTTAACACCTTTGTTTTGACCTTCATATATAAATTTAGTGGTAGTCTCATCAAGTTTAAGTAACGTAAACGAAAGTGTGATCTCAAACGCTTTCCCCAAAACGAAACTTTGTTCTTTGTGTTTTTTGTCCGGTAGGTCTTCATATGCTAGTGTTTCGACAATGTAGGTTTCAAGCCGCTTTCCTTCACGATACGTTTGCTTATGCTTTGCCCCTGCCTCATCCTCCTTCTTTTCGATCAAAATATGTTCCTCTACTTTCGGCATGATCCGCTTGATGTTTTCATCTAAAAACAATCTCCATACGTTCTCTATGTTCTTCTCAATAATCATTTCTTCTTTCCATTGAATCATTCATCGTTCTCCTTTCCAGATGCAAGAAACTCATCAATCTCCTCAAGCTGAAGATAAAGATCTTCTATCTGCATAGTAATCTTGTTTCTTTTTTGAATTAATAATTGTTCTAAGTTAGCAAAAGACTCGTCCTCCATCACACCGATCATTTCTTGTATCGAAAAACCTAGCCTTCTTAACTTCACTAGGAGGATTGCTAAGAAGTAGCTACCGTCATCGTAGTACCGATACTTGTTAACTGGATCAATATAAGCGGGTTCGAGTAACTTTACTTCTGCGTAGTACCGTAATGTTTCTTTACTTAATCCCGTCATCTCGGAAAAATCACTAATCTTGTACATTCTCTCACTCCCACCTATATCATAAACTGTGGGGTACACCACAAGGTCAACGTTATTTTATTATTTTATCGAATTAGAAGCCAATATACGAAGAACGTTCCATATCTCTCAATCTACACGATCGTTCAACTGATAGGTAGAAAACCTTCTCAAGAACTAGTATGCGGTCATTAGAAGCAAAAAAATCACACCAGTAGATAGGTGTGATTTCGGATATCCTTTCATGCTTACCCACTCTGTGTCTGGCTCGATTTTTTCGTGTTCAGTAGTAAAGAAGAAACAAACATAAGTCCTAGGAACACGATGATTAAGCTAAATCCTCCTTTGTTGCCGAATATCTCTGACACAATTCCGATCAAATACCCTGCAAGTCCTCCACCGATTCCAGCTGCTACATAGATTAGGCCAAGCGCAGAGCCTGGGTTTTTCGAAATGCTCGTTCCGAATGCTGTTGCGGTTGGAAATAGCGCTGAGAAAAACAAACCTGCCCCTGCAAATAGATAAGGCATTTGGTTTGCGAACAGAAAGCTAATGCCAACGATCAGCACTGAACCGAGTGAAAATGTGATCATGATCAATCTTTCATTTATTTTGTTCGCGAGATACGCGACCCCTAGTCTTCCAATCATAAAGAACACTGAGAAGAGCGATAGAATCGTTGCGACCATATCAGACTTCGCTTCTTGCGAGAGACCACCGAGATCTAACGACTTCAAATACGTTGGAAAGAAATTCGTAAACGAAACCTCTGCAGAGACTTCAAAGATAAGAAAGAACATGAGAAAGACCATCTGAGCGTCTTTTATCATTGGGATAAATGCTTTTAAGTTAACTTTTTGTGGCTTCCCTTCTGGAAACGCAACGGATGTGACATAGAAGATCACGATTACGTTAAGAGCGGCGATTCCTACATAAAAGTATCGCCATGACCCAAACTGGAATAAGAAATTTAAGACTTGAGGGAATAAGACCATTCCGAGTCCATAGATCCCCATAGCAAGGTTAAACATCTGATTTTGTTTATTCGGGTATGCAGCAGGAACGATCGCATTCGATGCAACACCTAGAGCTCCAAGCCCAAAGCCGATCAGCATATAGAATCCTAGAAAGAACGTGATGTTTGGTGCGAACCCCGTACCAAGGAATCCAAGCCCCATTAAAGCTGTTGCAAAGATCACCATTATGCGAAGTCCTTTTTTATCCGTTAAATAACCAAAGAGTAAACTCGCAAAGGTAAAACCTAGCTGGAAGATAAAGACCACCAGTCCAAATTGACTCATATCGAGCCCTATGTCGGTTTCTACCTGGTTCAGAACAATTCCTTTTGTATTCGTTACTCCTCCTGAAATAAACTGTGTAAATAATAGGATGATGAGAGCGTGAATGCTATTTCCTTTTGACATGTGTGTAACCTCCAAGATGTATTCTAACCGGGGGATTCCACCGTCTACACACGCGTAAACGTGTTTGAAAATTTATTACATTCTTGTAAAACGCTCTCATTCCTGCCATGCCCAAATTTTCGAATCGAAAAAAAAAATGATAGAGGCATTCCGCCTCTATCATTTATCTCATTTGGTAGACTGTAAACGTAGCGATGAAGTAGATGATGACGATGGTGAGTGGTGGGAGCACGTAGTAAAACGTCGTTCTGTGATTCCTTCTCGTAATGCTATATAAAATCACAAGGATGACAACGACTGACGAGACAGTCGTAATAATGTTCGACATACTAGCGTGTCTAAAAATATTCGTCTCGAGATACAACACATCCGTAAAAGAAAGCAGCATGATATTGAACGCGTTGCTTCCTAGTAATGAGCTTACTCCCATGTTATAGTTTCTCAATTTCAGCGCGGTCGCAACACTCACAGCATCAGGAAGCGACGTGCTAGCACCTACTAAGAATGAGCCGACAAACGAAGCCCCAAGACCCGTTTCGGTTGCAATTCGATCAGCCGTTAACGTCAGGACTGTTCCCACGATCATGATCCCTACTGCTGAAAGGATAAATCTCGTCAGGACCTTTTTGTACGTAAAATCATTGTACTGTTCATTTTTCCTGCTCTTTCGCTTCACTTTTTCTTCCGTTTTTTTGTTGATCAACTTGATTCCTACAAGATACACGAAAACAAGGATGACAGAGCTATATCCAATATGGAACACTGATGCAGGTAGCGTAAGAGATAGACCAGCTACTACAATCAATGTCATCACGATCACTAAGTAGATATAGAGTTTACTACCAATATCCGTTTTACCCATGATCTGCTCTTTCCGGTACACAATATCAAGTACTGCAAGCGCTAAAAGGTTAAATAAATTGCTTCCTAACAGATTTCCGATAGCAAGGTCAGGGCTATCGATCGCAATAGCCGTCACACTTGAAGTCAGTTCTGGTAAAGATATAGCAGCACCTATGATGATCCCCATAAACGCTGATGAGGTTTTTGTTTTCTCACTAAGGGCATCGCCGTACATAGCGAGCCGAGTCGCCACAAAGTATGTCGCGATTGCTGCAATGATAAATAAGACAAAGACAAGGAATAAGTTCATTGTGTGTGGGTCTCCTTCAAGTTTCATTCATCTTAATCTATTACCTGTTCCGTTAGGAGTTAAACTTAGAATGGAGGATATTATGAAGGAGAAGGAGAGACACAACAAAACCCGCATCGTAGCGGGTTTTGTTCACTGTATCTTTTTTTCAGGAGTAAGCAGATCAAAGTTTCTCCATTCAAAAGGTAATAACTGTTGATATCTCTTTTCTACGTAACGGCTGTCGATCAGCACTAGAATTCCTTTATCCGTTTCAGAACGAATCAATCGTCCGCCTGCTTGCTGAACCCGATTCATTCCAGGATACACGTACGTGTATTCAAATCCATTCTTCCCGTCAAGGTCAAACCGTTCTTTCATCAATTTGCGCTCAGTATCAAAGTTTGGTAATCCAACTCCTACAACGACTACGCCAGTCAGTCGATCTCCTTTAAGGTCGATTCCTTCAGAAAAGATCCCCCCGAGTACAGCAAAACCAGCGAGGCTTTTTGAACGTCCAGATGTGAATGTTTCTAAATACTGTTCCCGCTCTTCTTCAGTCATGTTTTGATGCTGAAGAATCGTGTCGGTGTCAATTTCTCTATCTGTATACGCTTCATAAACGCGTTCCATATACCCGTAGGAAGAAAAGAAAAACAAGTAGTTGCCTTTTCTTTTTGTCACAACATTTTCAAGTAGATCGATGAGTGGCTCCAAAGTTTCCTCGCGTTCTCGGTATTTCGTAGACAACGGTGCGATATAAACACTCATATTCTCTTCCGGAAAGGGAGAAGGGATCGTTACTTGATAGTCATCATCCTCCCAACCAAGCATGTTTTGATAGTAGGACAGTGGTGAGAAGGTAGCTGAAAAGAAGACGGTCGACCTGAAACCGTTTCGCATTCTAGAAAGTTGATTTGAAGGGTCAAAACAGAATAATTTCATGCTAGCTTCAGATTTCCCCGCTTGAACGAGAGTGAAAAAATGATGGTCGTATAGTTTCGCAATCCGTATGAAATTTTGACATGTAAAATACACATCTAACAGTTCTTCATCATTCCCCTGAAGTAACAACTCCTTCTCGCACACTGAAACAAACGTATCGAGGTGAACGAGTAATTCTTCATCGACATCAGTTTGAACAACATAACCGCTCTGAGCGGATTTTTTATAATCGATAAATAATTTGTTGATAGAGGAAGCGGCATTCGAAATTTCTTGATTAGTCGATCGATAGGATCGTTTTAGTTGTAAGAACGCAGATTTATGCAATTCTGCAGAGAACATCCCCCTTGCTCGATCAACAAGGTTATGCGCTTCATCGATCAGCACCGTTGTTTGTTTCTTTTGCTCTTCAATCAACCGTTTCAACGATACGCGCGGATCGAATATGTAGTTATAATCACATATCACGGCATCTGCAACGTAGGCGGCATCTAGGGAAAGTTCAAAAGGACAGAGTCGATGCTTATGTGCATAGTCTTCAAGAACCTCTCTCGTAATTCTCGTTTCGTTCCTCAAGAGGTCTAATAGCCCCTCATTAATACGATCATAATACCCATCTGCATATTCACAATAATCCTTTTGGCAAATCGTTTTCTCTTTAAAACAAACTTTATCCTTCGCGGTAATGGTAACGGATGTAGCACTCAGACCTTTATCTTCCATCATTTTAAACGCTTCTTGTGCAGTTTCGCGCGTGATTGTCTTAGCGGTTAAGTAGAAGATCTTCTGTCCATGTCCTTCACCGATTGCTTTTATCGTCGGAAAAAGCGTGCTCATCGTTTTTCCGATTCCTGTAGGAGCGGAAGCAAAGAGTGTCGCACCTTCTTGGACGGTTTTATAAACAGATGCAGCAAACTTTCGTTGTCCTTCTCGATAGGTTTCAAACGGAAACGCCAATGCACGACTACTGTCTTTTAACCGATAATGATGGTCAACTTTCCATCTTGCGAAAGGCGTATAGCGCTGTATGACTTCACTTATAAAGTGCGAAAGGTCTTCAAGTGAGTATGAATTGGTAAACGTTCGGACTTCCTTCGTTTCCGATTGGATGTATGTCAACTGAACGGAAATAGTAGCCTGGTCATACTTCATCATCGCCATGTAGGCATAGCACTTGGCTTGAGCCCAATGAACGGGATAAGAGTTTTCGTTTATTTCCTCAAGTGGAAGTGAAGTTGATTTGATTTCATCGACAACGTACGAATCATTTCTCTTTAATAGACCATCACATCGGCCTTCAATATAAAAAAAGAGGTCGTCGTATTCAAACTCCATTTCAAATGGAACTTCTTTTTGATCCTGTTCAACATACTGTTTTTGAACGTATTGATGTAGCTTTGTCCCTTCATGCATCGTAGTAGCCGTTCGAAAGCGTGCGTCTATGCTTCCACTTCGAAATGCATATTCAACGAGCGGTCGAACGGAAACCTTTATTGATTCGTGCATATCATCACCTGATCTGTGTATTTACTACCTTTCATTATAACAGGTGCTGCAAAACAAAAAGAGCTCTGGCTATTAGCCAGAGCTCTAAATATTAGTTTACATCGATCGCCCAGTTTCCATTTCGGAAAATGGCTTCTGTCGTCCCATCTTCTAGAACGCCATCGATATCAAGTTCACCAGATCCCATCATAAAATCAACGTGCGTGATACTATTGTTCACGCCATTCTGATCTAGTGCTTCATCATCCATATCTGCTCCGCCTTTAATGCTGCTTGGGTATGCTTTACCAAGCGCGAGGTGACAAGAAGCATTCTCATCGTACAGGGTGTTAAAGAAAATGAGACCTGATTGAGAAATAGGCGATTCGTGTGGAACGATTGCAATCTCCCCTAGTCTTCTCGCACCCTCATCCATGTTCAACAAGCTCTTAAGCGTCTCGATTCCTTCTTCTGCTGAATAATCAACCACTTCACCATCCTTAAACGTGAGAGAGAAGTTATTGATTAAGTTACCACCGTAACTAAGAGGTTTTGTACTCGAAACCGTACCGTTCACGCCATATTTGTCTGGAAGTGTGAACACTTCTTCCGTAGGCATATTCGCATTGAATTCGATCCCTTTCTCAGAAAGAGATGAACCGCCTTTCCAGATGTGTCCTTTTGGCAATTCGATCTCAAGATCTGTACCCGGTGCTTTGTATATGAGCTTTTTAAACTGGCGATCGTTTAATACATCTCTTGCTTTAGCAAGGGTAGCGTTATGGTCATTCCACGCTTCGATCGGATTATCCTTATCTACACGAGTAATCTTAAAGATTTGCTCCCATAGCTTTTCAACCGCTTCCTCACCGCCTGACTCAGGAAACACTTTTTTCGCCCATTGTTCATTGGGAACAGCGACGATTGACCATGTGATCTTGTCGTTCATCGTATATTTACGGAAGTTCTTCATCGCTTCTCCAGCTGCTTTGTTAGAAGCTGAGATGCGGGATGAGTCGATTCCTTTAAGTAGATCCGGGTTTGTAGAACGAATCGAGAGTAGTGCAGCGCTCTCTTCAGCAAAATGTTCGAACATCTTCACACGCCATTCAGGGACGTTTTCTAGCACATCCTGGGCTGCATTTTCATACCATAAACGATCAAGAGTATCATCTGTCCAATTAATATGTACGGTTTTCGCTCCGATTTCATAAGCGTTCTTTGCTACCATCCTTGCGAAGTCAGCGCTTTCAACTGGCGCATTCACAACTAACATTTGATTTTCTTGTAGGTTAACTCCTCGTTTTAGCGCAAGCTCTGCATATTTTTGGAGCGTTTCTTGTTTTGACATGTACATTCCTCCTTGTTTGACAATTTAAGTTTAACAAAAGTAATCGGAATTGTCCTGCTGAGTAATAACCAGAAAGAGGTGCTACTATGACGGAAGAAAGAAAAGGCCATGAAGAGTGCCAATGCGATCATACGATAACGGTGATGGGGACGGGCACGATCGACGTCACACCAGACCGTGGAATCGCTGTTCTTGGGGTCGAAACGCTGTCTGCTTCAATCACCGAAGCACAACAAGAAAATGCCTCTACAACAACTAATATCGTTGCTTCGTTAAGAGGAATGGGAATACCGCCACATAACATCGGAACGGCTGTCTACAAAATAGAAGAAGAATATAAGTATGAGGATAATAAAAAGATTTTCCTCGGTTACAAGGTCACACATTTATTAAAAGTGGTGATCGATGACGTTGCATTAACCGGGAGAGTGGTCGATACAGCAGTGTCGGCTGGTGCCACGACCATCTCTAGCATTACGTTCGATGTGCGTAATAAAGAGCCGTATTACGAAAAAGCTCAAAGACTCGCCATACGCCAGGCAAAAGCAAAAGCAGAAAACATCTCAGAAGCGCTTGGACTTTCACTCCCCTCATCACCACACAAAGTGATTGAAGCAGGCGTTCCAGAGACGATTACTCCTAGAAATATCGCTTACTCATCTGCAACCCCTATCCAACCTGGCCAAATTGCAATTACGGCAGATATCACGCTCATTTATCTTCTAAACAAATAAAGACGTCCACTGTTGGACGTCTTTACTTATTTCGTCATCGCATGCTCAACTTTGATGCAGCGATCCATAACCATCGTCATGTTGTGCTCTTTGCCATATCGATAGGCTTCCTCATTGGCGACTCCAAGCTGTGACCAAAACACATCAGCACCAATGTCCACAGCATCTTTCATAATGTCAGGTAGAAACTCACTCCGTCTAAATACGTTTACGATATCAACGTGTCCTTCGATATCTTTTAATGAGTCAACTGCTTTCTTGCCAAGCGTCTCGTCGATCGTCGGATTAACGGGTATGATTTCATAACCGGCATCTTGCATCGCCTGTGATACCATATACGACGTACGAGAAGGGTTATTCGAAAGTCCTACAACGGCAATCCGTTTATTGTCCTTTAAGATTTTCTTAATCTCTTCTGGAGATGGGTTTTCAATCGCCATTTCATACACCCCTTTTTCTTAGTTACCACTATTATAAAGTTTTCCTCAATCAAGCCCTATTAAAACGCTCAACGATTAAGTAATTCCTTAAGAGAGTGTAGAATAAGGTCAGGGCGATTCAGAGGAACATGATGGCCTGATCCTTTTGCAACACGGTAAGTACTATTAGAAGCTAAGAGCCTTTGCTCTTGAATTAACTCATTCCAAACCGTTTCCATCTCTTCCGCTTCACCTTTTACACTTCCAGCATGTATTTGCTCACGGATACTATATTTTTTATCTCTCGCTATGATTACGAGTGGAACTTGTGGAAACGATCGATTATGTAGCGATGTAGCATATTCCTTCCAAAGTGAGAGTTCTCTCCCAACTGTTTGATATAAACTTGGGGTGAGATCGTGATCATATAATGCCTGTTGAATAGTGTTGTTCCATTCTTTTTGTTTTGGATGAAGTTCAGGTGGTTGTTCGAGCTCTAGCTCTTTAGGGGTTAATGAAGACAACCTCGAGCACATTTTGATCCAATACTCATCAGTATTGGTTTCATCACTAGAGCTCACTTCATCTAAGCGGTGCATGTTAATTGATGTTGAATCGATCAATAACACACCTGCTACTTTCTCTGGATAATGCATCGCAAATCCTTGAGCGATCAATCCACCGTACGAAAAACCAGCAAGAATAACTGCTTCGTCGATAGAGAGCGCTTCTAATAAAGAACAAAGCTCCTCGTGAGGGGTTGCTAACGTGTGATTCAATACAGGCTCTGACCTTCCATATCCAGCTCGGTTATAAGCTAAAAATGAAAAGTCAGCATCCATCAGCTCGTTCCACTCATAAAGTGATCCGCCCATTCCGGTTAACAAAACGATCGTCTTTCCAGTTCCTCTCCTATAGTAATACTCCTTGATACCATGTGATGTGGTAATAAGAGACGTTTCCATCTAATCCCTCCCATTATCCAATTCATGGTAACACAGTTTTTATTATCTTTGTCTAATCTCTTTAAGGATCTCGAGACCTTTCGTTACTCCTTGACTCATGGCTGATCCACCACCGTATGCTGCAGATACCATCATCGTTTCATAGATTTCTTTGTCACTACATCCAAGTTCAACACATTGATCCATATGATAGGTCATACTCTCTTTATCCCCATCCTTCGTGCTGATCGCTAAAGCCATTAAATGCTTCGTACTCTTTTGGATGTCGCCTTCTTCAAAACATTCTCCGGTAAACCTATTGTACTGTTTTATAGCTTCAGGTAATGATTCGGTAAGCTGCTCAATCCCTGTTCGATATGATTCGAGTCGTTCTTCTGCTTGGTTCATCAATATCTCTCCTTTTCGTTAACTTAGTAATACACTTTCCTTCTTTTGATTAAGAACGAAACACTTGAATGTGCAATATATCTTATTTGAAAAATTTGCTATAATTTTCTCATACCAATTGAGGAGGAAATCATATGTCAAAAATTCTACATTCAACTTTTACAAGCAGGAGAGGTGAAACGAACTAATCATAAACCCTCCTGCTTTCGATCTGTCGGAACACATTAGGAAAGTTGGAGGACAATGTACTCGATATCTGAACGGAACATTTCTGTTTTATTTTGGGTGAATTTCTTTGGATCAATAAGCTTCTTGCAGCCTGTTTTAACACTGTTTTATTTAAGTAATGGCTTAACGGAAGCAACGATTTTAATCATATTGATGTGCTGGAGCGGTGCCGTATTAATTGGAGAAATACCTGCTGGGGTCTTTGCTGACCGGTTTGGTCCGAAACTCTCATTCTTGATCGGCTCCTTAATTAAACTACTGAGCATCATCGTGCTATTGCTTTCAAACGATCTGTGGTTGTTTATGCTATTTAGTTTTTTAAATGGAATTTCTGTCACCTTTTTCTCAGGAGCGGATGAAGCATTAATCTACGAATCCTTAAAAATCGATAAAAAGCAGAACACGATGGATCAAGCGATGGGAAGAATTCAATCCGCAGGTTTTATCTCGATGATTCTTGCGGTATTGACAGGGGCTTTTCTTGCAAAAGATTTAGATCAGCAGCAATTCCAGCTATTAATACTATTAAGCCTTGGCGTCTATCTGATTGAATTCATTCTACTATTCTTTATTCATGAACCGGCCGTTGAGATGACTGTATCTGACCCGAAGATGAATAAAGTTGTCGAAGGATTACGTGTGATCAAACGAGCCCCACAGCTCTTAATGATGTTTTTGAACCTTACACTCGTTTTCATCCCAACAGTGGCGGTGTTCGAGAAGTTTGATCAACCCTTGATGACCGATGCGGGGTTACCTGTATTTTTAATCGGCCCTGTTTATGCAATTGGAGCACTTCTCGCATTCTTTTCGTCAAGAAGTATTACATTCTTCACAAAAAGGGTTTCAAGAATAACCTTGATGTATGCTTCAGGCTTTCTGAGTGCAGGTGGGCTTCTTGTAGCAGCACTGTTTCAAGATACGCTTTGGTTGATTCTTGGTGTCATCCTTTTCTTAAGGTGGATCGGTGCAATTCGTTATCCGATCTATTCTCAGCTTAGTAACGAAGTGATTCCTTCGCATGTGCGCGCTACCACGATTTCATTATTATCTATATTAGATTCAATATTTGATCTAATCGTCTTTTTATCACTCTTGCTGTTTGCTGTAGAAGGCGTATCCGGGATCTTAATCGGCGCTTCTCTAATCGCACTAGTCGGCTCAATCATACCGATTCAAAAACGACGAATAAGATTCACTGTTAAAATCCCAAAAGAATTCCAATAAAGGTTTGCATTCCGAATATGTGAGTGCTATTATGTAATTAAACCATTTTTACTTTTAATATATTTAGGATTTAAATTAGCTGTAACTTCTCGAGGGGGTAACAAAGTTAAATCCTCGCTACTGAAGTTACAGTTTTTTAATGTAAACGTATTACTAAGTGAAATGGTGAATTTTAAATTATGTACGATGTGGTACATTAGGAGGCAATTTTTTATGCAAAACGGTAAAGTAAAATGGTTCAACGCTGAAAAAGGTTTCGGTTTCATCGAAGTTGAAGGAGCAGACGACGTATTCGTACACTTCTCTGCAATCAACGGCGAAGGTTTCAAAACTCTAGACGAAGGCCAAGAAGTTAGCTTCGAAATCGTTGAAGGTAACCGCGGACCTCAAGCTGCTAACGTAACAAAAGCATAAATTGTAAATTCATAAGAGCCCGGTGATCACTCACCGGGCTCTTATTTTATGTTAAATTCTTCATTAAGAGCAGTTCATCATAGATTGGAATGTTGTAATACCCAATTATCGGAATTTCCTTTTTCACCTTTCGCGCCTCATCAACTGCACCACTGAATACGCTCGTTATTCGATAGCCTCTTTTTTGATAAAAGCGTAATGCGTCCACATTGTCATTGGTAGTTAGAAGTTTTATCTGATGGATACCTCTTCGATAAGCTGCTAGCTCGACTTCAAGTAATAGCTTACTCCCTATGCCAGTCCCCTCATTAAAGCTATCGAGCGAAATAATTTCACACGTTTCACCACGGAAAACGTATGTGATTAATCCTTCGACCTTATCCTTATGCTTCATATAAAAGCCGTCTAACTCATCGCTATGATAAACACCTGAAGAAACCACCATCACGTCACTTCCCCAGCTCTTTTTGAACATATTGTTTATGTATGATCTATCTTGATCTTTTATAGAATTCAGGTGGAGATAAGGTTCATACATCATTAGCTGACAATCTCTCATCGCGCCTTCATGCCACTCGTGTTGTTTTAGAATACATTTCTTTTCAAACCCAACTTTTTCATAACAAGCAATGGCTCGATCGTTCCACACCTGCGGATCCATAACGATCAACGCTGCTTCTTTTTCTTTAATAAGAAACTCAACAACCATTTTAACAAGTTCAGTACCGATGCCCTTATTCCAATATGAAGGCTCACCGATAAACTGGTCCATACCGTATGTCCCATCTGGAAGGGTTACCCAAGAGATAGATGAGGAACGGTAGAACTGGATATAACCGATTGGATCCCCACCGTAGGACACGATACAACCAACAACGTCCTCTTGATCAAAATAATCATTCTTGATTTTATCTATCGTATAATGACGATCTCTTCCTTCGTAATATTTCAAAACTTGCTCATTGGTTAGCCATTTTAATAAGAGGTTTTCATCACCAGGCGCAAGGCTCCTGATTGATAACGAACCAGACTGGATAAACACATTCTCATTCATTAAGTTATTCACCTCCCCCGCCTCCGTCGAATCCACCGCCGCTATCGTACCCTCCTGAGCCACCATACGTATGGTCCGTTTCAACATAACTTGAATCAAATGATGACTCGTTTTTTGGTGAGTGAAGTTGGTCTTTAATCGACGATTCATCATCACTAGATATCCACTCTCTCGCAAGTGCAAATGCAAGGATACCTTCTACGTCAAGTTGTTCTAGTTCACTTCGTTCTTCTGGAGTAATGTCTACTCGATCTTCAATCGATGTGATAACAAACATACTTGCAGCTGAGCGGGACTCGAAAGAAGGCTTTGCAACTGACCTTACTCTTCTTTTTTTACGGTTATGATCAGAGTAAAAGGCGAGGGAAATAATGCCAATCATTACGATTAGAAAAAATAATCCGATTCCACTCATGATATTCCTCCTCATTTGTTTTACTTTTATTACGTAAAACACCCCTTAAGGTTTCAAGTTTGTGAATTTTTTTAGAAAATAACGCATTAATAGTAATATTTCTTAACAAAATAGGGTATAATAAATAATTTATGCTGTATCAATATAAGTACCCATGTGTTACACTAAAAGTAATCTTCTTATAGATGGGAATTGATATAACAATATGGGAAAATACATGATTGACCACCAAAACCGAATTGTCCATAGGACAGCCTATGCTGGTGATGAGTGCCACTTGCCTGAAACACCACTTAAAGATCGGTCTGAGGTTAATCTTGACACAGAACTTGAGGTATTGACGGAGCAAAAAGGATACCAAAAATGTTCTTCCTGTTTTTTCGGTTCTACATTTGAAAATCATCTTGAATATAATCGGCAAAGTAGACATGCTAAACATATATAGCCTTTCATTATATAGGCAAGGACTCGTAAATGAGATCCTTGCCTTTTTTGTATGTTAGCCTCTCTTCACGATGACGTTACCTTCCACATTAGATGAACACTTTGTCACAAAAACCTTTAATAACCTGTCTTTTATCGGTATAATAAGTAATAGTTTCTGTTTTCAGAACAATGTTTATATTCTTGAACTTCGTTTTATTGCTGTTACTTTAACAGCTCTGTGTTATATTTATAACATTGTTTTTATAAAGATACAGTTATTCATAAAATTATTATACATAACAGAGGTGACCGTCGATGCAAAGTAGTAATCATCAAGAAAACGTAACAGCTTCCAGTATCATGAAATTCGCTATACCATCATTGATTGGGATATTCTTATTCATGATTCCCATACCCGCAAAGGAAGGGATCACGATACCAATAGCGAAACTAGCTGATTGGCTTCAAGTATTTTTTGCCGAATCAGTTCCAGTATCGCTTCCCCAGGTAATGACACTCATTATTTCGATCACAGTAATACTGAGCTTCATTGCAGTGGTTGCAAAGCCAAAATGGGTAACAAATTCCCCATTCCTTGTAAACTTATTGCAAGTTTCACCGGTCTGGCTCATCGCTCGTACACTTGGTATGATTTTTGCTATTCTGACTTTATACCAAATAGGTCCAGAATGGATACGGTCAGATGCAACAGGTGGTTTGCTGCTAAATAGCCTTATACCTATACTATTCTCTGTATTTTTATTTGCGGGTCTCTTCTTACCGCTATTATTAAACTTTGGTTTACTAGAACTGTGTGGCGCGCTTCTTACTAGGTTCATGAGACCGCTCTTTACGCTTCCTGGTCGTTCATCAATCGATTGTCTCGCATCTTGGATGGGTGATGGCACGATCGGTGTTCTACTCACAAGTAAACAGTATGAAGAAGGCTATTATACAAAAAGAGAAGCCGCGGTAATCGGAACGACCTTCTCTGTTGTATCCATTACGTTCAGTATCGTAGTATTAGCAGAAATGAGGCTTCAAGCATATTTTGTACCTTACTACTTAACGATTGCACTTGCTGGAGTTATTGCAGCAATCATTATGCCGAGGATACCGCCATTATCCAGAAAACCTGATGAAACATACGAAAATGTATCCGACAAGAAGAGTGATGCCATTCCAGCCGGCTATACACCTTTCCGATTCGGAATCGTCAAAGCGACTGAAACAGCGAGTAAAAACAAAGTTTCATCCATCGCAAAAGGCGGCGTCCAAAACGTTCTAGATATGTGGATGGCCGTTATTCCAATCGTTATGGCGATCGGAACAATTGCATTGATTATTGCTGAGAACACTCCTCTATTCAGCTATTTGGGAGCACCATTCGTTCCGCTACTCAATCTGATGCAAGTGCCTGAAGCAGCTGAAGCTGCTCAAACGATGGTGATTGGATTTGCAGATATGTTCCTACCAGCTATCATAGGTTCAAGCATTGAAAGTGAATTAACTCGCTTCGTCATCGCTTGTCTATCTGTTTCCCAGCTGATCTACATGTCAGAAGTAGGTGGATTGTTACTTGGATCAAAAGTACCTGTTCGTTTCTTTGATCTTGTTATCATTTTCTTAGAGCGTACACTGATTTCACTACCAGTGATCGTGATTATGGCACATATTATTTTCTAGTTTTTTTGCCAGGATTGTATATCCTGGCTTTTTATTTTGGTATTGAGTTTTTAATGTAGTGCTATTAAATCTTACTTCTATAATACGGTGCGTGAAATTTTTAATAGAAATAAAAATAAGACAGCCGAAGCTGCCTTTATTTATCAAAAAGAATGACGATCTTGCCTCTAGCATGGTGAGATTCACTCACTCTATGCGCTTCTCTGATTCCTTCTTCACTAAACGGAAACCGTTGCCCAATAGTGGCTTTGATACGCCCCTCTGCTAATAGCTCACCAATCTGTTTCAGTTGTTCACCATTTGGTTCTAACCATACTGTTCCTGAGCGAACTCCTTTATCCTTCGCCTTTTCTTTATCTGGCATATCGACGATCGACACAAGCCTTCCTCCACCATTTAATACGAGGAAGCTTTTATCCAATACTTCTCCTCCGATCGTATCGATTACAACATCGTATTCTTCCACAACATTAGAAAAGTCTTCTTCTACATAATCGATAACACGATCTGCGCCTAACGCTTCAACGTACTCCTTGTTTTTCCCACTACACGTTGTTGCTACATAAGCACCATTCTCCTTAGCAAGTTGGATCGCATAGCTCCCAACTCCACCAGAACCGCCATGAATCAGAACCTTATCGTCTCTTCTAACATCTGCAAAATCAATCAAGCACTGCCATGCGGTAAGACCGACTAACGGGATCGAGGCGGCTTCTTCATATGTTATATTATCTGGGATATGAGTGAGTAAATGAGCATCCACGACAACTTCTTCAGCGTAGGTACCTTGAGCTGTCGTTGCTGGTCTTGCAAAAACCCTGTCTCCAACTTGAAAGTCTGTTACGTTGCTACCTTTTTCCTTTACGATACCCGCAATGTCCCAGCCAAGTGTGATTGGAAAATTGAAAGGAAGTTTCTCTTTCAAGTAACCCTCTCTTACTTTCCAATCGATAGGGTTTACTGAAGTTGCATAGCTTTCAACAACGACCTGGTCGTCATTTGGCGTTAGCGATTCAAGTTCAACTTCTTTCAATTGCTCTCGTCCACCATAGGCTTCGATCACTACAGCTTTCATTAATTAGCCTCCTTCATCACTGTTCACGTTCGATTCGATCAAACTTGCTCAGTGTAATCAATTGCTGAACTGTAAGATGCCCACTCCATTCTTTCTTCGCTTTTTCCCACTCATCCTGGTACTGACCCCACTCCCATGTAGGTGCCCAGCTACCATCTTCCTGCTGTTTCTCTATTATGTAGTCAAGATTAACATGAACCTCCTGATTCAATTCATCTACAAATGGTGACTCTTCTGAATCGACGAGAACAACGGGTTGAACGCCATACGAATCCCATTTCTCGGGACGATCTACGATATATGGAAGTTGCTTTTGAACTTTTTCTAGTATGACATTTTGAATATCTCCTTGAGCTAAATCAGCTAGCCTCAAGTAACATTGAACTTCGTGGATTTCATATTCGTTCAAATCACTTAAATGATCCATCACTTTCATAAGCATTGAGGATTTAGGTTCCTTATCATCACTATACGCCATCAGGTAACCGACGATTTCGGCATCAGGGTTTGCCGAGTATTTCTGCTCTCCCTCCTGAACACTCCACCATGGTGCATGAGGAACATGGTTGACTGCCTCTGGCACAGCGTTCCAGCCTTCCTCCTTACATGTAGATTGAAAGTAACGTATTCCCTCTTGAATAAACGGATGGTCTTTAGATAATCCGAGCTTAATTAAAAATTGAAAAGCTACAGTGGTAGCCATCGGTGATGATTCTTTTAGTCTGAAATCTGGTTCTATACTATGACCAAACCCGCCATCATCATTTCGGTACTGTTCTAGCTGTTCTAAAACTTCCTCTTTACTTCCTGATCCATTCCAAAAATGAAAATATGCTCGATCGATTCCTCTCGCCTCGTTCTCTATGTATGAGCAGGCTTTATCATACTGTTGCTTCGATAGTTTTTTCATCAGAATCAGTCCTTTCGTTAGGTCTATACATTACACAATATCCATAAATCTCTTTTTCGAATCATTTTTCTCATAAAAAAGAAAGAGCGAGGTTTACCCACGCTCGCTCTGCAGCCCTTTAACTTACTTGAAAACTTTCCTCGAGCGCTTTTCGAAGCGCTTCAGGAATCGGCTCACTTTTTTGTTCTTTAAAATTAAAGTAAACAATCACGGATTCACCTTCAGCAACAAGCTTACCGTTCTCTGCATTCGTCATACGGTGACGCATGACGAAACTCTTCGTTCCAATCTTCTTGATATCCGTTTCAACCGTAAGCGTTTCACCGAAGTACAGTTGGGCATGGAAATCACAATTTGTAGATACTAAGATGAATTTCCAGTCATCAGTACCCGAACTTCCTCTATGCTGATTCAAAAACTCAACCCTTGCTTCCTCCATGTAAATGAAATAGCTCGTATTATTCACGTGCCCAAGGGCATCTGTTTCACAAAATCTAACCTTTACGTTCATTTCGTGGCTCATCTCATTCCCTCTTCCCTATCACCTGTGTGTAAACTGTGGTTTTCTTTTTTCAAAAAAGGCATTTACACCTTCTTTAATATCTTCAGTCTGAAAGACTTGGTCGAACAGATCTGCTTCAAGTTCAATCCCTTTTTCCAACTGCAGTTCAGTTCCTTTATTAACCGCTTGTTTTATTCTGGATAAAGACTGAAGAGATTTATCAGATATTTTAGACGCTAGACTCTGTGCGTATGTCATGCCTTGTCCAGTTGGCACAACGTGATTCACAAGTCCGTATTGTTCAGCTTCGTGCGCAGTGATCGGTTCACCAGTAAACATGATTTCTTTCGCTCTCGCTTCTCCCACCAAGCGAGGTAACCTCTGGGTACCTCCTCCACCTGGAAACAATCCTAGTTTAATCTCTGGCAAACCTAGCTGCGCCTGATCTTCAGCGACACGGATATCACAAGTCATGGCTAGTTCACAGCCTCCGCCGAATGTTAGTCCATTTAAGAGAGCGATCGTCGGTTTAGGAAAATCATCAATGTAGTTAAACATTCGATGGGTATCCATGACGATTTCCTTGAAATTGGCTTGTCCCATCCATTCAGGGAATTCCTTAATATCAGCACCTGCCACAAAAGCTTTGTCTCCAGCACCCGTTAAGATGACCGATACAGCTTCGTCATTCGTTTCAAGTTCTTGAAAGATGTCATAAATGCGGTTGATCACTTCTTTACTTAATACATTAAGAGGCGGGTTATTGATCGTGACGATTGCCGTTCTTTCTACAATTTCATACGTTACCTTTTCCATCCTAGATCACTCCTTTTTTATGTAGAACATTTTTCAACGATAATAAAGAGCTACATGTTAATCTTACATGTAAACGTTTGTAATTTTCAATATATTTCAACGGTTTTATTTTTTATTATCGGGGAATTAGGAGTTTACATTTTTAAAAGGAGTCGATCTTATGAATGAAAACTTATCTAGACTAATGCTTGATTATGAAAATGCTATCGATTGCTGTGAAGGTGAAACCGTCCCAGAATTCATTGAAAACTTCATTTATGGTTCTATGGACTACAACAAGGATAACTTCGATAAGATACAAGCTGAGATGAGTAAACAAGCACAAAACAAAGAACCTAAAGAATTTAAACGTGCTTTTGATGAAATGCTCCTCTACTTAAGAGACAAATTCGTAGAGCTAGATCCTCAAAAAGAGTATTGGGCACTTCATTACAGAGAAGGGGTCAGTGCTTTCGTTGCTATGATCGACGGCTTAGTCATCCAATATTTCTCTGGCCTTTACTCGGTTGACGATTTGAAAGAGAGGTCGAAGTTATTTTCAGATATTATTATAAGAGGGTTTGCAGGGGTAAAAGAACATCATACGAATGTGATGTCGGCCGATTGACTGACGGTTATGGCATTAGAAAATTAAAAAAGAGCTTGGGAAAGCACGCTGCTGATCCAAGCTCTTTCAATGTATCCGTGACCTTTATTTTTCGATGCCCAGATAATACTCTTCCACAAGCATATCCATTGCTTTGTTTGTCCGTAAAGCTGTGTTCCCAGTGCTTGGACATTTCCCATTCCCGAGTAATTCATCGACAATCGATTGAATATGTGGCTGTTGAATATGATGAGGATGCTCAATACGAAAAGATTCTTCAACTGAATCCGTTTTTAACAGAATGGGTTTATCATCAAACGTAGAAAATTGTATTTCTCCACGTGTCCCAACAATACGGTTATCATCTTCGTTTTTATAAGAAGAGAAATTCCAAACGCCAGTCCCAACAGCACCACTCTCAAACCTCCAGGCACCATTCACAGTATCTTCTGCTGGATAGGAACCAGCAAGGTTATAAGCTGAACCTTTGATATCTGAAATAGGACCAAGTAAATAATCCAACAAGTCTAATGTATGGGAACCAACATCATAAAACAATCCAGCACCACTCGTTTCAGGCTTCACTCTCCACGGCCAATTCCCTTCTTCATCTCTTTTCACGAGTTGTTGCATCTGCTGCACCGACACGAATCGCACTTCTCCAATTGCGCCTTGTTCGATTAGTTCTTTCACTTTCAAAAATCTAGGTAGCGACCTTCTGTAATAGGCAACAAACAATGGTACTTCGTGTTTTTCACATGCACGGACCATTTCTAGGCAGTCTTCCGAACGACTCGCCATCGGTTTTTCCACGTATACAGGCTTTCCAGCTTCAGCAACCATCAAGGTATAGTGTTTATGTGTAGAAGGTGGAGTGGCTATATATACAGCATCCACATCTTCGTCATGTATCAGATCTTCTGCATCATCATACCACTTAGGGACGCCATGCCGTTCTGCATAATCTCTTGCTTTTTCTCCATTTCTTCTCATCACGGCTTCAAGTGAACTATGTTCAATCTTTTGAAAAGCTGGGCCACTTTTCTTTTCTGTCACATCACCGCATCCGATGATACCCCAACGAATTTTTTCCATAAAACGTCCCTCCTCTAATCTGTTTACATTTTCAACACTAATGGATGTACCCTTCTTTAAGAGTAGTTACACCAATATGAAACGTGAGCGGTAGCTAATCACAGGCGTCCATGCACGATGAAACACAAATACATCTCTGTGCAGGCAGAGATGTATTTGGTGTCTTATTAGACGACTCTTGTGATAGCTAAAAGCTTCAATTAAGCATTTATGTGATAGACTTCACTGTACTTATTTTCTAGGTACTCGATTAAATAAGCAGCGTTTAGTCCTTCACCAGTAATATCTTTAATAATCTCAACAGGCTTTTTCATCTTTCCGTATTGATGAATATGCTCAGTGAGCCACTCTTTTATCGGATGAAAATCGCCTGATTCTAAGAGTTCATCAAAATTAGGAAGGTCTTTCAAGATCGCATGCTTTATTTGTGCTGCGTAGATATAACCTAGTGCATAGGAAGGGAAGTACCCAAACGCACCGCCTGACCAGTGAACATCTTGCAGGACACCATTCGCATCATTGTCAGGAGTGATTCCTAGGTATTCTTCCATCTTTTCATTCCAAATAGACGGAAGGTCCTTTACTTCGATCTCCCCGTTGATCAACCCTTTTTCAATTTCATATCGAACCATGATATGAAGGGCATACGTCATTTCATCTGCTTCAATTCTAATGAGAGATGGTCCTGCAACGTTGATCGCACGGTAGTAATCGTCTAAACTCACGTCGTCGAACTGTCCTGAAGAATACGCTTTTAACGTCTCATAATTATTTTTCCAGAATGATTTATGACGACCGACGAAGTTTTCCCAGAATAAAGATTGAGACTCATGGATTCCCATAGAAGTGCCCGAACATAGTGGTGTCCCAATTAAATCTGTAGAGATATTTTGCTCGTACAGCGCATGCCCACCTTCATGGATGGTTCCAAATACAGCTGTCCGGAAATCACCTTCATCATACTTCGTTGTAACACGAACATCCCCAGGATTTAAGCCAGTAGCAAATGGATGTACAGTCGTGTCAAGTCGTCCGGCATCAAAGTCATACCCCATCTTCTTAAGTATTTCTAAACTGAAATCTTGCTGCTTCTCTTTAGGAAAATGTTCGAATAAGAAATCAGTATTAGGTTTGTCACTCGATTCAACTACCTTTTTAACGAGTGGAACGATATGGTCACGCAGTTGTCCAAACACGCGGTCGATCATATCCACCGTAACCCCAGGTTCGTATAAATCTAGCAGCGTATTATACTTATTGTCTTCATAGCCCCAATACTCCACGAACTTTTGATTAAAAGCTACCAACTTCTCAAGATATGGTCGGAATAATTCAAAGTCATTCTTATCCTTCGCTTCTTCCCACACGCTTTCAGCTTTAGAACTTAAAATAACGTACTCTGAATATTCCTCTGCAGGAATTTTAATGTTTCGGTCATATTCTTTTTGACATTCTTCGACAGCCTTAACTGTCTTCTCATCTAAATGGTCTTTTGCATTTGATAGGTTAGAGAGATAGTTTTTCATTTCGTCCGAGACGGACATATTAAACACCTCAGATGACATCATACCGATGACCTCAGAACGTTGCTCAGCTCCTTTTTTCGGCGCACCCGTTCTTAAATCCCAGTACATCAGCCCGATCGCTTCATTAAAGCCTGTCATCTTCTTCGTATAGTTCAAAAAATCTTGTTCAATTTTATTCAAATCGACTTGCATATTTCTCGCTCCCTTTCGTATAAGTGTTTGTTATGTAACGGCATGACGCATTCGACAACCCTCTTAAAACATGTAACGTTTTGTCGGAAGTTAAAAAATTCAAAAACAATGGATTTTAAAAATCTCATGTTATCCTTTTTGTAAGGAAAACTAGTTCAAGGAGGGGTCTAGATTGTCTATCAATAGTCTGATCAAAACATTCGAACAAGTTAAAGGTAAAGAGCCATCTACTGCGGACGAGCTGCTCGATTTCGCTCAGGTGAATTACTTAAATGGCAACATGTCATTGCATGAGTATCAATGCTGCTTTAAGGAATTACATGCACAAGGTGCTAAAAAGCCCGAATATTTCTCTGAGAAAGAACTGAGAACAACTTAATCCCTCTATGTAACTATCCTACCATAACCTGGTATACGATTAACTAAGAATATGAAAAAAGACATAGGATAAATCCTATGTCTTTTTTTAATGCTGTAATGTAATTTCGAGAGTAGTAAACCGGTCATTCAAGCACTCGGGGCACTTCTTTTCTGACCGCTTCAACAAAGAACAACATTGTATACAATACTTCATATCCATTCCTCCATATATCCAATGAGGTTCTTCTTCCCTATTTTAGGAATTCAAAACAGCTAGATTACATACCTGCGCTTCCGCTAGAGAAAATAGCGATCACCATGCCTATGAGTGCGATTGTACCGATGATCGAAAGAATCGATAGTACAACGAAAATCCAACCCGCTACTTTGCGATCCGTCTTAATCAAGTAGATCCCTAATGGTAGAAGTGTAAATAAAAATCCTAATATCCCCCAAAGCCATGGGTTTTTGCCATGTTTAGGTGCATCGATAGCAAGATACACAGCAACAATAATCGGAACTAGAAAACTAAAAATGCTTAACTCCATTTCCATATCCCCCTTTCTATTGAGTCCACTAAAAACGATACATGAAAATAACGTACACGTCCATCAATCATTTTTTAGAAATAACGATAAAGTTATTCACCACGCCCACCGTAGTAATGACAGTTCCATCTATATGTTTCGTTTTGTAAATCGAGAAAACAAACCAATCTGTCCGAGCAGTGTTTGCAGTAAGATACGGAACTACCGCAAGATCTACCCCGATCTCCACTAATTTATTTTGATCCTTTTTCAATTCATCAGCCGCCCACTGCACATAATCTTCAGACTGAGGATTCACCAAGAACAACCCTAGCACAATAAAAACAAAAAGATAAAACCCCGTTTTCTTCATACCTTCCCTCCCCCAAATAATTTCTCAATACTAAATTTATACATATTCGGTTGTTTACATGCAGGTTGTTCCCGGGTAGAGGATACTATAACGCAATTAGATAGGAGGAGTTAATCATGAGACAACACCGAATCAACACACTTAAACCTGGAGAACATTATACCGCAAAAGAACTTGATAGCTTCGTATCGACGACGGACGTTGTACTACTAGCAAGTAATGCTTCCCAACTTTTTTCAGATCCTGAGAGGGAATATAAAGTAGTGAATGAATTGGAAGGTTTTTTTGAACATTCCTCTGATGACGGGGAAAAGTATTTCCGAGATAAACGAGCATATATCGTAGAAAAAGTATAAACAAAACCCCCAGCGCATGCTGGGGGTTTCTTCATTACTTCTTTGGCGGTCTAGGTCCAAAGAACTGATAATAGTGGGTTTTAATATCACCGTTATAAAGCTTACGGTTCTTTGTAGACTTCTTGCCGTATAACTCTTCAAATTTTGGATGAGATGTTAAGATATAGATCGACCACGTGTCGAGACGATCGCGGAACGCTCGTCCCATGTCTTTGTACATTTGTTCGACTTCTTCTCGATCTCCAAGTCTCTCACCGTATGGAGGGTTACCAATCAAACAACCGTATTCCATCTTAGAACTCACGTCAGAAACCTGCATCTGCTTGAACTGAAGCATATCACCGAAACCAGCTTCTAATGCATTGTTCTTTGAGAGTTCGACCATCTTCGGATCAAGGTCACTTCCAAAGATATGAAGCGGCTGATCATATTTAGCAAGGTCCTCTGTTTCAATCATCGCTTCTTCCCATCGCTTTTTCCCAATCCATGCCCAATCTTCTGAAGCAAACTCTCTGTTAAATCCTGGGGCGATATTCTGCCCAATCATCGCCGCTTCGATTGGAAGCGTACCTGATCCACAGAAAGGATCCATGAAGGGCTTGTCAGCATTCCAGTTTGTGAGCATGATCATCGCTGCTGCCATCGTCTCTTTCAAAGGAGCTGCACTGTGATGATAACGGTATCCCCTTCGATGTAAACCTTTACCACTCGTATCGATTGTAAGGGTTGCAGTATCTTTATGAATAGCAACCTCTATCTTAAAGAGCGGACCGTCTTCATCAAACCATGAAACGTTGTATTTCTCTTTCATACTCTCTACGATCGCTTTTTTTACGATAGCCTGACAATCCGGCACACTATATAACGTTGATTTAACCGATTTACCCGAAACAGGGAACTCCGCATTTTCTGGCAAGAGATCGCCCCATGGTAAAGCTTTTGTTGCCTCAAATAATTCATCAAAGGTTGTTACTTTAAATTCCCCGACCTTCAACTTGACGCGATCGGCTGTTCTTAGCCAATAGTTTGATCTGCAAATACCGAGCTCATCGCTTTCATATGTAACTTTTCCATTATCGACACGTACGTTTTCAAAACCTAAATCTTTTACTTCTCGACCTACAAGAGATTCAAGACCCATTGTAGCCGTTGCAATCAGTTCATATTTTGCCATTCTATTCAACTCCGATCGTATGACTGCATCTTTCTAAGATGTACCCCGTACATTTTTTCGACTTAATCATACAGGAATTCCTCTAAACATGCAAAAAAGCCCTTTGCGGGGCTTTTCAAAGTAGATAACGTTCTGTAAGCCATGTTCTGTTCCATTGTACTGCAAACGGGTCTCCCCTCGCACTCAGGTGGTAATCATCTATCTCCAGACGCGTCCTCCGTCTGGCTTTCTATCCGTTAAATTCCTTCAAGAAAGCTCCCCTACCATAATTTGGGTTTCTCGCTCGTGGGGTTTACCTCGTTCCACTCTTAATGTTTCCATTAAGACTTCGTCACTGTGGCACTTTCAGAGTATTCAGGCCGTATCTCGAAAGACTTAGGCCTTTTCCCCGCCGTTAGCCCGAATGGACTACCCTGACTTATTGTTTCATCAGGCACGAACACTACGATCATCTCAGATCGTGCGAGCATGGACTTTCCTCTACATAAGAGATAAGACTCCTATGCAGCGATTACCCGAACGTTATCTTTATTAGGACAACAAACTTCATTATAGCTTAATTCGATGGATTTTGCAAGAATACCTTACTATCTTGTTTTGTACTAATGTATTACGTAAAGTACGGTAATTGAAATTTATCTACTTCTCAGAAAAAAACCACCTGTTTTGGCGGTTTATTCGTATAGTTTGCTTCCAAATACGTGCTTCTCCAAGTTAGATAAACGTTTCAAAATATCATAGTTAGTATTGCCTGGTTGAGTTTGAGAACGCGTTTGTTGGCGTTTTTGTTGCTCAGACATGCGGTCCATTTCTCTTCTTAAACGCGTGTTTTCTTGGCGAAGATGATCGATTTCATTCTCGAAATTCTCGTAGTCTTTGATCACAACATCTAAAAACTTGTCTACATCATCTTGGTCATACCCACGAAAACCACTCTTAAAGTCTTTTTCAAGAATATCTTTAGCTGTTAATTGTAACGATTGCTGTTCTGCCATAATATCACCTCAGTATGTACACTGTTTTTTGTCTTTATTTTATTCTTCCAAAAGTCTTTCAACTTGTCAATTGGAATGTTTACTGACTGTAAAAATCTGGGTCGCTCTCCTGCAAGTCCTGCTGCAGCAAATCAAGATCGATAGGGGTTATCGTATAAACTTCGTATTCACTTTGCTGTTTCTTTCTGTTGTCCGCTTCTTTTAAATAAAAATCCGGTGATCCTGGCGTATCTTCATCATAAAGAATGAGCATAGCATCGCTTTTTTTAACCAAAAATTCGTTCTTTGCCTTCAGTTGGCCAGGATTTTCATAAGGTCGATTCGTGATGGACTCAACGAAATCAGCCTCTGACATTATCATTTGATAATACTCCTGAGTTGATTCTTTCCATTTCGTTTCCTGATCAAGAAACGGAGTTAACACAGCTAATTTAAGGTCTGGATATTCTTCTCGTAAATCGAGCGCTACTTCCCCCGCCCATAGCTCGACGCCAGTCTGGCCACTGATGAGTATCCATTCAAACTCCATGTCTTCGATCAGCTGAGAGATCCTGATCCGTAAAGCTTCCTTGATGATATGTAATCCGGGATGATCGTCATTAAAAATGCCTATCTCGTGAGCTTTATACCCTGTAACGAGCAATACGTTAGCCATCGTTTCCACTCCTATTAAAAAACGAACTGGGATCCAGTTCGTTTTGTTGTAATTATCTTCTTCTCTTTTGAGCCGGGCCGCCTGGACCTTGCATTGCTCCAGCCACTTGTGATGGGTCTTGCCCCATTCCAGCTGGCATAGCACCTGTAGGTCTTGGTGGTGGATAATTGTTCGTATGCGAAGCCAATACTTCGTCAGACTGAGTTAGTGGGTACACATGGTTGTGCTCATACATATGATGATGAACGTTCTTAATGTGTGTAGGATGAATGTGTTCTACTTGATGCTTGTAGCAGTAGTTCTTTACACATTGCTTTGTCGGATAGACAAATGGACCTGTTGGACAAGGACCTTGATTGGCTGGACTTACTTGCCCATTTCCACCTTTCATAGCAGGACTAACTTGATGTGGCATATTTGCATTTGGCCCCTGCATCGCCGGGCTCACTTGATTCGGCATATTTGCATTCGGACCTTGCATAGCAGGCATGACCTGGTTTGGCATGTTTGCGTTCGGACCATGCATACTAGGACTTACCTGATTAGGCATGTTACCGTTTGGACCCATGTGATCATTACGTCTAAACATTTAGTAGGTTCCCCCTTCTAGAATATAGATTTCCCTACTAATTTATGTAACCACATGCGTACATGTACTGTGTGTTTGTCCTTATTTGCCGTTTGAAACGCTCGGAAACCGCCTATTTTTGTTGGACGATTTCAGAATCATCGTATAATTGAGCAGACTCGCTGATTTCACTCATAACTACTACCGTTAATGCAATCACTACAAAAAACAAAACCATTATGACCTGTTTCACTTTCCATCTCTCCATTACGTTAATGCTAAACAAAATGTTTTTTCCTATTCAAAGTTACAACAAGTTACGACAAATGTAAACGCAGAAATGACAAGTTTTTACTTAGATTTCGTCGAATTGCACAATATTATGCGCTTACCCGGGAAATGATTAGTAAGAATGGTTATTTCCTGCCAAATACCAGATTTTCTCGCTGTATTCGAGCCTTTATTTCCTCATCTAGTGTTTTCTCGACATGAAGCTTTGAGAATAGCTTCAAACACAACTCCGCAGTCATCTTTGCATCGTTCAACGCATGATGTCGTTCATGTCGTTCGATATTTAACTTGCGGATCAACGAATCAAGCTGAGGATTTCCTGATGGAAATACTTCCTTCGCTAGTGCTTCAGAGTCTAAATAAGGTGGTAAATAATCTGGTAAATTCCACTTTTGAACGAGCGCTTGCAGAACATACACATCGAACTTTACGGGGTGCGCGATGAGCGTTGTGCCTTCACTAAAGGAAATGAATTCTTCAAGAGCTTCTAAAAATGACCAACCAGCTCTTATCTCTCCGATGGATAACCCTGTTAGTTGTCTAACGAACCTCGGCACTTTATTAAACGGTCGGACGATTCGATAAAACGATTCCTCTAATATCCGACCTTCTACAAGATCAATTTTTACAGCTCCAATGGAAATAACTTCATCACCGATCGCAGGATAGAACCCCGTTGTCTCTAAGTCGAATACTGTAAAATACCTCACGCTCTCCTGCTGATATTCAGGCAGCTTTTCTTCAAGCCGTTTATAGACGGGCGAGTCGATTTCCTTTCGCATCTTCTTTTTCCATTTTCGTCGGTTGAACACTAAATATTTTATTAACTTGTATCCTATTGAAGGCATAACTAAATACTCCGATTCCTACGGAAGCTCAGTTCACTTACTTGCTGCATACGCTTTGCAACTAGGAGCGCTTCCCTCATTTTCCTTCTTTCTTCCTTATCCCATTCCATGGGCTTGACGCTGTTTGTGATCTCGATGCCTCTACTTAACTGGTGGAGGTTTTGCCTGATCCTGAAACTATAGAGATAATGAAGTGCTGTTTCGATGTTGATTACATCCCGATGGTGAAAGATTTCCTTTTTCTTCAATGCGTGTAATCGTTTGATGGTATTCACTTCTTCAACACCATACTTCATTGCAAAGATTCGAATTCCGTTTACGATCTGCATAATCGCTGATTTTTTCAGATCGAGCGTCTTTTCCTTTCCACGAAGCTGAAGCTTCCCAATCGGATTCAACGGTACACGGAACCGAATCGTATCTTTCATCAGAAGCATTTGAAGAGTTTGGGCACGTTTGATCTTGCTCGTTATCGCATGCCGTAAACTTCTTGATAAATCAAAATCACCATATACCGGTCTGAAGTCCATAAAGATTGTAAAGTTACGAATTTCTTCTGCATCAGTTTCCGTGATCCATCTATTTACCTCTTTTTTCCAATTCGTCAGCGATCTTCTCCATTTCTCATTTTGTGCCATTATCCCGCCAGAACACTCTGGTAATCCACATTCTGTTAATTTTCTATTGATCTTTGCAGATAACTTGCTAAAGTAAGAGTCAATTTCTTTTCTATGAGCAAGGTGCTCATAATCGTCAATGATCATGCCATTATCTTGATCGGTGCTGAACGCCTGTTCTTTTCTCCCTTCGCTTCCCATGACGATAAAGCAGTAATTGACGGGAGGTCGTCCATACCCTTCCTTGATCATTTCTTTTTCAGCGAGAAGAATCACTCTTCTATGGATCTCATCATTGTAATTGGACATCATCTCGCAGATTTCGTACCCCAGTGTGTTTGCTTCGAGAAGCTCTTCGATGAATGAATGAAATTCCTTGTGATTTGGCGGAGAAAGATCCACGATTTCCTGGAGTTCTTTCGCACGTGATAATCGATAGGATAGGTCAAGATACGCCGATTCTTGAATGCCTAGGAACGATTTTGCAGATACCATCCCAACGAGCTTATCTCGCTTTACAACAGGTAGAAGAGATACTTTGTGAAATTTTAAATATGCGAGAGCCTCATAACTAAATGCATCTTCCTCAACAAGGTTGGGGTTTTGATACATCCACTTATGAATGGGATCTTGAAAATCCCCACGTGTGAACGCGTTAAATAACTCGAGAGGCGTAACCGTCCCCATTACACTTTCTCCATCTTCGCTCACGATCACGCCATCATAATTCTTCGTTCTAAATAATTCAGCGGTTTCTAGAACGCTGTAGGTAGGTGGGATCGTCACTTTCGAATCCATGATCGAGCTCACTCTTGTACGGTAGAGAGCAATGTTTTCCCCTTCTGTCTCACGGTCCCGCTCCTGCTTGATCTCATCATACAGGCTTCTCATCCGCTCACCGATCGTGTCGAGAACATTGTGTGAGAAAGTAGGATTCTCCGTCATGATCTTCAGCATAACTTCCTTCTTAATGCGGATGACTTCACAATCATCATTGGCTTGTACAGAGAACGTCATCGTTTCATCTGTCAGCATAATCATGAGCCCGATTAAGTCTCCTGGATAATAGAAGCGCATCGTGGCTTGTTGGCCGTTCGACTTATGAACGATGTTCTTTGCAATACCTGATACTAATAAATAAAGCGCATCTGCATCCTCATCTTCATGGTACAGAAATTGCCCTTTATGGTAGGTGGAGAAGCGAGCTGATGCGATCAATTCCTCAACTTCTGCGTCGCTAAGTGAGTGAAATGGTTCCTTTTTCTTTAATACGTCATAAAAGTCCTGCATAATAACCTCCTACCGTCTACGTGCTTCTTTCTGCTCTAATCGTTCGATTCGTTTCATGTACTGTATTCGTTCAGCCTCAGCTTTATCTTTTAGTATTCGTTTCTTACTCTTCCACTTTTGGTAGCCTAATAAAGCATGATGAAGCGCCTGTTCATAGTCTTTCTCTTTATGCTCATAATATTTGGCAAGCTCGATGTCACTTTCTTCATCGTTCGTGTCTTCCGATAACTCGATCCAAATTGGAAGTGACTTTGCGAGATCGCCTTGCTTTTTATGAATTTTTGCAAGAGCTTTCTTAGCATCTCGATCATATTTCCCGTCGATCGAAAGCTGATAAAGTGATGCTGCATGATCGTCTTCACCTACAGCTTCCCACCATCTTGCAGATTGAAACTGCTCCATTGCAGATAAATGATGTCCTCTATTGTCCAATAATAAGTTGGACATATGAATATAGAGTGTAATCAATGAGAGAATGTCTTCCTCATTGTGTTTCATCACGCTCGAAATTAAGTCTGGATCAGGATCCTTTACGAACTCAAAGTAAAGCATAGGAGCTAAATATCCAGGTGTATCTTCCTTACGAATGAAGTCGAGCTTCTGCTGCTCCACGTTCGATAGCCTCACGGATTCCATTTCGTTCTTCCAAAATCTTCGTGCTCCGTGAAGAAGATCAAAGTGTCCGAACTGTGGAAGCTTCGGAACTTGTTCACGGATAAGTGTATGCCTTGTTTTCACCTGCGGCCAATCGAATGCTTTCCCGTTATACGTGACAAGGTTTTTCAAATGTTGAACATCATCGAGAAAGGCCTTATACATCGGCACTTCTCTACCTGGACCTGGTAGAAAGTATTGATTCATTGAAATTCCTTCATTCGTATACTGACAGTACCCTAGAAGAAAAATCGTATTTCCAACTCCGCCACCAAGGCCTGTCGTTTCAGTATCGAAAAATAAAAGATCACTTGGATTAAGGTTTTTTGATGAAAGTGGATGAGCTCTGTGAAAATTGTTCCACCTCTCGATCACACGTTCAAGCTCATTGAATACATAACGACCATGCTGATGGTCCTTCGGATAAGTCTTCTTTCTCACGATCGCATACTCATCGTCAAAAAAGAACGGCTCAGAATCAAGGCTCGTCCATTTCTCAAGGTGAGGCACAGTGAGTGTAGGTTCGACCGCTTTCACTTCTTCTTTCTTTTCATCGGTATTGATATGCTTTTTCATTCTATTTAATTTTGCTTTAAGTGACATAAACGTTCACCTCTTACAAATTTAGAAGCAAGAGGCGCTAACCTACTCGCGCCCCTCTTGTGATGGAGGATCATCGCTCCTCCATCAGTCTTCTAAGTAGTCTCATACTCAATTCTTTCGCATTGCTCGCCTCATGTTCTGTTCCGATACATGCAGGACAACCGTCCTCGCATGGACAGTTTCGAATAAGGTTCTCAGCTGAAGTGACGAGTTCCTCAAATCGCTTATATAGTTCATCCGAGAGGCCGATTCCACCAGGATAACGATCGTACAGGAAGATTGTTGGCAAATTGTTGTGTGTTGCCTTGATCTGAGGAACAACGTGGACATCGTTTTGATCACACATCACGAGTACTGGAACAACGTGTTTAATCACGTTCGAAATGCCTGAGAGGATCTGTTCCATCGTTTTTGTACCGAGCTGATCTTTATCTTCTTTTAAGCTAACCCATGTCGATGTCGTGTGCAGCTCTTCCTCTGGCAAATGTATTGGCCCTGAACCGATATTCTCAAACGTACTTAACTTGATTTTCTTAAATATGGTAGGCATCGCATTCACTGTAACATCCCCGAACCCAACAGTAGTGGAATCGTGCTCAGAAAGTTTGTCTTCTTCTAATACTTTTAAGCTAACTGCAAGGTTCGCATCTGTAAAATATTCCACATCTACTTGGCGCACATAAGCTTTCTTCTCATCCCAGTCCAACTCTTCCACTTGATACTGTATACCCTGGTGCAAGTAGATGGCTTCATCATGAAGAAGGGTCATGGCGCTGAACCGATCCATTTCACCGATGACGATATGATCGGCTACATTCGACTGATCGATGATCACGACGTTTTCTTGTGAAGCAGACCTGAGGCTGATGTTGTGAGCTGGGAACGAGTCATTCATCCAATAATACTTATCTCCCTTGTGATGCAACAAGTTTTCTTCAGCGAGGTATTCGAGTATATCTTCTATTTCCATCGACCCAAAACGGTCATCTTGTTTAAAGGGAAGTTCGTAAGCTGCACATTTCACATGGTCGACAAGAATGACTAAGTTGTCAGGATTGATCCTTGCAGATTCTGGCGGGCGTTCAAAAAAGTACTCTGGGTGCTGAACGATGTACTGATCGATTGGCGTTGACCCAGCGACCATGATGATCAACGACTCTTCTTGTCTTCTTCCGGCTCTACCCGCTTGCTGCCATGTGCTCGCAACACTTCCTGGATACCCTGTCATCACGCAGACTTGCAGCTGCCCGATATCAACACCTAATTCTAGTGCATTCGTACTTACAACTCCCATGATGTCGCCGCTACGAAGACCACGCTCGATCTCTCTCCTTTGTTTAGGAAGATACCCGCCTCGATAACCTCTTATCGATTTAGGTCCGATGTCTTTTTTAACTAACTCTTGTAGATGACTTAAAATGATTTCAACTCTGACACGACTTTTTGCGAAGACGATCGTTTGAATCTTATTTTTCAAGAAATCTTTTGCGATACGATTTACTTCGACGGTAGCGCTCTTTCTAATATTGAGTGGCTGGTTTACAATCGGCGGATTATAAAAAACAAAGTGTTTTCTGCCGCGAGGTGCACCGTTGTTTTCTATAAGAGACATCGGTTTCTCTGTCAATTGTTCTGCAAGCTCTTTTGGATTAGCAATCGTTGCGGACGTGCAAACGAAAATTGGGTCACTGCCATAGAAGTTGCAAATACGTTTTAAGCGCCTGATCACGTTTGCGACATGACTTCCGAAGACGCCCTTATACGTATGAAGCTCATCGATCACAATGTACTTTAGGTTCTCAAATAGAGACACCCACTTCGTGTGGTGAGGAAGAATTGCAGAATGCAGCATATCTGGGTTCGTGATCACGATATGCCCCGCTTTTCTCACAACCTGCCTTATATTTGGTGACGTGTCACCATCGTACGTATAGCTCTTAATATCGATTCCCATATCATCGATTATCTCCGTAAGTTCACTGCGCTGATCTTGCGCAAGAGCTTTCGTTGGAAACAAATAAAGCGCACGGCTATTTTCATCTTCAGCGATCGATTGGAGCACAGGAAGGTTATAACAAAGCGTCTTACCAGATGCAGTTGGCGTAACAGCTACAATACTATTTCCGTTTTGAACTTCATTGTAAGCATCATACTGATGAGTATAGAGCTGTTCGATTCCCCTCTCACGAAGGGCATTTTGTATACGATGATCAAGTGACTCAGGCATCTCTCTCATCTTGGCAGGTTCCGGTTCGATCTCATGCCAATGAGCGATGTTTTCATCTTGCTTTAAATCATGTATTAATGTTTCTAACGTTTGTTTTCTATTCATCGCTTTCACCTCAATGTTCTATGCCTATTGTAGCGAATGTCTGTTTGCAATTCTACCTATAAACACTAGAAAAAGAGGCAGATCGCCTCTTCTGTTCACTTCCTATTCGCTTTGAACAGAGGTAAAACCTCTTTAATGGTCTTCGATTAGCTCTCGATAAAGATGATCCACCTTTTCTCTATCGATATCTAGAATCGGTAGTTCTTTTGCTTTCTCTTCATAAACATTCAGCTGTTGTTCTAGAAAGTCTGAAACCAGATTTTCATGTTGAATTTCTTTTCGATTGAGTAGATCCTTACAAGTAACCTTTATTTGATCAAGTAACGTCGACCATTGTAGGAGCTCTTGAACTTTTTTATCCGGTATACGTTTACGGTCATAGATCCACTCGGTAAACAGCACGGACTTAAGCGCATAAAGCAGGTGTTTTTGTTTTCCTAACTCACGGTAATTTGCAAGGTTTTTCTTCCCCATTTTGGTGTAATGAAACATGACCGGCTTTAGCTGAATCATTTCACCCGCAAGCTCGCGCACACGGTGAAACGAATCACTTTCTCGATAGATGATCGGCGATTGAAGCCACTCCAATAGAGTTGGATTCGATTTCGTTAAAAGACCTAGCGCTTTCTTTATATCCCAACCGTGCAACTCTACTTCATCAGCACCCTTTTCAATCACATCACTTTTTTGAAAAAGGGTGAGATACCACTCTTTTTCATGTACATATATGAACCTTACATCATAGTCGCTCTCTGCCCTATCATATCCCCACGCGCGACTTCCCGCTTCACATGCAAACAAGATGTGCACGTTGTTCTCTTTTTCAATTAAAGCGAGCGCTTCTCTAATACAATCCATCCATAGCCCACCTTAAGAAAAGCTACCGAGCGATAACCCGATAGCTTTACTCTATTTTAGCTTATTTATAATGTGATCAATTTCAGATGTCGGCATACTACACGTGAAGTTCTCACAGAGATAAACCACTGTTTCTCTCTGCTTTTCAAACTCAGATGCGAATGTTGCCGCTTCTCGTAATTTACTAGGATCATCCGTTACAAGAACCGTAAGTTCAGGTAAAAATTCACGTTGTAAAAATGTCTGTACTTTCCTTGTCTTCTCATCCTCTTGTTCACCGATCACAACTGCTTCCTTCGGAGAAGAAACTGTAAGCAGCTTACTCATTAAGAAATAGGCATGTCCACTTGGATACGAGGATACATCTCCTGCGAATGCTGTGAACATTTTATTTCCCCATTCTTCATACTTTGTTTCACCTGTTAGCTTTGAGAGTCGTAGGAGTTGAAGAGCCGCAACGCTGTTTCCAGACGGTAACGCTCCATCATGGACGTCTTTTGGTCTTGCAATCAATTCATCTGCGTCATGGCTGTATAGATAGAAGCCGCCTACTTCTTCATCCCAGAATAAACGGTTCATCTCATCTGCCATGTGCTTCGCCTTTACTAGATACGTCGATTCGTAGGTTGCTTCATAAAGTTCATTAAGAGCCCAAAGTCCATACGCATAATCATCATGAAAGGCCTTATTTTTTACTTCCCCATCTCGATATCTAGCCATAAGGCGGCCATCAACAACAAGGTTATTCTCGATGAATGCATAAGCACGTTCGGCACATTCTTTATATTCATCGTTATCAAAAACTTTGCAAGCTTTTGCGAATGCACCGATCATCAGCATGTTCCAACTTGTTAAGATCTTATCATCCTTATAGGGATGAACACGCTTCTCTCTTTCAGTATACAGCTTTTTCCTAGCTTCACTTAGAATCGAGCGAAACTCCTCTTCTGAATAGCCGTGTGTCTCAGCCTGCTTTGTTATCGTCGTTTTTATCAAATTCGGTATGTTTTTACCTTCAAAATTCCCTTTTTCAGTCACATCGTAAGTCAAAGCAACGAGTTCTCCTACTTCCTCTCCAAGAACTTCAATGACTTCCTCTTTTGACCAAACGTAAAATTTCCCCTCTTCACCTTCGGAATCGGCATCTTCTGCAGAGTAGAACGCTCCTTCGTTTGACGTCATATCCCTTTTAACATACTCGAGGACCTGTTGCGCAATTTCCTTATAACGCTCGTTCCCTGTCGCTTGATACCCTTCTGTATAGGTCATCGCGAGCATCGCATTGTCATAGAGCATTTTCTCAAAGTGTGGCACGAGCCATTCTTGATCGACGGCATAGCGTGCAAAACCAAACCCAATGTGGTCATAAATGCCGCCATTCGCCATCCCATCGAGCGTCCTCGTTACCATCGTAGTAGCCAATTCATTATCAAATGTACGCGCATAGCGCAACAAGTACATCAGCATGTGTGGAGAAGGGAATTTAGGCGTCGTCCCAAATCCACCAAAAATTGTATCAAACATATTTTGCATCTGGTCAAAGGCTTTATGAAGCGGTTCTTCAGAAAGAGAAGATCCTTCTGACTTCATTCGTTCTTGAAGAGACTGGGTGATTTGATCACCGATTCTCGTAATCTTCTCTGGATTCGACTTGTACTGTTCAGAGAGCTGCATGATCGCATCCTTAAAACCAGGGATGTTATAGCGGCTTTCTTTAGGAAAATAAGTTCCTGCGTAAAATGGCTTTTGATCTGGAGTTACGAAGACATTGAGCGGCCAGCCTCCCTGACCGGTTAATCCCTGACAAACTTTCATATAGATCGAATCGATATCTGGGCGTTCTTCCCGATCAACTTTGATCGCTACGAACCGCTCGTTTAAGAGTTGGGCTGTTTCAACATCTTCAAAACTTTCCCGCTCCATCACGTGACACCAATGACACGTCGAATAACCAATCGATACCAGCACCGGCTTATTTTCACGCTTCGCTTTTTCGAACGCTTCCTCTCCCCATGGATACCAATCGACGGGATTGTGTGCGTGCTGAAGTAAATACGGCGACTTTTCATCGATCAGCTTATTTACGAATTGATTCTTTCCACCTTCACTCATACCTTCACCTCTCACATTTTTGTATTAAGTGTATCAATAAAACGAATGGATGATAAAGCCTGACTTGTCAACTTTTTCATTAAGAGTATTAGCATGTCCTCTTCCTCTTGCATACTCTAGTAACGTAAGGAGGTGGATTTTGTGAAGCATAGCAAACCTTATTTTAAGAGACTGCCTCAGCGTCCTCGCCTTGCGAGCGACCGTTCTTATAGCTCGAATACAGGTGGAGAATCGAGAGGGGACTGTTCAAGATTCTGTTCATCTGTCTGTCGTAGGTTATTTCCATTCAGCTTTAATCAATGTGTTAGAGATTGTCAATCATGTCAAACCGGGTTGCTCTTTGAAACTGACGAAGAGTACCTAGGTGAAGACGATGAAGATATGAAAGACGAAGATTAATAGAAAAAAGTCACCATGATGGTGACTTTTTTTATCTTCCTTTCCCGTAAAGCTCTGTCACGCCCCACACCTTGTCATGACCATTGTACTGATTTAGGGCGATATCTAAATCATGAAAATAACGATGGAGTTTCTTAATGTGGTTTGCACCAGGTTTTTCAAGATAACGAAGTGCGTACGTTTTAATCTCTTTTAAATCTTTTACGAGATCTTTGTTTTCTGATTCTGTCTCTATGTAATGGTTTGCATGGAGGATGATGTTGATTGCTTGTTCACTTTGTACGTTATCATCTAACTCTTTTATACCACCGTATCCAGCTGTTTCGTTATAAAATCCGTGCGTAAGAGAAATAAACTCTTTGATGTTATCAAACTGTGGTTCAGAAATCACTTTTGCTTCTAATTCTCTTAGCTCTTCAGTCGATAACCTCTCATCTTGCGCCACCGCTTCATTCGGGGTGGCTACAAAACTACCTTGCGTTGACTTCACTTCCTTATCCAAGGAAAAAATATAATATGCTGTTAACGCAAGCGTCAGAATCGATGCTACGCCAAGCCAGACAACCACCGTTTTTGTTTTCATAGATTCCCCTCTCATGTGCCTTTTTAACTAGTTTATCCAACAAAAGGAAATCGCACAAGGTGTTGACAGACAATTCGAAAAGCGATGTTTTATCACTTCATAAAACATCGCTTCTACGTCGCCATACCTATGACTTCATTCATGATTGTATTCTCCACCGAACGTTTCGGTCACACCGAACGTATCTGGATGATCGTATCCGTTCATTGCTTTATCAAGATCGTGAAAATAACGGTGAAGGAGCCTCACGTCGGCTTCATCGAGGTCACTGCTCGCGATCATTTTAATCGCTTGTAAATCTACTTTTAGATCATGATGCTCCACACCATTTTCGAGGAAGATATTGATGTAGGCAGTAACTGCCTCAGCATGTTTCTCTTGGTCTTCCATTTCGACTCTCTCGATCATCCCATACCCGGTCGTTCTATTATAAAAAGCATGAAAATCTGAAACAAAATCTTCTACAAACTGATATTCAGTAGGAAATGATGCGGCAGACACCTCTGTTGCACTTGCCTTCGACCCTTCCATTTCTGTATGAAGTGAAAAAATATAAATATATAGGGCAGCGAACGTGGCAGCGATGAGAAGACTAAGAATGGAAAACATGACTTTAGCATGTTCCATCGATTTTCCCCCTATCAAGTTTCTACTTCTCTCTACCTCACAAAGCCCAAGATGTGCTTAATCTTACCTACACCCCATTTCGAATCAGCTTCATTCCTTTTTACCTGCGTTTCTTCATTTCGAAAACGATTTTGAACGATAGCCATCAAACGCTCTTCTCGCTCGGACATGTGTGCAGCAGCTACTTTCCGTTCCTTTTCAACTTCTTCCTGGTAGAACGCTCTTTCCTCCGCAGAAACATCCGTTAAATCATCGATCTTTTTGCCAATCGCGTTAAGTTCTAGTTGATTCATAGACGCATGAGCATCTGATGCAGTCGCAATTTCTTCATGGACGATTTCATGAATCTGATGAACGATATCTTTTTCCATCTTCTTAACCGTCTTATCCATCTTCAGCAATTGCTTGACTTCTTCCGATTCAACAAACGAAACGATTTTTGATAATGATTCTTTAATTTCTTCTTGGTCTTCATACGTTGAGTAAACTACCGATTCTTCAACTTTCTCTACATCATCAACCTGTGCTTGCAGCTCTTTTTCCCTTTCGATCTCCTGTCGCTTGAGCTCTGCAGCTTGATTAAATTCATCGATTGCTTTTTGTTCTTGGAGTTCGATAATGTGCTGTTCGAGTGCTAACGAAATCGCATCATCATCCGTGTTACTCGCTTTCATGTTGGTGATCAAGTAAAGGATTTCTAGATCTCTATCCGTATAAGTACGAGAATTGTTTTCATCACGTGGAATTTCAAGGAATGCAGAGAATTGATTCTCCCACTGCTTCAATGTATGTTTGGTCACTTTAAACAGGTCAGCAACACCAGAAATCATCAGATGATTATTCATTACTGCCAGTCCTCCCCAAATGTATTACAGTTCTATTCAATGCCTTCATATGGAATTTCCTGCATGATGACAAAGGTTCTTAAAAACAGTCAGGGTTTATCAAATCTGCCAACGATGCTCCATATCAACACGGATTATGTAACTTTTTAGATCCAGCATGAAGCCTTATTTTCTCTTTTCAACAAACTACATAAAAAATCGTCATCTCAAACGAATTGAGATGACGATATATGGCACTACTTATTTAGTTGGATTTGAATGAACCGATCATCTTTCTCAGACGCATTCCCTCTGCCGTCTGTATTGTTCGTGACTGCATAGAGGGAATCATCATAATACAATGACCGAAGTCTTCCATAACCAGAAAGGACCGTTTCACTGTTGTTTTCATCAAGAGCAAAGGAGCGGACTTCATTCCCCCTTAACGTTGCAGCATAGAGCGTTTGATCTTTTATTACGATTCCTGAAGGAGCCCAAGTATCCTTACCAGAGTGATACACTGGAGAGGTCATCCCCTCTTGTTCTTCGTCTCCTTCAATAACCGGCCACCCGTAATTCTCTCCTAGTGCGATCTTGTTGATTTCATCATGAGCTGAATCTCCGTGTTCTGAAGAATACAGCTGGCCACCATCATCCCACGCTAAACCTTGTGGGTTACGATGACCATAAGAATAGACGTAGGAATTTTCAAAGGGATTATCATCTGGTATCGAACCATCTTGATTCATTCTAAGGATCTTTCCGGCAAGGCTCGTTTTATCCTGAGCTAGATCGGGATTCGTAGCATCGCCAGTCGTGATATATACCTTCTCATCTGGACCAATCTTGATTCTTCCTCCGTTATGATAAAGAGACCCAGGTATCCCCCTTATCAATTCCTTTGTTTCTTTCCATCCGCTATCACTTTTGGTCGCCTCTATTACTCTGTTTACCGTTTCCCCATCCTCTTCATACGTATGGTAGACGAACGCTTTCCCTGATTCAGAAAAATCCGGGTAGAGCTCTATACCAAGTAAGCCACCTTCTCCTTTCGTTAGTAAAGGCTTATCGAGCATGATCTCCTCACGTTCTAGCTTGCCGTCTTCATACTTCGCGATCGTTCCTTCTCTTTCAGTCATATAGAATGTTTCACCTGACTTCACGATTTCCCATGGAATCTGCAGGTTTTCAACGATAACGTCGGCAGATCCTTCATTTGGCGCAGTTGTCTGCTCATCTGATGAAGCGCATGCGGTTACCATAAGCAACGTTAGTAACGCAAACCATCTAATCTTGACCACTCCTTTACTGACAAGGGCTGATTCTTTATCTCTTCTATACACGAGTTGAGAAACCTTCCTGTGCTACACTAATCCAACCGTGTTATGGCTTCAGAAAGATCATAATCATGTGGAGATAATTCCGTTTCTTTTCCCATCGCCATTCTGGCAAGCTCTAGACCTAAGTATGGTCCAACCGTCAATCCTGATGCTCCTAGTCCGTTAGCCGCTAGTAGACCACTTGTTTCTGGAACATGACCAAACACAGGGAGAAAACCTGGTGTAAATGGACGAAACCCTACTTTCGCCTCGACCATCGTACTATCGCTAAGACCTGGAGCTACTTGTAGTGCTTTACTAAAGATTTCATGTAACCCACCTGCTGTCACTCGTTTATCAAATCCTACATCGTTTTCGTGCGTTGCACCGACAACCACTCGACCATCGTCAAAGCTCAGCAAGTATTGATCGTTCGGAGGCATTACGACCGGCCACTCACCAGTGTCTTCCTGCACATCAAGATGCACGATCTGAGCTTTTTGCGATGTTACCTGGAATGATAAACCGAGTGGTTCGAACAGCTCGTTCGCCCATGCTCCAGCAGTAACGATCACGTTATCTGCTTTTATCTCACGATCCGAAACCTTAACACCAGTCACATTACCCGCTGTATGCAGTAGTTGTGCGTTTCCTTCTACCATAGTTGCGCCGAACTTTTTAGCAACACGTAAAAGAGCCTTCCTAAGCGCTGCACCATTAATTCTTGCTGCACCGCTCACATACACAGACTGGTAATCCTCTGAAACCGGCGGAAACATTGCTTTCGTTTCTTCTGTCGTCAGCTTTCTTATCTCCCCAATTTCTGGCGCATCTTCACGTCTCTTCAGAGCGCGCTCGATCATCTTATCAAGCTTTTTCTCATCAGTGTGTAGGCTGATCGCTCCAACTTTTTTGTAGCCTGTTTCTGTTTCCCCTTCCGCTGTTAATTGTTCGATTAAATCTGAGTAATATTTCGCCCCGCCCTTCGCTAGCCTGTACCATATTTTATTGCGTCGTTGCGAAAGCCAAGGACACACGATGCCGGCTGCAGCATCTGTTGCCTGACCCGAATCGGCTCGATCGACAATCGTAACGTCGGCACCCTCTTTCGCTAGATGATAGGCAGTAGATGCTCCTAGAATTCCAGCACCAATAACAACATATGATTTCATTTATGAACACCTTTTCGAATAAATTTAGTTTCATTAGCTATTGTACATAATGAAGACGCCGCTCACAATCAAACGCTGGCAATGCACTCCTTTAACAACCTTATGTTAAAATTGTGCCATTACCTATAAAGGAGTCATTCACAATGAACAAACAGCTTGATCATATAGGAATAGCCGTTCGGCGCATCGATGAAAGCATCACGTTTTACACAAACGTTTTAGGCGGTACGCTTGTCGATCACTACCGTAGTGAGGCACAAGGGGTGGAGAGTGAAATCGCCGTAATCGATATTAACGATAGCCGAGTTGAACTCTTGATGCCTACGAATAACACGACTTCTCCTATCGCAAGATTTATGAAGCAAAAAGGAAAAGGCGTCCACCATATCGCATATCGCGTTGATAACCTAGATGAGGCGTTAGAAGAACTAAAGAAACAAAACATACGAACCTTAGAAGATACGCTACGAATCAACAAGCATGGAAGAAGGTTGATCTATTTAAACCCTGCCGATACAGAAGGGACGATTATTGAGTACTGTGATTATCCAGAACAATCATAACCTGATTTTATTGGATTCTAATCAGCATCATGGAAAGAGAAAACAGCTTTAATCCTGTAATCTTTAAACGTTTCGGCATATAAAAACGGTCAGTGGTTGATACCCTCTGACCGTTCTCCGTATGTCTGCCAAGCATTCCTTTTATTAGGGTTTTGATGTCCAATCCCTCGTTTTTCCTTGCAAACTTTTTATAATCTCATTTGCAAGTGAGAATACTTCTGTCAATTTATCTTTACTCATCCACTTAATCGTATCGTCTACTGTATGTAATAGATTTGAAACGCCACAGTTACTGAACGGTATACTAGGCACACCATTTGAGAAAAAGGTGTAATGGTTACTCTCATACCATGGTGCTGTCCATTGGACAGCTGGAAACTTTCCCTTGATCGCTTTTACATAACTTGCAAATTCATTTGATCCAGACATGAGTGTAACATTATTCGTGCCAAGCGATTGACCGATACCATCAAAGTTCATGGCGACTAGTGCTTGAGGAAGGTCGTTTCGATATGCCTTCAAATAAACCTCGTCTCCTAGACCGAGAAATTCTTCTGAACTAAAAAAGATGAACTCGAAACTAGTGTGCCAATTACTTCTCTTAGAAAGCTCTTCAGCTAACGAGAGGACAACTGCCACTCCTGAAGCATTGTCGAAAGCTCCGTCAGTATTAAACACCGTATCATAGTGAGCAGTAAGAATGATTTTTTCAGTCCCATACCCATTTATTTTCCCAATGATATTCTTCGTTTTACCTTCTTTTCTTCTACTCTTTATCATGCATTTTACTGAGGAGGTTGAAGGGCTATTTTTTATGGTTAAACCTACTTCTGGAGAAACCGTTAAAGAAGGAATGAAAAAGTCCCAATCGTTGATTAACGGTTGATTTATTTCTTTTTCCATTCTTACAAATAAGATGGCTGAAGGATTTTTCTCTTCAAGTAGTTGAATCACTCTTTGATGATGTTCAGGATTATAAATTGTAAACCCTTTAGGAACATAGTTTTCTTTTGATAATTCACCGTATAATAACGCGATCTTCCCTTGAAGGTTTTGTGATGCAGAGAGTTCTTCAATTGTGCAAAAAGAAACGGTTGATCCCGAAACCTCGACTGACTCAGAAAAACCATTAGCTATAGCCTCTAAACGATACCCATCAACCTCAATAAAAGCTTCATTAAGCCGCCAGTTTGGTACTTCAAATTCTTGAATGTCTACGTTGATTTCAGCATTTTTTAAAACTTCTTCAATATAATGGGACGCCTCGTGATTTGCCTCTGATCCGACTGGACGGCATCCTATCTCTGTCGATAGTGTATGGAGATGATCCATATAAGTTCCCTGCAACATTTGCATTACTTCTCCCCCTGAAATCAATTTAAAATCTCTTCACCCATGGGTTTCACGGCTTCCCGATAACTGGAAACTTATCTACTACAACAATCAATTCTTCTATCAACTTCGTTAAATATGATTGATCCGATTCAAATGTAAAGTTCAATATAGCCCCAGTCCCCATTGGATAACAGGTTTCTCCATACCACATCACGTTACCTAATGCATCCATTCTCCCCTCGAGTAGAATGAAGTCTTCCATATTCTCGAGCACTGCCTTTCCTTTTAACGTTTCATTCATCGTTTTCAGTTCTTCCAAAAAAGTCAATAATTCATTCGTTCTTACATTCGCACGGAATTTAGCTGAGTATCCAGGGATTTCTAGTAAAACGTAAGAGTCAATCCAATTACCGTCCCAATAATCGGTAGAGTCAGGATATTTTCTTCCCAATACTTCAATTGCAATCTTTGATTTGTCTCCTAATAGTTGGAATTGAATGACGGCCACCCCCTCACCTTATTATTGACCTCGTCAGAGGACTAATAAAATGTACCAGCACGTATCGGAATAGCAGCAACTATCATTATACCAAAAAGGAAATTTATAGCAGTATGCTTTTTATACGTTTCCGCTATCAATGATAAAGATTTTCTTACACTATTTGTTTCGGTTGACTAACTCGTTTAAAACTTGATCAATCCGCTCATGGTAGTGATAACTTCCGTTTCTCTTAAAATCAAGTCCACAACCGCTATTTGTGACTTGGATGGTTTCATAGTTTACTTCACCTTCTCCATACAAATGAATACTTCCAGAATTCCCTCTATAGATACAGTCTTCATCAATAGCTGTACGCTCACCATCATCATGTTGATAAAAATACGTATCTTCGCTCAAACCATTTGGCATTGCAAACGAAGTCTTTGCTTCGCCGTATTGTAACTTGTCACCAACATATGTATAAACCACCTCTTCTATATAAACTGTGATAACCCTTTGGTTACTTTCCTCTTTAATTATTGAACTTCCATCGAGGTTGTATAAAAGTAATATAGGGCCTTCATAACCCTCTGGGATAAGATGAGTTATGTTTGTTTTTGCTTCATCTCCATTCGCCTTCTTCTCTATTGATACGTAAGAATCATAAACAAGCACCCCAATGACTACAGTTAGGATAATCATCGTATTCATGATCATCGATTTTAATTGAATCGTTCTCTGCTTCATGTGCTGTAATTCCTCTACTATAAAGAAAAAGATGGATGCTACAATAGCGAAGTGAACATACTCCTCATCAATGACAATAATTGTCGCAAAAGCTAGCGAAACGTGAATGGACGCTGCTGTAATGAACCGAAATGATGGCACTTTAGATGATAGCCAATCAGATAAATACGACACTGGAATTCCGTAGATTACATTACCAATTCCTGCAAACAAGATCACAAACATAATGAAAAGAGACCCAGTGATTACAAACAGGGCATTAGTATTTAGAAAACCCTCTATCAACCAGTAAACACATGTCAACGATGTGGAAAATAGAGCTGAAATTAATTTTGATTTTATCCTCATATTCCCCCCCCCTTTTAAACCTTACTTATTATGTATTTGTGAAATATTTCACATATAGTGTAACATAACTACCTGCCAGCAGTTAAACAAAGTTATTACTCAAACTATTTGAAGATACGATCTCTATTTTAAAATGAAGGTATATATAAAAGCGGTCAGAAAGCTCCCGCACTTAAAGGGGTATTCACCCTTTTTTCAAAATTCGTTTGATGTCCAGTACAGTTATGAGCATGACAAATACCGAAATCAAAGAGAACAAAATTGTAGTCCCAACACCTTCAGAAATGTGTTGGTTGTTGTAAATTATGTAAAGATAAATAAGCCATAAACCTACTATTCGGATTAAACTATTCATTTGCGATGACTTAAACATTGTATATTCACCGTCCAATCACGAAAGTTAGAAACAAGAGAAAGCTGTTAACCTATACTTTTTTCCCTCTCAAAGGAAGTATGGAAGATATAAAATGACGGATGAGAGGATCCCGGTTATTCCAACGATTAAGGTTCCTATCACAAATGGGTGCTGTGATAATTTAAAGATTAAGATATTATTTGATTGGTATCTTGAACTAAAATTACCAACAGTTCTACTAGCGTTCTCATGGAATGGTCTAAAGTAGCCCGGAAGCCAAACGATCGCTATTAATAGTACGCTACATGTGAACCAGGAATCTAAGAAATTCCATTGAGTTTTCCAAGAAAAAAGAAAAACTAAAGCAATGTCGAACGAAATTGTTACGAATACAAGAAAGATATACTTAACCTTACTACTCAGCGTATTTTCTAAAACCTTGCTGAATGTGGAAGAAATTTTACTTAGTAAAAATGCAATTGCAAGTGTACTAAGTAGAAACACTAAACCGACAGCAAATTTATAAATCAAAGCGATGACTCCTTTCTATTATAGTTGTTTGGACAGATTTATTGATGAATGACTTTGATGGATACTATTTAGTTTAATAATAGTCTAGAAATCCCCTACACCTTGTTAATCATTACGATTTCAATTGGAAAAAGTTTCAAACAAGATATAAAAATAGCGTCATCCTTGTTAGAATAACGCTCCTTTTACTTATAGAAAGTAGACACGACTAACCTATGCTTTTTTTAAAGATGGATGTAAATAAAGAAAGGAAGAAGCAGTAGCAACGACTCCACCAATTAATATCGTTAGGGTAGTACTGTATTGCTCAGCTATTAGCCCTGCAACTAAAGCCGCTACCGGCATTAGTAACCAAGTCATAAAACGACTAGAAGCTTGAACTCGTCCTAAGAGATTGTCTGGGCTTAGATGTTGACGTATCGTGACGATACAAGGTGTCATAATTGCCGCAGATACTGTGCCAACTGCATTCATGATTGCTAACCAAAGGAAAGAATCATACATTACAAAACCGATAATTGATAATCCACCTAAAGCTCCTGCTGTGAAAAGGATCGATCTGTAACTGAAATGTTTCTTTAGCCAATTCGTCGTTATTGCACCACCAATAGCCGCAACACCACCAATCGATAAAAGAAAACCAATTTCAATTGCATCAAACCGTGCTGTTGATTTTAGATGGATCACAAGCATCGTTAAGAAAAGAGTGGTTCCAAAGATTGAAAAGAGCATCGCTACGTTTGAGTATAAAATTGGTTTTACATCAATAACAAATCGAAACCCTTCCTTAATTTCTGAAATGATTGTTGTTGTCGTCACTTTCTCTTTCTGTATATTACTATCAATACTTAGACTTAACGTCACGATAAAACCCACTAAAAAAGATAAGCTGTTAATGATTAACCCTACACCAGGATTAAAAATACTAATTAATGATGATTCCACCTAAGCCAGGAGCAACAAACACGGCTGCTTGGAAAACACCTGTATTTATTGAGTTGACTAGTTGAAGGTCTTTCTTTTTGACGAGCTTTGGAACAGAAGCAAATTGACACGTATTATACACCTGGGTCAACAAACCAACAATCAACGCCCCGCCGTATATCTCCCAAATCGTTAAGGAGTTTAGTATGTATAAAAAACCTAAGAGGCCCACAGTTAAAAACCGTCCTAAATCACAAAACAAGAGTATCCTTCTGCGATTAAAATTATCAGCCAATACGCCAGTAAAGGGCTGGATAAGAATTGGCAGCCTTTCGAGAGCAGCTACGATTCCCATGCTAAGCGGTGAGCCGGTAATCGCTAGTACAATCAACGGCAGCGCTATCAAATAGATTTGATCGCCGAAGAAGGATACTAAGTTACCACCAATAAACCGAAATACTTGGAAATTCTTTTTGAACTCAGGAATACTATCCTCTGATTCCATGCGTACAATCGAATTATTCATAGGCGCCCCTTCTTATTTACTATCCAAATACAGACTTAATTCGGCAGGTAAGAAATCAATGGCACTTTGATTAATGTCGTATTTATGGTTTGAAACCTGAGATACTAGCTTTGCTGATTTCAAGATCTTCAAATGGTGATGAACAGTTGTCTTACCTAGCTTCAGTTCGTGCGTTAACTCTTGTAAAGATAAGTGGTCTTCTTTTATCATTTTCAGTATTCGTAAACGTGTTTCATCTCCTAACGCTTTATAGCGTTGTACCAATTGTTTATTAGGTATATATTTCTCATCTGAGATACTTTCATTGGCTACCGCATAATAAAATACTTTGACTCCTTCAAGCTCTGCTTCAACGTTCCAAGGTCGGTAAAAATAGTGTGGAATAAGAAGAACCTTTTGTACACCTGGTTCCTTCGAGTAAGTAACACCGTCAGTAGCCCACGTAATAAACTCCTCAGGATCTAGACGATTTAGCATGTTTTCTTTTGAAACCTTGTCCTTTAGAAGAATCTCATTCAACTTGTTTTTATCAGGTTCAATAACCGTTTCATACCACCCGGTCATAACTTCAATTAGATGTTTTTTCAGCTTTTCAGCAGAAACTTGATTTATAAATTCTAAATAGCTTGGAAGAAAAGGGTGATGGTTCGTGATCATCCGCAATTCACGAAGTGCATCTTCCGATCCATTCAAAAGTTCATTGATCAAATCGTAATACTCTTGACCTAAATACGGAATTGAAATGGTCTTCAGCTGATGCGCTGATAACCTCTCCACATAATCTGTAAAAGAGTCAAGATGATCAAACTCTTTCTGATGAAGAATCTGGAGAAGCGTTTTCCACGTATTATGTTTTTTTACAAATCGAAGCTGTTCAAGCATTCTTGTGGATAGAGATTTTTCGATTGCTTTTCGTTTTTGTTTCGAAATATCCAAGGTATCTACCAAAGAGTCGTTTGTTATCGCAGCGATACCTAAAGCAGATTCCCATAATAGAGAGCTTTCCAGTTTGATACTATACTTTCCATTTGATAATTTCGTGCTTGCAGAAAACAATTCCATATTATCCCTCCCACTACCATTCTATATTTATAGAACGAAATATTCAAATTTATTTTAATTATAAAACAGCCACTCTAGTTTTAGAGTGGCTGTTTAAAAACATTTAGCTATGACATATTACTACTCTCACTTACCTACATGAGTTGACAGTATCAAATCCTCAAACTCTTTTAGATCTGCTTTTCCTCCAAATAAAATCTTCTCTAATAGAAGAGTCAACAAATGTGGTACCTTGTTTAATTTATCATCCGTAAAATCCAAATTAGTTAACATGATAATCGATTTATCGTAATCTTTATAACTAATTAATCCAGAACAATACCCTGCCCAATATCCATCGTGAAGGATCAGCTTTTTATAGTGAGGATGGTCTTCAATCTTCCAACCAAAGCCATAGCCGCCTAATTGTTCATGCAAGCCTTGACAATATTCCATGGATTTTTGGCTGTTTATTGAAACTGGATTAATCACACTTTCCATAGTCTGTTTGGATACCAATACATTACGATAAAGAGAACGCTCCCATTTCAATAAATCTAGTACGGTCGATTTAATTCCTCCATCACCTTTTACACCATCGAGAAAATATACATATTTGTGTTCTTCCATTTCTTCTGGAAGCTTGTACAAATCTTGCTTCCAGTCATATATGTAACCTTGTGAAAGTGTTGTAAGATTACCTTCTAGATAGTGTGAATGTGTTGTTGTGTTCTCCATATTTAGAGGTTTGAATAACTTTGTTTTCAAGAACGTTCCATACTCCATTCTTGAAACCTTTTCTATTATTTCTGCAAGCAATACATACCCTGTATTACAATACTCCCACTTTTCATCTGCCGGAAACAAAATGTCTGGCTCTTCTTCTTTTAAGAATGCAACGACATCTTTATTTGTTGCAATTCTTTCAATATCCCAGTTTCCTTCTGTTTCAAACCATTCCATATAATCAGGAAGTCCGGAGGTATGGGTTAGCATATTTTTTATCGTTATGTTTTTGTATGGTAAATCAGGAAAATACGAAATTAGGCTATCTTCTAAATTCAATTTTCCTTCTTCCATCAGTATCATTATTGCCATTGCGGTAAAACTCTTTGAAATGGAGGCGATTTCAAAGACTGAACCTTGAGTATGTAATTCTGTTGAAGTTCTCCTGCCTATCGCTCTGTTGTAAAGTGGAATACCTTCTTCTGATAAAAGTACTACGCCACTAAATAGCCTATTTTGTTCAAGGAAATCTAATACTTTATCAAATTCTTTATGTCTCAAGTCTTGACCATCCAAATTAAATGACCTCCTATCGGTTCAAAACGAGTGAAATAGATATTTCTAACAATAAATACCTTAAAGCGAAATTAACTAAGGCAAGTCCATCCACCTTAGTCTTTTTTTCGTTTGAATATGATTTCAAAAAAAGCAGACATTCCATAACTCCTAGTACCTGGGGCGAAAATTTGTACTAACTCCCAACCTTCCTTTTCATGCTCAAAAATGACTTCATGATAGTCATCCCTTGGTTTGTTAAAAGAAGACAAGTCGATTTTTACAAACTTATGCTCATACATCTTCATGACCTCCTTTTTTTCTCGTTTTTTCATTTACGATAAGGAGATTTAAAAGTTTCAAAATTTCGTTATTAATTCAATTATTGAGAAGATTTGCTCGAATCATGTGCTTAATGTGCTTTCTACAGTGAAATAAATCCAATCTTATATCTTAATTTTAAATTTATATAAAACTTTTAGTATAACGTTATTTTCATAGTTTGTAGATTGGGAAATCAAACGTTTAACAACCTTGTAAACCCCCATTAATAATACGACATTTCCCAATATGATTATAGCTCATAGCATGATACCATTAATTTTGTAATAGTCGAACTTTTCTGACATACATATCCGGGCCCGGGATCTGTCCATCACGAGCACTTAGTTTGATTGTTATTGATATTAAAACCATGATCGGAGGAAAAGAAATGAAAGCAACATTTAGAAGACTCAGTATTATTCTCAGCGTCGTTCTCGTTCTATCCCTATTGGTTGGTTTTTCTTCACCGTCTGCTTCTGATTCATTGGACAAAGGAAAGAAAGACTACCTAATTGGTTTTAAATCTAATATCAAAACTGCTCAGATCAATAACGTTTTAACTTTAGGAGGAAAGGTAAAGCATCAGTTTAAACATATGGATACGATGCTTGTTTCCTTGCCTGAACCAGCGGCTAAAATACTTGAGAAGAACCCTCTAGTTTCATTTGTAGAAGAAGATCAAGTAGCACATGCAATTGGTCAAACAACACCTTGGGGCATCCCTCATATCAAAGCAGATCAAGTTCAAGCGACTGGAAACACTGGCTCTGGAGTTAAAGTTGCTATACTAGATACAGGAATTGACGCTAGCCACGAAGATCTGAACGTGAGCGGCGGTGCAAGTTTCGTTGCTGAGGAACCAGACGCAACTACAGACGGCAATGGACATGGTACTCATGTGGCAGGTACAGTTGCTGGACTAAATAATAGTGTTGGCGTACTTGGTGTAGCACCCTCTGCTAGTCTCTATGCTGTAAAAGTACTAGATAGCTCTGGTAGCGGTACTTACAGCGGCATCATTCAAGGAATTGAGTGGGCAGTGGACAATAATATGGATGTCATCAACATGAGTTTGGGTGGCAGCTCTGGTTCAACTGCACTTAAGAATGCGACTGACAACGCCTACAACTCAGGTGTGTTAGTAGTTGCGGCAGCTGGTAACAGTGGAACGTTCTTCGGCTTTAACACGATTGGATATCCAGCGAAATATTCTTCTGCAATGGCAGTCGGCGCAGTAGATTCTAACAATAAACGCGCATCATTCTCAAGTGTAGGCTCAGAGCTTGAGGTAATGGCACCAGGCGTTAACATTTTAAGCTCTGTACCTGATAATGGCTACGACAGCTTTAACGGAACGTCCATGGCTTCTCCTCACGTAGCTGGTGCAGCTGCACTTATCCTTGCAGGCAACCCTAGCTTAACAAATGCTGAGGTTCGTCAAAAGCTTAACGACACAGCGAAACCGCTTGGTAGCTCTTTCTATTATGGCAACGGTGTGATCGACGTTCTAGAAGCGACAAAATAATAGAGTAGTAGAAAAGCATGGATCGATTATGATCCATGCTTTTTCATCTTCAAAAAGACTCTACAAACTTTTTTTCATTAGGATAAAAGCATTCATCTCATTAGGTAATATACACCTAACATCGATTTCTTACAGCACTTTCTCCATTGATATCCTTGTATTCGAGTACCCTAGTTTCTTATATAAGCGATAAGCTCCATCATTTTTCCCAAACACACTTAATCCGATTGACTTCACACCACATTCTCTTAGCTGACTTTGAAGCTTTTCAATAGTCTTAGTTCCGAACCCTTTTCCTCTATGTTGTTCGTCTATTAAAATATGGTATAAGTATGCTGAATTAATCTCTTGTATAATGCTATACCAAAGAACTCCCACTTTTTCATTTGAACACGCTTCCACAACATTGTACACATATTGTCCCTCAGTGGCTACTCCATCCTTAAACATGTCAGTGATCATCATCTCTGATTCCTCTAAAGCTTGTTCCGTTGTTAAGTTGAAGTTTCTTGTGATTTCATTCGCATGATCAGGGATCATGAAATCTATATACCTTTTAAATTCTACTTCATCAAGTTTACTGAATTTAATCATGGGTTCTCTCCATTCTATAATCAATTCATACTCTGTACAGCCGACAATAGTGAAGTTTTCTATTTAAGTTTCATAAGCTTTTCTCTTTTGTTTTCAGGTTGCTTTAGCCAATAACGCAACCCTCTTCCAGACAATGGTTCATCCTTATATCTTGGTATGACATGAAGATGACTATGGAAAATAAATTGATTTGAGACCTCTCCGACATTCCAACCGAGCGTATAACCATCTGGTGAGAATGCTTTATCTATGTACTCTTTTGCATCATGTAAAAGTTCATATGTATCGTTCCACTCTTCTCTAGTCAATTCAAACGCATTCGCATGATGGTTCTTAGGAACAATAACTCCACAACCTTCTAGAACACTTTGTTGATCATCATGTTGCAAAAAATAACAAGATTCATTTTCGAACAAAATATTTTGCCCCTCGTCCTCATGAGGATTACAAAAAGGACAATTTTCTTCATAAGACAATAGTACTTCCCCCATTCCTATTTCAAAACTATTCTGATTTTATCATAAATCACCCTACAGTAGGATGAGATAAAAAAAGAGCGTGCCCCCTTCGGACAACGCTCACGCCTTCTGAGAAAATATTAATCTTTTACATGATCTCTGAAATAATTCCCCCAATGGGGTTGTGTTCCATCAATGTCTTTAAAGCCATATTGCTCTGAAAGCTCCCATGTACTATATACTCCTCCAGTTTTCTTAGCTATTTCAGGATCAGAAGATAAACATTTAATTGCTTCACCAATGTAATAAGGCGACTCAGATGCAATAAAATGTTGATCTACTTTCACTCCTTCTTTCCAATTTCCTTCCGTAACTCCCATCAATTCAAGCATTGCTTCAGACCTTAGAAATCCTGGGGTTACAGCGATGGAGGTGATTTTATCATCTATTAAGTCATCTGCCATTGCTTGAGCGATATGTATAGTTGATACTTTTGCTAAACTGTAATAAAAATTTCCCCGTGGCTTATAATCAACCCCATCGGTAATCTCTATTATTAATCCTCCATTATTTTCTTTAAACAACGGAATACTATGATGAGCTGTAATAATATGAGATTCTACAGCCTGCTTTTGCATTTGGAGTCCTTTTGATAAGCTATGTTCGCCTATCGGCTTCCCCCACTCTGTTAACGGATCCCCACCCCATACATCGTTGACTAAAATATCAAGTCGTCCACTTTCTCTTTTTACTAGATTCATCAATTCAACGACTTCAGATTCAACGGTATGATCGACTCTGACAGGTATCCCTAATCCACCAGATTTTGTAACCATTTCAGCTGTTTCTTCAATTGTCTCCTTACGCTTCATAGGGGATTGACTCTTTGAAGTTGTTCTTCCTGTTACATAAACTGTAGCTCCCGCTTCACCTAACTTAACTGAAATCCCCCTTCCAGCTCCTCTCGTTCCACCTGCGACGATTGCAACTTTTCCTTCTAAGTATTTGATAATATTTACCTCCCTCTACCTGTCAAAATTAATACTCAATATATAATTTTACATTTGATCAATTACGAAGTAGTCTATTTTTTCATTGTCTCGTGTTGAATTAAGTAAGAAATACATAGTAATGCAATCCCTATGGTAATCCCTGTCCATGTAATCGCATTGATTGTATAATATTCTAGATTTCTTGCAACCCCTGATAGATATAAGGCTATTCTTATCATTATAGTTACCATAACAACTACAAATGCGATCCACTGAATGATATCTCGTTTGCTGCTATTCTCTTTTTTCACAAATTCATCCTTTCAGAATACTTAACATAAATAAGCCATTTAAGTACTTATACAAAAAGGAGAATTATCCTGTTAAATTGATACTTTCTTTAAAGTGACACTTGAGTTCCGAAATACTACCTAAAAAACACGTCCCTATATAGTGGACGTGTTTCTTCTTCATTTCATAGATGGCTGTGGCATCGTGTCGTGAACATAATAAGGCGCTACGGAAAGCTTCGGTTTCGGACCGAATGGGACAGGGTTCTCAACATACTTGAATTCAGATTTTCCGTCCATGCTAGGACCGCTCGCCCATCGTCCTTTTTTACTTGCTTCACCTCGCGACAAGTTGTATAAATCATAGGAAACAGCTTGCTTCTCAAGCTCTCTAGGGAAATTGGTCGGAACAACAATATCCCCTTCTCTTTCTTCAAGTTCCGCTACTGCTGCAGCCCACTGGTTCTGGTGAGCGGTATCACGCGCAATCATGAATGAAAGTGTATCTCTCACACCTGGATCATCGCTCATTTCAAATAGGCGAACGGCTTGAAGACGTCCCATCGATTCTGCCATCAAATTAGCTCTGAAGTCAGCGATTAAGTTCCCACTCGCACCGATGTATGAAGCCGTCCATCTGTTTCCCACACTATCAACTGGCATCGCTCCTAATCCACTTGCGATGAGGTGCTGTGGGTTCATACCACCCATTGCCGCAGCTAAAACTGGGTTGCTCTTGTATGCAGCTTCCTGATCGGCAACCGGCGCACCATCTAGGAGCCGCGCAATGAGCGTGGCTAACATCTCAACATGAGCCATTTCTTCTGTTCCCACGTCTAGGCAAAGGTCACGGTACTTTTTATCAGCCCGACCGTTAAAACCTTGAAAAAGGTATTGCATCATAACGGATATTTCACCGTACTGACCGCCGAGAATTTCCTGTAACTGCTTTGCGTACACTGGGTCAGGCCGAGTAGGTTTCGCTTCGTACTGCAATTCCTTAATATGGTAAAACATAGGCGTTCACCTCAATTTATAGAATACCTGAGTACCTTATGCAGGATGAAGCCGTCCTGACTCATTCCTTCCCAATCTTTTATCAGGAATTTTTGGGAAACAGTTCTAAACGTTATCCACTTTGTTCGAAATCTCGCTGGATTATGCGAATAATATGATATGCCTCTTCAGCGGTTGCTTTGTGAGAGCTTCTGCTCCAGCTGTATGTAATTAAAGCTTTCCATAATGCCCATCCTCGTGCTCTTTGCCATGTTTTCTCGTCAGCATTTAGAGAGTCCTTAAAAACCCTTCTACTTTCATCATCAAAAAAGGTCCAGGCCATGGCATAATCACAAGAAGGATCTCCTACTCCTAGAATTCCAAAATCTATTACGGCAGATAGTCTTCCATTTTGAATAAGAATATTTCCTGGAGCTATGTCGCCATGAACCCAAACAGCATTTCCAGAGAATTTCGAGCTTAAAGCAAGATCCCACATTTCTTTTAATATCGGTGTTTGTAGCGTGTCTTGATTTTCCTCAATAGCATCCCGGCTCTCCTTATCGTATATCTCTAGATCTCCTCCTCTATAAAAATTGTGTTTTCCTGCTAATGGGCCTCCGCTAGCGTCTAAAGACTGCAACTCGATTAAGAATTCTCCCAAATCCTTTGCAAGCTGGTTTTTATCCAAGATTTTTTTAGACGTTAACGTGTCCCCTTTTAACCACTTATTGATTGACCACGGAAACGGGTACTCATGATTAGGATTCCCTTTTGCTATCGGGGTCGTAATAGGTAACGATAGTTCTTTCGCTAATGTTGGCAGCCATTTTTGTTCCTTCTCAACTTGAGCAACATAATGTTTAGAGCTAGGTAATCTTACACTCATGCTATCTCCTAAGTGGAACGTTCTATTATCATTTCCTCCGTTCTTTACTGGCCTGATATCTAAACCTGACCATTCAGGAAATTGTTCGTTTATTAATCCTCTAACTAAATCAGTATTAATGTCCATTGGATCCTCCGCCATCTCTATATTGCCTTCGTTGAACTCTGCCGTGCTTTTTCAACTCATTATCTCTGCTTATATTCTCTATTACATTACACAATATAGGAGCGTAATCCTTCCTCGTTTGATTAACGCTCCTATTTGCACTTCATGGACTGCTTACTAGCTACTCACTTCTACAATCGTTAACCCTTCTGATGCTTCTGGCGCTTCAAAAAATGACGTAACATGATGAAACACCTCTGCCTTATCAAAAGCTGCTCGTTCGGGCTGTTCGTTACGCCTTTGTGCGATTTGACGTAAACATTGATCGTTGTTTACGTTAAGGAAGATCAGTTGATGGCTTGTATCGACCTCTGACGCAATATCCAAAAACCACTTCCTTTGTTTTCGGGTGTTTGCTGCGAAATCCATTACTACATCTGTACCGACATGTAACAAGTTTTTGACGTGCTTTTTCAACAATGGCTTCATCTGCGCTGAGAATTTCAGATAATCCTCAAACGATGTGATCTGTTTAGGATAAAGTGAAGACAGCCATTCATCTTCAGATATCAAAACCGCTCGTTTCTCTCTTGCTAGTTGTTTGGATTTTGTTGATTTTCCTGCGCCCATTTTTCCACAGAAAAAGTATAGCGTTCCCAATTGTTCCATGTGTTTAATCCTCCAAACATGTTTAAGTGGTGCATCTATTAAAATCTATATGAGTGAATCCTCTGCAGAAAACAGCTTTTCTTTTACACCCTTCACTTGCTGTATCATATGACCTATATTGCCTTCTCCTGCGTATAAGGACATATCAAAAAAGTTTTGATCTAAACCAGACCAATAAAGAACATTTTCATCTCCTGAGACCGCTACATCCCTTTCTAATTTGCCAACGTACACTTCAACGTAACAATCTTGATGATAGTAGGTAAAATCCATTAGATGATGAAGCGTTATATCTTCATTGGAAATACTTGTTTCTTCGTGAAGCTCTCTATATGCAGCTTCTATCCCACTTTCACCACTTTCAATTTTCCCACCTACTAAATTACGTAATCCTTTATAGGGATCTTTCAACCTTTCACACATCAATAATTTGTCCATCTCTTTGTTATAAATCATTAGAACATTATAGCCTTGCATTTCTTCACTTCCTTGTTAATTGGTATAACCTGAGCTAGGCTTCATAGTTTTAATTAAAAGACTATGGCTAAAGGAGGAACATCACATGAATCAGACACTCCTTACCCCCTGGCAGGAACATCATTTCTGGATTGAAATTCTTTCTGATCACGCAGTTTTTGTACGTGATTACTTATCTCCTACTGAACACACCTATGTGAATGAAGCAAACCAGTTTGCAGCAGCATTCGAAGAGCTTCAGACCCAGCTTACTTCTATTAAACCAGATGATTCCGCAAGCTCAGATGCTATGATAGCCTTTTCTCATAAAGCATATAAATTAGCAAGAGCTTACTTTAATTTTGAAGGGAAGATGCAAAGACGTAGAATTAGAAATGAAATTAACATTAACCTAAGTCCCTCTTATTTTAATGGAACGTTAGATGAGAATCAGGAATATTTGCGTCAGCTTACTTTCTATATTGAAGGGAAAGTTCCTCCACCTCTTTCACTTCTCGACTTAATGGACCTATGGTTAACGGATCAAGTGGGTCATGCCGCCCTCTTAATCGATATTCTTGACCCAATTGAAGTTGAATTCATAAGGAATGCCCAAGACATTCAAAATCAATTTCAAGTGTATATTTCAAAAAACAGAGCCATGCGAGGTTTTCTCAGATTCACACCCTCCGGCTTTCGAGCACAGCAACGATTTGCAGATGAGGTCGCTCATTCGATACAAGCTTTAAATGCTCTTGTTGAAGAAGTAATGTCTCTTTACCAAGTTGATGAAGTTCTAAACAATACAACTTTGCGATTTCTTGAACATCATTTTCCCGAAAGCTGTTATTTTCTAGTCCACCTTAGCCAATATGCTCCATCCATTCCATCGCCTTCATGTTCCCTAACGAAGCCTTCTTATTTATCTTCAAAAAACTAAATTCCGTTTAAGTGCTCTTACCGGGTGCAATACTTAGACTTGTTATTTAAGTTTTTTTATTTAGCTTTAAATAAAACGCCTCCTGTAATTAATTTACACAAAAAGGAGCGTTATCCTCTATGGATGATCGCTCCTTTTCTTAAAATGAAATCTTTCACTACTTATCCTAAAATCTCTGATTAACCAATTTAACAGTACAGCGCTATTTTAAATGTTTAATTATTTTCATCATCATCCTTGCGGCGACACTTTGGCCGTAAAACTGATTGGTTGTTCCTGTAAAGTACAGGTCACTTCTTGGATGGTAAAACGAAAAAGCTCCTGTCTGTCCCCAGTGTCCGAGCATTCCATCTTTAATCTCTTTTAGGAATAGTGGCTGACTTGCAATTCCAACTCCATAAAAAAACACGCCTGGACTGAAAAGGAGTTTCCAGTATTTAAGCTCGTTCAAATCTTCTTTTGGAAAGAACTGCCCATTGAAAAAGGCCTTTAAGAAGATCATAGATTCCTTAGCGGTTGAAACAATACCTCCTTCTGGTCCTATCGATGACATATAATTGGGTAGATGAAGTTCCTTATCTTTAAAATAAAAAGGTGCAGGCCGATGATCGTTCACATCTTCAAATAAATACGTTTCTTTTAACTTCAGTTCATCAAAAATAACTTCCTTAAAGACCGTATTGATATCTTTCTTGGTGATCGTTTCAATAATCTTTCCTAAAAGCTGATAATTTGTATCCGAGTATTGAGCCTTTTTACCGGGAGTGAATTTCGGCTCCTTTTGTTTTGCACTCGCTATTGTTCTCTCAAAGCCCCATTTCTGGTCTTTTCCCGCTGTTAATTCCCTAACCGCACCTGTTGAGAAATAATCAGGAATTCCTGAGGTGTTTGACATTAACTGTTTGATCGTTATTTCTCTAGAGTAGTCTTTCCCTTGAAAAAAGTGGAGTTTATGTAGCGTTTCATCTTTCAAGTAGTATGAGATTTTATCATGGAGTTTTAGACTATTTTTTGATCTTAAGTTTAATAAAACCGCAGTGACATATAATTTCGTTACGCTTGCAATAAAATATGGCCTATCGATCGTTAAATTTCCAGCACCGTTTAAGAGCGACAAAGAATTATCCCCGTTTTCGACACACAATAAAGCTCCATATATGTGCTTTTTTGAGACCGCAGATGACACTAATTCAGAAACAAATGATAACTCATTTGTTTGAATCAACAATAAGTTCCCCCTTCCAGTTCACGCATGTTTCCCTTTTCCGTCACCTTTCAAGATGGTTGGTTATTTATATCCATAATAGGCAGAGACTCACTTCTTTATGTCTTTATAAGTATGACAAAGAAAAAAACTATATTAGTCGCAAAGTATAAAAGAATATAGTACCACTGCCGTTCAGTTTTTCTAAAAAAGTACAAATAACTTGCAGTAAGATAAACCGAATAAGCGAAAAATCCCCATGCAATATGGAAGAATGACTGAAAGAAGAATGGAATGAAAAGACAGAGAACGAGCATTGTATAATCATATTTCTGCTTTTGTTTCAAAGTTTTTTTATTCATTCTACTATCTCCTATACTTACATTAAGTGTTGTGATGGAAATTCGTACTTCTCCTTATCATCTAGATAATAAAAAAACACCTAAATAAATAGGAATCTCGAAAGCCTTTGCGCTTAATCTTTTTAGGATAGGTTCATAAATATTACGAATCTACCCTTTTTATTTTATTTTTGAGCAAGTTTATATGAACAATCTTCTATAATAACTATTAAACAATGTGCAATAAATCAACGCGTTTATTTTAAATAAACCTTCCTAAATACTCACCAAATATTTTATTCATCACTTTGGGTGTGTTCTCCAAATAAACAGAGATTTGATCATCGTTTGATTTGTATTTATCTGAGTTTCTTTCATCTGTTGGAAAATCAGAAATTCCTTTTATTATAATGCACTCAACATTATTCTTCTTACAGATATAAGCAATTGCCCCCGCTTCTGTATCGGCTATTGTTATTTCGTTTTCTTTCAAAGCTAAATAGTCCTTCCACATCACTACAGCTTTATCGGCAGTGCCGATTGTTCCAGTATGAAAATCGCTACCATACTTCGCTAGATCTAGTTCAACTACGAAAGATTGCTTAATAAGCGGCTCAATTTCTTTTACTGTACAATCATATTGAACTGCTTTATTAGGTACAAAAACATCTAAATTATTGAACGTATCATCTATCCCTGCACATGTACCGGCAACGATTACTTTAGTTAAATTAAAACGAGATATCATATACTGATTACCACCAACACCATTCACTTTTCTTACACCAGTGCTATAAAAAACAAGTTCAACATCATTAATCGTTCTTATAAAATATTCCCCATAAGGATACCCAAAACGTTCGTTATCACTTACACCAAAGTATTCTAATGTCGCCTCATATTCCCATTTAGTTGCTATACTTATTCCAATCATCACGTATCACCTTACCAACCATTTCTAATGATTTATAAACATTTTGATAGTACCTGCTCTTTTACACATTGAGCAATCGTAAGTCACTCCAATTAGAACGTCTCAATCAATTTCCGAATCTTCGAATTGGAAATTGAGAAAACAGTTCCAAATACGTCGATCCTGTCTCCCTTAACGCGTACAGCGCAATCTTTGTTCGATGCGTAAATAGTTATTTCTTCCGATAAGGGAGAGAGTTCGCTCTTAACGATTTCAATATTATTTTCAAGATCAAAATGAGACAAAACGGAGAAATTATCAAGACCGATTCCTTCGTAAACAGAGTTCTTTTCAACGTCAAATCCAAGGTTCTTCGAGCATAACCATTTAGCGGACATGTTGAATGCACCAGCACTTGCTCCCAACACAACGGCGCTGCTTTTTTGAATGGTATCCATTAACTCATATTCTCTTAAAAAATTATTTTGTTTTAGAGGATCTCCACCCAACAAGAATATAACTGAAGCATTCTTAATTATCGTTTGTGCGTCTTCCTTATGTACTCGAAAGTTAATCAAATGATAGTCATCAAACATAATACCAGCTTGATCAAGCCAAGAGCGTTCAGTAGCACCATCATCTTCAGATTTAGATGGATTCGCGCTAATCATGGCAATCGATTTTCTATCCGTTATATCTTTTTGTAACACCCTACCAAGAGTCTCTGGAAAGGAATTGTTAAACCACCCTAAATAATAGTGAGTTCTCATAAATACCCCCGATTCTGGACTTGATTCATTTATTCATAAGCTTATCTTCTCTAAAAATAATAATGACACCTCTTCTTGATTGCATTCAAGTTCAAAATTAATAAAAATCACCCAAATTAATTCCACATCACCTTACCAATTATTTCAAAACTTAGCACCTAACTCAATCTCTATTTCGTATAAAAGGGTACTTTCCATTTATTGATGTACGTGTTAAAAACATGGCTAACGTTCCATAATACAAATATATTCATAGTTCTTTATGTTACTCTCAAGGGAGTTGTTTTGTTAGATTTTTGATAGGGGTGATTTTCTTGGTTAATAAGGAACTGTTTAGTGAGCATTTTGAAAATGACAGACTAAGTGACGATTTAGTATGGTTTTGCGAACCTAAAGAATGGTATGTAGACAAAAATTCATCTCAACTTGTGATAAAAACAGATGAAAATACAGATTTTTGGAAGAAAACACATTATGGGTTTGAAAATGATAATGGACATTTTCTTTATACAGAAACGAGTGAAAACTTTAGGGTAACTACAAAAGTTAAGATGCTGCCTAAATCGAAGTATGACCAAGCAGGATTGATGTTGAGGTTTTCTGAAGATACATGGATAAAGACATCCTTGGAATATATGCCCGACGGACTAAGTAAATTGGGAGCAGTTGTCACAAAATATGGCTATTCTGATTGGTCAACACAAGGTGTTAACTATAACCAAGAATATTTGTATTTTAGAATATCTAGAATCGGCCAAAACGGTTATGTGGATTTCTCATTCGACGGAATAAATTGGAACCAAATTCGTATTACTCATTTAGATATCCCAGAACATTCTTTAGTTAAAATGGGAGTCTATGCATGTAGCCCACAAGGAAAGCTTCAAGAAGTAAAATTTGATTATATAAGAGTTGAAGAACTTTCTAGTGACCCTCAAGAAGCGTATTTGTAAACATTCAAATGGTACTTCAGGTAATTGTAATAAAAGGTGCTTTCGCTTCATTTGACAATAAAAAGAAACGCTCAGAGTTCAATAATTCTGAGCGTTTTTAGTACCAGTTTGTTAGTTGTAAGTTAGTTGACTCAATATAATGCGTGTTAACCTGATAGTTGTAATTTGTACTTCACGCCAATAACGGGGCCTTCACCTAATCAAAATTCTCTATAAAGATTTGACTTCCTTACTTCTTCTTTCTCCTATACAAATCAAGCGTTTTATAGCCCTCTGATAAAACCTCAACCATTTGCTTTGTTCGCTTATCTCGTGTGGCTTGCTGCTTGGCCGAGAAAATTTGCCTCGCCCAGTCCCTTTGGTACCCGGGAGTTAGATCACGGAAGAATGCTAGCTCTGAAGGATGTTCTGCCAAAAGGGTTTCTACATCACTGATTTTATCTTCATAATCCGCAACACATTGACTCGCGGGAGCGGTTTTCTGAACTTTTCTCTTTTCTTTCTTCATTCCTACCACAGTAAATACATCATCCATGCTGACCATACGTGAGAACTTTATGTCTCTATTATCGACATAGCCATCTTCTCCTACGGTCAACGCTGGAAACATGTCATCCCTATGAATGTATGAATCGTACATTTTGTTACCTTTCTTCGGATATGCAAAAAACACATATCCCTTTGGCAAAAGCACTTCGTCATTAGCGATAATATCCTTGAGGTTCTGAGACATCTCTTCTATTGTTTTGACAAATATAAATATAGCGTCGTGCTTCCCAGACAAAGACTTCGCGTATTCCTCAAAGAACTCATATCCTCCTGGGTTATGAAGTACAGCCATATTTTTGTATTTTGTTAACTTTAGTTTATTTACGATTGACATCTTATGTAACGCCCCCTAAAAAGTCGTATTACTCAAAAATTGCCAGCACTGCACCAGCGGGATCTTTCATAACACAGAAGAACATCTCACCCATGTACCTAGGACCATCAAGTATCTGCCCACCATGTTCGATACAATTATCGGCACTTTCTTTGACACTTTCAACCTTTACATACATAAGCCATTGAGGAGGGAGCGAGGCATTGGTTCCTTTCGCATGGCAAATTCCTGTAACTGTCTCACCCGCTGGCGTTTTAATATCGAAATCATGATACGTTCCCATATCATGTTCACTAGCTTTCCACCCAACAACTTTAGTATAAAAATCTTTAATTTCCTCAGCATTCCCGACCGTTAAGTCTCGCCAAAGAATTTGTCCAATATCACTCTTATCATTACTCAAATACATTCTCCTTTCATTTCGATCTCTCTTTTTCATATCATGACCTCTTTATCCATAATCAGATCTTCTTATATTGAACTGAGCTACAGGAACTCTAATGGCTTATTAGTATGAGCATGTGCTCCCTAAAGTTAATGAACCTTTCATATTAGGATTTAATGCATTTGAGCAATCTGAATAAGGTTTCCACACGTATCGTCGAAAACAGCAATTGTAACTTCTCCTATATTTGTTGGTTCCATTGTAAATTGAACACCGCGTTTCTTTAATTCCTCATACTCTTTTTGAATATCTTCCACACCAAACATTGTTGCCGGAATACCATCAGCGTATATCTTCTCTTGATACTCTTTGGCAGCGGAGTGAATATTAGGTTCCAGTACTAGTTCAGTACCTACTTGATCTTCGTCAGAAACAAGAGTAATCCATCTGTATTCACCAACCGGCTTATCTTCCTTTTTCACAAATCCGAGTGTATCAGTATAAAACTGTAATGCTTTTTTTTGATCCTCCACAAATATACTGGTAACAACAATTCTCATAGTGGTTTCGCCTCCAATAGGTAAGGTATTTTATAATTCAAAATCATCTTCTCAAACACATCTATTATTTCCTTATCTTTCAAAGAGTGTCCATACTACAACCGCTCCAACAACAAACGCGAACAGCAATTCCATCATTGCACTTTTCTTCCTACCAGCCCAAAGTTCTTTAAGCATTTGAATAACTATTCCAACGGCCACAATTCCTAACGTAAAATAACTTCCGATCATGTCATTTGTGTGGTCGGCATCAAAAGTAAATTGGATTGCGCCTATTGCGAAGATACTAACAATAATATAGAGCGTAATTAGTAGCCCCTTCTTATTCTTTGAATATCCTTGTTTTCCGTTCTCCATCTCAAACATCCTTACTTCATTAAAATTTCACTTGTTTCTTTTTCTAATTCTACCATGCTCGTGTAGTTTACTTAATTAGGTAAACAGGCATGGTAGATTAACTCGTTTAAGCAAGCATTATGTAAATAGGAAATGAACATCGTACTAATAGGTCACGATCTCACTCCCCCTTTTTCAACTTGATCACCTTGAAAATTATCCTTATACTTTTCGTGCAATCCATTATACACTTATACTAATTGTAGCTTAGGAGGACGAATTGTGATAGATTTGCGCAGTGACACGGTCACGAAACCAGATGAGAGAATGCGAAAAGCAATGTACGAAGCTGAAGTTGGCGATGATGTGTACGGAGAAGATCCAACAGTAAATAAACTTGAAGAAATGGCAGCGGCTATACTTGGAAAAGAAGATGCCCTATTCGTAACGAGTGGAACGCAAGGAAATCAGATTGCCGGATTGGTGCACTGCCTTCCTGGACAGGAAGTTATCATGGAATCTCAGGCGCACATCTTTCTTTATGAAGCTGCTGCTCTATCAGCGTTTTCGGGAGTTCAAATTAAGACGATCGATGGTGAAAATGGGGCAATGTATCCAGCACAGGTCGAAGCTGCTGTTCGTGGAGAAGATATCCACCAGCCTGAAACGGGGCTGATCTGCATTGAAAATACGCACAATAAAGCAGGTGGTGCTGTTGTGCCTGTAGAGAACATGAAGGCAATTTATCAAGTAGCGAAACAAAATGATATTCCTGTTCACTTAGACGGTGCACGGTTATTCAACGCTTCAGTAGCTACTAAGACGCCGATAAAAGAGTTCGCAAAGTATACTGATTCTGTGCAGTTTTGCTTGTCGAAAGGGTTAGGTGCACCTGTTGGCTCTATTATTGCAGGCTCCTCTAAATTCATTTCTCAAGCTCGTAAATGGCGTAAACGCTTAGGCGGCGGACTAAGGCAAGTTGGCGTACTCGCAGCACCCGGTATCATCGCACTCGAAGAAAATATAGTACGTCTTCAGAATGATCACGCGAACGCAAAACATCTTGCCGAAGGACTTCAAGCTATTGAAGGTTTAACTATTAAAAATAGTGTGGATACAAACATTATTTTAGTAGACATCTCTGATTGTGGATTAAGCACAGATGCGTTCGTTCATCAATTAAAGAGTCACGATATTTTAACAGGTGCATTTGGTCCTAACACGATACGTTTCGTCACGAACAATGGGATCCGTGAAGAAGATATTGGTACGGTTGTAGCAAACGTGAAGAAAATTGTTAAGGCTTAATACTTCGTTCTAGAGTGCTTACTGTTGGTTCAGTAAGCACTTTTTTTAAAGCTAAAACAGTATAACGTAAGAAGACTTGCACTTTGAGCCAAGTCTTCTTTCATTTAATAGATGCTAGATCCTTTATTACAACTCTTCGATCGTCTTCTTTAGCTATTCCATCACAAGCTTTATAAGCGAGTTCTTTATATTTATTACTCTCTTCCTCTTTGTCCCCAACCTTGTATGTCCGTGCTAATGCTTCATAAGCGAATGCAAGATCAAAATCTTTTATTTCTTGTTGTAAGCAAACATCCAAACTTTGTTGAGCATGATGAAGAGCTGGTTCGAACCGACCTAATACAGCATAAACTCGAGATATTTGCCAATCTCCTCTAGCCAAATTAATTGGCTCACCGATCATTTCCCAGTGATAACGAGAAGCATGTGCCATATGTATCATCGTCTCGCTTTCACGATCCGTTCTTTCTTGTTTATCTAAAAAATCCCATGTTGAGTTAAATAGTGAGATGGCCATATGTTTATGGCATTCCTCTTGATTTAATCCTACCTGCATTTCCTCTCCTCCTTTATTTAAAAGTTTCGATATCCTTGATAATAATCCTTTATAAGAATGATTGTGGAAATTGGCTAACTCCCTGCAGTTGAGCTTTTGAATCTGGTTTCATCCACTTTCAAAGCCTTTACTTAATAATGGTGAATGGACCCATGGATATAAACGAGAAGAGTTTTAATAGAAGAAGAGAGCGATCTTCGACTGATAAATAATTCTCCTCATAACTAACAGAATAGAAAAATTTAAAATTCTTTTAGAGATTTCAAGCTAATTTGAGTTATTTATTTTGGGCACTTTTAGTACAAGCAAATAACAAAAAATAAATAGTCCTATTGGTAAAGTCATTTCCCATTTAATCGAATTTTCCATAATCATAGCGTAAAAGACTAGACTTAATACACTCGAAAAGAAAATTACATCTGATAAGACATTAATAATGTTGAATGATTTCTTTGAAATACTCTTCAAGTAATAATCCTCCTTATGCTACCTTAGTGAATACTATAACTAACACTTATGTTTAAATGCGAAATTCGTGGAAAACACCCTTGGAACCCCATCTTGGTTTTTATTGTTGGAGGTTATCTATAATTTTGTTTAAAAGATCTGTTTGTGACATATTTTTAGTTAATATTTCTTCTCCATCTACACCAAGATAATCCTTTGGATTCCACCAAGCCCTTAAGGATTCTTCACCAAAGTCATTTTGTTTTGAACTAGCGTAATGACGGTTCATCGTTTCTTGAAAGGGTAAATCGAAATAATAAGTATATGTTCTGTGATTAAAAAAGTTTATTAAATTATTCAACATCTCACCATAACAATGTTTTTGCAAGATTCCTTCCACAATTACGAATTCACATTTGCCTTTACCATATTGTGCAATTTGACTAATCAAATCTATCGATAGATTCCCTTCTCTATCGTGGACCTTCAACATATCACGACGAACGTTATCTTGAGAAACTAAGAGTGTACCGTCTCCCAAATAATTTTGAAGGTTTTTGGCAAGAGTTGTTTTTCCACTTCCAGAGTTTCCTCGAATGATAATTAATTTTGATGCCATACTTCCCCCTAATAGACCGGCTAGTGTTAACACGCAATACTAACTCTAGGAACCAGATCTTTTTTACTCCCTTTTCTTGAATGAGCATTTTAAGACTCTTAAGCACTATACTTTCTTTGAAACCAAAAATACCTCGGCAAAATCATTTATAATTTTCTTTGAAGGGTCTAATTGCAAGTCACGTTTCATTCTCATAAATCCATCTTCATAATCTTTATCGCTAATTAAAGTAAGAACAGAAATATCTCTATTTTCAGCGTGATGAAAATAATCCTTTACTGCTATCTCTTCTATTCTATACTCCATTTTTAGATTAACTTTAAACCCTCTTTCAATGAGTTTTTGGTAGACCAATTCCTTTTTCCAAAACCGCTTTATATCTTCTTCATAAGCAGAAGGGAAGTAATAATAAACCCACCATTTCGGCATGTCATGAATAGCAATATTATGTAATTTATATATACCGTTTACCTTAAGTACCCTAGTTATTTCATCTAATGCCTTTTCCTTATCTTCATAATGATGAAAAGCATAGTTATTAGAAATAAAATCAAAGACACCAGAATTATAAGGCAGCTATTCAACATAACCGTGTACGAGATTAACATCTTCAACCTTTTCCTTGGCTTTATTTAACATCTCTTTTGATGCATCAAGGCCATACCAATTAATATTCTTCCCTTTGAAAAGTTGAATTTGCTTCTCAAGATATAGGCCTGTTCCACAAGAAAGATCGAGCATTTCAATGTTGTTTTGAGTATGCTGTTCAACATAGTCCATTAAGTCGTAATCTAGTTTTAATTCGTCGATTCTAAATTGATTATTATCATAGTTAGCAGCAATAGTAGAGTAGTTTGTTGTTTTCATGAAAAGTCCCCTTTCATAAACTCTAGTTTTGCCGATGAATATATTCTCTTAGAAGAATGATCACTATTGTTGATTAGCAGAAACTATTGCTTAAATTCTTGATGAAAAGGATTTATTACTTCCCATCCTTTCCCTTCGAACAATTTCCTTAGCATCCAAAGATGATCATTCCCAATTACTAGCAGAATCCGTTCATGCGTGTCTTCTGAGGTAATGTTCATTATATTTTTAAAGATCATCAATTCTCGTTCTAACCATTTGTTTAAGAAGTTAAAGCCAACCATTTCACCTTCATCACTTTCGACTTCTACAAATGACAAATACATTTTTTCTAGAATTCTAATAAATCCACTTTCATTTAATTTTTCATAAGAGCTAATTAAACTAAGTTCAGACGTAATTACTGGAGTATTTTCAGTTAGTGAAGCTATATTTTTAAAAATTTCAGGATAAGAGCTCTGAACTACATGGTTAAAGTTCGTCGTATCCTCTTTTGTAAGATGACCATCCCAATTAACTCCATAAACTCTATTGTGTTGCATCTTTTTAGCTAACCTAAATCCTAGTTGTTGTACTTCATCTATTTGGTAACTACTTTCTGAGTTATAGTATGCTTCGTTTAGAGTTTCATCATGTGACCCGTCCCACTCTAATACTATTTTCGTTGGCGAAAAGTCAGATAAATAACTAACCAATTCTTCAATTTCACTTTCTTTATGCTTTAGTTGTTCTGCATGTTGTTCAAAGTGAAACGTTCCAACAAGAATAATTTCTTTCTCAAATGACATCATATCCCCCTATGAATCGTTATTACATTTTCTGAAACAGCATGTACCAAATTTTTCAAAATACAATCTTAACTCATTATATATTTCATAAAACAGGAGCCTTTCGTTTTATGGATAAGCTCCTGATAATAAAATAGAATATAAGTTTTATATCTTTTTCTCCATAACAATATCTGTTTCTACATAGCCTAATTTTTCGTACAAACCTCGAGCTACTTGGTTGTGACCAAAAACATGAAGTTTTACAATTTTCAATCCTAACTTTTTTGCTTCAATTTCTATTTCTTTCATTGCTTTCTTCCCATAACCACGTCCTTGATACCCTTCCCAAATGTTTATGTCGTAAATAAATCCTTTTTCTGATGTGCGCTGAGCAAGCCAGATCATACCTACTTCTTTCTCTTCATCACGTATTGTAAATAGGTGATTATTTACCGTATCTTCACCTTCTGGTAAGAGCCTTTCATATTCCTTGGTTGCCTTACCTATTGCTTCTTCTTCACTCCAATTTCCAGCCTTTACGTGTTCACCTGCATAGTTTTTAATAGCTTTTTTAAGATAACTTTGAAACTCACTAGCTTTCATTTTTTCTAATCTAATCATACTTTTCCCCTTTACTTTTTCAAAATAAAAAAATTTTTATAATATAACTTCCCTCTTACTTAATTTAAACAAAAAGGAGCATAATCCTTTTTAGATCTACGCTCCCTTTTATCTAGTAATGATTCTATAATACATATTTCATCTTACATGTTACATTGAGCTCATGTTTTTGTACGTTCTCTTATGTATGAAAGGAATTTCACCTGAATACTATGTTTCTTGGAGGTGACATCTCATGGAACAAAACGATGATAAGAAAATAGCAGAATTGACTCCTTTCCCTAAGGATGCCACAAAGAAAACGCAAAAAAGTAATGAATTAATAAAAGAAAGCCTACCCTGGGCAAAGCTGAAGATTGAACAGGAGTGGGCTACGAGAAATGTGCTAAAAAACGTCTCTCTCCCTGTTATTAAACCAGATGATTCGCTTCTTCCTGTTTGGGATTTAAAACGGTATGAATTCCTTCTGGAAGACAAACTTCCGTCATCCGTTAACCCGAGACTATGGTATCAGGGAAAACTGAATTTAAATGCCGGTCTTTTTCAAGTGACAGAAAACATTTATCAGATCAGAGGGTTTGATCTTGCAAACATGAGTATTATTCGCGGAAAGACAGGCTGGATCGTGATAGACTGTCTTACAAGCAAAGAAACAGCAGAAGCAGCTATTGAATTAATCGACAGCTATTTTGGAAAGTACCCGATCAGTGCCATCATCTTTTCTCATTCACACGTCGATCATTATGGCGGTGTTGAAGGCGTAATTAATAGTAGAACGACGGATGATGTAAAAATTTATGCACCAAGCGGGTTTTTAAGTGCAGCCCTAGAAGAGAATGTGACCGCAGGTATTGCCATGTCGAGGCGAGGATTTTACATGTATGGTGAGGTTCTGCCTCGCGAAAAAAAAGGTCAAGTGGATAGCGGCATTGGAAAGTATGTATCCACTGGTGTTGTGACGTTAGTCGATTCTGCTGAAGAAATTTCACCTTGCACGGGTAAATCCTATGTCGAGAAAATCATCGATGGTGTAAGAATGCAATTCCAAATTACACCGGATACAGAAGCACCGGCTGAGATGAATATGTTTATCCCTGAGGAAAAAAGTCTTTGTATTGCAGAAAACTGTACAGCTACGCTTCATAACGTTTATACATTACGCGGAGCTGAAGTGAGAGACCCAGTCGCCTGGGCAAAATACATCCAACAGGCCATTGAGCTTTTTGGGAAACAATTGACATCTGTATTTGAAGTGCATAATTGGCCAAGGCACGGAAGAGAATACTGCATCGACTATATGGAAAAACAGCGAGACATGTACCAATATATTAATGATCAGACACTAAGATTGATCAACCAAGGCTACACGATCGATCAAGTAGGAAGAATGGTAACCTTTCCTGAAAGTTTAAAAGGCGAGTGGTTCAACAGTTCGTTTTACGGAACGGTCAACCATAACTCTAAAGCGGTGTATCAAAAATATATGGGGTGGTATAACGGAAACCCTGTCGATTTAAACAAGCTCCTCCCTGAAGAGTCCTCAAAAAAATATGTGGATTATATGGGCGGAGAGGATGAAGTCATCAAAAAAGCGAAGGAATGCTTTAGAGAAGGTGATTACCAATGGGTAGCAGAAGTCACCAAACACGTTATCTTCGCTAATCCTACGAATAAGAAAGCGAAATACCTTTGTGCAGATGCTCTTGAGCAACTCGGATACATCGCAGAATCCGGACCATGGCGTAATGAATATTTGATGGGGGCTCAAGAGCTTCGTTATGGAATAATTCCAATCCAGAGGTCTACCATTACAACAGAGGTTCTGGATATTATGACACTCGAACAAGTATTGAACATGCTGAGTATCAGAATAAACGGATTGATCGCTGGGGATTATGACTTCAAATTGAACTTTATTATTCCAGATCGGGACGAAAAAGCCTTAACGGAAATCAAACGCGGCATCTTTCGTTACTTGTCTGGTGAAGTAATAGAGGATTACGTTACTGTTATCATGAAGAAAGAAACCTTATATGAGTTAGCCACTACCAACAACCGTCCTTCACCTTCTTCGATCAAAGTCATAGGAGAACTCCACAAATGGCATCAATTTTTATGGTCCCTTGATCAAATAGACACAGACTTCCCTATTATGACGCCCTTAAGTAAAAGTAGAATTGATGATTACTAGACGATAAACAAGTCATATCGTTCGCCATATGACTTGTTTTTAGTAGAAAGTCTATTATTGATCAATGTTCCTCGATAAAGCTAACCATACCCAATAGAGAATTCATCAATTATTAATTTGAGAAAGATACTAATTTCAAAACAAGTTCAATCCCATTAGCAAACTCAACTTTTTAAAGGAGTTCACCTAAATTGTGGGTAAACTCCCTATTGCCTAACATCAAACTCCTGATTGAGCAGCAGTAATTCTACATTCCACCATGTTCACCTTTCTCTTATTACATTGATCGGATGGCAATCTGGAAGACTCCTAAGGAAAGTGACTAGATTCCGCTTCAATCGAGAATCTCATTCCTAAGAAAAAAGTTGAACCTCGTCGGTAAGACGCGATCCAACTTAAAAAATGCATATGCTTTGGTTTGCTAATTAATAATTAACAGCTTCTTCTTGTTGGTGTTTTAAATCCTTCTCAGTCTTTTTAATGTCTAATTTCATAAGAATGGAGACGACAAGCGCTAATAATATTAAGGCAAGAAAAACGTAAAATACAGGAGTGTAACTATCGGTTCTAGCCCGAATTTGAGAGACAATCATAGGTCCAAATACGCCACCTAGGGACCATGTTGTTAACAAATACCCATGAATGGCACCGAGTTGTTTCGTTCCAAACAAATTACCAATAAACGCAGGGAGATTAGAAAATCCTCCGCCGTAACAAGTAACAACGAGGAATATTAGCAGTTGGAATATGATGATGTTTGATGTAATCGGAAGCATAAAGAAAGCAACAGACTGTATTATGAAAAAGATCAGAAAAACATTGGGGCGGCCAATATAGTCTGAAGCCGTTGCCCAGCCAAGACGACCTCCGCCATTAAATACACCCATAATTCCGACCATTGTGGCAGCTGCAGCGGCTGATAACCCTACAACTTCTTGGGCCATTGGTGAAGCAACTGAAATCATCATAATTCCTGCGGTAGTATTAATAAGCATCATCGTCCAAAGCAGCCAAAAACGCTTTGTTTTAACCGCTTCTTTTGAAGTCAATTGTTGTAAATCCTTTTTATAAACTTTTTTCCCAGAGGCCATATTTTGTTTCATAGAAGCTGGCATCCAGCCCTCAGGAGGTGGGGCTATGTAAGAAGCACCTAATAGAATAAAAACAAAGTAAGCTGCCCCTAATATGTAAAAAGTATTTGATATTCCAATTGAAGTTATTAAGTTAGCTGCAACCGGTGCTGTAATAAGTGCTCCTGTTCCGAAACCAAGTACGGCTAATCCGGTTGCTAACCCTCTTCGGTCAGGGAACCATTTCACAAGAGTTGATACGGGGGAAATATAGCCGATACCAAGTCCAAGTCCACTTGCTACCCCATAGGCCATTAGGAAAAGTGGAAGTGACTCAATCGCGATCGCAATCCCCGAACCTGCTTGTCCTAATCCAAACAAAACACCAGCCAAAGCTGCTGATTTTCTTGGACCATTTTTTTCAACAAATTTTCCAAACAATGCTGCGGATGAGCCAGCCAGTGCCATCATAATGGTAAATGCAATCGTTACTTGAGTTGGAGTCCAACCCATTTGTTCACTTACGGGGGTGGTATATACGCTATATGCATAGGCACCTCCGATGGAAAGGTGGATGGAAATAGCTGATAATGCAATTAACCATCTGTTTTTCATTGCTTTCAAATTTTGTACCTCCTTCACTTTCTTTGTAAACGGATTCATGAAGAAAGGATACTACGAGCATCTATAAAAATCAAACTATTTAAAATTATTTGAAACAATCACAATGATTTATTTTAAAATAGTAATTAAATTTGTTAAGCTAAAAAAAAGAACCCTCGTCAAAATTGGGGTTCCCTCAGCTATTCCACAACCGTTTGCTTAGAGTCTAGTCAGGAAGATGGAGCTACAAACTCTACTTTAATCCTATCTGGATCCTCAAAGAAAACAGCATAATAATCTTTGCCGCCAGCAAAAGGGTGTTGATCTTCATAAAGAATGTTTATACCTCTCTCCTTGAGCTTCACCGTCATTTCGTCTACTCTTTCACGTGATGAAGCGTGGAAAGCTAAATGGTTCAAGCCTGTCCTGCTCCTGTGATAAGGAATATCTAAAAACTTTTTCTCAGTTTGTACAAATACTAAGTAAGTTTCTCCCAACTTCCAACTTTGTCCCATAACCCATTTTTGATAAGGGCTATATCCTAAATCGTTCAAAAACCAGTTCCAGAATGAAGTCGATCTTTCCAAGTTAGAAACATAGATTTCGAGGTGGTGAAGAAGACCTTCAGTCACAATATTCCTCCTTCTCTAATTTAAGAGTTCAAAACCTTATTATTGAATAATGGTTAGTACGTAATGTTTTACTCACACCTTAAAAATCTATATAGAATGGATGTAAACTTTCATTCAAACAATATTCGATTCTCTCTCTGAAATTTTTATATGTTACCATTTTTAATGCTTTTTCAATAGGGTAGAAACCTACTTCCAAACTCTCTGGTGAGGTGGCTATTTTACCTCCTATTGATTTTGCTAAGAACAATGTATTACATATTGATTCGTGGACATTTTGAAATACCCCACAAAATTTATCAACCTCAATGTCGATACCTGATTCCTCTTTCGTTTCTCTTATCACAGCCTCAATTAGAGATTCTCCCTCTTCAACTTGTCCGCCTGGCATTTCCCAACCTCTCCTAGGTCCCTTGATTAATAAAATCTGTCTCTGTTCATTAATGACAATAGCTGCAGCCGAGACTATATGTTTTGGCGGTGAATAGTTATCTAATTTTCTTTTGTTCAATAGAATTTCTCCTCATATGAATATTTGTTAGCGCGTATATTTACCTCTCACAATCCTACTCAATCTAAATTTGAGCAGAAATCCTTCTCAGTTGGTACATATCTAGAATAAAAAGAAACTCATCAGGATTCCAAGCAAAAATCCAACAAGATGGGAAACAGTTCCACCTAAGCCTATAAAGTTTCCAAGAATTAAATAGAAAATAATATAGTTTGTACTCCAAGTTCCTAATTGGAAATTGAATAGTTCAGGAGTTTGTATAAAGAGATATAAGATACAGCCTATCAATGCGTAGATTCCGGGAGAAGCCCCTGTTCCTTTATTAAATGAAGAAAAGATAGAAAATAACAAGGAAGCAATTACATTTCCAAATGTATAAATGAGCAGAAACAGTAAGCTACCAATTTTGTTTTCAAGCACTAATCCGACGAAAAAAATTCCAAAAGCATTTCCCATAAGATGAACGATATTCATATGAAAAAATGGAGCAGTAATGAGACGGTACCATTCTCCCTTACTCATATAGTTAAACTCTTTCCTGTACCCCATTTCGATAATTTATTGCTCCATAATTTATCTGAGAGAAAAACAACTATGTAAATAATAAATAAGGTCATTGTCACAGGAGGGATATTTAATATGGTGATGTTATCAACTTCCCTTTTTAAAGTGCTACATGTAATTCACTTAAACCGATACTAATAAACTAAGACTGCATCGAAATTATTCTGTTGCTCTTAATTAGCTAATAATTTTTACTGATTACTTTCGTATGAAACCTTATGGAGCGTAATCTTCCTAAATTTCAAGCTCCCTATTGCTTAATTAGATACATCGTAAACTGTTAAGAGATGTGACCATAAGTTCCCACCGGGTTGAGATGGTTCGCACTCACTTAAAAAATATTCCTCACTCTTTTCAGGAGTTACAGTTACTTTCAAGTCAATTGAGTTACAAGATATCCTCTCAACTCTACTTCTTCCGAACTTATCTCTTGTTGTATCTGTCTCAGCATAAATGGAGCTACCGTCATAATTAACATCTTTAATTATTGGGTCTCCTTCATCTGTATAACTTACTATTCTTATATTATCTTCTTTACCTTCTTTAACATTGTCTAGGAATAATTCAAAGGCAGTGAGGTTAGTGATTTCACTTCCCAAACCAACAACTATATCACTATCAGAAGGTGTGTAATTGCACCCCCCAAGTAGTAATGAAGATAATATAGTTAATATGATTTTCTTCATCTAATCAACCCTTACTAATAAAATGTAATGACTAGTAAGTTAATCAAACAAAAGGAAAGGTAATACTTCTTAGATCTTCGCTCCCTAATATTGAATTCTAATCTCTACAATAAATCAAAACAAAAACCATATATAGATACTCAACACCACTACTGTCAATCCGTACATCCACTTATAAAATTGAAGGACATATCCTCCCAGAATAAAAGTTAATGCCAACCACTTGAAGTTGTAATAATCCCTTATATTTTCAGCTATGTATCCCATAAAAGTTGAAAACACTAAAAAGATGATAATAAAGGGAATGAGTACATTAAGAATGATCTTCAAAACTTTCAATATACTCCTCCTTGCTGAATAAGCGTTTTATGCAAGCGCTCTCTTTATTAGTATAAAACTACTTTTTTATTTTCCTTTTTCAGCAATTCTTCTGTCCCATCGGTTACCTTTACTTTTATTTCTACATTAAAGTGATCACTTAAGGTGTACCACACTCTTCTAACTCCATCTTCTAATTCAACCAGATTAGTTTCACCCTTACCAACTATCACTTTTTGAAACCTAGGCTCAGTCAATGTTCCACACATCATATATGGCGAACTTTCGGGTTCGCTAATTTTGATAGCAACCCACTCATCCATCCTACAAACTGCCATTACATGATTAACCAGGCAAGAACAATTGAGTTATAATAAGGTAAATATGTAATTGCTAAAGTTAGGAGTTGAATATGAAAATACTAATAATATCCCTTATCCCAATTAGCATAATGGTAACTTTACTCCTACATAAATTTAGGAAGCTATCAACGCTTAGAGAATTAATAGAATCTTTATACCATATTGAAGCAAAGAATAGACGTTTTCAGCAATTTCTTCAAAGAGTTAAGTTTTTGTTTATCATATTCTATATTCTTTTTTGGACTTCTTACCCAATATTGTCATTCTTATATTTGTCTATATTTGAAATACGCTTATATCTAGTAAGTATATTAATGATCCTGGCTCCTATTATAGGAGGCCGGTTAGTTAGAGTGTTATCTCCCAAAAAATAACTCTAAAAACTTAATAAATACTTAGAAAATATACAGGTAATTTTCAAATGTACATTTTTACAAACTCGCTCCCTATTATGGAAGAAGTAAAACAAAACTTCTTTTTCCACTACTCTGTTAGACCGAACCCCATAATATGATCAGTATAAAGAGCATAACTTTCATACTCAATGACATTGTCAGGATTAGCAAATGGGACAATCTTTACATTACTCAAAACAAGCATCCCGTTAAAGTTTGTCACGCTGCCTTCATTCATTAGAGGAAACATAGTATCCTCAGATTTCAATAGCGCCTTATCAAGTAACGTCATCTTGCTCTCGTTTGGCTCTGCAGTATTGAGTTTGTCTGCGATGATCAACGAATTTGATGTAGTGATTTGGATCTTCCTCTGCTCCTCGACTCCATCTTGCATTTCCTCTACTAGGCATTGTGCCGTCATGATCGATAATTTCTTCATATCGTGTCCTGGGTTTAATTCATGACCTGTAAATTCAACTTTCAAAATATATCCCTCCATTTATTTATTCTTCCAATACCAATTATTTCAAAATAGTTCTGGAAAATCCATTACTTATACAAAAAAAGGAACATATCTATTTAAAGATACGCTCCCTTTTAATAAATAACCAAATAAGTAATTAGTAATTTTCCAGCCAACTAATCAGATTATTAACATCCGCTTCATCAGATTCTAATTTATATGCTTTATTGTCCTTTGTACCAATATAAATTGTTTTGTGCGGCTTTTTTTCATCAGTTAATAAAAAATATTCAAACCCTGACCTATATTTAACACTGATGTTCTCACCCTTTAAATGTCTCTCATATTCCTTTACTTCTTCTATTACTTTTAAGTTAGATAATATGTTGTTTGAGTATTTTATAATTTCATTTCTCTCTTCGTCGTCCATTTCATTGCGGAGAGACTATCGCCATCATTCAATTGGATATCAGGCATTGTGCCGTAACCCTCTTCTATGTACTCTTTTAATTTCGGCTGATCCACTGAAACATTAATGTTGTCTTTGTCTTCACCAGGAGTGAAATTTTGTTCAAATGTCTCCCCATTTATATTTACCTGCATTTTAGCAATGCTATTATCATAATTCGTCACAAACATTATTTAGGAATTTGCTTCTTTTTTAGAGGGTATTTCTTATTGATTACTGCGGTAACGACCATAGTAGTCGAACTTAATGCCACTGCCTTAATTATTAAATTATCCGGCAAGAATATATATTCAATACTCATTACAACCATTAAGATTAAACATGTAACAAGAAATCTTTTCCCGAAAGACATTTTTAAACCTCCTCAAAAGCTTATTCACTTGATATGATTTCGAAATCAGATTCCTCAGCTCCCATTACATACTCAATCTTAATATCTTTTGCGGAATAATTAAGCGCTGAGAGAACCAGAGCCGCAGTAATCTTGAAAAGTATCCAAATTTCTGTTTCGTGTCCTAAAATCGGAGTAACACTTCCAAAGACCAATCTATGAGCTCATTACATGAACAACCAATTTAGATACGTTTTTTGATTTAAATAAAAAACACCTACTCCAATTTCTGTAAGTACAATCAGTAACTACCCCTCCAATAAATGTATAAACGTTATTTAGTTATTAACTTTTTCTTTCTCATTATTAAAAACCTTTACTAGAACTGAAGTGGAAATTTGTTACTCGAGGGAAAGGTTCACGTTGTTTTCAACATATAAGAAAGAGAGCTAAAAATTTTAGCTCTCTTTCATAATTTCTCTTATTTAATGTATACCGTGACACTAATCTCTTAATAAAGATGCCTGGCTTCACAAATGAATTAGCATACACCGAATGATCTTCGATTAGTATACGGTTGACTAATTAATAGTGGATAGGAGAGCCTGGTCCCAAATTAATGCCCGTCAGCATCCAGATAATTAACATGATTGTCCATGATACAAGGAAAAAGACCGTATATGGGAACATAACAGAAATCAGAGTCCCAATTCCCATGTTTTTATCGTATTTTTGAGCGAATGCAATAATGATAGCAAAGTAAGTCATTAGAGGCGTAATGATATTTGTTGTAGAATCTGCCACACGGTAGGCCATCTGTGTTAATTCAGGTGAATAACCTAGCTGCATCATGATCGGTACAAATACCGGAGCCATCATTGCCCATTTTGCAGAAGCACTGCCAATAAACAAGTTAATGGTAGCGGCCACTAATATAAAACCTAAGATTAATGGGATCCCTGATAGGTTGGCCGATTCTAATAATTCTGCGCCATAAACACCGATGACCAGTCCCATATTTGTTTCTGAGAAGTAAGCTACAAATTGTCCGGCAGTAAAAGCAAGTACAATGAACATCCCCATGGAAGCCATCGTCTCAGAAAGCTGGTTTGCCACATCTTTATCATTTTTAATACTTTTGACGGCGATGCCATAAAACAACCCAGGAATAAAGAATAGAATGGTGATAATTGGCACAAGGGAACTCATAAATGGAGATTGTATGATCCCTCCATCTTCTCCTCTTAAAGGCGCACCAGATGGCAGAATCAAAAGAGCAACAAGCACGGTTGCTACAGCGACAGAAATACCTGCCCATTTTAAACCTTTCTTTTCTGTAGCATCCAATCCCTTTAAATCTTCACGGAATTCGCCTTTATATTGTCCCAAACGGGGTTCGACAATCTTTTCTGTGACCCATCCCCCTACAAATGTTAGCAAGAATACAGAAACAACGATGAAATAATAGTTCATCGCTATGTTCATATTCGCCGCATAGGCAGGATCAATGATAGCAGCAGCATCAATCGTTAACTCTCCTAATAAGGGGTCCGTCGCTGATAAAAACAAGTTAGCGCTGAAGCCTGCAGAAACACCTGCAAATGCACCAGCAAGTCCCGCTAATGGGTGACGGCCAAGTGCTGCAAAAATGACAGCCCCGAGTGGAGGTAATACTACATAACCAGCGTCTGAAGCAACACTGGACATGACCCCTGCAAATACAAGTCCATAAGTGATCAATGATTTTGGAACAGAAAGCACAAAACCACGTAAGCATGCACTAATCAGTCCGGTTCTTTCGGCTACTCCAATCCCAAGCATTGTCACTAGAACGACCCCTAAAGGTGCAAATCCAATAAAGTTATCGGTCATACTGGAGAAAATATACTCAATACCTTCTGCACTGAGGAGGTTGTTTACTTCAACAATTTTTCCTTCTTCCCCAGGGTGCTCTACACTCAGCCCAAAACTAGAAACGATAGCAGACAGTAGGACAACCAGTAGTGCTAAGATAGCAAATAGTGTAATTGGATGGGGCAGCTTATTCCCTACATATTCAATGGCATCCAATCCTTTTTGAAACATTCCTTTACGTTTTTTAATCAATACAATTTCCTCCTCTCTTGTTGTAAAACAGCAATGAATATTCATACCGCAGCCGTTTTTGTCTATTGCTGTCGTTTTTAGTATAAAGCATACTCGATACAAATGAAGACGTTTACAAAAATATATAAAATTCCTATTATTACGAAAAAACACAAAAGAAGTATGAGGAACGGAGGAAGGTGCATGACCCACGATCTTTTAAAGGGATTATGCCGTGGATGTCAGGCACTATTATAGGAGAAAATTTCCCCTCAAACAGGTCTTTCAAATGAATCACATTCAACGATTTTCTTTCTGAAAATTTTAGTGATTCTTCGTTTAGTTCGTGTATTGTATATCACAATCGAAATGCGCTTGCGCCGGGATTGAAAGCAACAAGATATCAATGCTCCCTTTCGTCAGCTCTCTGTTCATTGCGTTACTTACAAAAATAGTAATTACACTTTCAAAGTATTTACACCATAATGCAAGGTCATTCCACCTAATTCCTGCCAAAAAAGAGCCCTAACCCTTCATAGGATGGACTCTTCTATTAATTCGGTTATTAACTTAATAATCACAATATCGATCCACGACCCCTAATCTTTCACAGTTATATAGCAGCGAGGTCAGGCACTCTTAACCAAAGCAGATTTTATTGGGTTCTTGATCACTTGCTCCCGATTGCAAAAGATATCGATATAAAACATTTCATAAAAAAACATAGGAAGAACTTAATCTTCCTATGTTATCCATCATATTATTTATCTGTCTGTTGTTGCTTCTTTTTTAAATACTCTGCACGTATTTTTTCAAGATGATTCTTTCTATCAAATTTGGTAGTCGTCTGCTTTTCATGAAATTTTGTCACAGCTACCTTACCTTTGTTATCTAATTGGTATCTTCCCACTTTGTTCACCACTTTTCTTCAATTACAAGAGAATCTATTCATTAATATACCTTATTTTACAGCAGTAATCTTTATTATGAACACTTATTTCACAAAAAAGTGTTCTTCTACTTTCTAAAGAAATGCTCCCTTCTGTTGAATACTAAGCAGGACTAGATTAAATCATAGACCGGCTTTAGAAGACTCAAATTAAAATTCCCAGTTTCCATTTCGGAAAATCGAAACGATGTCACCTAATTCTGTTTCGCCATCAATCTCAAGGTCTGCGGTACCAAACATAAAATCAACGTGAATTAGGCTCTCATTTAAGTTCTGATTTGCTAGTTCTTCTTTATTCATATCTGGGCCACCCTCTAACGCTATAGGCAAACCATTGCCAAGGGCAACATGACAGGAGGCATTTTCGTCAAACAATGTATTATAGAAGACAAGCTCTGAATTAGAAATAGGTGAGTTATGTGGAACGAGTGCTATTTCACCTAAATACCTTGCACCCTCATCCGTTTCTAAGATTGATTTAAGCACCTCATAACCTTTTTTAGCACTATAATCTACTACTTTCCCCTCTTTAAAAGTCAAACAAAAATCAGAGATTAAAAAGCCATTGTAGTTTAAAGTCTTAGAGCTTTTTATCACACCGTTCACACCATCTCTCTTCGGAACCGTAAACACTTCTTCCGTTGGTATGTTTGGAACGTAAGAGATCCCGCTTCCACTTGTGAAATTCGCACACATCCACTTATGTAATTCAGGTAATTCAACAGAAAAATTGGTTCCATTCTTCGCTCTATAATGAAGTTTTCTGAAGTTGTTATTATTTAGAAAGCGTACAGAGCTATTCATCATTTCAACGTGTTTCTTCCATTCCTCAACTGGATCATTTGTATTGATGCGTGTCGCTTCAAAAATTTGATCCCAGAGCAGTTGCATACTTTCTCTATCTGAACGATCAGGGAACACCTGTTTAGCCCATTCTTTTGATGGGACAGCTACAATACACCAGTTCATTTTCCCCGATATTTGATAAGAAGTGAACGGACGGAGTGCTTCTCCAATTGCTTTTTGTGCGATAGAGACACGCTCAGGATCCACGTCTTTTAACAAATTTGGGTTCGGAGAAAAAACGTTTAACAAAGCTGCACCTTCTCTGGCCATCTCCTCGTACCCCTTTGCTTTCCATTCTGGGTAGTATTTTAATCCCTCTTCTGGAGCTTTTTCATATTTGGTTAACAAAACTTGTTCATCTGTATACTCGACCATTACGTATTTTGCACCCTTATCATAAGCCACTTTGACTACCTGCTGTACAAACTCTGAGGCATGGATGGGGGCATCAATAATGAGGGTTTGACCCTGTTGAAGGTTCAACCCTACTTCTACCGTAATAGCAGCGTATTTTTCTAACCGTTTCAAATCATTTTTCATCCAACCATCCTCTTTTCTGTTATTAGAGAAACACAACTAATTAGAGAGTTTCGCTTTTATTTATAACTAACCTAAAGGGTTACCGGATACAATATGCCAATGTAGATGCTTTATATTGATAGTTACCTATATTTGTAATAACACTACAAGCTTCGTTTTCTTCTGTGACCATAGCAGCTACTTTTCTAATTACTCAATAGTTCAAGCAATAATCTATTATCACTTTCCTCCAATGTAATTAAAGATGAAATGAGTTTCTTAGGGTTAGCAACATTATATACTTTATAAAACGCCTTTGTGTGATGATAGGCTAGTCCTTTTTCTGTCTCTAGTACTTTCTCCAATTGAGTCTTACTACTTAATACTTCATCACAATAAAAACCTTTAGTCTTAATGATTAATAATCTCCTAATCTCAATCCTTAAATTTTCCATTTCGTAATATTCCTTTTAGATCAACACTCCCAATTCTAGAACAAAAAAAGTACTAATCCTTAATTCTATAAATACCCTGATCACTTTGAAGAATAATGAATTATACGCTTCATTGATAATAGTTGACCCAAATGAAGAGATTCATGCAAGGCTGAAAAAGATGCACTATCTGCAACCGTTTTAAATCCATGTATAGGTTTTTCTAACACATGACATAGCTTTTCTTCAGAGATTTGATTAACTCGTTCTAACTGGCTTTTAAGTGATGAGACTAGTTCAGACAAAAGAGGTGCTTCTCCTTCCCAATCCGCTGGTTTTGTACCCGGCGCAAAAAAATCATTGTATGTGTTTGGTAGCTTTACTTCCAGGCTAGTAAGTTCAAACAAAAAGTATTCAGTTTCCGTAATAATATGACCCAGGTGCCATTTAATCGTATTATTGAACCCTTCTGGTTGAACATTTACTATATCCTCACTCAGGTTCTCTGCCTCTCCAATACTCCAGCTTCTTACCTTCTTAAATTGTTCTAAAATGATACTAGACATCATGCTCACTTCCCCTTCTCAATTAATAAAGCTTCTTTAACCTTCTGTCCTTAAGCTTATATTCCTCTAATATGCGATGTCTTGTTTTCCATCAAGTCAAAGCTAACGACCTCTAGACATAAAAAGGGAACTCCAACTTTGTAGGAGTTCCCTTTGTTACTTTTAAGATCCCTGCTATTCATCGCTTACATAACACTCCCTATTGTTGAGTGAAATTTTTTTGTGAACAGCTATGAAGATTAATCTATAACTTTTTCAACTGAAATTTCATTTCTATTTTAATTACTTTCTTTGGTAAAGCTCGTAGTGAGTATGTATCCTGTAGCAATAATGCCACCAAGACTTAGTTCCTCATAACTGTGATAAAGAAAAGCTGGGAGGATAGAGGTCGGGATAAACCAGGAAAAAGCAAGATAAAGTGATGGTAAACAAATAATAGTTAGCTTCTGCAAATTCACCCTCCACTTTCCAGGCTTTTTATACTGGTGTAATAATATAGGGATTCCAAGATATAGTCCAATAGGTAAATAACTTAATAAAGCTAAAATCGACCATGGAAATACATTGAATGTTCCTCGCTGCATGTTATCCAGATAGTCCTTCACCTCACCTATGATGATTAATAATACGATAAATCCAGTTATATAGACAAGATAGCGCCATCGTAAATTCATTATAGCCTCCTAACTTTTAGAAGTTTGCTTCCTTCGCATTGAATTCTATTGTTTAAGCATTTTATTACTTTCTGATTATGCATACACCTATTAAAGCGGTTTTAAAGATTAATATTATCGACATTAGAGGGACACCTGGATTACTTGAACTTAGGGTACCTCCAGCTTTGATAAATCCCTCAGGATAGTTGTTCAAAAAAGATTTACATTGGAGTATCTTTTATATAATTTCCATTTTTCAAATTGTACACCATCCATACAAACGCACTTAATTTCTTTTTATTAGGAGGACTAACCCTAAAATGATACTACTTGCAATAGTCAGCACTGGCATCTCTGATAGAAATGGGTTTCCGCCCCAACCCACGGCAGGTCCGTTTGCTCCAGAAACCGATGCAGATACGTGTGCAGCAGATTGCTTAATTGCTATGATCAACTCACCTACTGAGTATGTAATGACTCCTGTCAATAGAGATAACCCGATTAATAGAACCCCTACACCACGATTGTTCAATCCCAATCCCCCTAGTTTCTATATATTTTTCATTTAAGAACACTAACACATAAATTGAGGTTTGAAAAACAGTATACGAAAGAATCAATTTTGGATTCGAACCTGTCATTTAACCTCGTAAAAGAGTCCTCAACTCCCCTGTTCCGCTAGTTAAATAGCTAATTGCCTCGATATTTTTTGTGATTATATAAAAAAAGCGCGAATGATCTATTGAACATTCGCCCCCAATTACGTAAGACTTGATTTCGAGATATTGAAGAGAATATGTAACTAAAACCAATCGCTAGAACCTACAGATGTTTCACATTCTAGTGTTCCTTCCACTATCAAAATTAATATTTAAAATTAAAGACCATGCAAATGCTGATATCAACCCAATCCAAAAAATAACGAAATTTGAAAAGAAGTAACTATTGAAAAAATAGAAATATGTTTGGTTCATAAACAAAGTTATTAAGAAGGCATAAAACCCTAAAATACATCCCTTTCTCCAATGGTTCGTTTCCTTTTCAGACATCTTCTTGAAAAATATACCCATCCTATATCCTCTTTTCTAAAATAAATATTAAAGATTCGCTCCCTTTAGCTGAACTACCTTACTTTAAATTCTCTTGGATTAGTATTTATTAAATAGCTAGCTGGCCCCACTCTAAAAGGAGTCGTTCCTACATATAATCGATAATTCCCTCTAGGGAGTTTAAAGCTTTGAATTGTTTGAGAAAATTCATCTCCCTTTTTCATTACCTTTTAAATGTCATTAAAATCTACTTGTTTCACAACATTTCCATTTTCTTTATTGGCTATGAAAATTGATATTTGGGGCTTTTTGTCGAACTGTATTTCTTCTCCAACAAATTTAAAATATGAAGAAACCTCAATTGTATCCCTATTCTCATAGACCCCCTTATCTGTTTTGACTGATAAAACAAAATCATATACTCGTTTCTCCTCATTTATTGGTTCATTCGAACCGATGTTAGTACAACCCACCAGTAATAATAAAATACTGATAAAGAAAATAAACCTTCCTCTCATTTAGACCTCCTTTGTAGAAAGTGGCTTTACTCTCTTATAAAACTAAAACTATTATTGACTGCTGTTTCTTTAACACAATAGGAGCTGCCACATCGACAGCTCCTTATTTCACTATTAACTCCCAAATTAAGAACTAGGAGACATTCCAGCCATCATTGCAGCAAAGATTATAAGAGAGGCTGTGCCCAATAAGATAATGAGTGATAATGTTGCAAGAAACTTTTGTCTCTTAAAAGATAGTATGGATAATATCGTTGCTAAAATTAAAAAAGCCCATAACACTAAGATAGACTGTGATCCATTAAGGAACATCATTGATGAGAAAACAGCTATGGGTACGATACTTAGGATCAATATATTCATACCAAGAAGAATATCTTTGTTCTTCAATTTAGCACCCCCTCCTTCTTATAATCATTGCATACCAAAAAGTCCTTTAGTATGTAGTACGAACATTCCTCTGTGAAGTTTCAATATAAGTTTTCAAGTATCCCCTTCGTTAGTAAAGAAGATTGCTAATATTGTACAATCGATTCCTTAAATGGATAAACTTTTAGCGACAAAACCCATCAACATATTGAGACTTCACCTTTTTTTATTTTTCCACTTTGATCATTTATATGTAGAGTACCTCTCTCACAATTATCCACATTTTCGTATTCTATAATATACGTACTTTTTTGGTGTATTACTGATATTATTTCGACTCTGCCTAAGTCTCCAGAGCCGTGGTCCATAACAATTGATTTCGCTTTTTCCTCTGAAACTTTAGGCTCTGAACCGATGCATCCACCCAACATTAATAGTAGAAAAAGAAGCAGCATAGAACTTAAGTATTTCATCTATTTTTTCTCCTATCCATAATAAGATAGTATCACCTATTGATAAAACTGCACCTTTATTATAAGGATCCTAACCCTTTCTAAATTAACGCTCCCTGTTAGTGGAACAACATTTTTACAATACTCAACACTTTCATCTTTGTTACCATTTAGTATTCTCTTTGTCTCTCCTAAGCAAAATTTTGTTATATATCCCAAGAAGAATAAAAATTGTACCTAGTAGAGGGAATATATATTTAAACATAAAGAATACTTCATCAGGGAATATTTCTACTAAAATAGCCATTAATGACACACTTAAGAAAAGTAATATCGTTATAACTTTAAAAATTAAAATTCCTTTGACTTTTGTTCGAAATAAATATGTTAAATAGATGGTAGTAATAAGAGATATGATTCCTAAGACATAAAGTGGTGTATGTTCAATTACAGTATACAAATTCAATCTCCTTAACTGCTTTAGTGTTAAACTTACTTCTCCATTCCACTACTTACTTAAAAATTATTTCAAACTCTAATTACAAACTCAATCTTTATTACATAGAAAAAGGAGCTTATCAAACATAGGATAAGCTCCCTTTTGTTTAAAACTCAAAGTCGAGATACTACTAAACGAAAACGAAAGGTTTTTACGATTTGTGTTATGCTCTAACTTTCCTGTTTCTGGAAGAATAAAACCACTTATCGTTAATCCTAATACAATAGACCATTTTATTTCCCCGTATATGAAGTATATGAAAAGAATAGAAGTGACTCCATAAGCAAGTGCAGAGATAATACGATCTTTAATTCTTTTGCTCATTTTGCAACCCTCCTCCTTTTATTTATATTCCATCCCATATCTTAATTCTTTTATTTGTTTGAACACATAAAAGTAGTAAAGCATAGCTCCCGTTAAGTGAATAAGAATAATAGCTACCATACTATCTCCTCATATATTTTTGATAAGCGTTTTCCGTCAATTCTCCCTTTTAGAAAAAGTTCTTCTGATGTTTCGAAGATTTGAGTTATAGACCCTTTAACTTTTGTTAGATAACACTCATTAAGATTTCGACTTATCCAATATTCTTCATTTTTATAATAGAAGTTGAATTCTTCATCCAAATTAATCCGATCTTGAAATTCTTTAAAGTCTTCCTCTGTCTTTTCTTCCTCCAATTTAGAAAACTACTCTTATTCAACTCCTGCTCCCTTTAACTTAATATTAGAATAAAAAATCAATCATAACTGTTTGACTAAATGAACAATTTCTTTAATTACAGATTCAACTTCCTTATTATCTTTAATTACAAATAAATAATCTGCCTCTCCTTCTTCTGGATCTACGACATCCTTATTCATAGACCCACTCTGTTGACTAATTAGTACTTCCTCAAAGTTAGAATAAGCTCCTCTAAGTATATTGGTACTTCGTTGACTTTTAGCTACTCTATTATGAAGAATTTCATCAGGAATATCAAAATGAACAATGACACTAAGAAATACATTGTAATCATATATTTCTTCGAGCAAATATTTTCTTCCTGTTCTTGTACGATTAGCACTACTAGCAATAATATGAAAATCTGTGTACTCTATAGCATAATTAATTATTACTCTTGAAATAGAATGCTTCAAAGTGTTAGGTCCTTGCTTTGGTAGTAAACTCTTATAATATGTATTTAAAAATTCCGCATTATTATCTTGGTCCATTATAAAAGAATTGGATAACTTACTTTCTAACATTGTTGCAAATGTAGTTTTTCCACTATGGGTTTTACCTACTGTGATAATAACTAACCGTTTCATTGCGCCTCCTATTTTCATACAAATTCAAACTTTCCAAACATTTTAGTTTCGAACATTCCTTAAACTGCACTGGAATTATATTAATTTAATTTATTCTTCCTGGAGCAACGCTCCCGTTTGATGAAGACTTGGTTTCGGTATGTTTTAAACAGAATCTTTAAAAGTTACTCTTAAGAGGAGATAATTCATTTCTTTCCTATTGCTAATTTCTTAATTTATTCCTTCTTAATTCCTGAATCCCCTCAGCCAATGAATAATTCTAACACTGCGATTCCGAATATTAGAGAAGCAACACTAATATAAACAAATGAATATATCCTTCTTTTTCCCTTTGCAGGCATCTGTAAGAGCTCATGAACTATGATAGATGGAGCCAAAAACAACATTGTGTACTGTGAAAAGGAATAATCAATAAATAAGCCCACCAAGAACAATAGACCTGCGATTACAAACAAACTGATACTCACGTATTTTGCTACCTTTTGCATTTGCACTCCCCCTGTATAAACTCACCATTTATGGAACAGCAGAAATTACCGTCTCAATGAAAAGGCTCCTTGAATTGTATAAGGAGTAGAGGCTTTTAGTAAGCGATCAACTCCATTACCTAACCTCTTCCCTCAATTCACCTTTCCTTGACTATCTCATCGTCCATGTATCTCTCTAATCCCTTTTCCACCTAAATAAGCATGACCGGTTTGTAATGTAAGTATGGTAGTAAAACCATAGCGACTATAAACTTTCTCAACTTTTTCACTAATCGGGTGAACCCATAGTTTGTCTAGCCGTAAATATTGAGATTCACTTTGCACGTGTTGTAACAAATAGCCGATTAATCCTTTTCCTCTATATTCTTCGATTGTCGCGACACTCTCTACTCTCCCCTGATTACCATGAACAAACAAGCATGTTGTAGAACAAGGTGTCCCTTTATATTTTAAAAGGTAATGACTATAACGATTATCGTTAAACTCAGATTCTAACGCCTTTTCACGAACTACTCTTCCTCCAAATTCATTAATCTGACACTCTACCCATAAGGCATCATTATAATTCTTAAAGTCTACTTTCTCTATTGTTACATTTTTATTGAATGGTAACTGTATTACTTTTTTATTCCATAGCTGAATCGGTTGCGGAAACTCTTCATACTGAAAACCTTTCTCTTTTAATAGCGCAATAAAGCTTGACTTTGACTCCAGTCCATACAAATAAAACCTAGGAATAATATTCATCGCTTTATAAAATGAAGTAACCTCATAGATAACTTTTTCGGGGTCATCAGGTTGTTCACTCAAATGAGCATGGTTTGCATCATAATATTCTGGTTGGTCCTGGTTCCAAAACAGAACTCCCCACGGTTGATCTTGTTTATTTGAAAAGGACTGTAAAAGTGCAAAATCAAGCTCTTCTATCTGTTTCATTAAATCCATTTATATTCCGCCTATTCTTGGTTTTTTTATCCAATATTTCATTTCAATACTATTGTTCCTATCTCCTTTATTGGACCTAAAAAAGGGAAGCTCATTAAAATAAGTTCCCTTAGTTATTCATTAAAGCGCCCTATTCATTAAGACTCAGTTTCGAGATAAAGTAAATAAATGATGGTGTTAGAACACTAAAATCCATATATAAAATTAATGAGTATCTAAATCTGTACTTTTACTTACCTGAGAAAACACGAGTAAAGGAAGTTGATACTTAGCGTTGTAAATTCTTATTTTCCTGACGCTACCCCTTCAGGATCTTCATCATTATCTATGTTCGAAAAATCTATATCAATAATATCCGGGAAGTACTCTTTCATAGCCTTATATTCATCGTATAAGCCTTCTTCAGATAGCACTAATGCTTCAGATAGTGCTTTATACAGCCTGTTGCCCATTGGGCGCATACTTATATAGGTTAAGGTTCCACCAACTGCTCCTCCTAGTACTGGTACCGCTTTTGCGACGCCCTTAGCAAATACATCTTTATTCACTTTTATCCCAATGTATAAAAGCGATTTCTTAATTATAGGGTAGTAAAGCGTTTTTGTAAGAGCTTTTTGCGGTAACTTTTTTAGCAATTGTTTTGATAATCCATTCGAAATAAACTTTAAGGCATTTGCTGTTCCTGCAACGCTAAACATAACTCCTAAAAACATGATTATTTCATTACGAGCTTCTTCCATATCGGTATGTTCATCAAGCCATAAGTCACCATGCCCATATAAATAAGCCAATTCTTGGGCTAAAACCACCGAATTTCCAAAAAATTGATATAAGTCTGCCGGAATTGTCCCCGCCATTGCTAATCCACCTGGAACACCTGCAGCAAATCCAAGCCCAGCACTTTTTAATGACCTTTTATGAATTACAGCTTTTGCAACATTATCGAGCTCAGACCTATTAATCCCAGCTTTGTATGGTCCTACTGCTAAAATTTGATTCAACTGATCCTCAGATACTCCATTTGCAAATTTTTTCGTTAAAAATTCTTTTCTGTTAACTTTTACAGTCGGCACTTTTAAAGTTAGATCAATTAGTGAGGTTAAGTCAATATGCTTCTTTTTTAGTTTATTTGCCATATGTATACCTTCTCTCTTCAATATGGAGGTAATAACATTTTTCTATATTACTCATTTCAGTAATTTATTTCCGCCTTCTATATATCTTTTTAGTTTTCATCCAACTCGGTATTGCTCCCTTAATGAAACAACGAACGCCCACTAGTAGACAACGATACTTTCTGCAACCTCTTTTTCTGTACCTTCATTGTTAACCCTTACACTAACATCATCACCCTCAACTAACTCATCAAACTTTTCTTTGGTGCCTTTTATTATAGTATTTTCATCAATGTATACTAGGTAAGCAGGGTAAAACGCCTCAGGATCTGAAGCAGGTGACGCAATTACGATGCTGGTTTTCTTCACCTCTAATATAACAACATCCTGGTAAACTAAGTGTGTTGTAACTTGCTGCTCAGATATAGATTTTTCTTTTACTTTGGAGGAAGCTTCATTAGGTGTATTTCCATAACTGCAACCTATTAATGCAAGGGATAGTACCAATAAAATACCTACTGATTTTCTCATTAGGTCCCTTCCTCCTTCGTATATACGTATTAAGTTAATCAAAAGGAGCGTCATCCTTTCTAGATCAACGCGCCCTATTCTTGAAGACTTGAAATCGAGGTTTCTCCTATTAAATCTATAACTACCCACCCGTTTGCTTCTTCTTAGCTTATCTTACCTTGTCCTTTTACAATAATTTCAAAAGCAAAATTTTCTGGTAGTATCAATGTATCTTTTGCTATCTGAACAATGTCATTAACCTCTGTTTCAACAATTGCGCGCTCTTCCTGAGTATTAGCCACAGTGTCAATATAAATCAGGAACTTTGGAGAAACCTCTATATCATTTTGAATAAGGACCAGTCTTCCATTTATACCTTTCTCCTTTAAACTGTCTGCAATAAATTCTGCTAACTCTTCAGCTATTATTCCTAAATTACCTTCGTTCGACTTTATACCGTTGGCAATTACTTTTGCTTCATTACTGGATGGGTCATCTAATAATGTAAATGAACCAATAAATACGAAGGATAATAATAAACCCAACCCTATAAAATAGAATCTCTTCATCTTAGACACCCCCCTATATAAAGAAGATGTCCAAGAATATTAAATTATTCTTATGTGTACACAATTTCATACTTGAACAACCTTAATCCGTTACCACAATAAGCCATAGCCACTGTACAGTTATAGCTCCCTTTTGTTGAAAAGTGTTAATGGTTCACAAAGCAATGAACTAGATTCGGTGTTCCTTGTAATAAAAGAATTATCCCCCATTAGAAAGTGGCTTAGACATATCCAACATATTTTCAAATCCAAGATTTTCATATACTTTTCTCCCAGTCGAACTTGACCACAACCTTGCTCGTTTTGCCCCTTTTTGTTCGAGCCACAAACAAATTTCACCTACTAATTTATACGCTAAACCATTATTTCGATATTTTTCCAACGTATATACTGCTACCACCCAACCAAAAAGACTTTGTTCTTCTGCAAGCGGGTAGGAATATTCCATCCTAAGTAAACCACCTGCACAAGCAACAATCTTATCATTACTATCTATGGCAACTCTAAACATTAAATTACCTATGTTAGATTCTTTTATAAACATGTTTTTAACTTCTTCAACTCTCTGTATATCTGGCTTTGGGATATTATCTATCTCTCCCATTTCACTTGCCATTCTGTACCAATAGTCTGCCATAAGAGTAATTTCATCATTATTAGCCCATCGAGTATCATACATTCTAACACCTCCAAACTGAGGGATATTTCATCTCATTTGTTCAATTAAACCTTCCTTTATTAACTTAAACAAAAAAGAGCGTAGTCCTTTTAGATCAACTCGCTCCCGATTGTTGAATAAAGAGCTAAAGATTAATCACTCGCCATTCGCAAACTTCTGTCATGCCGATTTTCTTATAAACGCTTCTAGCTGCTGGATTGTTATAAAATAAATATGGATATTTACCTTCATCAAGCAACATTTGAAAGAGCCCAATTAACACTTCTGTCCCGTATCCTTTATTTCTATATCGTGGATTTGTTACAACTCCAATAATAATTGCACTATTGATGTCTTCTGCTATGGTGGCACAAGAAGAGACCATCTCTCCATCCTCTAATAAGTATACTGTTCGATCACTAGTCTCTTTTAGACGCTTTTGTTCAGTCTGGATATAGTCTTCCTTCGACTTAGGAAGACTTTCCGTAAACTCACTAGTTGATAACAATAAGTCGTACTGCATACTGATTTCATAATCAGTCTTAATAACTCCTATTGGGGTTTTTAGCATTCTTGGTCTAGAAATGTTTTTTACTATACCCAAATAAGATAGGGTATTTTCTTTTGCATTTACATAGGGCAAGAATTTTTGCATTAGATAACTAGGTCCACTTAATTTATTGAATTCCAACTCCTTAAGTATATCCTTATATACACTAACGTCTCTATCTGCCTTTGAGAAATATATGACATTGTTGTAGTTGTTTACTAGGATAGAAACCAACTGGTCTTCTTGATATTCACCGAACACTTTAAAATTACCCCGATAATTATTTCTAAGCATACCATCTATTAAAAACTGATAATTTACAATATCCTTATCAAATAATCTAATAACATCCTCATGACTTGTTTTAGAAAGTTTTCTAACTCCCATTTTCCATCCCCCGTATCTATCTATACATTCTTAACCTAACCTTCCTTTAATTTAATTACACAAAAAAGAGCGTAATCCTTTCTAGATCAACGCTCCCTATTCTTGAAGACTTGAAATCGAGGTTTCTCCTATTAAATCTATAACTACCCACCCGTTTGCTACTTCTTAGCTTATCTTACCTTGTCCTTTTACAATAATTTCAAAAGCAAAATTTTCTGGTAGTATCAATGTATCTTTTGCTATCTGAACAACGTCATTAACCTCTGTTTCAACAATTGCGCGCTCTTCCTGAGTATTAGCCACAGTGTCAATATAAATCAGGAACTTTGGAGAAACCTCTATATCATTTTGAATAAGGACCAGTCTTCCATTTATACCTTTCTCCTTTAAACTGTCTGCAATAAATTCTGCTAACTCTTCAGCTATTATTCCTAAATTACCTTCGTTCGACTTTATACCGTTGGCAATTACTTTTGCTTCATTACTGGATGGGTCATCTAATAATGTAAATGAACCAATAAATACAAAGGATAATAATAAACCCAACCCTATAAAATAGAATCTCTTCATCTTAGACACCCCCCTATATAAAGAAGATGTCCAAGAATATTAAATTATTCTTATGTGTACACAATTTCATACTTGAACAACCTTGATCGGTTACCACAATAAGCCATAGCCACTGTACAGTTTTCGCTCCCGATTGTTGATATGTTGCTACAAATTAACATTCATCTTTGCCTTTTCATCAAACCTCCACAATAACGTAGACATAATAATAACTATTAACAACCAGGGAGAAGAACTCACTACAAAATTGAAAGTATCTACTTTATCTGAATTTGAAAAAACAACAAAGAAAATAAGTATCCCTAGCCCATTATGTACCATAAGGGAATACAATTTTCGATGATTACTTTCTACAGTAAGTTGATCAGCTGCCACTGAGATTGGAATACCAACGATTATTATTGCAGGGATAAAATATATAATCAGCAAAAATGATGCTCCGATTGCAACAGATATTTCCCCATCTCCCCCCGTCACCTTATAAATAATGCCCCCTACAGAAATTAAAATGATACTAAACAACCAAGTCAGCACCGAAGTCTTTATTGCTGTTTTTAATTTACTAAAAAGCAAACAACTTTACTCCTTATGTATTCTTTAGGAGCGTAATACTTCTATATTAACGCTCCCGATTGTGGAAGAAGAATATTTTAAAATTCATCCATCCACGCTAGTTACAATAACTCCTTCTGTCTTTATATCAAAAGTTATAGTAACTGGTCCTTCTGGTGGATTGTGTGGTCCTGTATAAGTCTCATATCTAATTTTTATCTTAAACTCATATTGTGAATATCCATCAGTTTTGCGAATTACTTCTAAAATTTCTGCATTCCATAAATCATAACTGCGAGTCGGGTACTTTTGGTTAATCGCTTTCCTAGTATAAGGGTCTAATAAAACCAAGAGTGGATCATAAAAATCCGATTGTATTTCCGTTCTCTCAATATTACTTTTTGCTAATACTTGGTTAGAGGATAACGTATTCCAGAGTAATAAACTTACACCAATTGAAATTAGAAGTCGTATCATATAAATCACCTCTGGACTATTTTTCCTGAGTGATATTATTTTATCCCTCAAAACTAACCTAAACCTGCATCGCTTATTTTTTTCAGCTAACGCTTCAAATTTCCTGAAGAAGCTACTTATAACATTGAATATCATTACTTAGCACAAGCAATCCCAACTTTTTAGTGCTAGGGTGAATAGAATTTTGCTTAACAGCTTTCATTGACCTTGCAATTATCATCATTTCTTCTTTAGATTTCCTGCTGCTATCCATCTCTATATAAGTTCCATCTTGAACCCAGGAAAGTATACCTCCTGAGGCATTAACAAATGGCTTGAAATTACCCTTTTTTCCATTTATATCAACATTTTCTCCATTATAAAATGAATAATTTGAAGACATATTTGATATCTTACTTTGTTCAATTCCAAATAACAAAACCTGATCAGCTTTGTTTATATAATGTAATCTGATTTGAGTGACATTGTTAATATCTGAATTAGAGTAAGTTTTAATCTCCAATGTACTATCCTTGGGGATTTTGTCAGGAGAGAAAACTTCAAAATCAACCTTATTAGTGAGTTCTGCAATTTTAATATTCTTATTGATGTCTTTAGCCTGAATCCCTAATGACCCTAATGGAAATAATATAAGTAAAGTTAATACCATTAATAAACGCAAAGAATTCTTCATTCACACTACCTCTTTTCACAATACTGTCAGGGTAGTGTTCCCATAAGGTTTATTTCTTATAATACTCAAACGATTATTCAATAAAACTTCCTAAATCTACTTAGAACGCCTACTTTTTTAAGTAAACGCTCCCTTTAACCTAACAATTACTTATTAAGTCCAGAATCAATTTTTTTAACATATGGGGAATGTCTAGAGATAATATCTATTTTATGTTCTATACAAGCTAATGAGTAATGAGTAAAATTTCTACCTTTAAGGGACGACTCTCTTTGTACAAAATCAATATAGTTTGACTTGTCATATATTCTAAATGTGTCGCCACGAAAAGTCTCATTTTTGTCTCTTATAGTATAATCGTCATAAATGACAGAATAAGTAACATAATTCTTAAAATCGATTTGTAAAGTTTCCACTTTGCTATCAGAGTGAGGGAAAATCAATAAGTCTATTGGATCATTACTTTTATTTACGATTATCCTCAAATTCACGTCATCTATCCTAGGTTCCAGAATAGATTCAAAAGATATAAAACAATCTCCTATTTTGCATAACTCCTCAAATGTCATTCTTTCCTCCTAATAGTAATACTGGAGATTCGCTCCCGATTATAGATGAAATAATAAGTATCCCCCTTGAATTATTACTGTTTATAGATGAACTTATAGCCAAAGTAAATAACCAATATAGCTAAAAAAGTAACTATTAAATCATCTATGGATGCGCACACTACCCCTCCGACACAGAAAGATGGTTCACTTGGATTTCCGAAGATGAATGATATTAAACGAATACCAATTCCCTCCTTAAAGAGTGTTGTTATTGGTATATTCGCTTTTCTCACCTAGTATACTTAATCTTTTGAGCAGTAAAGCACTGTTACCTTGTTCTGTGAAAGCTCCCTATTATTGAACACTTGATATCAAGATTTTTACAATAAAAATAATAATTCCTCTATTTACAGCCACCATTTTCCTTGAGGAATAAGATTTATACTGTCAAATTTAAATTCTTTTTCAAACCAACGATACAATAATGTTTTCTTTACTAAATATTCGGAAGCAGAGTGTGAAACTCCTATTAGAGACATGTTGGTATCCTTTGCATAACTTTCAATTTCTTTATATCTACTTCTTCCGTATTCATTATCAATGTGACAATGAATTTCTCCAGAAATATAAGCATCTACCCCTTTATTTTCAGCGTACTGCATCCACTTTGTTTTATCACCACAGCCTGCAACAATAGCGACTTTACTCACAGTATTTTTAGCTCCTTCAAAGTCTACATAAGGGATATTGAATATCGTTTTTAGTTCATTAATTAATTCATCTATTTCAGTTGTACTTATGTTTCCTATTATTCCAATATCACCTCGTGCTTTACTGTTAATAAACCGATCAGTTATATCTACACTTAGTTCTTCCGCTATGGCTTGACTAGTTCCAAGCGTTCTATGGTAATCCAAAGGAGCGTGACAAGTATAAATTGATAATCCCTTACTTACTATCATATTTAACAGAGATTCATCGATTGGAACGAAACCTCTTCCCCACTTCCCATATGGGTCCCCGCATTCCATTAATAGAGGATGATGCATGAACAACATGTCACCAGATTTCCCTTCCTCTATAAATCTCTCTAATACATCATTCGTTGGGAAAACAGCTAAAAATAAATTTTGAACTGTAGATTCCCCTCTGATCATTAATCCATTAAATAATGTTGTAAACTTAGGTTCAAATAGATTTTCCCAATCGACCTTATTTTCGTAGACTTGAGGTATAAACCTACTAAAAGCAGGGTCTATTCCAAATTGTTCGATCCCAAATTCATTGTCCAAAGATCGTACGACATTGCCCAACTCTTCCATGTTATTACTCCCTTCACAAAAATAAAAAACACACCACCCCTCTAACAGAGGGACGAGTGTGTTATCTCGTGGTTCCACCCAAATTCCCATTACATAATACACTAATGGCTTCGGTCTGCTTTAACGCGCGAGACGGTATAGACTACTATTAATTTCATCCATACAGTTCAAAGGTGGTAAGTCACTACGCAGCGATAGGAAGTTCTCACCATCTCTTCCCTCTCTGATAACCGGTAGTAGTAACCATTATCCTTATCATCACAAAATATTTTGAATTTTAATTAACTATATGGCACTTACCATATTTAGTCAATACTATTTGTTGTGTTACTAGATGCTTCTTTAATGCTTCGATTTAATGGAATTAAGGACTAGGACTTATTACAAAATTTATTAACTTCACGTTGATTTTTTAGTCATTGGGAATATCGTGCAATCTTTTATCGTTTCACAATTCGTTAATACCATCAATAATCGCTCGATTCCAAATCCCCAACCTGATATAGGAGGCATACCATACTCCATTGCTGTTAGGTAATCTTCATCCATCTCCATAGCTTCTAAGTCTCCGTTGCCTTTTAACTTCGCTTGAGCTTCCAATCTTTTTCTTTGTTCAATCGGATCAACAAGCTCAGAATAGGCGTTAATAATTTCTGCACCATTTACGACTAATTGGAAGCGATCTGTAATAGATTTATTCTCATCATTAGCTTTTGCAAGTGGTGATAAATCAATAGGATGTTGGATTAAAAAAGTTGGTTTTACAAGTTTAGGTCTACACGTTTTTTTGTAGAGTAAATCAATGAAATTTCCTCTTCCTAAAGTGTCGATATCTGAATGTTCTAATTCAATTTTTCTTCGTTGAGTTTCTTCGTATAGATCTTTTACGTGAGGATAAAGATCTATATCTATTTCAGTTTCTTTAAGAATTAAATCCCTAAATGAGATCACTTCCCAATCTAGTGAAAAATCAATAGACTGACCTTGGATACTAATTGTCGTAGTACCAAATGTTTGATCTAGTATAAATAATACCATTTCACGCATCAACTTCATCGTATCTTCATAATTCCAGTAGGCGGCATACCCTTCAACCATTGTGAATTCTTGAAGATGTTGGGGACTTATACCTTCATTCCGAAAACACTTCGCAAATTCGAAGACTTTGGTAAATCCACTTACGATTAACCTCTTCAAGTACGTTTCTGGCGCTATTCTCAAGTTAAGTTCAGTTTCCAATGCATTATGGTATGTCCTAAATGGTTTTGCTAGTGCCCCAGATGAAGTATGCTGTAACACCGGTGTTTCGACTTCTAGGAATTCTTGGTCCTCAAAGAACCTACGGATTGAACGTACTATTTTGCTCCTATTGAGTAATCGATTTTGCGTTTCTTTTGTCATCATTAAATCTAAGTAACGCTGCCGGTATCGGAGCTCAACATTACTTATACCGTGCCATTTCTCGGGAAGACTCCGCAATGCCTTCCCAAGAAAAACATAACTTTCAATCCGCAAAGTTTTTTCGTTCGTTTTAGTGGTGTACATTCGACCTTCCACACCTATGAAATCTCCTGTATCAAATACCTCTTGAAAATGATCAAACGCTAGATCGCCGACCTCATCCTTTTTTAAAAGAAGCTGCAAGCTTCCTTGTATATTCGAGATGGTTATAAAAATTAGCTTCTTAAAATTTCTAATACTCATTATTCTTCCTGCTACCCTTACTTCAGAAGTTCCATCTTTAAGTTGAGACGCGTCATAGAGTTCATAATTTGTTGTAAACCTTTCAGGGTAAACTGAAACTTCCTGGAACTTTAACATCTCTAACTTTTCAATTCTAACCTTTGATTCTTCATTATTCATACATTTCACTCCATTCGTTTTTTTCTTAATAAGTTTAGATATTTATGGATTCAACTTTCTGGTCAACAAAAAAACTCCCACCCCCAAGATTATTCATCTTGAGGACGAGAGTTTATAGCTCCGTGTTACCACCTCAGTTTATTGATATGTCACCATACCAACCTCTTCGGGTACGGCAATTTGTAATAAATTGATTATACCCTATCTCATTAACGGGAGATCCCGTCGCAGTATCACTATAAAAATCGTAGATCCGTGCGAAGCTCAGAGTTTTTATTCGTTATAATCATTACTGCCCCTTTTCACCTGACGGAGCTCTCTGGAAATAATAGATTATAATTACTTTTCTCTTCAAAGCCTGTTATTCCGTATTGAATATTGAGAATATTATATATTAGATGTATTGTTGAGTCAATTAGTATCTAAAATCATATCTATCTGTTTAATTTGACTGCCTTAAACCATCATAGAGCGTTTACTTTTTATCAAGGTAAGCTCCCTTTTATTGAATATCCACGATCAAAATGCCACGCAAAATGGGGGTTCTGCTTAATTAAGAATCTATAAGATTCTTTCCAAAATGTTTTACCAGGTAACCATCTTTGATACTTTTTCTAAAGTGTAAAATAATTATTATTAAACTGGCTATAAGTAATATGAGTTTTAACACAGAAACTTATTATTTTTTTATTCACTGATAAATTTAGTCACCTCTATTTTTTTAGATTCTAACTCTATATTTTCAATTTTAAAATGTTTATTTTCGATTAACTTATCTACTACAAAAACCAAGCTATACTTAGGTCGGGTAACACCAACAAAATATTTATGAGGACTACTTAATTTAGTGGAAGTATCTTTTAAGAATTTCTTCAAAGGACCATTTGGAAAAATAACTACTCTATCCATGGTCATACCCTTACTAACCCCAAAATTTAACGCTGGATAACTAAGTGTGTCTGTTTTCTTGTCAAATCTTAATACATTTGGGTTAAAGTAACTAATATAGTCATCTATATCTTCTCTTTTTATTTGGTAGACACCCATGAACTCATGTGAAGCTTGCTTAACACTTATAATTGGGTCACCTGGATAAACAAGGTTAGCAAAATCGGCAATATCTTTAATAAATCTTCTAGATTTGTTACTTCTAACAACCTGAAGATTATGGGAACCTTTCAATGATTCTAGGTAATCGAAAACATTTTCCCCACTCTTCTTCTTATTTGCTTTTGCATTATGAGTTTTTAATGTAGATTGTTTGTAATCCCCTACGCAATAAACTTTTATTGATGACTTAAGTAGAAGTTCTAAGAGATCAATGTCTCTTCCTGTCAAGTCCTGTAACTCATCAATATAAATACAAGAATAGATCTCTTCTAACCTTTTAATTACTGAACCACCTGATATACTATTCAAATAAATGGAAAACTCTGAAGCTTTGTTAACTTTCACATCACCATTTTTATTAAGAAAATATGGAAAGGTGTTCTTTTTAGAAAAATCTTTTTGTCCGTACATATTCGAAAAATCAAACGACCTTATTTTGTTTATATCATCTAGAAAATAACTTTGATAAGGCTTGATCAAATCTTTCAAGAGAAATTGATACCAGGTTAGTATACTTATATTCTGATCAATAACTCCGGAATTTTGTTTTGCGTATTCGCTTTTTAAAGAGTCTACTCCTTTGTTAGTAAAAGATACCATCAAAGCTTTTTTATTTCCGCTAGAGTTATTTACCGCATCCTTACACAGTCCCCACGTTTTACCAGAACCAGCACAAGCCATAATAATTTTATTTTCTGATTGCTTCATAAATATACTCAGGATACACAACTTTCTCTAAGGAGTCGAATACCCGTAGCCCCCATTCTGCTTTGTTGTTCTCCATAAAGTTAATAATTTGTTCCTCAGTTTTATTCCTCATAGAACCGTTTTTTGAAATAGCTTCCTGGAATCTGTCAAGACTTTCTTTATTTGTCGCGTTTGCTGCATACATACTAGGTTCCAAACTATATAAAGATTCATCTTTTTCATAAAATGCGTTTATAAAGTCATATTCATCGATATAACCACTATACTTCTTAAAAATATTTTCTTTAATATCACCGTCATTATCGGTTACAAAATTAATATCTTTATCTACAAGAATAGCTAAATCACAATACCTCTTAAAAGCAAGTGAATCAACGGTTATTATATCTGTATTATCCTCAATCGGTAGTTTCCCGTACTTATCCAGATAAGCTCGCTGGACTATCAATTCATCCGTTGGTCCTTCAACTAAAATCACCTTACTAGCAAGCAAAAACCTTAATGTATTAAAACCAGGTAGCTTCATAAAAAAATTCATTGTATCTGGGTTAACTTCATTTAGTGGAGTTATTTGTCCTTTGTGCAAGAGTATAAGATTCTTAAGCCCTAATTTATTCGCAACAAAGCTACTATGTGTAGATATAAACACTTGTTTTGATTCCTCATTTTTAATTTTAGATATAAGCTTTGACATATTACTAAAAGATAAATTGTTCTCGGGTTCTTCAAACAGAATAAAGTTGGACTTCTGAGATTCTTCATTTAATACTAGTTCCATCTTGATTAAATTTTGACTACCGAAACCTATATCCTCGAAAGGTATCTCTTCAACATCAATAGATACTTCACTTTTCCAAGCATCTAAAACTTCTTCTTTTATACCAAGTCTAATCCTCTTGTCATCAAGACGTATATTTTCTTCTATCCTTTTGTTTAAATCCAAAACGCTTTCATTAGAATTAAATTCAAATTTCATTTTCCGATAGCTTCGTGCTAAACTTGCTTTTTCTTCATCAGTCAAATGTTCAGCAACACTAGAATTAACAAATTTATTAACAGAATTACTATAGTCTTTTTTGGTGGTATCTAAAAGAGATAATTTAAAAGGTAACGTTCTGAAAACCACTGGACTCCCTGAAAAATCTGTCCACTTCACTTCATAAAACTCTACTGGAATATCGTACACTTCTCCAGCCTCTAGCATACCTTTGTATGCCTCCGCATAAATAGGATTGAAATTAACCGACATTTGAATTCCAGGACAATCCTCACCTAAATAATTATTAGTTCCTTTTAATTCTGATGCATCTCCTTCATCGTCAAAGTAGATTTCTACTATAATCTTTGGAAGTTCTTCTATTCCTTCTTTTCGTTCAAGTTTACTTCTAAACTCTTCTCTAATTAACTGATTAAAACATGATGCTTTAAGTTGACGTTCAAAAGAATAATTATTAAGTTTTCCACTTATGGTAACCTGCAGTATTTCTAGTAAAGTGCTTTTGCCAGAGTCATTATTTCCTACGAAAATATTATAGCCAGGATTTACACGTATAAGTGAACTTTTGAATAACTTATAATTTTTTATAAAGATTTTATTTATTCTCATAATAGCACCACCTATATATAAGGATAGAAACATTAAAAAACTATTTTGACGTTATCAATAATTGCCTTTAACGCATTACCATTTTATAGACTTACCAACATTAAAGTAATTGGCTAACTTATTTTTAAAACTGCTCCGCAACCTTTTCACCTTCCTAAAAACCAATTATTTCAAATTTTTCAATTTTACTCAATAAAAATTCCCAAAAAAAAAAACGTTCTCGAAGAACGTTTTTTTAAAAATACTTACTGTATAGATCCTGTCTTAGTTTCCCACTAAGCTGAGCATATACTTTCGTTGTTTCACTTTTTTCATGTCCCAAGAGACTCTGGATCACCTCGATTGGAGCCCCGTTATTTATCATGTGTGTTGCATAACTGTGTCTTAGTTGATGCGGATGAATGCTTTTATTAATACCAGCTCGACTAGATATCCGCTTAATTATATATCGTATTAAATCAATACTCATACGCTTCTTTGGCCTTCTCTCTGTAATAAACAAGCATTTTTGATCATCATCCCGTTCATCCAAATAGCGTTTTAACCACAGAGAGCAACGTGTATTGAAATAAACTTCCCTTTCCTTATCTCCTTTTCCATGTACAATGACCGAATTTGTCGAGAAGTTAATGTCGTTTCTATTCAGCTTTACAACTTCACCTATTCGACATCCTGTTGAATAGAAAAACTCAAACAAGGCATTTTCCATGCTACCTTGAGAGGCCTCCCTTAATTGTTCAATTTCAAGTTCTGTTAGAAACTTTGGTATCCTCTTTCCAATTTTAGGCTCTTTTAATTTAGCCGCAGGGTTTTTATGGATGTACCCCTCCTCGTAAGTCCATTTGAATAAGGATCTAATGCAACGAACTCTGTGACCCAAACTCGAAGGTTTTAATTGATCACCAGCTTGAATCAGATATCCTTTTAACTGATCGGTCGTTATAAGGTTCATATCGATATCCCCAAAGTATCGTTTTAACATATCGTGCTGAAATCCATATGTTTTTATCGTTAGTGGCGAATACCCTTCAATTTTCTTATCAAGCTGATACTTCTCCCATGCTTCTGATAATAACAATACATTCACTCTCCTAAACCATGAATCAATTATTTTAGATTCTAGTATAGTCGGCGAAAGTATAAATCATACATTATGTTATTCAGCAATATGGAAATAGAAGTTATATTTTAATTATAATTATCCTTTTAGAGACGGTAAAATAAAGCACTTCTTGATTATCAAGTGCTCCCGATACTGGAAGACTCGGTCTCAATATTATTCCATCAAGAGTAAATCTACAAATAAATTAACCGATCTGTATTAGTAAATTATTGTAATTAATTTGAATTGGGTTTACAATTTAGAATATGTATTTTTAATACGGAATCAGGAGAATTCTATGCAAAATAAACGAAAATTAAGAAGTGCTATATTTAAAAAAAAGAGAAATATAAGACTCGAAAGATATCTGCTAAATAAGAATAAAGCTAAAGAAACAAATCTAAATCCTGTACACGAAGCTTTCATTGACCAAATAAAACCACCAGACGGACAAGGTAACGGCGCTATAGCATTTAACTGGTCAATTCTAATCTTTGTTGCACCTTTTTTAATCTATTTTTTAGACGTTATAGAACACAATTTCATTACATATATTCTTCTTGTATATTCCATAATTATGGTATTTTTCCATACAGCTATAATGTATTTTTTGTATAGAAAATTAGGGAATTTATTAAATCCTCAAAATTTGATAACAAATAGCCTTATGTTTTTTGCTCTAAGTACCATATATTTAGGTATAACTTTTTATTATTTATGGACGATTGATCACACTCAATTCACAGGACCTAGTCCAGATTTGTCGGTATTTGATATGATTTACTATAGTTTTGTAACAGTCGCCACATTAGGGTATGGAGACATACTCCCAAACTCAATATTAACTAAAATACTTACTATTTTTCAGATAATATATGGAATCTGGTTTTTAATTACAGTAGTCCCTGTATTAGTAGCTGATCAAGCTGAAAGACTTAAAAAATATCGCATTAATCATCAACACTTTTTAGAAGTTTTAAAAACGGCAGAGCAAGATGGTAAAGTAAAAAGGACAAAATTTCGAAAGGGTAAAAAAGTTGAAAAATGATTTGCATCTAATTTCATATTAATTATAAAAAATGAGGCAGCGTAACTGTCTCATTTATTATAATCACGATTTTGTGAAGTTTTTTCCTAAATACACTTTAAGAGACTTGATATTAAAATAAGTTGACTATCCCTTAAAAACGAGTTACATAATCACGAGAAACTTTTTGTGAGTTTATTATATTTAAAATCTATCTCATTCTCTCATTCCCAGTTAAAAAAGCACTACTTCCCTTAAAATTCTTTTTTAAGTCACTTACATCCATTATATCACCCATACTTCCCCTGCTGTTTTTCCATATTAAGATGATAATATATTGATACTAAGCCAAGATAAGATGTAGTGATTAAAGATAACCTGATGCTATAAGGTTATCTCGAATTCAAGTCTTCCATAAAACTGCCCTTTAACAGAAGATCTACTTCTACATTTTACCATATATTTCACCACTGAATTTTTCCTCTGTACTATATAAACTTTTAAAAAAATCACTGTTTTTCATACTTGTTAAGTATTCTACTTCTGACAAACGCAAAAAAAAGAGCGCCGAATCGAATCGGCGCTCTTATATATATGCGAGCTCTGTTCTTCTAGATCACAAGCCGCTTTTAAGCTAACTTATCGTTACGAAAGCGTTCGGTAAGGTAACTTCCAACCGAGTCTTAACGAAAGCATTCGTAAGAAGACGATCATGCCGAACAAGATCATGAGAGGTGTTAAACCTTGTGGATACCCAAGGCCGATCAAAAGCCCTGCCATCATAGCCCAAACGGCATATACTTCCTTTTGGAGGACAGTTGGTTTTCTTCTCGCAAGCAAGTCACGGATGATTCCTCCGCCAGTTCCTGTCATTGCAGCTGCAACCATAGCCGCTATGAAAGGTAAGCCCATGCTTTCTGCATAGAGTGCACCTTGAATGGCAAATGCAGCTAAGCCGATCGCATCAAAGAAACTTCCCCATTTTTCCCAATAATAATTAATCCAAGAAGCAGGAAGAATGAAAAGGATTAGAATCGTTGCGATGGCTACGATGATGAGCCTATCCTGCTCCCATATCGATGGGACGGGAACGCCGATCAATAAGTTACGAATGATTCCTCCACCGAATGCAGTCGCAAGTCCAAGTACGATCACACCAAGAAAGTCAAATTCTTCTTCAAGTGCTACAAGGGCGCCACTCGCCGCAAATGCTATTGTTCCAATAATGTTTAGTATTTCCCAGGTCACTCCATTACGTCCCTTCTAACCAATCTCAAAGATAAAATTGTACGTTACCTTCATGATTATTTCAACTACATTTTTTTCACACAAAAAACCCTCACTTAGGAGGGTTACGATGTCATGTATGAGTACGAGTGAATAATGTCTTCATCAGAATGGGGGATTTCCTTCCCTTTCACGATTTGAGCTCCGTTGATACAACCGCTTGTAAGTAGAATAATGTCTCCTTCACCACCGAGTTCCAGTGATTTGAGGACGCCTTCTCTTCTTGTGTTTGTGCGGTGAATATGAGTTGCCCGAGGGTCACTAAAACCCGTCATCACTTTATCAACGATTACAGAAGGGTCATGGTGTCCTGGATGATCGACCGTTACGATGATCTCATCCGCTTTCCCATCGATTGCTTTTGCCATCTTAGGCATCTTTTCAAAGTCCCTGATTCCGATCCCTGCAATCATCACGATCAATCGGCTGTGCTTTAACTTACGAACTTCTTCAACGAGCCTCGTTAATGCAACAGGAGTATGAGCGTAATCTAAAATGACTTTCTGATTAGGTGGTACTTCGATAATTTGAAACCTTCCTTCAGGGCTTTCAAGCATTGTCAGCACATGAAGAATCCGAGGGATGTTATAGCCTAACAACATTGCAGTTCCGATCGCTGACAACACGTTAGCGACGTTATACTCACCAAACACGGGTACATAAACCTCGTACGCCTTTTGATTGACTTCCAGTGTGAAGGTCGTACCTGTGTCGCTATGCTTGATATCAACCGCTTTTAAATCTGCTTTTGTTTCAGGCATCAACGAATACGTCACGGTAGGACCGTTAAACAAATCTAACAGATCTTGTCCCATGCCTTCATCATCCACATTGATGACTGCTGAATGCGCTTGACGAAACAGCTGAAGTTTACATTCCTTATAGTTCTCAAAGGTTTTATGGTATTCGAGATGCTCTACAGATAAGTTCGTATGAATTGCTACATCGAAATAAACGCCTGCAACTCTCTTCTGATCCAAACCGATCGATGTAACTTCCATCGCAACCGCAGAATCATTCGCGTCGAGCAGATCATGGAAGATCTGATGAAGATCGACTGACTCTGGGGTAGTCGGGGTACTCTTTTTGTAAGGGATTTTATGTTTGGAAGTATAAATACCTGACGTACCGATCGAACCCGATGGCATACCTAGAAGAGTTAGCAGCGACCTTACGTATGCAGCAACTGTCGTCTTGCCGTTTGTTCCTGTAATGCCAACTGTCTTCAACTGTTCATCTGGACTGTTATGAAAGTGTTTTGAAAAATAAGCCATGGCGATGCGCACATCTTCAACATCAACAAACGTTGTTTCAGGATATTCCTCCGTAAACCTTTTTAATAGAGATGAATCGCTTCCTACTACAGCAACTGCTCCACTTTTTATTGCATCTTCAATATACAAGTGACCGTCATGATTTTCTCCTTTTATCGCAAAGAACAAAGAAGATTCAGTCGCATTTTTCGAATGAAAAGTAAGTTTTTGTATGTTCTGAGTGCTTGGTCCATATACGGTTTTTATCCGAGCGTTGATTAGGTCAAATTGTATATTCATCATGTAGCCTCACATTTCTGTCAAATATTGCTTTTAAGAATAAAATTTTAAATTGCATATTTAAACGTTATTTCCCCTATTCCATATAGGGTTAAACATTCTTATGCTTATGGTTTACAACTGACGAACAGCCTATATCAAGAAATTACTGGATTCAGTAATTGACGTATGTATTTTCCTTGCCTATACTTGATTAACGTATTAAGAAAACAGGTGATAAAATGGAATTTTCTATGAACTATTTATCCTTTTACCTCGTAGAAGGTCCAAAGGAAAATGAAGAAGCACAGTATAAACATTTTCAAACGCTAGATGAAGTTACATATACCGATAGCCCCCTTAAATCTTTTTTAGATGGAGAGCTTGCGAAAATTACAAAAAGAAAAGTTGATCGTCACGCAAAATCTGAAGGAGCTCCTACTAAGATCGGTCGTTTTATGGTTGAACCTGGTCATGAGTTGACATCTAATCCGAATTTTAATTTATTTCACAGAGCAAGGTACTCTGAAACGGCTGATGATTTTGAGTCAGAAGCAGATCAAATCGTACAGATGTATCTTGATACGAGCGCGATTCGAGGTGGCGTATTAATCGTTGCATCCGCTAAGCTCACTAAACTATTCGACGATCCGTTCCTTTTTATAATGAAATGTGACTTCGAACCGAAAGTGGCAACAATTACTAACGAAGATACGCTAATAGAAAATATCGAGATGGCCATAACAACAAAAAACATGAAATCTGTCCAATACCCCTACATGCCTGAAGAGGGCATGATCGATAGCGCAGAAGTTAAAGTTCACCAGTCCTCACATGCTCGGTATTTCGAAGACTTCTTAAAGTGGGTCGAATATGAAAAATCGATGCCAGAAATCGTGAAGACGCAAACGATGGATATCGTTCAGGACCACATACAAGAAACGTTCCAACCAGAAAGCGAAGAGAAAGAACAGTTCGAACAGGTGATGGAAGAATGGGCGGCGAGTCCTAAGAGAGAGTTACAAGAGCACTTTACCACAGAACAAGTAGTGGAAGCTACTTCACAAATCGTGGAACAATCTCCTGACGTAGAATGGAAGCTTAAGCTCGATCATGTATCTGTTAAAGCGATGCTGTCTGATTTTGGAGAAAGTATTCACTTAGCGAAAGTGAATGGAAAATATGTACTTGCGATCGAAGCCGATTCGATTACGTTTGAAAAAGGCTTCTCTCCAATCGAGTTCCATAAGCCAGATTCGCTTCAGGAAGTTGTAGAGCGAATCTATAAAAAGAGTGAGAATGAATCATAAAAGCCAGCATTTGCTGGCTTTTTTTGTGTAGTAGCGCAATTTTTCCTATTGCATCGGTCGAACAACCACTTCATTAACGTTGACGTAATCAGGCTGTGTTAGTGCATAAACAACAGCACGTGCGATATCATCAGCTTGAAGCTTTTTCATCGATGCTGCACGATCTTTAAACATTTCTAGTACTTCGTCGTCAGTTATATGGTTTGTAAGTTCAGATTCTACTGCACCTGGAGAGATGTTTGTTACACGGACTCCTGTTTTCGAAAGTTCTTTTTCAAGTCCCATCGATAGTGCTCGAACAGCGTATTTTGTTGCACTATAGACGCTGCTAGAAGGGAATACTTCGTGACCAGCTACACTTGAAACATTCACGATGTGTCCGCTCTTCTGCTTAAGCATGTCAGGTAAGACGGCGTGAACACCGTGAAGAACACCGTTAATGTTTACGTCTACCATCTGAGTCCATTGATCCACTTCATCATTCTTCATGAACGAAAGTAGCATAACACCAGCATTGTTAATGATCATATCAACTTTGCCGTATGTATCTTTCGCTTGTTGAACCAAGTTTTCCATGTCCTCTTTTTTGGTTACATCCGTTTTCACTACGAGCGCTTTGCCGTTCGATTGATCATTTAAAGACTGAGCGAGATCAGTTAACTTCTCTTCTCGACGTGCGGCAAGTACCACGTTAGCTCCTTCATCTGCTAAATGACGTGCGATCGCTTCACCTATTCCGCTGCTTGCGCCTGTAACGAGTACAACTTTACCTTCTAATTTCATTATTCATGCTCCCTTCACTAATGATCTTTCATTACGAGACTAACACAGTATTCCCAAACCAATTAGTAAAATGCTCATGAAATGTGCTTTCCTACATAAAAAAACTCGGGGTCATACCCGAGTTTTTCGTTAGCTAGTTACAGATTTTTCTGCAGCATCTACCGTATGTTTTAATAACATCGCGATCGTAACAGGACCAACGCCTCCTGGAACAGGAGTAATCGCAGACGCCCTGTCTTTTGCTGTTTCGTATTCGACATCACCAATATTGCCTTTATTGTAACCAGCATCGAGGACGATCGCTCCTTCTTTGATCCATTCACCCTTGATGAACTCTGGCTTTCCTACGGCAGCAACTACGATGTCAGCTTGTCTAACATGAGTTGCCAAATTAACAGTTCTCGAATGACACGTTGTGACTGTAGCATTTTCATTTAAAAGAAGAGCACCAACGGGCTTTCCAAGGATAGGACTTCTTCCTACGACGACCGCATGCTTACCTTCAGGATTGATGTCATAGTCTTCCATAATCTTCATAATTGCTGCAGGTGTACAAGATGGGTATGTACCAAACCCTAGAGCAGTCTGTCCGTACCCTTCACTCGTCACCCCATCGACGTCTTTCTCGATCGCGATCGTCTCAAATGCAAGGCGTTCGTCGATTTGAGACGGCACAGGATGCTGAAGCAAAATACCATGGACAGAATCATCGCGGTTCAGTTCTTCTATGGTTTCAAGCAACGTTTCGGTGGTTGTTTCCTCTGGCAGATGAATCTTTTTTGATACGATTCCTATACGTTCACATGCATTTCCCTTCATTCGCACATATGTTTCAGAGGAAGGATCATCTCCAACAAGAATCGTTGCGAGGCTGGGCGTAACACCTTGTGTTTTAAGTGCTTCCACTCTTTCTTTAAGCTGTTCTTTCACACGATTTGCGACTGCTTTTCCATCTAATAATTTGGATTCTGACATGAACTGATTCCTCCTAGACAGTGTTAAGAAATATCACTATTTCTTCGCCCAGACGACCGGCTTTATTCATTACAGCTCCCTTGTGGTTACTTCCACATTTGTCGTCAGTTACTGCAATAAGGTTTCTACGGATATAGTAGCACATTAAGCGGGAAAATCAAGAGAGATGCGTGCGAATTTACGTAGAAATTAATAATAGGTTCATTTTTTGCGTGAATGTTCGCCTTTTGAACTCCTCGTCATTCTCTTAGCTCACAAAATAAAACCTCCGAGTGGTGTAACCACTCAGAGGTTTTGAGATACGCGCCTTAGAGGATTCGAACCTCTGACCCACAGCTTAGAAGGCTGTTGCTCTATCCAGCTGAGCTAAAGGCGCATGGTAGTATGTGTGATACGATAACTGAAAGTTAGTATACCACGTTTTCCATTCTTGGAAAAGTCTTAATTAAAATTATGTAATGGAGCGGGTGATGGGAATCGAACCCACGACATCAGCTTGGAAGGCTGAGGTTTTACCACTAAACTACACCCGCAAAATGGCTGGGCTAGCTGGATTCGAACCAGCGCATGACGGAATCAAAATCCGTTGCCTTACCGCTTGGCTATAGCCCAAAGATGGTGGAGGGGGACGGATTCGAACCGCCGAACCCTGAGGGAGCGGATTTACAGTCCGCCGCGTTTAGCCACTTCGCTACCCCTCCACTATTTAATTATATGGTAGCGGCGGAGGGGATCGAACCCCCGACCTCACGGGTATGAACCGTACGCTCTAGCCAGCTGAGCTACACCGCCACGCTATGTGATGGTCGGGAAGACAGGATTTGAACCTGCGACCCCTTGGTCCCAAACCAAGTGCTCTGCCAAGCTGAGCTACTTCCCGATTTCATCGCTATGTTATGTAATGGCGCGCCCGAGAGGAGTCGAACCCCTAACCTTCTGATCCGTAGTCAGACGCTCTATCCAATTGAGCTACGGGCGCATCTATTCTGGTGCGGGTGAAGGGACTCGAACCCCCACGTCGTAAGACACTAGATCCTAAGTCTAGCGCGTCTGCCAATTCCGCCACACCCGCATGTGGTTTCTTTCATTTCAGCGACAATTAATATAATAACACCCGTACCCAAAACCCGTCAATCATTATTTCAAAAAAACATTTAGTTTTTTCATATCGGGCGATGTAAGCGTTGACAGCTTCTCATTCTTTACCATACGATTATGATACTAAAGGAGCTGAGTAAATTGAGTGTACCACAGTCCATTTATTATGCAAAAGAGCTAGACGAAAAAGACCCTCTACGCCACTTCAAACATGAGTTTTATACTCCGGATCATTCCATTTACATGGATGGCAATTCACTTGGCCTTCTCTCAAAACGAGCTGAAGCTTCTCTACTCCAATCGATTGACGATTGGAAAACGCATGGAATCAATGGTTGGACAGACGCGGAGCAACCATGGTTTTATATGGCAGAAATGCTTGGCAAGATGACTGCACCCCTTATCGGAGCAAAAGAAGATGAAACGATCACAACAGGTTCGATCACCACTAACCTCCATCAAATGCTAACAACGTTTTACAAGCCAAGTGATAAGAAAACGAAGATCATCGCTGATTCACTCACTTTCCCATCAGATATATATGCAATAAAAGCACAGCTAGAGCTTCACGGATTATCACCAGATGAACACCTTATTCAAGTGCAAAGTTCAGATGGTCGTACGATCGATGAAGACGACATTATTAAGGAGATGACAAGCGAAGTCGCACTAGTCCTCCTCCCTTCTGTCTTGTATCGTAGCGGTCAATTACTCGACATCAAAAAAATAACGCGAGCAGCAAACGATAAAGACATCATAATAGGGTTTGATCTTGCGCATTCCATCGGTGTTATCCCACATCACTTACACGATTGGGGTGTTGACTTCGCGGTATGGTGCACGTACAAATATTTAAATAGTGGACCTGGTGGTGTCGGCGGTCTTTATGTTCATGAAAAACACCTAGGAAAGAAACCAGGTCTTGCAGGTTGGTTCAGCTCGAAGAAAGACGTTCAATTCGATATGAGTCATGACCTTGATCATGCACAAACCGCTGGAGCATTCCAAATCGGGACACCTCATATTTTCAGTATGGCTTCATTGATTGGTTCGTTAGAAATTTTTTCTGAAGCCGGCATTGAACAAATTCGAGAAAAGTCGTTAACGCTCACGAAGTACTTAATGGAGTTAACTGCTTTAAAACTGAATCGCTTTGGCTTCACATTAGCTAACCCTGCAGAGGACCATCGCCGTGGTGGCCATGTTTGTATAGAACACAATGAAGCTGCTAGAATTTGCAAAGCGTTAAAAAACAAAGGCGTGATTCCTGACTTTCGAGCTCCAAACGTCATTCGTCTTGCACCGATCTCCTTATATACGTCGTTTGAAGATGTGTGGAACGTTGTACATATATTAGAAGAAATCATGGCTACTAAAGAGTATGAGCAATTCACCAACAATCGAAACATCATCGCGTAAACACGTATAAAAAGTCCCTCAACATTCAATATTAAGATTGATTCAATAGAAGGAGGGACTTTTATGGAACAGTTGAATGAATTGGAGTTGCAAAACCTTCGCCACATGATCGGTGGTCACGACACGCTGGCAAATAAACTTGATACGTATGCCCAAACTTGTACTTGTCCTGAACTAAAGCAAATGCTGCAAAAAGATGCGCAAGATGCAAGAAATACAAAACAACAGCTTATGTCTTTTTTAGGTTAAGGAGGAGAACGTAATGAATGAGAAGGATATGGTCAACGATTACTTGTCAGCTCTAAATGGAAGCCTGATCAACTATGGCGGTGTTATTTCACAATGTGACAACGAGCAGCTGCGTCAGACGCTTCAACAAATAAGAGATACTGATGAACAAAGGCAGTATAATCTTTATCATTATGCGAAGCAAAAAGGGTACTATCAGCCAGCAGCACCTGCGCAGATGCAAGAAGTACAGCACGTTAAGAACCAGCTTAACGGCCAACAGCCACAATAAAAAAACAGTCGGGTCAAACCGGCTGTTTTTTTTATCGTTTTCTAGACTTCTATCTTATTAAAGTTTCACGTTCCCTATTTTTGGATATTAAAGTTATACACTATATTCGTAGGGAGCGATTAGAATGGAAACGATTCTTAATGCGATCTCGGAGTTCTCCGGATTCATATGGGGCTATCCGATGATGATTTTACTTTTAGGCGGAGGACTTTTTTTAACCATCCGACTCGGCTTTTTTCAGATCATATTCTTCCCCCACACCTTGAAACATACGATCGGTAAAATTTTCGAAAAAGATAAAGGTGATGGGACGATCTCACCATTTCAGGCTTTCACCTCTGCTCTGGCATCTACTGCGGGAGCTACAAACATTGTTGGCGTACCGGTTGCGATTGCGTTCGGCGGACCAGGCGCGATCTTTTGGATGTGGGTTGTTGCCATCATCGGGATGTCGACGAAATACTCTGAGATCGTATTGGGTATCAAGTATCGAGAAAAAAACAAAGATGGCGTCTATGTCGGCGGACCAATGTATTACATACGTAAAGGACTTAACTGGAAATTCGCATCATGGCTCTTTGCATTCGGTCTGATGATTGAAATTATACCGGGTGTCATGGTTCAAACAAACTCGATCTCTACATTAACAGAAGGATCATTCGGTCTCCCTACCTGGTTGACGGGTATCATTCTAATGATTCTTATTTCAATCGTAGTGTTTGGAGGAATTATAAGAATAGGATCTGTTGCTGAGAAAATTGTACCGTTTATGATCCTAACTTACATTGGAGGCGCTATCGGTGTAATGGTAATCAACATCGACCAGTTCCCTGAAGTGATGAAGCTGATTTTTGTTCATGCATTCCAACCGATCTCTGCAGCAGGTGGCTTTGCTGGTGCTGGGTTCGCTGCAGCAGTCCGCTGGGGTCTTGCGAGAGGACTATATTCAAACGAAGCTGGGATGGGAACTGCTTCGATCGCACACTCCGCTGCACACACACCACACCCTAGCCGTCAAGGACTATGGGGAATATTTAGTGTCTTTATTGATACGATCGTTCTTTGCACAATTACTGCTTTCACCGTTCTCGTATCTGGAGCGTGGAAGGATGTAAAACCTTCGAATGCATCGGATATGGTCTCTGACGCATTTGCTGGCTTGATGGGAGAAACGTGGGGCCCAATTTTCGTTTCCTCCCTTCTTCTCATCTTTGTCATTAGTACCATCGGTGTCCTGATCTTCTATGGAGAGAAACAAGCAGAATACCTATACGGGTCTAAAGCTTCTAAAGTGATGAGGGTGGTTTATATTTGTGCCGTATTTGTCGGAGCAATCGGTGGCCTTCAGTTCGTATGGGAACTAGTTGATCTCACGTTAGCACTCTTTGTTATCCCTAACGTCATCGCCATCTTATTCCTCAGTAAGGAAGTTAAAGAACTTACAGATGACTACCGAAACAACTTCTTACAGCAACGTAGTAAGGACAATACGTTCAGTGGCTAGTTGGGTACTTTTCTAAAAACTGCCCCTTCCCTCCGCTCTTGCCCACATCATTTATAGACGGATACATATAGTGATAGGGCAAGAGATACTAAGGGGGATCACAACTATGAATTATGGAAATGCACCATATCCAAATGAGCCATACAACCAGGTGGCAGGAGCAAGTATGCCTTACTATTGTTGTAACAACGGCAGCGGCTTTGCCTTAATCGTCGTACTGTTTATCTTACTCATCATCGTTGGCGCAGCTTTTGTAAAATATTAAAAAACGAAGACAGGATTCGCTCCTGTCTTCTTAGATTGTAGAAAAAGTCTCGGTGTTGCGATGAGAGTAGACGATCATCTCATCTCCGTTTTAATTAACGTTACTTGTCTGTTAAACCATTGGGCGGAAGATTCGTTTTTGATTAAACTTCATCAAGTAGGAGAGACGATCGCGGACTCCTGCGGTAGAACGGGCGGCCGAGACCGGGGTGTGGGTTTCACCTCGGGCTTGGACGTTCGTCCGCGGAAAGCATGCGATCGTCATCGACTACGGCATCGGGTGCACACCGATTAATGACGTTTCTCTACAAGCTTGGAAGACAGGATTACTTCCTGTCTTTTTTATATAAATTGTAAGGTATACAAAGGACTGATATGATTAATGAGAACGAGGCATAAGGAAGTGAAGAGTTTGAAAACGTTATTAATCGATATGGATTCAGTTATATGCGATTTAATGACTGAATGGCATAAACGCTACAACCGTGACTACGAAGATAATTTAAATGTTGAAAAGCTTCAATGCTGGAGATCAGAGGATTACGTTAAAGAAGAATGTGGTGTAAAGATATATGATTATCTGGACGAGCCAGGCTTGTTTCTTTCTTTGACTCCTCTCCCCAACGCAATCGAAGTGCTTGAGAGGTTATCTTCACGCTATGAGCTCTTGATCGTTACGAGTAGCCGTACATACGCATACACTGAAAAAGAATTATGGGTTGAAAAGCACCTTCCCTTTATCGGTAAAAGAAACCTAATCTTTACTCATCGTAAAGAGATGATTCGCGGAGACTTGCTACTAGACGATGCCCCCCACAACCTTGAAGCATTTCGAAACACTGGTAGAACGGCGATCGCCATGGATTACCCGTACAACAAAGATGTTGACGTTCCGCGTGTAAAAAGTTGGCTTGAATTCGAGAATTGGCTTTCTGTTAGAAAGTGAGGAAAAAAAGTTGCTCCATAAAAAAGATCTCATCATAATCGGAGGAGGACCTGCAGGCATTTCTGCAGCTATATGGGCCAAGCGCTTAGGACTGGATCATGTGTTGTTAGAATCCAATAAAGAACTAGGAGGGCAGCTCCTTTCGATCAACAATAAAATCATTGATTATCCAGCTGTCATGTTGGAAAGTGGTGTCGCACTACAAGAACAATTAGTCGACCATGTAAAAACTTTGGGTTGTGAGCTAAGTACGGATGTGGCGATCGAAAAGATTGATTTTATCAACAAATTATTGCACACCACGTCTCACACATACGCCTTTCAATCATTAGTTATCGCGACTGGTTCATCCCCTAAGAAGCTCAACATACCTGGCGAGCAGGAAATGATCGACCGAAATGAAGTGTATTCTGCGACGAGAGACCGAGATCGCTTTAAAGGAAAGAAAGTAGCAGTCATCGGAGGTGGCGACCGAGCTTTTGAAGGTGCTCTTCTTCTTGCAGAAGCAGGTGCGACTGTTCAATTGATTCATCGCTCCACTACGTTTAGGGCTAGAAATGAATTCAGGGATCCGGTATTAGCACACCCTTCGATCGACGTCTTAACAGATTCCGTAGTAACAAAGATCGATAGCTCGAAAAAGCAATTATTCTATGTCAGAAAGCATCAAACGTATCAAAGTCAAGTAAACGGTGTTTTTATTAGAATTGGTGTAGAACCAAACACACGTCTTTTCTTAGACAGTTTAGAAGCAGATGAAGAAGGCTATCTTATGTGCGATAAGACAGGTCAGACATCGTTACCTTTCGTTTATGCGGTAGGCGATGTCTGTACGCGACCTCTATTGTCGAGTATATCGTCTGCTACAGGTCAGGGCATGACCGCTGTAAAAAGTTTATCTCTTTATTTAGAAAGTACAACATGAACAATATGAAAAAGCCTGCAGGTAGCACTGCAGGCTTTTCGATGCGATTAAGGAAACGATCGTGATCTTCTACGGTGAGAAGATTTCTTGCTCATGATTAAAGCAAGTAACATAACCATAAACATCCCGATTCCGAGGACAAGTATGGCAAGGTTCAACCACTCATTACTTGTGGAATCCTCACCACTCGTTTTATTGACAGAAGTCTCAACTTCAGCAACAGGCGTTGAGGAATCGTTAAGTGACTTCGCCGATAGAAGCGATGAATCTAATAACGAGGTGATCGAACCGATACTAGATTCCATGACGCCATCGTCCGTAATCGTTAATTCGACTTCTTCATCGTTGTTTCTCAAAAGTGTTAATTCTTTCGATAGCATGTATTCTGTATCGCCGACAGTACCGATGATCTTTCCTTCATCATAAACCACTGGACTAAATGCATTGAATCCGTAGTTGAGCAGCTTGAGTGTATCTTGATAGGCTGTATTGCTACTATTCGCTTTCATCGTAACAGCGATCAATTCACGCTCATTTTGTTCAGCACTCGTTACAAGTGTGAATCCAGACTTTGAGACATAGCCATTCTTTCCACCTGTAACGTAATCATGATCTAACAGCAAGCGATGATGGTTGATAAGCGTTGTATCCCACTCTTCGCCAACCCATTCCATCTCTTTTAAGGAGGCGATCGAACGGTACTCATCATTTTGCATCGCATATTGAGTAATTCTTGCCATATCTTTTGCTGTCGTTACATGTTCTTCATTGAATAGTCCATGTGGATTCGTAAAATTCGTATCTTGAAGGTTTAACTCATCTTTAACGAATGCATTCATTTCTTCAGCAAATGCATCGACACTGCCACTTAAATGCTCCGCAATCGCCACAGCAGCATCGTTACCTGAATTGACCATCATACCTTTAACGAGCTTTTCTAATGGAACCGTTTCTCCCTCAGCTAGGTACACTCTCGTTCCATCAACTTGCCGAGCCTCACTACTCACTTCTACAGAATCATTTAAGTTGCCAGATTCGATAGCAAGGATTGCGGTCACGATCTTAGTGATACTAGCTGGATACATGACTTGATCGCTGTTTTTCTCATATAAAATTTGTCCTGTTTTTCCATCGATCAGTATTGCTGTTTCACTTGTTATGTTTGGTTCTTCTGCTAAGGTAGTTTGTGGAAAAACACTAAATAGTAATGTTAAGACAAATAGTATTACCCACCATTGTTTTGCGATCATAGGAGCTCCTCTTTCTTTGAAATGGTATTAAAAAGAGTTCGTACACTCGACTCATCCACTGTCTAGTACAATAGACTCACCTATACCATTATAAAAGAAAAACTTGAACGCGAACAACAATCATTGTGTTAAAAATTTTAAATTAAAATCAGTTTTTTCTTTCAAGATACATTCGATAGCTTCCACTGCTCATAAATCTCTTGAGGAGCTGTCCAACATAGCCAGGAAACGAGAATCTTATTTTCCTCAGTCAATACGAGCCAATATTCCCACCTTCGTTTTTCAAGGTTTTGATAAATACCTGATTTTCGAATGAACCGATCCATGTTTTTCCCTCCAATATGCTGTTACCAAGCTAGTATGTACTATTCGACTTCAGTTCATTTAAATCCTTTGAATATTCAAAATATTATTCTCATCACACCATTATCTACCATTTTTATTTTGGATAACTTCACACCGCTAAGTACATGATAAGGTGCAAGGAGGTGTACAACATGGCAGATAACAATAGCTCAAATAACTTGGTAGTCCCTGGTGTACAACAAGCTTTAGATTCAATGAAGTATGAAATTGCAAGAGAATTTGGCGTACAGCTTGGTCCTGACTCCACTTCTCGCTCTAACGGTTCTGTTGGAGGAGAAATCACAAAGCGTCTTGTCCAAATGGCTGAACAACAGCTTGGCGGCGGAAAGTACTAACATCAACTGAAAAGTATGGATAGAAAAAGGCGGATGCTATCCGCCTTTTTCACTTTATCGTCGATAACTCTGCTGCCGTTCGAATGGTATAATCGACAATGGTTGTGAGATCACTTATTTGATCTTCGTTTATTTTTCGATTGAATTCTAATTCGACTCGGTTCGTAATCGTTGCTTCCTGACGATATTTATAAGATAGCGTTTGATTAACATAAGGACGATCGCCCCATATTTCTTTGATTATCTTGTAAATCTCATCACACTTAGATTCTTTACTCATCGTTAGATCAAAACATAGCTTCAATTCACACCCAGGCATGATATGATCGAGCTCAAGCTGCTCTGCACTAAAACTTTCAAGGCTCGCATGAAGATTGATCGTACTCAAAACAGTTGAGTTTTCTTCGAAGCTTACGATATAAGTCCTTGAAAGAGTTGCGAGATCGACGAGGTCACTACGATTCGTTATCGTGATTTCACCGTCTAGATCTCGATCGTACAACTCACCTTCAAGGACGACTTTTACGTTTTCATAAATTGTTGGATCGAACATATCCTAACCTCCCAGTCTACCTACTATACCATGATTTTGGGAGGCGTATCTCAATTACCCTCTTGGGTGCGATCGCGCAAATTGAACGAATGTTTCTTCGTCTCCAATTTCACCACACGTTGCACACTGAATGCGATACTCGGGTCCTTTATATTCCATATGAAAAGGGTCCGTCGCTCCTTCTTCCATTACAGATACTACTTCTCCCGTTTCTGGGTCCATCTTGACTGACGTTACCTTTTGCTCTAGTTTGTTAAACCTCGAACGATTCGTTTTACATCTTGGACATAAGTAAGCTGTCATGCTGTCACTCCCTTTTTCATTAGTATCCATGAAATTAGGAATAATATACAATTAATACAGTACGTGAAATTTTTAAGTAAAACAGATGAAGTTACTCATCTGCTTGTTCGATCAGTTTCTCAAGAACATATTCGATCGATTGTACTCTCTCATTAAACTTCTTTGGACCTGTATCTTTTTGCCAAGCAACGACAGAAACCATTTCGAGGTTTTCATACGTATTCTTTATTTGAATCGGGTACAAGTATTTTGGCTTATTTTCCATTACCCATTCCCTTGCTAGCGGTTCCCACTCTTTCAATATAGCTAAAGCACGGTCTGCGAATGGCTTTACTTCTCCGTAAAAATCCACTTCATACGTTTCGAGTTGCGTCCGATTGACGTATTGCAACCTTGCTTCTTCTGTTATTTCCATCAATTGTTTTGTTAAAGAAATTAAATTCTGATTCAAGACAGTCACTCCCATCTCATCTATCCTAACACACAAAGACGCTTCCAATCACAAACAAAAAACCTTATATCCAAGATGGACATAAGGCCAGCATATTGATTTAGCTCCTTACTAGAAACTAAATAAACTCATGATCCAGGGACGCTTCACTTTTCCTGTCGACTGGCCTACTGCTTCCTGAATAGACGTGTGTTCTTCAAGTTCCATCAACTTTTCTTCGATACGCGTCACTTTCTTGAGTAGTTCATCTAACTCTGCGCGATGTTGAAGAACTTGTACAGTGATAACTTCGTTTGCTTTTTCTTCTAACTGCCTCTCAAGCTGTTCGAGGCGTACCGAGAATCGGTCAAGTCGTTGCTCAAACTTTTCCTGAGATACGACTTTTGGAGCAGGTTTCTTCTCACCATCTTCTGCACCTGTCATTTTGATCCCTTCCATCGATTGTCCGCTACGCAATTCCTCCTGAATATGCTTAAGCTTTTCAATCGTCTCTTCACTAAATAAAAAGTGACCTAGCTCGTTTTTATCACACTCTAAATCGAAGTACTTAACCCATCTTTGAACAGTAGTAGGATTCACACCAAGTTGATCAGAAACCTGCTTTGTTTTTAACAACATGAAATCCCATCCCTTCTGTTATTGAAGGCTTCCGCCTGTTTTGTAATTGTATAATTCGTCCTATACTTGAGAACGCCTTCTTCAATGACAAAACTAGAAGCGTTTCGGCAAAGGTAGTGTTTTACTGATAAAGCGGAACTTTTTCGACACTCGGCAGAATGATTTTGTAACTTCTGCTCAAACTAAATAACAGGAGGTGTAGTGACATGACAAAAAAACGCAAGTTGCAAAAACCTGCAAGAAACGCACAGCCTTCACAAGAGGAAACAAGACCTGGATATGGCAACAAAAAATTAGAAGGACCCAACCGTCCTTCAACGTAAAACCTAGGGGATCATCCCCTAGGTTTTATGACATTTTCAAGCTCTACCACGATCTTGATCTGACTTCTTTTCTTCTCGTACCAATCCGTAACATCGAATGGGTTAAGCTCTACTTCTTTTCTCAACATCTTCGCGACGGTTCTTCTACTTGTAAACCATTCGACTTTTTCCCGCTGATGATGTGTGATGATCGGTAAAACTTCTCTCAGCATGCGCCCTTCTTTCTCTTTTCCCATATATTTCTCATAATCAAAGCGGTTACCTGTTGGAGGTGTGTGTGTCGAAAAGTCATAGAACAGTTGAAAATAGTCAGGGTGGAACAACAGTTTCGCTAATTTCTTGCCTAGTTCCACTCTATTCTTCGTGTGTCGAAAGCCCTTAACGGTTAGCCCGTATAATTGACCCGCTCGAGTGGGAAAAAGAACTGTACTGTAATGGAACCATTCCTGGATGTTGAATAGAAACGAATGAAATACTTTTTTCTGAAGAGCGTGATGCAAAAGAACCGGTTTCTCTATAACATGCTGCTCGTTGATGATCAAAGCTCTCATCAAGCGTTCTTCGTCTCTAGTTGTAAAGAAAGTCTCCCACTCTTGCTGCATAAAACGTGAAACATGAAATTCATTTAAATATGACATCATCGAGGATCGATACTGCTTGCTTAATGCATATAAAACTAACTGTGGAAAAGCGTCCTCGAAGATCGTCCAGTTCGCTCGTTCATATGTAAGCAAAAGAGCTGCTATCTTTTCCTGTGAGATGATTTTTGGGAACCATTCGCCTTTAAGATCAGCCATGCTCCACCCTGCATTTCTAGACACCATCGATGCTAAGAAAGCCCACTTTATCTCGGGATGACTTCTAAAAAATCTCTCATAAAATACGGTACGTGAAATATTATCCGTATTTCCTTCCGCTACAAGCTTCTTAATTTCTAAGATTTCTTTTCCGTTTAACTCCCTCTTTGCTTTCAATCTTTTTTTCACCTGCTTGAAACATTTTAGTCGTGCAAGACGTTATAATTAGAGTAGAATAGTTGAAGTAGCTTCTACAGAAAGGATGGTTATGTTGCCGATTCGATATCCGAACGGAAAGCCGTATGTCCCTTCGGCTCAGAATCAGCTTGCGAATCAGAAACAAAAGTCTTACAGCAATCGAGGAATGACCCTTGAAGAAGACATTAACAAGAGCAATACTTATTATCTCTCGGTCGGTAAGGCAGTTATTCATAAAAAGCCGACTCCTGTGCAAATTGTAAACGTTGATTATCCAAAACGGAGTGCTGCAGTTATTAAAGAAGCCTATTTTAAGCAGGCTTCCACGACGGATTATAATGGTGTCTATAAAGGAAGGTATATCGATTTTGAAGCGAAAGAAACGAAGAATAAAACCTCTTTCCCATTGAATAACTTTCACGAGCACCAAATTTCACACATGAAACAGGTGATCGAACAATCAGGAATCTGTTTCATTATTTTGCGCTTCTCAACGTCTGATGAGGTATTCTTCTATGATGCCAAACATCTATTTCAACACTGGACCGAAATGAAAAATGGCGGTAGAAAATCAATTAAAAAAGAAGACATTGAAAAGGACGGGATCAAGATCCCCTATACGTTCCAACCACGCATTGACTATATGAAGATAATTGATAAAATGTATTTCAATCAAAGCTAGAACATAGCGCATTCATAAAATACGGGATTGTATCGAATCCTATAAAGAGTATTGGTTTGAAAGGCAGGAATATGCATGAGTGAATATAACTCTCGTCAAGAACGACGTAAAATGAAAAACCCAAAAGAAAGCAAAAAGAAAAAAGGTAAAAAAGGAACGTTCAAAAAAGTACTTCTATCACTCGTTGTGTTACTTCTCATGGGTATAACCGTTGGAGGAATCACAGCGATCGCATACATCAACAACGCACCGGAATTGGATCCAGAAGCTTTAGCCAACCCACAATCTTCTGTGATTCTAGACCGTAATGATGAAGAAGTGCAAACACTCGCAGGAAGCAAATCGCGTGAAGTGGCAAAGATAGATGAAATTCCTGATATTCTAAAAAACGCATTTGTTTCTGTTGAAGATACGCGTTTTTATGACCACTTTGGTATCGATCCTCGTCGTATCGGAGGAGCAGTTCTCGCAAACGTAACAGACGGTTTTGGTGCAGAGGGTGCGAGTACGATCACACAGCAAGTGATCAAAAACTCTCTTTTAACTTCAGAGAAATCATTGGAACGAAAAGTTCAAGAAGCTTACTTATCCATCAAGTTGGAACAACAGTATACGAAAGATCAAATTCTTGAAATGTATTTAAACAAAATCTATTTTGGGAACGGCGCATGGGGTGTCGTGGACGCAGCTGAAACTTATTTTGATAAGAACATCACTCAAGATGAGCTGACTCCAGGAGAAGCAGCACTACTTGCTGGACTACCTCAGCGTCCGACAGCTTACGACCCGTTCGATCACCCTGAAGTCGCAGAAGAACGCCGTAACACTGTGCTTAGCTTGATGAAAAAGCAAGGTGTGATCACAGCAGAAGAGGCTAAGAAATATAGTGCGATGAAAGTAAGTGACATGGTCGTTCAAAGTAACAACGACAAATCCAGTGAGCAGTATAAAGTGTTCATCGATCGTGTCGTGAAAGAATTGCAAGAAAGAAAAGATATATCTGAGAAAGATATTTATTCTGGCGGTTTAACGATTCATACAACGCTAGACACGAATGCACAAGAAATTACGAATGATGTGATCGAAAACTACAACTATACGAACGAAAACATGAGATCAGGCCTTGTTCTGCTCGATACGAAGTCAGGCTCTGTTCGTGCGATCGGAGAAACACGTAAAGACGAGAGCGTCATTCCATATGCGACGACAGACAATCTGCAAACAGGATCTACAGCGAAACCGATCATCTCTTACGGTCCTGCAATCGACAACATGCAATGGTCGACTGGTCGATCGATTAAGGATGAGAAGCTAGAAATAAATGGCGCAAACATTCGAAACTGGGACCGTAAATATCGCGGTCAAGTATCGATGAGAAAAGCGTTGCAGTGGTCTTATAACGTCCCTGCAGTCAACACGTTTACCGAAGTTGGCGAAGGTCCTTCTCTAGAGTTTGCTAATAAACTTGGCCTAGGCTTAAAGGAATCTGACATGGTTCCAACTGCAGCGATCGGTACATTCGGTTCCTCCCCACTTGAAATGGCAGGAGCTTATGCTGCATTTGGAAACAACGGTAACTACAACAAACCCCACACGGTGAGAAAAGTTGTGTTCCCAGACGGTCGAGAAATCAATCTCGAACCTGAATCCGTTAAAGCGATGAATGATTACACGGCATATATGATCACCGATATGCTGAAGACAGTTGTGAAAAGCGGAACAGGTACGGATGCAAACATTTCCGGTTTACCTTTAGCAGGAAAAACCGGTACGACGAACCATCCTCAAGACGTTGTCGAATCGAAAGGGTTCCCGACTTCAGGAATCACAAGAGACGCATGGTTTGCAGGATATACAACAGAGTACTCGATGGCCGTTTGGACTGGGTTTAACTCTCCTAATAGCCATTACCTCGATTCTGGCAAAGGAGAAGACGATACGTCCAAAATTCTCTTTAGAGAAATCATGCAACGAGTTTCTCAAGGTATCGAGACGGCTGACTTTAAAAAACCTGATTCTGTTGTCGAAGTTGGTGTAGAAAAAGAAACGGGCTTACTCCCTAGTGATTACACACCAAAAGACCAGATCGTTTATGAACTATTCGTAAAAGGTAATACACCAGAGAAAACGTCTGATAAATATCAACAGCCTGAAGGTGTAAAAGACTTATCTGCTCAATACGATGAAGCATCGAACAGCATTTCAGTTTCTTGGAAACCTGGTGGAGATAAAGACTACACGTACAAAGTAGAAATGAGCGTCGACGGCGGACAGTATGCAACGATTTCAGAGTCGAGCAATACGGCCGTTTCGATCGACAACGTATCAGCTGGAAGCGAATTTACGTTTAAAGTAACGGCAATCGTTTCTGATACAGGTGTCACATCTAAGCCTGCACAAACATCAGTCACTGTTCCTGCTCAGGAAGAGCCTGAACCTGAAGAAGAAGAAAATGAAGAAAACGGCGAAGGTGAAGTTGAAAACGAAGGCGAAGGCGAAGGCGATGGAGACGGTGAAGGCCAAGGCAACGAAGGCGAAGGCAATGGCTCTGGAAATGACTCTGGCAGCGAAGGTAATGAAGGTTCAAACGAAGGTTCCGGTAACGAACAAGGTAATGGGAACCAAGGCGGAAATGGCGGAGGCAACGGTAGCGGAAACAATGGTGGCCAAGGAAATGGTCAATCAGATGATAGTGAGAGCCGAAAGCCTGAAGAAGATTCATCTTCCCTATCTGACCTCATACCTGGAAATAACTAAAAAAGAAGCCAATCGGTTTTTAATCCGATTGGCTTTTTTTTATCGCTTCATTTTTCATCCACTTTTTGTGAAGGTCATGAATAAGCTCTCGTAATTGTATAAAAGACGTGTAATGATCATAGTGATCGATCACATAGTTTAAGCGTTCTGCGGCATTGATCGGGGCGATTTCAAGGGAACGAACCGTTGCTTGCCACTCCCCTGCCAGCGCTCTTCTTCCATTCAGCCAAAATAAAACTTCCATCAAGTAGCCGATTTGAAAAACCATCTCGATGCTCGCTTCTTTTTTCATTCTGCTTGAGAAAAAAGCTCTTATCGTTTCTTCAACGTCTTTCCATTGCTCGAAATACTCCTTGAGATGCGATGTAGGGGAATCCCATGGTCGCTCGTCTTTCTTTCCGAGAAACTCCTGCACTTCATAAAAGAAAGGGTTTCGTTTGGTGGTTTGTTGTATCTCTTCATGCCAGTCAGAGTCAGCAAAGAATAGAGGGTGATAAATGGCTTTAGGAATACCTCTACTTTCCATTCCGCGCGACCTTTTTCATTCGTTTTTGCCCTTCTCTACATAAGTCTAGTAAGGGACAACTTTCACATTTAGGTGATTGAGCTCTACAGTGATATCTTCCAAAGAAAATGAAACGGTGATGAGAGACGGACCATTCATCTTTTGGTATTTTTCTCATCAACGTCTTTTCCACTTCAAGAACGGAATCTTTCCAGCGACAAATCCCAAGCCGCTTACTAACTCTCTCAACGTGAGTATCAACCGCTATCGCTGGCAGGTCAAAGGCAACTGAAGCGATGACATTTGCCGTTTTCCTTCCTACTCCTGGTAGCAACATTAGCTCATCTCGATCTTGTGGAAGCTGTCCACCATATTCCTCGATCACCATTCGAGCAAGCTTTTTGATATTTTTTGCTTTGTTTCTAAAAAGCCCGATCCTCCGAATATCACTTTCTAATTCCTCTAACTCGACATTAACGTAATCCTCAGGCTCTTTGTATTTCTCAAAAAGGCCCGGCGTTACTTTATTCACTAAAGCATCCGTACACTGTGCTGATAGTACGACCGCAATCGCAAGCTCAAACGGTGTCGTATGATGAAGCTCACAGTGTGCATCTGGAAACATTTCTCCCATGGAATCTAATACAGTACGAATCTGTGGCTTTGTTAACAACGATATTCATCCTTCCATTCATATAAAAAAACGGGAGGTTCGCTCCCGTTTCCTCACCTTATCTTTATTTTCCGAGCCAATTATATATCGGAGCACTTGTATTCGATCTATTATCTGATTTCGGTGACGGTGTCTTCTTATCGTATTGATGCTTTCTGAACTTTTCTCCGTACGCCCTTGCCTGATCGATCGTTTGAATGTTATTGCGTTTCCATTCGAACAAAATGCGATCGATGTATCTGAAGTTTAATTTTCCAGCTAGAACGGATTCTTTTAGAGCAGCTTTTATAAGCTCAGGATCATGCTTATCTCCATCGATCCACATCGAAAGCGTTTCACATTCGATAGGTGATAGAGGTCTCGCAAACTCACGTTCAAAAAGAGTATACAAGCTTTCTTCTTTTTGAGCATTTTTTTCAGCGTTCAATTCCGCTTCTTGTTGCTCTAATTCGGTAAAAATTCGTTCCCATAGTGGAAGCAGCGAATAGGCTTCAGAATAGTAGCCTTTTTCTTTATCTCGATGTTCATCGATTGTTAAAACACCTTTTTGCATGAGTTGTTGAATCTTATCCATACACGTTTGTGGCGTATACGTCATTTCTGCTGAAAGTTCTTCAGGGGTAGGAAATGAATTACCATGTTCGATAAAGGCATGTAACTTGATCAAAAAGAAGCAGTCTTCTTCATGAAGTCCTACAGTTGAATAATGAGTTAATAAGAGCCTCGGTATGGATACATGTCCCCCGTTTAACAATTCAATAATATGTTCTTTCTTCATCCCATCCACCTCTACCTTTCATTATAGCATGCCGGCATTTTGTGATGGGGTGAAAACCCTTGGTTTCGTTCCCTTAAAACGTTGAAAAAATTCGGCAACCACTTCATATAAAGACGCTCCTTTCAAATATGAAAGAAGCGTCCCTTAGCTAGTTTATCATGGATACAATCTGTTTAAAAGTCTAGGGAATGGAATCGTCTCACGAACGTGCTCGACGCCTGAGAGCCAAGCTACTGTTCGCTCAAGACCAAGTCCAAAGCCTGAATGTGGCACAGATCCATATTTACGTAGTTCTAAATACCATTTGTAAGCTTCGTCAGTTAAGCCATGCTCTTCATAACGCTTCTCCATAAGAGCAAGGTCATCGATTCGCTGACTTCCGCCAATAATTTCTCCATACCCTTCAGGAGCGATCAAGTCAGCACAAAGCACAACATCTTCGCGCTCTGGATCAGGTTTCATATAGAATGCTTTGATATCCTTTGGATAGTTCGTTATGAACACGGGTTTTTCAAAGCTTTCTGCGATCGCTGTCTCGTGTGGTGCACCGAAGTCTTCTCCCCACTCGATATCCGTAAATCCTTTTTCCTTAAGTAAAGAAATCGCATCGTCATAAGAAATACGAGGGAATGGCGCTTGAATCGCTTCTAGCTTGGATACATCACGACCAAGTGTCTTTAGCTCGATCTGACAATTTTCTAGAACAGACTTCACGAGGAAGCTCACATACTGTTCCTGTACTTCAAGACTTTCTTCGTGGTCCATAAATGCCATCTCAGGTTCGATCATCCAGAACTCGATCAGATGGCGACGTGTTTTTGATTTTTCTGCACGGAACGTAGGTCCGAATGAGAAAACTCGTCCGAACGCCATCGCAGCTGCTTCCATGTAGAGCTGACCGCTTTGAGAAAGATACGCATCTTCTTCAAAGTATTTTGTGTGGAAGAGATCTGTTGTCCCTTCAGCTGAGCTACCTGTAAGAATTGGAGGGTCGATTTTCACAAACCCATTCTCATTGTAAAATTGGTAAGTTGCTCGAATGATTTCGTTACGAATACGAAGGATCGCATTCTGACGCTGTGAACGAATCCAAAGATGACGGTTGTCCATTAGGAATTCTGTTCCATGCTCTTTCGGTGTGATCGGATAATCGACAGCTTCATGAATCAGTTCGATATCCGTTACTGTTAATTCATACCCGGACTGTGAACGATCGTCTTCTCTAACGATTCCAGTAACCCATACAGAAGATTCTTGCGTAAGTCCTTTAGCAGCTTCCCACGCTTCTTCTGAGACTTCTTTCTTTACCATAACGCCTTGAATAAATCCAGTTCCATCTCGAAGCTGTAAGAACTGAATCTTTCCACTAGAACGCTTGTTATGTAGCCAAGCTCCGATCGTAACTGTTTGTTCGACTTTTTTACTTACGTTTGAAATCGTCGTTTTCACTACTTATTTCCCTCCAACTTATATAAAAACGTGCGGGCTAAACACTTTGTTATTACATAGCCTCTTTTTCATCATCACTTTGTATTATACCTGTCCTAAGCGTGTGGAACAACATTAGACAGAGGACGTTTGTTTTGACTTCACGAAGCGTTCAATACGCGTGATCGCTTCAAGGATAATATCCAATGACGTTGCGTACGAAAGACGCACATTATCTGGCGATCCAAATCCAGACCCAGGAACAAGCGCTACTTTTTCTTCTTCCAATAACCCTTTAACAAATGCATCGACGGAATCGAATCCAGTCATCCTAGCAGCTTCCTTTGCATTCGGGAAAAGATAAAATGCCCCTTTTGGCTTGACACAAGTGAACCCTGGGATGTCACTTAAACGTTCATGAACGATATTGAGTCGCTCTTCGAATGCTTTGTTCATGGTCTCAACAGGTTCTTGCGTTCCTTCATAAGCGGCAAGAGCTGCATACTGAGAAATAGACGTTGGATTCGATGTAGAGTGACTAGCAAGGTTTGTCATCGCTTTGATGATCTGTTTGTTTCCTGTTGCATATCCAATTCTCCAACCTGTCATCGAATGAGATTTCGAAACACCGTTGATCACGACCGTTTGCTCTTTTAACTCGTCTGAAAGCTGAGCGATGGATGTATGTTTCGCACCTTCATATACAAGCTTTTCATAAATTTCATCAGAGATGATAAGAATATTATGTTCAAGGCAGAATGCACCGATCGCCTCTAGCTCTTCTCTTGAGTAGATAGATCCAGTTGGGTTCGATGGAGAATTGATTACGATTGCCTGGGTATTTGAAGTTACGACTTCTTGTAGCTGTTCAACCGAAACCTTGAATTCGTTCTCTTCTTTTCCTTCTACATAAACGGGCTTTCCACCAGCGAGCTTCACTTGCTCAGGGTAGCTTACCCAATATGGAGTCGGAATGATCACTTCATCCCCTTCATCTAGAATGACTTGAAACAATGTATACAAAGCGTGCTTTGCTCCAGTACAAACGATAACTTCTTCTGGTGTATATGAAATGTCTTGATCTTTTTTAAATTTACTTATAATGCTTTTCTTAAGGGGAAGAATTCCACCTGAGGGCGTATACTTTGTTAGACCATCATTCATTGCTTTTTCGGCAGCAGATAGAATATGTTCTGGTGTATTAAAATCAGGCTCACCAGCTCCAAGGCCAATCACATCATGACCTTCTTCTTTCAATGCTTTCGCTTTTGCAGTAATCTCTAGTGTGGCAGAAGGCGTCAAAGCCGCCACTCTGTTAGATAGTTTCATCTTACTCTTCCTCCTTCAGGTTCATTAACTTTGTCTGATGCTTCTCGAGCGCCAGTATTCACCGTTACTGAAATAGTAGTATGCAAACGTATAGCGATCCTGATCATCAACAAACGTTGCTTCCCAAACAAGCACTTCTTGACCATCCTGGTTTACTTCGATCCCTGGTTTAATACTGATTATTTCTGTTGGTGAGAATCGATCGTTTAAATTCGATTTTACAACGTTTGAAGCTACCCCTTCATCTTCTTTCTTCGTGACAGGGGATCCCTTTTTTTCAGGCACCCACGTATAGACGGACTCACCATCTTCATTCTTACCTTTAAAAACGACGTACGCGCCGTTCGTTCCATGATAATGGATCGTTTCGTCCACTTCGCTTAACCCTGCAGCACCTTTGGCTTTTTCTTCAAGCTTATTAGGACTATCCAATATCGATTGATAAAAAGACACCCCTTGCCAGACCACTAAACCTAGAACTAAAACTAATATAATCCCCAAAATTCGCATACGAACACCCTATTATGTACGATATATTGTAAATACCATCTTTTCCTGATCCTCTTCGTCAAGGGCCAGTCCGAACATTAAATCTCTTTCCTTTAATGTGCGGTTCAACGCATCGACGATTTTATAAATATCAAGAGATTTTGTAACTTTTACTGTCGATAATACTTCGATATTACTCTCCACTCGTGTCATCTCCCTATATAGTTTGGATATTCCAACAGCGCAAATATTTGCTACTTATAGTTACCATTCTTCGTGACAAACTAAAAGTACCGCAAAAGCGGGAACGGTGCAAACCGTAATACTCGCCCCACTATCCAACGATTGCCTGCGTTTTAACGCAGGCTTTTACGTTTTTACACACAACCTAACCTTATTTTTAAATAAGTTGATGATTTTTGCAATACTTATTCTTCAATGGCCCTGTGGAGTGGTCTTCGTTGGAATAGTGATCACATCATACCCGTCGAGCTGCATTCGAATGGTCACACTCCCAATGCGATATGGATAATACACTTCAGTCCAATTTTCACTAAGTCGTTCGAGTATGGCTTCACTTATGTCGATTTTTTTATGACGAAAGATAACCGCCATCTGTGGGTTGATCGCATCTAGAAACTGAGAGGTCGTTCCGATATCACTTCCAAAGTTCGCTACTTTTAATACTTCTGCAGTTCTTCCAGAAGCTACGATCTCTTCCTCAAGCTCGCGATTCGTTTCACCCATAAACAATAAGTCTTGACTACCTAAGGATAGCATAAAAGTAGTAACTCCTGCCTTAGATATATCGATGATATCGATCGACGCACCTTCTACGATTTCTACCTTTTCCTCCACATTCAAGTTACCTACCTTCGTTTGAGAAGGAATTTCTTGAATCAATGAATCGACGAGGCGTTCAGGAGCAATGATCTTCTTCACATTAAAATACCTAAGTAAGGAATTGATATTGCCAGAATAGGCTTCGTCAGCATTCGTTAACCAGATTTCTTCAATTTCCTTCACTTGATACATTTGAAGACGGTCGATGAGTTCTTCTTCTGAAGCAGAACTTCCTGTATTAATCAGGACGGTCCCTCCGATCGGATCTTGAACGAGTATTGCTTCACCCACAGACAAATCAAAGAACGTCACTGCGATCTCCTTGTTTTCCAGATTCAAATCTACTGATTGGATCGGTGCATTTGAACCAGCTGTATTTACTGATAGAACCAAGCATAAAAGGAGAAACATCATTAATCTTTTCATCACACTACCCCCTAAAAGTAGTGTGTGAAAAAATCATGATTTATAACCAGAGGTCGAGTTCGTTCACAAGCTCTTCTACACTGCCCTTCATCATCGGTACGTCAGGTAATGACTTTACGAACAAGCGGCCATATCTTGTTGATATAATCCTTTTATCGAAAACAAAAACCGCTCCTCTGTCCTTTTGAGACCGCACAAGACGACCGAACCCCTGCTTAAATCGTATGATGGCTTCAGGTAAGGAAAGTTCCATGAAAGGATTTCCACCTGAATGCTTTAGTTTCTCAGACCTTGCTTGAAATACAGGATTGTCTGGAGGCGAAAACGGCAATCGAACGATGATCAGGCAGCTTAGATCTTCACCAGGAATATCGACACCTTCCCAGAAGCTGCTCGTTCCAAAAAGAATCGCATCGTCACTTTCTTTAAAGTTCTTCGTTAATCGAACGCGACTACCGCTATCGACGCCTTGACTGATCAACGTTAAGTCGTCATGCTGCATAAGCTCTTTCATCCTTAGGTGAGCTTTTCTGAGCATATCGTACGAGGTGAATAGCACAAGCATCCTACCTCTTGTTACTCTTGCTATTTTTAAAATCGCGTCTGTAATGTGATCCACAAATTCATAGTCAGAGACATCTTTTATCATTGGAAGGTTTGTTGGGATCATCAACCTTGCTTGCTCTGAATAATCGAACGGTGATTCGTAACGGTACGTCTTAGGTCCATACTCATCCAGTCCAAGTCTCTTAATGATAAAGTCGAACGAATTTCGAACGGTTAGCGTGGCAGATGTAAGAAGAATACTCTTCTTTTTACCAAAGTATTCTTGTGATAACAGTTCGCCTACCTCGACAGGTCGACTGAATAGAAAAGCTGAGTTGATCGCACCTTTCGGATCGATCTCTACCCATTTAACGTCATTCGACTGATCTTGTAGCAATAAATAATCGATCTTCGCAAGCTCCTCTAGTACGGAAGCGTGTAGGCCTTTGAAATCTGCAGCAGCATTGATTTGCTCTCGCGTTAAGTCGTCTTCATTAAGATCTAATTCTTTCTCGATCTTTACTAACAATTTATCGAGGTCTTTTAAGTAAAAGACGAGCCGATGTGCTGCCTCCTGGATCGCATCCCAGGATGAGCCCTTTTCATCAGTAAGTCTATAACTTAAGCGACCGATTTCATTCGAACGGTTGATGTTCTTCTGCACATACCGATGCAGCATTCTAAAGAGCTCATCTAAATCTGACAGTATCGTTTTAACGTATGCATCGATATCTGATGTGATCTCATCAAGTTCAACACCGATGTTTTTAAGGATACCCACCGTTTTTCCATAAAGACCATCTCCGTCTTTCAAACCCATTCTTACGAAGCCTTGTAGAATCGAAAAGTAATCGGTTTTCACTCCAAAAAACTCTGTAGCGATATCCTCAAGATGATGAGCTTCATCGATGATAGCTTGTTGATACGCTGGTAAAAGCTGATGATCGTTGATCAAATCACTAAAGAGAAGAGCGTGATTCGTGATGATAAGATCAGCGTTCATGGCTAACCGTTTTCTGCGGTGATAAAAGTCTCTTGAAAACCATGGTGACCGGTGATTTGCTGATACAGTCGCATCGCTCTTTATTTGTTGCCAGAATAACTTTCCACCGCTCGAAAGGTTTAGTTCCTCTACGTCTCCATAGTCCGTCTCAAGCAGCCAGACAAGTATTTGAGCTTTCGTTAAGATGGTGTCATAGTTATTCTCTTCGAATTGAAATAGCTGTTGTTCAAACCTCGTCATATCAAGATAGTTGCTTCTACCCTTTAAAACCGTTGCTTTAAAATCGAACGGTAAGATTTCTCTTAAGAACGGGATATCTCTTTGAAGCAATTGTTCCTGAAGTTGAATTGTATGCGTACTTACGACGACTGGTTTATTCGTGTTTTTCGCATGAGACACACCCGGCAAAAGGTAGCCAAGCGATTTGCCGATACCCGTTCCTGCTTCGATCAGAACATGGTGATTTGTATCAAAAGCATCTGCTACACTTCTCATCATGTCGTTCTGGCCATCACGTGTCTCATAACCAGGTATGATCGTTGCCATGGTCGTAGCTAGATTTTGTTGAATCTCATCAAAGGGGATCGGTTCTTTTAATGGTTCGGCTACTTCAACCTCCACTTGCCTCTTTAACGCAATATCGCGAAAGATTTCAAACTCCCCTTCAGGCTCAATCGCTTTCTCTTTCGTTTCGATTAGTTCCTCTACAATGGTTTCCATGTCACTTAAGAGTCTTGGACTAAGTTCAGCTAGCTGTTTTAACGTGACGACTGGAAGAGATTCGAGTTTATGAAATAAGTATTTCAAAAGTTCTCCCGTCACCTCTGCATCACTGTCCGCCTGATGCGGGTTGTCGTGAACGATTTCAAGGTGGTCGGCTAACCACGACAATTTATAAGCTTCTGCTTGCGGAAGGAAGATTCTTGCGAGCTCTACAGTATCCAAAATCGGACCATCAAAAGGCTCGTATCCACTTTCATCAAGCTCAGCGTTCATAAAGTTCAAATCAAATCTAACATTGTGCGCAACAAAATAAGCCCCATCAAGTCGTTTTAGCAGCTCAGGAGCTACTTCATCAAAAAGTGGAGCGTCTTTAACATCTTCGTCAGAAATCCCAGTCAACTGCTGTATAAATGATGGAAGAGGCTGTTCTGGGTTCACATAGGACGAATATCGGTCCACGATGGTTCCATCTTCTATAACGACCAAGCCGATTTGTATGATTCGATCTCCATTTTTCGGAGAATTTCCCGTTGTTTCAAAATCAATAACTGTATAGCGGTTCATTCTTTTCACTCCAGTTGCTTCAAACCTTACTCTCACCTGTATAACTTTATCACTTTTTAAGTCGAACGGAAAATAATTTTGAAAAAGAAAAGCTCTGGAACGTTTACCAGAGCTTTTATACCTATAGAATGGTTGAAGCAGGTTCCGCACCGATCATATCTACGATTTCATTTCGATCGTTCATGATCGCTACTCGAGGTGTGAACTGTTTAGCTTCTTCTTCACTCATCATCGCATAGCCAACGATTATGATAACATCATCTGGTTGCACGAGTCGTGCTGCCGCTCCATTAAGACATACGACGCCAGAACCTCTTTCCCCTGGGATAATGTACGTTTCGAGCCTTGCACCATTGTTATTATTTACGATTTGAACCTTTTCATTCGGATACATCCCCACAGCATCGATGATATCCTCATCGATCGTTATACTCCCAACATAATTTAGGTTGGCTTCCGTTACGCGGGCTCTGTGGATCTTCCCCTTCATCATCGTCAAAAACATGCTGATTACACTCCTATCGGGATTTCACTTCTAGTTACGATCACATTATCGATCAGTCTTGCTGCTGAAAACTGAACAGCTACAGCTACGATGATATCTTCATCGATCGCTTCGATCGGTTTTAAACCTGGATAAGAAAGCACTTCTACATAATCGATCTCTCCAACGGTCTGTTGAAGGCTTTCCTCAACTAATTCTTTGATTTTACCTGCGCTAGTTTCACCACTTCTGATCGCTTCTTTTGCACTTACTAAAATATTTGAGAGCTGTGATGCATCCGTTCGCTCGGATGGTGTTAAATAGACGTTTCGTGAACTTTTTGCAAGACCATCCACTTCTCTTACGATGGGACAAGGGACGATTTCAACAGGTACATTGAAGTCTTCTACTAATCCTTTGATAACAGCGACTTGCTGTGCATCTTTTAATCCAAAATAAGCACGATCTGGTAAAACGATTTGGAATAACTTTAGTACGACTGTTGCTACACCATCAAAATGACCTGGTCTTGATTCACCGCATAGAGTATCAACTCGTTTATTCACAGTTAACGTTGTCGTACGGTCCTCAGGGTACATCTCATCAACATGCGGATAAAATAAAATATCCACGCCAGCTTCTCTTGCTAGCTCTTCATCTCGTTTAATGTCCCTTGGATACCTGTCGAAGTCTTCGTTTGGTCCAAATTGAAGTGGATTAACAAAGATGCTCATCACAACGATGTCGTCCTCTTCTCTAGCTCTTTCAACTAAGCTCGTGTGACCTTCATGAAGAAACCCCATCGTAGGGACAAACCCGATCGTATTGCCGAGCTTCATTTGTTTTTTCGCTTCTACTTGCATGTCTTTTATTGAGGAGATGATCTTCACGACTTCTCACCTCCATACATCGCAGCGAGCTGTTCTTCTTTCATGTTAAAAGAGTGTTTTGGTTCTGGAAATGATTGCTTTTTAACATCATCAATATAGGACGTGATCGACTGCGATACGGTCTCACCTATCTCGGCGTACTGTTTCACAAACTTAGGCACGTGGCCACTTCCGTAACCGACTAAATCATGGTAGACGAGCACTTGACCGTCTGCTTGGACACCTGCTCCTATTCCTATCACAGGAATCGTAAGCTCTGACTTTACGATTTCCGTTAATTGCTGTGGTACGCATTCAAGGACGAGGGCAAAAGCACCAGCACGTTCGATCGCCTTTGCATCATCGAGCAGCTTGGCTGCTTCCTCGCTTCCTCGCGCCTGCACTTTATATCCACCTAATACGCCTACAGATTGCGGCGTTAGTCCAAGATGACCCATTACCGGTACACCTGCCGTGGTAAGTTTCTCGATATGCGTGATAACATCTCCTGCGCCTTCGAGCTTTACGGCATGCGCTCCTGCTTCTTGCATCAATCGTCCTGCTTGAGCTAACGTTTCACTAGGCGAACTATGGTACGTGAGAAACGGTAAATCGCTTACAATAAACGTATGACGTGCGCCTCTATTTACGGCCTTTGTATGAAGAACCATATCATCCATCGTTACAGGAACAGTAGAATCATAGCCAAGGACTACCATACCAACGGAGTCTCCTACTAATAAAAGGTCGATTCCAGCTTCCTCTGCAAGTTTTGCAGAAGGGTAATCGTACGCAGTCAACATGGCGATCGGATCATTGTTTTCCTTCATCTTTTTAAAATCACTCGTTGTTTTCAATTGTTTCTCCTCCTTTTCTAGAGGAAACTAAAACCGTACAAAAAAACTCCTGGTAGAGGTTAACGGTTGACAGGGGTACCCTAATCGGCCTGTAATTGCACACAGGCATACCGCAACACTCCAACATCCAGGAGGTTACATATCGGTTTCATCCCTCTGTCCCAGTCCGCTACGGATCAAGGCAGAATATTTTTGTTCACTCATAAAACGGTGCGGTTCTTAAAGAAGATACCGCCCTTACACCTGTAGTATAGCAGATTATCTTACGTTTGTGGAAAGGAATCAGCAGATTTCAATATCAGCTGAATAGATGTGGTGCGTCTTGCCGTCACTCGATTCTAACAACAAAACGCCTTCTTCTGTAATCCCTTTCGCTAATCCTTCGATAACGCCGTTTAATGTTCTTGCTTTGATTTTTCTTCCAAGACTGATGGCATAGCTTTCCCATAAAAGCTTGATCATACGGAAGCCATTTTCCATGTACTCGGTATAAAGTACTTCAAGTTCATTCAGTATCGCTGCGAGTAGCGCTGCACGATTAACATCTTCACCGCTTTCGATTTTCAACGAAGTTGCTGTTGTTAAATCTGTAGGGAAATCTGATTCATCTGCATTTACATTGATTCCCATACCAATGATCACCGACTTGATTTGATCCGCTTCTGCCTGGAGTTCTGTTAGAATGCCAACGATTTTCTTGCCATTTATCAAGATATCGTTCGGCCACTTTATTTCAGCTTCCAGGCCGGTTTGTTTCTTGATTGCTTGAACAACACTTACTGCGGCGATCAAGGTAAATTGAGGTGCGCGCTGAGGCGGTAACTTCGGTCGCAAGATGATGCTTGTCCAAATGCCACTGCCTTTGGGGGAATGCCATGATCTTCCTAATCTTCCTTTGCCTTTTGTTTGCTCGTCAGCAACGACGATCGCCCCATCTTGTATCCCGCTATGTGCTAAGTTATGGGCAATAAACTGCGTCGTTTCAACAGAAGAATAGGCATGGATTTCTCTACCGATAAAGTCGGTAGAGAGTTTCAGGCTGATTTCTTCCTTAGAAAGCGAATTCGGACGCGTTACGATACGATATCCTTTCTTTTGAACAGCTTCAACTTCATACCCATTCTTCCTTAGTTCAGCAACATGTTTCCATATCGCCGTTCGTGATACGTTTAACGAATCACTGATCATCTGTCCTGATACATATGTGTCGGTATGGTCTTCAAGCATTTGCAACAATCGCTGTCTTATTGAGTCTGCCAATATTCAAGCCACCTTTTAATGCTAGTTTTCTCATTCTTAATTTCTTCTTTAAGTACCCCTTGCTCAATTCGTTTCAAGTATTCTCCTACCCATGGACCTGGTTTTTGTCCGGTCCATGATAAAAGATCTTCGCCTGTTACCGCTAGCTCATTAGAAGAAGTGATGGGAAGATCTAATGCGATCTGATCGATGTTTTCATATGTAGGAACACGATTTTGCACGCAAGCTAAGACACGTTCACTTTCTTTCTCGTATGGAATGGCAAAATAAACCGTCTCTCGATTCCATCCTTCGATCTTCACTTTCTCTATCGTACTAAGGATTTTAGTAACCTTCTTTAGAACGTCGTTAGAGTGTCGCCACCCTTTTAAAAACGTAGTTGGATCATCATGATCATTTGCAAGCCATGCGAGTCTTTCTTCTTTCGACTCTAAAATACTTACATCCATTCCTTTTTCTAAGTACGCTTTCCGATCTGCCAATCCCGGCAAATAAGCGTATACTCCGGTATCTACGATTAATTTTAGTGCTTTGACGACTGCAGGCCCCGCGAGAAGCTTGTTGAATTCTACTGTCATTCTTTCAACTGCGATATGAGATAACAATGGAGCACTTTTCTTAATAGCCTTTAAGGTTTCTTCTTCAAAGCGAAATGAGAACACGCTCAAGAATCGTAATGCTCGTAACATTCTCAAAGGATCTTCTGAAAACCGCTCATCTGGATCACCTACTGTACGGATCACTCCGCGTTTTAAGTCTTCTCTTCCACCGAACGGATCAACAACTTCACCATTTTCTCCGATCGCCATACTGTTCATCGTGAAGTCTCTTCTTGCAAGGTCTTCATCAATACGATTCAAAAAAGTGACTTCTGAAGGATGACGGAAATCATTGTAGTTATCCTCTGATCGGAACGTTGTTACTTCAAAAGGTTCACCTTCAAGGACGACCGTTACCGTTCCATGTTGAACGCCAGTTGGAATGACTTTTTCAAAAAGCTTCATCACCTCGTTTGGATGAGCAGAAGAAGCGATATCGAAATCTGAAACAGGCAAACCTAATAAAAGATCTCGGACTGCTCCTCCTACGATATAAGCGTCATATCCTGCGTTCTTCAATGTCCGCATCACATTAAGAGACTTCTTAGCAGTATCACCTTCGAGTTGGATCAAACTAGCTCCTCCTGAATGGTTTTATAGTAAAGCGACTCGTATTGCTCTAAGATTAACTCCGATGCAAATTTTCTTTGAACCGCTTTAAGAGACGCTTCGCTAAACTTTTGATGTAGTTCACGATCTGATAGTAGTCGGAGAGCATAAGATGCGATTTCGTCTATATTCCCTACCTCAGCAATGTATCCATTTACTTCATGATCAATGACTTCAGGAATTCCCCCTATGTTTGTTCCGATTGCAGGAACTCCACAAGCCATCGCTTCTAAGGCAACTAAGCCGAAGCTTTCTTTCTCAGACAGAAGTAACTTTAAATCACTGATCGACAAAATTTCAGCCACGTTTTCCTGCTTTCCAAGAAATTTCACTTTATCATTCAATCCAAGATCACTTACTAGGCGACAGGCGACTTGTATTTCAGGACCATCTCCTATCAGAAGAAGTTTAGCTGGTAATTGCTTTTGAACACGATCGAAAACTTTTATGACGTCTGGTACTCGCTTCACACCTCTAAAGTTCGAAATGTGAACGATAACTTTCTCTTCCTCTTTGATACCATACCCTTTTCGTAAATCTTCGCGTCGCTTAGGATAGTAAACTCTTTCATCTACAAAGTTATAAACGGTTTCAATCGGTTTACTTGTCTCGAGCAGTTCTTGCGTTTGTCTAACTAGATCATCAGAAACCGCCGTAACACTGTCCGATTTCTCGATTCCAAAGCGAATTAGCTGTGTAAGAGAAGGATCGTAGCCAAGCACTGTTATGTCTGTTCCGTGAAGCGTTGTCACGATCTTAACATCGCCTCCGACCATTTCTTTTGCAAGAAACGCACACACCGCATGTGGAACAGCATAGTGAACGTGTAGGAGGTCTAGGTTCTCACGTTGGATGACTTCTGCCATTTTACTAGCTAGTGTCAGGTCATAAGGTGGGTAACGGAATACGGCGTATTGATTAACTTCTACCTCATGAAAGAATATGTTTGGATGAAATGTATCGAGCCTAAACGGGACGCTGCTCGTAATAAAATGTACCTCATGCCCCTTTTCAGCTAGCATTTTTCCGAGCTCAGTCGCGATTACTCCAGAACCACCAACCGTCGGATAACATGTGATGCCGATTTTTAACTTCATTCTCTTTCTCCTATTCTAACGGTATCTCTTTCAGACAAAGCATGTTCTTAGAAATAAATCCTTCTGCATAGTCAACGCCAGACTCTTTTCCATAAAGGTATTCTCGATGAATGACTTTTTGAACATACCCGTTTGTTAATGGTGTTTCTACACTATCTTCCCCTAGAACAAATTGACTTTCATAAGCTTCTAACGCTTGTTTCTTCGCATCGATCTGTTCTGAAACATCAATTGTGAACTGTGGTTTATGAAAACCGTTTATAAAATAATAGTAAACGCGCGTTACTTTGTGCGCCTTCCCAAGATCAGGTTTGTAGTTTCGTATCCCTGCTGAAAAGACGGCTTCCTCGACCAATGTTGCAGCATGTCCATGATCAGGATGACGATCATCAAAGTATGGCATAAAGACAGCAGACGGCTTTACCGCTCGAATAAGTTCAACGCACTTTTCCATCGAGCCTTCATTAACACTAAGTCCCCGGTCAGGAAGACCGAGGTTATAGCGATTTGAAACTGTAAGAATGTCTGCTGCTGCTTTTGCTTCTACTTTTCTTTGTGCTACCGTCCCATTCGATGATAGTTCTGCTTCAGTTAAATCACAAATACCAGTTCGCTTACCGTCCTCTGCAAGCTTCTTTAATGTACCAGCCATACCGATTTCTACATCATCTGCATGTGCACCAAATGCTAATACATCAAGTTTCTGTGTTTCTTCCATGTACAATTTCTCTCCAATCTAGTTCTCCTCGACCCAACGCGTGTACAAGGATTTCAGCGCTTCCCATGTTTGTTGCGAGCGGGATGTTATACACATCACACAATCTGATCAATGCTGTTACATCTGGCTCGTGAGGCTGCGCTGTCAATGGATCACGGAAGAAGATGATAGCATCCATCGCATTGTCAGCGATCATCGCACCGATCTGTTGATCGCCACCTAAAGGACCAGACTGAAAACGATGAATCGTCAGCCCTGTTTCATCGATAATGCGTTTTCCGGTCGTTCCAGTTGCATAAAGCGTGTGTGGATCTAATATTTGTTTATAGGCTAAAGCAAATCGAACGAGATCATCTTTCTTTTTATCGTGAGCAATCAAGGCGATATTCATGATACCATCCCCTATTCCATTATATTCTCAAGTCCATAAACCAACTGATCAATCTTTAAGACGGTTTCAACGGCAAGCTGCACGCCAGGCATAAACGAACCTCTGTGCATGGAATCATGGCGTATCTTCAGGGTTTGTCCCTCACCGCCAAATAATACTTCCTGATGAGCGACGAGACCTGGCAGCCTTACGCTATGAATTCTCATACCTTCGTAATCGGCACCTCTAGCCCCTTGGAGCTCTTCGCTTTCATCTTCATGACCCTGAACTTTAGGTTCACGAACCTCAGAAATCATCTTGGCAGTTTTAACAGCTGTTCCGGATGGCGCATCGAGCTTTCGATCATGATGTTGCTCAATAATCTCAACATCAGGAAAATACTTAGCTGCCATCGAAGCAAACTTCATCATCAAGACTGCACCGATTGCAAAGTTAGGAGCGATGATCGCGCCGATCCCTTTCTGCTCTGCTATTTCTGATAGCCTTTCAACATCTTCATTTGAAAATCCAGTCGTACCTACTACAGGTCTTACATTATGTTGAAACGCAATCTCCATATGCTTTTTTCCATACTCCGGCGTCGTTAAATCGATCAACACATCACACTCAACTTCAGATAGACACACGTCAAGATCGGTGTAAACCGGGGAGTCTAATGACGGGAGATCTGGAATGTCTTTTACAGTCTCTCCAGATTGTCTTGAATCCACTACAGCTGATAACGAGAAGTGATCTGTACGAGCCACGAGCTTAACTGCCTCGGTCCCCATCTTCCCTCTTGGTCCTGCTATAACGATCTTTACCGTATCCATATTATGATTCACTCTCCTCTTCTTTCTTTGTCCAACGATCTTTATCTCTTGTATTAAACTTTGTCATCACTTGATCGAATGCTTCATCTAAATCGATATTAAGTGAATTTGCAAAGCAAGTTAACACAAACAGAAGGTCACCCATTTCTTCTTCCATCGACCTTTGTGTTTCCTCGCTTTTCTTTGGCTTCTCACCATAATAATGGTTAACTTCTCTAGCAAGCTCACCTAGTTCTTCCGTCATTCTTGCTAACATCGAAAGGGGGCTAAAATACCCTTCCTTAAATTGACCTATGTATTGATCCACTTCTTCTTGCATATCTTTAATCGTCTTTTCAGACACGAGTGCTCCCACCTTTCTCATCTGCTACTATGTTAGCTAAAAGACATGTGTTTGACAAATATTTAACCATTTCTGCGCTCTGTAGAAAGTATACCAAAATCAAATTGCTGTTCGCTCATTATTTGATTATAATGAATGCTGTTGACTGTATAGGACGGAAAGGATGTTTGCATATGGAAGGAATTCGGATGAAGAATGTGATCTTCATTTTATTAGGTTCTGCAATTTTTGCTTTTGGACTCGTTCATTTTAATATGGAGAACAACTTAGCTGAAGGTGGGTTCACAGGCATAACCCTTCTACTCTATTTTCTATTTGATATCGACCCAGCCATTTCAAACCTTGTATTAAACATACCGTTATTCTTTATTGGCTGGCGTTTACTTGGCAGGAAATCATTCATCTATACGTTACTAGGGACGGTAGCGCTGTCCGTATTTCTATGGATTTTTCAACGTTACTCAGCTCTTTCGATTCCATTAAGAGACGACATGACGCTCGCCGCACTATTTGCAGGTGTGTTTATTGGATTAGGATTAGGGATTATCTTCAGGTATGGAGGAACAACTGGGGGCGTAGACATCATCGCAAGACTTGGTTTTAAATATGCGGGCTGGAGCATGGGCAGGACGATGTTCGTTTTCGATTTTTGTGTGATCGCGATTTCCCTCGTCTACTTAAACTACAAAGAAGCAATGTATACGCTCGTCGCAGTATTTATAGCAGCACGCGTGATCGACTTTATCCAACAAGGCGCTTATTCCGCAAAAGCTGCCATGATCATATCGGAAAATAACAAAGAGATTGCTGATACCATCATGAAAGAGATGGATCGCGGCGCTACCGTTTTAAACGGAAAAGGAAGCTTTTCTGGGCTGCAGAAAGAAGTGCTCTATTGCGTAGTCGCAAGAAACGAACTTTCTAGACTGAAGAGCATCATTCGCCAGGTCGACCCGCACGCTTTCGTTGCTGTTAATGACGTGCACGATGTTCTTGGTGAAGGATTTACGTTAGACGAAAACAAAAACCCAATTGAAGATTAATTGAAATAAACCATGCGTAAAGGGCAAGATTTTTGTAATTTCGGTAAAATTGGTCGGAGTGTTCACTTGGATTGATTGCAATCTAGTACAACTCCAACGGATTCTTAGTTCATACGAAAGAAAGAGGTATTCAGACTTTTACAGCATATGGAACACATTGATCAGGTTTCTCTATAAACTAAAAACCTCGCCAACAATGGCGAGGTTTATTTATTAATCTTCATTCATTCCGAGAAAGATAAACACGAAACGCACAAGTTCAAGTAGTGCAACGACCGCAGCTGCTACATAGGTAAGGGCTGCAGCATTCAATACTTTCTTCGTCTCACGCTCTTCATCGTTTCGGATGACTCCTGATGAAACAACTTGTTCCATCGCACGACTAGAAGCGTTAAACTCAACCGGTAGCGTGACTAACTGGAATAGTACGGCAGCACTCATGAAGATGATCCCGAGTAAGATAAAGTTTGAAGAAGACATCAAAATACCTGCTAGGATAACAAAATAACTGAAGTTAGAACCTAGGTTAGCTACAGGCACCAATGAATGTCTGAAGCGTAATGGAGCATAATCCTGCTGGTCCTGAATAGCGTGTCCTACTTCGTGAGCTGCAATTGCTGCTCCAGCTACAGAATGTCCATGGAAATTACCTGATGACAATCTTACTGTTTTAGAACGTGGGTCATAATGATCAGATAAATGACCGCGAACTTCTTCTACTCCTACCGAGTATAAACCATTTTCATCAAGAATTTTTCGAGCAACTTCAGCACCCGTCATTCCAGATGAGTTAGGAACTTTTGAATATTTTTTGTATGCGCTCTTCACACGACTCTGAGCCCAAAGTGGGATGATTAGAAGAAGAGCAAAATAAATTAGAATACTAGCCATTTCCATTCCTCCATAGTAGTATATCTCTATCTATCTTAACGTCAATTTTAGTCAAATAACTAGTAAAAGTCAATCATTTTACTGTCATACCAAGGTTTAATCTTTCTCAAATTGTTTATATTTCTTCACATCCGTCTTTTCTCCACGGTACTTTCGGTAGAGAACGTATAGCAATGTGACCGTTATTATCCCACCTATAGAAATTATCATCCACACGATCGATGATTCGTTTTTCTCAACATGACCTTCATAAACCTCTTTAAAGTCTGACTTCATCGTTTCAAGCTGTGTAGCTAGCTCTTTTTTATGAGAAGATCCGTAATTTTCAAAGAATGCAATGTGTGAGTCGAGTCTTTGCTGCATTTCAGTCGAGAGATCGATGCCAAGTGCTGGTCTAATCACGCTATAAGACCCTAAAAACTGCTGGAGATCTCTTTCATAAACCTTATAATCCCTATGCGCTACGGCTGCTTTCATTTCATCGATCAGACCGAGCATCTTATCGTCCGTTTGACGCCAAATAGGCTGTTCTTCTGTAACAAGTGCATCTACAGCAAGACGAAATTCTGTAAGTGCCTTCATCCGCTGCTCCGTTTCCTGATCGGCGGCTGTGACTGAATGTAGAGCTCTATTGTGAGTGTTCAAGACAATGCGCATTTCAGTGATCGTCAATTCTGTATTCTCTTCGCCTGGAAACACTTCTTCAAACTTCTCGAGCATTGCTTTTGCCCTTTCGAACTCTTCTTGCTTACCAAACTCTAGAACTTTCGATGCGAAATCATCCCATGCTTGTCTCGTATCCGATTCAGCTGCAAAAGCGTTAATAGGAAGAATGAAAAGCAATAAAAGCAGGAGTAATCCTCTAACCATACCTGTCCCTCCTTCATCCTACTTCAATGTATGATAAAAGGGACAAGAGTAGACCATTAACTCTTGCTTAACGAAGTTCTAACTTGAATCGTGAATTCCGAATGGTTAACAAGTAAACAAGGAGAATGGAAGCTAACGATAGCCAGAAGGTAAAATAACCGATTTGAGATGTGTATTCATGAAGCATCGAATACCTAGGCATCTGTCCGAACACGTAATCGATCACATCATTATGTAACGTCCAAATCGCAACGACGATCAAATGCCAGCTTTTGATTTTATAAAAAGGAGAGTAAAGCAACCCTTCGACTGCCATCCCAAAGTGGGAGATGATCAGCATGATTGCAATCGGAGATAGGACGCCCGTCACTTGCATCACCATCACGTTCATAACGACGGCCCAAATTCCATACTTGAAAAGAGTTACAGCAGCTAACGCCTCAAGTAACGGCCAATTTTTGCCGAGTAAAAATGCGATCAATACAAAGCAAAAAAACAAGCTAGCTGTTGGACTATCAGGTACAAACAACAAGAAGATAGGCGCAGTTTCTTCAAGCTGCCAACCATACCAGTAATACCCGTAAGCTGTGCCTAATACATTGATAATCAACATGCCCCAAAGAAACGGTTTTGATCTTAGTATATAGAAAAGTTCATGTATCATCTGACTTCTCCTCTAAATGATTGAAAAAAAGCTGACCGTTACAGTCAGCTTTCTTCTAATTATTTATTCGCTTCAACAGTTTCAACGATAAAGGTAGCTAATTTATCAAGCTCTTCATCAGAACCTTTGAACGCATTAGCTGGCATTCCGCCAATTCCATTTACAGCGATATCTTTAATTTGTTCTTCTTTCAAACCGGTCTCAAGAAGTGATGGACCTGAGCCACCTTGTAAGCTGTCACCGTGACATCCGATACAGCTTTGAGAAGAATAAATCTGATAACCTTCTGACTCTTTGTCTACAGTTGCCTCAACGATTTTACCTTGCTTAGCTTGTTTTTCCCAGTCATGAGTAACAACAGATTCCCAAGTTAAGTAAACAGTTGAGATAAGACCAAGCAACATAAGAGCAGTCGCTACAGGACGCTTCGCAGGACGTCTCTCAGGACCACGGTCTAGCCAAGGCGCTAACAATAGAGCACCGAAAGCAAGACCTGGCATGATGATCGTACCTACAAGCGTATAATCTCCTGCCGCATATTTATACTTCAAGAGCTGATACAAGAATAAGAAATACCAGTCTGGAAGTGGTGTATAAGTTGCATCCGTTGGATCCGCTACACGTTCAAGCGGAGACGGATGAGCAATCGTTAGTGCTAGGTAACCGATAAGGAATACAGCACCAACCATCCATTCTTTTAATAGAAAGTTCGGCCAAAACGCTTCTGTTTTGCCGGGGTACTCTGAATAATCTTTTGGAATGTTAGGCTTTCTCTGCGCAGGGATACGCGAGTCGCCTACAAACTTCATTCCTTTTCCGCGATGCATCTGTCCCCCTCCTTCGTAAAAAAATAATATGGTATTTACAAGTCGATCAGCCGTATCTTACAACGGTCCAGAAATACCCTGCTTTCGAATCATGATAAAGTGGGCACCAAGCAATCCAAGCAGCGCTGCTGGAAGGAAGAACACATGAATCGCAAAGAAACGAGCAAGTGTTTGAGCCCCGATGATTTCTCCCCCTGCGAGTAGCGTTTTCGCCCACTCACCTACTACTGGGATGGTAACTGCAATTTCCAGACCAACTTTTGTTGCGAAAAGTGCTTTCATATCCCAAGGAAGAAGGTATCCTGTAAATCCTAGACCAAGCATTACGAAGAAAATTAGTACACCGACAACCCAGTTAAGTTCACGAGGCTTCTTATATGAACCTGTAAAGAACACTCGTAGGGTATGTAGAAACATCATAACGATAACTAAACTAGCTCCCCAGTGGTGCATTCCTCGAACAATTTGTCCAAATGCTACTTCGTTCTGAAGGTAGTATACGGACTCCCAGGCGTTCACAATGTCCGGTACATAATACATTGTAAGGAACATCCCGGATAAAATTTGGATTACTGTAATAAAAAACGTTAATCCTCCAAAGCAATAAACAAACGCTGAAAAGTGGTGAGCAGGGTTAACGTGCTCAGGCACTTCGTGATCCGCAATATCGCGCCACATAGGCGTAATATCTAAGCGTTCATCTACCCAATCATAGATCTTGTTTAACATAGATTACGCCCCCTAACGTGGTTCAGGTTTCCCGAGGTAAAGTTTTCCATTCTCGACTTTCTTGTTGTAAACATCAAGTGGTGCAAGAGGCGGTGTGCCCGGAACGTTCACGCCGTCTTTCGTGTAACGCCCTGCATGACATGGGCAGAAAAACTGGTCAGGATATGCAGGATTTGAACCCCAGTCGACAGTACATCCAAGGTGTTTACAAACAGGTGAAAGTGCGACAATCTTATCGCCTTCCTCTTTGTAAATCCAAGCGGATTGCGTTACTTCAGATTCGTACCAACCATCAACCTGGTCGATTTTGAATTCTTTACGAACTGGCTCAGTTGTAATTTCACTTGTTTCCATAACAGGAACAAAATCCTGCTTCGATTTTTCCTTTAACAATGGGTCGATCGCAAATCGAACCATCGGCATAAGCATTCCAGCTGCCATAAACCCACCTACACCAGTCAGGCTGTAGTTTAGAAATTGGCGTCTTGTTACTTCCTTCTTCTTCGCCATTGGTTTCCCCCCTATCCTATGAAGTCAGTCCAGCCGGACGTATAATACACACATATAACTAGGACATTCCTATGATAGCGTAGTCACTCTTACGCTGTCAATATTCTGATTAGTCTTTAGCTTGCCTCAAATCAGCCTTTTATACTACTTTGCCACTTATTTGTTACAAATTGCAGGACTTGTTTGATTTGTGCTGAAACCGTTTCAATTTTATACTGCTCATCCATGTGTTCGAGTGGAATCGCAGGCATCCATAATAACCCGCTTGAAAGCTGATTTTCTGACTGCTTCCATTCAACGTCAGAAGTAAGTGTAATGATATGCTTCATCCCACCCTCCATCAGTTCAGCTTCTACTTGTTTCAGTCTCGTTGTACGTGAGGCCTCATCTTCTGACTGAAGGTAAGTAAATGCAGGAACAAGCAGAAGGCGCCCTTTCAATTGCCTTTCGAGCTCATTTGCGATTATAGAAATATATTCTCCCATCGAAACGGTGCTCTTTACATTTGATGTAAGAGAAATTGGAATCAAAGGAATAACAGCAGTATCCACGTATTCTTTTTCTTTTACGTAAACCCCTATATCCGATTCAGTCCATTTCATGTTCTAGTCTCCCTTCCTTGTCCAATTAAATGCCATAAAGTTTTTTCGAATTCTCTGTTTAAAAGATGATCATATTCTAAAGGTAAGTCGATCCAGATTCTTCGATCTTCCTCCCGCGCAATATTATTCACGATCATCCACATTGCTTTGCTATTAAGGAGTGAAGGGTTAAATAGCTTCAAGTGAAGATATGAATCCCCTTTTTCTTCCCTTGAGAGAAAAAAGTCCCCAGCTTCACTACTATACAACTCTATTTTCTCAATGTATACATCACTTAAGACTGGAATATAAGGAAGCGGATAGTAAATTTCATATGGAAAGAAAGAGAAACGACTGTCTTGAAAACTGTTAGCGAGTGCTTTTCTTTTCGTGATAGGGTCTTGAGATTTGTTAAAGCTTATTGAATCAGCCTCTCCTCTGATTACGCCCGCTGGTATACGGGCTGATACGACAGTCGAAGTCAACATCATATTTAGTTTGTTTGAGAGCTGATTAGCACTCAGATTGCTTTTCTCCGTTGCATAGCCAATCCATTTAATCGATGAAGATGAATAAGCTCTTTCCATAAGCGCTTTCATAAGCGAGGGTGCGATTCCCCTCCCTCTGAAATCAACATCTGTGCGCAATCGGCCTAGAATGCCAATTTCATTTTCAAATGTTGTCAGCCCTGCTATCCCTACTAAACGGTCATCGTCAAAATATCCCAACAGTGAGTCTTGTTCTACAAGTCTAGGGAAGATACGAACAATATAATCGTCATGAATGTTCGTTTTCATTCTCTTTAGTTGACCATAATCTGAATATGTTAAGTATCTGATCACCTTTGAACCTCCACACTTTCACCATGTAAACCTTTTAAAAGTATAAAAAAACCCTTGAAAAGTTTCAAGGGTTAGAGGTTATTCAACTGTTTGCTTAAATGCTGAAAACGATCCATGTCTTTTTGATCAAGAGCATCGTCTATCTCTTTTAAAATCGACTCACGCTTAAATCGTGTAAACGATTCGTCCAGTACCATCTCAGCAAGGAAGGAATACTTCTTATCTGCTGCCATATTTTCCGGTAGAAAAGGATTTTCTTCTAGCACTGCTACATAGTGTGGAGACACATTCTTACTTTTGAAGTTAAGCTGAATATAAATAGGCTCGTCCTGATTCAACCTAATATCGTGAAACGACTTCTCAGGATCCGTTGTGATGATGTTGTGTTTGTAAAATCTGAAAGGAGCGTTTTCCACACAGTGCGTAGAAATAACGAGAGCCTTCGGGCAAAATTCTGCATTCTCTACAAAATGAACATTTCCCATAAGCACTTCGTCGCTGATTAGATAATTCAAAAGCCAGACACATTCACGCTTCTTCACCTGATAATTTTTCAGGAACCATTTAAGAAAGTCCTTTTTTTCAACGACTGAAACGGAGCTGCTCATAGCGATTCCTCCCTGAGATTTTCCTAAATTAAGAATTCGTCATTGAAGTTGAATATCCTTCCAATACAGGATTAATCCTCTTCAATTCTTTCTTCCTCGAATCGTATGATGTCTTCTTCGAGGTGAGTCAATGTAGGATCCTGTTTCAATGCATGTTTGAATAATTCGATCGCTTCTTTTCTACGGCCTTCTTCGATTAAGAATAATCCATATTCTTCAAGGAACAACGGATCGTTTTTGAAATAAGTATATGCATTTTCATAACGATTTATTGCCTCTTTATATTTCTCTTCGTGCTGAAGAGCTGTTGCTGCTGACCAATCTAGATAAGGATCACTTTGTTCTCCTTCTTCAATATTTTGAAGAAGATCGAGAATATCGTCGTAACGCTCTTCTGTTCTAAAGAAAGTCGCAAGCGTCTTAGCCGCTTCAATGTGTGAAGGATTGATCGCAAGCAGTTCTCTCAAATATCTCTCTCCACTTTCTTCGTCATGCGATTTAAAACTTAGGCGGCTTGCTTGAAGATAAAGTTCTTCATTAAACTCATCGACCTTAATGCCTTGCGCTAAAGTTTCGATAGCCTCAGTAACCGCACCTTCCTCTTCGTACGCTTTCGCTAGATAAGGATAGAGTGTACTATATTGTGGATCCAAATCTTTAAGCTCTTTGAATGCATGGATAGCTTTCTTATACTCATTGATTTGAATAGCAGTAAATCCATACCCAAACAATGCATTGATCTCACGTGCGTTCTCAAGACCTTTTTCGTAATACGTTAGTGCTTCTTCGAACTGTCCACTTCCACTGAGAGCTTCAGCAAGTCTAAGTTCTATATTTTCGTTAGCAAGCTCACTCTTCGTATTAATCACTGCTTCATAATAAGGAACCGCCTTTAAGTGATGACCTTGAGTTAAATAGAATTCACCTAGACCAAAGTCGATGATCGGTTCATCAGGAGATATACGCTTCGCTTCTAATAGCTTTTGTTCTGCTACTTCTTCAAGACCTTCCGTTTGATAAAGGTCTGCTAGTAGCAGTAATGCTGGCGGATAGGCAGCGTCATTTTCATCTATTTTACTGAGTGCAGCGATCGCTTCTTGTTCTTGTTCAAGATCTACATAGCACTCTGCTGCTTGTACAAGTAGCTCACCTTCATTTGGATAATGCATCAAAAGTTCTTCAACAACATCTCGTGCATCTTCAATTAGTCCAAGGTTGTAATAAATGTTAGATAAATCATACAACCCTTCATGATCCGCTGTTTCACGAACTTTCGTTAATTCTTTTAATCCTTTTTCGAAATTACCTGCCTCAATGAGGGAGATAGCTTGTTTAAGACGCTCCACGACCCAAAACTCCTTCTTACTCTACTTATTTTATTTCCATGACTTGCGGTGAAGAATCCCGGTTTTCTTATCTCTAACCGCTCTCCAAATCCTCGCTTCAAGTGTAACTTCTTTTCCACTTTAAGGATTTCACCACGTAGTCCAATAATAGCTGGCTCTTCTCCATGATAATCAAGAATTTGCTCTTCATCAACTCGAGTGCTTTCATGATCAGAATAAAGGTTATAATCAAAGTGCGACCCTTGGGTTAATGACCCTTTTAGTGGAAAGAGACCTGTACGCATTAAAAAGGAAGTCGATACGTGATGAGGTTCAATAATATCATACTCATATGGTTCGATTCCCTTATCACTAAGAAGGTCGTAACACATCTTTATCTCTTTCATGCGTTTTGACTCAGGAATTTCTGACAAAAACGTGAAATCAACCAACATTGCTGCACGATAAGGAAAATTAGCTTGATGAATCCATTCAAACACGAAGTTATTCCAAGATGACTCATGCTCAAATTCGATTATGATAAAAGGTAAGCGGTAACGACCACACTTTCTCATTACATCTGGCGTAACTCGTTCTGCAGCCATTCGTATTCCTAGAACATAATCGATTGGGGAGTCTTCATAAGCGCGTAGGGCGCTCTGTAATTCTTCTTCTAAGGTCCTTTCTGATGCGATCGGTACACTCGCCATTATCGTCGTGATCCCCTGATGAACGTACTGTTCTATTTGAGTTACAACCTCATCTTTTGAGAAGTGATACATCTCTTCATCAAAACCTACTTTTCCGGGCTCCATCCTGTATCCACTGAGTGAACAGCAAATTCCTTTTTCGAGTCGGCCGGTATTCGTCTTAAATGTTATTTTCTCTCCAGCAACGATTTTATACTCATCACGCATGCCATCAATGGAAACCTTACTATATAGCTGCTTCAAAAGGAATCCTCCCCTGCCATCTTATAATGACAGGCTATGTGGCCCACGTCTTGAATATGATAACCCACTCAATAAAAAAATTCCCTGTGCAGAAAGCGTTTGACAGCGCTTTCAAAACACAGGGACAAAGTTAAATATGGATAGGAGTGGAGAGAAACCATTACTATCCTTAGTATAACAGGGAATCCCATTAAATCAACAGATAATTTAGAAAAATTAGTAATATTTTTAAAATAGATTAATAAAAGAGTAAATTCCTAGGAATTTACTCTCAATTGTTTCATGTGGTCAAAAAACCCTGGGTAAGATACTTTGATCGCTTCTGGCTTCTCTAAAGTGAGCTCACTTTCAGTGATACAACCAGCAACAGCTAACATCATACCGATCCGATGGTCGCCTAGGCTTGACAGAGTAGCGCCATTTAATCGATCTGTACCTTCAATGATCATTCCATCCTCAGTTCCTTTTATTGCAGCTCCTAACGCACTCAGGGCGTCCACAACAGCATCGATGCGGTTCGTTTCTTTAACTTTCAGCTCTTCTGCATCTTTAATAACGGTTTTCCCCTTCGCTTTTGTAGCTAACAGAGCGATAATAGGTATTTCATCGATCAAACGTGGAATCATTTCGCCTTCGATCGTAATCCCAGTAAGGTCACTCGTTTTAATCGTTAAATCAGCCACTTCTTCTTGGTTGATTACTCTTCTATTCTGAATCGTTAAATCTGCACCCATCTGCTCTAGTACATCTATGATTCCAGAACGAGTATGATTGATTCCAACATTTAAAAGGGTGACCGTACTCTGTGGGACGATTGCTCCGGCCACTAGGAAGAAGGCAGCAGAGGAAATGTCACCAGGAACTTCTACATCTGTTGCCATAAGCTCCTGTCCTCCTTCAACGCCTACTGTTAATCCATCTCTGTTCACTTTCACACCAAAGCTTTCGAGCATATTTTCTGTATGATTTCTCGAACGATGTGTTTCAGTGACAGAAGTTATTCCTTTAGCTTGAAGACCTGCTAGAAGGATCGCAGATTTCACCTGCGCACTGGCAACAGGAGAGGAATAGTTCATTCCTATTAAATGACCACCACGAATCGAGATCGGCGCATATGTACCATCATCACGACCATCGATCGTTGCTCCCATCTCCTTCAGCGGGATGGAAACTCTATTCATCGGTCGCTTCGCTATGGAGTCATCTCCAGCAAGTACTGAATAAAACGGTCTTCCTGCAAGAACCCCCATCATCAAACGGAACGTTGTACCTGAGTTTCCAACATTCAATAGTTCATTTGGTTCTTGTAACGCTTCGATTCCCCTACCATGAACGACAACGGATGTGCCTTCATGTTCAATAGAAACACCCATTTGTTCAAAACAAGAGATGGTGCTCAAACAGTCCTCTCCAGGTAAAAAGTTTGATATGCGACTCGTACCCTTTGCCATCGCCCCGAACATGACCGCTCGATGTGAAATTGATTTATCTCCTGGGATCGTAATACTTCCTTGTAAACGTTTAGCTTTCTTGATGGTTTCCATATCGTTCTGCATCTCCTTACTCAATCATCTATATACGTTGTAAAATATGTATCGAGAACCTGTTTAGCGCGGTCACGATCGCCTTCAGACCTGAAGCTAACTCTCAATACGCCCATGATGTCTTCACGTGTTTCGATGATACGTATGTTCGTGATCGATATAGCCTCTTTTGCAAGGTTCTGTGTCACAGCAGCGATAACACCTGGCTCATCTTCCACATCTAAGAATAGATCATAAAAGGCTGGGATCGCCCCTCTAGATCGAACGGGAAGGCCGTCTCTAAAATCTTTTGCATCAGAAAAATAACGGTAAATTTCATCTCCGTCCTCATGCTCGATATGTGAGTGAATGCGACCTAGTTCTTCTTTTAGATCATCGATCATCTGAAGCAGGACGCGCTTATTCCTTAGTAATATGTCACGCCACATTACAGGACTCGCCGAAGCAATCCTTGTTATATCCCGAAACCCTCCTGCCGCGAACCTTGCAACATTGATGCGTTCATCATTATTGCTAGAGCTCACATAGTTCACAAGACTGGCTGCTAAAATATGCGGAAAATGACTGATTAAACCAACAAGGTAATCATGCTCCTCTGCATCTAGTTCTACAAAAGTAGCATTCGCACCCTTTAAAAGTTCCTTTAATTCTCGTAGTTTATCCGTATCCAAACCAACTTCTGGTGTTAAGATATAGAACGCATTTTCGAACAGATGTGACTTAGCTGCTGAAACACCTGTTTTATGAGAACCTGCCATAGGATGTCCACCAATAAAGGTTACGTTGGATGGCAGCGTTTGTTTTGCATGCTCAACGATCGACTGCTTCGTGCTTCCAACATCTGTTACGATCACGTTTTGATTTAGTTGGAGTTTGCTCAACTGATCGAGTATCATTTCCGTTTGAACAACTGGTGTAGAAATGATGATGACATCAGCTGATTCAACAGCTTCTTCAAGTGAAGAAGCTGTTTCATCAACGACTCGTAATGCTTTCGCAAGCTGGAGCTGATTTTCGTTAACATCGAATCCTTTAATCATTACGTTTTTATGTGCCTGCTTGATCGCTAGTGCGATTGAACCACCTATTAAACCAAGTCCAATGATTGCTACTTCTTTATTCATGAGTTCAATTTTCTCCGATCTTCTACAAACTGAGTTAAATGTGAAATGATTTCTTTATTTTGTTCGTCGGATCCAACTGTAATTCGAAGAGAAGTAGGCAACCCGAGGGCACTGCCTGAACGGACGATATAGCCTTTTTTAAGCAGGTGTTCAAAAACCTCATCAGATGGTACTTCAAAATCAATCAACACGAAATTTCCTTGTGATGGATAAACAGTGAGTCCGAACTCGCGGCAAAACTCATAGTAACGTTCTCTACCTTTTTCATTTTCTTCTCGGCAGCGATCGATAAACTCTTGATCCTGAAGTGCAGCAATTGCAGCGGCTTGAGCGACTCTCGACGTATTGAATGGCTCTCTCGATGGTTCAATAGTCTTAATGACTTCAGGGTTTGCAACACCATATCCAACTCTTAAAGCTGCGATTCCATATGCCTTTGAGAAAGTCCTCAAGATAACAAGATTCTTGTAGTTTGGAAGTGCAGCTAGCGAATCGTGAAAATCATCCGCTGTTACATACTCTTTGTACGCTTCGTCTAAAACGACGAGCACATGCTCAGGAACACGATCTAAAAATTCGATAAGTTCCATTTCAGTAACGTGTTCTCCAGTCGGGTTATTCGGGGAACACACCCAAACGATACGTGTTTCGTTATCGATTGCCTCAAGCATTTTTCCTAACTGATGCTTTCCATTTTTTAACGGAACTTCTCGTATTTCCGCATCTTCAATAACGGCATTATGACGGTATTGAGGAAACGTTGTTGATGCCATAACAGTATTCGTTCCTTTTTCAAGGTACGTTCTACAGATCATTTGAACGACTTCATCAGATCCATTCCCAAAAACTAACTGATTCTGATCAACATCAAGAAATGCTGCAACAGCATCCCTTAAGGAAGCTGCGTATCCATCTGGATAAATATGAAGTTGAGATAGCTCTTTCTGTATAGCATCTTTTACAGATTGGGAAGAGCCATACGGATTCTCATTTGAAGCTAGCTTTATCACTTCTTTTAAACCAAGCTCTTTCTTCACTTCTTCAATCGGCTTGCCTGGCTTGTAGGGAGTTAGCCCCTTAAGTTGACGTTTTGGAATCATAACTGCACCTCACGAATGTATTGTCGTTTTCTCAAAAGGAGCCACCAAATCCCTCACATATGCTCTGATCTGATCGATTGCTTCCTTTTGTGTCTCTGGATTTTGTAAAGCTTCTACTTGTGATTCTACTTGTCTAATGATCGCACTTCCAACGATAACACCGTCGCAATAATCTTTTAGCTCCCGTACATGCTCCGGTCGAGAAACACCAAATCCAACTGCTACCGGCACCTTGCTTTGTTTTTTCACCCTCTCGACGAAAGAGAAAACTGAGCTCTGAAAATGGGAGCGAGTCCCTGTTACACCGAGCGATGATACGCAGTATAGGAAGCCAGTGGCTTCATCAGCAATTTTCTTTAGGCGTTCCTCTGAAGTAGTAGGAGCTACAAGCGAAATAAGAGCCGTTTCATTTTTAAGACAGCTCTCTTTCCATTCTGCACTTTCCTCAAACGGGAGGTCTGGAACTAAAAGTCCATCGACGTCATTTTTACGCACTAAAGCGAAGAAGCGATCTTCTCCTAATTGTAACAAAAGATTATAATAAGTAAATATAATTACAGGGATTTCAAGTCCTTTTTCACGCATTTTCGGAACCAAGTCCATCGCTTTTTCGAGGCTCATTCCATTTTTCAACGCTCTTTCTGATGCACGTTGAATCACTGGTCCATCAGCAAGTGGGTCAGAATATGGTATTCCGAGCTCAATGGCGTTAGCTCCTTCTTCTTGTAACATGAGTGCTAGTTCGATCGTGGTCTCGGGTTCAGGATCTCCCGCTGTAATGAAAGGGATAAACAGATCGTTTTTATTCTCAACGTGCTCTTTGAATCGTTTATTCATCAACATCACCTCCAAGGTGCTCCATGATCGTATGAACGTCTTTATCTCCTCTCCCAGATAAACAAACAAGGATTTCTTGAGATGCTGTTAATTCTGGTGCTTGTTTAATCGCTTCAGCAAGTGCGTGAGCGCTCTCGATCGCAGGGATGATCCCTTCTTCTTCAGAAAGAATCTTCAAAGCATCTAATGCTTCCTGATCTGTAATACCTTTATACGTGACTCGTCCTGTTTCAGATAAATATGCATGTTCTGGTCCTATGCCAGGATAATCTAGGCCAGCTGAAATTGAGTATGGTTCTTGGATTTGCCCCGTTTCATTTTGAAGGAGATACGTAATCGAACCGTGGATCACCCCAAGCCTTCCTTCTGATAAGGTCGCGGCGTGTTTTCCAGTGTGAATCCCTTTTCCTGAGGCTTCCACCCCAATTAAATCAACTTCTTCTTCTAAATAAGGATAGAACATTCCCATGGCATTACTTCCGCCACCAACACAAGCAATGATCTTGTCAGGAGTTTTCTCTAGTTGAACGCGTGATTCATCGCCGATGACACGTTGAAAATCTCGTACCATCTTCGGATAAGGATGCGGGCCAACTACAGAACCGATGAGATAAAAGGTATCCTCTACATTTGACACCCAGTATCGAATCGCTTCGTTCGTCGCATCTTTTAAGGTTTTACTCCCAGATGACACAGGGACGACTTCTGCCCCTAATAGTTTCATTCTGAATACATTCAATTCCTGCCGTCTAATGTCCTCCTCACCCATGAAGACTTTGCATTCAAGGCCATACCTAGCTGCTACCGTTGCTGCAGCAACCCCATGCTGACCAGCGCCAGTTTCTGCTACGATCTTTTGTTTTCCCATTCTTACAGCGAGTAATGCTTGTCCGATCGCATTATTCAATTTATGAGCACCAGTATGATTTAGGTCCTCACGTTTCAAATAAATTTGTGCTCCCCCAAGCCGTTTAGATAAATTCTCAGCATGAGTAATTGGTGTTGGTCTACCAGAATATCTTTTTAATTCTTCGTGATAGTGTTCGATAAATTCCTTAGAACTCATCGCTTCGTTCAAAGAACCTTCTAATTCTTCTAGCGCATACATTACCGTTTCCGGAACAAATTTCCCTCCGAATTGTCCGTATCTTCCACGTTGATCTGGTACGATCGTTGACATGATTAACACAGCCTTCCCTGAAGTTTTTCAATCTTATTACGATCTTTTCCGTCGTTATGCTCTATTCCACTAGATAAATCAATTCCATCAGGCTCATACGAAAGGAGTTCAGTAACGTTGCTCTCATTGATGCCACCAGCAACAAACAAAGGAACGCCTTGTTTATAAGCTTCTTTTTTGTAGGAAGGAATTGATTCCCAATCAAACTTCTTCCCAGTTCCACCCCACTGTCCCGGTAATTTCGTATCGATAACATACCCATCGGCAATTCCTGTAAAATGCCCCATGTCTTCTATCGCTGATTGACTATGGTGGATTACTTTCCAAATCTCTTTCCCTGTCATCTGCTTGATCTTCGTAGCGAACGAAGCATTTTCACTTCCATGTAGTTGGACGATGTCGACAGGGACCGATCGCAAGATATCAGCGATCTCCTCTAAATCAGGGTTAACAAAAACCGCTACGATCTTCTTTCCATTCGGAGGGAAGTCCTTTAGCCATCTTCCGACCGTCTCGCCTTCCACTCGTCTTGGACTGTTTGCAAAGATAAATCCTGCATGAGTCGCGTCACTTTCTCTTACAAGCTTCCAATCATCGAGAGATCTATTTCCGCATAGTTTTAAATCAGTCTTCATAGACAGTGCTCCTAAACAGATCGCTTATCCTTTCCTCGAACCTTCCGCCTCTCATGAGAGCTTCACCAACGAGAACGCCTGATGCACCCGCCTTGATCACATCTTGAATGTCATGATAATTCGAAATGCCACTCTCACTGATCATCAATGATTTAGAAGGTACGAACGTACTCATGTCTCTCGTATGTTTCGTAGAGGTTTCAAAGGTGTCTAAGTTTCTGTTGTTAATTCCGATGATGTCAGGTTCGAATTCGTTCGTAAGTGCTTGTATCTCTTCACTTGAATGCACTTCCACAAGGCATTCTAAGTTGTATTCCTTAGCGAAGTCATAAAATTCTTTTGTCTTCTTAGCTCCAAGTACTTTCACAATCAGTAAAATCGCATCTGCACCGATCAGCTTACTTTCTTCAATTTGTCTTTTATCGATGATAAAATCTTTACGCAGCACAGGAAGATTAACATGCTTCTTAACATCGGTTAGGAATGTGTTACTTCCTTTAAAAAACGTCTCATCAGTTAAGACAGAAATGGCATCCGCTCCAGCTCGTTCATAGGCCATCGCTACTTCTACCGGATCAAAATCCTCATTGATCATTCCTTTTGATGGTGAAGCTTTCTTAACTTCGGCAATCAATCCGATCGTATGATTGGCATTTATTATGCTCTCTTTAAGGGATACGTGATTCACTTCTACTCTGTCTGGCAAGGTAAAGTTCTTTAACTCTTCTTTCTTCACTTCAACAATCTTATCAAGCATGTACATTTAACTCCCTTCCATTAAGCAATGTTAGCTGTTTACTAGCTTCTCCATTTTCGATTGCTTTTCTCGCAATATGCACGCCTTCGGCAATTGACTCACATACTCCTGCAAGGTAAAGTGCAGCACCTGCATTAAACAGAACGACACCCCTTCGTGCTTTGTTAGCTTTATTCTCAAAGATGTCTGAAATGACTTGAGCACTCTCCCTCGCTGTTTCCACTCGTAGCTCACTTGAATGCTGTGATTCTAAGCCAACGTCTTCAGGAGTTAACCGGTACGTAGTAATCTCGCCGTCTCTTAATTCAACAAAGTCTGTGTACGTGCTGATCGAACATTCATCCATCCCCTCTCCTCCTGTGACGAGAAGGGCTCTCTTCGTACCTAATCGTTTTAATGCTTCAGCCATCTTTAACGCTTTCTCATGTGAGTATACGCCGATTAGCTGGGATTGACTGCCAGCAGGATTTGCTAACGGACCAAGGCTATTGAACACCGTTCGAAATCCGATCGCTTTTCTAGCATTCACAGCGTGTTTCATAGCTACGTGGTAGTTTGGTGCAAAAAGAAAACACATGTTACGATCTTTTAGCACTTCGACGGCCATCTCTCTTGAAGATTGCGTTGGAATGCCAAGTTCGTCTAATACGTCTGCACTTCCACTCTTAGAAGAAACCGCTCGATTCCCGTGCTTTGCAACTTTGACTCCTTGGCTCGATACCAGTATTGCAGCAGCTGTCGAAATATTGAACGTGGAATGCCCATCTCCACCGGTTCCGCACGTATCGATCAATGGTAATCCTCCGTGATCGAGCTGTAGAACATGATTACGAAGCGACCTTACAAAACCGGTTAGTTCATCAACGGTCTCACCTCTTACTTCTAATAACGTTAAAAAGCTTGCGATTTGTGCATCCTCTACTTGCCCTTCCATGATATAATCCATCATCTTTTCCGCCTGTATTTCAGTTAATGTACAGCCATTTAACATCTCTTTTAATTGCTGTTTAAACATTGAGCTCTTCTCCCCTTTTACCAAAAATGGATTCCGCTACCTGTATCGCTTTGATTAAAGCACTCGCTTTGTTTCGCGTCTCTTCCCACTCATTCTCTGGGATCGAATCTGCTACGACGCCCGCTCCTGCTTGTATATAGGCTTTTCCGTCTTTTAATACCATAGTCCTTATAGCGATACAGGAATCAATATTGCCATCAAACCCAATGTAGCCGATCGCACCAGAATAGATGGAGCGAGGTGTTGGCTCTAGTTCCCTTAGTATTTGCATCGCTCGTATTTTAGGAGCGCCTGAAACCGTTCCAGCAGGAAAAGATGCGATGACAGCATCGAGGCTTGTAACGGTTGGAGCTAATATCCCGGTGACCCTCGAAACGATATGCATCACGTGTGAAAACCTGCCGATCTCCATCAATTGAGGAATATCGATACTTCCATATTCAGAAACCCTGCCGACATCATTTCTCGCAAGATCGACAAGCATGTAATGTTCGGCTCGTTCTTTCTCATCACGGAGGAGTTCATGTTCAAGGGCCTGGTCTTCTTCCTCTGTTCTCCCTCTTTTTCGCGTTCCAGCGATAGGGTCGATTTCAACCGTGCCATCTCTCACTTGAACAAGTTTTTCTGGCGAGCTTCCGATGATCTCAACATCGTCCATTTTTAGATAAAACATATAAGGAGAAGGATTGATAATTCTTAATACGCGGTATAGGTCTAACCCTTCAACAATGAGTTCTTTTTCAAAGCGCTGAGAAAGTACTGCTTGAAACACGTCTCCTTCAAGGATATATTGCTTTATTTTTTCAACATCCGCTAAAAACTTATCTTTCGGATAATTTGAGGTTACTTGAGAAAAATCAACTTCATCCTCTATATTCGCTGGAATGTTGATCGCGCTCGTATGAACTGGTAAAGCAGCAAGCGTTGAGAGTTCGTCGATCACTTGAAGACCGTGTTCATACACGTTATCGATTTGCTCTCTTTCATTAATCCTTGCATTATGGCTAACGGTTAGACGTTTTAAATGATGATCATATATCAAGAGATTCTCACACACATGTAAATGGTAAAGTGGGACATCCTTGTCTCTCTTTGGATGTTCAGGTACTTTGTCGAATTGGCTGATAGAGTCATAGCCGATATAGCCTACAGCACCACCATAGAAAGGAAAATCGGTATCGATCGTTTTTGGCTTCATCAGCTGAAACAACGCGTCTACACCTGATTGAAAAGAATGACTTGTCAGGACAGTCGCTCCATTATGATCGATTACAGAGAATTTCCCTTGTAGCTCGACCAATGAGTAGATCGGATCTGATCCAATAAAGGAATATCTGGACCACTTTGATTCCTGGTCACTACTCTCTAACAAGAAACTTGCGCGGTCACCTAGGTTTTGAAAAATTTGGATTGGGGTCGTCGTATCCATGAAATACGACTTCATTAATGGGATGGTCCTGTAATTCTCGGCATCCTTTTTAAAAGAAGAAAATTCTGTGGTCAACTTTCTCACTCCTCCATCGATTGAAATGGAGAATGGAAAAGCTGAGTATTGATGAGGATTTATTATGGAGGTATACCAAATAACAGACAAATTGTCTGAATACTCACATACCTAAAAAGGGTATAAAAATCCCCCTGATTGTCTCAGGGGGTATAAATAGACGTATCCCTCTAAGCTCTCCTCAACTCAACTATCCTATTCTCTACTATCTCAGCTCAAAATCTAATTCGTTCTAATTCTTTCATCTCTTCTAAACTTACATACATACTAGTATGGTCGTGTTTATTTGTCAACTTACAAGATCAGGACGTAACGCGATCGCTTTCTCTAAATAAACATGCTGGATCTCATCTTGATTCATATCAGTATTAATCATCATCAAAATACGAATACATGATGATAGAGCTCCATCAACTGGTATTTCAGAAGAACAGAGTAAAGGAACATGCATCCACCCATCAAGAGCGCGAACAGCCTCTGCAGGAAAAACAGCATTTAGATCGTTCGTCATCGTAAACTGAATCGATGCTACACGATCCGGTACGACGTTGTTTTGGTCGATCACCTCTTGTAATAACCTTTCTGTTGCCTCGAGTATCTCATCTTTATCGTTTTGTTCAACAGTAGTCGCACCTCTAACTCCTCTAAGCAACCTTTACTCTCCCCCTTCAAAACTTGTTTCAAGCAGCTTCAAAGCGGCGTTGTCATCGATCGTTACCCTTTGTGGCTCACCGATTTTCTTCAAAAGAACAAATGACAAGTTCTGATTTTCTGCTTTTTTGTCTTTTTTCATCCGTTTCACTAGTCGATTAGCGTTTAAAGATTTAGGGACGGCGGTCGGAAGCTCCATTTGTGAAAACCACTTCTCTATATCATGAATACGAAGATCGACTGAATAATATGATTCGCTCAGCCTTAGTGCGTAGATCATACCGATCGCAACAGCTTCACCATGCGTGATAACGCCATAACCAAGCTCAGCCTCTATCGCATGACCAAGTGTATGACCAAAATTAAGGTGAGCCCTCACACCCTTTTCTCGTTCATCTTCTTTTACGATCTTCCCTTTGATACTAATCCCTTTTTTGATGATATATTCTAATTCTTCGTCCGTATAAGACTCTACTCGTTTCCCACGACTCATAAGCCAATCTAGAAAGGCTTCATCTTGTATAAAGGCGTGTTTGATCACTTCACTAAAACCAGATCGCCACTCTTTGATCGGTAACGTACGTAGAAAGTTCACATCATAAATAACAGCAACAGGCTGATGAAACGCTCCGATCACGTTTTTCCCATAAGTATGGTTGATACCTGTTTTTCCACCCACGCTAGAATCATGTGCGAGAAGGGTAGTCGGCACTTGAACAAAATCGATGCCCCTCATGTAAGTAGCAGCTGCAAAGCCAGCTAAATCCCCTACGACGCCGCCACCTAGCGCGATGACACAAGACTTCCGGTCGAGCCCCGCTTCTAACATCGCCGTTAAGCACGCTGCATATTGTTCCATTGATTTGGACGTCTCGCCAGAAGGGATAACGTGTACAAAAATGTCTTTTTCTTCGTCTAAAAAAGAAGAAAGGTACTTTTCAGATACCGTCTCATCAGTAATTAAGAAGTATTTGGAATAAGGGTGAAGCTGATCGATAAGTTTCTGCCAATTCCTACTTATCCCTACCCCGATATAGACGGGGTAGCTTCTGTTAGTCGTATCGATCACCATTGATTCCATGAATTAAAACTCCTGACTGTATGATTTGTATTGACTGAGGTTGCTTGCGATCTCTTCAATACGATCGTGTCCAAACTTTTCTAGTAATGAAGATGCGATCTCCCATGCGACAACATTCTCAGCTACCACACTAGCTGCCGGTACAGCGCAGCTATCAGATCGTTCGATGCTAGCATTGAACGGTTCTTTCGAATCGATATCAACACTTTGTAGTGGCTTGTACAAAGTAGGGATTGGCTTCATAACGCCTTTTACAACGATTGGCATCCCAGTCGTCATCCCACCTTCAAAACCACCAAGACGATTCGTTTTTCGAGTGTACCCTTCTTCCTTCGACCATTGTATTTCATCATGCACTTCACTGCCTGGAAGTCTAGCAGCTTCAAATCCAATTCCAAATTCAACACCTTTAAACGCATTGATGCTAACGATGGCGGCAGCTATTTTGGAGTCGAGCTTTCGATCAAATTGAACGTGACTCCCTAACCCGATCGGTACTCCCTCTACGACTGCTTCAACGATGCCTCCGATCGAATCTCCATTACTCTTCGCATCGTCGATCGCTTTCATCATCTTTTCACCAGCTACTTCATCAAGGCTTCGAACAGGTGATTCTTCTGAAATACGCTGCATCTCCTCTAGCGACATTCCTCCACTATAATTGCTCTCGATACCACCGATCATACGAACGTGCCCTGCGACGTTAATTCCGAGCGTCTTTAATAGCTTTTTTGCTACCGCACCTGCAGCGACTCGAACGGTCGTTTCACGTGCAGAAGATCGTTCAAGAACATTTCTCATATCGCGATGACCATATTTTATCGCCCCATTTAGATCCGCATGTCCTGGCCTTGGGCGAGAGATTTGACGTTTCATATTCTTCTCTTGCGATTCTGTAAGAGGCTCAGCTCCCATGTAGTTTTTCCAATGTGTCCAATCTTTGTTTTCAACAACAAGCGTAATAGGAGCACCTGTGGTTTTTCCATGGCGAACTCCACTCATAATCTGAACCCGGTCTTTCTCAATTTGCATTCTTCGTCCGCGTCCATAACCTAGCTGCCTTCTGGCTAATTCTGTATCTATGTCTTCTGCAAGAAGTTCTAGTCCTGCAGGTACCCCTTCTAGAATTGTTGTTAATTGTGGTCCATGCGATTCTCCTGCTGTTAAGTATCTCATCCTACTTCCTCCTCCAATACACTTTGGCGCTTTTACGTACTACTATATCATAATGAAAAACATCCGTGTAATGATTTTTTCGATTCTGACATTACGAATTCCTATTAAAATTCAAAAAACACCGTAGACGTCTTCTTTATTGAAGCTGGTGTACCTTCATGTTAACAAAAATGTTTTCTTACAAGCTCGTCTAATAAATTGCTCACTCCCTTATTTTTCGCTAAAGTTAAACTCATAGACCATTTTAGGAAGTGATACAGTGAACATTATAGACATGAGTGCCAAAGAAATGGCGAGGCTGATCGCTCACAAAGAGATTTCCCCAGTCGATGTTGTTTCAGCACACTTAGATCGAATCGACCAGCTTAATGGGAAACTGAATATGTTTGTTTCTGTCTTTAGAAACGAAGCATTACAAGAAGCAAAATCAGCAGAAGACCGTTTGATGAGAGGAGAAAGCCTCGGTCCACTTCACGGCGTTCCGATCGCACTAAAAGACCTGACACCCGTTCGAGGAAGACGTACAACGTTTGGCTCACAGCTCTTTAAAGACCATATTGCGACACATGAACCGACAATCGTCAAACGTATTAAACATTCGGGAGCGATCATCGTTGGAAAAACGAACACACCTGAATTTGGACATAAAGGTACAACGGATAACGAAATTGTAGGCCCTGCCAAGAATCCTTGGAATCCCTCTATGACTGCAGGTGGATCGAGCGGTGGTTCAGGAGCTGCCGTTGCAAGCAAATGCGTTCCACTAGCAGAAGGAAGCGACGGAGGCGGTTCAATACGTATTCCAGCGAGCTTTAACGGAATTTTCGGGTTAAAGCCTACTTTCGGTCGAGTTCCATTCGATAGTTCACCTATTAATCGATTTGGTACAACACAGCCATACGTTCATTTTGGACCTTTGAGTAGAAGGGTAGAAGATTCCGCTCTCCTTCTCTCAATACTTGAAGGGTATGAGCCCAACGACCCTTATTCAGTGCCTCTTGTAAAAGAAAATTTATATGAAGAAGCGCTTAAAGGAATAAAAGGGATGACATTTGCTTACACGCGAAATTTTGGATTATATGAGTGTGATTCTGAGGTAAGCAGCGTTATTGAGAGCGTTCTACCTATTTTAGAAGAGTACGGTGCAAAAATAGTAGAGGTACCAATTGACTTTGGGTTAGATCTCAGAGAATTAATATCTTTCTTTAATAGAATGTGGTATGCGGGTCTCGCTACAGCGTACGGCGATCTCTATGACCGAAACCCCGCATCCTTTGGTTCTTCAGTAGCAACTATGATCGATGAGGGGAGAACGATCAGTGCGGTCGAACTTCGTAGAACGGAGGAGCTGCGAACTGTTATTTGGAATACGTTACAGCATATTTACAGCGAATATGATGCTTTGCTATCCCCTGTCCTAGGCGTTACCGCTTTCCCATACGATATAGAAGGTCCTGATCGAATAAACGGTAAGGATGCAGCGCCCATCTCTGACTGGATGATGACACAGCTCTACAATTGTACAGGACATCCAGCTGCCTCGATCCCAGCAGGGTTTTCAGGTGGTTTGCCCGTTGGATTACAGGCTTCAGCAAGTAAATTTAACGATTCGATCCTTCTTCGCATTGCAAGCGTAATTGAAACTGCAAACGGCACCAGCTCACCAAGCTTATAAAAAAACAACCGACCGGACAAATTGTCCGGTCGGTTGTATATAAGCGCTTTCATAAGACTTAAAAAATTAAACCCACTTAGAGATGGTCTTTGAGTACTCATTTACTTCATTTTCGTTGAAGAACAGTGATACCTCACGCTCAGCACTTTCAGGAGAATCAGAACCATGGATAACGTTCATGCTAACCTGAACACCGTAGTCCCCACGAATTGTACCAGGAGCAGCATCCTTCGGGTTTGTTGCACCCATCATCGTACGAGCTGTTGAGATTACGTTCTCACCTTCCCATACCATTGCAAAGACAGGTCCAGAAGTAATGAAATCAACGAGTTCTCCAAAGAAAGGACGCTCTTTATGTTCACCATAATGGTTTTCTGCTAGCTCTTTTGAAACCGTCATCAATTTAGCTCCCACCAAATTAAAACCTTTTTTCTCGAAACGAGATACGATTTCACCGATAAGGTTTCTTTGAACGCCGTCAGGCTTTACCATCAAAAACGTTTTCTCCATGTAAATCTCCTCACTTTCAACAAGTTATATGTATTGGGCAGAAAGCGTTTTCTGCCCTCCAAATTCTATCAAATTTTCGAAAAAATAACAACATTACTTTTAATGTTTTCTTTTCCCTATGTATTCTGCGATTTGCTTGAGTGAGGTTCTCGAAGAAGTTGATGGTAGATGCTCTAGCGCTTGAAATGCTTTTTGAAGGTAGCGATCACTAATCTCTCGAGCGAATTCTATTCCCCCAGAAGACTTTACGATGGAGAGAACCTGATCCACTTCACGTTGTGATACTGGTTTTCCATCTGAAAATACATTCATGATGTCATGTTTTGCATTCCCCTGATGCATCGCATAGAGAACGGGTAACGTGATGTTCCCTTGAAGAAGATCTCCACCAGCAGGCTTCCCTAGTTCCCTAACAGTACCTGTGTAATCTAAAATATCATCTGTGATCTGGTAGGCCATCCCTACAAAATAACCGAATTGCTTGAGGTGCCACTGTTCAGCTTTAGATGCCCCAGCAGCAACGGCCCCAAGTTCACATGAAATCGAAATCAGGAGCGCGGTTTTCCGCTTGATCCTTCTAAAGTAATCTCTTACATTCTGATTCCAATTAAACTGATCTCTTATTTGCTCTATTTCACCGATACACATTTCTAGGATTGCATTTGACAAAATGCTGTTTGCTTCAGGATCTTCTAGTTCTGTAACTAACTCAAGGGCTCTGGCAAAGATGTAGTCCCCCGTATACATCGCGACACGGTTGTCCCACTGGGCTTTAATGGTTTTGGCTCCTCTTCTCATTTCAGCATCATCGATCACATCGTCATGAACGAGTGAGGCCATATGGATCAGCTCTAATGCAACCGCAACATTCTTCATTTTTAACAGGTCATAATCCCCGAACTTCCCTGAAAGCAGTACAAAAACGGGACGTATCCTTTTCCCCCCTGCTTTAAGAAGGTGGTTAGATGCATCTCGCAAGACTGGATGGTGAGCATTCACCGTCTGTTCGAGTTCTGACTCTATGAAAGTTAAATCTTTTTTTAATGAGGCATATATCGTTGTTAGTTTCATGAGATCCACCTAACTGATTTTCACAAATATCTTTAATGGTTGATTTTTTCTGGTTTAAAGCCCATATGCATTGCAGCAGCTCCGCCAGAGTAAGGCTTCACATCTACCCGCTCGAAGCCGTTCGAAAGAAAAAGCTTTCTTAATTCTTCCGCACCTGGGAAAGAACTAGCTGATTCCTGTAACCAGGAGTACTCGTTATAGCTTTTAGCAAACATTTTGCCGAGTAAAGGCATGACAAACTTAAAATACCCATAATACACTTGTCGGAAAACAGGTAACGTCGGTTGAGAGGTTTCAAGACAAACGACACGACCTCCTGGTTTCACAACTCTATACATTTCTTTTATCACCTGATCGTAATCTGGTACGTTTCGCAGTCCAAATCCAATCGTGACGTAATCAAAAGAATTATTATCAAAAGGAAGCTCCATCGCATTTCCGTGGATGAGCGTCACATTCGACTTTTCTTGATTCTTTACTTTTTCTTTTCCGACTTCGAGCATATTTTCACTAAAATCTAGCCCGATCGCCTCTCCACTTTCACCTACTGCTTCTGCCATTGCAAGCGTCCAATCCGCTGTACCACAACATACATCGAGCGCTCTTGCTCCTTCTTTTACTTCCATTCGTCTCATCGTATCTTTGCGCCAAGCTTTATGACGCTGAAAACTGATGACAGAATTCATCACGTCGTATCGTTTTGAAATGGATTGAAACACTTGATGAACGCGTTCTTCTTTGGTGGTAGCCATCTATTTATCCCTCTTCCGCCATTTTCTTCTCATGTACACCGTTCATTCCCCAGTAAAATTCATGCCTATTATGAAACCAGCGATGAAAATCAGAATACTGTTGAAATAGAAAATCGATGTCCTTCTTAGCATGTTCAACGTACGAATCTAGAACTGACCTTGCCTTTGCCGTTTGTTCGGTGGTCAATGTAGATCCTTTAACTGAAAGAAACGTGAAGGCGATTTTGTGAAGAAGGTTGGTCCCTGTCTGAATTAACTCTTGTTTTCTTTCAAAAAGCAGGCGATTCAAATAAAAATATTGGGTACCGAACGACTTCCATTCATCAAGATCGAAATGTTCTGCAACCTTTCGTATCAAGATGGATTCTATATCCTTCAAGTTTTTGAATAGATGATCAACAGACTGATCATCCGCATGGTAAAAAGCCATCTTTGATTCATTGATTTCTTGGATCGCTCCAGATAACGTACGAATCAAATCGTTGTCTTGCCATTTAGAAAGGATATGGTAATACATGCTACTGAAATAGTCCCCCGCTAAGACAGTCAGCTGTCTTGTCTTACGCTCACCTTCATTTTGAATATCTTTCAGTGAGATACGTTCGTGAGTGTCTAATGCTATCTGCACAAGCATGATAGAGAGCAATGTATCCTGCTTTCTTTCCTTCTCTAAAGAGGTCTGCTCTAGCATCTCGTGGAACAGATACAGCTTCTCCTCATCGATAACTGGTATATCGATGAAACGAAGCAAGTAAGAATGTGCCAATCGAGCATGCAACATCTCACGTACGACGTTTAGTTGTTGATGTTTATGATCCATAGAATTCTTCATATCCCTTACCCCTAACGTATCTTCCAGTAGAGTATGTATTTATACTTAGTATAGCACAAGAAGGCTTGTGCTAAAACGGAACTGAAGCGGTGCCAAATGAAGAAAAGCAGGCTTTAATACCCTGCTTTACTCATCGTTGTTAATCTCACCATGGCTAGTTTGAATAACGGCCTTCCCTCTAATTTTCACAGCAGAAGTATGCTCGGTAAACTGCGCGATCATTACCTCACCTTTATCGAGCTTCTCAGAATGATGGAATCTCGTATCAGACCCACGTGTTAATCCAATAACGTTCACACCATTCTCAAGAGCTTTAATAACAAAGAAATCATTGTTCTCTAATTTCATGATATCCCTCCTGAATCAGGATTAACCTTTAATTAAACCAAGTACTTCTGCTCTAGCAGCAGTATCCGTTTCAAAGATTCCTCTTACTGCAGAAGTAACTGTTGAAGAGCCTGGCTTCTTCACGCCTCTCATCGTCATACACATATGCTCAGCTTCTACAACGACCATCACACCATGAGGTTCGAGTGTGTCGACCATCGTATTCGCAATCGTTGATGTGATACGTTCCTGAAGCTGTGGACGTTTCGTAACAGCTTCTACTGCTCTAGCAAGTTTACTCAGACCAGTAACCTTGCCGCCTTTTGGTATATATGCAACGTGAGCTTTCCCAAAGAAAGGAACTAGGTGATGCTCACACGTTGAATAGAATGGTATATCTTTAACAAGGACTAATTCTTCATGATCCTCTCCAAATATCGTTTGGAAATGTTCTTTTGGATCTTGATTAAGTCCCTGGAAAATCTCTTCATACATTCTTGCAACACGTTTTGGTGTATCTTGTAAGCCTTCGCGCTCAGGATCCTCGCCGATCGCTTCTAGGATCATTTTAACTGCCTCTTGTATCTTTCCATGATTAACTTCAAACATTGTTCTTTACTCCTCCATTCAGGACCTTACAATACATATGAAAATTTTAGCACACGGAGGATCAGTTAGCAAAAAAGAAGAGTCGCATAAGGTGCGACTCTTCTTTTGCCCTATGTATTTACTTAACTGCATCCTTAAGGGCTTTACCAGGTTTAAAAGCAGGTACCTTGCTTGCAGCGATTTCAATCTCTTCGCCAGTTTGAGGGTTGCGCCCTTTACGAGCAGAACGCTCACGGACTTCAAAGTTACCAAAACCAATTAGTTGAACTTTGTCACCTTCTTGCAAGGACTGCATAATGTTATCAAAAACTGCATCAACAGCTTTTGTAGCTTCTTTCTTAGAAAGCTCTGCAGATTCTGCAACAGAATTGATAAGATCTGTCTTGTTCATTCCGTTCACCTCCTCTCAAGAGAGATGCATACATACATTCATTCACAAAATATCCGATATTTATACGGAGCAATGCACGTTTAGTACGTTTGCAAGCCCTATAATATACGAAGACGCTGAAGAATTCAATATGTTTGTCCCGATTTAAGCCTTTTTTAAGGGATTTTTTCTCTATTATCCGCTATTTTACCTAATTGTAAACGCTTTATATCAAACTTTTGAAAAGTAATGAAGACCATCTTGCAATTGTTTCCTGAACATGCGAAAAACCGACTCCAGCTATTGGAGTCGGCTTAATTATAATATGATCGCAATTAATCCGCCTGAACCTTCGTTGATAATTCGCTCTAAGGTTTCTTTTAGCTTATATCGCGCATTTTCAGGCATAAGACCAAGTTTTGCTTGGATGCCTTCTCTTACGATAGAGTTCAAAGACCTTCCAAATATATCAGAATTCCAGATCGATAATGGATCTTCTTCAAAATCTTGCATCAAATACCTTACGAGCTCCTCACTTTGTTTCTCTGTCCCGATAATTGGAGCAAACTCTGACTCGACATCAACTTTTATCATATGGATTGATGGCGCAACAGCTTTTAGCCTTACTCCAAACCTTGATCCTTGACGGATGATTTCAGGCTCATCGAGGCTCATATCTTCAATCGATGGCGCTGCAATTCCGTAACCAGTTTGTCTCACCATTCGAAGGGCATCTGAAACCTGGTCATATTCAGCTTTCGCGAATGCAAATTCTTGCATCAACTGAAGCAAGTGATCTTTCCCTCTTATTTCAACCCCAACAACTTCTTTTAATATCTGGTCGTATAAGTCTTCAGGAGCATAAAGGTCGATTTCTGCGATTCCCTGACCCATTTCAATTCCAGCTAAACGAGCATTTTGAATGAACTCAAACTCTTCAAAATTGCCTACTACTCGATCCACATCCCGTAAACGCTTAATGTCTTTAACCGTTTCTCTAACGGATTCTTCGTAGTTCTGGCGTAGCCAGTGATCTTGATGGAGCACCATCACCCAGCTCGGTAGGTTCACATTCACTTCTAAAACTGGGAATTCATAAAGAACTTCTCTCATCACGTTGTTGATATCATGCTCTGTCATGCTCTCAACGCTGAGTGAGATAACAGGAATATCGTATTTATTGGATAAGTCTCCTCTTAATGCTTCTGTTTGAGGGTGGTGCGGATGAGCCGAATTGACGATCATAATAAACGGCTTTCCAACTTCTTTTAATTCTTCAACCACTCTTTCTTCTGACTCAAGATAATCATGACGAGGAATTTCACCGATAGATCCATCTGTCGTGATCACTACACCGAGAGTGGAATGCTCCTGGATGACTTTACGTGTACCGATCTCAGCTGCTTCTTGGAATGGGATCGGTTCTTCGTACCAAGGTGTATTGATCATTCTTGGTCCATCATCATCTTCATATCCCTTTGCACCTGGAACAGCATATCCTACACAGTCTACAAGCCTTACATTAACATCTAGTCCATCCTCGACATGAATTTGAATGGCATGGTTAGGTACAAATTTTGGTTCAGTGGTCATAATCGTGCGCCCTGCAGCACTTTGTGGGAGTTCATCCTGTGCTCTTGCACGATCGGAGTCACTTTCCATATTCGGCAGTACGATTAACTCCATAAACTTTTTGATGAATGTTGATTTGCCTGTTCTAACAGAACCTACGACCCCCAGGTATATATCTCCTCCTGTACGCTCTGCGATATCTTTGAAGATATCCACTCTCTCCACGTGATCGCCTCCTGAATTCCACCTCATTGGATGGAATAATTCAATACTGACCGCAGACTTACTTGGACACTATCATTCTATGATGTTGTCCAATAAATATGACAAATCACAGTAAAAGCATTTGATTTACGAGAAACACCTTGCCTCCTCTATAAATCCTCCACATAAAAAAGTCCCTCCTCTTTTTAATAGTTGTATTGCTAAAGAGAAGGGAAAATACCTATTTTGCTAAAAAAACAGCTTTACCATTTTCAATTGTATAGGGTACGGACGAAACTGGAACGTAGAAAGAATTAAAAGCTAATAAGTCCCTGATATCATCTCCTTCTTCAAAGGAATGATCAGGATTATTCGTAATCGCCTTGTTTAGATCGCTTCGATAATCCACATGAACGTTTCCTTCTTCATCGAGGAAAAAAGGAAGATCATCGTTTGTGAAAGGGCTTTTAATCATTGGTTCGCTGTCCAATCCTAGCTTTTCGTAATCGATAGAGTATCGATCTTTAGCTAAAATGTCTTTGAACGGTGGATACTTATGGTTTCTTCGATAATCATTGATTCTCATTTGCAAGTCTTTTACTTCTTCAACGATAATCAAATCCAATATTCGAACCATCGGATCTTCTTCTACATTTATCAGTACATATTGAAAGACGCCCCCATTTTCGAAAGCGTTTCCTGGTGGCTCTTGCAAATAAGCTGGTACTAACTTTTTAAAGTCGATCGGATATTTTTGATAGATAGGCGTACCTTGTTCCCTCGTTTTGATTGGAAGCACAGACTTATTTTCTTGATATTGTTTGACAGCCGTCTGAACCGACTCGATTTGATCTGTATAGGGTATCCTATTTTCGCCTTTTCTACTTTCTGGATATAAACACCCAGAGAGAATTAGTAAAAGGCTTGTCCATAAAAGAAGATTTAGTCCAATTTTTTTCATTATTTTCAGTCCTTCAACGTAATATTTCGAGAACTCCTCAGTCTGTTGGACCTGTAAAAACAACGAGGAGCATGAGAACACCCGAAGTGAACATGCATAAATAAGCGAAGGTTGACACGAGTACTTTTAATACTCCATTTAATTTAGCTCTACTGAACATGATCGCGAGTACAGCGACGAACATCAACCCCATTGATGATAGCGCTACCCACATTTTTATTAATGCCGGTGACATATACGTTCCTCCAGTCTAATCTAACTGCTGCCCACCATTATATCAAAATTTAACCGATCAGTCCTAACCCCTTTCGATAAAATAGTGAACTCTTTATGTATCCACAAATAAAAAGCTGAAGAAAGGGGCTTTTCCTCAGCTTTGACTATATGAATTTCATTGAAGTGTGCTTCTGCTCAATAATCGTTCTGTATCAGTATATGATATTTCATCCATCCGGTATCGTTTAAACGCCTAAATTTCGTTTACTTTTCCTATTTTTGGCTGAATAACTTTGCAATGGAAGCGAAATCCAAAGGTATGTTTTTATTCACGATGGCCTTTACGATCCTGTCTTCCTTTTCTTTAGATACCTGCACGTTGGCTACACGAGCAACGTTTGCAATTAGCCTTCGCACAGTTCGTTCATCTGAAAAGTCTGCGCCTTGGACCGAGTCAGCCAATTTAAATATGTCTTCTTTTTTTACATTGGTTTTCTTTTCAATATTATCAAACAAATCGCTCACACTGTTTCCTCCTTACCATTATGGTTCAACATAGTGTATGCAAGGAGGAATACTTCGTGCTTTCCCTATCTAAATTAATTGAATGCTATTGTTTACGATTCAATTCGAATTTATCAGCCAGTAACGATGTAAGATCCTCTGTTTCATGAGTTCTTAATCTTCCCATAAGCTGGTCTACGCCATCTTTTGGCTCAATATTATTGAAGAGCACTTCATATAAGACGGATGTGATCGGCATCTCTACCTGCTGTTCCTTAGCAAGATGATAAGCAGCCTTAGTCGTACGAACCCCTTCTACGACCATCCCCATGTTCTCAAGCACTTCATCGAGGCTATTTCCTTTACCTAATAAATTGCCTGCACGCCAGTTTCTACTGTGAGCACTGGTGCATGTCACGACGAGGTCGCCTATTCCTGTAAGACCCATAAATGTAAGTGGGTTTGCGCCCATCGAAGCTCCAAGTCTCGCAATTTCTGCTAAACCTCTTGTGATAAGGGCCGCTTTCGCATTATCACCATAACCGAGACCATCGGATAACCCTGCTCCTAATGCAATAATATTCTTAAGAGCTCCTCCTAGTTCAACACCTATGATGTCATCATTCGTGTAGACTCGAAAATTCGAATTGATAAAGAGATCCTGCGCATATTCAGCTTCCTTGATATTCTTAGAAGAAACCGTAACGGTCGTCGGATGACGAAGACTTACTTCTTCAGCATGACTTGGTCCAGAAAGCACTACGACCGATTTTCTGAGATTCTCTGGAATTTCTTCTTCGATTACTTGTGATATACGCATGAGTGACCCTGGTTCAATACCTTTACTCGCATGGATAATCGAAACAGGATCTGCGATTAACCCTTTTAACTCAGGTAACACGTCTCTTAATGCCTTCGTAGGCGTAACGAGTAATATCGCTTCCGCACCTTCCACACAATCAGCAAGCGACGTAGTAGCGTGTAGAGATGTAGGTAAGGTGATACCAGGCAAATATTTTTCATTCGTATGATGTTCATTAATTTCTGTTGCTAGATCCTCTCGTCTTGCCCACATTTTTACATTGTGGTTGTTATCTGCAAGAACGATCGCAAGCGCTGTTCCCCAGCTTCCTGCACCAATAACTGAAATCGTAGCCATTCTATCTCACTCCTCACTGCTCTACTTTTTGTCCAATCTTACTCTCATTTCCTGATAGAAGTCTCTTCACGTTTGTACGATGTCTAAATAGCGATAAGATCGCTACAAAAAAACCTAGCAGTACATAAGATGCTGGATTTCCACCAAGTAAGAAGATAAATGCCGGTGTTAACACAACAAAAATAAGTGATCCAAGTGACACATATCTCGTAATAAAAATAGCTATGATTGCAAGGATACCTGCATACAGTGCTGGTAAAAAGGCGATCGTAGCGAATACTCCAATCGTAGTCGCCACTCCTTTACCACCTCTAAACCCGAAGAATACCGGCCAATTATGACCGATAATCGCGGCGATACCAGCTAGGAAAGGCACGATGGGTTCCGCTGAAAACCAATAACCTAACCAAACAGCGATTACGCCTTTTAGGACATCGAGTAAAAGAACCACGACAGCAGGTACAGTGCCCAAAACCCTGAGAGTGTTGGTCGCTCCTGCGTTCCCGCTTCCATGTTCTCTAATGTCTATCTTTTTCACAATTCGAGCGATTAAATAGCTGAAGCTAACTGACCCGAGAAGATAAGCAGCTACGCAAATCAGAATTGCGATCATCGAATTCCCCCCTCAAATGAGATGCTTAAACCTTATTCACTCTTCTTTCTCGCAAGAATGCGAAGCGGAGTTCCCTGGAAGCCAAACGTCTCTCGGATTCTATTTTCTAAAAAGCGTCGATATGAGAAATGTAGCAATTCAGGATCATTTACAAACAGTACGATAGTAGGTGGCTTTACAGCAACTTGAGTCGCGTAGTTGATCTTTAGCCTTCTTCCCTTATCTGTTGGTGTTGGGTTCATCGCTACAGAGTCCATGATCAATTCGTTCAACACATTTGTTTTTACTCGAAGCGTGTGATTCTCAGCAACGGTATTGATAACAGGTAGTAACGTGTGCAGTCGTTGCTTCGTTTTTGCAGAAAGGAAAACGATAGGTGCATAGCTTAAATACAAGAAATGATCTCGGATTTTTTGTTCAAAGTTACGCATCGTTTTATCGTCTTTTTCAACAGCATCCCATTTGTTCACTACGATTACGACAGCTTTACCAGCTTCGTGTGCATAGCCTGCTACTTTCTTATCTTGTTCGATGATTCCTTCTTCTCCATCGATGACAACGAGAACAACGTCTGAACGTTCAATTCCTCTCATTGCGCGTAGTACACTGTATTTTTCTGTATTTTCGTAAATTTTTCCACGCTTTCGCATACCGGCTGTATCGATGATGACATAATCCTGTCCTTCTCTTGTAAAGGAAGAATCGATCGCATCCCTAGTTGTACCAGCTACATTACTAACGATGACCCTTTCTTCACCCAAGATGGCGTTAACAAGTGACGATTTACCAACGTTTGGACGACCGATAACAGAAAACTTGATTGTGTTTTCATCATATTCAATTTCACCTTCGTCAGGGAAGAATTTAAATACTTCATCTAGTAAGTCCCCAAGACCTAGTCCGTGCGATCCTGAAATTGGGAATGGAGCACCCACTCCTAATGAATAAAAATCATGAATCAACGCTTGTTGCTCAGGGTTGTCAATTTTATTGACTGCTAGCACGACAGGTTTCTTTGAGCGGTATAGGATTTTTGCTACTTCTTCATCCGCATTCGAGATGCCATCTCTACCATTTACCATAAAGATGATCACATCAGCTTCATCGATTGCGATTTCAGCTTGATAACGAATTTGTGAAAGAAATGGAGCGTCTCCAATTTCAATACCACCTGTATCAATAATATGAAAATCACGGTTCAACCATTCTGCTGAGCTATAAATACGATCTCTTGTTACTCCTGGTGTATCTTCGACAATTGAAATTCTTTCTCCTACAATACGATTAAATATAGTCGATTTACCAACGTTTGGACGACCGACGATTGCGACAACTGGCTTGGCCAATATGTACACGCCCTTTCAAAATAAGTATCTATCTTAAGCTTACCTCTAGAAAGTCGTGGACAAACTTTCCAGTAGCTCATTGTAAAAAACCCTCCTTAACTAAGAAGGGTGTAGTCTCTTGATAGCTTTTATATCTTATCAAAAAAGCAACCAATGAACAACAGAGTATCTATCTAATGTTTGACGATAATATACACATCATTGCTCAACTTATGGGCAATTCCGTCAAGGATCGCTTCCAATTCCGCAGCAACTTTATCCATTTCAGCCTTCGTGTCGCAAACGAACACATTCGAACCTACCGGAACTTTATGTACAGAATCCGTAATAGCAGCCAGTATCGCTTTTTCCAAGATCACGACTGATCACTTCCCTTCTCTTTCGTTTCAGTGGGCATACGAATAGCGTTCTCAAGGGTAGGCACTTGCGAAATGATTTTTTTTGCAAGTTCAACATTATTATTCTGAGGCAGGATGAATACGCCAATCCGCCCATCATCGAGGTCACGTTTTATCAATGGAACAAGCGCAGGCGTCCCTGAGTCACGATAAACTCCTAGAGAAATAGCTAGGTCGTGAAGAATGGCTTGTCTCTGTCCAAGATTTCCGATCGTCATCCTAGCGTCAAAGTTTTTAGGACTAATCACAAATCCAAGTCCATGTTTCAAAATTTCTTCCTGTCTTTCAGGTATCCCAATGTTCATAATATAAATATTGTCTACATATAACCCCGCACCTTCAAAAGAAAGGGAAGAATGTTCAATATTCGCGATTTTCCCTAGTTTACTTCCGGTCATATATTTTCTCGCTACTAGAAATGAAAGTACAGCCGCCACAAGAGACGCCCACACGTTCAAAGATAAATAAGCGATCGATGTTATGAAAGAAATGAAGATCACTAAATAATTCCTACCTTCAAACGTAACGGCAATTCCTTCGATATAAGACGCTCCTCTTGGAACCAACTCTAACGTATCCATTTCTGTTAACGTTTTTCTTTCCATATTTCTTACTTCTCTAAATTGCGAAGCCGCAAGTGTCAGGAAAGTAACCGCTGTAAATTCTTCTGACATGATTGAAGGCACTACTAATGCTCCGAGTGCAGCTGCAATAAACCCTAATGCAAGATGGATGATCATCCCATGAGGATAAGTAGGATACTGACGATAATCAGTACGAAACATATAGATTCGAGATAACGTACCGATGATTACACTAAACAAGATCGGAACCGTAAATTCATTCATGAATAACCACGTCTTTCTTGATGTTTTTTCATAACGTTCTCCAGGTGGCTCGTAAGCTGAACAAACCCTTCCCACATGAAGATGCCCGTAACAGATATCGCCATGATGTCTAATGAGCTGTACCTACCGATCACAGTTTGAATGCCCATCTGATAATAGATTACCGCCATAATAAGTTCTCCTTGTACGATCGCAAGCATCAGAAGCGCGCACCTCTGTCCTGCTCCTTGTACCGTCAAATGGACGATAACAAACAGTGCAAGAGCGATAGACCATGATGTGTATAGATAGCTAAACACTGGATCGTAAAGAGAAAAGAGTTCGATCGATGCGTAAGCTGCCATAAGCATCAAAACGACTAGAGCAGCGTACAACTTCTTACTATGTAGCGTTTTCATTAACATAAAATAGCCGATCAACCAGCATAGAATCAATGCGCCGTTCACGTTAAAAACCACGATCGAAATCTCCACATTCGCTGCACAAATCATGATTAAACTTAAAACGACGATATTTTGGTTAGTTTGGGATGGTTTAACAAAGAAGACAAGAACGATGATAGCGATCCAACTTAACCAAATAAATAGTGCCCCATCCAAAGCAATCACTCCTTATTATGCTCAGTATGGGAAAAATTCTTCGTGATTAGACCAACAATTAAAAAATGTATAACGTTTTCCCTTTTATTTCATGATAATAAAGCAAAGGAGGGATGATCTTGGGAAGAGATAGACAGGAGAAAAAACTAAAAAAATCGAATCGTGTAGAGTCTGATCGCGATCAATCACTAGAATATAAAGGAGCTTCTACAATGGAAGGGCCTGATCACGCAAGAAAAAGAAACGGACAAGAATAGTTTTAAACACAAAAAAGCTCTCTGCTGCAGCAGAGAGCTTTAACATTATTTATACTTTTTCAGTTGATCACCGATCATATCTCCAAGGGAAAACGGGGAATTTCCATCTCCATCTTTTTGATATTCTTCAACCTGGCTCGTCACTTGTTCTGCTTCTAGTACTTTAATGCTAAGTGAGATGCGCTTTTCATTTAGATTTACATCTAGTACTTTAACTCGAACTTGCTCCCCTTCTGATAGTGCTTCGTGAGGGGTACCAATGTGTTTGTTTGAAATCTCAGAAATGTGAACGAGTCCTTCTACTCCAGGTGCAACTTCTACAAATGCACCGAAGCTTACAAGACGTTTAACCGTACCTTCGATTTCGTCTCCAGCTTTTACTTTGCCTTCGATTTCTTCCCAAGGTCCAGGCAGCGTTTCTTTAATGGATAGCGAGATACGTTCGTTATCTCTATCCACAGATAGAATTTTAACGTTTACCTTTTGTCCTTCTGCTACAACTTCGGATGGGGTTTCAACACGGTGATGTGCCATCTGAGAGATATGCACAAGTCCATCTACTCCACCGATGTCTACAAAAGCACCAAAATCAGTAAGACGTTGAACAGTACCTTCAACGATCTGTCCTGCTTGAAGAGAAGCCAGTGTTTCCTGCTTCTTCACATCCGCCTCTTGCTCTAACACAGCGCGGTGAGAAAGAATGACTTTTGATTTTTCAGGATCAAATTCAACGATCTTTACACTTAAGGTCTTGCCCTTGTAATCTGCAAAATCTTCAACATAGTGGCGCTCGACAAGAGATGCAGGAATAAATCCACGCACTCCAAGGTCAACGACTAGTCCACCTTTAACAACGTCAGCAATCTCTACTTCGAAAGCCTCGCTGTTTTGATATTTTGCTTCGAGCTCATCCCAAGCTTTGTCAGCTTCTACTGCTTTCTTTGAAAGCACTAGCTCGTCCTCAGATAATTTGATCACTTTCACTTCTATTTCATCGCCTTCTGAGAGTGCGTCGCTGACTTTTTCGACGTGAAGGCTTGACAGTTCGCTGATAGGCAGCACTCCATCAATTTTAAAACCCACATCCACCGATGCGTGTTTCTCTTCGACTTTGGAGATCTTTCCAGTCACCACATCTCCAACTTCGAATGATTTGAACTCAGTCATTTCCTGATTCATCTCTTCAACCATTGACAAACTCCTCCTTCAATCCAAAAGAAATAGAACTTTTCAATAATATTTATAAAAGCCTTCCACTTACCATCAGCGAAAGAATTTTATGAAAAGTTAATCACCCTTTCCTTTAACTTTCACTAAAATCAGTCAATTTGTCAAGTGTCCTGCAACATTTATTTATTTTTTTTGAAAATAATGAAATGTTAACGGTTAGCATCGATTAGTTGTTGAATTTCTTTCATGATCGCCTGTGTAGCCTTCTTCGCTGCACCCTGTTCTTCACGGAGAGGTGATAGATCAACTGGTTTTCCATAGATGATCTTCAATTTTCCAAACGGCTTGTAAGACCCCATAATTGCACAAGGTACGACTCTAACCTCTGGACGAAGTGCGAAAAAACCAGCACCAGATAACCCTTCTCCGAGCTGACCAGTTTTGCTTCTTGTTCCTTCAGGAAACAATCCAACTACTCCACCATCTTTTAAGATGCCAATTCCACTTCGGAGAGCTTGTTTATCACTCATCCCTCTTTTCACCGGAAAAGCGCCAACTTTATCGATCAACTTACCTAGCACAGGGATTGTAAATAGTTCTGACTTCGCCATAAAACGTACCTGTCGTGGGCACATCGCTCCAACTAGTGGTGGATCAAGGTTGTTAATATGATTTGAACAGAGTAGAATCCCTTTATCAGAAGGAATGTTTTCTTCACCAACAACGGTTACTCTGTTAAAAAGTTTAAAATAGACTTTGAACAATCCTCTTCCCACATCATATAAGCTCACTGCTTCAAGCCCTCTCTTTCGCTAATAGTAGAATATGATGTACCACTTCAGAAATCGTCATTGACGTTGTATCGATTTCGATCGCATCTTCTGCTTTTACAAGTGGTGCTACCTCACGTTCTGAATCACGTTTATCCCGTAGCGCTATTTCTTCTTTGATTTGGTCGTAGTTAGCTTGTATTCCATTATCAACAAGTTCTTTGTAACGACGCGCAGCTCTTTCTTCTACAGAAGCACTTAAGAACACCTTTAGTTCCGCTTTTGGAAGCACGTGAGTTCCGATATCACGTCCATCCATCACGACGCCGCCTTTTTCAGCTAATAGCTGCTGACGTTTCACCATTTCGCCTCTTACTTCACTTTGTCTCGCAACGAAAGAAACGTTGTTCGTAACTTTTAAAGAGCGGATGTCTTCTGTTACATCGATGCTATCGATCAAAACATGTTGGTCTTTCTCACCGAGTTGAAGATCTATGTCAGTTTTATCTAGGAGCTTCTTAAGAACAGGACCATCTTCAAGGTCCGCATTATTTTCGATCGCTTTATAAGTTAGAGCTCGATACATCGCACCAGTATCTATATATAGAAAAGAGAGCTTATCAGCTACTCTTCTTGCTACGGTACTTTTTCCAGCACCTGCTGGTCCATCTATTGCAATATTAATATTTCTTCTCATAAACATCTTTCCCCCATCGTTCATTGGTCACCAAATAAGTTCTACAACGTACAAAAAAAGCAGGGATTCCTGCTTTTTTTGTACACTACGTTTCAAGTTAATCATAACACAATCAAAGTAGACGGTCTATTAACTAGTGCCGTTTAGAAGGCATCTGTTCGCCGTTCACGACCCCTTCATAATACAATGTTTTGCTGAGATAAATACGAAAGGGTTCATGAGTAAGAAGTGTTTGAGCAATGAGGAGAAACGCGAACTGTATCATAACTAACTTAATCAACAAACGCTCAACTTTCCCCATTTCCTCACCTCACTATAGCTCATCATAATTTGTTTCCGTGCCGTCCATCTTCTCTACTTTTTCTTCTCGTAAGTTTTCTGCGTTTATGAAGATGCGATACGTTTCATTATCAATCGTACCCATAAATTCATAACACAATACTTCTTCGTTAAGATCATTTCGGATGACGCCTAATCCTTCCTCCATGATTTGAACACTCTCGTTGATTTGTGCTAAAGCTTCTTCTCTTGACATAGCAGGCTTTGGCAATTCTCTTTTTTGATGATTTGTTAAATAGTCGATCGATTCATATCCAGCAATATCTCCATTATCTAGTGCTACTTTGATATGGATAGCGTCAGGATAGATATTGATGTCATCCTGTTGATAAACAAACGTGAAGACGCCCATCTTATCATACTGACTGCTTTCAGAGACCACCATATTGGTGATGTCATGTTCTTTTAGAAATGCCTCCGCTTTTGTAGCTGCTTCATTTAAACTGATTTTTTGTTTTCCAATCTTACGGTCCATTAAGATCCAGATCGGATGAGCCCCTTTTTTCGTAACATCAAGATTTACACTTGATTTATTCTTGGGGTTTTCGATCGAAAGACTATATGCCTGATACCCTGCTTTCTCACCAGTTGAGGTGATATCGATTTTTGCATCACTCTCAATATCCAAGTAGTCGATTACAGCTTTCTTTGCTTCATCTTCTGTAACCTCCTCACCTAGTACGTTGTTCGAAAGGTTTTCTTTCTTTTCATTCAGCTGGGTGACTTCTGGCCCCCAATTCACATCACTATATCCTTCTACTTGTTTATCAACTGTTTTGAATCCGTCGATGATCGTGTTATCTTGCGCCTGCTTTTCTGAAGCGAGCGCTAACTCGACATCCATCCAACGCAAGTTATGATTGATCACCATAGCCTGTACTTTTCTTAGTTCGTTTTTAATTTCAGTAGCGTGTTTATGCAGCTTTTTAAGCGTGTCATATTCATCATCAGACAAAGGTTTCTCATCAAGGTCTCTAACCGCTACGCGATAGCTAAACTGCCCTATATTTGAAAGAAACTCCTCAGTCTTGTTAAAAGGCATCAGCGTCAACGGAAGCTGACCGACATCATTCTGAGCTTCTGAGGTCAATCTCCACACTTCTGCAAGTGCAGGTGATAATCGAGCTCGAGAACTCATCGCAAGAGTCGACCCGATCTTCTCTTCAAGAGCATCAACATGAAAATTCAGCTCATGAAACGCTCGTTGATAGTTATTTTCGGCATTGATCAAAACTGCATTTTTCTCCTGGTGTTCTTTATATCCCCAATAACTTGTAGAAACGACACCTATTGCCAGTGCTCCAATCAATATAGACCTAATCATTGTTCAATCACCTCCACTATTCACAGAAAATATGTTTTCCGATTCGTTTGATCTGAGGACGGGTCCAAATCCAACCTGATGTTGCCGTGTTAGGATTAAAATAGTAAAGTGCTTCACCGGAAGGATCCCAGCCATTAACTGCATCTAATACTGCTTCTTTTGCCCTATCGTCAGGAGTCAGCCATATCTGTCCATCTGATACTGCAGTGAAGGCACGTGGTTCAAATATGACGCCCGATACGGTATTCGGAAAAGAAGAGCTTTGCACTCGGTTTAAAATAACCGCAGCGACCGCTACTTGTCCTTCGTAAGGCTCACCTCTTGCTTCTCCATAAACTGCGTTTGCCATCAGTTTAATGTCATTTTGTGAGTATCCAGCAGGTGTATTCTTACCTTGCGTTGCCTTAGTGCCTCCGTCGCCACCAGAGGATCCACCGTAGTTCTTAGGACTTTCTCCCTTATTTACTTTTTGCTTTATCGAAGGATCGTATTTCGTTGCTTTGTTTAATTTAGCCTTCATCTCAGAACCTACTAGTCCATCGACGGTCAATCCAAATTCATGTTGGAAGTTTCGAACTGCCCAATACGTACCCCAACCAAAAACACCATCGATCTTTCCTTTGTAAAACCCGATGTACTGTAACCGTGCTTGTAGCTCGATCACATCATCACCTGTTGCCCCTTTTTGAATAACTTGATTTGAAAATGCGTCTGCTTCATGGTTATAGTCAAGCACCGTCATAAGCGGCACGCATAATAAACCGATTATCAGAGGGATTTTAAATATATTAAATAGCTTCCTCATCCTTTGGACCTCCTGATCAATGTGTTTTCATGGTTGTAGTTTTTGTATCAAAAGGTATTTTATACAAACCTTCTTTTTTAGATAAACAAAAAAAGATGCCCGTGAGGCATCTTTTATCAAAACTTATATACTTGCATCTTCTTTTGTTTGCATCAGCTTGGCCTGATTAAGATCTGCCACTCTAATTTTTCTAAGTCCGATCGACCATAATACTAGCATAAAAGGAATCATGATATAGATCATGTTGGTATTGAACTGAAGAATGAGGTAATTATACGTCCCGTGGAACAAAACAGGTATAAGAAGCGACAAGATGATCCACTTAAATACTTTGTTTTGCAGCGAAAACTTCCCTCGTCCTAAATAAGATCCCATGATGACCCCAAACAAAGCGTGACTAGAAACAGGTAACAGAGCACGCCACCAGGCTTCTTGAATGCCATAAGCAAATAAAAAGAAAACATTCTCTACTGATGCAAAGCCTAGCGATATCGCAACGCCGTAAACGATTCCGTCATAAAAGTCACTGAATTCAAGGTGAATGTAAACGGTAAAATAAAAGATAAACCATTTTAAAAACTCCTCAAGCAATCCTGACATGATATAAGATTGACTAAAAGGAGATTGCAGGAATTGTTCAACTTTAAAACCATGCTGGATAACCATCACTGGAAACACGAGCATGGCACCGAAAACAAAGCTCCTGACTACTGGTCTGATGGGCTCAGACTCATACTGATGGTGTTTTAAATAAAAAAAACAAAGAAGCGCAATCCCTGGAGCGATTCCAGCAGTTATAGCCGCTAACATAGGCTTTCCCCATTTCTACACGGTAGATGATGAAAAAGCAACTTTACCATACCTATACTTTTCTTATCGTACCATGTTACTTTATTTATGGAAACTAAATAAAATTTGGCCTGAGGTGAGATTTTTGAGCAAAATACTCGTGCTACACACTGGTGGAACAATCGCGATGGAGGAAAATGGAGAATCTGGAGCAGTAAGTCCAGGTGAAAGAAATCCTCTTAACGCAACATTAAGTGACCTCATCCACGATGTGGATCTGATCGTCGATGACTTTATTAACATTCCTTCTCCTCATATGAATCCTGAGCTGATGTTTCAGATTGCTGAACGAATTGAAAGCAGGATAAAAAAGGAACATATTAGCGGAGTAGTCGTCACTCATGGAACCGATACTCTGGAAGAAACTGCTTATTTACTTGATCTTATCTTACAAACTGACCTACCAGTCGTGGTGACTGGAGCGATGAGGTCGAGCAATGAAATTGGGTCTGATGGCCCATATAATCTAATTTCCTCTTTGAAGGTTGCGTCCTGCCAAGAAGCGAAAGGAAAAGGCGTACTCGTTGTGTTGAACGATGAAATACATACGGCAAAAAACGTTACGAAAACACACACGAGCAACGTTTCAACATTTCAAAGTCCACAATACGGCCCGATCGGAATCGTCACAAAGCAGCGTGTCCATTTCCATCATACTTTAACGAACCGTGATCGCTATCACATTTCAAAGCTAAGTAAAACAGTCATGCTTCTAAAAGCGTATGCAGGAATGGACTCTCAACTTCTTCAAGCTGCTGGGGAACTTGGAATCAACGGCATCGTCATCGAAGCATTGGGTCAAGGAAATCTACCCCCACAGACAGTCGACGGGATAAAGCAATTACGAAAAAAAGGGATCGCTGTTGTAATGGTTTCGAGATGTTTCAATGGCATCGTGCAGGACGTCTATGGATATGAAGGTGGAGGGAAGCATTTGAAGGAACTCGGAGTTGTTTTCTCAAATGGACTCAATGGACAAAAAGCAAGGTTGAAGCTCTTAGTAGCCCTAGAAGCAACTGAAGATTTAAATGAGTTACAGCAACTATTCTTAAGATAATTAAAACGAAATCATGAAGCTCCTAGGTTATAGAGACCACGAAAATCTAGGTTTCTCCACAAGCAAGAAAGCCTATCTTATTAGATAGGCTTTCTTGCTTTGTCGATCATATCGTTTGCTATTTGTGCGCCGTGGTGTCGGCCATTCTCAATAAATATTTCATTCGCGTTGTTTCCTGCAGCAATAACGCCAGCAATGTAGCACCCTTCTACATTCGTCTCCATCGTTTCAGGATCAAACGCAGGTCTGCCAGATGCTTCATCGATGTCGATGCCAATCTTCGTTAAGAACGAATGATCTGGATGATAACCTGTCATGGCAAAAACAAAATCATTCGCGATCGTTTGTTTTTCTCCATTCACAGTGATTACAACTTCTTTTTCACGAACTTCAACTAACTCAGCATTAAACGCCATCTGTACTTTTCCATTTCGCACTAATGCTTCAAACTCAGGTAGGATCCATGGTTTAATGCTTTTCGAGTACTCTCCCTGTCGATAGAGAACGGTCACGCGCGCTCCAGCTTTTTCAAGCTCTAATGCAGCATCAACTGCGGAGTTTTTACCCCCAACGACAACAACATCTTTATTGAAGTAAGGATGTGGCTCTTTAAAATAATGCATCACTTTATCAAGATCTTCTCCAGGAATACCCATATAGTTTGGGCTATCATAATACCCGGTCGCGATGATCACATGTGTTGCTCGATATGTGATCTCCTTCGATTCATGTAGCTTCTCAGACTCAATCACAAATCCATCATTTTTTGTTTCGATCTTATTAACCTTTTCATATGAATGGATTCGAAGATTTTTTCTTTTCGCAACATCTCTATAATATGCGAGCGCCTGGTTACGCTTCGGTTTTCTTTCTTCAATAATGAACGGTACTTCACCTATTTCAAGTTTTTCACTTGAGCTGAAAAACGTCTGGTGTGTGGGATAATGATAGATCGCATTTACGATATTCCCTTTTTCTATGATCAATGGATCGAACCCTTTGTTTTGAAGTTCAATCGCTGCTGACATACCACACGGACCAGCTCCAATAATGATTACCTGCTCTTCTCTCATATTCCCTCACTCCTGCAACAATCCATATAAACGATTTATTTCTTTTTTTATTGTACTCATTACAACCAAAAAATTCCCTACCTGAATGATAGGGAATTTCTGTCGCAATATCAACTATTTAAATCCAACCACGGAAGCGAGACGCTTCAGCCATTTTTCGAACACCGACCATATATGCTGAAAGCCTCATGTTTACACGTCTAGTTTCAGAAGTTCTATAGATCGAGTTAAATGCGTTTACCATGACCTTTTCAAGCTTTGCCTCAACTTCTTCTTCGGTCCAATAGTAACCCTGGTTATTCTGTACCCATTCAAAGTAAGAAACCGTTACTCCACCAGAACTAGCAAGAACATCTGGTACTAGTAAGATGTCCCTTTCGGTTAAGATCTTAGTCGCCTCAATCGTTGTCGGTCCATTCGCTGCCTCAACGACGATGCTTGCTTTGATCTGATGGGCATTCTCTTCTGTAATCTGATTTTCAATCGCTGCAGGAACTAGAATATCACAGTCAAGTTCTAGAAGCTCTTTATTACTAATCGTTTCTTTGAAAAGTTTCGTTACTGTTCCAAAGCTGTCGCGGCGATCTAATAAGTAATCGATATCAAGGCCTTCTGGATCGTGAAGCGCTCCATATGCATCTGAAATCCCAACGATCTTTGCACCAGCATCATGCATAAACTTCGCAAGAAAACTACCTGCGTTACCAAACCCTTGAATAACGACGCGAGCTCCTTCAATCTTAATGCCTTTCTTCTTAGCTGCTTCTCGTATGCAGATCGTTACACCTTTTGCTGTTGCTGATTCACGTCCATGCGAACCACCGAGCACAAGCGGTTTACCTGTAATAAACCCTGGAGAATCAAACTCGCGAATACGGCTGTATTCATCCATCATCCACGCCATGATCTGTGAATTTGTAAACACGTCTGGAGCTGGGATATCTTTCGTCGGGCCAACGATTTGGCTGATTGCCCTTACGTATCCGCGACTTAACCTTTCAAGCTCTCTGAAAGACATTTCTCGAGGGTCGCAAATGATTCCGCCTTTTCCTCCACCATATGGTAAATCAACAATTCCAGCTTTAAGGCTCATCCAAACAGAAAGTGCTTTCACTTCAGTTTCCGTTACGTCTGGATGAAAGCGAACCCCACCTTTAGTAGGACCAACCGAATCGTTGTGCTGAGCACGATATCCAGTAAAGATTTTTATAGATCCGTCATCCATTCGCACAGGGATACGGACTGTCATCAACCTCATAGGTTCTTTTAGAAGTTCAAAAACCTCTTTTGGATAGCCCAACTTATCAAGTGCTTCATTTATGACCGATTGCGTCGACTCTAATACATCCCTTTTCTTTTTGTTACCTTGTCCGTTATCTGTTTCGTTTTTGTCGACCATTACTTAACCTCCCATAACTATGCCCTTACTGTGGTGTCTTCATAAAAGATCCGATTAGGTGACCTTTGACCCATTTACATCTAACATTGTTCAGTTTTTTGGTTTCATTAATAATTAGAATACTCTATTGTCTTGCTTTCAAAACATAGTATACACGTTTAGGTATCCTATGAGAAGGTATTCCGTCCACATTTTATGCAATTTGTTTCACAAATTTGCAAACGCTTACTAGTAGGTAGGCCCATATTGCTATTCGAAAAAAACCTCACAGTAATGTGTGAGGTTTCTTATAGCCATTTACTTTTTCAACCCGAGTTGAAGCAGCTGTTCAATCATCTCTTCATACGAATAGCCAACTTCCTTAGCTGCATCAGGATAAAGGCTCGTAGGCGTCATGCCTGGCAACGTATTCACTTCAAGGAAAACGGGCTTAGAACCATCTTTAGGGATAATGTAATCCACCCTTGAGTATGTTTCACAACCTAGCAACTCATGTGCAAGAACAGACTCCTCCTGAATCATCGTTGTATACTCTTCGGTAATACGTGCAGGAACGATATGTTCACTACCACCCTCTGCGTATTTCGATTCATAATCATAATATGCGTTACGAGGTACAATCTCAACGACAGGCAATGCTCGCACATTACCTTTCTCACCTAAAACAGCAACAGTAACTTCTGTTCCAGAAATGAACTCCTCAAGGATAACTTTTGTATCGAAACGGAAGGCTTCATCGATTCCCCTAACCAATTCATCTTCTGAATGAGCGATCGTTAACCCTATTGTCGAACCTTCACTGTTAGGCTTCACAACAACAGGAAAATCAAATGGAAGGTCGAGGTTTTCATAGCTATCGCCTCTCTCCAACACAAGATCTTTAGCAAGACGAATACTCGTATCGTTTAGTACTTTTTTACTTTTTGCTTTATCCATAGCTACAGCTGAACCGAGTACACCAGAACCAACATATGGGATCTCCAGCATATCGAGTAACCCTTGAATTCTTCCATCTTCGCCAAATCTACCATGAAGGCCGATGAAAACCATATCGACATCTAATTTTAAAATGTCGCTAATTTTATCTGGATGAAAATCAATTCCGATTACTTCATGACCATTATGTTCGAGTGCGGCAATGATTCCTTTCCCACTCGATAGGGATACTTCTCTTTCGGCAGATGTTCCACCATATAGTACTGCAACTTTCATGATCAAATACCTCCTGGGCTACATTTATGTACATCATTATATTCGTTATTCACCTAATTGGAACAGTTGAAAACTTCTCTCATCATACCATGTTTTCTTGCAATGTGTGGCTGGTAATTCATCACCTCGAACAAAGAATTGGAAATCACGCCACCTGTTCCGTATACTTGCACTATCTTCAATAAGAAAGGATCTACCACTATGTCAAAGACAATTCTATTCGCATTCGCCCATCCTGATGATGAATCATTCACATGTGGGGGTACAATACTTGAGCTTTCTAAGCAAAAAGATACCAATACTATTCTATATAGTGCTACTGCAGGTGATGCAGGGAAGTGTGGTGAACCTCCTTTGTGCACCCGTGACAACCTCGCAAACGTTCGTAGAAATGAACTACAGGAGGCGGCTCACCATCTAGGGATCAATGAACTCGTAATTGATGACTATCAGGATGGAAAGCTAAGTGAACTTGCACCTCATACATTAAAAAACAGAATCATCACTCTACTGGATACTTATCAGCCTGACGCCGTCGTTACGTTCCCCCCACACGGGCTATCTGGGCACAGCGACCATACAGCTATACAGGAAGCATGTTTAGAAGCTGTTCAAGAATCACCAAACAGCGTAAAAGAACTATACTATGCTACGCTACCACAATCACTCGCAACTAAAACTGGAAACCCAGCGTTTGCTGATCCTGATGAAAACATCACGCTAATGAAATCCTTCTCAGAGGAACATATGAAGAATGTACAGCTTGCTCTCCTTGCCCATAAAACTCAACACCTTTCAGTGGAGCGAGTATTTCCAACTATCCATAATCAGAGTGGATTTACTAAATTTGAAAACAAAGAATACTTCATAAGAGCATGGGAGAGCGACTCGAAGACAGAGTCCATTCTTTCATAGTTCATAAGAATAGCCTTCCGCGCGTTTTCTTCGGAAGGCTTATTTTTATTGAAAATAGTGATTCAATTGTTTTACAGCTTCAGAGTGCATCAGTGTTTTTCCGTATTCAATAACGCGATAACTTGTGATTGTAGATGGATTACCGAATTCAGCTAATAGCGCGATGAGCGTATCTAACTCCATGTCACCGATTTCCTCTTCGTTAATCTTCAAATAGAATTGTTGTTGGTACGAATAAAGAATCCCACCTTCAACACCTACATCAAGTAAACGTTTCGAAAGACCGATCACATCTTCGAACGTATTAAATTCATAAAATACTTCATCGCTTTCATCAAGCGTAACCTGCATTTCAATGTATTCATCGTTGTAATCATCTTCAAAATCGGTTTCTTTCGAGCCTTTTGTTACGATTACGACCATACCTTGAGCAGGCAATGAAAACACTTCAACTGCGATAGGGCCATCTACTTTAAAGCCTAGTTCATCGTCTGCTTCCATAATCATTTCTCTGAATAACTTATGGACCTTTGGCACGTCCTGCCATAATTCTTCTTTCGTTATTCCTCGCTCGTTCAAATCGTCATAAGTGAGAAATATTTTAATTTTGTCGTATGTTAAACGTTCAAGACGCATCTAATTCCCCCCTACCGTCTGTCACCAGCATATCCTTTAACATAATATATGTGATATTACATAGATGGTTCTTGCTTGACGATATTCTTATAGTTTACACCGTATTGGGAATGTTAGACAAGTCCTGTACTTCCTATACTAAATCGAAAGTTTATGAAGCTTGTGTTTTATCCATACATCCCATTCATCTTTATTCTTTCCAACGAAATAGTGATCATAAGCTTGTCTCTTTTCTCCATGTAGATGTAGAAGTGCTCCTCCTCCAACACCGATTGTTAAATCCGGAAACTTATTATCGAGCCGATCGATCAAGTTCAAACATTTAGGTAGATTTGACATGAGGGTGCAGGATAAGAACAATATACTAGGTGCAGTGTCTTCTACTACGATTTCAATGTCTTTTTCAGGGATGCTAGGACCTAAGTAAATCACTTCAAAGCCTTTCCTTCTAAGGTACAATGTGAAGATTAAAAGTCCTAGTTCATGGTACTCATCTGTTGAACACACCGCCATAACCTTAGGAAGGTATCCATCGATCGGCAAGGTATGAAAAATCATGCCTATCCTCGATCGTAAAAATGCAGTAGCGAAATGTTCATGTGCCACTGTGATCTTTTCGTTTTCCCACAGTTCCCCTACTCGAACTTGAAGCTGCCCTAGGATATCTTGTACAACTTTATCGATACTAAAGAGTGAAAAGGCTTGATTCAACAATTCCTGAGCTTTGTTTTCTTCAAATGCAAGTAACGCTTCCAAAATATCATCTGATAACACGTGAGCACGATCTCGACTTAGCTCAGTAGCATCTGAGTGTGGCTCTGTATTTCCATCTTCAAGCAATTCTACCGCTTGACTTATCGTAAAGCCTTGTTCTGTCTTTTGGACTAACCATTTCAAAACCGATAAATGCTCATCTGAATAGAGGCGATGACCAGCATCATTTCTTATAGGAGAAATAATATTGTACCGTCTCTCCCATGCTCTTAACGTTCCAGGCTGAATACCTAGTTTTTTAGAGACTGCTTTAATATTATATTTACCATCCGACATAGCCCTCTACTCCTCTACTATTCATTCATCATACTCAGTATAAGGGATGGATGACGTTTGTGTAAACTTTGTATAAGTTATTTCCTTTTTAATGTAAAAAGATGCGACTCAGCAGGTGCCATCAGTCTTAACGGAAGTGTGGTGGTACCGTATCCATTACTGATCACAACAGTCGTTCCTCCAACTTGTTTTATTCCGCCTTTTTCACGCAATCCCCAACCTAAAAGTCTAATCTGCCCCCCATGCGTATGACCTGAAAGTAAAAGCTTAATATCTGAATCAGTTGTAAGCTCATGTTTAATATCAGGGTTATGACTGATTAAAATCTTCAGCTGGGCTTTCGCTTTTGAACAAGCTTCTTTTAGTGAATGATTATGTGTCGAGAGATCGTCTATGCCAACTAGACTTATTTCATCGTCATTTTTCGTGATGGTTTCAGATGTGTTTTTTAAAATCGTAATATTACTTTCAACAAGTATCCGTTCAAGACGATCTGGATCTTCTTCGTAATCATTATTACCCCAAACGAAATAACAAGGAGCAATCTTCCTTAGATCTTCTAAATTTTCCTGTACCTTTTCAAAAGAAACGCCTTTTTCCATCACATCTCCTCCGATGACGACGATGTCTACTTCTCCCTTAACTTCATCGATGATACTTTTCGCTATCCTGCGGTTATGTAAATCTGATATGAAGAAGATGGTGAAGGACTCGAACTCATCAGGCAGCCCTTCAACAAAAAGTTCTTTTTTAACAACCCTATTTAAATGTGCTTCGATCCACATATAGATCAACAGCAGCACAGAGGCTGCTGCAACGAATAAGACCACCGTCATATTTCAACGCCCCTCCTAAATTTCTTAGCTGCCCTTGCTGCTTCAATGTTAGCAGATAATACACCGTACATTGTAGCCATAATAAGAGAAGCAATTGATAACCAAACGTTTTTTTCAAACAATACCCAGTACATTGCTGACAATAAACCAAATTCCAAAAGAACTGCTCCAATTCGTGCCTTAATACCTTGAGAAATGACGTTTTCAAGTTGATTTCGGATGATACTTGCAACTGCTAAGAAACCGAATAAGAAACAAAGCGCTCCAGCACCATAACGAAAACTATTCAACATTAAGTCTGTAAACGTAATGGACTTAAAAACAAGCGTTTCTTGTGCAATATACAGTAAACCAAATGATGATAGTAAACGCAAAAAAGATAGCAGCATAGAAAAAACCTCCCCCTCTATATCTATGATAGAGAAGGAGGTATTATAAATTTAATCCTACATTTCTTTAATATCTAATACTTTAAACCCATTTTGCTCAAGTTTTGCAATGAACTGATCGATATTTTCATTCTTCTCGATCTTCATCACGATTCGTCTAACGTTCTGATTTGTTTCGTCAAACGTAGATAATGAAATAATGTTCTCATGAAAGCTTTTCGCAATTTTAGCAAGTCTTGCAATCCTACCTTCCGTTTCAGAAGAAGCGAATGCAATCCTTACACCTGTCTTTCTCATCCCGAACGCACTTTGGAATTGATCCAATATATCCGCTCTTGTGATAATACCGATGCACTGCTCTTTTTCATCCACGACAGCAACCAAAGGAGCATCGTTCACGAGAAGTAGCGTGGTCTCAAAAACTGCCTCTTTATCTACCGTTACATCCTTCTGGTATGCAATTGCTCCTGCTTTTGTCTCTTTTAGAAACTGATTTTTATCAGTCATATCGCTTTTAAAAAACGATTTATAAATTCTGTTAAACGTTACGATTCCTTCATACCTTCCTTCTTGAATAACTGGTAAACCATCGATCTGACTCTTCTTGAGTAGCTCCAGTGTTTCTTCAAGACTTGTGTCATAATTCACAGAAATTGTTTCTCTTAGCGATTTCATAGCACTTCTTACAAACACGACTATCACCTCTTCTATTAGTTACTCCCCCATTATAATTAATACCATACTACCAATACAATGTCCTCCTTAACTACCATTAATTCAAAAAATGGGTTGTGAACTCGTAAAAATGGGCGATATCGTTTCTTGAAAATTCAGTCTTTTTAAGGTAAGATATTATCAAAGCAGACTACTAAAGGACGTATATCAAACTAACGGAGATGATGGACCTATGATAAACAAACTGAAAACACAATCTTTGTTGGGTAACGATGACCTTGATTTCAACCGTCGACTCGGAATGCCTGTCGAAGTGTTCTGTCCAAAGATCAAGGATACTGTGGCATTTGGCAAAATCGAAATGTTCGATGAAAGCGCGTTACTTATCAACGGGAACTGTTTTCAAATCGAACAGTATTTATTTTTTGGCTGCCCAGAACATCGATAAGAGTTATTTGTAGAATAAATTAATATCGTATTCTTCTTTCATGTAAGAGAAGACATCATGACGCTTCTCCCATTGAGTTTCACTTTTCCATAACTCCTCACTACGATCGATTACCTCTAGCCGCAACGAATCAAGCTCATCTTCCGCTTTCTTTAACTTCTTGGTCACTCTTTTTAACTGATAATAGACGAACCCGTTAAGGAGCAACATTAAAACGATGATAGGTGCTTCGGACAACGAAAAAGCCTGCCAAAGAATCGAACTACTCACCTGTAGCTGGTATACTAAGAACCCACCACTCACAACCAATAAGATCATGAGTGCATAGCTATAAAACTCTGATTTAGCTTTATACTGCCTCTCTTCTCTTTTTCGATCGACCAGTTCACTCAATAACACAAGCGTCACATCAGATTGAGGTTGTGGGAGATTCCACTGCTTTAGAGCATCCATGGTTGTCCTCCTTTTTTGAAACTAGTTTATGCTTGGAATTGAGAACATAATACCATCGATGCTCTAACTTAAAATGATGGTTTAAGAATAAATCGAATACAGGAGAAAAATCGCAACCATCGATAAAAAAAGCAGTGCTAAAATACGAATGAGCGTAAGAGAAGGCGTTGTTTCTTCTCTTTTTTTATTTGATCTCCCTTTCTTCTTGGCTTTATGCTTATGATATTCCTTTCTAGATGGTAAAGGGTTCTCTTTTTTCATTAAACTCACCTTTCAAGATGTGATCATTTTGGGGTTCGATATTTAATTAAGCACCCCATAATGAAATCGATTAAGAAGTGCGCAGTTATCGTAACAGCTATGTTACCTGTTATCTCGTATATGATTCCTAATAAAAAACTTATCCCCACTACAAGACTAAATAACACCGGTTTAGTCAAGTATCTCACATGGATGATCGCAAACAATAGACTTGCAATAACCAGGCCAAAATGTGTTTGTAACACTCCACGGAACAAGACTTCCTCACTGATTGAAATTAGTATAGAAAGTATGAAAATATGGAAGATCGATCTGTTCTTAAAGATCCGCTCATTAATGCCTCCATCATCGAATGCAGACTGTGGTAACATCCTCATCAGAGCAAGGTCGATCAAGATGACAGCTACCGCTACCCCGCCGCCGTACAAAACCATATCTGCCCATTCTAGCTCGACTATTCGATCGAGAAACCACACTTCTCGAAACAAAAAATACCCTACTATCCAAGAGATAAGTAATAAGGAAAGCTGCGTTAAATATACATTTAAAAGTAATTCTCGATCTGAGAGGGCTTTGACAACTTCTGCTTGTTTATTCCTCACCCTTCTCCTCCACCCTCAGCATAAATTGTAATTCTTTATCCCAATCTATAGCGGTCACTTCTTTTTGAATCATGTCTCCCTGCTTCATATAAACCTCTTCGATTAGGCCACAGTGGTCACAGCATTGATCGATCATAGGAGCATCTTCACCGAAACGCTCTAAAATACCTCTGCGCCGACATTGGCTATCATAAAGCCATTTTTTAAAATCGATCCACTTTAGCAGTTTTCGTTTTCTTAACCTCTCTACCTCATTTGAAAGGTCTTCCAAAAGGCTTTGATAATGGAATGTATTAACGATGCCGTTCATCAAGATTCCTTTTTGATGCAGGTGATGAATGATGAATCGCCAGGCTGTTTCAGACAGCTTGTATCGAATGCCTTCTTTTTCATAGTCTACCGACATGCGCTCACCAGCTCGTACACGCAATTCTTCTAGTAACATACTGATTTGCTGACGCTCAGGTAACTCTGTCTCAATAAACGAAATCGGTAACCGCTCATCAGCTTCAGTAAAAAGTTGAATAGCGATTGCGGGTTTTTGATCTCTACCAGCCCGACCAATTTCTTGTAAGTAGCTTTCAGTGTTCGAAGGTGGATGAAAATGAACGACGTATCTCACGTTGCTCTTATTGATTCCCATACCAAATGCATTTGTACTACAAATTAGTGAGAGTTCGTCATTAATAAACTGCTGCTGAATAAGCAGACGAGATTCTGAGTCTAGACCAGCATGGTATGCAGCGACACCCTGAACACCTGATTCTGACAGTTTGATACTGACCTGTTCAGCTATCGCACGACTAGAGAAATAGATAATGCCAGGTCCTTGAAGTGTCTTTCCATATTCTAAGACCGAATTTATCTTGGAATCAAGAGTCTCATGCCTTTCTAATTTAAACGCAATATTTGGACGATCGACCGAATTGATATGGAGCGTAGGATCGACCATATTTAATTGAGCGATAATATCTTTTCGAACATCTTCGGTAGCGGTAGCCGTTAATGCTAAAAGAGGCGGTTGACCGAGCTCTGCTCTCACATCACCTAGCTTTAAGTAATCGGTTCTAAAGTCATGCCCCCATTGGGAAATGCAATGTGCTTCGTCTACTACCATCAAAGCAAACCGAACCTTTTTTAACGTTCGTTTTACATTATTGTTTTGTAAAATCTCTGGTGATGCAAAGATAAACGTGTATGACGATAGATTCTGAAGAGCGGTCAACCTTTTTTCGAAATCGAGAAAACTATTCAACGCAAGAACGCGTTTCTCTCCATTTGTTTTTAATTGTTGAACTTGATCCTCCATAAGCGAAACAAGTGGAGATACGATTAGAACTGGGGAATGGCCTAAGTATGCAGGGAGCTGATAACAAAGTGATTTCCCTGCACCTGTAGGGAGCATCGCAAAGACATCTTTGCCGTCCATAACATCCCGAATGATCTCCTCTTGTCCCATTCGAAATTCTTCATAACCAAATTTATCAAGTAACGTCCTCGTTAAATTCATTAAACCCCTACTTTACACAGTGTTAACCTAATTTCGAAATATCCATATCGATTCTCTAGGTGATCACGTATTGTTTTTAGTCGATGACTGTTGGTCGATCTGCTTGCCATCAAAATGTCCTTCTGTGCTTGTTTGGTGACGAAAGGATCAATCGAAAACCCCTCAACATTTATTGCTATCTCGACAATGTGGTCTTCTATCGTACTTCTCTTTAGTCTTCTGATCTCCATAATCTGTTGAAAGGACATCCCCTTTTGCAACATAGTGAACGTTGTACGAGTAGAGGCAGTTAAAGGAACTGGCAACGTCTTATTTTCTATAAAAGAAGTTATGATCGGGTAAGAATTTGCATCTTTTCGAGCATGCGTAATACAAGCATGAATTACCCCATAAAAAACGATCATCCCTTCTTCATATGCAAGATCAAGCGATGCACAGCTTTGTTCTACTGTTAATCCAGTCCTATGAAATCCACTCAATCGAAGGACAAAGAAACGCGCATGATTCTCTGGTAACACTTCTAATACTTGCCGAAGCTCTCGATAAAGCTTCCGAGCTGTTCTTTTCCTTTCCTCAAGGTTTGCTGGAAAATGCGTTCTAACCCACTTCTGTGCTTGTTCTTCACGGATTACTGGGTAAAAATCCATTGAACTATTTACAGAATGTGAAAGAGCCTGCATGTACAAACTAATACGGTTCCAAAAATCGTCTGAAACCATGTGGTACTTCCACCCATTCAAATATGCAGGAAAAGAATGTTCTTCAAGGAACCCGTTAAGAGCGTCATGTCCTCTTTCATTAACCTTGTATGTATGTCGATCGATTTGTTCAAGCAAGCCGTCACCATAGAGCGTTGAAACGGCTTCCTCAATTTGGCCACGAGTTAAATTCTTCTGCATACCAAATAAAAAAGATAAACCGAATAATTTCGCATCCTGAATCGTTTGAGATGACTTCTTCCCTTTCAACAAGTGGTATGCACCTGAAATCGTCCTTTCACCTTTCATCTCATGTAAGACGAATAAAAGAAGTCCGTCTAAATATTTTATCATTGAATCACCCTGTTTCTTTCTACTTCTATTGTATCAAAATTTTTGTCCTGTTTAGTGAATTCCAAATCGGGTAACCTTTTAGTAAGCATAGTGAAGGATTTAGCTATTGAAAAGTCAAGGCATCACCTTTACAATAAAGTTATCAAAACATTCATTTGATGAATATTGTAGTGATGACAGACATATAGAAGTATTGAATAGGAGGTTAATACATGGCTAAGTATACTATTGTAGATAAAGATACTTGTATTGCTTGCGGTGCATGCGGTGCTGCTGCGCCAGATATTTATGATTATGATGATGAAGGAATCGCTTTTGTTACGCTTGATGATAATGAAGGTATCGTAGAAATTCCTGATGTGTTACACGAAGACATGATGGACGCGTTTGAAGGGTGTCCTACTGATTCCATCAAAATTGCTGAAGAGTCTTTTGATGGCGATCCACTAAAATTCGAATAGTAGTACGAATCTCCGATAAGCATATCGGAGATTTTTTTATGGTGAATTTTCAGAATATCAAATTGACACTTTAGTGCTTTCGTGGTAAAAAGTAATGTATTATCTTTTCTAAATATTATAATAAAGAAGAGAAAAAAGGAGTGGAGATTGTTGGCACATGTGCTAGTTACTGATTCTATTCAAGAGGATGGTTTACTTCCATTACTAAATGACGATTCGATTCAATGTGATATAGGTTCGATTCAAACTTATGAGGAACACCTTTCAAAGTACGAAGCGCTTTTAGTTAGGAGCGCTACTAAAGTAACATCAGACCTCCTTGACAAGATGCCTAATCTAAAGATCGTCGCTAGAGCTGGAGTTGGGATCGACAACATCGATATAGAAGAAGCAACGAAGCGAGGCGTTATTGTTGTAAACGCTCCGGATGGTAATACAATCTCAACAACAGAGCATACTTTTGCCATGATGGCTTCTCTTGCCAGAAACATCCCTCAAGGAACAAATAGTTTAAAAAACGGAAAATGGATGAGGAAACAATACGTCGGTACAGAATTAAATCGTAAAACACTCGGTATTATTGGCCTAGGAAGAATCGGTACAGAGTTATCAAGGCGAGCGAGAGCATTTGGAATGCACGTAATGGTATTCGATCCTTTTTTAACAAATGATCGCGCGGATAAGTTAGACGTAGCTTCAGTTGATATCGATGCGCTACTCGAACAGTCTGACTTCATTACTGTTCACACTCCTCTTACAGAAAATACACGAGGGTTGATCAATGGGGAAACACTAGCGAAAACGAAAAAAGGTGTTTTTCTAATCAACTGCGCAAGAGGTGGAATCATTGATGAGAATGCACTCATCCCTTATCTTGACTCTGGACATATCGGCGGCGTCGCGCTAGACGTTTTTGAATCCGAACCCCCAAGTGAGGATCATCCTCTTCTTAAATATGACCAGGTGATTGTTACCCCTCATCTAGGTGCTTCTACGAAAGAAGCTCAACTGAATGTAGCTGCACAAGTTGCGGATGAAGTACACCTGTATTTGAGCGGCAAACCAATTCGAAATACAATCAATTTACCTGCTTTCTCAAACGAAGAATACGAAAAGATTAAACCATACTACGAATTAACTCGTAAGATGGGAAGCATTCTTTCACAATGCATGAAAACAGCAGTTAACGTCGTAGATGTCACCTACGCTGGAACGTTAACAGAATTAGATACAGCGATCTTAACAAGAAGTTTAATGGCTTCATTCTTACGATATAGACTAGATACGACAGTAAACGAAGTGAATGCTCCTTCAATTGCAAAAGAACGCGGGATCACATACGGAGAAAAACATACATCTGAGACTCACGGATACTCCAATCTAATTTCAGTGACGGTCGAAGGAGACAAAGGTTCTTTCTCTTTACAAGGAACGTACATCAAAGAATACGGCGAGAGAATCACACAACTAAACGGATTCGACATCGACTTTCATCCACAGGGACATTTATTGTATATTCAGCACAATGACAGACCAGGCGTTATAGGTAACGTTGGAAAAGTGTTAGGGGAACATGAAGTTAATATCGCTACGATGCAAGTAGGAAGAAAAGTGGCAGGTGGGGAAGCAATCATGATGCTATCATTTGATGAAGCACTCCCTACCCATATCGAATCAACGATCAGTAGCGTACAAGACATTGTTAAGGTGGAGCAAATTAAAGGCGTGTAATAAAAAAGACCAAGAGCAGCTGCTCTTGGTCTTAATCGTGTAAAGGATATCCGCGGTGAACACACATGAAGCTGTTACTAAATCTTGATAGACTTACGCTCTCCCTTATTAAAGGTCATAAGCTGTGAATAACCGACAGACTTAGCGAGTGTTAGCGCCTGATCATAGTCTGCACCTACATCCTCTGGTACATGAGCATCAGAAGAGAGTACGATCGGAATGTCTTTTTCATAGCACATCTTCAATAGATCATAATCAGGATAAAGCTCACCAACAGGCTTTCTTAAGCCAGCAGTACTTATTTCCACACACGTCTTTGAATTCGCAAGGGCATTCGTCGCTCGATCATACTGCTCTAAAAGAAAGTCTTTATCATCTGGTTTATACTTGAAAATCTTGACGAGATCTAAATGCCCAACGATATCGAATAAGTTCGATTCTGCAAGTGTGACGACCTGATCGAAATATTTTCTGTACGTATCGACAACATCTCTTTCATCCCACAAATGTCGATATTCCGCAAGATCGATACCGAAGTCATCGACCCAATGAATCGAGCCTATCACATAATCAAATTGATAGGACGAAATGAATTTCTTCATCTCAGCATGTTTTCCAGGCGTGTAATCCATTTCAATGGACATCTTCACATCCATTCCATTGTCCTCTGCTTCATTAAATAAACGCACATAATCCTTCATACTGTACCATCTACGTTCATTCACCCACGGATTTTTTAGTATATCTTCTGTTTCATAGAAATGATATGCATGTTCTGATATACCAAAGTGTTCAATATTCTTCTTTCTCGCTTCTTCTACGAATTTTGTCAAGTAATCTAGCGTTAGTGTCCCTTTTTCCAAATGGTTATGATAGTCAGTATACATGCCTTCATCCCCTTTATCGAACTAGTTTGACATTTCCACTATCATTGTAACGTACAAAAGCTTAACAGGATAGCAAATGTAGAAAAATGAAATGTCTCACCTTTTCTTGGATTAAGGACACAGCCTAACACTATTGGTGATCGTTTAAATCAAATTCCTCTGCAATTTCAGCCATTTTGGAAGGCATCTTTTCATCGTTGAACACATTTTGAGCATTTTTAAAACGTGTTGGATTTATTTTACGAACCTTCTGGTTAACACTACTTTTTCCATAGCCGATATATGAAGGGTAGTTTGCTTGTTCAGCGTGCCCACCTTCTTGCTCTTTCTTTTCACTTGAACCGGATGACTGAGCGCTTAAGCTGCTGTATCCTTTTTTAATCGTTTTACTCGTAACTTTCCTTGCTCTTTTGGAGACTGATAGGATCAGCACGATTACAGACAAAATTCCTAAGGGCCCCAAGAATACTTTCATACTTTTTTTCAATGTCATTTCCTCCTGTCCAACTTTTTATCCTACTTAACTATTGTGTAGCATTCACGATCGGATTATACGTGCGACAGGTTAAAAGGGAAGTAGAATAGAAAAAGAGCCTCCAAAATGAAGGCTCTAGACAACTTGAGGTAGAAAGAAAGAGAATGTCGTTCCCTCACCATCTTTACTATGAACAGAAATTTGACCTCGGTGGGCTTCTACAATATTGCGTGCGATCGCAAGACCGAGCCCGGTTCCTGAGCGTCCTCTCGTTCTAGCTTTATCTGCTTTGTAAAATCTTTCGAACACAAAAGGAAGGTCCACTTCAGGAATACCTGATCCTGTATCTTTCACATCGAACTGTACACCGTTACGTTGAACCGTAATGATCAAGCTGACTTCTCCCTCTTTCGGTGTATGTCTCACTGCATTATCTAGTAAGTTGGTTAAGACTTGTTCGATTCGGTCAGCGTCAATTGAAAGTGTATGATCGTGGTCTGATACATAATAATGCAAGCCAACTTCTCTCTCTCGAGCTGGACCTTGGAACTTCCTCAAAATCCGTTGACCAAAATCGTAAAGGTTGATCTCACTATAATGAAGCTCAGTATGGCCAGCTTCCATTCTAGCGAGGTCGAGAAGCTCATTAACAAGACGTCCCATCCTTAACGATTCATCATAGATGATTTGAGCAACTTCCTTCTTCTCTTCATCACTGCTTGCGATGTCATCGACAATCGCTTCACTGTATCCTTGAAGCATCGCGATAGGTGTTCTTAATTCATGGGAAACGTTCGCGATAAAATCCTTCCTGAGCTTATCCAAACGACGCTCCTCCGTCATATCTCGAAGAACAGCCACAGCGCCTCGGATCGCAGATTTATTATAGAGTGGTGTCATCACGATCACCCAGTTGCGTCCCTGTAACTCTACTTCGGTGAGCTGTTCTCGTTCCTGCATCACCACTAGACTAAATAATTCATTGATATCTTCAGGGACTTCTTTTCCAGGCTCCTCTTGCATACCCTGCTCATAATACCACGCCTTTAAGAACCTTTCTGCAGGAGGATTGGTACTTAAGATCGCTCCTGTTTTATCGAAGGTAATCACACCGTCAGCCATACTACTCAGAATACTAGACAGCTGTTCTTTTTCCTGATTCAAGGCCGTTACATAGTTATTCAACTGCCTACCCATACGGTTGAAGGCAACTGATAGTTCTCCTATTTCATCATGAGTAACCATTGGAACTTTCGTATCGAACTTCCCTTTTGCAACCTGAGTTGCGGCTTCTCTCATCTTCCTAAGGGGTGCTGTAATACGCGTCGATAAGAAAAAGGCGAATATGGTCGTGAGTACAATAGCGATTCCTGCTGATATATAGATCAAGTTCCTAGCTTGTCTCGTTGTTTCTGCTATAACATCGAGAGACTGGTAAAGAAATACTGCTCCCTTTTCATTTCCAACTTGCATTGGAACACCGACGATCAACAAATCATTTCTTGAAACAGAGTCAGCTGCCAACTCTCCTTGTTTCACGATGGTACGTTGATTTGTAAATACATCCTCAAGGACTGGATCGTCTTTGAACACTCGTAGTGGAAAGTTTGGTAGTCCATGACTATTAGGTGAATATTGAATGGTAGACCGATCCTCGATATCTTCAATCACCATTACTCCAGTTGGGTAGAAATCTGTAATTTCCCATGCCGTTTCCATAGCTTTTTTTCTATCATCGTAATTTTCGATTACGGAAGACACTTTCGTCGCAAGCCTTTCCATCTCTTCTGCTTCTTTTTCAACATGAAAATCTTCGAAGAACTGAAGCAATAGAATGGTCAAGATAAATAAAACGGAAGCCACAAGAAGGATGATGGTCAACCATAGCTTCCCTACAACACTTCTCCAGATCATTAGTCTTTAGCTGCCTCGAACTTGTAACCCACTCCCCAAACGGTTGAAATCATTCCAGCTGCATTAGGGGATACCTTGTTTAATTTCTCTCTCAAACGCTTCACATGTGTGTCTACCGTTCTTAGGTCACCAAAGAATTCATAGTTCCATACATCTTTTAATAGATCTTCTCGTGAAAAGACTTTATCAGGTGCTTTTGCTAGAAAATATAATAGCTCATATTCTTTTGGTGTAAGATTAATGATTTGATCTTCAGCTAAGACACGGTGTGCATCATGGTCGATCGTTAAATATGGAAAGACGATTACGTTTTTTGTCGTTGTTTCAGTTTGTAAAAATTTCGTAGTTGAAGACCTTCTTAAAAGGGCCTTCACACGTAAAACAACTTCTCTTGGACTAAAAGGCTTCGTGATATAATCATCAGCCCCCACTTCAAATCCTTGTACACGATTCGCTTCCTCACCTTTAGCGGTTAACATGATCACTGGCGTAGCCTTGTGTTCACGCAGCTGTTCACATACTTCAATTCCATCTATACCTGGTAGCATAAGATCCAGCAGAATAAGGTCAAAATCGTCTTCTGTTGCTATCTCTAAAGCAGCCTCTCCGTTCTCTGCTTCTTCAATTTCATAGTTTTCTCTTTCTAAATACATTCGTAACAGTTTTCTAATACGATCTTCATCATCTACAACTAAAATTTTCGCGTCTTTTTCCAAGAAGATTCCCTCCTACTTGTACTACTATACCTTATTTTACCACGCACACATCACTAGAGACCACTAATCAAGAAACCGCATACAATCCTTCAGCAGATGTGCTGTGTACTAACCATTATTCCTAATTTAAAGAAAGAAAACCTTCACATTCTGTGAAGGCTTTCAGATTATGCATAAGAATGAAGTCCTGAGATGACCAGGTTAACAACAACAAGGTTAAGCATAATGATGATAAATCCTACTACTGCAAGCCAGGCCGACTTCTCTCCTTGCCAGCCTCTTGAGAGCCGAAGATGTAGATATGCTGCATAAAAAAGCCATGTAATGAGTGCCCATACTTCTTTAGGGTCCCAGCCCCAGAAACGAGTCCATGCGACTTGTGCCCAGATCATTGCAAAGATGAGCGCTCCTAATGTGAAAACAGGGAACCCAATCGCCACTGCACGATATTGAATTTCGTCAACAAGTTCTTCGTTTACATTTTTAACTGCAGGCTGTAAAGCGGCTCCGATCCGCTTTCTTAGAATTAGACGGATGATCCAATATAAAGCTAAACCACCAAGCATCGACCAAACTAATGTATTGAGTTTTTGAGCAGCTTTTTCACCCTTCATCCAAGAAGGAGCATCAACGAGTGGTCCGAATTCATTTCCACTAACATATGTGGCATCTGTTGGACCAATAAGAGTTGGAATGGTGTACTCTACTGTAGCTGGTTGATCGTTGTTATCTACAAAATCATAAGTAGATGAATAACCCGCTGCTTCAAAACTAAGAGATATAATAACGAATGCTATCGTACTGATCAGCGTGTACATTACAGCTTCAAGCCAAAAGGTCGACTTACTCGCTTTTTCTTGGTTCACCTTTTTTACTAGATAAACGAGTCCTGCAGCAAAACTGATTGCAAGAATACCTTCACCGAGTGCTGCGGTTGTAACATGAATTTTAAGCCAGTTACTTTGTAACGCAGGTATGAGCGGTTGAATTTCAGAAGGAAATACACTCGCGTAAGCAATGATGATAAGAGCGACCGGCATGGCGAACACACCGATGACGTTACTTCTATAGATGACATAGATCATTAGGAAAGCAAATACCATCGTCATCCCAAAGAATGTCGTAAATTCAAAGAGGTTGCTGACAGGCGCATGACCTGCCGCAATCCACCTTGTAATAAAATATCCTAGTTGAAATAGAAAGCCGACGGTCGAAAGGATGAATCCTCCACGTCCCCACTTCTTCGCGTGGGTCTCTTCATCTGACTTTCTCCATTTCTTTCCAAGCAGTGAAATGGCGAAAACAAGGCTTGCTGCAAAATAAATAAAGAAAGATATATAAAGCAAGTTACTGCTGAGTTGTGCCATCTCATCATGCCTCCCTTCGTAATAGAGGTGCTATTTTTGTTCAGATTGATCTTGAGGCATCTCAATCCCCGTTTGTTCTGTAATCGATTCAAGTTCGCGTCTTAGCCCATACCAATTCTTATTCGTATGAGACGCAATCCACAGTTCATCATCTTTTCTACGCACCCAAATCCTGCGGTGATTCCAGTACATGCCTTGTACAACACCGATCATAAAGATTGCTCCACCGATACCAAGAATCCAGAGCGTGTTGTCTTTTCGGACAACGAGACCTGATACATTCTTCGTATCAACATTCTGGAAAGACATCTTGTATTCATTCTCACCTAGAGGCTCTAAGTTTTGACGAATCGCGACAAATGCAACCTCACCGTCAGGATGTTCCGGAGATATCATTCGAAGGATGAATGCTGGGTTATTAGGGATTTTTGATTTTGTAGTCGGCTCACCTTTATCGTTAAATTCAAAGTCTGGGAAATAATCCATTACTTCCACTCGATACCCCTCATCGAGTGCATACTCATCTTTAGGGTTGTATAGATCGACGGTTAGTTCCCCGAATGATTCACCAGTTTCTTTTTTATCTAACGTAAAGGTCATGCTTTGCAGTTCGTTAAGCTTATAATCAACTTGATAGATTGCATAGTCATCAAACTTAAGAGGCCTATTTACTTGAATCGGATGTTCCTTTACTTTCTCTAGTTCTGGCTCTGTACCAGCAATTCTATCTCCAACCTGTTTATAAAGTACTGCATCTGTTTGGTAGTTTTTAGCTACGACTTCCTGACCTGATTGTTCGATCGCAGCTTTAAACTTCTCATCATTATTATCATAGGTTTCTAGTATAAAGCCGTCGCTTTTTAAATAGTAGGCTTCTTCTGTACCTTTGATTTTTCTCGTTTCGTCTTCTTTAATCCATAGAACTTCATCCACGTACATACCAGGGAAGAATCGAAGCATTCCTCCGATAAGAAAGATGATTAACCCGATGTGATTTACATAAGGACCCCATCGAGAAAATCTATTTTTCTCTGCAAAAAGGTGACCATCTTCTTCTCTAACATTGTACCTCTTTTTCTGAAGCACTTCCTTCACCTTAGAAAGACTCGGCTTATCACGTTCAATGTTGGTAATACCAAAGTACTTCTGGCGCTTCATAAAACTCTCGTGACGGATCGTTCGTTGTTTTCTCAAAGAGCGATACAAAGGGACAAAACGGTCAAGGCTTGCGACGATCAACGATAGACCTAAAGCAGCAATGAGCAGCATATACCACCAGGAACCATAAAGATTATGAAAGCCTAAATCATAAAACAATTGACCTGGGATTCCGTATTGGTCTCGATAGTACTCAGATGGGTCAGAAAGAGGAGGTATGTACATTTCTTGAGGGAATATCGTTCCGAGCGCTGAAGCAACTAACAGCAGAACGATAATCCAGATCCCTACCTTAACGGAAGAAAAGAAGTTCCAAACCTTGTCGACAATGGTTGTTTTATAGGTTTGAGATCTTCTCGCACTTCCTTCATATCTCATATTTAGAAGTTTCTTTGATTCTAAGTCTCCTTGAAGCGGCTTCCCACATGCCTCACATATTTCAGTTCCATAAGGGTTCACGTGTCCGCATTCACAGGTAATCGTTTTGTTACTCATTCGAACACCCCGTTACGGTTGGATTCGCTTCATATACTCATCGATCACTTCTTCAGATAAACTGGCTTCTGTCTTCTGTATCACTTTACCGTCTTTATCGATTAAGAATGTAACCGGAATTGGTCCAACCCCATAATGATTTGTTACGTCGTTTCCTTTATCAAGAAGCACTGGAAAACTAAGCTTATAGCGATCAGCAAAACTCTTAGCAGTCAGCTTCGGTTCTGAAACATTCACTGCGAGAATTTCTACTCCTTTTTCTTTGTATTCTTTATACTTCTTGTCCATCGCTGGCATCTCATCTTTACATGGCTCACAGTACGTTGCCCAGAAATTCAGGAAAACCCCTTTTCCTCTGTAATCCTTCAACTCCACTTCATTTCCTTCTAAATCAGAAAGAATAAAGTTAGGAGCTTGATCGCCCGCTTGAACGACACCGCTATCATTCGCGAAAAAGTTCGTATAGAACGTATATCCGACTGCTAGTAATACAGCAGCCAGAATCACCGTTCGGACAACGAGCCGGTTTTTTTTCTTCATTTCACACCAACTCCAATCAAACAAAACAATGCTACTTTTACTATAACGTGCTGTCTGGAATACGAATGACTATTTTTTTGACTTTTGTGTGACAGCCTCGTTACGAAGCTGCTTAACCTCGTATGGTTTAAGCTCACGGTATTCCCCAGAGTTAAGCCCAGTTAATTCTAAAAAGCCGTATCTTTCGCGCTTTAGCTTCTGAACAGGGAATCCTAACGCTTCAAACATTCTTCTCACCTGGCGATTTTTACCTTCATGAATGGTAATTTCTACGATTGATTTTTGTTTTTGCTTATCGATCGATAGAATTCTCGCTTGTGATTTAGAGGTTTTCCCATCTTCAAGATGTACACCATTCTGTAGCTTTTGAATAACCTCTTTTGTGACGATTCCTTTCACTTTTACCACGTAGACTTTGTCGATTTTGTAACTTGGATGCATAAGCTTATTTGCAAAGTCTCCATCATTTGTTAGGAGTAGCGCACCTGAAGTGTCATAATCCAACCTGCCAACAGGGAAAACACGCTGCTCGATATGATGAAAATAATCCGTAACAGCTTTTCTTCCTTTGTCGTCTTCTACTGTAGAAATGACTCCAGTTGGTTTATAAAACAAAAAATAAACCGGCTGTTCACGATACACCGGAATTCCGTCCACTTCTATTTTGTCACTGTCTTTTACTTTCGTACCTAGCTCTGTAACAAGCCTTCCGTTCACCTTTACTCTGCCTTCTTCAATCAATGTTTCTGCTTTTCGTCTAGATGTAACTCCAGCTTGTGCGATTACCTTCTGTAAACGTTCCATATCATTCACCTCACTAAAACATCATACTCTTGTGTTAACGAAACCTCAAGTACAGATTCATTCTATCATTCATTATAGGCAATTCGCATCTTAACCAACCATTTAAAATGCAAAAAGAGTCTCTTGATAAAAGAGACTCACAAACTGTCGAGAAAGCTTTAAGAGCTATTTACCATGAATATTGTGAGATTTCCGCTACAGGATGTCTTTCCGCGGGGCGGGCAGTGAGCTTCCTCCTCGCTTACGCTCCTGTGGGATCTCACCTGTCCCGCTGATCCCGCAGGAGTCGAGCATCCTTCCGCTCCAATCCGCGTAAGGATGTTCAAATTCATAGAAAAAATAACCTGATGTGACACCTATAAATAATGGCATATAAGATCGGAAAGTACTAGTTGATATAAATGTAAACTAAGTAGGAGTGACATCTCTCCCATGTTCTAACGTGCGCTGGAAGCTCGGACTATTTTGCAGGAGATCCTGATGTTCGTCCACAGGAAAGCAAGATGTGTTCCATTGCATTAAGGATCCACAATATCCTAGAGGTATGCTTTATTTAAGAGACTCTTAACCAAATACGATTGTGACGAAAACGATTGCTGCGATGATTCCGACTAAGTCTGCAAGCAATCCTACTTTTAAGGCATTCCCCATTCGTTTTATACCTACTGCACCAAAGTAAACGGTAAGGATGTATAGAGTTGTATCCGTACTTCCTTGCATCGTGGACGCTAACCTTCCAATAAATGAATCTGGTCCGTATGTTCTTATGATGTCTGTCGTCATCGCAAGAGCACCTGTCCCAGAAATCGGGCGAATGAGAGCTAGGGGGACGATTTCTGTTGGGACCCCGATCATATCGAGGGGAGCTTTTAACATGTCACTCACAAACGCCATGGCGCCAGACGCTCTAAAAACGGAGATTGCAACCATCATTCCGATTAGGTAAGGGACAATGGAGATCGCAATCGAAAGCCCTTCTTTCCCACCTTCTACAAACGATTCGTAAGTAGGGACTCTTTTTAATGTTCCATAAACAAGTACAAACGCAATTAATATAGGGATAATCCAGATCGAGATATTCAGATCATCTCCCCCTTATCTCCTATTGAACATGCGATCGATGATAATTGCGCCTATCGTTGAACAAACGGTAGCCGCAATTGTCGTTCCTATTATTTCGGCGGGTGATATTGAGCCGTACTTCATTCGAATCGCTATTACACTAGTAGGAATCAATGTAAGACTAGAAGTATTTAAGGCTAGTAGCGTTACCATCGATCGAGAAGCGCTATCTCTCATGTGATTTAATTTCTTAAGCTCTTCCATCGCTTTGATGCCCATAGGTGTTGCAGCATTTCCAAGCCCAAACATGTTTGCGATCATATTCGATAAGATATAGCCCATAGCTGGGTGCTCTGGAGGAACTTCTGGAAATAGCTTTGAAACGATCGGTTTAAAAACGTTCGATAAACTCACTAAAAGGCCAGCATTTTGTGCGATCCTCATTAACCCGAGCCAGAAAACCAGGACGCTTAACAATCCGATACAAACAGCTACAGCTTCTTCCGCACCGCTAAAAATAGCTTTGTTCACTTCTTCCATGGTGCCGTTAAACATTGCATAAAGAATACTAAGCACGAAAAGGCCCACCCATATCAAGTTAACCATATAAATCACGCTTAGTATCTAGTGAAAACAGCTTTTTAAAGAAACCCCAAAACCCTTTGCTTTCTGTTTCACTTTCATATGTTAGTGGTGCTTTGACGATTACTTTGTCATCTAAACTGATCTTATAAATACCAACTGGATCTTGAAAAGATTCAGGGTCATCCCAAGATTTTTTCTCTGGTGGTTTTGCCAGTCGGATACTTGATTCGATTTCTTTCCTCTCGTTCTTAGTCAATGGATAAACTAGATCACGGTGTAATTTAACCTTTCCTTTATACGGTTCCTTTTTCACTTCATCAAGGAAACCTTTTTCTGCTATTGTAGTGAGTTCATAATTCTCGTAACCCCAGTTAAACATTCCGATATGATCGTTCCAATCGGAGGGTGCATCGAGCGTAACCGCTATTAACGACATACCGTCGCGCTCAGCCGTGGAAACGAGCGTCCGTTTCGCTCTTTTCGTATACCCCGTCTTCCCCCCGGTCGAGTCGCTATATAGACCCGTTACTAACTTGTTTTTATTTCTCCAAACGTAATCCCAGCTTTCATTCTCATTCGGTGCTCTATGAACTTCTGTACTCGATATGATTCGATACATTTCATTGTTCATGGCATATTGGGTAAGAAGCGCCATATCATAAGCAGTTGAATAGTGCTCTTCATGGTCATCAAGGCCATGCGGATTGGCAAAGACTGTCTTCGTCATTCCGATTTCTTCTGCCTTGTAATTCATCAATCGCACAAACCCTTCAAGGCTCCCTCCCACTTCCTCAGCAATCGCCACAGCTGCATCGTTTCCAGAGCGCAGCATCAATCCATATACAAGGTTCTCGAGTGATATTTTCTCTCCAGGTTTTAAATAAAGTGAAGACCCTTCTGTACCTGATGCACGGGAACTAACCTCTACGTTCTCATTCATCTTTCCAGACTCTATCGCTAATATCGCCGTCATAATCTTGGTGATACTTGCTATTCTTCTTTGTGTATAGGCATCTTTCTCATATAATATCCGTCCTGTATCTTGTTCCATTAAAATTGCACTACGTGCTGACACACTAACGCCTCTTGCAAAAACATTCTCAGGGATCAAAAGGAACAATAAGGTGATGATTAGTATAACGATGCTTACTTTCGAACGTAACAACTTGTTCATGACTTCCACGTCCCCTGACTCCGTATTTGTACAAGTCTATGAATGACAGAACGTGGATATGATTATCATTTATTATTTGAACGTCCGAAATCCGTGGCACTCCTTAATGCGAATTCCTCAGCTGGTATCCTTATTTTCAGGAGTAAGAATGCATTCAAAACTGTGAATAACAACGCTGTTAAATAGGATGAAAAGATAAGGGGCAATGCGATGATTTCAATCACAACAATGAGATAATTTGGATGGCGAATAAACTTGTAAGGTCCCTTAGTAACAACATTTGCATCTGGAAGTACAATGATCTTAGTATTCCAGAATCTCCCTAGACTTTTTATCGTCCAAACTCTAAGTAATTGAGTGATGATAAAAATCGTGAGCATGACTGCCCACACAGAAGAAAGCTGAAACCCTCTTATCGCTCCCTCAACAAAAAACGCTGCCAGAAAAGCAACATGAAGCATGACGATGAATTTGTAGTGCTCCTTCCCAGCTTCGAAGGCTCCATTATCTTTCATCCATCTTTCATTCCTTTTTGCAACCATCAGCTCTGCAAGCCGCTGCACTACGATTAATAGAAAGAAAACAGTAAACACAATCGTCATGCCGAACGCACTTCCTCCCACTCTAATAGTAATAATTCAGAACAAAAGCCTGGCCCCAATGCTGCCATCAATCCTGTCGCTCCAACCGTACATCCTTCACGCAAAAACAAATCTAATACAAAGATGACGGTTACTGAGCTCATGTTTCCAAATTCTCTTAACACTGACCTTGAATTAGCTGTTTTGGAACGGTCCATGCCTAAGGCCTCTTCATAAGCAGCTAAAACTTTAGTTCCTCCTGGATGCGCGATAAAATAATCGATGTTTTCAACATTGTTTAATGTAAGGAATTCTTTCACGTTCGGTTCAAGCCACTTAGAAACGATAGAAGGGATCGATTTTGAAAAAACAACGTGCAATCCTTGATTACTCACGTCCCACCCCATCACGTCTTCAGAGTCTTTCATTAATGTAGAGGATGTTGTACGGATGACTGGTAGACAATCTAATTTCGATCGTTTTAGAAGTGGAGAGTTTTTCCCACATAGAAGTACACATGAGGTACCATCTGCAAAAAGGGCTGTTCCAATCAAGTTACTTTTCGAATAGTCACCATGCTGAAACGTTAAACTACAAAGCTCCACGTTCACAACGATGACGGTCTCTTCTGGGTGAGCTAGACAATAATCATGCGCTCTTGATAATCCCGCAGCACCACCTGCACATCCCAACCCCCAAATCGGAATACGCTTTGTATGAGAAGAAAAAGGAAGAACGTTCATCAATCTAGCTTCAATACTTGGAGTCGAAATCCCAGTGGTAGAAACGAAGAAAATAGCATCCACCTCACTACACTCCACTTTCGAATGAAGGTAATATGAGCTTTCTAAACAGTCTAGGATTGCCTTAGAGGCATAATCAACAGAAAGGGTGATATACTTTTCATTCTTCTCTTCAAAAGTAGGGCCTTCCTTATACCACTCCACAGGCATCGCAAAATACCTCGAGTCGATCTCCGCGCTTTGAAAAGCAGGTAATAGCCTGTCGATATCTTTAAAATGACTACCAAACTGATCTCTTGCAAATGTTATTGCTTCATCTTGATCTAAACGATTGGGAGGAAGGTGTCTTCCTATCGATAGAATCATCATACCGACTCCTTCAACGATCTTTTCACTTATTTTGAGATTAATTGGTAGTTATTATTCTAAAAAGTTCACACAAAAATGAGGTACTCACCTTTGAGCACCTCATTCGTCTTATCACTTCTTTTTTATACGATTTAGCGAAGTTTGTATCTCTTCTAGATCACTACTTTTTATTACATCCATGAACTCATCGGCTTCACTGATATAAAGTCGCTTTCGTTCAGGATATCGCTCAAAAAAGCAAAGTGCGATCTTTTCTTTTAGAAAAGATTCTTCTCCTAAAAGTTCTTCTTCGATCACTTTGCTCTCAAATACAGTCGGATACAAGACTGAGAAATTCTTTTCAGATCCGTTAGATTCATATGTAACCGTCATCCTCGAGAAAGCATCTTCCGGTGAATTTGAACGTTCTTTCTCTAACTCTCCACCTACAATGTGTTTAATTCGCATAGATATCCCCTCCGATACGAATGGTCAGTCAGGAATTTCTTGAAATTTCTCGAAAAACAAATCTGCTTCATCATCTTCTCCCTGATCTTCCCCATCTGGTAATGGTGGAAGGTCTTCAATCGCGCTTAAACCAAAGTGAAATAGAAACTCTCTTGTCGTCCCATAAAGAATCGCTCTACCCGTCTTTTCAGCTCGGCCGACTTCTTTGATCAGAAGCTTGCTCATTAACGTTTGAAGAGGCTTATCGGTCTTTACACCACGTATTTCCTCTACCTCTACTCTCGTAATCGGCTGCTTATATGCAATGATGGCTAGCGTTTCAAGTGCTGCTTGCGATATAGATTGATTCTTAGGATCCTCAACCATCTTTTCAATGTAAGAAGCATTCTTTGAGTTCGTAGTTAGCTGATAGCTCCCTCCAAGAAAAACGATTTGAAAACCTCTTTCCTTTTCAACATATTCTTCCTGCAATTCGTTTATTGCTTCTAACACATTCTGTTCATCGATCGACATCGTTTCAGATAAGCTTTTCAGATCGATTCCTTCATCTCCTACTACAAACAGGAGACTTTCGATGATACTTTTTATTTCTTCGTTCGACACTACATTGCCTTCCTTTCACACTCAAAAATCATAATTTCTCCGAAGTTACCTTCTTGTTCACAGCTCACATACCTTGTTTTCATAAGTTCTAATATCGCTAGAAACGTAACGATCATCGGTCCCTTTTCCTTTTCGGTAAATAAATCCGTAAATCGCTTTCGTTTTCCACCTTTGAGCTGCTCCTTAATTTCGCTCATACGATCCTCAATTGGGATCTCTTCTGTTTTAATCGTTGTTCTTTTAGGCTTTTTTTCTTTCGCTCTCCGCGACATTTTCTGAAAAGCAGCCAGCATATCGTAAAGCGTAACATCCCCGATCGAAGTGTTTGAATCTTCACGGCTATATTCAGTCATATCAGCTGGTGGACGAGTATATAATAAACTTCGACTGCTTTCTTTTTTCTTTAACTCATCTGCAGCTTCTTTATATTTCCGGTACTCGACAAGTCGCTGAACGAGCTCATCACGAGGGTCTTCATCAAGTTCAGCATCTTCTTCAAAAAACTCTTCCTCTCGCTGAGGTAATAGCATCTTGCTTTTAATAGCGAGAAGAGTTGCAGCCATCACAAGATATTCACTCGCAATGTCGAGCTCTAGTTCTTGCATCGTATGTATATATGTTAAATATTGATCAGTTATTTCTGAAACGGGTATGTCATAAATATCTACTTCATACTTATTGATCAAATGTAACAATAAATCTAAGGGACCTTCGAAAGCATCCACTTTAACATTATAGTGCTTCATGTATTCATCTTCCTTTTATATACCATCTAATAAACCGATTATATCACACTGAATCAGTGTACCGGCTTAGGAAAATACAAATAAAGACCGGGCGAATGCCCGATCTATCATTGCTTTTGTTGACCGAGGACTGAGCTGATCATCGTTGAAACATCCTCTGTATTTCCTTTTTTAGGCTGGCGATTTTGATACACACTGTACAATGCAGCCCCGACACTAACCGCTGTTAATAATGGCATCATGTTGCTTTTCTTGCCCATAATAGCCACTCCCGATTTTGTTTTAGTTCAATAAGATGAACCGGTCTTATTATGCTACATGTCTAGGTATCCCATTCACTTTTAAAGTGCTTTCATCATGTGCTAAACTACAAGGGAATTGGAGGAAATGACATGTATCCAAAAGCTTATATTGATTATTTAGTGCATTTTCACGGTTTGCGAGATTACTTTGAATGCCACGAGATATTAGAAGAACACTGGAAAGAAGATCCTCGTGGTGAGCGAAAACCCCACTGGGTAGGTCTAATTCAAATTGCGGTCGGTTTATATCATCATCGAAGGGGAAACGTTGCCGGAGCTAAACGCATGCTCACAAATGCAAAGAAAATTGCATTCGAGGAAAGAGAGGCTCTTGAACAGCTTTCACTAGAAGTAGATGCCCTTATCGTAAAGCTGACAAAACAGATTGAACTCATTGAAAAAAACGCACCATACGAAAGTATCGACCTTCCTATAACGAGTCCAAAACTTCTCGAGCTTTGTGATGCACGCTGTTCAGAAGTAGGCTGTGTATATGGATCTCCAAGTGATCTAACGAACGAATATATCGTCCATAAACACACGAAACGAGATCGAACAGAGGTACTCGAAGAGCGAGATCAACAAATCCAAATACGTAAAGAAAAAAGGAACGGCTGAGCCGTTCCTTTTTAGCTTGTCGAGAAACCTATGTCATTATTCGGTGCTCCCGATGCCGTAGTCGATTGCACGCTTTCCGCGGACGAACGTCCAAGCCCGAGGTGAAACCCACACCCCGTTCTCGGCCGCCCGTTTTACCGCAGGAGTCCGCGATTGTCTCTCCTACTTGATAAGAATAAATTCAAAACGAACATTCCGTCCCAATGGTTCTACAGTTGAATTTGGCGATTCTGACCAACACTTTCTCAACATCAATCTTGGAGCGGAAATGATCGACTACTCTCAACTCAATACTAAGCAATACCAAGACTTTTTCTCTACACTAAAAGGAACGGCTGAGCCGTTCCTTTCTTCTAATTAGATATATTGATATTTCCCTCAAGATGACATCTCTCAAAAAATGTTCCTGTAAACTCATTCCCTTTAATATCAACATCATCAGTTAGGATCTCACATAGAGCTTCAACCATTTGTTTACCGATTCCCTGGTGACGGTGAGAAGGGTTGACGCTAATGTCTTTTAGTTCAACTTCGGTATCACTGATCCACTCAATACCTAATAGTCCGATGATATCCTCATCTTTCCACAGATAGAGCTGTCTTGAGTCCATATCTTCATAATCTTTGATGGACTGCTGAAGCTTCTTTATTTCTTTTTCATTTGGCATAAAGCTCAAAAGTCCCATTGCGATCTTTTCATGAGCTTTTTTATATCGAATTAACATCATTATCCCTCATTAAAGAAATTCTTGGCGTTCTGTTCATTACCATATTCAATCGTACAAAGAAGTGTTCATACAAGTCTTCGCACAAGCGCAAAGAGCATGATTACAGCAATCAGTATACACATACGGATCAGCCACTTCTCTTGTTTTTTACCCTTCACGTGCATGACTCCCTTGCCGCATTGTTAAACATCAACACAATCATAGCCAAAAATCTCCTATTAATCAACCTTCAAATGATTTTGATAAATTCGCCATTTCAATCGCAGCTGCAGCAGCTTCCCAGCCCTTGTTACCAGCTTTCGTTCCTGCACGCTCTACAGCCTGTTCGATCGTGTTGGTAGTCAGTACTCCAAAGATGACTGGCACACCGCTCTGAAGCGTTAAATTTGAAACGCCTTTTGCAACTTCACTACAAACGTAATCGAAGTGTGGTGTTGCTCCTCTAATCACCGTTCCAAGGGTAATGACAGCATCATACCGACCAGTATCGACCATCTTTTTAGCAGCAAATGGTATTTCAAAAGCTCCAGGAACCCACGCTACATCGATATCATTTTCTGAAATGCCGTGTCTTTTTAAGGCATCCTCAGCACCACCAAGCAACTTGCTCGTAATAAATTCATTAAACCTTCCTACAACAATCCCTACTTTTAATCCTGATGCGACTAAGTTACCTTCATATAAATGACCCATTATTCATTTCCTCCCTATATCTCTTAATTAGAAGTGCAGCATATGACCAAGTTTACTATGTTTTGTTTTTAAATAACGTTCGTTTTCCATTCTTGATTCCATCTGAAGCGGAACACGGTCTTCTACCTCGAGTCCATACCCTTTTAATCCTGCGATTTTTCTTGGGTTGTTCGTTAGCAGTTTCATGTTAGAAATTCCTAAATCACGTAGAATCTGTGCACCGATCCCATAATCCCTCAAGTCTGGCTTGAAACCGAGCTTCTCATTTGCTTCTACCGTGTCATATCCCTCTTCTTGCAGTTTGTACGCCTTCATTTTATTGAGAAGTCCGATACCTCTTCCTTCCTGACGCATATAGAGTAAAACTCCATGCCCTTCTTTCTCGATCTGAGACAGTGCAGCATGAAGCTGCGGACCGCAATCGCATCGGAAAGAACCGAACACATCACCTGTTAAACATTCTGAATGAACCCTCACCAGCGTAGCTTCATCAGGAAGAATCTCGCCTTTTACAAGTGCTACATGTTCTTTTTGGTCAAGAATATTGGAGTAGCCGATCGCTCGGAATGAGCCGTATTCAGTAGGCATCTCTATTTCAACTTCCCGCTTAATAAGGTTGTCTTTTCGGTTTCGATAGTGAATAAGATCCTTAATTGTGATCATCTTCATATCATGTTCTTTTGATAGCTTAGCTAAATCAGGAACACGCGCCATTTCACCATTTTCTTTAATGATTTCGCATATCACCCCAGCAGGTTCTGATCCTGCTAATTTGGCAAGATCAATCGCCGCTTCCGTATGCCCTGCACGTCTTAATACCCCGCCGTCCTTTGCTACTAACGGGAAGATATGGCCTGGTCGATTAAAGTCTGATGGCTTTACGTGATCATCGATTAGAGCATTTATGGTTGCAGCTCTCTCTGAAGCAGAAATCCCAGTCGTAGTACTCACATGGTCAACACTTACTGTAAAAGCGGTACCGTGTGAATCTGTATTATGATCCACCATCGGATTAAGCTGCAGCTTCTTTGCTCTTTCTTCTGTTATAGGTGTACAAACAAGACCACGTCCAACCGTTATCATGAAATTAATCGTCTCAGGGGTAACCTTATCTGCTAAAGCGATAAAATCCCCTTCATTTTCACGGTCTTCATCATCACAAACGATTACGATTTTACCCTGCATTAAATCATAGATGGCTTCTTCTATCGTATGAAACATACTAACCCCTCCCTCTCACGTCTACTTAAAACCGTGATCTTCAAAAAAATCATGATTAAGCGTACTTTGCTCGTTTGAATTGTTACCTTTCTTTAAGTACTTGAGTATATATTTCCCAAGCATATCGCATTCGATGTTAACCGTGTCACCAACACGCTTACTGCCTAGCACTGTAGCATCTACCGTATGAGGTATAAGGGAGATGGTTAATGTATCTTCCGTTAGTTTAAACACAGTCAAGCTCGTCCCATCAACAGAGACTGAACCCTTCTCAACAAAATAGTCCATGAGATCGGCAGATAGTTTAATATCGAAGTACAACGCGTTATCTACTTGTTCAATCTTTGAGATTTCTCCTTTACCATCTACGTGACCCGAAACAAAGTGGCCACCAAATCTTCCGTTTGCGGCCATTGCACGCTCTAAGTTCACATTGTCATTTGGACGAAGCTCATTTAAGCCGGTTGCTCGGAACGTTTCAGGCATAACATCTACCGAAAAGAAGGAATTCGTAAAAGTTGTAACCGTTAAACATACCCCATTTATCGAAATGCTATCACCCAAATGAACATCTTCGAGAACTTTTGAAGCGCGTATGTCCATTACGATCGACTCTCCGGATTGGTTGACACTTTGTATTTTCCCGATTTCTTCAACGATGCCAGTGAACATTACTCCACCTCTTTTCGTTTTGATACGATCTTGATGTCGTCCCCAATTTGCTCGACGCTCTCAATGGAGAGTTCGACTGTTTCTTGCATAGCTGCAAATCCCATTCCTTCGAAGGAGGTAGGAGCATCTGTACCTCCGATTAACTTAGGAGCTACGTAAGTGATAACCTTTTGAAAAGCTCCTGCCTCTAGAAAACTACCGTTGATCGTTGGTCCACCTTCTACAAAAACAGAGGTGACCCCTCGATCACCTAGCATAAGCAATACATCATCAATTGAAATGGAATCACCTTCCACTGCAAGGACAGTTACATGCGAGGAGAACATTCTTTTTGTTTCTGTCTTAGCCTTTTCAGTCGTAATAATCCAAGTTTCTACAGTGTCATCTTGCAAAACAACAGCATCAGGAGGAAGTCTTAATGTCCGATCGAGAATTATCCTTATAGGACTTATGCCTTCACCATACCTTGTTGTAAGCGAGGGATCATCCTTCTCAACGGTTCCAACACCTACGAGTATCGCATCGTGTTGGTGACGTTCTGCATGAACATCTTGCCTCGCTTCGCTTCCAGTAATCCATTTGCTATCTCCTGTTTTAGTTGCTACTTTACCATCTAATGAAACTGCTGATTTTAGTGTCACATAAGGACGGTTCGTCTTTATGTAATGAAAGAACACGTCATTTAGAGAGTAAGCTTCCTCTTCAAGTAAGCCAACATAAACGGATATACCAGCTTCCTTCAACCGCTCAATCCCTCTTCCTCCTACGAGAGGATTTGGGTCTTGCATCGCTACATGCACCTCTGTGATACCAGCATCTATTAATGCATTCGCACACGGGGGAGTTTTCCCATGGTGACTACAAGGTTCTAACGTCACATAAGCAGTTGCTCCCTTAGCTTTGTCGCCTGCCATTCTAAGTGCGTAAACCTCAGCATGTGGCTCACCAGCTTTTAAATGGGCTCCCATTCCAACTATTCTTCCTTCACTGACGATCACAGCGCCAACAGCTGGATTTGGGGCTGTTTGACCCACTGTATTTCTCGCGAGTTCAATCGCCATCTTCATATAATCATTGTTATTCACATGTATCATCTCCTAACGAATCAATTGGGGTTAAGAGATAAAAAAAGCCTCCCTATTAGATAGGGAGGCTTTAAAAAGAGTATACCAAATAAGCCTTTTGAACGTACTTTTTCAAAAGGATCGGCAAACTTTTACTCCTTCTCCCATCCAGACTATACTGTCGGTCCTGGTCTTTCACCAGATCCACCGTTTACAAGACGCAAACGGGTCACGGACTTAGTTGATTACTCGATAGAGTGATCAAGCATTACCGCCGGTTGGGAATCTCACCCTACCCCGAAGGAAAGTTTTATTTAATTGTAAGTCTAGAAACTTACTCTTCCCAGACTTTAACTTCTTTCATCACATCGCCTTGTTTGATGCGTAGAACAGTATCCATGCCTTCTGTTACTTGACCGAATACAGTATGAACACCATCAAGGTGAGGCTGTGGTTCATGTACTAAGAAGAACTGACTTCCACCTGTGTTTTTACCAGCATGAGCCATAGAAAGGGATCCCGCTACATGTTTATGAGGATTACCTTCTGTTTCACAATCGATTGTATAGCCAGGGCCGCCCATTCCAGTTCCTGTTGGGTCTCCACCTTGTGCAACGAATCCAGGAATGACACGATGGAAGTTAACACCGTTATAAAAGCCTTCATTTGCTAGTTTTTCAAAGTTAGCCACAGTGTTTGGCGCTTCTTCTGGGAAGAATTCAATTTGAATTACTTCGCCATTTTCAAATGCGATTGAACCTTTTTTCATTAAAAATATCCTCCTGCGTAAACAATTTGCTTAAAAGCTCTTTCATTATAGCATAAGAGATTCATTTACCATATTAATTAACTTTAAGAAACTATTTTGATATAACCATTTTTTTTAACGGTCTGTCATATTGAATCAAATCTTCATATGATTCTCTTTCAACTACAAGGCTAGCTTCCCCGTCTTCAACAAAAACAACAGCTGGCTTTGGTAGTCGATTGTAATTATTCGCCATCGAATACCCATATGCTCCGGTTGAAAAGACAACCATCACATCCCCAGCAATCGCTCGCTGAAGCTGACAGTCCCAAATCAACATATCACCCGATTCGCAGCACTTTCCTGCGATCGAATACAGGTGATCTTTCGGTTCATTCATTCGATTTACGATCGATGCCTCATACTTTGCGTTATATAAAGCAGGACGAAGATTGTCACTCATTCCCCCATCAACAGCAAGGTAATTCCTAAGTTCAGGAACATTTTTATGAGAGCCAACGGTGTACAATGTAGACCCAGCTTCACCGACAAGAGAGCGACCAGGTTCTATCCAGATTTCTGGCATCGACATGTTGCTATGCTCAATTTGCTTTTTTACAGCATCCGTCATGGCATCGATGTAGTTCTGTGGAGAAATCGGTTGATCTTCGTGGTTGTATCGAATACCAAACCCGCCACCTAAATTCAGCACCTGAGGCTCATACCCAAACGTTTCATTCCAGCGATGGAGGTAACTATAGATCTTGTCGATCGCCATCACAAATCCGGTCGTTTCAAAAATTTGTGATCCGATATGGCAATGAAGACCAAGCAGGTGAATGTTACTCATTTTTAACGCTGTATCGATCGCTTGCTCTACTTGACCACTCTGTAAATCGAATCCAAACTTTGAATCTTCTTGACCCGTTAGAATATAGTCATGTGTGTGCGCTTCGATTCCAGGCGTTATTCTTAAGAGCACGTTCGTTGAAACTTCTTCTTCTGCTGCTAACTGTTCGAGTAACGAAAGCTCATAAAAGTTATCGACTACAAAACAACCAATCCCAGCTTTCAGAGCCATCCTAATTTCTCTTTCGCTTTTATTGTTACCATGAAAGTGAATCCGGTCTACTGGAAATCCTGCTTGTAAAGCCGTATATAATTCTCCTCCAGAGACAACATCAAGACTCAACCCTTCTTCTTCTGCAAGTTGAATCATCGCTATACAAGAGAATGCTTTACTCGCATACGCAACCTGATAGTTTAATTGCTTTTTCTCAAAAGCCTCTTTAAATGCTCTTGCTTTCTCTCGAATCAGTGCCACATCGTAGACGTACAATGCCGTGCCGTACGTTTTCGCTAGCTGAAATGTATCGACACCTCCGATTGTATAGTGACCGTTTTCTGAAATTTCTGCTGTACCAAATAAGTGCACGATATTCTCCCCTCTCGCTTTATTCAGTAAGCGAGCTCCCACTACATAAAAAAACAAACAGCCAACTTATAGATACATTGGCTGTTTTGCTCCGTATCCCCACGAGTTGGATTAGCTCACCACTGCAATATAGATAACAGTGACAGTCTGCAGCTTATTCAACTACAGCCCAGCAGAAGAAGGATGGACCTTTCTCCACTTCGGCAATTTGACCTTTCAGATACCTTCATCGCAACCCATTATATGCTCAGATATCGTACTCATTCTCATTGCGCCTCTATCCCCATTACATTCAATGAGGTCTATTCTATTAAAAATTAAATTATCACACTTTTTAAGATTCAGCAAGTGGTTCGTCCTCTTGCTTCTTTTTATTTTGAGGCTGCGTGATACTTGGTCTTAGCTTCGTTAATGGCACGGAAACTCTAATTAGAATCTGTAAGAACGCTTTTGCGTTAAACGGGACGAACGGCCACAAATACGGTGTATTGAGCGGGCGTAAACTTATTAAAAACAATATCGTCAAAGTAACGCCGATCATGTAGCCTGGGACTCGGAAGAAATAGACGAGAAACAATAATAAGAGCCGAATCAATTTGTTCGCGATTGCAAGTTCATAGCTTGGCGTCGCATAAGAACCGATTGCCGCGATCGAAACATAAAGGATAACCTCTGGCACGAATAGACCAACGTCGATGGCGATTTGCCCGATTAGAACCGCTGCAATCAAGCCCATAGCTGTTGAAAGTGGCGTAGGGGTATGGATGGCGGCCATCCTCAAAGTCTCTATACCAAGTTCGGCTAGAACGATTTGAACAAATATAGGAACATTGGTTTTTTCATTCGGTCCGATAAAATCGATCGTTTTTGGAAGTAGTTCCGGTTCATATACGAACAGCAGCCATAGTGGCAAAAGGAGCAATGCAGCAAGCATACCACCAAATCGAACCCATCTAAGAAATGCACCAGCTAAAGGTGCTTCTCGATATTCCTCCGCGTGCTGAACGTGATGGAAAAATGTCGTGGGCGTGATGATAACACTCGGTGAAGTATCTACGATGATCAGCACATGACCTTCCAATAAATGAGACGCAGCAACGTCGGGTCTTTCCGTATACCTCACTAGAGGGAATGGATTGCCTGCTTGATGCACCAAAAATTCTTCTATGGCTTTATCAGCCATCGGTAAACCATCGATATTGATTTCTTTTAACTTTTTCGTTACGATTTCGACTAGGTTAGGATTTGCCACATCCTCTAAATAAGTTATGCAAATATCTGTTTTAGATCGTTCTCCAACTTGCATGATCACATTCCTAAGTTTTCCATCACGTATTCTCCGACGTGTTAACGCGGTATTTTCAATGATATTCTCTGTGTACCCATCTCTCGAACCGCGGATGACCTTTTCTGTGTCGGGCTCTTGCGGTGTTCTACCTGGATACTTACGAACGTCGATGATATACGCCTGTTCTTCGCCGTCCATAAAAACAGCGATTAACCCTGAAAGAACTTGATCTACCACTTCATCAAAGTTATCTACTGTAGACACTTGCTGATGTGGCAAGTGATTGTGAATCACTTTTTCAAACTGCGCAGTCAGACGGTGATGTTCGTCTGTATACATCAATTCACGCATGATTTCTACTATGATGGATGTATCACAAAGTCCTGTACAGTAGTAAAAGTACACATCTTTGTTTAATATTTTTATTTTCCTAACGCCTACGTCAAAACTCTTCCCAATACCAATCGACTTTTCCATGAACTTTTCGTTTTCTTTTATCTTTTTAAAGATTTTTTGTTTATCCTTCGTTTTTGAACTCATCTATCCCACTCCTTTCTAGAAGAATTTGAACCGCTTTCCTTGTAATCGGTGACCCTTTTGACGGATCATCATAACCTGACATCTTACCAATATCACCGACTCCCACAACGATTGGAAGGTCCAATTTATCAAGGATCGATACCGTGTCTCCATCTATTCTTCCGATTTCCATATCAGGGAGTCCATTTTTATCCACACCAAATTCGGTAAGCTCTCCAAACCGGTCGATGGAAACATTCACTTTTGTCCATTCAGAAAAGTGGGTTCTCGATGCCACAGCGATCGCTCCTAAAACCTCTATGTTTGGATCAGAAGCAACGTACTGCATCGCAAGTTCACCGTACCCTTCACCTTGGTAGCCACTGTCATCAAACATGACAAACACGGGGTCATGAGGGGTTTGAGATATAAGTGATACAATTTCGTATCCAGCAAGCGGTGTAGGGTTACCAGCCGATTGACTGATACATCTTCCGCCAAGTTCTGAGGCTACTGTTTCAATAGCCTGTTGAGCATATAGATCACCGTCAGTAACAAAAATAACCCTCCGCTTATGATTCATATCTTCACCCCTTTGGTTTAAACAGTATGGCAACAATAAAACCGAATACGATCGCTGACGAAATACCAGCTGACGTTAATTGAAAAATCCCCATCCCTATTCCGATAAAGCCGTGTTCTTCTCCCTTTTGCATGGCTCCATGTAGCAAAGAATGCCCAAAGCTTGTAATTGGAACGGTTGCTCCTGCCCCCGCAAATTCAATCAACTTATCGTAAATACCAAATCCGTCTAATATCGCTCCAGAGACGACGAAGGACGACATAACGTGTGCAGGGGTTAGTTTAAAGATGTCTAATAAAAGTTGACCTATCACACAGATTGCTCCTCCGACAGCGAATGCAAGGAAATATTCCATTATTGACCACTTCCTATTCTTTCAAAAACTACAGCATGTGCAATGGCTGGCATGCTTTCTTTCTGTTGAACCATAACCGGGCTATGAAGGCATCCTGTTGCAACGACTAAAATCTTGGTATATCGCCCCTTTTTCAATAAATCCATAAGGTGGCCATACGTTACAACCGCAGAACATGCACATCCACTGCCTCCAGCAAAAACTTCTTCTTGATCTGGGCGATAGACCATCAACCCACAATCATTGTGATTATTGGTAATGTCATATCCATCTTCTAACAGCAAGTCTCTGACGATGGGTGAACCGACTGCTGATAAGTCACCAGTAACGATCAAGTCGTATTCAGTCGGCTCAATATCGAGATCTTTAAAGTGAGTAGCAATCGTATCCGCTGCAGCAGGAGCCATCGCAGAACCCATATCGAACGGGTCTTTCACCCCCCAATCAACGACTCTTCCAACAGTTGCAGAAGTAATCTTGATGTTGGTAGCGTCTGTACCGATCAGTACCGCACCTGCACCAGTAACGGTAGATGTTGCAGTTCCCGGCTTCTGCCCACCGTATTCTGTTGGATAGCGAAACTGCCTTTCAGCAGTCGCATTATGACTACTAACGCCAGCTATAGCAGATGTCGCAAATCCTCCCTCTACTAAAGAGGATGCTAATGCAAGGGATTCCATCGAGGTCGAGCATGCTCCGAATACTCCTAAGAAGGGAATTTGTAATGCCCTTGCAGAATAGGTCGCACTTACGATCTGATTTAAAAGATCTCCAGAAACATAAATGTCTACATCTTCCTTTGAATAACCTTTTTTGCTTAAACAGTTTGTAATCGAGTCTTCCAGAAGCTTTCTTTCGGCTAACTCCCAATTCTCCTCATTACAATGAAGATTGTCATAAGTCACATCGAAACATTCACCTAAAGGACCTTCAGCTTCCTTGGGACCAACTGCTGTGCCAACAGATTGTACATATACATTAGAGAACTTCCACGTTTGTTTTCCAATTTTCATTCGACTCTCTCCTTACTTACAACAACGCTCTGAAAATTAGCCGGACAATTCCTACCAAATAAGCTGCAACAACCCCGAAAACGATGACAGACCCAGCGAGCTTAAACATGTTTGTTGCGACCCCTAAAACGATTCCTTCACTTTTATGTTCGAGAGCAGCACTTGTAATCGAATTTGCAAAACCTGTTACGGGAACAGCTGAACCCGCACCCGCAAACTGTCCAATCTTATCGTATACACCGAAACCAGTAAGTAAAGCTGAGATAAGGATAAGCGTAGCAACCGTTGGGTTTCCTGCATTTTTTTCAGAAAAATCGAATACACTCATGTAGAAATTCTGAATGCCTTGACCAAATGTACAAATTGCGCCTCCCACCAAAAAAGCTTTTAATGAATTCCAAACATAAGGTGTTTTAGGATGATAATTCTTAATATTTTTCGAATATTGTTCCTGGTCGTGTAACGACATTTAAAACCCTCCATCTACAAATACTGTCCAATGAAATAGTGAACCGAAGATCTTTCCTAATACGATAGCCATCAATAACAAAAGGATTTTATCGATAAATCCAATTCGTTTCGTGAGAATTGGAAGTACGTTTAGGACCTCTGTTAGAGCGGCCGCAAGCATTCCGATAAAAACCCCTGCCAGAAGCCCAATGGGCATCATGAGGATCTTAGGTAACCCTAAGATTGGATTTCTTAATGATAGCCAGCTCGCTGTTACAGCCCCTACGATGATTGCCCACTCATAGAACTTGATCAGATGCCTTGTTTTTGTTATTTGAGTTAAACGAGGGATGATCCCTAGAACAGATAAAAATGCAACTAAACCAGCTCCTACAGCAATTCCTTCAGCAAAACCGATGATCATTACCAAAATGATCTGTGCATTCATCATTCGTTCTTTCCATTGTCTTCATTTTCATGTACGATGACATATCGATCGAGGTCTTGTTGATAATTGAACATCTCTACTTCAAGTGGACTAGGTTCTTCATTAAACCGTTTCTTAAATAAATGGTTAAAGAATAGGATCATTCCAATTCCTAGTCCGAATGAATACGGAATCTGGAGGAGAAGAGGTTTAGGATTATCAATTCCAGTAACGATTTTGTAAATTTGTTGGTGTACTTCTCGCATACTTACATCTTCATGGAAGTTCATAATTGCTAGTGCAGCCCCAATAAATAGGAGAAGCCAAATGAACACAAAATAGACAGGTGCTAATTTTTTCTTTGAGATTTGCACTTCGATAATGGTTTGTGTCGGTCCGATTATTTGCACTTCAAGAGAGATTGTACGTTGAATCGCTCTTATCACTTTCATCACATCGATTACAACGAGATTCTTATCTTCTTTCCGTATGCGATGGATGATGGTGGTCTCAAGTTTTCTACATATCTCGTCTTCTCCAATCAGCTGAGCGATATCACCAATCGTCAGATGTGCTCCGGGCCTCACTCTAATCTTTTGTTTCAATCGAAGGTAAATCATATCAGCTGTCACAGCTCTCCACCTCCTTATCGAGAGGTACCTTATATAGGTAATAGTATGTTTCTGGTATATCGCTCTCATTCGAACTGCACTCATGTTCCATTAATTCCCTCGTAGAAAAACATGGTTCTGATAAAGAAAATATCCAATAAAAAAACAGCTGAACTATTTGTTCAGCTGCTCTTTTATTTCCTTTAAAATTTTCTTTTCTAGCCTTGATACCTGTACTTGTGAAATCCCTAACCGTTCAGCTACTTCTGATTGTGTTTGATCTTTGTAATACCTCAGATATACGATTAACCTTTCCCTTGAATCTAACTGCTGTAGAGCATCTTGTAAGGCAATCTTATCGAACCACGATGTATCTGAATGATCTGCTATCTGATCCAATAGCGTAATTGGATCACCGTCATTTTCGTAAACCGTTTCATGGATCGAACTCGGTGCTCGAACAGCTTCCTGAGCCATGACGACTTCTTCTGGAGTAACGTCAATAAGTTCAGCTATTTCGTTGATCGTTGGTGTTCGACCTAACGTTTTAGACAACTCATCTCTTGCCTTTCGAACTTTGTTTCCTGTTTCTTTAAGAGATCTGCTAACCTTTACCGTACCATCATCTCGAATAAAGCGCTGGATTTCTCCTATAATCATTGGGACAGCGTAAGTGGAGAATTTAACATCATAACTTAAATCGAACTTGTCAACGGATTTTAACAGACCAATACACCCTATTTGGAATAAATCGTCGGCCTCATAGCCTCTATTAAGAAAGCGTTGTACCACAGACCAAACAAGTCTCATGTTTTTTTGCACAATCTGATCTCTTGCCTGCTGATCCCCATTTTGGCTCTGTTTGATTAATTCCTTGACTTCTTCATGCTTAAGCTGAGTATGTTTACCTTTTTTTACCTCCACGTCCATACGCAGGTCCCCTTAATTACATAACGCTTTATTTTTTGATAGGTACTTTACAACATGAATCGAAGTACCCTGGTTCTTAGCAGATTCAACTTTTACTTCATCCATAAAGTTCTCCATGATTGTAAAGCCCATCCCAGATCTTTCTAATTCTGGCTTCGTCGTAAACAGAGGTTGTCTAGCTTCATCCAAATCATCGATTCCGATTCCATTATCACGAATAGTGAGGTGAACAGTATCATCGTTGAGCTCAACAGATATATAGACTTTTCCATCTCCATTATGTTCGTACCCATGAATGATTGCATTTGTCACTGCTTCAGAGACAACTGTTTTGATTTCGGTTAGCTCATCGACTGTTGGATCTAATTGAGCTATAAAAGCTGCAACTGTAACTCGAGCAAAGGATTCATTCTGACTGAGAGCTGAAAATTCAATATCCATACGATTTCTCATTAAGCCACCCCCAGTGTCGCAAGAGCATGTTGCTCATCATCTTCGAGTCTCACGATCTTAAATAGACCTGACATCTCAAAAAGGCGTTTTACTGCTGGAGATATGGAGCATACAACCATCTCTCCACCAAAGCTTTTCACCTTGTTGTACCGGCCAAGAATCACACCAAGCCCAGAGCTATCCATAAATGACAGACCTTCCAAACTTAGAACGATATGCTCAATTTTTCTCTCCTCAAGAAGTTGATCGACTCTCTCGCGTAACTCTTCAGCGGTATGATGGTCTAATTCGCCTTCTAACCGTATTAATAAAACTGGATGCTTAACTTCTAGGTTAATCGTAAGACTCACAACGCACTCCTCCTCATGGTTTGCTTGTGAGTTTTTTCTCTGTTTGTTACCTTAATTCCTTCTTCGTGACAAAACTAGTGAATGTTCGATGAAAGGGTTGCTTACTTGACACCATCTGACGCTTTGGCGAATTGCCCTACCGTCCTCTTCATCAACTGCCACCATGATGCTTGATCGATCGATTGTGATGACAATACAGGTGACGTTGCTGTTACTTTGCCATCTACCTTAACGGTAAGAACACCTACAGGATCACCCTCTTTAATCGGCGCCTGAAGATTTTCATTCATTTTGATCGAGGTCGTTATTTTCTCGTCTTTACTGCCCTTTTTCATGAGCACAGAAACTTGCTCAGAAGTTACAACGTCCATGGTTGCTCGGTCACCTTTGTTAATTTCGACTTCTTTCACAACGTGATTTCGATCGAATAATTTGTTTGTCGTATATTGAGAGAAGGCATAATCGAATAGCTTCGTTACCTCAGCATTCCGCTTTTTTGGAGATGGTGCGCCCATCACAACAGCGACTACTCTCATATCATCGCGTTTTGCAGTAGCGGTAAGACAGTATTTTGCTTCATTCGTAAAACCAGTCTTCAACCCATCTACACCTTGGTAAAATTTAACTAATTTATTCGTGTTCACTAGCCAGAACTTTTTATCAGTATCTTCTCTTAAGTAATCTTCGTATTTTCCTGTATATTTCGTAATCAAGTCATACTTTAATAACTCTCTCGCCATCATTGCCATATCATGTGAAGTCGAATAATGCTCCTTAGCTGGAAGTCCCGTAGGATTTACGAAATTCGTATCTTTTAGGCCCATTTCTTTTGCTTTATCATTCATCATTTGAACAAAAGCTTCTTCTGAACCAGCAATCGCCTCTGCCATTGCAACAGATGCATCGTTACCTGAAGCAATTGCGATGCCCTTCAGCATATCGTCGGCCGTCATCTCTTCCCCTGCTTCTAGAAAGATTTGAGATCCTCCCATAGATGCAGCGTATTCACTCGTGCGGATCTTGTCTTCAAGTTTCACTTTTCCACTTTCAATCGCTTCCATGATCAAAACCATCGTCATGATCTTTGTCATACTTGCTGGAGGAAGCTTCTTATCACTGTCTTTTTCATATAGTACTGCCCCTGTATCTCGTTCAATGAGTATTGCAGACGATGATTCTTCCACAATATCTGATTTTATTTCATTAGCGCTTGCAAATGTTGGAACGAATGTTGCTACTACGAGTAGCATGGCGAGTAAAGCTGCCGAAACTTTCATCTGGATCCCTCCATTCTTAGTAATAGAAGGATGCCCATCTTATTGGTAAAGTATACCTTTCATTCATTACGATAGAACGAGGGCGGATACCAATAAAAAAAGCCCCCAGAAAGGGGGCTTTCGTTTATATTTAGTTGATCACATCATAAATAAGCTTGTGTTTACCTGGAGATTCTTCAGAAAGTGTGTATGCTTCATTGATCTTTTTGATTGAATCTTGTGGATTCTCATCATCACTATGAAGTGTAACCAATGCTTCACCTTTCTTCACTGCATCGCCTACTTTTTTGTTTAACGTGATCCCTACACCGTGATTGATTTGATCATCTTTCGTTGCTCTACCCGCTCCAAGGTACATAGCAGCAACACCGACTGATTCTGCATCGATCGCAGTTACGTAACCGTCTTGTTCAGCAGTTACTTCAATATGATACTTCGATTGCGGAAGTTTAGAAAGATCGTCGATTACGCTTACGTCTCCACCTTGAGCAGAAACAAGAGAACGGAACGCTTCAAATGCTTTACCGTTTTCAAGGTTTTCTTCAAGCGTCTTATATGCAGAATCAAAGTCATTAAACACTCCTGCAAGAACAGTCATATGTGAAGCTAATTCTAATGATAAGAGACGAAGGTCTTCTACTTTTTTACCTTGAAGAACTTCACAAGCTTCACGTACTTCGTTCGCGTTTCCAACTTCAAACCCTAGAGGTTGGTTCATGTCACTGATGACTGCAACAGTGTTACGTCCAAGATTATTTCCGATGTTAACCATTTCTCTTGCTAGAGCTTTAGAATCTTCTAATTCTTTCATGAAAGCTCCAGTTCCCGTCTTAACATCAAGAACAATGCTGTCAGCACCAGACGCTAATTTCTTACTCATGATTGAGCCTGCAATCAAAGGAATGGAGTCAACAGTAGCAGTAACATCTCTAAGAGCATATAGCTTCTTATCAGCTGGAGCTAGATTTCCTGTTTGACCAGCCACTGCAAGCTTGTGTGTGTTTACGTTGTTGATAAACTTTTCTTTCGTCATTTCAATGTTAAAGCCTTCGATCGATTCAAGCTTGTCTAGAGTACCACCCGTATGTCCTAGTCCACGACCAGACATTTTTGCAACAGGAACTCCAACAGAAGCAACAAGAGGTCCAACGATAAATGTTGTTTTATCTCCTACTCCACCTGTAGAATGCTTATCTACTTTGTGTCCTTCGATAGCAGAAAGATCGATCGTTTCACCAGAATCAACCATCGCTTGCGTTAACATTGCTGTTTCGTTTGATTCCATGCCGTTGAAATAAACAGCCATCATAAGTGCAGAAGCTTGATAGTCCGGGATATCTCCTGCTGTGTAGCCATTAATAAAAAATTCGATTTCTTCTTTAGTTAACGTTTTACCGTTACGTTTCTTTTGAATAACATCAACCATTCTCATGTGATGAATCTCCCTTCCTACGCCATCTTCTCTACAATATTTTTAACTAAAAGCAAGAAGTTTGCTTTTACTTTTTCAGTTGTTTCGATTACCTCACCATGGTGAAGTGGCTGATCAAGGATTCCTGCAGCCATGTTTGAGATACAAGATATTCCTAGTACTTCCATTCCAGCGTGTCTTGCAACGATTACTTCAGGAACCGTTGACATGCCGACTGCATCTCCACCAACTGTACGTAGCATACGTACTTCTGCTGGTGTTTCATATGTTGGACCCGTGTTCCCAACATACACACCAGACTGAAGCTTCATGCCAAGTTCTGTTGCAGTATCATGAGCAAGCTTTTGTAAGTCTTGGCTATATGCCGTAGACATATCAGGGAAGCGCGGACCAAACTCTTCGCTATTCGGGCCGATTAACGGGTTTGCGCCAAAGTTATTGATGTGATCTGAGATCACCATCAAATCACCAGGTTCAAACTCCTCATTAACGCCTCCGGCAGCGTTTGTTACGATGATTTTTTCGATGCCTAGCTCTTTCATTACTCGTACCGGGAACGTTACCTTATCCATTTCATACCCTTCATAGTAATGAAAGCGACCTTGCATCGCTGCTACGTTCTTGCCGTTAAGCGTTCCAAATACGAATTGACCTGCATGTCCTGAAACTGTTGAGACAGGAAAGTTAGGAATATCGCTATATGCGATTTTCACAGGGTTTTCGATTTCTTCTGCTAGTACACCAAGACCAGATCCTAAGATGAGACCTATTTCAGGCTTCACTTCTCCAGCGTTTTCTGTAATGTATGATGCTGCATCTTGAATTTCTTGTTTGATTACTGTCATTATTTATTCCTCCTCTTGTCCTTAAAGCTTCTCAAGAAAGCTTGTTCCATACTTAGGCAAGTTTACCTCAAAGTTATCCGCTACAGTAGCACCAATATCTGCAAATGTTTTGCGGATTCCAAGGTCTTCACCTTTTTCAATTCCTTTATGGTAAGCAAGCAACGGCACATACTCACGAGTGTGATCCGTTCCATGATGTACTGGGTCGTTACCATGGTCTGCAGTAATTAGAAGGAGATCATCCTCTTGCATACCTTCTAAGAACTCACTCAGACGGGCATCGTATTCCTCAAGAGCCTCTCCGTACCCTTGTGGATCTCTTCTGTGTCCAAAGAGTGCGTCGAAATCAACAAGATTCAGGAAGCTCAACCCTTCAAACTCCATTTTCTGGGTATCGATAAGCTTGTCCATACCATCCATGTTCGATTTCGTTCTCAGAGATTCTGTTACACCTTCTTCATCATATATATCGGAAATTTTCCCGATCGCGATGACATCTTTTCCATTCTCCTGAAGCTCGTTCATCACAGTATGACCGAATGGTTTTAAAGCGTAGTCGTGACGGTTGGAAGTTCGTTTGAATTCGCCTTCTTTACCAACGAATGGGCGAGCGATAACTCTTCCTACCATGTACTCTTCTGCTTTCGTCATCTCTCTTGCGATTTCACAAATATGATAAAGCTCATCGAGTGGTACTACTTCTTCATGAGCTGCAATTTGCAGTACGGAATCTGCTGATGTATAGACGATTAAAGCACCCGTTTCCACATGTTCTTGACCGAGTTCTTTAATGATTTCTGTGCCAGAAGCAGGCTTGTTACCGATGATTTTTCGACCTGTTCTTTCTTCTAATTCATTCAATAGCTTATCAGGGAAACCATCAGGGAATGTGCGGAAAGGCTGTTCGATATGAAGACCCATTATTTCCCAGTGCCCAGTCATCGTATCTTTCCCATTTGATGCTTCCTGCATTTTTGTATAGTGTGCCATCGGTTTCTCCACTTTGGAAATGCCATTGACTTCTCTAATGTTACCGAGACCTAACTTTTCCATGTTTGGCATCTTTAGACCACCCATGTGCTCAGCAATATGCCCAAGCGTATCTGCACCTTTATCATTAAATTGCTCAGCATCAGGAGCTTCACCGATACCAACAGAGTCCATTACTACTAAAAATACTCGTTTAAATTTATTTGACATTCCTAGTCCTCCTTGTGTAAATAACACTCATATTTTACTATTCCCTTCAGAAAATATAAAAACACACTTATGTACAATCGGTCCAATAAAACAAAAAAGAAACCTGGTCAACGACCAGATTGATCTCTGGAAAAGCGAATTAAGCTCTTGGGTGGTAAGTCGAGTAAATATCTTTCAACCTGGCCTTCGTTACATGTGTGTATATCTGTGTTGTCGAAATATCAGCATGACCTAACAATTCCTGAACCGCTCTTAAATCTGCTCCGTTTTCAAGTAGATGTGTAGCGAAAGAATGCCTTAGCGTATGCGGAGTAAGAGGCTTTACAATATTCGAATGCAGCGCAAGCTTTTTGAGGATTTTCCAGAATCCTTGCCTAGAAAGTCTTTCACCATGATGATTGAGGAACAGCGCATCCGATTTTTTTCGTTTTAATAGAGCACTTCTTCCCTCATCTAAATAAAGCTGTAATGCATCACGTGCCATCTTACCTAAGGGGACGATTCTCTCCTTATTGCCTTTGCCTACCGTGCGTATAAATCCCATCGTTAAGTGGATATCCTCCATGTTTAAATCCACTAACTCAGAAACACGAAGTCCTGTAGCGTAGAGTACTTCAAGCATCGCACGGTCTCGTTTACCGAACGGAGTTGAATAATCAGGTGCTTCAAGCAGCTGCTCCACTTCTGATGTAGAAAGGATTTTCGGTAATTTTCTTTCAGCTTTGGGCGTTTCAATATGTACGGAAGGATCTTGGTCCGTTTCTTTTTCTCTTAAGAGAAATTGATGAAAGGATCTTATCGAAGCAATGTTACGCGCTATGGTCGTTGAGGCTCTACCGTTATCCTTTAATTCGTATAAATAATTAACGATGTGCACACGCCTTACATCCTGCAATGAAGTAAGTGATTCTTGTTCTGTTAAGTGCTTTGTATATTGAGCCAGATCTCGCCTATAAGCATCGAGAGTATTTTTTGATAGGCTCCGCTCAACAATTAAATAGTGTAAAAAATCCTGTACCTGGTCCTCCATAAGCGAAAACTCCCTTATTCACCAGTTTGGAAAAACAAACCGAGCCTCTCAAGGAAAATCTGCTGAGGTACTGACTCCATCTGCACCACTTTGACTGCCTTTCCCTCTGGCTCATCATACCGGTGGTAATTTTGATACTCTTGATTTACCCAGAGAATTCCAAAGTAAAACAGTAGCGTGCAGCCTGTGAATAACAAGAATACCTTCATAGTATCTAAAACAAGCAATAGACCCCTAACCATCATATGCACCTCCATCTCTAGTAAAAGATATGCCAGATAAGGAGATTTTTATACATAGCATGTTTGATAAGGGGCTCTTTTGCGTTCATTATAATTGTTAGGAACGATTCGCTGTTTCCTCTTCAGGCTGCTCAGCTTGTTCTTGGCTTTGACAGCGGTAGCAAATCCCATGAAATGTTAAACGATGATCTTTGATTTTGAAGTTCCAATCTTTCTCGACAACTTCTTCTACGTCTCCGAGTAGATCTTCTTGTATTTCGTCTACTGCTCCACACTCAATACATACGAGGTGATGATGGAAATGTGCAGCACCTTCTTGTCTTAGATCAAATCTGGATACGCCATCACCAAAATTAATTTTGTCAACGATTTTCAATTCTGCTAGCAACTCTAGCGTTCTGTATACTGTAGCCAGTCCAATTTCTGGAGACTTTTCTTTAACGAGAAGGTAAACGTCTTCAGCACTCAAATGATCTTCCTCATTCTCAAGAAGTACCCTAACGGTTGCTTCACGTTGAGGTGTTAGCTTATAGCTTTGAGAATGAAGCTGTTTCTTAATTCGATCGATTCTGCTTTCCATATCCCTTATTCCCTCCCTCGATCGATGCCAATTTCATTATAAGCAGTAGAAAAAAAGGTGTCAAACTAAAATAATTATCAATAGTACGTTATAATTATTATCATATAATAATTACTGAATATCAACTACAGCTTTAATTAATGAAGGGGATAAGTAAGCTTCAAACCATGATGCTAGAAAAAGCACGCACAGCGAACCAAGAACTAATAAAGAAAACCGAATGAATGGAGGAAAGATCAACTCTGTTTTTCGTTTCATAAACAGCTGTCTAACAAGTCGAAGAGAAAATGTTAGGGAAGCTGTTCCGATTACTATAAATACAGGAACTGCCAATACATTCTGAGGAAAAACAGATACAAAGGCTAATAGAAAACCTTTCCAACTCATTTGATTCACAAGGAAGCCTACTGTGAATCCGACTACGATCCCCTTTAAAAACAACATCACTAAAATAATCGGTAGACCGATCACTGTCAATCCTAGTAGCCACATCAATCCGATATATTTCACATAGTGTGTAAAACTTTGCTGGAACATCTCTGAAGACGTTGCAAACTGTCCTTCAGACACTTGTCCAAAGAATCGGCTTAAATAGAGAGCGAGGTCTTCTTTTTGGGTTAAACTTAAGCTGTTAACAATGACTGCACCGAAAACGATCCCCATTAGAAACAACACAGCGATGAATGTATAAATCGATAGATGGTCAGTAATATGCGACGAAATGATCTGCTTCAACTGTCGACTCCGATTCATAAGAACTCCCCCTCCAAACTGCTCTTGGTAAAGTCTATGAATCGAATACTAGGCGTATGACAGGTGCTAGATTGTCACTCTCCTGTTCGTACTTTGCCGTATCTTCCTCCCCCACCTTTATCAATCGTGAGTTCTCCGTTTCTTGCAAGGTTAATTAGTCTCGCTATCTTAGAAGACACTACTGTCCCGAGCTCCTCTTCCTTAGCCCGGTGTAAAATATTCATCTCATTTCCAAAATGATCTAACAATCGACTTAACGTTCTTGGTCCGATACCAGGAATATATTCAAGAGGAACATGATGAATATATTCTGGCCTTAAGGGCTTATTAGTTGTCGAACGCAATTCTTGTATTCGATTTGATACACCCTTAATCAATTTCGTGCTCTTACATGTTTGACATTCGCTCCCATGCACGCTTGTTTCACACTTTGCACAAACTGTTTCGAAATACTTACCTAGTTCAGGATCTAACCCATAGTTTCTAACAATTTGCCTATCGTCCTCGTTCTTCAATGCTTTCTTCCATTCCTGAAAACTAGGCGTTTTCACCCTCAATAGTTGATACTCTCGTGCAATTTTTGGCGTTGAATGGGCATCAGAATTCGTAAGAAATGGTAAAGCATGGAGTTCTTCTATCTCATCTGCCATCATTGTGTTCGATGATAATCCTAATTCTACAGCATCGATAAATTTAATATCGAACACTTCTTTTAACGAGTAAGAAACCCCTCTACCGAACAAACTTTTAAAAGGTGTAAAAATATGAGCAGGGATAAACAATCCGCCGAGTTCTTTAACTTTACGCTGCAATGCTTGTGCATCTTCATAAATTCGTTGCGAGCTCAAATGAATATTTGTCATTCGGCCTATCAACCACTCTGAAAAATGTTTCATTGCAATCAAATCAGGCAAATAAACTAATACGTGAATAGGACCTTTGCAATTTTCATCATAGATCTCAATCTCACTACCCAGAATTAACGTAAGATCTCCAAACCTAATACCACCGTCATCCAATTCATAACCATTCCCTACTCTGACCTCATTTTCTAAATCAGCGATCACTTCAGGAACATGACAATCGATTATACCGATCATGTCCAACCCTTTACGATTTGAAGCTTCATCTAAAATCGAAGAAAGTGTTAGAGAGTCAGATGCAGTGATTTTCACCGGTTTATAAGAAGAAGTTCTTCCAATATGTATGTGAAAATCTGCATAACAATCAATCATAGCGCAACGTCACCTTTGGTTCATTTTCAAATAAAGCAAAGCATAAGCCGTTTTTGCATCATGCACTTCTTTTGTGTTTACCATTTCTTCTAATTCATCTAGCGATAGATAAAGAACATCAAGGAACTCATCTTCATCGGCAGACTGTTCTCCCTTTTTCACTAGCCCCTCTGCAACGTAAAGATGAACTAACTCGTTCGCAAATCCAGGTGAAGTATAAAATGATATTACTTCTTTTAACGATTGACATGTATAGCCCGTTTCTTCTTCAAGCTCTCTTACAGCAGTGATTTCAGGCTCTTCGCCAGCTTCTAACTTTCCTGCTGGAATTTCAACGATCGATTTGCCTAGCGCCTTCCTATATTGTCTTACAGCAAGAATTTTATTATCAGGCGTTACTGCGATAACTGCAACAGCTCCAGGATGGTCGATGAGTTCTCGCTTACTCTTTTTTCCGTTCGGGAGTTCTACATCTTCAACTCTTAAATTAATTATTCGACCCTCATAGAGTGTTTCTGAACGAAGGGTCTTTTCATATAGATGATCCATGTCCTCTCATCTCCTGGTTCTAAATTTTATATCCGATACATAAAGTCTATCACAACAGACAGATAATAGGGGCAGATCAGATGATTATGTATCGATCAAGTAGGAGGGTAAACGAGTGAAGATTTATATACAATCTAACGGAGTTACAATGGTAGGGAAACCGAAACAGATCCAATTAATGATCAAGCACTATATGAAACACTATGAGACGATCGAAGAGTGGATCCAAGCACCACCATCAAAATCAAAGTCACATTTGAGATTAATTCAATAAAAAGAGGTTGAGACATAAGCATATAACCATGTGAAAGACCCGAACAATTCATTTGAATTAGATCGGGTCTTTTGTAATTTACATATAGGAAACCGCCGCTTCGCCAACATACTTCGCTTTCCGCGGGCACGGCCTCAGTCTCCTCAGAAAGCAAAAAACGCTTTCCTGCGGGGCCTTCGGACTCGTGCTGTTCCCGCAGGAGTCTACGTATGTTGGCTACGCTAAGGTCTTACTCTTTACCATTCAACATTCGCGTTTTCCTTCATGTATGTTGGTTTTGTCCCAGCCTCTTTTTGAGTAGATGTATTATACTAACGAATTTATCAATCTCTTATTTCTGTTTGGAAGATGGTTTTCATCTGTTCAAGAAAAACGTCATGATGATCTGAGAACGTTGCCATACCACGTCTACGTGCAACGGTTTTGAAGCCTCTTGCATAAGCACCATAAGCGGTAAGAAAATCACATATGTCTGTACAAACACCTGTTAAATGAACAGTTTCTACTCCTTTTGACCGCAATAGCTCTTCGAGGTTCGTGTTGTAGAAAGCATCATATTCTGGCTTTGGTACATACTCTACACAACTATGGTCTTTATACTCCTCATACCAGTCTTGGAGCTCTCCATACAATTCTTGTCCCCAAGATCCTATAACATTATGGACAGGCCATAAATCAAAATGTGAATCTTGTTCATTATGTGCGTCCATACAGATGATCACTTCATTCCCTTCTGCTATAAACGAGCTAGCAATCGAGAGGATATGAGGTACGATTTCTTGACCCTTTAATCCTACTGTTAAATTCCCTTTGTCGTGAATAAAATCATTACTCATATCGATTATTAACAGAGCTTCTTTCCCCATCAAAACGCCTCCTCAACCATTAACTATACCAGTCGATCTGACAAGTGACAAGACACCCATATCATTAGCGTTAAGTGCTCTTGTCACGATAAACTAGTAGTAGTTATTTTAATGGGAGGTAGGTATAAGATGAATAAGAATCAATTAGGCAAATCCAACCTTCAAGTGAGTGAAATCGGATTCGGCACGATGTCTATCGGCACGGATCGCGAAAAAGGGATCTCACTCATTCGTGAAGCGATCGATAACGGCGTTAACTTTATTGATACTGCCGATCTTTATGATTTTGGTTTGAACGAAGAACTTGTTGGGGAAGCACTTCAAGGTAGAAGAGACTCCGTCATCCTCTCCACAAAAGGTGGAAATCACTGGGAGGAAGGAAAAGAGGATTGGTACTGGGACCCTTCTAAAGAACATATCAAAGATGCATGTAAGCAAAGCTTAAAACGGTTGAAGACCGACTATATCGACCTTTATCAATTGCATGGTGGTACGATTGACGATCCGATTGATGAGACGATCGAGGCTTTCGAAGAATTAAAACAGGAGGGTCTCATCCGTGAATATGGAATTTCTAGTATTCGCCCTAACGTGATTCGAGAGTATGTTAAGCGCTCATCGATCGCATCCGTCATGATGCAGTACAGCATTCTTGATCGCCGCCCAGAGGAAGAAATACTAGATTTGCTACACAAAAACAACATCAGTGTGATTGCAAGAGGGCCACTCGCGAAAGGCATGCTAACAGACCGATTCGAGCATAAAGTTAAAGACGAAGGTTTTCTAACGCATTCTAAAGATGACGTACTTGAAATTGCAAGAAAACTATCCGATATGCAAGGAAACGAACGGAATATGACGCAAACTGCTTTACGTTATACCCTTGCTCATCCAGCAGTCGCAACTGCAATACCTGGTGCGAGTAAGAGCGAACAGCTGCTTTCTAACCTCACAGCGCAAAATGCGCCTGAACTAACCCAAAATGAGATTAACGAGATACGATCGATCTCAACAGCCAATACTTATGATAAGCACCGGTAAGTAAAAGAGGCTGGGACATAAGCATATAACCATGAGAAAGACCCAATCAATTCATTTGAATTAGATCGGGTCTTTTGTAATTTACAGATAGGAAACCGCCGCTTCGCCAACATACTTCGCTTTCCGCGGGCACGGCCTCAGTCTCCTCAGAAAGCAAAAAACGCTTTCCTGCGGGGCCTTTGGACTCGTGCTGTTCCCGCAGGAGTCTACGTATGTTGGCTACGCTAAGGTCTTACTCTTAAACATTCAACATTCGCGATTTCCTTCATGTATGTTGGTTTTGTCCCAGCCTCTTCTCTATTAATATGCGTCCATTATGACGTCTTTCACAATAATTTCTGGCTCAGTAGAGGCTTTAATCTCATCAACAGTATATCCTTCAGCAACTTCCCTGAGGACCAACCCTTCATCGGCTACATCGAATACAGCTCGGTCTGTTATGATTCGATTGACCACACCCTTCCCAGTTAAAGGTAATGAACATTCGTTTAGTATTTTCGGATCACCGCTCTTATTAACGTGATCCATAATCACGACGATACGTTTAGCACCATGTACTAAATCCATTGCACCGCCCATACCTTTAATCATCTTACCTGGGATCATCCAATTCGCAAGGTCACCATTCTTCGAAACTTCCATACCTCCAAGAATTGCAACGTCAATATGGCCTCCACGAATCATAGCGAACGATTCAGCACTATCAAAGTAAGCTGCTCCCTGCATCGCTGTTACCGTTTCCTTACCAGCGTTGATCAAGTCTGGATCCACTTCACCTTCCGATGGATAAGGTCCAATACCTAGAAGACCGTTTTCGGATTGAAGTACGATCTTTTTGCCATCAGGGATATGGTTCGCAACCATCGTTGGCATTCCAATTCCTAGATTCACATAAAAACCATCGTTGATTTCTTTTTCTGCACGTCTCGCAATCTTCTCTCTAACTGCTGCTTTATCCACTTTTGTCATAGTTAGCCTCCTTACCTAGTCGTTAGTCTTTCGATTCTCTTTTCTTGTTCACCAACAATCACTTTTTGAACATAGATACTAGGAGTATGAATTTGATCAGGCTCAAGCGCTCCGTTTTCAACAAGCTCTTCAACTTCTGCAATCGTTACTTCACCTGCTGCTGCAATCATAGGGTTAAAGTTTCTAGCCGTTTTGTTGTAGATAAGGTTTCCCATCAAGTCTGCTTTGGCAGCTCGAACGAGTGAAAAGTCTGCTTTAATCGCAGGTTCAAGCAAGTATTCCTTTCCATCAAAACTCCTTACCTCTTTTCCTTCAGCAATCGGAGTACCTACTCCTGCAGGTGTATAGAAAGCTGGAATACCAGCTCCTCCAGCGCGAATTCGTTCAGCTAGTGTACCTTGAGGAATCAATTCTACTTCTAATTCACCTGATAGAACTTGCCTTTCAAACTCTTTGTTTTCACCTACGTATGAACCTACCATCTTCTTAATCTGCTTATTCTTCAACAAAAGACCAAGACCCCAGTCGTCTACACCACAATTGTTTGATATGACGGTCAGATCTTTCACACCTTTATCTCGGATAGCCATAATTAAATTTTCCGGAATACCAACAAGACCGAATCCACCTACTAAAAGCGTTGCACCATCTTGTATATCCTTCACTGCTTCGTCGAATGAGTTAAGTATCGGTTTCATATCAAATATTCCTCCTTCTTTTATTACGGTCTTTCTACAATTGTCGCTACTCCTTGTCCACCGCCTATACAGAGGGTAGCTAGTCCATAGCGATTGTTTCTTCGCTTCATTTCGTGAAGTAGTGTTACAAATACCCTTGTTCCGCTCGCCCCGATTGGATGCCCAAGAGCGATCGCCCCACCATTAACATTAAGAATCTCACGATTAAAGTCTAAATCTCTTCCGACAGCGAGCGACTGTGCGGCAAATGCCTCGTTCGCTTCTACTAAGTCCATATCACTCATGGATAGATTCGCTTTCTCAAGTACTTTCTTTGTTGCAGGGACAGGACCAAGTCCCATTACGCTAGGGTCTACTCCACCACTCGCGTTTGCTTTTATCACCGCCATGTATTCAACACCTAGCTCTTCTGCTTTCTTACGACTCATTAAAACAACAGCTGCTGCTCCATCATTTATTCCTGATGCATTACCTGCTGTTACGCGTCCATCTTTTCTAAAAGCTGGTTTTAATTTCCCAAGCTTTTCAGCGGTTGTGCCCGGTTTTACATATTCATCTGTATCAAAGACTACTGGATCGCCTTTTCGCTTTGGAATCGAAACGGGTATGATTTCGTCTGTAAAACGTCCTGCTTCAATTGCAGCCTGTGCTTTTTGCTGACTTTGAGCTGCGAATTCATCCATTTCTTCTCGGCTGAGGTTGTAATGATCACATAAATTTTCTGCTGTTACACCCATATGGTAATCATTGAACGCACACCATAGCCCATCATGAACCATGCTGTCGATCATCTTTTGATCACCCATTCTTAAGCCATCCCTAGCTCCATTTAAAAGATATGGTGCCTGGCTCATGTTTTCCATTCCACCAGCAACGACGATGTCTTGTTCACCAAGCATGATCGATTGCGCACCAAGATGAACAGTTTTCAAGCCTGAGCCACACACTTTATTAATCGTCATCGCAGGAGTAGTCACTGGAATCTCAGCTTTAATAGCGGCTTGTCTAGCTGGATTTTGACCTAGCCCTGCTTGTAGTACATTTCCCATGATGACTTCTTGTATTTGATCAGGCGTTATGCCGGCTCGTCGTATCGATTCTTGAATCGCTAGTGCTCCAAGCTCTGGTGCTGAAACATTCTTTAGGGCACCATTAAAAGATCCGATCGGCGTTCTGACAGCGCTTACAATTACTACATCTTGATTCATGTCATTTTCCTCCTTAAATTGACTCTCTTCTACATAATTCTTAATTTAATCAGAAAACTCCTTCAAACAAAAAGAATTCCCATTATTCTAACGATTTCCTTGCAACTGCCAATAAGCTTTGTTTTAATGAAAAAGATAACGCTTACAAATAAAGGGGCTGATCGTTATGATACCAAATCAAGCTACGATAATTGAAGTAGGTCCAAGAGATGGACTTCAAAATGAAGCAAATTACGTTCCTACAGAAAATAAACTATCATTCATAAAAGCACTGAAAGATTCGGGCGTGCGTGAAATAGAGCTTACTTCTTTTGTTTCCCCAAAATGGGTTCCACAAATGAAAGATGCAAAAGAAATTGTCAGCTCATGTCTAGATGAGTCAAGAAATTTTGTACTTGCACCAAATCGAAAAGGAATTGAACGAGTAAAAGAAACGTCTGTTTCAGCCGTTGCGCTGTTCGCAGGTGTAAGTAATACATTCAATAAAAAGAACAGCAACAAAGAGACCGCTCAATTATTAGAAGAATTGGTTGTGTTAGTAGATGAACTAAAGCGTGATGGTTACTTTGTCAGAGCCTGTATCTCAACAGCTTTCTACTGCCCATATGAGGGAAAGATGACCTTAAAGGATACGTTAGGTGTTTGTAGAACATTCGTTGAAGCAGGGGTCGACGAACTTAGTGTAGCAGATACGATTGGTATGGCGACGCCAGAGGAGTCCTACAACCTTTTTCATACACTAAAAAGTGAATTTCCAAACACGCTTTTGACAGCTCATTTTCATGATACGAGAGGAATGGCGCTTGCAAACATTTACGCTTGCCTTACTGCAGGCATATCAAGGTTTGACACATCAGCAGGCGGGCTAGGCGGATGTCCTTTTGCGAAAGGAGCAACAGGTAATGTCGCAACTGAGAGTGTGGTTTATATGCTTGAACGAATGGGGATTGAAACTGGTATCGACCTAGAAAAACTTATGAAAGCGATCGATGAAATCGAACCGCACCTCTCTCGTTCCATTCACACTCCATACCGCTCTCTCCATCAAAAAGAATCGTCTGCTGAACTAAACTAACTTTTTACGATTTTAAAAAAATTAAAAAGGAGCACCTTTTTGTGCTCCTTTTACCCTTTGAAAATCGTAATGATCGTGCTATAGATTAAAGCTAAAATAATTCCACCAATGAATGAAATCCGATCCATCTTCTTTTCTTTAATAAAATTTGAGATTCCTTTCACAATCATATAAACAACAAAAAACATAAGAAAATACATAAAAAATGACACGTTACATGCCTCCTAGATTATGAAATACGATTGATGTATCGCATTCTTGGGTTCAGTATCTCATTGTCGCTTTTAAGCATAAAACAATGGTATTTCGGTAAATAGTCCATCTTCATGTTCTCATCAAAAAACACCTTATATTGTTTCTGCACAAGAACAGGTCTGAAATTTGTTTCTATTTCTAGATCATAATCCCCAACCTCTGAATCTAATACTAGCTGTGTTACGCCGTTGACAACACATCCACAATCCTCAATATCATAGTTCAATTTAAGAAAACCATTTTGTTCTTTTTCTAGTCTTTCAATCGCTCTATCTGTAAACTGTAACTTCATCATTTCACTCCTTTTTTCCTCACGATCGCAAGGCAAAAATTAACCTCACGAAACTCACTTAATACGGTTGGCTTTAGATATATAGCTGAACTATATTATTCAAGCCTCTCTTTAGCTACTAAGCTTTCACTTCTACTCTATTATAAACGCGAACGCCAATAAATTGCACACCCTGTGATGAAGTGAACTTAAGAAAGCAGGCTCTGCAGCCTGCTTTCTTAGGTTTATTTATAAGTTTCAACAAATTTCCGATCGATTTTATTTTTTAACTTCCACGAAAGATGGTGGTGAAAGCTTAAATTGCCGTATAATAATAAACCTTCACGGTTTCCTGTAGAAAGGATAGAAAGATATTTTCGCTTAGGTTGAAAACGCGTTCCGTCTTCTCCTTTTATAAAGGCCTTGATGTTATCCCAAAGCACTTCTGACTGCCTAACAGCGATAACTCCTGATTTTGGAAGGTTCGGGAAACCTTTTATCGAAGAACAATCTCCTGCAGCAAAAATAGCAGGGTATTCCCTTACTTGCAATGTATCTTCCACTAGCAAATAACCTTGAGGATCAACTGGCAATTTCGACGTTTGAAAAAGTCCAGGCGCTTTAGGACCAGTCAACCATAAAAATTCATCATAAGCGATCTGCTTACCTCCGCCAGTGATGACATGGGAAGAAGTAACGTTCGATACTTTCTCATGTTCATAAACTTTTAACCCTTTTTCCTTTGCAATCTCTTGGATCTTAGACGTTGCCTTTTCAGTTTCTCCTGCTAAAAGCGTAGATTGGGTTACTAACGTTACTGGAGCATCTTCAGAACGTCTTTTTGCATGTAAAGAGAGCGCCATTTCGATTCCTGCTGCACCTCCACCTACAACCACCGGATCTTCTGCATCCCACAACTTACTTACTACATCTTCAATTCGATAAGTAGGTTTGATTCGTAACGCATGTTTCCTTACTCCAGGCACATCGATCCCACCCGTGTAAGATCCGATATCAACTGATAAAACATCGTAAGGAACGATATCACCCTTTTCAGTCAGCACCACTTTCGCTTCTGCATCGATCGACAATGCTGCGCCCTTAATAAATGTGACATTTGCTTTTTCAGAGAGGGTCGGTATGTGAATACGTATCTTTTCGAATTCATATAACCCCTCCATAAATCCTGAAAACATTCCTGAATAATATTGGTACTCAGACGGTGAAATGACTGATACCTCGGCATCTATTGCTTCTTCTTGTAGTTTTTTTATCACATGAAGGTGAGCATGACCTCCACCGATCAACAACAACTTCTTTTTCAATCAAATCATCCTTTTCTCTTACCGAACCCACTTAATGTACTTTTCAGCAACCTTTGGAATGACACCATCGAAGAGTTTTTCACGCCAATATAAATCTGAAGCTTGATTAAGAATGGCTCCTTTGGTCGGGTACGGATGTATGACTGTCGATAGATCTCCTAGCTTATGTCCATGTTCTTTTGCAAACACGATTTCCTGCATCCAGCTTGAAGCATCTTCGCCTACGGCATGCGCCCCTAACACTTTCCCTTTCGAATCAGTGATCACCTTCACAAGACCGTCTTTCTTACGTTCTGCAATAAAACGGTCGACATCGCTAATATCAACTTTAAATATACGCACATCCTCACCGTGCTTTTCTCTTGCCTCGCTCTCAGTTAATCCAAGGTGAAAAATTTCAGGATCAGTGTACGTTACCCATGGTACATTATCATATTTCACTTTTCTTCTTAAACCGAACACAGCATTTTGTACGATCAATTTCCCTTCCATTCCGGCTCCATGCGTGAATGGAAAAGCTCCGTTGACGTCACCGATCGCATAAATATGAGACTTCGATGTTTGTAGCTGCTCATTTACTGTAATGTAGCCTTTGTTGGAATCAACACCAGCCGCTTCTAGGTTTAACTTGTCGGTATTAGGCTTTCGTCCTGTCGACATCATAATTTCATGAGCGACTAGTTCTTCTTCTTTGCCATCAACTTTATATGTGACAACTTTTCTTCCTTCACGTGTGAAAACTCCTGTTACCTCTGCGTTATAGATAAAGGACAGTTCTTTTTCTAGAATCTCTCGAGCTACTGGAATAATGTCACTATCTTCTTTTTTTAAGATGGTATCTGACGTTTCGATGACAGTAACATCTGATCCAAACCTTGCTAATGATTGAGCAAGTTCGAGACCAACGACTCCCCCACCTATAAATACAATACTCTCAGGTAGGTGATCTAAATTGAAGATGGATTCATTCGTTAAAAAAGAGACGTTATCTACTCCTTCAAGAGGAGGAACGTTCGGACTGGACCCTGTTGAAATGACAATCCGCTTACCTGAAATGGAGGTTTGTCCATCGATCGAAACAGTATGTTCATCGACAAAAGAACCTTTTCCACGGTAGATTGTTACGCCTAGCTCCTCAAAACGCTCATCGCTATCTACTTCTTGTATTTCTTCGATCGCTTCATGGACGCGTTCGATCGCGCGTTGAAATCGAACCTCTCCATTTACTGTTAAGCCAAATTCTTTAGCACCTTTATAGACAGCATGAACTTCTTTTGCTGCAGTAATGAATGCTTTTGAAGGAACGCATCCAAAATGCAAACAATCTCCGCCAAGTCCTGGCTGGTCATCGATTAACGCTACACTCGCGCCCATGTTAGCGGCACCTGCTGCAGCAGTTAACCCTCCAGAACCTCCTCCTATTACGATCAAATCATATTTTTCCAATTCAAACACCTCTCTATCCGAGTATTCTTTTTGCTTCAGTAAGTCTTTGTATGCTAGTAAATAGTTCGATTGCTAAGAACAATAAGGTAAGTAGCGTTAAGTACCCAGGAAAGAGAATCATAGCCGTAAACAATAGAAAACCTTCTGTCCGTTCAGCGGCACCTGCTTGATAATAAAATGATTTGATTCCTTGCTTTTCTGAAACAGCTCCTACCGTTAAAAAGATCGTCATTGCGAATATGATTGAGGTACTCAATAATAACAATGCCCACATCGATTCAGGGAATGCAAAGGCAAGTCCTAATATCACACTTATCTCTACAACTCGATCAAAACTTACGTCTAATACTGTTCCAAATGGTGAAGGCTTCGTTTTCCTAGCCATCGTTCCATCCACAGCATCTAAGTATCCAGAAACCCATAATACAATGATCGCTAGAACAGGACGATCTAGATAAATAAACAACCCAGATGTGACCCCGATAATAAACGATATGATCGTTACCTGATTCGCACTAAGACCTATCTTAAGTAACCAGCCTGCGGTTCTATCCATAACAGGCTGTACATATTTCCTGCCATGAGTATCGAGCACAGCACACCATCCTTCAATTAAATTTCTTCTTCTAATTCTGATCCGAATGCCTTTTTACGGATATATAACGTGATTAATAAGAGAACTAATAAAGCAATCGATACAATTGCGACCGATTTGATATTGTTTGATAAAAAACTCGCACCTAAAAAGTTCAAAACAAGAGCACCAGGAAGCATACCTACTAACGTTGCAAAATAATATTTCTTCTTATCAACATTAGAAACACCGCACACGTAACTGACAAGATCAAAATGCAGAAAGGGAACCAACCTTAGTAGCAACACATATGAGAAACCTTGCTCTGAAAGCCCTTTTTCTAATTTCTCTCCACGCTTCCGCAATGCATCTGGTAGAGCCTTGAAGCCTAGTTTTCGAGCAGCAAGAAAGAAAAGAAGTGCTCCAGTCGATCCTCCTACTACAGCTAAGAGCGTTCCAATATACGGACCAAAAACCAACCCACCCGCTATAGAAAGTACCGATGTTGGAAATAAAATGAACGGTCTTCCTATACAAGCAATAAGGAAGATCACAGGCGCATAAAGCCCGAAGGACGAAATCCACGAACGAATTTGGGAAGGACGCAGGTTGAAAACATTCTCATTAAGTAAGTAAATGCCGATCACGACACAAATCATCATAATCCCTTTTAATAGCGTTCTTATCGTCATGGAGTATTGCTCCATGCACGTTCGTTTCGATCGTATGGGTATACGTGCGCTGCTCTCAACAGAACATCTTGACCGGGCTCTAATATGTCTTCAGAAGGAACGAGAATGGTTCCACCTTCCCAAGATACACGGTAACAAACAGAATTGTTCTTAACTGTAAGCGCGGTTACCTTTCCTGGGATTGAAATTTGTTCCTTATCATTTTGAACATGATTATGAGGATTTACAGCAGTTATTTGATGTTGAGGTACAAACCCTTTTCCTAAAGGAAGACCTTCACCTATAATTCTTGCACTTTCTTTAGAGGAAGGGTACGTTACAACATCATAAGGAGCCCCCTGCTGTATCAATCGACCTTCATACATGACAGCAAGCATGTCTGCCAACTCGATCGCTTCATCCCTGTCGTGCGTAATAAATAAAGATGTAATGTTTTCCTCATGTAATATTTCCTTTACTTCACCTCTTAAAGATTCTCGAAGTGAAGCGTCTAACGAGCTGAATGGTTCGTCAAGTAAAAGTAAATCCGGCTTTAACACAAGTGCTCTCGCTAGAGAAACCCGCTGCTTCTGGCCACCAGAAAGCTCATGTGGATAGGCGTCCTTCCAAGGTGAAAGTTTCACCTTTTGTATCATCTGTAGCGCTTGTGAGATTCGCTCTTTTTTAGGAACCTTTTTCCTTTTCAATCCATACGTGACGTTCTCTAGCACGGATAGATGGGGAAATAATAAGGAATCTTGAAACATCAGAACGATCGAACGTTTTTCAGGTTTGGTTTTTGTAACCGACTTACCATTGAGCATAATATCTCCACTGTCGATCGATTCGAGTCCTGCTAGACAGCGTAATAATGTTGATTTTCCACAGCCTGAAGGTCCAACGATCGTTGCATGTTCTCCCTTTTTCAGAGAAAAAGAAACACCTTTTAAGATCGGCTCGCCCGAATAGTTTTTGGTTAACTGGTTACATTGAATAAGGTCATTCATACCTATAAACTTCCTTTCAAATTCGATTGACTACCCGAATGACCGCTCTTAATGCGATTTCCGCGACTCCTACAAATAGGAGTGGAAGCAAAGCAAATAATAATGAGAATCCAGCGATAACTGCTTCATTGGAGCTTGAAAAATAAGGATAGTATAGTAATGGCAGTGTTGTTACAACCCCTCCACCAATAATTGCTGTTAGGGCATATTGCCCAAGAGATATTACAAATGTTAATAACATTAAACTTCGAATGCTTGGAATCAGTAAAGGTAGAGAAACTGTCAAAAAACGTGCGATTGCCCCTGAACCGAGCACTGCCGCTTGTTCAATCAAGCCTTTTCCAAGTCGTTCATACCCTGCCCTCATGATACGAATCGAGTATGGCAAAGTTGGTATTAAATGAACGAGTAATACCCCGCTTAGACGATCTGCCAACCCAAACTGAATCAAGGTATACTGTAAACCCATAGCTAATAAGATGCCTGGAATCAAAATAGGTGACAATAGGAATGCCTCGATAAGGAACTTTCCTCTGAACGAATATATCGCTAATGCTCTTGCTGCTGGCATCGCTATGATTAAATTTAACAGTACTACCATTATTCCCAGTTCTAACGTTGTAATAAGAGAATCTACCAGTGCAGGATCACTGAAAATAACCTCCCACCCATCAAGGCCGAGTTCTCTTGGGAACAGAATCGGCCACTTCCAATCAGAAGCAAAACTTTTTACTACGATCGTGATAAGCGGAAGAATGAACAACATCATAAAAATAAACAACGTGATAAGAACGATTACCTTTCTTCTCTTCCCTGAAATAATTTCATTTAACCTCATCGTACTCTCCCTTTAATTAAGCGTAGCCTATGCTTTTGTATAAGTTTGAAAGAGATTCCTGCTAGAAGGAGTGATACGACCCCTGGTATGATCATTGCAGCAAAAGCTAAAGGACGATTGCTCCAATCTCCGCTATAAAACCAATCGAAAGCATAAACAGGCAACATTTCAGGTCTTGTTACTCCTAACAAATAGGGAACTTCAAAAGCTGTCGAAACAAAAGCAATTAAAATGATAGCAACTTCTAATAATATTGGGAGAAGCCATGGCCATTCAACAGTTTTAAACTCATCCCATTTGCTTCCCCCTAACGTTCTAACCACCTCTGAATAGCGATGATCGATTTCGTAATAAACTGGGAGAAGCATCAGAATAACAAACGGAACTTCTTTCCAAACATATGTGAGGATGATTCCCAGTCCTCGTGTATCCTGAACGAGTATCGGAAACATCGATCTGTCCTCTATTAATCCAATTTGAAAAAGCAAGGAAGAAAGTAATCCGCTCTGTGAAAGAAATAGGAAAACGAGATATCCTGCTACAAAATGAGGAATTAAGATTGGAATCCATACGAGTCCCTTTACGAAAGAGTGCTGAAATAACCGATACAGTATTCTAGTCAGCACAAGACCAATCACCAGGGAGAGAACGGTAGAGATGAGGGTGATCCAAAATGTAAACTTTAAGGATCTTAAAAAGGAATCGCTTCTAAAAAGTTCCTCGTAAAACTCAAACGTCCACTTTCCCCCTAATGTTTGCATACTTTGAATTACAGCTGACCACATCCCATAACCTACTAGGAATAAGATGATGATCACTGCAGGCGTTAAATAAAGCCATGCTTTATGCTTATTCTTCAAAAACCTTGTTTCCCCAATCATTCGTAATCCACTCCGTATAACCTGTATCTAAATCTGGAAGCTTGTGCATATTCAGCTTTTCGGAAGATATTACACTTTCACCGCGATTAAGCGCGTCCACTTTTTTCTTATCTTCTTCCTCGAGCTTATCATAGTTTAGTACCATTCCTTCTCCCCACATTTTAGGATCCATCTTAGCAATCTGAGCTGAAGGTGATTCTAAGAAGTTAATGACCGTCATCGCTCCTGAGGGGTTAGGGCTATTAAATGGGATGCTCAAATAATGGTTGTTAGAAATAGAGCCAGGCGATTCAAGAACAAACGATTTTGTACTTTTAGGGAAAGTACCATCTTTAATTAAACTTTCCGCTCTCGCTTCATTGAAACCCATCGTCATCCAGACTTCCCCTTGGCTGTACAACTTATCTAACTTCGTCAATGACTCAGGATACGTTTCGCCATTTCGCCATAGGTTTGGTTTAATTTCATTTAGGTATGACCACACATACTCACCGTTCTTCTCAACTAAATCTTGATCAAACTCTTTCGCCATCGTAGAAACACGATCTGGCGCACTAGCTACAAGCAGATGTTTTACAAACGTGTTACCAGTGAAATCAGAAACGTTAGGATAAGTAAATTTTCCTGGGTTCTCAGAAATCCAAGTTTTCAATTCATCCAACGTTTTAGGAGGTGTTTCAATTTTGTTCGAGTCATAATTAAATACAAATTGAACACTTCCCCACGGTGCTTCTAGGCCATCTACTTTCGTTCCTTGATCGAACGCTGCGGATGGATCATCACTTCCGATATATTTCTTGTAGTTAGGCAATTTATCTGCAAATGAGCCTAGAAGTAAATTTGCGTTTTTTGCATTCTTAAAATTTGCACCGTTAATCCAAATAATATCGATCGTTCCTTTATTTTTACCTGCTTTCTTTTCTGTTAATAGCTTTTGCATGAACTCTTCTGTATTCATCGGCTGTCTGTTCAATGTAATATTATGTTTTTCTTTTAACTCAGGAGTAGCCCAATCATCGATGTACCGATTGATTCCTTCATCTCCTCCCCACATGAACAGATTGACTTCTGTTCCTTCTGCATCTTTTTCGATTTCCGTCCACTCTTTTGAAAGCACTTCTTCGTTACCAGCCTCGCCTTCTGTACTATTTCCACAAGCTGTCAAAATCATTAATCCGGCTAAAAAGATAAATAATTTCCACTTCATTCCAAAACCTCCAATTCATGAAAATGCATGTGCAAGTTTACCATAATTACTTTATGTTTATAAAAATATTTTCCTACCTTAATTATATCTTGTTCAAACAAATTTTGTTGTAATACACCTTACAGAGTATGTTTTTAGATAAAAAAACAGCAATAGCGCTCAGGCTATTGCTGTTCGATGGAGATTATTAGCGGCGTTAGCTATCTTTTTGCAATTTTCTTCTAACTACTACGCCTGTCGCTGCCATCGTAGCTAGAACTGCTGCCATTATCCATTCGATCGGCATCTGCTGTTCAGCAGTACCTCCCATGCCTGTTTTTGGCATGTCCGTTGGCATACTCATTGCAAATTTGTCTGGGAACTGATCGGTAAACGCTCCTGAAAGTCCTTTTGCAGGCTTGTACATATGAGCATAAGCTTCTCTTACAGAATCATAAGCAGCATCATAATCTTCGTTTGTATAGCTGTCGAATGCTCCGACTAATTGGTTTACGTGCATTTGGAGACCTTCAGCTAATGCATCTGACTTAAGGCGTCCTTCTGTCGCTGTTTCTAAGAAGCTAGAGAAGTCAGCACGATAGTTATCGAGCGCTTCTAATGCCTTCTTTTTAGCAGCTTCATCTTCTGCTCCTGTCGCTTGTACATATTCTACAAAATTACCGATATGCCCTGACCACATTTCGTTAAACTTCATACCAGCTTCTTCACCGTAAACAGATGCGATTGCAGAAGTTAAATCTTCCGTATTCTTGTTTAGAGCTTGGGCTGAAGCTTCAAAATCATCTGACCCATCGATTCCATTCTGCATTGCCATCATCGCTAAACCAGCATGCTCTGAAAGAAGGTGACCAAGAGTTGCACGAAGGTCTGATGCTGGCGTTACAGCTTTAGTATCATCGAATTTCTCAGGGAATTGGTCAGTGATCGCGCTTGATAATCCTTTTGCTACTCCATGCATGTGAGCGATTGCTTCACGCTCTTGTGCATAAGCCTTCTCGTAATCTCCTGCAACATAGCTATCAAAGGATCCAATCAATTGATTGATATGCATCTGAAGACCCTTTGTTAGAGATTCAGCTTCCAAACGTTCACCTGTTGCAGTTTCAAGGAATTTCGAGAATTCAGCTTTATAACCCGCAAGGCTATCGAGTGCTTCTTGTTTCGCTTCTTCATCTTCACTTCCTGTTGCCTTCACATAATCTACGAAGAATCCGATATGGTCAGTCCAGATCTGGTTGAACTGATTACCAGCTTCTTCACCGTATACGGAAGAAATCGCTCCCGTTAGCGCTTCTGTATTTTCACTAAGAGCTCCGGCTGAGGCTTCAAAATCATCTGCACCTTCTGCTCCTTTTCTCATCGTTTCAACTGCAAGGTATGCGTGCTCACTAAGTAAATGTCCTAGTGTAGCTCTAAGATCTGCTGCCGGCGTTTCAACTGTAGGCTTGTCCGCATGGTTACCGTGATCATCTGCAAATGCGCCGGTCGGCATCAATAGAGAAAAACTTAGTGGGACGATCATGAGTCCTTTCTTCCAGTCGATTACTCTTTTCTTCAAATTATTTTCAGTATTCATGTTACATCCACTCCCCTTAAATTTTTATACATCTAGCTAACGGAATGGATTAGAAGTTGGATCATCTTTTTTATAATTTTTTTAAGAATACTTTTGATAATCCTCTAAAACCCTTGATAATACTGGATTTAGAACGGTTATAGTATTTGGGATAATTAGTCGTAAAACAAAAAGACCCCTATGCTACTCAAGCAAAGGGGCCTTTCAGTTCTTATTATTTGTAGACCATAATGGTTTGCATTTCTTTGAATCCGATATCTTTATAAATATACTTCGCAAAATTTGATGAGTATACATTTAAGCGTATTTCCTCAAAACCTTGATCTTTGAGGTCACGAATACTTGCTTGCACTAATTTTTTTGAGAAGCCTTTTCCTCGAAACTCAGGGAATACAAACACATCATAGATGAATCCGTGTTTGATACCCGTAAAGTAATCCGTGTTTTCTCCAATCAATACCCAACCCGCAATTTGATCGCCATCTCGATATACAAGGTGATAACCTCCGCGTTCAAGGATTGACGTAACGATTTCAATCGCTTTATCTTCTTTTATAATTCCAGGGTTTGTCGTCCCCTCATTTACCGACTGTATCGAATTCGATAAGATGTATTCTTTTTCTTCGGCACTTGCACGTTCAATCAACCATGTCCCCTCCTTGCAGTTCTTTTATGGTATTTCTTTATAATGAAGCTTTGTTCCTGCTAGTTTAGTGAATTGGGTAACTTTACCTCACTGTCTTACCTTTGCATAGATACATGTGTCTCTCAACTGTTCTCCATCTATCGAAACGTCTTCATTTCGTAAAATTCCTTCTAGTGAAAATCCTAGTCGCTCTATGATTCTCTTACTACTATCATTTTTCGTGTCACACCTTACTTCCACTCTTCTCGCACGTAATTCCGTAAACGCAAATTCTGTTATTGCTCGAACAGCTTCAGTCATATATCCATTACCAGAATGTCGAGTGTCAATCCAATACCCTACTTCAAACTTTCTAACGTTCCAATCTATTCTATGTAAGCCGGATGACCCTATAAAATCTCCAGTATCTTTATGATAGATGTGTAACCTTAAATCTTCTCTTTTAAGATAGGCGGCATGAGCTTCTCTTACGTTTTCTTCTACCTCTTCCTTAGATTGGTCGTTTTTCGCAAAGGGCATCCATAGCTTTAATTCAGCTCTTGATGCTTGAATGGATTCATGAACGACAAGACCATCTCCAGGGAGAGGACATCGTATGTACAACCGTTCAGTATAAATCTCGTGAGGAAAATCTATTAAAATCGGATTCATTTAGTAGCCTCCAAAACCAAAATGGTGTAAATGTCAGAATTATACCACTAGACCAAGTGTTTTGTCATTTATAGCCGAGCAACACTTTCACTTTGATCTCTTCTTTAAATTTGCCTTCAGAATGAATACTTAATAACTCACGTTTTACTTCAGCTTCAAAATCATCAACATTACTTCCCAGGTAGCTCTTCAATCCGTATGAAGTGGAATAATGATGACCTAATAACGTTTCGATTGTCCAATAATGCTCATAAGGTTCACATTCTACTTTTTCTATAGAAAATGGAGACTTCTCAATCACTTCTTCATGACTTAATGTAGGATGGGAATACGTACCGCTACCTGCTCGACGCTCCTCGCCATACCACTTCTTAGCAACCTTAGAGAATGCAACCTGCCAATCCTCTAAAACGTTATCTGGTTGATAATCGTCAATAACCGCTATTCCACCAGCTTTCTGGATTGTAGGATAAAGCTTTTCTAAAAAATGCGAACGATTCAACCAGTGAAAAGACTTCCCCATTGTTACTAACTTAAATGATTCAGGATGTTGAAGGTTAATAAATTTTTCTACATCTGCTAACTTCCACTCGATATTCGAAATTTTTAATAGGTTTGCCATTTTACTTGCTTCCTGTAACATCTCTTCATCAACATCAACACCTACGATATGTTTTGACCAATCTGCTAACCTGATCGCAAGCTGACCTGGTCCACAACCTACATCCAACACTCGTTCTTGAGCCGAAAGATGAAAACGGTCCACTACTAACCGAATGACTTCAGACGGATACCGTAGCCTATACGCTGCATAAAATGGTGCCGCACCTTTAAATAGATCTGTGTAAATTTGAAACTCCTCCCAGAACCCCTTTTTGAAAGCTGGTTTCTCTTATATACTTAAACAATACCATACTAGAAAGGAAAGAATGTCATGGATTTATCCGTCTTATTATCGTTCTTATTTGCTGCTGTAGTATTAACCCTCATGCCTGGCCCGGACAACTTGTTCGTGCTTGCTCAGAGTATTTCTCAAGATAAGCGTGCTGGTATCGCTACTTCTCTCGGGTTATGTTCAGGACTTGTTGTACATATTAGTGCTGCCGCAATTGGAATATCTGCAATTCTGTACCAATCATCACTTGCTTTTTCAATCGTAAAATATTTGGGAGCCGCCTACTTACTATACCTTGCATATCAAGCATTTCGCGAAAGGAAGCAATCCACACTCCTTAAAAACCAACGAGACCAATCTTATATGGCTCTTTATCGAAAAGGAATTATAATGAATATACTTAACCCTAAGGTTTCCTTATTCTTTCTAGCTCTTCTTCCCCAGTTTGTTAATCAACACTCAGGATATGCTTCTTTACAAATGGTGATGTTAGGAATCATATTTATTGTCCAAGCTTTCCTTATCTTCACCTCAATCAGCTTATTCGCTAGCAGTATCAAAGGACTTCTTCTAAAGAATTCAGCGGTTGTTGGAAAAATAAATGTAATCAAAGGTGTTCTGCTTGGGATCATCGGTATCCAAATCGCATTTAGTAGCAAGTAACATTCTCTATTTAAAAAGTGCATTTGACTAAATCTATTTATGGTGGAGTAAAGCCACGCGAATCCAATTCGTGTGGCTTTTTGAGTGCGCTGTTTCAATTAAATAGGTATTGGGTAATGGAGATTGTTAGTCACTTATATAGAGAGGAGAGCCTTCATGAGAAGTTTATTCATTATTGGCACCGCTTTCATTCTGTCAGGTTGTTCTTCCATCGCTGTATTAAATCCAAAAGGAACAGCGGGCGAAAAGCAATTGGACCTTCTCTTATTAAGTCTTTTGCTGATGAGTATCGTTCTAGCAGTTGTTTTCACTCTTTTTGTGAGATTTCTAGTAAAGTACCGCGAAAAGCCTGGGCAGGAAGATGATTTCCCAACTCAAAAATCTGGCAATAAAAAGCTCGAGATCAGTTGGATCATCGTCCCTTTTATCATCATCATCATTCTGGCTGTACCTACTTTTGCAACTACTTATCAGCTTGACGAGCCTTATAACGATGACAAAGATTCGTTAACGATTGAAGTGACAGGGGAACAATTTCAATGGTCATTTTACTATCCTGAATATAACATTACCACTACAGACGAATTACGTATCCCTGTAGATCGGCCCATTACGTTCAAGCTCTCATCAAAAGATGTTATCCATTCATTTTGGATTCCACAACTGGGTGGAAAAAGAGATGCTCTTCCTGGGAAGGAAAACACATTACGGCTCACAGCCATCGAAACAGGTACATATAGTGGGAAATGTGCTGAACTCTGTGGAGCAGAGCATGCATTGATGACGTTTGATACGATCGTTTTAGACAAAAATAACTTTTCAACATGGATAGAGAAGGAAGGTGAGAACAACTGATGGATAGGATCTTTCATTATTTTCGTACATTACCATCTGACATCATTTTAGCTGACATATCGTTTGTAATTATCATGATTGCATCTACCATCCTACTAACAAAATACAACAGATGGAAGTGGCTCTGGAGTTGGATCACGTCAACAGATCATAAGAAGATTGGCATTATGTATTTGGTTGTATCTTTCTTATTTTTTCTTAGAGCAGGGTTAGAAGCTTTATTGATCAGAATGCAACTTGCTTTTCCTGAAAATGAATTCTGGGTATTTCAAGGGGAACGGTTCAACCAACTTACAAGTACACATGGTACGGTCATGATCTTTCTTGTTGCTACGCCGCTATTAATCGGCTTAATGAATGTGATCGTACCATTGCAAATCGGTGCAAGAGACGTTGCTTTTCCATTCATGAATTCATTGAGCCTCTGGCTTTTTATTTCAGGGGGAATCTTAATTAACGTCAGTTTTATAGCTGGAGGTTCTCCAAATGCAGGTTGGACTACATACGCTCCTCTATCACTCAACGAATTTACCCCGGGACCTTCGAACAGCTATTATCCGATTGGACTACAAGTCGCAGGACTCGGAACGATTATGGGTGCGATCAACTTTATCGTAACGATTATAAAGATGAGGGCACCTGGTATGAAGTTTATGAGGATGCCGCTATCAACTTGGTCGATGCTCATTACTTCAGTACTCATCGTATATGCATTTTCCGCTCTAGCGGTAGCGTTGCTATTATTAACGTTCGAACGACTATTTGGAACGATCATCTTATCCGGCTCTGAAGGAAATCCACTGATCTGGCAACATTTGTTCTGGATATTCGGTCACCCTGAAGTGTATATCATCGCGCTACCTGCTTTTGGGATATTCTCAGATGTTATCAGTACTTTTTCGAAGAAGAAATTATTCGGGTATACTTCGATGGTGTTTGCAATCATTTTGATCGGATTCTTAGGGTTTATGGTTTGGGTCCACCACATGTTTACAGTTGGACTAAATGCAAATATCAACGTTTTCTTCGCCTTGACTACAATGTTGATCGCGATTCCTACTGGTATTAAAATCTTCAATTGGTTGTTTACAATGCGTGGGGGACGAATAAGATTCGATACCCCTATGCTTTATGCTCTCGGCTTTATCGTGACGTTCGTTATGGGCGGTGTTACTGGGGTCATGCTTGGCTCAGTTCCAGCAGATTATCAATATCATGACAGCTATTTTGTTGTTGCACACTTACACTATGTCATTATAGGCGCGACGATTTTCGGAGTGCTTTCAGGTGTTTATTATTGGTGGCCAAAGATGTTCGGTAAGATGTTGAACGAAAAACTTGGTAAATGGAATTTCTGGACGTTTGTGATCGGATTTCATTTCACTTTCTTTCCGATGCACATTTTAGGATTGATGGGGATGCCGAGGCGAGTCTTTACATATCCAGAAGGAGAAGGACTTGGTTGGCTTAATCTAGTGAGTACATGCGGAGCATTTTTAATGGGAATAGGCGTATTGTTTTTTATGCTAAACATCTATCTCACGACTCGGTACGGAAAATCTGTTCAAGTACACGACCCTTGGATGAAGCGAGGACGAACGTTAGAGTGGACGGTTCCTAGTCCTCCCCCACCGTATAATTTCGCACGAATTCCAGTCGTAACATCAGGTGAGCCGTTATGGAGTGCCTATGAAGCACAGAAACAAAACATCGATTTCGAAGGCGATTATGATGAAATTCATATGCCTTCTTCAAGTTCATTGCCCTTTTTTATGGGAATGGCATTTCTCATCGCTTCATTTGGCTTTGTTTTCGAAATTTGGTCCGTGGCAATTCTTGGTATGGCCGGGGTCTTTACTACTATGACGATTCGGTCTTTTCAGAGTAAGAATGGCTATTTTATACCGAAGAATAAAGTGATTTATAACGACAAGGGAGTGGGTTACTAATGCCATCTCTAGCTGAAAGAAACCTATTTAGCAACCACCATGGGCAAATGAATATTTTAGCTTTCTGGTTCTTGATCGGTGCAGAGATAGTGGTATTTGGTTGCTTATTCGGTATTTATGTATCAGTAAAGGAATTAACCGCCAACGGACCAGGAGCAAAGGAACTCTTCAACCTTTCTGAGATTATCGTAAGTACGATCGTGCTGTTGTCTAGTAGCTTTACATGTGCACTAGGGGTTTATACTTTAAAACTTGGTAAAAAAACGATGACCTTAGTTTGGTTTCTTCTTACGATCAGTTTGGGATTAGGATTCGTTATTCTTGAAGCGATTGAATTCATGGCTTATGTCGAGGAAGGCGCAACGATTAGTAGTAGTCCTTTCCTCGGTGCTTTTTATATGCTTCTTGGTACTCATGGAGCACATGTCCTCTTTGGGATCGTATGGATCTTTATGTTGCTCATTCAACTGATGATGTATGGGATCACTAAAGAAACCGCACCAAAGTTGTTTATAGCTAGCTTATACTGGCACTTTATTGACGTAGTCTGGGTTTTTATCTTTACAGTAGTCTACCTACTCGGAAAGGTGTGAGTTGAATGAAGAAAGAGAACGATCACCTTACGAAGATTACGGTTATGTTCGTTACGATGATTCTTCTAACGCTTATTGCTTTCTACCTGGTAAATAGTGAATGGATCTCTAATGATTTTCTACCATATGTACTGATCTTCTTAGCGATGATTCAAGTGGTCATTCAATTGGTCTTATTTATGGATATTAAAGAAAAGGAGGGAAGGTACCGAATTTCATCTGTTGTGGCAGGTGGGTTCATCGCAGTTCTAACGATTTTCTTTCTAGCTATATTATAAAAAGAACCAGGGGTGAAATCCCCTGGTTCTCCTATTTTTCTCGCATACCGAAACTCTTACTTAGCAACAACAAAGACTCGTTAATCTTCCAAACATAATAGAGATCGTTGATTCGACCTTTGAGTTCTTTATTATCTTTCCCCGCATCCAACTTTTCTACTTTGTCACGAATGGAATCTAAACTATACATGACAGTCTTCGTATTACCATCTATGCCCTTCGATAGCGCTTCGATATTGTAATTGATAATATGAAACGTTTTCTTTAGCTCTTCTTGAAACTCCGGTACAGAAAGTATCTCTCTATTTCGATTTGAAGAAGCAAGTAGGTGCTTTGCGTAGTAATTTATTGCAGTAACAACTGTAATCCACTGCTCAATGTTTGATTTTTGCATAATGGATACTTTATTTCTTAAGGGCTTCGCATCGTTAAGTACATTCTGGTATTTCTCATCTAACTCAAACGCCATGTTAATAAACTGGTGATGGGAGTTCGTTTCCAAATAAGATTGGAGGTAATTCGATACATACGTTCTCAACTTTACAAAGAATTCAGCTGCAGCAACTGCTACTTTTTCTTTTGTTTTTCTAGGATAGATTATTGCTGCAGCAAGAGAACCGATCGCCGCACCGACTAACGTATCAATAACACGGGACATAATAAGTTCACTCGTTATACCGCCCATTATGAAGTCATACATAATCGCAATGAGCGTAGTCATCCAGAACATCATGATCCCATATGAGATAGGCATCAAATAAAAGGCAAGAAACACACAGCAAAACAGTGTAATCAACTCAATAACAGGTTGTCCTGTTAAGGAAAGCGCAATTCCAAAGCCAGCTATTGCCCCAAAAATTGTACCGATCGATCGCTCGGTTGCTTTCTGAAACGTCATACCAACTGTATCTGTACCTAATAATACAATAAAGGTTGATAAAAGCACCCAGTATTGATGTGTGGGTGATAAGAAATAGCCGACTACAATCGCCACACTACCAGCTACGATTGCTTGTAACGCTTTGTTCTTTGCTAGCCTTTTATCTTCTGACGATGTATTGTCAGCTACCTCATCTGCCTGAACTTCCTTAACTGATTCAAGATTTACATCCCTTCGCTTCCCAAGTTGCCTGGAGCTCTCTACTAGGTGATTCGATATCGCTTCAATCCTTCTAATTAACCAAAGCCAGTCCTTATCGACCTCATGATTTTTTTGCATCGTTTTTATCATAGAACTAAGTTCGCTAATAGCCGATTCAGTTTTTTTCAGATTACCAACCACGTCATGTGTACGCAGTACTTCGGCATCACGTATCGATTCTACAACTTTGTACAACAGCACTCTTATGTTCGTATGTTGTAATACGTGGAGATCCTTTAAACGGTCTACGACATAATAAAGAGACTGTATTAGCATTTCTGCATCAAATATATAAAACCTCAATTGCTCAGCATCGATACCAGGCCATATTTCCTCAGGCTCTGTGTTATTAAGAGAGCTTGATATGACTTGAGAATAAGAATTAATCTTTTTAATATCTTTCCTAAGCTGAGAAGGTACAGACTGATTAGTAGTAGGGTTTGCTATCGCCTCTAATACCAAATCAAGGGTCATATTCGTTTGAGTGTGAAATGATCGAACGCTATTAATCAACTCAACTTTCGGCCTGTTTTCTATGAGGTAAAACCGAAATACATATGAATAGCCTCCTCCAATCACAATACCAAGAAGATACCACCCAAGATCTTCTATCTTCAATTGTAGTAGAGTAGAGAAATAAATTGATAAAAAAGCAACGGTGAACATTGCAAAATAACGGAATCCAAATTGCTGTAAATAATATGCTAGAAATATGACGATTAAGAATAAGAAATCTATCGCAAATGGAATTACGCTTAAAAAGGTGCTAACCGTTAACGCGACCGCACTTGAAATAACTAAAATCAGCGTAGAAAATTTCTTCTTTTTCTCTGTATCATCATTCACTAAAAATAATGTCAGTAAGCTAACGACTCCAGCTAATATAGAAGCCGGAAACGAAGCACCTAATGTAAAGGCAAAGATGAGCATAGTGAGTGACGAAGACAAAACGCTAATCGTAATACGTAAAGCCTGGTGTAATCTCGACCTTCCTGGATCCGCAGGGGTTACACGAATAAGTGAATGAAGAAGCGATTTATGCACTGTTTTTTTCATAACGTTATTTTAGCTAAATTAACTTGTATGTTCCACATGTCGATTCGCTCCCCTTCTTAAGAAATTCCCATGTTGTTTATCTAATGAAATAAAAAGCCTTTGAAGACTATTATCTTCAAAGGCTGAATAGCTATTAAACAGTTTTCGGATCTTTCGGTGCTTTTGTCTTCTTCTCTGTACTACGTTGTTTTCTAGGCACTTCCGCACTGAAAGACTTAATCATTCCCCAACATGTAAATAATAGAATGATCGTTAGTGGGAAGGCACTCACGATGATGGCAGTCTGCATGCTTTGTAGACCACCTGTAATCATAAGAACAATAGCAGATGCCGCTAACACAAAGCCCCAGCTGAACTTAACGAAGTTCGGTGGGTTTAAGCTTCCGTTTGTTGTTTGCATACCGAGAACAAACGTTGCAGAGTCAGCTGATGTAATAAAGAAAGTAGAGATTAGCAGCAGAGTCACAACCGTTAGGATACCTCCAAGAGGAACCTGCTCATAGAGATAAAACAATGCTGTTTCAAGTCCCTGTCCTGCAATATCTGTACCTTGGTTAAAGTCGAAGAAAATAGCTGAACCGCCAAACACTCCGAACCAGAATGCACATACAACTGTTGGTACTACGGTAACAGCGATCATAAACTCTCTGATCGTTCTACCCCTAGATACTCGGGCGATAAATGTACCTACGAACGGAGACCAAGCGATCCACCAAGCCCAATAGAAAATTGTCCAACCTTGAACCCATGACTCATTTTCTGGATTCATTGGTGCTAGACGCATACCCATTCCAAAAATGTTTTGTACATATTCACCAAAAGTAGTTACGAATAGATCCAGAATGAATTTCGTTGGACCTAGGAAAATGAACAGTCCAAGTAAAAGAACAGCAAGAATCATGTTAGTGTTACTTAAATATTTGATACCTTTTTTGATTCCTGTTCCAGCGGAAATTGTAAACAGCACTGTGATGACTGCGATGATGATCAGCTGCACCGTGAAGTTGTTAGGTATATCCGTGAGGTAAGCTAAGCCACCATTAATCTGCTGAGCACCAAGACCAAGGGATGCTGCAACACCAAAGATCGTTGCAAATACTGCAATGATATCGATAGTGATCCCAATCGGCCCTTTCACACGATCTCCAAGCAACGGATATAGCGTTGCACTGATAAGACCTGGTGCCCCTTTTCTAAATTTATAGTAAGCAAGAGCAAGAGCAATAGTAGCGTAGATTGCCCACGCATGAAATCCCCAGTGAAGATATGTATATCTTAAAGACTGGTGAGCTGCATCAACAGTTCCACCTTCTCCTCCAAGTGGGGGTGTAGAAAAGTGAGACATTGGTTCTGATACTCCAAAGAATAAAAGTCCAATTCCCATTCCTGCACTAAACAGCATTGCGAACCAAGTTAACCTGTTATACTCTGGCTTATCTGAGTCTTTACCTAGTTTAATGTTACCGAATCTACTAAAAATCAAATAAATGGCAAAAATCAGGAAAAATGTTGCTGCTAATTGATAGAACCATCCAAACTGATTTAAAAAGAAACTTTTCGATGTGGTCATAACCTGGTCAAGATTCCCAGGCATAATCACGCCCCATCCTACGAAGACGATCGCGATTGCGATGCCTATCCAGAATACTTTTGTTACTTTATCCATTCCATCCACTCCTCATTTTATTATGTGCTAACTTATATATCTAGTAAATAGTAACCACATAGTTATTAATCATAATAAATTTTCTGGAATTATTCAAATCGGTTTTCATGTTTAGTACAATATACCCCGTTCTTATCGACTAGAAACCACTGCTCCCCCTCCTAAAATGAACCAAAAATAAAAGCAGGGAACTCATATAGTAGCCCTGCTTTTATCATCACTTTTACAAATCTGAACTCATGACGATTTCACCTTTAGGAGTTTTACTCTTCGCATTCGGTTCTAGGGTGATTGCCACTGTGGTCCAATCATGATCTCCTTCGTAATTAATTTCGTAGGAGACGGCACCTTTTCCGTTTTCACCGGGGACAAATGAACCTGCTCTATAAGGCTTTTCACCTTCTATTAACCAAACTTGATAGACCTGATCTTCCTCTACACCTTCAAGGTCATCTGCTTGAACGACTAGATTGGTTTTGCCATTGTCAGATACTAAAGCTGCCGCTCCTTTAGATGTCGAAGCTCCCGAAGGTTCTAACTGTACTGCTTTTAACAATGACGATACTTCTGTTTCAGAGGTTGCTCCTTCATCTGTGATATACGTATAAGCATTTCCAGCTAGCGATAAAAATAATGCAGCAGCTAGTGCTGGAGCTAACCATTTGGGAGATCGTTTGGTCTCATTCATATGAGTTACATTGGATCTCGTTTCTTCTGTGTCTACTTCCTCCACATCCTCTGACGTACTTTCAAATACATTTTGAAGCACTCGTTCTTTCATTCCTGAAGGAGGCTCTTCTGGTGTTGAAAGATAAGGAAGGTCACTCGTTAAGTCTTCCAGCTCTTGCAACTCCTCTCTACAGTCTGAGCAAGATTCAAGGTGAGCCTCGAACGTTTTCTTTTCTTCATCGGTTAACGTTCCATTGAAATAGTCAATTAGCTGATCACAATTGTTTTTCATCTGAGACCCCTCCTTTCTCTGCCAGATTAGTTTTTAGATGTTTGAGTGCGAGTCGAATCCGGCCTTTTACAGTACCGAGTGGGAGGTCAAATTCTTGGGAAATTTTTTTATGCGTCATTCCTTTAAAATAAAACATCTCTATAATCCTTTTTTGTTCCTCTTTCAATTTAGAAACGGCGGCTCTTAGTACGACGCCTCTTTCTTTCCATTCGACTTGGTCTTCTACAGAAGCTTCATCACTATGAAGAGCATCTCTCTCATCTAGTTCAAAATCTGGCTCTCTCGATTGTTTACGAAGATGATCGATAGCAGTATGACGCGTCATGGTCAATATCCATGAAGAGAACTTACCCTTTTCTTCACTATATTGAGCTCGACCTTTCCAGAGTTTTATGAACACTTCTTGTAGTACTTCTTCTGACAGCCCTCCATCCTTTACGATGCGATAAGAAAATGAATACAGTAACTTTTCATATCGATCATAAAGGATTTCTAAGGCTTCCTTGTCCTTTGCCTGCACCCTCTCGTAAAGGGCAGCATCGCTCAATTCTCTCATACCATTCTCCTTTATTCTCACAAGTGATCTCCACCAGAAGAGGTAGAATGTCTACATTTAGCTAACGTCTACCTCTCCTATTTGGATGTGTTTTTCAATGAAAATATATGGTTTTAACGAAAGAGAGCCCTTAAAAAATAAAAGGACGCACTCTACGAAAAGCGACTGACATTACCAGCCCAATGTGCTTCTAGCTTACTGTGGATTTAGTATATCATATTGATTTCAAGTAATACCGCAATCGACCTTAGCACTCATGCAATTCCTGTAGAACTTTTCACACACCTTTTGTTCATGTATGATTAAGAGTGATTAGAATAGAAGAGGTGACATCAATGACTCAAAAAGTAGCATTAATCACTGGCGGTACGCGAGGAATCGGAAAAGCAATCGCTAGGAAATTCGCATCTGAAGGATACAACCTTGTTCTGAACTTTATGCGTAAAAAACGCGATGCGGAAGAAACTAAAAATGAACTTGAAAATGAATTTGGCATCTCTGTACATATCGTTAAAGCGAACGTTGGTGAAGTGGCACAGATCACAACACTTTTTGAAGAGGCGGAAAATACGTTTGGCAGGCTAGATGTTTTCGTAAACAATGCTGCGTCGGGTGTTCTACGACCTATTATGGAAATCGAAGAAAGTCATTGGGATTGGACGCAGAATATTAACGCAAAAGCGTATTTGTTCGCTGCTCAAGAAGCCGCAAAAATTATGGAAAAGAATGGCGGAGGTGCTATCGTAGCTCTGTCTAGCCTAGGATCTATACGCGCTCTTCCAAATTATGTAGCGGTTGGTGTCTCAAAAGCATCGGTAGAAGCGATCACACGCTATCTTGCGGTCGAACTATCTCCAAAAGGGATCGTTGTTAACGCTGTTTCAGGTGGAGCTGTTGATACAGATGCACTAAAGCATTTTCCAAATCGAGAAGAATTGCTCGAATCTGCTAAGAAACGAAACCCAGCTGGACGACTCGTTGAACCAACAGATATGGCAGATACAACATACTTCTTAACCACACCAGCAGCCAAGATGATCCGTGGTCAAACGATCATCGTCGATGGAGGACTTTCACTTTTAGGAGAATAACGCACACGCAGCATTTATCCTATTTGACACAAAAAAAAGAGACAGCAACCTTGCTGTCTTTAGACTATTGAGAAAGCTTTAAAGCTCCTGCTTATAGTGAGATTTCCGCTTTACGATGCTCGCATTCCTCAGATAATTGTTCGGAAAGTTTCATATGGTATGAATGTTTTCTAGTAGGAGGGAAGACCTCTTGACTCCCGTGGTCCAACGTGCGTTCGAGACTCGAAGTGGACGGGTTATGTCCACTTTGAGGCTCGGGCGTTCGTCCACAGGAAAGCAAGAGGTCTTCAAGCTCCTACGACGTAGGGACCAGAACATTCTAGTATTCACAACAAGTTAAAGACAGCAACCTTGCTGTCTTTTTTCTTACATAAAATCAAAAAAGTATCTGATCACATGGAGGTAGACAGGTGAGGTATAAGCCAAACTATCTACACGACTAAGATAGCTCTTATTATGATCATACTGTACTCCCCCATCTCCAAGAAGCAAATCACGCTTCAACACCGATATAGTCAAACTCCCTAATCCCCCGGCAACACTGATTAAGATGCCTGAAAGAATGCCAAACGTTGAGTCGAATGGCGTTAAGTGAGAATACGTAAAGTAGGCCGTTCCCACTGTTATTAGTAGCGCTCCTAGCACACCTTCAACAGTGATATATGGGTTTGATGAGGGTACGATCTTCCTTTTACCAATGTATGCCGAAATTAAAAATTGGGCGACATCGTTCACCTGAGTGAGAAGAACAAGAAAGAGGACTAAATTCGCTCCATAGGTCGGACTTGCTACCTGGAAATAAGCAAGATGACTCAAACCGAACACCATCAGCATTAAACCCCACTGTGTTGAGCTAACGGATCTTAAAAAGCCTAAAGTCCCTTTTCCTATTATTCTAGGTAAAGGGAGAAGCAGAAAGACATAAACAGGTATAAAAACAATAAACATACCGTACCACTCAATAAATATCCAATAGAATTGTACGGGAATCACAACATATGCCCATAAGAAGATTCTTCGATCTGCTCTTCTCGTCTTCATCATGGAAAAGTACTCCTTTAAGGCAAAGAAGCATAAAAACATCAATGAGAGTAAAGATACGATTGGATTGAATAAGGTTGCGAAGCAAAAAACCCCAAACATACCCCACCACGTTTTAATCCGCACTGACAACACAGAATAATCCTTGTATGGATACTTTCTTTTAATAACTAGGAATAGCGAGTGTGTTATGGTAAGAATTACTAGTATAATAGATAAGGTCCAAATTGTGTTTTGCAGGGAAAACCACCCTTTCTGGAACACGCAAATTATATGTTGATCGGGGGACAGTATGAATCATACAGTCTATATCCTTTTATCAGATACCGGAACGTTATTTACTAAATCGATAAAAAGATACACGAAAGCTCCTTATAATCACGCTTCTTTAGCGTTTGATATCGAACTGAGGGATATGTATAGCTTTGGTCGCAAAAATCCTAACAACCCTCTACATGGAGGCTTTGTAAAAGAGGATGTATTGACAGGTACTTACAGCAAATATCCCCAGACGACGTGCGTCATCTACGGTCTACAAGTAACGGAAAGAGAAGTTACTAAAATGAAGCGCGTGCTTGAGATTTTCATTAGAAATAAACAAAAGTTCCTCTATAATATTCTGGGTGTACTTGGCGTATCGATTAACGAACCAGTCGAGTTCAGTAACTCCTATTTCTGTTCTCAATTTGTTGCTGAAGTGTTAGAACGCTCTGGCATAAACCTTTGGGATAAACTCCCCGCCTTAATCACTCCAGAAGATTTCAGAACGTGTGACAAATTGAACCTGGTATATGAAGGCAAGCTCACTGAATACCCACCGATTAAAGAGCGTAACACTCGACCCTAATCTTAACGTGCATTTCTTATGTATAGAAAACCCGAACGCGAATAGAAAATTCGGTTCGGGTTCGTCACTTTATGAAGTGAACGTTTCTTGTAAAGCTGGAACGATTTGTTTCTTTCTAGAAACGACACCTTCAAGAACTGCTAGTCTGTTGATCAGTTCTACATCAAATGCTTTCTCAACGTTTTCAGCGTCCTTACCTAGTGCTAAGACGGTTGAGTTGTTGTTTAAGATATCCGTTACAACAAGTACAAATAGATCAAGATTTTTCTCTTCTATTGTTTTATTGATTTCTTCTTCAACAGTATCCTGACGAGATAGTACATCAAGCGGATCTACAACGTTGACCTGGGCAACCTCAACTTTAGATGATCCCATACCAAATTCCTTGGCATCAAGGCTGATTAGCTCAGACGGCGTCTTGCTACTCATATCTGCTCCTGCTTTTAGCATTTCAAGTCCGTATGATTCTGCATCCACACCCGCGATCTCAGCTAGTTCTTGTGCGGCTGCAATATCTTCTTCTGTACACGTTGGAGATTTAAAAAGTAACGAATCAGAAATAATAGCGGACAACATCAAGCCAGCTATCGGCTTATCGATTTGTACGTTATTTTCTTTATAAAGCTTCTTTAGAATAGTAGCTGTACAGCCTACAGGCTCAGCTCTGTAGTAAACAGGATCGGCTGTTTCAAAGTTTGCGATTCGATGATGGTCGATAACTTCAAGAACGCGTACCTTTTCAATATCTTCTACACTTTGCTGGCGTTCGTTATGGTCAACGAGGATAACACTATTCGTTTCGTTCGCAACTGTTTGGACCATTCGCGGTGCTTCAACATTGAATTTATCTAATGCATATTGTGTTTCAGCATTAACGGCACCAAGGCGAACTGGTTCAACATCCTTGCCAAGCTTTCTTTTCAAATCTGCATAAACGAGCGCAGATGTAATCGTGTCTGTATCTGGGTTTTTATGTCCAAAGATCAATACTTTTTCCATTGTTCGACTCCTTTAATAAGAGAATTTATGTACACATTACATATTGTAAAGATGTAGACTCCTAAACTCAACATCAATTTCATAATTAGAATACCTTGATTAGACTACCATTAAACATCCTCCAATAAAAGTAAACATCCTATCTATCTTATTATCTATCCGTCTTTGAATATAAGAAAGACTGTCGAAAGATCGACAGTCTATCCAGTAAGCCTTCCATTATAAACTTTGCAAAGCCTGTTTTATAGGGGTATCTCCAGATATTAAGTCAAACGCACGTTTCTCTAGATTTGGATTTGATAATGCTTCAACAACTACTTGCGCAACATCTTCACGAGGCACAGAACCTCGTTCAAGTTGTTCACCAACCGCCACATTACCTGTTCCATTTTCGTTCAGAAGCCCACCCGGTCTTACGATTGTATAAGATAGGGAGCTTGCTTCTAATGCTTTGTCTGCATAGTGTTTTGCAGCGTAGTACGGAAGGAGAGAGTCGTTCCAGTTTTCGCGATTATTAGCTTGTAACGCACTTACCATCACATAGCGGTCAATACCATTTCGCTCCGCAGCTTCAACCGTTTTAACAGCTCCGTCCAAGTCTACTAACAGCGTTTTATCCGCACCTGTTTTTCCGCCAGAGCCCGCAGTGAAAATGACCGCATCCGTTCCACTCATCGCTTTTTCAATTTCATCAACTGAATCTTCTAAGCTTGCAACGACTGATTCTACACCTTTAACCGCTAAAGTTTCAGCCTGTTCTTCTTTACGAACCATCGCTTTCACCGTGTGTTCTTCACTACTATGAAGCAATTCAACAACTTTTTGACCGATTTGACCATTAGCTCCGATAACTAGTACGTGCATTGTGATGCTCCTTTCACGTTTAATATGGACATTATTCCATATTTATGAATGAGCTTCAATTAACCTGCTTTTCTATTTGATAGCGAAGAAATACTCGACTCTTTTGCCCTCATCGAAACGACAGAACTAACGAGCGCGAGAATGATGAATACCCCTCCAACCGTCGCATTCATTTCAACTGTGCCCCTCTCGATCACAAAAGCTCCGACAGTTGATCCAAGTGCGATACCTAGATGTAATGCTGAGTTATTTAAACTTTGCTGTATATCAGATGATTCTGGTGCAATTTCAATCAAATAACTTTGTTGTGCTGGCGTAATCCCCCAGCTAAGCATGCTCCAAACGACCATTACGACTAAGAATAATGGAAAGGCAAAGGTCGTATATGGGATGAGGAACATCGAAACTCCAAAAACAACGATAATAGAGAGTATAGTTGGCTTTGTTCCGAATCGATCAGAAGCGACACCACCTAATCCCCCTCCTGCTACAGCAGCGACTCCAAAGATCAAATATACAATGCTCACCCATGTTCCTGATAACCCGAGTGAGGATTTCAAAAACGGAGTTAAATATCCATAAAGTGTAAGGTGTCCTGTTAAAAATAGAAATGAGGTCAACTGTGCTGAAAATACCTTGCTATTCTTTAGCGTCAGCAATTGCTTTCTCATCGGAATCGCGGGCTTCGGTTGAATGCTCTCCATGAAAAAGTGAACGCCCGCAATCGACAAAATCGTTAATACGATGATGAGTACGAATGGTGCCTTCCAACCGAAAGCATTTCCTAACATAAGACCTATCGGTACTCCAAGAACAAGTGACGCACTTATCCCCATAAACACGACGCCGATCGCACGAGCTCGGTATTTACTTTCTACGATGTTTGATGCGATCGTGACGCAAAGCACAACGAGAAGTGATCCACTAGCTGCTGATATCACCCTCGCCGCCATTAGAACTGCGAAAGTATTGCTGAGGACGGCCAAAGCATTCCCAAACAAGAATACGATTAGTGAGAGTATCGTAAGTTTCTTTCGCTCTACTTTTGCTGTCAAGGATAATAAAATGGGTGCAGCGAGTGCAAATACGATTGAAAATACGCTGATCAATAGGCCTGTCTTCCCGAGACTAGCACCTAAATCTTCCGCTACAAGATCAAGAATACCTCCGATAATCAGTTCTACCATCCCGACAACGAATGAAACGATTGTCAGTAAATATACTTTTTTATTCATTATAATCCGCCTTCTCTCATTAAGTTACCACTAAAAGGGTAACTCCCATTTAACAAAAAGGCAATAGTTAATTTCAGGAACGTTACTTGTTATGCTAAGATGTAGGAAAGTGCGAAAAGCAAGGAGAGCATAGTGATGTTGCAGCAGTTTGGATTCACACAGTATGAAAGTCAAATTTATGAAGCGTTGATTACGACAGAGGAAGCGCTTGACGCATCTGCAATCGTAAAACAATCTGGCGTCCCTCGCTCAAAAGTATATGAAGTCCTTTATAAAATGGGAGAAAAAGGAATGGTTTTGGAATCTACAGTGGAAAAAAAGAGATTATATAGACCACTTCCGCTAAACTCAGCCATCGAAAAATTACAACGTGATTTTAATCGAAATATCGACCAATTAAAATCGTATGAAGCTAGGAAAAAACCTTTGGATGACCGCGTTTGGAGTCTTAAAGATAACCAATCGATCGACTCACTTGTAGCTGACCTTCTGAAACAGGCAACCTCTTCGATCGTCTATTCAGGTTGGTCAGACGATCTCTCACAGCACATTTCAACTATTGAAGAAAAGCAAATGAATGGAATTTCAGTTGAACTTCATTCGATCGGGGAGCTCGATACAAAAATAGATACGATCACAACTTTGATACCTGATGTTCAACATGAAGCGCTGCAGCGAAGCCGCATCCTCATTGTTGATAATAAAGAACTAGTATTTGCTGGTTACGAAGAATCAGGCTGGCAAGCGATTCATACGAGCTCTCGCCCCCTAGTGACGTTCTTTACTGAGTTCTTCTATCATGATGTAGCTTTGACTGAAATCACTCGCAAATTCGGAGCATTAATGATGGAGGATGAGGATATTAAAAACGTACTGTTAAAATTACGATACTGAGGAAATGAAAAAAAGCATGCCGCACCAGGCATGCTTTTCTCTCCTTCATCACTCTATGCTTTTACTTCTAGTGTCTTCTCTATTTCTTCTCTTAAAATAGCCATTCCCTCTGGACTCAATATGATGTTTCCATTGCCAAAGTACTTATTCTCGTTTAAGACTTCTCCTGTAATCATACACGCCATCTCCGGTTGGTACTTTTTCAAAACAATTCGATCTTCACTCGTAAAGATCTCCATTGGGTCTTTCACCTGGATATCAAGTGTGCGGCGCAGTTCTTTTGGAATGACGATACGGCCCAGTTCATCAATTTTTCTAACGACACCTGTGCTCTTCATGCTTATCACTCCTTCTTTTTAGCGAACGAAAACGTTCTTTATTTAATTTTAATAGTTTACTTGTCTACTAGCAAGCAAAAATGCTAATTTTTTTATAATTTTCCAAAATTATTCTAATTTCTTTTAACTATTGATACCCGCTTAGATAAAAAAACCGCCCGGCTAAACCGGACGGAAAAAAGGGGGAATTTTTAAGCTAGTTTAAAGTTACCCCCTTATGATCAAAACTAAACCACTTTTTTAAAAATTAATTTTTTCCGATTGAAAACCCCTCAAACAAGCGCCCTCCATACGGTGACATCTGACTATCTACGAATTTGATCACATCGTCTTTTCTTCCGGCTTTGAAATAACTATCAAAAACCTTTTCAAATTCACTAGCTAGCTCACTATCAAATTGTTTGAGCGCTCTCATAATCCATTTTGAAGAACCTGTCCAGTGGTTATTCATTCTAAGGATAAACTCATGCAGTTGCTCTAAGAGTGCTAAAGCGCAGCACAATTCTTCTCCCCTGTCTGTAGCACCAATAAAATCTTCTAGCACATCTGTCAAAAAATATCGCTTCAAACGAATTGTATCTTCATCCCAACTCTTAGGCCCCGCCTCTAAAATTCGCTTCGCTTCTTCTTTTAATTCTTTACAGCTTCCTTCATCAATCAGAATGATTCCTTCTGCAACCATTCGAGGCATTGAAGGTTTACCACGCTCACAGTCACTTTTATAAAAGGATTGATAGGTATTAAAATTATGTACATATAATTCTACCGGCCACTTTTTGTAATATAAGTTTTCCCTGTAAGAATTCGTAACCGAAGGATCGAAAACAACAAGATCAAGATCTGACGTTTTCGTACCCTCTCCTCTAACAATACTTCCAGCTAAAAGTGCTACGTTACAGTGAGGAAAGTGACTTTTTACAAGTTCCTTCGCATCATGTTTGGCAACCTCTAATCGTTTCATGGTCTTCCCCTCGCCTTTTTATTTTATTTTACATTGAGAAGGAAGAGAATCATACCTTCCACATTGATTAACATTTTGATACACTCTTATAGTACAAGATGAAGAAGAGTTGAATACACGTTTGGTCGTAAGCACAGACTTACTATACAAATGTTATTAACAGGAGGCACTATGCTAACTTTTGAAGAAAAGCTACACATTATAGAATCCACTTTCCCTGAATTAACACGTAAAGATGTGTCGCTGGGAAGAGTTAACTTTCACTATGAGGAAAGTGTTATGGATAAAAAGAACGTCGTCTATCATCTGCATCCTAGTGGAAACGGATTTGTCTATGGCGAGCTACTTGAAGAGTACCCAGTAGACGATAGAGGAATGGTTAATATCCGTGACTTCTCAAGTAATGACCTTCGAAAAATAATCGGAGAAGCGATTCACTCACTATCTGTTTTACCTGGAGAAGATATCGAAGAAGAAATCTGGATGAACGAAGAAGATCAAACGCTGCACCTCGCCTATGAGCCTGAGCTGGAGCTATGGAATGTGTATGCCGGTGACATGCTTGATGGCACTTTTCCTTCATATAACGAAGCGATTCAATACCTTGATGAAGAAGGCTTCATCCGCCAATAAAAATACCCCCAGCAACCTTTTGTTGCTGGGGGTATTTTCTATCTGAAACGATTCATATAAAATAACATTAACGATAGAGAAGGAAGAAGAAATGCATTTTCTAGCTTATGAACGTTTTTTCTCTCGAATTAGAAGGGATTGCAGCTTTATGTGAAGAAGCGAATGTTAATCGTGCTTTTCATCTTCAGTTACCTAACCATACTTGTTCACACGCTTGAATTGTTTGTAATTTTGTTTTAGAAAACAGCATTACATAGAGACTTTTGTCTCAAATCACTACACACCTTTTATTCTCTACAACGTGCCCCCTTAAATTACCATTCGGGGCGAATAATGTAAGTTGATAAGATAAAATGTTATAATATTCTTACTACTACATCTACCTTATTCTCAACACCCGTATCAACAAGAGATCAAAGACTAAGCTCAAAATCGATTCAGGGGGGTATTAGATGAGAAAAATACAACAAACGACAATTAATTCTGTTGTAAAATACGGACAAACAAAACTACCAAAGTCCGCCAATACAGAATGTCCTGAGTGCGGAAACACCGCTTCTTTCCATTTAAAATTCGATTACCAAATCAACCAAACGGTTTTTTCAACCTTTTCAAGATGTTCGGTATGTAAAGAATCCATTCTCTTTGTATTGATTAAAACGTCTACTAGCGATCAAGGTGAAGAAGTAGAGCTTTTTGTTCATCAAACTTCTTTCACTAGAGAACCTCTTGGCAGATTGGTTGGAACAGCAAGGCTTCCAGAAGATCTCGAGCGTGTCTATCGTTCAGCTGTTAACGTACATAATATGAAAGACTGGACTGCTACAGCAGTTATGGCAAACCGCGTTTTAGAAAGCATCACTAGAAGCTTTTTAGCTGAAAACGAACTTTCTCAACCTCTATCCAAACAGCTCGAAAGCCTGGCCAAACAAGTTGACCTCGAAGAGCCAATCGTACGGCTCGGGCAGCTGTTAGGCAAAGGAAGCAACCTTCACAACCTTTTATGCCTTGAAAATTCAGCAAGTGAAGAAACGGCTAATTTAATTATTGATTTATTGGACTCATTGATTGAATTTCTTTATATATTACCTCAAAAAATTGTGAACCTACAAAAGCAAATCGAAGAATAAACAAAACCAGGCCGTCATTTTGACAGGCCTGGTTGTTTCGTTACTCTACCGCTTCTTCTTTCCGAAATGAAGGGTAGTTGATGGTAATTGCCACAATACCAGCAATCGCTGTAAGAATTGGATAAATTGAATATGGTATGAGTGCCAAAGGCGAGATGGAAGCTAGTCCAGCCGCTGCTAGCAGCTGTGCGCCGTATGGGAGCATGCCCTGAACACTTCCAGAAAATATATCAAGAATACTTGCGGACTTTCGAGGATCAACTTGGTACTCTTCTGATATGTTCTTCGCGAGTGGTCCACCCATTATTATTGATATCGTGTTATTTGCCGTCGATAAGTCTAACATCGTAGCGAGTCCTGCGATACCAAACTCCGCTCCTCTTCTCGATCTCACTCGATGAAGAATTTTATCAAGAACGTACTGGACACCTCCATTATATCGAATGACTTCGATCATCCCACCAATAATCAATGCGATCATGGCGAGATCTTCCATCCCTTTAATGCCATCCGTTACCGTAGAAACGAGTCCACTTAAACCAAACGTTCCGTTAAATAAGCCTACTGCACCCGCGAACAACGTTCCACTTACAAGTACAATAAGCACATTTACCCCTGCAATCGCTGCAATCAATACGCCAAGGTATGGGAGGACGGAGATAAAATCAAATGGTTCACCTCCACTTACTGTCGCTCTTTCCCCTACCGTTAAGAATCCATATATAATGGCAGTAATAACTGCTGCCGGTAAAACGATGAAAAAGTTCACCTTGAACTTATCTTTCATTTTCGTGTTTTGCGTCCGAACAGCTGCAATCGTCGTATCGGAAATCATCGAGAGGTTATCCCCAAACATCGCTCCTCCAATGACCGCTGACAATGTCAAAGCTACAGGAATCCCGGATTGCTCTGCAATTCCAATTCCAATCGGAGCCAATGCTACGATCGTTCCCATCGAGGTTCCCATCGATATTGATATAAAGCACCCGATTAGAAACAAACCAACAACGAGAAGGCTTGCTGGTAATATAGAGATGCCGAGATTCACAATCGAATCTACCGCACCTATCTTTTTCGCTGTTTCAGCGAAGGCTCCCGCTAATAAGAAAACAAGAATCATTAAGATGATATTGGAGTTTCCTGCTCCACGACAAAACACCTCAACCTTTGTCATAAAGCTTTCTTTCCTGTTCATTGCGAGTGCAACGCCTGCAGCGATCAGTGAAGCAAGCACAACAGGCATGCTATAAAAATCTTTTGTTACAACTGCCGTTCCGATAAAAAGTAAAATAAATATACCGAGTGGAAGCAGTGCAAAGCCGTTCCCTTTTATGTCTTTATCCATGGTGTTTCTCCTTGTTCATAAAGTTTGTAGCAATCAAAAAAGCCCACTTCAAGAGAAGAGGGCTTTCACTCTTATCTCTCAAGATCTCTCTTGCTGGAAGCAGCACCTTTCTGACATACCAGAGGTTGCTGAAGCTTCTCAGGGCCAGTTCCCTCCACTTCTCTTGATAAGAACTATTCGATTTAGTGTTATGAAGTTTATCACGCATTATTCTGCTTCGTCAAGAATAAAGTCGAACCGTGTCGTTCTGCGGCTTACGCCTGAATAAATTTCTGAATGTCTCTTAAAATGGAACGTGGCTGCTCTTCAGGGAGAAGGTGACCCGTCTTTTCGTATACGATCAGCTCTGAATTCGGTAGATCTTCTGCCAGCCGTTTTCCAATTTGAAGCGGTACTACTCGATCATGCTCCCCCCATATCAGTAAACTCGGCGTATGAATTCTCCTCAATTCTTCTTGTGACAAATCCCCCTCACGATCTCGAATCATTCGTACGAGCGAACGGAAAATCCCTTCATGGAAGAAAGGCTGAACATAACCATCCACCATCTCTTCATCGATTAAATTTGGATCGTAAACGCAGTTCATCAAATTCCCTTTTGCTCCTTTTCGCGAAAGCCAGCGCTTTAAATACACTGAGAAAAAGGGCAAATAAGAAGAGTACACTAAACTCTGTCTCGCTTTTTCAAGGTAGCCTGAACTACAGAGCAAAATATTTTTCTTAACTAGGTCTTCATCGATACTTGCTGCTCTTAATGCCACTTGCCCTCCCATGGAATGACCAATCATAACGGTCTCGTCAACACTTAGCCGCTCGAGTAGTTCGATCACGACTTCCGCAAAGTTTTGATAAGAGTGAACAAACCGACTCGATTTTTCACTTCTTCCAAACGGTGGGAGATCAACGGCTACAATCGTGTAATGCTTTGAAAGCAAGGGAATCAATCTTCGATAACTAAAAGTGGAAGATAAAAACCCATGCAGTAATGTTAGCACAGGACGGTCCGACGTCACTTCGTTCTCATGATACTCATAGTGAATATCAATTCCTTTTATGTTCTCCTTATAATGTTTGAGACTCTCTACAGATAGCATCTGACAGTTCACTCCGTATACTAGTTTGTACGTATTTTACCCCTTTTCGCCGAGGAAAAACGTCTTCTGTTGTGGGGAGTGTTACCATCTTAGTCGCCTTCACCAATATGCACGAGGCTTGCAAACGAAATGTTCTGCCTCTTCTCATCTAGATCAACAATTCGTAATTCTTTATTGAGCTGGTCGATATAATGAACATATCCTGTCAACACGTTCTTCGTACCGTTCTTGAAATAATGAAATGTAAGCGGCTGGTGAAATGCCATCGCTTCACAAATGGTGTCGTTCATCTCCTCAATCTTCTGCTCATCAAGCTCAGGCTGTTCTCTTCTCCGGTCTTCCTCTTTCCATTCTCTTAACTCTTTAACATGCTCTGGTAACATCATCGATGTCCATTTAATATTTCCTCGGTCACGAATCATCTTATCAACCCCTTTCTATGCTTTGTGACCTCCGACAAGCTTACTTCGATGCAACGCTGTACCGGCTTTCGTGTAGGAAACAGCGCGAAGCAGAGAATCGGATCCGTATTTCTCCCGTATCGAGTCCATTACGTATCCAAGGTCTCGCTGCTTCGGCCGTTTCAAATTGAAAAGGTTGAGCTGCACTTCCTCGTCATCACAAATATTTGAAAGAGCGATTGAGATTTTCCGAACCGTTTGCCCTCTATAAAATTCCTGAAAAAGCTGCAAGCACACGTCATAGATTTCAAGCGTGATGGAGGTGGGGCTGTCGATGCTTCTCGACCTGTGAAAACCGCCGCCTCCCTCGTCTTTACTATAGCCGATTCCGAGGCTGATCGTACGCCCAGCTTTTCCGGCTCTTCTCGCACGCCTCGCTACTTCTTCACTCATTTCCAAAATAACGTGTTTGATTTCTTTTTGCTCATGATAATCACGAAGTAGAATCTGACTTTTACCAAAGCTGATCTGCCCCTGCATAATCGGAGCTCCAATGTCAGAGAGATCTACTCCCCATGCATGGTGATAGAGCTGATTGCCCATCACTCCGAACTTTTGTTCAAGAAGATGTAACGGGTATTTTGCGAGCTGTTCAACATTCATAATCCCCATCCGATTTAAAGTGCGCTCGAGACGCGGACCGATCCCCCACATTTTACTTAGAGGCGAAATAGACCAGAGCTTCTCAGGGATATCCTCATACGTCCATTCAGCAACGCCATACTTCTTCGCCTCTAAATCCAGACAAAGCTTCGCCATCAGCATGTTAGGACCTATACCGATCGCACATGGTAAACCGAACGTTTCACTGATTTCTTTCCTGATTTTATTAGCCGTCTCAAAGCGTCCTCCCCACAGACGCTCAGTCCCGTCGATTTGAAGAAAAGATTCGTCCACACTGTACGTATGGATACATTCTTTTGGAACATACCGATGAAATAACCTTGTGATCTCCATCGATTGTTTCAAATAGGATGACATTCTCGCATTCACGATATGAATACGGGGATCATCAGGAATTTCAAAAAGCCTGTTTCCTGTTCGGATATTAAAATCTTTTTTTAGTGCAGGCGAGGCCGCTAAAACCACACTACCCTGACGCTCCGTATCTCCCACGACAGCAAGATGACACGTTAAGGGATCGAGCCCCATCTCGACCGCAGAACAGCTCGCATAAAAACTTTTCATATCAATACACAAAATGGTTTTCTTTTGTAACGTTGAATAATCCACCTTCACCACTCCTTTCAAATAATCGAAAATAAGAACACTAGTTCTATATATCTATACCCGTATTTTACCCGAATATACGTTCGTATATCAATAAGTACTTTCTTCCAACGCACTACAGCACGAAGATAAGAAACAAATTTAGCAGAGCAATTGTGGCCATGTGGTACTTTGGGGTTTCGTGTTTCATTGAAAGAGGGAATCGTTACGTAAAATATAAGGAGGAAATCATATGGGAATTTTTAGAGAGGATGCATTGAAGCATCATCATATTGTCGTAACTGGAGCTACCGGTGGAATCGGATATGTAACAGCGAAAGTAGCGGTACAAACAGGTGCAGCAGTAACGATCACAGGACGGAATGAAGAAAAGCTTTCAAAATTAAAAAAAGAATGCGAGGAACTGATGGAAGGTGCAAAAGTCACGAGTATTGTTGCTGACCTAACAAACACAGAAGACCGCTCGCACCTTATCAAGAAAGCTGCAAAGGAAAACGGACCGATCACTGGACTCGTAAATTCAGCAGGTATTGGCGGTGGGGATACGTTAGATTACTTACAGGAAGAAGATTTACGAAACGTGATGGAGCTGAACTACACTGCTACAGTGCTTCTTACGCAGCTCGTTTATAACCACATGCGTAACGAAGGTAAAAAAGGCGGAATCGTGAACCTCTCTTCTCTTTCAGGATTACGAGGTACATACGGAAACACAGCATACAGCGCATCTAAATTCGCAATAACTGGATTCACACAATCATTCGCCCACGAAGCGATCAAGCACGGCATTCGCGTTAACGCCGTATGCCCTGGATTCGTCGACACCGAAATGGGAAGAAGTGCAATAGAAGCTAAAGGAAAGCGGGAAGGTAAAAGTTACGAAGAAGAATTGCAAGCGGTAGAAGAAGGATTACCTTCTGGGCGTATCACACAGCCAGAAGAAGTAGCAAACAGCATTATCTACCTCTTATCGAGCGCATCTGAGAACATTATTGGAGAGTCACTAAAGATCTCTGGTGGTAGTGTGATGAGATAAAACAGAACAAGAGGCTGGGACAAAACCAACATACATGAAGGGAATCGCGAATGTAGAATGTTAAAGGGTAAGACTTTAGCGTAGCCAACATACGTAGACTCCTGCGGGAACAGCACGAGTCCGAAGGCCCCGCGGGGTTTTTTGCTTTCTGAGGAGACTGAGGCCGTGCCTGCGGAAAGCGAAGTATGTTGGCGAAGCGGCGGTTTCCTATCTGTAAATTACAAAAGGCCCGATCTAATTCAAATGAATTGATCGGGTCTTTCTCATGGTTATACGCTTATGCCCCAGCCTCTTGTTTATTTCTGATTAAAAAATCGGCCGCCCACTTTTTCAATTAGACCAGGGGCTGCGTGATAAATCTTCGCTCCGGCATTCATCCAGCCCGGAAGGTTCACTTCTCGCTTACCTTTTTCAATAGCTGATAAGATCTCACCCGAAACCTTCTCAGGAGTCAGCATCATTTTTTCTACGTTCTTTGTATAATTGCCACTGCTGTCAGCCACTTCAAAGAAATTGGTCTTGATCGGCCCAGGATTGACGGTCATTACGTTGATACCATAGGGCTTCATCTCTAACCTTAAGCTATTTGAAAACCCAAGGACCGCATGCTTTGTAGCGGAGTAAGCAGCTGACTTAGGTGTCGCGATTTTTCCAGCTTGTGAAGCAACATTGATCACTAGGCCTTTTTTCGCTTCTACCATGCCTGGTAAAACATTCGCGCAAAATCTCATCAATCCTATGACGTTCACATCGAACATCGTCTCGATTTCTTTCATATCCGCATCGACAAAATTGTCAAACTTACCGAAGCCAGCATTATTGATGAGTATGTCGATCGGAGGCATTTCTTTTAATAACCGAGGAAGGAGTTGATCAACTCTCTCTCCATCTCCAACATCCATCGGCCATACGGCAGGAGGATAGCCACCTTCCGATTCAATTTGCTCTTTCAACCTAAGCAACGTTTCCTCGGTTCGCGCGACGAGGATAAGTCTTGCGCCTTCTTTAGCTAAATCGAGAGCTAACTGGCGGCCTATTCCACTTGAAGCCCCGGTTATAAGTATAACTTTGTTCTTAATATTCTTCATGACTCTCTCCTAACGATTATTGATGTCTATAGAGATCGACTTCTCCACTTCTAAACTGAGTTATCATCCCTTCAGATTGTAAGTAATCTAACTGACCGATCGTCTCAGAAAGAGTAAGCCCAATCTGCTTCTTATAAATACCTGGAAACAGCTTTTGACAAACTTGAAAAGCGGTTAGCGGCTCTTGTTTTAATAACACTCCAACTTTCTTGGCTCGTTCTTCCTGCTGTCGCAGACGATCCTTGATTAACACCTCGACGTTTTCAATCGGGTCACCGTGACCTGTATAAACAAAAGACGGTGCTAATTCAAGTGTTTTGTAATAGGACTCGCGCTGTTGTAGCAGCGGCTTCGGACGATTCTGCTGTCCGTTGTACGGTGGCTCTAGTATAGGATTCGATGAGATATTCTTTATGAGGTGATCCCCTGCTATCATCGTTCCAGTCTGTTCATGGAGAAGAGAAATATGGCTTTGTGCATGACCAGGAGTTTCGATTACCTTCCACCCCTTACAGCCAGGAACCTCATCACCTTCAGTAAGATGGACATCACACGTGGCCCGATCTGTAAAGGAGAGATATTCTTTTAAATCATGGACATGATGTAAAAAACGCTCATGGACTCCCGCACTTTGATAGATGCCTCTCATAAACATCTCGTGCTCTTGTAAAAAGCTATCTTTCATTTCAAGCCAACGATCATTTTTCCAGTGACCAAGCACTTTCTTACCCATCTCTCTCATCAATCCCGCTAACCCGATATGATCAGGATGATGATGCGTTAAGATTACTTGATCAACGTCTTCCAAAGAAAACCCATGGTCCTTCAACTGTGATACAAGGACTTCTTTCGCTCGTGATGTTCTAGGACCTGTATCAACCAGTGTTACCGCATCACCCTTAATTAAAAAGCAATTCACAGGACCAACTAAAAATGGCGTCGGTACTGTGAAGGAGAGTATTTCATCTGCCATCGTCGCGTTCATCACTCCACCGCCTATCCTTGATTTCCTAACTCCATTCTACTCTTCATCCTACCTTTTGTCATTATATCAGTATAGTTAAGTCAGAAAATTATAAAAACTCATTGACAATTTTTTTAATTCGTAGCATACTATGTAAAACTAAACGACCTTTAGCTACGAACGGGAATAGTAGAAGTAAAAGCATCGTTCAGAGAGAGGAATTCAGAGGCTGAAAGATTCCTTACTACCTGCAAACTTTGAACCTACCCATGAGCTAGCTGTGGAAACACGGCCGTCCCCTACGTTATAGGGATTTTGAGGATATCTTAGATATCAAATGAAGGTGGTACCACGGATTACGCCCATTCGTCCTTTAATTATAGGATGAGTGGGCGTTTTAGATTGAAAGGAGAGGAAAGGGTATCATGAACTCGCTGCACATAGGTTTTCTCGGAGCCGGATCAATGGCTGAATCGATGATCGAAGGTATGATTGCAAAAACATTTATTTCTTCAGAGCAAATCATTCTGCTAAACCGCATCGATATCAAAAGACTTGAAGATTTACAAGTCAAATATAACGTTGAGACGACGCAGGACTATGAAAAAATCGCAACAAAGTCGGACGTTATCATTCTGGCTATGAAACCAAAAGATGCCGAGAATGCACTTATGAGCTTAAAGCCTTATGTTACGGAAAATCACCTTATCATATCTGTTATAGCTGGGGTTACAACAACCTTTATTGAAGCGTGCATTGGACCGAACATACCAGTAATCAGAGCGATGCCAAATACATCTGCAGCAATCGGCCTATCTGCTACAGCTATTTCTTCTGGAAGGTATAGCAACACTGAACAGGAGAATTTTGCTGCTAGTCTATTCGAAACAATCGGCACCATCGTTCATGTGTCAGAAGATCAACTAGACACGGTGACAGGTTTATCCGGAAGCGGCCCTGCATATTTTTACTATATGGTCGAATGTATGGAGCGAGCAGCAAACCTGAATGGATTAGATAAAGAAACGGCTCGTGACTTAATTATCCAAACGATGACAGGCGCTGCAATGATGTTGAGCCAAACGAAGCAATCTCCTTCCCTTCTTAGGGAGAAAGTAACCAGTCCTGGAGGAACTACTCACGCCGGTCTGTCGATTTTAAGAAACTATAAGTTCGACGAAGCCGTACTGGAAAGCATCACAGGTGCTAGAAAGCGTTCAGAAGAACTGGGTCACTCACTCATTAAAGAAAAAAGAGTGTAAGCAAGACTGCAATGTTAAATCGTTCTTTTTTGAAGTTCTAAGAAATAATTACTTAACGTCTCTAATGCCTCTTTACTATCTGTACCGACAGCGATAACAACTAATGATCCCCTGTATCCATTCAAAGCACTCATGCTCAATAAGCTCTTTACATTTAAAGTGGTATTAGAGATTTCAACAACGATGTAGCTTGAAAAAAGGTTCGCAGTCTTTACCACATGCATCAAAAAGGCTGTAGTTATCTTTTCAGTTAATAGAAAGGTATGTTGAGACTTCAATTAGCCACCTCCTAGTAAAATCCGTACAACCGTTTGCACCTTCTTATTCTCCCACCTTTGTGACGGTTTCTCAAGGGACATGACACCTTTTCTGACACACTCTTTCAAACTCACTCATACACTGTGTTAGATATTCTAACACCCTTCTAACGAATTGTTGGCGTATATGCTATACTAAATAGAAGATTATTAGTTTGATAGATGAATTTTATAGTATATGAAACCATTACAACAATATGAATGAGAGCGTGGGAGTGAATCATAATGTCTTATAAAGAGAAAAAAGTTCTTCCGATCGGATCAGTCAGTGAATTAACAGGTTTATCACTCCGCAAAATCCGGTATTACGAAGAAAGAGGATTAATTCTTCCTGAACGATCAGGCGGAGGCACGAGAAAATTTTCATTTAACGATGTAGAAAAACTCATGGACATTGCAAACCAAATTGAAGATGGCATGCAAACGTTCGAAATAAAGAAAATGTACAAAAAAGATAAGCAAAAAGATAAAGGTAAGATTAGAGATGAGATGATTCGCGGACAGCTTAACGCTGCGTTTAAGATGTCAAAATAGGTTCAATTGAGTAGTCGTGCCATCTCTTTTTACATTGTCCGTTTAATCTATACGTTACAGGGTATAGAACGAGTAGATGCAAAACGTACAAGAAGGGAGATTTCATCGTGAGTTTTCATTACACAATTGACACGACGAAGACGATTGATAAAGCAGTGGAGGATTTAAGTGCTTCATTACAAGAAGAAAGTTTCGGAGTGCTTTGGGACTTTGATTTAACTTCAAAGCTTCAGGAAAAAGGGATGGAATTCAATACACCTTTTCGCGTATTGGAGGTATGTAACCCAAAGGAAGCTGATCGTGTTCTGAAAGAAAACAAAATCGTCGGGTATTTTCTTCCATGTAAAATCGTCGTTTATGAAGATAATGGCTTAACAAAGATCGGCATGCCGAAGCCAACCACCTTGCTAGATCTAACTGAAGATGATCGACTTAAAGGCATCGGTCTAGACATTGAAGACCGATTGATCTCTTGTATCGAAAACAGTAGATAGCGAATAAAGAAATGACTCCCTTGGTAGGGAGTCATTTTCCATGCGCTTCTTCATCTGGGTGATACTGGTATTTATTCAAGCTCACCTTATTATTCTCCGAAAACGTTACGCCTTCACCTTCTAAAGCTACTCGTTGAATAAACACGCCTTCTTCTTCACGTAAACCGATTTCCCCTTTTGCATTGATTACTCGATGCCATGGTAACCCATGTTTCTTACTCATAGAATGCAGGATTCGAACGACTTGTCTAGCACCTCTTGGACTCCCCGCTATTCTGGCGATTTGTCCGTATGTCATCACACGCCCTCGAGGAATTGCTTTTATAATGTGAACTGCTTTCTCAGTAAACCTCTCCACTAAACTCCCTCACTTTAAGCTAACGATTTCATCTCCATCTTAACAAATTTCTTTACGATTCACCCGTCTCCCACTCACTTGCGAATAAAATGCACAAGTTAACTAAAACTAAAACGGCACAAGTTCTCGTAAAGGAGTTAAAGTTGATGAACAAACGGTTAATTGATTGGCCTACGTTTTTCGGAGCACTATTCTTGTTGCTACTAGTAACTGTTCCACTCGTTCTTTTTCCTGAAGCTGGTAAAGTGGTCGTTGATAAAGCAAATACCTTTATGACGACAAGGTTTGGTGTCCTCTATCTACTTGTTGGACTCGGAATATTTTTATTCTTGATATATGTGGCATTTAGTGAGAATGGCCGAGTACGACTCGGAGACGAAGATGAACGCCCAGAATTTAATAATTTTTCATGGGCGGGGATGCTTTTTTGTGCAGGTATAGGATCTAGTATTCTTTACTGGGCTACGATTGAATGGGCTTATTACTTTCAAGGTCCACCTTTTGGGCTCGAACCAGGTACGAAAGATGCCATACTGTGGGCAAGTACATACGGTATCTTTCACTGGGGACCGATCGCTTGGGCGATCTATACATTACCAGCTCTACCCATCGCGTATTTCTATTACGTTAGAAAAAAGCCTGTCCTTAAAATAAGCGAGGCGACGAGACCTTTAATCGGAAATCTTGCTGATGGACCTTTAGGTACGATCATCGATGTATTATTCATGTTTGGATTACTAGGTGGTGCAGGAACTACTCTTGCTCTCGGGACTCCAATGATTGCTGAAGGGATCAACATGTTGACAGGGCTGCCTGTAAATATGGTTTTAAAAACAATGATTCTCGTTCTAGTAACATTAATATTTGCGGTAAGCGCTTATTCTGGCCTAAGAAAAGGAATAAAAGTTCTTTCTGACTTGAACCTTGTTTTGGCCATATTCCTACTTTTATTCGTATTGATCTTCGGACCAACTCGATTCCTTGTTGAGACAACAACGAATAGTATCGGTCTCTTGATGGACAACTTCTTTCATATGAGCACGTGGACAGAGCCATATAATACTCTCGGTCCATATGAAAAGACAGGTTTCCCTGAAAGTTGGACAGTATTTTACTGGGCATGGTGGCTCGTTTACGCTCCGTTTGTTGGGCTTTTCGTAGCAAAGATCTCTAGAGGACGTTCAATTAAACAGATGATTCTTGGTACGATTTCATACGGAACTTTCGGAAGCTTGTTGTTCTTCGGTATCCTTGGAAACTACGGGCTTCACATGCAACTTACAGGTAAATTCGATGTAATCAGCGTATTGAACGATCAAGGTGCACCAAGAGCAATCCTTGAGACGATTGGACAGCTCCCATTACCGTGGCTGATGATCTTTGTATTTACAGTGCTAGCGATTATCTTTCTTGCGACAACATTTGATTCGAGTTCATATATTCTCGCTTCGGTGGTACAAAAAGAAGTGGAAGATGAGCCGATACGTTGGAACAGACTATTCTGGGCATTCGCATTATGTTTAATGCCACTCACGTTGATGTTCATAGGTGGATTAGGTACACTTCAAACCGCAAGTATCGTTGGAGGGTTTCCACTACTCTTTATCATGATTATGCTCGGCTGGTCATTTATGAGAGCATCTTCACAAGATATTAGAGCTTCTGAGCATTATGAGCCAAAAGTGTATTCATTAAATTACAAAAAAATATTACAAACGCTAAGAAGAAAAAAGAAAGACCGGAAGCAAAAAGGACCTGTGGACGCTCATTTCGAGGAAGAAGATCACAATGAGGATAAACAAGATTAAGCGCAATAAAAGAGATTTAAGAAAAAACATGATTGACACTCCATCTTGTTCATGATAAAAATTGTATAACCAACTACACATGAAATTGCTTTGAAGGAAACTTAGTAGCCTCCCTTTCCCTGGAAAAGAGAGCCGATGGTCGCTGCGAATCGGTGCATAAAGGAACGGTGAATTTCATTTCTGGAGCTTCTTTTGCTTCGGCAAGAGACGGTGAAGATCGTTAAACATACTAAGTGGTGAGATTATTCTCACAACCAGGGTGGTACCGCGATATTCAATCGTCCCTACGGATTCCGTAGGGGCGATTTTTTATTGCAACGAGTCTTCACCCATGAATGAAAGGAGAAAAGTATGAGTCAGAAAGAACAATGGTCATCAAGACTGGGCTTTATTTTAGCTGCTGCAGGATCTGCTATCGGCCTCGGCGCAATTTGGAAATTCCCTTATACAGCTGGACAAAACGGAGGAGGCGCATTTTTCCTCATCTTTATTTTATTTACTTTAATACTAGGACTACCTCTTCTTCTCGCTGAGTTCTCGATTGGTCGAACCGCTCAAAGCAATGCGGTAGATTCCTACAAGACGATCGCCCCTCAGTCGAAATGGTATCGCGTCGGAATTTTAGGTATGGTAACTTCGTTTATTTTGCTTTCTTTCTATAGCGTTGTTGGCGGGTGGATCATCGTATATCTCTATAAAGCAATAACCGGACAAATGTATGGACTGTCCTCAGATGAATACATGCAGGTTTTTGGATCGACGATCGCTAATCCACTTATCAGTGTGGGTGTCCAGCTCCTCTTTATTTTGATGACAATATTCGTCGTTTCAAGAGGAGTCGAGAAAGGGATTGAAAAGGCAAGCAAAATCATGATGCCAGCACTTTTCATTCTTTTTATTATTTTAGTATTAAGAGCTGTCACACTCGATGGAGCAATGGAAGGCATACAGTTTCTACTACAGCCTGACTTCACGAAAGTAACGTCTCAAACAATATTAGAAGCAATGGGACAATCGTTCTTTACACTGAGCGTCGGCGTCTCAGTTATGGTGACGTACAGTTCTTATTTACCAAAAACTCAAAGTTTACCACGTTCAGCGATATCGATCGTGTCTTTGAATATTCTTATCGTACTACTAGCCGGGCTAGCGATTTTCCCAGCAGTCTTTTCTTTCGGACTTGAACCAGGTGCTGGACCTGTACTGTTGTTCAATGTATTACCAACAGTTTTCAGTCAACTTCCGTTCGGCATGCTGTTTTTCATTGCGTTTTTAGTACTTTTCTTATTTGCAGCACTCACTTCTGCATTTTCAATGCTTGAAATTATCGTATCAGTTATTTCAAAAGGAGATTTAGTAAAGCGTAAAAAATGGGCGTGGATCATCGGTCTTGCGATTTTTGTTGTAGGAGTTCCTTCCGCCCTCTCATACGGTGTTCTAGGAGATGTAACGCTATTCGAAAAAACCATTTTTGACCTTGCTGATTATACAGTCAGCAACATCTTACTCCCTCTCGGCTCACTATTGATTGCAATTTTCGTCCCGCTAAAAATGAAAAAGACGGATTTATATGAGGAGCTTAAACGTGGAGGAGGACTTAAAAAAGGACTGTTCGAAACGTGGTATTATCTTATCCGCTTCGGTGCGCCACTCTTAATCCTCGCCGTTATGCTTGATGCATTAGGACTTATATAATAAACAAACACTCACCACGTTGTAACTGGTTTACTTCAAAGGTGCAAAATATGAAATCAAATAGGAACTCACAATTGAATTCAGACGCTAAATCACAGTAAATAGAGCTTGGAGGCAGAGTGCCGTTCCAAGCTTTTTGCTTTTAGTGTTTAATTATAGTTATAGATCCGATAAAATTATATAAACTAACTGAACATTTTAAAAAATGAGATTTCTTTAATGTATTCTTACGAGTTAGTAACTTATCAATAATTAATTTGTCTATAATTACCTTCCAGTTATTCAGTCGAGTTGCTCTTGCATATTACCCAGTTATCTTGCTAATTTTTCACCAACTCTCGCAAGTATTTATGGGTGTGGATCGGCAACGGATACGTAGTAGCTTCGTCATTCCTGTTATAAGTCGGAATCGCAAAAGCTAATCGATAGAGATAGTCACCGTACTCTTTATTAGGCTCGCCGTTAAACTTGTAACTAATCGGTATTCGATTAGAAAATAGTTGGTTTATCTTTCTTTTTGAAGCTTCTTTGACGGTATTTTGCACTGTGTTGGGTGACGGGTATTGATAAAAGAGTTTATTCTTATGTTGGTATGCTACCAACCCTTTAGAAGGATTTCCGTCTTGAACATAAGTGAACCCAGACTCTTTAGATGACCGGTAGTAAACTACTTTTTCACCTTCTAATTCAGTTAGCCATTTATAATCTCTAGGCAATGTCAGATAATGACCTTCTTCGATCTGATTGTGGAGGTATTGTATAAACATTCTTGTTTGGTTGATGGTAAACGGAGTCATTCTTTTTTCTTGTTTAAACAACTCGCGTATCGAAAAGAACCCTTCAAATCCTGAAGATGAATATTTAAATTCGCCCTCCTTAAATTGACTTACGAAAATATAATATTTTTGTTCTTCGTTCTTTACTTTTACAGCTCGTTCAATGCTGACATAAACGGAGCGATCCTTTTCCATTTCAGGTAGTAAATTAAAATAGATGTTGTTTACCATCCCCATACGTGTAAATACATCTCTTAGGATGCTTGGGGCGCGACTCTCTAAAGGTTCTATATCAATCTTTTCCGAATGCTTCCCTTCGGGGTGGAAAAATTGTGTTGCCACGTTATTTGCATAAAAAATTTCACGAAGTAACACCTTAGGATCCTTATCCCCTTTGTCCCTCAGGTCGCCAATTTGTAAAATTGCAGCTTCCCAATCCTTGTTTGATAGATATGTGTTGATTTCATCAATTCGTTTCATCCTATCGTCGATCTCTTCCGTAAGATGGAGAGCCTGGTCATCGTATTCGAATTCTAATCTCAATGTTTTTTGGTCCTGAGCATTAAAAAATTCAAACGCATTATCTCCGATTGGTTCTACTCTAGTACCTTCTCCTTTTGGGAACAATGGTTTTCTTTCTTTCTTTTCACCTTTACTATTTATATAGTAAATTGGGCGTTCTCCAGCGCCTATCCAGTCGAAGAAATGGTTCTTTAAGGTCTCTTCTGTACTGATTACACCAATTCGGAGGGTTTTGGCTTCCTCTTTAGTAGATAGTGGCCATTGATCCGTTTTGTACGTGGTCTTTTTCTTAACAGTCCATTCACTAATTTCATGAAGAATATAATCCAGACCAGTTACAGAATCTGCAACTAGTTGAACCATCATATACCGATCAGGAAGACTAAGACCTGGTTTAACATTCGCAAATGATCGCTCTTCTTTTTGTAGAACCAATTTCAACTCTGGTTCACCATCGAAATAATCTCTGGGTGCTTTTGACCAATTTTTTAACAAGTCTTTGTTTTTTAACTGAATGATGTTCCCAGTGCTCGCGTGTTTCGGGATGTAAGCATTGTTTTCTTCCTTTAGTGTAACAACTGAATAGTTACAATGATCCTTTTTCCATTTGATAAAAAGGCTACGATTCTGAATTTTATTCGGAATTTTCCCTTTTGACGTATACACCTGTGTTTTAAATGTCCTCAGCTGCGGACTAAGGTCGATGCACCATTCGCCCTCAACTTGACTCGCACTGGCCGTCATAACATTAGCAATTGGGTTTTTATCCTTCTTTCGCTTCTCATTTTCATAGTGCTGGCTAATCGCTTCTACCTTTCCTTGGTTAATCGTGTATGAGAACGTTAATTCATTGAGAAAGTTCCACATTTCTTCATACTCAATACCTTCAAACCCATCAACTGCAGCCAACCTTCTTTTATCGAACGGCATATTTGTCCACTCGTTTTTGTATTTTAGCTGGACAAACGTTTTTAATAGTGTGGATTCTAACAGAGGCTTAGCCAAGCGTTCTCCTTGGTTGACCAATTCTTCAAGCGAATTAGTTTCCATCCAGAGGATTTGAGTTAATTCCTCTTCCGAATGGACACTTTCCAATTGCTCTCTAAACGCTTCGTCCAGTTTTGTACGGATAATGTGAGAGTATATGGTGTGCAAGACAGAGTGGAAGTTATTAATCTCACCTTTGAAGAAGAGAATGGGTTGTTCACCCCTCAAGGACTCCTTTCTAAAATTACTAAACAAATAATCTTCGAACACCATTAGGAGTCGATGATCAATCGATTTAATCTCAAATCGAAGGTTGTAATCTTCCTTTGTAAATCGCTCTATCAGACTTACAAGTGAAGGTCCGAGATAAACTGTCGTAATCATTTTTTCTTTATAGAATTCCGGCGTTACTTTCACTCGATGAGGGATAACCTGGCTGTTCTTTTTCATTTCATCTTACCCAGCTTTCTATTAGAGTATTGGCATCTTGATGTCGTCGTTTTCCATTTCTTTTAAGGAAGAATAAAAAGGTTCATACAGCTCTTCGAATACAAGACCACCTTTTTCTTTCGCTTTGCTCAAGTTCGATTCGATATATGCAAGCATTGAATACTTCTCGAACCCTTGACCAGTCGTTTTACCATGATTCGAATAAAACTTCGAATCCACATATACGATTTTGCAAGAAGGTTCGCTTCCTCTTAACGCACGGCCCACCATTTGAAAGAGGTTAATAAATACATACCAAGCGATAACCTCAGCAAGAGGGGGATTACGTTTGGCTATTGAAGTCCACGTATCCGTTGAGTCGATAAGTTCTTTCATATAATTCTTTGAATACAGTTGCAAATTTCGAAGCGCCATACCATCAGTGAAACCACCTCTTAAAACTTGGTCGATGAGGTCAGGCTTTGAAGCGTTCATTATCTTTACGATCTCTGCGTACTCCAAAAACATTAATGGTCTGATTAAAAAGTAGACGGTCTTGAACAAGGATTCTTTCCCGCCTTTTCCATCGGACTTTAAGATGTTGTATCCTCTATTGATGGATTCGAGTGGAACGATAAAGACATCCACTGTATCGGGGGTCAGCTTATGCAAATTTAAAGAAGATATCTCCATCTCACTATCGATGTCATTATCAGATTCAACTTTTGCCAGAGCCTTCACTTTTATATTTTGATTAAGGGTTTTCAACGTTTTTGCTGATTCAAAAGCTTGATCATATGAGTTCACAATTAACATCACTTTTCGTTTTTCAGGAGCTAAGCGGTGTAGTTCTTCTTCTAGGTGTCTTCTCATTTCATAGAGTTGACGTTTGAGTGCGTCTATTCTATCTTTTTCCCCAGAAACAAACGGTTGGCCTGTTAGTTTTAACTTCTCTTGTGTTATCTTTGCTTTTTTGACACGTTTGTTTTCCAGAATGAATTGTTTGGGAACATCGAGTCCAAAATGTGGAGATCCGGGCGCATATGACGTTGCTGACATATACACTACAGCAGCATTACGAACTCCATATGAGAATGGGATATCACTTAACATACTGAACAGTTCTCTGCCGATCGACTCACTTTCCAAAACGGTTAGATTGCCATTTTTCTTTCGCCAATCGTTCGGCTTCCTATAAATAAATTGAACGTCACTCATTAACAAAGAACGTGATATGAAAGGTGAGTAAGCTTTCCTTAAACGATTTCTAGGATTGTTTTTAATGTCTTCGAAATACACCTTATGTTCAGTCTCAAGCGCTTCAAGCTTCCAAACGACTTCGTAGTACGAGTGCTCCAAAATCTTAAACAAGAAGTATGCTGCAAAATCGTATTTGGTGTTCCTCTGTGTGTTGGGGCGATTTGAATCAAAACCAGTGATCATATCGTCATAAGTAAATTGTTTTTCGTTAGCCAGGTCACTTAAATATTCATCAAATAACGTTTTTACGATGTCATCTAGCACAAGATGCTTGTCTCTTTCTTCTGCTTCATCTTCGGCTAGACCATCGAAAATCTTAAAAATATCCTGGAACACTTTTGTTTTCGAGCGCTGAATACCATTATCGATCCTATCCCTGAAATATTTTGCGACTACCTCAATCTCTACGATTTTCATTTCTTTGAACATCGCATTCTTATACACATTTCGTAAGAACGTGAAAGAGTGGATACTTTGGGCATCATACTTTTCGATCCAATCAGTATTCATATGAAACAGTTGAAATAACAGCTCTACTGCTTTCCTGCCATTCTCAGCACCCTTCCGTAGAGTGGCGATGTCTTTTTCCTTGTACATCACTGCAGGGTAATCTTCTCTCTGTTTGAGTTTGAAGTATCCAGATTCCACTTTCTCGAATAAATCCAGCGAGTCCTCGGCGAGCTCACTTTCGCTGATCAGCATTTCTTCGTATGTATTCAACATCGCATCCGATTCATCTGCGAATATTACATCGTGAAATACTGCCATCAATTCGAGATAAGTTCTTCCATAAGGATCTACAAATGGAATCGGGTCGGACAAAGTAGCTGCATTTGATGTACCAACCCACACATCAGCGTCCACTAAATCAAAATCTCGATTATGAACAGAACACTTTAATGCCAACGGGCAAGACACTCTTTTGTCAGTTTGCGTCCTCATCATTTGGATGCAAGGCTTCCGCTCTTTAATGCTTAGAGAATCTGGTTCAGCAACACTGAGAGCAATACAGTGACCACCTGTATACCTCAATAAATCCAAGACGATTGTTCGAAAATCCTCATAGATATAGAAATCATTGCTTCTTTGAAGATTCTCTAAAAACTTTCGAAAATGCTCTTTTTCGTTTGTTCTTCCGATTATAGGCACAGCATTGATGCCCATCGCACGTAACTTCAAAATGATCTCAAACGTTTCCCCTGTATTCCGGGTCAAAATTGAACATTTCTTATTTTCCTTTCGCACGAGCCATTGTAAAAATAGCATCATTATGGTCGATTTTCCTTTTCCCATAAACGACTGGATACTGAACGATTTCTTGAAGTCTAAAAATTTTCCAAGTTCATCTGTTGGAATGAGGTTTAAATTTCTTTGTTCTTCCTTAAAAGCTCTGGCTAAATGTGGCGGCAACTCCTTGTTTTGAACAATCTCGTCTATCATTTCAGCCGCTTCTTCTAACAGTCTCCTAAATTCCTCAGACGTTACATCGATCGGTTCAATTTCTGTTTTTGTTTCCGGCTTTAGCGGGAATTGTTTTTCAGCAATTGCATCATCTAACTGTTGTCCTGTAGTTGTAAATGCTAGACCTCTGTTAGAACCCAAGTGCAAATCGATGTCTTTATTTTTGCTTGTTTTGTATGTCAGTTTTACGTCTTCATCGTATTCTGGGAATACCAAGTCCTTACTCGTTCGCTCATAGAGCTCAGATTGGGTATAAAAAGAATCGAACAACTCTACTCTTTCTTGCTCAAATTCTGAGTGGATAGATTGCTTTACCCTGAAACCACGAAAGTCATTTTCCATTCTAATTAAGAAAGGATATTCACTTTGAGGTCTCACACCTGCTTCTGCTTCACTCTTCAATCGATAATAGTCTGTTGCTCTCTTACGAAGAGAAGACTGGTGAAAGTACTTTTCATAATACCTTCTAAACTTACTCAGTTCCTCAAATGTGATATAACTAGGGATCTCGATGAGGTGATCATCGTTAAATAAAATCGCTCTTATATCATCCAAATCGATCGTTTCTTTCATCAACAAATTTACGCTTTGGTAGACCAAATGTTCAAACCTAAAAATCTCTAAGAGCGTTTCATTTTCCCACCCATCGTTTTCCATATGGTTCTTCGCAGATTTTATAAAGTAACCAATGTATTCTTCTTGATTCATACGAGCACCTCCATTCCGTAACGGAGTCGTACCCTCTTCATCAGCTCTTGATCTGACAAGACTTCAATCGATTTACCTTGCTGGCTGAATCGCTCGTTTAATAAGCGTATCCCCTGTTCCCCTCTTAACCTATTGGATTTGGGGTACACGAACATTCTCTGTTTGTAAGGGTTCCGTTCGGCAAAGTCCTCGGCTGAACGCAATAACCGCTCGGTGTACTTATGGTCTTTGTAGTCAATGTAAACCGTTTCACCATTCTGTTCGAATTTAAGATCACCTTCTTCCTCAAGGTTTGGGAATAGCGTGAGCTTAGCAGTATCGCCAATTTCTTTTTTAATTTTTTGATTCATTTTCATTTCAAATAGACCAGGTATGAGCACATATATCACGACACCGCGCTTCATTCGTTTTGTTTTTTCAGTTGATATGTTTTTTTGAACGCTAGCTGCGTTCTTGTTGTAACACCGTCTATGTAGACAAGAATAGCTTCCGTTCATCAAGGTCCAACCGCAGTATGAACAATGCTTATAATCCCCTTCTGGGATGTCCTCGTAAAATGATTTAAATGTCCGATCGAATTCATCTTTCAGGTAACTGGTAAACCGTTCTTTTTCATATGCCTCTTCGGTTATAGCGGCATTTTTCGTTTTCGAAAGAAATGTGCGAAGCACTCCGTAATCCTTTTGTACATCTTCGCGTCCAAATGGATACTGATCGTTCCTAATAATGTGCAGCAACTCTTCCATTGGCTTTGTGTCTAGGGCGACTGTATCTAGTCGTCCTTTGTCAGCGTATTCGGCAATCAGGTCATAATAGACGTAATTAAATGTAGAGTCTTTGTTTAAGAACGGTTGACCTTCCAAACTTTTTATTTTCTCAATTGTCTCTCTGCTAATTAGTTTTTCAGGAAAGTTTTTTAAGTCTTCTTGTAGCCAACTCACCATATTTAAAGGATTCGTAGGAAGTTGTTCAAAAACGTTCCGATCGTTTTTTTCTTTCCCTCCTTTATAGTAATCTAGCAAAAGCTCACGAACGATTTCGTCATATTCGTTCACTCCGTCCTTGCGCTGTAACGGATACGAGAGGTTTTGAGCGATTTTATCAGCGATGTATGCTAGTTTTATGACATTCTCCAAATGCTATCACTCCTTGTTGCAAGGTTATCTCTCATACTAATCAAGACTAAACCAAAAAACAACGCGAAAAAAAACTTTCCTGTTTTTGAACGAATTGTATTTAAAAAGAACCAAACATAAATCACGCCCGTGAAATAGGACGTGACCTTTAATGTAAATGCTTATGTGATCTTGTATACGTGCACCTAACAACCCCTCTCCACGTTGGTGAGGGGTTGTTATCATTCACTCTTCCTCTTCATCAGCATTGCTTTCAGGGGCTGAAGGCTTAGGCTTATCTTTCAAATCAAAATATGCGTCAAAAAGTTGTCTTCCGATACGTGTATTCACATGATTTCCATCATCGTCCATGTTCGGAACGATGACAGAGATCGCAATCTCAGGATTATCGTATGGCGCAAAACCAACAAATGAGAGATTATAGCGATCATCCTTCACCTGTGCAGTCCCAGTTTTCCCCGCATGTGAATAACTTGTACCACTAAATTCATTTCTTGCCGTTCCTCTGTTCCCATTCGTTACACGCCATAAGCCATTCCGGACTCTATCGATATCACCGTTACTCATCTGTATAGTGTTTAACACATTCGTATCGAACTGCTCAACAACAATGTTTGAAAGTCCACTCACGTTTGATGGCTCATGAACTTCTTTAAGGAAATGAGGCTGAATTCGCTGTCCACCATTGGCAATAGTGGAAATGTATTGAGCCATTTGCAAAGGCGTATACGTATCGAACTGTCCAATCATCAAGTCCATAAGTTTACCAAGAACATTGTATCCACCGTTGATTCCAGACGTTTCTATCGGCATATCGATCCCTGTTTTCTTTCCAAGCCCAAACTGATTAAAGTTGTACCTGACCGTGTCATAAGCACTGGGATTCCATGGAATTCCACTCGTATTTGGCTGATAGTCGTATCCTGCGATCATCATCGCAATGCGGAACATGTATACGTTAGAAGAACGTTCGAGTGCGGTTAAATCGTTAACGTATGCCATGTTCGTGTAAGAAGCTTTTGTTGGGGTCTTAGGGATTTGAATTGGTGTATCATATAGTACTGTTCCATGCCCGATAACTCCAGTCTCATACCCCGTTAAAACAGACGCCCCTTTGACAGCAGACCCCATTTCATACGCTTCTGAAAGCGTTCCATAGGAATACTCGATATAGTCATTTTCACTCGAGTCGTATTTCGTTCCACCAAATGCTAAGATGTCGCCTGTCATCGGGTCCATCGCTATGGCATAAGCGCGATCAGCGCTAGGATTGCCACTCGCTCTCGCCCCTCGTAGCTCGTTTGCAAGAATCGATTCAAGCTCCTTCTGCAAATCGATATCCACCGTTAGTACAAGATCGTTTCCTCGCTTACCAGGTGTAACGACAGGTTCGCCAATCGGTTTACCAGATTTGTCGGTGATATATTTTTTCTTTGCTTTTTGACCTTTTAATAATTCCTCATATTCTTTTTCAAGGTAACTGACCCCTACAAGATCGTTATGATCGTAACCTCTCATTTTATAGGTATCGATATTTTCTTGAGGGATCTGACCAAGGTTTCCGAACATTGTTTCAAGAGTGTTGCCGTAAGGATAAATGCGCTCTGCGTCCGCTTGGATGTCTACCCCCGGAAGAATATCCAAGTTTTCACTTACAACTGCGATTTCATCTCGAGTGAGACCCTTTTTTATGGATTGAGAAGACAGGGCATAGCCTGAGTCCATCTCACGTTTGATGGCAGCAACCTTCATTTCTTCTGGATCTTCGGTTATTTCCTTCAAATCTTTCTCATCGATACGATCGATTTGCAGCTGGTAGGCGTCTTTCGGTTCGAGCTCGCCCCATTCCTTGTCAGAAAGCTTTGCCTTCGCTTTGTCAGGCTGCGTTAAAATCCAGTAGTCTTTCAGGTCTCGTTCCGTAACGTTGTCCGTTTCTACTTCAATAAAGTTCGCTAGCTTTCTCGCTACCTCTAACCTTTCGTTCGATTTGGTATTCTGAGTACGAATATATGTAAGGGTAAACGTAGGTTCATTATCTACAAGGACTCTACCATAACGATCAAACATCTTCCCTCTTGGCGCAGATGATTTCGCCGTCACGTTCTCTGTTTGTTCCGTCAGTCGCTCAAAATCTTCACCCTGTACGATTTGAATAACACCCAACCGCAACACAAGAGCAGAAAACAAAAGAAAAACACAGAGGAAAAGTATATTTAACCGAAAAGGCACATGTGTTTTTTTTATGTTTTTCTTTATCAATTCGTGCCTCTCCCTTCTATATTTTCCTTATCTTCCCAATCATTTTAACACATCAGCTTGTCATGTTGTTCAACAGAGTTTGAATAATTTTAATTTTTCATGAACAAATTTTTATGTAAAAAAAGAGGCACCATGAATGGTACCTCTCATAAGGCTTACTATAGAATTGGAGAAAGCAGCCTTGATATAGATTCTTTAAACCTGATCCACGTTGAACGATCGTAATATCCTTCCGCTGTCAATTCATCGCTTTTACTCATATCTTCTAAGAACGTTTTTTCTAACTGCTTGGCGATATCTTCATTATAAATAAAGGCGTTCACTTCAAAATTCAGCTTAAAGCTTCTTACGTCGATATTCGCTGTACCTACGGATGATATTTCACCATCGACCGAAATGGTCTTTGCATGGATAAAGCCGTTTTGGTAAATGTAGATTCTTGCTCCTGCTTTTAAGAGCTCACCAACATATGAATACGTTGCCCAGTAAACAAACATATGATCAGGCTTATTCGGTATCATGAGTCTGACATCAACTCCACTTAGAGCCGCAATCCGAAGCGCATCGAGCAAACTTGCATCAGGAATGAAGTACGGCGTCTGAATGTAAACCGTTCTTTTGGCTGAGGAGATTAATTTGATATAGCCGTTCTTGATCTGCTCCCATTCTGAGTCTGGACCACAGCTTACGATCTGCACGCCAGCGTCTCCGATCGTCGGTAAAACCGGAAAGTAATTTGCTTCGTATCCTACTTTATTACGCGCTGCGTGGTTCCAATCGAGAAGGAATCTCGTCTGCATAGCATGAGTTGCACTTCCTTCCATACGAAGATGAGTATCTCTCCAATAGCCAAACTTCTTGTTAAGACCAAGGTATTCATCACCAACGTTAAACCCACCTACATAGCCGATACGGCCATCTATAATAACAAGCTTTCTATGATTGCGATAATTCAAACGTGGGTTTACATATGGTATGCGTGAAGGGAAGAACACTTCGACTTCTCCTCCGGCCTCGATTAGCTCTCGGAAAAAACGTTTCCTCGTTCTCCTTGAGCCCATCTCATCGTAAAGAACCCTAACTTTAACGCCTTGTCGTGCTTTTTCGGCTAGCTTTTGAGCAATTTTTCTTCCAAGATTATCTTTCCGAAAAATATAATACTGAAAATGGATATGATCTTTTGCATTCTCAATATCATGTAAGACAGCTTCAAACTTCTCTTCACCATCCGTAAACACTTGTATATCGTTATCTTGCGTAAGCACAGCATCATCGTTAACAAGGTGCATGTAGATTATGTCCTTGTGCCTCGCAATTTCTTCGTGGCGAAAAGGGTAGATGCCTTCTTTAATCTCACTGACCTGTTCTTTGATAAGGTCTTCGATGCCTACTTTTTTAATGTTCTCCCAATCAAAGAGCCTTCGCCTACTTAAGTTTTGTCCAAAAATCAAGTACATGATAAAGCCAAGGAGAGGGATAAAAAGTAATACCATCAACCAGGCCCACGTTGCACCAGCATCTTTACGCTCAAGAAAAATAACGACGGCTGCTAACACTAAGTTAAGAACAAATAGAATTCCAAGTAAAATTGATATGATATTCATAACGGTATCTCCTTTGAACAACCACTAAACGAAAGTCGGTTGGAAACATCATCTTACAGTTTACATGAATTACCTGTTTATTTTAAGACGTATTCCACTTTTATAACTAAACCGAAGCCATCCAGCTTAGATAGACGACGTCTCAAAAAAAACCAGCCAAACATCAGCTGGTCGATCGATACTATCGATTTTGAGCTTTAGATCACTTCATACCCTCTCCTTTTGATGGTAGAAGTGAGCTCATTTACGCTTACTTCCTTTTCATCATATGCTACGACGCCTTTCCCTTCATCAAGATAAACTTCAACAGCAACCACGCCGGTTAAGTCGAGTAGTGCACTTCGAATAGAAGACTTACACTGATGACCGGTCATTCCCTTAATGAAAATTGTTGTTTCCGTCACCCTCTTCACACCTCTCTTATTTAAACGATACTCCCTTTTCATTAAAGTATACCCATACGTTTGTTAATAAGACAGTTGTGCGACATTACCGCAACAATTGTTTAATCGTGAATGGAAGCATATCTAATAGTGTTTCAAATGAGTATGTTAATTCTAACCTTTCAGTCCATTTGTGTGCATCTTTTCCTTTAGGTCCTAGATTCATGACAGGAACTTTTAATTGCTCGAGTGCTTCCAATGGAAGGTTATATGATTGTCCAAACAAAGGCATGTTATCACTCAATGGTTTAATTGTTTCTTTTGTCCTTTCAAGACCAACGAAACTAAGGTCAGATAGTCCCGGGAAATAGTTCTGATGCTTCAATACAACCTTGTGCTTGCTTGCGCTATACGAGATGACCTCTTTAATCGTTTCTTGGATAATTGTATCATTACGCGAAGAGACCGCAGGATAGAACGGCGGATTGTAAAATAGGATGATCATCGGCCCATCCTCCTTGCATAGAGAAGCAAGGTCAAACACCATTCTCGTTGATAAATCTCGGTCACCTAGATCTTTATAATTCGCCATGATATAGTCTTGTCGTCTTTTAATTTCAGGCTCTCCGAAAAGTTCTACTGCTCTACTAAGCAATAGATGGTAGGAGAGGACGCGGACGTGGAATGGTTCAGGTTGAAAGGACTGAAGATTTGAGAAGGAACGAGCTCGATCTAAATAGTGGGACTCGATTCGCTTAGCTGCTTTTTCCGCAGACTTAAATAATTTATCAGTTATCTCCTGGATACTGCTTTCCATTCCAAGCACATTAAAAAGCGTCACACCTACGTGCGGAATCTGAACAGAATACTCTTCCTTCAGATCTTTCTGCATCAAATTTGTAGGAGGCGGCGTCACTTCTCCTTCTACAATTTCACAAAAGTCCTGATTTAACTCAAGTTCCCTTGTAACCTCTGCAGCCATATAATTAGCATTCAATCCAGAAAATGGTTCACCTACATGCGTTTCTTGACCAAAACAGAAGAATCCCGGAAGCAATTTTCCAATCGATCCAGAGTAAATATACATATTCTGGTCGCCCGGATATTTAGTGAACACTGGCTCTGAGTTTAAGCAGGCTGTATACTTCAAATCATATTGTTCTGCAAGTTCGACAAGGATAGGAACAGCTTCGATCATTCCAATGGAATTCGCTTCTTCGTCTGGTACAGTCAAGAGTAGAATATTGCCATCAAATTCTCCAAGACTAGCTTTTTCTAACATGCTCATCTGCAAAGCTAAACCAGATTTCATATCCATCACTCCACGTCCAAACAACCATTCTCCATGATTGAGATCTTGTTGGACATCAAGTGGCAGCTTATCGCTATTTTTATAAAATTCTTCAGTTAAATCATACGGGCTGAACGCAAGGTTCTTCCACTGTCCATAATCTTCAACGTCGACAACATCAAAGTGGCTGATCAAGATAACAGTTTTCCTCGATGTTCCATTCTTTACGAGACCAGTAACAAAAAAACGGCCATCACTTGTTGGGTGAAGAGCAAGCTGCTCGGGATTTTTCTTGAAGTAAGGTAGGTCCTGTAGCTGCAGATGGATGTATTCGGCAAGTGCTATTTCAGGATAAGATCCTGTGACGCTTTGGTGATCAACTAGTCTTGTTAACAAGTAAAGTAGCGTCTCTTTTGTTTGCCATTTTCCCATGAGAATGCCCTCCTTCATCACTCTATCGTTTTGCAAATGAAACCCGTTTTTGGTAGGTTATATGAGAATCGAAAGACTTTTTAAAACATTTAAACTGTATATAATATTTTATACATACTGCTCTCGAAAAGACCAGCAAGAATGGAGGAAAACATGACGATTATCTTTGCACACAGAGGCGCAAGTAAACAGTGTCCGGAGAATACGATGAGTGCATTTAAACGAGCTGTTGAGCTTGGTGCCGGAGGGATTGAACTTGACGTCCAGCTTTCTAGTGACCACGTGCCTGTGGTGATCCATGACAGGACGTTGAAACGTACAGCTTCCGGTCGAAGCATCGTTACCGAAACATCTTTTTCAGACTTAAGAAAGCATGATGCCGGAAGCTGGTTTTCACCATCGTTCAAAGGGGAAGTAATCCCTTCACTCGAAGAAGTACTGATTTTTGCGAAGGAGTTCCCAGACCTGTGGTTAAACATCGAGCTAAAGTATTATAGCGATACGAACACGGAGCTCGTAGAAAAAAGCGTACCGCTCATCAAGAAACATCGTTCAGAAAAAAACACCGTCATATCAAGCTTTGCACACAACCGGCTCGTCGATGTTCATAAGTTATGGTCGAAAGTGGAAACGGCTCCGATCTATAAAGCAAGCTTAGAAGAACCGTGGGACTACGCAAAACAAATAAAAGCAAAGGCAATACACCCGCAATTCCGTGCTGTAAATCGATCACTTACGAAAGCATCACAGTCTCATGGTATTAATGTAAGACCCTACACTATTAATGATGAACGGCTCATTAAACAGTTCTTGGAATGGGAAGCGGACGGCATTATCACAGACGTTCCAGATCTTGCATTAAGAATCATGAAGAACGAGCATATTCCTCAAGAAGGACGCAAGTGGTGGAAGGTGCTTTGGCAATATATTAAAAGGTAAGATCTCAGATTTATTAGTTGATCCGTGCTATACTTCAACTATTGCAATGAAAAGGAGCGAAAAAGAAATGACAGCAGCACTATTTACCCCTTATTCGATCAAAAACGTTACATTTCCAAACCGAATCGTTATGAGCCCCATGTGTATGTATTCCTGTGAAGCACAGGATGGGAAGGCTACGGATTTCCATTATACGCATTATACGTCACGAGCAATGGGGAAAGTAGGACTCATCTTCACTGAAGCCGCTGCAGTTACGAAGCAAGGGCGTATTTCACCTGAAGACTTAGGGATCTGGAGCGATGAGCATATCGAAGGGCTAAAAAAAATCGTTCAACTCTCACAGGAACATGGAGCAAAGGTAGGCATTCAGATTGCACATGCCGGACGAAAAGCGAGAGTCGATGGCCCCATCCTTGCTCCATCGGCAATTCCATTCGACGATGGCATGAAAACCCCTGAAGAAATGACCAAGCAGCAGATCAATGAAACGATCGAAGCCTTCAGGGATAGTGCTAGACGTGCGAAAGAAGCAGGCTTCGATGTCATTGAGCTACACGGCGCTCACGGTTATTTAATCAGTGAATTCTTATCACCTCTTACTAATAATCGAAATGACGAATATGGCGGTTCACGTGAAAACCGTTATACGTTCTTAAAGAAAATCATCGATTCAGTTAAAGAAGTTTGGGATGGCCCGTTGTTTGTTCGTATTTCTGCAGATGAGTATAACGAAGAAGGAAATAAAATTGACGACTTTATTTATTTTGCATCTGAAATGAAGAAGCAAGGCGTGGATCTCGTCGACTGTAGCACTGGTGGAATCGTGCCTGCAAAGATAAATCCGTATCCTGGTTACCAAGTTACCCATTCTGAACGTATTCGTCATGGCGCTATGATCGCTACTGGCGCAGTCGGATTAATCACTCACCCGCTTCAAGCTGAAGAAATCATTCAAAACGGACGAGCAGACCTCGTGTTTCTAGCTAGAGAGCTACTACGTGATCCATACTGGCCGAGAACAGCTGCAGTTGAACTGAATGCCGAACTTGAACCACCTAAGCAATACGAACGTGGTTGGAATTAATTTCAGTAAAGATATACAAAAGACCCTAAGAAGCAGTGATGACACCTGCTACTTAGGGTCTTTTACTAAAAGGAGTAAACTTCTTCAACTTACTTGTTACGCTGTTTGATGGTTATCGAACTATGGTCCATCACGATCTGAGTGTTCGGAAATATTTCTCTCGCTTCCTCTACCATTCGATCGAGATCTTGTTCTTGATACCGTGAACTAATGTGAGTAAGTGCGAGCTGACTAACTTCTGCATCCCGGGCAATTTTTGCTGCTTCTACAGTAGTGGAATGAAAATAATCGTAAGCAAGTGTTTCTTTCTCATTCGAGAACGTTGCTTCATGTACGAGTAAATCTGCTCCGCGCGCTAACGAAATGGTTTTTTGACTATAGCGAGTATCTCCACAGATTACGATACAACGACCATTTATAGACGGCCCTGTAACCTCTTCTGCTGTTATCGTTTTTCCATCATGTTCGATCTGACCACCTGCTTTTAATATCCGATAAGATGGCCCTGGCTGAACCCCTAGCTTTTTAAGTTTACCAACATCTAATCGTCCAGGTTTGTTGGCTTCTTGAATTCTATACCCGAAACTAGTTACGCCGTGCTCTAGTAAAGCTACTTCGATGGTATAGTCGTCGATTTGAATGTCTGTATCCTCATCAACCTCGATAACGGTAAGAGGGTAACGAAGGTATGTACAACTTACTTTTAAGGAAGCTTGTATAAATTCTTCCAGCCCTGCTGGTCCATAGATCGTTAGTTCGGATTCTCCACTCTGGAAGGAGCGACTCCCAAGTAAACCAGGCAAGCCGAAAATGTGATCGCCATGTAAATGCGTAATAAAAATCTTGGTGATTTTACTCAGCGTGATTGTTGAGGACAAGATTTGATGCTGTGTAGCCTCACCACAGTCGAAAAGCCATATCTCTCCACTTTCAAGACGCAAAGCAGACGAGCTCACGTTTCGTTTCGTGGATGGTACGCCAGCACCGGTACCAAGAAATAGAAGCTCCACTTAACTCTCTCCTTTCGAATACCTTTAGTCGCAAATCGACGTTTTATCCTTTAAACTAGTTAGTATACTACAAACCTAGGAGTACACTCATGCTTAAAAATAGAAAGGTTATTATCTCGATCATCATTGCTCATTTGCTGCTTTTCTCAAGTTTCTTCCTGCTCTCTGACTTGTTCTTTTGGCAAGCTTTCACTTTATCCTTATTCCTATTGATCGTGTATTCATATCGATCTGCAGCATGGAAAAAAGTCACGTATAATCACGTTTTCATCGGTGTTGGAAGTGGCGCCCTCCTCTACCTAATCTTTTATATAGGGAAGCAAATGATGCTCATGTTGTTTCCTGATATGATCGCAAGTTTACAATCGTTGTATAACCTGATATCACCAAAAGAAACATGGCATTATGTTAACCTTATTCTAATCATCATCCCAGGAGAAGAATTGTTTTGGAGAGGGTTTGTACAAGGTAAAATGAAAGCTAAAGGTACAACTTCAATTCTATTGGCTACTGTACTGTATGCGAGTGCACATATCTATGCAGGAACGTTTTTATTGCTAGTCGCTGCTCTACTTGCAGGCTTTATCTGGGGATACCTCTATTATCGAACGAGAACGATGACTGTTCCGATAATGTCACACCTCGTTTTTGACTTGATGCTCCTCGTTTTCTTTCCTCTTCTTTGACCGCTTCATCTCATGAATGAGGTTCTTCAGGTAAGCTTTATAGTGAAGTACCTCTTCTTCTGTGACTGACTTGTTCGAATATCGTACTTTTTCATACACTTGAACAATTTGCTTATGTTCATTCGCATATCCAGGTAATCGTTTGAACCAGTCCAACAACGTCTCACTGTTATCTCTTTGGTATCCATATTTTATTGCTTTCAATTCTAACTGATACGTTAATCTCCTAACCTCATTTTCTGGAGGTTTCCTTTTTATTCGAGGTTTCCTTTTGAATTCATTAGTGGACCGTTCTATAAACGTAGAACTAATTGATGGTGTCAAATGTGTTAAAACAATCTTTTTTCTAGCTATCCATATGATTAAAATAGCGATGATCACTGCTATGACCACATAAAGAAACGGCTCATAATCAAAAGATGACGTTTTACTAAGCTGTTCAATCTTATTATCTTTTAGTGGTTCTCCATTCGCTGCCTTTTGAAAAGAAGCTAAATCCTCTTCGCTAGAGTTAAACGTAATCAATAATGTCAGCCAGTATATTGGTAGGCCTAAGATATAACTTATTGCACCAACAACTGTCGAGATAACATACAATATGAAGGGTCTTAATGTAATGGAAATTCCGGCACCGATAGCGACTAATACAAACAAGACTGCTATCGTATTAAAAGACCCGAACGAACTCCTTCTCGTCTCACCTTCATTTCTCAACTGATAACTTAATCTATTTCCTAATAAGAAAAGAAGTTGAACAAACGGTATGATGAAAACAAAATGCTTAAACTCACTAACAGGAGCAATCATAAAGTAGATCATCGTGCCTATGAAGCATAATAAAACTGAGAAAATGCTCATAGTACGCTCATCATCTTTTAAACTTAAATAAATCGCGAAACTCACACCACTCGTTAATAGAAGCGCTTTCCATAGCTGCATACCAGTTATCCATCCATCAAGTAAAAGGAGCGTCGCAACTAGAATGAGCTTCACTCCAGACAATTCATACACTTTCGTTTGTGTTGACCAAATGACGATAAACAATCCTCCAATCAAAGTCATCGTAATGAATGGAAGGAAAGGTGGATACGAAACGTCAAACAAATAAACGAACATGGTCAAAAGATAAACGAGCATGATTAGTGATAAATAATGGAACAACCTCACTGTAGAGAATGGTTTCCTCAAAGGACTCGCCCCTTTGCTAGCTTTCTAAGAAATGCACCATGTTCTGAGCTTTCTACTTCAAAACACCTGCTTCCTTTCTTATCAAGCTCTCTATAAAAAGAAGACTCAGCTTTACTTAATTCGTTTTCACCCACTCTAATGATTACTGAATCTTTACTATATAAGTTCCTCTTAAGCATGGCTACCATCCGAACTTGCGATATGATCGGCATGCCACTATCGATTCGAGAAAGGAATTCCAATGCCTTACTAAGGTGGACGCTTCCTTCTCCGGAATGGAGCATCATATAAGGAGATGAGCCTCCTGGATCTAAATTAATATGAATTTCAAAAGCGTAACCCAATTTTGTTGCTTTCACACATAGATATGCTAGCTGACTTATGTACTTTTCGAGGTGTTTGGTCACTTGCGCAGGGATATTATACCGTTTTACTGACACATCTAAAACAAACACCCATTTCATTTCGATCGAACGCTCAAAAATCTTCGTTTTCAATTCTGACGTCTTAGCTGACGCTTTCCAATGGATGCGGTTAAAAGAGTCCGAACTAACATACTCTCGTGCTCCAGCAGGAGCTGCTAGATTTTCATATAATGAGTAATCAGCTGGTGTCGTACCAACTGTCATTATAGAAATTTGTTCTTCACCTTTCACTTCTCCTAACTGCGGGAAAATGAGGATTTCGCTTGCAATAAAATCGTTAAACTTGCACCTCGTTAAACCAAAACCAAATAAATCTTCCACAACTAGTTCTACACGTCTCACTTTTGTCGTTCCTCGCTGTCTTGCATGGATGGGGATAGAAACTGTTTTGGTTGTTCCTGGAGGAAGTGAAAGTGGAATACTATAAGTAATGAACGTAGCAGAATCGTCGTTTGTCTTTAATTCGGCTACTACGATGGAATCTAAAGAAAATCTAAGTTTGCCATTCCAAATAGGGAGCTTTCCAGTGTTCGCTATTTGGAAGGTTAACTCCGCTTTCTCCTCCTGAAAAAGTTTAATGGTAGTTTGTTCGTTCTTCACATTTACAGAAGTCGCTGTTAGTTTTAAATACCATTTAGTGAACGTATGGAGCAAGATGAATGAAATAGATAATAATAGAAGTGGCGTATTTTGCATGTAAAGACCAGCGAAGAGAACAATCCAACTTAGAGCTGATGTAATCTGCAGAGAATTAGCTAACGTCACGTGATTATGATCCATTAACTATTCATTCCACCGTGACTCACTTCAACTGGAACATCTACTTCTTTTAAGACCGCTTCTAATGCCTGCATCTTTGTCATCCTCATTGAACTTTCTAGCGATAATACGAGGCGGTGACTTAACACAAATGGTGCCACGAATTGAATATCTTCTGGGATAACAAAACGCCGTCCTTGGATAAATGCTTTTCCTTTTGCGGCTTTCATAAATGCAATCGTTGCCCTAGGACTTATCCCTACTTCAATCATTTCAGACGTGCGGGTTGCTTGAACAATTGATAATAAATAATTCTCTAAAACATCTTCTAGATGCACATCATTTACCTGTTGCTGCAATCCAATCATTTCTTCAGTGGTAAAAACAGCACAAAGGTCGTCGATTGGAATACCGTTCTTCATCATAGTAAGCATTTTTTTCTCTTGATCAAAGGTTGGGTATCCGCTCTTCATCTGCATAAAAAAACGATCGAGCTGTGCTTCTGGCAAAGGAAACGTGCCTTGAGATTCAAGCTGGTTTTGGGTTGCGATCACGATGAAAGGCTGTGGAAGTTTTAATGTTCTTCCTTCTATCGTAACTTGTTTTTCTTCCATCACTTCAAGTAAGCTTGATTGAGTACGAGGGGTCGCACGGTTGATCTCATCTGCTAATAACACGTTCGTCATAACTGGACCTGGACGCATTTCAAATTCTTGATCTTTAGGGTTAAAAAACTCGATGCCTGTAACATCACTCGGTAGAACGTCAGGAGTAAACTGAATTCTTCTAAAGCTGCCTCCGAGCAACGTTGCAACCGATTTTGCCAAAAGCGTTTTCCCTGTACCTGGCACATCTTCTAGAAGGATATTACCGTTATTCAATAGCGAAATCATCACTAGCTCAACTAATTCTTCTTTCCCAACAAGCACTTTTTTTATCTCATTTTGTACTTGCTCCATCTTTTGTGAAATCGACATTAGGTATACTCCTTCATAATTATCTCTTATTCTTATATTTCCAAAGAAAATCTCGATCTAGACTTGTTCCTCTTCGTTTTTCATCACGTAGTTTGTGACTTCCATCTTTTTGCAGTTGATTCCCCTTTAATAATGAACTCTCACCGAATTTCTTCCGTATCGAACCGATCGTGTCATAAAGGTCAGCACGCTTAGAGTCTTCCTCAAAGGAAAATAGATCGAGCTGTACTGTCGCTTCGTCACGGTCTACAAGCTGTTGCCCCGTAATTCCTAACAATCGAATCGGTTGACCAGACCAGTTCTTTGAAAAAAGGTACTTCGCTGCCTCTAAGATGTCTGCTGATTTCGAGATTGGATTTTGTAATTTCCTGCTTCTCGTGATCGTTGTCCTGTCACTATAGCGAATGGTTAACTGCACATTGAAGCTTAAAACGCCTTTCTGCTCCATCCGTTTTGCGACTGAGTCAGAAAGGTTCGTGAGCGCAGTAAAAACCCGTTGGCGATCCACTAAGTCTTCTGGAAAAGTAGAAGAATTGCCTACACTTTTAAAATCGTCGATCGCATCAGGGTCTACTGGGCGATCATCGATACCATTTGCACGTTCGTGCAACCTTTTCCCATTGATCCCAAGCTTGATTTCGAGTTGCACTGGGTTTGCTTTCGCGAGCTCACCTATCGTCGTGATGTTTAATTCTTTAAGTTTTTCTTTCGTTTTCTTACCAACTCCATGCATTTCTCCAACATCAAGTGGCCAAAGGATTTCGTCGATCTGTCTTTTACGTAATATAGTGATACCAAGCGGCTTTTTCATATCGGAAGCCATCTTTGCTAAGAATTTATTAGGTGCAATGCCGATGCTGCATGGAATACCGATTTCTTTAAAAATTCGTCTTTGAATCTCCTCTGCAATCGACACCGGATTGATGCCCTTGCAGTCGTCTGTGATATCTAGATACCCTTCATCGATCGAGACGGGTTGAACAAGTGGTGTATACGATTCTAAAAGCTCGAAAATCTGCAAGGAAGTTTGCCTATATAGCGGAAAGTTTGGTGGCATCACTAAAAGCTCTGGGCAGTGCTTCCTGGCCTCCCATAGTGGCATTGTCGTCTTTACCCCCATCTTTCGAGCTTCATAACTACTCGTAACAACGATTCCTTTTCTTTCTTCCACATTACCCGCGATAGCAAGCGGCTTTCCTCGGAGGTCTGGGTTATGAGCCGCTTCAACAGAAGCATAGAAACTGTTCATATCGACATGAAAAATAATTCTCCCACCGCTTTTATTAAATTGATTCATTAACACCAGCCTCCTTCCTCTTTAGGATGATCTGAAAACCATAAGCTATCAGATTAACTTCTGCAAAAAAAAGACAGGAAAAGTTCCCGTCTTACAAATCACGCTCTTTCTGCTTTTCGATCCAATTGACGAACTCATTACCATGAAAGTATTTGTTAAATTCAAGCTGAAATTGATAAAGATCATCTAGAAATGCTGCATGTTCAGCTGAACGTCTACGATATTCATCTATGTAATCTCCAACAGAATACGAGTATTTCGTACTTGCGTCAATCTTCGTTAAACCTGTTTCTGTTAATTTAACATAAGAGATTCTTCGATCGCTAGCTTTCTTTTCTATTGCAACGAACCCTTTATTTTTTAAGCGTTTTAAAACTTGCATCACTGTAGAAACGTCCCATAACCCAACTTCAGATATTCTCGTTATCGTTACCTCAGTTTCGGTATATACGATCCACATCACATGCTGTTCGGCCTGTGTAAGACCTATTTCTTTTGCGTTTTTTTGCCATTCATTTTCGATTACTTTGTATGTTCCCCTCATGTAGTTCAATAGTTTGTGAGTTCGAATAGAGTCCATGATTAACACCACTTCCAATATATTGTTAAATTATCACGAATCTAGTTTAACATATTTTAACTTTACATTTTCCAATTTAATAGTAAAAAGGCTGCCTAGACTAGCTAGACAACCTTAAACCGTAACTGAATTGTTAAGAACTTATCCTTTTGCCACTTCTTTAACGATAGCAACAACTGCTTCAGAGACTTTTATCAATTCTTTCACAGGCATACGCTCATTAGTCGTATGGATCTCTTCATAGCCTACTGCAAGATTAACCGTAGGTATACCATGACCTGCGATAATATTCGCGTCACTTCCACCACCGCTCGTTAATAGCTCAGGCGTGCGACCAATTTCGTTCATCGCTCTCTTCGCAACTTCAACTACATGGTCTCCCTCACCAAATTTAAAGCCTGGGTACATCACTTGGATATCAAGGTCCACCGATCCACCCATTTCTTCTGCAGTTGATTCGAATGCTTTTTTCATTTTCTCCACTTGAACTTCCATTTTGTCTGGCACGAGTGAACGGGCTTCCGCTAACACTTCAACGTAATCACATACGATGTTTGTTTGTGAGCCACCTTCAAAACGACCAATATTTGCAGTGGTTTCATCATCAAGTCGACCGAGCGGCATTTTGGCAATTGACTTAGAAGCAATCGTAATTGCAGAAACACCTTTTTCTGGCGCAACACCAGCGTGCGCAGTCTTACCGTGAATTTTTGCTAGGATCTTTGCTTGAGTTGGAGCAGCTGTAATGATTTTACCAACTTCTCCGTCACTGTCTAACGCATAGCCAAATTTTGCAATAAGCTTTTCGGGATCAAGTACTTTTGCACCTTGGAGACCGGATTCTTCTCCAACGGTGATAATGAATTGGATTGTCCCATGCTGGATGTTTTGCTCTTTTAGAACACGGATCGCTTCAAACATCGCTGCTAAACCTGTCTTATCATCCGCTCCTAAAATCGTCGTTCCATCAGTACGAACATATCCATCTTCTACAGTTGGTTTAACTCCTTGTCCTGGAACAACAGTATCCATATGAGATGTGAAGTAAATACTATCGGCTTCCACGTTACCCTTGAGTGTACAAATAAGGTTACCCGCTTCATGTTCTGTTTTTTCAGCAGCATCATCTTCTTCCACTTCGACACCTAGAGAAGTGAATTTTTCTTTTAAAATAGCTGCGATGCGCTTTTCTTTTTTTGTTTCTGAATCAATTTGCACAAGTTCTAAAAACTCATCGAGTAAACGTTGCTCATTAACCATGGTGTATGCCTCCTATATTACTTGATTATAATGGAATATTTCCGTGTTTCTTCTTAGGACGCTCGTCTTTTTTATTCCGCATTAATTCCAATGCTTCAAGAAGCTTGATTCGAGTTTCTCTAGGGTCGATCACGTCGTCTACCATGCCACGAGAAGCAGCTATGTACGGATTTGCAAACTTTTCGCGATACTCTTGAATCTTTGCAGCTCTCGTTTCTTCTGGGTTATCACTTTCATTGATCTCTCTTGAAAAGATAACGTTCGCCGCTCCTTCAGGACCCATGACTGCGATTTCTGCATTTGGCCAAGCGTAAACTAAGTCTGCACCTATCGATTTAGAATTCAATGCTACATAGGCCCCACCATATGCTTTTCTAAGAATTACAGTGATCTTCGGAACCGTTGCTTCTGAATAAGAATAAAGAATCTTCGCTCCGTGGCGTATAATCCCGCCATGCTCCTGTTTGATTCCTGGGAAAAAGCCCGTTACGTCCTCAAATGTAATGAGAGGGATATTGAAAGAATCACAAAAGCGTATGAAGCGTGATAATTTATCTGAAGAATCAATGTCGAGACCGCCAGCCATCACTTTAGGCTGGTTACAAATCATACCGACTGTTTCACCTTTCAGTCTTGCGAATCCAATTACGATATTCTTAGCGAAATGCTGTTGAACCTCAAAAAATGAACCAGGGTCAACAACCTCTTCGATAACAGTACGAACATCATAAGGTCGCGTTGAATCAAAAGGCACGATATCTGCTAAGTCTGCACAGAAATCTTCTCGTTCTGATTCGACCTTTATAGGCGCCTTTTCTTCGTTATTTAAAGGAAGATAGCTGATTAAGCGACGCACATCTGAAAGAACTTCTTCTTCGGTTTTACCCGTGAAGTGAGCATTACCGCTTTTAGATCTGTGGACTTTTGCACCACCTAAATCTTCCGCGCTGATCTTCTCTCTTGTCACTGTTTCGATTACCTTAGGCCCTGTAATAAACATTTGGCTCGTATCCTCAACCATAAATACAAAATCTGTTATAGCAGGAGAATACACGGCACCACCTGCACAAGGACCCATGATCACTGAAATCTGTGGAATAACACCGGAATAGATTGAATTACGGTAAAAGATCTGTCCATACCCGTCTAATGATACCACACCCTCTTGAATCCTCGCACCACCTGAGTCGTTTAAGCCGATAATGGGAGCACCGTTTCTTGCCGCTAAATCCATTACGTTCGCTATTTTCATAGCATGCATTTCTCCAAGAGCGCCACCGAATACTGTAAAGTCTTGCGCAAATACATAGATCGGGCGACCATCAACTTTTCCGTAGCCTGTCACAACTCCTTCACCAGGAGCCTTTTGATCAGACATACCAAAGTCCAATGAACGGTGTTCAATGAAAGAATTAAGTTCTACGAAAGAACCTTTGTCAACGAGTAGATCGATTCGTTCTCTAGCCGTTAATTTTCCTTTATCATGTTGCTTCCTTATTCGTTCATCTCCGCCACCCATCTCTACTTCTCTTCGACGATCGTACAGTTCATTGATTTTATCGTACATATCCATCATTCCGCCTCCTTTGTATCCTTCTCACATAGTTCGTATAATACTCCCCCAGCTGACTTAGGATGCAAAAAGGCAATATTTGCGCCCCCCGCGCCTTTAACAGGCGTTTCGTGTATAAGCTTGATTCCCCGCTCAGAAAGTTCCTTGAGTCGATCTTCGATGTTGTCAGAAGAAAGTGCGATATGGTGTATCCCTTCACCTCGCTTCTCGATAAAGGAAGCGATAGGACTTTCATCATTTAACGGTTCTAGAAGCTCGATCTTAGATTCACCGATCTTCAAAAAAGCAATCTTAACTTTTTCAGACGGCACTTCCTCAATGGCTTCAAGCTGAAGATGTAGTGAATCCACATAAAACGGCAGCGCTTGTTCTAGGGAAGAAACTGCGATACCTATATGATCGATTTTCTTAGGAGGTGTATAGACCTCTTCACTTAGTCCATCTCGTTCCCTAACTGCTTTCTCAATAAAAATAGCCGTTTCTTTTGTGGGAGTACCTGGGGTAAACACTTTTTGTACTCCTTTTGATTCAAGGAAAGGAATATCTTCCCATGGAATCACGCCTCCGCCGACTACGATAATATCTTCTGCCTCACGATCTTTAAGCATCGATACAATTTCAGGAAATAACTCGTTATGAGCTCCTGACAAACAAGAAAGTCCAATCGCATCTACGTCTTCTTGGATTGCAGCGGCTACGATTTGTTGAGGTGTTTGTCTTAGCCCCGTATAGATGACCTCCATCCCATAATCACGAAGAGCTTGAGCTACCACGAGTGCTCCTCTGTCATGACCGTCTAGTCCTGGTTTTGCAATCAATACACGTATTTTTTTCATAACATTCCACTCCCCGGTTAAACTCCTGTGTATTCTCCAAATTCTTCTCTAAGCACGCCACAAATTTCTCCCACTGTGCAGTAATCTTTCACACACTCTAAAATAAGCGGCATTAAATTGGCATCACCTTTCGCGCCTTCTTTTAATTCTTCTAACCGAGCGCTCGCTCGACTAGAATCTCTACGACTTCTTAGTTCTGTTAGTTTTTCGATTTGTTTTCGTTGAAGCTCTGGATCGATACGATGTAATTCAGGCTTTGGTTCATCTTCTAATGTATATTTGTTCATGCCTACCACGATTTCTTCCCCAGATTCAATCTTCTTCTGCGTTTCATACGCTGCCTGATGAATTTCACGCTGCATATAGCCCTGTTCAACTGCGGACACGGCACCACCCATGTCATCGATCTTCTCGATATAGTTAAATACATATTCTTCTAGCTCATCTGTTAACTTCTCAATATAATAAGAGCCGCCTAACGGATCAACTGTGTCGGTCACGCCACTCTCATTTGCAATAATCTGCTGAGTACGAAGTGCAATTCGAGCAGAGTCCTCAGTAGGAAGAGCAAGCGCTTCGTCCTTGGCATTTGTATGAAGGCTCTGCGTCCCGCCTAGAACGGCAGCTAAAGCCTGAATCGTAACCCTTACTATATTGTTATCAGGCTGCTGTGCGGTCAGCGTTGAACCAGCAACTTGAGTATGGAAGCGCAGCTGCAAGCTCTTAGCCTTCTTAGCCCCATAGCGTTCCTTCATGATTTTTGACCAAATTCTTCGTGCTGCTCTGAACTTAGCAACCTCTTCTAAAAATTGATTATGCCCGTTGAAAAAGAACGCAAGACGAGGAGCAAAATCATCAACAGCTAGCCCAGCTTCAATCGCAGCATCTACATAAGCGATACCGTTCGCAATCGTAAACGCGAGCTCCTGAGAAGCTGTAGAACCCGCTTCACGAATATGGTAGCCAGAAATACTGATCGTGTTCCAACGCGGCACATGCTCTGCACAATATGCGAATATATCCGTGATCAACCTCATCGATGGTTTAGGTGGAAAGATGTAAGTTCCTCTTGCAATATACTCCTTCAATATATCGTTCTGTATCGTACCTGAAATTTCTCTTTGAGAAACACCCTGCTTTTCAGCTACAGCAATATACATAGCCAGTAATACAGCCGCTGGAGCATTGATGGTCATGGAAGTACTAACTTTGTCTAACGGTATATCTTTTAAAAGCGCTTCCATATCATCGAGTGAATCGATCGCTACTCCTACTTTCCCTACTTCACCTTTTGCCATCATATCATCAGAATCGTAACCGATTTGCGTTGGTAGATCGAACGCTATTGATAAGCCGGTTTGACCTTGATCTAGTAAATACCTAAAACGCGAATTCGTTTCTTCAGCAGATCCAAATCCTGCATACTGCCTCATCGTCCACGTTCGCCCTCGGTACATCGTCGGTTGAATACCACGCGTATAAGGGTACTGACCTGGAAAACCAAGTTTCTTCATATATGTTTCATCTAGCACATTTGGGTGAGCAAGACGATCTATTTCGATTCCTGAACTCGTAACAAACTCTTCCTTCTTCTCAGGAAATTTGTTTAATAACTTTTCAGTTAACGCTTTCCATTCTTCAAATTGCTTTTGAAAATCCTTCTGATCTGTTGTCATCCCCATTCCTCCCTGTCTAGTCGCATTATGCCGATATAAGATGTCTAACTTATATACTATTCTTCATAAAGAAAGCGTTTTCCTTCCTGGATACGAAAAAATTGTAGAATGAGCTCAGAAGTTGTTCGTTTATTAAGCTTGTACCTCCATACAAATACATGTAAAATAACGATAGAATGTTCAATTGAGGGAGGGACTTTCATGCCCCGAAAAACAACGAAGGTCGTTGTATACATCATGATTATCTCGATGCTACTAAGCTTATTTGCTGGAGCTACAGCGATGTTATTTTAAAAAATATAAAAACAGAAGGTGCTGTCTTAGCGTAAGACAGCACCTTCTGTTTTTTGCTTCGAAAGAACACCAACTTTTATTGCTAACGTTTCAAAGGATTCAGGGCTCGTTGTGATCAAAACTTTTGTTCCAATCGGTACCTCATCGAACAGCTTTTCAATTTCTTCATTATGAAGTCTCACGCAGCCTGCTGTTACATACTTACCGATCGATGAAGGTTTATTTGTGCCGTGTAATCCATATATCCTTCCATCTGTATCCTCCGCATCAAAACCGATCCATCTCGTTCCTAACGGGTTTTGTTTATCACCGCCGGCAATGTTTTTCTTTCGATAATAAGGATTTACAGCCTTTACAACGATCGTGAATGTGCCTTCTGGGGTCAACTCATTACTTTTACCGGTAGCTGCAGGTAAAACTTTCTCGATTCTTCCTTGTTGAATGAATGCGATTTGATTCGTCTTCTTGTTTACAATAATATATGGATCCCCAACTATGGTATCACCAAGCGGGAAGATGACCGACATCGTAAGCAACATCGAGAAAAAGAACGATCCCAAGAAAAAACCCCCTTTTTCTTCTTAGGATGCATCGTTGCAATGAAATCATTCGTCCTTTGAAAAAGCTCCTGGCTTTAAATACCGCTTTAATAATAGATACTGTTCGATCTCGTTCAAGAAATGGTGAAGAGCAGAACGTGTTTCAAACTCTGATCGATCTGATGGTAACGCTGAATTTCTAAACTCTTCTCTCATTTCGTATAGCTCATCAAGAAAAACGCTTGCCGTATTTTGCGGCTTTACAGCATGACTTAATTTTTCCATAAACTCAGCCATCTTCTGTCCTTGTATGTAGGTTTGATCAAGAGAAGAAATGATCGGAAGTAACCTTTCTAGTATGAAAAATTGCTTTTCACGCATTTTAAAGTACTTATAATATTTATCATCATCACGCAGCATATGGTTCTCGATATCTTTGAGCGCAATGCTTTTCGCTTCTTGTAGAGCATCTCCGACTTCAAGCATCTCTTTACCATCCCAGGAACTTTCCCCATGTCTAAGGTAGACGGCATATTCCATCAAGATCACCGAAAACTTTTCTTCAATCTGTACCCTGTACTTCAACAGATCTTTTTCTAAATTAGGCATATAAAGATTAAACAGCAGCGCGACCCCTATTCCAATTACAATAATCGCTACTTCATTGAAGACGATATCCCAACTTATCGTACCAAAATTATAAATATGAAGAATGATAACTGAACTTGTAATGACACCTTCCGTCGCTTTTATTGCAACGACTGCTGGAATAAACATAAGTAGCAATAGGGATATACTTAACGGATTGTACCCGATCCCTTCAAAAAACACTGCACTAAACAAAATTCCAAGCAAACAAGCAAGAAACCTTTGCCACGAACTAAGAAACGACCGTTTCGTCGTAGGTTTGATACATAGTATCGTAAGGATTCCCGCTGAAACATAGTTATCTAGTGAGAAAAGCTGTGCGATCGTGATCGCTGTTCCTGTACCTATTGCGGTTTTTAATGTTCGATAACCGATTTTCAGTTTCAATTCCTATTCTTCCTTCCACCTCGTTATACTTCCTTAATATCCTACAAAGTCTCATCCTTAAACGGAAACCTTCTAAAATACAGAAAAAAGGCAACAGGTCCAAGCCTGCCGCCTTCTGTTATTAGCAATATTTATTGAAAAGGTATTGAAGCATTCCCACTACTTCTTCCGGGTCGCTTCCTTCGATCTCGTGACGCTCTACCATGTTGATGATCTCTCCATCTTTTAAGAGTGCAAATGAAGGAGAAGATGGTGCGAATCCAGTAAAGTAAGAACGTGCTTTTGCAGTAGCTTCTTTATCTTGGCCTGCGAAAACGGTTACGAGATGATCAGGTGTTTTCTCGTTAGAAACAGCTACTTTGGCTGCAGGACGTGCAACGCCCCCAGCACAGCCGCACACTGAGTTGACCATTACAAGAGTCGTTCCTTTTTTCGCCATGACTTCTTCAACTTCTTCAGAAGTCGTTAGTTCTTGATAACCAGCAGCTTTAATCTCTTCTCTTGCTGTAGCTACCACATCGTTCATAAATAGATTAAAATCCATAGACATTCCATAATTCCTCCCTTAACTCGGTACATCTTACATTATATTGTATCGCGAATGCGTTGAAAATTCCAAGAAACCTTTTTATTTATATAAGAAAATGGCCGTCTCATCGTTGAGACGGCCGATTTTATTAGTAAACAGAAGTATTTTCTTTAGAAATATTCTCGAGGTTTTGTTTCACACGCGCAAGGAATTTACCGCAGATCATACCATCCAACACACGGTGATCTAAAGATAAACATAAGTTGACCATGTGACGAGCACCAAACATTCCATTATCCATAATAACTGGACGCTGAACGATACTCTCAACTTGAAGGATAGCCGCTTGAGGGTAGTTAATAATCCCCATTGACTGAACAGAACCAAACGAACCTGTGTTATTTACCGTAAAGGTTCCACCTTGCATTTCATCGCCTTTAAGCTTACCTGTTTTTGCTTTTTTAGCAAGCTCTGTTACTTCACGAGCAATACCTTTGATGGATTTTTCATCAGCATTTTTAATAACCGGAACAAATAGAGAATCGTCAGTACCAACTGCAATCGAAATGTTGATATCTTTCTTCTGAATAATTTTGTCACCGGCCCACATCGAATTCATTTGAGGGAATTCTTTCAGAGCTTCGACAACAGCTTTTACGAAGAAAGCAAAGAATGTTAAGCTGTAGCCTTCTTTTTTCTTGAAGTCATCTTTAATACTGTTTCTATATTCAACTAAGTTTGTCACATCGACTTCTACCATCGTCCACGCATGAGGAGCTTCATGCTTACTGCGTAGCATATTGTTAGCGATCGCACGACGAACGCCTGTTACAGGAATCTCAATATCACCTTCACCAACAGGAACTTCAGCTGCTTCCTTCTCAGGCTCTGCTTTTGGAGCTTTTGGAGCTTTTGGAGCACTTGGTGCTTCTTGAGGTGCTGCTTGTTTCGGCGCTTCCTTCTCGGCTTTAGGTGAAGGAATTTCACCAGAATCGATAATCTTCTGAAGATCTTTTCTAGTAATTCGTCCACCTTTACCCGTACCGCTTACTTGATCAAGGTCGATGTCGTGCTCTTGTGACATGCGTAATACTGCAGGAGAATAACGCTTCTTCATCGGTTGATCTTCTTGCTCTTGTTCTTTCTTATCTTCTGAAATATTCTCTATCGCTTTTTGTCCAGTAGAGTCTTCTTGCGTCTCTTCAGCAGAACCTCCACCTTCAATTTCAATATAGCAAACAAGTTCACCGACTTCTAACGTGTCACCTTCATTAGCTACAAGTTCTTTAATCTTGCCTGTAAAAGAAGATGGCACTTCAGCATTTACTTTGTCTGTATTGACTTCTGCGATTGGATCATACTTATTTACAGTATCGCCAACTTCAACTAGCCATTTTTCTATCGTACCTTCAGTGACACTTTCTCCCAACTGAGGCATCAATATTTTCTCAACTGCCATGCTATAACCTCCCTCGAAATACGCTTTTAGTATTCAGCAAGCTCTCGCATTGCTTTTTCAACTTTATCAGGATTGATCATGAAGTATTTCTCCATCGGTGGTGAATAAGGCATTGCCGGAACATCTGGACCCGCAAGGCGCTGTATTGGAGAATCTAAATCGAATAGACACTCTTCAGCAATGATTGCAGATACTTCACTCATGATACTACCTTCTTTGTTGTCTTCAGTTACGAGAAGAACTTTTCCAGTTTTCTTAGCTGCTTCAACGATCGCTTCACGATCTAACGGATACACAGTGCGGAGATCGAGAATATGAGCTGAAATGCCATCCTTCTCGAGTTTTTCAGCTGCTTGCAAAGCAAAGTGAACACATAGACCATATGTAATAACGGTAATATCTTCACCCTCACGCTTCACGTCTGCTTTACCGATTGGAAGGGTGTAATCTTCCTCAGGCACTTGACCTTTTATTAAACGGTAAGCACGTTTATGTTCAAAGAATAAGACCGGATCTTCATCTCTGATAGCTGCCTTTAGTAAGCCCTTCGCATCGTATGGAGTAGAAGGCATTACAATTTTCAATCCTGGTACATTTGCAAACAATGCTTCAACAGATTGTGAGTGGTACAATGCACCATGGACGCCGCCGCCGTATGGAGCTCTTATCGTGATCGGGCAGCTAAAGTCGTTGTTAGAACGGTAACGGATCTTCGCAGCTTCTGAAACGATTTGGTTTACAGCTGGCATAATAAAGTCAGCAAACTGCATCTCAGCAACAGGTCTCATACCGTACATCGCTGCACCGATTCCAACTCCTGCAATCGCAGATTCTGCTAGTGGTGTATCGATCACGCGATGCTCTCCAAACTCATCATAAAGACCGTCGGTTGCTCTGAAAACGCCACCTCTTACACCAACATCTTCTCCAAGTACAAATACCTTCTCATCACGTTGCATTTCTTCTCTTAGTGCTTGTGTGATTGACTGAATATATGAAATGACTGGCATTATTACTCCCCCTTACTCTGCATATACATGCTTCATAGCATCTTCAGCAGGTGCATAATCCGCATTTTCTGCGTATTCCGTAGCTTCATCAACTTCCTTTTTCACACGTTCGTTGATTTCGTTTTCAATCTCATCTGTTAGAACACCAGACTCCTTCAAATAAGCTGCAAACGTGATAACGGCGTCTTTTTTCTTAGCTTCTTCAACTTCTTCTCTCGTACGATAAGCGCGATCATCATCATCACTTGAGTGAGGAGTCAATCGATAAGAAACTGTTTCAATAAGTGTTGGTCCTTCTCCACGTCGACCTCTTTCAACAGCTTCTTTAGCCGCTTCATATACTGCTAATGGATCGTTTCCATCAACCGTTACACCAGGCATACCATAGCCTATTGCACGATCAGACACTTTTTCACAAGCAAGCTGTTTTGAAACAGGCACAGAAATCGCATATTTATTGTTTTCACATACAAAAAGCACTGGAAGCTTATGCACACCTGCGAAGTTTGCAGCTTCGTGGAAATCACCCTGGTTTGACGACCCTTCACCAAATGAACAGAACGTCACCAAATCTTTTCCTTCCATGCGTCCAGCTAGTGCAAATCCTACAGCATGCGGGACCTGTGTAGTTACAGGTGATGAACCAGTAATAATATTGTTCTTTTTCTGACCAAAATGTCCTGGCATCTGCTTTCCTCCAGAGTTTGGATCCTCTGCTTTAGCAAAACCTGATAGCATTAGGTCTTTCGCTGTCATCCCAAATGTTAAGACAACACCCATATCACGGTAATAAGGTGCTACAAAATCCTTTTCCGGATCCATTGCAAATGCTGTACCTACCTGAGCCGCCTCTTGTCCTTGACACGAAATAACAAAAGGAATCTTTCCTGCACGGTTCAAAAGCCACATCCGTTCATCAATTTTTCGAGCTAATAACATCGTTTCGTACATTTCTAGTACGCGCTCATCAGTTAGCCCTAGAGCTTCATGACGCTTTTCTGTCTTGTTAGCCATTATTTCTACCTCCTCATTCGAGTTATATTAAGAATGGATCGCCTTACCATCAACTGCTAATGCTGCTTCACCAATTGCTTCAGAAAGGGTTGGGTGAGGATGGATCGTATGACCAATCTCCCACGGTGTTGCATCTAGTACCTTTGCAAGTCCTGCTTCAGAAATCATGTCAGTAACATGAGGACCGATCATATGTACACCTAGAAGGTCATCATTATCTGCATCTGCAACTAATTTTACAAACCCATCTGATTCGCCGAATACGAGCGCTTTACCGATCGCTTTAAAGAGAAACTTACCAGTTTTCACGTTGTGGCCCTGCTCTTTTGCAGCTTCTTCCGTTAATCCTACGCTAGCCATTTCAGGACTACTGTAGATACAGCTCGGTACTTTTGAATAATCCATTGGCGCAGGGTCTTGATCAGCCAAATGTTCAACCGCAGTAATTCCCTCGTGAGACGCTACGTGTGCAAGCTGCATTCCACCGATTACATCACCGATCGCATAGATGTGAGATTCAGCTGTTTGGAAAAACTCATTCGTTTCAATAACACCTTTTTCAACTTTGATCGACGTATTTTCAAGTCCGATGTTCTTTACATTCGCTTCTCTACCTACAGATACGAGCATCTTTTCCGCGTTAAACGTTTTCATTTCACCTTTGTGTTCTGCTTGTACGGAAACGCCATCACCTTTTTCAAGAGTGTCGCCCATGACTTTAGCACCAGTGAAAAGCTTGATGCCTTTTTTCTTCATCAAACGAGCTGCTTCTTTCGATACTTCATGATCTTCAGTCGGTACGATTTGATCAGCATATTCTAGTACGGTTACTTCAACACCGAAGTCTGATAACATGGAAGCCCACTCGATACCGATAACACCACCTCCAACGATGATGATCGATGAAGGAAGAGATTCCATACGGAGTGCTTCATCAGAAGTCATTACATATTCTTCATCCACTTCAAGTCCTGGCAATGTTCGAGGCTTTGATCCCGTCGCAACGATGACGTTCTTTGGAATCAACATAGGGTTTTCCTCCCCGTTGTTCATTTCAACTGAAACGGTTCCAGGCATCGGTGAGAAAATAGATGGTCCTAAAATTCTTCCAAATCCTTCGTAAACATCGATCTTCCCTTGCTTCATGAGATGTTTTACACCATTATGAAGTTGATCTACGATGCTTTGTTTACGCTCTTGAACTTTCTCAAAATCAAGCGCGACTTCTTTTGCTGTCACACCAAATTTTTCACCGTGTTTTGCTGTCGCAAAAACTTCAGCACTTCTTAGTAACGCCTTACTTGGAATACACCCGCGATGGAGACATGTACCTCCAAGCTCGCGTTTTTCTACAATCGCTGTTTTTAAACCGAGTTGAGAGGCACGGATCGCGGCAACATAACCGCCCGTACCTCCACCAATTATGACGAGATCGTACTCTTCAGCCATTCAAATTCTCCTTTTGCGAAAAAATTATTTTAAGACCATCGTACTAACCGTTGTGTTTGGGTACTCTTTCGCATCCTCTTCATTTCTTAGTACGCGCAAGCCGCCTTCTGCGAGAGCTTGAAGTTCGTTCTCTCCTGGGTGAACTATGACATCTGCAATCCATTTAATATGGTCTGTGATCTGTTTTACGAATTGTTTGCCATAAGCCATTCCACCAGTTAACACGATCGCATCTACTTCACCGCATAAAACGGCACTTGCAGCACCGATTTCCTTGCCGATCTGATATGCCATCGCATCATAGACAAGCTTAGCTTTTTCGTCACCAGCTTCGATTAACTCCTCTACTTTCACAGCATCATTTGTACCTAAGTAGCCTACGAAACCTGCTTGTCCTACTAGTTTTTTCATGATTTCTTCAGCGTAGTATTCTCCTGAGAAGCACATTGAAACTAAATCACCCACGGGAACTGTGCCCGCTCGTTCAGGTGAAAAAGGCCCCTCTCCATGTAGACCATTGTTAACATCGATCACTTTCCCGTTTTTATGGACGCCAACGGTAATTCCACCGCCCATATGAGTAACGATCAAATTAAGGTCTTCATATTTCTTATCTAGCTGTCCAGCAACCCTTCTAGCAACTGCTTTTTGGTTCAATGCGTGAAAGATACTTTTTCGCTCGATTTCTGGGACTCCAGAAAGTCTAGCTACATCCTGTAGTTCATCAACCACAACAGGATCAACAATAAAGGATGGAATGTTAAGTTGTTCTGCAATCTCAAAGGCGATGATTCCGCCAAGGTTGGAAGCATGCTCACCGGAAAAACCATTTCTTAGATCTTCAAGCATTTGCTCATTAACAGAATAAGTTCCACCTTCTATAGGACGAAGAAGGCCTCCGCGACCTACCACGGCGGCAAGTCGCGAAATGTTTATCGCTTCCTCATCTAGTGCTTCTAGAATCGTGCTTTTTCTAAATTCATACTGATCGATGATTGTTTCAAATTGATTGATTTCTTCTGCATCATGACGGAGTGTTTTCTCAAACACTGCTCGTTCATTATCGAAAATACCAATCTTTGTTGACGTTGAACCTGGGTTGATTACCAGTAGTCGATATTCTTTATCAGTCACTTGAGACCCTCCGTTACTTACGATGACTTAAAATGTGTTGAGAGTTCATCAAGAATTGGCTTCTTGATTGTTTCATTGCTTCAATTCTTTCTTCAGCAAGTCGATCTGCTGCTGCATAAGTAGGAATACCGTCTCGTTTAGAGATTTCGATAACCTTAGCGATATTGTCATAGATCCCTTCAACACGCTTCATAGCGCGATCACGGTTATAACCATACAATTCATCAGCAACGTTGATTACTCCACCTGCATTAATCACATAGTCTGGAGCATATACGATACCCATTTCGTGAATCTGGTCACCGTGTGTCGTTTCACGAAGCTGGTTGTTTGCGGCACCTGCGATTACTTTAGCTTTAATTTTCCCAATCGTATCATCGTTAATGACTGCACCAAGGGCACAAGGAGCAAAAATATCGCAATCCACTGTGTAAATATCATCAATATCTACAGCTTTTGCTCCAAAGTCAGAAACTGCACGGTCTACAGATTCTTTGTTGATATCTGTAACAACGAGTTTAGCGCCCTCTTCATGAAGGTGTTTACAAAGGTTGTAAGCTACGTTACCAACTCCTTGAACAGCTACAGTCCTACCTTCAAGAGAATCCGTACCGAAAGCTTCTTTCGCAGCAGCTTTCATACCAACATAAACACCATAAGCTGTTACAGGAGATGGGTTACCTGAAGAACCGAAAGCAGGAGAAATTCCTGTTACATATTCCGTTTCTTCATGAATCGTATCCATATCATGAACCGTTGTACCAACGTCTTCAGCAGTGATGTAACGACCATTCAACCCTTGGATATAACGTCCGAATGCTCTAAACATTGCTTCGTTCTTATCTTTCCTAGGATCACCGATAATAACTGTCTTTCCTCCACCTAAGTTCAACCCTGCTGCTGCGTTTTTGTAGGTCATGCCTTTTGCTAATCGCAGAGCATCTTCAAAAGCATCTGCTTCTGAATCGTAAGTCCACATTCTCGTTCCACCTAGTGCAGGTCCAAGAGTCGTATCATGGATAGCGATAATCGCTTTTAAACCTGATGCTTTATCTTGACACACAACAACCTGCTCATAATCATAAGTTTCCATATATTTGAATAGTTCCATTTAAATCTTCCTCCCTGATCGTTCTTATTTATTGGTTGAGCTTACTGCTAAAGCGATACTATAAACTTTACTTTCTGCATCATCAGATCGTGAAGTTAACACGATTGGAGCTTTAGCTCCTGCGATGATACCCCCGACCTTCGCATTAGCGAAATAGACAAGAGATTTATATAGTGCATTGCCTACTTCGATTGAAGGCACTAGCAAGATATCAGCAAATCCGGCTACTTCACTCTTTATCCCTTTGTGACTTGCGGATTTAACTGAAATAGCATTATCCAAAGCAAGTGGGCCATCGACCACACAATTTTTTATTTGACCTCTAGCGCTCATCTGACTTAAAGCCGCAGCGTCGAGGGTTGCTTGCATCGACGGGTTAATGACTTCTACCGCTGCAAGAGGGGCAACTTTCGGTGTTTTTATACCGATTGAAGTCGCTACTTCCACTGCATTGTTTACAATATCAACCTTCTGCTGAAGGTCAGGTGCTATATTCATGCCAGAATCAGTAACAAAAATCATTCTGTCATATCCAGGCACATCAAAAGCCGCAAGATGCGATAGGCTTTTTCCTTTTCTAAGGCCGTATTCTTTGTTTAACACTTCTTTCAAAATGGTTGAAGTCGAAACCATCCCTTTCATAAGGACATCTGCTTCACCATTCCTGACAGCGGTTACAGCTGATTTGCATGACTCCTTATCATCTGAGGTATGCACGACGCGAACATCTTCAGAATGAGTGAGGTCTTTCTTTTCTAATATGGACATGATTTGTTTTTCATCGCCATACAGAATAAACGAAGCGAGCTTTTGATTCACAGCCATTCTTACAGCTTCGATCACTTCTTCATCAGCAGCTGCTGCTAAAGCCACTACTTTGTTCGTTTGCTCAGTAGCTTCCTTCAATAAGTTGTTTAGGTTCATGATGTCTCTCCCTTCGTGTCCACCACATTATATAATGCAATTTTCATGCCAAGTTTAAAAAGGTATTAGATCGGGCATATTCTTCTCAACCACCATGCAACCTTTTTCAAACCGCGCAAATTCTTGCATGCTACTTTATTCAACTCCGTGTTTCTCCATCTTATAATAGAGGTTTCTTAAAGATACTCCTAGCGCTTTGGCAGTAGCCGTTTTGTTTCCGTTATAGTATTGAAGAGTTTGGTCAATCGTTTTTCTTTCAAACTCATCCACTAGTTGTGACAGAGATTTCTCAGGAGTTCTCTCAACTGAGAGAAGGTCGGCATTTTTCGTCTCACTTAATAATGATGGGATATGAGACAGTTGGATAACAGACTCAGCTGCATCCATATGAATGACAACTCTTCCTAATACATTTTCAAGTTCTCTTACATTCCCTGGCCATTCATATTGCTTGAGATACTCTAACGCTTTAGGAGTAATGCCTTCAACGTTCCTCCCGTAGTCCTGATTAATCTTAGCTATCAAATGGTCTGATAGAAACCCTATATCTTCTTTCCGTTGTCTAAGGGGTGGTATCTGTATCGGCATACGATTCAATCGATAATATAAATCTTCCCTAAATGAACCATCCATTATTCTCTTTTCAAGTTTTGCATTCGTAGCAGCAATTATTCTGACATTGATCGATATCGGATTAGTACCCCCTACACGAACAATTTCTTTCTCTTGTAGAACACGCAACAGTTTTACTTGTGTACTCAGAGATAGTTCACCGATTTCGTCGAGAAAAATGCTCCCGCCGTTCGCTTCTTCAAAAAGGCCTCTTCTTCCGCCTTGTTTTGCTCCTGAAAACGCACCGTCTTCATAACCGAAAAGCTCACTTTCAAGCAGAGATTCAGCGATTGCGGCACAATTCACTCTTATAAATTTGTTGAACTTTCGATCGCTAGCATTATGTATTGCGTGTGCGAATAATTCTTTGCCTGTCCCAGATTCCCCCCTCAGCAACACAGTTGCTGGCGTTGAGGCAGCGAGCTTTGCTTGTTGAATAGAGAACGACATTTCTTCAGAGCTTCCAATAATGTCTTCAAACGAGTATTTTGCTTCAAGGGTTCGAATGATTTGTCTTGCTCTTTGAAGTTGATTGTTCAACGAGTGCAGCTCAGATACATCATGGATGACTCCTACACTTCCTTTTAACCGTCCATCAACGATTACTGGGGAAACATTAACGACTACATCACGCTTCTTAGGGCCAACTTTCATCTGAACCCCTCGAACAGGTTTTCTAGAGCTCAAAACACGCATGTGCATGCTTTCACCTTCAGATATGTCAGTTGTTGCTGGTTTACCGATCACTTCATCTTCATCTAATCCAGTCAATCTTGAGTAAGCAGGATTGATCATCAACCCTCTACCATTTTCATCAACAACAGATATCGCTTCATCAGATGATTGGATAATTGCTTTTAACATAGACTGGATACTTTTTAAGTTCGTAACTTCTTGAGCCATTTCTTCGATTGCAGTCATATCTCGAAAGACTGCCATCGCTCCTACACGAGCTCCATTGCTGTCTAATAATGGTATTCTTGTGGTTATGATTTTCTTTCCGTTAGGTAAAAGCTGTTCCTGGTTCACTTCGGAGTGTCCACTGGCCAGGACCCTAGGGAGTCGACTCGTCGCCATCAACGAGCCTACCGGTTTACCAATAGCTTCTTCTTTACTAATACCGGTTACTTTCTCTGCGCTCCTATTAAACAGCGTCACACATTCCTCTTTATCTATTGCGATCATTCCATCATGAGTGGAATCGAGTATTATTTCTTGTAATTTAGACTGATGTCGGAGCGTATCGATCAATAATTCTTTTTCTTCAATCAGATGCAATACGACGTTCGCAACTGCTCCTGGAATGAGTACAGTTTTCTTACTGCGTTTTTCACGTATTTCTTTGAAGACACTGTCTCTCCCTGTTGCTTCAATAATGACATCGATTTCAAAATCGGATAATGGAATCGTCCAATCGTTATAAACCTTTATTCCTGCCTCTTTAGCTGTAATCATACCAGGTGCGTTTTCATTAAGATCCACAACCGCTACGACGTTCATCATCTTTGTTTCTCGAAGGATATTTAGTAACGCGTTACCACCGTTTCCAGCTCCTACGATCATACATTTGCGCAATTATTCATCACCTGCATTTCTCACATGCAATATATTTCATACTTATCATACAACTAAATATCAGTTTTGACAAATCGTGCATGGTTTGTTTCGAAAATTTGTCAAAAAGCGTTTACAACTGGCATAGACACAAACTGTTTACTTCGCTACAATGTCAATAGTATTTGTAGAAAGGATGCGCACTATATGCGACTATTAGCTCTCCTTATTGTGCTTATCCCCGGATTAATTGGGGTTTATGGGATTAAATTAATGAGAGATGTTGTATTTGGGATAACGATCCCTCCCTTTACTTCACTCATTTTACAATTTATTTTAGGTTTAGTGTTTTTTCTAGCTGGCCTAGCGTTCGTAGGTGGTTTTATTTTCTATCGAGATCGTAAACGAAATAAAGTTCAACAGCGATTTTCTTCAAATAGACATAAAAAAACAAAGTCCTAAACGACTTTGTTTTTTTATAGTTATTATCTTGTGTGTGAATAGTTTTCCGAATTATGTTCAATTCTCAGTTTATCTGCAACCATTGCGATAAATTCACTGTTCGTTGGTTTTGCCTTTGACATGCTAACCGTATAACCAAACAGGTTGGAAATCGATTCAACGTTTCCTCTACTCCAAGCCACTTCGATCGCGTGACGGATTGCACGCTCAACTCTAGAAGAGGTCGTATTAAATTTTTTCGCGATATCTGGGTATAAAACTTTGGTGATCGACCCCAGCAATTCGATGTCATTGTATACCATCGTAATTGCTTCCCTTAAGTACATATAACCTTTGATATGGGCAGGTACGCCAATTTCATGAATGATACTCGTAATACTTGCATCGAGATTTCTAGGCTTGTTTTCTCTAGGTGGACGTTTATAAGATTGTGTGCTGTGCGTAAATGTCGTTTTCTTACCGCTTACCTGCCTGACATGACTAGCAAGGTTATCCATATCGAACGGTTTAAGTATAAAATACGAAGCTCCAAGATCGACCGCTTTCTTCGTTACATCTTCTTGACCAAATGCCGTTAACATGATGACGCTGCACGTGTAATTCATTTCTCTTAAACGTTCGAGAACAGCAAGTCCGTCGAGGTGAGGCATGATGATATCAAGAACTAACACATCTGGCTCTTCTTCTTCGAGTACTTCAAGACATTCCTGACCATTGAACGCTGTCCCTACAACTTCAATATCCTCCTGTCGAGACATATATTCCTCAATTAAGTTAACTAATTCCCGATTATCATCTGCAAGGCAAACTTTAATTTTTTGCACGGCTCCGTCTCTCCTTCCCAAGTTTGGTTACCGTTATATAGAAATTCAACGGGCCACATAATTTTCCTCTAAAATTTCTAAAAACATTTAAATTTAATACAAATCCTGCATTTATCTCTTTAATTCTTCAGCTAACTTCTTTTTTCTACATTTTCTGAATAATCTATTACTTTTGTCGAATTTTCTTCATACAAAGTATATCATGGTTAAATAACGAAAGAAAGCGAACATTGAGCTTTTTTTAGCTCGCTGTTCGCTGACCATTACGATCTTCTTTATAAATATTGATTCCTGCCTCTTCAAGCATCCATTCTATGTGAACCCCATAACCAGAAGTCGAGTCATTTACAAACACATGGGTGACTGCTCCGATAACTTTCCCGTCTTGAATAATTGGGCTTCCACTCATTCCTTGTACAATGCCACCGGTTTCCTTTAACAATTCAGGGTCAGTAACTTTTATTACCATTCCTTTAGTAGCAGGAAATTTCTGTGGAATAGAGCTAACCACTTCAACATCGTATGCTTTTACTTCGCTACCTTTCACAACAGTCAAGATTTTAGCCGGTCCTTCTTTTACCTGATGTGATAATGCGATCGGCATCGGTCTATCGTACATGCCATTCTTAACTTGATTGTTCATTTCACCAAAGATACCGAATGGACTGTTACGAGTTATCGTACCTAACTTGTGATCGGTATTTGAAAATCTGGCTAGTTTTTCACCGGGATGCCCATTGCTCCCCTTTTCAATCGAAGTAACTGAAGAGCTGTAGATCTCACCATGATGAACAACGATCGGTTTCTTTGTGTCCATATCCGAGATGACATGCCCTAGAGCACCGTATTTCTTACTGTCTGGATGATAAAACGTTAAGGTACCAACTCCTGCAGCAGAATCTCTAATATAAAGTCCGATTCGATACTTTGAGTCCGATTTGTCCTTAACAGGAACCAATTTTTTGTTTAGTTCCTTGTTTTCACGTACAATCGTTACTTTTAATGCATTACCATCTTGTCCGACTTTTTTTACAATCGTTCCGATGTCACTCATTTTTTGGACGGATTGACCATTGATTTTCGTAATGATATCTCCCACTTGAATATCAGCTACTTCGCCGGGGGAACGATCTCCTTTAGTTGTATGAATAAGGTGATGCCCTACAACGAGTACACCACGGGTATTCAGCTTCACACCTATCGATTGTCCACCAGGAATTACTTTAAAATCAGGAAGAACTTTAACCCCTACTTGCTTGATAGGAAACGTACCTACTGTAAAATCAAGTATATCTGAACCACTGCTTACACCTTTAACTGTAATCTGATCTGAATTTTTGTTCACACTAATCACGTCAGGGTTTTTTACAGTTGAAGCGGTGGTCATAACAGATGAGATGTCAGTTTGATCTCCTTCAAACAAAACGATTTCATCTGGAATCGAAAGAAATAATTGAACTGGATTTGAAAATCCAAAAGCAATTATTAAACCAAGGAGAACTGCACCAATCAATTTTCTAATTATCTGTGTCTTCAAACCTTCACTCTCCTCGCTCTTGCCCACACCTCCAACATGGCTGTACTTATAATTTTGCCTTACCAGACGGTTATTATAACCGATAAAAATGAAAATGCTATCCTTAGTTGGATAGCATTTCATCTTATGTTTTTATTTGATCAGCCTGCAATAATAATTCTTTTGCATGCTTCTTCGTTAATTCAGTCATCTCAGCACCTGAAATCATTCTTCCAAGTTCTTCTATCTTTTCATCAGTGCTTAATTTTCCAACGCTCGTTTTCGTTCTACCTTCTCCTGTTTCCTCTTTGGAAATATATAAGTGATGATCAGCCATCGCAGCTACTTGAGGAAGGTGCGTGATGACTAAAACTTGAGAACCTGAAGAAAGACGTTGAATTTTTTCTGCCATCGCCTGAGCAACTCGTCCACTTACGCCAGTATCGACCTCATCAAATATAATAGATGTGATTCCCTGATGTTTTGAAAAAATCGATTTAAGAGCTAGCATGATCCTCGATAATTCTCCACCTGAAGCGGTCTTTGAAAGTTGTTTTAATGGCTCACCTGGGTTAGTTGATATCATGAAGTCGATGTCATCTTTACCAGACTTATGGAACTCCTGTTTTCCATTCACATTAAAGTTGATTGCAAACTCCGTCTTCTCCATATAAAGGTCTTGCAGCTCTTCATGGATTGCGCCGACAAGCTTGTTCGCAATTTGTTTACGTAGCTTTGTTAAGTTATCAGCCTCAACTTTTAAATCAGCCGTTATATCATCCAAACTTTTTTCTAGTTCTTCGATTCTGTCTTCACTGTGAGTTAGTTTATCGACTTCATCTTCGATCGAAGCAGCGTACTCTAGGATTTCTTCGACTGACTCGCCGTATTTTCTCTTTAATCCTTGTATTTCGTTTAGACGTTCTTCAACAAAATTTAGTCTCGTCGGATCAAACTCGAGTTGATCTCTATATGAATTAATTTTCCCCAACGTTTCTTCTAAAAGATAAAATTGATTTGCCACTTCTTCATGATACTCTTTTAACTCTTCACCAAGATCTGAGACCGTTTCGAGTTGGGACATTGCTAATCCTAACCAATCTAGACCTTTGTTATCTCCTTGGAGTGAATGATAAACATCCTGAAGCGCACCAAATAACTTTTCAAAATTTCCTAAACGGAGCTTTTCCTCCATGAGATCTTCATCTTCATTAGGAATTAGTTCTGCTTTTGTTATCTCTTCAAGCTGATATTGAATCAAATCAAGTCTCTGCGCCATTTGCTGTTCGTTTTCAGTCAAATGCTTCAGCTGTTCTCGAACTTTTTTGTAGCGGTTGTATATCCCTCGATATTCTTCCAAGGCTGGACCAATCGAACGTTCTCCAAAATTATCAAGCAAAGAAAGATACTTATCAGGTTGCATAAGGTCTTGGTGTTCATGCTGACCATGGATATCAATCAATGATTGACCAATTTCCCGCAAGATTCCAAGTGTAACGAGTTTGCCATTCACTCGACATATACTCTTCCCTGCACTTGATATATCTCTTCTCAACACGACCATATCATCCAATACTTCTATCCCGACATCTTCAAGCTTTTGTATCGATGGGTGGTTTCCGTCAATATGAAACAAACCCTCAATTTCTGCTTTTTTTGTACCATATCTTACGAATTCAGCAGACCCTCGACCACCAACGAGTAAGCCGATCGCATCGATAATAATGGATTTTCCTGCTCCGGTTTCTCCAGTAAGCACAGTTAGGCCACGGTCAAACGATACAGTTACCGCTTCAATAATCGCGAAATTGCGAATAGATAATTCGGCTAACATATTCTCCCACCTTCAAAGATCATCATATTACAACATATCGATAAAGCGCTGAGAAATCAGAGGTGCATGTTCTGGCTTCTTACAAATAATTAAGATTGTATCATCCCCACTGATGTTTCCCATTATTTCTTCCCAATCTAAATTGTCGATCAATGCTCCTATAGCGTTCGCGTTTCCTGGTAACGTCTTCATTACGATTAAATGATCAGCATCATCTATACTAATAAAAGCATCAGTTAACGTTCTTTTTAATTTTTGCAGAGGATTAAATCGCTGATCGGCTGGAAGACTGTACTTATACCTACCATCGATCGTAGGTACTTTTACAAGATGGAGTTCTTTTATATCTCTTGAAACAGTCGCCTGTGTAACATTAAACCCTGCACTTTTTAAACAATAAACAAGCTCGTCCTGAGTTTCTACGTCCTGATTGGCTATTAGCTCTCGGATTTTTATATGGCGTTGACCTTTATTCATTTAACACCCTCCAAAAAAATTACACATATGTAACGTCAGCCTTATTATATAGCCCTATCCTCTTTTTGTATAGGCATACATAAATATTCAGGTATCGCACGTTATTTTCGTGGGCAGATGGATTAAAAAAAGGATACACGTATGTATCCTTCAAAGTTGATTGTGTGCCTGATCGACCACTTCAACTACACTTACTTCTTCTAAACCTTCATGAACCTGTTGCCACCCAAGGTGCAAAAGAAACTCAATATTCCCTTCCCCACCTGTAATAGGAGAGAACGAAAGCCCTTTGACTTGATATCCAGATTCAGTAAGAAATTCGATCATGTCTTCTAATACTCTTTGGTGAACTTTTTTGTCTCGGACGATTCCTTTTTTTCCTACGTCATCTCTTCCAGCTTCAAACTGTGGTTTTACAAGTGCGACCACTTCCCCAGTCGTTTCAAAGATCGTCTTCAAAACGGGAAGGATAATTTTAAGAGAAATAAACGAGACATCGATAGAAGCAAATTCAGGTAAGCCACTTGTAAAGTCATCTTTCGTACAATATCGAAAGTTTGTTCTTTCCATGACTACCACTCTGTCATCTACTCGAAGTTTCCATGCCAGCTGATTGTATCCAACGTCGAGTGCATAAACTGTTGAAGCACCGTTTTGTAAGGCACAATCTGTAAAACCACCTGTTGAAGAACCGATATCAAGGACGATCTTATTCGTTAGGTCAAGCTCAAATGTCTTGATTGCTTTCTCTAACTTTAAACCGCCTCGACCAACATAACGGAGCGTGTCGCCTTTGACATGGAGAACAATATCATCGTTAACTTTGACTCCTGGCTTATCTAATCGCTCGGATTCAGAGTACACCAAACCCGCCATAATGGCTCTCTTTGCTTTTTCTCTTGTATCGATCAGTCCTCGGTTAACAAGGAGCACATCTAGTCTTTCTTTTTTTGCCATGTTACTCTATGCCCTCTTTTGCTTTGCTGGTAAAATTTTCTTTGCCTTTTCAGCAATATCTTCCGCAGTCAAACCAATTTCTTTCAACAGTTCTCCTACACTTCCGTGCTCAATATACGTATCAGGAATCCCCATTCTCTCGATCGTTCCATGCTGGTAACCACTGTCATTTACATACTCTAGAACAGCACTTCCGAAACCGCCTTGCAGAATCGATTCCTCAACAGTAAGCATCGGAATACCTTCATGGATAAGCTCTGACATCATTTTCTCATCAAGCGGTTTGATGAAGCGCGCATTGATGACTCTCGCTGAAATGCCTTCCTTCTCCAATTGCTCGGCTGCTTTTAATAAATCTTGTAGGGTAGGACCGAAAGAAAGAAGTGCAATATCCGATCCATCTCTTAACACTTCCCAAGAACCGATTGGTATTTCCTTTAGTTCTTTATCCATTGTAACCCCGATACCATTTCCACGAGGGTAGCGAATTGCAATCGGACCACTATTATATTTGTATCCTGTGTAGACCATGTTCTGTAGCTCATTCTCGTCTTTCGCCATCATTAAGACCATGTTTGGCAGGTGACGAAGGAATGAGATGTCGAATACACCCTGATGAGTTTCACCGTCAGCACCGACTAGGCCAGATCTATCTACAGCAATCAATACATTCAGGTTTTGACGACAAACATCATGAACTAATTGATCATACGCACGTTGTAAAAACGTAGAGTAAATAGAAAGTACAGGTTTTAATTCTTGAGTAGCAAGTCCCGCAGCCATCGTTGTTGCATGCTGCTCTGCGATACCTACATCAAACAATCTTTCTGGAAATTGATTCTCGAATGATTCCCACTTAGACCCAACTGTCATAGCAGGGGTAATAACTGAGATTCGATCGTCTTTTTCAGCTAGTTTCCGAACCGTTTCACTAACTACCTTGCTGTAACCAGGGGCAGCAGCTTTAGGCTTGATTTGTTCTCCAGCTTCGATTTTGTATGGACTTACCCCGTGCCACGTCCCAATTTGATCGTTTTCAGCAGGGTGATAGCCTTTTCCTTTTTTAGTCAGAACGTGAACGATCACTGGCCCTTTTGTTTTCTTAGCGTAGTTAATATTTTCCATAAGGGCATCTACGTCATGACCATCCACCGGACCGAGATACGTAAAACCTAGCTCTTCAAAAAAGATTCCAGAAACTAAAAGATATTTCATTGCATCCTTCACACGTTCAGCTGTGGAAGCTAATGCGCCACCGAACGCGGGAATTCTCTTTAGTAAGTATTCAAGTTCCTCTTTTGCTTTATGATATTTACCAGCTGTCCTCATTTTCCCAAGAACATTGTGGAGTGCACCAACGTTAGGGGCAATGGACATTTCATTATCATTCAATATGACGAGCATATCTTTTTGTTCGTGACCAATATGGTTGAGTGCTTCTAGAGCCATTCCACCCGTTAATGCTCCATCACCGATGATCGCCACGACATTTTCGTCTGTTCCTTTAATATCGCGGGCAGCCGCCATGCCCATAGCTGCAGAGAGAGAAGTCGAACTATGACCAGTTTCCCATACATCATGTTCACTTTCATTCCGTTTTGGAAACCCACAGAGTCCTTTATATTTTCTTAGAGTATCGAATTGCGTACTTCTACCTGTCAAAATCTTATGGACGTACGCTTGATGTCCTACATCCCAAAGAAATTTATCCTTCGGACTATCAAAGATTTTGTGTAACACGATCGTGAGCTCTACGACACCAAGGTTCGGTCCTAAGTGTCCCCCTGTTACGGAAAGTTTGTTAATCAAGAACTCCCTAATATCTTCTGCTAACTCTGTCATTTGTTCAACATTATATTTTTTTAAAAATTTCGGATTCTCGATTTTTTCCAAATCCATGGGAATGTCCTCCCCTTCTATATTTCGATTTACGCTTGCTTCTTTTTCTTTTTAGACTGTTTTGCAACCATCTTAATTTTGAACGTTTTTTCAATAAGGTATAAGAATCGCCCAACTTGAAAGATGATTTGTGTAGAAAAATGAATTGCAAACGTTTTACCGAGGGCTTTACCACCCACAGTCAATGCAGCGACGACACTGGTAAATACTACTGATACTATATATTGAAACAGAGATCCCTCGTCATGTCCAAGTTGAAGTGTCAACTGAACGACAACGGCAGCTGCTGCAGTACCACTTATGATACCCGAAATGTCCCCTATCACGTCATTACAAAAACTTGCCACGCGGTCTGCGTTTCGTGTAATGAAGATAGCGTGCTTTGCTCCAGTCAGTCGTTCCGCTGCCATAGCATGGAACGGCACTTCGTTGGCAGCAGTGGAAGCTACTCCTATTGTATCAAAAAAGATACCTATAAGAACGATCAGTAAAACGACGACCATTCCAAGTGCCCAGGTTACGCCACTCAAAACAGCTGTTGATATGATTGAAAAAATAGCCGCTAACACAAGTGTGATAACGGCAATCGCTAAACTCCAGTTTATGGACTTTGATATCGAAGCTTTCATCTTTACTCCTTGTGAATATGAAATAAAAAGAGGTGTTCAACAGAACAGGCGGAACACAAGGAAGTCCAACTTCCTCATCCTGTCAAGTGAACAACCTCGTCGTTATGTATCGCAGAGTGGTCACTTAAAGAGTAAAGACTGCGGCTTAGGTCCAGTAGGTTTTCCCAAACGGATACCCGGACGTCGCCGTCCAGGCGGTTTCCCTTTACATCCGTCTTAGCGTGTCACCATTCGCTAGACTGGATTACCACTTAGTCCGCACTATAATCCCCTTTAAGTGTCACTCGGAACAGTCTAGGAGTTTTCCTCAACAGTCCTGGTCAATTCCTAGCCTCTTTTGCAGAGCAGATTTCATATGGGTGGTAGAAAAAGCATGCTGGCCTAGCAACGCCTTTCCAATAAACCATAATCCCCTCTAGCTCCACTCAAGGCAGGCTACGCTGTTCAGCCGCATCCCTGGCGACTGAAACAGGTTCATACCCCATTTCATAGCTGGCGGCGTTAACCGCACAAGCTACAAGAATAGGCCTCCGCGGAAGCAGGGTCAACGCCCACATGCCTTTGTGGATCGCCCTGCGACCTTAACTCCCAGCATCGACCCAAGTCTGGGCGACTCAAGCCAACACCAGGAACTTCATCGATGTGCCCTATGGCGGATTTTTAGGCCCGCCTTCAGAATAGCCGGACTGACTAGAATACTGCACCACTCAGTCTAATTGTATTATACCACAATACTTATATATTCTCAATTTTGTTCTAATGATCTCTTTCAATGATAAATTTAGCAAGTGAACGCAACCGATCGGTATCTACCCCAACTTGTGCTAAATGAAGTAACGCCTCATCGTAGTGTGAGGCTAACTTATTTTTTGCACCTTCTAAAGTAAGAAGCTTTGGATACGTACTCTTTTTATTCGTTTCATCGCTTCCAGGTAACTTCCCAATCTTTTCCTGGTCACCCTCAACGTCTAAAATGTCATCGCTAATTTGAAAAGCAAGTCCTAAATGTTCTCCAAATTGTTTTAAATGAGACATTTGTTCATCAGTTGCATCTCCGATTACCGCACCCGCAAGAATCGAGTATACAAGCAGTTTTCCTGTTTTATGATGATGAATGTATTCAAGCTCTTCAAGAGTAAGCTCTTGTTCTTCACCAGAAAGGTCGGCTATCTGTCCGCCAACCATCCCGTTAGGACCAGCTGCACGTGCCATCAACGTTGTTAACTCAACTTTCTGGTCGTCTCGTAACAATGAACTGTTAATGACCTCAAAGCTCTGAGTAAGTAATGCATCTCCTGCAAGGATTGCAACAGCCTCACCAAACACTTTGTGATTCGTTGGTTTTCCGCGCCTCAAATCATCATCATCCATAGCAGGGAGGTCATCATGGATCAACGAATACGTATGAATCATTTCCACAGCGCTCGCAGCATGACATGCTTTTTCTTTCGAAGCGCCAAACGCTTCTGCTGTTGCCAACATAAGAATAGGTCGAATTCGTTTTCCTCCTGCATCTACAGAGTACAGCATCGCCTCTTTCAACTCACTCGGCATCTCTAGTTGTGAGATGAACCCATTCAACTCTCCATCGATAAATTTCTTACATTCTTTCATGTAAGCAGTCAAATCTGACGTCACGCCTCATCCTCCTGAACCGAGAAGCGTTTAATTTCTCCATTCTCACCAACGATCTGATCCATTTTCCCTTCGATCGACTGCAACTTATCATGACAAAGGTTCGATAAGTTCATCCCTTCTTGAAAGAGTGAAATTGCCTTTTCGAGTGGGACATTCCCTTCTTCAAGAGAACCAACAATTTCTTCGAGTTTCTGCATCGCTTCTTCAAACGTAACGTTTTCGTATTTTTCTTCATTCTTCTCCATATGAATCATTCTCCTCCAATCCCCATACGTGAGCATCTATCTTTCCATCACTCATCTGAACCTTTATGACATCACCAGGCTCAACTTGCTTAACTGACTTCACTAACGTGTCTTCTTTGTATGCAAGGCTATAGCCACGTTTCATGATTTTCAACGGGCTGAGTGCATCCAGCTTACCCGTTGCATGCGCGAAATCCCTTTGCTTGCCTTGTACAACCCTAGACATCTCTTTATATAGCGATGAACGTAGGTCCAGAAGATCCTTCGCAGATTCTCTTACCAATTGTTCTGGGTGCTTTTTAAGAAGCTGTGTATGATTTCGTTCAACACGCTCTTTCGTGTAGTCGACCTGGCGTTTCATCGTCTTACGAAGCCGCTCAACTTGTAAATCAAGCTCCTGCTCTTTTTGAGTTAACAACTGGTTAGGATATCGAAAGGCATACGATCGTTGAAGTCGTAAAAGTCGTTCTTGTTCACTTTGCTTCTTTTCTTTCATGACTCTAATGAGTCTATGTACCCTCTGTTCCAGACGTTCTTCTAGCTCTACCATGCTAGGAACTGCTAGCTCAGCTGCGCCAGTAGGAGTAGGTGCTCTTAAGTCTGAAACAAAATCTGAAATGGTGTAATCCGTTTCATGTCCAACAGCAGAAATAACTGGGATTTTCGAACGAGAAATGCTTCTAGCAACGTCTTCTTCATTAAAAGCCCATAGCTCTTCGATCGATCCGCCACCTCGACCCACAATTAATACGTCGATCATTTCCATCGAGTTTGCCATCTCTATTGCTCTAACGATAGAGTCTTTGGCATTCACACCTTGAACGAGAACAGGAAAAACAGTGATTCGTGCAGAGGGATAACGACGCTTAATTGTTGTGAAGATATCTCTGATCGCAGCTCCAGTAGGAGAAGTGATGACGCCTATTTCAGAAGGATATCGAGGTATCGGTTTTTTTCTTTCAACTGAGAATAAACCTTCAAACTCTAACTTCTTCTTCAGTTCTTCATAAGCTAGATAAAGGTTTCCTATGCCATCAGGTTGCATCTCCCTAGCATACAATTGATACTGTCCGTACGGTTCGAAGACTGAAATCTCACCTCTGATCAATACCTTCATACCATTTTCAGGTTTGAATTTCATATGACGGTTATTGCCAGCGAACATAACGGACTGCACCCTGGATTTGTCATCTTTAACAGTAAAATATAGGTGCCCTCTACTATGCAGCTTCACATTAGAAAGTTCTCCTCTGAGCCATACATCCTGCAGTGCAGGCTCATTGTCGATCATTCTTTTCACATGCCTTGTTAGAGCGGTTACTGTAATATATCGATCTGTTACCAATCTTCCCCCTCCTTCCACCGCAAACTTGTTAAGCTTTTTGAATCATCTTAGACAAAACACCATTAACGAATCGTCCAGACTCATCTCCACCAAACATCTTAGCAAGTTCTACAGCTTCATTCAGACTTACATTGACTGGAATATCTTCTCTTGCAGTCATTTCATAGCAGGCCATCCTTAATACGGATCGATCCACGTTTCCAATTCTGTTAAAGTTCCAGTTAACGAGATTGGCTTTTATTTTTTCATCTATTTCCTCTAGGTTTTCAAGCGTTCCAAAGACAAGCTCAGATAAAAACTCGTCACCTTCTCCATCGCTTAATACGTGTTCCAGCGCCTCTTTCGGATCGGTGTCTGTCACATCTATTTGAAACAACGCCTGTATGGCCTTTTCTCTTGCATGTCTTCTTTTCATTGCTATACCCCTTTTACGCTAATATTGCTATACCAATAGATGATAGCATATTGTAATAGACAAATACAGGTTTTCCAATTGTGAATCTCTCTAAAAACAAAAAAGCAGAGGGGATCAAATCCCCTCTGTTTATTCTTCATCTTCTGTTTCTTTTTTATCAAATGTGATACCGACTACACTTACGTTGACTGCACCTATTTCTAGAGCTGTCATCGTAAGAAGGGCTTGTCGAATGTTTTCTTGAATTTGTTGACATACTTCAGGGATTGAGAGTCCATAGCTCACTACTACGAAAGCATCAAGAATGATGCCATCTTCGCCAAGTTCAACTCTTACTCCTTTGCGATGGTCTTTCCTACCAAAGCGCTCAACGACACCAGAGGCAAAGTTCCCTCTCATCTCAGCCACACCGTCTACTTCAGATGCGGCGATACTACCGATGACTTCGATTACTTCGGGAGATATTTCGACTTTTCCAAGCCCTGTATCGTGCTCTTCCATTTCAAAAGATTGAACTTCATTCATTTATGAACACCTCACTTAGAATTAGTAGTTTTTTCAGTTAAATCATATTTCTCGAGAAACTTTGTGTTAAAATCGCCGCTTACGAATTTTTCGTGGTTCATGAGTCGCATATGGAAAGGAATCGTGGTCTTAACACCATCTACCACAAATTCACCAAGCGCACGCTTCATTCTCGAGATGGCTTCTTCTCTAGTTTCTCCATACGTAATCAGTTTAGCAACCATGGAGTCATAAAATGGCAGGATATCATAGCCTGGATATACCGCTGAATCAACACGTACACCGAAGCCGCCTGGCGGTAAATACATATGCACGTTACCAGGAGAAGGCATGAAGTTCTTGTCAGGATCTTCTGCATTGATTCTACATTCGATCGAGAAGCCTTTAAAAGTAACATCCTCTTGTTTTAAACTCAACTCTTCGTTTGAAGCTACTTTAATCTGTTCTTTAATCAAGTCAACACCGGTAACCATTTCTGTTACAGGGTGTTCAACTTGAATTCTAGTATTCATTTCCATAAAGTAAAAGTTCCCTGTAGGTTCGAAAATAAACTCAACGGTTCCAGCTCCAGAATAATTAACAGCTTGTGCAGCTTTAACCGCTGCATCCCCCATCTTTTCTCTGATCTTACTATCGAGACCCGGAGATGGAGTTTCTTCTACTAGCTTTTGGAGACGTCTTTGGATCGAACAGTCTCTCTCACCTAAATGAATCGCATTTCCATGATTATCTGCTAATACTTGGATCTCAACATGGCGGAAGTCCTCGATGAACTTTTCAATATAAACCCCAGGGTTTCCAAATGCAGTGGAAGCTTCCTGCTGTGTAATATTGATTCCTTTTACTAGGTCCTTTTCATCTTTCGCGATACGGATTCCCTTTCCTCCACCACCAGCAGTAGCTTTGATGATGACTGGGTATCCCATTTCATTAGCCAAAGCGACACCTTCATCTGCGTCCTTGATGACACCTTCAGAACCAGGAACGATCGGTACTCCTGCTTCTTTCATCGTTGTACGAGCAACATCTTTTGTACCCATACGACTGATTGCTTCTGGGCTTGGCCCTATGAACGTAATATTGCATTCACGGCACAGTTCAGCAAAGTCTGCATTTTCAGCAAGGAAACCATATCCTGGATGGATGGCATCTACTCCTGTTACAGTTGCGATGCTCATGATGTTCGTGAAGTTCAAATAGCTATCTTTGGCTGCAGTCGGTCCAATACAATAAGCTTCATCAGCAAGTCTTACGTGCAATGCTTCCTTATCGGCCTGAGAATATACTGCTACTGTTTCAATGTCCATCTCTTCACAAGCACGGATAATTCGTACAGCAATTTCTCCTCGGTTAGCAACGAGTATCTTTTTAATAGTCATATGCGTACCGCCTTATTCTTTCACTAGGAACAGAGGCTGTCCGTATTCAACCAGCTGTCCGTCCTCTACTAGTACTTCAACGATTTCCCCTTTAACTTCTGCTTCGATTTCGTTAAAGAGCTTCATAGCTTCGATAATGCATACGATGCTTTCTTCAGACACTTTTTCCCCAACATTTACGTATGCATCTGAATCGGGATTAGGACGTGCATAGAACGTACCAACCATCGGGGATTCAATCTTATGTAATGAGTCGTCAACTTGCTGATCTGCCGATTCTTCTTTTGCTTGCTCTTTAACAGGAGCTTTCGCTTCAGGTTGAGGTGCTGCTACAGGTGCTTCCTGCATAACAGGCTGCTGAACTGCTTGCTGCGCTTGAGCGTATTGAACGTCGTTCTTCTTTAAAACTACCTTAGAACCTTCATTTTCATATTCAAATTCATCAATACTCGACTCATCAATTAATTTAATTAATTCGCGGATTTCTTGAACTTTTAACAAAATCTACACTCCCTATCATCTACTTTTGTTTTTTATAATGAGGCGTTTTTGAACCATGCCTCTTTTACTACTGATTATACCATAGATATTCTGCTCAATAGTATTTCCTACTAATAGTAGAAAGAATACACCCCATGTTTTAAGACCATTATATATGAGCAGGTCCTAAGCCCATTTATCATAACATATCATTTTGGTCGATGGTAGTTTAGCTAAATGAGTCTTCTATTTAGCGTAACAAATTACGTAACCGTTTTCATTAAGGAAACTAAAAAACTAGATAATTGTAACCAAAATAAAAAAGGTGGAGTCTCCTCCACCTTTCACGTTACTTTACTGGCTGGAATTCAACTGCGATTCGCTGCTGATTTCCTAGCTGTTCTTGAGCCAAAACCATGATGTTGTTGGCTTCTTCATTCGATAGCTGTTCGGCTTTAACGATTACCCTCACTTTGTTATCAGCTAGTGTATATACGATCGCATCGTTGTATCCTTCTGATTTGATTAGGTTTTCGAGGACAGATTCTTTTTGAGATAAAGCTAGTAATTCTTGACGTTGTTCATGAGCTTCATTCCTTAAATCCGTTGAAGCTTCGCTTGCAATCACTGCAGTGTATTCCTCAATTGCGGCGTCGCGTTCTTCCTGGATATCTAACCTAAGTGCTGCAAACGTTTCATCGCTTGAGACGCTCGATGTTACCATATCTTCATCTGCATTTGTTTCTTTCGCATCTTCTTTCTTAGAATCCTCCTGACTCTGTTCTTGATCATCCACAAAAGCCACATTTTCAGAATTAGGCGTCATGATATAATAAGCGGATAGTACAATAATCAAACTAAGCATTGTAAGAAGCCAAACCGTTTGCTTTTTCAAGACCATATTATGAATCCCCCTTTTCGGTTTTCGGAAGTACCATAACCCTATGACTCTTCACATCTAACAACCTTGTTACTGCATCCACAATCATCTTTTTCGTTTGAGCGCTTTCTGCACCTTCAGCCACGACAACCACACCACGTACGACTGGCTTTCTAGTTGAAACAACGATAGGACCTTGACCTTGATCATTTTGTATCACGACCACTTGCTCCTCGCTGGATTGTTCCTCGATTTTCCTGGATCCACCTTCGTTCGGTGTTTCATAAGTATATTTATCTGTAGAAGTCCGATTCTTCTCTACTATTTTTTCTTCTGTGGAATCCAAGTTTACGATTACTGTAGCGTTCGATACTCCTTTCACCTCATCCAGCGCTTCTTTCAACTGTGTTTCATAGTGGTTTTCGTATTCTGCAATCGTTGATGGATTTGAAGCTTTCTGACCAAATGCAGGCTCACTTTCATTTGAAGCAGTTTTATCTGATGTAACCACCTGTGCTGGACCTGGCGATGCGAAGAAGTTTTCGGTAAACATGAAGAGTATTCCTACTCCCACTGCTATAACAAGATATAAAAGCGGCATTCCTTTTTTCTTCTTCGGCTTTTTTAACTGATCGAGCCAACTTGACTTACTTTCCATGGAACCTACTCACCCCCCTCCACCTCAACTCCAACTTGATTCGGATAAAGCTGCCACTCATCTGCTAAAAAATAAGCTACTTTCTTGGCATTTGCATCTAACTCTTCCTCTTCGCTCTCAGAAAACGATATCGATACCGCTTCAATATCATTCACCGCTGTCTCTTCACTGTATTCTTTTACTTTGACTGCTATTTGATCGATATTTTTCTCGCCTTCAACTTCCCCTAAAGCTAACGCAAGATCGCTAATCTCTAAATTAAATTGTTCCCTCAACTCCTTTTCAACTTGACTTTTCAATTGGACAGCCATTTGTTCTTCAATATATGCAGAGTTTGAAGCTTGTATTTCACTTTTCTTTGTTTCAATGCTATTTTCCATCTGGATGCTCGTATTTGAATCCCTGATCGTAACCGATCTAAGCATTGCGTCAAAGTCTTCCGTAAAAATCTTAAGCAAAGGTGAAAGGATAACTGCCATCAACATGAGTCCAATCACCATCTTCACGTACCGCTGCATATTAGAATTTGGTAACAACAATTCAAGAACAGTTGCAATCAGGATAAGCAAAATAATGTTTGTTACCCACCCTGTAATAATATCCATCCAATCCCCCCTCAACGAACCATTAAAGTGATATTTCCTGAAGCAATAATGATCGTTATGGCTAAGAAAAACATAAGAGATACAATTGATAGTGCTGCGAAAATAAACAGTACACTTTTTGAAATAACGTTTAGAGATTGAATCATAGGACCGCCACCTAAAGGCTGGATGACTGCTGCAGCGATGTTATAGATCAGCGCTAGAGCAAGTACTTTTAATGCCGGGAAAGCACAGAGCATAAGCAGAATAACAACCCCTGCTAGTCCAACAGTATTTTTTAATAGAACCGATGCACTTAGGACTGTATCTGTCGCATCTGTAAACATCCTACCGACAACTGGGATGAAGTTTCCTGTAACGAATTTTGCAGTCCTAATCGTGATTCCGTCAGCAACAGCTGTCGTTGCTCCTTGAACAGATATCACACCTAGAAATATAGCAAAAAATACCCCTAGTGTTCCGATCGCTATATTTCGAAGTAAATTAGATAGCTGTGTAACTTTATAATGTTCGCTAATCGTACTAACGATGGCCAACACCGCCGATAGAAATAATAAAGGTAGAACAAACTTCTGAATTAACAAGCCTCCAGTGTTCACTAAAAACAAAACGATCGGATGGAAGAAAGCTACGGATGCTATTCCACCCACGGATGCCATGAGAGCTAGCAAAAGTGGAATCAGCGCAAGGAGAAAACTCATCATATTCGTAATCGCTGTCTCTGTATATTGAATCGCTACATGAAAACTATTCAAAGCTAGAATGATCAACACCATATAGGTAATGGAGTAGGCAACGGTACTTACTGCCTTATGTTCAAATGCGTTCTGCATGTTCTGGAGTAATATGCTAAAGATAGTAAGCAAAATTAAACTTCCTAGTAACTTTCCATGTACTAATAGTTCATGGAAAAGGAATTTCACAAATCCTATGAAATAAGCTTTCAAAGATAGCTGCTTTTCTCCTTTTACAAACTCCAAAAACGTACCTTTTTGACTTTCTGGTAAGAAGCCCCCATACTCATCAAGCACTTGATTCCAGTATGCTTGAATTTCTTGTAAGCCAAGTGAATTTAACTGCTTGTCTACAAATTGATCAGTCATCGTTTCCTTGCTTTCACCATCATCGGCTAAAGCCTCAGAGGGATAAAAGATAAAGAGAAAAAACAGCAAAAGCATCAGTTTCTTAAGAGGCATGTCCCATCCCTCCTCTCACTCATGTCGGTAACAATCTCAAAACTGTTTCAATGATTAATTTAAGGATAGGAATTGCCATGGCCATAATCAGTAACTTACCGGCAAGTTCAATCTTTGAAGCGATCGCGCCCTGACCGGCATCTCGTGTTATCTGTGCACCAAACTCTGCAATATAAGCAATCCCTATTATTTTCAGCACAGTTTCTACGTAGATGATCTCTATATCTGCCTTTGAAGCTAGGCCTTCCAACATCTGAATAATATGCTGGATCTCCCCTATGAGATATAGAAAGATTATTGCTCCTGTAAACACGGTAATTGTAAATGCGAAGACCGGCTTTTGTTCTTTTACAACAATGGCTAGGAATGTTGCGATCAATCCTATTCCAACTATTTGTACAATATCAATCGCCGACACCCCCTAACCCTGGAAAAGAAAGACTCCCCGGATTTTCTGAAATAGGTCATCGATTATCGTGATCACCATATATAAAACGACGATAAAACCGATTAACGTGACCCACTGAGCGTATTCTTCCTTCCCCATCTGTTTTAAAATCGTGTGTAGCATCGCTACGATGATTCCAATCCCAGCAATCTGAAATATTTTGTTCACATCATGATTCATCCGCTTATCCTCCCAGTGACTAAATCAATAGAATGACGAGAAGAATACCTCCTAGGAACCCGAGACTTTTGAACATTTTTTCATATTTCATTTGATTATTTCTCGCTTCTTGCTCTTCTCTTTCTAAATGGATCAAAGCAAGCTGCAACTGCTTTTGCTCATGCTCACGATCCTGTTGACCGATCGTTGCACCAAGCTGTTTCATAATTTCTTTCTCTTCCTGTCTGAAAGCAGTATACTTCCAAACTTCATCCATGCTTTTCATCCAGGCATCATATGCTGTCGTATGGCCTTCTTCTAGCTTCTTTCTGAAAGAATCGAAAAACCATGAGACAGGATGACCTACTTGTCTACAAATATGGCTACAAGCTACGCTTAAAGGCGTCATGCCATAAACGATTTCAGCTTCCAGAGACTGAAGGGCTGACTTTAGCATTCGGAGTTGTCTAGATCGCTCACTTACCGTCCTAGACCATTCGACACCTGCCCAGGTACTTGCTAATACAATTAAGATTGCACCGAGTAGCTTCATGCTAGATCACCTTCGAACGACGTATTTCATTTCCTTTATGGTCTTTCACCGATTTCACAGTACCTGGCCCTCTGGTTCTCGAAAGTTCAACGAAGCGCTTAAACATTCCGGACCTTATCAATTCTTGAATGCTCGGTCGCCTATATAAATCTTCTATTGTATTTCCATGCACTGTCACAACAAGTTTAATGCCTGCGTTAACGGCTTCGATAATGGCTTCACTCTCTTTAACTCCACCTATTTCATCTACGATCAGAATGTCAGGACTCATCGAGCGAATCATCATCATCATTCCTTCAGCTTTTGGACACGCGTCAAGAATATCGACCCTTTTTCCTAATTGATGCTGTGGTATACCTTTGACACACCCTGCAATCTCAGATCGTTCGTCAATAATGCCCACTTTTGAAGACGGGATCCGTCTTCCTTTATCTCCTTCAGCCATCAATCTTGTAAGATCACGCAACAATGTTGTCTTCCCTGAATTTGGAGGACCGAGAATCACTGTATTCATCCAACCATTTGAAAATAGGTATGATAATAGCGGGGTAGCGATTCCGATCTTTTGCTTTGCAATTCTTACATTGAATGAGGCGATATCCCGAATCGCTTTAACACTCCCGTTGGTTGTAATCACCTTTCCAGCGAGCCCCACCCTATGGCCACCCTGAATGGTGACAAAGCCTTTCTTTAACTCTTCCTCTAACGCATATAAAGAATATTGACTTAATTTATTCGTCATTTGAGAAGCATCTTCTCTTGAAACGTAGTACTCTCTACCGTCAAGACGAGGAAACTGTGGGCTGCCGTTAATAATTACTTCTAGAGGCCGGTTAATACGCAATCTAATCTCTTCAATCCCACCTCTTTCCTGTTTTGAATACTGATTGATAATTTCCTTTACTCCTTCGGGCAGGACACGTAGAACTTCTTCCATAAATGTCCCCCTTTCCTAGCATGTACTCCTTACACTAGTATTCCGGTGCTATATGAATTATGTCTTACCAGGAAGGTACTAATTTCACTAACAACCTTTGTTTTACTCAAGGTAAATGGAATAGAAAAACACCTAGCATAAATGCTAGGTGTTATCTTGCTTTCATTCCATTCATGATAAAATGGATCGTATGTTTTAGCTCTTCCTCATCGTTCCAATCGTGCTCTGGAAGGAGGATGTACCTTGCAAAGAGGAAACCACCTATTGATGAGGCGGTTAATCTTATCGCTGTTTGAGTAGGCATTTCAATCAGCTCACCTTTAGCTTGAAAATGCGACACGATTGCTTCTAATCGCGTATAGACTTCTTTTCCAATTCGGTCGATAAACTGGCTGCGAAGTTCATCATGAAAAGGGATCTCTTGAATTAAAATTTTTACTATAGATAGATGCTTTTCAATAAATTCCTGCCGATTTTTCACCATTGCAATGAGAAAGTCTTCATAGCTTTTATAGTTTCTCTTAAGAACCTTATCTAAGTCTCTAATAATGAAGGGTGCTAGCAGATTACTCATAACAGGCGTCACAATTGCTAACAGTAACTCTTTTTTAGTCTTATAATGCCTAAAAATCGTTCCCTCTGCTACTTCTGCTCGCTTCGCAATCTCGCTCGTCGAAGAAGACGAGTACCCTATCTCAGAAAACATTTGGATTGCCGCTTCAAGAATACGTTTCTGCTTCGGAGTTAGACCTTCACCAAAGACATCACTTTCACTTGAATTAAATAATTCATTTATATCTTCTCGCTTACCCATTACACCCTCTCCTTATATGCTACGGTGTTTCTTCAGAGCAAAAATGTTCATTATGATAAAAATGATTGAAAAGCCTCCTAGGACTATTAAGTTTGTCCAGATTTTATCCAATCCTTGTCCTCTAATCATCACGTCTCGAAGTGCATCCGCACCATAGTAGAGAGGTGTTAACGGCCCTAGCCAACTCAGGTAATCCGAAATCGTTTCTAATTTAAACAACCCTGCAAAAAAGAATTGAGGCACGACTACTAGTGGAATGAATTGAATCATCTGTAGTTCATTCTTTGCGAATGCTGATAACAGTATTCCAAGCGTGAGCGCACTTAATGCAATCATGACAGTAACGATCAACACATAGAAAAAGCTACCTTCCATCATTAAGTCGATGACATAAATGCTATAAAGGGCGATAATGGACGATTGAATCGTCGTGAAGATTCCAAAGCCGATGACATATCCCATCACCAGTTCCCATCTTTTTATAGGACTAGCAAGTAGTCTTTCCAACGTTCCTTGCGTTCTTTCTCTTAAAAATGAAACTCCAGCAATTAAAAACACAAAAAAGAATATGAAGAAGCCTACCAATACCGGTCCAATGTTATCAAAGGTTGTTAGATCCTGAGAGCCATATAAATGCTCTACCGATAGTGAGACGGGTGTTGTATTTGGGCTTATCTCATTTTTAATGTTATCTATGATCATATTATTTATAGATGGATCGCTACCCTCTAGTATTAGTTTACTTTCCCCTTGTTCAAAAACTAAGATCGCATCATATTCCTCTTGCTCAAGCATTTCATTAACATCAGTGTCAGAATCTAATTTTTCAATTGCCACATTTTCTTTTTCCAAGTTAGTATAAACAGTGCTTGGGACATCGATTAATCCGATCTTGAGTTCCAACTCTTCTCCATTGAAGACGAGAGATAACATAGTTAGGACAAGGATGGGAGCTAGTATCATCAATGCCATCGTCCGCTTATCATGCAAAAATTGCTTTAGGATGCGATTTACGACTGCTAACACTCTCATGATACTCATCCTCCATATGATAGAAAAGCTTGTTCGATTGTTGATGCTTCGGTTTTGATCTTTATTTCATCAGGAGTTCCAATCGCGATAAGCTGTCCATCCCGAACCATTCCAAGTCTAGAACAACGTTCAGCTTCGTCCATTACGTGAGTCGTTACGACGATTAACACACCGCTCTCTTTTAATGTTTCAAAGGTATCCCAAATTTTATTTCGTAATGCAGGATCAATTCCGACAGTTGGTTCATCTAAAACGAGAATGTCCGGCTCGTGCAACAAGGCAATAGCAAGTGACAGTCGCCTTTTCATTCCACCCGAAAATGTCTCTACTTTAGTATTGAGGTCACTTTCTAAATCAACGAGCTTCATGACCTGTTGAATTCGCTCTGCCCTTTTATTACGTTTTACGCCGCTAATACTTGCAAAAAAAACCAAGTTCTCCTTTGCTGTCAATTCATGATATAACGCATCAGCCTGGGCCATATATCCAATTCGCTTAATCAATTCTAAATCAGGCATCTTTTTACCAAAAACGGATACATGTCCTTCAGTAGGCACATCAATTCCGCAAAGAATTTTAACTAGTGTCGTTTTTCCTGATCCGGATGGACCAAGGAGTCCGAAAATTTCATTGTTAGTGAGAGTTAACGTCACATCTTCGAGTACTTTTTTCTTCCCAAAACGCTTTGTCACATTAGCATCGATAATCGTAGTGCTCACGAAACTCCCTCCCTCAAAATGAGTGATTACTCACTTTTATTATACGATAACTAAAGTGAGTAATCACTCATTTTCATCAACAAAAAAACCGCTCCTTTCAAGAGCGGTTCATTTGTTACGCACGAGATACGTATTCTGCTTTTCCTGTATCGATAACAAGCACATCTCCCTGGTTTACGAAGAAAGGTACTTGTACTGTAAGACCTGTTTCAACGGTTGCAGGCTTCGTGCCACCTGATGCTGTGTCACCTTTGATACCAGGCTCAGTTTCTGTTACTTCTAATTCAACGGTATTTGGAAGCTCGATTCCAATCGTTTCATCACCATACATACGAATTGAGATCTCCATATTTTCTTTCAAGAACTTTAGTTCGTACTTGATTTGATCAGCAGGAAGCTCAACTTGTTCAAACGAGTTTGTATCCATGAACGTATGCATTTCGCCACTTGCATATAAGTACTGCATCTTACGGTTTTCGATATGTGCTTTCGCTACTTTCTCACCAGCGCGAAACGTTTTTTCTTGAATTGCGCCACTACGTAAGTTTCTTAGCTTAGAGCGTACGAAGGCAGCTCCTTTACCTGGTTTAACATGTTGGAAATCTACAACTTGCCAGATTCCATTATCTACTTCAATCGTAAGACCTGTTTTAAAATCGTTTACCGAAATCATGTCTTGTCCTCCTCAAATGTATTATTCACCAAGAATCAATAGTTCTTTAGTAGAATGAGATAGCTTTTCATTGCCGTTTTCAGTGATGACTGTATCATCCTCGATGCGTACGCCACCTTTGCCTGAGAGATAAATACCTGGTTCAACCGTTACAACCATTCCCGGCTCTAAGACGGTATCAGATTTAAAGGAAAGGCCAGGTCCTTCATGGACTTCAAGGCCAATACCGTGCCCTAGAGAATGTCCGAAGAATTCACCGTATCCCTTAGAAGTGATATAGTCACGAGAGATCGCATCAGCTTCTTTACCAGTAAGCCCTGGTTTAATTTGATCCATGGCTTTCATCTGTGCTTCGAGCACGGTGTGGTAAACATTTTTCAATTCTTCACCAGGGTCCCCAATCGCAACTGTACGAGTTATATCTGAACAATACCCTTTGTAATATGCCCCGAAATCTAGGGTAATAAGTTCGTTCTTCTGGATCACCTTATCAGATGCAACCCCATGAGGGAGCGCTGAACGCTTTCCTGACGCAACGATAATATCAAAAGAAGAAGACGCAGCGCCATTTTTTCTCATGAAGAATTCTAACTCATTGGATACATCAAGTTCTGTTATACCTGTACGGATGTATCCTGTGATGTGTTGAAATGCTGCGTCTGCAATTTCTGTAGCTTCTTTTAAGACTTGTAATTCATTCGCATCCTTAATCATGCGGTGCTTTTCAAGAAGGCCACTGATCGGTACAAGAGTTCCCTCTACCTTTTGTTCATAAGCTTTAAATACGTTGTATGTAAGTTGTGTTTCTTCAAAGCCTAGCTTTTTAACGCCTAGCTCATTTGCCACTTTTGCTACTTCATCAATAATCGGACCTTTGTGTTGAACAATGTCATATCCTTTTGCTTGTTCGTTAGCTTGATCTACGTAACGAAAATCTGTAACAAACTTCGCATCTTTTTCTGTGATTAATACGACGCCAGAACTTCCAGTGAAATGAGAAAAATATCTTCGGTTGCTTGCTGAAGTAATCAACATTGCATCAATTTCATATTCTTTAAATGACTCTCTTAGTTTCGCTATACGTTCCATCTACTTAGTCCTCCTTATTTGTTTACAGAAATGACAATAGAGCTAGCTCATAGCCCTTCATTCCAAAACCTACAATTTGACCTTCTGAAACTGGTGAAACAACAGACTGGTGACGAAATGGTTCACGTTTATGTACATTTGACAGATGCACTTCGACCACCGGTACATCTACACTAGCGATCGCATCACGAATAGCGTAGCTATAGTGTGTAAAAGCTCCTGGGTTTAGGATAATTCCTGCAGCATTCTCTGCTTCATGAATCCAATCGATTAAATCACCTTCATGATTCGATTGCTTAAAAGTTAAAGAAAATCCATGCTGCTTGGCTAAGTCATTTAAGCGCACTTCTAGCGTCTCCAATGTCTCATTACCATAAATCCCTGGTTCTCTTTTGCCTAATCGATTTAAGTTCGGCCCGTTTAGTACGTAAAAATGATTCATTTTAAGCCCCTTTACGATCTATGAGATTTAAAAGTCTCGGTATCCTTTGACGGATTTGAATGCAAAAAAAGAAGAATGTTCCATGAACATTCTACCATAGCTTCATTTGTTTGAATAGGACGCGCCGTTTTGCTGGTTTTCGTGATACTCAAACGATATGGAATACCCGATAAATACACCATAAAGGACGTAGAGGCATATCGTAGTAACAATAGTATTCTTATCTAACTTCATAACTGATGGAAGGTCAGGAAACATTGGGTTAAGTAAGTAGAACACGATAATCCAAAGCAGGATGCCATAAGCTAGTCCAGCAAGCATGTTATTTATTTTCACCATTGTTGCTCGGTAAATAAATGCCACTCCTATTGATACGATTGCAATCGCGATGATTCCAATCCATTGTCCGAGCTGATCGTTCTTCCATTCTCCTAGCGCCCACGGGGAGAGGATAAGAGATGGAGGAACCTTTGTGAACTTGAATAAATACGTCACGTATCCGATCAATCCCCATATTAATCCTCCAGCTAGTCCAATATTAAGGACCTTTGCCGTAAAACTGAGAGGTTGTTCTTTCTTATCTTGTTCTAATTCTTTTTCATCGTTTTCTTTTTCATCGTTTTGGCTCACTTTTTCCATGTCTACACCTCCGATAGTAGTCTATCCCAGAATAGAATGGATTATTTATCTATAATTCACCTATTGAGGCGATTAAAAAAAAGTTTGTTGGGGAAAATGAATATTAACATCGCTTACCTAGAGGTTTTTCCATGTTTCTTGTAGAATGTAAGAAAGACATTTACAAGGTAGTGAGATGATTGAATTCATTCCACTTAAACAAAATTAGGTTGGTGAGAGACATTGTCAGACACAAAAAAACCCGCATACGGTGGGCAAGCGGTTGTAGAAGGTGTGATGTTTCAAGGTAAACACACATCTGTAACTGCAATTCGACGGAAAGATAATTCGATCGATTATCTTGAGATACCTAAGAAACCAAAGCCACTTTTAACTAAATTGAAAAAGATTCCTTTTATACGAGGAGTCGTAGCCATCATTGATGCAAGTGGAAACGGTACGAAGCATCTGAACTTTTCATCTGAGCGGTATGATGTTGATCCGGCTGACGATGAAGAAGCATTAAAAAAAGAAGAACCTTCTAAAATGACGTTCTTGCTTGGAGCTGCAGCACTTGGTGTCATTTCATTTGCTTTCGTGAAAACGATTTTCACCATCTTACCTGCACTTGCGGCTGCATCGCTAGAATTTATATTTCCAGGCCATGTAATACAAAATATCATTGAAGGTATGATCAAACTCGTATTATTACTTGGATATATTTATTTTATATCTCTAACTCCTATCGTCAAACGAGTCTTTCAATACCACGGGGCTGAACATAAAGTGATCAACGCCTATGAAGCTGGACTTCCAATCACGATCGAGAATGTTCAGAAGCAGTCAAGACTACATTTTCGTTGTGGTAGTAGCTTCATACTCTTCACAGTTGTAATCGGGGTTTTCATCTACTTAATGGTTCCCTCTGATCCGCTCCTAGTAAGACTCATCTATCGTGTATTATTGATTCCAGTAGTACTTGGCGTTTCTTTTGAAGTACTACAATTAACGAATAAATTTCGAAATATCCCTGTTTTACGCGTGCTAGGTTATCCAGGATTATGGGTTCAACTCTTAACCACAAAGAACCCAGACGATAAGCAAGTTGAAGTAGCGATTTGTTCATTTAAAGAATTACTTGCCCGTGATAAAAAGCACGAAGAAGACTTAACAAGCACACAAGTTGTTTAATGACGAACAGGAGGTGAATCATTTGTCACACCGTGTTGTTCAACCTCTTATTTATACAATAATCGGTCTTGCCGCTCTCGGATTTATTTGGAGGTTATTTACTGATCCTATGGGTCTCTTAAAGTATCTTCTCATCACAGCTGCTATTGCTGCTCTTGTGATATTCATCGTCCGTAAGGTTATGGCTAAAAGGATGGGCAAAGTTAATTCTGCATACCAGAAAGCTGCCAAGCAATCTTCTAAGTTGCAGAAGAAACGAGGCGCAACTCGAAAAAGCGCATCTCACCTTCGTGTCATTCCATCCAAACGGTTAGTTCCGAGAAAACGTCCATTAAATGATGATAAAAAACCTAATCCATTTACTGTGATAGAAGGTAGAAAAGGTAAAAAGAAAAACCGTGCACTCTTTTAAAACATAGTAAAGCAGGCTGAGAACTTCTCAGCCTGCTTTTGTTATTAAGTTCTAAAAGATTCCGGTAGCTTTCTCCATTTTCTTAAAAAATGCTCAGTACGCTCCCTCCCGAATGAGATAAGCTTTTTTTGCTCTTGTCTCTCAAGTGAGAAATCAGTCGCTATTCCTTGTTTTACAGGTATAAACACAATGTTTTGAGCTTTTTGCTTTTCGATATAACGTGCGTCATGTGCCTCTTTCATCGTTTCAAACAAAGCTTGATACAGCTCAATCGCATTTTTTATTTTATGACCAGGAATTTTGTCAAAGCTAGCACTTAACTGGAAACCTAACACAGGACGTAGTTGCTTATTCGATTCATCTGGTTTGAAGACCCATAACGGAAAGTTACTCAATATTCCTCCATCTACAACTAAATGTTTTTTTCCATCGATAGTATAAAGCGGATGAGGTTTAAAAAAAAATGGAAGGCCAGCACTCATTTGTACCGCTTTCGCAATTGAAAATTGCTCGGGTACGAACCCATACTGCTCTAAGTCATCAGGAATAACGATCAATCTGCCTCTCGTGATATCAGACGCAATAATTTTCAGCGACCCTTCTTCAATATCCCCGAACGTTTCGATCCCTTTATCTTTAAGTAGTCCTTGCACCCACTTTTCTAGATCTTTTCCAGAATACAGACCAAGTTTCCAATACAACATCAACCATCTCATTAACGGAAAAGTAAAGCCCTGTTTCCGGTCGAGCAGTGCATTTAAGTTTGTATCGAGAAGGATTTTTTCTATTTCATCTCCTGTGTAACCTGCTATGATCAAAGCCGCAATCAGCGCACCTGCGCTCGTTCCTGCAGTGCGTTTAAACTGGAGCCCTCTATCTTCAACAGCTTGCAAAGCGCCAACTAAAGCAATTCCCTTAACTCCACCACCAGAAAATACTCCATCGATATACACGCACTACCACCCCTTCTCCTTATTAAATCGTAATCTTATATGAGACGATTTAGTACAAAAAAAAGAACAATCCGATTATACTTCGGATTGCTCATCTTCTTCATTCTTACGTTGCACTTCACGCAAAGCTCCAACGCGGTCTTCTGTTTCTTCAAAGTATTGAACAAGATCTCCAATTCTGTCGATTGCATCCCAGCTAAGATGATGTTCAATACCTTCTACATCTTCGTATATGTTTTCTTCATTCACGCCGATTACACTAAGGAATTGTTCTAATAACGCATGACGGTCCACTAGTCTCTTCCCTAGCTTTTTCCCTTTAGGAGTTAGCATAAAGCCACGATACTTCTCATAAACCACATATTTACCTTTATCTAATTTTTGAATCATTTTGGTTACCGAGGAGGGATGTACCTCTAAAGCTTCTGCAATATCAGAAACACGTGCATAACCTTTGTCGTCAATTAGTGAATAAATACGTTCTATATAATCTTCCATACTAGGAGTAGTGGCCATTGGATTCCCTCCATCTTTTATTCCATTTAAGCCAATCAATAAAAGCATACACCATAGTATGGGCTGAGACAAGGAAAGGTTCCTCTCCATGAGGAGCAATTTACTTGGTCTACACTATTCATCGATCTTGTTTTCATAAAAACAAGGAATAAGCATATCGCCTATTCCTTGTGTAACGGGATTTTTATTATAGTCCACATTTAAGCTGAGCATTACAATTATCGCATGTGTTACATCCGCCAATTTCTTTAACTTGACCTTGTCTACATACGGGGCACGTGTTCCCTACTTCTGAGCCTATCGTAACGTCAGTTGATCTTAAATCTGTAATGGTATCTACCAAAACAACCTGTTTCTTCTCTTCCATACCATCCTCAAATTGAAGCTGCTCAAATGAATTCTCTTCAGCCTTCAACGTTAAAACTTGTGAGTCACGGCTTCCATCTACGTATACTGTTCCGCCTTTCGCTCCACCATGATAGAGGCGCTCGTACACTTCTTCTACCTGTTTTACTGTATAGCCTTTCGGTGCATTCACCGTTTTAGAGATTGAGCTATCGACCCATCTCTGAATAACGCACTGCGTATCAGCATGTTCTTCAGGAGCAAGTTCCATCGCTGATACAAACCATTCAGGTAATTTTTCTGAATCAGCTTCAGGATTTCGTGAGTAGTATTCTTCAACGATATCTGCTTTAACTTCGATAAACTTACCAAGACGTCCACTTCTGTAGTATGAGAATGAGAAATATGGCTCAAGACCAGTAGAAACACCTACCATCGTTCCTGTGCTTCCCGTTGGTGCAACAGTAAGTAAATGAGAGTTCCTGATTCCATAATCAAGAATGCTATCTCTGATATCATTCGGCATCTGCTGCATGTAGCCTGTGTTCACAAACGCTTCACGAAGTCGATTCGTTTCACTTTCAGTTTTGCCTTCTAGGAACGGAAAACTTCCTTTTTCTTTAGCAAGCTCCACGGATGCGCGATACGCAGTGGTTGCGATCGTCTCAAAGATTTGGTCTGTCAGCTTATTTCCTTCTTCAGATCCATATACAGTCTCACAATAAATGAGAAGATCATGTAATCCCATTACACCGAGACCAACACGTCTTTCCCCTAAAGCCTGTGTTTCGTTTTCTTCTAAGAAATATGGTGTTGCATTAATTACGTTATCCTGCATTCGAACGCCAACTTCAACCGTTTCTCTCAATTTATCAAAATCAACTGATTTTGAATCTTTGTCTGCCATTTCAGCAAGGTTGACTGCAGCTAAATTACATACGCTGTAAGGAGCTAGGGGCTGTTCACCACATGGGTTTGTAGCTACAACTTTTTGTCCATAAGAAGTTGCATTTGTTTTTTCATTCGCATTATCGATAAAGAAAATACCAGGTTCTGCTGAATATGTTGCACAAATATTGATCAAGTCCCAAAGTTCTTTCGCCTTCACTTTTCGATACGTACGTATAGGAAACCCTTGCGCTTCCCAATCTCGTACATCTCCACTTTCATGCCACTTCTGGTTATAGATTTCCATCTGTTCTTTTGTGTAGTTTTCTACGTCAGGGAACTTAAGAGCGTAGTAGTCATCATTTTCAACCGCATCCATAAAGTCTTTTGTCAAACATACTGAAATGTTCGCGCCTGTAAGAAAATCTGGATTATGAACAGAATATGTTCCTCCGGTTTGGATCTTTTCGTGTGCATTCTGAATTACTTTTTCTTCGAAGCCTCCATACCCTTGAATACTTCGGTAGTTTAGGATGCTTTGATACATAGAACGTTCGGTTTCTGTCAGAGGAGTAAACTTCAACTTATCCTCTGCGAGTTTCTTAATCTGCTCATCTTTTGTATTTTCTACTAGATATCGCAAAATTCTTGGGTTTTGCATTTTAGAGATGATGAACTCAATAATGTCAGGATGCCAATCTGCTAACATGATCATTTGCGCGCCGCGTCTTGATCCACCCTGTTCAACAAGATGTGTTAATTTTGCAATATCGTCTAACCAGGAAACAGATCCGGAAGATTTTCCATTCACACCTCTTGCAAGTGCATTTCGAGGACGTAGACTTGAGCCGTTCGTGCCAACTCCTCCGCCTCTACTCATAATTTCCATCACCTGTTTTCGGTGTTCAGAAATCCCTTCACGTGAATCTTGAGGATAAGGCATTACGTAGCAGTTAAAGTAGGTAACCTCTGTTTCGGCACCAGCACCATAAAGAACTCGTCCAGCTGGTACAAAGTTCATCGAAGATAGCTCTTTAAAAAACCGCTCTTCCCAATATTCTTTTTCACCACTCGTTGTTTCTACCTCAGCAAGACCACGTGCATTTCTTCGTGCGATCTGTTCATAATAAACTTCTAGAGGCTTCTCTATAACATCAAGAGACCTTACGATCATACCTGATTCTCGTTCTTCTTCAGAATCTAATACAGCTACATAATCTTCGTGAACCGCAACATGCGCTTTCTTTGTGTCGTGATCGACTTCTTCAATGAAGCCAAGTCCTCGTGCAGGAAACTTCGGGTCTTCCTTAATCGTTAATACGACGAAGTCTCCTTTTTTCAGGGTTCTTTTCTCTGTATCTTTAAAAGCATATCGATCCAACATCACCAGTCGACTTACACCATCGTGACTTAAGTGCATCTCATCCGTAACGGGATGAACTTGGGAAAACATTTCGATATCTTTGTTTAACTGCTCAATGTTGATTGACCGTCTTCTTTCTCCAGTCTTAATGGTCAATTGAACCCCTCCGTTTCAAAATCTTTTTATCTCTTACAACAGCGATGTAAAAACTCTTAATGTATCATCTGGATTAATAGTAGCACATGTCCATTCACGAGACAATCATTTTAAACTACATATAGTACTTTAATTTATTTGCAGAACACTATATATAGTAATTCGCCATGTTTCAACTTAATTTGTCAACTTTCAAATCGAGCGAATTTCATTGAAAACAATCGATTATGAAAGCAGGATAGCTCATAACGCTGCAAAAAGAGAAATTTTGTTAATTGCTTTTTTCTACCAAAGTGTTTTAACTACTTATATGTTTCATTCTTAAGAGTAGAACACTTGTTCTTATAAAGTCAATATGAAAAAGCATCCATTTCGGATGCTTATTTTTTATAGTTCCACTCATCGCTCATATAGCGCTCTTCAGCAAGGTTATTCACATAAGCTTCTTGCTCATCTGAGAGCTCATACGACACGAGTTCAATTCCAAGACCTTCTTCAAATCCATTATAGAATGCCTGGATCGCATGATTTGTTGATACTGGTTCACTTCTTAAAGCATTGATCGCCACTGCTTTTTTTCTAAAGCCGCGTTGCATTCTTTCACGTATCCGCTCATTTTTAAATTTGAAACAATCGAATAATTTGTCCTCATCAATATCTAGTAGGATAGAGCCGTGCTGAAGAATAACACCCTTTTGCCTCGTCTGCGCACTCCCTGCGACCTTCCTCCCTTCAACGACTAGTTCATAATAAGAAGGGGAATCGAAGCAAACGCCGGACCTTGGCGAGCGAAGTTCAGCTTTCTCCTCTTCAGATTGTGGAATGGCAAAGTACGCATCTAGTCCTAACTCAACAAAGCCCAACCTCAGTCCTTCAGAGATCACCCTATAGGCTTCTGTAACAGTTTTTGGCATGTTTGGATAATCTTCATTTACGATTACGCTATATGTAACTTCTTTATCGTGGAGAACAGCCCGTCCACCGGTAGGTCTTCTTACAAAACCCAGATTGTATCTTTCAACTGCTGAAAGGTTAATATCACGATCTACTTGCTGGAAATAGCCAACAGATAGAGTAGCTGGGTCCCATCCATAAAACCGGATAACGGGAGGGATCACCCCTTCACTATGCCATTTTAATAATGCTTCATCAAGTGCCATATTATAGGCAGGAGAACGGTCTCCTGAATTAATAAATGCCCATTGCCTCATACAAATACTCCTTTATCTTTCCATATTTCCACCATACTCGTTTAGTTTAGCAAAGCTATTACTAGATAACCAATAAACTTTCCTCCTAATTTGCTATTTTCTTTTTGCGGAAAAACGAAAAGACGTGTAAACTTAGTATTGTCGATTTTAGTTGAAAGGGTGTACGGAATAATGGAATGGATTATCGCGTTACTAGTTGCCATCATCGTATATGTAGTCATTTCGAGATTTCTACAAAAAAAGAACTTGAAAACGCTAACCGAGGAAGAGTTTAGGGCAGGTTATCGAAAAGCCCAGTTGATCGATATTCGGGAACCAAAAGATTTCGAAAACGGCCATATCCTTGGTGCAAGAAATATTCCAGTTAGTCAGCTTAAGATGAGAATGAAAGAAATCCGTAAAGATCAACCTGTTTATATGTATGATCATAATGGAATCATAACCGCGCGTGCTGCGAGCATGCTTAAGAAAAACGGTATTCGTGATCTTTATCAATTAAAAGGCGGCTTCAAAAAATGGGGCGGCAAAGTTAAGAAGAAAAAGTAAAAAAGCAGCTGCTTGTGTGCAGCTGCTTTTTGTTATGCTTTTTGATAGCGCAAGATAGGTTTTCTTGCTGCAGTTGTTTCATCTAGTCTTTTGATTACTGTTGTATGTGGAGCTTCTTGTACGATTTCTGGATTCTCTTCTGCTTCTTTCGCAATTTGAAGGAGGCGATCACAGAATTCATCTAACGTTTCTTTCGATTCTGTTTCTGTTGGTTCGATCATCATACATTCCTCAACATTGATTGGGAAATAGATTGTTGGAGGATGGTAGCCAAAGTCTAGCAGCCTCTTCGCCATATCCAACGTTCTAACCCCGAGTTTCTTTTGCTTCTTTCCTGAAATGACAAACTCATGCTTACAATGCTGAGTATAAGGGAGCACGAATGCATCCTGTAAGCGTCTCATCATATAATTAGCATTCAATACAGCATTTTCTGACACTTGTTTTAATCCTTCAGGACCCATTGTACGAATATACGTATATGCGCGAACATTGATTCCGAAATTACCGTAGTATGGTTTTACTCGTCCGATCGAATCAGGACGATCATAATCATATCTGTACGCATCTCCTTCTTTTACTAAAACTGGCTTTGGTAGATAAGGTACTAAGTCTGCCTTAACTCCAACAGGGCCTGAACCAGGACCTCCACCTCCGTGAGGGCCAGTGAACGTCTTATGAAGGTTTAAATGAACCACATCGAAGCCCATATCTCCTGGACGAGCAGCTCCCATGATGGCATTCATGTTCGCACCATCATAATATAACTTCCCGCCGGCTGAATGGATAATCTTAGCCATTTCAATGATATCCTCTTCAAACAAACCGAGAGTATTAGGGTTTGTAAGCATCAACGCTGCAGTATCCTCATCGACTACTCGCTTAAGATCTTCAAGGTCAACGATACCTTTTTCATTCGATTTCACTGTAACAGCTTCAAATCCAGCAACTGTTGCTGAAGCTGGGTTGGTTCCATGAGCGGAGTCAGGAACGATAACCTTCGTACGATTGAAATCTCCGTTTGCTTCATGATACGCACGGATCATCATCAGTCCAGTCCATTCACCATGAGCACCTGCAGCTGGTTGTAGTGTTACCTCATCCATTCCAGTAACAGCTACCAAGTTTTGCTGGAGATTGTACATCATCTCAAGAGCACCTTGGACTGTCTCCTCCTCTTGAAGTGGATGAATAAACGCAAACCCTGCGTATCTTGCTACGTCTTCATTAATTTTTGGATTGTACTTCATCGTACATGAACCAAGCGGATAAAAACCAGAATCCACACCGTGATTACGTTTTGATAGCGCAGTGTAATGACGCATCAATTGGAGCTCAGATACTTCAGGGAGCTCCGGTTCATTTTGACGATTAAATTCTTCAGGTAACCACTCGTTTAAATCTAATTCGGGAACATCAAGCTCCGGAAGACTATAAGAGATCCGCCCAGGTTCACTAAGTTCAAATATTAATGATTGGTCTTGGTTCGTGTTCATTGCGCTCCCCCCACTTCTTTTACAAACATATCAATTTCTTCTTTCGTACGGTTTTCCGTAACCGCTATAAGCATATGGTTCTCGTATTCAGGATAATCACGTCCTAAGTCGTATCCGCCAATGATGCCTTTAGTAAGCAGTTTTTTGTTCATTTCCTTTACACTGCCGTTCAGCTTTACAACAAACTCATTGAAGTAAACACCATCAAAAACAGTAGCAACTCCTGCTTTTTCTAACTGTGTTTTTGCATAATGAGCTTTCTTGATATTCTGTTCTGCCATTTTTCGAACACCCTCTTTACCGAGAGCGCTCATTGCTACTGATGAAGCCAGCGCGTTCAAAGCTTGATTGGAACAAATGTTAGAAGTAGCTTTATCTCTACGGATATGCTGTTCACGCGCTTGTAACGTAAGTACAAATCCTCGCTGCCCTTCTTCATCTTTTGTTTCACCTACCAAACGTCCTGGCACTTTTCTCATCAATTTTTTCGTTACTGCGAAATAGCCACAGTGCGGGCCCCCAAATTGTGCAGGAATTCCAAATGGCTGACAGTCACCCACAACGATATCGGCACCTAATTCTCCTGGAGGGGTCAAACGTCCGAGCGCCAATGGATTACTTGATACCACAAACATCGATTTGTACTCATGAACGATCTTCTCAAGTTCTGGTAAAGGCTCCAACTGGCCAAAGAAATTAGGATATTGAACCATCACACATGCCGTTTCATCGTCCATTTCTTCTTTCAACTTTTCAAGGTCCGTTATTCCATTTACCGAATCTACTTCAACTACATGTAGATGCTGCCCTTTTGCATATGTGTCGATAACTGCTCGAGCTTCTGGATGAACAGATTTGGATACGATAATTTTCTTCTTCTTTGTTTGTCCTGCACTCAATAATCCAGCTTCAGCAAGCGCTGTTGGACCATCATACATGGAAGAGTTTGCTACATCCATTCCAGTTAGTTCGCAGATCATCGTTTGAAATTCGAAGATAGCCTGAAGCTCACCCTGTGAAATCTCAGGTTGATATGGCGTGTATGCGGTATAAAATTCAGATCTCCTAATCACGTGATCTACCACGGAAGGAATCGCGTGATCATAGACGCCAGCTCCTAGAAACGAGGCATTTTCAATCGTGTTCATATTTTTTGAAGCGAGCTTAGACATATAGCGTATCAGCTCTGGCTCATAAAGCTGCTTTTCAACTTGTAGATCTCCTTTAAATCGAACAGATTCAGGAATATCTGCAAATAATTCTTCTATTGAATTCACACCGATTGTTTGGAGCATCTCTTTTTTGTCTTGTTCCGTTGTAGGCAGATAGCGATGTTTCATGTATTTCTCCTCCTCGTTGTTTCCCATTTATTTCTGTCTTTTATAAAATGGCGTTGAAACTACCTTTGCTTTTAGTCGCTTCTTTCTTACTTCAACTTCTACTACCGTACCAAGTTCTGTATATTCTTTCTTCAATAATGCTAGTCCAACGTTCTTCTGTAGCGTGGGCGATTGAGTACCTGTTGTTACCTCTCCAATAAGCTCCTCACCAATATACACATTGTAATGAGTACGAGGAATACCTCGATCAATCATTTCTATACCTACTAGCTTGCGCTCAAGACCATTCTCACGCTGTGATACAAGAGCTTCTTTACCAATAAAGTCTTCTTCTTTCTTCGTTTTAACAGCAAATCCGATCCCGGCTTCTAGTGGGGAGATGTCCTTCGTTAATTCCTGACCATAAAGAGCGAGCTTCGCTTCGAAACGAAGCGTATCTCTTGCTCCGAGCCCACAAGGTAAAATCCCTTCTGATTCTCCTTCTTTCAGAATTAGGTCCCAAAGTTTAGGAGCATCTGCAGAAGCACAATAGATTTCGAAACCATCCTCGCCTGTATAACCCGTTCTTGAAACTAAAGACTTTACACCGGATAGATCAACATCATTCCTAAACTTAAAGAATCCAATCTCGCTTAAATCAGCTTCAGTCAAACGTTGTAAAATTTTCTCCGCTTCTGGCCCTTGAATCGCAAGCTGAGCCATTTCTTCAGATTTGTTTTCAAGTGAAACGTTTCCATCGACATGCTTATTTAACCATTCATAATCTTTTTCAATATTCGCTGCGTTCACGACTAATAAGTAATGAGTATCAGAAAACTTGTATACAAGAAGATCATCGACTGTTCCACCATCTTCATAACACATTGCTGTGTATTGAGCACCGTTTACTTTAAGCTTACTCACATCGTTGGTCATCATTTTCTGGAGGTAGCTTAATGCACCTTCACCTCTTACTTCAATTTCGCCCATGTGAGAAACATCGAATAGTCCTGCTTTATTTCTTACAGCATGGTGCTCTTCTTTGATGCTCGAGAATTGAACTGGCAGAGCCCATCCTCCAAAGTCAATCGTCTTCGCTCCCATAGCTTTATACGTATCATATAACGGTGTTTTCAATAACGTTTCCATCATTACCCTCCTTGATTTTTACATCAGTGCTTTCTTTCTACATAAGAGAGACTTCTTAAAACCATCTTATCAAGCACAAAAAAAGACAGAAAAACCCGCTGTTTCCAGCATAGTTTCTCTGTCCTGTTGACCTGAAAGTTTCTTCCCTAGATACGGGAATTACATCTTTGGCGGCTAAAAATAGCTCTCTCCAGAGGTGCGTCTAGCAAGAGTCTTTTTGCCTGAGAGATTCACATAATAGCTTGCTCCTTCGGCGCTGTCCTTCGACAGTCTCTCCTCTTGCTTTCATTCGCCAATTTTCAGTTTTAAGGTATTGGATGATACTGTTTGTTTCATACTAATAATGCTTTCGATTTCAATCCTACCACTACCATTAATGCATTGGCAACAATATTTTTAAGAATAAGAGTATTATCACAAGTAGACAAATCACGAACAATAAGCAACCATTTTCTTTTAAGATTCGTGAATAACAATTATTAAGAGAGGGTTTTCATAATGAGGATGGAACTAGCCTTAAACGAGGAATGGAAATCTGATTTTCTAAAACACATAGAAGATGATGGTCCATGGACAAACTGGGAGCTTTTTAAACTAGCGATAGAAGCAGAAAGACATACGACGATCCCCTCATTTACTGGGTTACAGGCTCCTGCACACCTTCCTCATTTGACGCCTCATCCATATCAACTTGAAGCCGCAAGAAGAGTTGTAGAAGAAATGAACGGCAAAGCGATCCTTGCAGATGAGGTAGGATTAGGAAAGACGATTGAAGCTGGACTCATCATCAAAGAATACATGATAAGAGGACTTGTAAAAAAAGTACTCATCCTCGTACCTGCGTCACTTGTCTCACAATGGGCGATGGAATTGAACCAAAAGTTTTACATACCTGCTGTCGTTCAAAGAAAAAGTTATGTTTGGGATCAATGCGATGTTGTCGTTTCCTCAATCGATACGGCAAAACGAGAACCTCATCGTTCCATCGTGTATGAACAAGACTACGATATGGTAATTATCGATGAAGCTCATCGACTGAAGAATAGCCGTACTAAAAACTATGAATTTGTCCAACACCTGCAAAAGAAATTCTGTCTTCTCCTTACAGCAACACCTGTTCAAAATCGGTTGGAGGAAGTTTTTAACCTCGTATCTTTATTAAAACCAGGACACCTTGGAAGCTATGAACATTTTGAGAAGGATTATAAGGGGAAAGAAAAAAGCATCGAGGACGAAGAACGCTTACGTACGTTGATCCAAAAGGTTATGGTTCGTAACAGAAGACAAGATACTGAGATGGACTGGCCAGAACGCATTGTAAAAACTGTACCGATTCACTTGAGTGAGGAAGAAGAATCCCTGTATAGAGCTGTGGAAAGTTTAAAACAACATCCCGTTGCGACAAGAAGCCAGTTTTCTATTATCACGTTGCTCCGTGAAATATGTTCTAGCCGAGAAGCGGCTTACATGACGCTTAAGAAAATGCTTGAAAAAGAGACGATAGAAGACAACACGGAATCCATCATTTTAGAACTTATGAAGAAGATCGAAACGATTCCTTCAAACTCGAAAGCTGAGAAAGCGCTTGAAATCATTCAATCAATCGATGGGAAAGTAATTATCTTTACAGAGTATCGCGCTACTCAGCTTTATCTGCAGTGGTTTCTTCAACAGCATGGTATTTCATCTGTACCGTTCCGAGGAGGATTCAAACGTAGCAAAAAAGACTGGATGAAAGAGCTTTTTAAAAATCACGCCAAGGTGTTGATCGCGACAGAAGCAGGCGGAGAAGGAATAAACCTGCAGTTCTGCCAGCACATCATTAACTACGACCTTCCTTGGAACCCAATGAGAATCGAACAACGTATCGGACGAATTCACCGGTTGGGACAAGAAGGAGACGTTCATATTTATAATTTTGCTACGAAAAATACCGTCGAAGAACACATCCTTTCACTTCTTTATGAAAAAATACAGTTATTTGAAAGCGTCATAGGACAGTTGGATGAAATCCTGACTCGTTTAGGTATGCGTGATATCGAAAAACATATCTCTGATATCTTACTTCACTCTGAAAGTGAGGGTGAAATCCGTATTAAGATGGACAACATAAAAGAATTGATCAATTATCACAAGGAGGAAAGTGATGCAACAAGAAAATATTCATAACTATTTACGCTCATACTTTCTTGCGAACGATTGTCCGATCATACAAGAAAAACAAGGAGTCCTCTCTGTTCAACTGACGGTCGATTTAGACAAAGAATTGATGAACCGCCCTTTTTATTGGCATTATCTAGAAAAGACAGGCGGAACACCTAATCCAATGTCGTTAACGTTGATCACGAACCAGGATGAGGATGAGATTAAAGGAGAGTTCGTCCACTTCGGAGCACCAAGGCTTCATCAAATCTTTTCATCAACAAAAAAACTAGCATCGTTCATACGGCTTTATGAAAACATTCAATCGACGTCACAGCAGCACTCTCCTCTTCACCCATGGCTATGTTTGAACGTTAAAATTTCTTATCGTTGTGATCGAAAAAAAGACCGTCTTCTGTCACTCGGTCTGCACCTTGTTAGTGGAACAGTAGTAGATGATTTTCATGATACACTTAATGAAAAGAACTTAACTCCCAAAATCCCTGACTACACGTTCACAATCAGTCCGATTATTAAACCAGCAAGCGGGATCGCACGGCTTGAGAAAGTTGTTGAAATGGTAATCGCCAAAGAAGATCATTCATGGTCTGAAGAGGCGAAAAAAAGGTGGGCTGCAGATCAGATTCTACTTGATCAATTTTATGAGGATAACGTTGATGCTGAAAGTTATGCTGTTGAAAAAGAAGCCCTACGAAAACAATATGAGCCAGTCATTATAGCGGAGGTTATTAACGGAGGTATCTTTTATCTTTCTCCATAATAAAAATGCTCGGACAATGGGTCCGAGCATTATTTCTTCCTTCTTATGAACATGCCGATCGCCATCGGAATAACGCCAAACCATCTAAATAGAAAAGGCTGCTTTGCCGCTTTTCGTTTCTCCCTCTGGTTTACTCTTTCTTCTTTTGGCTGATCTATATACGAAACAACTTGCTGCGTCATGAATTTCACTAAATCATTCGAGGACATCTTAGGATCACCCTTTACGTTTTTCTAGCTTTAGGATGTCCATTTCTTACTACATTTAACCGATTATCCGCTTAATTTCTTCAACGACTTCCTCTACTGTTAAGTTAGTTGTATCAATCGTGACATGTGCTTCTTCATAAAAGGACAGCCGCTCAGAAAAAATCTTTTCAATCTGCTCACTTCGATTCTTAACATCGAGCAACGGTCTCGAAGAATCACCTTCAAGTCGTTTTACGATTTCGAGTGGTTCGCAGTGTAAATAGATCACCTTTCCATTTTCTTCCATAAAATTCCGATTTTCTTCTTTTAATATGATGCCACCACCCGTACTAACGATGACATTTTCTACTGGTAATTTTTTAAGGGTAGCTGTCTCATACTCTCTAAAGGCTTCCTCACCTTCATTTTTGAAGATCGAAGAAATCTCTTTCCCTGTTTCCGAAACAATCGTTTCATCTGTATCAACAAGAGGCATCGATAGTTCTTTTGCCAACTGATAAGCTACAGATGTTTTACCAGACCCCATGAACCCTGTTAAGTATATTGCTCTCATCCCAACTCGTCTCCCCACTTCAACACTTTGTTATTTAATCGATCATAGTGGAACGTTACAGATGTTTGTTGACCTGATGCGGTTACGCCAGTCAAAATAATTTGTTGATCACGATCTGAAATCGAGGTGATTTTGGCAATCAACGTACCTTCTTTATAGGCGAAGCTTTTTTCTCCATCAACCGTTCCACTTTTTTGTATATATAAAATTGTATCTTTCATACCAAGAACTAGCAAGGCTCCCTTGTTAAGGTGCAATTCCTTCTGTTCTACAAATGCTCGTTCACTTGCTGTAATAGTACAAAGGTGGAGCATGTAACCGATCAGTAGCGTGCTTACTAACATCATGGTTGCCGTCATGTATCCTCTCTCGCTAAGACACTCCTCCCAGTTGATAATACATTTCCTCCTTTTTAGATCCGTTAGAAAATTCGATGGTAACGACAACCCGCTGACCCTGCACTATAACTTTTAGCATCTTCACTTTTTGTAGTACAACTTCGTGCCCTGCTCCATTCACACGCCGCCTTATTACATTTCCGTACTGTTCGTATAGAATGGTGTCTCCCGTTGCGCTAGTAAAGGTAAGTTGTTTCCCATTCGTTACAATAGCGGTTGCTCCTCTAACTTCTCTTGATAGCAATGAATGAAAAAGCTGTTCTTCCTCGTGCTGATAATCCAAACCAGTTGGACTTACAGATGTTATCATCAAGGATGGAAGTAGCCCGATCAAGACAAGTACTACCATGAGCGTGATCAATATCTCAATCAAAGTAAACCCTTTCTCGCTACGTACCATGAGGTAAACTCCGACAGACTTCACCATGACCATTTTGCGGCTTAACGCACAACCGATTATCCTCCAAATCAACCAGATAAATTTCTGTTTCTTTTTCAATCATTGTAGGAGGCGGTAAATGCAGTAGAACATAGTCAGTCCAGACTCCATCCAAAATCGTTAGACTTTCTACTCGTTGTGATGTAATGATGCGCTTCTCATATAGGAGGGTGTATAGAGGTAAGATACTTATGGAGAGCGTGGTGAGAATCGTCAAACCAACGAGCGCATCCATCAGTGTGTACCCATTATTTTTTTTCAATATAAAAGCGACCCGCTCCAAGCTGAACGACAAGTTTATATTCCTCCTTGCCATCACTGATCATTAGTGTTCCGGCTTTTTGTATATTCCCACTTCCGACATATATGATTTGATGTCCTAACGTGCCTTGATGAATTGTAATATTCTTAGGGAGTTTAACTGATTTCACCACGTTCGCTGCATTATTGATGATGGTATATGTGTGTGAGGATGGAGCGATAGACAAACGATGAGGCTTTCCTGTGCTATACGCTAATTGCTGAGTATACCGTATATCAGATTGGAGCTTTTCGAGGAATTGCCGTGTGGAAGAGGCTGACTGAGTGGGTGTGATTTGCAAAATCACCATTCCAAGCAAAAAAGAAAACAAAGATAAAACGATCAAGATTTCAACTAAGGTATATCCAGAACAAGACAGCTGATCACGATGTTTTCTCAACAGATACGACTCCACTACCATCTATTGTAATCGCTTCTCCACTTGGACATGCTGTTGCTCCTTCATCTAAATAGCCTTCGCTTGTTAACGTACTGATTGAAGCAGGCAAACTGTCGTTGTCAGCTTTATAGGCTGCAACTTGAGCCTTAACCACTTTGACAGTTGCATCGCAGCTTTTTTCACCAACCACTTCGTTATTCTTCGTTAAACTTGGCACAGCAATTAATAAAAGCATCGAAATGATCATGATCACGATCATCATTTCGATCAGTGTAAAACCTTCTTCCTTTTTTATAAGTATTCTCATCGACACATGTTCCTCTCCTATATAGATTGCAAATAATAAAACATCGGTAATAATATCGCCATGAACATCAGCATAACTACTACACCTACTCCAACAAAACTAATAGGCTGCAATAAAAGAAACCCTTTTCTTACAAGCTCTTCGAACCGTTCCCCCATCACCTCCCCATAAAGCATTAACTCGTTACCCAAATTACCGCTCGCTTGTCCATGCATGAAAATCTCTTTTACTTCTTGAACATAAAGGCTTTTACACTCGAACAAACCTTCTAGCTTCTCCCCTTTCAAAAGTGAAATCGAAATACGGTGTGCTTCTTCTTGTAAAAGGATGAAATGAGATTGTTTTCGTAGTAGCTCGAACGCAGCTGAAATTGATAACCCACTATTCAATAACAAACCTAGATGAAGAGCAAGATGATGAGTGATATATATTGGAAGGAAGGTTTTTACGAATGGGAGCTTACAATACATCTCGATCTTTGCAACAGCAGACGACTGTCTTTGTTTCATGACGAAAATAAGATAGCTTACGATGATCGTGCAAACTAATAAAGTTAAAAATAATGGGGTTAGTTGGATAAGATACATGAAGAGACGTGAAACGATAGGAAGAGGAACATCGAGGGACTGGTAGAGAACGTTGAACTTCGGTAATAAGTAGTGGCCGACAATAAACAGCATAACAGCTGTCATCCAGAATAAGATGATGGGATAAGCAAGGGTATTTCTCAGTCGCTTCTGCCATTCACTCCTCTTCTTCATTAGCTCTCCTGAAGCAACTATCCCATTAGCGAAATCACGCTGTTCCGACATACACAGATAGGAGAGGATGTCATCTGGAAATTGAAACTCGGATAGCACGTCGTGGAATGCATTTCCCTCTTTCAGACGAATGATCATCGTTTGGATGTTCTTCTTTATATGATCTTTTTGATAAATCGAATAAACTTCGAGGGTATTCCCCAATGTGTACCCTTCTCTTAGCATCTTACCTGTGCGACAAAGAAAATCAGCTTTCTGCTCAAGCCTCCATTTGGATCGATTCACGGTTCCATAACCCCAATTCTCTTTCAACAGTTTCTTTATCGATAAATCCGAGGGCATACGCTCTAAGAACATAATCCTTAATCGTCGTTTGACCTTGTATTGAAAGAAGCGTTGGATCATAAAGGGCTTTTTGGAGATGTAAACCGGCAAGTATTTCAACAATCGCAAGTTTTCGATGCTTTCTTCTCTTTAAGCATTCAAGAGAGCAAACTTCACAAAAAGGGCATTTTATTGGGACGAGTCTTTGTGTCACTACTCCTCTGAGGGTTTGTGCAATATAGCTAAGGGGGATGCCGAATTCAAGAAGGCGGGGGATGCACTCAAGCGTACTGCCTGTATGGAGGGTAGATACCACTAAGTGCCCTGTCATGCTTGCTCTTATCGCAAGTTGAGCAGTCTTCTCATCTCTAATTTCTCCAACGACCAGTATGTCTGGATCATGTCGTAGTCCTGCTTTAAATCCCTCATAGAAAGACAGTCCTGCTTTTTCATTCACTTCCATTTGAATAAAGTCAGGGTTTCGCTTCTCGATAGGATCCTCGATCGTTAATACACGACGCTGGCGTTTAACACTGAGTGTTTGCAGAAGAGAATAAAGCGTAGTGGTTTTTCCAGATCCTGTTGGGCCTGTAATCATGAAAAGTCCACTATTGTAGCTGACAATTTGAAGGAGACGATTTGCTATAGTAGGAAATAAGAAGAGTTCTTTAAAGGCATGTGTTTCATCTTGTGGGAGAATGCGGAGTACGAGACTTTCGTGATACGGCGTTGGGATTGTAGATAAACGAAGGTGAAAACGGTGGGGATAAAGGACAATGTCCATCGCTCCATTTTGTGGACGCCGTTTCTCTCCAATATCCATTCCACTGAGGAATTTAAAATGTGATAACACCTTTTGACTTACTAAAGATGAGAGCCACATTGCATCATAAAGCTTATTATCCACTCGAAATTGGATCAACGTTCCCTTTTCTTTAGGATGAAAATGAACGTCTGATGCTCCCACCTCCACTGCTTGTTTGATAATTTCTTGGCCTTTTGCTTCGATGTTCAGATAAAATACACCTTCTTCCGATTGTATTTGACGGTAGAAAACGACACTTTTCAAACCGTAAGAAGAAGTATTCGTTACCTAGTTCTTTATCCCTTCTAACTTTTAAGAAAATCTTGTATGACTTTTCGAAACTTTTTCTGCTCTTCAAGGAATGGATAATGATTACTTTCATGAAAAACAACGAACTCTGAATTTTGGATACTGTCAGCCATTTCTTGTGAAAAAGGTAGTGGACACTGCACATCATGCTTCCCACAAAGGATTATCACAGGTGTGGTTATCTTCTTGAGCTTTCTCGTTACATCGAAGTGCATGATTTCTCTAGCAAAAAAATTCATCCTTACTGCCGAAAGCCCCTTATTTATCTCCTTAGAAAATAATTTTTCATACTGATCTCGGTTATAAAGAGAAAGTTTTGTACGATTCATTGAGATCGTTTTACGCTCATCAGGAGACAAAGCAGGATCTTTCAATTGTTCAATATAACGCTGCATGTCATCATATTCTGGATGTTCATGATGATAGATACAGTTTCTAGACGAAGAAGCATATTCACGTGCAGCTGCACTTGTAAGAATTAGTTTAGAAAGCCCTTCTGTAGCATAGATTCCATATACACAGCCTAGCATTCCTCCCGTTGAATGCCCTGCGAATGACCAGCTTTCGTAGCCTAGCTCTTTTCGAATCGATTCTAGATCAAATACTGTGTCGAGCATAAAATACTCATGAGGATCATCCGCCGAACAAGATTTCCCTGCACCTTTTAAGTTAATAAGATAAACAGTGTGACCATCTGTAAATGTATCTGCAAAATAATCACCTGACGCATTAAATTCTGAATAAAGGTGCGTCACACATATCGGAGAGCCACTCCCCTTTACAAACACTTCAAAATATCCTCTATCTGTCACAACATTTCTAGTTTCCCACTCCATTATTATTACCTCCCTCTACCGTATTAGCTTCATCATAGAGGTAAATAACCCTTCTCAATTCACAATTATGTAACAAAACCAATAAAAAAGCGATACGCGGAAAGAATTCCTGCATATCGCTGTGACATAGATTATGTTTCATCGTATTCAAGAAACTGGTTGGACATTACCGTTTTTTTTATTTTAGGTCCAAGTAATTAATATAACTTCCAAAATAAATGTATAAGTTTTTACTATAGGCTCATACTAACATTTGTAAACAGGCATTGGGCTATAGCCAAGCGGTAAGGCAACGGACTTTGACTCCGTCATGCGTTGGTTCGAATCCAGCTAGCCCAGCCAATTTTATGATACGACTGCGAGACTCTTCTTTCGCTGGTTTAAATTCTGTAATTCAGATTTATTGTATCCAACAATAAGTTTTTTTCCATTTGTTACGATTGGTCTTCTTAGTAACTTTGGTTCATTATGCATCAATTCGAGCATCTCAGTCACAGTTAGGTCTTCTATGTTCATATCGAGCTTTTTGAAAGATGTACTTCTTTTTGCTAGGATCTCTTCAATGCCTTCTGTTGACATCGTGATAATTTGCTTCAACTCTTCAATAGTCGGTGTATCCTTAAATAAGTGTCTTTCTTCAAAATCAACGTGATTTTCCTTTAGCCAAGCTTTCGTTTTCCTACATGATGTACAGCTTGGATACGTATAAAATAATAATTTATCTTCCATTTTATTTCTCCCCTTTTCATTTTCTCGCGTTAACTAACTCTACCCAAATTATACAACTATTAAACAAATATTGTACAAGAAAATGATTTGTAATTTTAATAACGATTTGGGATAATAAATTGGAACCCTTTACAAGGGTAGGATGTACTCGACACAAATTTGCCATGAGGCTAGCATTTACTTTTTATCAACAACTCATATATAATACGTTATGTATGGGAATGAACGAGCAAGGGAGGAACTTCTTATGCCTAGAATGTACAAAGTATTGGCTTTCTGGACAGGTATTTTCTCACTGATGGGTTTTGTCGGTGGTATGCCTGTAGTCGGACTGCTTTTCCTTGGTCAGGCCGGCATGTTTTTTGCGTTAAGTCTTTTGAACTTAACTGAACGTACTTATCTTTATATTTTCGGTGTATACTTAACGTTATTTATGGTCGGTTTTTCCTACTGGTCAGTGTTTATGATGACACCAGGCTCTGGCGGTCATTAATTAAAGCAACAAAAAAGACGATGCATGTGCATCGTCTTTTTTGTTGCTCACTTTTGCTGCACGACAACATGAAATTGGTTCATTTGTGACAGCCAGTTTACTGCTCTATTCTTTTTGTGTACAGGGGAAAAGGGATCATTCTCTTGGTTATCTTCAACAAAACCCAGTAAGCCATGATTAACGAGAAAACGCCCCTGTACTTCACACTCAAGACATCTATATTGATGTTCTTCACCGATTCTTCTCAAAGCATCTAACGGTATGTGAGTCGTTAAATCCATTTCACCTATATTTTCTAGAGGATTTTGAACGAGCTGATGTTTAAAATAACCTCTTAAGCTCCCTGAGCTTCTTGCTGGATGGTTCCACTCTTCATCTGTGTAGCCGTAATCGATCGTATAGATTCGCCCCTTCTTCATCCAATTAGAAATTGATATAAACCAACTCGTCATATAAAGAGGTACCTCAATTCTTTGCCCCTCGTTAATTTGGAAGCCATAGTTTTCTATCCAAAATAAGATAGTAGAGTCTGTACAAGGTTTGTATACCTCGGTTAAACTTTCATCATTCTCGGATAGCCCAATTAAAACTTCGTACAACATTTCGTTCTTTTTCTCAACTACTCTGACTGGAAAGGCATCTAGTAACTCATTTGAAAAAACGATGCCTTCGAATGATTTTAGTTCGCTCTTTAACTCTTCGATCGAGCTGTAAACCATAACTTTATCGAGGTTCTTTGTTTTTTCAAGAATGATTTTCCTATGATATGGACTTGTCTCGACTATATAGTACGTAAGACGTTTGTACAGTTCCTCATCAAACGATTGTATTTCATCAAGGCAAGAGAGAAGAAATTCACCTTCTCCTGCTCCAATCTCAACGATTGAGGGATGTAGTATATCTGTTTCTATCGCTGTTGCAAGAGCTCTTCCCATAACACGACTAAATACCTCATGTACCCCAGGTGAAGTGTAGAAATCTCCTGCTTTACCAGTCTTTTTACGGTTAGTTCCATAATACCCTTCTTCGTCATACAAGCTTATTTCCATAAACCGCTCATAAGAAATTGCTTTTTCAGTAGAGTTAGCTATTTCTGACTTGATCTTAGTTAAAATTGACATATCTCATAGTGTAAAACCATTTAAAAACGGATTGTTCATCATTTCGTTCTCGATTGTTGTTGCAGGACCATGACCTGACGCTACTATCGTACTCTCAGGCAACTTTAGAAGACGGCTATGTATACTTTCGATCAACTGCTCATGGTTTCCTAATGGAAGGTCCGTACGACCGATACTTCCCTGGAAAAGTGCGTCTCCTGAGAACACAACGCCAATCTCTTTGAAATAAAAAGATACACTTCCTGGAGAATGTCCCGGTGTTTCATATAGATCAATACTAAACGATCCGACAGTTAACGTTTGTTCTTGCTGAATAAGATTGTCAGCTGGTTTCGCGACGATATCTTCTACCATTGGGAACAATGAAGAACCATTCAAATTGGGATCTTCAAGCCAATTCGCTTCCGCTTTGTGTAAATAGACTGGAATACGATATTGATTGCGGATAAAATCAACTGCTCCGATATGATCGAAATGAGCATGCGTGAGTAACACTGCAATAGGCTTCAGTCCTAGAGATTCAATTTCTCCTGAAATTTTACGTCCTTCTGCTCCTGGATCGATGATGAGAGCTTCTTTGTTGTCGTTCCATACTATTGCAGCATTAGCCTGTACAGGACCAACCGCTACCTGTTTCCAATTCATTCAAATCGCCTCCATTGAAAGTTTATGATACTTATTCTACACTATAAAAAACTCGATTTAAAAGGAGATGTACGAGATGTCTATCGTTTATGGAGTCGAATTAAACCCTCCTTCTGGTGCATTGCCAGGTCTCATTTCTCAGCTTGTAAAAAAAACAGGTGAACTCGTTCATGCAATTGACCGTGATGGAAAACTCGTCATCGTAACATTCGAAGAAGAAGCTGATTCGTTAGCTGAATACTATGATTCGAAACACGCATTTGGTGAAAGATATACGCTTCTCCTGTTGTCCGAAACATGTAAACCGACACCTCAACTAACAGATTATGGCTTTACTTCTCAAAACAACAGGCATTATTTATACGAAAATATGGTGACAGCATTTTCTATTGATCGTGGAGATGAAGCTGAAATGGCGCTTCTACAAATTGAAGAACATCTCATTGCTTCTGACAATAATGTGTTTTATGTAGACGTTATGCAAAAAGAGCTGATGGAAGGCATCGCAAGGGCTTACCAAATCGAGCTAACATTTTTAAAGGAATGACGCCTCGACAAATCATAAGAAAACGGTTAAAATAATAAAGGACTTATGTACATATCCACTAAAGTTAAAATTTGTTCAGATTTAACCATGCCATATCATCCTAGATTAAGGGTATACTGATAATGATTGCATGGATAAGGAGGTATTCCGGATGGGTTTAGCAATTATTTTTGCATTCGTCACGTTATTTTCCGTTTGGGGCTTATTACGTTCCTTTCGTGAAAAAAACTTTATGGGCCTTGCCTTTGCAGGTTTAACTGTTCTAGTTTTTGGCGCATTTACCGTTGCTACAATGGTCGATGTTCTCTTCGGATCTGGAGGCGGCGGAGGCCACTAAAAAAACAGCCATTTGGCTGTTTTTTTTAGTTTCTATGTCTATTTACTGACGCTAGTTTATCTTCCATCTTAACCTTTTTATCTCTTCGATCGTCTATTCGAATATTTGTTGCTACTCTTTCAATTCCTTGTTGAAATGGTGATTCATGAATCGCTTGAATGACCTCTAATAGATCTGATAAATCACCTTCAATCAGTGTGCTCATAGGAGTCAAACGGTACGTAATTCGATCTGTATAAGAATCTAGGATATTTTGGACCTCTGCTACATATTTGCTAACACTTGGCTCTTCTGTTCCAATTGGAATAACTGTTACATCTACAATTGCCATATCAATCTCCTCCTCCAAGAGTTTGTAATTGCATATCATTGTTAAAGAAAAATCTATATGTAACAAGCGATATGATCATTGCACATATTGAAACACACGAAAAGATACTTATCGATACAACGATTTGATACCTAATCGCATCTATCGGTGAAGCTCCACCTAAAATAAGTCCAGTCATCATTCCAGGGAGCTGAACCAACCCGATTGTTTTCAGTGTATCTACGTTCGGAATCATTGATGCTCTGATTGTTTTTCGTATGATCATTTTGGACGCATCTGCTGGCTTAGCTCCTAATGATAATGCTGCGAGGATTTTCCCCCTGCCGTCATTGAATTCACTTTTCATTCTCTCAAATGCAAGCCCTGTAGCAACCATACTGTTTCCAATGATCATACCACTCATCGGAATAACCTGCTCTGATTTGAATGGGATAATATCAAAAACGATCCAAACGGAAAGTACGAAAACCTCAATAATCAATAGAGAAATAAACGATAGCGTAAAGGCAAAAGGAACACCTTTCCCCCGCTTTGCTGCCTGCAACGAGGCGATCACAAGCATGACGGTTACCCATAAGCCAACACCTTGCCAGTCTTCTAATGAGAATAACAAAGTAAGAACATAGCCGATTAAAAATAATTGAACGACTCCTCGGAAAGATGACCATATCGCTGATTTACTTATTCCGAGCGAGAAATAATATGACATAGAGACTGGAATCATTACAAAAATAATCATGGTCAGAAGGGACAAGTTTGATATCTCTGTCATACCTTATCCCTCGAGAAATCTCATAAGAGCTTCAGAAGTCGGATTATTGAATAACTCTTTAGAGTTCCCTTTCTCCTCAAGACTTCCCTCATTCATAAAGAGGGTGTACGTCCCAATTCTTTTCGCCTGTTTCAAATCATGCGTGATCATTACGATGGTCTTCCCTTCTTCTGTTACGAGGCAATCTAATAATTCTTCTATTATTTCTACTGTTCTCATATCTAGCGCACTCGTTGCTTCATCGAGTAAAAGCACATCAGGATCATTAGCAAGCGTCCTAGCTAACGCTACTCTTTGTTGTTCCCCACCAGAAAGATGTTCCACATCTTTCGTTAGCATATCCTCAGGTAGGTGGACTTTTTGTAATAAAGAAACGCCTAGTTTGGAATCCCAATCCTTTTTCAGGGAAGGACCGAACTTTAAATTGTCTTCAACAGTACCATCGAATAAGTTAGCTTGCTGAAACACCATACCAACTTTTCTTCTTAATTCATCAATCGGATAGTCAGCCATCGGACTTCCTTTGTAAGAAATTTCACCTTCTTCAGGATCCGTTAGGCGATTTAATAGCATGAGCAAACTACTTTTCCCAGAACCTGAAGGTCCAATAACCGTAGTTAAAGTTCCTTCCATTAGTTCAAAATCAACATTCTTCACACGTTCATTTCTCACATTTTTTGCAGCGATTATTGGTTTCATTACTTGACCTTTCTTCAATAGAGTTATCATTATCGTTTATAACATATCCCGTTTCTATTCACCAGCTATAAGGGTTCAAAAAAAATACCCACTTCAATAGGAGTGGGTATCAACTCTTTGATTTATTCGATAAGCAGCATGATTAGTAGGACCGATCCCGCTACCTAACGGAAGGGAATGCTTTATCGCAAAAGTAATAAATTCTTTTGCAACGGATACAGATTCAGAAATGGACTTTCCTTTTGCAAGTTCCGCTGCGATACAAGCCGAAAAGGTACAGCCTGTACCATGAGTGTGTTTCGTGTTGATCCTATTAGATTCGTAGTAATAGTATTTTTGATCTACGTAAAGAACATCAACAGAATCCTTCCCATTCATATGACCACCTTTGACTAACACTCCTTGACATCCATAGTGAGACAGTTCCATTGCCGCTTTTTCCATGTCTTCGATCGTTTGAATTTCCATACCGTTCAGTAACACCGAAGCTTCAGGAATATTTGGAGTAATAACGGAAGCTAACGGCAATAGGTCTGTTTTTAATGACTCAACTGCTTCTTCTTCTAAAAGCGTCGAACCTCCTTTTGCAATCATGACAGGGTCAATCACGAGATTCGTTACGCTGTACTCTTTCAATTTCAAAGCAATGGTTTGGATAATGTCTGCAGAAAAGAGCATCCCTGTTTTAATTGCATCCGCTCCGATGTCCGATAACACTGCGTCGATTTGTTTCGTGATTGCTTCTAAAGATTGCGGATAGATACCGTGAACACCTAGAGAGTTTTGGGCAGTGAGTGCAGTTATAACGCTCATCCCATACACATCTCTCTCTTGAAACGTCTTTAGATCAGCCTGAATCCCAGCTCCCCCACCACTATCAGACCCTGCAATCGTTAGTACTTTAAACATTTCCTTTCATCCCCTTCTAAACGAACTGAAACCGTTCAGGTCTAAAGCTCTCGATTGGAATTTCTTGTGGCATTTTTTCGATTTCATTTGCGATGATTTCCGCCGTTACTGGACTGAGTAATATTCCATTACGATAATGTCCTGACGCTATAAGGATTGATGGTTTTCCTATAACCTTTCCTATGATCGGAAAACCGTCCTGTGAGGCTGGCCTTAAGCCTGCCCATTTATGAAAAGGTTGTTCTTCTCTCAGATCTGGTAACACTTTTTTGCTCCAAGATTCTAAACGGTTTATCCCATGCTCCGTAACACTTGTGTCAAAACCCGCTATATCTTCAGATGCACCTGCAATGAGGGTTCCGTTCTCTTTTCCAACAAAATAACCTTGACTCGTAAACACGATATGACCTAGTGATGGGCCATCATATGCACAAATCTGTCCTCTGATCGGAAAAACAGGTAATGAGCAATTTAGTCCTATTTCCCACTTCTGTGACCATGCTCCTGTTGCAAGCACAATAAAGTCACTTTTTATCAAGCCTTTATCTGTGGTAACAAGGTGGGGCTCACCATCTACTAACTCTGCGTCTCCAGCATGTTCTATGATGCTAACGCCAACATTTCTGCACGCTTGAATCAAGGCTTTTACATATCCCGGTGCATAGATATGACTTTCAGCAGGGCACCAAAGGGCAGCGTATACATCGTCAGAGAGTAAAGGCTCCTTTTCTCTAGCTTCATCTCCTGATAAGATATAGGACTCAATACCATATTCACTTTGCCACCGTTTCTTTGCTTCTAGCGAAAGGAGATCGGCTTCATGAAAAATAGCATAAAGGCTTCCACAGTTGCTAAATTCAAATGATTCATTGGATGATTGCATGATATGCTCGACCCAATCAGGGTATAGATTAAGGCTTCTCTGGCATAATCGGAAAAAATCATCAGGGTCTTCGGTTATCTCGGAATAAGGAGCAAGCATCCCAGCAGCAGCACCAGAAGCTTGTCCACCACATACTCCCGCTTCAATCACGGTAACTTCAAACCCACGTTTCCTGCACTCATACGCGATCGACAGGCCGATGACACCTCCACCAACTATTGAAACGCTAGCCATGCTTTAACACCCTCCTACTTCGAAATATAGTCGATCGTACTACTAGCGGTAGCATACTTTTTCTTAGGTATTCGACCTGATAAATAAGAAAGCCTTCCTGCCTTAATCGCGTGCTTTACTGCTTCAGCCATCTTGACTGGATTTCTTGCTTTGGCTATTGCCGTGTTTAACAACACGCCATCAGCACCAAGCTCCATCGCTTTTGTTACATCCGCTGCACTACCTAATCCCGCATCAACGATGACAGGAACCGTCAACTCCTCTGTAATAAGTTCAATGTTATATGGATTCAAGATTCCAAGCCCAGTTCCGATGGGAGAACCACCAGGCATCACTGCAGCTGCTCCAGCTTCCTGTAACCTGTAGCACAATGCTGGGTCATCCGATGTATAAGGTAAGACTACGAATCCATCATTCGCTAAAATTTCTGTCGCTTTTACTGTTTCAATTGGATCTGGCAATAGCGTCTTGTCATTTCTGCTCACTTCGATCTTTATCCAGTTGCTCAACCCTGAAGACCTAGCTAATTTAGCGATTCTAACTGCTTCCTCAGCAGATGTAGCACCAGAAGTGTTAGGCAAGTATTGAAACGTTTTGTTACCCAAGTGCTGAAGAATTGCATCCTCGTTAGGAGAGTTCAAATTGATTCTCCTGATCGCAAACGTTAATACCTCAGCCTCCGAAGCTTCGATCGCCTGGTTTTGTACGAAGGGATTAGGGTATCTCCCAGTACCTAGGAATAATCTAGATTCGAATTGTTTTCCAGCGATTGTTAGTACATCGTTCATCTTCATCCACCTCCAACAAATTGAACAAGTTCAATTTTCATGCCATCTTTTAGCTCTGTCTCGTCCCAGTCTTCTCGGTCGATAATCGTTCCGTCTAATTCAGTCGCAACCAAGCTTTTTTGCAACTGGAAGTGATGAATCACATCCGTCATAGTCGATACTTCAAGGTCATGCGTTTCACCATTAATGTGAAGTCTCATGATTAACCTCCTTTGAACGTGTAATCTTTTCGATGAATGCTTCACTAGTACCTCGAACGTTAGAGCTACCCACAACCTCACTAATTACACATATCCGGGACGCACCAGCACTTAAAACTTCCTCCACGTTATGGAGCTTGATTCCACCTATCGCAACGAACGGTATTGTAATTTCTGATGCAACGGCATGAATGTAAGCTGTAGTCACTGGATCCACCACATCGCTTTTACTATTCGTTTTATAAACAGGTCCAGCTCCTATATAATCCGCCCCCTCTTTTTCTGCAAGGCGGGCTTCCTCTATCTTATGAGTCGAGATTCCTATGATTTTATCCGTACCGATTATTTTTCTCGCTACGCTTATCGGAAGATCATCCTGTCCTAAATGAACACCATCTGCATCTACTGCCAGTGCAACATCAATATGATCATTAACGATAAACGTTACATTGTGCTTCCTCGTCATATCACGCAGTATCCTTGCTTTTTCCAAAATCACCTTCTTGCTACTGTGCTTATCACGAAGTTGGATAATTTCAGCTCCGCCTAACATTGCCTCTTCCATCACATCATATAAACTTCGATCAGGATGAAATTCTTCACCGGTGATAACATATAGGTTAAAATCTTTCATTTGAATCCTTCCTTTCTCAAAAAATATAAAAAGCCCTCATTCCGCGTATGGAATGAGGGCAGTTATTATATCAAATACCTCTACCGACTTCCCTACGCTGGTATAAACCAGATCAGGTTCAAGGGTATAGAAAGTATTGGTTTCCTATTCTCAGCCTACCCGAATACGTAGGCACCCCTAGTCAACAACTATTCAATTCTCTTTCATTATGGCAAACAATCAGAATGATGACAAGTAAATTACATATATAGAGAGGATAGAAATATCCCAATCGTATCGTTATAAATCTTACCAAATTGACTTATAGGAAGCGGGCTTTCTCCCTTTCCTATCTCTACTGTAAAGCCGGGGCTTCTAAAATCTTGAATAAACCAGTCTTTATAGCCTGCAAAACTATCAACATAGCGAATCGGGCGATAGCCACTCAACCTTGAATATTCAGTAACTAAAACTTCAGATTCAGGAGGTTCAAGACCTTCATATCCCCAAAAAATGACCTCTCCTTGAGAATGGAATGCTAGTGCGCGGTCAAACTCCCTACGTTGTGAGAGTTCTGCAATTGCAATTGCTTCAGGCTCACTTAGAGGTTCATAACCAGGAAAATTTCTCGGTGATGGTTTCTTCGGCTTCCGTTCTGCCTCTATTTCCCATTTAGCAGGATACTGATTGTTTAAATCTACACCTCGTATGTTCGCTTTCCAACGGTTAAAATCGTCACTCCCGTTATTTAGATCGTTTGCTAACGTGCGATATGGCTCTTCTTCTGGCAAGCCATCAATGACCAAGTTTACTCCATCAGGGTTTACCATGGGAACAATTGAAAGGGATGTAGAATCGTAAAGAGGTGGCAAGTAAACACCACTTAGCACCTGTGTGTTCGTAAGTGCCATTAAGTAATCGTTTAATAACTTCATCAATAGAGCTGTTGTAAGCCATTCGTTGGCATGAAATGAACCGTTCATATGGACTTTCTTCGAACCCACGCCTACTCGTAATTCCGGAATAGGCTTCCCCATTACAGACTCCCCGATAACTGACCGTTTTATAAACGGATAAACAGCTAACAGCTTTTGAATATCTCTTACCATCGTTTCATAAGTATAGTTTTGCTCGGGATTCACAAGAGGCCAAACCATTCGAATGGGGACGTTTACTTTCTCTCCAACTTGTAACGCGAAAGGATTGGCATCATTAATGAGTAAGATTCCATCCAAAGGCGCGTCATACCATAAAGCTATACTCCAGAGTGTATCTCCCTTTCGTATCGTATAGCTTTTCGTTACGTAACCAGGTATATTGATCATATCTCCGATGACTAGCCGATTTGGATCAACGCTTTCATTGCTATCGATAATAAGCTGCATTGGTATTTGAAATACTCTGCTATACTTCCACATCGTATCTCCACTCTTCACTCTTACTCTCATATGCAATCCCTCCACCCTAGAAGCCTTCATACTATGCTATGTAGAGAGCTCATCGTTGTATGCTAATAAACAAAAACAAAAGAACCATGCCCTGTGGGCATGGTTCTTTACTTACTGTTCTGTTTTTTCGCTTTCACCAGCAGGTTGTTCGTTGTTTTCCCCAAAGAAACGAAGCAGATCGCCGTAGACGATTTTATCGGAATAGGCAAGATCCGTTTTAGCTTTCTCCATGTATGGTTCACAGGCAGCTTTATCCGTTTCCTCTCCAGTTTCTTTGTCATAACAAACGTTATTGGTATAAAGGTGATTTTCAGTGATAAAGCTTCCGTCACGAAGAATTGTAAAGTTATCTTGCTTTTCTGCGAATAAATCGTTACCGAACTTAATCATATCTTTCGTTTCAATTCCGAGAAGGTGCATAATAGTTGGTTTTAAGTCAATTTGACCACTAACCTGTTCCATCACTTCGCCTTCTTGACCAGGCATATGAACAACTAAAGGTACTCGTTGTAGTTGAGTGGTCTCAAATGGTGTAATTTCTTTACCAAGGAATTCTCCCATTGCCTTGTTGTGGTTTTGAGAAATTCCATAGTGGTCTCCATACAATACGAAGATTGAATCTTCATATAGCCCTTCTTCTTTCATGCGCTCAAAAAACTTCTTAAGTGCTTCATCCTGATATCTTACAGTCGTAAAGAAACGATTCACTGTTCCATCATCAGAAGTCCACTCTGGGATGTACTCATCTTCTTTTTCAAGTGTAAAAGGAAAATGGTTTGTGAGCGTAATGTACTTTGCATAGTAAGGTTCAGGCATTGTCTTCAAATATTTAATCGACTGATCAAAGAAGTACTCATCTTTCAGTCCCCACCCGATCGAGTTTTCAGGAGTTACAGAAAAATCATTGATGTCGTAGAACTTGTCATATTTAAGAGCATCATACATAACATCACGGTTCCAGAAACTCTTGTTGTTTGCGTGGAAAACTGAACTGTAGTAACCTTCTTCACTTAAAACCTCAGGGCTAGCATTGTATTCATTTCCAGAATGTGTGAAGAAAACCGCTCCACTTGGAAGTCCGTACAATGAGTTTTCAACGATAAATTCTGAATCAGATGTTTTCCCCTGTGCTGTTTGGTGATAAAAGTTAGGGAAATAATAGCTATCTTCAATTAGATCATTAAGGAAAGGTGTGATTTCCTTACCATCTACTTCTTCGTTTACAACGAAGGTTTGTGTAGATTCAAGTGAAACGAGGATAACATTTTTACCTTCTGCTTTTCCAAACATTTCTGGGTTTGGTTCGACGTGGTTTGCTTTGACATAGTTTTCAATATCCACAATCTCACTGCCATCTGCAAATGCACGCTGCGCTTTTGCTTTAGACTGGAGAACAGCATCGTAAACATGGTAGTTATATGTTCCGATATATTTGATAAGCATTTCACGGTCAAATGTACGTGTTAACAACTGTGGACGTTCTGTCTCTGCAAGACCTACATTGACTGCGAAAAGCGCAATTGCACTTGCGAAAACAATTGCGATTTCTTTCTTCTTAACTTCAAAAGTTTTCGTCTTACGTACCATGAGGTAAACAGCTAACACGATGATATCAAGGAACAGGAAGAAGTCATATCCACTTACAAGCTCCGTAATACTGTTTCCAAGTTCACCCATGTTATTTGTTTGGAATAACAATGGGATCGTGATAAAGTCTGTAAACTCACGATAATAAACGACGTTAGCGAATAATATGAAAGAACCAATGAAATCGATTATTAGTAGAACTCTGTTTCTATACTTAGGAGATGCAAATAAAGCAAAACCTAGGAACAATAGAATAGAGCTTAATGGATTCAGAAAGAGGATAATCCCTTCCATTTTATTCTCTGTTTCAATGTTAAAAGCAAATTCATATACAAAATACGTTTTAATCCAAAGCATAATTGCTACAATAAAGAAGAATGAATATTTGTTTTGTAGCTTTTTCATCATTTACTTAGTACCTCCTTAGTTGGCTATAAGGAAAGAGCTACCATCTGTTTCGTTATCAACCATACATAAACGATATGATAGTACGTTTTTGGAAATAATTCAACTACCTTTTCTCCTTATTTTCCTCCAAAATCTGCGTTTTCATTTAAAAACTTGTCTTTTCCCTACTAATAATAACGATTCATCCGAATAAAAAGTTTCAATTTGGGTTATTTTACATAAAAAAAAAGAGGCCTTATTGTTCAGACCTCATTAATTCCCGGTAATGTTAAAAATTAAACATGTTTTATCAGGACTTTTGCATAAGCTTCGTCTTGACTAACCAAGCGCCACCAATGACACCAGCATCATTTCCTAACGTTGCGATTGCAAAATCAGCACCTTCTTTTACACGAGGAAGTGCAAATTTATCAAATTCTTCTTTTAATGGTAAAAGCAATGTATCTCCTGCTTTAGACACGCCTCCACCTATCACGATCTTCGACGGATTTAAAGCATTAGCAAGGTTTGCGATCGCAAGTCCTAGATGAGATGTGGTGAAGCTTACGACTTCTGTTGCATGAGCATCGCCTGCTCGATACGCGTCAAAAACATCTCGTGCTGTAATTTCTCCGCTTATTTTATGTAAAGATCCTTCAGGGTGCTCATCCAATGTCTCGAGTGCCGTTCTGACAACCCCAGTAGCAGATGCGATCGTTTCTAGGCATCCTTTCTTTCCGCAGTTACACTGAACGCCACCATCAACGATCGATGTAATATGACCGATTTCTCCGGCCATCCCATTCGTTCCATGAATAATTTCTCCACCAGAGATAATTCCTCCACCTACACCAGTCCCAAGGGTTACACATAAGAGATCTCGCGCTCCGTCTCCTGCCCCTCGCCACATTTCACCAAGTGCAGCTATATTGGCATCATTATCGATGATTACAGGTAGTCCCGTCTCCATCTCTAGCTTGTCTTTCAAAGGAAAATCTCGCCAGCCGATGTTCACAGCATGATATATAAATCCAGTTTCCATTTCAATAAACCCAGGAGCTCCCATACCGATTCCGATAAAATGACTATTCGGTAAGCCCAACTCTTCCATCTTATCATCCAAAGCTCTTGCGATATGTGTCGTTATATGACGCCCTTCTTCACTTTTATCGGTAGGAATTTCCCATTTATGCTGTATTTCCCCATAATAATTTATAAATGCTAATTTTATTGTTGTGCCTCCAAGGTCCACTCCGATAAACCATTTCTTTTCCACCATCATCATCCACCTTTTTCTCTCTGTCTTATTTTAACGGAAAACCTTTTTTCTGTAGAAACTCTTTCATATAAGTTCTTACCGGATTTGCTAACTTATTTGCCATGAGAGAAGTCCACCCAGCCTTACGCTGCCCCTGTGTTCTTTCTTCATAATAAGAAGAAATCGTTTCATCATATTCCTTCAGTCCATTTATGAACGCTTGTTTGTTTGGTTCGTATTCGTCAACGTGATAAACATTTCGCATGGGCAATCGCGGCTTTTTATCTGGTGTTTGTTCTGGATAACCTACGCAAAGACCAAATAATGGAATCACTTTGGAAGGAAGGTTTAAAAGCTCACTTACTTCACTTAGTGAATTTCGAAGACCGCCGATATAGCATATGCCTAGACCCATAGATTCAGCAGCGATCGTGGCATTTTGAGCAGCCAATGACGCATCGATCAAGCCAACCATAAATTTCTCGGTTGATTCAGTTGTTTCTGTTACATCTATGTCATGAAGACTCGCTGCTTCATGGTGGCGGTTGTAGTCAGCACAGAAAACAAAGAAATGACCATTCTTTTCAACGTAACTCTGATTACCCGCTAATTCGGCTAGCTTTTGCTTCTTCACCTCATCTTTGACCCCAATGATCGAATAAGCTTGAATATAGCTAGAAGTTGAGGCAGCTTGAGCCGATCGTACAATAGTGTAGATCTGTTCTTCTGTTAAAGGTTTGTCCTCAAATTCTCTTATAGAACGGTGTTCTAATAGTGTTTCAATTGTTTGATTCATATTTGTCCCTCTCTTTAGTCATTTCAGCTTTAAGTATCATTCTTGCTTCGAGATACAAATCTTGATCAATCATTTTCATGTCATATAACTCGTGTAATTCTTCCTCCATCAGTTCAAGGTCTCCTAGTCTGTTCCCAGTATAGACGAACATTCCGAACCTTTTTAGGAGCTGTTGCACTTCAAAGACTGTTTTTTTCATTTTACTCACCTGTTTTATTATAGCAATCCACACCCTCAAGTAAAATGATTCCGCACAAATAAAAGGCATTCTCTTTTAAGAGAATGCCTTATTATCACCGATCTGGGTCTTTCGGATGCAGTACGGTCGGTCTTCTGTTCTTAATCGGCATAGGGGAACGTAGAATAACATCTCGAAATGCACGATAAGAAAACGGAATGAACGGCCATAGATAGGGAATATGGAATGATTTTGTGCGGATGAGCAGCAGAATCCATAGCGTGATTCCAATCGAAAATCCAACTACTCCAAAAGCGGCAGTCAAAATCAACAATCCAATTCGGACGATACGGTTCGCAAGACTCAATTCATAAGAAGGTGTAGCGAATGTACCCATCGCAGCTAATGCTAAGTATAGAATGACTTCATTGATAAATAAACCAACTTCAACCGCAACCTGTCCGATAAGGATGGCAGCTACAAGCCCAAGCGCTGTAGCAAGTGAAGAAGGGGTGTGAATCGTAGCCATCCTTAAAATATCGAGTCCGATCTCAATCATTAAGAATTGTAGGAAGATCGGTATGGTACCTGTATCTTCAGTACCAATAAACTGCAGGTTTTCGCCGAGTAATTCAGGGTTCGATGCAAACAAATACCATAACGGCAAGATAAAAATACCTAGCCAAACAGCAAAAAAGCGAATCAGTCTTAAGTATGCACCCACTAACGGCTTTTGTCTGTATTCCTCCGAGTGTTGAAGGTGATGCCAAAACGTAGTAGGTGTGATCAATACACTAGGAGAACCATCTACGAAGATCAAAACATGTCCTTCATAGAGATGCACAGCTGCAGTGTCTGGGCGTTCTGTATACCTCACGAGAGGATATGGATTCAAAGGACGACCACAGATAAACTCCTCAATGGTCTTCTCAGCCATCGGAATGCCATCTGTATCAATTTTTTCTAAAGAATCTTTAATTCGTTTCACGATTGAAGGATCCGCAATATCCTCTATATAACTGATACAGACATCTGTTTTAGAACGCCTTCCAACCTGCATATACTCCATCCTGAGCGTTTTATCTCTCACTCTTCTTCTTGTTAGCGAAGTATTGAATACGATTGTTTCGACAAACCCATCTCTTGCGCCTCTCGTTACTCTTTCTAAGTCTGGTTCCTGAGGACCCCTTATAGGGTAAGTTCTAGCATCGATCATAATGATTTCATCGATCCCATCTACTACGAGAGCAGTAGGTCCTGATAACACCTGATTAATTACCGCATCGAGATCATTCTGTTTATCAATTTCTACGTAGGGTAAGTGAACCTGCATCAACTTTTCAAGTGGATCTGGTTCAAGCTGATCTGGTTCTAACTGCGAAAGTAATTTCATCAAGTAATGAAGAATATCATCCTTCACAAAGCCATCTATCAAAAACATTGCCATGCTTCTACCTGCGTATTGTAAGTCAAGCTGAATAACATCAAAGCTTTTTCCGACTCCGAGCTCTTTATGTAAATAGTTCACGTTATCTGCAAATGACTTCGTTACTGGGTTTTTAATTTTATCCTCAGACATACGTCCCCCTCCTCATTTCCATATATCCATCATTAACCAATACCATATTGTGCATACATGGAGAATAATTGGGCACAAAAAAAATCAGCCGAAAGGGCTGATTTTCTTAATCGATCATCGAAGACTGGATGTATCGATATATTAATTCTGCTGTGTGAAGCATGGATGACTTGTGAGTGCGCTCATATGCGTGGGATGCATCAATTCCTGGTCCAATAAGAGCATGTCGAATATCTGCTCCTGCACGAATTGCAGCGGATGCGTCTGACCCGTAATATGGATAGATGTCTACTTTATAGTCAATATCGAAAGACTCAGCTAAATTCACTAAATGATTTCTAAGGCGATAATGGTAGGGACCGCTTGAATCTTTTGCGCAAATGGAAACCGTATATTCATCTGACGATTGTCCATCACCCAAAGCCCCCATATCCACTGCTATGTATTCAATCGTCTCATGAGGAATGTTTGAGTTTCCACCGTAGCCTATTTCTTCATTGTTAGAGATAAGAAAATGTGTCGTATAAGGTAGGGTTATCTCTTCTTCTTTAACCTTCTTAATCGTTGCTAAAAGCAAAGCAACGCTCGCTTTGTCATCAAGGTGCCTTGACTTAATGAATCCACTTTCTGTTATCTGGACGCGTGGGTCAAACGATGTGAAATCTCCTACGCTGATTCCAAGATTCAATACATCCTCTCTAGAATGTACTTGCTCATCCAATCTAACTTCCATGTTTTTCTCGTCTCTTTTAATTTCGCCGTTGTTTCTATAGACATGGACAGATGTTTGATGAAGTAAGATCGTTCCAGTGTACCTCTTACCAGAGGACGTAATGATTTCACAATATTCCCCTTCGATGGCATTCCAACGAAAACCTCCGATTAAAGACAATTGGAGTCGACCATCGCTCTTAATATCTTTTACCATCGCCCCCAAAGTATCAACATGAGCAGTTAGCATCCGATGTTTCGATGTGTCTTTTCCTTCAATCGTTGTGATAAGGCCACCTTTATTATTTCTCCTGCATGTCATTCCTAATTCTTGAAGTCTTCCTTCAACCCAGCTGATCACTTCATCTGTATATCCTGATGGACTAGGGATACTGACTAGTTCTTCTGTCGTTTTCAATAATTCATCTGCATTAAATTGATTACCCATTTCGAATACTCCCTTTCCTATCCCAATAATCGTCATGCTTTTTACTCTACTAAAAATCAACATTCCATCATAGTATGATGACAAGCTTATTAATTTTGGAGGTTCAGGATGATTAAAAAAATACATTATATCATCATGCTTAGTATGATAGGTTTTTTTGCACTCATCCTCGTAAACACAAACAGTAATCCGGTGAGGGAAACATTCACTTATTTTCCTCCTGATCCAAACACTACGTTTGAGTCATCACAAACCTCTCTTTCCATCTTAACGCAGGAAGATGAAGATGAATACACGCTAAGCTTGAAAACAGAATCAAATTTGAGTGAAACAGCATACCTAAGACAGGACATCTCATTACTGTATGAAGAAGGACGCTTATTAGAAACGATGTCCAAGTGGGAAGAAAATGCCAAAAAGCTTACCAATCGAAAAAAAGTTAAGAGTGAAGATAGCGGTCATTACGAAGCGATCTCGTACCATTATGGTGAGATTCATTACCCTAATGATGTTATTAAAAGCTCACAAGCGATGAGCTATGATCAACTCTATGTGATTGATTCTCCGATGACACCACTCGAATCCTTTACAGTTCCAACTAGCAGTGAGGAGGAAGAGTGGAAGAAACTCTTAGATCACGCCACATCACAACAAGCACAAATCGTATTTAAATCATTAATCGATCAGTTTCAGGTGAATCCAAGTGATTATTATATAATTCCATTAACAAAATTGCACAACTATCAAGATTCTCCTCTACCGGGTCTGACAAAGACACAGTCGGTAGATGCGATCGGTGGAATATGGGAAGGGTTATATAAATATTATTTTCTTGGGATTCAGCCAGAAGAAGGTGAATTTGAAACACCTATAGGAAGTACGATTCCATATATTCTCCTTCACAAAGAATCACCCTATTTATTAGTGCTTTATCAAACAAAAAGCGGTAAAAATGTTCAGCTCATCCAATATCTTAATAAACCTATCATTCGAAAGCCCGATAAGAATTAGCTTAATTTCTCTTTATCACAGTTGAAAGTTCTTGAAAGCTACTCACCTCTGGCGCTAAGTCATTTTGGTTTGAATCAGTCTGTCTTGAATTAAAGTAGATGACATCAAACCCAGCTTCTACTGCGGGATTAATGTCCTGACTCAACGAGTCCCCAATATATAAGTAGTTTCCTTTATTTTCTTTAGCATAGTAGAAGAGTTGAAGATCTGGTTTCGCTATACCAACTTGTTCAGAAATATATATATCTTCATCTTTGAACCATGTATCTAATCTTAACTCTTTGATTTTTGAACGCTGAACCTCATTAGAACCGTTCGTAATGATACCTAATCGTACATGTTGATCTGAGAGTTCATTTAAAAGTCTTTCTGCACCCGGAAATAATTCAGCAAATGCAGCTACGTTGGCTTCATATTGATCTTGAAAGATGAGTGCTTCCTCATTAAGAGTTGAGATATCAAATGTCTTATTTGCAGCTTGGAAACGATTGATTTGATAGGTTTCTCTCGTCCACTGTCCAGATTCATAGTACTTCCAGTATTCGTCACAGTAATGTTTAAAAACCGAAAACCACTTTTCAGGAGAAACAGATGCCTTTTTTCTAGTAAGCATTTCATCAGCACAATGCAGGATTGTTCTCTGAAAAGCCTGCTCGTGATCATAGAGGGTATTATCTAAATCAAAATAAATATGTGTCCAATACATGTTTCCACCACCTAAAAAACCTCCGCCAGATGGCAGAGATTTAAGATAAAAACGAAGAGAACAGCTTTTTGCGAACCCCTGGTATCTTCAATGAGTTTCCTACTACGAAACGTCTTACCATCGCAATGCCAAGTAAGCTGTTTACTATTCTATAACGGTATTCATAAATAACGATTACAAACGATAACAACAAGATCAATCTAGATAGTTTCATGATATTTCCTCCTGTAAACAGAATGTTACTAATACTGTTTACAGGAGCGTGTTGTTTTATCCATTTTGGAGCGTATTAGACTTTTGAAAGCGGATATCGTTTACGTATCCTAATACGATCGTAAATATCGGAGACAGCCATAAGAAAATAGCGAATGGTAAATAGCTCAGTACAGAAACACCTAATGTTTCTGCGAAGAATGCTCCAGATACTCCCCACGGAATGAGAGGGTTCACAAGTGTCCCTGCATCTTCTAACGTCCTTGATAAGTACTTTCGATCGATACCTGCCTTATCAAAGAACGGCTCAAATGTTTGACCGGGAAGTAAGATTGATAAATATTGTTCTCCTGTTAACAAATTAACACCGATGGACGAACCAGCAGTTGCTGAAATCAAATGTCCTTTGCGATCCAATAATTTTGTGAGCCCCGTCATGAGCGCTTGAATAATTCCTAATACTTGCAGTACGCCTCCGAGTGCAAGAGCAAGTAAAATTAAGGAAACGCTCCACATCATTGATTGTAAGCCACCTCGGTTAATTATTCCATTAACTAGCTCACTGGATGTTTCAAGTACAAATCCATTTTGCATCGTGTTTAAAATTGCTGTTGCAGAAAAGACTCCTTGTGCTCCGATCGAAACTAGAACCCCTGCGATCAAACCAGAAATTAACGTTAATAATACTGGAACACGTTTAAGAGCTAAAATCAGGACTACTATTGGAGGTAATAAAGTCCAAAACGTAAGGTTAAACTCACTCGATAACACGGAAAGAGCTTTCGATAAATCTTCTGGATCAACAGAAGCGGAAAATTGATTGCTCATGATGAAGAAAAAGATTATCGTAACGATGATAGCAGGAATAGTCGTATTCATCATATGTCGAATATGTGTAAATAGATTGACCCCTGAAACTGCAGGAGCAAAGTTTGTCGTATCTGATAAAGGAGACATCTTATCCCCAAAACAGGCACCGGATATGACGGCCCCAGCTGCTAGAGCTGGATTGACTCCCATCGCTGTCCCAATCCCCATCATAGCGATTCCAATCGTACCGATTGTTGTAAACGAACTACCTGTGAAACTCGAAACAATGATTGTAATTAATAAGGCACTAATTAAAAACCATTCGGGTTGTATAAACTTCAACCCTCCAGAAAGCAGGGCAGGAACTGTTCCGCTTTGCATCCAGATCGCAATCATCATTCCCACAATGAACAAGATCAAAACAGGTTTTAATCCAGTAGTAATACTTTCTAACAGGCCTTTCTCAATAGACTCCCACTTGATTCCCCTTAGTAGACCAAAAAGACCAGTCCCTATAATTCCAACTAATAAAGGCATGTGTGGTTCTACCTTCATAATGATAATACTGAAAAGCATCCAGCCCATAAGTAATGAAATGACGATGAGCGCAGATGAAAATGATAATTTTTTCACAATTTAACTCTCCCTTTTTCTTAGATGACTATTAATAAGTTTGTCCTATCTCTATTTTTCCATAAAAAAATCCCTTCTCTGAAAAGAAGGGACGAATGATTTCGCGGTACCACCCTAATTGACAGCTAATGCTGTCCTCTTAAGCTCCATAATATCGACTGGAATGCCGGGTATTACTACCTAGTTCCTCAGCTGTAAGTTCACTTTCTGACTGCCCCGATTCACACCTTCCACCGGGTCTCTGATGCTGCTATTTCATAAGCTACTCGACTGATTCATAACTTTTCCACTTTTATGCTTTTGTGCGTTTAAGTAATACCGTTATTTTATACCTGATCCTTTAGTCTGTCAAGACAAAGTCATATAAAAAAGCACCAGTGAGAACTGGTGCTTTTTTACATACCGATATACCTAGAATAAAGAGCTTTAGCTCGCCCACTATCACTTGTTCCTTGAACGAGCACTCGACCATCAGGAAAAATGACCAACCGCTCACCTTCATCTAGCTCTGCTTTGAGTAAGAACGGCGTTTTCTTTACTTTAGCGACTTTTTCGAGTTTAAGAGACCACTCTTTCAAATCAAACGCCTTCTCAAGACTAATCTGTATCGTTTCTCTACCACATAAGGAAGCAACCTCGCTGGCTGCACCATGTTGTAATGCTGGAAACTCTTTCTTTTGGCAAGCAGGGCAGTCTGTTTTCGGCGAAGAATACTTCATCGAGTACGTGTGATTATTCCATATATCTACTGTCAGTAAACAACGATTTAATTTCTCATAAGCACCCACAATGTATTTCATCGCCTCAGTCACTTGATAAGACGCGATAATATCTACTATCGGTGAGATAACACCAATCGTATCACATGTTTCACCAGTAGTTCCTCCAGCGTCCTGTATAAAGCATCTCAAACAAGGGGTTTCACCAGGTATGAAGAGTGCGGTCATTCCACGAGAACTAACAGCACCTCCATAAACATATGGAATTCCTTGTTTGAATGCGGCATCATTGAGTAGGAAGCGCGTAGAGAAATTATCCGTTCCGTCCATCACCATATCGATCTCTTCGGTTAGTTCAAAGATGTTTGAAGCATTCACATCAGCTGTAATGGCTTCAATCGTCACCTCAGAGTTCATTCTTTCAAGCTTTCGTTTCGCTGCAACAGCTTTTGGCAGAGTAGCTTCAACATCATCCTCGTCAAACAACATCTGACGTTGTAAGTTGCTCTTCTCTACATAATCACGGTCTACGATTCGAACTTTGCCTATGCCTGCTCTTACCAAATGATTCGCTATAGCAGTTCCTAACGCGCCCATTCCAACTATGAGAATACTCGTCTCTCCAAATTTCTTCTGTCCTTCTTCTCCAATTTGTGAAAATAACATCTGACGTGAATAACGATGGTACTGACTCATTGATTCTGCCCCTTTCGGATTAACATATATTCTTCTATGGTATTCACGTTCGTAAAGGATTCAAGTTCTTTATCTTCAAACATTATATGTCGTACTTTAAGTTGTTTAAGTGCAGCCATCACACGGTTATTGCCTAGTATTAATTCACGTTCAATGCTGTCCTTACACGTGTTTTTGTACAATGCACAGAGTGGCTGTATACGATCATTAGCAATTGGGATAATGGCATCAGCCTGCGGATGGTGCTTTGCCTCTTGAATAAGTTTTGAAAAAAGATCTGCAGTAACGAGTGGCATGTCACAAGCCACCACAACATAGTAGTCTGCATCTATTACACCCATCGCAGAAACAAGGCCTGCTAGTGGGCCCATCCCTGCAAATCTCCGATCATCCGTGATAACATCTGCTTGCTTTTCGGGTTCGAACCTCGTCATAAGCTCTGGCTTTGTAACGATGAGACATTTATGAACCTGTTTCGTTAACTCAATGACGATTGTCTTATAGAAAGGTAAACCTTGATATTGGACAAAAGCTTTATCGCGACCAAACCTTCGTGATTCCCCTCCTGCTAACAACACACCACAGACTTTCATAGGAACCACACTCCACATGCTATGCCTCCACATAGAGAGGAAACCATGTTAACGACATCGTTATTTATTCCACTAATTCCTTTTGTCTTTGTGGTGCTGGCCCCACAGTGTACGTGGTGTTCAGTTTTGAGAGAACATTTCATACAATAGAACTCTTCCTGAATGGTAGCACCGATTATGGTGTCGATTAAACTACCCAGTACTCCAGCCCCAATAACCACAAGGAAAAGTGTGAATGGTAGGTCAAAAAGAAAGAAGCCAACTCCCGCTACTAGTAGTGAAGCAAGAAAAGAAGCTAGTAAACCAGGCATACTCACTGCCCCAGAGGTGCCTCTAGGTACAGTACGTAACTTAAGGATATGGTATGGGTCTCTCTTTGCGAGTACGCCGAGCTCTGATGCCCACGTATCTGCATTTGATGCAGCAAGAGCTGAAATAAAAAAAGCAATCCACCATAGAGAAGGAAATATTGCCATCATAACACCAGCAAAAGCTGCTGCTCCTCCGTTAGCTAATACTTGGTACTCATCTCTCGCTGAACCCTTTAAAATGATTCGTTCTGTTTCTTGCTTTCGATCTTGTTTATACTTACTCCATAGTGTAGAAGTGCCAAAAAACACCCCTAGTAACACTAGTCCTTTCCACCCAAACCCATATGCGATGGCATTTCCGGTGAATATAGCGGCAACGGTACCCTTTCTAGTCAATGCTCCCATCTTCAAGCCAACGACACCTGTCAAAAGGACAACGATGAAATAAAGGAGCATCATATGAAGCGTAAAATCTTTTTATCTGTGATAAGCGTTTCAACTGGAAGATCGAATGGCTCGACAGGTAATTTCTCGACTAATTGAATGCTATATGCTAATGACACGGTTTGATTATCATATTGCTGCAAAAACCTGTCATAATAGCCGCCTCCGAATCCAATCCTGTATCCGTTCTCATCAAACAATAATCCCGGTACAACCAATAGCTGAATGTTCTTTGGCTCACAAGCTTTGGTAAGCTCAGGTTTAGGCTCTTGCAATCCAAAATACACTGTTTCTAATTCATCCCAACTAGTTAAGTAGCGGAATGTCATCGACTTATCCTCTGGATGGCATTTTGGTACAGCGACTTTCTTCCCCACTGACCACGCATGCTCAATAATTTTCTTCGTATTTACTTCATTTTTCATTGCAACTGTTAGTCCGATTGTCTCCGCTTCTTTATAAGGATCATATGTAAAAAGGTTATCGAGGATCCGGTTATCAAGCTCTACTTTTTCCTTGTTTGTCAATTCCTTTAGACGGCTTTTCATATTGGTTCGAAACATTTGTTTTGTTTGCATTAATACCTCTCCTCTATATGATCGTTACTAACTATCAGTGTAAGGGAAAGAAGACAAATAAAAAAGCAGTAGGATAACCTACTGCTTACTTTGTTTCGCGATGTAACGTGTGTTTCTTTAGTCTTGGGCTATATTTTTTAAGTTCAAGACGATCTGGGTTTGTACGTTTGTTCTTTGTTGTAATGTAGTTACGATCGCCAGTTTCAGTGCAAGCCAATGTAATTTGTACGCGCATGAATATCCCTCCAAATCCTATCAAACTGTTCATTTAACAACATACTTTATTATGATAACAAACAAATATGGTTCTATCAAGTTGTTTTTAGTGCTGAGAGAACTTTATATTTTTCTATATAATCCTTGACTACATCAACATACGTAGCGTGTGACCACGTAAGCGGAGCAACCGAGAGCGGCTTTCCTGTATAGGGATTGACTTGTTCAGGCAGTATGCCACTTGATAAGGAGTGCTGGTGTGCCCATTCAAGGTGTACCTTTGCTTGGGCTAACTCCTCGACCGAATTTGCTTTTGCGATTTTCCACTTCGCCATCCATAATGTGCAAATGATCCAAGGGTTTCCCGGTACCTCTTCTACGTTTTGTGATTGTTGAAAGTAATAATCGCTTACGTAGCGAGCTATTCCACCGACGGATGTTTTTACAGAAAGGCGCTCTTCTATTAATTCCATTGTTCTAACAATCCTCGGATCATCTGGCGGTAGTACTCCAAATGCAAATAATCCAAATACACTACTCTCGATCGTATAATCTTTCGTTATCTCACCTGTTTCACTATTTGTATAAATCCCCCTAATAAAACACGAGCGGTCTTCATCGTAAAAATGTTTTTCGATTCCTTTTTTAATTTTCTCTGCACCTGCAAAATAACTCTCTGCACGATCGTCTTCACCAAATAGTGTCGCAAATGAATATGCGGCCATTAACCCACCATACGTTGCTGCTGCAGTGAAACTAAACACACCTAGACGCTCTTCCCATAGATCGTAGGAAGGGTGAGGTAAACTGAGCGATTCATCCATATAATCGAGCAGAAATCTAGCACCAGGCCGAATAAGATATTTATAAAGTGATTGAGCAAACTCGATATCTCCCGTTGATTGATAATGCTCCCAAAAGGCCCAAAGAACAAGAGCCGTCTCATCTTCTTGAATAGGAAGCTGCGGAGATCCTTTTCGATCGATATAAGGGTGCCAGCTCGAACCAACCGATCCATCTGGATTATACTTATGATGAAGGTAGCCATCAACGGACAACAGCTCAGCACAACATCTATAAAAGTTTGAGACCATGCCGTGATAACCTGCTTTAGATAATGAAGCGGCTATCAATGCCCCATCTCTCGGCCACATATAGCTGTAGTGATCGCGATTATAATGAAGGATATCAGAATCATTAGCAGCGATGATCGTTCCGTTCTGGTTAGTTTGAGTACGAACGATAAGAAGACTTCTCTTATATAGAGATAGTAGATGAGGACTAAGATCAGATTCAGGAATAACTGATTTGTTTACCCACCTGTTCCAATACATTCGGATTTTTTCAACCGTTAAACGAGTTCCGATTTCACTCACATACGCATGTAGGTTGTTAACTTCTTCCTTCGTTCTGCCGACTGTCATCCAATAATAGGCAGTCGTTTCAGAGTTAGCAGCAATTTTCGTTTCAAGCGAAAATGTGCTATCAACAGATCCTTGTGCGATCGGATTCACATGGAGGTGACCATCTTCTGCATCGCGCCACGTACCTTCTGCAGATTGAAATCGTTTGACCCCTGTTGTATATTGCTCGATACCTCCACCATCCACCTCTCCATTAAACAAGAAATATCGATACCGCTTGTAATGAATAATGGATTTAGTGTCTGGACAAAAGTAAGCCGTGTCTCCTACTTCAGTTTCATATATGTTTAAGTCTTGATGAAAGAACAAACGGACTTCCTTTTCTTTTTCTTCTAAGTTTTGAATCGTGATCTTACGTATCATCAACATTTCCCTCTGATGGACACCTTCTTCAAATATCAATTTCAATCCAAGATGAGGATGGTATGCTGAACTGTAAGTAACAAGAGTATCTTCGTCATAATCAGGGTTTATTTCCCATTCGGATGAATGTAACCACGAAAAATTCCCATCTACCCATACCCCAATCCTGTTTGCATGTCCTTGAACATGATTTTGCTGACCTACATAAGGGTAATAGATATCTCTGATCTGCAAGAACTGATCCATATTGATCAAAAGCTGTCCGTTTCCAATCACTAAGTGTCTAGGCATCTTGTCCCTCCTCGTCCACATCTATTTTAGTGTATTTCACAAACCTTCGAGAGATTACTTGTACGAGAGATAAACATAAAAAAAGCCGCCTTCCTATATAGGAAGACGGCTTACATATTAAGCGTTCAAATCGTATCGTTTACCTTTTACAACATAAATCACACTTTCAGAGATATTCGTGCAGTGATCACCAATTCTCTCAATGTAACGACAGATAAATGCGAGTTGCTGAATCTGACTAATACTATCAGGGTATTTTGTCATGAGTTCGAGTAGTTCTTTTACCAATCGACCATACATCGTATCGATTTCGTCATCAGCATCCGCAACAGCTTTCGCTTGATTCACATCTTCTTCATAGAAGGATGACAATACTTCTCTTAGCATGTTGTTTGCTTTTTCAGCAAGAGCAGGTATCTCTTCGATTGGCTTTACGAAAGGTTTATCACCGATTCGGATGATCGACTTCGCGATGTTAACAGCCAGATCGCCTACTCTTTCAACATCAGTAGAAATTTTAAGCGCTGAAATCAAACGACGTAAGTCTGAAGCAAGTGGTTGCTCTTTTGCAATAAGCCAGATTACTTTTTCGTTGATCTCTTCTTCGAGTTCATTAATTTCGTGATCATTATCGATGATTTCAAGAGCTTTCTCTACATCCTGGTTTTTCAATGCTTTAATTGATTCGTCAACAGCGAGCTGAGCAAGAGAACCTAGCTCTAACAGTTGAGCTTTGATTTCATCTAATTGTTCTTGGAAATTTTCTCTAACTACCATAAACAGTCACCCCCGAAATTTTTAACCGAAACGGCCAGTAATATAGTCTTCTGTACGCTTATCTGATGGATTAGAAAACAGCTTGTTCGTATCAGAGAATTCAACCACTTCACCATTAAGGAAAAAGGCTGTTTTATCGGAGATTCGAGCTGCCTGCTGCATGTTATGCGTAACGATGATGATACTGAATTCTTTCTTCAATTCTTGAACGAGTTCCTCAACTTTAAGTGTAGAGATCGGATCAAGTGCGGATGTTGGCTCATCCATCAAGATGACATCTGGTTCGATTGCAAGACAGCGTGCAATACAAAGACGCTGTTGCTGTCCACCCGAAAGACCGTATGCATTTTCATTCAATCGATCTTTCACTTCTTCCCATAGAGCTGCGCCTTTTAAGCTTTTCTCTACGATTTCATCGAGTACTTTTTTATTCTTGATTCCGTGGATTTTAGGGCCGTATACCACATTCTCATAGATAGATTTCGGGAATGGGTTTGGCTTCTGGAACACCATTCCTACTTTTGTACGAAGATCTTCAACTTTATATTTGCTATCGAAGATATTATTGTCACGGTATTTAATATCACCAGACATTTTTACGATCGGCACCATTTCAACCATTCTGTTTAGGGCTTTGATAAATGTAGACTTTCCGCAACCTGAAGGTCCGATAATTGCAGTGACCTTATGTTCAGGAATTTCAAAGTTAATATCCGTTAACGCTTGATCTTTCCCATACCATAAGTTGAAATTCTCAATTTTGTATACTGATTGACCATCTGCTTTTTGTTCAGCTTCAGCACGTTGAGGTTTTTGGATCTTTTTTTCATCCATAATTGTTTTCATGATAACATTCCCCTTTTCATGTTGATGAGTAGAGCACGACTTTTCTTATAAACGTTTTGAAAATTTATTACGAATTAACACTGCGATAGAATTCATGATTAAAAGCATAGCGAGTAAAACGATAATTCCAGCTGCCGCTACGTCATGGAATTCAGTTTGTGGACGACTTGTCCAGTTAAAGATCTGAATCGGCATAACAGTAAAACCAGAAAGAAGGTTCTCAGGTAAATAGGCAACGAACGTAAGAGCTCCAATCATTAGGAGTGGTGCTGTTTCACCAATAGCTCTTGATAGTGCCAAGATTCCCCCAGTCAAGATTCCTGGAATTGCTGCTGGTAGTACGACTCTGCGAATGGTTTGCCACTTCGTCGCTCCCATTGCGTAAGATGCTTCCCTTAATTCTTTCGGCACAGAACGAACGGATTCCTGTGAAGCTACAACGATGATCGGCAAGATCAATAAGCTCATCGTTAACCCACCGGCAAGAACACTACGTCCCATCTCAAGCATACGAACGAATACAGTTAGACCGAGTAAACCAAATACAATAGATGGCACACCCGCAAGATTTGAAATGTTCAATTGAATGAACGTTGTAAATCGGTTTTTCTTTGCGTATTCTTCAAGGTAAATCGCTGTTCCAACTCCTAGAATTAATGAAACAGGTGCAATGACTCCCATTACCCACAGTGACCCATAAAATGCAGCCTTTATTCCTGCTTTTTCAGGGAAACGTGATGCGAAGTTTTGAAAGAATTCCAAGTCTAAATACCCAATTCCTTGAGTGAATATCCGATAAAGGAGGATAACGAGAACAACAAGGGCGAACATAGTAGCCCCAAAAAAGACTCCTTTTAGTACGTTGTTCTTCATCAACCTCGTTTGCATTTTACTTTTAACTTTTGATTGATCGATTAATTGCATTAGTATTCCTCCCTGAATCTTCGAGAAATATATTGAGCGATGAGGTTCATGATCAGAGTGAATAAGAACAGCGTCATCCCTACTGCATAGATACTATAGTAGATCGTTGTACCAAATCCAGCATCTCCAAGACTCACCTGAACGATATACGAAGTCATCGTTTGAATCGACTCGGTTACGTCCATTGTTAGCTTAGGTGTAGCACCACCAGCTACCGTTACGATCATTGTTTCTCCGATCGCTCTTGAAATAGCTAGAACAAATGAAGCGATGATACCAGAGAGAGCTGCAGGTAGAACGACTTTCACCGCAACTTCAAAACGAGTTGCACCTAGTCCGAGAGCACCTTCTCTAATTGCATTTGGGACAGAACTCATAGCATCCTCAGATAGGGAAGCGACCATTGGTATGATCATAATCCCAACCACAATTCCTGGGCTCAAAGCATTAAATACAGGAAGATTAGGAATAACGTTCTGCAATACCGGAGTTACAAATGTTAGCGCAAAGAATCCGTAAACAATCGTTGGAATTCCTGCTAGTACTTCCAATATCGGTTTAATAAATCGTCTTACACGATCACTTGCATATTCACTCAAATAAATGGCAGCAGCTAATCCGAATGGGATTGCTACAAGCATAGCAATAACTGTAATCATAAGAGTTCCTGAAATAAGCGGCCAAATACCATAGTCAGGATCTCCTTCAAAGAAAGGATACCAATCTTTATTTGTAAAGAACTCCACTATTGAAACGCGGCTAAAGAACGTAATGGTTTCAACAATAAGTGTAAACACGATTCCTAGCGTCGTTAGAACTGAAAGAATAGCACATACAAGCAATAAACCAGGAACCAATTTCTCCATAAAATTTAATCTTGTTTTTTGCTTATCTTTTCTATCTTTAATCATCTGACGAATTGATCTTTCCATAATAGTACTCCCCCTCACACTAGAGCAAAACAGGTTAAAGTGAGGAGTAAGTTCACTCCTCACCAAACTGTTTTCAATTCATTATTTTCCAGCGATCTCGTTAAGCTTATCCATAGCTTCTGTATACTTCTCATCAGGTAGAGCTACATAACCAACAGCTTCAGCCATCTCACCAGCATTTTCAATCATAAACTTATTGAAGTCATATACTGCAGGATTGTCTTTTACAGCAGAATGCTTAACATAAGTGAATAGTGGACGAGAAAGTGGCTCGTACGTTCCATCTTGAATTGTTTCAGCGTTTGGCTCAATTGCTTCGCCTTCACCATTTACAATTGGAACAACATTTAGATTATCTTTGTTTTCAAGGTAGTAAGCATATCCGAAGAATGCCATACCGTTTTTAGAACCAGTTACACCGTTAACAAGAACGTTGTCATCTTCAGAAAGTGTAGCTTCTTTATTCATTTGCTCTTCTTCTAGAACAACTTCATTGAAATAGTCATACGTACCAGAGTCAGTACCTGGGCTAAATAGTTCGATCTTTTCTTCAGGCCATTCAGAGTTGATTTCACTCCACATTGAAACTTCGCCAGTCCAGATTTTCTTGAGATCTTCAATTGTAAGCTGATCTACCCAATCATTCTCAGCGTTTACAACGATAGAAAGTCCATCTTTTGCAACTTCGAATTCAGTAAATTCAATTCCAGCTTCTTCTAGTGCAGCGACTTCCTCTTCTTTGATCGGACGAGATGCGTTACTCATGTCAGTCTCACCGTTAGAGAATTTTTCAAATCCACCGCCAGAACCGGAAACACCTACACTAACTTGAACCTTAGGTTGAGCAGCTGCATATTCTTCAGCTAGAGCTTCAAAGATCGGGAATACAGTAGAAGATCCGTCAACCATTACTTCTCCTGATACTTCTTCTCCGTTTCCAGACTCACCGCCAGCGTTGTTTCCTGCGTTTTCTGAGTTGTTTCCACAAGCTGCTGCGAAAACCAAAATCAATGACATTACTAGCATTAGTGCGATGCCTTTAAACTTCATGTGTTTTTCCCCCTAAATGGATGTGTTTTTTTGTATGGGTCATTAGGACTGCTACTGACCTCTCAACCACAATTACAAGAATACAGCTTGTTTATTAATTGCATATAAACCGATTGTAAAGATAGTGTAAATGCTTGTAGAAATGCTGATTTTCTTGCATATAATTGTGAATTGTTGTCGAAATCGCAGGACTTTAGACCTGATTAATCCTTACTCTTCCCAAACCAAAAAGAAAAAACCGCATTTCTGCGGTTTTTTATCTCATTCTTTATCCTTATTTTCAATTTCACTTCCACTAGGTACTTTCGCCTTGTTTTTGAGGTCGAAATAGGCATCTAATATTCTTCCGCCTATTTTCTTATTAACAAAGCCAGAGCTCGAATCGTTTACTTCCGGTATGACAACAGAAAAGGCAACCTCAGGATCGTTATAAGGAGCAAATCCTACAAGGGTCAAATTGTAATCCTCTCCGATCTGAGCCGTTCCTGTCTTTCCAGCTGCAACATAGTCATCACTCTGAAAGAAGTTATAATTCGTTCCTGCAGTTCCTTCTTTCGTATTCATAACCATCCACATTCCCCTTTGAATGTGTTCTACTTCATCTTTGCTCATTTTTACTTTATTCAATACTTCAGGAGTATGTTGAAAAAGGACAGTATTGGACAGTGTATCGCTTTCTGATGGTTCATGTACTTCTTTTAATAGATGAGGTTTAATGCGATAGCCTCCATTTGCAATCGTAGAAACGTATTGCGCCATTTGCATTGGCGTATACGTATCATACTGTCCGATCGACAAATCAAGTAAATTACCGAACACCCCAATTCCTCCATTAAGACCTGCACTTTCACCAGGGAGATCGATTCCAGTTGGAACACCTAATCCAAATTGAGAGAATGCTTCTCTCATTTGATTGTACGCTTCAGGATTATAGCTACTCCTCTTATTAGGTTCGTAGTCATACCCTGCCATCATCATTGCGATTTTAAACATATAGACGTTTGAAGACTTTTGTATTGCCACTAAATCCGATATTCTGCCCATCGCTCTAGAGGTATAAGAAGCTTTGGTTTGACCATTCGAAAATCGAAGCACCTCATCTACTAGCATATCGTTGGGATTAATGACATCATATTGATACCCAGCTAATACTGTAGCTCCCTTAATCGTAGAGCCCATCGCATATGAATCTCCGATCACACCAAAGGTTCTGCCCGTATACTTCCCATTATTATAAGCTTTACCTGCTATTGATAAAACTTCGCCAGTAGCAGGGTCCATCATCACAACATACCCTCTAGTCGCACCATATTTTCTGGCATCACGTAATTCTTCTTCTAAAATTTCCTCTACTTGTTGTTGTAGATCGATATCGATCGATAAAACAAGATCATTTCCCCGTTGTCCCTCTATTACTTCTGGCTCACCAATCGGCTCACCGGATTTATCCGTCACAAACTTTTGTTTTTCTTTTTGTCCTTTGAGAAATTCTTCATATTGCTTCTCAAGATAGCTAATACCTACTTGGTCATTCCTATCATAATCTCTAATTCTGTAGTAAGTAAGGCTTTCACGAGGAATGTGTCCTACATTTCCAAAGATTGTTTGAAGCGTCTCACCATATGGATATTCCCTTGTCGCGTCAGCTTGAATATCAACTCCAGGTAATTCACCGAGGTTTTCACTAATGCGTGCGATCTCATCTTCCGTTAACCCCATCTTAATCGTTTGAGAAGAAAGAGCGTACCCATTATCCATCGCTCTCTTTATGGCTGCTACTTCTAGTTCAGTCTCATCACCTTTTATTTCAGCTAAATCTTTATCATCGATACGCTCTATTTGGAGCTTGTAAGCCTCTGTTGAATCTAAATTCTCCCACTCTTGTTCTGAGAGCTTCTGTTTTGCTTCTTCTGGGCGAGTCACGATCCAATAATCCTTTAAATCCCGATCTGTAACTTCTTCAGAATCTTTCTCGATTAGTTCGGCGAGTTTTGTTGCAAGATCTAACCGTTCTGATTGATTCGTATTTTGTGTTCTTATGTACGTAAGAGCGAACTCGGGATTATTATCTACAAGAACTCTTCCGTAACGGTCATACATCTTTCCTCTAGGGGCACTTGATTCTGCCGTTACATTTTCAGTCTGCTCTGATACCCGTTCATATTCTTCACCGTCCACAATTTGAATGACACCAAGACGCAATACAAGAACTGAAAATAAAATAAAAACGGACAAGAATAATATATTTAACCTTATCGGCACGTGGTTCTTTTTCTTTCTATTAGGATTCACGTTATTCTTCCTTTCAACACACAATTAGGCACCTGTAGAGTACAGGTGCCCTATCCCATATTTATTTACTATACTTAGTGATACACCAATTGTAAAGGGTATAATGAGCTATTGAACTGGCTCTACCGACTTTTCACTAAAAGTCCTAACAATCTTGAGTTTTCTGTAGAAGAAGAAAATAATGGAATGACCAATTCCTAGGATCATCAATAGTGTAGGTACGATTTGAACATCGTTTGAAATCGAGATCGCTATTAGAAACACTGTGATTGATACAACCCTTCCAAAGTTTAAATACACTTCTCTTACTACAATGTACTCAATCCTCATTTCCGCAGCATTCCAAGCTTTTCCGATCACATCGTATGTTAGTGATACATATGGAACAAACAAAACGGGATAAGCGATAGAAATACAAATGCCGTAAAGCAACAAGCGCGAGAACGTTAATTCAAATAAAAGAATAACCACTGAGACATATAGCATAATTCCTGCATATAGAATTGCTTTTATACGAAAACGTGGTTTTATTAATCTTGTCGCAAGGTAATAAACCAGGAACGAAACAGCGGAATTCACCAAACCAAATGTTCCTATCGCAAGCTCACTGCCAGTCGTAATAAATACGAGAACAGCAATGACAAAAATAAATGTTCCCTCTCTTAACCCTTGGAAGAAGTGAGCATGAAGAACATTTAGCCAATCGCTGTTCGATTTACGTTCGTTGAAAACTCGCATGAATGAAAAGTTGCCTTTCGCCGATCGCCTCTTTAAGAAAAAACTCAAGATAACCGCCGCTGAGAAAAGCAGCAGTGAGACTCCAAATATAATTTTGTACCCCGTGTATGATTCAAGACTTGAAATGACTACTCCTGCGAAAATAGGACCGATCATTCCAGCAAAAGAAGTTAGAAGTCCTAGAAAACCATTAAAAAAATCTCTCGTATCAGGCTCAGTTATTTCAAATGTTAATACATTAAACGCAAGCCAATAAAACCCAAACCCAATTCCAAGCAGTGCTCCCAATAAGACGAGTAACTGGCCAGCATTTTGCCCTAGTAGTAAAACCGTAATATAAAATAGCGCCAAAAAGATTACGCCGATTCTCAATACAATCACTCGATCCATCTTTTTAGCCCATCGTCCAGCTAAAATAAATGTAAGCGGTTGACTGATGACAACTGAAAGGTTGTAAATCGCAATATCTGCAAATTCACCTGTTTGTTTCCATAAATAAACGTTTACAAACGTATTTGAAAGAGCAATGCTCAAAGCATACAATCCGCCGATCGTTAATAATAAGAGTAGATCTTTTGTAACAGCTATATCACCCATTACGTGTTTAAGTACTTTCATGGCAAACTCCCCTTTTTTCCTCCTCCCTTATTTTGTATTAATTCTGTCTCCTTATGCGAAAGATTAGAAATGGGTAAGATGTTTTTGAAAGGAGAGTTCGATGTATTATTTTATCTATACAGGGGACGTCATTTCTCATCAAATTAAGAATACTCTTTTATCACAACTGATTTCTTTTGCTAAAAAACTTGAGCAGCCACATACATATAATGAAGAAAAAAATTCATTAACGCTGCCTACATTCTTCATATCGATCAGGGAAAATCAAATTTTTTCCTATAGCAAGTACGATTTCAATGATGGTTGTGCGATTACAGACCTTGTTATTGATTATCTCTTAGAACATCTAGGAAGCGTCTATACAAAAATAGAACCATAAAAAAAAGCCCCGACAATTCTGTCGGGGTTTTGGCTATTATTTTGCAGCTTCGTAACGCTTAGCTACTTCATCCCAGTTAACAACATTCCAGAATGCACTGATGTAATCTGGGCGCTTGTTTTGATACTTAAGATAATAAGCATGCTCCCAAACGTCAAGACCAAGAATTGGAGTAATGCCTTCCATTACCGGAGTGTCTTGGTTAGGAGTACTAGTAATTTCTAGTTCTCCACCTTTAACGATAAGCCATGCCCAGCCAGAACCAAAGCGTCCTGCAGCAGCACTAGCGAACTCGTCTTTGAAGCTCTCAAAGCTTCCGAATTTCTTTTTGATTGCTTCGCTCAAGTCACCTGATGGTTCGCCGCCACCGTTTGGACTAAGTACTTGCCAGAAAAGTGTGTGGTTAGCATGTCCGCCACCATTGTTTCTTACTGCAGTACGAATTCCTTCAGGTACAGCATCCAGGTTGCCAAGAAGATCTTCAAGGCTTTTGTCAGCTAAGTTTTCATGACCCTCAAGTGCACCGTTTAGCTTTGTAACATAAGCATTGTGGTGTTTGCCGTGGTGGATCTTCATTGTTTCTTCGTCGATATGTGGCTCTAGAGCGTTAAAATCGTAAGGTAGTTGTGGTAGTTCAAATTTAGCCATTGTAAATCTCCTCCTTTAAAAGTATGTAACCCTTGTGACTATTGCGTCACAAGTCGTGATCACAATGTATCACATTTTTACAGTAGCAGATTTATCCTCTGTTTTCAAATGTTTAACATCGTGATGTTGTCACCACTTTTATAATTCCACACATATAGAATCGTAAACATAAAAAAACCACCTACAAGGTGGTGAATCGATGTTAATATGGTGGCTCCGGACGGAATCGAACCGCCGACACGTGGATTTTCAGTCCACTGCTCTACCGACTGAGCTACAGAGCCATGTTTTTTTCTTATGTACTATTATGTTTGAAAGAGTGAACTCAAATTGTGAGTTTAGGTTGCCCCTAAAGGGACTACGATTAAAAATTAACGAAGAAGATTATTCGACGTAGTTAATTTTTTTAAATTGGTTGCGGGAGCAGGATTTGAACCTGCGACCTTCGGATTATGAGCCCGACGAGCTACCGAACTGCTCCATCCCGCGACGATATGAATGAATGAATTTCGTACTTGCTTCTATATGCTGTGCACTGTTTCTTCCTCTGCAAGGATTGCTACGATGCGTATCCGTCGAAACAACTCGCTGTGTTTCTATGAAGTTTCGCTCGTTGCTCCATCCCGCGACGATATGAAAATTTAAATTTTGTTCTTGCTACTTCCATACTTAGAAGAAAGATGGCGGAGGAAGAGGGATTCGAACCCCCGCGGGCCGTTAAGCCCCTGTCGGTTTTCAAGACCGATCCCTTCAGCCAGACTTGGGTATTCCTCCGCGTATGGTGGACCCTGCAGGACTCGAACCTGCGACCGGACGGTTATGAGCCGTCAGCTCTAACCAGCTGAGCTAAGGGTCCAATTTAAATGGGGCGACTGATGGGAATCGAACCCACGAATGCCGGAACCACAATCCGGTGCGTTAACCACTTCGCCACAATCGCCATTGTGTTAAGTTAATATGGTAGCGGCGGAGGGGATCGAACCCCCGACCTCACGGGTATGAACCGTACGCTCTAGCCAGCTGAGCTACACCGCCATATGGCTCCACAGGTAGGATTCGAACCTACGACCGATCGGTTAACAGCCGATAGCTCTACCACTGAGCTACTGTGGAATATCTCTTAACGACAAGAATAACTATACCATAGAGATTAAAAAGAAGTCAATAACTTTTGTAATATAATTTTCATTGCTGAAAAATCAGCGATGAAATTACTATAGCATGGTTTTGTCCCTTCATCAAGATTACTATAGAACATATACAAGAAAGATAACAATCATTATTGCTTGGATAGCACCTTTCATTAACGCTCCCCCAAGAAAACCAAGTAAAGATCCGACTCCTACGTTAATAGACTCTCTTAATGGTTTTCGATGAAAGATTAACTCTGCTGCAACTGCTCCAATGAAAGGACCAAGAATAATTCCAAGAAACGGTATAACGAATGGTCCAACCAATAAGCCAATTGTACTTCCCCATATGGCGGCTTTTGATCCCCCATATTTTTTGACCCCAAATAAGTTGCTAGCATAATCAGCAAGAAATAGTAACGCGGTAAATAGAATTTGAATAATCCAGAAAGAAACTGTCATTGAACTAAATTCGAAAAATACACCGTACACAATATATCCTATGTAAATAAAAAGAACCGATGGAATAATTGGATAGATTAGTCCTACAAACGCCACTACAAACGATGCTATTACGAGTACCCAGAATAAGATATCCATGGTGCCCCCCCTTTTTCTTCTATTATATAGAATAAAAAAAGTCAGGGCTAGATTAGCCCCGACTTTTTATCACTCTTCTCCGATAACTGCTTCAGCAATATTAACAGCGTGATCACCAATACGTTCTAGGTTACTGATCATATCTACAAAGACGATCCCTGCACTTCCTGTACATTCGCCTTCGTTCAACCTCAAGATATGCTGCTTACGAAGAGATCTTTCCATTTTATCAATTTTATCTTCTAATTTCACGACATCACGAGCCTTCTCAACATCCCAATTATCCAATGCATCAAATGCTTGGTGAAGAGTCGTTAGCGTAAGCTCAAACATCTGATCAAGATCTTTCATAGCTACATCCGTCATCTTCACTTTGTTACTGATCTGATAATCAACCAGCTCGACGATATTTTCCATATGATCTCCAACTCGCTCAATATCACGAACCGAGTCCATCAACATACCATGTCGAGTTGATTCCTCAGCTGAAAGAGAGGTTGCAGATAACTGAATTAAATAATCTGTGATCTTTGTGTCTAAGTTATTGATCGCATCTTCATATTGAGCAGTTTTCTCTGCACTCTTTTGCTCTTTTGAAGTGACATACTTCGAAGCTTCTTTTACACCTTTATAAGCAAATTCGCTCATACGAATAACTTCTTCTTTTGCTTGTCCAAGCGCGACAGATGGAGAACGTTCGATAAATACCGGATCAAGGTGCTTTGGCTTATACTCGATCGCAGTATCATCACCAGGAATAATTTTTGTTACTAATACAGCAAGTAATGCAATGAATGGGAACTGAATAATTGTATTAGAAACATTAAAAATACCGTGTGCAAATGCAATAGTCATTTCTGCATTTAAATTAAGTGCATTTTGGATATATGCAATGAAAGGTGTGTACAGTGATAATATAATCAAGAACACTGTAGTACCAATTAAGTTAAATATAACGTGTGTAAGTGCTGCTCTTCTTGCTGCAACTGAGGCACCAATCGATGCTAAAACAGCAGTTACTGTCGTTCCTATGTTATCTCCGAATAGAACTGGCATAGCAGCTTGTAGGGACATTGCATCCTGAGAGAATAAACTTTGCAGAACGCCAATCGTAGCACTTGAACTCTGTACGATGACAGTAAATACGGTACCGATGACTACTCCCAATATTGGGTTTTCACTCATACTAACCGTAAGATCTTGGAATACCTGAAGCGTTCTTAAAGGTTTCATACCGTTACTCATCAGTTCTAAACCATAGAATAAACCACCAAAACCAAAGATGATCTGTCCAAGATACGTTATCTTTTTGTTTTTAACAAAGAAGATCAATGCTGCACCAATAAATAGGATAGGTAGTGCGTAATCTTTGATAGGTATACCAATTATGAATGCTGTTACAGTTGTTCCTATATTGGCTCCCATTATAACTCCGATAGCCTGTTTAAGAGTCATAAACCCTGCATTTACTAGTCCTACTGTAAGAACTGTAGTGCCTGAACTGGTTTGTAACAAGATCGTAACGACTATACCTGCTAATACACCCATGAATGGGTTCGTTGTGAAGCGATCTAATATATCTCTTAATCGATCGCCCGCTGATCTTTGAAGGCCATCACCCATATACTTAAGTCCAAACAGGAAAATACCTAGACCTCCCACAAACTGAAAGATCATCTCCTGAACGTTGAGTTCCATCATTTCAACCCCTTGCACCATTTTATTTTTTTCGACAATACTCAACAAAGTCCCTTGTCTATTATCTACATCACCCTATCTTTTGTAAAGACTAAATATAGATTTTGTAATGATTTATTCACAAAGGGAATGAAAAACTTTAACCGAGTTTATTGTTCCCTAAGTGGAATATAAGCTAAACTAGTTTATGGGTTTGTGTAATCAATGGAAGGAGATTTGAATTTGAACATATTTAAACAATTATTTTACAGCCTTTATTCTCCAAAGATGATGGCGCGCTTTCGTTTTCAAAAGCTTGGCAAACCGATCTTATATGTTTTTCTTTTAATGCTTCTTGCATCCGTACCAGTTGGAATTCTAACCACCGTTACATTTACGAATGCTTACGATGAATTGAAATCCCATATAAGTGATGTTCCTGAATTTAAACTTGTAGATGGAACGTTATCTGCTGATCAAGATGAGCCGTATATCACGAAGGAAGACGGAGAAACATTTATCTTTGACGCTACTGGTGAAACAAAACCTGATGATGTAGAAGGATATAAGACTGTCATCGCATTTTTAGGAGACAGAATAATGATTAAAGACTCTGGTACATTACAGGAATTTGATTATAGTAACTTCAGTACGATGAGTTTTACAAAAAGCGATGTGATTGAACTTTCACAAACACTCGATGATTTGCTCCCTATCTTTATACCGCTTGTCATTTTCGTCGTGTATCTTTTACAAACCGGTCTTAAATTTATAGGTGTGACGGCCCTTGCTACAATTGGTTTGACCTTAAAAAATATGACCAAGAGAAGAGTTTCCTATAAACAGCTTTGGATACTCTCTGCCTATTCTGTAACCATTCCAACGTTATTTTTCACTATTATGAGCCTGTTACGTACCCAAGTTCCATTTGGCTTTTTAGTATACTGGTTCGTAGCGATCTTGCTATTGTATATGGTACTGAAAGAAATTCCACTCCCCAAAAAGAGGCAAGAATAATCATTAGAACTAAAAAAATCCTCCCGGTGTACCGGGGGGATTTTTTTACACTTGCTGAGTTTCATCAGCTACTTTTTCTTCTATCAGAATTCTTGTTCCATCCACATCTGTAATCGTTACGATGGTACCTTCATCAATCCATCTTCCAACTGAAATAGCGCTATACTTCTTATTATTCACTTCGATCGTTCCACTTGGCCTAAATGGTGTGATCGCTTTTGCTGTATGACCTACCAGGTCTTTGTATTCATTATTCATCGAGTTATAACCCATATCACCACTTAATCGATCTTTTAAGGTCATTTTCGTCCACATCTTCCTCGCAGTAAATACCTTCAAGAATAAGAATGATGCAGCTGCTCCTAATAGAAAACCACTAGATACGAGAAGTCCGTAAATGAAAGAAGGTGAAGGTAACGCGACTGCAGTAATCATGATAAGGATACCGATTAATCCAAACGTACCATCGTTTAGTAACTTTCCATCGAGCACCACCAAACCAAGACCTACTGCAAAGACCAGTCCCATCCAGAGGATTGAAACTGTCGACGTAAGGTGGAAACTGAAATAAAGCGTTAAAATCAATAACCCAATCAGTCCAAAAATCCCTTTTGTGCGCACTAGAATTTCACCGAATAAGAATAAGACCCCTAATAAGACGACGATGAATCCAATCGCAGGTACAGCTAAAATATCCATCCAAAACCGCCTCCCTATTTATTCCTCTTTCCTATATACGAATGAACATCAAAAAAGTTTCTCGGTTTTTATGATTGAAACGCCCCAGCAATGCTATCGATGATCGATTTAACAAAATCAATAAACTTGCTAATAAAATTCTTGGTTTCTTCCTTGTTTAGAAATTCATTCAAGTTTTCTTTTGCATTCTCTAATTGACTTCTAACTTGATCCCAATCAATATTCAAATTCTTCATTCGTTCAAATAACGCAACAAGGCCGTCTAACTCCTCATTTGTTAATTCAATACCAGAGTCTTTTGCGATTTGTTGGATAAGACTTCTAAGCTCTTCTTCTGTTTCAGGTGGATTCGATGCTATCTCATCTTTTATCTTTGTCATTAATTCCGTAGCTTTTTCTGCTCCAATGCTTTCACTTAGCTTAGCTGTCTTTACTAACTCTTCATTTGCGACTTGTTTTTGCTCTTCTGGTATCACTTTGTCCGTGCTGACTTCGTATGCTTTTATCAAACCAGTGAGTGCAGCCGTTCCAGACACTTCAATAGGTGCAGTAACATAAACGTCAGCGTCCTTAACACCAGCCGTTATCAAAGCGTTTGTATACATTTCATCTGTTACCCAATTGATATTGTTCGTTTCTACACTCAACCCTTCATCCTTTTTGCCTATCGTGATCGAAGATGATGAAAGAGCACGTGTTCCGATCAAGCCTTTGCTTATATAGTCACCAAGGTATTGATGTTCTTCTTCGTTAGATACCGTAACGGTTAATGCTTCTTCTGGAGCATTCATTTCTTTCAATAACTCCTGTTGTTGACTTTCTGATAAATCTTCACCCAGCGTAATGATGACGTCCCCTTCACTGGCATCAGCCAATGCATCTATAGGTAATACGAACACAAGCAAACTAACTGTTAATAAGTATGGTAAAAGTTTTTTGATCATCATTCATTCTCCTTTATTTTAGAAGTAAGGAAAGTAATGCACCTATATGCATGTTATTTTACTGCAGTCCTTGCTCAAAGAAAAGAAAATTCGAAAAACAGAGGAATAACCTCGTTGGACAAGCATAAGGTAAAAGTAAAAACAGTTAAGAAAGCGGTGTTTGCAATGCGTAAGCTATTAACTGCTTTTATAATAATTCTTGTGCTTCACACCACCTATTACGATTTAACAACCGGGACTCTTGCAACGTATAATCCTCCTGCAGTACAAGTTGTTTCCGAATCCAACGAGCAGAAAGAAAAGCCTTATGTTCTCTACAAAGTAGCTGCGGGAGATACGGTTCTTTCAATTGTCGAAAAGACGAACGGCTCAATTCCAGTTTCTATAGATACTGTGGTAGATGATTTTAAACAGTTAAACGGAATTCTCCCTACACACATCCAAATAGGAGAACATTATAAAGTTCCATCCTACATGGATGTGGAAACCCAGTGATTATTTCTTGTCAATCGCATTCATAAGTTGCTACAATGAGATAGTATTATTAATGAGTCTAAATCCTTATGCAGGAAAGAAATAATCCAAGCTATCTAATCATGAGGTATGATCCTACATGTAAAAGGAGCGATTTTCGCATGAATGAAATTACTCACCGTACAAAGACAAGACCTGTAAAAGTTGGTCCTTTGACTATAGGTGGAAACAATGAAGTCGTCATTCAAAGTATGACAACGACTAAAACACACGACGTCGAAGCCACTGTGGCTGAGATTGAGCGTTTAGAAGAAGCTGGATGTCAGGTTGTTCGTGTTGCTTGTCCTGACGAGCGCGCAGCAAATGCTATCCCAGAAATAAAGAAGCGCATCAACATTCCGCTTGTAGTAGATATTCATTTTGATTATAAGCTCGCTCTCAAAGCCATCGAAGGTGGAGCTGATAAGATCCGTATCAATCCAGGTAATATCGGACGAAGAGAGAAAGTCGAAGCAGTTGTTAAAGCAGCTAAAGCAAAAGGCATTCCTATTCGTATCGGTGTAAACGCTGGTTCACTTGAACGAAAGATCTTGGAGAAGTATGGTTATCCAACAGCACAAGGAATGTTGGAGAGTGCACTTCATCACATCAAGATTCTAGAAGACCTTGATTTCTATGACATCATCGTGTCTATGAAGGCTTCTGACGTAAATCTTGCAACAGAAGCATACGAGCTTGCTGCTAAAGCATTCGACTATCCACTGCATCTTGGGATTACAGAATCAGGTACGCTTTTCGCAGGTACTGTAAAAAGTGCTGCAGGTCTCGGAGTCATCCTTTCAAAAGGGATTGGAAATACAGCACGTATCTCATTAAGTGCTGACCCTGTAGAAGAAGTTAAAGTTGCAAGAGAACTCCTTAAATCATTTGGACTTGCGGCAAATGCAGCAACGTTGATTTCTTGCCCAACCTGCGGAAGGATCGAGATCGATCTGATCAGCATCGCCAATGAAGTTGAAGAGTACATTTCCACAATCAAGGCTCCTATCAAAGTTGCAGTTTTAGGCTGCGCAGTAAATGGACCAGGAGAAGCACGTGAAGCGGATATCGGTATAGCAGGTGCACGTGGAGAAGGGCTACTTTTCCGTCATGGTGAAATCATACGAAAAGTCCCGGAAGAAATTATGGTTGACGAACTGAAAAAAGAAGTCGACAAGATTGCTGAAGAGCATTACAAGAAGATGGAAGAAGAAAAAGCTAAAGCTGAATCAAACGCATAAAGAAAGAGCCTGTTCAAATGAACAGGCTCTTTTACATTTATCCACTAAAAGAACGGTGCAAAGAATAACGAAATGATCATTGAGGCTACCCCGACGCCGATAGCCCAGCTACCAAGAGTCGTAAGTCCTCTCCTTCTCGCTATAAACCCTACTACGATACCCGCTGCTCCAAATATGACGGGTAAAATAAACAGGGAGATAACCGAAAGAGCAAGTGCGGCTATACCAACACCGACTCCCGTTTTCTCTTGCTCCTGTCTTTTAGCTTCAAAATGTTCTTCTCGCTCCTCAGCTCTTGGACGTTCATTTTCAGGCGACTGTAAATAAGGACGATCAAGAACTCCAGAAGGTGCTACTTCTGCAGCTGATTCTTCGAGGTAATCTTCTTCCGATTTTAGATCAACTCTTTCTTCCTCCAGAAGTTCCAAATCCTCACGTTTGTCTTCTGTCATATACATCCCTCACCTTTAATCTGTAGTGGAGCATGTTTAGTATTCGCAAAGTTACGGTAGGTTATTTGCTATTATGAAGTAAGTTACTACCAATTCCTCAATCGAGATCGACTGAATATGATATGATTGAAGGAGAGTGAATGAAAAGGAGTTTTTTTATGCCACTACAAAGACTAGGGCTTGATATAGACGGAACTGTTACAAGTCCAAAAACCTTTTTACCTTATTTAAATTCGTCCTTCAACAAACAATTAGTCCTCGAAGATATTACACAATATGATCTTGCAGGATTATTAAATGTGTCTAAAGATGATTTTATAAATTGGTTAAAAGCAAATGAGGAAAAAATTTATTCCAACGCGTTTATGGCGGAACACGCTCACCCCACTTTACATGGATGGAAAGAGGATTATGAGCTGGTTTACATTAGCGCAAGAGGAAATCACCTTTTTGAAACGACGAAAGAATGGTTCAACTCTAACGATGTCCCGTATCATCATATTGAATTAATCGGTAAACACAATAAAATCGAATCAATAAAGCGTCATCAAGTTGACGTTTTCTTCGAAGATAAACACGATAATGCGTGTGCGATCGCTGAAGACTGCAACATTCCCGTCATCCTTTTTAACACACCATATAATCAAGGATCAGTTCCCTCGGGAGTGATTCGGATGAATAATTGGATTGAAGCAAAAAAATGGCTTTATCATTACGAAAGCGGAAGGTAGCCCCTTCCGCTTTTTTCATACCTTATTGACATTCTCCGCATTTACCGTAAATCTCGAATTTATGCCCAACTACTTCAAAATCTGCATCGTAAACAGGAAGATCGTCCATTGGACAAGCCTCGATCTGCCTTGTTCTTCCGCAATCAAGACAGATTAGATGATGATGGTGAGCATCAGTCGCACAGCTGAGTCGATAGCGCTTTTCACCATTCCATTCTGTTTCCTCAAGGATACCTAAATCTCTAAAAAGAGTAAGGTTTCGGTAAATTGTATCCACACTCATGCCAGGGTACGTTTTTTGCATATACGTCAGTACTTCCCTAGCAGAAAGGTATCTTTTTTCTTTGGCAAAGAATACCACAAGGTCCTCTCGTTTTTCAGTGTATTTATACCCTTCGTTTTTTAGGATTTCTAGTGCACTAGATACATTCATCTTTCCACCTCTTCACATTAAGATTTCCCTTGTTGCCAGCGTTTTAAGATGAGAATTATGACTAATATGATCGCAGATAATAGTACGATTGTTCCACCCGGTGCAATATCGAGATAGTAAGCAAGGATCAAACCGCCAATCACTGAACCTTCTCCAATGAGGATGGAGAGGAAGATCGTTTGTTTAAATCCTTTGGCGATACGTATACTTGCAGCAACAGGAAGGGTCATCAGTGCTGAAACCAATAAAACTCCAACAATCTGCATCGATACAGCTATCACAAATGCTACGATCAGTATAAAGACGATATGAATCCATTTCCCTCTTATTCCTGAAACCACAGCATGTTCCTCATCGAACGATAGGAAGAAAAGCTCTTTATATAATAAGATCACAACCGTTAAAACAATAATCGTTATAACAGTCACGGCTAATAAGTCGTTTCTACTTATTGCAATTACACTTCCGAACAGATAATTAAATAGATCTGAATTAAATCCATCCGCTAACGATATGAAAACAACGCCTAACCCTATTCCACCAGAAAGCGTAATCGGGATAGCAAGCTCTTCAAAATGCTTATAAACTTTCCGAAGTTGCTCGATAAACAATGATCCTACTGCTGAGAACCCCATCCCCATATAGACAGGATTTACGAATTGCCAGCTAGTTACATATTTCCCCATAAGAAGACTAGCGGCTATACCTGCTAAGGTGATATGAGAAAGTGCATCAGCAATCAACGCCTGTCTTCTAACAACAAGAAACACTCCTAGAAGCGGAGCGATTACACCGATTAATATACCCGCTAAGAATGCATTCTGTAAAAATTCAAATTTCAATAAAGCTTGAATCATCTAGACTCCTCCATGACCATGGTCGTGATTTAAAACATGTACATGGTGTCCATAAAAATCAGAGAGGTCACTTTCGTTAAACTGTTCAAATTCTTCCGTTTCACCATGAAAATGCAAAGTTCGATTTAAGCAAGCCACATGCGTGACTTTATCGGTGATCGTTCCGATATCATGCGTAACGAGCAGCAGTGTGATGCCATTCTCCTTGTTTAATCTTCCGAGCAAATTATAAAATTCGCTTGTAGAACCAGCATCAACGCCAACTGTAGGTTCATCTAGTATGAGAAAGTCTGGGTCACTCACTAATGCTCTAGCGATAAAGACTCTTTGTTGCTGCCCTCCTGATAGTTCCCCTATGTTACGGTCGGAATAGGCTTCCATTCCAACAAGTGCGAGTGCGTCATAAACCGCTTTTTTATGCTTAGCGTTCATGAACTTAAACAAGCCAAGTTTGCTAGTAAGTCCCATAGATACGACTTCAAATACAGAAGCAGGAAAACCTGAATTGAAACTGTTTGCTTTTTGAGAAACGTATCCTACCTTGCTCCACTTTTGGAATTTATTAACCTGATTGCCAAGCAAATGAACTTGGCCCTTTTGCGGCTTTAATAAACCAAGTATAATCTTAATTAGTGTTGATTTTCCTGAACCGTTGGGCCCTACTAAACCTACGAAAGCACCTTTTGGTACAGTAAAGGACACATCTTCTAGAACATAACGATCACCATAGTGAAACGAAACGTTCGTTGCATCCACCATATTTGTGTTTGTCATTATTTAAAACCTGCCATTTTATTTTTATAAGAATGATTACGATTTACATTAGTAGTATACCTTTATTAAGTGGTTTTGTAAATTTCATTTGCTTCATCTCTCGTATTACTTAATTTCTCATGAAAAAACCCTTACCCCAAAATGAAATTGTAGCATGCAAAACCAAAGAACGCTACCACATAAAAAAGGACCCAAACCGGGTCCCTTTTCACGTTTCACGCCTATGAAACGCAGGTGCTATTCCAATGTTGGTATTAACTTTCATGGAGACTTGCTTTTTCTTGTATTTCTTCAGAATAACCGCTCTTCGGCGTTCCTTTTTCTAAAACGTAAGTCTCCAAACCAGCCATGCCTCGGTTATAAGCCGTCAGGGCTTCATCCCAATTGTCGTATTTTTGATAAAGGTACTCTAAATACGTGACCGATAAAGTCATGGAATAATAAGGATCAAATAGCTTTTCTTCAGAATAATCGATTCCGGCCATATCTGCTATCCATGGAGCAGTGTTTTTCATAAATTGTGCCATTCCATATGCTCGTCCATACTTTGTTTGTGGACCTGTAAGCTCAGGATCGAACTTATCACCAGTTTCCACTTTTAATAGCTCATATACAATGGCTGGATCGATATCCGACTTCATCGCTTGAAAAGCTAGGAACAATCCCCACTTCTCTTTAAATTTTCCGTCGCTGTCTTCATAGAAATTCTTTGAGTATTCTTTTGCTTGTTTCCAATCTTCGATACTAATCGAGTTAGCACCCAATGAATAACCTGTTTCATTTTCCAGTTTCAAAAGCTCGGTCTGAGCTTTTTTTGAATCGTTCTGGGATGTTGATTTCTTATCTAGAACCCCGACTGTTGTTTCAGCGTCAGCAACTTGTTCTTTTAGTAGATGAGAATTAATGAGAACTAGAACTAGTACGATTGTAAGAACAACTGCAGTGATAACTGATACTTTCGTTCTGGAATTTCGTTGAGAAAAATTGATAGTCTTGCACTCCTTTACAACTGGTATTTAAATCTGGAGAGCACCAGTTAAGGTTATACCCTATCACGTTAATCTCAAACATTTCTACTATAGTGCTTCTGACCGTCCTTTCTCATAACAAAAAAGACTTCCGCACGGGAAGTCTAATGAATTGGAGATTTGAACTTTGCTCCTCTTGTTTCTTGAGTATTCATAATCGTGATGAATGCATGGTCATCGATATCGTATATGACGCCTTTTAACTTCGTTACTTCGAGCCTAGTAATAACAACGTAAATGACCTCTTTTTCTTCATCCGTGTATCCGCCTTTACCAACAAGCTTAGTTGTCCCTCTACCTAATCGATCAAGAATAGCATTTGAGATTTCTTCATATGCATCCGATACGATAAGGACAGCTTTCGTCTCATCTAACCCTTGAATTACAGTATCGATCGTTTTAAACGCAATATAGTAAGCCATTACTGAATACATCGCATTTTCCCAGCTGAAGACAAATCCTGCCCAGGTGAAGATGAAAATATTGACAAACATAACAAATTCACCGATCGAAAAAGGAACTTTTTTCGTAAGTAAGATACCCAAGATTTCAGTGCCGTCCATAGATCCACCGTGACGGATGACAAGTCCCACGCCTACTCCTAGTGTAAGCCCTCCAAAAACTGTTCCTAATATAGGTTCAGTTGTGAAAGGTTCAGTATGATGGAGGAGTGTCTCAAATGCTGCGAGTCCAATAATACCGAACAAAGTGGAAAAAGCAAACGTCTTTCCTATCTGTTTGTACCCATAATACATGAACGGAATATTTAAGATGATGACCAACACGGCAAAGTTGAACGGAGTGATGTGATCTAGAATCAGCGAGACACCGATGATTCCACCATCGATCAATTGGTTAGGAACTAGAAATAATTCAATTGCTGCTGCGGCAAGAAAAGCGCCTATCGAAATCATCAACAACCGATAGACAAGGTGCGTTTTACTTTCTTTTCGATGTTGTTTTTTTTGCATTGTGCCCTCCTAGGCATAGTAAATATGTAGATACTATTATATAAAACATTTCACAAATTAGTATACCATTCCATGGATCATCCTTGCATTTTGTTAACACCTCAAACGACTACGTGCATAGTATGTGATAGTCAAAGGAGGAATCGTGATGAATCCAATTCAGCTTCAACTTGTTAACTTCAAACTTAACAGGATCACCACTGATGAGTTACTTCAACTCTCTTCGCAATATAATCTAACGCTTTCAAGAAAAGATGCTGAGAAAATTGTTCAGATACTAAAACAAGAAAACATCGATATATCAAACAAAGCTCAGCGAAAAAGAATTTTAATGAAAATTAGTCGTGAAGTGAATCCTGGAGTAGCATCACAAGTTAATAAGCTGATAAAATCCTTCCTCAACGAGTAATAAAAAACCGCCTTTTCAGCGGTTTTTTTAATTGTTACTTCGTCATAAGCTTTTCTTTTAGATGATCATCGAACTTCTGTGCTCGAAGCATTTCGATTTCTAGCTTATATGGGGCTTTTTTATTTTTCTTATCTTCCCCTACATAAGGTGTCTCTAATATTTTTGGCACGTCTTTGAGCTGATCGTGATGAATGATTTTATTTAAAGCATCGAAGCCAATATGGCCGAAGCCGATGTTTTCATGTCGATCTTTGTGAGAACCACGTTCATTCTTACTATCATTAACGTGCAGTACTTTTAGACGGTCAATTCCCACAATCTTATCAAATTCATCTAGAACATCATCGAAATTATTTACGATATCATACCCAGCATCATGGGTGTGGCACGTATCGAAACATACTGAAAGCTTGTCGTTATGTGTGACACCATCGATGATTTTTGCAAGTTCATCAAACGTTCTTCCACACTCTGAGCCTTTTCCTGCCATCGTCTCAAGAGCAATTTGCACTTCCTGATCAGCAGTTAGAACTTCGTTTAACCCTTCAATAATTTTGTCGATGCCTTTTTCTGCTCCCGCTCCTACGTGTGCACCGGGATGTAGAACGATTTGACGAGCTCCAAGTGCATGGGTACGTTCAATTTCTGATCTAAGAAAATCTACGCCTAGTTGAAACGTTTCAGGCTTGGTCGTATTTCCTATATTAATAATGTATGGGGCATGTACAACGATGTTTTCGATGCCGTGCTCCTTCATATGTGCTGTTCCTTTTTCGATGTTAAGTTTCTCAATTGCTTTTCTTCTTGTATTCTGTGGAGCTCCCGTATAGATCATAAACGTAGTAGCTCCATACGATGCTGCTTCTTCACTTGCAGCTAAGAGCATCTTGTCACCACTCATAGAGACGTGCGATCCAATCTTAAGCATATATCTTCATCCTTTCTTAACACAACTTTTATGATAGCACAGCTGCTTTTACCAGGTAAAGTAAACAAAAGCCCTCTCATGTTAAGAGGGCTTTTGTGGTTATTTTCTGCGCTTATGTTGAAGACGCTCGCGTTCGCGCTCCATCTTCTTCTTATAACCCGGCTTGACCTTCTTAGGCTTTGGTACAAATACATCCGGCTTAGAAGAGGTCGGTTTTTTCCTTGGTGTTAATGGTTTTGTTTCAACCCATTCCCCATTCTTCACTTCTTTATAGATAACGTCGATTCCTTTATCGATCAACTTTTGAATCGCCTGCTGATCAGAAGGTTCTGCTAGCGTATACGCGATACCATCCAGTCCTGCTCTTGCAGTTCGACCAACTCGGTGAATATAGAAATCCAAATCTTTCGGTAGCTCGTAGTTAATTACATGAGAGACACCTTTGATATCGATTCCTCGCGATGCCAGATCAGTAGCCACTACGTACTGACATTCAGCACGTTGAATTTTCTTCATGATCTGTTTACGTTGACGAGGTTGTACATCACCATGAAGCCTTTCAACATCGTAGCCACTTTCAATAAGGAAATCAGCTACTTCATCTGCTGTTTGCTTCGTATTTGTAAATACTAGCGCAAGATAAGGGTTGATTGCTTTCGTTACATTTAGAAGAACATCATTCTTTTCTCGGTATTTTGCAGGTACAAAAATATTCTCTACCTTGTCGGCAGTCACCTTTTCAGCATTTACCTGAACAAACTTCGGGTTGTTCATATATTTCTTCAAGAAAGGCTGTAAGCTTTGCGGCACTGTAGCTGAGAATACTAGCATCTGTAGCTTCTGTGCCATCCTAGCAGCGATGTAGTCAACATCTTCGATAAAGCCCATATCGAGCATTTGATCTGCTTCGTCTACAACGAGCATAGAGGCCGTATACACATTCAATGCCTGCTCTTCTACGAGGTCCTTAATTCTTCCTGGCGTTCCGATCACGATATGAGGTGTGTTTTTCATCTTTGTAATCATTCGTTTACGATCTGTTCCACCGACTGCTTGTTTGATCGAAATCGCTTCATCTTCAGGAAGTGTCGCCACAAGCTTTACTGCTTCATCATAAATTTGATTAGCAAGTTCGCGTGTAGGTGCTGTAATAACCGCCTGACACTCATTAGTTGTTTGATCGATCCTATGAATTAAAGGCAATAAGAAAGCAAGAGTCTTTCCAGATCCTGTTTGAGATTGTCCTATAGCACTCTCTCCTTTACGAATCGCAGGGATAAGACGCTCTTGAATTTCTGTTGGCCTTGTGAAATTTTGTTGTTCGAGTGATTTGATTAAAAACGGTTTAAGTTCTAATCTATTAAAAAGTTGTTTCATTATCTTTCCTCCATCCATTAATCCACCTTGTATTATAGACCAGATTTGACAAATACGCCATACATACTCTAAAGACATAAGAACACTCTTACTTCTGTCATGCCCATTATCTCAAGTTCCCACACCTTCAAATTTTCTCAGCATATCTTATTATTAATCAGAATATACAATGGTCACCTTATGGAAAGGAGGACAACATATGAATCAATTCCCTCCCTCCCCTCCAGGTGGTTTAGGTTCGGGGATGGGTTTTCCATTCTCCGGTGGATTTGGAGGAGCACCAGGTCCTACAGTTCCTCAACCTACTCAATCCGGAGTGGGCGGACTCCTATCTAGACTGTTAGGCGGAGGCGGAGGTTCAACTCAATCACTTCCAATGCCTCCTGGAACTTTTCAAGGCATGCAAGGCGGCGGTTTTGGAGGAGCAGAACGAGCTGGTGGTATGCTTACGAACTTATTACAGGGAAGCTCACAGGGCGGTATGGACATGATGGGCATGGTACAAAATGTCCAAAAGGTCATGCAAGCTGCAGATACGATTAAACCGATGGTCCAACAATATGGTCCGATGGTAAAACAGCTGCCTGAAATGATCGCTCTATTTAAAGAATATAAAAACTCTTCTAGTACTGAAGATGAAGAGACCGACGTTAGCGAAGAAACAGAAACAGATTCTAATGAGGAAGTTAGCAAAGTTACTAAGAAGGCGCCGCCCCCTAAAGTTAAGAAAAAGAGTACGAAAAGCAGTTCAAAAGCGAATATAAATTATACAAGCAAATCCAAGCCAAAACTATACGTTTAACGTCAATTCATTGAGATATGCCTCAATCTGCTTTATAATTAACGAAAGATAGGTTATACGACAATCCATCTGGATTGAGGAGGTACTCGATGAACGTAAAGAAAATTTCACCTAGAGGATACTGCTATGGTGTAGTCGATGCTATGGTCATCGCGCGCAACGCAGCAATGGATAAAACATTACCAAGGCCAATTTTCATTCTCGGCATGATTGTTCATAATAAACACGTTACAGATGCGTTTGAAGAAGAAGGAATCATCACGCTCGATGGTCCTAACCGCATGGAGATTCTTAAACAGGTTGATGAAGGTACTGTCATTTTCACAGCTCACGGTGTGTCTCCACAAGTAAGAGACCTTGCTGAAGAAAAGGGACTTACCGTTCTTGATGCTACGTGCCCTGACGTCACAGTAACTCATGATTTAATCCGTGAGAAAAAAGAAGAAGGCTATCATGTTATTTATATAGGTAAAAAAGGACACCCTGAGCCTGAAGGTGCTATGGGGATCGCTCCTGATATCGTTCACCTGGTCGAGAAACCGGAAGAAGTGGATGATCTTAACATCGATTCAGAACGCATCATCATTACAAACCAAACGACAATGAGTCAATGGGATGTTCAAGAAATCATTGAAAAATCCATGGAAAAATATCCTCATGCTGTTATTCATAATGAGATATGCAATGCAACACAAGTTCGACAGGAAGCAGTAGCTGAACAAGCTGGTGACACAGACCTATTACTTGTAGTTGGAGATCCAAAGAGTAACAACTCTAACCGATTAGCACAGGTTTCTATCGAAGTTGCCGGCACACCAGCATACAGAATTGCTGATGTAACTGAAATACAGTTAGAGTGGCTCAATGGTGTTGAAACAGTAGGAGTTACAGCTGGTGCATCTACACCAACACCTATTACAAAAGAGGTCATTCGATTCTTAGATCAATACGATGCAGAGAACCCAGAAACTTGGGGAAGAGATCGAAATGTCCCGTCTTCCAAGATTCTTCCAAAAGTAAAAGTGAAAAAATAAACAAAAAAGATTCCGTCATGGACGGAATCTTTTTTGTTATCTAAATTTGAATGGGTCCGTATCTACTGCTGATCCGATTACTTCAGTCGAATACTTTTTATCATCCATAAACGATTGAAGCTTCTTCCTAACTCCTTCGATCATAATTTTCTCGATATTATGACCTGCATCAACAACCTGCAGTCCTTCCATCATCGCATCATGTGCAACATGGTAATAAATATCTCCAGAAACAAACACATCTGCTCCACTAAATCGTGCTGCACTGATAAATTTATTGCCATCACCTCCGAGGACGGCAACTTTTTTCACAGTTGAAGAAAGGTCACCTACTATCCTCACACCTTTAGAACCTAGCTGGTCTTTGGTCATTTGGGCAAAGGCTTCAAGTGTCATTTCTTCTTCCAAATAACCAACACGCCCTAGGCCATATGATTTTGCTTCATTCTCGATAGGGTAAATATCATACGCTACTTCTTCATAAGGATGTGCCTTTAAAACTGCTCTCAAAACCTTTGACTGTTCATCAGCAGGAAAGATGCTTTCCACCTTCACTTCGTTAACAGACTCGATCTTCCCCTGTTCACCTAGATAAGGGTTCGTACCTTCCGTTGGTTTGAACCTGCCAGTCCCTTCTGAACTGAATGTGCAATTGCTATACCCACCGATAAATCCTGCACCTGCTTGACCAAGAGCTTCTCGAACGTCTGCTTCATGTGTTGCGGGAACAAAAACTGCGATCTTCTTATAAGGCTCTTTGAACGTGTTTACAAGTACTTGTGTGTTCATTAGCCCTAGCGCTTCCGCTAACATATCGTTCACGCCACCTGGTGCAACATCTAAGTTTGTATGAGCTGCATAAACAGTAATATCATGTTTGATAAGCTGTTCAATCATCTTTCCTTGTTCAGTATCCAGGTTGATTTTCTTAAGCGGTTTATAGAGAATAGGATGATGGGCGATGATTAAGTCTACACCTTCACGAATCGCTTCTTCAACTACTGTTGGCAGTACATCAAGCGTCGTCATGACCTTATTAATTCTTTTATTAAGACGGCCAACCTGCAGGCCTATCGGATCACCGTCTTCGGCATATTTCTTTTTTGACCAAGATTCGAATTCTTGGATGATCGCTTGTCCTGAAGCTTGTTTACTCATGAAATGACCTCCTTAATTAATTGGATTTCATCTTTCACTTGCGCTTCTTTTTCAGATGTAGCATCAGAATTTTCCATAGAACGTAGAATCCGTTCTCTCTTCCCTAGTTCATGTCTCCATTTCTTTATGAATGCCTGATTTCTCTCTAGAGTAAGCATCGGTCCGAATAGAAGTGCTTTTGCACGTTCACGCTCACTTAAATCTTGATATGGTTTGTTGCCGTCACCTCGGTCAAAAACGAGCACTTCATAAATCTTCTTATCTTCTTCCAGAATACGTTCGTCAACTAATTCCCATCCCAACTCTGCAAGTCGTTCTCTTAAAAGGTGAGCAGCAACATTTGGCTGCAAAATAAGTCGAGAGACGCCTTCTAGTTTTTCTATTCCCTCAAGAAGAATAGTTCGAATCAGTTGCCCTCCCATACCTGCTATCGTAATAACATCTACTTCACACGGTTCTATTACTTCAAGCCCATTTCCTTTTCTCACTGATATCGTTTCTGTAAAGCCACTTCGTTTCACTTGATTAACAGCAGATTGAAAAGGACCTTCATTCACTTCCCCGGCAATGGCGTGGGAAATTCTTTGTTGATTCATTAAATAACAAGGCAAGTATGCATGATCTGAGCCTATATCTGCAACCGAACTAGCCTCTGGTACGAAACTCGCTACCATTTTTAAACGCTCTGATAATAGTTTATCGTTCATTATGTCACCACTACTTATTAGATTTTCACTATATGTTTCCCTTAAGGGTCATCAGCTTACACCTTCATACCAATTTCCCTCTTAACAAATAGAAAAGCCTTCTGTTTGCACAGAAAGCTTCAATACACATCTTATTTCTTCTCAGAAAGCCACTGGGCTACAGCCTCTGCTTGTTCTCCTTGAATTAGACCGGCAGGCATACCAGAGCCTTGACCATTGTTGATAATATCAAGGATTTCATCCTTGGATAATTTACTACCCACTGCATTTAATGCTGGGCCAACTTGTCCTCCAAGGTCTCCACCATGACAGGATGCACAGTTCTGAGCATAGATCTCTTCAGGAGCGGCTGCTTCAGCTTTCTGTTCTTCTTTTCCTCCTGAAGCTTCTTCTTCGCCTCCCTGTGTCGTTGCCCAAAAAGAAACGCCAATAATGAGAATAAATCCGATGACTGCTGTCCATGCAAATGGAATAAGCGGATTCTTTTTCATTTTTTTTCCTCCTTGTACCGATTCGCTGATGTAGTTTTCCCCAAATATGTAAGAGTAAACAAATCATTATATATTTTACTTGAAAACGCTATGAAAGAAAAGGGGAACGGTGGCAAATCACATATTTGTCAATCTTTGTTTAACCTTGTTCTATCATAGCAAATATTCTTCATAAAACAAAATACACCAGCAATTGAGCTGGTGCATCAAGGAGGTTATACTCCAGTATTTTGCTCTACCCATTTCACTGCCGTCTCACGAAGACGATATTTTTGAATTTTCCCAGATGCCGTCATCGGATAGTGATCGATAAAGAAAACATGTGCTGGCGTTTTATATCTCGCTATCTTATTTTGACAATACTCCAGAATATCGGCTTCTGTTATGTCGTGCCCTTCTTTTTTTTGAATACATGCAACGACCTTCTCACCATACTTCTCATCAGGTATTCCAATTACTTGAACATCCAGAATGGCTGGGTGAGTATACAAAAACTCTTCGATTTCACGAGGATAAACATTTTCTCCACCACGGATAATCATGTCTTTTAAACGGCCTGTGATTTTCACATATCCTTCCTCGTCCATTTCAGCTAGATCTCCTGTATGTAACCAACCTTCGCTATCAACGGCTTCTCGAGTTTCATCAGGCATTTTGTAATAGCCTTTCATGACGTGATATCCTCTTGTACACAGTTCACCCGTTACATTTGTTCCTACGTCATTTCCTGTAACCGGATCAACAATCTTAACTTCCACTTCCGGTAGAGCTTTACCAACTGAATTCACTCGATAATCCACTGGATCGTCCGTTCTAGTTTGAGTAATTACAGGAGATGCTTCTGTCTGCCCATATGCAATCGTAATTTCAGTCATATTCATCTCATCCATTACCTTCTTCATAACCTCGATCGGACATGGACTACCTGCCATTATTCCCGTCCTTAACGTTTTCAGATCATACTTACTAAACGATGGAAGGTTCAACTCAGAAATAAACATCGTAGGTACTCCATGAAGGGCAGTACATTTTTCTTTCTCCACTGTTTCGAGAACTTGTTCAGGTTCAAATTCTACGATTGGAAAAATTGATGCTCCTGAAGAGAATGCTGCTAGGGTGCCTAGCACGCAACCGAAACAATGAAAGAAAGGAACCGGAATGCACAAGCGATCTTTTTCTGAAAGCTCCATGCATTGTCCTATATGATAGCCATTGTTCAAGATGTTTGCGTGCGTGAGCATAACGCCTTTCGGAAACCCAGTCGTACCAGATGTATATTGCATATTGATCACTTCATCAGGAGTAAGGCTCTCTTTTCGTTCTTGGAGCTGATTTTCCGTAACGTTTTTATATCCGTCCACAAAAGCATGCCAAGATTTGAATTGCTCATGACGGTCAGCTCCAATGTATACCACATCTGTTAGATGAGGCAGTGCTCCTATCGCACAACTACCATTCACTATTTTGTCGTCACGTTTTACAAGACTAAGAAATGCTTCAGGGTAGGACGTGCCTTTAAAACCATTTATCAAAAATAGCCTCGTTGCATCGGACTGCTTTAACACATACTCCAATTCCGTACTCTGGTAGTTTGTATTGACTGTTACAAGAACTGCACCAACCTTTGCCGTAGCGAATTGAAGTAGAAGCCATTCCGGAACATTTGTCGCCCATACTGCCACATGCTCACCTTTCTCAACGCCAAGGTTTATGAGCGCCTTGGCAGTGCGGTCAACTTCCTCATTAAATTCTTTAAACGTATAGCGTATTCCCTCTTTCGAATAAACCACAGCTTCCCTGCTGTAATAACGTTCAACTTGGCGTTCGAGCATTTCACCAATCGTTTCATGAAGCAGTTCCGACATACACTCACTCCTATCGTTTATTCTAACCGAGCGCTCGTTCAGTTTAACAGCCAATTTCTCTAGCAATAATTGTACGTTGAATCTCGGAAGTTCCCTCACCAATTTCTAGCAGCTTAGCATCTCTAAAGTATCTTTCAACATGATAATCTCTCATGTATCCATTACCACCGTGTATTTGAACAGCTTGATCACAGACCTCCATACAAATTTCAGATGCGTAAAGCTTGCATATCGATGCCTCTTTTGTAAACCGTTTGCCTTGATCTTTTAACCATGCAGCTTTGTGTACCATGTTTCTGGCAAGTTCAATCTTCATCGCCATATCAGCTAGTTTAAATTGAATCGCTTGAAACTTAGAGATTGGACGTCCAAATTGCTTTCTCTCGTTCGCATACTGCAACGCCTTCTCGTATGCCGCCTGAGCTATCCCTACAGCCATAGCTCCGATACCGATACGTCCACCATCCAATGTAATTAAAAACTGCTTAAAACCGTCTCCACGCTTTCCTAAAAGGTTTTCTTCAGGCACTCTCACATCTTCCATAACTAATTCAGTTGTGTTAGAAGAATGAAGACCGAGCTTTTCATAATTATCGATTACTCTGAACCCTTTAGCATCAGTTGGAGAGATGATTGCACTAATCTCCTTCTGTCCATCTTTACGATCTGTGATTGCTGTTAAAGCGAGATGCTTCGCATATGATGCGTTGGTGATATAACATTTGCTGCCGTTGATCACCCATTCACCATTCTCGAGATAGGCCTCTGTCTCTGTTCCCCCAGCATCAGATCCTGCGTTAGGTTCTGTTAAACCGAACGCACCTAATGATTCACCTGAACAGATTGGTGCAAGATATTTCTGTTTTTGTTCCTCAGTTCCAAAAAGGTTTAATGGAGCTCCACCCAGAGAAACATGAGCTGAATATGTGATACCCGTTGATCCGCAAGCACGGCTTAATTCTTCTACAACAATCGCAAAGCTAATCGTATCTGCTCCTCCACCGCCATACTCCTCAGGGAACGGTAGGCCCATGATTCCAAGGTCACCCAGTTGCTTAAAAATTTCTTGAGGAAACTTTTTCTCTTTGTCGCGCTTTTCTGCATCTGGAGCTACCACTTCATCTGCAAATTCACGAATCATTTTTTGAATCATCTTCTGTTCTTCTGTTAAGTCAAAATGCATACTAAAGAACCTCCTGTTAAAACACTATTTGAATACGCTTACATTTTATTATCTCGTTTATGTTTTGTTTTTTCAACATTTAAAAAAATAAAATAATTATGTAGTGTTAATTTTTCGTTAATTACGTAGGGTTTTTGTTGATACAGAAAGTTTCAAATTTTTTTGACTGAAATGTGGATTTGCAAATCGAATGAAAAATCAGTAAAATAAATGACAAGAAATGTATCTTTAGCGAGGAGAATTTAGCTAGAATAAAAAAACTCCCTGCTGTAGTTAAACAGACAGAGAGTTTTACTGATGATTCTATTCTAAGAAATCCTTTAGGCGCTTACTTCTGCTAGGATGGCGAAGTTTACGTAGCGCTTTTGCTTCAATCTGACGAATTCTTTCACGTGTAACGCCGAAAACGCGTCCTACTTCTTCTAACGTTCTTGTACGCCCATCGTCTAGCCCAAAGCGAAGTCGAAGTACGTTTTCTTCACGATCAGTAAGAGTATCTAATACGTCTTCAAGCTGCTCTTTCAATAGTTCATAAGCAGCGGCATCTGATGGCGCTAAAGCATCCTGGTCTTCGATAAAGTCACCGAGATGAGAGTCGTCCTCTTCCCCGATCGGTGTCTCAAGAGATACAGGCTCTTGAGCGATCTTCAAGATTTCGCGAACTTTATCAGGTGAAAGCTCCATTTCTTTACCGATCTCTTCAGGAGATGGTTCTCTACCAAGATCCTGGAGAAGTTGGCGTTGAACTCGAATCAGTTTGTTGATCGTCTCGACCATGTGAACCGGGATACGTATCGTTCTAGCCTGATCGGCAATCGCACGAGTGATGGCTTGACGGATCCACCAAGTTGCATACGTACTAAATTTATAACCCTTACGATAGTCAAACTTTTCGACGGCTTTGATCAGTCCCATGTTTCCTTCTTGAATTAAATCAAGGAACAGCATACCTCTTCCGACATATCGCTTGGCGATACTTACCACAAGTCGAAGGTTTGCTTCAGCTAGACGACGTTTCGCTTCCTCATCGCCTTCTTCAATACGTTGAGCAAGGTTGATCTCCTCATCTGCTGATAGCAAGTCTACACGACCGATTTCCTTAAGGTACATACGTACTGGGTCATTTATCTTAACACCCGGTGGTACACTCAGGTCGTTTAAATCGAATTCTTCTTCTTTCTGAACTTCTTGCGGAGAAGGGTTATCTGTATTGTCTTCAATAACTTCAATACCCTGTTCCTCCAAGTACTCAAAAAACTCATCCATTTGGTCTGAATCTTGCTCAAACGGCGATAACCGTTCAACGATCGTAGAGTAAGTAATCAAGCTTGTCTTCTTTCCAAGCTCTACTAACTGCTCTTTTACTTGATCGATGGTTAATTCACCTTCCGCCGGCTGGCGTGTAGGTTTCTCAGCCATTCGATCCCCTCCTTCCATACATCTCAACACATCAATTATTCGTAAGCTTAAGATGAATTTTTAAGGTTCTTTTTCATCTCAAGAATTTCCATAGCGATTTTTGCTGCCTGTACAAAATCTTGTTTGGATTCAGCTTCTTTTTTCTCTTTTTCTTTCTCTTCTATCTTTATCCATTCTGGATAAATTAACACCTGTCGAATGTAATCTTGTAACTCTTTATCCGACACGTCGTCATTTAAATCCATCATAGCAAGCTCAGAAGCAATCTTTACAAGGTTTGAATCAGTGAGCTGTTCCATAAAGTGACTGATATCTGCCTCATGGCCTGCAGCATAGAAGCTATATAAATAAGCTGCAATCGCACTATGCTCGTCAATATTGAACGAACCGCCAACTTCTTCCTGAACTTTCTCAGCTACATCCAGATCACGCATCATGTAAGCAAGTAAGATACGTTCTGCATTATGAAACGCGGGCAGAAGTTTTTTCTTCACATAGAAATTTTTCCTAGCATTATTATCCCTTTTAGGAGGGGCATTATCCTTCTTATTCTTCCTCTCCTTATAAAATTGGGCTGCTTGCTGTTTTAACGCATCAAGCGAAAGTGAAAACTCTTGTGATAGCTGTCTAAGATAGTGATCCCGTTCAACAGCTTTTGTCAGTCCGCTTATTTCTCTGAGTACTTCTTCGATATAGCGGATTCGTTCTCCTTCATCCGATAGGTTTTTTCCTGTTCTGAAAAACTCCATTTTAAAAGCCATTACAGTTGGCGCTGCCCCTATTACATCCTTTTCAAAACGATCTCCACCGTATTTCTGGATATAGTCATCGGGATCAAGACCATCAGGCATTTTGGCAATTCTTACGTAACAGCCAGCTTCTTGAAGTTCTTCGGCTGCTCTTAACGCTGCACTTATACCCGCTTTATCTGAATCGTAGCAGATGATTGCCGAATCGGTTTGCCTACGAATCAAACGCGCTTGTTCTTTTGTTAAAGCAGTACCGAGACTCGCTACAACATTTTCTACCCCATTCCCGTACGCACTAATCACGTCAACATACCCTTCGAGGAGGATCGCTTGATCTTTCATGCGAATTGAAGAACGTGATAAATGAAAACCATAGAGCATCTTTCCCTTTTGGAAGATAGGAGTCTCTGGGCTATTAAGATACTTTGGCTCACCACTTCCAACGATTCTCCCTCCGAATGCGACCGTTCTACCTTTCGCATCCCAAATTGGAAACATGATTCGATTTCGAAAGCGGTCAAAGTATTTCCCATCAAACTCTCTTCTCGAGAGAAGACCTGCATCCGCGACCTTTGAAAGAGGATAATTTCTTTTGGTTAAGTAATTCGTAGCGTAGTCCCATGATTCAGGAGCAAACCCTAGTTGAAACTTCTCAATCATTTCTTTTGTAAAACCACGCTTTTCAAGATACTCTTTAGCCTGATTCCCTTCCGAAGTGTTAAGCATGCAATAATTATACAGTTTACCTAGAAAATCATGTGCTTTTAACATGATATCTTTATCGGATGAAGTCTTGGAGCTCGATTGATGATCACTATTGATTTCAGGTAGCTCGATACCAGCTCTTTGTCCTAAAATTTGAACAGCTTCTATGAAATTGTATCCTTCGATCTCCATTAGGAATGAGAAGGCATTTCCACCTGTTCCACATCCAAAGCAATGATAGATTTGTTTATCAGGAGCTACGGAAAAAGAAGGTGTACTTTCTCCATGAAAAGGACAAAGTCCAAAAAAGCTTCTGCCTTGCTTCTTCAGTTGGACATAATCACTTACTACATCCACAATATCTGTGGAACGGCGAATCGCTTCAATTTTTTCTTCTGGGATTCTGCCACTCATCATTTATCACCAACAGGCTTTTATAGTTTCGATAAACAGAAATAATCTCCTTCATATTTCGACAAAATTTTAATAAATTCTTTACGAAAGTTTTCACGATCGTCGTTTGTAAACTTCCTTGGCCCTTTCGTATGTTTGCCAGCACGCCTACTTTTTGAAGCTAGATACCGCGTATGTAGAAGAGTGGAAATGTTCTCTTCTGTGTACGTTTTCCCTCTTGGGGACAGAATAAAAACGCCTTTTGGTAAAAGAAGACTTGCCAGTCCATAATCCTGCGTAATGGCGATATCTCCCTTTGTAACATGGCGATGAATGTAGAGATCTGCTTCTTCTTTTTCTGAGTCTACCATAACCCATCTTACACTTTGGAACGTTGTGCTCATATGAGCATATGAAGCTACAAAAACAATTTCAGCATTCATAAGGGCTGGTTGAAAAGATACGATCTCTTCTTTTATTGGGACAGGACAGGCGTCTGCGTCGACAAAAAGCGTCAGTTTCTTTTTCGTCATAATTCTCTATTCTACATCTCCCTGAGTTATCCTTCTTTTAGCATTTATGTTTTAACTTTCAGAATTTTAACCGCTTCTGCAATGATGTAGCGGTCGATAAAGTTATTATTATGATTATAGACAAATTTTATTGACAATATTTGATTATATACTAAATTATTTAAATTGAACAGATATTTATCGCAAAAAAACATACTACCAGAACATTTTCTTGGTAGTATGCTTTTCATTTGGAATTATGACGAGTGCTTCCCTCTGTACAAGCTTAGAATTAAATTAGCCGTTTCCTCTACTGCACGATTTGAAACGTCAATAACCTGACAATTCATTTTATGGATAACTTTATCGAAATACTCTAGTTCCTCTTTAATACGTGACATGTTCGCATAGCTTGCTTCTGCATTTAGACCTAATGCTTTCAGACGTTCTTTTCTTATATCATTTAATTTCTCTGGACTTATTTTTAACGCATAACACTTGCCTTCAGATACTTTGAACAACTCTTCTGGAGGCTCAACTTCCGGGACGATAGGAACATTCGCAACTTTAAGCCGCTTGTGCGCTAAATATTGAGAAAGGGGCGTTTTAGACGTTCTAGACACTCCGACGAGGACGATGTCCGCTAGCCCGATTCCCCTAGGATCTCTCCCGTCATCATATTTTACTGCAAACTCGATTGCCTCAACTCTTCTAAAATAATCTTCATCAAGTTTATGTACTAGCCCTGGCTCGTTTCGGGGCTCTTTACCAATCGCCTCTTGGATGTGATCGATCATCGGTCCAATGATATCAACCACTTGAACACCCTCTTTTGCTGCCACATCTAATAGAAACTCTCGCAGCTGTGGTACAACAAGAGTAAAAGCAACGATTGCGTTCATTTCTTTTGCTAGGGTCATTACTTCTTGTATCGTTGCAGTATCTTCCACATATGGCACCCTTCTGACATCAAAGTCAGTAGGATCAAATTGGCTTGTAGCAGCTTTTACGACTAACTCAGCAGTTTCACCCACGGAGTCAGAAATAACATATACGACCGCACGATTTGTTGTATTTGTCATATGTACCTCCTATACTAAATAATTTCATTCTTTGCTAAGTCCACCATCGCTTTTGTGATATTGGTTTTCGTTATCCTTCCGATTACCTCCATACCCTCAGACACTTCCTTGACGATGGGTAGTGCATCTATTTGCTTTTCAATCAATCGATTTGCTACGTCAATAAGCATATCATCTTGAAAGCAAACTGTAATATTAGGCATTCTTGTCATAATAATCGTTACGGGGATACTCTGTAAATCCTGTTTACCGAGAGCAGCTCTTAGCAAATCTTTTCTTGATAGGACCCCAACGAGGTGAGCTTGTTTGTTAACCACGAATAATGTTCCGACATCTTCCAAAAACATCGAGCAAATCGCGTCATACACACTCGTGTTTTCCTGCACAACAACCGGAATCGACTTATAATCGTCTACTTTAATCTTCTTAACTTTTTCGGTAAGCAACTGAGAACCAGTTTTACCAGTATAAAAATACCCTACTCTTGGCCTCGCATCAAGATAACCAGCCATCGTTAAAATGGCAAGGTCTGGCCGGAGCGTAGCCCGTGTTAGACTAAGTTTCTCAGCAATATGTTCACCCGTTATTGGACCTTCATTCTTTACGATCTGAAGGATTGTTTCTTGACGGTTATTCAGTTCGATTTGGCTCACCACCTTACTAAAATGTTATACTTTATTTTCATTATTATATACTATTAATGACTTTTCGTAAAAGTGTTCGATTTATCCGTAAGCTTTCTGCCTGAAATTAACATTAAATAGCAAAAACCCTGGAAACGTGCCAGGGTTTTTGCTATTCAAGCTTAAAACGATCCAACTGCTCAAGAAATCTCTTCGATTTTAAGAAAAGTCCTGAATAAGCATCAAAGTACTGGTTTAGTACTTCTCTGATTTCTTTCTTTGTTTCTGTCTTTAAAGAAATATTGCCTAGTCGTCCAAGATCCATGTGTGAAAACAGGTGTAGGAGTTCAGCCGTCTTTTTCTTAAGTGGGATATGATAAGGATCAATAGACAAACAACGATGGCAAAGAAAACCGCCTTCTCGTATAGAAAATTCAAACTTCCCATTGTCTAACCCACAGTTGACGCAAGAACTTAGCTGAGGATTGATTCCTGCAACCCGCAACATTTTAAGTTCAAAAATAAATAGTACGACTTCTGGATCCTTCTCTTCATCTAGCGCATGCATGACTTGATAAAGCATTTCAAACAAGTAAGGATTTGGTTTGTTATCTTCCGTTAATTTATCAACGAGCTCGACAGCGTAAGCTGCATAGGACGTTAAAAACAAATCATTACGTATTGAACGGAAGGAGTCGATCGCTTCACCTTGATTTAACCCACCAAGTCCTGATGTGTGGTGATATAAGTAATGCCCATATACAAAAAGTTGAGAAACGGAAGAAAGACGGCTTTTTGGTTTTTTTGCGCCTCTTGCCATGACGCCAACCTTACCCGTCTCTCTTGTATAAAGAGTAATTATTTTGTTGGTTTCTCCGTAATCAACCGTTCTTATCACAATACCTTCTACTTTTTTCAACAAGGAGCTTCACCAACCCATTCCTTGTCTCTCATTCCATCACAATGTCAAGTGTGTACGAGGCACCTCTTTATGTTCTATCAGTGGCTCAGCATCTTCTGTATCCAGGCATTCCATTTCCTTTAAAAGAAGATAAGTATCGATGTTTCCTGTTTCACAAAACACTTTCCAGGTAAATTCCAACATCTCAGATCCCACCTTTCAATTTGTAAAAAGTTTTCCTCTTACTAAGTAGCTTGACCTTTGTTATGTTGGTTTATGTGATGGAATATTTGACAAATTTTGTGTTAATAATCGTCTTCTTTATAGCCGTAGTCTCTGAGTGAAGTCATTTTGTTTCTCCAATCCTTCACTACTTTTACCCAGATTTCCATGTAAACCCTTGATCCTAACAACGATTCGATATCTTTTCTTGCTCTCTTTCCAATCTCCTTAAGCATCTTTCCTTGTTTTCCAATGATGATACCTTTTTGGGAAGACCGCTCTACAACGACGGTTACATGGATATCAATTACATCTGATCCTTCTCGCTGTTTCATTTGTTCAGTCACAACAGTTACGGAATGAGGAATTTCTTCTCTCGTTAAATGAAGGACTTTCTCCCTAACAAGTTCAGAAACAATAAAGCGTTCTGGATGGTCAGTAACATGGTCACTCGGGTAGTATTGAGGACCTTCCTCCATATAACTAATAACCTGTTCGAGTAAGGTATTCACATTGTTTCCTTGCAAAGCAGAAATAGGCACGACTTCTGCAAATGAATATTTGTCTTTATAAAAATTAATCAATGGAAATAGTTCATCTGGATGAACTTGATCAATTTTATTAATGACTAGGAAAACAGGGCTATCAACGTTTTGTAAACGTTCGATGATGTATTGATCTCCTGCTCCATAACCTTCTTCAGCGTTGATCACAAATAGGATAAGATCTACTTCATTCAGCGAGCTCTGGGCCATTTTTATCATGAAATCGCCTAATTTATGCTTAGGTTTATGGATTCCTGGAGTATCGATGAAGACAACTTGTGCATCGTTCGATGTATAAACTCCTTGTACTTTGTTTCGTGTTGTTTGCGCTTTATCACTCATAATGGCGATTTTTTGGCCAATCACGTGGTTCAACAACGTCGATTTACCAACATTTGGCCTGCCGATTATGGAAACAAAGCCCGATTTAAACGCTTCTTTACTCATTTAAGTCCTCCGGTGAAAATGCGCCAGGAAGCAATTCACTGACTGTTAATTCTTGTATTTGTCCATCTAGATTAGTAAGGATCACCTGCATAGCTGGGTCACATAGTTCAGAGATAACCTGTCGACACGCTCCACAAGGAGGTACAGGTCTGTTCGTATCTGCAACGACTGCAATCGCGCTATATTTCGTGTGGCCTTCTGAATATGCTTTAAATAGAGCTGTGCGTTCAGCACAATTACACATACTGTACGCAGCATTTTCAATGTTACACCCGCCAAACACAGTACCATCTTCTGATAGCAATGCTGCTCCTACTTTGAATTTCGAATATGGCACGTACGCCATTTCTCTTGCTTTTCTTGCCTCTTCTATCAACATTTTTTTATCCATGTTTTGTAGCCTCCTTATGACTGTAACAAACGTATGATTGGTTCAAAAAATAGAAGGAATCCGATTATAACCGAAATAATCGCAAAAAGAAAGACTGCTGCTGCTGATACATCCTTTGCTACCTTAGCTATAGGATGCTCTTCTTCTGTAACTAAATCAACTACTCTTTCGATGCCTGTATTCAGGGCTTCAATACTTAACATGATTCCGATCACACATAGTAGGATACTCATTTTCACTAATGATAAGTTTAGAATGAGTCCCATGATTAGTACAATCATTCCTACGATGAGGTGAAATAGAAAGTTTTGCTCATTTCGAATTAGATAGTTGAACCCTTGTGACGCATACTTGAAGCTATTCAAAAATCGTGAAAGCCTTGATTTTGAGTTTCTATCGTGTAAGTCCATATTGCTCCAGAATGTCCTTCTGTTTATCAAACATTTCCTTTTCGTCTTCTTCAGTCATATGGTCGTAACCTAATAGATGAAGAAACCCATGAACAGTAAGGAAACCTAGCTCTCTTTCGAAACTATGGTTATATTCATTTGCTTGTTCTGAAATTTTCTCTACACAAATCACAATTTCACCGAGTAAGTGTGGGAAATCTTCACCGAAAATAACGGGATCTTCTTCACCGTCATCAAGTGCAAACGAAATAACATCTGTAGCATAATCCTTGCCGCGATAATCTCGGTTGATCTCAGTAATTCTATCTGCATCAACGAATGTAATGGACAGCTCACTACCCTCTACTTCTTCTTTTTCTGCTGCATAACTAAGTAATTCATTAATCAGCTTAACTTGTTCATCTGTTATCTTCTCTGTTTCATCAAAAAATTCTATTTCTAAGCTCATGATGTCACCTTCTTTTTTATTTCTGTTGGATACTCGATTCTACTATGAAAGATGCCGTTTAAGGTTTCGAGTATCGTTTTGGCTACGATATCGAGTTCCCTCAGTGAAAGATCACACTCATCAAATTGTCCATCTTCGAGCCTTTCTGTGATGATTTTCTTAACGAGCGTCTCGATCTTGTCAGGATTTGGCTTCGGCATAGACCTTACAGCAGCCTCTATACAATCTGCGATTCCTACAACAGCAGCTTCCTTTGTTTGTGCTTTAGGACCTGGGTATCGGAAATCTGATTCTGGAATTCCATGGTCTGTATGCTCGAGTGCTTTGTAATAAAAATATTTCAACAAACTTGTACCATGATGTTGTTCAGCGATATCCACGATTTCTTTCGGAAGGCGATGTTTCCTTAACATATCTGCTCCATCGGTAGCATGAGAAATTATAATCGTTTTACTCAACTGCGGAGCAATTTTATCATGTGGATTTTCCATGTTCATTTGGTTCTCAATAAAAAAATGAGGTCTCTTCGTTTTACCAATATCGTGATAATACGCTCCTACTCTAGCTAAAAGCCCGTTCGCTCCAATCACTTCACAAGCAGCTTCAGATAAATTAGCGACCATGACACTATGATGATACGTTCCTGGCGTTTCAACAAGTATTTTTCTTAAAAGAGGATGATTCGGACTTGATAGCTCAATTAACCTTGTAGTTGATACGATTCGAAAGCCAGCTTCAAAAAATGGCATCAATCCTAATGTAAGAACAGATGATAGAAACCCGGATAGAAAAGCGAATATCATATGGTACCCGATTTCAACACCACCATATTGACCATTCTTCAACATTAATAATATTGCCACAGATAGAATGTTTATCAATGAAACGAGCAAACCCGCCTTAAGAATATTCGAGCGGAGGTTTCTTCTACCTAGGAAAAACACACCAGACAACGAACTCATGAGTACATAAAAGGAAAGTGAAGCGTTCATAGGTCCAGTGATTTCTCCATTGAAAAAAACACCTGCACATACAGCGAACAAAAGGCTGGAAGCGATTGCAATCTGCTCATTGAACAGCATCTTTATAAGCATAGATCCTACAGCCGCTGGCACGATATATGTAATACCAGGAAACTCGACCGTACCGAGAAGACTTGAAAGTTTCAATACGAGCAATGTACTAAAAAACACTAGTACAATAATCAATAGATTTGTGTTTTTTGTACGTACGCGATCTTCAATATCTTGAACGAAGTAATATAAATAGCCTGTTAGCAACAGAACAAGTAATGCTAAACCGATATATGGTATGGGATCGAAACCGTCATCTAACAGCCCTGCTAGCCTAAGATTGTCCATCACTTCTCTATTGATGATCATACCTTCCTCAACGATGATCTGACCCTCTCGAATCATAACAGGTTGAACGGATTCAATAGCTTCCTGCCGACTTTGCTCCGTTAATTCAGGGTCTAAGAAATAGTTAGGAACGATTGCCTGTTGAGCAACTGTTATCATAGCTTGTTTTTGATCCTTTGGCAAAGAAGTTAACGATAAGCTTGTTTCAACATCACTTTGTGCTTGTTCTAGATTGTCGATCGAAACTTTATCTGTCATTACTTCCATCACTTCAGAAAGCGTAAGTTCCTTAATTAAACTGATTTGATTACGTTCTGCTTCTAATAATGGTTTAAGCGTGTCATTGCTTATATCTTCTGCCATAGAAGATGATAAAAGTGTTCTTAATTCTGTTAGTTGTTCTGTGACCGTTTTATCCCCTTCCTCAGTCATCTTTACCTTCTCGATGCCTGAGAACAAGTCATTGAGATTGTCTACTTGACCTTGCAGCACTTCATCTCTATAAACGTATTTACCTTCGATTTGAGCGGCCTTGGAACGTGCTTCTTCAGTTGCTTTTCTATTTTCAATCGTAATCGGTGAAGCAATATCATGATTCGCTCTTGAATACAATGAAACATTTAATGACTCTGGTATTACATTTGAAAGCATAGTTACGTACATAACGATCGCAGCAACAGCATATAACGACCACTTGGTTAGTTGACCACCCTCAAGATGACGGAGATTATGCTGGATAAAGCTCTTAATCCTCGTAAACATCAACTGCTTCACCTCACAGATTAAACCTTAACACGAATACCCTTCTAATATTTTATCAGAATTCTCTTCAAAAAGGATGAGAATAGGCAAAATAAGCACATCTAACAGCTTTTCAAAACAAAAACTACCCAAGCTCTATTTGTGTAGAACTCAGGTAGTTTATTATTATTTATCGGTATGTTCGTATGCATCGATGATCCTTTGAACGAGAGGATGACGTACAACATCCGTTTGCTGTAGATAGATGAACGAAACATCTTTCACTCGATTCAATATTTTTTCAGCTGCAGCGAGTCCAGACTCTTTTCCTTTTGGTAAGTCGATCTGTGTGATATCACCTGTGATAACCATCTTAGAACCGAACCCTAATCTTGTTAAGAACATTTTCATTTGCTGAGATGTAGTATTCTGAGCTTCGTCTAGAATAACGTAGCTATCATCAAGTGTTCTACCTCTCATATATGCTAATGGGGCAATTTCAATCGTCCCACGTTCGATTAGGCGTGAGGTTTGTTCGACTCCTAACACATCGTGCAAAGCGTCATATAAAGGGCGTAAATAAGGATCGACCTTCTCTTTTAAATCACCCGGTAGGAAGCCTAGGCTCTCCCCAGCTTCCACAGCTGGACGAGTTAACACGATCTTCTTTACTTGATTATACTTTAATGCTGCTACCGCCATTACGACAGCTAGATAGGTTTTCCCTGTACCGGCAGGTCCTATTCCAAATACTAAGTCATTTTTCTTCATAGCAGACACATAGTGACGTTGCCCTAAAGTTTTGACTTTAATAGGTTTTCCTTTTGCGTTCGTAGTAATTTCTTCTTGATAAAGCTCAAGGAGCTGATCGATCATGCCTTGTTGAACAAGTTGACATGCATACACAACATCTCTGCCAGAGATGCTAGCTCCTCGCTTAATAAGTGACTGAAGGGTGGACATGACGTCCTTCACCATATCAACTGCCTCTTCGCTGCCTTTTACAGTTATCCCTTCACCACGTGTAACCAGTGAAACCTCTAGTGCTTCTTCGATTATTTTGAGATGCTCATCTCCTGGACCAAATAGAGTCTGAGCTTCGTTAGAATTTTCTAATTGTAATGATAAGTCAACAACTCGTTCTGTCAATAGACCTCAATCTCCTTGAACAATAGGTATATTTTTTCCAATTTCCTCTATCACTTCAAAGTGTATCTTTACGTTTACTTTACCATTCTCTACCTTCTCGTGCAAAATCTTTTCTGTTTTAATTTCAGCATCTTCCGCTGTTTTATCCTTAATGTCTTCACGAGCAACAGTCAGTGCTGCTTCTACTGCTTCTTTATTTGTATATGTTCGCTTTACCTCTTTCGTTTCTAGCATATGCTTGTAGGAGATCGATATTGGCAATTGCCATTTAAGAAAGCGAAAGTTTGTTTCACGCTCATTCACTTCGTAATGCTTAAAATCGGGTGCTTTAAATCCCCAAATGGGAATATTGAACCCATAAATACGTAAAGAATAATTCGTCTTGCTCTCACCCGTGTGCGTCAAAAATGAAGAATTCAGTGGAATATCAACAGATGAAACGTACCATGTTCTACCGTAGACTTTTCCTGTAGCAGGAACGAGTTGACTTTTGTCTTCTTTCCCAATAAACCCTGAGATTAATAACTGACCTGGTTTTACATAAGCATTTTCCTTCACTTTAGCTTGACCCTCTTCAACGTACATCTTCGTAATCACAGCTTTCTTTTTTGCAACGATATGCCTAGGATTTGCGGCAGGCTCTTTTTCAGGAAGTTGTTTCTGCACAACCTGAAAATGATAAGAAGTTCCATTCCGTTTAACTCCGATCCATGTCACTTCTTTCAAACTTTCTGAGAGCTCCTGCTGGATTTCCTGGTTGGTAGGAAGTTGGAAAATGAACTTTCCTTTTTTTATGCCAAGTTCATATGCAGCTTTTCTAAGCTTGTGCTCTACTTCAGGTGAAGCACCGTTAACGGAGATTGCCCAGACCATATTGGATAAAATTAAAATCAATAAGATAGAACCGATTACTCCAGCAAGAAACCCTCTAGATGTAACGATTCTTTGAACTATAAACGGAAATCCTTTTCGCTCATGAATTCTAACCTTACATCTCGTCCTTTTTAAATGTGGTCTTATCCTCCTAATATCAGAAATATATAAGGATAATACGATTGTTTGTTCATCTAAGCGTTTGATATTCCAGATGGGAATGCCATATTCGATACATCGGTTAATGAATAATTCGGTATAACTTCCCACGACTTTAATCCGAACGTATCCTGAAAAGAGTTCTCGAATATATTCTTTCATCATTGACCCCCTGTATTCAGTCCGGGTCTTGAAAGCCCCTAAACGTCTTCAGGTCTCTCAAGGTAGGAAACGTGTTCAATTTTTCCCTCAAGCAAAATTTCCTCTGGGAGAATGGTTTTTAGCATGAAGTCTTTTCCTCTGATCAACAACTGACCCTGTTTTAGGAGGAGTCGCACTTCTTCATTAGAAAATTTCAACACGCCCTGGTGGTTTTCTATGTAAATATGAAGCTGTCCCACCATGGTGATACGCGGTAAGTCCATGACTGCATCTGCCGGAAGCTTTAATCTACTCGTTAACCATCCTTTTAAGCCATGCCTCCACTTTGCCATGGATACTCCCCCTTTCATCTCATCTTTATGATAATCAAAGCCAAACTATCACTTTTTCATCAAAGTAACTCTTAACCATTTTACATACAAAAAAGCCGTCGAGATTTTCTCGACGGCTTACTAACAAGAATGACATATTCTTATTATCTTCTGGAATTCTTCATCTTCATCATTGAAGGGTGCGGTTTTCTTGACCTAGGAGCTCCGAGGATTTCTGCCCAGATGACCCCTTTCTTCACATCCTTCTTCTTGATAGAAATTCCACCAAACTCACGGTGCTTCGAAGACTTTGGCTTGTATACCTTAAGTTCATCAGACGTATTTTCTCTAGAAGAGATACGTTCTAGAGCCTCTTCATAAGCATCATACTGCTCTGGTTTTAGATCAAAGCTCTGCTCTGAAGAGTTGTCCTCATATGAATAGGGATACTCTTGTTTTGGCCCTACGTTTCTTCTAGGACCAGCAGGGGGCTTCGTTTCGTCTTCTTCTGAGCCCATTCGTTTGAAGAAACTTAAGATCCCCCCGATTGCAATAATTACGAAAACGATGTTATTTAACAGTAATTCAATAATACCCTCCAACATCGTCACCTCCATCTGTTGAGAGGATTATTAACGATCATCCTCATCTTCTTCTTGATCTGATTTTCCAATCATATCTCGCATATCAGTATCGGCTTCAATGTTTTTTAGGTTCATATAATCCATTACACCAATATTCCCTGAACGTAGTGCCTCTGCCATTGCCATCGGTACTTCAGCTTCAGCTTCAACAACTTTCGCTCTCATCTCTTCAACTCTTGCTCTCATCTCTTGCTCTTGAGCAACAGCCATCGCGCGGCGTTCTTCTGCCTTCGCTTGTGCAATATTCTTGTCTGCTTCTGCCTGGTCAGTTTGAAGTACAGCTCCAATGTTTTTACCGATATCGATATCTGCAATATCGATGGACAAAATCTCGAATGCTGTTCCTGCATCCAAACCTTTTGATAATACGGTTTGAGAAATCATATCTGGGTTTTCTAGTACCTTCTTATGATCGTGAGAAGAACCGATTGTACTTACGATCCCTTCACCAACACGCGCAATAACTGTTTCTTCACCTGCACCACCCACTAGGCGGTCGATGTTTGCACGTACTGTAATTCTTGCTTTCGCTTTTACTTCGATTCCATCCATTGCAACACCAGCGATAAACGGCGTTTCGATAACTTTTGGATTAACACTCATTTGAACAGCATCAAGCACATCACGACCTGCAAGGTCAATTGCTGCACAACGCTCAAAGCTAAGCTCGATGTTAGCACGGTGGGCAGCGATCAACGCGTTTACAACTCGGTCAACGTTACCACCCGCTAAGTAATGACTCTCTAATTGGTTCGTGCTCAGATCAAGACCTGCTTTAACAGCCTTGATAAGAGGGTTAATAACACGTGACGGAATAACACGTCTCAGTCTCATTCCTACAAGATTAAAGATACTTACCCTTACACCAGCTGCGAGAGCTGAAATCCATAGCATTACCGGTACAAATGTGAATAAGATCGCTAGACCAATAATCACAAGACCTACTATAATAATCAAACCTAATGAACCTGTATCCATTGTTTTCCTCCCTGTAATTCTTTTTTATTTGTTAACGGTTCGAACAACAATGCGCGATCCGTTGACTTTCGTAATCGTGATAGTGGTTCCTTTTGGTATATAATCACCTTCTGTAACGACGTCCAATCGTTCATTACCAAAATCCGCTATACCTGCGGGTCTTAATGGTGTCACCGTAATACCTTCATTTCCAATCAGCTCATTTCGAGTGACGTTCGATACATACCCTTGCTCTGACTTAGTAGAATCAGATAGTACAATCTTTTTGAAAAAGCCTCGATAGCCAAATAATTTGATAAAGAGGTATGAGCCACCGATTGTTATTGCAACTGCCAACAGAACAGCGATCAATACGTACTGCAATGACTGACCTGAGCCAAGCACGATACTTCCCACAATTCCTAATGCGCCTAATACTCCGAATATACCAAAGCCCGGTATAAAAATTTCTATTAGGATTAGGACGATACCAGTTATTAATAACAGAATAGATTCCCATCCTGCAAAACCAGCTATCATATGTCCGAAAAAGAATAGCAATAGTGCTCCTGCACCCATGAACCCAGGAATTCCAAACCCTGGAGAATAAAGCTCCAATACAAGCCCTAAACTTCCGATAGAAAGTAAGATGGGTATTATGATTGGGTTTGTAACAAACCTAGCTATCTTTTCAGCTATGCTGACTTCAGCGTCCATTATTTTTGCATCAGAAAGATTAAGTATTTGGACTAACTCTGTCCTGTCCTCAACAGTACCTTCCGAATACCCTACTTCGGCAGCTTCCACATCATTAAGGGTCAATAATTCCCCTTTTGGTGCGTTGTATTTAGGTAGATCAACGTCTGGATCAGCCATTGCAAGCGCGATTTTTGGATCACGATCGTTTAATTCAGCAGCTGATTTCATCGCTGCATGCCAAAACGACTCAGCTTTCTTACCAGCAGTATTACCTGATTGATCGATTATAGCCGCTGAACCCATCAATGCACCTGGCTCCATTATGATTTGATCTGTATTAAGAGCAATGTAAGCACCAGCAGATAAAGCTCTGTCAGAGATATACGCAGTGATGGGTACCTCTGTTGCTTTGATGATTTCACCAATATTATCCGCAGCGTTTACAGCTCCACCAGGCGTATCTATTTCGAGAACAATATGGTCTGCCCCAGCTTCTTCAGCATCCTCGATCGATCGCTTCAAAAATGCCTCTAGACCACGTTCAACTTTCTGCTCAACAGGTATGAAATAAACAACCTGTCCTTCTCCCTGCCCGTTTGCACTTTGTCCAAAGAACGAGAATCCAATAGCCATTAAGACTGCCACGATTCCCATTAGCTTGATGGCGTCATTTTTGATGTCGATCCCTCCTTTCAAGCTTTCTATATATACGGATCAACTCACAAACAGGTTTCAAAAATGTATGTAATTTACTATAAGTATGACAAATTGAATACGGAAAAGCTAGCAAGAATTGTGACACAATACATAAAAACACGCCCTGCTTACACAGGGCGTGATTTAGCTTGATCATATTTATGATAAGTTCTTTTGTACAAGGCGATTTACAAGTCCGCCGTCCGCTTTGCCTTTTACTTTAGGCATAAGCGCACCCATTACCTTACCCATTTCCTGTTTGGAAGTAGCACCAGTCTCTGCAATCACTTGCTGAACTAGTGTTTCAACTTCCTCTTCAGACAATTGTTTCGGCAGGTAGGCAGTTAAAATCGACAGCTCTTCATCGAGATTCTGCACAAGATCACTTCGACCAGCTTTGTCAAATTCTTGGAGGGAGTCTTTGCGTTGCTTAACTTCGCGAGTGAGAACGGTAAGTTCTTCTTCTTCCGTCAGGTCATGACCCAATTTAATGGACTCATTCTGAAGTGAAGATTTCACCATACGAATAACAGATAGTTTCTGCTTTTCCTTGTTCTTCATCGCTACTTTCATATCTGCTGTTAAACGGTCATTTAGACTCACTGACCTAACACCCTCTCTTAGAACTTACGCTTTTTCCTTGCTGCCTCAGATTTCTTTTTACGCTTTACACTTGGCTTTTCATAGTGCTTGCGCTTCTTAACTTCAGCCAAAGTGCCTTCTTTAGAAACCGTTCTCTTGAAGCGACGCAGAGCATCATCGATCGACTCGTTCTTACGCACGCGAGTTTCCGCCATCTCTATCCCTCCCTCCAAAACATACACAATCATAACACATGACTTTCTAACAAAGACATGTCACCTGCAATTATAATACATGCCGAAAGGTTTATCAACATTTCTTTAATTGATTTTTTATGTTGATAAAAAACAAGCATGTGTTTCCGGTCCTGTCCATACACTTTTTATGGAGAGGAGATGGCGGGATATGAGTCCCTACGTGGCATCGTTTATCGTATTTATCAGTATCTTTCTATTTGGTATGGCGATTCTTCGCATCGGCCTCCAAACGTTCTCTCAAGCTAAGGTTGAGAGATTGTTAACCTCGATGACTGCAACTCCTTTTCGAGGTCTTATCATGGGGATGCTTGTGACTGCCCTCATCCAGAGCAGCTCAGCTGTCATGGTTATAACTGTAGGGCTGATCGCCACAAAGCTGTTAACATTTAGACAATCAATCGGTATTATTCTCGGTGCTAACATCGGTACTACGATTACAGCAGAACTCATGACGTTGAATCCTGATCAGTTTACGATACCTTTATTGATCGTAGGCTTCATCTTCTTACAGATTAGAAAACAAATCCTTTTTAGTATCGGAACAGTTTTGTTTGGACTAGGATGTATCTTTGTCTCGATGCACGGGCTTGAAGCAATGTCCATTCCGCTATCATCATTATCTTTTTTCGATCACATTATTAACGAAACGAACACGAGTTTACTCTACGGGATAGGAATTGGAACGATCCTTACCGCACTTATTCAATCTAGCTCAGCTACGACTGGAATCACGATGAGCTTCATCAATCAAGACCTGCTTACACTTCCTTCTGCAATCGCTATTCTATATGGAGCTAACATCGGCACATGTGTAACTGCATGGCTCGCAAGTATCGGCAGTTCGAAAGAAGCAAAATTATCAGCATATGCACACATTTGGATCAATGTTCTTGGTGTATTGTTGTTTTATCCTTTAATCGACGTGTTCAGTAGAATGGTGGAATACGTTACCACATTACCAGATGTGCAACTCGCTCACGTCTCAATCATTTTCAATGTGTTTTCATCCCTACTATTCTTACCTTTAGCCGGCATACTTGCTACTATGATCGAACGCCTACATGGCGGAAAGGCAATATAAAAAACCAACCCCTAGGGGTTGGTTTTTAGTTACTCTTAATAATCTGTGTCAGCAGTTTCGCCTTGTACGATTTTTACTCCTGCGCTAGCACCGATACGAGTAGCACCAGCATCAATCATTGCTTGAGCTCCTGCAAGGTCACGAACGCCACCTGAAGCTTTAACGCCGATTTCAGGTCCAACAGTTTCTCTCATAAGCTTAATATCTTCAGGAGTTGCACCACCAGTAGAGAATCCAGTAGAAGTTTTCACGTAATCTGTACCAGCTTTAACAGCTAGTTCACAAGCACGCTTTTTCTCTTCGTCAGTTAGAAGGCACGTTTCAATGATAACTTTTACGAGTGCTTTGCCTTTTGCTGCTTCTACAACGGCATTGATGTCGTTAACGATATAGTCATCGTTACCCGCTTTTAACTCAGCGATATTGATTACCATATCCACTTCAGTTGCACCTTTTTCGATTGCATCTTTCGTTTCAAATGCTTTTGTTTCAGTAGTCGTAGCTCCAAGTGGGAAACCGATTACTGTACATACTTTCGCTTCTGCACCTTTAAGCATATCAGCTGCTAATGTAATCCATGTAGGGTTTACACATACAGATGCAAAATTAAACTCTCTTGCTTCTTTACAAAGCTTTTCTACTTGCTCACGAGTAGTATCAGGTTTAAGTGCAGTGTGATCGATCATGTTTGCTAGTTCTTGGTTCATTTCATATCATCCTTCCAAATCTTATGTATGCCGAAACTTAAGGAGTTCGGCAGTTCCTAAATTTATAATGATGCAACAGCTGAAGCTGGTTCCTCTTCGTTCATCACTCTAACAAACTGTCCTTCGTTATAAGGGTATCCAGCTTTCGTGATCTTTACTTTAACAATCTTACCGATCATTTCTTCAGAAGCTTCAACAATTACCTTCATATAGTTAGCAGTATACCCTACATATAAGTTAGATTCAGGTGAATCTTTGAATTTTTCTTCGGGAATTACTTCCAGTACTTCACCTTCATATTGTGAAGCATACTCTTTTGCAAGCTGATTCGAAAGCTCAATCAATTGATGAACGCGTTTATTCTTCACGTCTTCATCAACCTGATCGTCCATTCTTGCAGCAGGTGTTCCTGTACGTTTAGAAAATGGGAAAACGTGTAGTTCTGAGAATTTGTGTTTTGAAATAAAGTCATATGTTTCCTTGAACTCTTCGTCAGTTTCACCAGGGAAGCCAACGATTACATCAGACGTAATCGCGAGTCCAGGTAGAGCCTTTTTCAAACGCACAAGACGTTCTCCAAACATTTCCATCGTATATTTTCTTCTCATTCTTTGAAGAACCGTATTCGATCCAGACTGAAGTGGAATATGAAGGTGTGGAACTACTTTGTCCGAAGCATTCAATACCTCAATTACTTCATCAGTAACCTGGCTCGCTTCGATTGAAGAAATCCTAATACGCTTCAAACCATCAACTTTTGCGTCCAAATCACGTAAAAGTTGAGCAAAATTGTAATCTTTCAGGTCTTCTCCATATCCTGCTGTGTGAATGCCTGTAAGAACAATCTCCTTATATCCAGCCTGAACAAGCTGTTGCGCCTGTTCAATAACTGCTTCTGGTTCTCTAGAGCGTAGGAGACCTCTAGCCCATGGAATGATACAGAACGTACAGAAGTTATTACAACCTTCTTGAATCTTCAGGGACGCACGAGTCCTGTCAGTAAAGGCGGGTACCTCTAGTTCTTCATATACTCGAGCCTTCATAATATTGCTTACGCCGTTTACAGGCTCTCTTTCTCGTTTATATTGTTCGATATAATCGAGCATTTTAACTCTGTCTTGTGTACCAACTACAACGTCTACCCCTGGTATCGCCATTATTTCTGCAGGGGACGTTTGTGCGTAGCAGCCCGTAACACAGATGACTGCATCTGGGTTCTTTCTGATCGCACGCCTAATAACCTGGCGACTCTTCTTGTCACCAGTATTCGTAACCGTACACGTATTGATAACATATACGTCCGAAGCATGATCGAACTCGACTCTTTCATAGTCTTGTTCTTTAAATAACTGCCATATCGCTTCCGTTTCATAATGATTCACTTTACAACCTAATGTATGGAAAGCAACTGAAGGCATAGGATCACCTCATTAATTCAAAATGATATGAGATCGCTGCAAGTACATATAAAGCAGCCGTCTCAGTTCGCAAAATTCGTGGACCCAGACCACAGGAAGTGAAACCTGACTCTTCAAGTTTTCTTACTTCATTGTCTGAGAGACCACCCTCAGGACCAAATACAACTAGGAAACGGTCATTCTCATTCGCTTGTTGAAGCGTTTGAGCAAGCTTTGAAGATTCTCCAGCTTTTGCTTCTTCTTCAAAAGCAATGATCTTATGGTCATAAGACTCGCTTAATTCGATAAGCTGTGAGAGCGTGCAAGGCTCATCGATTGCGGGAATCGTCGTTCGATGAGATTGTTCTGCGGCTTCTTTTGCAATCTTATTTAACCTTTGTAGCTTTTTGTCGCTTTTTTGCTTATCCCATTTTACAATAGAACGCTCTGCTTTAAAAGGAACAAACTGATCTGCTCCAAGCTCTGTGCCTTTTTGGATGACCAACTCCAATTTATCCCCTTTTGGTAAACCTTGAACGATGGTCACACATAGCGGCAGACGCTTGTCTTCATCTAACCATCGAACAGGCTTCGCCATCACCTGTCCTTGGTCAACACTTGTTAATTGGCATACAGCTGATTGGCCAGAAGAAGAACAAACGATGATTTCATCGCCCGCCTCCATCCTCATCACTTTAGCTATATGCTTTACATCTTCACCGTCAATCTTAATCGCCTCTTCATTGATGGTAGCATCGGGAATGAAATATCTTTGCATTGAATTCCCTACTCAACGGGCTTTCTAGCTATGAAAGCGACCCAGTCTTCCATTTGGAGAGTTTCCTCTATTACAAGACCTTGTTCAATGATCGACTGCTTAACTTCTTGCTTTTTCGCGGTAATAATACCTGAAGTAATGAACGCTCCACCAGGCTTAAGTACTCTCGCTACATCATCAGTAAAACGCACTATGATTTCCGATAGAAGGTTTGCAACGACCACGTCATACGTATCCTCTACATTATCAAGTAAGTTGTTCTGTCTGACGTCAATCTTATTATGAATTTTATTAAGTTTTGCGTTCAAGTACGCACTCTTAACAGCGATATCATCAAGGTCTAACGCCTCAACAGTTTCAGCTCCGAGGCTTGCAGCGGCAATACTTAATACTCCAGAGCCCGTTCCAACATCGATCACCTTTTGACCAGGTTCAATAATCCTTTCAAGCGCTTGAACACACATAACGGTCGTCGGGTGAGTTCCTGTTCCAAAAGCCATTCCTGGGTCAAGTTCAATAATGATCTCATCGGTATTAACTGGCGTGTACTCTTCCCAAGTTGGAGTGATGGTTATTCGTTCAGATATTTTGACTGGTTTATAGTACTTCTTCCAAGCTGTTGCCCATTCTTCTTCATTCACTTCACTAATCTGAACTGTGTTTCGTCCAAGGTCGATATCATACACAAGCAACCCATTGATCGCTTCCTTTATTTGTTCAACGGTTTCACCAAGAAAACTATTCACAGGTAAGTATGCTTTAAGAACAACCCCTTCTTCAGGGTAATCATCTGGATTAAGCTGGTAGACTTCTCCGAACGAGGTATCCCAAACTTTAACAAGGTCCATAGGGTCTTCTATAACCACCCCACTTGCACCGGCTTCATGCAATATATTCGATACTGCTTCTATCGCTTCATTTGTTGTATGAATGCTAATCTCAGACCATTTCATTCATTTCCACTCCTCTTTGGATCCTTTTTTCTCGGAAAGGAAACAGGCAGGTCTAATCATTAGACCTGCTTCCTGTTACCAGCTTTCTCCTTTGTTAATCCCCTTTAAACGCTTTTTTCACTTTAGCGAAAAAATTCTCGTGCTGTTCCTCAGGTACTTGCCCAGATATCTCACCAAATTCTCGTAAAAGTTCTTTTTGGCGATCAGTTAAATGTTTCGGAGTTACAACTTGGATCTTCACGTGCTGATCACCTTGACCGTAACCACGTACATTTTGTATACCTTTGCCCTTCAACCTGAAGTTCGTGCCGCTTTGCGTTCCAGCAGGAACTTTTAGCATGACCTTACCATGCAATGTTGGAACTTCGATTTCATCCCCAAGTCCAGCTTGAGCAAATGTAATCGGCATTTCACAATGCACGTCGTCTCCATTTCTCTCATAAAACTCATGAGGCTTAACATAGACGACAACGAAAAGATCTCCTGGAGGTCCTCCGTTTACGCCCTCTTCACCTTTTCCTGTGATTCGAATCTGTTGCCCTTCATCGATTCCAGCAGGCATCTTTACATGAATCTTCTTCTTAACTTCAACTTTACCTTTTCCGCGGCACGTTTTACATTTGTCTTTAATCAGCTTGCCTGTACCTTCACAGTGATGACATACTCTTCGGTTCACAACACGACCAAACGGTGTGTTCTGCTCAACGTTAAGCTGTCCATTTCCTCCACAATGGTGGCACGTTTCCGGTGTTGTTCCAGGCTTCGCTCCTGATCCGTCACATGTCGAACAATCTTCTTCTTTCGGAATATAAATATCTGTTTCTTTTCCGAAAGCCGCTTCTTCAAAAGTAAGTGTCATCGCGTATTGAAGATCAGCACCTTGTCTAGGCGCGTTTGGATTCCTTCGACCTCCACCGCCAAAGAACATATCGAAAATATCGCCGAAGCCACCAAAGTCGCCACCTGCGCCACCAAATCCTTGGTTAGGATCAGTATGACCAAACTGATCATATTGCGCCTTTTTCTGTGGATCCTTCAGCACTTCGTATGCTTCAGTTATTTCCTTGAACTTTTCATCTGCCCCCGGTTCCTGGTTGATATCCGGGTGGTATTGTTTAGCAAGCTTTCGATAAGCTTTTTTCATCTCAGCTTCTGAGGCATCTTTGCTTACGCCAAGCACCTCATAATAGTCTCGTTTACTCATCGTATCCACTCCCGATTCTCTTCACATAACCTTTATCTTACCATTGATTTATTACGAACCGCAATACTATATTGCAAGACCCGTAGGCTGACCACGTCATCTTAAACGAAAGATAGAATGGACCTAATTGCCATCTATTATTAAGAACATGCTTACACTAAGAAAAAAGTCAAAGCCGAGATACGCTTGACTTTGACTTTTTCTTTATCTTATTTATTACTTTTTATCGTCTTCATTTACTTCTTCGTATTCAGCATCAACGACGTTGTCATCTTGCTTTGCTTCAGAACCAGCGCCTTCGGCTTGCTGAGCCTGTTGAGCTTGAGCTGCTTGCTCATACATCTTAGTCGTTAGAGCTTGAACAACTTCTTGAAGTTCATCTTTCGCTGAACGAATCGCTTCAATGTCATCATTCTCTAGAGCTGCTTTGACTTTATCTTTTGCTTCATTAGCTTTGTTCACTTCTTCTTCCTCTACTTGACCTTCAAGGTCTTTTAGAGTTTTCTCAGTTGTGAATACTAGCTGATCAGCTTCGTTACGAGTTTCAACTTCTTCACGACGCTTCTTATCTTCTTCAGCGTTCGCTTCAGCATCTTTTACCATGTTTTCGATCTCATCATCAGAAAGACCGCTTGATGATTTAATCGTGATGGATTGCTCTTTGTTTGTGCCTAGGTCCTTCGCACGAACGTTCACGATACCGTTCTTGTCGATATCGAATGATACTTCGATCTGAGGAGTTCCTCTTGGTGCTGGAGGAATGTCCGTCAACTGGAAGCGACCGAGAGTCTTGTTATATTGAGCCATTTCACGCTCACCTTGTAGAACATGGATGTCTACTGAAGGCTGGTTATCAGCAGCAGTTGAGAACGTTTGTGACTTACTTGTTGGAATCGTTGTATTACGCTCGATAAGCTTCGTAAATACGCCGCCCATCGTTTCGATACCAAGTGAAAGTGGCGTTACGTCTAGAAGAACAACGTCCTTCACATCACCAGCGATAACACCAGCCTGGATTGCTGCACCAAGTGCAACTACTTCATCAGGGTTAACGCCTTTATGTGGATCTTGACCAGTTTCTTTCTTGATCGCATCTTGTACTGCAGGAATTCGAGTAGAACCACCTACAAGGATAACCTTGTCAATTTCAGAAGGTGACATACCAGCATCTTTAAGAGCCTGACGAGTAGGTCCCATTGTACGTTCTACAAGGTTTGCAGAAAGTTCTTCGAATTTAGCACGAGTCAAGTTAAGCTCAAGGTGTTTTGGACCAGAAGCATCAGCCGTGATAAATGGTAGTGAAATTTGAGTTTGAGCTACTCCAGAAAGGTCTTTCTTCGCTTTCTCAGCAGCATCTTTCAAACGCTGAAGTGCCATCTTATCTTGAGAAAGATCTACACCGTTCTCTTTCTTGAATTCAGCAACAAGGTGATCGATGATCACTTGGTCAAAGTCATCTCCACCTAGACGGTTGTCACCAGCTGTTGATTTAACTTCGAATACGCCTCCGCCTAATTCAAGGATAGATACGTCGAACGTACCACCACCAAGGTCAAAGACAAGGATAGTTTGATCTTCGTCTTCTTTATCTAGCCCATAAGCAAGCGCTGCAGCCGTTGGCTCGTTCACAATACGCTCAACTTCTAGACCAGCAACTTTACCAGCATCTTTTGTTGCTTGACGTTCAGCATCGTTAAAGTATGCAGGTACTGTGATGACAGCTTTTTCTACGCCTTCGCCAAGATAGTCTTCTGCGTAAGACTTAAGCTTTTGAAGAATAATTGCTGAAATCTCCTGTGGAGAATAAGACTTACCTTCTACATCTACTTTGTAGTCTGTACCCATATGACGTTTGATTGACTGAATTGTGTTTGGGTTCGTGATCGCTTGACGTTTTGCAACCTCACCCACTAGTCTTTCATCATCTTTGAATGCTACTACTGAAGGTGTTGTACGGTTACCTTCTGGGTTAGGAATTACCGTTGCTTCGCCGCCTTCCATAACAGCAATACAAGAGTTTGTTGTACCAAGATCAATACCAATAATCTTACTCATTGTTTCTACCTCCTATATCTTCATATGTAATTATGAGCTTACTTTTACCATTGCTGGTCTAAGGACACGCTCGTTCAACTTGTACCCTTTTTGCAATACTTCTACAATGACATCTGAATCATACTCATCTGATTCAACTTGCATAACCGCCTGATGCAGGTGAGGGTTAAATTCTTCCCCTTGTGCTCCAACTTCCTCAATACCTTCTTTTTCAAGGGCATCTTTTAGCTGACGATAGACCATCTCCATGCCAGTTAGTAGAGAATTCACTTCTTCATGATCGCTTTGAACAGCAAGCGCTCGCTCAAAATTATCGATTGCTGGTAGAAGTTCTTCAGCAAGTTTTTGAGAACGATATTTCGCATCAGCACTGCGCTCTTCACGCGTTCTACGACGGAAATTATCATACTCCGCCTGTGTACGCAAATATTTATTTTCAAGCTCATCAACTTGCTTCTGCAAGCTTTCAAGCTCTGATTCCTCATTCATTTCAGGTTCGACAACCTCAGATTCCTCATTTTCTTCAACTTCTTGTTCAAGATTTTCAGCTTCTTCAGTTACTATCTCTTCCTCATGATGACTGTTCTGCTTTTCCACGAATTTCACCTCCCCAACGTAATCTACATGTATATTCATAGAAATAGATGGAAGATATCGATCTCCCACCTTTTTCACTATTACCAAATTACCAGTGTTTGAAACTTCGATATCGCTCAGTCAATGTACTCGTAAGGTCATTCGCAAGAAAGCCTAAAAGACTCATCGAACGGTGATATTCCATTCTCGTTGGTCCAAGCAAAGCGAGAGACCCCATACGTTTCCCTTCGATAAAGTAGTCTGCTGTCACGATACTACATTCCTGCATCGCCTCAAGATCATTCTCCTGACCGATTCTAACTTCGATCCCTTTCTTCTCAGGACGAAGGATGTTGTACATCAAATCATCCTGCTCAAAGGTGTTTAATAATAGTCTTACTTTCTCAACATCTTTGAATTCGGGTTGAGCTAGAATGTTCGTCTTACCACCGTAGTACACTTTTTCTGCATTGGTATAGAGAAAAAGATTATCAAGCATCGTATTCACTTGATTATAGTTTTCTATGTGTTTTTTCAAGACTGTAGCCATCTCTTGCATCATGGTCGATTTAAGTGATACTAATGGAACGTCCTTGAGACGCTCATTCATAATGTTAACGACCTTTTCGATATCAGACATGCTTACAGATGGTGGAATCTTAATGGTTTGATTCTCCACGTGACCACTGTCAGCTACCAGAATTACGACGGCCGTCTCTTTCGAGAGTGGTATGATTTGCACCTGGCGAAGCTTTGTTTCAAAAACCTCAGGACCAAGAATAATCGATGTATACTGTGTTAGTTCAGAAAGGATCTTAGCAGATTGCTGGATAACTTTCTCAACTTCGACCATTTTTTCTGCAAAAAGTGAGTGAATATCTTTCACATCACTGTTAGATAAGACTGGCGGTGATAGAAGATTGTCTACATAGAAGCGATAGCCTTTCTCTGAAGGAACTCGACCTGAAGAACTGTGGGTTTTCTCAATAAACCCCATGTCTTCTAAATCTGCAAGCTCATTACGAATAGTAGCTGAACTAAACGTTACTTCTTTTCGCTTTGAGAGCGTGCGTGATCCTACAGCTTCAGCAGTGCGAATGTAATCCTCGATCAAAATCTGTAAAATAAACAGTTGACGTTCAGTTAACATCCTCTCATCACCTCTGTTAGCACTCTATTTCCTCGAGTGCTAAATCTAATAATAAGGTAACAGAAAATTATTTTAGTTGTCAATGATTACGTTACGTGTTGTGAGAGATGCTTTAAAACCCCGCTTTTCAAACGTGGAGCGTTCCATATTTGACTAATACGGAACGGTTACACTGCAAGAAATTCCTGAAATACTTCATTTCCTAGGAAAAACCCTCGTTCTGTTAAAGCGATATGACTTCCTGTATCCTTTAGCAATTCCTTGTCGATTAGATTTGTTAGCTGCTCACCAAAAACGGATTCGATGGACTGGTTGTATTTTATCTCAAACGTTTGTTTTGATACGCCCTCTCTCATGCGAAGACCCATGAACATCTCTTCTTCCATCATTTCGCCCTTTGTAAGTTCATTTTCATCCATATAAGGGAAACCATGTTCATCGATCTTAGTCATATATTGTTTCAGAGGACCTGCGTTCGCACGTCTCACCCCATCAACATAACTATGGGCTCCAGCACCGATTCCGTAATATTCATTGTTCTTCCAGTACGTGATGTTATGTTGACTTTCATAACCAGGTAACGCGAAATTGCTTATTTCATATTGGTTGAATCCTTTTTCTTCTAAACGTCGAATTAGCTCAGCATACATCTCAGCTTCAGTTTCTTCAGTCGGTAGAGGTAGTTCGCCTTTTCTCCATTGATTATAAAACACGGTCTTCTTCTCAACTTGAAGCGAATAAGAAGAAATATGAGTGATCCCAAGTTTGACCGCTTCATCAATCGAACTTGATAATTGCTCTAGTGTTTGTTCTGGTAGCCCAAACATTAGATCTAGAGAGAGGTTCTCAAACCCTGCATGCTTGGCCATCGTTACGATCTCACCGATCTCCTCTACATTATGACCTCTTCCAAGACGTTTTAATAAAGAATCCTGAAACGCCTGCGCCCCAATACTAAGCCTGTTCACACCGTACCTTTTCATGATTTCTAATTTACGTGGTGTAACGCTACCTGGATTCGCTTCCATGGTAAACTCTAACCCTTCTACTACGTATGGCTGGAATCTGCTAGTAACTGAGTGCAGAAATTGTTCTAGCTGCTGATCGTTTAGGGCGGTAGGGGTACCTCCCCCAACGAAAATAGTACTGATAGAAGATGTAGGAAATCGATTGAGTGTTCTTTCCATCTCGATATCCATGTGGTCAAGATACTCTACGACAGGCTGCCCCTGCATAAACACTTTATTAAAATCACAATAATGACATATATAATCACAAAATGGAATGTGTAAATAAACAGCGTTGACCATTTTAATCACTGCTTTCTAATCATAATCTAAAGACCGCAGAAAATTCTGCGGTCTCCTTAACCCATACTATAAAAATAACAGTTCTTCTTCAAATAGAAAGTGTTAGTTCTTCTTAGTATTATCTTGACGAAGAACTGCCATGAAGGCTTCTTGTGGAACTTCGACTTTACCGACCGTCTTCATTCGTTTTTTACCTTCTTTTTGTTTCTCAAGCAATTTACGCTTTCGAGAGATGTCTCCCCCGTAACATTTAGCTAACACATTCTTTCTAATTGCTTTAATGGTTGAGCGAGCAATAACTTTCTGTCCGATCGTCGCTTGAACAGGCACTTCAAACTGCTGTCTAGGTATCAAGTCTTTTAGGGTTTCAGTAATATCTTTACCACGTTCGTAAGCGAAATCTCTATGGACGATGATGGAAAGCGCATCAATACTTTCTCCATTAAGCAAAATATCCATCTTAACGAGGTTAGATGGCTTATAACCGATCATCTCGTAATCGAACGAAGCGTACCCTTTTGTACTTGATTTTAATTGATCAAAGAAATCATATACGATTTCAGAAAGTGGAATGTGATAAACGATGTTCACCCGAGTCTCGTCAAGGTACTGCATGTCGATGAATTCCCCGCGTTTACCCTGACATAGTTCCATAATTGCACCAACGTAATCGTTAGGCGCCATGATCGTAGCCTTTACAAACGGCTCTTGAACTTCAGTGATCGATTGAGCGTCAGGCATCAAAGCTGGATTATCGATAATCTTCTCTTCACCATCAGTCAACTTAACTTGATAGATAACACTTGGTGCTGTAGTGATGAGGTCGATGTTAAATTCACGCTCAATACGTTCCTGGATGATCTCCATATGCAACAGACCTAAGAATCCGCAACGGAAGCCAAACCCTAGGGCTTGAGACGTTTCTGCTTCATATTGAAGAGAAGAATCGTTTAACTCTAGACGTTCCAGCGCCTCTCTTAAATCGTTATATTCAGCAGAATCTACAGGATAAAGTCCACAGTATACCATCGGATTCATACGGCGATACCCTGGTAGTGGTTTGTCAGCAGGGTTCTTTACGGATGTAATCGTATCACCTACGCGAGAGTCTCCAACATTTTTAATCGCTGCGGTAAGGAAACCTACATCTCCAACTGTTAGCTCATCCTTTGACTGTGGTTTTGGGGTAAATACGCCTAGCTCAGTAACCTCAAACTCTTTTCCAGTAGCCATCATGCGAATTTTTTCGCCGATCTTAACGGAACCTTCTGTAATTCGTATGTAAGCAATTACACCACGATATGGATCATAAAGCGAATCAAAGATCAGTGCTTGAAGGGGTCCTTCCGGATCGCCTTGAGGCGCAGGAACCTTCTCAACAACTTGCTCTAAAATTTCTTCAATTCCAATGCCATTTTTAGCTGAAGCTAATACCGCGTCAGAAGTATCGAGACCAATTACATCTTCAACCTCTTGAGCAACACGCTCAGGCTCTGCACTCGGTAAATCGATCTTATTGATCACAGGTAAAATTTCGAGATCGTTGTCTAACGCAAGGTACACATTCGCAAGCGTTTGGGCTTCGATGCCTTGCGCTGCGTCGATAATCAACAATGCACCTTCACAAGCTGCAAGACTTCTTGAAACTTCATATGTGAAGTCTACGTGCCCAGGTGTGTCTATTAGATGAAAGATATACTCTTCTCCATCTTTCGCTGTATAAGTTAGCTGAACGGAATTCAGTTTAATTGTAATTCCTCTTTCACGTTCCAAATCCATTGCATCGAGCGTTTGGTCTTTCATTTCTCGTGCAGTGAGGGCGCCGGTTTTTTCTAATATTCGATCGGCTAACGTTGATTTTCCATGGTCAATGTGTGCAATGATGGAAAAGTTACGAATCCTCGACTGTCTTTCTAATTTCTGTTCACGGTTCATCTATAATCACTCCTAAAGGCGAAACTGCGCTAGTATAGATTATAGCAATACCGCTGTCCATAATCAATTAGCAATCCTAATGAGCACTTTCTCAAAAAAAAACAAGCCGCTTCTGCGGCTTTTATTTAAAAAGAGAAAGAACCTCAGTAATAAGTGTCAGTATAAAAGTGAGCACTGTTTGAATCATAGAGGAAATCACGCCACTGATCTTCGTCCCCAAATCACCCAATACATTAAACTCATTGGCATTTTCAAGGATCTTTTGCTTTTCTTCTAAATCTTCATTGGTGATGGAAGTCCCAAGGATCTCAGCTTCCACCCCTTCTGATGCTTTCGTCAGCTGAAACGCACCTGTCTCATCGCTTCCTTGCATTGTATTCATATTTTTTGAAGCTTGTTCCATTCCAAGTAATACACCGAACAACAACAAAGAGATCAGCAGAAAGCACTTTAGAAAAAAGGCTACCATAGCCACACCCCTTTCGTTTAAATGCCTGTCCTATTCATTATTCGTATGCAAATCGTTAGTCTTTATGACTTAGTGCGTATACATGCCACTATTATTTTGGTCGACTTCACTATGAAGAGCACTGTTTAGTCCTCCAGAAATAACATTCGCCATATCTTCGATAAAAACATCGACTTCTTTAGGAGTGACCATAAGATTATGACCCATAGGAGCTAACACTTCTTTGATTAAATTTCGCTTCTCATGGTCTTCTAATGTGCCAACCATACCTAAGAACGTCTGACGTTTTTCAGCATCAGGAAGATCTTCTTCTGTATATGTCTTTTTTTCTCCAAAGGTCATCCCAGCAGGAGCAAGTGATTTAGATGGCTTATCTTTTTCCTTAAGTTCACGTCCAAAATGTTTCAATATATAATCGATCGTATCACTCGTGATCGATACAGCATCGACTACCGTTGGAATTCCGATTGCGATGACTGGAATACCGAGTGTTTTAAAGCTTAACTCTTTTCTTTTATTCCCTACACCTGACCCAGGGTGGATTCCAGTATCGGAAACTTGAATAGTCGTATTTACGCGCTCGATCGAACGAGAAGCTAATGCATCAACCGCAATCACAAAATCAGGCTTCGTTTTTTCAATAACGCCATGAATAATGTCACTCGTTTCAATTCCAGTGATCCCCATTACTCCTGGAGTAATAGCACTCACAGGTCTAAAGCCTTCTGAAACTGTTTCAGGCTGTAATTCAAATAGATGCTTTGTGATCAATAAGTTCGAAACAACATTGGGTCCCAGTGCATCAGGTGTTACTTGTCTATTCCCAAGTCCAACAATTAAACAACTCGCGTCTTTTTTTACGCCCTGTTGATCAATAAATGCTGCGAACTCTTTTGCAAATACTTTCTGAACCGTTTCCTGAAGAGCTGAATCTTTTCTACGAATTCCTTGCACTTCAAACGTGATATAATGACCAGCTTTTTTCCCTATTTCTTTCTCCCCTTCTTCTGTTACTTCAACCGTGGTGATCTTTACCCCTTCTTGGTCTCTTTCCTTTACGATTACACCTTGTAGCTCATCTGGTTTTTCAGATTTCATTTCCTTTGCTTTTTTCTCTTTCACCATTTCCTGAGCTTCAACCGCTAAATCTGTTCTCACTTGGTACATATCTAAATCAACCATAGGCTCACCTCTAATTTCCATCTTTTAAATGTTAGCCTTTCCTTTGTATTAGCTTTTCATTCTCTATTGCATTTAGCCGATCTATTTGATAGAATGTTTTTTGTTCTATGCACGGATATGACATGGAATTGTGAAGCCTTGCAAGGAGGTGAAAGGTATGCCAAATATTAAATCTGCGGTTAAACGCGTTAAGACTTCTTCAGATCGTCGCGCTCATAACATTGCGATCAAATCTGCAATGCGTTCTGCTATCAAAGACTTTGAAAACAAAGCTGAAGCAAAAGACGTAGAAGCTGCTCAAACAGCTCTAAGTGAAGCTTCTAAGCGCATTGATAAAGCTGCTGATAAAGGAATCATCCATAAGAATTCAGTAGCACGTAAAAAATCTCGTCTTGCTAAAATGTATAACGAGATCTCCGCTTAATTTCTTAAAATGTTAAAAGCTGTTGGGGGCAACCCCAACAGCTTTTTTAAATACTTTTTATTTTTGTTAGAAGCAGTTCTAACAGTAATTTCTTCTCCATCTTTCCTGTTTTCATTTCATAGTCGGTCTCTGCAATTTGATCCAAAATAAACAAAAGCTGTGCTTCATTAAACGCTTTACTTTGCTGATGCGCAATTTTTACCGCATAAGGGTGCAACTTCAGCTGTGAAGCCATCTGTTTTTGTCCATACCCTCGTTTGGCAAGCTCACTGACTTGATAGATGATACGAAATTGCCGTCCTATTAATGATAAGATTTTAATCGGTTCTTCATTAATCTTCAGCAAATCGTATAGAATACGAAAGGCTGTATTTAGATCTTTTCTCACAATACGATCGATCAGCGCAAAAATATCGTTTTCCAATGTTCTAGCGACTAATAGGTCAACAATGTCCTCACTTACGGTGCCACCTTCGCCAACGTAAAGAGCCATTTTGTCAATTTCCTGTTGTAACAACATCAGGTGGCTACCGATGAGCTGTACAAGACGCTCTTCCCCTTCTTTATCTAAGGTGACGTTGAGCTCCTTCGCTCTTAGTTGAAGCCAATCTCCAAGGTGATGATCTTGAAGAGCTTCGGCTTTTACAAATGCTCCTGCCTTCTTTAAAGATTTGACTAATTTTTTTCGCTCGTCCAATTTTTCATAAGGAGCTTCTATAATGAGAATAGTAAACGGTGAAGGGTTTTCTGCATACTTTAAAAGCACATCGATGTTATGTTCGACTTTACTTTTATCTTTTACCGCAGTTAAGAAAGTAGGGTTTTTCAAAATGACAATTCTCTTTTCTCCTAAAAACGGCATCGTTTCTGCTTCTTCGATCGCTTCTTGAACTGGCGTCTCATTCAAATCATATGTAGCTAAGCTAAATTCTCTTTCTTCCTCAGGAAGTCCTTTCTCAATAATTAATTTCACTAAATCATGAATTAAAAATGCTTCTGTTCCCGTCAAAAGATAAACAGGATCAAGATTGCCTTGTTTTATCTTCTTTTTAATTTCCGAAACGGACATAATCCTACACCTCAATTTTCCTTTGTCCATTTCTATCCTAATTGGAGACATGGTTATTGGCAAGCATAAAAGGGAAGCCGGCTACAGACACCAGCCTCCCATTTATAGTAAACGCTGATGAGAGGGGCCTAGGACTCCCGCCCACCAACGATATTCTGTTGTAGTAGATAGGATATCCTATGCAAAGATAAAGTATAGGTGACAACTCTTTACAGGAGAGGGAGCGAATTCATTGTAAATCCAATATTCTTCAAAATGACAAATCTCCCACACCACAATAAAGACAAGTCATATAAAACATGTTACAATATGGAATGAAATGCACCTGTATGATACCTTCTTACATAACGACTACGAAGGTAGTTGATTGTTCATACTAACAGTGAAGCAGGAGGGAAGGCTAATGAACGAGTTCGAAAAAGATGTTCAGCATAAGTCCAATGATGCAGTTGAATCAGCTGTTGGATTTGTTGTACCATTTCTATTCTTTTCCATCATTTTTTTCACAGCTGTAACAATTAAAGCAATCAGCTAAATAGACTGCCTTCAGGCAGTCTATTTTTCGTTTCTTTGACTGTGCCATGTCCCCCGTTTACCTAAGAGAAATTTGTAAGTGATCGTTCCACTCTCATCCGTTCTCATCATCTTCACACCCAGTTCTTTAAAGCGTGCAATCACATCGGGATGTGGATGTCCATAGCGATTATCTTTTCCTGCTGAGACTACCGCGATCTTTGGATCGACTGCACGAATTAATTCTTCTGAACTCGATGAATCACTTCCATGATGTCCAACTTTAAGGATGTCAGCTTTTATGTTGTCATTCGAACTAAGCAACTTTTTTTCGCCCGCTTCTTCTATATCTCCTAAAAAGAGCCAGCGATACTCTCCTAGCTTCGCATAAAGAACGATACTACCATCGTTTTCTTCTTTAACCTGTAAAGCTTGAACAATCGAAAAAAACGCTCCACCAAAATTCCATTTCAATTCTTCACTTGCTTTTAACATCTTACTCCCCTTCTTATTCGCTAATAACATGATCTCTTTTTCAGTATTCGTCTGTTCATCACTTCGATCCAACATTATATGCTTAACGGTAAGCTCATTCAAAATGGCTATCGTCCCACCCACATGATCAAAGTCACCGTGAGTTAAAAGCAAAACATCGATGGAACGTATACCTTCTGACTTTAAATACGGTACGACTATGTCTGCGCCAACATCAAATAGGCTTTTTGGTTCCTCCCACCTTTCCTTTTCACCAAAGACCGGGGTTCCACCAGTATCGATGACAATTGTTTGCCTTTGGAAAGGCAGTGTGATGATGATGCAATCACCTTGTCCAACATCTAAAAACGTAACTGTGCCATAGGGATTCATATACGGCAGCATATATAAAACGAAAATGGCGGAAACCCACACGATCATTCCCTTAATCACAGTCTTCTTTTCCCATATGAACAGAACCAGATACGTACTGATAAACAATAAAATGAGCACAATCATTGGAGGACTTCCAAAGATCAATGAGAAGTTGAAATGATTCAACCATACGAATACATGATGGATGATCTCCACAAAGAAAGATAGTACGGCAGAACAAACTTGAAAGAGAGAAGTAAGATGGAACAACCTTAGAACAGCCAATACAAATATAGCAGGAAGGATTACGACTGAAATTACGGGTACGTATAAAATATTTAGAGGTAAGCTGAGGAGTGAAACCTCATAAAAATGAAATAAAATAAGGGGAAGGGAAACAACCTGAGCCAACAGCGAAACGATGAACAATTGAGTGAATGGCGTTTGATACCGGTTGAATATACTTTTTGAAGAGATGATCAAAGCAAATGTTATGAGAAAAGAAAGTTGAAACCCGATATGGTAGACAACAAAGGGATCGTAGATCAAGAGGAGTACACACGCACTAGAAATGGCATCAAGCGGGTTAAGGGATCGTTTCATTCTTAAAATTATGGAGATAAACATCATCATGATCGAAGCTCTAACTACAGAAGGAGCAGCACCGGCAATAACCATGTAAATAGGGCACAAAAAGAACAGCAGCTCATATACACGCTGTCTTGTAAAACCTATACGAATAAACACCCAAAAAACCAGGCCACACACGATTCCAACGTGTAAACCCGACACGGCTAATACATGGCTTAATCCTAGTTCTCGATACGCTTTTTCTACATCAGGATCCATTAAACCTCTTTCCCCAATTAGTAGAGAAGCTGAAATGCCCTTTAATTCATCAGGGTAGTGTTTCTCAATATCTTCAAGTATGTTCTGTCTTATATTTTGAAAATAGATCCCTAAGGATTTAGGCGGGGGGTTACAATCCGGATAATGATTAAGCTCATAAATCCAATGGATATGCTGATATTGGAGATGCTTTTTATAATTAAATTGCGAGGACACACCTGGAGCGGCAGGGGTTTCTAATGCTCCTGAAAGTGTACAGGAAGAACCTACCTTCAGTCTTTTCAGGGTTTCTTTTTCTCTTTTTGAGCTTATATAGTACACCACCATTAGCTTCTCGTTAGAAACCGCTGTATATTCAAAAGATAGCTTGGATCCATCGATAGTTGGGATCGAATGAACGTTTCCCATTATGTTCGTTTCATTACCAGATAGATGCGTTTTATTTCGAGCATCACTAACAGCGGCATAACTATAAAAAGAAATAGAGATAAGTAATACAAAAATGGATAAGCGAGGAGCTTTCCTCGCACACCATATAAGAAGAAAGATTAAAAACAAGATTGAATAAAGTGATTCGTTAGTTGTAATACCAATTATTGCTGATGAGGGTATTAACCATAGGTTACCTCTCACATCTTACTATAAAGATTTGACGCTTTTTCGTATAAAGGCCTTACCTCTTCAGAACTTAAGCCCGCGTCCGCTAATTTACCTAGTAGTTCTGCCGTTAGGTCTAACTTTTCTTGACTGTTCTGCTCTAAAATCATCTCTTCAAGTTCAACTTGGCGAACTTGTACGTTAGCTTCTTTAAACAATTCAATCGCATAGGGGTGGTTTTTATAATCTGCAGCGTAAATGACACATTTTATACCAGCTTGTATAATTGCTTTGCAACAGTGTATACAAGGAAAATGAGTAACATAGATTTCTGCGCCGGTTGTCGGAACACCGAATTTAGCACATTGGATGATCGCATTCATTTCTGCATGAATCGTTCTCACGCAATGATTATCTATCACATAACAGCCCTCATCGATACAATGTACGCCACCTGATACAGATCCATTGTAGCCTCCTGCGATCATCCGCTTATCTCGAACGATCGTAGCCCCTACTGTCAATCGCGTACACGTACTCCGTAATGCAAGCAAATGACTTTGGGCCATGAAATACTGGTCCCACGAAATTCGGTTCATGCTATACCCCCTAAGTTCTTTATTCTACCGTTTAGTTTGAGCGATTTGTGCTCTATCGTCAATCACACTTATTCTACAGTTATTAAATCCTTTAATTTCTCAAAGGTCTTCTCACCAATGCCACTGATTTGTTTCAGGTCTTCTATTACAGTAAAGCTTTGTTCTTCTCTAAATGCAATAATAGCCTCTGCTTTTGCTGGACCTATTCCAGGTAGTTCTTGCAGTTCTTCTAAACTAGCAGAATTAATCGATATTAAAATGTTCTCATCATTTTGAGTTGATATTTGCGCACTTACCTCCCCTTTCACCGGCACATAAATCATCATTTCATCAACCACTTTTCCAGCTAAATTCAATTGATTTTGATCTGCATCTTCCAAAAAACCTCCTGCGTGAGTGATGATATCTTTAATCCTAGCATCGTTCTTAACCTCGTATACACCTGGGTTAACGACCGCTCCTTTCACATCTACCATTATGTAGTGAAGTTTCTCTACTTGAGTTTCAGCTTCTACCTTCTCTTCTTTGACCTCTGACTCTTCGTAATAAAATTCATTCTCTGTGGACGTCGACCTATAGATAAGATACAGGCTGACAAGCACCACAACGATTGCTATCCCGATTATACCTTTTTCACGATGAGAAAGACTTTTCACAAAATCCAACGATTGTTCATTCCTTTCAAATTAACGTTCAACAAACATAAAATGCGTTGAGTCATCATATCTATTTAGGAGAAATGCGTGTGGAAGGAGGGGAAGTAATTGAAAATCGGGGTGATTGGTACCGGGAATATGGGCACGATCCTAATATCTTCCTTTATTGACTCATGCGCAGTAAAGCCTTCACAACTTATGATCATCAACCGCACAAGTAAAAAAGCGCATTCTTTAAAGAAGCAGTACAAAGGAATCCACGTAGCTCAAAACAATGAAGAAATCATTCGAAACTCAGAAATTATCTTTATATGTGTTAAACCGCATGAATATTTCCCATTACTAAAAAGCATCCGAAATGAGTTGAAAGAAGATCAGCTTGTCGTCTCCATAACGAGCCCCATCCAAGTGAGGGAACTAGAAACCTTTGTTTCATGTGATGTTGCAAGAGCGATTCCAAGCATTACAAATAGAGCTCTTAGCGGAGCTTCGCTTGTTACGTTTAGTAATCGATGCTCTGAAGTAAATAAAGAAAAGCTCATGTACCTTATGTCACAAATCTCGACCCCTATTGAGACCGAAGAGGAAGTCACAAGAGTATCTTCAGATCTCGCAAGCTGTGGCCCGGCATTCTTAAGTTACTTACTTAAAGAATTCATTGATGGAGCTGTCTCAGAAACAGATATATCCAGAGAACAAGCTACGATTTTAACGACTGAAATGTTGATTGGAATGGGAAAGCTTCTCGAGAAGGACTATTACTCATTGGAAACGCTGCAGAAAAAGGTGACTGTTAAAGGAGGAGTTACTGGGGAAGGGTTAAAAGTGCTTGAAAATGAAACCGGTGAAATGTTCAATCATGTGATTCAAAGTACACATAAGAAGTTCGAAGAAGATCGAAAAGTGATTAAAACGCAGTTTAAAGAGGAGACGAGGCAAAACTAAGTACAGCACCCATTTATATTCCACTTCTATAAATGAAGTCCTTCTGCAAATACAAAAAAGGTTGATTTCAATTGAAATCAACCTTTTTTACATGCTTTAAAAAATATTCTCTCAGAGGTATCTGTAGGAGTGTGATTTAAAAAATCAGCGGAAACCTTTATATCACGAAATCCTGACTCTTCCAGCCATCTGGTGTACTCCTCTATATGAAACGTTCGTTGTACGTGCAATTCATCAAAACGCTCGTATAAACCTTCATCGGTTTCCAAAAAGAAACTAAGATCGTGCTCGACTGAGCCTGTTTCCCCTCCAGAAAAACTATTCCATATAAATGAGAGGTCTTCATCGTTGCTTGCGAACGTTTGTCCCACAAAAAGATCATTGATCTTATGCAACGAGTGTACATCAAACAGTAAAACTCCATCTGGTTTTAAATGATCATATATTCTCTGGAAAGTGGATTTTACCCCTTCTTGTTCAACAACATAATTTAATGAGTCACAAAAAATCGTGATCACATCGTACTGTTCAGCTGTATCTAGTTCCCGCATATCTTGTTGAATCAGATGAACATTCACATTGTTCCTCAGCGCTTTATCATGAGCAACAGATAGCATTTGTTCAGAGAGGTCTACAGCTGTAACATCATAACCTTTTTCTGCAAGTCGTATTGAGCATTCACCTGTTCCACAACCAAGATCCAAGACTTTTCCTCTAGACCGCTCGTTCATAACTACTTCAAGCCACTTGTCATAAGGAGCGTCTTCCATTAGTCGATCATAAACATATGAAAATTGTTCGTACGAAACCATTTACGCTAAAATTTCATGTAAAGGTAGATGTGGTGCATCTCCCCAGAGTTTTTCTAGATTGTAATAATTTCGCTCATCTTTATGGAAGATATGAACGATAACGGATCCTAGGTCGACAAGCACCCAGCGTGCTTGTTCATATCCTTCAAGTCGCTTCACTTCCAGTCCCTGTTCAATAGCTTGATCCTTCACTTCTTTTGCAATTGCTTGTACTTGCTTTTCAGAATTTCCGTGGCAGATTAAGAAATAATCTGCAATCAATGAAATACCGTTCATATTTAAAGCGATAATATCTTCTGCACGTTTGTCATCTACTGCTTTTGCAGCCAACGTAATCATGTTATTTTCTTCCATTTGTTTCTCCCTTCTCTCTTTTCCTGACTAGATCATTATACGTATCAAACGTCGCAGGATAAACTGGTTGATTTTTCTTCATCAAAAAGTTCACCGTGTTTTTAAGTGATTGTACGATGGCTTCGTCAAGATCAACGGTTGCTAACTCTCTTACTTCTTCTACACCAGGAAACTTTCGCCCAGGTTCTATATAATCAGCTAGAAAGACGCACTTCTCGATCAGTGTCATGTTTGGACGGCCTGATGTGTGAAAGTGAATTGCATTTAGGATTTCTTCATCCTTAATTCCAATTTCCTTTCTCACTAAGATCGCTCCTACTGGGGCATGTAAAAGTTCAGTCGAGTAATCTAAAAGATCTTTAGGCAAACCGCATTCTACAACAACTTGCCGCATCTCTTCTTTCGGACGAAATTTGGCATAATCGTGAAATATTGCAGCGATTTCTGTTTTTTTCACATCCGCTCCATACTTCTCAGCAAGCTCGACCGCTGTAGTCGTAACGCCTATCGTATGTTCATACCTATGTCCAGTTAGGTGAGGTTTTACAAGCTTATATGCTTCTTCTCTATTCATCATATAATCCCATCCTAACGATATAATTCCGTACTGATTCAGTCAGCATATAACGTCCACTTCTACCAGAAGTAATTGCGTTTCTAATCATACTGGAGGAAACGTCAATCTGAGGCACATCGATTAACCTTACATTCTTTATCTGGTTACCAGGCTCATAGCCAGGACGATTTACTCCAATAAAAGAAATCATTTGAGATAAATCATCAATGCGGTGCCAGTTCGGTAAATCCTCTATCATATCGCCACCAACGATAAAGTGAAAATCGATGTCAGGGTAGCTGTCTTTTAGTATCTCGATTGTATCAACTGTGTACGAACGGCCACTTCTTTCAAACTCGACCAACGAGATTTTAAAAGAAGGGTTACCTTCGATAGCTCTCTGCACCATCTCAGCTCTATGGTGATTATCACTCACTTTTCCATCCTTATGAGGTGGGAGGTGAGTAGGCATGAACCACACTTCATCCAGCTGACATTCTTCAAGAACGCCTTGAGCTAGTGTTAAATGCCCAATATGTGGCGGATCGAACGTTCCTCCGAAGAGACCGACTCTCATTTTCTTGTCCTCCATTATGGAAGAATGATTTCTTTGTTCTCTGATGATTCTTTGTAAAGGACAATTGTATTTCCGATGATCTGAACAAGTTCAGCATCAGTTTGACGAGAAAGTTCATGACCTACAGTATCACGATCTTCATCGCAATTTTGAAGGATGCTTACTTTAATAAGTTCTCTAGCCTCAAGGGCTTCTTCAATTTGCTGCACCATATTCTCGTTCACTCCACTTTTACCAACTTGAAAAATTGGATTTAAATGATGGGCTTTTGAACGTAAAAATCGTTTTTGTTTTCCTGTTAACATTATACTCCTCCTAACTTTCTTAAAACGGTTTCCTGCATTCTGTATCGATCTGGTTTGATCCCTAACCATTTCTCAAACGCAAGTGCACCTTGCTCAACAAACATCGAAATGCCATTTGCAGTGATAGCACCTTGTTCTTTTCCTTGAGTGAGCCAGAGCGTTTCGAGTGGATTATAGATTAGATCACTCATAACTGTTCCTTCTTTAATACCTTTAACAGGTAACGGAACGCGATCCGTTTCTGGACTCATGCCAATCGACGTTGTGTTGATGATGATATCGTAAGTTTCTAGAGATGACTTCAGAGCGTCGAGCGGTACTGCGCGCGCATCTGCATAGGTAGTACAAACCCTACATAACTCTTCAGCTTTTTCCAACGTTCTATTAGCGATCGTTAATGATCCTACACCAGATCTTGAAATGGATACTGCAACTGCTCTAGCAGCTCCACCTGCGCCAATCACTAATATTTTTTTATCTATGAGACTATCTTCTCCAATAAGCTTTAGCAAAGATTGAAGGTAGCCCTGACCATCTGTGTTGGCTCCAATCAAAAGGTTGCCTCTCCGATAAACCGTGTTGACCGCTCCTATTTCCATCGCTTCTTGTTCCACTTCATCTAACATAGGAATGATCGACACTTTATGAGGGATCGTTACATTAAATCCCTCGATTCCAAGTAACCTCAACGCTTTAATACCTTCTTCAAGCTCTTCCTTTTTCAGATCAAACGGTTGATAGTGATGCGGCAACCCGAGCTCATTAAATTCAGTATTATGCATGAGAGGAGACATCGAATGGCCAAGAGGATGGCCGACTAGTCCAAATAGTTTCCCCATAGCGCTCCTCCTATATTAGTGAATTTCGAATCGAGATGCCTACCCCTTCTGGCGCATATGCTTTCACAGTCGATCCTTTTCCTGAAACGGTAACCCATCCAAGACCTGAAAAGACGATATCCATCTTATCTTCTTTGATCTTCAATTCATGACCAACAAGTTCAGGGAGCTCAAGCTTCGTTTTTTCACCAGGAGGATACAATAACTCCCCAAGGTGGTCCTGATACAATTCATCTGCTTTCTCTGTCTTAGTGCGGTGAATATAAAGATCATTCGAGACATGACAAATAAAGGACTGACGCCCGCCTTCAACGAAATCTAGTCGGGAAAGCCCACCAAAGAATAATGTTTGTCCTTCGTTTAACTGAAATACCTTTGGCTTGATCTCTTTCTTCGGACTGATCAGCTTTAATTCCTCAGCATCGACAAAATGGGCCATCTGATGATGATTGATGATTCCAGGAGTATCGTATAACGTATTCCCGTCATCGAGAGGAATATCGATAAGATCGAGTGTTGTACCAGGGAACTGGCTCGTCGTAATCATTTGTTCAGTGTCGCCGCCAAATTCCTGAATCAATTTATTCACAAATGTTGATTTACCTACATTCGTACAACCTATGATGTAGACGTCTCTACCTTCACGTAAACGGTCTATTTCGGTAGCAACATCCATAACCCCTTCACCTTTAGCAGCACTCATCAACTTCACTTCTGAAGGCTTTAAACCATTTTCTTTCGCACTGCTCTGCATCCATTTAATCAACTTCGTCTTGTTTGTTGATTTAGGTAATAGATCTACTTTGTTACCTACGAGCAATACCGGGTTATTACCCGCAAATCGCTGGATACCTGGTAACCAACTTCCATTAAAGTCAAAGATGTCTACGATTTTTACAATCAATGCATCGGTTTGACTAATTTCGTTCAATATCTTCAAGAAATCATCATCTGTTAGAGATACATCTTGAATTTCATTATAGTGTTTCAGACGAAAACAACGCTGACATATCACAACATCACGTTGTAAAGCTGATGGAGGTGCATATCCCAATGCATCCTTATCTTCAGTTTGTATCGTAACACCGCATCCGGCACAAATAATTCTTTCGTTTTCCAACCTTATTCCTCCCACTTTATCTTCCCTTTGCGTTTCATCCAAGAAAGGAATGCACTTTCCATTTTTCTGTTGAACCTTGTGAAAACTCCATCAGTTTTAGCCACTGGAACAACAAGTATAGTATGAAGTCCCATCCTATTACCACCAAGTACATCAGTAAAAATTTGGTCTCCAACCACCACGGCATCATCAGGGGCAATCTTCATATCGTTTAAAGCTTTTCGGAAAGCCTTCGTCATTGGTTTCTTCGCTTCATAAATAAAGGGAATCTCAGTTGGAGAAGCGAACTTCTCTACACGATTCTTGTTATTATTAGAAACGATCGTAACCATGATGCCTTCATCACTCATCTGTCTAAACCACTTTAGTAATTCTGGAGTAGCATCGGGCCTGTCCCATTCTACAAGCGTGTTATCCAGATCAGTAATGATTCCCTTCACCCCTCGTTCTTTAAGAGCCTCAGGTTTAATTTGGTATATATCTTCTACATGTTCATCAGGTAACAAAGAATTAAACAATTGCAACACTCCTACTATTTATGACATTCCTATTGTATCAATAATTTCAAGAGGTACAACAACCTTCTATGCAGGCTATACTAAATCTTGATTGATCACTAAAACTTTTCGACAAATTTTGTGAAATTGGCAACCTGTGGATAACCTTATACACATAATCCACCATAATTTAATTGAATATTTGAAGTATATAAACAATATACCCACAATTTATCCACGATTAACTGTGGATAACGGAACGGTTGTTCTGATTGTGCATACGTGGTAAGCTAACTGCAAATAAAAGATCCACATACACTATATGCGGAATGAACGGTTAAAATAACCAGATTATTAGGAGGTGCCTTGTTGGAGAAATTATCTGATGATCTGTTGATCGAATCCTATGTAAAAGCTAGAGAGCTTAAACTAAGCAGCGACTTCATTAAATTAATCCAAAAAGAGATCGAAAGAAGAAGTCTTAATGAAAAAGTTACATTATTAAGAGTTTAACTGTTCCAGCCTTGAGCTTATAAGGTTGGTTTTTTGTTTTATCGAAAAAATTCTCCCCACTCAGATTCCCAGATCTCGCTATCGATCTCTTCTGACCTCATCATTTGCTTTGCTTTACGATAGTGGTTCGGAGCTGTAAGTAACGCAACATTCATCCCTTGATCCTCAAACCATCCATCATACTTAGAAAGCAAATCTCCTATCTTGCCCCTATCATACGCATAAGGCTTTAGCGCTACAACAACCTGTTCATTATGCGTCAAAATAACGACATCTTTAACTGTTGTTTCGTTTTTTATCTGGTGTTTGATTGAAGCTAGAGCATTAGATAGGTTCATTTCCTCCCAAATCGCTGCACCGATTGGCTCGATGTCAACAACTCGATAATATTCTCTCGAACCATATGGAGTCGGATCACTACTTTCATATATTGATTCACAACCTACTACGCCGACGATAATGAGTGTAAGAATAAATATGGATTTTATCATTAGATGTCTCCTTTCGCAAATAGAATCGGCGTAGTTTGGAAAACTTATACGGTAAAGTTATTTTTCGAGCATGAAAAGTTGAAAAATGAGTCGATTTCTGATTACAATTGAGGTATTGCAAAATAAGTTCATTTGAACTTTTTCATAGTGAGCTTTAATTAGGGAGGGTTTTATAGAATGCTTCATGCAGCTGTCTTGCTTCCTTTTTTGGCAGCGTTTTTCATCCCGTTCATCTATCGGGGCGTTAAACAAGTCCACTTAGGATGGTTTGTTTTAGCAGTGCCGATTTTACTATTCGGGTATTTTTTAACTTTTATCAAAAATGTGTTACAAGGTGTACATACTTTAAAAACGTTTGAGTGGATTCCTTCACTAGGTGTAAACGTCACATTTTATATCGACGGTCTTGGCCTATTTTTCGCGCTTCTGATTACCGGAATCGGATCGCTCGTTGTTCTGTATTCCATTTATTACTTAAATAAAGCGGAAAAACTTGGCCATTTTTATGTTTACCTTCTTTTATTTATGGGGGCGATGCTTGGCGTCGTTCTATCAGATAATCTGTTCGTACTTTACACGTTCTGGGAACTAACAAGTATTTCATCATTCTTATTGATCGGCTATTGGTACCAGCGTGAAAAGTCAACTGCAGGTGCATTGAAATCCATGGTTATTACGGTCTTTGGTGGCCTTGCAATGCTCGGTGGGTTCTTGCTCATGTCTGATCTTACAGGGACAACTAGCATCAGAGGTATAATTGAAAATGCTGACCTCATCGTAGAGTCTCCACTATTCTCATTCATCTTAGTATTAGTTCTGTTAGGAGCTTTTACGAAGTCAGCTCAATTTCCATTTCACACCTGGCTACCAGATGCGATGGAAGCTCCAACACCGGTAAGTGCTTTCCTACACTCCGCCACGATGGTAAAAGCAGGGATCTATCTTGTAGCAAGATTGAGCCTTGTCTTTGCGGGTACTGACCTTTTCTTTCTAATCGTTAGTGGGTTTGGACTTCTTACTTTATGTTGGGGTTCCTATATGGCTGTTAGAAAAACAGACCTTAAAGCCATTTTGGCTTACTCAACCATCAGTCAGTTAGGTATGATCATGGCTATGCTTGGCTTCGGGACAAAAGCAGCTATATTAGCTGCAGTGTTCCATATCCTTAACCATGCAACGTTCAAAGGAAGTCTCTTTATGGTTGCTGGTATCGTTGATCATGAAACAGGAACAAGAGATATACGTAGGCTAGGTGGGCTCTTTACCTTTATGCCGATCACAGCTACTCTTGCATTCTTTGGAGCTTTTTCAATGGCTGGATTCCCATTACCAATTTTCAATGGGTTTCTAAGTAAGGAAATGTTTTTTGAAGCATCTCTCTTTAAACATTCTTCTCCAATCGTAGAATCGGTTGCACCGTTCTTCCCTTATCTTGCAGTTGGAGGAAGTATATTTACGTTTATCTATTCTGTAATGCTGTTCTTCCGTACATTCACTGGAAAACAGAGAGATACACTTGAAAAGCAGCCTCATGAAGCTCCAATCGGTATGCTGATCTCTCCGATGATATTGGTAGCACTTGTCGTTATCATCGCAATCGTACCAGATGTTTTTGGTAAATCATTACTAGCACCTATGGTTGACTCGATCACAGGGAAGGCGATCGACCCCCATATTAAATTCTGGCATGGAATCAAAAACACTGCACTGTACATGAGTTTAGCTGTCCTTATTTTTGGAACAATATTGTATTTAACAAGAACAAAATGGGAAAAAGTATACGATATTCTCCCAGGTAAAATGTCTGCAGCAAAAGTGTTTGACGCAATTATGAACGGAATAGAGACGGGTTCAGAGAAGGTAACTAAGAGATATATGACCGGTTCTCTAAGACACTACCTTGTTTATATTCTAACTTTCTCAGTCGTACTGTTGGCTATCACGATGAGTGTGACAGGTGGTTTCAACTTATCGACTGATGATCTCGCACCTATTGCGCTTCCTGAAGTAATGATTGCCATCGTTATGGCGGTTGCAGCATTTGGGACAATCTTTATGAATAACAGAATTGCAGCAATTCTAGTTCTAGGTATCGTAGGTTACGGGTTATCGTTACTGTTTGTGTTCTTCAGAGCACCAGATTTAGCTTTAACTCAGCTAATCGTAGAAACCGTTACTGTAGCACTCTTCTTACTTTGTTTCTATCACCTTCCAGATCTCAATAAGGAGAAAACTCCGGCAAGAACGAAGGTTGTGAACTGGGTGATCTCAATCTCAGTAGGGGTGATGGTAACATTGATTGGAATTGCTTCTCATAGTACGCAAATGTTCGAGCCAATCTCTGAATACTTCATTAAGAATTCCTACAAGCTTGGCGGAGGAGACAACATTGTAAACGTCATCCTTGTTGATTTCCGTGGTCTCGATACGTTGCTTGAAATTCTTGTACTAGGTCTTGCTGCGATCGGTATCTTCACGATGATCAAACTACGTCCGAATAAGAAGGGGGGAAATGAATAATGGAAATCATTATGTCCGTGCTGGCTGGATTACTTTTTACAGCAGGTGTCTATATGATGCTTCAAAAGCAAATATTAAAGATCGTCATAGGAACTGCTTTGTTGTCACACGGTGCTCACCTTTTCATTATAACGATGGGGAAGCTTAACCGAGGAAATCCCCCCGTATTAACTGAAGACGTAACGAAGTATGCCGACCCGCTACCACAGGCGTTGATCTTAACTTCTATCGTAATCAGTTTCGGCGTAACTTCATTTCTTCTCGTGCTAGCGTATCGTGCGTATCAAACTAACGGAACGGATAATATGGAGAAATTAAGGGGAAACGAACATGAGTAACTTAGTCATACTGCCAGTATTACTTCCACTATTGACCGGAATCTTTCTTGTGTTTTTCAACAGTAAACTACCTATTGTAAGAATGATTACAAAAATCATGGTAGTCGTAAATTTGATCGCTGTTTCAGCGGTCGCCTACGAAGTTGTGCAAAATGGCACACTCGTATTAAAAGCAGGAGATTGGACTGTACCTTATGGAATCGTTCTTGTAGCAGATCCACTCGCAATGGTACTTGTCGTAACTGCAAATGTCGTTGCGACAGCTTGCGCCTTCTATGCGTTTCATTCACTTGATGAGCAAAGAGAACGGTTTTACTTCTATCCACTCTTTCAGCTTTTGATCGCTGGTGTGAGTGGTGCCTTTCTAACAGGAGATTTGTTTAACCTGTTCGTATTCTTTGAAGTTTTACTAATTGCATCTTACGGATTGATTGTTCTTGGGGGAACGAAAGAGCAGTTTAGAGAGTCATTTAAATACATCATCGTCAATTTGCTTTCATCGATTTTGTTTGTTACGACAGTTTCCTTCATCTATGCAGTTGCAGGTACCGTAAACATGGCTCAACTAGCAGAACGTGTTGGTGAAGTAGAGCAAGGTGGAATTCTTACAACCATCGCGATTCTATTGTTACTGGTTTTTGCCACAAAAGGAGCGTTATTTCCTTTATATTTCTGGCTCCCAAAATCATACACAGTTCCTCCTACCGTTATCTCAGCATTATTTGGGGCTTTGTTAACGAAAGTAGGGGTATATTCCATATTAAGAGTGTTTTCACTTATTTTCGTTTACGAGCTTACGTTTACTCATCAGCTATTCATCATTTTAGCTGCATTCACATTGGTATTCGGTGTGATCGGGGCGTTATCGACAAACAACGTCCAATTGATTGTAGCCTATAACATCATACCGGCAGTAGGATATATGATTCTTGGTATTGGCGTGTTTTCCACTACCGCCTTAGCGGGATCTATTTACTACCTTGTTCACGATATGATTATTAAAGCAGCATTATTTTTACTTGTAGGTGCAATGGCTGCTTACAGCGGCACATCCGACTTACGAAAAATGGGCGGATTGATCAAACACCAACCTGTACTCGGCTGGTTATTCTTCATCGCAGCACTTGCGCTAGCTGGACTACCTCCTTTTAGTGGATTCGTAGGAAAGCTACTGATTCTAAGAGGTGCATTTGAAGAAGGACATTACGTTGTTGCAGTCATCGGTCTCTTGACTAGCCTACTCATTCTTATTTCAATCATCAAAATCTTTATCAAAGGATTTTGGGGAGAAGACAAACTTGAAAGCGTTCCGAGCATATCGATTCGCAATAAAGTAGCACCCGCTGCATTTCTATTGTTCTTTACTGTACTGCTTGGGATTGGTGCAGAATTCTTTTACCCAACCGTTCAAACGATTGGAGATCAATTGATAGATCCAATCAACTACATTGATTCGGTGATGAAGGAGTAGATGGCATGCCAATTCAAATTATTATTAACTTAATCATCGCTGTGTTATGGATGTTTTTGTTTGAAAGTTATTCTTTCAGCACATTCTTTATTGGGTATTTATCAGGTATCGTTCTACTGCTACTCATGGAGCGCTTCATTCCAGATCGTTTCTATTTCTACAGATTATGGTCAATCGTTAAGCTGTTGTTCTTATTTATCAAAGAACTTATTATGGCTAACATACAAGTTGTGAAGCTTGTATATAGTCCTAAGCTAAAGATGGAACCTGGAATTATCGCCGTCCCGATCGAAGTAAGAACAAATTGGGAGATCACCATGCTAGCGAATTTAATCACGTTAACTCCTGGAACGCTTTCTGTTTCAGTTTCTCCTGACAACATGTTTATCTATGTACATGCAATGGATGCGCCAGATGCTGACGAAGTGATTAAAGAAATTAAAGGAACCTTCGAAAAAGCAATCATGGAGGTGACAAGATGACCTCACTTTTATCAACAGTGTCAACGCTATGTATAGTGGTAATCGCAATCTCAACACTCTTTCTTTTATATAGAGCGATCAAAGGGCCATCAAATCCAGATCGTGCTGTGGCACTTGATACGATCGGCATTAACCTTATGGCGATCGCAGGTATTCTTGCTATTAAGCTCGAGACCCAGTATTTTAATGACATTATCCTTCTCATAGGGATACTTGCTTTCATAGGTACTGTAGCGATTGCTAAATTCTTAGAAAAGGGTGTTATCATTGAAAGAAATCGTGATTAGTGTCATTTTGATCATCGGAACGTTTTTTCTTTTCTCTGGAGCCCTAGGTGTCTTTCGTTTACCTGACGTTTACACGCGCCTTCATGCAGCTTCAAAAAGTGCTACCTTAGGCGTTGCCGGAATTTTGATTGCTGCCTTTCTATTTTTCTGGATTGAACAAAATATGGTCAGTGGGAAACTAGTTCTCGGGATTATCTTTATCCTCATGACAGCTCCAGTCTCTGGTCATATGATTTCTAGAGCAGCTTACCAAAAAGGGGTTCCTCTTTGGGAGAAGACAACGAGAGATGATTTAAAACCATCATCCAAAAAAACAAACACAAGAGGGTAACCTCGAGTGTTTGTTTTTTTATATAAAAAAATAGATAGGTGGTCACCTATCAATACTTTCTTCCGTAGAAATTCGCATAGTAGTAATATCCTCCACCAATAACCAATAGCAATACTAGAAGAACAACAATTAATGCAAAGTAACCGCCGTAGCCTGGATAAGGATACGGTGGATATGGGTAACCGTAACCTGGGTATCCGCAACCATAACCGTAACCGTAACTCATGCTCCCCCTCCTTCACTCTTTAATACCTACTCCACCCTAGATATGATAGCTTATGTAAAGTTTGTCATTATTGTATAGGGATTAGCGGAGTTTTCTGAATTCCATGAAGTGGCTATTTTTATATTGCATATTGTTCTACAATGAAGGAAACAGCAATTTAATGAAAAAGGGGTCGAAATTGAATGAGAACAACCATAACCCCCACAAATGACCCGTGGGAAGCTTATATGGACGTAGAAGAACACGGGACGCAGGTCCTTTCTAACATTGAATTAACAACAACCACACTTTGTAATATGAGGTGTGAGCATTGTGCAGTGGGCTATACATTGCAACCGAAAGATCCAGACCCACTTCCACTACAGCTCTTAACAGATCGCTTGGATGAGGTGGAACAGCTTCGTGCGCTAAGTATTACTGGTGGAGAACCTATGCTATCGATGAAATCCGTAAAGAATTATGTAGTCCCTCTTCTGAAATATGCACATGACAGAGGAGCGAAGACACAAATCAACTCAAACTTAACGCTAGATCGTAAACGATATGATAAAATTTTACCGTATCTTGATGTGTTACATATCTCTCATAACTATGGAAGCATTGATGATTTTACAGACATAGGCTTTGCAGTTATGGATAAGAAGCCGACCATAGAACAACGTGAAGCGTATTTTCATCGAATGGTTGAGAACGCCAAAGATCTAACTTCAAATGGCGTGTTGGTTTCTGCTGAAACGATGATTAATCGTAGAACGTTACCTAATATTGAAGCGATTCACAAGCAAATCGCTGATATGGGTTGTCAAAGGCATGAGGTTCATCCTATGTACCCATCAGATTTCGCTTCAGATCTCGATATCGCCTCTTTAGAAGAAATTCGAGAAGGCATTCACAGACTACTCGATCATAGAGATCCAAATGTATGGTTATTGTTCGGTACACTGCCATTTTATCCATGTAGTTCAAATCCAGAGGATTTAAAGCTTCTAGAGCGATTATACGCTGAACCTAATGTTACGGTCCGGAATGATCCTGATGGTCGGTCCCGCCTTAACATGAATATATTCGATGGAGATATAATCGTAACAGATTTTGGAGACACGCCTCCTTTAGGGAATATTAAACACACAAACTTAAATGATGCTTATCGAAAATGGCAAGATAGTAAGATTGCTAAGTCCGTTAGCTGTCATTGCCCTGCAGTAAAGTGTCTCGGTCCGAACCTTCTCGTGAAAGATTCCTATTACAAAGACGTGGACTTTCTAACAAGAGAGTCCCACATTGCATTATAACCCCCTATGCAGGGGGGTTTTTTTACTATTTTCATAAAAAAAGTCTTCTTTTTCCTTTCAGTTGGATGAAGAAAGGGTATAATGGCTATCGTACTCTATAGGAGCGTGATTATGTTGAAGAAAAGATTATTCACCCTTACATTTATTACTTGTGCATTAGCTCTACTGCTTTTGATTGCTGAGAATCAATCAAATTTCATTCGTACGAATGCGAATGAGATGCCTGAAAATGATTCTGAATCTAAAAAGAAAAATATTACTTACTATACAAAATATTATCAAACGAAAAAAAGTATTTATGATTCGTATAAACACGAAGAAAGTGAAACGATTTTTCTTGGAGATAGCCTCACGGATTATTATGAATGGGGAGAGGCGCTAAGTGACCATCAGGTATTAAACAGAGGCATAGCAGGTGACACAACGACAGGAGTGATCAACCGGATCGATGAGATCACAAATGCTAACCCTGAACGATTGTATATCATGATCGGAATCAATGATATGATCGCTGGTCAATCGATAGAAAAAATTGAAGCCAACTATAAATACATTTTAGATATATTAAAGAAGCAAACTCCAAACACTACTGTATACGTACAAAGTCTTCTGCCGATTAACAGGAATCTAACGAAGCACAATGTTCGAAACAAAGACATAGCGACGTTGAACGAGCAAATAAAGAACCTTACACGTTTATATGATTATCACTATCTAGATTTACACCCTGATTTTCTAAAATATGGACAATTAAACAAAGAGTACACGTTTGATGGCCTCCACTTAAACGGTGAAGGCTATAAGGTTTGGACGCGGAACGTATTAAGCACATACAATACGAATGTGAAGACTGTCGAGTAAAAGCAAACAAGTTGGTAGTATAAGACAAGTTTCAGATCCTTCATCTGAGACTTGTCTTTTTTATCCCGTGCTTTTTAGTGATTCGTGCCATAGTTGGATATACAGCTAGAACGCGATCAACTTTGAAAGTGCGAATGCTTCTCCTTAAGTGACAGTACCCTTTAATTTCATCTTGGGATAGTTTATATAATGTAACCGTGCGCTTGGTGATCATTTGGTCTGAAGTCATATAGATCATGTCGACTGAGAGGTGACGTTGAAGACAGTTCTGCAATACCTTTAACATGGCACTTCCCCCTTCTTTTCCTATGTTCATATTATATGCAGAACACTTGTTCTTATCAACGGTTTTCACTTTCCAATTTTTACTTCATAAAAAAAACCTGCCAAATGGCAGGCTATGCACCGTTTCCTCTTTCTTTTCGATTACGATAAAATTCATGAAACAGTTTCATCAGCGCACGCTTTTCTATTCTAGATACATAGCTTCTTGATATCCCTAACTTCTTTGCGATTTCTCTTTGGGTCAACTCTTTCTCTAGATTTAAACCAAACCTACCTACGATTACTTCTTTCTCTCTTTCATCTAATATATGAATGTAATCATATATTTTTTGCTTTTCCATATTCAGCTGTATGAGGTCAACGATATCTTCTGTTTCTGCCTTTAAAACGTCGATTAACGAAATTTCATTTCCTTCTTTGTCCTGACCAATCGGATCATGAAGGGAGACATCTTTTTTTGTTTTCTTAAGAGCGCGTAAATGCATTAGGATTTCATTCTCAATACATCTAGCTGCATAGGTAGCAAGCTTCGTTCCTTTATCGGTCGAATAACTCTCGATTGCTTTGATCAAACCGATCGTTCCGATGGAGATGAGATCTTCCGGATCTTCTCCGGTATTCTCGAACTTCTTTACAATATGGGCTACAAGACGTAAATTGTGCTCGATCAATCGATTTCTAGCATCTTCATCTCCTTGGGCCATTAATTCTAAATACTTTCTTTCATCCTTTTTTGACAAGGGTTGTGGGAAAGCGTTGTTTTTAACAAATGAGACGAAGAAGAGGACTTCCTTGCACAAGTAAGCAAGTGCTGCCAGTAACGACACATACTCACCTCCCATATGGTGGGCTTACACCTTATCTTAAGCTTATGTATTGGTCTAGGCTGCTGTGTCTGTCCATTTCCAATTCCTTAAAAAGTAAAAAGCTCACCGGATTAGCATGCTTTCACTAATCTCGATGAGCTTTTCTTTCTCTTGACCACTTTTCCGACATATACTCTTCCCTTAAATAGCGGTAATGCCTTGAATTACGACCATATTTTAAACGAATAAACGTTAAACCTGTTACAACGGAAGCAACACCAACAATCTCAAACCATTCCACCAGTGCCCCACCTCACTTATGGCAGTCTATTCTTTAAGATAAGAACATGTTACAGAAAGTCGAGATTAAAACAAAAAACGCCCTATATGGACGTTTAGATAGCAATGATCGCTTTCTTATTTTTCTGTTTGATATAAGAGACGATTTCATCCCAGTCATCTTCAAATGGAATATACGGCACGTAAGTGGTTTTCTTATCGAAATGTTTTTCGATTGCTATGACAATAGAGCCATTCACTTTCCCAAACGTCACTCTTTTCACAGAAGAAAAGGCGACGACCCTTCGGTTTAAACCGAGTAGCTTGTGATGCATTCCCTTTTCAGTGAGCTCAATCCGTTGCGTACGAATACAGATGCTTAAAAGTACACAGAATGCGATGTATATAAGTCCAATCATCATAAACGTTTGCCATCTTTCAACAGATAAATCACCTTTGACCCATAGAAGTGCAGTGCCAAATAAAACAACAATCACATAAACAAGAAACATAAACACTTCGATTGTCTTAACTCTCGGGTAGTATGTCTTGATTACTTTCATGCCCTTCACACCTTTACGCACTAGGCTATGGCAACGATATGTTGTTTTATTTTAACAGCTTCTCAATGTTTTGTACACAGAATTTTCTGTCTTCTTATCCGGACTTTTGGTAGATCGCCATCGAGTGATCCATGATCACTTCGATTAAAGGTAAAAGATCTGGAAACAACTCTTTCGCGAAGTTCCACGCATTGTCTTCAATTGCTATCGCTAGCTGGTGCTTCTCATAATTAGATTTTGCTACTTGCTTACGATTGGCGAGGTGTTCTAAGTTGTTATCCTGTGCATGACCGATTTCGTGAGCTAAGATGATCTTAAAATAATCAACCACCCTCTCATCCGTTCCTAGCACACGAATACATTGAAGTTTTATTTCTTCAAGGTACAATGTGATCGCCCCTGATTTCAACGAATATTTTCCACCTATATTTCTGTTCCCTGGGAAATGTTCTTCAATCGTAACGGTAGTTGTTAACGAAAGCATCTCTAGAATACTTTTTACCAGATTGTTATAGTACTCTTTTGAATGAGCCAATTTCATTGCCCCTTTATATAATCTCTGCACTCAAGCACTAATGTGATCAACCTTATTTGAAACCTATGTAGCAGAAAGATTTTTATGAACATGCTATCCAATCAAATTAAGCTTTATGCCCGCAAATTAAATTACACAAAAAAAAGAGACCCTATTCGGGTCATCTTTACTGATTACTTCCACCAGTTATCAAAAATAGTTGGAGGTAAATTTCGCTTGTGTTTCGTTTTTAAGTAATGGCTTTCTAACGTTTTTGCAGCATCTTCCGGAATTTCTTTTCCTTCTAAGTATTCATCGATATGGTTGTAGCTAATTCCTAGGGCCTCTTCATCAGGAAGAGCAGGGCGATCATCCTCTAAATCTGCCGTAGGTACCTTATCGACGAGGTGCTCTGGCATTCCAAGATGCTCAAGCATCGCTCTTCCTTGGCGTTTATTAAGACCAAACAGTGGCGCGATATCGCATGCACCATCTCCAAACTTGGTGTAAAATCCGGTAACTGCCTCAGCAGCATGATCCGTTCCAATGACCAGCTTGTTTTCATCACCTGCGATGTTATACTGAGAAATCATCCGTTCACGAGCCTTGTTATTACCCTTTGTAAAATCAGTTAGCTCATTGCCAGTAGCTTCAAGATAAGCGGATACTGATGCATCGACCGCAGGTTTGATATTGATCGTCACCGTACGATCAGGCTGTATAAACTTAAGAGCAGCTTGCGCATCATCTTCATCTTTCTGTTCACCATACGGGAGGCGAACCGCAATGAAGGATGCGTCTGTCCCTTCTTCTCTCAACTGTTCAACGGCCATTTGAGCAAGACGACCCGCTAGTGACGAATCTTGTCCTCCTGATATTCCAAGCACAAAACCTGTCGTACCACTTTTCTTAACGTAATCTTTCAAAAAGGTAATTCGTTTTTCCATTTCTTCTTTAACATCGATGGAAGGCTGTACACCTAATTCATCTACAATCTGTTTCTGAAGTTCTCTCAAGTTCCTCACTCCTAATGTTGATAAATTCATTGGCGAAAAAGATCATGTTTTTCATCCAGTAATACTATTCTTATACAATGTCTTATTGTTATCAATACCCACAACCTTATTTTCAAAACGAAGTTGCTCAATATTCCTTAATATACTCAAAAAGGCAGAACTGAACCGTTCTGCCTTTCAACCAGTGTTTAGATGTAAAAACTCTTCTTATATTCAATACTCTCGATGAGTTCTCGTTTTCTTCTCTCATCTAATTCTTGGTTTATAGTTCTCTTATTCTTTGTTATCTTAACGGTTATGAATAATAATTGTAAGGTCATGATAAATCCTCCTCGAACTGTTAGGTTAAGCCTTTCTCTACTGCCATCCACTTTAGTATCATCTGTCCAAAACCATTCATCACAAACATTCAGTCCTTTCTCAACGTATTAGAATAGCCAAGGCTGCTTTCCCAAGACATGGGTTTCACGATTATTTCTGTCTTCTTTTAGTTGTTGAAAATGAAGCTCTTCTTCAATCGTTTTCTCTTGAATTGTAATTCCAACTTTTATAAACAATAAATTTATCGTTAACATGATCATTTCTCCTTAATGTGTTTTTTAATTACAGCCATATTGAACCAGTTCGACTTGCTTTTATTTCATTTTCAGTTACTTGGCGTTGGATATCGCGCTTACGAAGTTCTGAACTGAGACTCGGTTCAATAAAGTTTTTTACTCTAGTAATGATCAATAAATGGAACGGTACCATGCTAACGACCTCCTTTCACATAAAAATTCAGGGGACCCACTTTTTCCTTTTCTTAGCTGCTAAACACTTCATCATCGCTTTTCCTCCTCTCAAATTTTGGACACAAAAAGGCCGCAGGCTTTTACCTGCGGCACAAAAAATAATACCACAGGAGATCGACCTGCGGCTTTATATCCAATTCATAAAAAGGATGCCTACTTGATAGGCGCCGGTCGAACCATTTTGAAAGATGCATATTTAGTTGCTGCGATTGCTTTTATCATTTCCATCATTTTGTTCGACCTCCTTTTTTTGTAATGATTTCAAGGGTTAGTATATCGATGTCTTATGGTTTTGTAAACCTTTTTTACTAAATTACCTGATTATTTCGCAAAAATATTATTTTACGACAATATAAGCTTATTATCGACAATAAATCCGAACGAAGAAACCATGAAAGTTCTATAAATCCGGACATACACTTATACAAAGCGGAGGTGAGTACATGCTTAATGTGACAACTGTTGTCCTCGCTATTATTGGTTTCTTGGCTGTTCTTGGCGTGACAGCAACCGTTCAAATCGCCATTCAGATGAAAAAATGGTTACGAGATATTGAAAATTCTGAGATGCAGATCGATTCGAATACGTATGCTGCACCTTGGATTCAAAAGGTGATCGAGGAGTATAAAGCATACCACCTTGCAGGAATATCCCCCATCAATACACAGGCTTTAATTGAGAAGCATTTTTACAAGGAGTCTGTTGCAATTTTTGGCTTAGTCAGAGTACCTGCAGGTGGAATGATGAGATTCATGCAGCAGCTGCCCCCAACTTCTATTATCATTGGAATTCTAGGAACATTTATTGGATTAACGATCGCGATCGCTTCCATGCAAGAAACACTTCTCTTTTTATCACAGAAACCTGAAGATGCGAACTTAGACCTTGCATCTGTTATCGCTGCGATTTCAAGTCCGTTCCAAGGTATGAGCGTAGCTTTTGTAACGAGTATCGCTGGAATTGGGAATGCGCTGTTTCTCACCCTGATCCAAAATGGCGTTCTTACTGGTGGAAGAACGACTGCTTATTACCTTGATAAAATCATTTCAGACTGTGAAGCTCTCCTCGACCATAACTTACATGCTAGCTTAAGCAAGGAAAAGCCTCATGATGAAATGGAACGAATCCTCGATAGGCTTGCAGGGCGAATTGAGGATAGTTTCCAAGAAACGCTAGGAGACTTCTCCTCTAGTATGGTTCACTTTACAGCTGGATTGGAAAAAGCAATGCAGGATGTTCATGCCATCCTTACCTCACAGCGAAAATACACAGACCAATTTGCGGAAAGTACATCTACGTTAGAATCGTTTTCTGATAAATTACAAGGGTCATTCACCCAGCTAGATGGTGTCCAGGAAAAAGCAAACAAGGGTATTTTAGAATTATCTAGTCAGCTAAAAACGCTGGACTCTCAGCTTCAATCTCTTTCAAGACATCATGAAAACGGTCAACGAAAGTTTGAACAGCTCGTTCAGCGATCTGATCATTTAATAAAAGAAACGCAGAAAAAAGCAGAAGAAACCGGACAGCATTTTTTACGTGGGTTAGATGAACAGATGCAACGTTACCAATCTTCACAGGAAGATTTAGAACGAAGGGTTCACCAGGCACAAGATGAGTGGTATTATCGCTATCAAGAAAAGCAAAACCAGTATGGCAGAGCATCTCAAGACTTTGCGGAATCTGTCTCCCAGCTTGAAAAAGCTTGGTATACAGCAATCGATAAAATCAAGCGTGAAGCGCTCGAACCAATTATGTATAAGATGGAGAGAGATCAAAAAGATCAGCCGCTACAACATGAACTAAGATCTCTTTCAAACAGTATGGACTCTCTCTACCAAGGACTTGCAAGAGAATTAAAAGATATTCAACATCACCTATCAGAATCGTATCAGCTCCAGCTTCGGGCCTATGAAGATCAACTCCGAAGGCAATCAGCAGCTCAACAACAAATTCCCTCGCGAATGATCGGTGATAACCGATGAAAGGTAGAAAAAGACGGTTTCAATCAGAAAACGGAGAAGAGCATTATTGGCCCAGTTTCGCTGATATGATGGCGATGATCGTGCTTGTCATGCTATTCGTTGCGATCATAGCGTTCGTTCAAATGATTTATGATGCTTATGACCAAACCGTTATGAAGCAGGAACTTGCAAAAGTAGCTGACGTTAAAAAGCATATCAGCGACCTTATTGAGCAGCAGTTAGAAGAGAACGTTGGGAAAGATAAGATTGTAAGGGGTCCTAACAATACGATTTCCGTTGAAGGGGACATACTTTTTGATACAGGGAGTGCAGAAGTTAGTCCAGAAGGTAAAGTAGTATTAAACGAACTCGCAGACGTTTTCGCAAGTTTAATAGAAGAAGAAGACATCAGTCAGTACCTGTACATCATCTTAATCGAAGGTCATACGGATAAAGTTCCTTATGATAATTGGACCCTATCAGCAGATCGATCGGTTGCAGTCGTGAAAGAGCTCATGAAGGCTAATCCGAAGCTTGCGAGGACGGATTATGCCAAATACCTAGGTGCAACTGGCTATTCTGAATTTAAACCGATTGTAGAAGGAACAACGGCTGATGCATTTCAAAAGAATAGGCGGATCTCCTTTCAAATCATCCTTGATGACGAGAAATGGCAAGGACGGTTAAAAGATATCATGACCTATTGATAGAATATAAGAAATAAAAAAAGGCCAGTTTAAATAAACTAGGCCTTTTTGACGTTTCGTTTCAAGTATCTAGATCGTTTATTTTTTTCTGTATAGCAATCGCACGCGAATAGAAAAACAGCGCGATACCCACTAGTAGAAATCCTCCACCAGTCAAAATCAAAACTTTTTCATCTGTTTTCCCTTCCATAGGAAGAAAAGAACCGATATACAGAAACACACTTAAACTCAATAAAATAAATGCATAGCGTTTGTAGTCTGTCATCTTATTTTGAAGTTCTTTCATGATGCGATCACCTCTCACACTATTAGTCTAGCATAGAAGTGTGCACTAAAAGGTATGTAACTATTTCCAAATAAAAGGAAACCCCCTTTGTAAAGGGGGTTTCAACGTTAACTTAGTGCATTCTTAAGATCTTCAATCAGATCTTCTGCATCTTCAAGACCTACAGAAATACGGACGAGTCCTTCTGTAATGCCCAGTTCATCACGACGGTCTTTAGGAATGGATGCATGCGTCATTCGCGCTGGAACTGATATTAAACTTTCAACAGCACCTAAACTTTCTGCGAGTGTAAAGTACTTTACTTTACTAAGAAGTTCATCAGCTTTTTCCGCACTTCCAATATCAAAGGAAACCATACCACCGAAGCCTCTTGATTGGTTAACAGCAATGTTGTTTCCAGGGTGTGTGCTCAATCCTGGGTAGTAGATTTTCTCTACATCTGGATGCTCGCTAAGAAATTGAACAATCTTCGCAGTATTTTTCTCGTGCTCTTCCATTCGTACGCCAAGTGTTTTCAAACCTCTGATCAATAACCATGAATCTTGAGGTCCGAGAATTCCACCCGCAGAATTTTGAACAAAGTGGAGCTCTTCAGCAAGGCTTTGTGAATTTACAACGACCAATCCAGCAACGACGTCGCTGTGTCCACCTAAATACTTAGTAGCAGAATGAAGCACAATGTCAGCACCATGGTCGATTGGATTCTGCCAGTACGGTGTATTAAAGGTATTATCTACAATCGTAAGGAGATTGTGTTCCTTAGCCTTATTTGACACTTTACGAATGTCTGTTACTTTCAACAACGGATTCGTAGGAGTTTCAATGAAAACAGCTTTCGTATTTGGTTTGATCGCCTCTTCAACAGCAGAAAGATCTGTTGTATCTACAAACGTTGAGTCGATGCCTAGACGATTTAATACTTTCGTCATCACACGGTATGTTCCACCGTAAACATCGTCTGTCATTACAACATGGTCGCCTGAGTTAAACAGCATCATGACTGATGTAATAGCCGCCATCCCTGAGCCGAATGCAAAGCCAGCATGACCGTTCTCAAGGTCTTTGATGAGTTCTTCTAGAGCATGACGAGTTGGGTTTCCTGTACGAGAATACTCGTAGCCATTAAATTTACCAACGGCTTCTTGCTTATACGTACTTACTTGATAGATTGGTACAGACACTGCACCAGTTTGGGGATCACCTGTAATCCCACCATGTATTAATTTCGTTTTCGGCTTCATACCTAAATGCCTCCCTGGTAAATCTTTTTACTTAAGTATCGTTCACTACTATCCGGAAAAATTGTTGCGATGTTTGTTCCTGGTTCTGCCTTTCTTGCCTCGATAAGAGCTGCTTCTAAAGCAGCGCCAGAAGAACTACCTACAAGCAATCCTTCTTTCTCTGCAAGTTCTTTAACCCTTCGAAACGCAACTTCGTCTGTTATTGTATGGATACTATCAAAATAGGAATCATCCATATATCCAGGAAGGAATTCCATTCCGATTCCCTCGGTTTTATGTGGCCCTGATTCTCCGCCATTAAGAATCGATCCTTCTGGTTCTACAATCACAGTCTTAACGTGTGGTTTCTTTTCTTTTAAATAGCGCGCTGTCCCCATGAATGTACCGCCGGTTCCAGCTCCCGCAACAAATACGTCAAGCTCACCGTCAAGCTGCTTCCAAAGTTCTGGACCAAGGGTTTTGTAGTATGTTTCAGGATTAGCAGGGTTGCCGAACTGCTGCGGCATATACGAGTTTGGTATTTCTTCATGCAGCTCTTTCGCCTTTGCAATTGCTCCCTTCATCCCTAACTCAGTCGGTGTATGAACGATCTGAGCACCAAGAGCACTCATTAAATCTTGTTTCTCAATACTAAACTTCTCAGGTACAACGAACATCACTGTATACCCTCTGTTCACGGCTGCCAGCGCAAGTCCGATCCCTGTGTTTCCAGCTGTAGGTTCAATAAATGTTCCACCTGGCTGAATTCTATTGTTTTCAACTGCATCTTGTAAGAGTTCCTGTCCGAGGCGGTCTTTAATGCTTCCTCCAGGATTATAGAACTCTAACTTTGCAAATAATCGAACACCTTTTGGAATATTAAAATGATGGAGCTCGATGACCGGGGTACGGCCTACGAGCTCATGAACATTATTATAAATATCCATCAATAAGTCTCACTATTCTGCAAAAACGACATGCCATTCATCACGATGTGAAAGCATTTCGTTTGCGATTTCTTTAGCACCTTCAAGACTATGGTTTGCAGCCCATCCACACTGCACCTCATTACAAGCCGGCACTTCTTCCGCTGCTAAAACGTCATTCAACGTTTTTTCTAGTACACTAAGAATTTCATCATAGTCAGAGTGATTTAGAACAGCAAGGTAGAAGCCTGTTTGGCATCCCATGGGTCCGATATCGACAACGTTATCTAAGTGATTACGAATGTTTTCTGCCATCAAGTGTTCGATCGAGTGAAGACCCGCCATCTCCATATGAGCTTTATTCGGTTGTTTGAATCGAATATCGTATTTATAGATCTCATCACCTTTAGGACCTTTTGTAACGCCTACTAGTCTCACATAAGGTGCTGCCACTTTCGTATGATCAAGGTTGAAACTTTCTACGTTCATTTTGTTAGCCAATATTTTTCAACTCCTCTACAAGATTTAAAACCAAGTTAGCTGAATTGATCGAGGCTGTCTCAAGGAACTGTTCGAAGGAAATATTCGATTCTTTTCCAGCGATGTCTGAGAGAGAACGGATCACAACGAATGGGGTGTTAAACTGATAGCACACTTGAGCGATTGCACCGGCCTCCATCTCAGCTGCATCCAGATTCTTAAGACGTGATCTTACGTAATCAACTCTTACTGCATCGTTCATGAAGGAATCGCCGGTTGCGATTAGTCCTTTCACGACTTGATGCTCTGTGACTTTTTCTGCACTTCTTTCTGCTGCTTCAACAAGCATTCTTTCAGGTTCATAAAGAGCCGGCATTTGCGGAACTTGCCCATATTCATAACCAAATATGGTCGCATCCACATCATGGTAGCGAACTTCACTTGAAATTACGATATCGCCAACCTTTAAATCAGGATTAAAGCCCCCAGCTGATCCTGTGTTTATGATGTAATCTGGTTCGAATAGCTGGTTCAATAACGTTGTACCGATCGCTGCGTTCACTTTACCGATTCCTGATTTCAATAGAACGACTTCTTGCCCATCGATTTCACCAGTTGTGAATTCAGATTTTGCAATGGTATGTTCCTTCCTATTCTCAAGGCGATCTCGTAAAATTCTAACTTCCTCTTCCATAGCTCCAATAATACCGATCTTCATGACGTACTCCTTTACAGTTTCATTTTTTGACCGCTTCTATCAGCCAAACAAAATCGTTCAACTGAGTAAAAGCTACCTCAAATCCATTTTTCTTAAATAATTCTTCTAGCACCGGAATAGTTGTATAATACTCCGTCTGTAAGTCTTGAAGTAAGTTTAAATACCCCTGTGACTTTACTTTTTCATGCATTTTTGTCCTAGCATCCTCATTTTGGAATGCTGTGTCTGCAAATACAATTTTATCATTCTCACTCAGTAGTTGGCTATATTTGTGAATAGCTTCTTCTTTTTCAGTGTCGGTCAAATGATGGAACGCGTACGTACTAACAATCGTTTGAACCGAATGTTCAAGCTCTGGATAATCTAGAAAATCCCCATCTAAAAGTGTTAACTTCGGGAACCTTTCCTTAGCTTTGTCTCTCATCGCTTTGGATGGCTCCACACCAGTCACACTTAATCCTTTATCCAATAGAATAGCAGTGAGATTACCTGTTCCTACCCCAAACTCAAGCACATTACCCACTGAAGCATGAGCTACAGAAGCGAGTATTTGAGTGTATCCTTTGAATACATCACGATACTCCTCATCCTGACCTGATACAGTCGTATCATAAGAGTCAGCCCACCGTTCAAACAAATCAATGAATTCTCTCCCCATTGTATCTTCACATCGCTTTCATAATTTAATTCATAGTATTAAGGTATGAATAATATGCTTTTATGGTTCTAATTTAACACAATCCTTTTTACATATCAATTTGTCAGTTTTCTTCTTAAGGTGTAAAATTATTAATTGCGAATCATGGATGAAGAAAAGGAGACACAAAGATGGAATTTTCTCTTGAACGAATTGATGACAAAGTGGAATTTTTCGAGTCGTTTTCCCTTGAAGATCTCGAAAAGAAAATCCAAGTTCAAATCGATAACAACCGAGCATTGATGCTGCACGTTCACCATGTTCAGCATCAGGTGTTAACAAACGAAAAAACAGGCAGACCCTATTATTCAGCCGTTGTACATTTTAAAGCAAAATAAAAAAAGGGAGCGGACCTCAATTATGAGATCTGCTCCCTTTCTTCATATTCATTTTACTTTAGCGCTGACAGGTTTCCAGCCTTTTTCATCGACCCATTCTAATTCTACGACGTACTGCGTACCGTCTCCGCCTTTTTGACTAACAGTTGCTTCAGACTTTTGAGGTCCTCCGTTTCCACCAAGCCAATGTACGACCATTTCTTCTTTAGGAAAGCCGACTACTGTCTCAACAGCATCTAGCTTTTCGTTCCAGTCAACGCTACCTTTATCATAGCTTGATACGTGATCACCACTGTCTTGAGATGTTCCTACAGGTTTCCATGGCCCATCTAAATTGACTTCACCGGACTCGTTAGAAGCTTCCTCTTCTTCAGAAGCGTTTTCGTCATTTTGTTCTTTGTCATCTTGAGACTCTTCTTCGTTATTAGTTTCTTCATTATTTGCATCATTAGTTTCTTCATCTTTGCTTTCTGTTGCTGAATCGCTTGCCTCATCAGAAGTAACTGAATCTTCCGTGTTGCTCTCGTTTGATTCGGATTGAGTTGCTTCAGTAGAGGCTGTTTCCTCCCCAGCAGTAGGTTCGGTATTATCGCCATTAAAAAAGATATTTACAATAAGAATAAGGATGACTACTCCTACTATTCCAATAAGACTGTTTAAAATGATATTTTGTTTTCTTTTTGAATGACGAGCATTATATCGTGATTTCACGTTCATCCACTCCTCTATTTAACTGTTGCTCATATTCTACCATCTCTAGAGGATTCGTTTAAGGCTTGACTTTTCCTTCTATAACCAAAAATTTTCTAGTATAAGGTGTTTACAATCTTTCCAAACGCTTCATATGCTTTGTACTCCTTATCTTTTCTTTCGAAATCTACGACTGCTAATGCGTACCGTGGTTCATCATAAGGGAAATAACCAACAAACCATTGATAATCATAGTCCGCATTTCCGCCCGGTTCTGCAGTACCTGATTTACCAGCTACCTCTACTGGAAGGTCAGCGAGAAATGATCTCCCTGTTCCGCTCACAACTACTTCTCTTAAAGCATTTTGAAGATCACCAACGACGTCAGATGAAAGTGTTTTGCTGGTAAGCTTCTTTTCCTGAAAACTTAAAAAAGTAGTGTTATTTTGATAGAGAATATCCGAAACAGCTCTAACCTGCTTTGCATCGCCGCCCCTCGCAATCGTAGCCATCATGTTTGCTAATGATAAAGGGCTTACTTTTACGTTTAACTGTCCGATCGCTGTTTGATCTATTGCCTTTCTGATACGCTTATCCTTTTCATTCGCAAAGAATACGGGCTTTGATTCATCAGGAAACTGCTGAAAATCCTCATAGTGATAGAGCGTATCGTTCCATCCTACAGTTGTTGAAATACCGAGTTTTTCAGCGGTTTTCTCGATGACGTTAGGATCTTTATCAAGTAATTCTTCAGCAAGTATGGCAAACGTTGCATTGCAGCTAGCTGCAAAACTACTTTTGACATCTAATACGCCAAGTTCTCGTTTTTCAGGACCATCTCGATAAACATTTCGATCACAATCGAACGTCCTTTCATTAGAAATACCATTTTCATAGGCAGCAGCGAGAATGACTGTTTTAAAGACGGATCCAGGGAAGAAGCCTTTCACCATTTTGTTTGTAGCACCCTCCCCTAGAGGATCAACTTCGTTAAAGTTTGGTCTACTCGCCATGCTAAGGACATTACTGTTCTTGATATCGAGTAATACCGCTCCCCCATTCGTAATTTTTGTTTGATCTAGAGCATTTTCTACTTTCTGTTGAAGATCTGTATCTACCGTTGTTTTCACTTGTAGAGGATAAAAAGAGTCAGCGTTTGTAAACATTTTTACATCTAAGCCAAGCAATGGATTACCTTTACGGTCTGCGTGATACAAGAGCTTGGACTCCCCTTCAGAGATTAGAAAAGGATCAAAAGCTAACTGCAAACCAGAGATTCCAAGCCTAGTATGCTGATTCACTAATCCTTCGTTCCATTTTTCAGGGTATTTAGACTTTATTAATTCTGGATTGGTTCGGACACTTCCGATTAAATGACTAGCTAATCGATCCTTCGACTCTGGTTGGTAGACTGCGTAAACCCCTGGTATTCGAAGATCATTTATGCTCACCATTTCACTCTTCGTGAGTGTTTTATTTAATCTGAAAGGCTGTGTTTTACCTTGCAAAGCTTTATTTAGTTCACTTGGAGGAACATCAATTATTTCAGAAACTTGATCGATAGGCCATTCTCTTTCACTTAAGAAAGGAAAAAGAATCAATGATGGAATGGAACCTCTCATAGGCTCTCCATTACGGTCAAGTAGAGTCCCTCTCCCATCACTTAAAACAAATGACTGCGTACGTTGATTTATACTTGCTTCAACAAGATTAACTTCATGATTTGAAAAAGAATTTGTATCAATAAGTTGAATCTGAACTAAGCGTCCTATAAGTAATCCAAAACATAAAAGGAATAGTATTGCGACAATCGTTATTCTTCTAACCCCCATACACTTCACCTCAGTAAGAGTCTCGCCTCTTCTAAGACATTTCAAACCCAAGGAGCTTTGAACTAAACAGAGCCAAAAAGAAAAGGACGACCTTTAGGCCGTCCTTTTCCGTTACTTATTTTACTTCTAAAATTTCAACGCGGATTTCTCCACCTGGTGTTTGTACGTTAACCTTTTCACCGATCTGACGGCCAAGAAGGCTCTTAGCCATAGGAGAATCATTTGAGATCTTGCCTTCAAATGGATCTGCTTCAGCACTTCCTACGATCACATATTCCTCTTCGTCTCCATCAGGAATTTCCGCGAATTTCACTCGCTTACCGATCGTTACAACATTGGAAGCACTTTGATCTTCCTCAATAATTTCAGCGTTACGAATCATATTCTCTACGGTAGTGATTCGCGCTTCAACGAATGCTTGTTCATCTTTTGCAGCGTCGTACTCAGAGTTCTCAGAGAGATCTCCAAAACTACGAGCAACTTTAATACGTTCTACTACTTCTTTTCTTTTCTCTGTCTTTAAATGCTCAAGTTCTTGCTCGAGCTTTTCTTTACCATCTTTGGTCATATAATACTTTTTGTCGTCTGCCATTTTGTTCACTCCTTCATCAATTAAGGGCAATCAGTCGTAATAAACTGTATGAAAAAAAGAGGTATTTATTACCTCATTAATTCGTTATAGCATTGCTTTGTCCTCTAAAATGGTATGAATCTTGGTCGTCATAAGATCGATCGCGACACGATTCTGACCACCTTCTGGGATGATAATATCTGCATAGCGTTTCGTTGGCTCGATAAATTGTAAATGCATCGGACGTACAACAGAAGTGTACTGTTCAACAACAGAATCAAGGGTACGACCGCGATCCCTTATATCTCGAACCATTCTTCTTAAAATACGGATATCTGCATCTGTATCAACGAACAGCTTGATATCCATCAAGTCTCTGAGACGCTCATCTTCTAAAATCAAAATACCTTCTAAAATAATGACATCTTTTGGTTCAACAGGAATAATTTTATCAGATCTTGTATGAACTGTATAGTCATAGACAGGTTTTTCAATGGAATTATAAGACATTAATTCCTTTACATGTTGAATAAGTAAATCATTGTCAAAAGCAAGCGGGTGATCATAGTTGGTATCAAGTCGTTCATCCATAGATTTCTCACTTTGATCTTTATAATAAGAATCTTGTTCGATTACTAATACCGATTGATCAGCAAACTGCTTAAAAATTTCTCTCGTTACGGTAGTTTTGCCTGAACCTGAACCCCCGGCAACACCAATTACAACAGGTCTATTAACCATAATCCTTCCCTTTCTATTATAGAAAAACCGTTCGTACAGCCGTACGCCGGTTTCTCCTTCATCATGAGTTTTTCTTACTTACTGCTAATCCATCACCGATTGGATAAATCGTCGTATCTAATGATGGATGGGACATTAAAAATTCGTTATATTCGCGAAGCTTTTTCACCATAGAACGAAATCGTCTTTCTTCAATTTCTTCTTCAGCGACCATTCCTCTGAACAGAATATTATCTGAGAATATGACTCCTTGAGGCTGTAAGCTACCATAGAACTCATCAAAGAAACGTTTGTACTGGCCTTTTGCGGCATCTATGAAAAGTGATTGATATGGCCCATGCGATTTTAACTCTTGCGAAAGCTCAAAGGCATCTCCATACAAAATCTTAATTCTATGAGCGTAACCTGCTTTTTCAACGTTGGAAACTGCTTCATGATAGCGGGCTTCATCGCGCTCCACCGTTACAATTTCCGTCTCTGGCATCATTTCAGCCATACGGATTGCAGAATAACCTATCGCAGTACCAATTTCAAGAATGCGGTCAGGGTTTAAAAAAGACATCACCTGAAGCATAACAGCAAGACTCGTCTGTTCCATGATCGGAATGTGATGATCTCGTGCATATCGCTCCATCTCTTCTATCAATTCTGCCCTTTTTGGTCGTAAAGATTCCAAATATTGTTCAACATGATCGGATATCATCCACGTTCCTCCTTCATGTAGCCCGAACTATTTTATCACAAAATAAAGGGGAATGGTAGTCGTACTTACCATTCCCTGAAACTTATTCTGAATTAGCTTCCTCTTCTTCTTTCTTTCTGTAATACTCATCCCATTCCTCGTCATATTTCGCTCGAACTTTATTGTGTTCAGCATTCGTCTCTGAGAAGATGGTTTCCCCATTAGGGCGAGCATAGAAATAGAGATCATCAGTCTGATCAGGTTCGATTGCTGCAATAATCGAAGATTGACCTGGATTTGCGATCGGACCTACAGGAAGTCCTTTGTTTTGATACGTATTATATGGCGAATTCGCATCAAGTTCACTCTGTGTGATTTCACCGGACTGTTCTCCTCTAGCATAAATGACTGTAGGGTCTGTTTGGAGGAGCATGCCTTGCTCCATACGATTTCTAAACACAGCAGAAATCTTCTCTCTGTCGGCTTTCGCTGATGCTTCTTCCTCTATCAGTGATGCCATCGTCATAAATTCATGAATTGAGAGTTCGCCACTTTCGACATCGCTTCGATAGGATGCTAACACAGCTTCTGTTTTCTCAAGCATCTTCTTAACAGCAAGTTCTACTGTTGGTTCTTCTTCAAAATCATAGGTAGCCGGGAATAAATAGCCTTCTAGCGGATGTCTGATGTCTTCATTTAAAATTTCATCAGTCAGGAACCAATATTCATTGATGAGGGCTTTTAAATACTCTTCATCATCAAGCTTTTTGATAACTTCTTCAGGTTTCATATCGAGTTCTTTACCAATACGAGCGGCAATGTCCTCAATCCAGATTCCTTCAGGTAGAGTGATTTTAGCAACTGATTCTTTCATCACTTTTCCACTTTTTAGCTTTGAAATAACCTCATCCATCGTCATGGATGGAGAAAGCTCATAGTCACCAGCTTGAAACCCGCTTTCGTTCTTATATTTCACATAATAGCGAAATGCTGTTCCATCTTTGATGATCCCTTCTTTCTCAAGAATTTCACCAATCGATGAAGACGATGAGCCAATTGGAATTGAGACAGCTTTCTGCTTATTGCTATCGGGATCTACTGGCTGTAACGTGTTCTTTATGTAGAAATAACCACCTGTAATAACAGCTGCCATCGTAATCGTAAGTAGTAACAAAATGATAAATACAACTTTTCTTACAGTTCTATTCTCATTTTGGCGTTTTAATAAATTCTCTTTGTATTGTTCTTTATAATCTGACAACGCCTCTGCCCCCTTCACTCGTTCCCATTATACTATAGATCGACTCGACCTACCGCTCCTCAAAAAAATTTCCAATTTGTATTATACTAGGTAACCGTTACACTTTGTAGCCTTTTGTCTATTTATGCTATAAAAACTTCCCAATAATGTAAAAGGCCGCCGATTCATTCATCGGCGGCCTTTGGTATGTTACTCGTTGTCCTCTTCTTCAGAGAACGTGTTCAACATTTCTTCAACCATTTCCCATTCTTTATCAGACTCGATTGGGAATAGTTTGTAGTCACGATCTTCATTGTCTTCTTCTTCATAACGGAACGCGTAAACTTCAACTTCATCTTCGCTATCAGCTTGATCAGCTGGAACAACTGTTAGATAAGAGTTTCCGTTCTCTTCCACATCAAATGTGAATAGTACCTGGAATAAATGCTCGTCTCCGTTTTCATCTGGAATGATAATTCTTTCTTTTTCCTCCATGTTTTCACCTCATTAAATTTGCTTGCTGTCTAAATATCCTTGAAGGATCATAACAGCAGCCATTTTGTCGATAACTTTTTTTCGCTTTTTACGGCTCACATCGGCACTGATCAACATTCGCTCAGCAGCAACTGTCGTTAGCCTCTCATCCCACATTTCTACAGGAAGATCTGTGCTTTCTTTTAAACGATCAGCAAACGCCATACAAGCTTCACCGCTAGGGCCAATCGAACCATTCATATTCTTGGGAAGGCCAACAATAATTTTGCTAACCTCATTCCCGTTTATGATATCCATTAACCGTTCAGGTATTACATCTGGCTGATCCGGATCACGCTTTACCGTTTCTAGACCCTGCGCAGTCCACCCCATCAGATCGCTTACTGCAACGCCAATCGTTTTAGTGCCAACATCTAAACCAAGTGTTTTCATGCTGTCTCCTTATCTCTGGTTGTGTGTAAGATACGACTTGACGAGCTCTTCGATCAACTCATCGCGCTCAAGCTTACGAATTAAGCTTCTCGCATCATTATGTCTAGGAATGTAAGCCGGATCCCCAGAAAGGAGGTACCCTACGATCTGGTTGATCGGATTGTAACCTTTTTCTTGAAGAGCGCCGTAAACGGTGAGTAAAACTTCCTGGACATCATGATTATCTGCATCATCTGGAAAGTTGAATTTCATTGTTTTGTCCATTGAACTCATTCCTTACACCTCTTTCCACGATCCCACTAGAATCGTAACTGTTCCTCTAAATCTCATTGTACACTACTGAAACCTAATTAGGAAATGGATTTCACCCATTCTGTTGTGTAAGCCAACGCTTCATCGAGCTTTTCCGGATCTTTTCCTCCAGCTTGTGCCATGTCAGGGCGTCCACCGCCTCCACCACCGCAACGAGTCGCTAGTTCCTTGATTAGTTTTCCTGCATGATATCCTTCTTTTACAAGATCATCTGTGATTCCTGCAGCTAGTTGAACTTTTCCATCAGCACCACTACCAAGTACTACGATAACACTACCAAGCTGAGATTTCATATCATCTACAATCGTTCTCAAGTTATTCATATCAGTATCAATACGTTTAGCAACCACTTTTACCCCATCGACTTCCTGTACTTCAGTAGACATTTGTTTCGCTTCTACGTTAGCTAGCTTGGAAGTGAGTGATTCGTTTTGACGTTGAAGATCTCTCATCTGGGATAGTAACGACTCGGTACGAGACGGTACATCTTTCAAGTTTGACTTTAACAAATTAGCTGTTTCTTTAAGAATGCTAACTTGTGAATTGAGGGCTTGGTATGCACCTTCACCTGTAACTGCTTCGATACGACGCGTACCTGCACCGATTCCCGCTTCAGAAACGATTTTAAACAGGCCGATTTCAGCAGTGTTCTGAACATGTGTACCACCACATAGTTCTAAGCTGTAGTCTCCTACACGTACAACTCGTACAGTATCACCATACTTCTCTCCAAACAACGCAGTTGCACCCATTGCTTTTGCTTCGTCAATCGGTTTTACCATCGTTTGTACTGGGATGTTTGCCCAGATCTGATCGTTTACTCTCTTTTCAATTTCCTCTAATTCACTAGCTGAAATTTGTCCAAAATGAGAGAAGTCAAAGCGCAGTCGCTCGTACCCAACAAGAGATCCTGCCTGATTAACGTGTTCACCAAGTACATCTTTTAGAGCCTGGTGAAGGAGATGGGTAGCTGTATGGTTCTTAACGATCGAAGCTCTGCTCGTTGGATTTATTTCAGCAGTTACTTTTGAACCTGTCTTAATTGAACCAGACTCTACAACAGCTGTATGAACGTGTTGTCCGTTAGGAGCTTTTTGCACGTCTTTAACACGTAAGAGTACTCCCTCTCCGCGGATGACACCTGGATCTGCAACCTGACCACCGCTCTCAGCGTAGAATGGTGTTTTCCTGAGGATGAGTTGAATTTCGTCTCCTTCTGTTGCTTCCTCTGTTACTTCTTTGTCTTTGATCAACGTTGCAACTTCCGTTTCAGCTGTTCGTTCATCATATCCCACAAAATCACTTGCTACTGAAAGATCACCAAGTGCTCCACCTTGAACTTGCATAGAGCCAACGTCTTGACGCGCTTCACGTGCACGTTTTCGTTGCATTTCCATTTCTTTCTCAAACCCAGTTCGGTCGATCTCCATTCCTTCTTCTTCTGCGTACTCTTCCGTAAGTTCGACAGGGAATCCGTACGTATCATAAAGACGGAATACATCACTTCCAGAAATAACAGTAGTGCCGCTCTCTTTCCCTTTTTTAATGATTTGAGAAAGAATCGCAAGTCCTTCATTCAACGTTTCGTAGAATCTTTCTTCTTCATTTTTAATGACCTTTTGAATGAAGTCTTGCTTTTCATTAACTTCTGGATAGAACTCAACCATGATATCTCCAACCACAGGGACCAGCTCATACATGAAAGGACGGTTGATGCCGATTTGCTTCGCAAAACGAACCGCACGACGAAGAAGTCGTCTTAACACATATCCTCTTCCTTCGTTTGAAGGGAGCGCTCCGTCTCCAATTGCGAATGTTACAGTACGAATGTGATCTGCGATGACTTTAAATGCTGTGTCAGACTCTTTAGCTTCGCCATAGCTAACATCTGCCATTCGTTCAGTTTCACGAATCGTTGGAATGAAAAGGTCGGTATCATAGTTCGTCTTTGCGTCCTGAATAACGGACACCATTCTCTCAAGCCCCATCCCCGTATCGATGTTTTTCTTAGGAAGAGGTGTATATGTTCCGTCAGGATTGTGGTTGAACTGTGAAAATACAAGGTTCCAGATTTCTAAGTAACGTTCGTTTTCGCCCCCAGGATATAGTTCTTCCTCTTGATCGTCTTCGCCATAACTTTCTCCACGATCATAAAAGATTTCAGTGTTTGGACCACTTGGACCTTCACCGATATCCCAGAAGTTCCCTTCAATACGAATGATGCGTTCTTCTGGTAAACCAATCTTCTCTTTCCAAATCGTGAATGCCTCATCATCTTCTGGATGAATGGTTACGGATAGCTTTTCTGGATCAAAACCGATCCAATCTTTGCTCGTTAAGAATTCCCAACCCCATTCGATTGCCTCTTCTTTAAAGTACTCTCCAATAGAAAAGTTACCGAGCATTTCGAAGAATGTATGGTGACGGGCAGTTTTCCCTACGTTTTCGATATCATTTGTACGGATTGATTTTTGTGCGTTAACGATTCTTGGATTATCAGGAGTAACGCGACCATCAAAATATTTCTTCAGTGTTGCTACGCCACTATTAATCCAAAGCAGCGTTGGATCTTCGTGCGGAACGAGAGAAGCGCTTGGCTCGACCGAATGACTCTTTTCTTTGAAAAAGTCTATGAACATTTGTCTTACATCAGCTGAAGTTAAATTCTTCATCATGAAATCCTCCTTTTTTCTTAAGCAACTGTTCGTGATCGTTAATCATTTGGGCAGAACCATACAAAAAGCTCCCGCCCCTGATATAAATCAGGGACGAGAGCTATCATATACTCACGCGGTACCACCCTGGTTATAGGCTATGCCTATCACCTCAAGCAACCGTAACGTGGTTGAGACGGCGGAGATTAAACCGCACTCAGGATTAGCGTTCTGCTGTCTCACTTTGAAGCTCTTCCAGCCTTGGAGCTTCTCTCTGATGGATATCTTCATATCCGTAAAGTGATAATCAGCATACTCGGTCCGTCATTGTGTTTGCATCATCTGCGGTTATTATAGTCAAAGAAAGAATCGTTTGTCAATGCTTTGCTTCCCGTTCATTTTTATATAGGATCAAAGCTTTTAATACAGCCAGAACAGGTACTGCTAGAATCAGACCTATTATGCCCGCAATTTCACCACCAGCGAGCAGTCCAAAGATAATAATGACCGGATGTATATGAAGGCTTCTACCTACGATATATGGAGATAGAATATTGCTTTCGATAAATTGCAGGACAAGTATAACGACTAACGTAATGATCGCCATTTTCATCGACACTGTAGATGCGATGAGAAGAGCAGGTGCTGCTCCAAGAAACGGACCGAAGTATGGAATGATATCTGTGATACCAACGATGATTCCGAGCAAGATCGCGTAGGGTAACTTGATTAGCCAGAAACCAATAACCGCAAGTACACCAAGCACAGTGATAACGAAAAATTGTCCTCGAATATAGTTACCAAGGGATTCATCGATTCGAATCACTAGCTCTTTACCCGGCTCCCTCCATTTCAAAGGCATGATTTTCCACATCGTTTTTTTTAATGTTTCGAAGTCTTTTAACAAGTAAAATACGATGAAAGGAATGATCATGATCACAAAAAAGGAACTCAAGAGTTTCTTCGCTAGTTTAATACCAAGTGAGAGTGTTTCGTTTACCGCTTCTTCAGCATCCCTGAAAGCCTGGTCCACTTTATCTTGAAGTGCGGGTGGTAGGGATGAGGTGTAGTCATAGATGTGATGCACCGCCTCTCGATATATCTCCATGAAAACCGGCACGTTTTCCATCAGCTCCTGTGACTGCTTCACAATATGAGGTAGACCTTTAAAGATTGCGAAACCAGTCCCCCCAAAGAACAAAAGATAGATTAAGAGGACCGCTAGTGACCTAGGAAGACCTTCTTTATGAATCTTTTCGATGATTGGGTGCAGCAGATAGGTGATGAGTGATGCAATGAGGAATGGCACTAAAAGGACAGCGATCACATCAAGAATCGGCTTCCAAATCGGCGCAAGTTTTAAAAACACATAAATGCACAAAAAAGCGAGCAGGAGAGTAGTTAAATAGATAACCCAATTAAAGTTCCATTCTTTCTTCATATCCACTCCCTCCTGCTTTTGCTTACATTTCTATACGCATATCATAGTCTTCAAAAAGATCATCTAATGACGTTAAAGACCCATCTTCCTCAACCTGATGAAGAGAAAGCATTCCTTTCACGACCGACATTTCAACAAAACAGTTCCAACAGTAAAACTGGTTCGCACCGATTTTACCTATGTTTTTACTTTTACAATTCGGACATTCCAAAGGTTTCAACCTCCTGTATAACAATTCATAGAGATACCTACCATATTGTCCACTTCAACATGGTTCTATACAGGCAGTAGAAATTTTGAAAAACAAAAAAAAGCCAGATGGCGATCACCATCGGCTTCTCTTATGATTCATTCATCTCCATCGGAGGAATAAGCGTCTCTTGTAGTTTTTCAGTCAGTCGTGTGTTCCTTATTTGATCATCTTCTGTTTGAATCGCGAGCTTGATCGCTTGTTCTTCACCACAAACGATCAAGTAATCTTTGCTTCGCGTGACCGCCGTGTAGATGAGGTTCTTCCTGAGCATACGATAATAGCCTTTAACGACAGGCAATACGACAATCGGAAATTCACTCCCCTGAGACTTATGAATGGAACAACAGTAAGCATGTGTTAGTTGATTAAAATCTCCGCGTTCATAAACAACTTCTTGTCCATCAAAAGCAACGACGAGTTGATCTTGCTTTTCTGTATTTTCTCTGGCAAAGAACACCGATACGATTTCACCCATATCACCGTTATATACATGCTCTTCTGGATTATTGACAAGTTGAAGCACTTTATCACCAACACGATAAACAAGATCTCCATGCGGAAGCTCTCGGCGTTGATCTGACGGCGGATTGAACAGCTTCTGAAGCTCCTTGTTCAACCGATCTACCCCAGCTGTGCCACGGTACATCGGCGCTAGAACTTGAATATCTTTAGGAGAGTATCCTTTTTTCAGAGCATTCCCACACACTTGAGATACAACCTCGATAATCTGCTGTTGATTACACGGGAAGAACCTCCTGTCGGGTGTAGGTGTACTAAACTTCTCTGGTAGAACGCCATCTTTTATTGAATGAGCAAGTTGAATGATAGAAGAACCTTCTGCTTGACGATAAATATCCGTAAGCTTACAGACTGGTACTGCTTCAGAATGAATCAGATCCTTTAATACTTGCCCTGGCCCCACAGAAGGAAGCTGATCCTCATCACCTACTATAACGACTTGAATGTGTTCAGGCAGCGATTTAAAAAGTTGGTTAGCAAGCCATACGTCGACCATCGATACTTCATCGACTATTAAGAGCCGGCCTTCAACCGGATTCGTTTCGTCATGTTCGAACCCCGCCTCACCTTTCCAACCTAAAAGCCTATGGATTGTGAAAGCGGGGAGACCTGTCGCTTCACTCATTCGTTTCGCCGCCCTTCCGGTTGGAGCGACCAACAATACAGGAAATGGTTTTTCTTTCGAGTAATCCTTAAGCTCCAACGAAAGCCCATTAAGTTCTGTGTAGATTTCAACGATTCCTTTAATAACAGTAGTTTTTCCTGTACCAGGACCCCCGGTTAGAATCATAAAAGGGGAAGAAATCGCTCTTTGAACAGCCTCTCTTTGAGAAGGAGCATACTGTATACCGAGACGCTCTTCAAAATCGCCAAGTGCTCGATAGAATTCGGATTCAGGAAATGCATCTTCGTATTCCGTTTGAGTCATAAGTTTGTTAATTCCGGAAACCAAACCTTTTTCTGCATAGTAGAGGGAATGAAGATAGATTCTCTCGCGATCTAGGATTAGCTTATCCTCCTCATAAAGTGAAATAAGCTCTCTAGAGACATCCGCTTCGTCTATCTTTTCACCTAGAAGCATATCGACAGACTTGATTAGAGCATCGTATTCGAGGTACACGTGTCCTTCCTGAAGTGTTTGCTCATTGAGCGTATGAAGGCAAGCTGCTCGAATTCGTTCCGGATGCTTTCCTTCGATTCCAATCGACCGACCTAATTCATCCGCTCTTCTAAAACCGATTCCCTCCACATCCTGTATCAGCTGATAGGGATTTTTCTCAACAATTTCAAGGGTTTCCTGCTTATATTCTTTGAAGATCTTCATAGAAAGTTTTGCACCAAAACCAAGCTCAGTAAGCCTGATCATAATTTGATCGAGACCCTGATGCTCCATAAGAGATTCATAGAGGGTTTTTGCTTTCTCCTCTGACAGCTTCGGAACTTGACTTAAGATGGATGAATCTCTCATTATTTTTGAGATCGCCTGATCTCCAAGCGTATCGACGATAGCCTCAGCCGTTTTTTCCCCTATCCCGTTGAATAAATCGCTCGATAAATATTGTACGAGCCCCGACCTCGACTCTGGAAGCTTACGTTCAAAAGAATCGATTGCGTACTGCTTGCCATAGCGTGGGTGGTCAGTAAAACGACCATAAAAGACATAGGTTTCGTCTTCTAATAGCCTAGGGATCATGCCGTTGACAACGACTTCTCTTTCGTCGTAATTTTCGTTCGTAGCATCGATTCGGAGTCTCGCAACTCCATACAAACTATCTTCATTAAAAAAGATCATCTGTATGAGTCTACCTTTTATGAATCCTTTCTCTTCCTGCACCTGAACCATGTAAACTTCTCCCCAATAACCTGAATTTATTCGTTATTGTTTAGCACTGCTTCCATCTGCTTTTTACCGTTTCCTGCCAAAAGGTGATCCGGCTGTATTTCTAGAGCACGGTCAAAGCATTTCAAAGCTTCATTCGCATCATCCTGATAGGCATGGCTAACACCTAGGTTGAACCACGCATCTGCATGTTCTGGTTCTTCCTTCACAACCTTTTCAAACTGAGGTAGCGCCGTTTCAACCGCTCCTTCTTGTGCTAAGCACATTGCATATTGAAATCGAGCTTCCGTATCAGCTTCATTAAGCTCTGTCGCTCGTTGGAAAAATGGAAGTGCAAGGCGCATGGCATCCTGCATCATAAAGCACTGACCGATCATAAAATGCACATCGCTTTGATCAAGACCCTTTTGAATTGCACTTTGGTACATATCTGCAGCATCTTTATATTGTTCGAGTTGGAAAAAAGCATTTCCTGCTCCGTAGTAAGCTGTCGCTTGCGTATCATCTAGTTCGATCGCTTTTTCAAAGAACTTAACGGATTGTTCAAGCTCACCAGCTTGTGCCAACAGATTTCCTACATTCGTGTAAGCTACTGGATCATTTGGACTTTCTTCGATCGCTTCATAAAGAAGTGTTACAGCTTTCTCTAGTTCACCATCATTCATTGCTTTAATCGCTTGTTCATTTTTATTACTCATGACAAAAACTCCTTATTATTAACCTTAATTTCTAGTGTAGCATATCTTTGCCCATCTATCGCACCTATAAAACAGCCTCATTTCACAATGGAAATGAGGCTGTTTTTACACGTATGTGAGTTCAGATTCGTTCTTGAACACTTGGTCAATCGTTGCTCCACCTAGACATTCATCACCATCATAGAAAACGACGGCTTGTCCTGGCGTTATCGCACGAACTGGCTCATCGAACGTTACCTTCAATCGATCATCGTCCAACATTGTGACGGTGACGCCTGAATCCTGTTGACGATACCTGAATTTAGCTGTGCATTTCAGAGGTTCATTGATTTTGTGTTTTGATACCCAGCTGGAATTTACAGCGATTAAAGAATCGGAATAAAGCTTCTCATTATGGAAACCTTGATCAACATACAACACGTTGTCTTCTAGGTTTTTACCTACAACAAACCACGGCTCCCCTTCACCGCCGATGCCAAGACCATGCCTTTGACCAATCGTGTAGTACATGAGACCATCATGCTTCCCTTTGACCTCACCTTGCAGAGTCTCCATCTTACCTGGTTGAGCAGGTAAGTATTGGCTCAAGAATTCTTTGAAGTTTCTCTCTCCAATAAAACAAATTCCTGTGCTGTCTTTTTTCTTGGCTGTCGCAAGACCTGCTCGCTCAGCAATTTCGCGAACTTCTTTCTTTTCGATTCCACCTAGTGGAAACATCACTTTAGAAAGTTGTTCTTGTGTTAACTGATTTAAGAAGTACGTTTGGTCCTTATTGTTATCGATGCCACGAAGCATCTTCACTTCGCCATCGCGTTCCACTACTTGAGCATAATGACCTGTTGCGAGATAGTCTGCACCTAACGTCATCGCATGTTCAAGGAACGCTTTGAACTTGATTTCTTTATTACACATCACATCAGGATTTGGTGTGCGGCCACCTTTATATTCATCTAGGAAATAAGTAAATACTTTATCCCAGTATTGCTTCTCAAAATTTACTGCGTAGTAAGGAATGCCAATCTGGTTGCATACACGGATAACATCGTTATAATCTTCCGTAGCTGTGCAAACTCCGTTCTCGTCGGTGTCGTCCCAGTTCTTCATGAAAATGCCGATTACATCGTAGCCCTGTTCTTTTAAAAGAAGCGCTGCAACAGATGAATCAACACCTCCGGACATCCCAACCACGACTCGCGTATCTTCTGGCTTTTTTGCTGTCATGGTTGCACCTCCTTTTTACTAACACAAACGTTGTGTCGAAACTATTTTATAACTTCTTTAATCGATTGACAATCTTTACGACTTCTTCCGCCGCTCTTACTGCATCTTCAATCGTATTACCATACCCAAAGCTAAAGCGAATTGCCGTTTGAGCGCGTTCTTCATCATGAAACATCGCTTTTAAAACATGAGATGGTTCATGTGAGCCTGCTGTACATGCAGAACCACTTGAGACTGCGATTCCAGCTAAATCAAGATTCATCAACATCGGCTCTACACTAGCACCCTTAAAGCTGATATTTACAACATGTGGAAGTTTATGCACTTGATCACCATTGAGCTCGTATTCGATCGAGTTTTCTTCAAAAATAGCAATCATCGTTTCTTTCATCTTATGATAAAGAGCGATTCTTTCTTCACGGTCGGATCGTATTAAATCAGCTGCTTTTTGCAAACCTACGATTCCTGGAACATTCTCTGTTCCTGCCCGCCTTTTACGCTCTTGTTCTCCACCATGTGAGTACGGAGCGATGGAAATACCTTCTTTAATGTAAAGAAAACCGACACCTTTAGGTCCGTTAATTTTGTGAGAAGAAACGGAAAGCATATCAATTCCAGTCTCTTTAACGTCGAGGTCGATCAGACCATAAGCTTGTACAGCATCTGTATGGAATGGGATGCTGTGGTCTTTTGATACTTGTACGATCTCTTTTATTGGTTGGATCGTACCCGTTTCATTATTTCCATACATAATGGTGATTAAAATCGTTTCATCTCGAATTGCATTTTTTAACTCTTCGATCGAGATACGTCCATCTTCACCGACTGATAAGTATGTGACGTCGAACCCTTCTCTTTCAAGAGACTCACATGCGTGAAGTGCAGCATGGTGTTCGATTGCTGATGTAATGATATGATTTCCTTTGTTCGCGTTCGCTTTTGCAGTACCGATGATTGCTAAGTTATCTGCCTCGGTCCCACCACTTGTAAACACGATTTCATTTGGATGTGCATTGATACTTTTTGCAATACTACTTCTTGCTTCATCAAGAGCATGTCTCGCTTTTCGCCCAAACTGATGAATACTAGAAGGATTTCCGAAATCGTTGTGAAGTGAAGCCGTCATGACTTCGATCACATCAGGGTGAACCGGCGATGTTGCAGCGTGATCCATATAAATTGCTTTCATGTAACCTTCACCTCTATAAACGGTAGTTAACCTGTATTCTTCATTAGATGTAGAACATGTAACTGTCCTGCTCTCCTTCACCTTCATATGTTGCAAGGTCTTGGAGTGTTGTGGAGTCTAATACATCTTTAACGGCATCTCGAATCTTAAGCCAAAGATCTCTTTTTGCTGGTTCTTCATCATCCATGACTTCTACAGGACTGATTGGACCTTCAAGGACGCGAATGATATCGCCAGCTGTAATCGTTGAAGCATCTTTCGATAAAATATATCCTCCATATGCACCACGCACACTTTTTACAAGTCCTGCATTACGTAACGGTGCAATAAGCTGCTCAAGATAATGTTCTGAAAGGTTGTTGCTTCTAGCGATTGATTTCAATGAAGTTGGTCCCTCACCGTGCTTTTTTGCCAACTCCATCATAATAGTCAACCCGTACCTTCCCTTTGTTGAAATCTTCATTTCTAATCCCTCTTTCCGTCAATCGAGCTACTAGGTACTTGCATTGTGGTAGTGAATAACCCACGATTGGACCAATCGAGATACAAAAGAGAAGTGTCCCTATCGAAACTGGTCCTTTCATTAACCATCCGAGCGCAAGTACGATAATTTCCATTGATAGTCTAATATGTTGTACCTTCCAGCCAGTTCTTTTTGTTAATACGAGCATTAAACTGTCTCTTGGACCAGCACCTTTGTCTGCTGCTATATAGAGACCGATGCCATATCCCATCACTACGATTCCAAATGCTAACATAATGAGCTGACCTAGAAGATGGTCTGGTGTTTTTAATATAGGAAGCCATAAGTAAAAATCAAGAAAGATTCCGACTAAAAGCATATTAAGAAACGCGCCTGCTTTTGGCCACTCTTTTTCCATAAAAGCAGTTGTTGCTATGATTAAGAACCCTACGATGATCGACCATGTTCCGATAGAAAGGCCGACCTGGTGGTACAGTCCGATGTGAAATACATCCCACGGGGCACTCCCAGCTTCCGCTTTAATCATGAGTGCGATACCAAAAGTCATAACGAGCAAGCCGGCTACGAAAACGCTCCAACTCATCCAGAATTCAGCCAACACTTGTTTATACGTCTTCATTTTATCCCTCTTAACCTGCTTTTTAGTCATTAATGGCCGATTCTGTTAGTAAACCTTCGCTATTATAGCACGAAAGGGTTTTTCTTGCATTTCCAAAAACCATGTAGTATGTTTCAACTATCTATGAAAGGGCGGATATACGATGGATTTATTCGATTATTCTTCTAAACAGAAAAACACGCTATCGGGCCCTCTAGCTAGCAGAATGCGCCCACGGACGATTGAGGAATTTATTGGTCAAGATCATATAATCGGTGAAGGAAAACTCTTGAGAAGAGCCATTCAAGCTGATCAGCTAACCCCGATGATTTTCTTTGGTCCACCCGGAACTGGGAAAACGACGCTTGCTCGCATTATCGCGAACACGACTGCTGCACACTTCGAGCAATTGAACGCCGTTACGTCTGGGGTTTCCGATATTAGAAGACTATCAACCGAGGCGAAAGAGCGCGTTAAGCTCGATGACAAAAGGACGGTCCTATTCATCGATGAAATTCACAGGTTCAATAAATCACAACAAGACGCACTCCTTCCTTATGTTGAGGATGGAACAGTCGTTTTAATCGGTGCGACGACTGAGAGTCCGATGTTCGAAATCAATCCAGCTTTGTTGTCTAGATCAAGACTTTTCCGTTTTGAACACCTAACGGATGAAACGATAAAACGTGTACTTCTTCAGGCAATCAACGATGACGTCAGAGGGTACGGCAAATATTCACTTCATGTAGAAGATGAAGCACTCGAACATATCGTAGATGTAGCGAACGGCGATGCAAGAACTGCTTTAAATGCACTAGAGCTCGCCGTATTGACAACGTCGCCTAACGAAGTTGGAAAACTAGTCATCACGCTTGCTATCGCGGAAGAATCAATTCAACAAAGAGTTCTTCAATATGACAAAGATAGTGATAACCACTACGACACGATTTCAGCATTTATTAAAAGTATACGAGGTTCAGATCCAGATGCTACTCTATACTGGCTAGCAAAAATGATTTATGCCGGTGAAGATCCCCGCTTCATTGCTCGCAGGCTCTATGTTCATGCAGCAGAAGATATCGGATTAGCAGATCCTAACGCACTTCTCGTTGCGCATGCAGCCAGCTATTCCGTTGAGTTCTTAGGGATGCCAGAAGCCAGAATTCCGTTAGCTGAAGCTGCCCTCTACCTAGCAACCGCTCCAAAAAGCAATGCGGTCATCAAAGGAATCGACTCCGCTTTAGAAGCTGTGAAGAAAGAAAAGACAGGGACAGTTCCCGTGCATTTAAGAGATTCCCATTATAAAGGCGCGAAAGAACTCGGCCATGGAATCGACTACAAATATCCTCATGATTTCCCTGGCGGATATGTTCCACAACAGTATCTTCCAGATCACATGAGAAGAAAAACGTTCTATAAACCTACCGAGCGCGGCCACGAACGAACCGTCCAGAAAAGGTTAGACTATTTTAATGAACGGATTAAATCCGAGAGCAAGAAACCGTAACAGCAGTGCAGCGCACTGCTGTTTTCTTTCTACCTTTTATTAATCTACCTTAAATTTACAAGTCTTCTGTATAAATTCTTTCATACTGGCAAAGCTATGATTACTTTCAAAAAATGCTATGAAGTTTACAGAATATAAAGGGGTTGAGCCAATATGAAAGTTAGACAAGATGCCTGGTCACATGAAGACGATTTAATGCTAGCTGAAACAGTACTACGTCATGTTCGTGAAGGAAGCACACAGTTAAACGCATTCGAAGAAGTAGGAGATCGCCTAAGTCGTACCTCAGCAGCAGTCGGCTTCAGATGGAACGCAATCGTTCGTCAACGCTATGAGCAAGCATTAAAGCTTGCGAAAAAGCAAAGGAAAGAAATGAAGCGCGCTGAGCGTAGGCAGCCAGCTGAATACAAAGCTGATTATACTGTAAGAGAGAAAACAACTCAGGTTCCACAATACAGTGAAGTCATCCAACCTACTAAGGTTCCAAGCGAAAGACCTAGTGCAACAGAAAAACCTACTGAGCTTACGATGCGTGACATTATTACTTACCTTACAAATATGGAGCATTCTCAGTATTCGACTAGCAGACTTCAATCTGAAATGCAAAAACTAGAATTAGAAAATAAGGATCTCGTAGAAGAAAACGCTCTTCTTCACCAAAAGGTAAAAAGGCTTGAGAATGAGCAGCAGGTAATGAAGGAAGATTATCAGTCTCTGATTCAAATTATGGATCGAGCAAGAAGAATGGTAGTTCTCAATGAATCCGAAGAGCTTGCAGCAGGTCCTGCATTCAAGATGGATAAAAACGGAAACCTTGAAAAACTTGCTAGATAAATGAATTAAAAAAGCAGCAGTTCATGATGAACTGCTGCTTTGTTTTTTGGCATAAAAAATGAAGAGCCCCAACTGTGCCGTCCTTTCCATAAATTTTGAACCTGCATTGGCAGGTGGGTGCCTTATTCTATTCTTTGTAAGTCCTCAGCTTACGAGGCATTTACTCGGAATAGAAAGAATCAGGCTCCCGTTGTAAAAGTGTTGGCTCAAATTATTATGGAAGTAAACGTACACTTCAGGACTCTTCGTTAACTTGTAATTGAATTATAGCAAACCTTAAAACTGATTTCAATAACGGACTACTAGGTAATTATTAGTGTTTCTTAATCCTTTTCAACCGCTACTGGTTTTTTCTTAAGTTCAAGGTTCAGCTCGTTTAGCTGTTCTTCACTAACTGGTGATGGTGCTTCAGTTAAGAGACAGCTCGCACTTGCCGTTTTAGGAAAGGCAATGGTATCTCTAAGGTTGTTTCTTCCCGCAAGAAGCATTACGAGACGATCAAGTCCAAATGCAATTCCTCCGTGTGGAGGTGTACCGTATTCAAACGCTTCAAGTAAGAAACCAAATTCTTTCTTAGCTTCTTCTTGAGTAAAGCCGAGAGCGCGGAACATCTTCTCTTGAATATCTCTTTGGTAAATACGCTGAGATCCACCACCAAGTTCATACCCATTCAATACGAGGTCGTAAGCATCAGCACGAACGTTACCAGGCTCTTCTTCTAGAAGGTGCAGATCCTCTTGAAGTGGCATAGTGAATGGATGGTGCTCAGCAAAGTAACGATCTAATTCTTCGTCATAACTCATTAGAGGGAAATCCATGACCCAAAGGAAGTTGAATTTAGATTCATCGATCAATCCAAGCTCTCTTCCTAACTTTAATCGTAATGAACCAAGCGAGTCTGCAACGACAGATTTACTGTCAGCGACAAATAGTAAGAGGTCTCCCGCTTCAGCTTCAAAAGCTTCGATCAGCTTACTAGACATGTCTTCATCAAAGAATTTAGAAATAGGCCCTTTCAACCCTTCTTCTTCAACCTTCAACCATGCAAGTCCTTTTGCTTTGTATGTTTTTACATATTCAGTCAATGCATCGATGTCTTTACGTGAATAATTACCTGCAGCACCCTTAGCATTGATTCCTTTCACTGCACCACCAGAGGCTACAGCTCCAGAGAACACTTTAAATGACGAGTCTTTGACTAGATCTGAAACATCCACGAATTCCATTCCAAAACGCGTGTCAGGTTTATCAGATCCGTATCGGCTCATTGCTTCAGCATGCGTCATGCGAGGGAACGGAGTAGTCAACTCTAGACCCTTTGTTTCTTTAAGCACACGAGTCATCATCTCTTCCATCATGGAAATCAAATCTTCTTTAGGAAGGAAAGATGTCTCAATATCAACTTGTGTAAATTCCGGCTGACGGTCAGCACGAAGGTCTTCGTCACGGAAGCAGCGAACGATTTGGTAGTAGCGTTCGAAACCTGAAACCATCAATAGTTGTTTGAACAACTGTGGCGATTGTGGAAGAGCGTAAAATTCTCCTTCGTGAACACGACTCGGTACAAGGTAATCACGTGCGCCTTCTGGTGTGCTCTTCGTAAGCATAGGTGTCTCAACTTCTAAAAACTCGTTGTTGTCGAGAAAATCTCTGATCGCTTTTGTTGTACGATGACGAAGCTTAAACGTTTCTTGCATCACCGGACGTCTGAGATCAAGATATCGATACTTTAATCGAATATCTTCTCCAACTTCAACATCATCTGAAACAGCGATCGGAGGGTTCTTTGCAGCATTTAAAATTTCTAGCTTTTCAGCATGAACCTCAACTGCACCAGTAGGGATATTAGGGTTTACTGTTTCCTTCGCACGCCCTACGACTGTACCAGTAATTGCAAGAACATATTCACTTCTTACCTTTTCAGCTAATTCAAGTGCTTCTTTCGAAACTTCAGGATTAAAAACAACTTGGACGATTCCGGAACGATCCCTGAAATCGATGAAGATTAACCCGCCGAGGTCACGACGCTTTTGCACCCATCCTTTTATCTCAACTTTCTCGCCTACATGGCTTTCACGGACTTTGCCGCAATCATGGCTTCTTCCAATCATTCTCCCGTTTCCTCCTTCAATTTCTTTGTTAGGTAAGAAGTTATCTCAGATAAGCGTACTGCTTCCTGATCTCCCGTTTCCATTTCTTTAATGGTGATTTCATCTTTTTGAATCTCTTCATCACCAAGGATCGCCACATACTTTGCATTCGACCGGTTCGCTGCTTTGAACTGACCTTTCATTTTACGGTTGAGGTAGTCACGTTCAGCAGATAGTCCAGCACCTCGCAGTTCATGAAGAAGACCATTTGAAATTGCCTGTGCTTCTTCTCCCATCGTGACAACATAGCAATCGATCGTTTTTTCGACAGGGAGTTCTACTCCTTCTGCTTCTAGTGCCATCAGAAGACGTTCGATACTCATCGCAAACCCAATCCCTGGCGTCGTAGGTCCTCCTACTTCTTCAACGAGTCCGTTATAGCGTCCACCGCCGCTAAGTGTCGTGATTGCACCGAAGCCTTCTGCCTCGCTCATGATTTCAAATGCAGTGTGATTATAGTAGTCGAGCCCTCTCACAAGACGCTCATCAATAACGTAATCGATCTTCATGTGATCGAGCGCTTTTTTCACATTGTTGAAATATTGTTCTGATTCTTCGTTTAAGTAGTCAAGAATAGAAGGCGCAGTCGCCATCAGTTCATGATCACGGTCTTTTTTACAATCAAGAATACGAAGAGGGTTATTTTCTAGACGATTTTGACAATCGCTACAAAATTCGCCGATGCGAGGTTCAAAGTGAGCCATCAAAGCTTTACGGTGTGCCTCACGACTTTCTGTGTCACCAAGACTATTCACGTATAGCTTGAGATTTTTTAATCCTAGCTCTTTATAAAAATCCATCGCTAATGCAATCACTTCAGCATCGATTGAAGGATCGTTACTCCCCATCGCCTCAATTCCGAACTGAACAAACTGTCTCATTCTTCCTGACTGAGGACGCTCATAGCGAAACATCGGTCCGATGTAATAAAGCTTGACTGGCTGTTCTGCTATCCCGAACATCTTATTGTTTACAAACGCTCGAACAGCTGAAGCAGTACCTTCAGGACGGAGGGTAAGACTTCTTCCTCCTCGATCTTCAAACGTGTACATTTCTTTTTGAACGATATCTGTTGAATCTCCTACACCACGCTGAAACAATTCAGTGTGCTCAAAGATAGGTGTACGTAATTCGTGGTAATTATATCTACGACAAATATCTCTTGCCTTTTCTTCTATATATTGCCAAAGCTCAGATGTACCAGGTAGTATGTCCTGCGTACCTCTTGGAATGTGAAAGCCCATATTTTCTCCTCCTTAAATCGTAACTAGCCCAAAATTTGGGACTAAAAAAAACCCCCATCCCTGAATATACATTCAGGGACGAGAGTTACCCGCGGTGCCACCCTAATAGAAGGAGTTAATTCCTTCCGCTTTAACAGTTAACGCCTGTAAACGTTGTTCCCTACTAAGCAGTCTGTTCGGAAACAATCCCAGGAAGTGTCTTTCAAAAAAGTGGAATCAAGAATGTTCTCAGCCTACGACATTCTTTCTCTGAAGATCCTATCATTTTTTACTTTTCTCCCTCATTGGAGCAACGTATCTAATTACTGAATTGTTTTCTATCATACGAGTCCATGATTTTTTTGTCAAGCCTATTTTTTAGTGTTAAAGATCTACACCATCGTTCTATTGTACTCACTTTAGTAAAATCATGTCTATCGCTTCATTTTTTGTTTCATGATTTTGATGCTTTTTAGAGATAGCCCGAATTCTTCTGCTAATTCCATATTTGATAGACATTGCTCTTTCTGTAAAAAATCATGAAAATCGACGCCAAATTCTGGTTGAGGATTGGTAACGTTCATCATTTCTTTATTCGTTGATCTCAACTGTTATCATCCTTTTTTTATGAAGTGTTATACTAGTCTCACCAAAAAATATGATATTTACAACTTCACGAAGGATTCTTTTTGGCCGATAAAGAAATATCGCAATATGTGAAAATCGTAGAGGCAAGGAAAGGAGTTGCAAGTTGAAATATTTCGTTTACGTATTATTGTTAGCACTGCTAGTTTTCCAACTCCCTGCACACGCGTCAGCTGAAAAGAAAGCTGAAATAACAAAAACAATCAATGTCCGATCTGGTCCATCGCTTTCTTCTCCTGTTCTTAAACAGGTACATAGCGGTGATGCGCTACCGATAACAGGGAGTTCAGGTGAATGGTTACAAGTAGAGTTAGATACTGGTGAAGGTTGGATTGCTGGATGGTTGATCGATACCGCTCAGCTTAATGAGTCTATAACGATGATTGAGTCTACTGTATCTGATCTACAAATAAGATCAGGTCCAAGTGAAGACCACAGTGTGATCGGTAATACAAAACCGGGGGAGAAATGGCGTGTATCAGAAACAGAAGGTAATTGGACAGCCATTCACTTCGGTGACCGAATCGGGTGGGTGGCTACGTGGCTAATCGAAGGTTCTTCTGATACAGAAGCTTCTTCCACACCTTTTAAAAAAGAAGTAGCTGCTTCAATCTTAAATGTCCGTGATCAACCTGGTTTAGAAAATAGCATTCTGACTCAGCTACCAGAGGGTACCGTCGTTTCTGAGCTGAAACGATCAGGAGACTGGAGCTTGATTCAATACAGCAACGGTGAGTCTGGTTGGGTCGATTCTACGTATTTGACCAACACGTCAAAAAGCATTGCATCTAGCTATCTTACGTTACTTTATCATTCTACAAACATTAGAAGTGGTCCAGGAATCGACTTCCCCGTTGTTTTACAAGGCTCTAAAGATGAGAGATACAAAATTGTAGGAAAAGAAAAGGAATGGTATGAAATTTCATTACAAGACGGGACCACTGCCTTTGTCGCCGATTGGATCGTCTCGACCGGCTCATCGCTCGGTCTTCGTACGAACCATTCTCGTGGAAAGACCGTCGTATTGGATGCTGGCCACGGCGGCCAAGATAGTGGAGCACTAGGACTTTTCACGTATGAAAAATTAATAACGCTTCGAACGACAAAAACGATTGCCGAAAAGCTTAAAGATGCTGGCATTCGCGTTATCTTAACGAGGGATGACGATCGTTATGTCCCGCTTTCTGAACGTACTGAGCTTTCTGAACGCTACCAGGCAGATGCATTCGTTAGCGTTCATTACGACAGCACTGTGGATCCTACAGCAAGTGGTGTGACGACGTATTACTATCATGAGCACCATAAGTCACTCGCTACAAGTATTCATGAGGAAATCGCTGATACAAACAGCCTCAGAGACAGAGGCGTTCGATTCGGAAATTACTATGTACTACGAAATAATTCGTCACCTTCTGTTCTACTAGAACTAGGCTTCTTGTCAAATCCATTTGAAGAACAGCAAATCAACAAAAACGATTATCAAGCAACGATGACCTCTAACGTTGCGAACGGTATCATCACTTATCTTAATAAAAATCGATAATACAAAAATAAGCAGCAGGGACTAGCCCTGCTGCTTTATTATTCCTTACTATCGATGATAAGAGTAACCGGTCCATCGTTTGTTAACTGAACGTCCATCATCGCTCCAAACACACCGGATTGTACCTCTACTCCCTTTTCAACGACAAGCTCATTAAACTTCTCGTATAGAACGTTTGCTTCATCAGGTTTTGCAGCCTTCATGAAGTTAGGTCTTCTTCCTTTTCTGCAATCCCCATAAAGCGTGAATTGGGAAATTGATAGAAGTGCACCACTAGTGTCTTTAAGAGAGAGGTTCATCTTATCATTTTCATCTTCAAAAATACGAAGGTTAACTATTTTGTCAGCCAAGTAAGCAGCGTCTTTTTCCGTATCTTCTTGCGTCACACCGAGCAGAACAACAAGTCCCGATTCGATTTCCCCAACAACTTCTTCATTCACTGTAACCGACGCATACTTTGACCTTTGTACGACAGCTTTCATTATGAACTCCCTTTCTTACGCTATTGCATGATTCTTCTAACAGCATAAATATCCGGAATACGCTTCACACGTTCAACAACCTTTTGAAGGTGAGCGGTATTTCGAATCGATACCGTCATGCTGATCGTAGCCATCTTATTATTATCAGACCGCCCGGAAACAGACGTCATATCTGTCTTTGTTTCTGCAACAGCTTGTAGAACTTCATTCAGCAACCCTCTTCGATCATAACCACTGATCTCGATATCTACATTGTAACTTTTGGGTGAATGGCTTTCCCATTCAACTTCTAGAAGTCGCTCCTTCGCGTTATCTTCGTTCACGTTAGGACAGTCTTTTCTGTGAATGGATACACCTCTCCCTTTCGTGATGTATCCTACGATATCATCTCCAGGGACGGGATTACAGCATCGAGACAGGCGTATCAATAAGTTATCGATCCCTTTGACCCTTACGCCAGATTCCGCACGCTTTGGAGCTTGAGAAGGAGAATGCGTTTTACCTTCGATAATCGAACGTGCAAGCTCTTCCTCTTGCTCTTTCGTCTTTTCTTTTCTCGCTTTTTCCGTAAGTCTTGTAGCGATTTGAGCTGCAGTGATGCCACCATAGCCTACTGCTGCATACATGTCTTCTTCACTCGTAAAATTAAATTTATTTGAGACGTTGGCAATGTTTTCTGAAGTTAATACTTCTTTAAGTTCAAAGCCGTGCCCCTTGATTTCCTTTTCTACAAGCTCTCGGCCTTTATCAACATTTTCTTCACGTTTTTCTTTCTTAAACCATTGCTTAATCTTGTTTTTAGCATGCGAACTCTGACTGATCTTCAACCAATCTTTACTAGGTCCGTACGAATGCTTAGACGTGAGAACTTCTACGATATCTCCAGTCTTTAGTTTGTAATCAAGCGGAACCATCTTTCCATTTACCTTAGCACCGATACACTGGTTTCCTATCTCAGTGTGAATACGATAAGCAAAATCAAGTGGGACGGAACCTGTTGGAAGCTCGATCACATCTCCCTTTGGTGTGAATACGAATACCATATCACTAAAGAGATCGATCTTAAGAGACTCCATAAATTCTTCAGCATTGGAAACATCATTTTGCCATTCAAGAATTTGTCTGAACCAAGATAGCTTCTTCTCAAAAGAACTATTTACTGCACCATCATTATCCTCTTTGTACGCCCAGTGTGCAGCGATACCGTACTCCGCAACCTTGTGCATATCTGATGTTCTGATCTGTACCTCAAGAGGATCACCTTTCGGACCTATAACCGTTGTGTGAAGAGACTGGTACATGTTCGCTTTAGGCATTGCGATATAATCTTTGAATCGACCAGGCATAGGTTTCCAACACGTGTGAATGATTCCAAGTACCGCATAACAGTCTTTAATACTATTTACGATGATACGAACAGCCAATAGATCATAGATCTCATTGAATTGCTTATGCTGTTTCGTCATTTTGCGGTAAATGCTGTAAATATGTTTTGGACGTCCAGAAATCTCAGCATCGATGGAAACTTCTTGAACACGATCTTGTATTTCCCCAACTACCTCATGAACGAAGCCTTCTCGTTCTTCTCGTTTCTTTTGCATGAGATTGACAATACGATAATACTGTTGAGGATTTAAATAACGTAAAGCCGTATCTTCAAGCTCCCATTTGATCGTCGAAATACCCAATCGATGGGCTAGAGGAGCAAAAATTTCAAGCGTCTCGTTTGCTTTTTGTAATTGCTTTTCTTTCGGCATATGCTTAAGCGTTCGCATATTATGAAGACGGTCAGCAAGCTTGATCAAAATACACCTGATATCTTGAGCCATCGCAATCATCATCTTACGGTGATTTTCAGCCTGCTGCTCTCGTTTTGATTTATATTTAATTTTCTTAAGCTTTGTTACTCCGTCAACGAGCATAGCGAGTTCTGGACTGAACTCGTTAGAGATCTCTTCAAGGGTTACATCAGTATCTTCAACCACATCATGAAGAAACCCGCCAGCTACTGTTACGGGGTCAACCTCAAGATTCACAAGAATGCCAGCTACCTCGACCGGGTGAATGATATAGGGTTCACCTGATTTACGGTATTGACCTTCATGTGAGTCACGTGCGTATTCGTAAGCTCTTTGTACAAAGGACAAATCTTCCTCCGACAAATACTGCTTCGCTCTTTGCATTACCTCTTCTATGGTCATGAAATCACCTTAATTACTGTTGGTATATAGCTTCTATTATCGTTAAAAATAGCTTGCATGTAAAGTAATAAAGAAAAATATGTCGCTTTTCATTGATGGAAACAAGTGGGACACACATATTTTTAAAGAGAAAGAGTGCCCGAAAGATGTTTCGGACACTCTATGGTGATCAATAAGTCATTAGTGTAAAGATGTCATGGCGATCTAGGTTCTTACGTCCTTCTAGGTAAGAAAGTTCGATCATAAACGCAAGGCCAACCACAACTCCACCTAGCTTTTCAACAAGTTCAATTGTAGCGTTGATCGTACCGCCTGTAGCGAGTAGATCGTCTGTGATTAGAACTCTCTGACCAGGCTTGATCGCATCTTTATGAATCGTTAGTACGTCTTTTCCGTATTCTAGTCCATAGTCCACTTTAACAACTTCACGCGGAAGCTTACCTTCTTTACGTACAGGAACAAACCCAATACCTAGAATATAAGCAACAGGACAACCGACGATGAATCCACGTGCTTCTGGTCCAACGATAACGTCTACGTTCTTATCCTTTGCAAAATCAGCGATGTCGTTAACAACGCCTCTGTACGCCTCACCATTTTGCATGAGTGGGGTAATATCTTTAAAGCGGATCCCTTCTTTAGGGTAATCTTCAACTACTGCAATATAGTCTTTATAGTTCATTTATTTAATGGCCTCCTCAGTGCTACTAAAACAATTTACTGATCGATCGAACCAACTTTTCAAAGCGTGATAAGATGAATAGCAAAAATCGTTTTCTAGCTTTGCTTGTTCAAGCTTGCTCTTATACGTTTTAGAAGAAGTAAGTTCGCTTTTTACAGATTGTGGATTTATTGAAATAAGTCCGTCTTCCATTCTAACAAAGTTCAACTCAAAAAACACCTGTGACATAAAGTTGACCGTTTCCTTCGACCACCCTTTATGCTTTGCAAGCTTTTCGGCATCTTTCAAATGAAAGCTTCCACGTTTCATTAAAAATCCATAATACCATTTAAAATCATCTCGTGATGGAAGTGTCGAAAAGAAATGATCTTCCTCATGTTCAAAGACAGCATACGTTCTCTCCGGAATACCACCTTTACGAAAAAGCTCGATGAGATCTTCTTCAACATAAGGTAGGTCTAGCAACATCACATAGTTATTCTCGAAGGACACCTCTTCTTCAAGAGGGTTCTGCACCACATAATCTTTCCATTGCTGAATTCCTAGTTTACTAACGGTGGACTCTCTAAAAGCAATCATCGTAAGTTTCTCAAGAGGGAGGTTTTCTAACCTTTTACTGAGATCTCGTATTCCTCGATAATCAAAAAGCTGCCATTCGTCTACAGCTAAATCATGAACGAAAATTTGAGGCTTCTTTAATCCGTTCCATTCATTTATAGAGAGCTGACCAATAACGGAAAGTGCTGCACGTGAAGCGATCTCTTCAAAGACATAACCAAAGTTGAAACCAACCCCATCAAGTGTCGATTCTCCTTCTTTCAAGGAAACCTTCAAATGATTCTCTTGACTACCGATTCTTCTGATTTGAGCCAAGTTCACGTCTTTTAGCATGACGACTGGTTTCGGATTGCTTACTCCGAACGGAGCTAATAAATTCATCTCGTCAATCGTCTCAAGGGAAATATCATCGATCGCGCAATGCAGATCGATCTTTGAGAGTGGCGTTAAGTCAGCCTCTGTTAGGCTATCGTTTGCTTGTATGTTCAGTCTGCTTCTTAACTCGTTTAGATATTCTAAGTCGATCGTCATGCCTGCAGCCATCGGATGTCCACCGAAATGTGGAAGGATATCTCGACATTCGGATAGATTCATGAACATATCGAATCCTTCAATACTTCGGGCAGAGCCTTTCGCTACTCCTTTTTCACGGTCGATACTCATTACGATCGTAGGACGATAATATTTCTCGACTAGACGGGAAGCGACAATTCCGATAACGCCAGGATTCCACCCTTCACGAGCAATAATCAGCACGCGATTGTCATCTAGTGGATAATTCATCTCCACTTCTTCTATCGCTTCTTTTGTCATTGTATTCACAAGTTCTTGACGTGCTTTATTTAGTGCATCGATCTCTTCAGCAAGCTGCTTAGCATATTCATAGTCTTCGGTCGTTAATAATTCAACCGCCGGACCCGCATGCTCAAGTCTTCCAACCGCATTTAATCTAGGACCGATTCCAAAGCCAAGGTGCTCTTCATTAAGCTCCTGACCCTTTAAACCGCATACTTCTAATAAAGCTTTTATTCCTGCTTTATCAGAATGCTGAAGGGCACGGATCCCTTCACTTGCTATCAATCGGTTCTCATCTTGTAGTGGAACCAAATCGGCGATCGTACCCATAGCCGCAATTTCGAGCAAGTGACCTGGTATTCGACCAAGAAGCGCCTGTGCTAACTTGAAGGCAACACCAACACCAGCAAGTCCTTTGAACGGGTAACTGCACTCAGGTTTCTTCGGATTGATTATTGCTAAGGCATCCGGAAGAACGGGAGGTGGTTCATGGTGATCTGTGATGAGCAGATCGATTCCAATTTCTTTTGCAACCTCCGCTTCATGTACACCTGAAATGCCTGTATCAACCGTTACGATTAAATCATAACCCTCTTCTTTTGCTCTACGGAATGCAGCTTCGTTAGGACCATAACCTTCTGTAAACCGATTTGGAATATAGTAGTCGAAGTCCGCTCCAAGTTCTTTGAAGGTATAGATCAAAACAGAAGTACTACTTACACCATCAGCGTCATAATCGCCGAAAATTAGGATCTTTTCTTGATTTGTAATGGCTTCTCTAATTCGTTGAACCGTTTCCTTCATTCCATCCATCAAAAAAGGATCATGGTATGATAGATTTTCTTTATATAAAAATTTCCGGGCTTTCTCAACACTTTGAATCCCTCTATTCACTAATAGAGAGGCAGCAAGTCGTGATATCCCTAACTCACTCTGGAGCTGATCGATGCTAGATTCATCCGATTCAGCTAGCTTCCAGCGTGTTTTAGACTTTAACATCGAATCACCTCTTAACCAGTCTATTATATATAGTTATCGCAAATTTGACCATAGGTTTAGGGAATGAATCTTGTGTATCAATAAAAAAACCTCTGCAAGTGCAGAGGTTCAAGCCTTTGTAGAAATTTATGTCATTATGCGGTGTTCCCTATGCCGCAGGAGTTTGAAGACCTCTTGCTTTCCTGTGGACGAACGCCCGAGCCTCAAAGCGGACAAAAACCGTCCCCTCCGAGTCTCGAACGCCCGTTGGACCACGGGAGTCAAGAGGTCTTCACTCCTACTAGAATACATTTATATGAAATAAAACTTTCCGGCCTAATATGCTAACGAACTTTTTTGCCTCATATTAAGAAAGTCTACCCAAACTAAAATACCTTATTACATCAAGAAATAAAGCTAAAGGATGATGGACTCCTGCCTAACATGCGACATATACGGAACATCGTGCGAAGAGAAAGCTACCACTCTGTGAAAAACAAGCGGCCACATATCACCACTATTTCGTTAACAAATCCCTTAAGAGTTTCAACATTCTGCAAACCCCTATTTAGGAGTTTTTACTATTTGCTCTCAGATTGAGTCTTAGAATGAGTGTCTACAGGCTCCACTTCTTCAGCAGGAGGCGTCTCCTCTGGCTGAGGTGTTTGTGTAGGCTGCTCTGAATGAGCTTGAGTTTCTTTACGAAGCCTTTTCACTTCTCTACTGAGTTTGTAGTACTTCACCATTCCAAACCCCAGTACAAGAATTGCCCCCATTAAGACGGAACCAAGAATGACAAGCACGAGCGGCCATTCGGACGTACCGAAAACATAATTCACTTGAACCGGATCAACGTTTACCACCGAAAATACAGCTATAATCAATGCGAAAACAAGAGCAACAACCAGTCCCCATTGTCCCTTCATCGTTTCAACCTCCCCTTACTAAAAGTCTATTCTTTAAAATTAGCTTTTTTCCTTTGGTTCATAAGGATTTATATGAACTAGCACATCATGAACTTCATCTTGTTCTAACAGATGATCTTTGACGGCTTTTCCAATATCATGACCTTCTTTTACAGTGATGTTAGGATCGACTCCGAGCTTGATATCAATAATGACATAGTGACCGTGCTCTCTAGCATAAAACTCATCAAGGTTAAGAACCCCTGGCATCTCTTTGATCGCTTTTACATAGTGAGTCGTATCTTCATCATGTAAAACGTGGTCGAGAGTCGTATGGATCGACTCAAAACCTAGCTTAACTGCCATCTTTCCAATCAGTATGGAGACGAATATACCCGCTACAGGATCCGCATAAACAAGCCAAGGCATGTTGAAAAAGCTGCCAAGAAGTGCCCCCGTTATCCCGATCAGAACAGCGATGGAAGAATAGACATCCGAACGGTGCTCGTATGCATTCACAATAAGCGCATCACTGTTTATCTTCTTTCCTAGCCTGTATTTATAGCGAAAAAGGACTTCTTTTGTGACGATTGAAATGATTGCAGCATAAAGCGCTAGTTGACCTGGAGCTTCTATAGGTGCAAATAAAGCTCTCCCTGAGCTTATACCAATTTCAACTCCAACAAGGAGTAGCAATACTGCGACGATAATTGCGGCAATAGATTCAGCTTTACCGTGACCATAAGGATGATCCCGGTCAGGAGGAAGTTTTGCAGCCCTTAATCCGATTAAAACGGCGAACGAACCTGCTACATCAGAAGCAGAGTGGGCAGCATCGGCAATCAACGCTCGACTATTCGATATGTATCCGATCACTCCTTTTAGAACTGCAAGAATAATATTTGCGACTATTCCAATAAGAGCTGCTACCTCGGCTTTTTGAAAACGCTCTTCTTTATTCATACCTTCACCCCTATTATGCCTATTCACTATAGCCTTTCCATAGAATTCAATCCAAAACAAACGATTGTAAAAGCCATGGCTATGCCATGGCTTTTACTCTCTAAGCTTCATTTGTAGCCGTTGAGAACTTCTTCTTCTTCAATTGTTTTCCTTTCCAAACTGCCCAAAGTTGAGAGGCGATGAATAGAGAGGAATACGTTCCAGCAACAAGTCCGATCAGCAATGCGATCGCAAACGGACGGATCGCTTCTCCTCCGAAAATCGTTAATGCTGCTGCTGCAAAGATGACGGTCAATACTGTATTGATCGAGCGAGCTAGTGTTTGAACGAGACTTTTGTTTACTACCCTAGCGACATCTTCAAACGTTTTTACTTTCTTCTCTAACTTCATATTCTCTCTAATCCGATCGAACGTAACGATCGTATCGTTGATCGAATAACCCACTATGGTTAGAACAGCTGCAATAAATGTAATGTTAACCTCGATCTGTAGCAAACTGAAAATCGCGATAATAAAGAACGCATCGTGAAAAAGTGCTACGATCGCCGCAACACCTTGCAGCCATTCAAATCGGATCGCAACATAAATAATGATCCCTACAGAAGCAATCGCAACGGCGATGAATGCATTCTTCGCTAGATCGACCGCCACATCCGGAGAAACGGTGCTTACGTTTGGTTCTGCACCGTATAATTCAGTAAAATGATTTTTTAACTCACCGATCTCTTCTTTCTCTAGTTCATCTTTGAAAGCCGCAACTGCCATATCTCCTCCACCTGCAAGCGTTACGGACTCAGGATCAAACCCTAAACTATCCAACTCAGAAGTGATTTCTTCAGTAGTTAACGTCTCGTTGGACATGATGTCGACACGAGAGCCACTGGAAAAATCAATACCAAGATTCAGACCAAAAATCGCAAGCACGAGACCTCCAAGTACAATGAGGGCAAGTGAAATCATAAAGAATTTATTACGGTGTTTCACAAAATCAAAATCAATATTTCTTATTTTAGAGCTCATCGATCTCACTCTCCTTCACGCCAAAAAGTCCGGGCTTCTTATTCAACGCCCTGCTCTTGACCCACAGTCCAAGTAGGATTCGTGAACCCCAAACAGCAGTCAAAAAGCTTACGACAATACTTGTGATCAACATAACAGCAAACCCTTTTACAGAGCTAGTACCGTACGCGAACAAAACGCCAGCAGCGATCAATGTCGTGATATTCGCATCGAATATCGTAGTGAACGATCGTCTTCCACCAGCTTTAAATGCAGACATCATTGATTTACCTGCGCGAATTTCTTCTTTTATTCGTTCATACGTGATGATGTTAGCATCAACGGCCATCCCCACTCCAAGAATTAATGCAGCGATTCCAGGAAGTGTTAAAACAGCTCCCATCCAGTTGAACACGACAAGGATCAGATAAATGTAGACACTCAGCGTGATCACCGCGATCATACCTGGGAAACGGTAATAGAAAAGCATGAATAAGAAGATTAAACCGACTCCAATGAAACCAGCAATTACGGTTTTATCGAGTGACTGTTCTCCAAACTGTGCTCCTACTGAAGTTGAATAAATTTCATCAAGCTTTACAGGAAGCGATCCTGCATTCAACAGTTCCTTTAAATTCTCAGCTTCTTCAATCGTAAAAGGTGGTCCAGAAATAATCACTGTATTCTGAGACAGCACTTCATTTACGGATGGATCAGAAATAAACTTTTGCTCATCAGAAGGCTTTTGCGCTTCTTGCTTGTATGAGTCACCTTCTTGGTAATCCAACCAAATGACTAATCGGTTATCCGGAAAAGGCTTCTGCATGATTTCTCGTGTAATTTCTGCGAATTGTTGCGGATCTTTTAAAGCTACCTGAACGACAGGCTGATTCTCTTGAAAGACTACTTTCGCAGCTCCTTCTTTAAGATCCGCTCCGCCCATTTTCTCCTCATCTTCTACAGTTCTGAACGTTAGCTCAGCTTGTGTAGATAGAAGCTCACGCGCCTGGTTTTGATCTTTTACACCAGCTAACTGAACTCGTATGCGATCTTCACCTTCAATTGTAATTCGAGGCTCTGATACACCAAGAACGTTAATCCTTTTATAAAGAGCGCTAACAGTACTATTCAACAGGTCTTTATCAAGCTCTTGTCCATCATCAGCAGGCTCTACCTTATAAAGAACTTCAAAGCCCCCTTGAAGGTCAAGTCCAAGCTTAATATCTTTAGTCACTCCTAGGACCGTCGTTCCAATCAATCCTCCGAGCAGAAGGACGATTAAAAAGAACGTAACTATCCGGCCTTTTTTTACCATGGAATAAAAACTCCTCTCTAAGCCACCAGCAATAACGTATGTAGGTTAAAATGCCATAATACTACATATTATACCGAAATATAGATTTTTCTGTCAATTTTCGATCAATTATGCGCTTCTTCTTCTTCATTAACCCAGCCTGTCCCCTTGTATGCGTGAATAGTCAACCAGTTCATATACTCGTTTGGAGACAGCCTCATTATGTCATTGACTAATTGATGAACTTTAATTTCTTCATTGTCATTGTTACGTTCTAATCGTGCAAGGAGACAACTCCAGATCTCATCAATTGTGGCCCTATCATAGCCTAATAGGTGAAACTCGTCTCTCTTACTCTCAAGTGCAGGATATACTTCGTTTTTCCACTCTTCCATCCTTCAGTCTCCTCTCCTTTTAAAAAATTGAATAAATCGCTGCACCTACACCGAGGCCAGCAATGATTACACCGGTTAAGATTGAAATAAAGGCATATTTAAACCGTATCGCAAATAGTGAAGCCGCCACACAAGCACTATAAGCACCTGTAGTAGGTAAAGGTACGGCAGTAAATAAAATAAGTCCTATCGCTCCATATTTCTCAACATTTTTACTCTTATTTAACGTACGTTGATATAACCACTCATAAAATCGCTTGTACCATCCAAACCTCATCAACCAATTACTGAGCGGCTTGAATAAAAGTAGTAGCGGAATGATTGGCAATGCATTCCCGAATAAGCTGAGAAGAAACGCTTCCCAGAACGGGATATCAAATGTATACGCCAGTGGTAATCCGCCTCTAAGTTCAAGGATTGGAAGGGCAGAAACCACTACCACGATCGCTTCTTGAGGAAGGAAACCGAGGTTCTCTACTACAAATTGTTTAATTTCGTCTTTCATTAAAACACTCCCATATGCCTGTCATGCTTTGTCCCCTACTAAGCATATACATAGTGATAAAAAATATCTAGGCTTTTCTATAATTTCGCAAGGATACTAAGCATGGAAAGTAGGTTTACTTATGTCGAAGCAAACCTTTTTACGAGGCACACTTTTACTCATATTCGCCGGGTTGATCACCAAGATTCTTGGGTTTATCAATCGTATCGTAATGTATAGAGTCATGGGGGACGAAGGAGTAGGATTATACATGATGGCGGTTCCTACCCTCATCCTTACGATTACTCTAACAAGACTTGGCCTCCCTGTAGCCATTTCGAAAATGGTAGCAGAAGCAGATGCGGAAGGTGACAGGCAAAAGATCAAGCGCATCTTAATCGTATCCTTATCTGTAACTGCCGTATTGAGTATCGTGTTCACCACCATTATGGTACTAGCCGCACCTGTTTTATCAAAGGTATTTTTCACAGATCACCGTACATTCTATCCACTGATTGCGATTGCACCAGTCGTTTCAATCGTTGCGATGTCATCCGTGCTTCGTGGCTATTTCCAGGGCTTACAAAACATGCGTCCCTCAGCATACTCGCAAGTGATCGAACAAATCGTTCGAATCTGTTTAGTCGCCATACTTACGGGAGCATTCTTGCCTTATGGCGTTGAGTTTGCTGCTGCAGGAGCGATGATCTCAGTCGTCTTAGGGGAACTAGCCTCACTTCTCTATATGTTCTCTATGTTTAAGATGAAGAAGCGGATCAAAATAAGAAATAATTTCTTTTCCTACTTGAAAGGCGGAAGAAGAACATTCAAGGACCTCATGGCCATTTCTCTTCCGACAACAGGCAGTCAGCTCATAGGATCTCTCTCTTATTTCTTTGAACCGATCATCGTAGTGCGCAGTCTTGCAATAGCTGGTTTAGCAACAACAATTGCTACAAAACAATACGGAAACTTAGCAGGGCTTGCCATTCCACTACTCTTTCTTCCGACTTTTATAACGTTCTCTCTACAAGTCTCCCTAGTCCCTGCAATCAGTGAAGCCTATGCTCAGAAACAATATAAGCAAATTCAGCACCGCTTAAGTCAGGCGATACGGCTCTCGATGGTCGCAGGAGGACTATCGGTCGTTATTATGTATATCTTTGCTAAACCATTACTTGAAATTATGTACGATGCCCCCCACGTTGCAATATATGTACAAGTGATGGCGCCATTCTTCTTCTTTTTCTATTTTCAAGGACCACTCGCTGCTGCTTTACAAGCACTTGATTTAGCCAAAGCTGCTATGATTAACAGTTTTATCGGTGCTGCGGTGAAATTAGCTGCTATCTTCTTCTTAGCAAGCAGACCGGAACTAGGCATAATGGGTGCTGCACTTGCGATTGTAATCGGAATTCTACTCGTAACGCTTCTTCATTTTGCTACACTTGTAAAAGCAATCGGTTTTTCAATCGTTGTCAGCGATGTTTTAAAAGGCGTCGCGAGCATTATTCTAGCAAGTTACGCAGGTCACCTCTTCTACAAAGTGTTGATCGATGCCCCTTCAGATATACCAGGTTCGATCTTTGCGATCATGTCTACAGCGATTGTTTACGCCCTGTTATTATTACTCCTAGGTCTTATCAACAGAAATGACCTGAGACGTCTGCCAGTCATAGGGAAATACGTTCACTAACAACCCCTGACTCTTATAAATGATATCAAATCTCCAAATAAAAAAGTAACCTCTGCGGTTACTTTTTCTCGTTTTTCATATCGATAAAAAAATTTCCGTTCTTATGAAGAGAACAAAACGAAATTTCTTTTAGATTCCTCTGACCTACTTTCCTCAACTCCTGCCGAAGCCATAATTCCGTCTTCCCTAAACGCTCTAGATGTTCGCCCTGAACCTTTCCATCCAGTATTAATGGTAGCGGCAGAAGCGAACTGAATGATTCCTCATCACTAGTATCTTGTTGGTCCTTTTTAATAACTGAGAGTTTTCCCGTCGGTTCTAAAATAGCGAATTCAACATCTGATACGGAACTAATATTATTTTCTCTAAGCTGGACGAGGAGATCGTCAAAATTATAGCGCTGCTTCTTCATCTCATGTTCATCAATCTTACCTTTTTCGATTAAAACCGTAGGCTTTCCATCTACAATCTCTCGTATCTTTTCACTCTTCAAAGAGACAAGTGCCATAATCAATTGAATAATAACTAACACACTAATCGGAATGAAAGTACTGATCATAGGCGTACTCGGATCCTCTATCGACATCACAGCAAGCTCAGCGATCATAATGGAGATCACAAAGTCCAGAACACTCAGTTGGCCGATTTCTCGCTTACCCATTATCCTAAAAACGAGTATGATAACAAAATACAAAACCAGTGTTCTAAGGATCATCGTTGAATACTCCATCTTAGACCGCCTCCCTTCACTTTCTTATACTTAGTGTGACCAGTGGATCGGTGCCACATAAAGGAAGGTAATGGAAACAAAAAAACTCCCCTTTAGTAAAAGGGAAGTAAGTATCTGAAATAAATGTAAACAGTTGAAATGAGTAGTGACACAACCACAACTGGGAGGCCGATCAATAAAAAGTGTACAAACTTGATCTCATGGTTCTCTTTCATTGCAAGTCCCGCAACCACAACATTCGCTGAAGCACCGATCAACGTTCCATTTCCGCCAAGACAAGAACCAAGTGCAAGCGACCACCAGAGCGGATCTAGATTCGTCATCCCATAACCAGAGAACTCTGTTATGACGGGAATCATCGCTGCTACGAATGGGATATTATCGAGAAATGCTGATAAGATTCCCGATCCCCATAAAATGATGATCGATGTCTTCGGCATGTCACCTTCTGTATAAAGCAAGATGGCTCTCGCAATTTCATCAATGATACCTACTTCTTCTAACCCACCGATGAGAATGAATAACCCAATAAAAAAAAACAGAGTGACCCATTCGATCGATGAAAATACTTCTTCTACTTTATGGTCATTTTGAGTAATGAGAAGGAGTAGTACTGCTCCAGCCATTGCAATGTTCGTAAGGTCTGTGTGAAGGATCGGATGAAGCAAGAATCCCACAATGGTCATGATTAGTACGACACAAGATTTTACAAGTAGCGGTCCTTTTTTCAAGTAATCCTCTGGGTTTACCTTCATTAAAGCTTTACGGTGAGTCTCATCAACGACGAGCCGTTTTTTGTAAAAAAGCAATAGACCAGAAATAATGACTACGTAGATGACTCCCACGATTGGAGCAAGATTAAAGAGGAAATCATTGAAATCTAAATGTTTTACTGCCTGACCGATCATGATGTTCGGTGGATCCCCGATCAATGTAGCAGTTCCTCCTATATTTGAGGAAAGAATGACTGTGATTAAAAACGGCATAGAGGTTACTTTCAATATCCTTGTTAGCGTTAAGATGATCGGAACAAGCAGAAGAACTGTTGTGACGTTATCTAGAAGCGCTGAACCTACTGCAGTTAATATCCCTACAACTGCTAATAGTGGGAGGGGATGACCTTTTACCTTTTGAGCCATTTGGATCGCAATGTATTCGAAAATTCCATTTTGGCTTGTGATCGAAACGAGAATCATCATCGAAAATAAAAGCGCAATCGTATTCCAATCTACATGCTTCATAAATGCTTCATCAGCCGTTGAAATCCCTGCTAGGAGCATCAACAATCCGCCTCCGCAGGCAACCAGGGCTCTGTTTATTTTCTCAGTGATGATCCCTATATAAGCAAGAACAAAAATAATCAGTGCTACACTCATATCCAATCCCTGCTGCCCCTTTCCTAGCTACTTTCTATAATCGTATGACGGGCTGTCCTAAATCATGATTGACTTCTAAATGAAGAGCGTGTGAATAGAATGTACAAACCATTCATATAAAAAAGGGGGATTATCATGAGGTCAAAACACGCATTCAGCGCGATGGGATCAGGGATGATTACAATTGTAACGATGGTTCTTGCGACAAGCGTACTGCTATCTCTTATTCTTCGTTTTACTTCAGTATCTGAAAAGGGCATCGCTCCTATCGTGATTACAGCAACAGTCATTGCGTTCTTTATAGGAGGTTTTATTTCAGGAGGAAAAGGCGGAGAGCGTGGGTGGATGCTTGGTCTAGGAACCGCACTTATGTATATGGTGCTATTATTTCTTGTTCAGTATCTAGGATATAGATCAACAATGGACACAGAACAACTCGTCTTTCATGCAGGCTATCTCGGTGTATGTACCCTAGGTGGAATCATTGGAGTAAACGTGCGGGGCAGCCGGGCACAATCGTAAAAAAAATAGCGTCCACAATGGGACGCTATTTTTTGATGCTATTATTCAGTAATGGCCTCACGTACGGCTGCACGATCAAAGACTACCTTTGTTCCATCCGTAGTGCGGATTGTAATCGTACCTTCATCCATTGCATCGATGATTCCATGCATACCACCGATCGTAATAACCTTTTGTCCTCTTTCAAGGCTCGCTTGCATTTCTCTAGTCTTCTTCTGTCTCTTCTGTTGAGGACGAATTAATAGGAAATAGAAAATCGCAAACATCAAAATTAGCGGAATTAAATTCGTTAAAGTAGATCCCAAAACATTTCACCCCTTTCTAGCAATGATGCAATCTATGGATTAAAAGTTTTTTGCACCAGGCAAGTTAAATCCGTACTGTTCAAAAAACTCATCCTTAAAGTCTAGGAGACGGTCATCCATAATCGCCTGCCTAACTTGCTTCATCAAGTTTAACAGAAAATAAAGATTATGGTAAGTCGTTAATCGGAAGCCAAACGTTTCATTCGCCTTTATGAGATGGCGAATATACGCTCTAGAATAGTTCCTGCAAACATTACAGTCGCAATTCTCATCTAGAGGACGGAAATCTCTAGCATACTTCGCATTTCGGGCTACGAGACGACCGTTGCTCGTCATCAATGTACCATTTCTCGCAATACGAGTAGGCAGCACACAGTCAAACATATCGATTCCTCTGATCGCTCCATCGATCAAGGAGTCAGGAGAACCAACACCCATTAAGTATCTTGGCTTATTGTTTGGCAAATGAGGTGTCGTAAAATCAAGCACTCTATTCATGACATCCTTCGGTTCACCAACAGATAAACCTCCGACCGCATAGCCTGGGAAGTCGAGTGACACAAGGTCTTCTGCACTTTGCTTTCGAAGATCCTCGTATTCTCCACCTTGAACGATACCGAATAAGCCCTGAACATCTTTTCGTTGATGAGCAGCGATACATCTTTCTGCCCAACGGCTTGTCCGTTCTACAGAGCTCTTCATGTAGTCATATTCAGCAGGATATGGAGGGCATTCATCAAAAGCCATCATAATATCAGATCCTAGCGCGTTTTGAATCTCCATCGCTCCTTCTGGGGAAAGGAAAAGCTTTTCTCCGCTAAGATGATTTCTAAAATGAACGCCTTTTTCTTCAATCTGTCTTAGATCACTTAAACTGAACACCTGGAAGCCACCTGAATCGGTAAGAATCGGTCCATCCCAATTCATAAATTTATGCAGACCTCCAGCTTCTTTCACAATATCATGTCCTGGACGTAGCCAAAGGTGATACGTATTGCTCAGTATAACTCCTGCGCCCATTTCTTTTAATTCTTCCGGACTCATTGTTTTAACAGTCGCAAGTGTACCAACTGGCATAAACATTGGTGTTTCAAACGTTCCATGAGGTGTGTGGAGTTTCCCTAAGCGGGCACCACTTTGTTTACATGTTTTTATTAATTCGTAGCGGATTGGTTCCGTCATTCTTTCAAACTCCCTTCCAAAATCAGCATGGCGTCACCGAAACTAAAGAAACGGTACTGTTCTTCGACCGCTTCTTTATAAGCAGACAAAACAAACTGTCTTCCTGCAAGTGCGCTGACGAGCATGATCAACGTGGATTGCGGTAGATGAAAGTTTGTGATCAATCCATCGATGGCTTTGAATTCATACCCTGGATAAATGAAGATATCTGTCCATCCAGAAGATTCTTCAAATACACCGTTATGATTAGAAGCAACCGTTTCAAGCGTTCTAGTCGAAGTTGTTCCAACAGAAATGATACGCCCGCCTTGCTCTTTCACTCGATTCAATAGATCGGCCGTTCCTTTTGTTAGTTGATAAAACTCACCATGCATTTCATGCTCATAAATATTATCAACAGAGACAGGTCGGAACGTCCCTAACCCAACATGAAGCGTTAGAAAGGCAATGTGAACACCCTTCTCTTCAAACATCGATAACATCTCTTCAGTAAAATGAAGGCCGGCAGTAGGAGCTGCGGCGGAACCACGATGCTTCGCAAAAACAGTTTGGTAGCGATCCTGGTCATCCAATGTTTCTGTGATATACGGCGGAAGCGGCATTTCGCCAAGCTGGTCTAACACTTCATAGAAAACACCTTCATAATCAAATTCGAAGACACGTCCTCCGTGCTCCAATGTTTCCACACACTCAGCCGTTAACCTGCCATCACCAAACGTAAGCTTTGTTCCAAGCTTTACCCTCTTTGCAGGCTTTACAAGTGTTTCCCATCGGTCCCCTTCAATTTGCTTAAGAAGAAGAACTTCCATCTTAGCTCCTGTCTCTTCCTTCATACCATATAACCTTGCAGGCATAACTCTCGTATCGTTTAATACTAGACAGTCACCTGGCTTTATATATTCTTCTAAATTTAAAAACTCACGGTGTGCCATCTTTTCAGCTGCAGGATCAAGCACCATCAAACGTGATTTAGCACGCTCTTTCAATGGAGTCTGAGCGATAAGATGTTCGGGGAGTTCAAAATCAAAATCTTTAACGTCCATTTTTTCACCACTGTTCCTAAAAAATATCTAATACACCAATCGATCTTACCATAGCTTCATCCATTATCGAAATCTGCCGATTATAAAAAAGAGAAGCGAAAGCAAGACACTCACCACAATCGACGTGACGATCGGAAAGAAAAACGTTGTATTTTCTTTCTTAATCACGATATCTCCTGGCATCTTCCCAATGAATGACCATAGCACTCCAATAACAAGAAAGACGATTCCTAGCGTAATAAAAAGCTTTGAAATCTCCATGTTATTCAGGCTCCTTCATCCCAAAATGGTCATATACGCGATGCGTGACCATGCGTCCTCTAGGCGTACGCTGCAAGAAACCGATCTGCATTAGATACGGCTCGTAAACGTCTTCGATCGTATGACTTTCTTCTCCGATCGTAGCAGCGATCGTATCGACCCCAACAGGTCCACCTCGGAATTTTTCGATGATAGCCAGTAAAAGCTTATGATCGATATGATCAAGTCCTAGAGGATCAACCTGCATCATCTCTAATGCTTGAGTAGAAAGAGAAAGCGAGATAACTCCATCCCCTTTTACTTGGGCAAAGTCTCTTACTCGCTTCAAAAGACGATTGGCGATACGAGGAGTACCGCGTGATCTTCTAGCGAGCTCTACAGCAGCTTCCTCAACCATTTCAACTTCAAAGATATCAGCAGTACGCATGAGTATTGTTTGCAATTCATCCTCTTGATAGTACTCTAATCTACTTAGCACTCCAAATCTGTCACGAAGAGGGGCAGTTAAGAGTCCAGCTCTCGTCGTTGCCCCAACTAATGTGAAAGGCGGGAGATCAAGGCGCACCGATCTTGCAGTCTCGCCCTTTCCTATAACTATATCAAGACAATAATCCTCCATAGCAGGGTACAGTACTTCTTCAACACTTCTCGGCAAGCGATGAATCTCATCAATAAAAAGAACGTCTCCAGGTTCAAGTGCCGTTAAAATGGCAGCAAGATCTCCTGGTCGCTCAATCGCTGGACCAGACGTCGTCCGGAGATTCACTTCCATTTCAGTTGCTATGATTGCTGAAAGAGTCGTCTTCCCAAGTCCCGGTGGCCCATATAACAATACGTGATCTAGTGGCTCCTCTCGCATTTTCGCCGCTTCAATAAACACCTCTAGATTACGCTTCACCTTCTCCTGACCTATGTACTGACTTAATCGCTGCGGACGGAGGCTATATTCTACGGATGAGTCATCACCGACCTGCTCACCTGATAGAATGCGTTCTTCCACTATGACCCCTCCTTAACGATTCAGCATAAGCTGAAGCGCTTTTTTAATATATTGATCTGTCGAAAGCACTTCTTCCTGAAGCATAGGCTTGATCTTCTTAATTTCTCGTTCAGCATAGCCAAGTGCCTTCAAAGCTTCGATGGCTTCATCCAGTTCATGCGCACCATCTTCTTCTGTCTCTTCCACAGCGAAAAGACCTTCCTGCGGCTCACCGAATCCTTTTAATTTCCCTTTCAAATCAAGTATGATCTGACGAGCTGTTTTCTTCCCGACACCTGGAAACTTCGTCAAGAACTTCTCATCCTCTAACTCGATCGCACTAACAACTTTATCAGGCTCACCTGTAGCTAAAATCGCAAGCGCTCCCTTAGGACCGATACCTGACACATTCAGCAGCTTCTCAAACAAAAGACGCTCTTCTCTCGTCGGAAAACCATAAAGCGCAATCAGATCCTCCCTCACATAATGATGCGTAAAAATCTGAATAGACTGCCCCCTATACCTCTGAAACGTAAAAGGATTTCCACAAAAAACTTTATACCCAATCGAATTCGATTCAATAACAATATACTCAGTATCTATATATTCAACATTACCTTTAATATACTCAATCAAAAAACTCTCTCCCCATCGCATACGAACATGCATTTCTATATCTTTTTATTTTATCATATTATAAGAAAAGCGGAAGAGGCCGTTTAAATACGCAGGGAGTTGGAGGAAGATCGAATGAGACGCTTTTTGTCTCAATCGATCTTCCGAAACTACCGGAGTATTTGGCCTCTGCAGCTGGATCACACGAAAAGCGGAAGAGGGCGTTTAGGCTTGGAAAGTGAAGGCGAGCGTTCAGAAACGGAGATATTGGAACTCTTGAATTAGAACACTTGCGTTCTGTTGAAAGAGTGAATTATCGGAGTTTCTGCGAGCCGCAACTAGATTACAGACAAGATAACCCACATCTTCACCTTTCACTCCAAAAATCAAACAACCCATCCTAACGGACAGGTTGTGATTTCTTTAATTTATAAAACGTATGGAGCATGTCTTCAAAGTTGTACCAGGACTCTATTGGAATACCTTCAGCAAGCTCTTTAAGTCTTGAGGTTTCTACTTTTCCAACATCGATTTGAAAGAACGTTTGTATGACTTTCTGTTCATCTGGTTTTCCTTCAAAAATCGTGAGAACGCCATCATCTGTAAGACCGAAATGACCATTCTCCTTCATAGCCGGGGAAATATCTTCAATTTTGCGTTCAAATACCATTTTACCGTGATCTTGGTTGACTAGCTGCCACCCTGCATACTCACTCCAGAAATCTTCCATAGACCAGACAGTTTTCTGAATCGATTGCTCTGTGGAAACTCCGTCAGCATAGTTTGTTCTCAGGATTACTTCAATAACCATAGGTCCATCCATATGATAATGCTTTTCATCAAATTCACGCTCACTCTGGGCATTTTCAACCGCCAGTGCATGTGCTGGCAAAGAACCCATAATCAGAATAAGCACTACTAAAAAGCCGAATAGGTTTTTCACAATTTTTAGCACCTTTCTTTTAGATTCTGTTAGCGTGCCCAGCAGTGAAGATAATATGCACAAAAAAAGAACTACATCACCATGTAGCTCTTCAAAACTTCTCATATACCTCGTCGCTTATCTCAGCATTATGATAAACTTCTTGAACATCGTCATTGTCCTCGAGCATGTCGATCAGTTTTAACATATCGATTCCATCTTCTTCCCCAAGAGGAGCATATGTTTGAGGAATCATCGTAATTTCTGCAGACGAAAAGATAATATTTCTCTTCTCAAGCTCTTCCTTTACTGCTTGAAATTCCTGTGCATCGGTATAGATTTCGAATGAATCTTCATGAGTCTCCATTTCCTCTGCTCCTGCATCGATTACTTCTAACATCAACTCATCAGCATCTGCATCATTTTCAGCTCGATCGATAACAAACAGTCCTTTACGATCGAATAAAAAAGCTACGCATCCGTTCTCGCCCATGTTGCCTTTGTTCTTACTAAACGCATGACGAATTTCTGCAGCCGTTCGATTTTTATTGTCTGTTAAGAGTTCGACCATTACAGCAGCACCGCCAGGACCGTACCCTTCATAGACGATCTCTTCATAATTAACACCATCTAAATCGCCAGTAGCCTTTTTTATCGCACGATCGATATTGTCATTTGGCATGTTCGAGGATTTTGCTTTATCAACAGCTAATCGAAGGGCCGGGTTTGTCTCAGGGTCCCCACCACCTTGTTTGGCTGCAACAAAAATCTCTTTCGCAAGCTTCATAAATACTTTACCACGTTTTGCATCCTGAGCATTTTTTCTTCGTTGTATATTTTTCCACTTCGAATGTCCTGCCATCGTCAATATCCCCTTCCAACTGATTTCGTCCATATACTATAACACATGAAATCAGGTGGATACACTAAACGTAATCATACAAAAAGAACAGGGAGAACCCTGTTCTTCTTATATTATCTATTGTTTTGAAACGGACGTTGAACTGCACTCGAAATGTCATTTAAAATGCCATTCACATCTGCTTGAACTTCTTCGAACCCATCGCCATTTTCGAGGCGATCATCAACACGGCCCATTCTGTTGACAACGTCTTTATCAGTCGAGATCGAAACATTTTTTTGTTTCGCGAGCTTCGCTACTTCACTGCGAACTTGATCTTTAACAGCTTCTCGGTCGTCTCTATTCGTTTCAACACCGATCATGATTTGATCTCCATACACGATGACACGTGCATCTTCAACAGTCTTTAGCTTCTCGATGCGATCTGCGAGTCGCTGCGAAAGATTGTTATCATATCCAGAATAATCCTCGCCGTTACGCATATACCCAGGACCATTCATACCATGACGCTTATCGATCTGCTTCTCATCGGGAGCTTTTACACCATTGGCATAATCTCTGTCGATCATATCTGTAAATGCGCCTTCTCGATAATCGTTATTATTATCTTCACTCGTATAATAACCGATTGGTCGACCCGAATCGTTATAGCGCGTGTCCATAGCTTCGTTATCTGCTGTACACCCTATTAGACCTCCAGCAAGCATCAATGTGGAGAGTGTCACTACTGTTTTTTTCATATGAAATACCTCCTTTCATTATTAGCATGGCAGGAGGTGTTCCAAATTAATCTGTTATGTCTTGGCAAGAAAGGGACTAACTCAAAAGGCGTAGCATAGCTGGATATCTCTTATCATGTTCAACGAGTGTTTTCCGTAGAAGTTCATCTCTTCCTTCAGGATCGATAAGCCACTCACGATAAAAATCTGCAGGAAAAGCGAGCAGTTTTGTATAAGTTGGGTTGTTCAATATATTTTTAATACTAAGGATGTTATAAGAAAACCACTCATCAAGAGACCACTCGCTAAATGGAAGCATTCTAATCATCAATTGCAAATAATCGTATTCTCTAGGTGCGTATGATACGAGGTCACCGTCGATCAGCATCAATTTCGTTCGATTATAGATAAAATTATGATGTGCAGGATCTCCATGAACGATGCAGCCCTCTTCAAACGCCTTATGCTCTAAGTAATTCAATTCGTCATCCATTTCTTCAAGAACGTGATGTCCAATTGTTGTATAGAGCTTTATCAGTTCATTGTCACCAATTGTGTTTATACTTTCTTCAAACTTCATCAACCTGTTCATCCATTTTCTCTTCAGTGAAACACGAAAGAAACCGTCTCCCCTTAAACCATATGATTCCTTGTGAAAGTGATTTAGCTTTTCAACAGCAAGCTTTCTTTCTTCAACTCTTGAGTAATCAAGAGCGCTTCCATCTTCAGCTAACGTACAAATCCAAAAGAGACCATTACTAGCTTTTATCCATTCACCATCCTCAAAAGGAACAATTTTCATAAACGAAAATGGACACTTTTGTGAAAGCATAATCTGCTTCAATACAGTTTGATATCTTTTAGCTCCTTTTATGAAGACACTCTCTCCATTATGAGTTATTCCACGATAAACATTTGATTTAACACAGGTTATCGAATGAAAAAAAGGACGTACCCCTTTCAGGATACGTTCCTCGTGATGGTTATCGTGACTCAGCATAGCTACTTTCCATATCCATATAATCCATCATAGGTGCTTTGTTTGCTCCTTGCACCATGTTCGCGTTCCCATAGTAAGGGTTTGCGTAAGGCATTTGCTGGTATGGAGAAACCTGGGATCCACACCCACAGTCATGCTGTTGATAAGGGGAAACCATCGGTTGATTTGGATAAGGGGACATCATTCCAGCTACGTTTTGATTAGGATATCCTCCTTGTGCGCCCATAACTGCTTCTGGATATTCTTCATTCGCTTTATTAGCATATGGAGATTGCGCCCCAGCTACTGCTCCTGGATATTGGTGATTGCCAGAGTTATACGCCCCTGCAACTGAGCCTGGATAGCCCTGGTTCCCCATCTGTGCTCCCGCTACGGAAGGATAACCAGGCATATTCGCATTCGGACCTTGGTGTGCACCAGCTACCGCTCCAGGATAACCGTTGTTTCCGTAGGCACCTCCCACTGAGCCTGGATAGCCATTGTTTCCATAAGCTCCTGCTACATCCATTCCGTTACTACTTTCCATGTCTCCGGAGTAATTTTCTTTATTGCTACCCATATGCGCACCAGCTACAGAACCAGGGTAACCGTTGTTTCCATAAGCTCCTGCCAATTGCTGATTAGGTGAATGCGCTCCCGCTACAGAGCCTTGATAGCCATTATTGCCCATGTGCGCTCCGGCTACTGGATACCCATTATTCCCTTGATATGCGCCAGCCACTGAGCCTGGGTAACCGTTATTGCCCTCATATGCCCCGGCTACGTCTGAACCATCACTTTCCATGTCGTCATAATAGTTCCCTTTTTGAGCTCCAGCTACGGACCCTGGATAGCCTTGATTCCCGTGATTCATATGCGCTCCTGCCACTGATCCTGGATAACCCTGGTTTCCATGACCCATCTGTGCTCCGGCTACATTTCCCGGATAGCCTTGATTCCCGTGATTCATATACGCGCCTGCCACTGATCCCGGATAACCTTCGTTACCATGACCCATTTGTGCTCCGGCTACGGATCCCGGATAACCTTGATTTCCGTGATTCATATACGCGCCTGCCACTGAATTTGGATAACCTTGGTTCCCTTGCCCCATTTGTGCTCCGGCTACGGATCCTGGATAACCTTGATTTCCATGATTCATATACGCGCCTGCCACTGAATTCGGATAGCCCTGGTTTCCGTGCCCCATTTGCGCACCCGCGACGGATCCTGGATAGCCTCCATTACCCTTTTGAGCACCTGCTACATTACCGTGATTAGCATTTGGAGGTGCAGGCATCCCCATTCCTGAGGAAGATTCAAATTCACTCAACACTTCATCGTCACTCATTGGATAAAATAAGTTCTCAGCTTTTCCCTTTGCTGCCTTTTCATTTGCTTTTTTCTGAGGCTTTGCTGCAGGCTTTTTCGCTTCTGGTTTTTTTGCTTCAGGTTTCTTCATTTCAGGCTTTACCTGTTTAGGCTTTTCTTTCTCAGGCATGATATTCATATTAAGACCCATATTTAATTCATTATTGATCGGCATATTAATAGATGGTTTTTCTTTTGGTTTCACCTGTTTGGGTGCTTCTTTCTTCTTGAACATCTCTTTTTTCTTCATTTGCATTTCTTTCTTTTTAACAGGAACTGTTCCTGAAGGTATTTTAATTTTCATACCTGGCATAATCATATCTGGATTGTTCAGCTGCGTATTTACAGCTTTTAACTCTTCAAAATTTACGCCGTATTTCTTAGCGATTTTCCATAACGTATCGCCTTTTTGAACGACATGTATTTTCAAAATGAAAACTCCCTCCTGTACAAAGTCAGTACATTGAAATTCAGTACAGTGTATGCACAACTAGGCAGATTGCTACCTTTTTTTTAGGCATAGGTCATGACATAAATATGCCGTGAGGGCTTTTCATATGTATCGTGTATAAAAAAATCAAGCACTTTCATCTTCGAAATAAGTTTTCTATAATAGTATCATCAATTTTATTATTCAAGTTATTAATGGCGGACGCTATAATAAAGGTGGACTAGATAGAAAGGGGTATTCGTATTGCCAAGAGATGGAGAAAAGATATTAGGAGAAGATAGACGCTCACTGATTAAAAAGTGGTTACAAGAGGCTGATAAACCGCTTACTGGGAGCGATTTATCACAAAAAACAAATGTGAGTCGTCAAGTAATCGTTCAGGATATATCCCTTTTAAAAGCTAGAAATGAACCGATCATAGCAACATCACAAGGATATGTGATGTTTGAAAACAATAAACAAAACGAACGAACAAAACGTATTGTAGCGTGCAAACATTCTCATGAACAAACGAAAGAAGAACTCTATACAATCGTAGATAATGGGGGTACGGTTAAGGACGTAACGGTTGAACACCCTTTATATGGGGACTTACACGCTTCGCTGTTTGTAAGCAATCGACTTGAGGCTGATCAATTTATGGCAAGATTATCTGCTACAAATGCTTCTTTACTTTCTGAACTAACTTCAGGTATCCACCTTCACACGATCGAAGCAAATTCCGAAGCACAAATTGAAGCTGTTTGTAGCGCATTGCGCAAAAAGGGTTTCCTTTTAGAGTAGGAGCAGAAATAGTTTTATGAGGGGCACCCTGTTGTATAAGGGTGCCCCAAGCTATTTCAATATTAAATGTAATCAAATCCTTAAATACCAATTCGATGATCAGAAAGTTTTGCACGCTGCATATTTGTAAATAATTTACTATTGATTCTATTTTCGAGCATACTAAAAGCAACGACGAGTTTAAGAGGCGATGATCATGATATCAATTTTTGTTTCGGCACTCTTTCTTCTTGCTTCCATCCGCTACGGAGACTGGAAGAACTGGCAGCGATACTACCCAACAATGCTTTATATGGTCATCAATGCAGTGCTTTATAACGTGATTACATACGAGTACCCGACATGGGAATGGGAAGATGTGACGGGCGTTTTTCCTAATCACACACTTCTTGATTTCTGGATCATCTTTACCCAGTTTCCTGTTGTCGTCCTAATGTATTTAACGAACTACCCAGCTTCTTTCAAAAAGCGATTGATCCGTTTTCTCTTATGGGTAGGCATCTTCTCAGGCCTTGAAGCGATCGTTCTACAAGTAGATTATATTGTATACAAAAACGATTGGTCATTATGGTGGTCGATTTTGTTTAACGTGACAACGTTTACCTTTATCCCACTACACCAACGTCATCCGATTTTCACCTGGGTGCTTTCCTTCGTTTTTATCGCAATGTTATGTATGATTTTTGAAGTGCCGCTTGTAAAAATGAGATAGCTTTTTAACGAGATACATCCTTGTCCATCACTAACGTCTCTTTTGGATGCAACACCCTTACATCGCCTTGAATCGTATTCAGGTATTTTATTCCAGCTCCTGTATTCAGTACAACAACCTTTTCATTCTCCTTTATCCAATTTTGCTTCCGAAGCGCTCTCGCTGCTGCGAACGCCGCCGCACCTTCTGGACAAACGAATGCGCCTTCAGAAGACGAAACTGTTCTTAATTCACTCATGATAGCATCTTCACTAACCGATATCGCACACCCTTCCGTCTGCCTAATCGCATCAAGAATTAGAAAATCTCCTAGCGCTTTCGAAACGTTGATTCCAAATGCTATCGTTGAGGCATCCTGCCACGGTTCTGCATAAGATAGTCCTTCCTCCCAGGCTTTCACGATTGGAGCACACCCTTCGCTTTGAACAGCGACGAGTCTCGGCATTTTCATTTCATCGATCCACCCTAGCTCTTGCAATTCTCTAAGCGCCTTGTATATACCGATCAACCCCACACCGCCACCTGTAGGATAAAGAATGACATCCGGCACTTCCCAATGAAACTGCTCAGCAATCTCGAGCCCCATCGTTTTTTTTCCTTCTATCCGATAAGGCTCCTTAAGGGTTGAAGCATCGAACATTCCATACTCTTTCACAGCGTTCGCAACGATTTTCCCAGCATCACCGATCAGTCCATCGACAAGAAAAAGGTTCGCACCCGCCGCAAGGCACTCCTTTCTTGTTACCTCTGGCGCGTCAACTGGCATGACGATCGTAGATGAAATACCTGCTCTTGCACAGTAAAGCGACCAGGCTGCCCCAGCATTTCCGTTCGTTGGCATCGCAAGCTCCGTCACACCCACTTCTTTTGCTTTTGAGACACCAACTGCTGCTCCCCTTGCCTTGAACGAACCGGTTGGCACAAGGCCTTCATCTTTCATATAGAGATTTGGAATGTTCATGTCTTTTCCAATGACATCCATCTTAATGATAGGAGTCATGCCTTCACCTAATGAGACGACGTTCTCCTCCCTTCCGACAGGAAGTAGCTCATGATAACGCCATAAATCAGGTCGACGTCCATTAAGGTGTTCAGGGCGCCACGCTTTCTTAAGCTCTTCCATGTGATACGCAACAAGTAACGGCGACCCGCATTTACAGAGCTGATTTTGATCCTCCGTGTCATAGTTCTTACTACACTTTGGACAGTACAAATGAGAAACAAAACTGTATTTCATCGCTCATCCTCCAGTATTTTTATTTGAATTTTCTGAACATAAGTAGTATAACCAAGTATAACAGAACGATTTTTACAGTTCTATTGAACAAAATTTTTAATAAGAAAAGATATTATCACCCTACATTTATTACGCATAAATATTGAACATTAAAATTTATTGAAAACCAATTGACTTTTAGGATACACAATACCATTAATAGTGTTATACTATATATTAATTATTACACTATATTTAAATGCTTTATAATTATATAGTGTCACATTAGTATGTTATTTCCTATACATAGAATTCTAGTCCATACGAATTTAAATCCTAAGAGAAAAGGAGATTGATAGTGACGAATAAGGAAACGGTCTATGTTGTATCTGATTCTGTAGGTGAAACCGCCGAAATAGTGGTAAAAGCTGTAGCAAGCCAATTTTTCGGCCGAGAAGTCGATATTAAACACTTTTCTTATGTAGAGAACACACAGGACATTAATAATGTTATTACTGCGTCCAAGTATAGTAATTCCATCATCGCTTACACGATTGTTTTAGAGGATTTAAAGCACCATTTAGATGCAAAAGCACATCAAGAAGAGGTGGTCGTTGTTGACTTGATGCAACCTTTGTTAGACGCCTTTACAAAAAAATTTAATATGGAGCCACGTCGTCAGCCTGGACAAATGCGGAAGCTAGACGAGGACTATTTTAAACGAGTAGAAGCGATTGAGTTTGCTGTAAAATACGATGATGGTCAGGAAGTTTGGGGACTAAAGCATGCAGACATCGTGTTAGTCGGGGTGTCTAGAACATCGAAAACGCCTCTTTCAATGTACTTAGCTAACAAACAATATAAGGTAGCGAATATACCGCTCATTCCAGAAGTTCCTCCTCCTCAAGAACTTTTTAATGTACCAAGAAAGAAATGCATCGGGTTGATGATTTCGCCTGAGAAATTATATGAAATCAGAAAAGAACGATTGAAGAGTCTTGGATTAACAAACTCTGCTAACTACGCATCTCTCGATCGAATCTTCGATGAAATGACAAGCGCAGAAAACATTATGAAACGAATAGGATGTCCAGTGATCGATGTTTCTAATAAAGCGATTGAAGAGACAGCTGACATTATATTATCCATCATTAATAAAAGGGAGAGCTTTATATAATGGACAACAAATTTGTATTCTTATTTGATCATTCCAAAAATGGCGGCAAGGAACTACTCGGCGGTAAGGGAGCAAATTTAGCAGAGATGACGCGTATCGGCTTGCCCGTTCCGTACGGTTTTACAATATCTACTGCCGCTTGCAGAGCCTACTATGATGCTGGACAAACGATTTCTCCTGAAGTCAAATCACAAGTATTAGAAGCATTAAAAACACTTGAAAACAAAACTGATAAACAATTTGGAAATCCGATCAATCCACTCCTCGTATCGGTACGATCAGGAGCTGTTCATTCGATGCCAGGGATGATGGACACTGTACTCAATCTCGGAATGAACGATGATACCGTAAGAGGCATGGCAGAACTTACAAACAATCCTCGTTTCGCATATGATTCTTACCGTCGCTTTATTCAAATGTTCAGCAATGTCGTGCTAGATGTTGATCACTACCATTTTGAGCATCTGCTAGAAGACTTTCGAGAAAAACAAGGATACCAATCTGATACGGAACTATCAGCCGAAGATTGGAAAGTAGTGATCGAAGAATTCAAAACAATCGTACGTCAACAAGCGAACAGGAGCTTTCCTGAAGATCCAAAGGACCAACTATTCCTTACGATCGATGCCGTGTTTGATTCTTGGAACAATCAGCGTGCAGTCCTTTATCGTCGTCTCCACGACATACCGGGTCATCTTGGAACAGCTGTTAATATTCAAAGCATGGTGTTTGGAAATATGGGAGAAGATTCTGGAACTGGCGTGGCTTTTACCCGTAATCCATCCACTGGAGAGTCAAAGCTTTATGGAGAATATTTAATCAACGCGCAAGGCGAGGATGTCGTTGCAGGGATTCGTACTCCACGTCCGATCTCTACCCTAAAAGATGAAATGCCAGATGTGTTTAAGCAATTGGTAGATACGTGCAACCTATTAGAAGATCACTACAAAGATATGCAGGACATTGAGTTTACTGTTGAGCGCGGAAAACTATTTATCCTTCAAACGCGAACAGGAAAACGAACTGCTCAAGCAGCGATTCGAATTGCTGTAGAAATGGTAAAGGAAAAGATTATGGATCAACGGACAGCGCTATTACGCGTCGATCCTGATCAGCTTAGTCAGCTTCTGCACCACCGCCTCGATCCTAACCATAAGAGTAGTCAGTTAACGACCGGCTTGCCCGCTTCCCCAGGCGCAGCCACAGGAATCGTTGTTTTTGATGCGGATGAAGCTGAGGTTCGATCAAAGAATAAAGAAAGAGTCATCCTCGTTCGTCCTGAAACGACACCTGATGATATTCATGGAATCGTGGCTGCTCAAGCAACTGTTACGAGCAGAGGTGGCATGACGAGCCATGCAGCTGTCGTAGCTCGAGGGATGGGAAAAGCCTGTATATGCGGATGTGATTCATTAAAAATAAATCTTGAGTCGAAGCAATTTATGGTAGGGTCCACAACTGTTCATGAAGGAGATACCATTACGATCGATGGCTCAACAGGTCACATCTATCTCGGTGAAATTCCAATGATTGAACCAGAGCTATCCGACGATTTCCTATTACTCCTTCGCTGGGCAGATGAAGAAGCAAATATGGAAGTACGAGCGAATGCAGATAATCCAATCGATGCAAAAAAAGCACTCGACTTTGGAGCGAAAGGCATTGGACTTTGCCGTACAGAGCACATGTTTATGGATGCTTCACGCATTCCTACAGTAAGAAATATGATCCTCTCTGAAACAACTGATGAACGGAAGGAAGCACTTGAAAAGCTCCTCCCTATGCAGCAAGAAGATTTCGAGGGAATTTTTGAAACCATGCAGGGCCATCCCATTACAGTACGGTTATTAGACCCACCGCTTCATGAGTTTTTACCAGACAAAGAAGAGCTTCTTGTTGAGGTGACTAAGCTACAACTTACGGATCCAGACTCAAACGAGTTGCGAGAGAAACAAAATCTCCTCCGAAAAGTGAAAGTATTGGAGGAATCTAACCCGATGTTAGGACATCGTGGTTGTCGTTTGGGAATGATCCACCCTGAGATCTATGAAATGCAAGTTATCGCTATTTTTAACGCGATGGCAAACGTGATGAAAAAGGGAATAAGCGTGAAACCAGAGATCATGATTCCACTGGTGAGCCATGTGAACGAACTAAAAGAGATGCGTCAGCTTGTGGTCACGATCGGGAATAAACTGCAGGAAGAAACAGGTCAAGAATTCAATTATCTTGTTGGGACGATGATTGAAACTCCACGTGCTGCACTAACAGCCGACCAAGTTGCAGAAGAAGCAGACTTTTTCTCTTTCGGAACGAATGACCTCACGCAAACAACCTATGGTTTTAGTCGAGATGATGCTGAAGGCAAGTTTCTCCAACATTATGTGGAGAGCGACATCCTCCCTAAAAATCCGTTCGTCTCATTAGATAAGGACGGTGTTGGAAAATTAGTCGAAAGTGGTGTCAAACTAGGAAGGAAAACAAAACCTACTTTAAAAACGGGAATTTGCGGAGAGCATGGTGGAGAAAAGGAGTCGATCGATTTCTGTTTCCAAAAAGGATTGAATTATGTAAGCTGCTCACCTTTCCGCGTCCCTTCCGCAAGGCTTGCGGCCGCACAGGCTACGATCCGCAAGGAGAATAATAAGAGTCTCCAATACAATTAACTAGTACAGTATTGAAACCTTTACCGAAATCTTGTGAAAAACAAAAGGCAAGAGGGGCAACCCTCTTGCCTTTCTATTTCCCGTTGACTACAAAACATGGATATTCACCTAGCACTGAGATCCCGATTCCCAATGCCTTAATCTCTTCCATTACGCCTTTTAACAAAATTTCTTTGTTCGGTCTTTCGACGTCGATTATGAAGAAGTAATTCCCAAGGCCCGTTTTCATCGGACGCGACTCAATTTTCGTTAAGTTGAGATTTCTCCATGCGAATGCAGAAAGCACTTGATGTAGAGCACCTGGATAATCGGACGGAAGAATAATCTTATACGTGACCCGATCTTCTCTAAAAAGGGAAGTCCTTGGTAAAGGCTCAGGTGTTTTATGTACGACTAAAAAGCGAGTATCATTATCTTCTGTATCGTGAATGTTTGACCTCGCTATCTTTAATCCGTATTTTTCCGCAGCAAGATCATTACCGATGGCAGCTTCACGAGTATCACCTGAATCCTTTACAAACTCAGCCGCTGCACTCGTCGAAGCAACATTCTTTAATTCAACTTCAGGAAGTTCGCGTTGAAGAAAATGATGACATTGAGCGATGGCGTGAGGATGGGACTGAACCGTCTTGATATCACTCAAATTTTCTAGTTCTGGTAAGACGAGTAAATGCTGACGAATCGGTAGTACAAGTTCTCCTACTATTGGAAGTGAAACTTGCTGAGACAGTAGATCGAGGGTCATATTGACGGAGCCTTCAATCGTGTTTTCTAATGGTACGACTCCGTAATCGATACGACTTTCTTCAACCGCTTCAAGGCAAGTCTTGATCGTAGGAAACGGTATTCTATCTTCTTTTTCAAACAATGTTTTAGCAGCGATTTCGGTAAAGGTCCCCTCCGGACCTAAAAAACCAATTTTCGATTGACTTTTCATGTCTTCCCCCTATGCTCCTGAGCCGATAATTTCTGCATTGTTCACAGCTTCAATCTGTTTGATTCTATCGATTAAGCTATTCAATTGCAAGTCTGATTCTCCTATTTCCATTGTCAAGATAACGGTCGCATATCCTTGAAGAGGTATCGTCTGGTTGATTGTAAGGATATTGCACCCGAGTGATGCAACGGTGCTCAAAACGTTAGATAGAGCTCCTGAGCGATCTTCTAAGTGAATCGAGAGCGTGAAGATCTGTTCGATGATCATCGTATGGAATGGAAGGATCGTATCACGATATTTATAAAAAGCACTACGGCTCACTCCTACTTGATCGATCGCTTCCCTAACGGAATCTGCAGCGCCACTTTCTAGCAGTAGCTTAGCCTTTAGTGTTTTTAGCATGGAATCGGATAAGACGTCTTCACGTACTAAGAAAAAGTTTTTCTCACCATTACTCATTACTTCTTTCACCTCTCTCCTAATCACGAGTAGATTTGCAAAAAAGACCGTCCATATGGACAGTCTTCTGCTTAGATCAATCTACAAACTCAAATTCAAACTCAAGGATCCTAACAGCGTCTCCATCTTCCGCTCCTCGTTCACGCAATGCCTCATCAATGCCCAAGCTACGCATTTGTTGAGCAAATCTGCGAACGTTGTCTTCACGATCAAAGTCTGTCATCTTGAAGAGTCGTTCAATACGAGGACCGTTCACAATAAATGTACCGTCGTCATCACGCGTTATATAGAAATCAGGCGCTTCTTTCTCATGACGGTAAACGACTCTGCTTTCTTCTTCCTTCTCCTCGTCGAGCGGGAATTCAGGCGTCGTTTCTAACTTGTCTGCGATTTCAAATAGAAGTTCTTGTAACCCCTGTCTTGTAACTGCTGAGATCGGATAGATCGGATAGTCTTCTTGAAGCTTCTCCTTAAAGATCTTCAGATTCTCTTCAGAATCAGGCAAGTCCATTTTGTTCGCAACGATAATCTGAGGACGTTCCATAAGACGCATCTTATACTGTTTTAGTTCCTCGTTAATTTTTTCATAATCTTCGAATGGATCTCTGCCTTCCATCCCTGACATATCGATGACATGAACGATAACGCGCGTACGCTCGATGTGTCTTAGGAACTGATGTCCTAAGCCAACACCTTCATGTGCCCCTTCAATAAGTCCAGGAAGATCAGCCATTACAAAACTACGTCCATCTTTCGTATCGACAACACCTAGGTTCGGTGCGATCGTTGTAAAATGATACGCAGCGATTTTCGGTTTTGCTGCGGAAACAACTGATAATAACGTCGATTTCCCTACACTAGGGAATCCGACTAAACCAACGTCTGCGAGGACCTTCAATTCAAGAGTAACTTCTCTCTCTTCTCCCGGCTCTCCATTCTCTGATAGCTCTGGAGCAGGATTTGATGGAGAAGCGAACCTTGTATTTCCTCTTCCTCCACGACCACCTCTTGCAATCGTAGCGCGTTGACCGTGCTCAGTTAAGTCAGCAATTCGTTCACCAGTATCTGCATAGGAAACGACCGTTCCAGGTGGAACTTTAACGACCATATCTTCAGCCCCACGGCCATGCTGGTTCTTCGAACGACCATGTTCACCGGTCTTTGCCTTAAAGTGACGGTTATAACGGAAATCCATAAGAGTACGGAGACCTTCCTCAACTTCGAAGATGACGCTTGCGCCTTTTCCTCCATCTCCTCCAGCAGGTCCACCGTCTGGTACATATTTTTCTCTACGAAAAGCTACCATGCCGTTTCCGCCATCGCCAGCTTTTACAAATATTTTGACCTGATCTACAAACATTCTTTCACCTCATTTAATCAAAAACGTGCTTACAAGCTCATTTTCTGAGTGTTCAAATCGAGTTAGATGAGCACTTTTGATTTCAAAATTCTCGAATTCATCTTTGAGCTTTTGTGAATTAGCATACTCACCTTGAAAATCAAAAACTAGATGAATTTCTTCATGATACAGCTGAAGCGTCAACAGTAAGTGATGATCTGCAGGATAGGTCACCTGTTCTTCGATCGCTTCTGTACACCGAGCAACTAATTCAATCAGTTCTGCTTCATAGCTAGATATATCGTATTCATCCCCGATGACTTCGAAATCCAACTGAAATAAATGGTTACACCAGTTAAACGTCAGTATATATTCTGTAAGTTTTGGGGCATTTAAATTCGATAATTTTGCTTCTTGTCTTGACTGGATAATAATCTCTTCGATAATTTCCTTAGCTCGGTCTATGTGATCGAGGGCCAGGTTCCCTTTTATTAACTGCAGACGATTCAACCAATCATGTCGAGAATGGCGCAGTACTTCAAAGGTATTCCAATTTTTAGACATATTTGCACTCCCAATACTCTATCCATTTCCTTCATTATAACAATAATTGCATTCCATATTGTTTTCAAACGAAATCGATTCCTAGTTGTTTTTCATCGTGCATCGTCACTCGACTGTTAGTTATTAAAGTCCATCGTATCAAAAAACTCTAACCGAACGGTTAGAGTTTTTCTTAGCTGCTTACGCTTCTTTCGCAACTGGATATACACTTACTTGTTTGCGGTCACGTCCAAGGCGCTCAAACTTTACAACGCCATCGATTTTCGCGTATAGAGTGTCGTCTCCACCGCGGCCAACGTTTGTACCAGGATAAATCTTAGTTCCACGCTGACGGAAAAGGATAGAGCCACCGGATACGATTTGGCCATCTGCGCTCTTAGCTCCAAGACGCTTGGAGATTGAGTCACGACCGTTCTTCGTACTACCTACACCTTTTTTGGATGCGAAAAACTGAAGGTTCATTTTCAACATAATGTCCCACCTCCTATGTGTGAGTGATTTGAATATGATTACCGTATTCTTCGGCAATTGAGGAAATAGAAACTTCCATTCCTCGAAGAAGAAGTTGAACATTCTCATCCGTACGCTGCTCTAAACGGGCAGGAACTGTACAACTGAGATAGCCCCCTTCATCTTCCATGTCAATTATGAGTTCTACATCACAAAGGGATTCAATTGCATTAACCGCCCCGAACGTTACAGCAGATACACCAGCACACACGATATCATAACCATGAGGTCCAGCATCTGCATGTCCAGAGAGAGAGAATGAAATGATTCTGTCATGTGAATCGCGTTTCACTTTGAAACGAATCATGTCAGTAACCCTTATGCGTTGATTTTGTCAATGACTACTTTTGTGTAAGGCTGACGATGGCCTTGCTTACGACGGTAATTTTTCTTTGGCTTATATTTATAAACCGTGATTTTCTTACCTTTACCATGCTTGTCAACTTTACCAGTTACAGTAGCGCCTTCTACGATAGGAGAACCAACTTTAACGTCATCTCCACCTACCATTAGCACACGGTCAAAAGTAACAGTTTCACCTGCTTCTGTGTTAAGAAGCTCGATGTAAACTTCCTGACCTTCAGTAACTTTGATTTGTTTACCACCAGTTTCAATAATTGCGTACATACGTGCACCTCCTCTAATACTCAGACTCGCCATTACAGGTGCTAGAACACTAGCTTAGAAACCTGATTTTGAGCGGTTGTAGCTCTTTGGGTGCTTCCAAACGAACTAACCACTAAATCATACCATAGCTGAAAATACCGTGTCAATGCGATTATTTCGAGTTAATCAAGCTCTAACAAAAGCTTATGAAACGGCAAACCATCCTTCTTTCTCTGAAGCTCGATCAATCCAAATTTCGTAAAGCCACCTACCACCATTCTCGAGTCCGTTTTGGCGGCTTCTTTTAGAAGTTTTAACAGCTCATTCTTGTCACTTTCTACCATTGGGAGCGGATCGATCAAGATCGTTCCAGAAATATTCCTTAATCTAATTTGTTCCATGATCTTAAGAACAGCAGCTTCGTTTACACTTTTATGCGTTTCTTCAATAGATTGAAAAGCCGCTCCCCCGGTGTCGATGTCGATTGCAGTAAGAGCGCTAGTTGACTCGATATGAACGAATGCTTTTCCTACCTTCACGGTTGGTCTAGTAAGTTCAGCTATCTTTTCCTTCAGTAGTCTTATGTTAGTGTGATTTTCATCAACCTCAATAAAACTTGGATTTAACCCAAGTTGTATGAACTCGTTTGCAGCGTTTGGAGAGTTTGTCACCACGTGATCAATCCGATCGATCGGGTATAGCTTTTCAAGTCTGTCATTCGATTTCACAATTCTTGCTGGGGGATTCCTACTAGATGCTTTCTCAATAATTGTTTTCCATTCATTCCTTTTATATGTAAGCTCTTCGACCAATTGATCAGCACTCAACTCTTTTGCTTTCGTACGAAAGATGACGCCTTCCTCACCGACGCAATGGTCTTTTGCGATCGATAACAATTCGTCTCTATCTTTGATAGACTTTGCCACAGCAGAGTAGCCTGCATAAGGCATATAAACCAATGTATCACTCGCTAAATGAATGAGCTCGGTAACGAGGGGGCCTTTCCGGTCATACCCTTCATGCTTTACTTGAACTAAAAGAGCCTGTCCAACTTCTAGAAAATCAGAAACAGCCGGAGGTGTCTCGCCGACTGTCTTGTTCCTCTGCGCTTGTATCGTTTCACTACCGTTCAATAACCCTGGCTTTCCTCCTCCAAGCGAAACAAAAGCTGCGTTCTTTCCTTTTACCACATTATTGACGACACCAAGAATAATATCGCCCTGCGATGGTTTGAAACGATTACGCTTCTCAATCCATAGGTCGATGAGTTCGTCTTCCTTCTGAATAGCGACGACTCTCGAATCGTCTTTCTCAAGAACAAGTAACTGCATTCCTTTTTACACCCTTTGATCATTTTCTTTAGTTTATCTGAAAAGTGTACCAACTGCACATCTTAGCTTATTTTTTTGGAAATAGGCTTCAAGCAGCATTTTTTCATCCGCGCTCACATTGAGTTCTTTAATTGTAATCGTGTACCGCCTTCCTCTGTATAGCTTTGAGAGAACTTCACTCAACCTCATATTTGGCATCACAGAAAGCGTTGCTTCTTTTCCATCATACACTCTAGTATAGCGATCGAGTAAGAACCGGAAATAAATATAAGGATGATGCTTCCACTCTTTTATATGTGCAGCAACTAGAAAGCTAATCACGATCCATAAACTCAGCTGCTCTGGAAACCAGATACTTGTAATAAGGATAAGAACGAATAAAAACAGTGCAGATGAGTAGATCATCGATCGATGAGCAACCTTAAACGGATAGAGGATCGTATAGAGTAAAAACAATAATTTCCCACCGTCTAGTGGCCATATAGGCAAAAGGTTAAATACCAAAACGATCATATTGTGAAACAAAAAAAGGTCGAACAGAGTATCGGTAATGATTCCAGCCTCAAAAATGAGAAATCCGGCACCAATCATCCATACATGCTGCAATGGCCCTGCAAGGATCACGAGAAATTCTTCATAGATGGGGCGATTACCGTGCTCATCTACAACAGCTACACCACCGAAAGGAAGGAGGACAATCTTGTTTACTCGCCAACGAAAATAATTCGCTGTCATTGCATGACCCATTTCGTGTATGAATACGATGCTAAAGAGTAAAATGACCTCCCTGAATCTGCCCGTTATGATTGCTAATCCTATTGTGACCCAAAACAACGGATGAATAGTCAGCTTTCGAAGCATTATTCGATTGGGACAACTTGAAGAGGGTCAACGAAAGCCTCGTTCTGTTTTATTGCAAAATAGAACGTACCTGTTTTACCATCTTCTGAGTTCGTCACATTTCCTAATTTGTCTTTTGTTTTCACAAAATCATATAATGAGACATCGACTGACTCTAACATGCCATACCAAGATTCACTTCCGTCAGCATGTTGAATGACAACCGTATTACCGATTCCTTCTTTTTCACCAGCATAGGTGATCACACCCGCATTGATGGCTTCTACTTCTGTACTTAAGACCGTTTCTACCATGATGCCTTTACCAGTGGACTGAAAATCTTCAAGAACCTTCCCATTTGCAGGTAATGCAAAAACAGGAGTTTCTCCTGCAGTCGTCGTATCCTCCCCGTCTGGGATCAAAGCAACAGGATTACCGAATTTTCCTTCATACCAACCTCTCACCATTGCAAACTGAAATTCAGTCTCCATCATATTCGTTACATATCCCTTAACTGGTAGAAGCTTTTCACTTTCAGATTTAAATAAGATGCCTGCACCTAAAAACAAACAAGCAGCAATCATGGCTCGTATGAGAAACGCCTGCTTATTAAATAATGGATGAAAGGTCACCTCTGTTTGATGGAAATGCGGCTGCTCCCCTTTTCTTTCGCTATGCGATGTCGACCTCACCGGATGACGATGTTTCTTCCTTGCATTCAGTCGCTTTCTGACCTCATTTATATCCCTTCCCATCGCTCACCCCTCCCTCCTAGCCGTAGTATTCAGTCTATGACTTGTCCGGAGGGGTTATGTCATTGGATTTGTACAGAAACGAGGTAAAACACCAACAAAAAAACCGGCACGATGGCCGGTTTCTTATGAACGCATTCCGAAGAATTTCTTTACTTTTGTAAACACGCCTTTCTCTTCTTGAAGAGAGAGAAGGGGCACAGATTCACCAAGAATTCTTCGAGCGATATTGCGATATGCGATAGAAGCTTTCGAACTTGGGTCGAGTGCGATGGGCTCTCCTTTGTTGGAGGCACGGATAACGGTATCATCATCACCGACAATTCCTAATAGATCGATTGCGAGGATCGACACGATCTCATCCACATCGAGCATCTCACCACTCTGCATCATGTGGTTTCGAATGCGGTTTACAACAAGCTTTGGTGCTTCGATGCCTTCCTCTTTTTCAAGAAGTCCGATAATACGGTCAGCATCGCGTACCGCAGATGTTTCCGGTGTTGTTACTACAACAGACTTATCTGCTCCAGCAATCGCATTTTGAAATCCTTGTTCGATTCCCGCAGGACAATCGATAAGAACATAATCATAATCTTGCTTCAATTCTTCAATGATCTTCTTCATTTCCTTCGGCTGCACGGCCGACTTATCCTTCGTCTGAGCGGCAGGCAACATATACAGCGCTTCAAAACGTTTGTCTTTGATCAAAGCTTGATGAAGTCGGCATCTGCCTTCAGCGACATCGACGAGATCATAGATAATTCTATTTTCAAGCCCCATCACGACATCTAAATTTCGAAGGCCGATATCCGTATCAACTAGACATACCTTTTTGCCCATTAGTGCAAGAGCTGTTCCGATGTTTGCTGTAGTCGTGGTTTTCCCCACGCCTCCTTTTCCGGAAGTGATTACTATAGCGTCTCCCACACAACATTCCCCTTTCTGTCTACAACCTTGTCAAATTCGGTCTAATTTTAGTTAGTATTTGAACGCGATCTACGCTAATTTCAGTACCCTCTTTAATGTATGCGCATTCTGCTTCTGCATCTGTAATGCCTGATTGATCAGGTGGTCTGCTAATTAAATCTGCTATTCGTAGTTGGGAAGGTTTTAATAAAGACGCCGTGATAACTGAATCCGTATTGCCGTAAGCTCCAGCATGAGCGATTCCTCGTAGTGTTCCAATTACGAAGATATTACCCCCAGCCATCACAGTACCGCCCGGATTAACATCTCCTATTAAAAGTAAATCTCCTTCTACTTCTAAAATTTGGCCTGAACGGACAGTTCTTGCGACGGACTTAACAGTCGTCCGCTTCCTTTCTTCTTCCGCCTCATCACGAGAAATAACATTGGAATCGATTCGATCAACTTCAAGATTTTGTTTGGATTGAATAAGATCTCGTAGCGTTTCTTCCTGTTCATCCGTCAAATATCGATTTCCTACTTTGATGGTAACAGTGATCGTATGTCCTTCCGTTTGTTGTATATGACGTGCGGAAAGTTTGTCATCAAGATCATTTATGACATCACGAAAGGCGCAAGAATCATCTAATATTAAATTCAAGCCATCTTTCGTACCTTTTATCGTGACATAATGCTGTGATTGTTTTTGTGCCATAGCCAATTTCATTCACCTCAACATAGAATATTTCAACGTAGCTAGAGGAAAATCCTCTTTTCGGCCTAATTTTCTTGTCTACGGCTTTCCGACAATTCTTCCAGCAAACGCTTCACAGGAAAGTAAACAATGAGCATAAAAATACCATTCAAGATCAAAGAGGGCAAATAACGGTCATGGATGAAAGAGTTAAATGAAAGGTTCGTAATGTTAATTAACGAAAACAGTTCATAAACATAGAACTCCAACATAGTAAAGCCTAGTAAAACAAGTACAAGCGAAATAAACCAATTTAGTTGGAACACCTTCGCAAGATATCCAATTATGTATGCGCTGACTGCAATTCCAAACATATACACACCGACAAGATCAGTGTAAATCAAATCATGTAGTAATCCGAAGATCACTCCAAAGATTACTCCGAACATAGGAGATAAATACATACCTACCAAAAGCACAACAACTGTTACAAACCTCGGGATCAGCTGAAACGCTAAATCATACTGCTCTGGTGCAAAGACTTGAAATACGGTCCCCTCAATGAGGAAAAGAACGAAGAGCGTTCCAGATAGAAGAAGCTGCTTCATTCTTCATCACCTTCTTCAGATGAAGGCGTAACCGTTTGTGCTCCTCTGTCGATGACCATCACGTTGTTGATATCGTACAAATCAGCTGCAGGTTTAACGTAAGCAGTCTGAGTTGTTCCTACGTTATCCGTTTCTACATCCATGATTTCACCGATCACGATTCCTCTTGGGAAGATACCACCATTTCCTGCAGTGATCACAGTTTGGCCCTTTTTCACTTTTGTATCGACCGGAATCTTTGCAAAGATCAACATGTCTTTTTCGGAGTCAAACCCTTCGATCGTACCGAATACATTCTTATCTTCCTGCGTCATCGCAGCGATTCGGTTTGTTCGGTCCACATCACTTACAAGCTGAACAGTCGAAGAAAACGGCTGTACATTTTTAATTTTTCCGATCAAGCCCTTTGGTGTTGTCACAGCCATATTCGCTTCTACACCATCTTGCTTACCCTTATCGATCGTCAATAAATCATTCCACCGATCTGGTGAACGCGCGATCATATTCGCATGGAATGTTTGATAGTTAGATATGCCAGTTGCGGGATCGATATTCAACTCATTTTTGAGCTCAGCATTTTCCTGCTTTACTTCTTTCAGCTCTTCAGAAAGTGCAACAAATTCATTCAATCTAGATTTCAAGAGTTTGTTTTCTTCATACATATCTTTCATTTCTCCAACACTCTCAAATAAACCCGCTACTGAATTAGCGGGTTTATAGAAGACTGATTGAAGCCAACCAACTGAATCTTTGAAGAATTGTTCTGGTATCGTCAAAGCATCTCTTTCTTTCATTGAGGTACCGATAAGTGCCACAAGAACGATAATACTGACAAGTAGAACAATTAGTCTTTTATTGGAAAAAAATTGCGGCATGCCTTACAACACCTTCTAACTACTTCTGTTTTGAGGATCGGGACGTAATCCCAGCTCTTGATTTGAACAGATGAATATTTTCAAGTGCACGACCCGTTCCGATCGCTACACACTCTAGTGGGTTTTCAGCTACGATGACAGGCATCTTCGTTTCATCACTGATCACCTGATCAAGGTTTCGAAGCAATGCGCCTCCACCTGTCAGAACGATGCCACGATCCATAATGTCAGCTGCAAGCTCTGGCGGCGTTTTTTCAAGGGTTACTTTTACAGCTTCGATGATGCTGTTGACCGTATCGTTAAGTGCCCCAGAAACCTCTTCTGCTGAAACGCTGATCGTTTTAGGTAAACCTGTCACAAGGTCACGTCCACGGATATCCATCGCTTCGATTCCCTCTGTTGAGCCAGCAGACCCGATTTCAAGTTTCAATTGCTCTGCAGTTCTCTCACCGATCATAAGGTTATACGTCTTTTTGATGTATTGGATGATGGACTCGTCCATCTCATCTCCAGCGATGCGGATCGATTCGCTCGTAACGATCCCACCAAGAGAAATAATCGCAACTTCTGTTGTTCCTCCACCGATATCTACGACCATGCTTCCTGTAGGTTCCCACACAGGAAGATCAGCACCGATCGCCGCTGCGAATGGTTCTTCAATCGTGTACGGCTCGCGTGCTCCCGCTTGACGAGTCGCATCTTCAACTGCACGCTTTTCAACCGCTGTGATTCCAGAAGGTACGCATACCATCACATTTGGTTTACGTGCAAACACAGAACGATTCTTCTGAGCTTGTTTAATAAAATATTTAAGCATCGTCGCTGTTGTTTCAAAATCTGCGATAACGCCGTCCTTCATCGGTCTTAGGGCTACGATATTTCCAGGCGTACGTCCGATCATATTCTTTGCATCATTACCGACAGCTTCGATTGAACCTGTATCCGTACGAAGCGCTACTACAGACGGCTCACGTACAACTACTCCCTTGCCTTTCACATAAGCCAGCGTATTCGCTGTACCTAAATCTATACCCATATCTCTTGAAAATCCACCAAACATTTATGTTAAATCTCCCTTCAGTTCAAGCAAAACTCATAAATATGATTATACTGCATCAGTATTGAAAACGGTAGTGGGAAAACGTGTCATAACGAGATGTTTTACACATACCCTTTTTCTTTTAAACTAATAAACTTTTGATCCCCAATAATAATATGATCGAGCACATCGATGCCAATCATCTTTCCACACTCAGCTAGCCTTTTCGTGACCTCGATATCTTCACGACTAGGTGTCGGATCACCGCTCGGATGATTATGAAAACAGATGAGCGATGCAGCTGATCGACGAAACGCTTCTCTAAACACTTCCCTCGGATGAACGATCGAAGCATTCAAGCTGCCAACGAAGACTGTTTTTCTATGTAAAACTTGGTTCTTCGTATTTAAATAAAGGCAAACAAAATGCTCTTGTGATAAAAATCGCATATCTTCCATCACGTAGTTCGCACCATCTTCAGGTGAGCGTACTGTGTAGCGTTCCTCTTGCTGCAGACGACTTACACGCCTTCCAAGCTCGATTGCAGCCATAAGCTGAACCGCTTTTGCAGGTCCTACACCGTTTAAAGAAGTCAATTCCTCAATGCTCGCATCCTTCAAAAGGCGCAACCCCTCGAAATGTTGGATGATGCGATGAGATAATTCAAGGACAGACTCCTGCTTCGTACCTGTTCTAAGGATAATAGCAAGGAGTTCCTGATTTGATAATACCTCTGAACCACCCTTCATCAGACGCTCCCTCGGGCGTTCGTCTTCTGGGTAGTCACGAATTAATAGTGGTGTTTTTAACAACACGCTTCCTCCCTGGATTCATCTATCTGTCTGACTTATGCTGAATCTCTGGAACAATTCCAAAAGCCGCGAGTTCACGCAGCGTTCTAGAAATAGGAAGCCCAACCACGCTATAATAGTCTCCTTGAATGCATTTAACAAAGGCGGCACCGAAGCCCTGAATCCCATAAGCTCCCGCTTTATCGTAAGGCTCGTCAGTATCAAGGTACTGAGTGATCTCACTATCCGTTAATGTCCAGAACGTAACGTCAGTCGCAACAGAAAAGCTGGACTGCTGACCTTCTGATAAGATTGACACACCTGAATAAACCGTGTGTGTACGGCCTGAAAGAGCCGTAAGCATCTGCCTCGCATGCTCGCGGTTATCCGGCTTTACCAACACATCACCATCAAGTGTGACGACTGTATCAGATCCTAATACGACTGCATCCTGGGTTCTGTTAAACACTTCACTCGCTTTGCCATAAGCAAGTTGTTCTACGAGTTCAGCTGGTGTAACAGAAAGTGAGATGTGCTCTTCAAAGCGACTTACGATTATATCAAAAGTGAGGTTCATTTGCTCAAGAAGTTCTTTTCTTCGCGGAGACCCTGAGGCTAATACGAGGTGCTTCATGTATACCACCCTTTTTTTGTAAATGATTCACAAGTGGGAAAAGGGCTTGATAACAGCTTATCAAATCCCTTTTCTTTCCACAATTTAAAATTTGACGTTCCTTTACAATTTTCGTGTGTTTCCGTCATTGTATGTGCATAAGAAAGCATTTTATTTCCAATATCATTAATTTTATATGATTAGCTACCCCTTTATCCTACATTTAAATCCTTTACTCCGCAAACACATGCTTATTTAAGGCTATCAACCAACTCCTGATATGACACGAGTGCATCTAGTAAATGCTGCTGTGCTAACCAAAGAGACGAGATCGTTTCATTAGAGGTGTACGCCTTCATCTCATTAAGAGCACCGTTCAATGAGGTGACTAGCTCCTCTCCTCCTCCTTTTGTCCACCCGTCTATGTCTGGGGTCTTCTCACTCCATTCGGTTAACCTGCCGTCTGCGTTCTTAAGCATCTCATCCGTTAGCTCTTCATCAGTTAAACCATTTAGATCCATAACTACCAGCTGTTCAATAAATTCTTTTCCTTCTTTTAAATGAGAAGCACCTTCCTCTGATACATTTATGTCATCCGCATTGATGCTCCATTCTTTTGCGTAAACGTCCTCTCCTTTGTTTTCAAAATAACCAGCGAGTGCGTTCTGACCTTCCGTCGTTTGAGATACGCCGATCAGTAAATAATAGTTATCACTATTAATAATTGCTGCCGGAAAGCCATTATCCTTAAGTCTCTGCTGGAATTCTAGCGCAGATTCTTCTGTACTGTAAACGCCTGACTGAACAACTTTAAGATTTAATGACAGCTCTTCTGTATTTACATTTGCCGCTTTAGGAGATACCTCTGTCGCACTTCCACTTACCGGTGCAGCATTCTCATTTCCTGAGAACACCATCAATAAGATGAACCCGAACATCACACCTAGGAATACTGCTGAGGCAACTGAAATCATGACATTTTTGTGGATGACCATAGGTTTTGAGGCTATCCTTTGCTTCTTCTTTTTCCTTCGTAGTGGCAGCATATGCTTTTGTTTTTTCTCGCTAGGTTTCTTTTTTTGAAGCTGAAGCTTCTTTAAGTCGACCACCTTTTTCGAATCTCTTCGCTCAGGAAGAATCCACTCAAATTCCTTCTCCTCAGCAGCTGCGCTTTCTTCTTTATGCAGTTCAGGATTGCAATCCTTGTTCTCACCATTAAAACGAATCGAAATGGTCCTACCATCTTTCATATCGTTACCCCCTCATTAGCGGCTTGTACTATAGTCTATGAAATGGGGAGATTTGCTAGAACAGGAGTTACTAGATTTGTTTCAAAGCATAAAAAAGAGCCGCCAGTTCGGCAGCTAGATCATTCTTTTATTCTGAAGCAGATTCTTTCTCATCTTCTTCCTCTTCAACCGTTTCATACAATGGATTATCTTTATCGGAAGGCTCAGGATAATCGATGGAAGGCGTTTGTTCGGCAAGATCAGTTAATGTAGGGATGTAAAAGGTTGCGACATTCGCAATATAGGCGACATCTAAGTTCTCTTCATCTGCAGGAAGAACCGATTCGGATTTTCCAGAAAACGTTAGTCCGCTAATAAGTGCCATTCGAGGCAATTCTTCGATCGAGAGAAGAAATTTTCTTAAAGAAGGGTAGTTGTCAGAAGTCATCTCCATACTTACGTCTACCGCTTGAATACCTTCTGGGAGAGCTACAGCTGGTTCCTCTAGAACATCCGCTTCTTCTGTGCTTTCTTCAGTAGCTTCCTCTTCATCTTCCTCCGAAAATTCTTCAGTGTTCAGTACATCATCAACAAAGTCCAGTTGATGGATGCTGCTTTTTGATACAAGCTCGGCGCGATTCAAGTCGAGTATAAATTGATCGACCAACGGTTTAACGGGAACTTTACGCTGTAAGAGCGTCGTGTCGAACGCATCGACCTTTTGTTCTTCTTTCGCCTGAAGAAGTTCGATAAGTTCTTCGTTCTGTTCAACCTGTCTTTCCAACCTGTTCACTTCTTGCTTTTTAGGGGAAACACTATAGAAGTAAAACATCGTTACACCGAGAACCAGGATCAGTAGACCGACTAATGTTAAGAGATTTCGCGTACGATTATCCATCGGTCTCCTCCTTTTCCGCTCTTAGGTTTTCTTTGTTAATAACGATTTCATAATCCGTTACGTACCTCGGTAAAATTCTGCTGTCTTCTTCCGTTTCTTCGGTTAACTGAGCCGTTTGCACGGTAAGAACACTCGCTGACGTCACATTAACAGATTCGTTCAAAGCATTTAAGTATTGAGAAACTTCCTTCATCTGATCGAATTGAACGGTCACTGTCACAGTTTCATCACCATCAAAAGCATATTCCATGAAAAATCCACGTTCAGGAAGTCTAGCTACTAGATCATCTAACAGTTTTACCGTTGAAAACTCAATCGAATCTAGCCAAGTAACATACTGTTGTAACGTATCCGCAGAGCTAACGATTTCAGAATCGTTCCCTTGCATAACAGTTAAGAGCTCGTTCGAACGCTCAAGCTTTTGTTCCAGCTCAGCTTGCTCATTCTTCAATTGATTCGCGTTGACTAGCAAAATAATAAAGGCAATTACTAATACCGTAGCAACAGAGATAGGAATATAAATAAAAGAAAAAGATCTTCTTGTTTTTTTAGGGAGTAAATTAATCTCGATCAGCATCACTGCACCCCTTCAAAGCAAGACCCATAGCGGTATAATATTTCATCGGCAACACGAGTCCATCTTCATCTTTGATTTCACTTTTCGTTTCGCCCTTAACTGGTATCGCTAACGTTTCTTCTAACCGTAAGTTAAGAAGATCGATTTCAGGAAAATCGCCTGATAGGAAAACCGATTGTATCGTTTTTCCACTCCTATTCATCGAATAATAGTAGAAGTTGATGACTCGCTCGATCTCTGCAATGCTTTCTTCTATTTTTTCCTGTAATTCATCACGTTCTCCTGACCATCTTAAACTTTCAGATCTCCTTGAAGTTGAATGAACTTCCCACATCGAATAAGGGGTATCCATTAAGATTTGCCGTATGAATGCAGGTTGATGATTATAGAAAACGCTAACGTTCATCGACTGAATGCCTGCATGGATAACGAGCGTAGGTTCATATTGATCGATGAGTCCATGGTGATGATAGAGTCGATATAAAGATAGAGCCGTCACATCCGCAGCCTCTGGACGTAGGGATACTGATTCTAATAGAGTTGATATGTCAGTTACGATACTCTCTGGTGCAGCAAACAATAAAATCTCTTTATGTTCATCTGTTGTTCGTACAAGCTCATAATCAAATACCGCTTCGCTAAATGGAAGTTTGATACTCGAACCCATTTCTAAGTAAAGGTGTCCCTTTATTTCATCATCTGAGACAGTAAGCGGAATCTTTTCATTTCGAAGCACCATATAGGTATCAGGAACGAGGAACTGTACTTTTTTCTTTTTTATTCCCCACTCTTCCACACATTCTACGAGGATATCTTTCAGCGTATCGCGTTCTACGATCTTACCGTTTTTTATAATGTCTTCAGGTAAGAACCGTTCGTAATACGTACGAAGTGACATGTCCCCTTTATTGATCTCAACCATACGGATTACGTGATCATACAGGGCAAGGCTAATTTGTTTTGTCTGAGGCTTCAATCCCAAAAAGTTCATTCATCTTTCCCCCTGTCACTACAGAAAACTAATATACCAATCTATGATTTTGTCTGAGTAAAAATATGTGAGTAGAGCACCGAGCGCGATCGATGGGCCGAACGGAATAGGCTGCTTTCGCTTCGCCTTACCCGTTGCAATAGCTCCAATTCCTAAAATCGTCCCAAATAAGGTAGAGAAAAAGAAAACGATCAACAGATCTTGATATCCAAAAACGAGCCCGAGTACGGCGAAAAGCTTGATGTCTCCACCTCCCATCCCACCTCTACTCACGATAGCGATGAGGAGCAATAGACAGAAACCAAGCGCAGCACCTACAAAAGGACTGTACCATGGCGTCATCGGTACAAAAATTCGTGCCAGAATAAAGTAAGCGCCAAAGAAAAGCAGCACTTTATCAGGAATCAGCATGTACGTGAGATCCGAAACAAAGATGATGATCAAGAGTGATATGAGTCCATATGAGATAAGCAACTCTTTTGACCATCCCACCAGGAGCGGTGCGATCGTAAAAAGACATGCCGTTGTGAGTTCAACACCGGCATATAGTGGAGAAACCTTAGCTGAACAGCCTCTGCATCTCCCTTTTTGTATAAGATAAGAAAACACCGGTATTAACTCGATCGGTGTGAGCACGCGTTGACAAGATGCACATGACGACCCAGGAGTAACGATCGAACGCTTCACAGGTATCCTTAGTCCCACAACATTAAAAAATGACCCCAGTACAAGGCCAACTATGAATAAATAACTATGTAATACGACCCCCATACGTTCCATCCTCTATCGAAAAGTGTAGTAAATGCTTAAAATCGGTTTTTAATAAGGAGATAACCCTCCGAGGGAGGGTTATCTAGAATAATATACTTAATCATCAGTTGATGGAGTAGTTGTGGTTCCATCAAGGTTTACACTATTTCTGTCTAAATCAGAAACCGCTACATCATTAATATAGGTTCCTTCTGTTCCTATTAACGTAACTTTGTAGACCTGTTCATTAGTTGAAGAATTAACACTATAGTCTACTTTTGAAGAATCTTCTTTGTACTCGCCTTGATTTCCTGGAGACTCTGGAATACCTTCTAAGTACCCTTTACTAATCAGCGTTTCCATAGTAAATGATTTTGTTCCATCTCCGTCTTGTGCAATTGCCATCCTAGCCGCACTTGCCATCTGCTCAGCGTTTGCAATATGAGCATCTGTCTTAGAATTATCGATCAAAGAACCAATCGCCGGTATTGCAATCGCAGCAATAATACCAAGAATAACAATAACAACTAAAAGCTCGATCAACGTTAAACCTTTTTCATTTTTCAAAAAGCGTTTTAACATCCAATTTCCCCCTAAAATAATAATAGTTAAGTATAAGAACAATGATGTCTAAAACTAGTAACCTTCTTCTACCCCACGTTGTTGTAGATCTCAAACATCGGAACGATGATAGACAGTACGATTACACCTACGATCGCTGCTAGAAACACAATCATTAGCGGTTCAATCAATGCTTTCAACCGATCTGTTGCGTTTTCTACCTCATCTTCATAAAAGTCTGCTACTTTCGCAAGCATCGCGTCTAGTGAACCTGATTCTTCTCCAATCGCAATCATTTGCGTAACGAGTGGCGGGAAGATCCAGTGCTGCTTGAACGGCTCTGTTAACCGCTTCCCTTGTTCAAGCGATGTTCTAGATTCACGCAATACTCTGACCACCACCTCATTCCCTACAACTTTTTCCACAATCGAAATCGACTGCAGAATGGGGACCGAGCTCGAGAATAGCGAGCTTAATGTTCGCGTCATCTGCGCCATCGTCGCTTTCTGTAAAATCTTCCCGAATATCGGTGTTTTAAGTATAGCATAATCAAAATAATACTTACTAGATGGTTTATTACGAATTATAGAAATAAATCCTAATATTAACAATAAAACCAAAATTAACAACCACCAGAAAACTTGAACAAATTCACTGGCGCCGAGTACTACTTTAGTAATGGCAGGCAATTCGCCTCCTAAATCGTTCAACATAGACGCAAATGAAGGCACGACTGAGGCTAACAAGAAGATGACTACTCCGACTGCTATCAAACCAACAATCACCGGATATGTCATTGCAGAAATAACCTTCTGCCTCGTTTTATGTTGCTTCTCATAATACACCGCAAGTCGATCCAGCACGTTATCCAGACTTCCACTTACTTCTCCTGCGTAGATCATGTTAATAAACATTGGTGGAAAAACCTTTTTGTGTTTTGCGGCAGATTGAGAGAATGGGTTTCCTCCCCTGAGCTCGATCTCCACGTCTTGAAGCGCGTGTTTTAACGCTTTACTCTCCGTTTGCTGAGCTAGTATGCCTGTTGAGTCTACGATTGAAACCCCAGCTCGTAGCAAGGTTGCGAATTGACGCAGGTATACGACAAAATCCCTAAGCTTTACAGGATTTCCGATCGTGATGTCTTTCGCTAGAAGTGACGGCTCAACTTCTTGAATCTCCATCACCGCAATACCTTTGTCTTTTAGCTGCAGGATCACGTCTCGCTTCGATGCACCTGTTAAATTGCCTTTCTTTACTCTGCCGTTCATAGTTTTACCAACATATTGAAATTGGCTCATAGCCATTATTCCCCCTGTAAATAAGGATCAGCAGCTTCTTTTGATATCACACCGCTTTTGATCAGGGTTCTGATCGAACTCGATAACTCTACCATTCCTGTCGATTTGCTAGTTTGTAATACATTCGGAATTTGATAAACTTTGCTATCACGAATTAAGTTCGCGATTGCCGGATTGTTTACAAGCACTTCAAAAGCAGGCCTTCGAGATTTTTTATCAACTGTCGGAAACAACCGTTGAGAAATGATCCCGACGAGCACCGAAGCGAGCTGAATGCGAATCTGCGGCTGCTGGCTAGGAGGAAAGACATCGATGATTCGATCCACCGTCGCGCCAGCGTTACTTGTATGTAGCGTACCAAACACAAGGTGACCCGTTTCTGCAGCTGTTACTGCTGTTTGGATCGTTTCAAGGTCACGAAGCTCTCCTACAAGTACAACGTCAGGGTCCTGACGGAGCGCTGCCCGTAGGCCGCTTGCAAAACTTTTAACATCAGCCCCGATCTCCCGTTGATCAATGACACAGTTGCGATGCTTATGAAGGTATTCGATCGGATCTTCCAGTGTGATGACATGCTTTTGAACAGTGTGATTTAAGAAGTTAATCGCTGAAGCAAGGGTCGTAGACTTCCCTGACCCTGTTGGCCCAGTTACTAAGATCAACCCTTGAGGTTTCAGCGAGAGCTTCTTAATAATTTCTGGAGCATGGATGCTCTCTAGAGAAGGAATGACAGACGGAACGACACGAATGGCGAGACTGATGCTTGTCCTTTGATGGAAAGCATTGATCCTGAACCTTGAAACGCCTTTTAAACTATACGAAAAATCTAAATCTCCATTTTCTTTGAACGTTGCCCATTGTTCTTTTGGTATCAATAGCCTCGCCATCTCTTCAGTTGTGCTTGGCTCAAGCGGTTCACTTCCATAACGCTTCAAATCACCATGAATCCTTAGGATAGGAGGAACTCCGATCGTTAAGTGGACATCGGAGGCCCCTAGCTTACATGCTGCCCGTAATAGCTTATCCATTTGCTCTTTCATACCATCACCTACTCTTTAAAAGCAACGCGTAGTATTTCTTCAGTTGTTGTTAACCCTTGCTTCACTTTTAATAATCCATCGTCGATCAAAAATATTGTTCCTTTTTTAATCGCATATTGACGAATACTGCTCATGTCTTCATTGTTCATAATTTTCTTACGGATGACATCATCCATCACGAGCACCTCTTGAAGAGCGATCCTTCCTTTATAGCCGGTCATATTACAGTTTCCACAGCCCTGTCCACGCGATATCTCTGAGATTGTGATGCCTCTTTTTTTGAATATCTCTTTCTCTCGCTCAGTTGCTGCTTCACGTTGAAGACAGTCTTTACACACACGTCGAACGAGACGCTGTGAAACGATTCCAGAGAGAGAAGCAGCTACAAGGAACGGCTCGACACCCATATCGATCAATCTTGCAATCGTTGCGATCGAATCGTTCGTATGAAGCGTGCTCAATACGAGGTGACCAGTAAGCGATGCTCGAACGGAGATTTCAGCCGTTTCAGCATCTCTAATTTCCCCCACCATCACGATGTCAGGGTCTTGCCTCAAGATCGATCTCAGTCCTTTAGCAAACGTCAGCCCAACGGCACCGTTCACTTGAACCTGATTAATTCCTTCTAACCGATATTCGACCGGATCTTCAACAGTGATGATATTCGTCTCTTCCTGATTCAAATGATTTAATGTCGCATATAGTGTTGATGATTTACCTGAACCAGTAGGGCCTGTGATTAAGATAATGCCATTCGGTTGCTCGATCATCTTTCGAAACCGCTTTTCGTTAATTGGATGAAAATCTAGCTTCCCCAATTGATTTAGCGTACTACTCATATCAAGAACACGTAGAACGATCTTTTCTCCATAAACGGTTGGCAAGGTGGATACACGGAGGTCGATCGGTTTATGGTTGATGTTGATTTTGATACGACCGTCCTGAGGCACTCTTGATTCCGTTATGTTGAGGTTTGCAATAATCTTTACCCTGGCAGTAAGAACATTTTGCATATGCTTTGGAAGGCTTCTTTCGGTTCGGAGGTGACCATCCACTCGATAGCGAATGAGCAATTTTGTTTCCTGTGGATCAAAGTGAATATCACTTGCTCTATTTTGTACTGCGAACTGGATGATTTGATTTACTAGTCGCACGACTGGAGAATCTTCGTCAGTTATTTGATCTTCCTCTCGTTCAGCTCGAGGCAAGTCGCTTAACAATTCATCCATTGAGTCGTCGATCTCATAATATTTGCTTATCGCTCGGTTGATATCATCTTTTGTTGCAATCGTTCGCTCGATCAAAAAGCCTGTGGAAAGTCTAAGATCGTCTACCGCGAAGAAGTCCATTGGGTCTGTCATTGCCACGTATAGTTTATCGTTTTCAATCTTTAATGGGATAAGGTTATATTTCTTAACGATATCTTTTGGAACGATGTCGATCACATTTGTTTCGATCGGATAATTGTATAAACTCACATGTGGGACGCCAAGTTGAAACTCGAGTACCTCGATGAGCTGCTGCTCTGTAAGGATTCCCTGTTCGATGAGTGCGTCACCTAGTTTCATACCTTTAGGCTTTTGAGAGAGAACCTCATCGATCTTCTCTCTCGTGATGAAGCGGGAATCAACAAGGAGATCACCTAGTCTTTTCTTTGTTTGTCTCATCAATCTCCCTCCCTCTTGTATTCTAATCCCTTCATTACTTCACCCTTTTCTTCATCCTCCTCTCCACTATTTTCTCCTGAACCATTGTTATCTGATGGCCCTGAGCTGTTATCACTTCCACTATCATTTTCGCTATTTGGTTCACCGCCGCTAGGCTCACCACTAGGTTCCTCACCATTACTAGGCTCGCCGCTTCCGTCCTGACTTCCGCTACCAGAAGGGTCAGTTTCTGAAGGCGTAGAAGGTTCAGGATATGCTCTGTTCTCAACTCGATGTACAGGAGGATAAAAATCTTCTAGTATCTTTTCAGATTTGATAACACGATCATCTTGATCAAGCGTTTCTCGATACGTTTTAATCAGAAGACCATTTTCTCCTTCTTCAACGATCGTTTTATTATTGCCACTTAAAGATGCAGAGTATTGAATGATCGTGTCAGGTGATAAAATGTCTTCTTCTACTTTTGGTCTAAACTGCAGTGGAAACGCAGGACCAGTTAATGTTGCGATCAGCGTATCTGTTTCCCAATCGAACCGAAGCGTGTAGCTTGTAGGATTAGGGTTATAAAAAACAAGGTCTCGATTTGAAACATTCACAGCCGCATTCACGCCTGGTTCCCCGTAGGTCGGTATGTTGAGCGTCGTATGCCTTTCAAGCACTTCAAAATTCGTATGAAGGATAATTTCAAAAATGGCTGAAGCAAACAAGTTGAGACTATCAGTTGCTTTATCCGTCACACCTACATTCGCTAACACTTGTTGTACTGAAAAGTTTTCTTCAGGTTTTATCGTCACTGAACCAATTTCTTCTACAAGACTTGGAACAAGAATTAATTCAGATGTGCCTTTCACTTCACTTTTGAAAATTTCCTCTACTTCACTCGTTACTGAATAATAGTTCGATAGATCGATCGGAATGTCATCACTTTCAAGTGTAGCTGCATAGCCGATTAGCACTTCCGTCAGCAGCTCCATGCTAAAATTCGCGGGATTTACTGCAAGCTCTTCCATTTTGGATTGCAGCAACTCTTGGTTGATCGAGACGTAAAGGGGTACATCACTAGATTCCGTTTGAGCAACCTCTTGTACGGTCTGATCGATTTGAAATTCCCAAATATCTCCTGTAAGTGGAACTGATTGGTCGTCATAGCGTAAAGAGAGTAATTGAGATGCTTTCCATTCCTCAGTCAATTCGGTCAATTTTGCGCTTGCTTCTTGAGGTTCTAGCCCTGACACTGACACACTACCGATCAATGCGTCCGGTGGCAACGTATCTTCTCCTAATGCTGCGTCATAAGTAAACGAGCCTAACAATGAAAAAGACGTAACAAATAGAGTTGAAAAGACGATTAGACCGGCAGTTTTCAGTAAACCCTTCTTCGTTTCAGAACTCATTTACTTCGCCCCTCTATCCTGATACATGCATCGACATTTCCACCACAACACCTACACCAGTTTCCTGCGCTTTTTCAATTTCCCCTCTCGTAAGAATGCTGCCTTCTTCAAACAAGAGTTCACCTGAAGGAGTATAGATATCTTTCAGCAACTTCTTACCTTCAAGAATTGCGATTTGCTTTTCTTTAAAGCCGTTGTCCTCTGCAGCAGGCAGCTCTTCCTTTTCCTTTGGAAGCTCTTCTTTAGGTTGCATTGAATAATCCTCAGATGAGTACGTCTTCTTCCCGTCGAGAAGTTCTTCAGGCTCTGTCACGATTTGATCGATTGCCTCTTCTGCAACGATCACAAGATCTTTTCCTAACGTAATCACATGCTCTGTTGATAAAAACTGTTCTGATTCGTTTGAATCGAACTGGAGACTGAGGATTCTCCCAGTATTGTCATCTATTAAATACTCGCTAACTTCTCCGTGAAACTGACCCTTCCTATTGATGATCTTCGTTCCAATAATACTGATTTTTTTCTTAACCAGTTCGTTTGCGATTGGGATTTCAGAAAGATCAAAGATCGACTTCTCTTCTTCGATCATAACTGCGTACTCTCCAACTCCAATGACTTTGCGGAATGGTACAGCTTTTACACTAACGTCCCAGTCTGGATGGTCAACTGTTAAGAAATCGATCGATTTATCAGCAGCATTTACAACGAGTGATTTAACATGCCCGATTTCCGAGCCACTTTCGATACTAATAATTGGGAGTCCTACGATTTGATTACTTTTCTTCATCCTTGATCACACACCTGTTTCATTTTTGTTTGTATAACGATTGTAAGTAATTTATTTCTTCAAGTAAGATTGGGTATTCACATCGTTGCTTCATATCGTCTAAAAGTTTATTTAGTTTCATCCATTCGTTTTCTTCAATAAGAAACTCTCTATATTCTGCTGCGACAGCAAAATAGATATCATCTGTTAAATGTGAACTTAGAAGCTGTTCCGTGACATCGATATAACCCTCTTTGTTTCCACTGTCTTTAAGAAATCTCGCTTGTTCTCGTAGTATTGTTACGATTTGCCCAGCAATTTCTTCCGAAGGATCTTCCACATCTTCATCCACAGTATCTGCTTCTTCAAAACCATTTACCGAACCCTTGAATTCTAGAATGCTTTCTTCTTCAGCATGAGCATGTTCAAGGGCTCCGTCTAAAGACTCTTCATCGCCTTCAAGCTCTTCAAAAGTCTCTGTTTTAATTATCCCTTCAAAGTCATCTTCTTGAGGGTTTTTCTCATCTTCAACTTCACCAACAACCTCTTCCTCTGAATCGAATTCGAAGAGATGCACACTATCTGAAGCTTCAGAATCATCACCAGAAGCTTTCTGATCTGTTCCATCTTGCTGCCTTTCAGATGTAGCGTCATTCTCCTCATCGCCTAAGGCAGATTCGAGTCTAAGTGAGAAATCGATACCTTCAATCTCTTCAACTTCCTCGTCGTTTTCTACTTCTTCACTATCAATAAGTAACTCTGATTCATCATCTATGTTTTCCAATGATTCGACTGCAGAGTGTGCCTCCTCCTCTGCAAAACCTTCTTCTGTTTCAAAGTCCTGCCATACATCAGATTCTACATCTAAGTCACGGTCCACTATATTAGACTGATCTAAGCTTTCTTCCTCTAGTAATTCGCTCTCTTCTAGTACGTGCTCTGAGTCAGCACCTTCAATGTCCTCAGGATCTTCAGATGTAGCAAAATCGATTTCTTCTAGAAAAAGGTCATCACTTTGTTCATCGACAACTTCTGACTCACTGTTTACTAGCTCCGTATCAGAATTTTTCTCTTCTACTACATCCAAGCGACTATAGTAGTCTTCTAATACTTCTTTATTTCCATCTGAAGAGATCAACAGATGATGCGCTTTCTTCCATAAGCCATACATGATGACCATCGCTACAAGAATAACTAGTATAATTGCCATTGGAAGTGGATAAATCGATTTAAACACGAGTAGAAGTAGACTTAATAGCGAGCCCATTCCCGCAACAACGTAACGTTGCGCACGTGTGATTCCTAGTGGTGTAACCATCAAAAGTAGTAAAAGCAAGCCTCCCCCAACTAAAGCCAACAAATAATCCACTGGCTCACCTCCTAAAATAAAAATATTATCAAAATCTAACATTAAAAAGAAATTTATGTAGTTTATTGTATAATAGTATTAAAGAATTGGAAACATTACTCTGATTAATTAATCATTTCTTTTATTGGGGGTATTTGGAAATTGCTTAATAACGATAACGGATTTACGTTAATAGAAGTTTTGGTTTCTCTGACACTGTTAACGTCTGTCGTACTAGTAGCTTCGTCTTTTTTTAACCAATCAAACACCATATCCTCCTACAACAATCAAAAGCTAGTAGCTGTAAATCTTGCACGAGCTACGCTCGAACGAATTCAGCTATCACCCGACACATACATAACTGATGGGCTAACGGGTGGTCCTTACAATTATCAAAAGTGTATAAACCGATCAAAACCATCGTGTGAAAACTATCAAGTTAAGATAAATAACCATGAATATGCGATCAATGTTTCTGTTTCACAGGATAAAAATGAACAAGAAATAGATTTAATTGACGTCCGCGTCGATGTTACTTTAGCTAAGAAGCCAACGATCGAAACTTCAGTAGAAGGGTACGTTAAACATGCTGCGATATCTCCGTAATACGAAAGGACTAACTCTCCCAGAACTTCTCATCACACTCGTTCTTGTATCCATCGTCTCGCTAGCAATTTATGCTTTTTTGTTTAATGGCCTTCATTCATATCAAAAGATCAGTGCCGAAGCAGCATTCCGTGATGAAGCTGATATCGTGATGACGTCATTCATCAATACGCTCTACCCAGTAAAAGAAAATGAAATTACATCGAGAAATTTCGACCCAGACAAAGAAACGTATCTCCTTACGATCAACAAGTCCACTACGATAGGTTTTAAGAATGGGAACGCCTTATTGAACGGAACTGCTTTAAACGCTTCTTCGTTTGATCTAGCTGGGTCGTCTATTGAAGAAACCTCTTCAGGTAATTTTCAAATCAGGATTACGATTAAAGATAAAACGACTGATCATGCTAAACCTTTAACACTCATAAGCGAAATAGGTCTTATTACGGAGGGAACAGATGAACCTTAAACAATTGTTTGAAGAACGTGGGTCAAGCCTTGTCCTAGTATTACTCGTCACATTGATTTTCACTGTTCTCGGTTTATCTCTACTTAGCGCAACAGTTAACGGAACGAAACGAACTGAACTTCGGGAAGACGATGTACAGGCAACGTTCGTAGCAGAGAAAGGAGTCGACGAACTCGTTCAGTCAATTCAAGCTGACCTTAGAGCTGGCCTCGGGTCAAGTGGACTACAGCAAGATGACTTTACAAGATTGATCGATCGAACGGTAAGAAATTATAAGGATCCAACAATCTTGGACCATGATACCGGTGAATCATCCGCAAAAATCACGAATGTATCAGCTACTTCTAATGTGCTAAGACGTCTAATCGAAGTCGAAAGTACAGGTACAGTAAACAACGAAGTGAAAACAGTCACGAAAACACTAGAAATTGGACCTGACTCATTCCCTGAAGTTTTAAAATATGCAATCGGAGCATACCAGCTTTGCTCAAGGGTTCAAGGCTGCGATGTTCAAGGTGAAGGGAATTTATTTCTACACGGTGCTGTAGACATAACTGGAGATTTACTCGTGGATGGTAATCTCATTACAACAGATCAGGGCTACGCCTATTACGGGCGAGATTATTGGATCGACACTTTTCTTCCTACTATCAAAAGTGTAACTGGCCCACCTAAAAAAGCAAAAATGGTCTTAGGCGGCTCAATTTATAAATTTATAAGTGAACCAAATTATAGCGATCATATAATAAATTCCAATTCCGATTTTAACAATAATAGATATACAAATGTTCAAGCTAAAAATGCTTTTTCAGGTGAGAATTATCCCATAATCGAGCAACGCGAACCAGTTCGAGATCCAATCGATATTAACGAAAGAAAAGATCTGTTTAAATACGATTTACAAGATAATACAATAAACGGAGAACTCATTACCCAAACTCCTTACACTGCTTACAATGAATCATTTTGGAACTATAATAAAGTTACTTATATAAGTAATGAAAACAAGCCGAACAGTAACGTCTATCCTTATTATTACCAAAGAGGTAAAAGAGATTTTTCAAAAGTATACTTTTCAGATAACAATACATTCAAACGGTTTAGTACACAAGGTGACCTTATTCTAACTGGAAATTCATCTTCTTTTAGTTCAACTTCCGTAAAAAACGGAGCTTATATAGGAAGTAACTTAACTATTGGTAATACCAGTTGGAATAGTACGAATAAAGAAAAGTTAAAAGTTAGTGGTATTTATTTTGTGGAAGATAACTTATCGATAAATAATGCCGATGTTGAATTCAATGCAATTATTTATGTTAAAGGTGATGTAAACATCAAATACTCTACATTGAAGGCATTAACCCAAAATGGTAATGACGGATCGTTAATTGTCTTCGCTGAAGGAGATGTTCATATCAGTAACAACTCTTTATATGAAGACACACCAAGTAACATAAGAGGCTTCTTTTATTCAGAAGGTGAATTCGAAATGTATGGTGTAGGGTCGAATGTTCACATTGATGGTGGTATTTCAGCGAGGAGAATCGTACTTAATGCGATCAAAGGTAAATCGAGGGTAACTAACCCTTTGAACACTCAATTTGTTCGATATGGAGACGGTTACTTCCAACTCCCAAGTTATCAACAAAACCAGCCTTCAAGACTTCAAATCTCATATAACCCAGATATCATTAAAACCTACTCAGATTTAAAGACGGAGGAACCGTATATCAAAGTTGTGAATGAACCAGTACCTATCGATCGTTCCAAAGATTGATAAGCAACCAAAAAGCCCGCAGCTTCAAATGAAGCTGCGGGCTTTTTTTATCCTACGACATAGCTTGCCACACGATTTCGCCCCTGTTGCTTCGCTCCCGTGTACATCGCACGGTCTGCGTTTCTAATTAGTGTTTGACCATCTTCTCCTTGATCTGGAGCAGAAGCGACGCCAATACTAGCAGTAATGTAGATGACCTGGCGATTCCCATTTTCCAAATCATTAAAAATTTCAAAAGGTTGGTCGGCGATAACGAACCTTAATTCTTCAGCAATCTGAAAGCTTTGTTCGTGTGAAGCATGATCGAGAAGAATGATAAATTCTTCTCCTCCAAACCGTGCCACCGTCCCTCTGTTCCCTATTTCTTCGACAAGTCGATCCGCAAGACCACACAAAACTTCATTTCCACTATGATGGCCAAACGTATCGTTTACTTTTTTGAAGTGATCAATATCTAAAAGGATAATGGAGAAAGGACTATGATCTTTTTCATAGGCTAGATACCTTTCATCTAGCAACTCTTCAAAGAACCGATAGTTGTACAAATTCGTTAACGGACACGTTTCACTTTTTCGCTTCGTTTCTTCATAGTTCTTTGCATTATCGATGGCAACAGCTAAATAGTTCGCTAGAATTTGCAACACGAGAATATGCTGCTTTTCATAGGATCGTACTTTATTAGAGGTGAGGGTAATGATGCCTACAACTTTTTTATTTCGCTTCATCGGCACTGAAATAATGGAGTTTGTTGAAAGAGGTATTACACCAGTCGTTAAACTCTTCCATTGAGATCGCTTGCTATACAAGCGACTTCTACCACTTCGCCAAACGATCGAACTTATTCCTTCTTGAGGAGACCTTTCTCCCGGGCCCTCTATAACCCCTACTCCCCGCTCGTATGTCTTGATGAGAGAAAGCCTTCTTACATTTTCAGCATCCATTACATAGGCGTGATCCACTTCGAACATGTCAGTCGTTTTTTCGAGGAATAAGTTCAGTATGTCATCCGTATCGAGTCGCTGGGTAATCTGCTGACCAATTTCACTTGTTTTATGAAGGAGGTCATTTACTTTTCGACTAGAGTAATACAACCTTAACATTAAAGAGATAAGGATGAATGGCACACCTACGAATAAAATGGCGATTGCACCAAGATATGTATGAAGCATATAAAGCAAGAAGCCAATTGGGAGCGTGACCGCAGTTGTGATCGCTTCCCAAACCATATCTTTTCCGAAAAAGGTCGTGTCTGCTTCTTTATACACAAACACTTTCAAGAAGTGAAGCAAGATTTGATTAACGAAGATTAAAGAGAACGTATACGCTAATGCAGGTAGTACCTGAAACATCGCATTACCTGAAAATTCTCCTACTGTCCCACCAAGGGCATAGAACAAACCACCCGAAATAAGGGAGATCATCATAAACATGAGCATATTGACAGGGTAACGATGGCTTTCTTTCTTCGTTATTCGCAAATTAAGCAGAAAGACCAGGATAGAAAGTTGAGTTAAGATCATTTCTACGAATAGACCATATCTTAAAAATACAGTGAGCGATATGCCCTGAATAAAGAAGATGTCGATCCCTTTTACATTGATCGGCATCATGGAGACAACTGCAAGGAGTGCGAACAGTGCTAATATATCTAACACGTTTCCTGATAAATCAGGGGGAAAGAAGGTATAAGTTGCAAAGATTAGTGTGGGCCAAAAGATTAACCAAGTGATCCACACTTTGACAGTCATACTTGCATTCAATTTCTTCCCCCTTCCATCTTCCGTCCTTTTGAAGAATAATTTTCCAATTCTGTAATTGTGTAAGTTTATAATAGCAAAAAATGAAGGAAAAGTCCTAGTATTTTGAATTTATTTCAAACTTTTTAGAAAACTTCTCACTTCTGAAATAAAGTAAAGAGATCCTGTTATTAAGACGAGGTCGTTTTTATCAGCTTTAGTCATGATAGCCTGTACCGCTGAGGTCCAATTCTCGTCATACGATTTTCTCGTAAACGAACACCTTTCATACAGCTGCCGAGCACTAACTGCTCGAGGGAAGTCGAACGTCGTAAACGTAATATCCTTCACAATAGGATAGAGGGGTTCCAACATCGATTCGATATCTTTGTCACCCACCGCACTAAACACTACGTATATTGAACCACCTTGATACCGCGTTTTAATCGTTTCAGCCAAACTAGCTACCCCTTCTGGGTTATGTGCTCCGTCGATCACGACGTCTGGGTTTTTAAGCATAAGCTCGAACCTTCCTGGCCATGCTGCTTTACTTAAACCTTGTTTGATCATCTCTTCTTCGATATGAAGGCCATAAAACACTCTCAAATATTCCATCGTCATCAGTGCGGCTGATGCATTCTTTACCTGATGGGATCCTTTCATCTCAATCTGGATATCCTCTAACGTTCGATATGGAGAATGAAATGTGAAGTGCTCTCCTTCATCTGTAGATGAAATCGCACTTACCTTAAACTCTTCGCCTAATTTATAGCTTTTGGAACTTTTCTTTTTCGCCGTTTCGACTAGTATCGATCGAACAAGCTCATTCTCAGCAGTAGTAATAAGAGGGACTCCTGGTTTGATGATTCCCGCTTTCTCAAACGTAATTTGTTCCAAGTCATTTCCAAGGATATGCATGTGATCGAATCCGACGTTCGTTATCACTGATACTAACGGGTGAATGACGTTTGTTGAATCTAAACGACCACCTAGTCCAACTTCCATCAACACGATATCAGGATATGAAACGCTACCAAAGTAAACTAAACTTATAAGAGTAATTACTTCAAATTCTGTAGGAGACCCTAGTGTAGTGTTCGATGTTTCCTCTACAATCGGATATACACGATTACATACCTCTACCAAATCACGTTCTGGAATAGGTGTTCCGTTCAAAGCAATACGTTCTGTGAACGATTCGATGTAAGGTGAAGTAAACGTGCCTACTTCATACCCTGATTCCTGCAGGATATGCCTCATGTACGTAACCGTTGAGCCTTTACCGTTGGTGCCTCCGACGTGAACAAACTTCAATCTCCTTTCAGGATGACCTAACTGTTCAAGCATCCACTCCATTCGTTCGAGCCCAGGTTTGATTCCGTGATTTAATAAGCTATGAATCCAGCTTACAGCTTCATCATATGTAGTGAACATCCTTTCTCTCACCTTTCTTCAAAAGAAGGCGAATCTCCTTTTTAGAGATTCGCCATACCTTTATTTTTTCAATTCGTTTATACGTGCTTCGACATTGCTTCTTCTTTCTAGATAGTCCTTCTCTTTCGCACGCTCTTCATCAACAACTTTTTCAGGTGCTTTGCTGATGAACTTCTCGTTAGCAAGTTTCTTTTGAACTCGCTCTACTTCCGAATCAAGCTTTTTCAACTCGCCTTTAAGACGCTCGATCTCTTCATCGATGTTGATCAAACCTTCTAACGGTAGGAATAACTCTGCTCCTGAAACGACTGCTGTCATCGACTTGTCAGGTGCTTGTAGGTCTGCAGAAATCGTTAGTGCTTCTGGGTTACAGAAACGTTCGATATACTGCTTATTCTTCTCAAGCTGCGCTTCAGCTTCAGCCGTTTTTGGCTTGATCTGCAATTCGATCGGTTTACTTGGTGCAACGTTCATTTCCGCACGGATGTTACGAACAGATCGAATGATCTCTGTAAGTAAAGCCATGTCTGCTGCTGCGTCTGGGAAGTGCAGGGCATCCTGCTTCACTGGCCAACTAGCGACAGTGATCGATTCTCCTTTAAGAGGAAGGTGCTGCCAAATTTCTTCAGTAAGGTAAGGCATAAATGGATGAAGCATACGCATCGTTTGATCTAACACGTAAGCTAAAACAGAACGAGTCGTCTTCTTCGCGGCTTCATCTTCACCATACAATGGCAGCTTCGCCATTTCGATATACCAGTCACATAGATCATCCCAGATAAAGTTGTAAAGGTATCTTCCAACTTCACCGAATTCATAGTTGTTGATCAATCTTGTTACTTGGTCAACCGTGTCGTTCAGTCGAGTTAAAATCCATTTATCAGCGGTTGATTTTTCGCCAGTAAGATCGAGCTCATCGTATTCCATGCCATCCATATTCATTAGGGCAAAACGAGAAGCGTTCCAAATCTTATTTGCAAAGTTCCAAGTCGACTCAACTTTTTCCCAGTAGAACCTTAGGTCATTTCCTGGTGAAGAACCAGTTGCAAGGAAGTAGCGAAGAGAGTCAGCACCATACTTCTCGATAACATCCATCGGATCTACTCCGTTACCAAGCGACTTACTCATCTTTCGTCCTTCAGAATCTCTTACAAGACCGTGAATCAATACATCGTTGAACGGACGCTGTTCAGTAAATTCGATGCCTTGGAAGATCATGCGAGCTACCCAGAAATAGATGATATCATAACCCGTTACAAGTACATTCGTAGGGTAATAGCGCTTGAAGTCTTCTGCTTCTTCATCAGGCCATCCCATTGTAGAGAAAGGCCATAGCGCTGAACTAAACCATGTATCAAGAACGTCTTCATCTTGATTCCAGTTCTCGATGTCTTTTGGTGCTTCATCACCAACATAGATTTCGCCTGTTTCTTTATGGTACCAAGCTGGGATACGGTGCCCCCACCACAATTGACGAGAAATACACCAGTCACGAATGTTTTCGATCCAATGAAGATACGTCTTCTCAAATCGTTCAGGTACGAAGTTTACTTTGTCCTCAGATTTCTGAAGATCGATCGCTTGTTTTGCAAGAGGTCCCATCTTAACGAACCATTGCGTTGAAAGATAAGGTTCTACAACTGCCCCGCTTCGCTCAGAGTGCCCTACAGAATGAACATGCTCTTCAATCTCAAAGAGTGTGCCTGCTTCTTGAAGGTCCTTAACGAGCTGCTTACGACATTCGAAGCGATCCATCCCTTTATATTTACCAGCATTATCGTTCATCGTACCGTCTTCGTTCATCACAAGAACGCGCTCTAAGTCATGACGATTTCCGATTTCAAAGTCGTTAGGATCATGTGCCGGAGTAATTTTTACTGCCCCAGATCCAAACTCCATATCAACATAATCATCAGCTACGATTTCGATCTCTCGTCCTACGATTGGAAGGATCGCCTTCTTACCAATAAGGTGCTTATATCGCTCATCTTCAGGGTGTACAGCAATTCCTGTATCTCCGAGCATCGTTTCTGGACGCGTCGTCGCAATTTCGATATGCCCTGAGCCATCTGAGAGTGGATAACGCATGTGATAAAAGTGTCCTGTTACTTCATGATGGATAACTTCAATATCTGAAAGGGCTGTTTTCGTCTGAGGATCCCAGTTGATAATGTATTCGCCTCTGTAGATGAGACCCTTCTCATATAATTTAACGAAGACTTCACGAACGGCGTTTGAAAGACCGTTATCAAGCGTGAAACGTTCACGAGAGTAATCAAGAGATAAGCCAAGCTTCGCCCATTGACTTCTGATAAAGTCTGCATATTCTTCTTTCCATTCCCATGACTTTTCAAGAAATTTTTCTCTTCCTAAATCATAGCGAGAAGTTCCCTCTTCGCGTAGTTTTCCTTCTACTTTTGCCTGAGTGGCAATACCAGCGTGGTCCATCCCCGGTAACCAAAGGACATCATAACCCTGCATTCGTTTAAAACGAGAGAGGATATCTTGAAGCGTTGTATCCCATGCATGCCCGAGGTGCAGCTTACCTGTTACGTTCGGTGGTGGAATAACAATCGTGTAAGGCGTTTTGTCCTTATCACCAGTTGCTTCAAAAAACTTCCCATCTACCCAATACGGGTACCATTTCTGCTCAGTTGCCTGTGGATCATACTTTGTCGGCATCGTTAGCTCTTTATTAGCCATTTCCATCCATCCTTTCCAATCAATAAGTCGATAGCAAACAAAAAAACTTCTCCCATCCTTAGTGAAAAGGACGAAAGAAGTTTCGCGGTACCACCTTTATTTACAGCTCCAGAAAAAAGAGAGAAGCTGTACGCTTCATTGAATAACGGATTCACCGGTCTCTCCTACTACGAGTTCAGAGAAACAGCTCCAGGGCGACTTCAAATGTTACGTTCCTAAGAAATCTCGCAGCGAATGATTTCTCTCTCTGAAGGGTTCACATTTTACTACTCCCTATCGTTGCCTGTCGACTATTTGTATTCATAAGTTTACCTGTTGTATAAAAAACCGTCAAGATACTATTAGCCCTTTTTACTATCATAACCACTTTCTTTTTTACTTAATCACCCAAACTACTGTCCAAACATAACCTGATTGTATCGAGAGTACTATGAAGGGGACCTATACATGAAAAAGCGATTTGGAGGACTCAACCGCTATCAGCTTCCACCGGCTTTTTACAAATTCAGAGACATACTGGCGCAATTCGTACCGCCTTTTATCTTCTTTCAGGCGATAAGAACGATTCTCTTTCCAACTTCAGTGGATGTGCTTATCTTGATTATCCTCGTAGCATTAGAAGTGTGTTTTTATTTTGAATGGATTTAAGCACGCATATTTTGTAGTGTCGTCGTAATTCCATTCATCACTTCTATTTTTTTGGTAAAATGACGGACATGCTTCATGTGTGACCAATTCCTCTGATTCGATAGAAAATGGGTCACACTGTTAAACAACGATTCAGGAAAATACAAATAACTTGCGAGCAAATCCTTTTCTTCTTCATGCAGAGCAAACTGACTTTCATAGTGAGAAATGTTTGAGACTAACGTATCTGGGTTGAATTGAAACGGTGGTACCGAAGCACGAATCATGTACGTAAGATCTCTCACTGGAGAGTCTACTACGGATTTTTCGAAGTTAAGGAAATATCCCTTTTCTCTCCCTACAACAAAATGAGAAGCTGAACACTTCCCATGACAGAGCACAGTTCTGTATCGTTTTGTTTCATTCGTTTGTTCAAACCAATAGTCTAGTCGTGACTTTGATAGGTCACAATTTTTCATGAGTTGATGAAAATGGGTCGCAACAGCCAATTCAAATGGAGAGAGATAGATGCGTTTTTCAATATCGTTAACGTACTTTTCCATTTCGAACTGACGACTTTCTCTGAGTATGACCATCTTTTCATAAAAATGCTTGATGGATTCTTCAGAAAAGGCATGATCCTTTACAGAATACCCATGTAATTCTGCTAGCCTTTGAATCATCTGAGACTCTTTTAATGAAGGATTAACACTTCCTTCTTCGATCCAATGAGATAAATACAGCACACGATCTTCTACCACTACAAACGTATCGCCATACTTTGTGTTGATCAATGGTACATATCCATTAAACTTTAATTCCCTGAAGTAGTTCTCTAGATACAGCATCCAATCCATTCGATCTCTTGTTAATCTTGTTTCTTTAAGTGCAAAAGTTCCTTGATTCGTTGTAACTTTCAATACTTTTCCATATCTTTCGTAGTGTTCAAGAGTCATGTCATACTGAAATAAAATTGCATTAAGATTATTCATAGGAGATTGTCCTCCTAGTAGAGAGCTTTAGAACTTCATATAGTTCCATCATCGTTTCCCATTCTTTCTTAAACCGGTTAAAGACCTCTACTTCATCCTCACAATCCTGCATCTCTCTAACACAGTCAATCCATTCCCATGGTGCTAGAAGTGTAAGTTTCACACGATCAACTAAATCACCTGAGATCGCATTGTGTAAACTTGCCCAACACGCTTTTCTATCTTCTTCCGTATAGGAGTCGGTAAGGAGTGCACGTCGGATTACTTGATGGGCAGGCTTTGGAAGGCTGTTACTCAAATCATAATAGTATTGTCCCATGACCATTTTCAACGCATTCCCGTCATAACATGTTGGATTCATGAGTAGTAATGACTTTCTTTGTTTCACTTTTGGAATATAGCGAACTAAAGAAGAATAAATTTCCTGGTTCTTATGCTTCAACTGTTGTAAGTTCTTAAGAGCCTCCTTATAAGGAAACTCTCCAAGGTTTACCTCATTGTAATAAGAAACCTCGCTTCCAACTTCAAGTAATGAGGCGATCAAAAAGCCAAGGAACTCTGGATCGTTGATTATTTCCGTTGACTCAATAACATCATGTATCGTAATAAATGAGCCTCCAAGTTGAACAAATGGAGCACCATCACGCGTACGTATCATCCGATTGCACATGATTCCTGATTTAGAAAAAAGACGGTCACGGAAGTTGAGATGATACTCAAGCAATTTCCGATCCCGCCAATACGTTACTTTCTTCAATCCAACATGTGTATGAAATGCAGATTCTTTATGATTCCAGTGCAAATCCTTAAATTCATACTGCTTTTTAACCACAGTCGTTATGTCCATTTGTACTACCCCTTTTCACACCTATTACCGGTTAACGGGGATGTATAGGATCTGTCCTTCTGTCACTTCTTCTTCATCAAGTCGATTCACTCGTGCTAGGTGACTCGGCAAAACTCTATAACGCTCCGCAATCTCTGTAAGGGAGTCGCCTGGTTGAATGATACACATCTTCATCTTTGAGAAGTTTTCTTCATCTTTAGTTAGCATGTTCGTTAAATACAAAGCATTTTCTTCACGAACCGGCTCTCTTTCTTCTACGGTTTCTTCTGAAGCCTCAGCATGTTCATTATACTCATCATACTCAGCTTCATAGTTACCCCTTTGTGCACTTTCCTCGTTATGGTTATAGTAACTCGATTCTGCATTTTGACCTGCCATTCTTGTTAATAAATCATAGTTTGTTTCATTGTTCATAGCTTCGTACTGCACTTCTGCAGGCTCTTCATCTGTTTGAGAAGCTTTCGCCCTCATGTCAACTTGAGGCGTCCGTTTACTTTGAGGAAACATAACAGGTTCTTCAGCTTCATCACTTACATATTTCACATCATTTTCCCAAACAGATTCGTCTGATGATCGCTCTTCTTCAAGTTCCACTTCATCATCGTATTCTACCTCTGAGTCATTTTCATAACTTTGATATCCTGCATCTCCTTGGATACCGCTGATCGATATATCTGCATTAAGCTGCAAACAATTCGTTTCGCATAACGTGTAGTCAAACGTATCTACCGTCACGAAAATATCTTCTAACTTACTGATCCTACTCGATGGAATTGTAATATCTACCGGAAAACGATGTCCGATCGTAGCCGTTCCATCCTCTCGAGTTTCTACTTCATGAACAGAGCGATAGACGGACGACTCATCATCGTGATCCTCATAATCCTCATACTCTCTTTGCAAATACTCACCTGATAAATACAAACACCCTTTAACTGCTACGTAATCCTCATATTCTTCAATGGAAATTTCAGGGTCTAGTGAGATCGATAAAACCTCTTCAACTTCCTGTCCTTTCTTTAACCATACCTGCTCCTCAACGGAGAAATGCAAATGTGAATCATTCTGCATGCTTTCTCCTCCTTTCGAACATTATCCATACATTACACGTTTATGAATTGGATTTAAGAATATGTCTAAAACATCGAAATTGCACGCTATCTGTACAAGAACATAAAAAAACCTGTTAGGGATGCCCCTAACAGGTTTGGTATTATTTTAGTTTAGAGAAAGCCGCTTCTGCAGCTGCAATCGTTTGATCGATATCGCTATCTGTATGTGCAGTAGAAAGGAAGAGACCTTCAAATTGAGATGGAGGAATCGACACGCCTTGGTCAAGCATCTCTTTAAAATACTTAGTAAAGTATTCTAGGTTTGAAGATGAAGCAGTTTCAAAGTTCACAACATCTTCATCTGTGAAGAAAAATCCAACCATCGATCCAGCACGGTTTACAGTATGAGGGATGTTGTACTTCTCAGCCGCTTTTGAAAGTCCTTCTCCTAGTCGTTCAGCTTTTCGTTCAAAATCTTTGTAGCTATCAGGTGTTAGCTGCGATAGCGTTTCATAGCCGGCTGTCATCGCAAGTGGATTACCACTCAATGTACCAGCCTGGTAAATCGGTCCACTCGGAGCGACCTGATCCATAATTTCTTTCTTACCACCATAAGCCCCTACAGGAAGTCCTCCACCGATCACTTTTCCAAGGCAAGTGAGATCAGGTGTAACCCCGTAATAACCTTGTGCACAGTTATATCCAACACGGAATCCAGTCATAACTTCATCAAAGATAAGAACAGTACCGTTTTCTTCTGTAATGGTACGAAGTTCTTCTAAAAATCCAGCATGAGGTGGAACAACGCCCATGTTACCTGCAACTGGCTCAATGATTACTCCCGCTATATCATCACCAAATTCTTTAAATGCATATCGGACACTTTCAAGATCATTATATGGAACAGTAATCGTGTTCTTTGCAATTCCTTCAGGAACTCCTGGGCTATCTGGGAGTCCGAGAGTAGCAACACCAGAACCAGCTTTGATCAATAGAGAATCGCCATGTCCATGGTAACACCCTTCAAACTTAAGGATTTTGTTACGTCCTGTATATCCCCTAGCAAGTCGAAGCGCACTCATCGTTGCTTCAGTTCCAGAGTTCACCATACGAACGCTTTCGATTGAAGGAACGCGCTCTACTACTAGCTCTGCTAACTTTGTTTCATACGTGCTCGGAGCACCAAAGCTAGTACCAAGCTCCGTTACTTCCTTCAAGCTATTCACTACCTTTTCATCAGCATGTCCAAGGATGAGGGGGCCATAAGATAAGACGTAATCGATGTATTCATTTTTATCGATATCATATATCTTCGACCCTTTTCCTCTTTCCATAAAAATAGGATCAAGTCCAACTGATTTAAAAGCTCTCACAGGACTATTCACCCCGCCTGGCATCACTTTAGTAGCTTCCTGAAACGCTTCTTTGGAACGATCATAATTTCCCATAAAAGATACTCCTCTCTCTTCTTATTTATCTAACCAGCGTGCTGCGTCTTTTGCGAAATACGTAATGATAAGGTCAGCGCCCGCTCGCTTCATACTCGTTAATTTTTCTAAGACAACTTCTTCTTCATTCAACCACCCATTTTGGCTAGCTGCTTTTATCATTGAATATTCCCCACTTACGTTATAAGCAACCATTGGAAGAGGGAAACGATCCTTTAACTCTCGGATGATATCAAGGTATGAAAGGGCTGGTTTTACCATCAAGAAATCAGCGCCTTCTTCGATGTCACTTTCAGCTTCTCTGATCGCATCGAGTCGGTTTGCTGGATCCATTTGATACGTTTTTCGATCACCAAACTGTGGTGAGCTATGTGCAGCGTCGCGGAAAGGTCCGTAAAACGCAGAAGAAAACTTCACCGCATAGCTCATTACTGGAACATCAACGTATCCAGCTTCATCTAGTCCTTTGCGTATCGCTCCAACAAACCCGTCCATCATGTTAGAAGGTGCGATGATATCTGCGCCAGCTTGTGCTTGAGAAACAGCAGTCTTCGTTAATAGTTCTAGTGATTGATCATTAAGGACATAACCATCTTCAATCACGCCACAGTGACCATGGTCTGTATACTGACATAAGCAAGTATCTGCAATAACCGTTAGCTCGGGAAACTCTTCTTTGATTTGCTTGATCGCGCGTTGTACGATCCCAGTTTCACAGTAAGCTTCTGATCCAACGGCATCTTTATGATTTGGTACACCAAACACAATAACAGATTGAATACCTAACTCAACTACTTCTTTAATCTCCGCATTCAGGTGGTCTAAAGAATAATGAAACACACCTGGCATCGAAGGCACTTCTCTCTTCACATCATTTTCTTCAACAGCGAAGACAGGATAAATTAAATCTTCTTTATGTAAAAACGTTTCCCGAACCATGGCTCTCATCGATTCAGATCTTCTTAAGCGACGATGACGTCGAAAATTATCAGCGTTCATTAGTATCCTCCCTATTTTCAAAGTAATGCTCTAAACTTTGTAACAATCCTTCGATCGTATATTCATTCGGAACAACATCTGCTTTCAATCCGTATGATCGAAGCGTTTTATCTGTTATAGGTCCAATTACTCCTATCGTGATTCCTTTCAAACTCTCTTGCAAATCTTTTGTATGAAGCAGTTCAACAAAATGATGAACGGTGGAAGATGATGTGAACGTTATGACATCGAGCTCCCTCTTACTAATAGCCTCTACTAAAGGGACTTGAGATTCCTCTGGAACAACCGTTTCATAAATTGTCAGATCGGTTACATTGAATCCGAGCTTCTTTAATTGCTGAGGCAAAACCTTTCGACTCAAGTTCCCTCTTGGTAACAGGATAGTCTCTTCAGGTTTACCCTCTCTAGAAAGCGCTGAGATCAATCCTTCTGCCGTATAATCTTCTGGAAGTAGGTCGATTGCAACATGATGTTTTTTAAGTTCTTTTGCTGTCTTACTGCCGACTGCAGCCACTTTACTCTTTGTTGGTAGGGAGGCTTCTTGAAAAAAGAAGCGAACTCCATTCGAACTTGTAAAAACCACCCACTCATAGCCTGAGACATCCAATGAATGTAGCGCGTGTAAGCGTGGTTTAAACGCAATGAGGGGAATTTCTACTGAAACTCCCCCATGCTTCTCAACTAACCTCGAAAATGTAGCTGCCTGCCCCCGAGCTCTCGTGACTAATACACGTTTCCCTGAGAGCGGTGAAATCATTGATCGAGTTCTTCCTTCACACGATCTAATATCTCTTTAGCACCTTGCTCCTTCATCCTATTCGCAAGTGTGACTCCTACTTGTTTGAAATCAGAACCTGTTTCCATTTCTTTGATGACGACAGAACCATCAGGCTCGCCTACAAGTCCAGTTAATGAAATGGTTCCATCTTTTAATACCGCATGGCCAGCGATAGGTACTTGACAGCCACCTTCTAACGTATGAAGGTAAGCTCTCTCTGCCAATACAGTCTGCGTTGTATGCTCATCGTTAAGTTTTTCAAGAAGAGCTAGTAACTCATCATCACTTTCCCTGCATTCAATCGAAAGCGCTCCTTGTCCCACCGCAGGTACGCATAGATCAGCATCTAGGTATTCAGTGACGATCTCTTTTGACCACCCCATACGATGAAGTCCTGCTGCCGCTAAGACGATCGCATCGTAGTCTTCTTCTTCAAGTTTACGTAAGCGAGTGTCGATGTTTCCTCGGATCCACTTGATTTCTACATCAGGTCGAATCGCTTTTAATTGTGCGCCACGTCTAAGGCTGCTCGTACCGATGATAGCTCCTTCAGGAAGCTCTCGGAACAGTTGCTTCGATTGAGAGATAAGAACATCTCGGAAATCTTCACGCTCAGGTATACACCCGATCGTTAATCCTTCTGGCAAGACGGACGGCATGTCTTTCATGCTGTGCACAGCCATGTCGATTTCTCCCTTTAACATCGCATCCTCAATTTCTTTAACGAAGAGGCCCTTTCCACCAACTTTGGATAAGGTAACATCGAGGATTTTATCTCCTTTAGTAACGATCTCTTTAATTTCAAAATCAACTTCAGGATTGATTTCTTTTAATTTGCTAATCACCCATTTTGTCTGTGTGATCGCTAGCTTACTCCTACGTGATCCAACAACTATCTTCCTCATGGTTTATCCCCCAAACTTTGGTTGTGTTACTCATTAGCTATACCAGAAATGAAATTGTGAAAATGCCCCTGATAAGAATACGTTGATCAAGACGACTACAAATGCGCCAACGTTCCAAAGTGCAAGGGATTTTCCCTCAATGTCTCTGGCCACTTTTTGATATAAATACATGCTGTATGCAATAAGTACGATGAATGAAACGATTACCTTCGTATCCAATAAACTAAACTGATCTACTTTCAGGTTCGCCCAAACGATACCTAAGATCAAACTCAATAATAATAGCGGTACACCTAGAACAGTACATAAATACGAAAGCTTTTCTAACTGTGATAAATCACCAAAACGCCATAGTCTTTTACTCAACTTCTTCTCTTTCAACATTTGATAGAGAATTAAGTACATGACTGAGAAAATAAATGAAAGAGAAAAAGCGCCGTAAGAAATGAATGCCATGGTGATATGTATGACAGAGAGCTCAGACATGAGCTGTTCTGTTAGCATACTTGAAGCTTGTTCTCTCGTTGCAAATAAGTTGATGGTCATCAAGATGAAACCGAGTACATTTGCAAAGAACACAAAAAAGTCGACTCGGAAAAACCAATTGATCAATAAGGATAATGAAACGATCACCCAAGTATAAAAAAATAACCCCTCAAAAGGTGTCAAAATTGGAAATCCGCCGATTGCAATGATTTGTGTTACGAGAAAAGTTGATTGCAAAACCCACACAATAGAAAGCAACCAGAAGGCAATATGATTTGCCTTCCGGTTGTTTTGCAAGAAGTCAATAAAATACCCCAATACACTTAGTGCGTAAAGAGAAATGGTTAAATCATAAAGCCAGCTGACGTTCGTCACAACTCATGTCTCCTCTCCTAGGAGCGCACTTCTGATGCTCTTAATAAGGCTGAGTAATCAAAGGTTTCTTGCTTTCTTTTTTCTTCGTTTTCTTGTACGCGTTGCTTATGGAGTTCTCTTTCGATTTCTTCTTCAATCGCAAAGATCTTAGTGAAGATCTCGAGAGACTCTTCTGCGTTTGGTTCTCCAGCCATCTCTTTCACTCGAACGATAGGATCTCGTAAAAGTTGGTTAACAATACTCTTCGTATGCTTACTGAGAACTTTCTTTTCACGATCGGAAAGATCCGGAAGCTTCCGTTCAATACTCTTCATCGTTTCAGCTTGAATTGAGAGCGCCTTTGAGCGTAAAGCTGAAATCATCGGCACAACTCCAAGTGTGTTCAACCACTCTCTAAACTGTACAAGATCTTCTTCGATCATCAGTTCAATCTTTTCAGCTTCTTTCTCTCTTTCAGCAATATTCGACTCTACGATTCCTTCAAGGTCATCGATGTCATACAAAAATACTGAATCCATGCTGTTCAATGCAGGGTCAAGATCTCGTGGAACCGCGATATCTACCATGAACAGAGGACGTCCTCTTCTCTTTTTCAATACAGGTTTTACGTTGTCTTCAGTTAACACGTAATTAGAAGATCCTGTTGAACTGATCAGAATATCTGCATCAGATAAAGCTGTATGAATATCATCCATCGAACGTGCTTGTCCCATGAATTGTGAAGCAAGCTCAGATGCTTTCTCAAGAGTACGGTTTACGACGGTTACTTGACTTACGCCGTTACTCTTTAAATGCTTGGCTGTCAATTCCCCCATCTTTCCGGCGCCTAGAATAACTACATGCTTGTTATCGAGCCCACCGAAGATCTTTTTAGCAAGTTCAACTGCTGCGTAACTGACAGAAACAGCATTTTCCCCAATTTCTGTTTCAGAGTGAGCGCGTTTCGCTAGTGTGATGGCTTGCTTGAAAAGCTGATTGAATATCGTACCTGTAGTCTGTGATTCCTGCGCTAGTAGGAAAGCACTTCTCACTTGTCCAAGAATCTGTGTTTCTCCTACAACAAGTGAATCAAGACCTGCCGCAACGCGGTAAAGATGCTCTGTCGCTGCATCGTTTTCTCGAATTTCTAGATAAGGTCTAAATTCATCTTTTTCAATACCGAACCATTCGGATAGGAAAGCTTTTGAATAATATCTCCCTGTATGAAGCTGATCAGCTACTACGTAAAGCTCAGTACGGTTACACGTAGAAAGAATGACGGCTTCTAGAATACTTTTAGAGTGACGCAACTTATTTAAAGCTTCAGGTAAAGTGTCTTCCTGAAACGAAAGTTTCTCTCGTATTTCAACAGGGGCTGTTTTGTGGTTCAACCCTACGACCAGGATGTGCATCGTTCCACCCCCAAATATTGTTAACCCGGAACATGTTCTTATACTATCAGTCACTATTATTTTAACATGTGACAAAAATCACAGAGTTTCAAATTGTGAACAGACTTTGAAACAAGATGTGATATGATGTAAAAAAAGTATCTAAACGTTATTATAAGTAGTCATACCACTAATAATGTACCAGAAAACGCAAAGTTTAGCAAAGAACGTGCAATTCTGACAATAGGAGGCTCATTTCTTGAAACGACAAAGTGTTTTTCCAGGTGTTCTATTTATTGGAATCGGTCTATATTTTCTTGTCCAAACTCTGAGTTTGCCGATCTCTGAACAAATTACAAGCTGGCAGATTATTCTGATCCTAATCGGTGTTGCGATGATCATTCAAGGTTTGATATCAAAAGAAGGAGCGTTGTTATTCCCTGGTGTGCTTATATTAGGTCTCGGCGTTCACTTCTACTTCGTGAATAAACTCGCTCTGTGGCCTAATACATGGGGGATGTACTCATTAATATTAAGTGTGGCTTACCTTGCTACATACTACAAAACGAAAAAATCTGGTTTGATACCAGGGTTACTACTATTAGCCTTATCTATTATCGAGCTGCTTTACACAGGTTTTCAACTTTGGCTCGCATCGACCTTTTCGTTCGTTGGGCAATTCTGGCCTTTAGCCTTAATTCTTATAGGGGTTTACTTAGTAGTCAAAAAGAAGTAAGGATCCAAGCATGCGCTTGGATCCTTACTTTTTTATAATGCTTATAATATCGAGCTAAGAAAGTCTTGCGTTCTTTGTTCTTTTGGATCGTTAAAGATATCTGCAGGCTTTCCTTTTTCAACGATTTTTCCATCGTGCATATAAACGACCCAGTCAGCTACTTCACGAGCGAAGCCCATTTCGTGGGTAACCACTACCATGGTCATGCCTTCTTTGGCAAGTTCCTTCATTGTTGAAAGAACCTCCCCGACCAATTCTGGGTCAAGAGCAGAAGTTGGCTCATCAAACAGCATGATTTCAGGCTTCATAGCAAGTGATCTTGCTATGGCGACACGCTGCTTTTGACCTCCTGATAACTTATTCGGATACACATCCGCTTTATCAGCCAGACCAACTTTGGCAAGCAGCTCTCTCCCCTCTTTTTCAGCTTGAGCTCTCTTAAGCTTTTTTACCTGCAAAGGGGCTTCTATTACATTATTCAATACCGTTTTGTGAGGGAATAGGTTGAAATGCTGAAACACCATTCCTACCTTTTGACGAACTTTGTTCAAATTATCTTTATTAGGTTCGATCGTTTGTCCTTCAATAATGACTTTCCCACTATTTTTTATCTCAAGGAAGTTCATACAACGGAGAAGTGTACTTTTACCGGATCCACTCGCACCGATCAATACGACTACGTCACTTTCTTTCACTTCCATATCGATATCTTTTAATACATGAAGATCTCCAAACGATTTGTTCAGTTTCTCTACTCGAATCATTTCGCCTTTTTCTGCCATTATACTGCACCTCTCTTCTTAATCACTCGCGGACAATCGTTTCTCAAGCAGGTTAACCAGTAGTGTAAAGATGAGAACGAGTACTAAATAGTAAACTGCTACGATCAATAGATAAGTCATTTCATCAAATGTCCTTGCGCCCTGTGTAGTTGCTACACTAAACAATTCAGGAAGGGCTATAAATGCTGCTAGAGACGAGTCCTTCAATCCAATGATGAACTGGTTTCCGAGTGGAGGCAGTGCGCGTCTGAATGCCTGAGGTAAAATAATACGTCTCATTGCAAGCGTATGACTCATACCAAGTGAACGTCCTGCTTCCATTTGTCCTTTATCAATCGATTGGATTGAACCACGAAAGATCTCTGCGATATAGGCACCATTATGAAGAGCTAACCCAATAGATGCAGCCCAAAATTTCGGGATATTAAATTCCGTTAAACCAAAATAGAAAATAAAGATTTGAACGATTAGAGGGGTTCCTCGAATAACAGCTATGTACACATTGGCGATCCAATTCAATACTTTAACTTTAGATATTTTAAATAAAGCAAAAAGTAAACCGATAAACACGGCAATAAAAATGGATACTGCAGTTACCCGAATGGTTAACCAGAGGCCTTCAAAAAAGACAGGGTAACTACTTAGTAGTGTTTCAAAAAAATGAGAGAATGTAGGCAAGAACAATCAGCTCCTTCGATTTCAATAAACGCTTACTGGTAAAAAAGAATGTGTGCGCTAGCACACATTCCTTTCCTTACTCATTGTCAGGGTTCTGGGTGATGTCTACTCCGATGTATTCCTCACTAAGTTGTTTAAGCGTTCCATCTTCTTTAAGCTCCATGATCGCTTTGTTAACAGCTTCAAGTAAGTTCTTATTTTCTTGCTTGATTGCTACTGCTTGTTCACTTGTACCGAGTTGCTCAATTTTTTCAACTTTAAATCCTTCTTCGATCGCCTGCTTACCAGTAATATCATCTGTGATAACAGCATCATGCTTTCCTTCACTTAACGCACGTAGTGCTGTTTGGTCACTATCGTAGTTAGAGATTTTATCTGTATATTCCTGAGCTGACTTTTCGTACGTTGATCCTTTAGAAACTGCTACATCCTTACCAGCTAGATCTTCTACGCTCTTAATATCGCTACCAGGTTGAACATAAAGTACTGGACCAGAATAATAGTATGGTTCACTAAAGTTAACTGCTTTCTTTCGCTCTTCAGTGATCGTATGACTTGCTACAGCTGCATCATATCGACCTGATTTAATCGCTGATACCATACCACTAAACTTAAACTTTTCTACTTCTGGCTCAAGGCCAATTTTCTCAGCAATCGCTTTTCCTACTGCTACATCATAGCCTGAAAGGTCTCCATTTTCGTCCACTGTACTAAATGGAGGGAACTCACCAGAAACAACATAGCGGAATTTACCGTCTTCGGTTAGTTCTAAGTTACTACCTTCTTCTCCAGACCCTTCTGAACCGCCATTATTACTATTTCCTTCGTTTCCTCCTCCACATGCTGCAAGAATCAAAACGAGAGATAGTAACACAGCTGTTAAAAAACTCCACTTTCTTTTCATTAAACTTGTCCCCCTTAACGACTATTCGAATAGCAGTTAATGTTATGTAAACTGCGGTATTGCAATCATACCAATATTTAGATATTTCATTCAATTGTCACTTTTTACTCACATCCCTTCTAAGAGCCCAAATATCACCAAAGCATGAACTGAGTGGACTCATACTGATGTTTACTCTCATTTGTTCCTATTCCCAACATAATGGTAATACAAACCTTGTTTTTTCAATTTTTAGAAAAATAAACCGATAAAAAAGACCTGGCTTTACGCCAAGTCTCCAGCTTGTCGAGAAACCAAAGTCATTATTCGGTGCTCCCGATGCCGTAGTCGATGACGATCGCAGGCTTTCCGCGGACGAACGTCCAAGCCCGAGGTGAAATTCACACCCCGGTCTCGGCCGCCCGTTCTACCGCAGGAGTCCGCGATCGTCTCTCCTACTTAATTTGAATTAATCCAAAAAGAACATTCCGTCCCAATGGTTTAAAAGAGATCATGACAACCCCTTTGCCATAAACGACTATTCTAATCCAACACCGTACTTCCCTAAATACTAAAGACCTGGCATTTACGCCAGGTCCATTATTAAATATATGATTTAATTGCACTCCAGACATCTTCTTTACCTTGTCCTGTTTGAGAAGAAAACGTAACGAGCTTATCAGTCGGCTCTAATTTTAAGGTTTGGTTTACAACCTTAAGATGCTTTGCCCACTTCCCCTTAGGGATTTTATCAGATTTGGTAGCCACGACGATGACAGGAATCTCATAGTGTTTTAACCAATCGTACATCATCACATCATCATTCGAAGGCGCATGTCTTAGGTCTACGATTAGAATGACTGCTTTTAAGTCTTCACGAGCTGTTAAATACGTTTCAATCATGCGGCCCCACGCATCTCTTTCTTTTTTAGAGACCTTTGCAAATCCATAGCCTGGGACATCAACAAAATAGAGCAGTTCGTTAATAAGATAAAAGTTAAGTGTCTGTGTTTTACCAGGTTTACCTGACGTTCTCGCAAGGTTCTTTCGATTGATCAACGTATTGATCAAAGAAGATTTCCCTACGTTCGATCGACCTGCAAGACCAATTTCAGGCAAGTGATCATCAGGGTATTGTTCAGGCTTAACAGCACTAATAATAAAATCGGATTTTGTTACTTTCATTTCTTTTCCCCCACAAGTGCGGTTTTTAACACTTCATCTAGATGACTTACCGGTAGGAATGTAAGGTCGTTCCTTATACTTTCAGGGATATCTTCTAGATCTTTCTCATTTTCTTTTGGCATGATAATTGTTGTAAGACCTGCACGGTGAGCACTCAATGACTTTTCTTTTAAGCCACCGATAGGCAGTACTCTCCCTCGCAAGGTGATTTCGCCTGTCATACCTACATCCTTTCGAACGGCTTTACCAGTAAGTGCAGAAACAAGTGCCGTTGCGATGGTTATACCTGCTGAAGGACCGTCTTTTGGAGTAGCTCCTTCAGGGACATGAATATGAATATCATTGTTTTCATGGAAAGCAGGATCAATTGAAAGTTCCTTAGAGCGAGAACGAATATAGCTAAATGCTGCCTGAGCAGATTCTTTCATAACGTCTCCAAGCTTCCCTGTTAGAATCAACTTTCCTTTACCAGGTGAAAGGGACACTTCGATCGCTAATGTATCGCCACCGGCTGTCGTATATGCAAGTCCCGTTGCAGTTCCTATTTGGTCTTCTGCTTCTGCTTCTCCATAACGGAACTTAGGATGCCCTAATAACTCTTCTAACATTTTTTCTGTTACGACGACGCGCTTCTTTTCACCAGATACGATGAGTTTAGCCGCTTTACGGCAGACCGTAGCAATCTGGCGTTCTAAGTTACGAACCCCAGCTTCTCTTGTATAATGGCGAACTAACTTAGTGAGGCTTTCATCTCTTATTTGAAGGTTGCTTTTCTTTAGACCATGCTCTTTCAACTGTCTAGGTAAAAGGTAACTTTTTGCGATGTTAACCTTTTCGATTTCTGTATAACCTGCAATCTGAATTACTTCCATACGATCCAATAGAGGAGCAGGAACTGTGGCAAGATTGTTAGCTGTAGTCACAAACATGACTTTAGAGAGGTCATACGGCTCTTCAATATAGTGGTCACTAAATGAATTGTTTTGTTGAGGGTCTAATACTTCAAGCATCGCAGCAGATGGATCGCCTCTGAAATCATTTGACATCTTATCGATTTCATCTAGAAGAAAAACAGGATTGATTGTTCCAGCTTTCTTCATCCCTCTGATAATTCGACCAGGCATCGCTCCAACGTACGTTCTACGATGACCTCTTATTTCAGCTTCATCCCTAACGCCGCCTAAAGAAATACGAACAAATTCACGTCCGATCGACCGTGCAACAGACTTAGCTAAGGAAGTTTTTCCGACTCCAGGCGGTCCCACAAGACATAGGATAGGCCCTTTTAGTGAGTTCGTTAGCTGTTGAACTGCAAGGTATTCAAGTACTCGCTCTTTTACTTTTTCAAGTCCATAATGATCTTCATTCAAAATCTTTTCTGCATGGTGAATATCAAGGTTATCCGTCGTTTCCTTTGACCATGGCAATTGAATCAACCAATCAATATAATTGCGAATAACAGAACTTTCAGCTGAACTTTGAGGAATCTTTTCATAGCGATCCAATTCTTTGTAAGCCATTTCCTGAACGTTTTCTGGCATATTCGCTTCTTCAATCTTTTCTTTTAAAGTAGCGATTTCACCAGTCTTACCTTCCTTTTCGCCAAGCTCATTCTGTATTGCCTTCATTTGCTCACGCAAGTAATATTCTTTTTGCGTTTTCTCCATAGAACGCTTTACACGCTGTCCTATTTTCTTTTCTAAGTCGATGACATCTTTCTCATTTTGAAGAATTTCAATCAGCTTATTCAAGCGATCATGGGTACTATACGTTTCTAGAATTTCTTGCTTTTGTCTGATTTTAAGAGAAAGGTGTGAAGCGATGATGTCCGCTAGCCTACCTGGCTCTTCGATATCGTTTACTGAAGCAAACGTTTCGGCTGTAACTTTTTTTGAAACTTTAATATATTGTTCAAATAAATCGAGCGCCGTCCTCATCAGAGCTTTATCTTCGATAGAAGAATCGATCGCTTCTTCAATCCGCTCAATTTGAACTTCATAATAGTTCTCATTTTCTCTGAAATCAACAATTTTCCCACGCTGTATTCCTTCCACAAGGACACGAATTGTCCCATTTGGAAGCTTCAGCATTTGTTTTACGGTTGCGAGCGTTCCGACCTGGTATATATCATCTTCTTCAGGAGTTTCTATCTCTACTTCTTTCTGTGTTGAAAGAAATATTTGTTGATCATCCATCATAACCTGTTCTAGCGCTTGTACTGACTTATCACGGCCAACATCTAAATGAAGAACCATTGATGGATAAACAAGCAACCCTCTTAAAGGAAGTAATGGCAATGTTTTATGTTCATTATTCAATCTAAGGCACCTCCACACAACAAACTATTACGTTATTTATACTCTATATCCGAGTCCACATTGTTGATAAGTTGTACTTCATTGTATCCTAACTTTCTTATACTTGTCTAATCTTCCCTGCTCAAACGGATAAAAAACTTATGAGCATGCAGAAAAGCCCGACTTAGCTGCCGGGCTGAGTTTTTCCTATAGCAAAAGATGGAAACTCTTCTGCTTTTTCTAACAAGAACGCTACATCGAATACTTGTGAAAGATGCTTGACTGGCATCACGGTAATACCTTCTATCGTTTTAAGCATCTCTTCATTGTTCTCCTCAGGAATAATCGCGATCTTAGCTCCAGCATCCCGTGCAGCTGAGACTTTTGCGAACACACCTCCGACAGGTTTAACCGCTCCGTGAATACTAATTTCACCTGTCATGGCAATTCTGTTATTAATTGGACTCCCTTTGATTGCAGAGTAAATTCCTGTCGCAATCGCGACCCCAGCTGATGGACCATCTACAGGTGCACCACCAGGGAAATTAATATGAAGGTGGTAAAGGCTTGATGGGACTCCCATTGACTTTAAAACCGTTAACACGTTTTCCACTGACGATTTAGCGAGACTTTTTCTTCTTATGGATTTGCTCTGATTGCCAATACTCTCTTCTTCAACAATCCCCGTTATGGTGACACTACCGTCTTTGCCTTGATCCGACTTAACGGCCGTCACTTCAATCTCAAGAAGTGCTCCTGTGTTTGGCCCATAAACGGCTAACCCATTGACCAATCCTACTTCTGAACGATTCGGTACTTTTCTTTCTGGCCTAGGAGTTAATCTGCTCGCATGAATGACCCATTCCATATCACCCACAGTGATCTTATTTCTGTTTTCGGTAATCGCAAGACCAGCCGCAATTTGCATAAGATTCACGGCTTCACGTCCATTTCTAGCATACCGGCTTATTCGATCGATGCCTTCATCTACAATCGTTAGATTCAGTTTCTTTGCAGAGCGAGCGGCTATCTTTGAAATTTCATCTTGTGTCAACTCTCTGAAAAATACCTCCATGCATCGTGAACGAATAGCTGGAGGAATATCTTCCGGAGATCTCGTTGTAGCCCCAATCATTCTGAAATCAGCAGGCAATCCATTTTGAAAGATGTCGTGGATATGAGCAGGAATGTTCGAGTTTTCTTCACTGTAATACGCACTTTCTAAGAAAACTTTTCGGTCCTCTAAAACTTTTAACAGCTTATTGATTTGAATAGGATGAAGTTCACCTATTTCATCAATAAACAGAATTCCTCCATGCGCATTCGTGACCGCTCCTTGTTTTGGTTGTGGGATTCCTGCTTGCCCCATCGCACCAGCACCCTGGTAGATTGGATCATGGACAGATCCAATCAGCGGATCTGCAATTCCTCTCTCATCGAACCGTGCAGTCGTTGCATCAAGTTCAACAAAAATTGCAGAGGGTTTGAACGGTGTCATTCTGTTTCGCTTGGCTTCTTCCAATACGAGTCTTGCTGCTGCCGTTTTTCCTACACCAGGCGGTCCATAAATAATGACGTGCTGAGGGTTAGGCCCACAGATGGCAGCCTTAAGAGTTCGTATCCCTTCTTCTTGTCCAACAATCTCAGAAAAACCAGAAGGCCTTATTCTTTCTGATAACGGTTCACTCAACGAAATACTTCGAAGTCTTCGCAGCTGCTCCATTTCTTTTCGAGCTTCCTTATCTATCGAAACTTTCTGGGTTCTTTGATTCCTTAGTAGATTCCAGAAATATAAACCAATTACAATCCCAAAAAACAATTGTATAGCGAGTGCAACACCTGTCCAATTCATAACAAGTACCTCCTGGAGAATAATCAATAGCATTAGTATCTCCTGAGGTAGTGTTCCATAAACCGGAAACTTGGAAAGGATTATCCAAAAAGAAAAACCAACCACATTCGTGGTTGGTTGATTCTTTATGCGCTCTCTTTAGGGGATTCTTTCCCCTCTTCAATTACTGATCCGTCCTCTAAAACGAGGCGAGGAGAAGATTTCTCACTTACAGTCGATGCAGTAAGAACGCACTTTTTAATTTCTTCACGAGAAGGAAGATCGTACATCACATCGAGCATAATGCCTTCGATGATTGAACGCAATCCTCGAGCACCGGTTTTTCGTTCGATCGCTTGCTTAGCGATTTCAACTAGCGCATCATCTTCGAATTCAAGCTCAACATCATCTAACTCGAGAAGTTTTTGATATTGTTTTACGAGAGCATTCTTTGGCTTAGTAAGAATCTCAACAAGAGCTTCTTCATCTAGTGGTTCTAAGCTTCCGATAACAGGTAGACGTCCGATGAATTCTGGAATCAAACCAAAGCGAAGTAAATCTTCTGGAAGTACCTTGCTTAAGTATTCACCTGGCTTCAAGTCATCTTGCTTAGCTTCACCACTAAACCCAATTACTTTCTTACCGAGACGACGCTTGATGATTTGCTCGATGCCATCAAACGCACCTCCGCAAATAAAGAGAATGTTCGTTGTGTCGATTTGTATAAATTCTTGATGAGGATGCTTACGTCCACCTTGTGGAGGAACACTTGCAGTTGTTCCCTCAAGAATTTTAAGTAGTGCTTGCTGTACACCTTCACCAGATACATCTCGTGTAATCGATGGATTCTCAGACTTACGAGCAACTTTATCGATTTCATCGATATAGATGATCCCTTTTTCAGCTTTTTCAACATCATAGTCAGCAGCTTGAATTAGTTTAAGCAAGATGTTCTCAACATCTTCCCCAACATAACCAGCTTCAGTTAGTGATGTTGCATCAGCAATCGCGAATGGAACATTCAAGATTCTCGCGAGAGTCTGTGCTAAAAGTGTTTTACCACTACCAGTAGGACCGATCAGAGCAATGTTACTCTTAGAAAGTTCTACTTCATCAGACTTTGAAGTAGCGTTGATACGCTTATAGTGGTTGTATACAGCTACAGAAAGTGATTTCTTAGCTTTTTCCTGGCCAATTACGTAATCATCAAGAATTTGGCAGATTTCATGAGGTTTTGGAACCTCTTTAAAATCAACCTCTTCTTCAGTTCCAAGCTCTTCTTCTACGATTTCAGTACATAGCTCAATACATTCGTCGCAAATATATACACCTGGACCCGCAACAAGTTTTCGAACTTGATCCTGTGTTTTACCACAGAAGGAACATTTAAGTTGCCCTTTTTCATCGTTAAATTTAAACATGAAATCACCCCTAACCGTTGATCTCGATGAAATCCGAATAGTGAAATTGCAAAGGTCTCTGCTATTTCGTCTTTAGAAACGCTGATCACTAATAAGCAATTCTAACGGGCATTCACCAATGGTTTTTCAACCCTGATTATGTATTGAAATTGTATCATATAACGCAAAAGGTTATGAAGCAAAACGACTCTTAGGAGACTTAATATGTATTGAGTAATTGTCCTACTACTATGTTTATCTAAATTATATGTTTTCATTACAACATATTTGTGTAATAAACAAGGCGCATAATGCGCCTTGTTTATCTATGATGATCTATTAAGCTTTTTTGCTGTTGTCTACTAATACATCGATTGCTTTACGAACACGGAGGTCACCTTTAAGTGCAGCGTCGCCGCCTTGCATCGCTAGCATTTGACGAATTTGTTCTTCTTCCATGTTGTACATAGCTGCCATCTTAGCAAGCTCTTCGTTAACTTCTTCCTCAGAAACTTCGATGTTTTCAGCATCAGCGATTGCTTCAAGAGTAAGGTTTGTGCGTACACGCTTTTCGCCATCCTCTTGCATTTGCTCACGAAGTGCTTTCTCATCTTGACCTGAGAACTGATAGTACATCTCAAGGTTCATGCCCTGCTGCTGTAGACGTTGTTCAAATTCTTGAAGCATACGATCAACTTCAGAGTCAACCATTGCAGATGGAAGATCGATTTCGCTGTTTTCAGTTGCTTTTTCAATCAACGTATCTTTCTTCTTCATATCAGCATCTTCAGCTTTTTGCTTCTCAAGATTTTCTTTTGTAGTCTTTTTAAGCTCATCAAGAGATGCTACTTCTTCGTTAACATCCTTAGCGAACTCATCATCTAGCTCAGGAAGCTCTTTACGCTTGATGTCGTGTACTTTCACTTTGAAAGTAGCTTCTTGTCCAGCAAGGTTTTCAGCATGGTACTCTTCAGGGAAAGTAACTTTTACTTCCTTCTCAGCTCCAGCTTTTTCACCTACTAGCTGCTCTTCAAAACCAGGGATAAATGTGTTAGATCCTACTTCTAGAGAGTAGTTTTCACCTTTTCCGCCTTCAAATGGTTCTTCACCAAGGAAGCCTTCGAAATCGATGATTGCTGTATCTCCCTCTTGGATCTCGCCATCTTCAACGACTACTAGCTCAGCATGCTTTTCTTGAAGCCCTTTAAGCTCAGCTTCAACATCTTCATCTGTTACTGTAGTGTCTTCTTCTTCAACTTCAAGTCCTTTGTACTCGCCAAGCTTTACTTCAGGCTTAACTGTAACAGTAGCTTTGAAGATAAGGTTTTTACCTTTTTCAATTTGCTCGATGTCAACTTCTGGGCGATCGACAGGATCGATTCCAGCTTCTTCTACAGCTTCTGAATAAGCTTTAGGAAGGATGATATCAAGAGCATCTTGATAAAGAGATTCTACGCCAAAGCGCTTTTCAAATAGTGAACGAGGTACCTTTCCTTTACGGAATCCAGGTACATTAACCTGTTTTACAACTTTTTTGAACGCCTCGTCTAGTGCTGTATTTACCTCACCAGCATCAACTTCTACTGTAAGGACGCCTTGATTACCTTCAAGCTTTTCCCAATTTGCAGTCATTTACACATTCCCTCCAACAATAAATATATTTCCACTAATCGAGCGTTTAAAAAAAGATGACGCTTTTTGGAGTATAAAAGCGCCAGAAGGCTTTTTTAAACGATCTCTTTTACTAGTAAATATGGGTTTGCAACCATTTTATTATAACATAGTGCAGGTACTTTTCAATACATACAGTATGATTCACACTGCCTTTACCATTGTTCAGCTTACCTATTTTTGCTTCGATTCGCAAGTGAAAAGGATCTGTTTCCAGCTATTTCTAATCGAATGGTCGATAAAAGGGTTGATTCTCGATTCGCTTGATTCGATCAGCTGGCACCTCAAACTCCGAAGGCTTAACCCCATAAATACTTCCGATTTCTTGACGAGTATAGCTTTCTCCATTTATTTCAGAAGCGACGATATGTACTGCGGCAGCCCAAACAGAACTATTCTTTGGATCAGCTTCGAATGGAGAAATAGCAAACAGATAGTGCCACCAGATCTGCATGCACATTTCAAACAGCACTGGATTTTCCTGTTCAACATGATCAGATAATTTCTTCTTTACATCTAACGAAAATTCTTGAATAAAAATGTCTGTCAACTCAGACGGATTGACAGAAATCTCTCTTCCAAACTTATGTATGGTCACTTCTTGATCTAGTTTCTTTTCTCTTAACACTTGCAGAACAAGACTTTTTAGAAGTGGATCTTTCCCTGTTGCGTTTATGTATGCTAAATATGCAGGTATAGCCTTCTCTTCGCTGATATTACTCAGTTTTTGAATCGCTAACCATTGTTTTTCCGTCTTTTCACTTTCGAGATAGCTTATCAACATGTCTGCTTCTTCTTCCTGAACGTCTTCATACTGTTCATCAGAAGTGATGTCGTAGCCAGTCATTTTTCTACTAAAATGTAAAAGCTGATAGAGCGACTCCGCAATGTTCGACGGAAGCTGGTTTTCTTGAAGAACCGCTTCGATCATCGTAACTACTTTTTGATACTTTCCAAGCTGAACCAGTATCGATATGTATACTTGAAAAATGTCGTAATAATCTCCGATCCCCTGTTGCATCATCTTTTCGCAACGTTCAGAGGCTTCTGTCAACTCTCCTAGTTCTACAAGACTCAGTACTAACCCAAAATGACCCTGTGGGTGGTCAGGATCTATCTCTAATAGTTGACGAAAATGCTCATGTGCCTGATCGATCTTCTTATCTTTAAGGGCTGCCATTCCTTTTTCGGCAAGCTTGCCTGCCACATTTGGAAAATAAACGATTTTCCTTTCATGTTTTTCTTTGTCCATAGACGTATTCGCTCCACTCTCTTATATTCTCTATTAAAAGAGTTTTCAGCAGGAAAGGCGCAGCTACGATTAGCTTACAGTTTATCAGTATAAAGAAGTAAACTCAAGTTACAGTACTCCCTTGCTTTCTTCCTCCAGTCATTACTAACGTACCCTAACTACGAGCATTAAAAACAGGGATGATTCTAAACTACGTTCCTTACAAATAAAAAAAGCCTTCTATCTATGAGATAAAAGACTTTGAGAATATGTATTATGGCGTCCCAGGAGAGATTCGAACTCCCGACCCACAGCTTAGAAGGCTGTTGCTCTATCCAGCTGAGCTACTGGGACATCGTTTGCCGGCTAGCGACAAATATAAATATACCTAAGTAACATGGTAAAGTCAATACCAATCCTTAAGAAAAACTGGATGATTTTACTGTCAGTGACGGTAAACACTTTAAATAATTGTTCAATCATCAACTGACAGTAAACCCACACAGTTGTTTTAGGAACTTAGCTTATACGTCTTTGTAAGTTCCTCTACCTGTTCTCCTTGATCATCATAAAAAACAACCTGTACTTCATCTTGTTTCCATTCTACTATTGCGTATGTTTTTATCGTTGGCTTTCTAGGTAAGCTGATGCTTCCTGGATTAAGGAATAAAATATTTGAATCGAAATGAACAGTCGCTTCATGAGAATGTCCGAAGCAAACAAGGTCCGCTCCCGTCTCTTCCGCTTTATAAGCTAAATTCATCAAGTTCATCTTAACACCGTACAAGTGACCATGTGTTGCAAAAACCGTTTTTCCGCCCACTGTTTCAGCAACATTCTCAGGGTATCTTGTATCAAAATCACAATTCCCCCTAACTCGTAGCTGAAAAGAGGTCATTCTCGAATCATCGTAGTCAAACTCGGAATCACCGCAATGTACCATACATTCAACTTCTTCTTGATGCCTCAGTACGAGATTCTGGAGCTCTTCAGATGAGCTATGGTTGTCACTTACAACGAGTATTCTCATATTTTATCACCTCATTTTATAGTAGTTCTCGAAATGCTTCTTCCAATCGATCAAGAGCTTCCCCTCTATGCGAAATAGAATCTTTTTCTTCCGGGGAAAGTTCAGCCATCGTTTTTTGATGGGATGGAAGGAAAAAGATAGGGTCGTAGCCAAAGCCCTCATAACCTGATCGTTCATGTGCAATTCTACCCTCACACGATCCTGAAAAGATTTCAGTGTTCTTATCAGGGATCGCAACAGCTAACACGCATTGAAACGAAGCTGTTCTCTTCTCATCTGGTACGTCTTTTAATTCTGTTAACACTTTATCGATGTTAGCTTCATCGTCTTTCTCTGGGCCTGCATACCTTGCAGAATAAACACCAGGTTCACCATCTAAGGCGTCGATGACTAATCCTGAATCATCAGCAATCACGATCTGATTCGTCATACGCATGATCGTTTCAGCTTTTAAAACGGCATTTTCGGCAAAAGTAGTACCTGTTTCTTCCACATCCGGTGCTTCTTCTATGTCTAAGAGTGAGATTACTTGTAACTGTTCCGTTTCAAAGCGACGTTTAAACTCTTTAACTTTCCCGCTGTTCTTGGTGGCTACAAGAAGCTTACGCATTTTCACTCGTACCTCCTTTGATTTTCTCCGAAAACTCACCGATTACGTCTGCTTGTTTGATGATAAGCTCTTCTATTCCTGACTGGGCGAGAGAAAGCATTTCGTTCATTTGGTTCATGGTAAACGTTGCTTCTTCCCCGGTCCCCTGAACTTCCACAAACTCACTTTCCCCTGTCATCACAATGTTCATATCTACCTGGGCTGTCGAATCTTCTTTATAACAAAGGTCAAGGATAGCTTCACCGTCTTTATTGATTCCAACAGATGTAGCAGCGAGAAAGTCCGTTATAGGCATCTTCTTGATTTGTTTATTCGCTAGACCTTTTTCTATAGCAAGTGCCATCGCCACAAATGCTCCAGTGATTGAAGCGGTTCTCGTTCCACCATCTGCCTGGATAACGTCACAATCGATCCAGATCGTACGTTCACCTAGCGCTTCAAGGTCGATGACAGTCCGAAGAGCACGTCCAATGAGGCGCTGGATTTCCATCGTGCGTCCTCCCACTTTACCTTTACTAGACTCTCGAATATTTCGCTGTTCAGTAGCTCTCGGCAGCATCGCGTACTCTGCAGCTACCCAGCCTTTTCCTTGCCCCCTCATAAAAGGTGGAACCCTTTCCTCAATGGAAGCGTTACAAATCACTTTCGTATCCCCAACTGAGATTAAAACAGAACCTTCAGGGTGTTTAACGTAATCTTTCTCAATATGTATCGTTCTTAATTCATTATGTTCACGTCCATCGACTCTCATAATCTTCCTCCTGTTCATCGGTGCCTGTGGAACCTGTGCCTTTCTTTCATTTACAAAATAAAAAAGGGCAGTATTCCTGCCCTTTCATCCTATCATATTCTATTTTAAAAACCTACTTTGTTAACCTCCACAGGCCTTGTAACCGGTTCAGAGACAACGTTTCCTGACTCGTCTAAGACCTCTTCATGTCCATCGACTTTAATGGCTACTTCTTTGACATCAGCATTTTCAGTAAGTGAAAGAACGAGGCTGTTAAGAAGCTCCTGCTCCAATACCTTCTCTTCAGCTCCTGTTAAGATCGCTTCATTAAAATCAAGAGTAAGCAAACCATCTTTATTTTTTGAATCAAGTAGTTTTAAGTCTTTTGAGAACTGACTAAATAATCCTGAGTGGACTGGCGGACCATCTAATAGACCAGTAATGACACCATTCACATCATTCTTAACGCCTTCCATCCGCTTTGTTACTGGTACATAGTACGTATAGTCATCATTTTGAGCCATAAAGTATACCGTAACCGCAGTACTATTTGATACATCGACTACGTTGCCCATTTCATGATTTATTCCATCTGCTCTGCTTACGTTTTCACCGATTGGCGTTCCATTCACAGGCATTTCTGTTTGGTCAAATCCGTTTATTTGAATCTTAACATTTTTGACGCCTTCAAATTGAGTAAGCGTCCACGTAACAGCTTCTAATATTTGCTTTTCATATTCAGCAGAATAGTCCTTGAATTCTTCTGAAAAGTCCACAACGAGCGTATCATCGACTTGATTGATTCCATTCACAACCGTTCCTGCTGGCAGAACCGCCTGAAACCCGTTTGGCAGCATTTCTGTAATCGGTCCATCGACCACTAAGTATTCCAATGCCTGTTTTGCAGCTCCTTCAACCGCAGGAAGTTGAACCGTTTGTGGAACGACCATCCCATTCGAATCTAACAAGTATAGTTCACGAGTAGACATATTTGCAGATGCTTCAGAATCTCCCTCTGTAGATTCAGACGTATCTGGAGCTTCTGCTTTACTGTCATCTAATTGTTCGCCTTCTTCTGCGTAGTCAACCTTTGGTGGATCAATTTCTTTCAACGTTTTGTCAAACCCAAATCCGCAACCAGATATGATTATCATACATAAAAGCAAGAGACCCGTGATTATAGCCCCACGTAAACGCATAGCTATCCCTCCTCAGATGGTTTGTACTATCATTTATACGAGCTACAATCCAATTTAGACCACGGGAATGAAAACTTATGAACAAGCAAAACAAAAACCTCCATTCATCTTTAAGAATGGAGGTCAATTTGTTTTACGGTTTCAACTGGATATTCGAGCCAATGATTGGCTATCTTAGTAAAATTCCCTATTGAATCTGTTGTTAAAAATGTATGAGATGGTTTTTCATCCCCTGTATACAACAATGAGCTGTACTCTAGAATTCCGCTTATTTCATACGCCGTTTCATCACCAGAACAAATGATTGAGATCTCATCACCCATAACGGACTGGATGACTTTTTCGAGTAATGGGTAATGTGTGCACCCTAAAATAATTGAGTCGATCCCTTTATCCTTAAGCGGCTTTAATGTTGTACTGACGATTTCATATGTTTCGTCGCTATCAAGGTTCCCTGATTCTACAAGTGGCACAAACGGTGGACAAGCAAGGCTCTCTACCTTTATATCATTATTGATCGACTTTAATGCATCTTCATATGCACCGCTCGCAATCGTACCCGCTGTACCGATCACCCCTATGTGAGAATTTGTTGTTACTTTAATAGCACTACGAGCTCCGGGGTTTATCACACCAAGTACTGGAATCGTAAGCTGTTCCTGTAACTCTTTAAGAACGACCGCTGTCGCCGTGTTACATGCAATAATCAGCATTTTTATTTGATACTTTTCAAGTAAATAGTTCGTCATTTCCCATGTGTACTGCCTTACTTCTTCTGATGGTCTTGGTCCATAAGGACATCTTGCTGTATCGCCTAAATACACGATTTCCTCTTTTGGCAGCTGCCTCATCACTTCTTTCGCAACGGTCAAACCGCCAACACCAGAATCAATAATACCTATCGGTTTGTTCAATGTATTTCGCCTCTCAAATCTGCACTACGTTATTTTTTCTCCATCTCGCTATAGAGCAAGGCAAGACTCTCTTCAAGAGCTTTCATTTGATCATCAGAAAATGTCATCGTTTTTTCTTCTAAATATGCTTGCCTTTTCTGGATAACTCTTCTAATGATGTCTTGGCCTTTTTCTAATATATGAATTCGCACGACTCTTCTATCGTGTGGGTCCTTCACTCGTTTTACAAGATCTGTTTTCTCCATACGATCTACGAGATCAGTTGTTGTACTACATGCTAGGTACATTTTATTTGAAAGTTCTCCAATTGTTAGATCTCCATTATCTGAAAGCCACTGTAAAGCAAGGAATTGTGGTGGAGTTAGTGAGAATTCGCCTAATAATTCACGTCCATGCTGCTTAATAATTCCTGCTACCATACGGAGTGACTTTTCTATATCAACGATTGATGCTGGTGTTTTAGTTAGTTCTTCAGGCATCATGATCCCCCTATCTATTTCATACATCTATTTTGATTGTAACCCTCCACAAATGCAAGAGGAGAGCATTACCGTTTATTTTTGAATAAGAGAACAATTCAAAAAAAGAAGAGCTATAGGGATCTATAGCTCTTCAGTAGCGAAATGTTCTTGAACATAGTCGACAACTTCCTGATTTGTTGCAAGAGAAAGGATATGATCGATATGTGAAGAAATTTCTTCTTTTGATAACTTAGTCATCTGACTTCTAGCAGGTAGGATAGAGGTAGCACTCATGCTAAATTCATCTAGCCCAAGTCCGAGTAGAATAGGAATAGCAATTTGGTCGCCTGCCATCTCACCGCACATACCAGCCCACTTACCTTCTTTATGAGCTGCGTCGATTACCATTTTAACTAAACGTAGGATAGCTGGATTGTATGGCTGATAAAGGTAAGAAACCTTTTCGTTCATACGGTCAGCAGCCATCGTGTATTGAATGAGGTCATTCGTTCCAACACTAAAGAAGTCTACTTCCTTAGCAAATACATCAGCCATCGCAGCAGTTGCAGGAATTTCAACCATCATACCGATTTCAATGCTATTTGAAACGTCAACGCCTTCCCCAATAAGCTCCTCTTTCACATCTAGCAACATTGTTTTTGCTTGACGGAATTCATCTACTGAAGCAATCATTGGGAACATTACCTTCAGATTTCCGTATACACTTGCGCGAAGCAGCGCACGAAGCTGTGTACGGAAGATTTCAGTTTCTTCAAGGCAAAGACGAATTGCACGGAAACCTAGGAAAGGATTCAATTCCTTTGGTAGATTAAGATATGGAAGCTCTTTGTCTCCACCGATATCAAGAGTACGGATTACGACTGGCTTACCGTCCATCTTTTCAAGGACTTCTTTATAAGCTTTAAACTGTTCTTCTTCTGTTGGAAGCTCGTTTCTACCCATATAAAGAAATTCTGTACGGTAAAGCCCAACACCTTCACCACCGTTTTCAAGAACGCCTTTTACATCTTCAGGAGTTCCGATGTTCGCAGCAAGCTCAACATGCTTCCCATCTTTGGTAGTTGTTGCGTCATTTACAAGCTTCGCCCATTCTTGTTTCTTAGTTTCGTATTCTTCTTGTTTCTTTGTATAAGAAGCAACCTCTTCGTCTGTTGCCCCAATGATTACTTTGCCATCAATGCCATCGATTATAACAGTCTTGCCTTCGATTTCTTCAGAAGTAACTGATTTAGTACCAACGACAGCTGGAATTTCCATCGAACGCGCCATAATTGCTGAGTGAGACGTTCGACCACCAATATCAGTAGCAAAACCTTTCACGTACTGCTTGTTCAGCTGTGCAGTATCTGAAGGAGTTAAATCTTCAGCAAGCACGATGACTTCTTCAGTAATACTTGCTGGAGTTGTAAATGTAACACCAAGCAAGTGAGCGAGTACACGCTTAGAAACGTCACGAATATCTGCAGCACGTTCTTTCATATATTCATTATCCATGTTCTCAAACATCGAAATAAACATATTCGATACTTCATTCATCGCACTTTCAGCGTTAACTTTTTCATTCGTTACTTTGTCTTTAACAGCATTCAACAACTCAGGATCAGATAAAACGAGAAGATGAGCAGCAAAGATTGCTGCTTTATCTTCTCCAAGTTGTTCATTGGCATGGTTTTTAATTGCTTCAAGCTCTTCTTTTGCGATGCTAACAGCACCGTTAAAGCGATCGAGCTCAGCATCTACATCATTGATTGATTTCTCTTCAATTTCCAGTGCAGGATTTTCAAGTACAAATGCTTTAGCAATCGCAATTCCTGCTGATGCGCCAATACCAGTTAATTGTTTAGACATTAGTTACCCAGACCTTCAGAGTCCATAACTTCAGTCAATCCAGAAATCGCTTCATCAGCATCTGATCCTTCTGCTTTGATTGTGATTTCTGAGTTTTGTTGGATTCCAAGGCTCATTACGCCCATGATGGACTTAAGGTTTACAGATTTTCCGTTATACTCAAGCGTTACATCTGAACTATATTGACCAGCTTTGTTAACTAAAGCTGTTGCTGGACGAGCGTGGATTCCTGATTCACTTGTTACTGTAAAGTTTTTCTCTGCCATAATAAAATCCCTCTTTCAAATTAATAGTATGTTATTTAGAAATTGTGATGATCTCTTTATCTTCACGAGAAACCGTTCCTTCTTTTGCAAGGTCGATTTTCTCTCCCTCTTCAAGGTTCGTGAAAACAATTGGTGTAATCGTTGATGTCGCATGTTCTTTAATATAACCAAGATCTACTTTCATAAGCTTTTGACCTTGCTTAATCTCATCACCTTCGCTAACGAATACCTCGAATCCTTCTCCTTTTAGATTAACAGTATCTATTCCTACGTGGATTAAAATTTCACGACCGTTAGTCGATTCGATTCCAATCGCATGTTTCGTTGGGAATACATTGATTATCTTACCATCAACAGGAGCAACAATTAATCCATCAGTCGGTTCGATTGCGAAACCATCACCCATCATTTTACCAGAGAATACCTGGTCAGGAACCTCAGTGATCGGCAAGATCTTACCCTCGATCGGAGCGATTAGATGATCTTCACCAGTTTTTTCTTTCTGAGGTTTTTCTTCTTTTTGCTCTTCCTTAATAGGCTTCGGAGTCTTTCCACTTATAATATCTTGAATCTGCCCTTTCAGTCCATCAGACTGTGTTCCGAAGATCGCTTGGATGTTGTTCCCTACTTCCATGACACCAGAAGCTCCAAGACGTTTTAAGCGATTTTTATCTACTTCACCTTTGTCCGCAACCGATACACGAAGTCGAGTGATACATGCATCAAGATTTGTAATATTGCTTTCTCCGCCAAGAGCAGTTAGCACATTATAGGCAAGTGCTGTATCCTCTTGACCGTCATCAGCAATCTCATCTTCCTCATCTTCTTCGCGACCAGGCGTCATAAGGTTAAACTTACGAATCGCAAATCTGAAACCAAAGTAATAAATAACCGCAAAGACCAGACCTACAGGAATTACAAGCCACCATGCTGTTCTACCTTGTATTACACCAAATAGAAGGTAATCGATAACACCTCCTGAGAAGGTCATACCAATTTTAACATTTAGCAACTCCATTGTCATAAAGGAAAGACCTGCAAAAATTGCATGAATTCCAAATAGAACTGGTGCTACGAACAAGAATGAAAATTCGATAGGTTCAGTAATACCTGTAAGGAACGATGTTAGAGCTGCAGACCCCATGATACCAGCAACAACCGCTTTCTTTTCTGGACGTGCTTCATGGTAAATTGCAAGTGCAGCGGCCGGTAGACCAAACATCATGAATGGAAACTTACCAGTCATAAATGTACCTGCAGTAAGTTCTGCTCCGTCTTTAAGTTGTTCGAAGAAGATCTTTTGGTCACCTCGGATAATTTCACCAGCATCGTTTATATATTGACCAAACTCAAACCAGAATGGTGAATAGAAGATGTGGTGCAATCCGAATGGAATAAGTGAACGCTCGATAACACCGAAAACAAATGCAGCAAGAGCAGGGTTAGCATCAAGCATATTATGTGAAAACGCATTTAATCCTGATTGAATCGGTGGCCAAACAAACAGCATGATGATTCCAAGGATTAAGGATGATACAGCTGTAGCAATCGGAACAAATCGTTTGCCGGCAAAGAAACCAAGGTATTGCGGAAGTTGAATATTATAATACCTTTTATACATAAATGAGGCAAGAATACCGACGATGATACCACCAAACACACCGGTTTGTAGAGTAGGTATTCCGAGAACATTCGCATAGGAAGCACTATCTGCAACTTGATCTGGAGAAACTCCCTCTAGAACTCCCATCGTGATGTTCATAACTAAGAATCCAACGATCGCAGCTAGTCCTGCAACACCGTCTCCATCTGACAATCCAATCGCTACCCCTACAGCGAACAATAGTGCAAGGTTAGCAAAAACAATTCCGCCAGCTTCTTCCATTACTGTAGCAAGGAGCTGGAACCACTCTGCCGAAAGGAACGGCAGCTTTTCAAGCAATGTAGGGTTTTGGAATGCGTTACCAAAACCAAGTAACAAACCAGCAGCAGGTAAAATTGCAACCGGTAACATAAGTGCTTTACCAACTCGCTGTAAAACACCAAACGCTTGTTTAAACATTTTTTATCCTCCTTTTTTAATCCCCAAATAAATCATATTTAAAACAAAAAAGGCATGAGTAGAAGGTATAACAAGCCAATCAGGATATACTATACCCCAATCAGTTGTAGTCATACCGGTTCCACTCATGCCTGATCGTATCAGTAACACGTGTACCGTTTATTCATTTATTTAGGAGAAAGCCTTTGCAAGTGCATCGTTAAGTATACAGCTTCTGCGTCAGGAAAAGATGTGCTCAATTCCCGTTGCATGATCTTAATCAACTTCCATGCAATATTGTAACACAGCGGATATTCTTCCTTCAACACTTTTTCTAGTCTTTCATGTGCTTCAACAGGAAGATCTTGTTCACTGCGATCGATCGCATGTCTAAGATGTCGAACCAGCCGCAAATAATCGATTCCAGTCCTACTGATTTGTAGTGAGAGGGAATCTTCTATTACGGAAACGAGCAAGTTGATAAGTGCTGAGTATTTATTCAAAGTAGAAAGGCTTCTATTCGTAATCGCGCTATGAATGTGTAAGGCAACGAATCCTACCTCACCTTCAGGTAGATCAATGTTAAGCTTACTCTTTAAAAGCTGAATCACTTTTTCTGCAACTGAGTATTCTTTCGGATACATCGTTTGTGTTTCAACTAAGAAAGGATTTTTCACATCTAATCCCTGACGAAGTCTTTTAATCGCAAAAGATAGGTGATCGGTTAACGCAACATGTATGTGCTCATCTAAGTCTGCGCCTAGGTTAGCTTCAATAAGTGAAATGGCATCATTCATGACACCAATGAAGGCTTCTGGCACATCAGATAAAAGGAGCTTGTACTGCTCCTGCTCATTTTTGTTAGCAAGTACAAAAAACTTGTCTACTTTCGTATCATCAAGTTTTTCACCATGCTTCTGGTTGAAGCCAATTCCTTTACCAGTGAGCACAACCTCTTCATTTTGCTCTGTTATCGCAATGACAACATTATTATTTAAAACTTTTTTTATTTCAAATGGACCCCTCATGTTCAAGTTCCCCTCATTAAACCGGTTTCAATTTATAACTATGAACGTATTAATAATAGTAAATAACTGATGGAACGTCAATGAGAAAACCTTCCACGAGCACTTGTTTTCACGATCGGTCAATAAAAAGACCGGCTCATTACAAGCCGGTATTTCTATATCTCTAATTCTCCCAGACGGAGTAATTCGACTACTGCCTGGGAACGCCCCTTAACCCCAAGCTTTTGCATCGTGTTGGAAATATGGTTCCGAACTGTTTTCTCACTAATAAACAATTCTTCTGCAATTTCCCTCGTTGTTTTGTCTTGAACAAGCAGTTCAAATACTTCTCTTTCTCGTTTAGTTAAAAGCGGCTTCGGTCGGTAGTGGTTCCCTTTCAACATTCCACCCTCCTCGATAGGGCAACAAAGCAACTTCATCAAAATTAATATAGTCCATACACTATATGTTTTTTTGACAGACGTGTTACATAATTTAGAACACTTTCTTGATGTGAAGGACAAAAATTCTACCGACAGGCTTCTTCATTCTTAGTCATTTCCTGAGAAATATTTCGTTTTACACGGCTCGAAATAAAAAGGATCCCAAAATGGGATCCTTTTACACTTATTTATCGGTCACTTCCGAAGAAGTTTTTGAAAGTTTGAAGAGAAGTTGCTCTATTCATAGCAGCAATCGAAGTTGTTAATGGAATACCTTTAGGACAAGATTGCACACAGTTCTGTGAGTTTCCACAGTTGGCTAATCCGCCTTCGTCCATTAACCCTTCAAGGCGCTCCTCTTTGTTCATTTCACCGGTTGGATGGGAATTGAACAAGCGAACTTGAGAAACCGCAGCTGGCCCAATAAATTCTGAGCGGCTGTTCACGTTAGGACATGCTTCAAGGCAAACGCCACAAGTCATACACTTAGAAAGTTCATATGCCCACTGCCTTTTGTTCTCAGGCATACGTGGACCAGGACCAAGATCATGAGTACCATCGATTGGAATCCATGCCTTCACTTTCTTAAGCGCATCGAACATTCTACTACGATCAACAGCTAAGTCTCTGATGACGGGGAATGTCGTCATAGGCTCAAGGCGAATCGGCTGTTCTAAACGATCTACAAGAGCAGTACATGATTGACGAGGCTTTCCGTTGATAACCATTGAGCATGCTCCACAAACCTCTTCAAGACATCCCATCTCCCACACAACTGGAGTAGTATTCTCGCCCTTTGCATTAACAGGATTACGTCTAATCTCCATTAATGCTGAGATAACGTTCATGTTTTGACGGTAAGGAATCGTAAACGTTTCCTCATATGATGCGGACTCAGGTCCATCTTGTCTTTTTATTTTGAGAGTAATTGTACGTTCTTCACTCATTATTTAGCCCCCGCTTTCTTCTTCGAATAATCGCGCTTACGAGGTTTAATTAATGATGTATCAACTTCTTCGTAATAAAATTCTGGTTTGTTGTTAGCTGCATCGTATTTCGCCATCGTAGTCTTCAGCCACTCTTCATCATTACGATCTGGGAATTCTGGTTTATAATGCGCTCCACGGCTCTCATTACGGTTGTATGCACCTTGAGTAATGACACGTGCAAGCTGAAGCATGTTTGAAAGCTGACGAGTGAAAGAAGCTCCCTGGTTACTCCACTTGGATGTATCATTAATATTGATGTTCTCGTAACGCTCCATCAATTCTTGGATCTTGTTATCCGTCTCTAATAGCTTCTCGTTATCTCTAACTACCGTTACGTTTGCAGTCATCCATTCACCAAGTTCTTTATGAATCTGGTAAGCATTCTCAGTTCCATCCATCTTCAAGATCGCATCTTGCTTGGACTGTTCTTCTTGTTGATGACTTTCAAATAGAGAAGAAGGCATATCTTCAACTGTGTTCTCAAGACCATTGATATATTCCACTGCATTTGGTCCAGCTACCATTCCTCCGTAAATAGAAGAAAGCAACGAGTTAGCACCAAGACGGTTTCCGCCATGCTGTGAATAATCACACTCTCCAGCAGCAAACAGACCTGGGATATTCGTTTGTTGATTGAAATCTACCCATAGGCCACCCATTGAATAGTGAACTGCAGGGAATATTTTCATAGGGACTTTTCTAGGGTCATCCCCCATGAACTTTTCATAGATCTCGATAATTCCACCGAGCTTAATATCAAGCTCTTTCGAGTCTTTATGTGAGAGATCTAGATATACCATGTTCTCCCCGTTGATTCCTAGTTTCTGACGTACACATACGTCAAAAATCTCCCTTGTTGCAATGTCTCGAGGTACGAGGTTTCCGTATGCAGGATACTTCTCTTCAAGGAAGTACCATGGTTTACCATCTTTGTATGTCCATACTCGTCCACCCTCACCACGAGCAGACTCACTCATAAGACGGAGTTTGTCATCTCCTGGGATCGCTGTTGGATGGATTTGAATGAATTCACCATTCGAGTAGATCGCACCCTGCTGGTAAAGAGCTCCAGCAGCAGAACCAGTATTGATGACAGAGTTTGTACTCTTACCAAAAATGATTCCCGGACCACCAGTAGCCATGATAACTGCATCAGCTTTAAAGCTTCTAATCTCGGAAGTCGTTAGGTTTTCACCAACCATTCCGCGACACACACCGCTGTCATCGATAATAGCAGATAAGAATTCCCAGCCTTCGTATTTATTAACAAGGCCGGCTACTTCATGGCGACGAACCTGCTCATCAAGCGCATAAAGTAGTTGTTGACCTGTCGTTGCACCCGCAAAAGCAGTACGGTGATGCTGCGTACCACCAAAGCGACGAAAGTCAAGAAGTCCTTCAGGTGTTCTGTTGAACATAACGCCCATGCGGTCCATCAAGTGGATGATTCCAGGCGCTGCATCACACATCGCCTTAACAGGAGGTTGGTTCGCTAGGAAATCTCCTCCGTAGACAGTATCATCGAAATGTTCCCAAGGAGAGTCTCCCTCTCCTTTTGTATTAACAGCTCCGTTAATTCCACCCTGTGCACAAACAGAGTGAGAACGTTTAACCGGAACGATTGAAATGAGATCGACACTAACTCCAGCTTCAGCGGCTTTAATAGTAGCCATTAAACCGGCTAATCCGCCTCCGACTACAATAATTTTACCATTACTCATAAGAACGGTTCCCCCTTAAATGCTAGCTCTTACTGAAGGATATGTACCCTTTCAGTATGGTGGTGAAGACAGTTCGTTTGTTGCTTAAACAAATGCGAAAATCGCGCGTATACCAACGACTGAAAGAGCAAGAAAGATAGCCATTGTTACATATGTCATTGCACGCTGAGATTTCGGTGTTACTGTAAAGCCCCAGCTTACGAAGAAGGACCATAGACCATTCGCAAAGTGGAATACCGTTCCAATTACTCCAACGATGTAGAAGATCAACATCCAAGGATTAGCTAGTATGTCCACCATCATCTGATAGTTAACTTCTGCACCCATCGCAGCCTGAATTCTAGTTTGCCATACATGCCAGGTTACGAAAATTAAAACAATTATTCCTGAGATCCGCTGCATATAAAACATCCAATTTCGTAGATAGCCATATCTACTTACATTATTCTTGGATTGAAATGCGATATAAACACCATAAATCGCATGGAATAATAGCGGTAAGAAAATAACAAAGATTTCAAGGAAATACCTGAAAGGTAAAGATTCCATGAAATGAGCAGCTTCGTTAAATGCCTCTGGACCTCTCGTTGCGAAGTGGTTTACTGTTAGATGCTGCGTAACATAGAGTCCCAGTGGAATTACTCCTAGAAGCGAATGCAATTTTCGGCTGACAAAGTCTCGACTTGCGGCCATGTTTTGTGTGTCCCCCTTTTAAGTTGTTAAGCTACCATCTGCCACTGCATATTCTACTATAAAAGCCTTTGCATGCACAGAAATCATCGCTTTCTGTCGATTTATATGTGACATATTCATTGTACTCCCATCATTTAGGAGCGTCAAGAAAACGCGTACATTTTGAGTTTTCTAAATTCCTAGATGAAATTTGCTAGGATATTATTCCTCTCTTTTCCTGTATGTATGGAGGAATCGCTTCCAAACCGTTATAATGATATGAGACGAATTGGAGGAGTTTATGTTTAAAAAGCGCACGAATACCATCGATTATAGTCATGAAGTAACCACAACAGCTTTTGGATATGAGCTTTTTAGAGAAGTTCTTCTTCCTGAGCTATTAGGGACTGAACAAGCGAACATCCTTTATTGGACTGGTAAAGATATCGCAAGGAAATTCCCTCTATCTACAAGAGAAGAAATCGAGCAATTTTTTAAAGATGCAGGATGGGGTGCTCTAACCATCGCACAAGAAAAAAAGAATGAGGTCTCTTACTTACTTCAGTCACCATTAATAGAAGAAAGAAAAAAAACTAGTCGAAATGATTGTTATCAGTTAGAAGCTGGTTTTCTTGCTGAACAATTTCAATACATGCTGCAGTGCATAACGGAAGCTTATGAAACGAGTAAGAAAAACGAAATCCAAATCACAATCAAATGGGATCCAAAAGATAAAATCGAATCATGATTGCAAAAAGGGAGGCCAAGGTGGCCTCCTTATTTTTTTATAACTGCTTAACAGGTGTTCTTTCATCCAATTGGAATTGATCGTGTAATGTCTCGATCGCATAGATCATCTTATCCTCAGGTACGATTGTAGATACCTTAATTTCAGAGGTGCTTACCATTTTGATCTCAACATCATGTTCAGCAAGAACTTCAAACATCTGTGCAGCTACACCAGGATTTGAAATCATACCTGAACCAACGATAGAAACTTTCGACAGTCCAGACTCATAGAAAATGTTTTCATATGGTAGTTTGACTTCAAGGCGACGCAAAACATCTAACGTTAAATCAAGTGAAGCTGTTTCGATCGAGAACGATATACTAGTCGTATTTTTCTCGCTTGTACTCTGAATGATGATATCTACATTAATACCATTTGATGCAAGTGATGAAAACAACGATGGAAGTGTCGTGATCTCATTCGGAAGACCAGATATCGTTATTTTTGTCACATTGCTTTCAAACGCAAGCCCTCTCACTACCAAATTTTGTTCCATGGATGCGACCTCCTCAATTATGGTTCCTACTTCGTTTGTAAAACTTGAGCGTACCTCAAGTGGAATATTGTAATTTTTTGCGAACTCTACCGCTCTAGGATGAAGAACCCCTGCACCAAGGTTTGCCAATTCGAGCATTTCGTCATATGAAATCGTTGACAGTTTGCGTGCGCCTTTAACGTATCTTGGGTCTGTTGTGTAAACCCCATCTACATCTGTGTAGATTTCACATCGCTCTGCTTTCAGTGCAGCTCCGATTGCAACAGCAGTGGTGTCGGATCCACCTCTCCCCAATGTCGCGATGTCATCTGTGTCAGAAAGACCCTGGAAGCCAGCAACGATGACAATCTTTCCTTCTGCAAGATGCTGATTCATCCTTTTGGCATCAATATCCAAAATCCTCGCGTTTCCATGGACAGATTCTGTTTTAAGTCCTGCTTGCCACCCTGTAAGTGAAACGGCTTCGTAACCCTTCTCATGAAGCGCCATTGCAAGAAGAGCGGTTGTTACTTGCTCTCCAGTTGTAAGCAGCATATCTAGTTCTCTTTTGGAGGGATTGTTTGTGATGCTTTTTGATAATCCCACTAGTTCATCTGTGGTTTTCCCCATAGCAGAAACAACTGCTACAACTTCATCCCCTGCATCAACTGCTTCAGCAAGCCTCAATGCGACGTTCTTTACTTTCTCAACATCTCCAACAGATGTTCCACCAAATTTCATTACTCGAAGTCCCACTCTCTCCATCCTTTCCACTCTATAACTGTATTTCTCACTCACAATTAGTTTCTTGAATAAGTAATTTAGGCTCTCTCTATATACAAAAAAACAACAATGAGAAAAACCTCACTGTTGTTTTCGTAATTCAAGAAAACGTCCCTGTGTGAGATAGTTCTCCATTCAACCCCCGGGAAGGAATTGAATGACAGCTCTGCACTTCTTCAATGCAGGTCCAGCTAAAGGTGAATAAGCACCTATTCGCTTCGGCAAATTCCCCTTTCAACTCACGTCAACAAGTCTTATCACTCTCAGTTGAGTTTACTGATGGTTTTTGCGCCTCTACCATCACTTCAATTTATCGAAGTGTGGAACTATTAAATTTTCACTATTATAACGAACTATGAGATACGCCGCAATACAATTTCACAATTAATTTTCTTTTTGCTTGAAACGAGCCATCAATTCTTCAGCAACATTCTTCGGTAAACCAGCTTCTTGTAGACCATCTACGCCAGCTTCCTTCATTTTCTTGATCGATCCAAAATAATTTAAGAGTTTCTTTTTACGCTTCTGTCCGATACCGGGGACTTCATCTAAACTAGATTTCAGCATCGATTTTCCACGGAGCTGACGATGGAACGATATCGCAAAACGATGGACTTCATCCTGAATTCTCTGTAGTAAATAGAACTCCTGACTATTTCTAGGAAGGTAAACATCCTCTGGAGGGTCTCCGATCAATAAGTGGGATGTTCGGTGCTTCTCATCTTTGGTTAACGAACAAACCGGAATATCTAGACCAAGCTCATTTTCTAAAACGTCTTTAGATGCTTGAATCTGAGCGATGCCGCCATCGATAATAATTAAATCTGGGAGTGGCCCGTTTTCTTTAAGTAACCTTGTGTATCTTCTCCTAACGACCTCTTTCATCGAGCCAACATCGTTTGGACCTTCTACTGTTTTTATCTTGTATTTTCGATATTCGTTCTTCTTCGGTTTACCATCTAAAAACACAACCATCGCTGAAACAGGGTTTGTTCCTTGAATATTCGAATTATCGAAGGCCTCTATTCGAAGAGGTGCTTCTATTCCTAATTGTTCACCAAGATTCTCAACCGCATTGATTGTCCTCTTCTCATCTCGCTCAATCAGAGAAAACTTTTCATTGAGTGCGATATTAGCATTTTTTATCGTCAATTCAACTAGCTCTTTCTTCTTCCCTCTTTTCGGCTGATGAACCGGAATATGAAGAAGATCTTCTGCTAATTGAGCATCGATTGTATTAGGTAAAAGGATCTCCTTAGGCTTAGGGTGATTCTTCTGTAGATAGAACTGACCAAGGTATGTTAAAAAGTCCTCCTCAGGTTCATTATAGAACGGAAAGAGCGATACATCTCGTTCTATGAGTTTGCCCTGACGTACAAAAAAGACTTGAACACACATCCAGCCTTTATCAAAACTATACCCAAAGATATCACGATCGAGGCCATCGTTCGTTTGAATCGTTTGAGCTTCCATCACTTTCTCAATATGGTACATGAGATCACGGTATTCCTTTGCACGCTCAAAATCCAAGTTTTCAGAAGCGCTCACCATCTTACGTTCTAAATCTTGTTTGACCTCCTGGTGACCACCATTTAAAAACTTCGTGATTCCGTCGATCATTTCTTTGTTCTGCTCTTTCGTAACTTCTTTTACACAAGGCGCAAGACATTGGCCGATATGGTAATACAAACAGACTCGATCTGGCATCTTCCGGCACTTTCTTAGCGGATAGATGCGATCGAGCAATTTCTTTGTAGCACTTGCAGCATAAGCATTCGGATATGGACCAAAGTACTTACCTTTGTCTTTCTTTATTTTCCTTGTCGTGATGAGTCGAGGTTGTTCCTCAGCCGTAATCTTAATATATGGATAGCTTTTATCATCTTTCAGCATCACATTATATTTCGGATCATGTTTCTTTATTAAATTTAGTTCAAGGATAAGTGCTTCTAAATCAGTTGAAGTAACGATATATTCGAAGTCGCGAATCTCTCCAACTAGCCGCTGCGTCTTACCATCATGTGCTCCTGAAAAATAGGAACGCACTCTGTTCTTAAGCACCTTCGCCTTTCCAACATAAATAATCGTTCCTTGACGATCTTTCATCAAATAACAGCCAGGCTGATCGGGTAAAACAGCTAGCTTATTTTTCAAAAATTGTTCCACGCTATCTCACCTCTCTACCCATTCAAGGCGCATCTATGTTCCCCTATTGTATCATAATGCCTATCGCTTATACTCGTACAAAACAATTTCGTGATAGACAGGATCGTACATCTTATTGGAATAATATGCTCCGACCTTTGTGACCGATTTTCTTATCGGTGCCCCTTGCTGTTCAAATCCCTTCACGACACGATCCGTTAAAAATATTCTTCTCTCATCGTAATAAGGTATTTCTGACAGGAAGGTTTCATACGTGTATACACGGTCATGTTCATACTGAACGTCCAGATAATCCATTACCCTTGTTTCCTCCCAGGTATACACCATGATAGGCTCTTCTATTTCCGAGAGAAAACTACTCAACTGATGGACAGCAGCGGGGTGCTGAGCTTCTCTCATCATTGTGAACGTTCCAAAAGATTGAAAGAGTAGCAACATCACCAAACCAAGCTTCACTAGATGTGTTCTGAAACCTTCTGAATACTTAGTAGTGACTAATAATAGCGCAAACAAAACCATTCCAGGTAATGGGAGGATGTGTCTTGGTTTGTCAATATTCTGCGCAAACAATGCCCACAAGAAGTATAGAGCAAACATGATTCCATATGTCCATTGAAACGGGGTGATGTTTTGTCTTCTAACTTTGTTCAATAATAGAAAGAAGCCAATTATCATAATAGTAATCATCGCTGCAATGTAGAGCCTTTGTCCTGCAAGTCCAACCCAGCCTATATTGGTTACGACGAGTTCGTAGCTTCTTATCCATAGTGGAGAAGTTGTCGATACAGCACTACCTCCCCATTCTTGGAAATGTCCGGAGGAAAATCCAAGTGCTAGTTCTAAGAATGCAGTGATTCCTCCTTCTGAAGCAGCTAAACCTGCAACCCAAATAAGCTGAAAACAAATCGCAATAAAAAGATGAACACTGATAAACAAAGCATATTTTTTGTTAGATGTATAGCTAGATCTCTTACTTATTAGGAGAAGGATTAACCCGACTCCAAATGGTAGATAAGATAATCGAATTCCTAGTAAAATGCTTAATAAAAATGAGGGTACTAACAAAACGAATGAAGACGCTTTATGTTGGAACGCAACATGTAAACCCCAGATGTACCACCATAGAATCCCAACTGCGGCTGCTTCACTCATCGGCTGTATCGACATTACGTTCAAGAAAACCATCGACTGAAGTACACCAACGATCAGTACGCTGATCGTTTTTGAAAGGGTATTGCGGCTTAAGAAATAGAGAGGGATCGAACTAGACAATAAAATTAGACTATTAAATGTTGATAAAGCTAACGAGGGATTGCCAATCCACTTGTGAATGACCATTCCCCCTAAAACAAAATAGGGATAACCCGGGAAATGAGGCTGCATGGCATATAAGTCGAATCTGCTTAAAGCTAGAGCAAAGTCGACTTGATCCCAAGATCGTGGAAGGTCAATCGCATAATGAAACCTCCACAAACTAATGAGAACTATGCTAGTGATACTTACCAATAGGATTAACGTTTTAAATAATGCGTTTAGCGATAGCTTTTTTATATTCATCATGATCATCCTTTAGAAACCTGTCCCGGTCATTCTCATGTACAAAAAATACAAGGCGACTCATCGCCTTGTATTCCTTAATTGTTTATTTTACAGCAGTTTCATTCATTTTGTTTGCCTTGAACATAGCTGATTTTTCTTCTTTAGCTGATTCAGCTTTTGCAGGTGCTTTCTTTGTCGTAACGAGAAGATAGATCACAGCAAAGTAACCGATGTACGCTACAATTTCTTCTATTGAAGGCATGGAAGAATATCCAAACAGTGCCTTGAAGAAAATACCGATGTCGCCAGATAATAGAGGGGCAACGCCGTTATCACGTACATAATGAGCATAATCGATCGGATGTTCAGGCAAAAACCATGTTAAGTCATAAACATGAGGCATGACACTTCCAATCATTCTGATATCTTGCATCATGGAGATACCTTGAACTAGTAACCCTCCAGCGATGAGGACGATAAAGATTCCTGTTACTTTAAAGAAAGATTTGAGCGGGATACGCATCGTACCTTTAAAGAAGAGATATGATACAACAGCAGCCACTAATACTCCTGTAATGGCTCCCCAACCTTCAAACCCTTTCCCAATGTCTCCGCCTGTAATCGCAGCGAAGAAGAAGACCGTTTCGATGCCTTCTCGTAAAACAACGAGGAACGAATGAATGACCATACCAATAATATTTCCTGTCGTTATATACTTCGTCATTTTTCCTTCAGTCTTGCTTTTGATGTCCCGGCTATGCTCAGCCATCCAAAACACCATTTGGGTCAGTAATACTGAGGAGATCAGCATAATGGCGATCTTCAGGTACATTTCACTTCCCATTGCAGCAAATCCAGTGAAGACTACCTGAAACAACATGGCGACACCCATGCTTGCAACCACTGCAAGTCCTGCGCCTAGCCAAACAAATTTGTTGTATTGACGTTGTCCCATTCGTTTCATATATGTTGTGATGATTCCTATGATGAGAAGGGCTTCAAGTACTTCTCTGAACATGATCAGCAATGCCTGAATTTCCATTTACTTTTCCCCTTTCTACGTTCTTTACGAACGGCGACGCTTTCTAGTTGTGTAAATCACAACGCCTGCAATCACGATTACAATCAATACAATCGGTAACCAATTGGATAGTTGACTAAGGTCGGTCCACTCAGTTTTACCATTGTCATTCGTATCATCGGTAGCGCTTTTACCAAAATGCCCAATCTCGACTGACTCCATGTTAAATTGATCTTGTAGCGCGTTAAGGACTTTCTCTTTACTCTCGATAAATTGATCTTTATCAGATTCTTTTTCTCCTACTCCGAACAAACCAGGATTCCCAAGCGAATTCAATATGGTTTCAAAATCGCTCTTAATCTCGCGATCCACTTCTTCGTTTTTTTGCTTTACGACAGGAGAAAGCTTCTTGTAAGTTGCATCAGCCTTCCCTACCAGCTTTCGAGTCGTATCATATTCTTCGAAGTTGTTCTCCACGTTCTCAAGACGCCTAGAGATATTCAGGACGAGTATTTTCTGCATGTTCGTAATAACTTCTTCTTTATCTTCATTTTCAAGGGCGGACTTTATAACGCTAACTGCGTCGTCACCCATATGTAATTGAATTTCTTCTTCAACAGTAGCAAATATCTCACTTGCTTTATCATAGTTTGGAGGAGATTCATTAAGCTTTGCTACCATCTCACTATACGCTTCAGCTACTTTTTCTTCAGTGGGATCACCGTATGAATAAGCTAACGCTTTTAGTGGAGAGGTTACCATAGATGTAATCATGATGATGAGTACTACGAGCGCGATGTGTTTTTTCATTGAGAATCCTCCTCATTGATAATGATAATGATTATCAGAATTGAAGTCAATATCAGATATGCATTTATTATGGCTTTTCTGTGTGTAATTGAGACCAATCGATCGGTTTGATTTGATGAGCATGGTAATCAATAGGTACTCGTTTAACAGGTCTTGACATCTCCTTCGCAATCGCTGGAAGTACTGAAGTCATATACGCTTTAAACTTTATATAGGACTGACCGGTTGATCGAACTTGATACGTGATCGGTATTTCGGTTACGCGGAACCCTTTTCTTACTAGGTTCAATGTTAATACTTGTGCATAGTTATAGTCATGAATGATCTCTGCTTCTTCCATCGCTTGTCTTGAAAATGCCCTCATCCCTGACTGCCCATCATATATCCATTTTCGTAATAAAATGGATTGGAGAAACGTGAAAAAGTAATTCCCAAGCCTCCTATGAAGTTGCATCCCGTCAATCGTTCCCTTAAATCTCGACCCCATCACATAGTCTGATTCACCTTCGAGCAGGGGTGCCAATAATTCCGGCAACTGCCAGGCAGGATATTCATTATCAGCATCTAACATGACGCCAATATCTGCACCAAGAGCAACAGATTGCTGAAGTCCCGTCCGTACCGCTGCTCCTAGACCTTTGTTATGTTCTTTCGAAAAAATATGATCAGCACCAGCTTCTTTTGCTACTTCTACCGTTCGATCTGTTGATCCATCATCAATGACAAGAATACTCACCTTAACGTCCTTATGAAAGTCTCTTGGTATCTTGCGAATGACTTCACCTATAGCCTGTTCCTCGTTATGAGCTGGCAAGAAAACAATAACATGTTGTTTCATTAATCTTTCTCTTCCTTCCTGTGGTTGAACGCTTCAGTTAGAATTTCACCTCTACTATGTGATGGAATAGGTGCACCAAGAAGATGTGCAACAGTCGGTGCTACCGATGTTAAACTATGCTTGTCCTCAACTATTTTCCCTGCATTAATGGAAGGGCCATTCATAAAGAAAGGAACGAATCGCTCTCCTTCGTCAAGATGTCCGTGCCCTCCTATTCCATCAGCCTGCCCATGATCCGCACATATGATTAAAGTGGTATTTTCCATATAACCATTCTCATCCAACCAATTTACGTATTCTTCAACAAGGCGATCAGCTTCTTCTATCTTTTGAATATATTCATCGTAAAGAACACCTCTTGAGTGCCCAGTTTGGTCTGTTCCAATAAGCTGGACAGTAAAAAAGTCTGGATCCTTCTCTTTCATAACCTCTCTAGCTCTACCCATAATATTAGAATCGGCTACATCATTATGCATCACAGCCGTTACTGTATCTACGTCATCTCCCATCGCATCAACAAGATGAGCAATTCCGAGTAGTCTACCGCTCTTATTCACCTTTCGCAACGAATCGTAGATCGTTTCGACTTTTACGCCACGGCCCCAAACCATGTTTGAATTGATGCCATGTTCGAAAGGATACGTTCCAGTCATCATGGATGAAAAACATACTACTGTCCTTGCTGGATAAACAGTTTCCATCTGGCTATATTCAGTACCACTCTTTTTCAGCGAATCCAAGAAAGGGGTTTGCGCCTCTTGGAATCGTTCCTTCCTCATCCCATCGATAACAATCATGATCACTTTTTCATTCTTATCGTTAGAAGTCTTTACATCTTCTGTATAGGTCGGTTTAATTGCTGGTTTCCAGTCAAATAAATATTTGTGTAAAATGAAGCTAAACAGAAAGATTGCACCGTACAACATGAGCAACTTGTCCCACTCGATGGACAATGAAGAACCGGTAAATGAATCTGTTACCATAGTCCAAATACCTATGATCAACAATACTTTAGGTAGCTGCTCCTGAGCATTTCCGCTTGTAGAATCACTATTCTTTAATACCAATTTCCAAAATCGAGTGAAGTTCGTCCAACTCGTTCCAATCCTGAGATGATAATATAACGTTCCCCAGAAAAACACCGTAAAAAAGAAATAGAGTGCTATTGCAAATAATGATGCTGTTAGAGAAAATTGGTCAAAGATTATTAAAAAACCTATCAAGGGAAGCCATAAGTAATTTCTCAAGAAAAGCGGAAAATCATAATGATAGTAAAGAACTAGAAGAGGGAGAACCGCTCCTAACCCAAATAAAAATCCACTCCAAAATGAAACTGTAAACCACTCTGATATGTAAAATAGCAATAAAGTTCCCGTTACGAATATAGGAGTGAAGGGCTTTCCTTCGTTCAAAAGATTCCAGCACCTTGCTGCAACCTTCTCAAAACCTGAAGCTTGTTTCATTCTGTTTCTCCTTTCGACTTTACAAACGATTTCAATTTTTTCATTTTAAGAGGATACATGTAAAATGCTGCCGCACCGGCAGCAAAGGAATATAAATACTTAAATCCATGAGTAATGATCGCGATCGTAAACGCATCTTCTAGCTGAAATCCAGAGCGATACAAAGACAGGCTCATCACACTTTCATAAGTTGCGAGTCCTCCTGGTGCAAGTTGTAAAACACCAGATCCGACAGAGAGTGCTGTCACCCACATTGCGTTAAGATAGCTAAACGATGCCATATCAACAATCGCAACAGCGTACACGACGATCCCCTCAAAGATCCAGCTGATGCCAGATAACGAAATAATGACCAAGCCTGATCTAGACTTCACTAGAGAGGTGAAGTCATTCCATTGTGTTGATAAGAAAACAGGCAGTTTGTTGTGTTTTTCTAAGAAGTAAAGAAAGACAGTTCCTACACCGATCGCTACAAGAGCACTAAGAAATATAACGGAATTCAGCTGAATTCCAATAGCACCCGCTCCAACCATCGCGAATAAACCAAGCCACAGAAGGTCCAAAGCCCTTAGCGACACTACGGAAGATAACGATTTCGTCCATTTTACATCCTGATGTTGTGCCAAGGCTCCCACTCTTACAGCTTCTCCACCTTTAAAAGGTAATAGGTGGTTAAAAAATAGACTATAGAATATTCCTGATAGATAGACGTTGAATGGCACATTCCGATTCACAAGAATCCTCCAACACCAAGCACGTAACAAAAACGCAATCGTATATCCTACAACCATGAGTACAAGGAGAGTAGGATGGCTGAAAATAGCCAAGATGGTTTGCCTTAAATCCTCAAATGTAAACACTTTAACGAATAGAAAAACAAACAAAACAACGAGCGATAAGCTAGTTAACCATTTAATTATCTGTAGTAGTTTTTTGCCCATTCTACCGTTCTCCGTATTCCTTCATTTATTCCTACTTCAGGCGTGTAACCGAGCATCTCTTGCGCTTTCGCTATGTTGCTCCACGTATGCTTCACATCTCCCGCTCGATGAGGCCGTTCGAACAGTTTACCATCTGGGAAATACTCTTGTAATATCGTGATCAGTTCATCTAATGATACGGGTCTTCCGCTTCCAAGGTTAAATATCTCGGATTGACTAGATTGTCTTTTCAAGGTCAACGAGATACCTTTCACAATATCATCGATAAATGAGAAATCACGAGACTGTTCTCTTCCAAAGATCTCAATAGGTTGATCGTTTAAAAACTTTTTAATAAATAGTGGAATCGCCATATCTGGTCTTCCCCAAGGTCCATACACAGTAAAGAATCGTAGAATAGAAAGCTTATATCCATAGAGTGATTGATAAGCATGACAAAAGGATTCAGCTCCGTATTTCGCAGCGGCATATGGAGAACAAACTTTTCCATTAGCATCTTCTTCTTTCACTGGACCGTTGTCAGCATTGCCATAGACAGAAGAGGAAGACGCAAATAGAAAGTGGGATACGCCTGTTTCACCGGACGCTTTTAAAACATTTACCGTCGTTTTTATATCTTGATCAATATATTCGTGTGGGTTTGAAAGGGAATATTGTACTCCGGGAAGGGCTGCTAAATGAATGACTGCATCATAGGAATGCTCCTTAAAATGCTTCATTGTTTTCTCTTCATTTAATAAATCGAATTGATGTAGTGTAAAGTCTCCCAACTTTTTCACTTGGTCAATATGATCCCCCTTCCTCTTTACGTCATAATAGGAAGTCATATTGTCGATGACCGTAACGCTGTGTTTTTCTTTGATGAGAGTTTTGGCTAAGTGGCTTCCAATGAAACCCGCTCCACCAGTAATCAATACGTTCATATTCTGCACTCCTACTACTCAACTAAAAGAGAAACTTCCTCTTATACATTCCTAACTTTCATGTACAATAGAAAAGGCCGCTTTAAGCGGCCAATTTCGTCTTTCTTTATTCTACTACACTTTTTAGCGTAGACACAATTTCATCGCTTAATTCTGCTGCTTCATCAGCTTTATCGTTGCTAATGGCTTCAAACCACTCTTGCCCTTTTGTATAAAGAGCGTTCGTTTCTTCTTCACCGAGCGTTTCCATCAATGGCTTCTCGATTGCTTTCATGAAGACATTTGCTTCCATTGCCGCTTCTCTTCCATCTGTAAGTTTGCCTTCATCTGCCATAGCAGCAACCTTTTCATGATAGCTCATGATTTTGCCCATGAATGCTTTCGTGAACAAAGTAGAAACTTCGTCTGATTTAATCGTACTTGGATCAGTTTCACTAATATTGAATAGTTCGCTTAACTTATTCGCCGCTTCTTCATCTCCACCAGATAGAGAACCTTGAATCGCTTGGTAGAATCCAAGAGCTTCTGCCTGCATGATCTTCAGATCTTCTGTTTCACCATCTTGAACTGCTTGATCAATCTTTTCTGCGTAAGAGTTAGCTGCTAAGTAGTAGCTCTTATATGTGGATTTGTCAGTAACTTGCTTGTACACTGCAAAGTTATCCATTTCTCCATTATTTAAAGCTTCTTCTTGAGCGTCTAAGCCGTTATTAATATTTTGTACGATGCTTGAATCACCCTCAAGCTCGTAATAAGAATCACGTTTCTCTGCTGTAGGAATGAAAACATTCTCAGCTAGCTTTTTAATTTCGTTAAAGTGAAGCATCGCTTTTTCATCTTCACCAGCATCTTTTGCTTCAATAACAGCTGCATGAAGTGATTTTTGCTTTTGATAGAAATAAGATTGTGTTCCTTTATCAATCATTTGACGAGCAACGTTCATATCTAGTTCGCCAGATTTACCTGCTTCAATTCCTGTTGTGATAAACTGATCGATTTCATTACTAGTTTCATTTACTGCACTTTTCAGTTCATCGGAATAAGTAGAGTCGATCATTTCCCAATCTACTTCTTTGTCTTCTTTCATCTTATTTAGTTCTTCCGTTATGGCTTTATAAGCCTCGATTTGTTTTACGGAGTCAGATTCTTCGACTGACATGTCGCTTGAAGCATTCTCTTCCGTGTTATTGTTAGAGTTGCTTGATTCTTCTTGAGTTTGCTCATTTGTGTTTGAGGCATTTTCTGAGTCGTTGCCGCATGCTACGAGCACAGTTCCTGCAAGTGTAATAGAAGCGAATAGCATCATTGATCTTTTCATTATGTAATCCCCTTTTCATCGTTGTCTGTTCTTTGATATCCATGAAGATTATATCGAGAACGATTATCAGTGTCAATACCGTTGTGATTTAAATACAAAAAAGACCCCAATCTCTAGGATTGAGGTCTTAATAATTATTGCTTATTGATGCTTTGAAAGTGTTTGTGCTAGAGCTTCTTTCGGTTGGAAGCCAACCACTTGATCAACGACTTCTCCGTTCTTGAAAACGAGAAGTGTTGGGATGCTCATTACACCAAACTTGCTTGCCGTTTCTTGGTTCTCATCTACGTCGATTTTAACCACTTTCACATCAGTCATCTCAGCATCTAGTTCTTCAAGAACTGGTGCGATCATCTTACAAGGTCCACACCATGGTGCCCAAAAGTCTGCAAGAACAAGACCTTCGCTTGTTTCTTGGTTAAAGTTTTGATCTGTCGCATGTACGATAGCCATTCTATATCTTCCTCCTTAAACAAATATCACTTGAGAATACCAGGTTAAAGGCCGGTTGCCTCAATGTGCTCTGCCATATTGACATTCGTCAATTGGCTCAGATTGAGTATATCATTAATACTCATCGTGTTTCCATTTTTTTGACTCACACTCATTCTTCCCTATTTACTGAAGAAAAAACGTGTAAAAAAGCGAGCTCGCGGCTCGCTTTTTGTTTAGTTCGTTTGGAGAACTTTTTTGAATTCTTGTGTTAATAATGGAACAACTTCAAACAGGTCTCCAACGATTCCATAATCTGCTACGTTAAAAATATTCGCTTCTGGATCTTTATTGATCGCAACGATTACTTTTGAGTTAGACATACCAGCAAGGTGTTGGATTGCCCCCGATATACCGCACGCGATATAGAGGTCTGGCGTAACGACCTTACCAGTTTGCCCGATCTGTAGTGAGTAATCGCAATAATCTGCGTCACAAGCTCCTCGAGATGCTCCTACAGCAGCACCGAGTACGTCAGCAAGTTCTTGTAGTGGTTCGAAACCGTCTTCACTCTTCACACCACGGCCACCAGCAACAATCACTTTTGCCTCTGATAGATCTACTCCAGAAGTAGACTTGCGAACGACTTCTTTCACGATTGTACGAAGATCTTTAATCTCTACCTCTTCAGAGAAAACTTCGCCTGAACGTGACTCATCTTTATCAAGAGCCGAAATGTTATTCGGACGAATCGTTGCAAGGATAACACCTGATTTTACCTTTTTCTTCTCAAATGCTTTACCAGAATAGATTGGACGCGTAAACACGATATCCTCACCATCTAATTCAATTGCAGTAGCATCTGAGATTAAGCCAGCATCTAATTTACTAGCAAGTTTTGGTGCCACATCTTTCCCCATCGAAGTATGTGGAAAGAGGATCGCATCAGGTTCGATCGAGTTGATGATCTGCAAGAACACTTGCCCATACCCATCGCTTGTGTAAGTTGAAAGCTTTTCATTCTCTGCTTTGATGACACGATCTGCTCCATAATGGAACAACGAATCTGTTAATGCGCTTACATTTTCGCCTGCTATCGCTGCGATTACTTCTCCACCCGCTGCGATTTCTTTCCCAGCTGCGATTGCTTCAAACGATACATTACGAAGTTCATTCTCACGACTTTCTGCAATTACGAGTACTTTTTTGGCCATAGTAAACCCCTCCTATATAACTTTCGCTTCCTGACGAAGTAATTTCACTAGTTCTTGTACTTGATCGTCCACTTCACCTTCAAGTACTTTTCCAGCTTCTTTTTTAGGTGGTAAATAACGCTCTAGCGTTTCTGTTTTTGCTCCGATTTCATCTTCATCGATGTCTAGTTCATCATAATCTATTTCTTCCAGTGGCTTTTTCTTTGCCTTCATAATTCCAGGAAGTGATGGATAACGTGGTTCATTAAGTCCCTGCTGAGCTGTTACAAGCAGTGGAAGCTGCGCTTCAACGATTTCCACATCCCCCTCGACATCTCTTTCGATTGTAGCTGTGCTACCATCGATATCTAGCTTCGTGATCGTCGTAACATAAGGAATACCCATCTTTTCTGCTAAGCGAGGGCCAATCTGTCCAGTACTATTATCATTCGAGACGTTTCCACCAAGGATGATGTCGTACTCTTTATCTTCGAAATAAGCGGCTAATAGCGCAGTTGTTGTATATTGGTCGCTCTCATCAAGCTCTTCATTATTAATTAGAACCGCTTTATCTGCACCCATTGCGAGAGCAGTTCGAAGCTCCTTCTCCACTTCTTCACTACCGATACTAACGACTGTAACTTCACCGCCGTGGTCGTCACGAAGTTGAATTGCTTCTTCAATCGCATACTCGTCGTAAGGGTTGATAATAAACTCAACGCCTTCTTCACTGATCTTGCCATTCTCAATAACAATTTTTTCTTCAGTATCAAATGTTCTCTTCATAATTACGAATATGTTCATTTCTTTTTACCCTCCCTGAGATAATTATCTTTATTTATCAGTAAAGTTCGGCTTCCGCTTCTCAATGAAAGCACGAATACCTTCTTGCCCATCTTCAGATACGAAGGCTTTACCGAAGTACTCTTTTTCTTTCGCTACTCCTTCATCGAACTTAGCTGGTTTAGAGTAAGTTAATAACTCTAATGCATACCTCATCGATACAGCACTTTTTTGAGCGATCTTCTCAGCCAATTCTTTCGCTTTAGGAAGGAGTTCGTCTTCAGAATAAACTTGATTTACCAAACCTAGTTTTGCAGCTTCTTGTCCTGTGATAGGTTCACTCGTTAGAAGCATTTCAGCAGCTTTCGCTTTGCCTACTAATTCAGGCAAGCGCTGTGATCCTGCGAAGCCTGGTACAAGTCCTAATTGTAGTTCTGGCAATCCAAGTTTTGCACTTTCCGTTGCGAGGCGAATGTGGCAAGCCATCGCAAGCTCAAGGCCTCCTCCGAGCGCAGCTCCATGAATGGCAGCGATGATCGGTTTTGGGAACGCTTCCATTTTATCGAAAAGCGTTTGACCAATGCCTCCGAGCTCTCCAAATCCTTCTTCGGTATCAACAGTTGTAAATTCTTTTATGTCTGCTCCAGCAGAGAAAAACCTGCCTTCTCCAGTCAACAAGATAACTTTTGCTTCTGAATCATTCTCTAAATCATTAAGTATTTGCGTCAGTTCTTTAAGTACATCTGTAGCAACTGCATTCGCTGGTGGTCTTTCTAAGGAAATGTTCGCTACCTTGTTTTCTTTCGATAGTTTTAAAAATTCCACTTTCCCACTCCTTCCTAAGCAGTCCCGGAATTTCCGGGACACATATCTATTTGCTTAAGCCATTGATCAGTAAATGATGTATAGGCTTTGCAAGTGCTTCTAAGTCAAACTTGTGATCCTTCATAACCCAATTGGTCACTGTTTCATCAAGCGTTCCAAAAATCATTTGCCTAGCGAGTCGAACATCAAGCTCTTCCATGAATAGGCCTGCCTTTACGCCATCGATCAAAATCTGATCAACTAAGGTTAAGTATTTCTTAAGTACTTCACCGATTTGAGCACGCAGCTCTTTGTTCGTTTGCCTTAATTCTAACTGGGTGACAATTGCAAGTTCGTAATCGGAAGAAAGATGCCTGAAATGCATATCGATCAGCGTTAACAGCTTTTCTTCTGCATTGCTCTTCTCAGCTATCTGCGCTTCGATCTTATCGATGAAGCTTCCCATCTTTTTTTGAAACAGTGAGATAAGCAGATCTTCTTTATTCTTAAAATATAAGTAGATCGTACCGTCTGCTACACCGGCTTCACGCGCTATTTTTGAAACCTGCGCTTGATGGTAACCATTTTGTGCAATTACGACTACAGCAGCATCAATGATCTTGTCATACTTTGGGCCACGCTTTTTCCCTTTTTCCACCATAGCAAGTTCTCCTTTATTCTTAATCCGACACCTCATCCACCAAAAATGAATGAGCATTCATTCATATTTATATTGTAGCGGTACACGATAGGTACTGTCAATATCGGATTTCTGAGCGAGCGCTCAATTTGAATACAAGGATAATTGCAAGTTCATCATATCATAATAAGCTGAAATGTGCGAATTTTTCTAATTAATTTTTCAATCATCTTCACTAGTTTCTTAAAGAAGAAAACCAACCGCTAAAGCGATTGGCTTTTTTCTTTTTCTTCATCAACGAGTACTCGGCGAAGGATTTTCCCAACCGTAGTCTTTGGAAGCTCATCTCGAAATTCATACAAATGGGGAACCTTGTACGCTGCAAGAAAGCGCCTACAATGTTGATTAAGCTCTTCCTCAGTACATTTGCTATTACTCTTCAGGACAACGAATGCTTTCACGGTTTCTCCACGATAAGGATCAGGAACTCCTATTATGACCGCCTCTTGAACAGCTTCATGTTCATATAGTACTTCTTCTACTTCTCGAGGATATATATTAAAACCACCAGCTATGATCATATCTTTCTTACGATCCACAATATAAAAGTATCCCTTTTCATCTTGGTAAGCCATATCTCCCGTATAAAGCCAGCCGTCTTTTAGGACAGCTTCCGTTTCATCAGGACGATTCCAGTATCCCTTCATCACTTGAGGACCCTTGACGATTAGTTCACCAATTTCTTTAACTTCAGCCTCCTCACCGTCAGGCTTCACAACCTTAGCATCGGTATCCGGCCATGGCATCCCGACACTTCCGATAACATTTCCATCTGAAATAGGATTGGCGTGTGTAACAGGCGAAGATTCTGTTAATCCGTAGCCCTCCACGAGTCTTCCGCTGATTTTTTGCTGAAACTTCTGTTGTACTTCGATCGGCAGTGGTGCTGATCCACTAATACATGATTTGATCGAAGAGAGGTCATAGCTGTCGAAATCAGGCTCATTCAGTAGTGAGATATAAATTGTTGGGGCACCTGGAAATAAGGTTGGTTTCTGTTTGTCGATCGTATTCAACGTGTCTCTCGGTTCGAATTTAGGCAAGATAATCATCTTAGAGGCATACATGATCGAAAAGTTCATGACACACGTCATACCATATACGTGGAAGAAAGGTAGTACTCCCATTATTCTTTCTTCGCCATAAGTAATATCTCGATTCCATACAATCATTTGCATCGTATTCACTACGAGGTTGTAGTGAGTCAACATGACTCCTTTTGCTAGACCTGTTGTCCCACCTGTATATTGAAGCAAAGCCAAGTCCTCTTTAGGGTCGATGTCTAGATCGATTTGTTTTAATTTTCCATTTTTTACCCAGCTGTTAAAGGTGTGGATGCTTTCGTTCAATGGTATTTCGACAATAGGACCTTGCTTATTCTTCTTTTGGACGAGAGGATAAAGCAAGTTCTTCGGAAACGGCAAGTACTCATTGATCTTCGTGACTACTACATGCTCTAACGATGTTTTTCCTCTAACTTTTAATACTTTCGGTAATACAAGGTCTAAGCAGATGATAATCGATGCTTGTGAATCTGTTAGTTGATGCTCGAGCTCTCGTTCCATGTAAAGCGGATTTGTTTGAACAACAATTCCACCTGCCATAAGTACTGCATAATAACTAATAACAGCTTGAGGACAGTTCGGCAGCATAATCGATACTCGATCGCCCTTCTCAAGCCCATGTGCCTTTAAAGAATTTGCTAATCGATTTGCACGATCGAAAAGCTCTTGATACGTTAGTTCTTTTCCTAAAAAATGAACTGCCTTCTTATTTGGATAGTTCTGAGCAGCATCTTTTAGGTACTGATGAAGAGGCTTGTTATCGTACTCCATTGCGGGCGGTACACCTTCATCATAATGCGAGAACCACGGTTTTTCGCTACTATTCTCCATTAATTTTCAACCTCCCTTTCAACTCTCCTTTCAAACCCTATTCTCTCTATAAAATAATTATAATGAAAAACACGGAAATATCCTATCTTTTTTTGATTTTTTTGAATAGATTGGCAATTTACGTCACAACTTGTCTTATTTAAATAAAAAAAAGACAGGTTTGCACCTGTCTATCTAGACTGTTGAGAAAACATAAAGAGTTATCTCTCAATAATTTAGCGAGATTTCCGCTCCAGGATGCTCGCTTTCCGCGGGGCGGGCGGTGAGCTTCCTCGTCGCTTACGCTCCTGTGGACCCGTCCCGCTGATCCCGCAGGAGTCGAGCATCCTTCCGCTCCAATCAGCGTTATATGAAGGTTTATATAATAGAAATTATAACGATATATAGAGCCAAGAAAAATTCAATAGCACTAATTGGAAAGTTAAATTGATTTGAATGTATTTGTTAGCAGTTATCCAGTCAATAATAATCAATTTTTTTCAAACAAAGCTAAAAGACAGGTTTGCACCTGTCTTCACTACACAAAATAAAGTAAGTAAACGATACCTGCGATAAAAAAGATCCCCGCAACTACCATTAATACTTTCCATAACGTCTCCATTACATTCTCCCCTTAACTGATCCCTGCTCCAATGACAAATGAAAGTCCAACTGAAATGACCATCGAAATGAACCCTACAGCACGGTTATCTTGTTTTATTTCTTCGTCGATTCGAAATTTAGGAGTTAAAAATTCAAAAGTAAAGTATCCGATCAATAATAAAACGAAGCCGAATATCCCCCACCCCATCATCGTAACTAGCGAATCGTTGTGTTCGATCGAGAATCGAAAGATATTCGCAATTCCAAAGATCTTACCACCTGTTGCTAGAGCAACGGCTAAATTGCCGTTCTTGACCTCTTCCCAGTTACGATAAGAGGTAACAAATTCAAAAGCCGAGAGAAATACAATCATACACACGATGACGACACTATAGTTGGCTGCTGTTTGAAAAGCTACACTATCCCAAAGTTGATCCATCTCTGAGCTTCCTTTCCCTATTTCAGTTCGACGACGGTTACGCCGCCACCGCCTTCATTCATTCCACCCATTCTCAGTGTCTTCACACGCGAGTGACGTTTCAACCATTCATGAACGCCTTTCCTTAGAGCGCCAGTGCCTTTACCATGGATGATCGAAACTTGATGATATCCAGCTAGAAGCGCATCATCAATATAGCGCTCTACTTCCACCTGAGCGTCTTCGTATCGTTTTCCTCTTAAGTCTAACTCCGTCTTCACACTGCTATCACGGCCACGCACTGATACAAGCGGCTTTCTCTCTACTACGGGTTTCGATTTCACCTTTTCAAGGTCATTCGCTTTCACATTCATTTTCATTATACCAAGCTGTACTTGATACTCGTTTTTACCAACTTGCTCAACGATATGCCCTTTCTGGTTAAAACTAATGACGTTTACTTCATCACCTGGTTTGTAAGATTTCACCTGCGCCTTATTAGATGGCTGTTTTGTTTTCTTAAGTTCTGGCTTCGTTTCGTCAAGCTGCTTTTGGGCATCGATCAACTGATGTTCTTTTACAGAACCTTTCTGGAATGTGCGAAGGTCGTTTATGATTTTTTTCGCTTTCTCTTTTGCTTTATCAACCTCTTCGGCTGCTTGTCTTTCTGCTTCTTCTAACATTCGTTCTCGTTGATTTTCGAACTTTTCAAGCTGCGCTTCAAGGTCTTTTTTCAAAGCTTCTGCTTCTTTACGAATCACTTCAGCGCTTTCGCGATCAGATTCTGCTTTCTTCTGACTGTCTTCAAGTGAAGAAATCATTTTATCTACTTTATTACTTTCACTTGATATTTGAGATCTAGCATCATCTATGATGACTTCCATTAGTCCAAGTCTTCTTGAAATCTCAAAGGCATTACTTCTTCCAGGAACACCAATTAGCAACCGATATGTAGGACGTAGCGTTTCAACGTCAAATTCTACACTCGCATTCATAACCCCTTCACGGTTGTATGCATAAGCTTTTAGTTCACTATAGTGAGTAGTAGCGATGACTTTTGCGCCACTATTGTAAACATAATCTAAAATAGAAATCGCCAGTGCTGCACCTTCTTGAGGATCCGTACCTGCACCAAGCTCATCAAACAACACAAGGCTATTGTGATCGAGGTTTTCAAGAATACCAACGATATTTGTCATGTGAGAAGAAAACGTACTTAAGCTTTGTTCAATCGACTGTTCATCACCAATATCGGCGAATATATGTTGGAAGACAGACATAGAAGAATTCTCTTCAGCAGGAATATGAAGACCTGATTGAGCCATAAGCGTTAACAGACCAGCTGTTTTTAAGGTAACGGTTTTCCCGCCTGTATTGGGTCCAGTAATAACGAGAGAAGAGTAATCGTCTCCAAGCTTTATTGAGATCGGTACAACATCGTCTTGTGGAAGAAGCGGGTGTCGACCTTTTCGAATCTCAAATGCCCCTTCATCATTCATGGTAGGCTTTGTTGCTTTGAGCTCATTTGCATATAGTGCTCGAGCGAATATAAAATCGATCTCTGCTAACATGTCGACATTATGTCTTAGTGTTTCTGCTGATTCAGCCACTTTTACAGTTAACTCAGTAAGAATACGCTCAATTTCTTGTTTTTCTTTTACCTTCACTTCTTTGAGTTGATTATTGATCGAGACTACTGACTGAGGTTCGATGAAGAGTGTCGCACCTGAAGATGATTGATCATGAACCATTCCACCGAAAGAGCTTCTGTACTCCTGCTTAACAGGTATGACGTACCGTTCATTTCTGATCGTCACGAGAGCATCAGACAACATCTTTCTTGTATTCGAAGAGCGTATTAAGCTCTCTAATTTCTCTCTTACTCTTGATTCATAGCTTCTCAGCTGCGTGCGCAGACGTCTTAACGCATCACTTGCAGAATCCAGTAAATCACCATCTTGATCAATACAAGCATTAATTTCATGCTCTAGTTCTGTCTCGTTCATAATTTGGCTGACGAGGCTACCTAAGAGAGGAAGCTCTATTCCGTCCTCAATCATATTTTCCAAAAAGGTTTTAAATCGCTTCCCACCGTAAATCGTACTCGAAATGTCTAATAGCTCTGAAGGATTAAGGACTCCCCCAATTTCAGCTCTTTTCAAACTCGAGCGTATATCTCTAATCCCCCCTAGAGGAGCTTGGCCACGCAAACGAAGAACGGTTCTTCCTTCATCCGTTTCTTCGAGATGACGGTTCACTTCTGCTAGGTCATAGAATGGGACTAATTGTTCAGTTCTTTGCTTTCCTAAAGAAGAGGACACGTGCTTACCGAGTCTTTCTTTCACTTTTTCAAATTCAAGCAGTCGCAACACTCTACTGTTCAATGGTTCGTTCCTCCTATAAAGCAGTAATTTATTTATGACGGTCGAAAAATGCTTCGAGCTCTTCTACCGTATACGTATTTAATACACTTTCTTTTCTTAACCAACCTCTTCTTCCTGCCGAGACCCCGATCTCCATATGTTCAAGCATGTCCATGTGGTGGGCATCTGTGTTGATCATTATTTTAACATTTTCTTCCTGCGCCTTCCTAAGCCATGATGCAGCTAAATCGAGGCGGTTCGGGTTTGCATTCAATTCTAATGCGGTATTTGTTTCTTTAGCTAGTTCAATAAGTCTTTCATGATTAAGCGCATATCCTTTTCTTCTTCCTAACAATCTACCGGAAGGGTGCGCAATCAAATCTACATGATGGCTTCTTAAAGCTGTTTCTAACCTCGCCATAATCGTGTCTTCATCCTGGGTAAATGATGAATGAATAGAAGCAATAACAAAATCCATTTCTTCTAATAATTCATCGTCATAATCAAGTGACCCATCAGGAAGAATATCCATCTCTACACCAGCAAAAATCTTAAAATCATTCCATTTCTCATTTAATCGATTAATTTCAGCTCTTTGTTGACGTAAACGATCAGGTGTTAACCCATTTGCCACTCTAAGATACTGAGAATGGTCTGTTATTGCAATATATGAATAGCCCTTTTCTCTTGCTCTTTCTGCCATTTCCTCAATTGTGTAAGCACCATCACTCCAAGTAGAGTGCATATGAAGATCGCCCTTAATATCGCTCAATGAAACGAGTTCAAATTCTGACTCCTGAGCAGCCTCAATTTCTCCACTATCTTCTCTGATCTCTGGTGGTATATACGACAATCCAAAATGATTATAAAATTCCGTTTCATCCTTAAACGTTAGCACTTCACCGGTTTCAATCGATTCTACGCCATATTCACTAATTTTCTCGCCCTTATTTTTGGCAATTTGACGCATCTTAACGTTATGGTTTTTCGATCCAGTAAAGTGATGGAGGGTCGATGCGAATTCTTCAGGTTTTACGAGTCTAAAATCAACTGAAACAGAAAATTCGTCATTCATTTCAAGCGTTATCTTCGTATCTCCTTTGACCACTATTTTCGACACACCTTCTAATGAAACAAGCTGTTCTGAAACGTCTGCAGCTTGGGTCGTAGCGATAATGAAATCAAGGTCTTTAATCGTTTCTCGAATTCTTCTTAAGCTTCCTGCTCTAGCAAATCGATCGATTCCCTCTAATGTTTCTAACTGACGTTCTATTTTTTCTGCGATAGGTAACATGTAAGCGATCGATAACCTCTCAGGTCTCTTGCCAGCTTCATCGATTGCAGCTAAGATCTTTTCTTCACTTTTCTTACCGAAACCAGGCAACTCCTGGATCTTCTCCTCTTTACATGCATCTTCAAGAGTTTTCATATCTACGACGCCCAGCTCATGATAGAGCTTCGCAATCTTTTTACCACCGAGCCCAGGCAGCTTAAGGAGTGGCACTAATCCTGAAGGCACTTCCTTTTTCAACGATTCTAGGGTTTCTGATTCTCCGTTTTCTATGATTTCATTAATAACCGCAGCTGTCCCTTTGCCAATTCCATTAAGCTCTGCAGGATCACTGATTTGATCCATACTCCGGTCGTCCGTTTCAAGTGCACGAGCAGCTTTTCTAAAGGCAGAAATCTTAAATGGGTTTTCACCCTTTAATTCCATATATACAGCAATTTCTTCTAAGTATTTTATAACGCTCTTTTTATTCATGTTCGATCTCACCCTTCATAAGGAATCGTTAACCAAAGGTTTTTTCTCATTTCATTCTATCACAAACAAATAACCCTTCATGCTGAAGGGTTATGCGACGTGTGTGCTCCATAAATCTTTAATTTGCTCTGTTAACACTGGTGTATGCTTCACGATGCTCTCAGCGATCACCGAATCAGAAATTGCTGTTTGTACAGTTTCATTTGGGAAAAGAGCTGCAAGAAAAAGGAAGAGAAATACGACGATATAGACTTCCACAAATCCAAGCAACCCTCCTAGCCAGCCGTTAACTGTTTTTAATATTGGAAGTTCAGCCAAGAAGTCTAGCATCGATCCAATAATTTGCATCACGATTTTGGTAGCAAAAAACAAGAGCGCGAAAGCTATACCACTGTAATATGTAGCTTCCAAATTTATTGCGTCGAACACCATTGCTGAAGCAGACGCTTCTCCGCCAAATGATGGATAAGGTATCCAGAGCTTAAGATGAGGTGCAAGTTCACGGAAGTATGCATACGCAACGATAAACGATACAATAAAACCAGTTAAGTGGACCACTTGTAAGATCAACCCTCTACGCAAGCCAACTAAAAATCCACTCACTAGTATTATTAAAAGAATTAGATCAACCATCTTACGTTATTCCTCTTCTCTAAGTTTTTTCTTCAAATCTTCAAGTTCCTTTTTGATCATCACATATTCGTTAACTATATTTACTGCAGTCAATACCGCTAGCCGTTTTGTATCGAGATAGGGATTCATGCCCTTTATTTCGCGCATCTTCTCATCGACTATAGTAGAGACTTCTTGAATATGTTGATGACTTTTATCGCCAACTATTTTATATTGTTCACCATAGATATCCACTGTAGTGCGAACTTTATCATGACTATCTGTCACCAAATAAGCCTCCTATCATGAGAAAGAATCCTAACTTGTATCATATCACGAAATTATGTTGTTGAAAAATAAATTGGATAATTCTTGTTGTAGGTACAGTCTGCTATAATAGGTTGAAGTATAGCTAGAAAAGGGAGTTTTTATATGTCACAGGTAGTAATAACTGTATTACCCTCCATTATGACGGAAATGAAAAATAAATACAACAGCATGTTAAGCGATAAACAACCGCCAGGAAGCGTTTTTGTAGCTAAGTTACCTTCCTGTACTATTACAGCGTACCGATCAGGTAAAGTTCTGTTTCAAGGTGCTGGGGCTGAAACAGAAGCTAAACCATGGCAGTCTGCAGACGCTCCTTCCCCTAAGAAGAAATCAACGAAGAAAGTAGGCGACCATCAATATGCGCCACCTTCTACCATCTCTTCGCTATCTGCCATCGGAAGTGATGAAGTTGGTACAGGAGATTTCTTTGGACCGATGACGGTCGTGGCTGCATATGTAGATAAAAAGCAAATGCCTCTATTAAAAGAATTAGGGGTAAGAGACTCAAAAGGAATGAAAGATCCAGAGATTATCGAAATCGCTAAGAATCTGATTAAGACGATTCCATATAGCCTGCTTATTCTTCCTAACGAAAAGTACAATGCAATGCAAAAAAAAGGGATGAACCAAGGTAAAATGAAGGCTTTACTACATAATCAAGCCATTCAAAACGTCTTGAAAAAAACCCCTGCATATGATGCGATTCTCGTCGATCAATTTGCTAAGCCAGAAGTTTACTTCAATTACTTAAAAGGACAGCCTACGATCGTTAAGGATTCGGTGTATTTTGCAACAAAAGCTGAAGAACTTCATTTAGCGGTTGCTGCAGCATCGATCATAGCTAGGTACTCCTTCGTTATGGAAATGAATCGTCTTGGCAAAGAAAACAATGTGGAACTTCCAAAAGGAGCTGGTCCAGTCGTGGATCAGGCAGCAGCGAAATTAATTCAAAAGCACGGTGAAGATGTTCTAAATAAAGTTGCAAAAGTACATTTCGCTAATAGTCAAAAAGCTATAAAGCTAGTTGAAAAGGCAAAGAGATCTAAATAAGACAAAAGAGCTGAAATTTTTTTTCAGCTTTTTTTTTATTTTAGCTACAGTATTCACTGAGAAGTAATACCCATCTCATTTTACAATATACTGGAAGTAGTGCAAAAAGACTGGAGGAGGATATGATGGCAATTACGTTCATTAAATTAGCTGCTGTGTACCTATTGATCGGTGTTGGAATAGGGATATTTATGGAGATGGCACATGACCATACCCTAGCAGGTTTGCATGCGCATGTTAATTTAGTTGGTTGGGCATCAATGGCTGCCTTCGGCTTGATCTATCACCAATTTGATATTTCAAACAACCTTATGGCAAAGCTTCATTTTTGGCTGTTCAACATATCCCTTCCTTTATTCATGCTAGGGCTTGGTTTCCTGCTCTATGGAAACGATTCTCTAATCCTACTCGTTATGATCGGGAGCTTTGTTTTGTTTCTATCGATCGTCTTTTTTGTAATCAATGTTCTTAAAAACCTTAAAGCATCTTCTACCTGATACCATGAAAAGGGCTGTCGAGATTTACTCGACAGCCCTTGAGTTTCAAAGAGATGCAGTATTTAGCTACGTAACGCCGCTCCAAACTGCTCTTCAACAGCTTGTAGTACGCGATCGTGTGCACTCTTCACTTCTTCTTCAGTTAGCGTTTGTTCTGGGTTGTAGTATCGTAATGAGAAGGCAAGCGACTTCTTACCATCTTCTAAATGCTCACCTTGATACACATCGAATAAATTGATATCGACTAGCTTGCTTCCACCAGCGCCTTGAATAACACGTTTTACTTCGGACGCTTCAAGCATCTCATCAACAACTAATGCAACATCACGCGTTACGGATGGAAAACGAGGAAGTTTCGCGTATTTAAGATGTTCCACGTTTGCAGTTAACATCTTCTCAAGGTTTAATTCGAACACAAATGTTTCTTTCAGATCAAGTTCCTTTTCAACTTCCGGATGAAGTTGACCAAGATAGCCGATTGCCTCACCGTCGAGATGAACAGCTGCCGTTCTTCCAGGATGTAGCTTAGGCTCTTGAGCACGAACAAAGGATAGACGATCTTGAAGTCCAAGGTCAACCGCTAGTTCTTCCACTACTCCTTTCATTACAAAGAAGTCCGCAGGCTTTTTCTCTTTCTGCCAAGGATGCTCTTGCCATAAACCAGTCATTACCCCTGCAAGATGTTCTTCCTCTTTCGGAAGCTCTGATCCTGATGGTAAGAAGACTGATGCCGTTTCATATAGTGCAATATTCTCAAGCTGGCGATTCGTATTATATTGAGCAGCTTCAAGAAGATGTGGTAATAAGCTCGTTCTTAGCTCACTACGCTCCTCACTCATTGGCATAGCTAAACGAATTGCTTCTGGTGATTCGTCTGAGAAGAAAACACGTTTTGCTGGAGATGTTAAGGAATAGGTTACTGCTTGATAAAGTCCAGCTCCTTCAAGCATGCGACGAACACGACGTCTTTTTACTTGATAATCCGTTAACTGTCCAGGTGTGCTTTCTGTAATTGGAAGGGTAGCTGGTACATTGTCATACCCATATAAACGACCAACTTCCTCGATCAAGTCTTCCGTAATCGTAATATCTGGACGACGTGGAGGAACTTGAACGGTAAACGTTCCACCGAAATTTTTATAAGAAAATTGCAGGCGATCGAAAATAGCCGCAACTTCTGATTCCGAAATTTCTGTCCCTAGTACTTGATTGATTCTAGCTACTTCCACACTTACATCTTTCGCTTCAACTTGACGAGCTCCTTGCTCAGCAACACCTCTTAAAACCGTACCGCCTGCAAGGTCCTGAATTAGCTGTGCTGCTCGTTCGCTTGCTGGAACAACACGATTGCGGTCGATGCCTTTTTCAAAACGAGAGCTTGAGTCACTACGTAGCCCTAGATCTTTTGAAGACTTGCGTACGAGCTTGCTATTAAAATAAGCAGACTCAAGCAAAACAGTCGTAGTATCTCCTTGAACTTCAGAATCTGCTCCGCCCATTACACCTGCAACTGCTACAGGAGTATGACCGTTCGTAATAACGAGATGATCACTTGATAACGTCCGTTCTGTATCATCGAGCGTTACAATCTTCTCTTCTTGTTTCGCACGGCGAATCACAACTTCTTTTGACCCAAAACGATCGTAGTCAAAAGCATGAAGCGGTTGACCATACTCGAGTAGTACAAAGTTTGTAATATCTACCACATTGTTGATCGGTCTGATTCCAGCAGAAACAAGTCTGTTTACAAGCCACTGCGGAGAAGGTTGGACGGTAACATCTTTGATGATCGTCGCGCCATAGTATGGGGCGTCTTCTTCATCTTCAATTCGAACGGACACATGATTTTCAGCACTTTCTTCTGAACGAACAAGTTCAGGTGATGGCAGTGAGATCGGACGGTTCAATACTGCGCCTACTTCATACGCTACACCGATCATATTCATTGCGTCTGCACGGTTTGGTGTTAATCCTAGCTCAAGGATCGTGTCGTTAAGATTTAAGTATTCTAGAGCATCTTCACCAGGCGTTACCTCGTCACTGAATACAAAGATTCCTTCAGCATATTCTTTTTGAACAAGCTTACTTTCTACACCGAGTTCCTGTAGAGAGCAGATCATTCCGTGCGAAGGCTCTCCACGAAGTTTCGCCTTTTTGATTTTAAAGTTTCCAGGAAGGACTGCCCCCACTTTTGCGACTGCAACATACTGCCCTTTCGCCACATTTGGAGCACCACAAATAATCTGTACTGGCTCTTCTTCTCCGATATCCACTTTACAAACCGAAAGTTTATCAGCATCAGGATGTGAAGCGCACTCAAGTACATGACCGATCACAACGCCTTTGATCCCTTTGTTCAAACTTTCTACTGTTTCAACTTCAATTCCGCCTTTGGTAATCAGTTCAGCTAGTTCATCAGCTGAATGTCCTTCAATGTCTACATACTGACTTAGCCAATTTAATGATACGAGCATTGTTTCTCCTCCTTACGCTTATATATGATTGAACTGCTTGATAAATCTGCTGTCGTTTGTATAGAAGTGACGAATGTCATCAATGCCATATTTGAGCATCGCAATTCTTTCAGGCCCCATACCAAAAGCAAATCCTGTCACTTTCTCAGGGTCGAATCCAGACATACGGAGCACATTTGGATGTACCATTCCGCCACCTAAGATTTCAATCCATCCAGTTGCCTTACAAACTGAACATCCACTTCCACCACAGTTGAAGCATGAGATATCCATCTCTACAGATGGTTCAGTGAACGGGAAGAAGCTCGGACGTAAACGAATTTCTCTTTCTTCACCAAACATCTTTTTAGCGAAAGCTTGGAGAACCCCTTTAAGGTCGCTCATACGAACGTCTTCTCCTACCATAAGTCCTTCGATTTGCATGAATTGATGTGAGTGAGTCGCATCATCAGTGTCTCGTCGATAAACTTTTCCTGGAACGATAATTTTTACCGGTCCTTCTCCGTTTAACTTCTCCATTGTTCTTGCCTGCATCGGTGATGTATGCGTACGAAGCAACGTTTCTTCTGTCACGTAGAAAGAGTCTTGCATGTCTCGCGCTGGGTGATCTTTAGGCAAGTTCAATGCTTCAAAGTTATAGTAATCTGTTTCCACTTCAGGACCTTCTGCGATAGAGAAGCCCATACCGAGGAAGAGATCTTCAATCTCCTCGATCACTCTTGTTAACGGGTGATGGTTTCCTTTATTGACAGGACGACCTGGTAATGTAATATCGATCGTCTCTTGCTTTAACTTTTCCTCTACAGCTGCTTTTTCCATCACCTGTGTTTTCTCATCAAGTTTTTCGGAAATCGCTGCGCGAATTTCGTTAGCTAACTGTCCCATCTTCGGACGTTCTTCAGCAGAAAGTTTTCCCATACCTCTTAAAATTTCTGTGATCGGTCCTTTTTTCCCAAGGTATGCTACACGAATATCTTGCAATTCCTTCATTGAAGAAGCAGATTCGATTTGAGACAATGCTTCTTCTTTAAGTGTTTGTAACCGTTCTTCCATCATTTTTACCTCCATTTCGATCTTTGTAAAAAATTGCACAACACAATTGTGACGACCTTACTCGTTTAAAAAACAAAAAAATCCTCGCCCCACGGAAAGGGGCGAAGATTTGAGTTCGCGGTACCACCCTAATTCACTGATATGGTAATATCAGCCTTGGTAAACGATAACGGTTCATAACCGGTCCGCTTTTGGGTATCAAGCGGCAACTCCAGAGTGAATTCAAAAGCGTTCCTATAGAAATGCTCTCAGTCAAGGCATTTCCTCCCTTAATAGGAAGAGGCAGTTTACTACTCTCTATCATTGTTTTTAATATAATGAAGTTCTTTATAATTATAGAAAAAAAACGCTCAGTCTGCAAGCACGATTATGAGGGCATCAGCCCATACATGAGGATTCCGGCAGCAACAGCTACATTCAATGATTCGGCACCACCGTATATCGGAATATACACCTTGTCATGAGCGAGTTCTTGGAGTTCCTTTGAAACGCCGTTCGCTTCATTCCCCATGATTACAGCAAAATACTCTGGACCCTGTAACTGATGATACGGAGTTCCACCGCTGACTTCCGTTGCGTAAACAGAAACACCAGCATCCTTTAGATCTTTCACGGCGTGGCGCAGATCCACTTTTTTAATAGGGATATGAAAAAGCGATCCTTGAGTAGAACGTAGTACCTTACTGTTATAAAGGTCCACTGTTCCTTGACCAAGTAAAACACCATCATATCCTGCGCTATGTGCCGTACGAATAATCGTACCTAAGTTACCTGGATCTTGAATTGCATCTAAAAGAATAAACTTTCCTGTACGTGCTAAACCTGATTCAGACATTTTACAGACAGCCAATATGCCCTGAGGTGTTTCAGTTGCAGTTAATTCTTTCATCACTTTATCAGTAACAGTATAGACGGTTGGTCGATCTTTAAACAGATCAATATCGAAGTCAGTGCCTTCTGAAATTATGATTTCTTGCACAAGTGCATTTGCTTTCGCTGCTTCTTCGATAATATGCGGTCCCTCGATAAGAAACAAAGATGCTTTCTCTCGTCCCTTTTTCGTCTGTAGCTTTTTCCAGTCTTTCACTTTTTGATTTTTCACAGATTCAATAAGCATAGTGCTCTCCTTCATTTTTTCAATGATTCCATTATAGACGCAAGATCGAGAAGATTCCAATGCAATTCATGAAATTCCATTCTTTCGTTCATACTAAGATTGCTTGGTATACAAGCGAAAGAGAAAGGTGAGGTGGAAAGCATGGACCTTAATTTAAGAAAAGCCATCCTTGCTAACGTATCTGGTAACAATGAGGATCAGATAGAGGCAACGATTCTCGATGCGATCCAAAGCGGTGAAGAAAAAATGTTACCAGGTCTTGGTGTCCTTTTCGAAGTCCTTTGGAAAGAAGCCCCTGAAGACGAGCGTCAGCAAATGCTCTCTTACATGGCTCAAGGCGTACAATAAGCAAAATCCGGTGGCAAACGCCACCGGATTTTGTGATAGTATCGAAAAGCGGAAGGGACCGGTTAGGCTCGACAAGCGCTGGAAGCTAATGGAATGAACACGCTTTTTGTGTTCAATCCATTAGCTGAAGCGACTCGAGAGCCTGGCCCTGTAGCTAGACATGAAAAGCGGAAGGGGGCCGTCTAAATCCGCAGGGCGTTGGAGCCTTTGTGAATGAGACGATTTTTGTCTCAATCACAAAGGTGAAACGACCGGAGGATTTGGCCCGCTGTAGCTAGACATCGAAAAGCGGAAAGGACCGATTAGGCTCGACAAGCGCTGGAGGCTTTAATTTTACAAGCGCTCCAATGATTCCGTGTCTAAACGCCAAACTCCGCTTTTCTTTTTGTCCAGCTGCACCTCGCAGAAACTACGATATTTCAATCTTTCAACAGAACACAAAAAACGTGTTCTATTTCATGAGTTCCAATATCTCCGTTTCTAAACGCGAGGTTTCACTTTTCTCTATGTCCAGCTGCGTTTCGCAGACACTACATCATTTCACAATCCCAAATGAACACAAAAAACGTGTTCTTTTGGGATTGCTCCAATGATTCCGTGTCTAAACGCGAAACTCCGCTTTTCTTTTTGTCTAGCTGCACCTCGCAGAAACTACGATATTTCACTCTTTCAACAGAACACAAAAAACGTGTTCTATTTCAAGAGTTCCAATATCTCCGTTTCTAAACGCGAGGTTTCGCTTTTCTCTATGTCCAGCTGCGTTTCGCAGACACTACATCATTTCACAATCCCAAATGAACACAAAAAAACGTGTTCTTTTGGGATTGCTCCAATGATTCCGTGTCTAAACGCGAAACTCCGCTTTTCTTAATTAAACGTAATTTCCTTCACCTTTTCGTCATCCAACTTTTTAATGACTTCAACGATGAGGTTTACAGCGTTTTCGAAGTCGTCGCGGTGCAGGATTGCTGCGTGCGTGTGGATGTAGCGTGTTGCGATGGTGATGGAAAGTGCTGGTACTCCATTTGCAGTAAGGTGAATTTTACCAGAGTCTGTTCCGCCACCTGCAATTGCATCGAACTGGTACGGGATGTTGTTTTCGTCAGCCGTATCGGTTACGAAGTCACGAAGTCCTTTGTGCCCAACCATAGATGCATCGTACATGATGATTTGAGGACCTTTACCCATCTTCGACTGAGCATCTTTGTCTGATACCCCAGGTGTATCTCCAGCAATTCCTACATCAACAGCAAAACCGATATCAGGCTTGATCATGTTTGCTGCCGTTGTTGCTCCGCGAAGACCAACTTCTTCTTGCACTGTTCCCACACCGTATACCGTGTTTGGATGGTCTTCTCCTTTTAGCTTACGAAGCACTTCGATTGCGATAGCACAGCCAATACGGTTGTCCCAAGCTTTTGCCATCAGCATCTTTTCATTGTTCATCACTGTGAATTCACATACAGGTACGACAGAATCTCCAGGTTTAACGCCCCACTCCATCGCTTCTTCTTTGCTTGATGCGCCGATATCGATGAACATGTCTTTTTTGTCGATCGATTTCTTACGCTGTTCTGCAGGAAGAATGTGAGGTGGCTTTGAACCGATAACACCCATGATGTTACCTTTTCTTGTCATAACATTAACGCGCTGTGCAAGCATAACTTGCTCCCACCAGCCTCCAACTGTTTGGAACCATAGGAAACCTTTATCATCGATACGAGTCACCATGAACCCTATCTCATCAAGGTGACCAGCTACCATAATTTTAGGACCTTGAGCACTTCCCTTTTTCATTGCGATCAAGCTGCCGAGGTTATCGGTCATCATCTCATCAGCAAGTGGCTCAATATGTTTTCTCATAACGTCACGAGGTTCACGTTCGTTACCGGGTACGCCATTCGCATCAGTTAATTCTTTCAGCATCTGCAACGTTTCGTCTAGCTTCGTCATATGTAGTTCCTCCTTATATGTATCCATTCATTGTTCATTATAACGTTTTTAGAAATGTTACACAATTGAGAACGCTTTAGTTCTAATATCCTTCATTTTGTCTTTGGTGGTTTATTTCGTTTTTCTTCAGGTAGGCATCTTCCATTTCATCAACACTTAAATCGAGTGTAGCCCCAAGCTGTAAATATTTTTCAAACAACTTTTTAAAATACTCCTCGGTTTGATTTTGCCCAAGAGCATCGATCGCATGATATACTTTTTGAAACGCATCAACAGGCGATTCGCTAGAATCCAGCTGTTCATAATTTGTAATGTCGGAGATGCCAAGTTCAAGACCTAACGATAGTATAAAGTGAATACCGTCTACATATTCCTCTACTATCACATCTCTAGGAGCAGGCGATTTCGTACTCCAATACTTGAAACACCTCGTTTCATTAGCAAGCTCTCCCACTTCTACTTGTAAAGCGAGTAGCTTTCTATGAAACAATCGGTCATTCTGTAGCTGATGTTCTTCTATGATTCGTTCGTCCAATGCTTTTTGAAGTTGAAACAAACGTTTAACGTTCAATCTCATCGTCCTCTCGTTAAATTAATTATTTTTTTGAAACCTTTCTTTATCATAAACGTAAACAGTAGTGAAGCATAGTGAAAACGAGGTGCTGCCAAATGATTATTGTTCTGTTTCGATTAGTTATTCTTGCTGCAATGGTACTTATCGCGTACTCAGTAATCCGTTTTTTAGCCGACCCTAAAAGAAAACTTGAAAAAGCCTACGATCATAAACAATACTATTTCTTAGATGACACGTCGAACGTACGAAAGAATTTTCTCGTCACGTACAAAGGAGCTCTGTTTGAAGGAGAGAAGTACCTTGGTACGACCGATAACTCCTTCGACATCATTACCATTTCTGTGAGCGTTAAGAATGCTTCTGAGTTATATTTGCTAGAGAAAGAAGATTTTTATTTCCTGGAAAAAGAAATGGACTTACGGTATCCATGTGCTGAAATCGAATGGAAAAGTCCAGTTAAAGAGTTTCTTCGTCATAGAGAAAATTCATAGTAAAAAAGACGACCTTGCCACATGGCAAGGTCGTCTTTTTTATCGAACAGGCTGAAAAAATTCATCCCACTTCATAATCCATTCTCGTCTTCTTAATAAATGAAATAAAATAACCAGTCCCATCATGATTAAAACAATCAACATAGGTTCTAACCCTTTTATTGCTGTTCCAAAGAATGAGTACATTAAAGCGAGCGGGATATTTGTAAGAAAAGATGATCGTAAATATTCCTTGAAATTTCTTGAAACTTCAATCAAGCAAAGTGAAATGAAATGAAAGTGTACAAAGGGTACTAACCTCAAAATTGCGATTTGGCCAACCGACATGGGCATTCTTTTTTTCATCCATTTCTTCTTTAGAGTAGTTATCTTATTAAATAATAAGGGAGAGCGCTTGATCAAAAAATAAAACACGATGCTTACGACCGTAATTCCTATGACCGAATAGATTGTTCCATACACCGCGCCAAACAGTACTCCTCCTGCCATACAAATGACACTGACGGGCACAAAGATAAACTGACGTAAAAAGTGCAATACAATAAAATAGAGCGGGGCATAGACTCCACTGTTCGAAACAACTTCGATGAGAGGCAGGACAAGCTCATTCATGATGTTCCCCCCTTCTCCTTTACGTTTATGACATGAGACGAGCAGTTATGTCAAAACCTGCGGGTAGGTGCGAGAATATTTTTTTGGAAATAGGTGGACAATAAGTGAGCATTTCACCAATACGGTATGAGGAGGCTGTTTAAATGGATGAGCTTGTAATAGCCCGTTCACTTTTTGGTATGACGATGGGCGTACATATTATCTATGCCACCTTAGGTGTAGGTCTACCGCTGATGGTTCTTGTAGCTGAACTGATGTACCAAAAGACCAAAGACAAAGATTACGCTATTATGGCAACGCGTTGGACAAAGGGGTTTGCAGTTCTTCTGGGAGTCGCCATTCCGACTGGAACGATTGCAGGTGTCCAACTTTCACTCCTATGGCCTGGGTTTATGGAAGCAGTCGGCCGTGTCATCGCTCTTCCGTTCCAAATTGAAATCTATGCTTTCTTTCTAGAAGCTCTATTCATGTCAATCTATGTTTACGCCGCTGATCGACTATCACCTCTTATGAGAATCGTAAGCGTAACGCTAGTTGCTATTGGCGCAAGTGCCTCTGCCATTCTGATTACGAATGTACATGCTTTTGAAGGCACTCCAGCTGGTTTTGATTTCATAGATGGTAAATTCGTCAATGTAGATCCTTGGGAAGCTTTTTTCAATCCTTCATTCATCGTAACAGCTGGTCATGTTACTGTTTCAGCATTGATGACAGGTGCATTCGTTATCGCTTCAATTGCAGCATACAAAATGATTCGCCTCAAAGGGAATACAAGAGAATATAAATTTCACCATAAAGCATTGATGATGGGGTTAGCGATCGGAGGAATCTTCTCACTGTTAACATCGCTCAATGGACACGAATCAGCTCAGCAGCTTCATGCGTATCAACCCGAAAAGCTTGCAGCAGCAGAAGGGTTATTCGAAACACAGACGCATGCACCACTAGCAATAGGTGGCTTTACTGATAAAGAAGAACGCGAAGTAAAGTGGGCGATTGAAATTCCATGGGCTTTAAGTTTTCTTGCAGATGACTCTTTTGAAACTGAAGTTCTAGGACTTGAAGAGTTTCCAGAAGATGAATGGCCTCCTCTTTTCGTTCACACGCTATTTAACGCGATGGTCGGAATCGGCTCACTATTAATCTTACTCTCGATCGCGGGATTCACGTGGTACAGGGTACTCAAAAAACGAAGCTTTCCACGATGGCTTATGTGGGCCTTTATTGCAGCTGGACCCCTTGCAATGACGGCGATTGAATTTGGGTGGATCTTTGCTTGTACAGGGAGACAGCCATGGGTTATTTACCATGTTATGAAAACAGAAGATGCTGTAACGACCTCTGGCAATATCGGACTCTTATTTGTACTATTTTTGATCATCTATATCATTTTAATGATTTCTACCGTTCTTGTACTTCGTTATTACTTTAAAAAGAATCCAGTAGCACAAGAACTAGATCACTAATTGAAAAAGAGGTGTTGTTGATATGTCGGAGGCACTATATGCCATCACATTAATATGGGGGATCGTCTTTATCTACGCAGTAATGGCTACAATTGATTTTGGGGCAGGTTTTTGGGCGATGGTCTATTTAAACAAAAAAAATACGAAGGCTACCTCCATCGCAAACAGATACCTATCTCCTTCATGGGAAGTAACAAACGTATTTATTGTAGCAATTGTCGTTGCGCTTTTCAGCTTTTTTCCCGGTGCTACATTTACACTTGGGACGGTTTTACTCATACCCGGAAGTCTAATCATTCTTTTTCTTGCGATACGAAGTGCCTTTCTTGTATTTTCACACTCTGCTAATGAGCAGTACAAGAAATTCCTAACTCTCGTTTCAGGAATTACAGGCTTTCTTATTCCTGCTCTATTAATTGCAGTATTACCTATTACACAAGGAGGGTTCATCACACCATCAGATGGTGCTGGTCGTCTGGATATGATCGCTCTCTTTTCGAGCTTCAATGTATATGCCTTTATGGGTTTCGCTATCTCTAGCACACTGTTTCTATCATCTTTGTTGTTAGCGGACTACTCAAACGTTGCTGGGGATTCAGAAGCGTATACAATCTATAGAAGGGACGCAATCTTAGTAGGTCCCCTCTCCCTCGCAATGGCGGCTCTCATCGTGCTGACAATCCGGCTTGAAGCAAGCTGGCTTTATGAAAACTTATTAGAATTTACACCTTGGCTAGTAGGATCGATCATCACGTTTTTTATTGGATACATCGCCTTGTTTATTCCTAGGAAAAATGGACGAGGCATTCCACGCTTAGCTATGATTAGCGTGGTCATCCAATATTTACTCGCAAGCTATGCGTATGGATCCGCACATTTGCCTTATATTGTCTATCCAGATGTTACGATCGAAACAGGGTTTACAAATCCTGCAACATTTCGAGCATTGATCATCACCTACATCGTTGCATTCTTCATATTGACTCCTGGTTTTATCTATTTTTGGCGCCTCTTTCTAAAAGATAAGCGGTATTTAAAACAGAACGAATCTTGAGTATGTGCTAGTAATGCTTCATTTGATTAAGTAATAAATTCCTGCAACGCACGCAACGTTTAGAAGGACTGCTAGAGGCAGTCCATACTGAAACGAAGCGTGCTTTGTTTTATGCCTAAATTGCTTCATTCCGAGATAACCGCCGATCGCTCCTCCTAGTATGTACGATGTCCATAATGTTTTCTCAGATATACGGGACTTACGTTTTCTGGCCTTACGTTTATCGACTCCCATCAACAGGTAACTACACACATTTATACACACGATGTAAAGCACTATTGCTGTCATCAATTCAATCTCCTTATATAAAAAGCCATCCTCACAGAATGAGGATGGCTTGTCTACTTACTTCAAGTTTTCTTTTGCTTTAGATGCAAGTTGTGCGAATGCTTTTTCGTCACTGATTGCAAGCTCAGCAAGCATTTTACGGTTAACTTCGATTCCAGCAGTCTTAAGACCGAACATTAGACGGCTGTAAGAAAGTCCGTTCATACGAGCAGCAGCGTTGATACGAGTGATCCAAAGCTTACGGAAGTCACGCTTTTTCTGACGACGGTCACGATAAGCGTACATGTTTGATTTCATAACTTGCTGATTAGCAACTTTGAAAAGTAAAGACTTAGATCCGAAATATCCTTTTGCAAGTTTTAACGTTCTTTTACGTCTGCGACGTGTTACGTAGCCACCTTTTACTCTTGGCATACTAAACCCCTCCTAATTGTGTATCAATGTATGATTTTACGATTACTTTTTGTTGTAGATTAGCGCTTTGATACGCTTGAAGTCACCAGCAGACACTAGAGAAGCTTTACGAAGTTTACGCTTCTGCTTTTGAGTCTTATGACCGAACATATGGCTAGTGAAAGCACGGCTGCGCTTAAGTTTACCTGATCCAGTTTTCTTGAAACGCTTTGATGCTCCACTGTGAGATTTCATTTTTGGCATGAGAGAGTTCCTCCTTAAAGAATTACTTTTCGCTGACTGGTGCTAAGATAAGGAACATGCTGCGTCCTTCCATTTTTGGTTTGGACTCAACCGTTGCAATATCTTTGCAATCTTCTGCAAGGCGCTCAAGCACCTTTTTACCGATATCAGAATGCGTGATCATACGACCGCGGAAACGGATCGATGCCTTCACTTTGTCGCCTTTATCAAGAAACTTACGAGCATTACGAAGTTTCGTATTGAAGTCATGCTCCTCGATATTCGGGCTCAAGCGAACTTCTTTAACGGTAATAACTTTTTGTTTCTTACGCGCTTCTTTTTCCTTCTTTTGCTGCTCATAGCGAAACTTTCCGTAGTCCATAATACGACATACTGGAGGTTTTGCATTTGGAGCAACCATAACCAGGTCAAGATTTGCGTTTCGAGCCATATCTAATGCCTCATTTTTTGATTTCACACCAATTTGGTTTCCGTCTGCACCAACGAGACGTACTTCCCGGGCACGGATGCCCTCATTGACGTTCATGTCTCTACTAATAATCAGCCACCTCCATGGTTATTTGTTCGATGTGATCATCTAACAAGATGTCCTTAAATTATTTATCCGGTTCAAAGCATAAAAAAAGCGTCGGCGCATACGACACCCACACATTCTCTACATAGTACATAAACAATGATACCTGCAAACTACCATAGCGGCGTCAATCAGGTGAGAAGCGGGCGCTTCTGCTTGCTTTGTTTCCGATATTTAATTTACCTAAGACAGTATACCATGCTGTTTCAAACTATGTCAAGGCGACATGAAAGAATTCATTTGAAGCGCACTTGATTATCATATCTGATTTTCCTGACGCTGACAAGTGTTTTTTTTAATTTGTTGAGCAATTAATGAATCGATCTTTCCAATCATAACATAAAAAGCTGGCTTTTTCATTTTGTTGATAAACATAAATTGTGTGGTCCCGATTCCGTAGGAGCTTGAATACCTCTTGCTTTCCTGTGGACGAACGCCCGAGCCTCAAAGCGGACAAAGAGCAGTCCGCTCCGAGTCTCGAACGCCCGTTAGACCACGGGAGTCACGAGGTATTCACTCCTACTAGAGTCCAATCAATCAAAGTTAAACTTTCCGACCTATAATGCTAATAAACTTTTCAGCGGTTCATTTTGAGGTGGTTTAATCCCTCACATTAACACAGATTGGAGCGGAAGGATGCTCGACTCCTGCGGGACATGCGGGACAGGTGAGATCCCACAGGAGCGTTAGCGACGAGGAAGCTCACCGCCCGCCCCGCGGAAAGCGAGCATCCTGGAGCGGAAATCACCACTATTTTGTTAGAAAATAGTTCTTAAGATTTTTTTCGACAAACTGAAGAAGCCGGCATTTAGCCGGCTTCTTATTACTTTTTATTCTTGATTTCATTTTCAATGTTAGCAGCAAAGTCACTAAGAGCAACTGTCTCAGAATCTTGCTGACCATAGCGTCGGACGTTCACAGCGTCACCTTCGACTTCCTTATCACCTACAACTAGCATGTAAGGAATCTTTTGCATCTGAGCTTCACGAATCTTGTAACCGATCTTCTCATTTCGCTCATCCACTTCCACGCGAATGCCTTCACGTTGAAGCTTCTCTTGAACTTTCTTCGCATAATCAAGATGAACTTCAGAAACCGGAATGATTTCTGCCTGTACAGGTGCTAACCAAGTAGGGAATGCTCCTTTGTATTCTTCAATTAAGAATGCAACAAAGCGTTCCATAGTGGAAACGACACCACGGTGTATAACAACTGGGCGGTGCTGCCCACCATCTTCACCGATGTAAGATAGGTCAAAGCGCTCAGGAAGATGGAAGTCAAGCTGAACAGTTGATAAAGTTTCATCTTTACCAAGGGCAGTTTTCACCTGCACATCTAGCTTCGGACCGTAGAATGCAGCTTCGCCTTCTGCTTCTACATATTCTACATCAAGGTCGTCCATTGCTTCTTTCAGCATCGCCTGTGCTTTATCCCACATCTCATCGTTATCAACGTATTTCTTCTTATCTTCTGGATCTCGATAAGATAGACGGAAATAGTAGTCATTGATCTGGAAATCTTCGTAAACTTCTTGTACAAGCTTAACGACGCGGATGAATTCTTCCTTAATTTGATCCGGGCGGCAGAAGATATGTGCATCATTCAATGTCATCGAGCGTACACGTTGAAGACCCGCAAGTGCTCCAGACATTTCATAACGATGCATTGTACCAAGCTCAGCCACACGATAAGGTAAGCCACGGTAGCTCTTCAAATCGTTTTTGTAAATCATCATGTGGTGAGGGCAGTTCATCGGACGAAGAACTAGCTCCTCAGTTTCATCCATCTTCATCGCTGGGTACATATCTTCTTGATAATGATCCCAGTGTCCGCTTGTTTTATACAGTTCAACGTTGGCAAGGTGTGGTGTATAAACATGGTTATACCCTAAACGCTCTTCTAGGTCCACGATGTATCTTTCAATTGTACGACGAATTGTAGCACCCCTAGGAAGCCAAATCGGAAGACCTTGACCAACCTCTTGAGAGATTGTGAAGAGCTTCAATTCTTTTCCTAGTTTACGGTGATCACGCTCTTTCGCTTCTTCTAACAACTGTAGGTATTCTTCTACCTGTGACTGTTTCGGAAAAGCTGTACCATAGATACGTTGAAGCATCTGGTTATCACTATCGCCTCTCCAATAAGCTCCTGCAATCGAAAGCAACTTAAAGGCTTTGATCTTACTAGTTGAAGGTACGTGTGGTCCACGGCAAAGATCAAAGAACTCACCTTGCTCATAGATCGTAACGTCCTCATCAGCAGGAATAGCCTCTAATAGCTCAAGCTTCAGATCATCACCAATTTCTTCATACATCTTTTTAGCTTCGTCACGAGAGACTACCTTACGTTTGACTTCAAGGTTTTCGTTGACGATCTTCTTCATTTCCTTTTCAATCTTCGGAAGGTCTTCCGGTGTAATGGAAACCGGACAATCGATATCGTAATAAAAACCGCTGTCAATAACAGGACCTACACCAAGTTTTACATCTTTAAAAAGACGTTTGATCGCTTGTGCCATTAAATGAGCTGTACTGTGTCGAAGAACTTCTAACCCAGCTTCACTTTCAGGAGTTACGATTTCAATTGCGCCATCTTCCTCAATTTCGCGCCTTAAGTCAATTGTTTCACCATTTAATTTACCCGCAACAGCTTTCTTTTTAAGACCTGGGCTAATTGAACTCGCAATCTCTTCAGTTGTCGTTCCTTTATTAAACTCCTTAACAGAACCATCAGGAAATGTAATATTTACTAATTCAGCCATGTTCTTCACTCCTTTTTTTATGCATATAAAAAACACCCATCCCAAAAGGGACGAGTGTTGATCTCGTGGTTCCACCCTGCTTCCCGCTAAGATATCATCCTAGGCGGCTCAGACTGCTGTAACGTAGCACAAACGCCGCACTATTTCCTGAGCGGTGTTCAAAGGTGGTAAGTATACTTCTCACACTAGGATGATCGCACCATTTCATCCCTCTCTGAAAGCTGACAAAGCATCTCATATCCTTATCATAACGATTCTCAATATATGTTTATGTAGGTATTATAAGTAGTTGACTACATAAAATCAAGCCTATTTCTAATGATTTCCCGAAAAAAATATTTTAGACATGTGAAATGGGAAAAAGCGTAATCGCTCTTGGAAGACATTACGAATCGTTTGAGTCAGTCCCTCTTCGATATCATCTGTAAATACATTTATTTCTTTGGGTGCTAAATATAAAAGCGGTAACAAAATATCCGGGTCGATTTCATCAGTTGTTAATTCATTCGGAAGCTCTTCAAAATACATATCCATTGAATCAACAACAAGCTTGACCCCCTTCTCATCTACGAGGTGATACACCCCATCGAAGAGAAGGTTCACCTCCTTCTGTTTCGGAGTCCTAAGCTGCAGTAGCTGCCTGAGTGCTTCAATGAAGTTCTGATACTCTTGCTCGAGTTTGTATTCATCGATTGCTTCTGCAACTAAAGCAGAGAGAAGCTTTTGATAGGGTCTCGTCCGAAAAACGAGAAATGAGTCAAACGAAATCGTACCACCTTGCTCGATACAACCAAATGCTGCATCTCGAAGAATAGTAAACCTCTCACGATATCCCTCTGTTCTTGGGACGTCGATGCGATCCCCATCGCCTATGCTTCTTGCTAAACCGCAGATCTCATCAATTTCCTCACCATCTTTAAAATAATAGCTAGTCCTTAAAATATTTTGCATCCATACCTTTTCATAGGTGGTCTTAACACAGTGAGCGAGGCAATCGGCAATTTCAAAACACGTTCTTGAATCGTATGGCTCAATCGGTATGGAAAGAACCATTTCTGCTTCATCTTCGAGTGTCTCTTTCCCTCTCAGGCGTAGAGCTGCATGTACAACTTCATAGTCTGCTTTGTTTTTGAACGTAAGTGAAACCAACTTTTCCCCCTCCTGTCCACCTTCTTATTAGCATCTATATGGCCGAACTACAGGAAAGATGAATGAAACAATAAAAAAGCCACCCACAACTAGTGGATGGCTTCAACGTGAGAGGAGATCGTCCCCTATTTCCGCCTGTTCTTCCCTTCAAGAAAGATGGGCGTCGTATAATGTTTAATTCGTTCCATGATCCGTTTTGCTTTCGTTAACTCGACCCCTGCTTTATTTGAATAAGCAAGATGTTCTTCAAGTAAATCATAATCAAGGTTTGAAGAATAAAGAGTAGGAAGTCCCTCCGTCATCCGATATTGAAGCAGTGTTCCTAAAATATCATCACGAACCCATGTAGAGATATTCTCTGCCCCAATATCATCCAAAATAAGAAGAGGGGTTTCTTTTAGGAAGTTTAGTTTTTCATCGATCGACTGATCTTGAATCGCACTCTTCATTTGTCTAAAGAAGTCAGGTGTATAGATGAACTGAGATTGAACACCTTTTTCTTTTGCAAGCTGATTCGCAATCGCACCGAGGAGAAAAGTCTTCCCGACCCCAAAGCCGCCATGTACGTACAGCCCCTTAGACGTTTCACCTGGGACAAAATCTTCAACGTATTGATCAGCAGCTTGAAACGCTTCAATTCTGCCCCCGTCATCATCGATATCAGCAAAAGATGCGTTCAGAATTTCTTTAGGAATGTAATAGCTTTTTACCATCTCATTGCGTTTCTTATTATCTTCTTCTTGAATCCTAGTAGGGCATCGGTTGTATCGAATATCGATCACCGTTCTATTGATAAATAGCTCAGGTTCATACCCGTCCATCATGTTGACACAATTAGATAGTCCGTCGCACCCTTCACAGCCCTTCGTTTGCGTTGTGTATTCGTATAGTCTGGCGAGACTTCGGTCGATCATTTTTTCATCGACTTCTTCGTTCTCTGCACAAAACGCACGAATATGTGGATCAGACAAAATTGCTTTTTTCATTTCCTTATATTTCTGTTGAAATTTATTATTTGCAGGCATTTTATTAAAAGATTCTTGAATGGATTCCATCTATTTTCACCCGCTCTCATTACTTATATTAGTCTTTTTTATATTTACTTAGAAACTTTTGCAGCTGCTTTTGCTTTTCGGCCCGTTCGTCCTCAGACATTTCCGGTTCTTTTGGATTTGAAATCCATTCCGGTACTTTGTCTTTCCTTGCTGAAGGCTTGTTACGGTTAGAAGTTTTAGCGGATTTCTTCGGTGATGGTTGTTCTAGTTCTTTAATCGCCAAGTCCATCGCTTCTCTCACCGTCTTCACATTCGCTCTAGCCCAATGACTTGCAAACTTCTCTACATAGTTTTTCGATAGCTTCTTATCCTGTGTTTCTAGAATAAAGTCTAACAGTACATTCATCACACCAGGTGTTAAATTCTGCTCGTCCATAATTCGTTCAACCATACGCATATCTGCTTGTGAAGGCTTACCACCCCCAGCAGCCCTTTGCAAGATGTCATATGGTGTCATCTGTTCGTATCGTTGGGCAGCTTTTTCTTCTTGCGTTGATGGCTCTTTCTTATGAAATTCTTGTAATTCCTCAGGCTGCTTTCTCAGTTGAAGCGCAGGAACTTTCCCTTTATTTTCTAATGCAAACCAGCTGCTAACCTCTTTACGTAGTAAATCTTCTGTCAGCATATCATGATGAATAGCTGCTTGTTCAACAATACGGGCCATTTCATATGGCTCGATTTTATAGACAAAAGCTAAACGCTCGATCGTCTGTTTAACAGAATTATTAAGCATTTGATTTGATACAATCATATCAGAAATGTGCTGCTTCATCACTTCAAAATCAAAACGGGGAGAGCTGAACACGAGCCCTTTGTTTTCACTTCTGCCAACCGCTGGTGCTTGTGACTCTTCATTTTCATCCGCCATAACCATTTCGGACGGATGTAAGGAATCATACACATCATTGAAGGAAGCAGTAACGTTTTCGTATTCATTTCTATCGATCAACTTACTTGAGAAATGTTTTTTCAGTTCATTGTATCGATTTCTGCCTAGTCTATTAAATAAGTAAATATTTAAAACACCATCATTGAAAAAGCGCTCTGGCGTTAGAGGAGGATGTAATTCATACGCAAAGTGTCTCGGATCCTGGTCCTTTTTCAAATACGTATTCAATAGACCGATTCCTTCTAACTTCTTTCTTTCTTCTAAAACCTTCTTCAAATCCCACCTCAACATAACCTTTAGACTGTGATGAGTCATTGATCCATGATCTTGGTGTTCATACATACTCCACAACGTCATATACAAACTATATGCCTCTGCACCGATTAAGGGTTGATATAAAAGAGTTAGGATTTTTCTATCATACTCATGGAGAAGGCCAGCAGCCTCCACTTGAAGGGTATCAACAGGTAGTAGTTCTTTCCAATGCATATGCTTCACCTTTATTTTCTATCTTATTATTGTACTTCACTACTAAATTTAGTCTTCTTTAAGTCGTCTTAACGTACAAAAAAAGAGCTTAATCTAAGCTCTCTTTCTTCACTCCGCTCTGTTTATCAATTCTTTTAGTTCTTTAATAAATACATTGATATCTTTGAATTGCCGATAAACTGAAGCAAACCTTACATACGCAACTTCATCCACTCTGGCAAGTTGATCCATCACAAGCTCACCGATAACATCACTGCTAATCTCAGAAGCTCCCTGATTACGTAAGTCACGTTCAATTTCATTCACAACTTTTTCAAGAGTTTCTAGAGGAACAGGTCTTTTTTCACACGCTTTTATTAAGCCTCGAAGAATTTTATCTCTGCTAAATTCCTCTCTTGTTCCTTCTTTTTTCACAACGATAAGCGGAATTTCTTCTACCGTTTCGAACGTTGTGAAACGGTATGTACATGATTCACATTCACGGCGTCTCCGAATAGACCTGCCATCGTGAACAGGTCTTGAGTCCAGTACTCGTGTTCCATTACTATTACAATTGGGACAACGCATCAGATCATCTCCACCAAACGCACAAGATTTCTATATCTTATTTTAGCATAAATTAAAGAAGTGCACTAATCCTATTAAGAATTGGAATATCCTGTTCCTAAAAACGTGAGTTGCTTTTGTAGAGCTTGATAAGCCGTCTCGATAACGCGTTTACTATAGCCAAAATCAACGGGCAATGGCGTCTCTGTCGATACAGAGAAATCTATTGCAGTTCTGTAAGGTCTTACGGACACGACAGTTACAACGATAAGAGCTTTCTTACCACCATTTATTTGGAACACAAATTCTCCTCGATCGAGAGAATCTGTTACGATTTCTCCTTTAAAGTGTTTCAGAAGTACTTCCTTAGCTGCTTTATAACCTTGTTCTTTTGTTGTTTTAAAGTAATGTGTTTTTAATGCTTCATTCGGGTGACTTTCACCTGTTTCTGCTCTATTCGTAAAAAAATCTTTAATCCCCACCGTGTTCCTCCTTTATTTTTTTTAAGAATAGCAAGAAACGGTAAAGAAATCAATTCACTAAGCAATGTGTGCATAAGAAAAAGGAGTGCATTCGCACTCCTTGATTTATTCGTATAGTTTATGAAGTAAACGCTGATTCTTGTTCTCTAAGTCTAGGTTTAACTGGGCCCATTCCACGAGGTAATTCAATGTTTTCTCTAGTATCAGCACCAAGCGCATCTGCAATGTGGTTCGCAGCAACATTTGGATCAAGATCGCCACATGTATACACATCAATACTTGCATAACCGTGCTCAGGAAAACTGTGAATTGTCAAATGTGATTCAGAAATAATGACAACTCCACTTACACCTTGAGGTGCAAACTTGTGAAATGCAACTTCTCTAACTTCAGCTCCAGACTTAAGTGCCGCTTCTACAAACGTTTCTTCGATCAGTTTCATGTCGTTAAGCTTATCGACGTCACAGCCCCATAACTCAGCAATAACGTGTCGTCCAATTGTTTCCATTTAAATATCCCCCTTTAATTTTTACTCATGCGGTTAGCATGCGGTATTGAAAATCCACCACGGGGGAAAGTTAGTCCGATGAGGTCCTAACCCTTTAAGTAGTTTTCAACGCCAAATTGCTATAAAAGAAGTTCACGAAAAATAGTATAATGCTTTTAAAATAGATTTGCAACTACAAAATTTTTAGAGATTAAAGGAATAGGATTCACCTCTCTTTAATAGCCTTACCGATACAAAATAAAAAGAAGCAGGGAGTCTAGCCCTGCTTCTTAATTAAACGCTTACTTCGGATTTGCTGGGAATTTTCTCGCCAACATATTTTGCCATGTCCACTACTCGACATGAGTAGCCCCATTCATTGTCATACCATGCAAGTACTTTTACTTTGTTCTTTTCTACAACCATCGTGGATAACCCATCAACGATTGATGAATTAGAATCACCATTGTAATCGATGGAAACAAGCGGCTCGTCGGAGTAGCCTAGAATTCCACGAAGAGGTCCTTCTGAAGCAGCTTTTAGTGCGTCGTTCACTTCTTCGACCGTTACGTCTTTCTTAAGATCCACAACCAAATCCACAAGCGAAACATTCGGTGTTGGTACACGAAGTGACATACCATTAAGTTTTCCTTCTAGATGTGGCAACACTTTTGAAATTGCTTTTGCAGCACCTGTCGTTGTCGGAATGATGGATTGACCACACGCTCTCGCTCTTCTTAAGTCTTTATGAGGGTTGTCAATATTTTTCTGATCATTCGTGTAGGCATGAACCGTAGTCATCATTCCTGTCACGATGCCGAATGATTTGTCTAGTACTTTTACTACTGGAGCAAGACAGTTTGTAGTACATGAAGCGTTTGAGATAACGTGATGCTTTTCATGTTTGTATTCGCTTTCATTTATCCCCATAACAACTGTCAGATCTTCATTTTTCCCTGGCGCTGTGATAATAACTTTCTTTGCACCGGCATCCAAATGAAGGCCTGCACCATCTCTAGAATTAAATTTACCTGTTGCTTCGATTACGATATCTATATTTAAATCTTTCCATGGGAGATTACTAGGATCACGATCACTAATGACTTTGATTTCTTTACCGTTTATTTTAATCCCGTTTTCAACAGGAGTAACCTCTCCATCGAACGTACCGTGAATACTGTCATATTTAATAAGGTGACTTAATGTTGCAGGTGGATAACTGGCGTTAATTGCTATTACATCTAAACTCTCTTCTGTAATCGCCTTTCTAAATACCATACGCCCAATTCGTCCAAAACCATTAATCGCTACTCTTGATTTCATCCAGCGTTCCTCCCACCATTTATGTGTTATACTCTTTTTTGTTTTTCTCAGGATTAGTATAACATATAATATGCGTTTTAAAAGATTTATTTACACCATTTATGCAAAAAGGGGAGATATGGGTGTATGACACCTAATTAGCTATAATGAACATTTCACTTAAAACAAAAAACACGTCATTTCGACGTGTTTTGACTCAAACGATCTTCCATTCCTTCAGAATGTCCCTTAGCTGTTTCTCTGTTGCCTCTCTCGTTCCTGTATTATCGATTACTTTATCAGCTAACTGCCTTTTTTCTTCGATCGGGATCTGTGACCGGATTCGCTGTACTGCTTCTTCGTTAGAGCTCTTGTCACGTTCGATGAGTCGCTCCAACTGTGTTTCTGAATCTACATAGACGACCAGCGTCCGGTCGACAAGATAGGAAAGCTTACTTTCAAACAGAAGAGGGATATCCAACACAACATGCTTATGGCCGCTTTCTTCATATGCTTTCGCTTCCGCTAACATTCGCTTACGAATAGCAGGATGCATAATCTCATTAAGAAGCGAACGTTTTTCGTTATTGCTAAAAATAACCGAACCTAATTTTTTTCGATCAAGGTACCCATCATCCGTTCTTACCTCTTCACCAAAGACCTGAACGATCTCTTCTAATGCTGGCTCACCGGGCTCAACAACTTCTCTAGCGATGACATCTGCATCGATTACTGGTATGGATAGGGTTCTAAGCATTTCTGCAACTGTGCTCTTTCCACTTGCAATTCCACCGGTAAGTCCTATCTTCATACATTCCCTCCTTTTACATCTTCATAAATCCTATAATGATCAGCAAGCAACCCGGAAGGTAAGAAAGTTTATCTACCCATTTGATTCCTGATGCGAGATTTCCACATTTCAATCCTAAGAAAACAAATAGGGAGCTCATACATGCGATCAACAAAGCCGTTTGAAGAGGGGCATATCCAATCATGGATGCACCAATCCCTGCACCAAACGCATCAAGCGATAGAGCAGCGCCTAACATGACCGCCTCGATCCCTGTAATCGTTCCAGAATCGTCAAAATCTGCCGTTGTTGGCTTTCGTAATATGCTGATGACAACACCGAGAGATCTTATCTCAAAGTGAAGTAACGTCCGTTCCGTTACGGATTTCTCGGCATCAGACCCTCCTCGAAACATTTGATACAGAACCCATCCGCCAAGAGCAATTAGAATGCCTCCTCCAATTCTCTGAGCGAGTGTATCGGAAATCCATAATTGAAGGATTGAGCCCAAGCCCATCGCAACAAGCATTGATATCGCTGAACAAATCGTCAAAATAATAATTGATTTAAACGGAATCTTCATCTTACGCAATCCGTATGTTAAGCCAGCTCCAAATCCATCGACACTTACAGCAAAAGCGAGAAAAAACAGTGAAACCCAGTGCATTGGCGAGCTCCTTCCATACTAAAATCTTTGATAGTATATGAACAGAGCCCTTCCAACGCTACGAATCACCTTTTCTCTTGACAGCGAGGACAGTACGTCGTCCCTCTTCCACCAACAACTGTCTTCTCTAGTAAACCATCACATTTCTTACATGCTAACCCTACTCTTCCGTATACAAAGAGGCTTTCTTGATACGTACCGACCTTGCCTTGACTATTCACATAAGATCTTATCGTGCTTCCACCTTTTTCAACTGCGTCTTTAAGTGTAGAGACAATTTCTTCGTGAAGTTTGGCCAATTCTTCAAAGGTTAGAGAAGATGCCACCCGCTCCGGATGTATTCCAGCTTTAAATAACGCTTCATCTACATAAATATTGCCTAGACCCACTACGATTGATTGATCCAGCAATACCGTTTTCACATGACGTCTTGTTCTTTCAAATCCACTTTTCAACACTTCAGGTGTAAATTGCTCAGAAAATGGTTCGAGTCCTAACTGTGAAAGAGGTAATACATCTTCTTCAGTATTTAAAGGAAAAAGGTGCATCGTACCAAATTTACGCACATCGTGATAACGAAGCTCAGTTCCATCCTCGAATGTAAAAAACACATGGGTATGGTGATCAAATTCTTCATCACTTCTTGACACCCTATATTTCCCCTCCATTCGAAGGTGAGAAACGATCACATCGTCCGTTAACATGAGCTTTAAAAACTTCCCTCTTCTCTCAACCCCTGTAAACGTTTGGCCAATAACTTTCATCTTAAATTCTTCTATATCATCTGGTGCTTTAATAATCTTTGGCCACTTGATTACAACGTCTTTTATTTTCTTCCCTACAATGAGATCCTGTAGTGTTTGTTTAACCGTTTCTACTTCCGGTAACTCCGGCATAATTCTCTCTCCTTTGATGCGAATTACTTAGCATCATACCAGGTGGAGCCATACTCATAATCAACCTTCAAAGGAACGACCAATTCAATAGCAGTTTCCATCACCTCAGGTACGATGCGTTTTAATGTCTCAATCTCTTCTTCAGGTGCCTCGAATATTAATTCATCGTGTACCTGGAGCAACATTCTTGTTTCGAGTTTTTCATCCTTCAATCGTTTATCCATCTCTACCATTGCTTTTTTGATAATATCTGCGGCAGACCCCTGTATCGGTGTATTCATAGCCGTTCTTTCTGCAAAACTTCTCTGGTTAAAGTTCCGCGAATTAATTTCTGGTAAGTACCGTCTTCTATTCATAAGCGTTGAAACAAAACCGTCCTCTTTCGCTTGTGTGACGACCTCATCCATATAACGCTTTACACCCGGGAAGCTTTCGAGGTACTTCTCAATAAATTCAGACGCTTCTTTCCTTGTGATTCCTAAGCTCTGTGAAAGTCCGTAATCGCTAATTCCATACACGATACCGAAGTTTACTGCTTTTGCATGCCTTCTCATTTCTGATGTAACATCTTCCTTCGTTACGCCAAAGACATTCATTGCGGTTTTCGTATGGATATCTTCTCCCTTTTGGAAAGCTTCGATTAAATTCTCATCTTCCGCGATGTGTGCAAGAACCCTTAGCTCAATTTGGGAATAATCCGCAGCAAACATCACCCAACTTTTCGTCGTTGGAATAAATGCCTGCCTGATCTTCCTGCCTTCTTCCAAACGAATCGGGATGTTTTGTAGGTTCGGGTCTGTAGAACTGAGTCTTCCTGTTTGGGTAAGAGCCTGATTAAAACGGGTATGGATTTTTCCAGTCTCTCTAAATGTAACTTTAAGCAATCCCTCTATATAAGTGGAGTTTAGCTTTCCTAATTGCCTGTATAATAATATTTCCGGAATAATCTCATGCTTACTTTCTAATTTTTCTAGAATATCCGCAGAGGTAGAGTATCCTGTCTTTGTCTTCTTGATCACCGGTAACTCTAACTTCTCAAACAATACCTCTCCAAGTTGTTTTGGTGAGTTAATATTAAATTCAGTACCAGCAAGCCCAAAAATACGTCCTTCAATTTCTTTCAACTTGTTATTGAGTTCCTTGCCCATTTTTTCTAAACGTTCTACATCTACGCTGACGCCCTGGGTTTCCATCTCTCCTAATACCAACGTAAGAGGCATTTCAAGATCATGGAAAAGTTCAATTTGACTATTTTTATCTAACTGCTCCTCGAGTGTTTCTTTAAGCTGATAAACAGCATATCCCTTTCTCACCAAATGGTCTGCAAGCTCTTGTTCATCTGGCACCGCACGTTTCGCACCTTTCCCGTAGATTGCTTCATCAGAAGAAACCACAGAGAAGCCTTCCCGCTTCGATATTGCTGAAAGATCATGCGTCGATTCAGATGGATTTAGAAGGTAAGAAGCGATAACCAAATCAAATGTTATCCCTTTTAGGTGTATTCCTTTCCAACCAAGTGCGACGACAGCTCTCTTGGCATCAAACACCCACTTCTTCTTTGTTTCATCTTGAAGATAAGACTGAAATCGTTCAGACTTAAGCGCAACGTCACTAGGAATATAGAAATTCCCCTTTTTATTTACAAGAGAAAATCCTTGTATCTCAGCATTATGATAATTCTCTTCCATTACTTCAACAATTAAAGCAGATGGGTTTAAGAGATGATCATCATTTACTTCATCCAAGAACTCAACCTTAAGGTCATCCATTTCCTCTTCTACTTCACTCTCTCCTCCGATGCGTTCGAGAAGCGTTTTAAAACCCAAATCATGAAAGAGGGTACTCACCTCTTCTGATTTGAAACCTTCATATACCATATCGTTAATCTCAATTGTGAGAGGCGTTTCCTTAAAAATAGTGACGAGCTCTTTACTCATCATCGCCTTATCTTTATTATCCTCTAACTTTTCTTTTAACTTCTTTCCGGAAACGCTATCGATCGAATCATATACGCCTTCAAGTGTTTCAAATTGCTTTAAGAGCTTGAGCGCTGTTTTTTCTCCAACACCAGGAACGCCAGGAATATTATCAGAGTTGTCCCCCATTAGGGCCTTCATATCGATGATTTGTTCAGGCTTAATCCCGTACTTTTCATCCAAGAATTGAGGATCGTATGTATCGATATCCGTTATGCCTTTTCGAGTTAACGCTACATGAACATTATTCGATACGAGCTGAAGGAGGTCCTTATCACCAGAATATATTTTTACATCCCAATTTTCTTTACTGGCCATGTCAGACACTGTGCCAATAATGTCATCTGCTTCATAATTCTCAATCTCAAACCGCTTGATATTAAAAGCGTCCAGCATCTCTCGAATAACAGGAAATTGTTCACTTAATTCTGATGGTGTTTTCTGTCTTCCACCTTTGTATTCTGTATATGTCTTATGTCTAAATGTTGTTTTTCCTGCATCGAATGCAACTAGCATATGAGTTGGTGTTTCGTTTTCTATAATTTTCAAAAGCATCGTTGTAAAGCCATAGACCGCATTCGTATAAACACCTTTATCGTTGTTTAATAAGGGCAGTGCGAAAAACGCTCTATAAGCGATACTATTTCCATCTATCAATACAAGTTTATTCTTCAAAGATAAACCTCCTATATCATTTGAATTTAAGTACTCATCACAAAAACACCTGTCTTATCCATTTTACCACGGTGGCATGTAGAATGAAAAAACAGGTGTCGCTTATCGTATTGAATAACAATTTCAAAAAAAAGAAGACGAGTATAAACTCGTCTTAAATCATGCTCTAGTCATGATGAAGGGGTCAAGTATCACTTTACAGATATAATTTTAAGGGCATATAAACGAAGTGTAAAGATTCCGTAAACCTTAATAAATTCGTTTTTTTAGTAAAGTTATCGTAAAAGTAGACCCTTCACCAAGTTCACTCTGGACAGAAATTTTTCCATTGTGAGCTTCAACAAGATGTTTTACAATCGCTAAACCAAGTCCAGTTCCACCTAAGTTTCGGCTCCTGGCCTTATCAACACGATAGAAACGTTCAAATATTCTTGGCAGCTCTTCTTTCTTAATCCCTATTCCAGTATCAGAGATTGTAAATTCAACCGAATCAGCTAGTTCTGTTACATTGATCATAATTCTTCCATTTTCAGGTGTATACGTAATGCTGTTCGAGATTAAATTTAGGAAAACTTGCTTCAGTCGATGAACGTCCCCTTTAATTTTTGTTTCCCCTTCATAGGCAGTCGTAACTTCAATTGCCTTTTTATCAGCTTTATTCTTTGTCATTAGAACGCAGTCGTCAACAATCTCTTTGAGGTTCGCATCCTGCCAATTTAAAGCAAAATGAGCCTGTTCCATTTTGGATAAATCGAGCAAATCTTGTATCAACGTTTGAAGTCGTTCACTTTCGTCATGAATGATTGTAAGAAACCTCGTACGAAATTCCTTATTTTCCATGGCACCATCCAATAGTGTTTCGGCAAACCCTTTTAGAGAGGTTACAGGTGTCTTCAATTCATGAGATACATTCGCTACAAAATCTTTTCTCATTTGCTCGAGTTTTTTTAAATCGGTTATATCATGAAAGACTAGTACTACGCCTTTCATTTGATCATTCTGAGAAAGGATAGGAGCACCGGAAACATCAAAGTGACGGTACTCTAATCCAACTGGGAGCTCTAATTGTTTCCGAACTGTTCCTTCTACTAATAATGTTTCTTCTACAAGTTGAACGATTTTTGTATATGGAATGGCTTCATAGTACAATTCGTCTATGTAATCACTGGTATTGATACCGAACGTATCTTTATAAAATCGATTCACAAGATTGATATTTCCTTTCACATCGATCAATATCAATCCACTATTCATATTTTCAATCAGTGTCATCAACCGATTTTGCTGAATTTCATAGGAATTCGTCATGTTTTCCATGTTTCTTGCAAGGATGTTCAATGAGTGGCTAAACTGTCCAGTTTCGTCTAACTTATATTCATACGTTCGCGCTTTAAAATTTCCTGAAGCAAGTTCATTCGCAACTTTAAGCGCACCTTCGAGCGGCTTTGTTAATCTACTCGAAATGCTGATACTAATATAAACAAAAAGGAAATACGCTACGGCAAAAGAAATGCTAAGAATGAACCACATATTCTTAAGTTCTTCACCTGAAGCATCCGCAAACAAAATTCCTTCAAAAATATTGCCGATGATTACGACCATCATGATAAATAAGAAAAAGAGAACAATAAATTGCCCATTTAAAAATCGAGATCGGAACCGTCTCATCAGGAAGACGGTCCTTCTAACTTATAACCAAGACCACGTATCGTTTTAATATACTCCGGTTTGCGGGTATTTTCTTCGATCTTTTCTCTTAAATGACTCACATGAACATCAACAATACGAGTATCTCCTACAAAGTCATAATTCCAGACTGCACTCAATAATTGTTCTCGTGTAAGTACTCGTCCTTTGTGTCGCACTAGATAAACTAGAAGCTCAAACTCTTTCGGAGTTACTTCCATTAGTTCCCCTTCAAAATAAGCTTCGTAATTATTAGGATAAACATCCAATTCGCCAACCTGGATTCTTTCCGCTTCTTCTGGTGCACCTTTCATGCCTTCCATTTGTTTGATCCTTCTTAAAATTGCCTTTACACGTGCCACTACTTCTCGAGGACTAAACGGCTTCGTCATATAATCGTCTGCACCTAGCTCTAGACCCAACACTTTATCGAATTCATCATCCTTAGCAGTCAGCATGAGAACCGGTGTGTAAATATGTCTGCTTCTCATTTCTTTGCACACCTCTAGACCGTCCATCTCTGGAAGCATCAAGTCGAGTATGATACAGTTTGGCTTTTCTACCTCAATCTTTTGAAGAGCTTCAGCCCCATCTTCTGCTGTTACTACTTCATATCCTGCTTGTTCAAGATTAAATTGAAGCAATGTCATGATAGACATTTCATCTTCTACTACAAGTATCTTCTGAGCCATTGGATTACCCCCTAAGCGTTTTCCCCGTTTCATCTATGTTAGAGCCGATCATCAGGCATATTTATTTTTTCCTGAATACCTACATAATACTATTCTTTATGCAATTGAAAAAGGGATACTTCTCTAGGAGCGCTTACATAGGGGATTGTAGGACCAAATGAATTCGTGAGATTCTATTTATTTTCATTAAAAAAAGAGCCTTAGTGGCTCTTAGAAATTCTCAAACGCTGTTGTCTTTGTTAAAGACTTTGTAGGATACGGTGGGCAAACAACGAATTCTCCGTTTAGAACGAGCTTTCCTTCTTCATTCTTCCCTTCAACTTTAACAGTAATAACATGATCCTCTTTGTTCACATCGATTACTTCAAAACCAAAATGAAGTGCTTCATAATGATAAACTGGATTATCAAATGTAACTTCTTGTTTCTTTATACTACTACCAGGTCCAGGCAGATACTTTGAGATAGCACCTGAAACGATAGCCAAAAGCATAATCTGTGGCACAATCGGCTTTTTGAACGGTGTTAAAGATGCGTAATCATGCTGTATGAAAAGAGGGTTATTGTCATTAGAAATCCCAAGATACAATAACAGTTCACGATCATCTATTTTTTCCGTAACTTCTAATTTTTCACCAACTGAAATTTCTTCAATCATTCTACCGATTTTTCTTTTTTTTCCTAAAAGCATCGTCCATCCCCCTTTTAAGAAAGCGCTTTCTTAAATTTAGTAAAAGAGATCCGGCTTGAACCGGATCATCTTTTTAATTTAGTACAGTCATTACTTTACGAACAGAGTCTGCAGATTTATCTAATTGCTGCTTTTCTTCATCCGTAAGCTCTAGCTCAATTATTTCCTCAATTCCACTTCCACCGATGATTGTTGGAACACCTAGATACAAGCCATCATACCCATACTCGCCTTCAAGATAAGCAATTGTCGGAAGTACACGACGTTGGTCTTTTAGTATGGCTTCTACCATTTCAACAAGGGAAGCAGCAGGAGCATAATACGCACTTCCGTTACCTAATAGACTTACGATTTCTCCTCCACCTTTACGAGTGCGCTCTACAATTTCTTCGAGTCGCTCTTCGGAGATGAGGTTACTCAACGGAATTCCACCAGCAAATGAGTAACGGACTAAAGGCACCATATCATCACCATGGCCGCCTAATACGAAACCAGTGATGTCTTTTACGGATATGTTTAGCTCTTCTGCGATAAATGAACGGAAGCGAGCAGTGTCAAGAATACCTGATTGACCGATCACGCGATTTTTAGGTAAACCTGATTCTTTAAATACGGTGTATGTCATCGCATCAACAGGGTTTGTTAGAACAACAATAAGAGTATTTGGAGAGTGTTTGACAACTTCATGTGTCACACTCTTCATGATCTTAGCGTTCGTATTAACAAGGTCGTCTCGACTCATGCCTGGCTTCCTTGCAATTCCTGCTGTAATCACTACGATGTCAGAATCAGCTGTATCTTCGTAATTGGACGTCCCAGTTATTTTGGAATCAAACCCTTGAACAGGACTCGCTTCAAACATATCAAGCGCTTTTCCTTTCGTAGGACCTTCCTGGTTTGGAATATCTACGAGCACTACATCAGAAAGCTCTTTCTGAGCTAGCAAGAAAGCTGTCGTAGCACCTGTAAAACCTGCTCCAATAACGGATACTTTTTTGCGTTTTATCGTCATACGGACGCCACCCCTTTAAAGGAAAATAAGTTCTAACGTTTAATTAATTCATGTTCTTGATTAGTTCATCACCAAATTCAGAAGTCTTCACTTCAGTTGCACCTTCCATTAAACGAGCGAAATCATACGTTACTACCTTGCTTGCGATTGTTTTTTCCATAGAATCTAAAACAAGTTTAGCAGCCTCGTTCCAACCGATGTGCTCAAGCATCAACACTCCAGAAAGAAGAACTGAAGAAGGGTTAACTTTATCAAGACCAGCATATTTCGGTGCAGTACCGTGAGTTGCTTCAAAGATTGCATGACCACTCTCATAGTTAATGTTCGCTCCAGGAGCAATTCCTATCCCACCAACTTGAGCAGCAAGCGCGTCAGATACATAGTCTCCGTTTAAGTTCATCGTAGCCACTACATCAAATTCTGCAGGACGTGTTAAGATCTGCTGCAGGAAGATGTCTGCAATTGCGTCTTTTACGATCAATTTACCTTCTGCTTCAGCTTTTGATTGAGCTTCGTTAGCTGCATCTCTGCCTTTTTCTTCTACGATTTGGTCGTATTCAGCCCACGTAAACACTTTATCACCAAATTCTTGTTCAGCCACTTCATAACCCCAGTTTTTGAAAGCTCCTTCAGTGAATTTCATGATGTTACCTTTGTGAACGAGCGTTACGTTTCGACGTCCTTCATCAAGCGCGTATTGAATCGCAGCTCTAACAAGGCGTTTCGTACCTTCTTCAGAAACTGGCTTGATACCGATACCAGATGTTTCTGGGAAACGGATGTTTTTAGCGCCCATTTCTTCACGTAGGAAAGAAATTACTTTCTTAACTTCGTCAGAACCTTTTTGGAACTCGATACCAGCGTAGATATCTTCAGTATTCTCACGGAAGATAACCATATCAGTGTCTTCAGGTCGTTTTACAGGGGAAGGAACTCCCTTGAAATAACGAACTGGACGAAGACAAGTAAATAAGTCTAGCTCTTGTCTAAGCGCAACGTTAAGAGAGCGGATCCCGCCGCCTACTGGAGTCGTCAGAGGCCCCTTAATCGCAATTATGTATTCACGAATTGCTTCAAGTGTTTCAGCAGGAAGCCATTCTCCTGTCTTATCATGTGCCTTCGCACCTGCATAAATTTCTTTCCAAGTAATACTCTTTTCACCAGAGTATGCTTTATCAACCGCAGCTTCAAGTACACGAGATGCAGCTGCCCAAATATCTGGACCTGTTCCATCGCCTTCAATATATGGAATAATTGCATGATTTGGAACGTTTAGTACCCCATTATTTACGGTAATTTTTTCTCCATTAGCCATTTGATATTCCTCCTATTGAAATCTACATTTTTTGAGAGGGAAGGAATGATCCTTCCCTTAGTGGTCTTATCGGTTTTCTACGTTAACGTATGTTTGATTTGTTGCGCCTACGTACTCTGCACGAGGACGGATCAAGCGGTTATTGCTATATTGCTCTAGAATATGAGCGATCCAACCTGATACTCGGCTAACAGCGAATAGCGGTGTGAATAAGTCATGGTCGATGCCTAGACTGTGATAAACAGAAGCAGAATAGAAATCTACGTTTGGCGGTAATCCTTTTTCAGAAGTCACAATCTGTTCCATCTTTGCAGACATCTCATACCACTTTGTCTCACCAGTCAACTCAGTAAGCTTACGGGACATCTCTTTAAGATGCTTCGCACGAGGGTCTCCAGTTTTGTACACACGGTGACCAAAGCCCATGATCTTCTCTTTTTTCTCGAACGCATTATGAAGATAAGACTCTACGTTCTCTTCGCTTCCAATTTCAGTAAGCATCTTCATAACTCTTTCATTAGCGCCACCGTGAAGTGGTCCTTTAAGTGCGCCGATTGCGGATGTCACACCTGAATAAATATCAGAAAGGGTGGCTACACATACACGGCCAGTAAATGTCGATGCATTCAACTCATGATCGGCATGCAGCACGAGCGCTTTATTGATCGCAGTTACCGCTACGTCTTCTGGCAATTCCCCATTCAACGTGTAGAGGAAGTTCGCCGCAAAGCTCAAATCTTTCTTAGGACTAATCGGTTCTTTCCCTTCACGAATACGGGAAAAGCTAGTCACGATTGTAGGCAATTTCGCCTGAAGACGAATCGCTTTACGATAATTCGCTTCTTCACTCATATCATCTGCTTCTTCATCATAGAGTGCAAGAGTAGAAACTGCTGTACGAAGCGCAGCCATAGGAGACACCTTATCACTTGGATAAGATTTAATTTGATTAATGATCTCTTCTGGAATAGCTGCTTCTTCTGCAAGCTTAGAAGAAAACTGTTTTAACTCTTCCTTATTTGGTAGTTTATCATTCCATAACAAATAGATTACTTCTTCAAAACTAGCATTTTCTGCAAGATCATCAATGTTGTAACCTCTGTATGTTAAGACATCGTTTACAATTGAACTGATAGATGACGTCGTTGCAACAACGCCTTCTAATCCGCGAGTAGTCGTCATACTTTCCCTCTCCTTTTCCATATTAACATTCTTTTTTTCTAAAAATTCTGCTTTGATAACGCTTTACAAACACTCCAAAAAAAAGGAATCTTATGTACAAAGAAGGTGCGTCCGTCTCCATTATAAACAAAAATCTGACATTTGTGAATGAATATGCAGAATTTGGCGACTTCCTTTTTTTTCTTAAAAGCCTATTGGATACGTGTTCTAGAGTCGAGAAGCCTAGTCTGAACGGTAGTTCAGTTTATAAACTCGACAAAAAAACACACCCATACCATTCCTCACAAATCGACAGGTTTGATGTACTATTAAGGAAGATTCCTAGTGAATAAACAGAACGCTTCTTTAAGCATAACAAACATTTTAAAATTTTTCACGAATTCAGCTAAAATGAATTTGATTGCAATAATCGAACAAGTGTATTATTAAAGTAGAATGTTATTGGAGGGGGCGCTTTATTGAACTGGCATTATATACACAGCATTCTCCGATTTTTAATCGTTATAGCAGCTGTTGTATTAGGATTATTTTTACTATATTATGTATGGCACTTTGCTTATCCCTTCGTAATCGCCTTGCTCCTAGCCTTTTTGATCAACCCACTTGTCGATCTACTAGAACGTAAAGTAAAGATGCCAAGACCAGCTTCAGTTGCACTATCGATCGTTTTTTTAATCGGCGTTCTCGCAGCTTTTTTAACCCTGCTTGTGAACGAAATCGTGCAAGGAGTCGTTTACTTAGCTGACGTTCTTCCCGAGAACTTTAGAGAAATCGTTACGTTTATTGAAGAACTATTTGTTTCACACGTTTTGCCTTTGTATAACCAGCTTGAAGACCTATTCAAAGACTTGAATAAAGATCAGCAAACAACGATCATGGATAACATACAATCGATCGGCACCACTGTAACGACGGCTGTTACAGATATCCTTCAAGCACTCGTTGAAGGAATCCGTTCCATCATCATCAGCTTACCAACGATTATTACAGTGTTGATCTTTTCTTTGTTAGCTACTTTCTTCATCAGCAAAGACTGGTATAAATTTATTAGTTGGGTAAAGAAAAAAACACCAGGTGACATCCAAACAAGTATTGGGTCCGTTTATAAAGATCTCAGAAAAGCGCTCTTTGGATTCGTTAAAGCACAACTTACTTTGATATCGATGACGGCTGCCATCGTTCTAATAGGATTGCTTATTCTCCGTGTAGAGTATGCAGTAACCATCTCGATCATCATAGGACTTGTTGACCTTCTCCCATACCTCGGTACTGGAGCAGTATTCGTTCCATGGATGATCTATTCATTCCTTACTGGTAATTACGGTTTAACGATTGGACTTGCCATTCTTTATGGAGTCGTTGTCATTCAACGACAACTTGTAGAACCAAAAGTATTATCTTCTAACATTGGTCTTGATCCACTCGCAACATTGATCGCATTATTTGTTGGGTTTCAAATTTTTGGTTTTATTGGATTGATCATTGGTCCTGTATTTCTAGTTGTACTCAAAACGTTGTATCATGCTAATGTATTTAAAGATGTATGGCACTTTATAATCGGAGAAAACAAAAGAAAAAGCTGAAGGGAATGCGCCTTCAGCTTCACGCTGTCGAGATGAGTTCCGACAGCTTTTTTGTTATTATCTTCTAATGAAAACGAATTGACCATTATTCATTCGTTTCTCTAGAAACTTTCGCAGCCAACGCTTGAAAGGCTTTCTCGTTGCGGGTACTAAAAGTAAGAAACCGATCGCATCGGTAATAAAGCCTGGCGTTAACAACACGACACCACCGACTAATATACACAAGCCATCAAGAATCGCATCACCAGGCATCTGACCAGTTTGCATTTGACGGTTTACCTTTTGTATTGCTTCAGAGCCTTCTTTTCTTGCGAGCCACGCTCCAAGTACTCCTGTTCCTATTATTAATAATATAGTGGGAATCAAGCCTAACGTCCGCCCTGAAAGGAGCAACAAACCTATTTCAAGTGCCGGAACAATAATGATAAAAAGAAGCAAGATACGAAACATGTCTTAGGGCCCCTTTAATTAAATTCGAGATGTACGATCCCGTTAACTCTTATTATAAATGATTTCTGTATTAATTCGTAATATACCGATTCTTGTTTTTATCCAAGAAACATAAGAAAAGACTGCCGAATTTCATCGACAGTCTTTGTGAGGCTTTATAGGATGCTTGCTTTTCCTTTGTAAATAATTCCTGTAGTTGCATCAAGCGTAATCTCTTGACCATCCTCAAACAGATTCGTTGCGTCTTCAAGACCAACAACTACTGGAAGACCAAGGCTTAACCCTACAACAGCTGCATGACTCGTTAGACCACCTTCTTCTGTGATCAAACCAGCAGCCTTTTCTAGAGCAGGAACCATCTCTTTGTCAGAACCGATCGCTACGATGATTGTGTTCTCATCAGCTTTACTGATCGCTTCATCAGCGTTCTTAGCAATCGCTACTCGACCTGAAACAGATGTTTTACCGATACCTTGTGCTTTTGCAAGAATATCTCCGATAACATGAACTTTCATCAAGTTCGTAGTTCCAGACTCACCTACTGGTACACCAGCTGTAATGACAACAGTATCGCCATGACTAACGATTTCTGAACGAATTGATGCTTCAACTGCAACTTCTAGCATTTCATCAGTGGTTTTAACTTTACGCCCTTCCTGAGCATGTACACCCCATACAAGCGCGAGCTTACGGCATACACTTGCAGTGTTCGTTACAGCAACGATCGGCGCTTTCGGACGATACTTGGAAATCATACGTGCAGTGTGTCCACTCTCTGTAGCTGTTAAAATCGCAGGTACATTCAAGTTATATGCAGTATGTGCAACAGATTCACTGATCGCATTCGTCGTGTTCGTCTCGATCTCTTTACTTCTCATTGAAAGAAGCTCGCGATAGTTAAGAGACTTCTCTGTGTAAGAAGCGATGTTATGCATCGTTTGAACTGCTTCTACAGGGTATGATCCTGCCGCAGTCTCTCCTGAAAGCATAATAGCGTCTGTACCATCAATAATCGCATTGGCAACATCACTTGCTTCTGCACGAGTTGGACGAGGGTTACGCTGCATAGAATCAAGCATCTGAGTTGCAGTAATAACAGGCTTTCCTAGTGCATTACACTTTTTGATAAGTTGTTTTTGAACGAGTGGTACTTCCTCAGCAGGGATCTCTACGCCAAGATCACCACGAGCTACCATCAAACCGTCAGATACTTCAAGGATGGAGTCGATGTTATCGACACCTTCACGGTTTTCAATTTTTGGAACGATTTGGATATCAGTTGCATCATGCTTCTCAAGAAGCTTTCGGATATCTAACACATCAGATACACGACGAACAAATGAAGCAGCGATGAAATCGACGCCTTGTTCAATTCCAAATTCAATATCAGCTGCATCTTTGTCAGTAATACCAGGCAGCTTCACACTTACGTTCGGAACGTTAACACCCTTTTTATTCTTAAGGGTACCGTTATTCAATACTTCTGTGTAAAGCTCATTGTTCCCGATGCTTTTCACTTCAAGTTCGATAAGACCGTCGTCAAGAAGGATCTTTGAACCTTCGTGAACATCATTGACAAGGTCAGGATACGTTACTGAAATCTTTTCAGTTGTACCCGCAACTTCTTCCATCGATACGATAAGCTGCTGTCCTGCTTCAAGATCAATCGCACCATTTTCCATGTTGTGCGTACGAATCTCAGGTCCTTTCGTATCGAGTAGAATCGCAACATTCTTGCCAATTCTTTCTGATACTTCACGAATATTTTTAATACGGTTGCCGTGCTCTTCAAAATCTCCATGAGAAAAGTTAAGACGTGCAACATTCATTCCAGCCTGCATCAATTTTTCTAACGTTTGTTGGTCCTCACTTGCAGGTCCAATTGTACAGACGATTTTGGTTTTACGCATAGGTATCCTCCTAAAAGCTCTTCTTTAATAATTTTATCCAACTCTGTGTGGTATTTATCCAGCAAACACCATTATTCACCCACAGTTTTTGTGGATGAATACAAGTGTGTATCATTTAGATTGAAAGTTCTCTCGCAAGCTGGACCATCTTCTGATCCACTTTATGAGGCATGTTAAGTGCTTCATTAATATCTAAATCGATGATTTGGTTATTGTGAATCCCAACCGTTCTATCCTGAGCACCTTCAAGCAAGAGTTCTACTGCACGAGCGCCGAGACGACTTGCTAGCACACGGTCCGTTGCAGTTGGTGAACCACCTCGCTGTACGTGACCAAGAACAGTAACACGGGTTTCCATATTCATTGCTTCCTGTATTTCTTTTCCTATTTCAACTCCACTTCCAACGCCTTCTGCAACCACAATGATGCTATGACGTTTTCCGCGATCGTGACCTCGTTTTAAACGAGCGAGAATATCGGACATTTCATAATCCTCTTCAGGAATAAGGATAGATTCTGCACCGTCAGCAAGACCCGACCAGAGAGCGATATCTCCAGCGTCACGGCCCATTACTTCGATCACGTATGTACGTTCGTGAGAAGTTGCTGTATCACGAATCTTATCAATAGCCTGAATTACAGTATTTAGCGCAGTATCAAACCCGATCGTAAAATCTGTTCCAGGAATATCATTATCGATGGTTCCAGGAATACCAATCGTAGGGAACCCGTGGCCAGTCAGCTTTTGAGCTCCTCGGTAAGAACCATCTCCTCCAATGACAACAAGGCCTTCAATTCCATGTTTCTTAAGGTTCTCTACCCCTTTCAGTTGCCCTTCAACCGTTTTGAACTCTGGGCAACGTGAAGAATAAAGCATTGTGCCGCCTCTATGAATAATATCAGCTACAGAGCCGATTTCCATCTTTTTTATTTCGTCATTCATCAATCCGGTATATCCGTGGTAAATCCCGTAGACCTCAATATCATGATAGATCGCTTTACGGACTACAGCACGAATTGCGGCATTCATTCCAGGTGAGTCTCCTCCGCTGGTCAATACACCAATACGCTTCATACGTGTTCACCTCATTAATTCTTTGTGTTATTAAAATATCAAATACGTCCGTTGAACACAATAGCAAAGAGCGCCCATGAAAAAGTGCTTTCCCCTAAGCGGGAAAGCACTTTCCTTATTTTAAGCCAATGGTATCGGTTACAAACGTATATTGTCCAATATTTCTGTATTTTTCATAGCGTTGCTCAACAAGCTCCTCTTTGGAAAGTTTAGAAAGGTCTTCCAAAGATTTCTTTAGTACTTTATGGATAGATTTTGCTTGTTCTTCAACATTGCGATGTGCGCCACCTTTTGCTTCAGGGACGATTTCATCGATTACGTTTAGCTCTTTCAAGTCTGGTGCCGTAATTTTCATCGTATCTGCAGCCTGTTGAGCAAGACTAGAATCCTTCCAAAGAAGCGCAGCAGCGCCTTCAGGTGAAATAACAGAGTACCAGGAGTTTTCTAGCATATGCACATGATTTCCTACACCAATCGCTAACGCTCCCCCACTTGCGCCTTCACCGATTACGATACAAACGATCGGAACAGTCAAACCAGCCATTTCAATGAGGTTTCGAGCGATCGCTTCACTTTGACCTCTCTCTTCTGCTGCTTTACCTGGAAATGCACCTTTCGTATCTAGTAAAAATACAACAGGTCTATTGAACTTTTCTGCTTGCTTCATTAAACGAAGGGCTTTACGGTACCCCTCTGGATGTGGCATACCAAAGTTTCTTCTCAAGTTCTCTTTTGTATCTTTCCCGCGCTGATGACCAACTACTGTTACAGGATTACCTTCAAATGTAGCGATTCCTCCAACAACTGCTTCGTCATCACCAAAAACGCGATCACCATGCAACTCGATAAAGTCATCAAAGATGCGACCAATATAATCAAGTGTGGTCGGACGTTCAGGGTGACGAGCAAGTTGAACTCTGTTCCAAGCTGTCATATTTCCATAAATCTCTTCTTCCATAGATGCCAAACGCTTTTGAAGACGAGAAATTTCATCTGAAAGGTCAATGTTCTTTTCATCCATAAATGATCTTAACTCTTCGATCTTATCTTCTAATTCTTGAACAGGTCGTTCAAAATCAAGTCTATTCGCCACTATTGGTCACCTCCTTTACTATGGATCATAAGTACTGTTGAAAGGGTCTTTTTCATGTCAGCACGATGGATGACTGAATCGAGTTGCCCATGATTGAGTAGAAATTCTGATGTTTGGAAATCTTCCGGTAAATCTTCTCTTATGGTTTGTTCGATGATTCTTCTACCTGCGAATCCGATCAGTGCTTTTGGCTCAGCAAAGTTATAGTCTCCAACCGAAGCAAAGCTTGCAGAAACTCCTCCAGTAGTAGGATGGGTCATAACTGAAATGAATAAACCTCCGTTATCACCAAAGCGCTTCAATGCTACGCTCGATTTCGCCATCTGCATTAAGCTGAGTACACCTTCTTGCATTCTTGCTCCACCTGAAGCAGTAAAGATAATAAACGGGATCTTTTCTTTATCAGCATGTTCGATGGCTCTCGTTATTTTTTCGCCGACAACAGAACCCATGCTTCCCATGCGGAATCGAGCGTCCATAACGGCAATCGCCGTACGATGACCATCGATCGTACCTTCGCCTGTAACAACTGCTTCGTTAAGGGAAGTTTTCTTGCGATCTTTCTCGAGCCTTTCGACATAGTCAGGGAACGCTAGAGGATTTTCAGAAATCATCCCTGCATTGAACTCTTCGAAACTGCCCTCATCTAGCGTATTCTTTATACGTTCATATGAACTCATCTGGTGGTGATAACCACATTTCACACATACTTTATTTGACTTCTCAAGTTCCTTTGAATAAATAATACTTTTGCATCCAGGACATTTTGTCATTATCCCTTCTGGCACATCTTGTTTTATTTTCTCAGAAGGAACAGTTGCATATTTTTTCTTCTTATTAAAGATATCTTTTAACAATTGTGACCATTCCTTTCACCATAAATATCTTGCTGCTTATAATCTTTGTCATACTCGGATAACAGACGAATGGCCTTTTCTTGATTGCGGGCCGTCAAGGCTTCGATCAATTCTTCGTAATAAGTAACTGGGCGGTACGTTAAATGGTGCCAGATCGTCTGGTGATAGTCTGAAAGCTCAGCCCATAATCTCATGAGCAGATGGTTTTTTGTTGCCGATGTAATAACTCGGAAGAATGCTATGTCAAACTCTGTTGAGTAAATATCCTCTTTAGAAGCAGGGTCACGATTATGAAGCATCGACTTCAACTGATCTAGTTCCTCATCTGAAATACGTTCACAAGCCAAACGCAATATGTCCATTTCAATAAGGTGACGAGTCTCTAATAAATCGTGCCTTGACTTTGTATCTTTAAGTATGAAAGAAGCGATCACTTCGACTAAACGATGGTTTTTAACATTTGATATAAACGTACCTTCACCACGTCTCGTTTCGATAAGTCCTAGCATCTCCATCGACCTTAAAGCTTCTCTTACTGATGATCTTCCTGCATTTAACCGCTCAGAAAGCTCCCTTTCGGAAGGGAGCTTATCACCGGTTTGCAAACCATCGTTGTAAATGATCGCTTTAATTTTATCTAAGATATTTTGGTAGACTTTCCCCTGTTGTTCCATATCGGAAAATCAACACCCTTTCTTCACTGGCCATCGTCCTATTCAAGAAAAAAGCTAGAAAACTTTCCCACTTACTTTTCTTCTTCAGCAATAATTGCAAGAGAACGCGTCTTCTCTTTAACGACCTCAGGATCTACATTAATACGTGCTACTCCTGTTTCCATCGCGGCCTTCGCAACACTCGCTGCTACTGCTGGAGCCACTCTTGGATCAAATGGTGCCGGAATAACATAGTCAGCATTCAGGTCTTCGCTGCTTACAAGCTCTGCGATCGCCTGAACGGCAGCTACTTTCATGTCTTCATTAATATGTGTAGCACGGACATCAAGGGCTCCTCGGAAAATACCAGGGAAAGCTAACACATTATTAATTTGGTTAGGGAAATCTGAACGACCTGTCCCAATTACGCTTGCGCCTGCATCTCTAGCATCGTCTGGCATAATTTCTGGAACTGGATTCGCCATCGCGAAAATAATTGGGTCTTCGTTCATAGAGGACACCATTTCCTTCGTTAAAGCTCCTTCAACTGAAACACCAATGAATACGTCTGTATTCGAAATAACTTCTTTGAGTGAACCTTCCGCTTGATCTCGGTTCGTATATTTCGCAACTGACGCTTTAACGTCGTTCATACCGTAAGGACGCCCTTCAAAAATTGCTCCTTTTGAGTCACACATGATGATATCTTTCACACCGAAACGGTTTAATAGCTTGATAATAGCGATTCCAGCTGCACCCGCACCGTTAATCACCACTTTGATTTCACTCATCGATTTACCAGATAGTTTCAATGCATTGACGAGCCCTGCGACAGTTACGATAGCTGTACCATGTTGGTCATCATGAAAAATCGGAATGTTCGTTTCCTTTTTAAGCCTTTCTTCGATCACAAAGCAATTTGGAGCAGCGATGTCTTCAAGGTTGATTCCGCCAAAAGTGGGTTCCATCAGTTTAACAGTTTGTACAATTTGATCAACGTCCGTCGTATCTAAACAAATTGGAAACGCGTCAACTCCTGCGAAACTTTTGAAAAGCACTGCCTTTCCTTCCATAACAGGTAATGATGCTTCAGGACCGATATTTCCAAGACCAAGCACAGCAGTACCGTCAGAAACGACAGCTACCATATTTCCTTTCATAGTGTACTCATATACTTTATTCTTATCATCATAGATTTCCTTACAAGGTTCAGCGACACCTGGTGAATAGGCAAGACTTAAATCAGTTGCATTCCTCACCGGCACTTTGGATTTAGATTCTAGTTTTCCCTGGTTAACTCTGTGAATATGTAGTGCTTCTTCTCTTGTGATAGACAATTAACCCACTCTCCTTCTTCAGAAGCTATATGCTCTATTATCTTCATTTCCTCGTTTGTATAGAAAGTGGTCAGACCACTCTATTTTCACCATTATAACAAATCACCAATTGCTGTAAAGAATTTATCGAGTCTTTTTAACTACATTGTTCTCACCTAATAAATTTTTTAACCGATCAATGCAAGTCGTGGATAGTTGAACAAACCACTCTTTACCTAGTTTAACTGTTTTCTCTGATTGGCTATAGTAGAGCACTACAGCAGATTCACCCCTATTTTCCCTCAATACACTTTTCACTTTGTCTAGTGTATCGTCTTTTTGATGATGCTCTTCGATTTTCAAGAATAATATATCAGAGGTTTTTTTAGGAGTAATGTCTTCTAGCCTCTTTGCTCTAGAAACAACAATATTCGTACTTCCTCCTCTTTTTTGCACAATCCCATCTATATAAACAAACGCGCCCTTTTGAAGAATTGTTGACGTTTCTTCCCATGTATCTGGAAAAACAACACCTTCCATTTCAGAAGTTTCATCTTCAAGCGTAATAAATGCCATCATCTGACCTTTTTTTGTACGAATACTTCTCGATTTTATTACTTCTGCTGCTATTCGAAGAGGCTGTCGATCAGAAAACATTAATCCTTCAGAAATGACCGTTCTTTGATAGCCTTGGATATTCTTCAAATAAGGATCGATTGGATTTGCAGATAAATAAAAGCCTATCGCTTCTTTCTCAAATGCGAGTAATTCCTTTTCTTCAAAAGGAGGGACACTTTCGTACGGAGGTTCAGATTCCGAACTACTGAACAAACCAGGTTGATCCGGGTCTCCTTGTTCAGAAGCGTAATTCATAGCAGTTTCGAGCGTTGCTAAAATAGATGATCGCTCCACCTGAAAATCATCCATCGCGCCAGCAAAAACGATGGATTCGATCGCCCGCTTATTTACGATTCTTATAGACACTCTCGAACAGAAATCGAATAAGCTTTTGTAAGCCTCGTTTCCTCTTTTCATTACAATTTCCTCAATCGCATTTTTTCCAACGTTTTTTATTGGTAATAAACCAAAGCGGATCGCTTCCTCTTCTACAGTAAACGTAGCGTTACTCTTATTGATTGAAGGGGGAAGGATCTGCAAGTTTTTTTGATGACACTCTGACAAATAACTAGATAACCGATCCTGATTTCCAATTGCAGATGTTAATAAACTCGCAAAGAAATACCTTGGATAGTTAGCTTTTAAATACGCAAGGTGGTAAGCAATGATACTATATGCAACAGCATGACTACGATTAAAGCCATAGTTTGCAAACCTCACGATATACTCGTATACTTCTTCAGCAGTTGCTTTCGTATATCCTTTTGCTAAGCAGCCCTTTATGAAATGCTCTCGTTCAGATTCGAGCACATCTCGCTTCTTTTTTGAAATGGCTCTTCTTAATAAGTCAGCTTCTCCTAATGAAAATCCAGCTAGCTTAGATGCAATCTGCATAATTTGCTCTTGGTACACGATCACTCCGTAAGTTGGTTGAAGAATGGACTTTAGATCCGAATGAGGATAGTGAACGGGTCGTTCATTATGTTTACCCGAAATAAATAATGGAATATTCTCCATTGGACCTGGTCGATATAGAGCATTTACTGCAACAATATCCTCAAACTCAGTAGGTTTCAACTTTCGAAGCACTTGTCTCATACCATCAGATTCAAGTTGAAAGACCCCTGTTGTATCTCCAGCTTTAAGCAAAGAAAAAGTGGCCTCATCATCCATTGGGATCGATGAGAGCGATACACGCTCACCTGTATTACGTTCGATATCCTTTAAAATCCCCTCGATCAGCGTTAGGTTACGTAACCCTAGAAAGTCCATTTTTAATAACCCTATTTCCTCTAGGTCATTCATCGGAAACTGAGTTAAGCTAATATGATGACCTTCTTGTAAAGGAACATGATCGGTTAAAGGAGCAGCAGAAATAACGACGCCTGCTGCATGTGTTGAAGTATGTCTAGGCAGACCTTCAATCGTGCTCGCGATTTCAAAGACTCTCGCGCATTCTTCTGAATTTGAAAGCACCTTGCGAAGCTCTGAGCTAGCCTCTCTCGCTTCGTGTAACGTTATGCCAGGTTGAGAAGGAATTGCTTTTGACATTGCATCGAGCAGCTTCGTATCTACTTCCAACACTTTTCCAACATCTCGTATCGCAGCTTTAGCTGCAAGGGTCCCAAAGGTTACGATCTGAGCAACATGATCGTGCCCATATTTCTCGTGTACGTAGTCGATTACTTCGTCACGACGTACGTCAGGAAAATCAATATCAATATCAGGCATCGTGACTCGCTCAGGATTTAAGAATCGTTCGAAAAGGAGATTATGCTCAATAGGGTCAACATTCGTGATGTTTAATAAATAGGCGACTAATGACCCTGCTGCAGATCCCCTTCCTGGTCCTGTGATCATCCCATTCTCGTGAGCGTACTTCATAAAATCCCACACAATTAGAAAGTAATCACTAAATCCCATCTTACTAATGATCGAAAGCTCATAATGTAAGCGATCATCGATCGTTTGATTTCCTGATCCATAACGAGCCTTCACTCCTTCACGACATAAAGTCGCAAGGTACTCATCAGCACTTTGTCTATTAGGCACCGGGTATTCAGGAAGGTGTGTTTGATCGAAAGATAAGTTCACGTTGCACTTGTCTGCAATGTGGATGGTTGATTCGATCGCATCATGATACCCTTCAAAACGTTCGATCATTTCTTTATTGCTCGTTAAATAAAACTCATGGTTAGGAAGACTTACATGGTCTTTCTCTTCATAGCGCACTCCGTTATCTATGCACTTAAGACAATCATGTGCTTCTCCATCACCTTTTGATATGTAATGCACCGCATTCGTTGCGGTAAGGTGTAAGTGTGCTTTTTTAGCAAACCTGTAGATCAGCTGATTCAGCTGCCTTTCTTCTCGTATATAATGATCTTGCATCTCTAAATAAAAGCCCGACGAGAAAGCTCTCTTGTACTCAACCGCGTGCTGTAATGCAGCCGTTTCTTCACCTTTCAAGAGTAAGTCTCCGATCACAGACCCTCTTGCTCCAGTCAACGCGATGATTCCCTCTGAAAGATTTAACAGTTCTTCTTTTTCAATAGAAGGCTTTTTCTTTCTAGAGTGCTTTATGATCGTAGAGATTTTCAATAAATTATGGTAACCTTCATTCGATTCTGCAAGAAGCACTAAGTTATCGTAACGTCTAGGCTCAGTTGAATTCATATCCCCAGAAGATACTTCAACCTCTAGACCGATTATCGGTTTAATTCCGTTTTCAACGCATGCTTTATAGAATGGAATTGTTCCGTACATTGTCCCCTTATCCGTTAAAGCAAGTGACGTGTACCCTTGTTCTTTTGCTGCATTCACAAGCTCTCTTACTCTGCTCGGACTATCTAAAAGACTATATTCGCTATAAACACGCAGATGTACAAACTCCATATGAAATCCCACTTTCACTTTACTGTTACTTCCATTATAGATACTCTTACCTTCTCAAACAAACATTATCAAGCATAACCCACCTTCCTTTTCGCATAGTCTTTACTAAAGGTGGACTAGATGATATATGCTAGTTTTCGAAACTCATTATAAGCGAGCTCAATATTCTTAAACTACGAAAGAAGGAGTTTCCAATGGAGAGAGTAACACTCGTCACATTGATCATCGCTTTTTTTGTTGCCTTTGGAGTGATTGTTGGTGGGTCTATCATTGGTGGAATCGGAGCATTTCTTTCAGGAGAACCACCTTTGCACTGGATATATGTTGTGGCTCAACGGCTAAAAATTTGGGCGATTGCAGCTGCAATCGGTGGGACGTTCGATACGATCAACAATATGGAGAGGAGCTTCCTCAGTGGATCTCCAGACGAAATCATGCGGCAGTTTTTATGGATATTCTGTGCTTTAGGAGGAGCGCAAGCAGGGATGGAAGTCATTAACTGGTTTACACAGGAACGATCACACTGATGAGAGTACCACAAGTCTATACAAGAAAAGGGTGGCAGAAATTCCTTGCAGGTCTATCCGTAGGAGTCATTTTTGGATGGTTATTCTTTTTAATGCTTTTTGGAATCATGTATGAGAAGCAAATTACTACGATAAAAGAGCAAAAGATAAAGATTTCTGATCTTAAAACGCAAAATCGAACGTTGTTAGATGATCAAGAGAACTACGATAATGAAGATATTGAAAAAACCCTTCACATTAAAGGAATCGTCGTCACATTCGAAAAGGACCAAGATCTATCTCTAAACTCTCTTACGAAGCACGAATTGAAAAAGGCTGTCCAAGATGAACTGAATGATTTATTAAATAAGGACCTTGGTTCGGTAGCGCACACGAGGTCATTTATTATTAAATCACTCGAGAATAAAACATTACTGATAAACGATATAGAATATGGGTTTGAAGTCAAGCAAATGATCGTGTATACAACAGTTGAAGTTGTGCTTTCTATTCGCTTGATTCAATAAAAAGATTATACGATTTTGTGACATTTTGTCAGAAAAGTCGCATTTCTACACCTTGTAGTATATGATAAGAGTACAATAAGTTTATATGGAGGTGCAGCGATGGTTATCAATCGCAAAGAGCTAGCGAAATCAAAGGTAGCTGATTTAATGAACGGACGTTCAGCATACGCTGAAACCAAGGAATTAGCAACGATGATTAAAAAAGAACTGCAATCGCTCAATATCGACGTACATGAGGACGTGACAAACTTTGGTTCTTGGTTCATTCCTATTCCACAAGCCTAATTAGTAAAGACCGACGATCTCATTTAGAGGATGCCGGTCTTTATTTGTGTAATTTAATAGTCCTTACAGGCTCTATCAAGCTCGTCTAACACCTGATCTGCCTCTTCCCACGTATAGACGGTTGCTCCAGCGGCCATTGGGTGACCACCTCCGTTATACCTCGCTGCAATACTATTCACCACTGGTCCTTTTGAACGAAGGCGTACTCTGATCTGATCTTCTTCTTCAATGAAAAAGACCCACGCTTTTAATCCTGCAACGTTTGAGAACGAATTCACGAGCTGTGACGCTTCACTCGCAGTGACACCATAGGAGGAAATCGTATCGTTCGTTAATTTAATCCAGCCTGCTCCCCCATGGTTCACTTCAAAATGCTGAAGAACATGTCCATTTAGCCTCGCTATATGCTGTTCTGTTTTATAAAGCTCGTTATAAAGAGCACCAGTGTCGATCCCATGTTTAAGAAGCTCTCCTGCATATTCAAACGTTCGCTGTGTTGTATTTGAGAACATGAACCTCCCAGTATCTCCAACGATTCCTGCATATAAAAGAAACGCACCTTCATCTGAAAGCACATAGCCACGGTCTTTAGCATGTATGTAAAGATCAACGATCATTTCACTCACAGAACTTGAAGACGTATCTACCCATAGAATATCGCCATAAGGATCCTCATTTGGGTGATGATCGATCTTGATCAACAACTTCCCTTTATTGTAACGATCATCACTAATCCTAGGCTGATTTGCCGTATCACAAACAATCACAAGAGCATCATCATATTCCTCATCTGTAACGTCATTCATTCTGTTTAAAAACATAAGAGAAGGTTCTTCTTCTCCTACTACAAGTACTTTCTTCTTTGGAAACGTTGCTTTGATTAACGAAGCTAACCCACCTTGTGAGCCAAGGGCATCTGGATCAGGTCTTACATGGCGGTGTATAATGATCGTTTCATAACTTTCAATCGCATCTAAAATTTGTTCCTTCATTTCATTACTCCTTTCATATCCTTTCCTATTTGTTAGGGAAACGTCATAGATTTTTAACTCTAAGTTCTATACAATAGAGACGAGCCTTTAACATATGGAGGAAAGCATACATGCCAATCTTTTTTATATTAATTATATTCTCAATAGTATTTTATCTGTTTTACCGCGTGAAGTCATTCCGATCTCATGGAGTTGCAACCAAAGAGTGGTTAAATTCGAAAGCTAGCATTGCACTTGGGCTATTTCTCATTTTCTTTGCTATCAATTCGTTCACTATTTACATCACGACGGTTACATATATCGTTGGTGCCGTATTCATATTACTCGGACTTGTTAATGTTGTCGTAGGTTATAAGAAATATAAACATTACCAGCCTTTCGCTATCCAAGAATACGAAAGCATGAACAAATAACGCTGAAGCGCCATGAGTTTTCTCATGGCGCTTTTGATTTACCGATCGATTAATTGCGCCATCATTAGCGCCTTGCCCACGACAGTTCCTTCATGATAAATTTCAACATCTACCTTTCCAAACTTACGTGAGACTTCAAGGACTTTCGGAATAATTTCAATCGTATTATCGATTTGAACAGGTTTAATAAAATATAACGTAATGTTTTCTACAACAAGATCACCTTTTTTATACTTCTTCAAGACCCTGCTTCCCGCTTCAGTTACAAGGGTCGTGAATACGCCATAGGAAAGTGTTCCAAGAAGACTCGTCATTTGTGGAGTCACCTCACAAATGTATCGACTCTCAGTATTTGTAGACACATCATTAAACCTACTTGTGATCAAATCATCAAAGGTTTCCCCGATTTGCGGCTGCTGCTGAATGAGCTGCAACGCTTTGAGAACATCTTGTCTGCTAACGATTCCGATTAAGCGCTGGTACTGATCAAGCACTGGGAGCATTTCGATTCCTTCCCAAATCATTGTATGAGCTGCTGATGCAACGGACGTTTGCTCATTCACAGTTAATGGGTGTTTTGTCATCACCTTCGTAATAGAAGTCTCATATTGTTCCCCTAAAACGTCTTTGGAAGTAACGATTCCTTGGACTTTCATGTTTGGGTCTACAACAGGGTATCGACTATGAAGGGTGGCTTCGTTTAATTCATGCCACCGCCCCACATTTTCTGTCGTAACGAGGAAGCTCGTCTTGGTTAATGGCGTTAAGATGTCACTTACTAGAACGATTTCTTTTTTAATCAACTGATCATAAATCGCTCGATTGATCATCGTCGCAACAGTGAAGGAATCGTATGAGGTCGAAATGATAGGAAGCTCATATGCGTCCGCCATTGCTTTCACTTCATCCTCTGCATCAAATCCACCTGTTATTAAAACAGCTGCACCTGCTTCAAGAGCAATCTTATGGACATTATCTCGGTTTCCTACAATAAGAAGGCTTCCTGGGTCTACATAACGCATCATCGCTTCAAGTTTCATTGCCCCGATCACAAATTTATGCAATGTTTTATGAAGTCCGTTCTTACCACCGAGCACTTGTCCATCCACTATGTTAACGACTTCTGCATAAGTAAGTTTTTCGATGTTTTCTTTTTCTTTCTTGGTAATTCGAATCGTACCTACACGCTCAATGGTACTAACAGTCCCCTTATTTTCAGCATCTTTAATCGCTCTGTAGGCTGTACCTTCGCTTACTTTAAGCTCTCTTGCAATCTGCCGAACGGAAATCTTACTCCCTACCTCTAGCGTCTCGATATAATCCAGTATCTGTTCGTGTTTTGTTGTCAATTACTTTCACCATGCTTTCTATGGTCACATCTGTATCACTATCTAAACTTCTTCTGTTATAGTGGTGTTTGAATTGACTTCATTATACATAACTAATGTGTGCAACTTCAACGGCTGTACTGCTTTTTTCTCGTTTCTACTTTAGTATCTGCAATTGGACGCGGTAAATTTGGGCTTTTCTCTTTTCTCCCAAAGTACAAGCCAACAAAGTTTCCTCCCAATGCCATTAAAGCAAACACTAACCACAAACCAAAAAATGCTCCTTCTAATGTTAGATCAAACTGAAAACGCGGCACTGCATCATATACTAAAAAAAGAATACACAGAACGGATAAAAAAAGTCGTTGCTTCACTTTCATTCCTCCCTAAACATCCTTATAAAAGGATATGAAAGAGCATGACCATTTAACACGTCAAAAAAGAACCGATGAAAAGTCATCGGTTCTTTAAAGTAAGTTCAACTATAACTTAATTGTATCCCCCGGCTTCATTACTTTGCCCTTATTTCCTTTTAGCTTATCTACAAAAGCTTCTGGGTTTTGTTCGATGACAGGAAACGTATTGTAGTGAACGGGTACAGTTAAATCTGCATTGATCCATTCTGTAGCGATAGCCGCATCATCAGGTCCCATCGTAAAGTTATCACCGATTGGGATAAAGGCGAGGTCGATCTTCACGTCTGAAAGCAGCTTCATATCAGAATATAACGCAGTATCACCAGCATGGTAAACTGTCTTACCTTCAGCAGTAAACAGAATCCCAGAAGGCATACCTGTGTAAATAATCTGTTTACTTTCCTCATCCATATAGCTTGAACCATGGAAAGCTTGCGTCAGCTTGACCGTTCCAAAATCAAATTCATGTGCTCCACCTATGTGCATCGGATGTGTATTTAATTCTTTCCAGCCTAAGTACGTCGCAAGTTCGAAAGGTGCTACAACGAGCGCATCATTTCGCTTTGCGATTTCAACAGTGTCACCAACGTGATCGTTGTGCCCATGTGTAAGTAAGATAACATCACACGTTACCTCGTTAGCATCAAGGTCGCATTGTTCATTACCAGTAATAAACGGGTCGATAAGAATCTTTGCTTTGTCAGTTACGATCTCAACTACTGAATGCCCATGAAATGTTACTTGCATCAAAACCGCTCCTTTACATGCTTAATAATGGATTCATCTGTTTTTTTCCCTTAGAACAATTTACTAAACTAATATTGTTGCCAAGCTCTCTCGTATTTTTCGATAAGATTCGGTCGAATCAAGGTGTTTGGTTCGATTGTTACTTCCTTTCCATCCTGTATTATTGTCGAATCCTCGTCTTTACCAAATGCAGTTAAAGATGGAACAATCTCTGTCGTTAAATATTCGGTTTCGACCTTGATTCTTAAATCTTCACTGTTAACCTTTGTCCTCGTCCCTAAAACGAATCCCCAATTCCCAAAACTCGGAACGTCTACATGAAAGTTTGTTGTATGTAAGCCTGTCTCCTGAATGGTCTTTGAAATCGTCCAATAAGCTTCCGTTGCAAATACCGGGCTAGTTGCCTGCACCATCATTGCTCCTTCAGGCTTTAAGTGGTTTCTTACCAAAGAATAGAATTCCCAAGTATATAGTTTGTTCAAAGATTCATTATTTGGATCAGGAAGGTCACTTATGATTACATCGAATAGCTCAGTTTCATTCTCCAAGTATTTAAACGCATCAGCATTCACTACCTTGACACGATCGTCATCTAACGCTTGTTGATTCAACTCTTCTAACATGTGATTGGCACGCGCAAGTTCGACCATGCGCGGATCAAGATCGACTACCGTAATCGAATCGACTTCATCATATTTAAGCAGCTCACGAACAGCAAGTCCATCCCCACCTCCTAAGAGTAGGATGTTACTTTTCTCCTCACTTGCAGCCATCGGTACGTGAACGAGAGTTTCGTGGTAGCGATGCTCATCACTTGAACTAAACTGCAGCTGTCCGTTTAAATATAGCCTGAGATCACCCTGCTCCTTTGTTAGAACGATTCTTTGATAAGCTGTTTCTTCAGAGTGTATGATAGGATCTTTATAGAGACGTTGTTCAAATGAAAAAGCGATTTCCTCACCGAACAAAACTCCTGCAATCATTGTGACCAGTGCAACTGATGCAGCAAAGATATATATCCCTTTTCTCACAATTTCTTTTCTAAATGATATGATCATCCAGAACGCAACTAATATATTGATCAATGCAACGAGGAATGCTGACTTTACTAGTCCAAATTCTGGTCTAAGATAAAAGGCAAACAACAGTCCTCCTACAAGCCCACCTGCATAATCTGAAAAAAGTACCCGCGCGGTACTTTTGTTCATCTCTACGCCTATTTCATTCGCTTTTCTAATTAAAATAGGTAATTCAAGACCAGTTAACCCACCTACTATGAGAATAATGCTATAAAGGAAAATTGCGGTTGACTCTTCACCTGCGATAGAAGTAATTCCAAAAACAGCAAAGCTTGATATACCACCTATGATTCCAATCATAAGTTCGATGACGATAAACCTTGTTATAAGGTTTTTGACTACCTTTTCACTCAAAGAAGCTCCGATTCCCATGCCTGTAAGAAACAAAGAAATCGTAATCGTATACTGCTTTACACCATCCCCTAAAATGTAAGAGCCTAATGCACCAAAAAGCACTTCAAAGATGATGCCGCAAATTGAAACGATCCCTGAAGCCCAATACAGCTGACTGCTCTTATTTGTTATCCTACTCATGTCTTTCACCTTCAGCTGTCATATTCTTATGTAATGGATGCCCCCACTACAAATCCAAGTCCGATCGACACACACATCGAGACGATCCCTACTGCTACCACACCTTCATGTAGCTTTTGTTCCACTGAAAAACGTCTTGTAAGAAAGTCAAAGATGTAATAAGCGACTAATTGTAAAACAACACCATATCCACCCCAAATAACAGTGTCTAAAACATCTGAACTGTGATAGATCGAGAAAGCTAAAATTAAACATATACCGATTATTTTTCCACCTATTGATAGTGCGACAGCTGTATTTCCTTTTTCGATTTCCTGCCAATCCTTATATTTGGTGGTAATCAATTCAAAGATGATTAACCCCGCTGCAACGACTACGATCGCTGCAATAAAATAGACGAACGTTAACAAAAATGGCCCCATTTTAATAACTCTCCTTTACTTATTTTCCTGTTCCTGGTCCTCCGCCACGGCTTCCAGAACCTCTAAATGATGGGATTGTTGAAGGTCCTTTGTAATTTCCTCCAGTTGATAGATAGCCTCCATAACAATTCCCAAGGCTATTAGAACAACGTTTTTTTTGCTTCTTTCCCCAATCGTCGACGTCGAGAATCTCATCAAGTATGTAATAAGCTAATAAGCCATCGAAGAAACTTGGCTGATAATTGTCTCTAACGAATCCGATCGTTGCTACTTCTACAAGTGTGTTCGCATCACTTTCACCTTCTGTCAACGATACAATATAATCGTCATACACAAGAACTTGTTTACCATCTTTTAATTCGCTGACTTCATTCGGTTTAATTTGTTCTTGAAGATAGGAGGAGACAGCTGGAATATCTTTACCACCTGCTGTGTAAATCCTAGAAACATCACCAGTGTCCACGCTACTCTCCACAACATCTTCAAGTTGGTATTGATCCTCTACGACTTCCTGAATATCTTTCGTGATACCGCAAGCCGATATGAGTAGAACGAATGCTGTCAACAGAATTAATCCTGTCAGCCTTTTCATCCTTCCACCCCTTGAAGGGGAAAGAGTTATTCTTTCCCCATTTTTTTCTTAAGTTCTGCTAACTCATCGTCGATACCATTGTTCTTATCGAGGGCATCTAATTCATCATCTAATGAACGATCAGCTGAGCGCATATCTTCGCTCGTTTCAGCTTCAGCTTCATATTGAAGGACCTTTTCTTCCATTCTTTCAAAACCTCGTTTGGAATCGTCGCTACCGACTGAAGACATTGCACGGTTGATCTTTGTTTTTGTTTTTGCAGATTCCGCACGTGCTTTAAGACTATCTTTTTTCAATTTCATTTGGCGGTGTTCTTCTTTCATCTCATCAAGCTTGCTTCTTAATGAATCTGCATCAGCCTTTGCTCGTTCGTACGATTCTTTCATCGTTTCAGCTTTTGCTTGATGGTCTTTTTTATCTTCTAATGCTCTTTTAGCAAGCTCATCATTATCGGCTTCGAGTGCCTTCACAGCTTGCTCCTGGCGCTTTTCTACCATCGCATTAGCGTCATCCCATTTTTTCTTTAGCATCTTTTCGTTAGCAATCTGCTTTGCTACAGCTGTTTCAGCTTCACGAATATCCGCTTCCATATCTCTCATAAACTGTTCTAGCATTTTGACCGGATCTTCTGCCTTATCTAGCGCAGCATTTAATTCTGATGACATGAGTGTTTTTACTCGTTTAAACATTTTAAACATTTATTTCATCCTCTCATTTGCTTCCTGCAAGTATTTTAATTTCGTATTCCTCAACCTCATACCCTTTGCTCACTTCCACTTCAGTACCCCAAACTTCAACTGACAGAAATTCCTCTTCATTTTCATCTGAGAAGTCATAGTATTCTACTTGTTGGCCGTTAAGGTTACTACCTCTGCCCGTACCTGAAACAAGCGCTTTACCACTTTCATCAAGGTGAAATGTTGTACCATCGACCTTCACTTCTTGTGGAATGGGTTTAGAGAGTTTCTCTTTTACTGTTTTGTAAATCCCAAGCTCCAGCTCATCGTCCATCTCAGCGCTAAGCCAAATGGAAGATGACCCAGCTTGCATTTGATAGGCATACCACTTGTATCCTTGATTGTTATACGTTAGTGTCCCAACAACTTCGTAATCTTCAAGGTCATACGTAACGATATCCCCCACTTGAATATTAAAAACATTCCTGTCTTCTATCTTAGGCTGTTCTTTATCTTTTTTGCCAAATAACTTTGAAAGAAAACTCAAATTTACACCCCCTATCCTATATTCTATTTACGAGTTTACTCACGAAAAGTTTCACGTTTTTTTAAAACGACTTACCATATGTTCCTCCATCGTGATGTATAAATCAAATGGTGGTTTTTCATCGATCAACGATTTCTTTTGTAACTTATAGATGCTTACTTTATTATAGGGGTCCCCTTCTATTATCGGAAGTTCATCTTCTAGTCTTACATATGAATCTACAGCAATTTGCACTTTATCGATCCACCGAGGTATTTCACGATCCTGTTCTGTGAAGAGCTCAAAGGTTTCCCTCGACATATAGAACGGATTTGACGGAATCCCTTTTAAAAACGGAGCAAGAAGCGTCATATCTATTCTATTATCTTCAAGTACGAGAACTTTAAGCGATATCCCTTCCCGCTTCTGGTCTGCAAATTCACTAACAGATCGACGGATATCTTCAAGTGAAGCGTCGATCACGTTATATGATTCAGAAGGAACAATGCCTTTCTCCTTTTTTCTCCAAAATTTAATGACCATTCCCCTCCTTCTATTTCGCTCGATGCTTTCCCTTTCATTATAGAAGAAAAAAGCAGCTGATCTCAGCTGCTTAACAAAGTATTAATTACTTCCTAACATTTTATTTGCACTGTTGTATTCTAAACCGTGAGCATCTGCCACTGCTTCATACGTTACGAATCCATCCATCGTGTTGATTCCTTTTAGAAGTGGTTCGTTCTGTAAGCAAGCAGTTTTGTAGCCTTTATTTGCAAGTTGGATCGCATATGGTACTGTTACGTTCGTCAAAGCGATCGTTGATGTACGTGGAACAGCTCCAGGCATATTCGCTACTGCATAATGCACGACATCGTGTTTTGTATAAGTCGGATTATCGTGAGTTGTAATTTTGTCTGTTGTTTCAAAAATTCCACCCTGATCAATCGCAACATCCACGATTACAGACCCAGGTTTCATGTCTTTAATCATATCTTCTGTTACAAGCTTTGGTGCTTTTGCACCTGGTATCAAAACAGCACCGATAACGAGATCGGATTCTTTTACAGCTTCAGCGATGTTAAGAGGGTTAGACATCATCGTATTGATTTCAGTACCGAAGATATCATCTAATTGACGCATACGTTCAGGACTAAGATCCATAATCGTAACGTCAGCACCTAGACCCATAGCGATTTTAGCTGCGTTCGTACCTACAACCCCACCGCCGATTACGGTAACTTTTCCTCGTTTAACTCCAGGGACTCCGCCGAGAAGGATACCTAGACCGCCTTTTGGCTTTTCTAGGAACTGCGCACCGATTTGGGCTGACATCCTACCAGCTACTTCACTCATAGGTGTTAGAAGAGGTAACGAGCCATTTGGTGCTTGTACGGTCTCATAAGCGATTCCGATCACCTTATTTTCAACTAGAGCTCGAGTTAGCTCTGGTTCTGCTGCTAAGTGTAAATATGTAAATAAAATAAGTCCTTCACGGAAATAACCGTACTCTTCTGGTAATGGTTCTTTAACCTTCATAACCATTTCCATACTCCACGCTTCACTTGCAGTATCTACAAGGTGAGCACCTGCTTCAATATATTGTTCATCAGTAAAACCTGATCCAATACCTGCTCCCTTTTCAATATGCACTTCATGACCAAAATTAGTAAGACTTAAGACGCCAGCCGGTGTCATAGCCACTCTATTTTCGTTATTTTTTATTTCTACCGGAACTCCGATACGCATAGATAATCCTCCTTCGACTTTCAAACTATAAATGGAAGGGCTTTTCTCAAAACCTCTATCATCATAACATTCCGATTACCAATTAGGAACCTTTCCTCCAAAAAATTTTGAAACCCTTTTCAAAGGTTCTTCACACAACAAGGATATAACCTAAAGCAGCCATTAACAACCCACCGCATGTACTGATCACCACATAAATAATAGCAAGGTACTTATGGTTAGAAGATAGATCGATCGTTTCGTAAATAAAAGTAGAAAATGTCGTTAACGCACCAAGAAAACCAGTCGATACTGCTGGCCCAAATTCACTTGATCCGTAACCCACACCTAATAGAAAGCTTCCTACCAGGTTAACTATTATTGTGGCTAACGGGAATCTTTGCATGAAGCTCATCTTATTAAACAATAGAGTAACGATATACCTTAATAGCGCTCCTGCCGCCCCACCAACTGCAATCATTAACCATTGCAAGCTACTCCCTCCTAACGCGCTTCGCAAAGAACGCACCGATTACAGCGGCCAATAGTCCTAAAGCAACACTCCCCATTCCATAAAGAAAAGCAGTCATGAACTGACCTGCTTTTAAATAAACGAATAGGTCTAAAGAATACGTAGAAAACGTCGTAAAAGAACCGATCAGCCCCGTTGCGATCAGCTTTTTCTTCCATTCAGAAAGGTGATTATCTTGAATAAAACGGTAAAAGAAACCTAATAAAAGCGAGCCGATGATATTGACGAGAAAAGTTGAGAAAGGGACACCATTCATCATAGTGCCGACCGTACTTCGTAGTAGAGCCCCAAGCGCTCCACCAACTGCAACAGCGAAACTATATCTCATTTCTTGACTCCTTTGATCAATCTTTTCTCATCTTATCGGAACCATACTCTAAAGTCTACTCACTATTCTCTTTATCCCAAACCCACGTAAAGAGTCGCCCATTAGCATCCATCCATTTCATTTCGAACCGGTCTGCGTCATAGCCATACTTTTTTATTTTCTTTACCAGTTCATCAACCTGAGAAAGCTCTGAAACGTTCAGGTGCTCATAGAGTGATGTTACGTCTTCCTTCGCATCAGCACCTTTTCTCACTAAGTTCCCCTTTTCCACCTCGTATTCGTTCGGGCTTGAAAATTCCCATTCATTTTCAACGCCTTGAGAGATGACAGTACATTTGAACAAGAAACTATTTTGTAAAGAAGATGCTTCTACCCGAAAAGGGACGCTCACCATAAGAATTGCTAGGATTACACTTACACTTAGCTTTTTCATAAGATCACCTCATCTTTATGCTGAGAAAAAACTTTGATAATTATTCCTCTACTTCTAGATTGCAACATTCTCTTTACCAAACTAAAATAGAAGTAAGCACAACAAAAAGGAGTCTCCATGAATTCAACTAACAAACATCAACCGAAAATTGAACGATTCGGCCTAGAATCTGTGCCACAAAACTTACGTACAACATCTTGGTACGAATACGCGATGATTCAAATGACGATTTCAGTAAATGCAGGTAATTTCTTAGTTCCAGCTCTTGCTGTTCTAGAAGGTGGATTGACTTTTACCTGGGCAGTGCTTTCTACTGTATTTGGAGCGATGCTTGCTTTTATATTCGTCTCTTTCCTCTCCTTCCCAGGTGCGAGGAAAGGAATTCCTTCACAATATGCAGTCCGTTCCTTCCTAGGACATAAAGGCGCACAATATTTTGCGTCACCTGTACGAACCATTACGTCACTCTACTGGTTTGCAGTACAAACTATAGGGGGAACCTACATGGCTGTCGAATTGGTCGATCGCGTCCTCTCGATTAAGCTGCCCTTCCTCCCAGTCACTCTCCTTTTAGCAACGATTATGGCTACACTTGCATTAGTAGGGTTCAATGCAGTTAAGAAAGCAACCGTCTTCATCCTCCCATTGTTGTTCGCGGGGACTGTTTCGATGATTATTGTCTTCATTACCTCGGATGTTGGAGGGAAACCATTTACTTCCATCTTATCGAGTCATAAAGCTCCTGAGTATTCCACTGTGTTTTTCTATTCAAGCCTAGCGTTCGTACAGTATGTATCAGGTGTGAGTAGTTCATCTGACATGACGAGGTATGCCCGTACAGCAAAACATGCTTTTATCGGATTGTTTGTAGGCAATTCTATAGGATTTTTATTTACCGCTGTTTTAGCTGCGTACACAGCCTCTGCTTCAGAATCATGGAATCCGTTTCTCATTACAAGTCGTTATACTGACTCAGGAATATTATTAACGTTTATCTTTGTAGCCGCACTATGCTCGATGTTTACGATTAATATCAGCAATGCGTATACAGGAGGGTATAGCCTCTTAAACACCTTCCCAACTTTAGGAAGGGTAAAAAGCGCTATTGTACTTGGGATATGTGCAATTGCATTGAGTGCATTTCCAGCGCTTGTCGATGAAGCTGAACAGTTCATCTCATTATTAGGTGCATTCGTTATTCCTCTGTCTGCTATTATCATTACCGACTTTCTGATCATAAAAAAAGCTCGTTTTACAACCGAATTGCTTTCATCGATGAATAATAAAGAGAATGTAATCAACCTAGCAGGGTTTGGCGCTATCGCACTCGGAATGTGCACTTACTTACTGCTCCCCACTTCATTATCTCCAGGATTCTTATCGTTCTTACTAACCTCTATCCTTTACGTTGGCATTAAGAAATGGGGCTGTAATAGAAAAAGCAAGAAAGTTCATGTGTAACACATGAACTTTCTAACATCCTAATAATAGCTTTTTCTATCTTGTTTTGGAGGAAACTTATTGTTTTTTCCTTGCTTAACGGCTTCATCTTGATCAATGACGCCGCTTTGGTATGATTCACTCAACTGCTGATGCACAGTCATTTCACCGCTTTGATCATAGATCAATTCATCTTTATTTTTATTCACCAAAAAAACCTCCCTTTAATTCAGTCTTGCTTCTTTAGTGTTCCCCGCCCACTTTTAAATATCAATGGAAGGACACGTTATCATCTAGTAAGGAGGGAAGAAAATGTTACCATTTTATCGAGACGAGCGATTACAAATCGATGTCCCAATCCTCGAACTGTTTTGGGAGGAGCTTGCCCTAGACGAGCAGGAAGAAATCTTACACAGATGGGAACAAATTAGAAGTACGATTCCAGATCGAATCATTGAACTTGAAGGAAAGATTATGGAAAAACAATCACTGCTAAGTAATGAAGAAAATTTTGAAACCTCGTGCAGTTTGAACACGCAAATCGCTGATCTTGCTTCGATTATTAATGATTTATGGTTGTGGTACAGAAAGACCTTTTTGATCACAACAAAATAGACTCTCGATGTATAGTAAAAGGCTGCCATAGTTGAACGGCAGCCCTTTTGGTGAAACACCTTATTCACTTATTTATTTCTCTTACTACATGAGGCAATTCAGGTACGATTAATTTCGACATAGCTAGTTTAACCGCTCCCGAGGATCCAGGTAATGCGAAAATAGCCGTTTCATTTAATACGCCTCCGATGGCCCGTGATAACATAGCGGGAGATCCGATATCTTCTGTATAACTTAGCATTCGAAACAGCTCTCCAAACCCAGTGAGCTCTTTCTCAAGCATATTGGCAATCACTTCATATGTAACGTCTCTTTTTGAGATGCCTGTACCACCATTCAGCAAAATCGCATCAACTTCTTTGTTAGTTACACCGCGCTCCACTGCGTTTTCAATCGATTCTTTATCATCTTTAATAACAACTCGATCAATAATGTGGTGATTTTTCTCTTCGAGCATTTGCGACATGAGCACACCGCTTTTATCGGTTTCAAGTGTCCTCGTATCACTGACTGTTACAATAAGTACTCGTATGGACGAGGGTGCATCTGCCTTATGTTCTTTCACGCTCAATTCATACACCTCGCTCCATTTGTAGCTCCATTAAAAATCGTTTTTGATAAAACTTATGAGCAGATTCACTTACCGATCGGGTGAATCGATAATTTAAGCTAGCTCCAATCGCAATTCCAAACAGCGGGATACCTTGAATAACTTTTTTCCTCAGCATCATCAAAACAGTACCCTTTACCATTTGCTTCATAGGACCTTGTAGCCAGTTCAAATCAGCTACCTCCTCACTTCCTTCATAAAAGTAAGGATGCTCATGTCCCTGCGAAATTTCTTCTTCTAGAGCTACCCAGCCTTGTTTCTGAAGGCCCTTTGGCAGCGTTGCCATATGAAACACTTTTAAAGCGATCATCATTTCGGCTGGATAGCTAACCGGATAACCGTACGTCATCGCAATCAATTGCACTGTACGTAAGTTTATTGCTAAAACAGCTGGGATATCTAGACCTAACAATAGTAAGCTTCCTGTACCTGAGAGTCCTCCTTGCGCGAGAGAAACCATCTTCTGTCTGGCAATCTGTTGATCTGCTATGTAAGCAAGTTGGTCGACTGAAAGCTTCTTCATATCTTGGATTTGTTCTATTTCAGGGTTAAATAACCGTGCATCGGTTAATAAACGATTGCTCGCATCAACTTGAGACTGGGAATTTTGGATAAAAGCATGCATGTGGAACAATACAGAGTCAATGACAGAATACATCTTATTTCTTGTGTTTGAATCAACTGTTTTCAGCTGATATTCGTACCACTTCTGAAACGTACGTTCAATATCAGTAGCATGCTGAGCGAAATGCTCTTTTTCCCATTGCTTAATTTCTTCCAACCTTCTCTCTTCTCTTTCAGTCCATACCAATCACAACCGCTCCCTTCATTTAATGCTATGTTTATATTGTATCTTTTTCAGAGTAAAACTTCCAATCGCCATAAAAAAGAGCACCTGCTAAGCAGATGCTCTTACCTATTATTGAGAAAGACGAACTGTGTCTCTTGCAATGACCACTTCTTCGTTTGTTGGAATGATAATAACTTTCACTGGAGAGTGAGGATAGCTGATGAATGCTTCTTTTCCTCTTACTTTGTTAAGAGCAGGATCCCAATAAACACCCATAAACTCTAGTCCACGTAATACTCTCGCACGAACTGTATCACTGTTTTCACCGATACCAGCTGTGAAGATAATCGCATCAAGACCTGACATACGCGCAGCATACGAACCGATGTATTTGTGGATTCTTGATGTGAACACTTCTAGTGCAAGCTCAGCACGTTCGTTACCTGCTTCCGCTTCAGAAGTAATGTCACGAAGGTCACTAGAGAATCCTGATACACCTAGGAGACCACTTTTCTTATTCAACGTATTAAGCACTTCTTCAGCAGTTTGTCCTGTTTTCTCCATAATGAATGGAATTAAAGCAGGGTCAATGTTTCCTGAACGAGTACCCATCGTTACACCAGCTAGGGGAGTGAAGCCCATCGATGTATCGATTGAGTTTCCGCCTTCGATCGCAGCGATTGAAGCCCCGTTTCCAAGGTGACACGAAAGAAGACGTAGTTCTTCTAGTGGACGACCTAGTAATTCCGCTGCACGTTCAGACACATATTTGTGTGATGTCCCGTGGAATCCATATTTACGAATCCCAAAATCTTCATAGTACTCATAAGGAAGACTATATAGGTAAGATTGTTCAGGCATAGATTGGTGGAACGCAGTATCAAAAACTGCAACAGCAGGAACATCAGGGAGAATTTCTTGGAATGCACGGATTCCGACCAAGTTTGCAGGGTTATGCAATGGTGCTAGTTCCGATACTTCTTCAATTCCTTTCAATACTTCATCCGTAATGAGGGCGGAGTCATTAAATTTCTCCCCACCATGTACGACTCTGTGACCAACACCTTCAATTTCATCATATGAAGAAATAATTGAGTGTTCGAACAGCTTCTCCAGTAACATTTTTACAGCAACTGCATGATCAGGGATCTCAGTTACACTCTTATCTTTTTCACCGTTTACTTCAATTGTAAAAATGGCGTCATCAAGACCGATACGTTCTACAATTCCTTTAGTGATAACAGTTTCTTCCGGCATATTTAAAAGTTGAAATTTTAAAGAAGAACTACCGGCGTTGATTGCTATTACTTTCGCCATATGTGACAGCTCCTTTTATACTGTAATTAACGACACGAAAATAGAAGGGGTATACCCTTCTATCTTTTCACACCTTACTTATTTAAACACCCAAAATAACTTTATTCAAGATGAAAACCGCTTACATAAAAGTATTCCGCCAATTCTGATTTGTAAACGTTTCATAACGGATGTTAGGTAAGCTGTTGAAACCATCCGTTTATTTGTTGCATCATATTCACCATCGCTTCTCTGTTCGAGAAAGAAGGGAGCTTTGCCATCATTACTTGCTTCGGTTTTAGAGCCTTATCACCTTTTTTCTGAACGACAAGAATGCTTTTAGCTTGCGCTTCGTTAGCAAAGAGGCTCGTTGGAAGTTGAATGATTCCGTGAATGTTCGATCGTTCATTGATTAGGTTTTGAATATGATGACCTCTTTCATCATTGAACAAGAAGTTAGGAATCATAAAGAAGAGCATTCCGGATTCTTCTGTCAGATTTAAACTTTGCTCGATTAACAGGTGATGAACATAAGACATCCCTTCATCAGCTTTTAACGTATAGTTCAGAGCGACTTCCTCATGCGGATAATACCCAACAGGTAAATCTGTAACGATCGTATTTACTTGTGGCACATAAAGGTCTTTTACGCTATCTTGATGTAAAAACTCAACTTGATGCTTTTGCAGGTTTGCATTAATAAATCCGATGTGCAGTAATAAATCATCAGCATCTGCCCCATAAGACAAGACCTTTTGTGTTTTAAGCTGATTTAAGACAGCAGTCAATAAATTTCCGGTACCTACTGCTGGGTCGAGAAGCTTCACTTCTTCAAGATTTAATACTTCTGTGTATTTGTTTACGAGGAAACCGATCAGATGCGCAACACTATCCGGTGTCATAGCATGATGAGGTTGAACACCTTTTTTCATACCTTTTAATATCGCAAGCTGAATTCCTTTCCGAATCGTTTCTTTTTCTGCACCTTCTAGAGTAAGTGGTTCATATAGCTTCTTAAGACGTTCAATCGTCTCATCGTCTAATTCTTCTTGAAGCACAGATTCTTCAAAAAAGTTTAAACCCGTTTCAACAAGTGCTTCTAAATAAGTCATATCTAATTTATTTTGAATGACCAATGTCGATTCATCGAGTATATTGAATAAGTTTTCTACAGTTAATTCGTTCATTTTTTTGGCCTCCTGCCTATTAGTTCGCCGATTCTATTGTAAACAGTAAGGAACCGTTTCGCAAATAACATCGTTTATGAGGCGAAGACGTTCTAAAAAAAAGGACTTCGATGACCATCATCGAAGTCCTTTCCTGTTAGTCAGCTTGTCTTGCAGCTTCTAATGCTTTTTCATAGTCAGGGTGATCTGTTGCTTCACTAAGGTACTCTGTGTAAACAACCTCATCTTTACTGTTCACAACGAAAACTGCTCTCGTAAGTAAGCGAAGTTCCTCAATCGCAACACCATATCCTTTACCGAATGATAAGTCACGATGATCTGAAAGTGTGATTGCATTTTCAATTCCAGCAGCTCCGCACCAGCGTCTTTGAGCAAATGGGAGGTCGGCACTGATCGTTAGGACTGATACATTGTCAAGCTTAGCACCTTCTTCATTGAACCTACGCGTTTGAGCATCGCAAACCCCAGTATCAAGTGACGGAACAACGCTGATTAGACGAACTCCAGAATAATCAGAGAGCTTCTTTTCCGACAAATCGTTCGCAAGCACAGTAAATTCAGGCGCAGTGTCACCTTTCTTAACTTCTTCTCCAAGAAGAGTCATAGGCGTACCTTTAAATGTAATATTTGCCATGTTAAAACCTCCTTTATGAGTTGGTCGTATGTACGACTATTCTCATCATATCGGTGACTCATTATTATTTCAAGAAAAGTGGTGTGTTGTCATACATAAAAAAACCCGGTACCTTAACCGGGTTAGAATCCTAAATCCTGTTTTTCATCATTTTGTTGTTGGCCTCTTTGCTGAGAGCGATACTTGCCTTGAGATTGCCTTGACTGAGAATGGTCCGATTGACCATTTTGACCACTTTTATGGTTGTCTTTCCCCTGGCTGCCCATGCTTTGAAGCATGCCTTGTATTTTCTCGATCGCCTGTGGAGCAAGGTCTAAAAGCCTTTCATAAAGGTGAGTCGTATTATCGAGATGAATCATTTTGATGTCGCTACCACTTACGATTAAGAAAGCAATCGGAGTTATCGATACACCTCCACCACTTCCACCACCAAAAGGCTCTCCTTTACTTTGATCCTTTTGCGAAGACTGAGATTGTGATTTAAGCATGAATTCACTACCACCCGCAGCAAACCCAAAACCTACTTTCGATACGGTTAAAATCACACTTCCGTCCGGCGTTTCTACCGGATCGCCAATGATCGTATTAACATCGATCATATCTTTCAAGTTTTCCATCGCTGTCTGCATGAGTCCTTCTATCGGATGCCCACCCATCTGAATGCCTCCTTCACTTATACCGTTAAGCCTCCTGAAGCTTTTTCTGAGACTTCAATAATTTAATCACCGCGATCATAGCATGCCCCAGTTTGAAAGTTATCATGCATCTTATATACGTCTGAATTGTTTTCACTTCATACATCGGCGTAACGATCAACTGAGGAACGGCTAGTAAATTTGTGTAGTGGGAGAGAACAGCAAATAAAGCTATTTTAGTATTCAATAGTAGATCAGCTCCTACTGCTGTCGTCGCTGCATTCCCTATTCCAATATTAGTTTCCCATTGAACAGTTCTTATGTTTGTCTTTCGTAGCATGAATGAAGCTGCTTTCCTACTTTCCATCCCCCTACTAAACCATATCTTTGACTTTTTTATTCCTTCTATTGGCGAAAACCGTTTCTGTTCTCTCACTTTTTCCTTTAACTCTTCTTCTTTTTGTTCAAGCAGATCGATTAAAGGAATCGTCGTAGAGTGAGAAATGAGGCCAAACAACGCTGAAATTTCAACTGCTACTTCCTCAACTGCTTTAGAATGCTCCACCATCAATGTGAGTTTGACTGTTGAGAACAATATAAGCAAAGTTACTAATAGAAGTAGAATGAATATGATGCCAACTGCGATATACATGTTTGCCCTCCACCTCACATCTCAATAAAACAATTATGTATAGAATAAACCTGCCCAATAGAGGCAGGTTTATTCAAAAAAATTATTTTTCTTCATGAACGACGATTGTATCTGCAAAGATATCATGGAGCCCTTTTTTCTGTTTAGTGAAGCCCACCATGATATATCCTACAAATAAAATTGTTTTACTAATAAACCTTCCGACCCCTTCTCTAAAAATGACAGTTCCCCATGTTAAATCTTCCTTTTTTTCTCTTCTAACAGTTAATCCAAACAACATTTTGCCTAGTGTTTGAGAAAGGAATTTTGTCATTAAGATGAAGTAAGCATAGAATACGATTCCAGTCAGAACACCTTGTAAAGGTAAGAATCCAGGCTCGCCCGGAGGAATTTCAAGCCATTTCACAAAAGGTGTAATCAGAATTCCGTTTAAACTTGCAATTACGATAACGTCAACTATATATGCCCAAAATCGCATCCAAAAACCCGCATATCTAACACTGGATTCCTCTACAGATGCAGGAGGGGCAGTATGCACGTTCATTGTCTCATCCATTTCTGCCTACCTCCTTATTCAGAATATAAATACATGAGTTTCGGTGATGGCGGAGTTGATAAAAGCTGCTGGATTCCAAGCAGATCTTTTTCTGACCCCATCAGCTTAGCTGCCGTCATTTCGAACAGAGATTCGAATCCAAAACTTTGCTTATACTGAACGACCCTAAGCTTGCTGTCACCAAGTTCTCCTCGCATATCGGTTATCGTATCTTCAAGATTACCTAACCCATCAACAAGGTTAACATCTTTTGCTTGACGGCCATCATAAATTCTCCCATCAGCAAGCTCTTTCACTTGGCTTTCATCCATTCCTCTTCCTTCGCTAATCACTCGAACGAATGCTTCATAAGAATTATCGATCATCGATTGAAGAATCTCTCGCTCTTCTTCACTCATTTTCCGATTTGGAGACATGATATCTTTATAAGGACCGCTCTTAATCGTTTCCCATTTCACGCCAACTTTCTCAGCAAGCTCAGAATAATTCATCGACTGCATGATGACGCCAATCGATCCAGTAATGGTTGATGGACTCGCATAGATTTTATCTGTAGGAGCGGAAATGTAATAACCTGCAGAAGCAGCCATACTACCCATTGAAACGTATATCGGTTTATCCGTTTTCTCTTTTAACTCGAGAATTTTGTCGTGAATCTCTTCACTTTCAACCACTCCACCACCTGGAGTGTTGAGCCTGAGTATAATCCCTTTTACGCTATTATCTTCACCAGCGTGCTCTAAGCGTTTCAAAAATACGTCATGGTTATAACCTGCCTGAGGTAAGAAGCTCGAGCCCTGTGCTGTGTCTTGAATAACACCTTCTACATTTAAAACGACGATCTTATTGAGGCTCTTCCCCTCTTCGATAACCGTTTCTGCGAATTCATCAGATGAGTTCAATTCTTCTTGCCAGTTTCCAAAGGCAAGGCTTGAAACAACATTGAATCCAATCGAAACAATAATTAATACCACTGCAATTCCAAGCGCTAGCCATCGTTTTCCATTCATAATAGACCTCCTCTATGTTCTACCTTATGTACGTCTTTGCTCAGTTATTGGTTTCATAATTTCGAGAATACCATACAGATTAACGAACTGCACCATTTTTGAAATGTAAGGAATGAATTTAGGGCGTAAAGATAAACTAAGGACGCACTGATAAAATAGCTAATTTTTTCTTTTTTCTAAATTCAGAGAATGGTACAGTTAAGAAGACAATCGTTGGAGGAGGAATTTGCATGCCAAATCGTCGTAATTTATTTTTCTTCTATAAAGAGACTGAAGAACTTCGAGAAAAAGTTGAACCTTTAAAAGAACTTGCAAGTAAATATGATTTTCATGTTGTAGACGATTCGAAAGACGCTAGTATCATCGCGAGTATCGGAGGTGATGGATCGTTTCTACAAGCAGTAAGAAAAACTGGTTTCCGCGAAGACTGTCTTTACGTTGGGATCTCTACAGGAGAGTTAGGTTTTTATTGTGATTTTCACATCGATAACTTGCCTGAAATGGTCGAGAATATCCTATCAGAAGGAATTGAAGTAAGACGTTACCCAACGATCGAGGTTAATGTTAACGATGAATCTTCTTTCTTCTGTTTAAACGAATGCACGATTAGATCGTCGATCATCAAAACACTCGTTATGAATGTTCATGTAGAAGACTTCCATTTCGAAACATTCAGAGGAGACGGATTGATCGTTTCGACTCCTACGGGTAGTACTGCTTATAGCAAGTCTGTTAGCGGAGCTGTCGTGGATCCGAAATTAGCATGTATGCAGGTTAGCGAAATTGCTTCACTCAATAACAATCATTATAGAACGCTCGGCTCTCCGTTTCTATTGAGCGACGAGAGAACGCTCTCCCTTGAAGTCGTACAAGATGGAAACGATTATCCAATCATCGGAATCGACAACGAAGCACTAAGTATTCAACACGCAAAAAAACTTACGATCCGCATCCCAGATAAGCGAATCAAGACAGTCAAGCTGAAAGACAACTCGTTTTGGCACAAAGTGCAGCGCAGTTTTCTTTAATAAAAAGCACCGCATGTTTGCGGTGCTTTTTCACATTAACCAAGGTCTTTATATTGAATGGTTTCATCGATGACAGTCATAACGGCCTTTGTGTCTAACATCAAGTCTGGATCACAAGTAAAGATATCACGGTTTAACACTGTAAAATCAGCATCCATACCTTCCTTAATGATTCCTCGCTCCTTTTCTTTACCTATCGCATATGCGCTTCCCTTTGTGAACAAGCATACTGCCTCATACACAGACAGCTTTTCGTTAGGATAATATCCATCATGAGTTTCGTTCGGCCGCTTCCGAGTCACAGCCGCATGTATCCCTAAAAGGGGATCAACTGGTTCAATCGGTGCATCTGATCCACCTGCAATAGGAATTTTGTTATCGAGTAACGTTTTCCATGCGAAGGACCATTTCATCCGTTCTTCACCTAAACGCTCCATTACCCAAGGGAAATCAGAGGCAACGAATCTTGGCTGGATATCTAATATCACCGGCAATTGTTTTAGCCTATCGATTAAATCCTGGTTAACGACTTGAGTATGAATCAAACGATCTCTGAGACCATGATGTGGTGGATGTTTTCCGATCGCATCGATCGCATACTCTAACGCTAGGTCACCGATTACATGGATTGCAACTGGCATATGATGAGCCCTTGCTTTTTGCACAAGTTTTTCTAAGCCTTCTACGCTGTGGATCGCGACTCCAGAAGTATCTGGTGAATCATTATATGGAGCGCTTAACAAAGCAGTACGTCCACCAAGAGCCCCATCTGCGAATAGTTTCATCGCACCTAATTCAACATAGTCTGTTCCATCTCCGAAACCTAGTCCCTGCATCCTCATTTCTTCGATCACTTCGTGGTGGACAAGCAAATTGGCTCTAAACTTTCGGGTACCATTGATTACATATAGAAACGTTTTGTATGTCCGAGTAAATCCTCCATAGTAATTAAGGTCTTCCGTATGACCTCCTGTAACACCTTTTGAAATGAGATCGTCCACAGAAGAAGTCAATGCTTTCTCAAGAAAAGAAAGACTTACTTCTGGCATCGCGTCTTTCACTAATTCTTGAGCTTTATCAAGAAGGTATCCAGTGGCCCTTCCGTCGTTATCCCTCATGATGACACCACCTTCAGGATCGGTAGTGCTATCTGTTATGCCTGCTAGGTCCATGGCGATCGAATTCGCAAGAATGGCGTGTCTACACACTCTTGTGAGCATCATTGGATTATTAGGAGCAATTCGGTCGAGTTCATCTCGATGGAATATTTTTCGATCCGAAAAATTATTTTCATTCCAACCTTCACCAATAATCCATTCATCAGGAGAAGATTCATTAACTTTTTCAACTAACAATCGTTTCATCTCTTCAGCTGAATCCACTAGGGATAAATCGAGTCGAAGAAGCTTCTCACCGTGACCAATCATATGAAGGTGACTATCAACAAAACCTGGAATCATAACATTCCCTTTAAGATCGTGCCAGGATTGTATATGATTTCCAAACTCATCGGTTAGCTCTGAAAACGTACCTGTTTTCACAACTTGACCACCTTCTGTATAAACGGCTTCCACTGTACGCCCCTCATCGACGAGGGTGTAGATTTTTCCACCATACCAAAGCTTCCCCACTGAAATTCTCTCCTTCCGTATGTAAAATATCAAAATGTAGATATATTGTATCATTACACTCCTGTACTGTGAATCTTCTGGATTTTCACACACGACTCTTTGTACAAATTTAACTCATGATACAATAAGGAGTACGCTATGAACATTTGTGAAAGTGAGGGCAATACGTTGAAGAAGAAAATACTATTTACTGGTGGGGGCTCTGCTGGCCACGTTACGGTAAACTTGGCATTAATACCCCGTTTTCTTAAAGAGAACTGGGATGTTCATTATATTGGCTCAATAAATGGAATTGAGCGGGAACTGGTAGAACCAGTTCCCGGCGTGACCTATCATCATGTGGCAACAGGCAAATTGCGACGTTACTTTGACTGGAAGAACTTTAAAGATCCATTTAAAGTAGTAAAAGGCGTGGGGGAAGCATTCGCCATCATTAAGCGAGAAAAGCCCTCTGTTATATTCTCAAAAGGTGGGTTTGTATCAGTTCCGGTTGTCATTGCAGCTAAATTGAACAAAGTTCCGGTTATTATACACGAATCAGACCTAACCCCAGGGCTCGCAAACAAAATAGCGATTCCTTTTGCGTCTAAAGTATGCACAACTTTTCCCGAGACCGTTAAGCACCTTCCTGAAAGTAAAGCAGAATATATAGGTGCAGTCGTTCGAGATGAGCTGAAGCAAGGTAAAAGGGATGCTGGGTTAGCTTTTACTGGTTTTGATGGGAGAAAGCCTGTGATGTTAATCATGGGAGGAAGCCTTGGAGCGAAGAAAATTAATGAAGCGGTAAGAAACAAGCTTGATGAGCTACTACAAACGTTCGATATCATTCATCTAACAGGAAAAGGCCAATTAGATAACTCTCTTAAACAAAATGGTTATAAACAGTATGAGTATGTTTCCGAAGAACTTCCTGATCTATTGAAGATGGCTGATTTAATTGTTTCTCGTGCTGGTTCAAATTCAATCTTTGAGTTCCTAGCTCTTAAAAAACCAATGTTGCTTATTCCACTTTCAAGGGCTGCCAGCAGAGGTGATCAGATCTTAAATGCACAGTCCTTTAAAAAATCCGGGTATGCGAATGTTCTCCTTGAAGAAGATCTTAATCCCGCTTCTTTCATGACAGCAGTTGAAGAAACATACACAAACAAAGATCGCTACATCATTTCGATGGAAGAAGATAACGCAGGCGATCAAGCAAGCAAAATTGAGCAATTGATTAAAACGACAGCAAACAATAAATAAGAACGACCAAAAATAAAGAGGACCGTGCAGGTCCTCTTTATTACGTTATACACTTTGTTTTTCTTTTTGACGTAATTCAATTCTACGAATCTTCCCAGACGTGGTTTTTGGAAGTTCCTCTATAAATTCAATCTTACGAGGATACTTGTAAGGTGCTGTTAAATCCTTTACATGCTTCTGAAGCGTTTGAACAAGCTCCTCACTTGCTTGTGAAGGATCTTTCAACACGATATATGCCTTAACGATGTTACCTCTGATTTCGTCTGGACTTGCGACCACAGCGCATTCTTGTACCGCTGGATGTTTCACAAGAGCGTCTTCTACTTCAAAAGGTCCGATTGTATACCCAGAACTTATGATGATGTCGTCGCCTCTTCCCTCAAACCAGAAATAGCCATCTTCATCTTTTGAAGCTTTATCTCCAGTTAAGTAATAGTCTCCTCTAAACGCCATTTGCGTACGTTCTTCATCTTTGTAATAGCGCTTAAATAATGCTGGTACGTCTTTATGAACAGCGATATCCCCAACTTCTCCAACTTGAACGGGATTACCATCCTCATTAATGATTTCTACTTGATTACCTGGAGTGGGTTTGCCCATAGAACCCGCTTTTACTTCCATACCTTTAAGGATACCAACTAGAAGCGTGTTCTCTGTTTGACCGTAGCCATCACGTACATCGATGTTAAAGCATCTTCTAAACGTGTCGATCACTTCTCTGTTAAGTGGCTCTCCAGCCGACACTGCACTTCTTAAAGCAGGTAGATCGTACTTCTCTAAGTCGTCTACTTTAGCCATCAATCGGTACTCAGTAGGCGTACAGCATAGAACATTGATATCATACTCACCTAAAAAGCTTAAATAAGTCTCTGGTTCAAATTTGCCACTGTATAAGAATCCAGTCGCCCCACTACACAATGTTGCTACAAACGGGCTCCAAATCCACTTTTGCCACCCTGGTCCTGCAGTTGCCCAAACGTTATCACCCTCTTGAATATCGAGCCAAGATTGTGAGGATGTTCTAAGATGGGCATATGCCCAACCATGACTATGTACGACTCCCTTAGGATTACCTGTCGTTCCAGACGTGTAAGACAAAAACGCCATATCGTCTCGTGCTGTTTCCGCAGCTTCAAAAAAAGCGCTCTCATTTTGTGATGCTTCAAGAAGGGAGGTCCAACCGCTCACTTCTCTGCCAACTGTAAATTTCAGCTGAAGAGACGGAGCTTCTTCCTCCACGCCATCGAAAGCTTCAAATAGAGCAGAATCACAAATAACAGCTTTAGCTTCAGCATGATTGATACGATAAACAAGATCCTTTTTACGCAGCATCTCAGACGATGGAATCACCACAAGCCCTGCTTTTAAACAAGCAATATATACAGCATATGTATCGATTTGTCTTGGCATCATGATTAATACCCTGTCTCCTATAGAGAGGCCATTTGTAGTTAATGCACTAGCTATTCGATTCGCCTGTTCAATTAGGCCTTTATATGTAATTTCTTGATAATCACCTTCATCATTTCTCCACTTAAGGGCAAGTTTTGATTCGTCACTAGTGAACTTTTCAATATCACTCGTAAGATTGTACGTTTCGGGTGCGATTAAATTTTGCAAGCTGATTCCTCCTTTAAGTTCAATAGTTTTATTATACACAAAAGTTTAAAGGTTTTGAATATTTACGGAAAGCTTTCTCTCTCACTCGCGTTAGCGCACCAAAAAACGGAAGAAGCATCAGCTTCTTCCGCTATCCACGTTTATGAAATTATTTACCGCTGTATTGCTGTTCAGACTGCTGTACAAGACGCTTAGTAATTTCTCCGCCAACAGATCCGTTGTCGCGAGCTGTGCAATCCGGTCCAAGATTCACACCGAATTCAGAAGCGATTTCATACTTCATTTGGTCAAGTGCCTGCTGTACACCAGGTACTACAAGTTTGTTTGATCTAGCCAAGGTAATTCACCTCCTTGACACTATCGTTTGATAGAAAAGGAAGTGCTATCCTAAATAAGTTATGGCAGTAACTCTAAAACTTGGAAAACTAGAGTAAATCGCCGAAATCATCCTCATTTTCTTTTATAACGATCGTCTCAACACCTGCTACCGCTTCTTCAACTAGCTCATCGATCGGCAAGTACTGCTCGAACTTGTTGGCATGTTCACGTTTAGGTCTTGTCTTCGGAGCCTCCGGTAAAAATACCGTACAACAATCTTCATAAGGTCTAATTGAGATATCATACGTATCGATTTCTCTTGAGATATTCATAATATCTACTTTATCCATCGAGATCAATGGACGGAGAACAGGATAGTTCGTTACCTCATTGATCGTGTTCATACTTTGAATGGTTTGACTTGCTACTTGTCCCAAACTCTCACCAGTTGTAATCGCTAATGCCCCAGTCTGTTCAGCGATCCTTTCAGTGATTCGCATCATCATTCTTCTCATAATCGTCATGCTATAATTATCTGGCATCTCGTTATGAATGGTTTTCTGCGTGTTTGTGAAAGGTACAATATGGAGGCGGATATCCCCACCATATCGTGCCAGCACTCTTGTCAGATCTTCTACTTTCTGTCTTGATCGTTCACTTGTAAAAGGAGGACTATGGAAATGAACAGCCTCCACTTTCACGCCTCTCTTCATCGTTAAATACCCCGCTACAGGACTATCGATTCCTCCTGATAACATGAGCATCACTTTATTATCTTGGTTCGTTGGGAGTCCACCAGCTCCTTCTGAGTGATCACAGCTAATAAATGCACCATCATTTTTCACTTCAACTCTCAGTTCACGATCGGGATGGTGTACATCTACTGTCAAGTTCTCTGTATTACGAAGAACATAACCACCAATCTCTCTGTTCATATCTTGAGAGCGGTGTGGAAACTGCTTGTTAGGACGCTTAACGGTTACTTTGAAGGTCTTGATTCCCTCACTTAGCTGATTACGCATAAGAGTTAACGACTTTTCTTTAATGTCTTCGAGGTCGAGCTCTGCTTTGACTGCGACACTGAGCTTATGAATACCAAACACTGTCTTTAGTTTTATAAGAACGGGCTCAGGATATTGACCATTCAGTTTGATTACCATTCGATCAAAAGATTGCGTTACGATGATACCTTGAAACTCTGACGTCACTTTCTTCACACGTTTTTTCAGTGAATTTATAAATCCTTTTCGATTTTTTCCCTTTAGTGCAATTTCACCATATCGAACTATTATATGATCATACATTGTGTTATTACCTCATTACTTCTTTTAGTTTATGAATTGCTTTTGTTAATTCTAACAGAAACACATCAAGTTCTTTCTCAGTTGTTTCGTAAGATAAACTAACCCTAATCGCTGCGCTAGCTCTAGAATTAGAAACACCTAATGCTGTCAGTACATGACTTGGCTCAGCTGTTCTAGAAGAACAAGCAGAACGTGTTGATACATAAATGTCTTTTTCTTCTAAAGCGTGGATCAATACTTCTGGTTTTATGCCTGGTACAGAAAAATTGATGATATGAGGAGCGCTCTTCGTTGGTGTATTCATAACAACTTCGTTAATTTCTTTTAACTTCTCTATATACTTTACTTTTAAATCATTCAATTTTTTAACATTAGATTGTGACTTCTGCATATACAGTCTAAGTGCTTTAGCAGTAGAAACGATACCTGGAACATTTTCTGTACCTGATCGGAATTCATTCTCCTGCCCTCCACCTGAAAGCAGCGGAAATAGTGATACATTTTTTCGCTTAACTAATAGCCCGTTCCCTTTTAGGCCATGAAATTTATGAGCTGAATAGGAGACGAGATCGGCTACTGAATGAACATCACATGCTACCTTTCCAACTCCTTGAACATCATCAACATGAAACAAAGCCCGAGACTTCTCTTTTATTATCCTACCTAGTTCATTTATCGGTTGAATGGAACCAACTTCATTATTAACGTGCAAAAGGGAGACAAGGATTGTATCTTTCGTAAGTGCTTCAACAAGATCATCTTTTGAAACCTGTCCTTCTCCATCAACAGGGAGGTAAGTAACGTCAAATCCCATCTTTTCTAGCTGCCGGAACGACTCCATACTCGATGCATGCTCGGTTTGCGACGTAATTAGGTGTTTTCCGCGCTTCATATGTTCGAATGCGGTTCCCTTTATTGCTAGGTTGTTACTCTCAGTTCCGCCTGATGTGAAGATCACCTCTTCCTCTTCAACACCTAACAAAGAAGCAATACTTCTCCGCGCCTGTCTCACTAACCGCTCTACCTCTCCACCTTTTCGATGCAGAGAAGAAGGATTCGCAAAATAATCAAGTGCTGTTTTCTTAAAAGCCGAGATGACCTCATCATAGGGCTGGGTAGTGGCACTATTATCCAGATAAATCATTTTTGACACCCTCAGTCGTTATTAATTTCCAACTAATAATCTTACCATAGGGTTTACGGATAGCCAAACATAATCCTCACAATTCCTAGAAGTTTTTTTCTATATAATCTCCCAAAACCTATAGGGTTATTTTTCCAACTAACGACAAACCTTATCAATAGTGGGTTATTATTATTTGAATTTTAAAACATTTACGACTTTGTTATGTTTTGTCGATAAATTGTGTTAATATGAAGTCCGAAAATTACGACACGCGTTTGAATGGATCGGGAGGACAACTGATGGAAGCGAAATTAACAAAAAAGGAAACGTTTACAATTGGATTGATGCTCTTTGCACTTTTTCTTGGTGCTGGTAATATGATTTTCCCTCCTGCGCTTGGTCAAGGAGCAGGAGAAAATATTGGTGAAGCGATTATCGGATTTCTCATTACTGGTGTTGGTTTACCTTTGCTAGGTGTAACGGCTATTGGATTGACTGGTGGAAGCTTGAAGGATATTGCTTCAAAAGTAAATCCTACATTCGGGTTTCTATTCACTGCAATTCTTTATTTAGCGATCGGCCCATTCTTTGGGATTCCACGAACAGGTACCGTAGCTTTTGAGATAGGGGTAGTCCCTTTTTTAAGTGAATCGGCGAATACAACGGGTATGCCGCTTCTCATTTATACGTTGATATTCTTTGGACTAACCTTTTGGTTTGCTCTTAACCCTACTCAACTTGTAGATCGAATTGGGAATATCTTAACCCCTATATTAATCGTAGTACTTGGAAGCTTGATTGTTGGAGCGTTTGTTAATCTACCAGATGAACTATCAACTCCTACAGAGGGTTATCAGAATGGTGTATTCTTTAAGGGGTTCTTAGACGGTTACCTCACTATGGATGCAATAGCCGCACTTGTTTTTGGAATCGTCATCATAAAAGCGGTCAATGACAAGGGAGTCACCAATAGAAAAGTCGTCGCCTTTTCTGTTCTAAAAGCTGGCTTGCTTGCAGCGATTGGATTAACGATCATTTATTTGTCTCTCGCATATATTGGTGCCACAAATCTTGATATCGTAGTCTCTGCTGATAACGGTGGCGCAATTCTATCGAGTGTTGCGAACTATCTATACGGAACGTTCGGTACGATCCTTCTCGGAGCTGCAATCACTTTTGCGTGTTTAACAACATCCATTGGTCTTGTGACAGCTTGTGGGGAATATTTTTCAAAAGCTTATCCAAAACTTTCATATAAAACTGTTATTCTTATCGTTACGGCTTTTAGTGCTTTTGTAGCGAACCTCGGACTGTCACAGCTGATTGCATTTACGGTACCAGTCTTAATCGCTATCTATCCGATTGCGATAATACTGATCTTCTTAACTTTCATTAATTTTGTAGTTCCACTGCATCGTTCTATATACAAATGGGCGATTACATTTACGATCATATTCAGTATACCTAAAGCCTTAGAAGGCAATATTCTTCCAAAATTAGAATTCATGAATTTCTTACCGCTCTACAGCGAAGGGATCGGTTGGCTATTACCGGCGATTTTAGGGATCATCATAGGATTGATAATATCTCAATCACAAAAACCAACTAAATCAAGTAGTTAGAAAACACCATAAAGAGAGCCTTCCTCTAATGAGGAAGGCTCTCTTTTCCTTATTGATTTACAGGTTCTCGAACATCTTCTTTCAACGATTCCAGCACTTGTGGATCTACCTTCTCAATAGCTGCTTCTGCAGTTGAGAGGGCTTCTTCGTATTCGTAATTTCTGAAGTGTTCTTCTGCCTTCAATAGGAGATCATCTACGCTTCTATACTTACCTCTGTAGCGATTCCCGTACTGAATAAGTTTCTCTGTTAACACAGAGTCTTCAACAAGCTTCTGTGTGGATTCACAGCTTTCATCTACGACTCTTTCAGCTTCAGAAAGCACTTGATTAATCTGGTAGATATCTAGAGGAACATCAGATAATCGATCATTTAACTCCACGATCATATCTTCAGCACGCTCATATCCTTCTAGATAAGACTCAGGAATACCAGGTATATTACTTAGCTTCATCAATCGCTTCGATTCGATCAGCTTTCGCTTTAATTCTTTTATCGTTTCTAATGCTCTTAACTCGTCTTTTCGGAGCATGTGAAGATTTTCTTTTTGGATCTTCAATTCTTCGTCTACAGCCGCTAAATCTTCTTTTAGTTTGATTGCACTCTCAGCAAGCAAAGAATATGCTTGTTGGTTGTTATCGACTGCATCTTGCACTGCTTGGAATCTCACATAAAGATCAGATAGCTTCATCTCAAGTTCTTTTATCGCCTTAAGCTCTTGCTCTTCTAATCTGTAACTCAATTGAACAACATTACTTTCTTCCTGAAGCTCTTGAAGGTGATTGTTCGTTTTCATCAATTCATGTTCTAGCTCTTCTACTTTTAGAGTAACGAAGTGTCTAGCTTCCACCTCGTTTTCTAACTGGTCATACAACCCTTCAATCTTCACGCGTACATCATCAATCTCGGTTTTGATCGATTGAACTTCTGTCGTTTCAATCGCCGTCTTCCATTGCTCGAGCTCAGAAGAAAATTCCTCGATTTTCGCATCGATTTCTAAATGGTCTAGAACATAGCCTTCTGATTCCATTGCAGAAGTACCATCCTCAAGTTCCTTAAGCTGCGAGGGAATCTGATTATTAACGAGTACGATCACTTCAGGTGTAATTGAAATCTTCTCTTGAACAACGTCTAACCGTTCTTGTACTTGCACTAACACATCTCTAGCTTCAAGATAATTTCCTTCTTCAGTCAACTGCTCATACTTTTTGAGCATATCGCGGAGGGCTTCAACCTCGCTATCGAGCACAGGAAATGCTTCCCCTAGCGAGCGATTCTGAGATAATAACCGTTGCTTAGCTTCTCTGAAGTCCTCTTGTACTGAAGAGATCTCGGTTCGGTTTTGTTCTTCACTTGAAACAAGTTCATCGATATCTTTCAATAACAGTTCGATTCTTTTTTCAGCATGTTCTAACCGGTGTTGTGTTTCTTCTAATTTAGCTCTTGCTTTTCTGAAGCGATATCTTTCAGCAGCTTCTTCTGTATCCATGAGCTGCTCCTCTAGATTAGGGAGCTTTACAGCGACGATTTCGTCCCACTCTTCACGCCATTTTTCAAACTTTTCTTCAGTTTGACCAGACATAACCAGTCCTTTAACTTTTGAAATTTCATCAGTTACAGGCCTATTCAGAATATCGATCTTCCACTCTTCAAGGCGATCTATTTCATTAAATATTTTTCTTCTCGCATAAGCACCGTAAATAAAAACGGCTATCATCAGTATAATGGCAATGACAATATACTCCAACGGAAGCACCCCTTCTTCCACATCATCAATTTATGTAAATGATAACGTAAAAACTCATTTATATGTACAGAATTAATTATATGTGTTTGAAATTTGGTAACGGTATTATGATACCATGTAATTACCTGTTTGACTAAATAAATTCAATATTCGACAGCCAAATTCCTTGATAATGTTATAATTTTTTTGATTTCTTGAAAGAGGTGCTTATATTTGAGAAAAAAGTACGATGGCCACGTCCATTCTCCATTTTGTCCACACGGATCAACTGACCCTCTCGAGAGCTATGTTGAAGAAGCAATAAAACGAGGCTTTTCTGGATTAACGTTTACTGAGCATGCACCTCTTCCCCCAACATTTGTAGATCCAGTACCATCAAAAGATAGTGGGATGTCGCTTCAAACATTAAAAGAATACCTTTTAGCAGTTGAAGAAATTAAAGATGTATACCGCAATAAGATTGAAATCAATTGCGGTCTAGAAGTTGACTACATAGAAGGGTATGAAGAAGAAACGAAGAACTTTTTAAATGAGTTCGGTCCAAAATTAGATGATTCAATCCTATCTGTTCATTTTATTAAACATAACAACGAGTACACGTGCCTTGACTATAGTCCAGAGTCATTTGAAGAGCTAGTGAGATTGTTTGGCTCAGTCGAGAATGTTCATAAAAAATACTATGAAACAGTATACTCTTCGTTAACTTCAGATTTAGGAGTTAATAAACCAAAGCGAATCGGCCACATTAGCTTAGTGAATAAGTTTCAAAAACAGTTTCCAAGCGACACGCTCTCACCTAATTATGTGATCTCCATATTAGATGAAGTGAAAAGACAGGGGCTATCACTTGACTACAATGGGGCAGGAACAGTGAAGCCTCTTTGTAAGGAACCTTATCCCCCTGCTTGGGTCGTGAATGAAGCTATAAGCAGAAAAATCCCTCTTGTCTATGGATCTGACGCCCATAGTTACAAAGGGATCGGTCAAGGTTTAGAGCAGTTAGAACCTATATCTTTTTCTTATCCACTTAGCCGTTCATAGCGAACGGCTTTTGTTTTACCGAAGATTCTCGACATACATATAGCTCAACCCACTGTAATAACTGCTTCGTATATCGTTCGATAAAATAGGCTTCATTAGGCTGAATATGATGAACTTCTAATATATATTGGGGCTGCAGAAAAGGCATCGACAACATCCCTCTTAACTGCATGACGACATAGTCGACTGACTGAGGGCGAAATTCCTTATTTGAAAAGCCGGCCTCAAAAATTTTCGATAAATAAAATTTTTCTCTTGATAAATAGGTGGTCATGATTTCTCGAACAAGGACTGAATCGAACGTAATTTCTCTATGAACAAATCTCGCTAACTGTCTATTTTGATGTTGATAGATCATAATCGATCGTAGTGCTTCGACTAAACAAACCTTTGCAGATTTATTATCTAACATTTTATGAACGTTCTCTAACTCTTTGACATAGCCCTCTAGAAAAGTCGTCATCAAAAACTCAGCTAGTCCCTTCTTCCCATTAAAGTAATAAGAGATCAACGAGACGTTCACGCCTGCTTTATTGGCAATATCACGGACTGAAGTTCCATTGTATCCTTTCGTATTGAAGAGTTGAATGGCGGCCTGTATGACGTTTCGCTTCGATACTGTATCTCGCTCCTGCTTCACTTTGGAACCACCTCCATTTCTTTCGTACTAATACTTTTTCGTTTAACACCCAAACTTTCCTTTATTAATCGTGCGACAAAATATGTGTAATAACCTCCAAGTTTTGATATGATTAGCATAATTTCGATACAAAGTGGAGGTGAATAAACTTGTTTGAAGTCGAATCCTACTCAGGCAAGAGAGAAAAAGATTATGAAATGGTCATTAAGCAGCTACAAGCGTTGATTGAAGATGAAACAAACCAAATTGCAAATTTAGCAAATGCTTCTGCATTATTAAATCAGTTTTTGAACGATGTTAACTGGGTTGGCTTTTATCTATATGAAGAAGAAAGCGACCAGCTCGTACTTGGACCTTTCCAGGGCTTACCAGCATGTGTCCGCATCCCGAATGGCCGCGGCGTTTGCGGAACTTCTTTAAAAGAAGGTAAAACCATGAGAATTGAGAATGTTCATGAGTTCCCTGGACATATTGCCTGTGACGCCGCTTCTCAATCAGAGATTGTCATCCCAATTATTTCCTCCAACAACATCATTGGCGTTCTTGATATTGATAGCCCAAGTGTTGGACGATTTGATGAAACGGATGAAAAATACTTGAAGAAGTTTATCACTGCATTAGAAAAGAATCTATAAATAAACCAAAAACAGCCGCGAGATTCCGCGGCTGTTTTTATAGTCTTAATTGGAGTTACATTTCTAACGCTTGCTCTATATCAGCCCAAATATCTTCCCAAGCTTCTAGACCGATTGAAATTCGAATAAGTGAATCATTGATTCCCATCCTCACTCTTTCTTCTTCTGGGACTACCGCATGTGTCATCGTAGCAGGATGTTGTATAAGTGTTTCTGCATCACCTAAACTTACAGCGATCTTAATCATTTCGAGTCTATTCATGAAGGCCTGTGCTTCTGCTTTCCCTCCATCTAGCTCGAAACATATGAGTCCCCCAGGCTTTTTCATTTGCCTTCTTGCGATTGAATAAGACGGAGACTCTTCCAAACCAGGGTACATGACTTTCTTTATTTTAGGATGTTCCTTCAATTTGTGAACGATGGATTGCGAGTTATCACAATGACGGTCCATGCGAAGAGGCAGTGTTTTCAACCCTCTTAATAAAAGCCAAGCATCGAATGGTGATAAGATACCTCCAATGTCCTTTTGTGTCGATTTCGCAATTGAAGAAATCATCTCGTGATCACCAACGACTAGACCAGCTACAACGTCACCATGTCCGCCAATGTATTTCGTTGCACTATGCAGGACAATGTCGCAATCAAATTCTAAAGGTCTTTGGAGATACGGCGTAGAAAAGGTATTATCGACTACGACAGTGATTCCTCTTTCCCTGGCAATTGAAGAGATCATCTGTAAATCGATCAGCTTCAATGTGGGGTTGATCGGTGTTTCAATGTAGATGACACTCGTGTTTGGTTGAATTGCTTGCAAGATTTGCTCTCTTGAATCAAGAGGTAGTAAGTCATGCTCTACTGAAAACTTTTCTTTCATTAATTGCAATAATCCGAATGTGCACCCATAAACACCTTCTGAACACATAATATGATCGCCTGAACGAACTAGGTGGAATAGGACTGCTGAAACAGCAGCCATTCCTGATCCAAACGCTAAACCAGCCTCTGCTCCTTCTAGTGAAGCGATCCGTTCTTCTAACATTTTCACAGTAGGATTTCCTAATCTAGAATAGATATATCCTGGCTCTTCCCCTGCAAACCTTTTTTCACCCGCCTCGGCAGTTTCAAACGTAAACGTAGAAGTTTGATATATAGGCGATGCAAGACTGTTATGATGTGTATGAGAATCATAACCTTCATGAATCGTTCTAGTTTCAAATCGACTTTCTTTTCTCAATGTAGCTCCCCCTCTATCTCCAATCTATGTATCATACAATTACATTGTAAGCGCTTTCTTAAATAAGGTGAAGAGAATTTTCAGTTTTTGTAGAAATACCTGACTAGCGAGGAAACGAATCAAGTTGACACGGGTAGATAGAAAAGGTACAATGACAGTTGTGTAAAATAGAAATGGCAGCATCGTGACGGCTTATGATTTCATTATGTTCCTATTAATAGGTGCGCCGCGTAACCTCCGGCTGCAAGGTGAAGGCGTGTGAAAACATAATGTGCATAATCTGGAATCGCGACACTGTTTTTATTTTATACCAATAAAAATAGTGATAAAGGAGGAGCTAATTATGGCTCGTTATACAGGACCAAGTTGGAAAATTTCTCGTCGTCTTGGTATTTCTCTAAGTGGAACAGGTAAAGAATTGGAAAAGCGTCCTTACGCTCCAGGTCAACATGGACCTAACCAGCGTAGAAAGCTTTCTGAATATGGACTTCAGCTTCAAGAAAAGCAAAAGCTTCGTCACATGTACGGCATGACTGAGCGTCAATTCCGTCGTCTTTTCGATGATGCTGGTAAAATGAAAGGTGTTCATGGTGAGAACTTCATGATTCTTCTTGAATCTCGTCTTGATAACCTAGTTTACCGTATGGGTCTAGCTCGTACTCGCCGCCAGGCTCGTCAGCTAGTTAACCACGGCCACATCACAGTTGATGGCAAGCGTGTTGATATTCCTTCTTACCGCGTAGCAACTGGTCAAGTACTAGGTGTTCGTGAGAAGTCTAACAACCTTGACATCATCAAAGAAGCTATTGAAGTGAACAACTTTGTTCCAGAATACCTTACTTTTGATGCAGATAAGCTTGAAGGTACGTACTCTCGCCTTCCTGAGCGTTCTGAACTTCCTGCAGAAATCACTGAAGCTCTTATCGTTGAGTACTACTCTCGTTAAGTTGTTTCATAAAAGCCTCGGACTTTTGTCCGAGGCTTTTTTTATTTTTATCCTGATAGCAAAAGGCCGGTAATTACATTATAATTACCGGCCTTGCATGATCAGAATGTAAGAAGGAAATATTTTTTCTTTCCTCTTCTAATTATAACGTATTGTCCTTCAATTCGATCTGAAGAAGAAATGACCTTGTCCATTTCTTGACTACGGTCTCCGTTAATATAGATCGCACCATTTTTAATATCTTCTCTAGCCTGTCTCTTTGAAGATGAGATACCAGCTTCTACAAGCAAATCGATCAAGCCTTTTTCTTCCTCTTCAACATGGTAAGAAGGTACATCTTTGAAACCTTGACGAATTTCATCTGCAGTCAACTCTTTAATGTCACCGCTGAACAGAGCTTTTGAAATGTTGATCGCTTGCTGAAGCTTTTCATCACCATGAACAAGTTTCGTTACTTCTTCAGCTAATTTACGATGAGCCTCTCTCTTTTCAGGAGCTTCATTATTAGAAGCTTCAAGTTCTTTAATTTCTTCGACGCTCAAGAAAGTAAAGTAATAAAGGAATTTTACTACATCACGATCGTCCGTATTGATCCAGAATTGGTAGAATTCATAAGGAGACGTTTTATCTGCATCAAGCCAGATTGCACCGCCTTCTGATTTACCAAATTTAGATCCATCACTCTTTGTAACGAGTGGAAACGTTGCGCCAAATGCTTTAGGACGCTCCCCTTCTTCAGATCCTTCTTCTTTACGAATCAATTCTAGTCCAGCAGTAATGTTCCCCCACTGATCGCTACCCCCTATTTGCAGACGGCAGTTTTCATTACGATACAATTCAAGAAAATCATAAGACTGAAGAATCATGTACGTGAACTCAGTGAAAGAGATACCTGCATCGAGACGGGACGAAACAGAATCTTTTGCTAGCATGTAGTTCAATCCAAAGTTCTTTCCAATATCACGTAGAAATGGAATGATGTTTAACCCGCCGATCCAATCAAAGTTGTTCACAGCTTTTGCAGGGTTTTCACTAGTTTCAAAATCAAGAAAGCGAGCGAGCTGTCCTTGTAGCTTGTTCGTCCATTCTTGAACGATGTCCTCAGAATTTAGTGTCCTCTCATTCGCACGTCCACTCGGATCTCCAATAAGTCCCGTCGCACCTCCAACTAGTGCGATCGGTGTATGACCAGCAAGCTGAAACCTTCTAAGAGCAAGTACTGGAAGAAGGTGTCCTATATGCAGACTATCTGCAGTCGGATCAAAACCAGAATAGATTCCAATGCTCTTTTCGGAAAGCTCTTTCTTAAGACCCTCTTCATCAGTTACCTGATTGATTAACCCTCTAGCTTCTAGTTCATCTAAAATATGCATGTTACTGACTCCTTTTAAAGTAAATTTCAACATAAAAAAACCCGTCCCTGGTAAGGGACGAGTTTGATCGCGGTACCACCCTTGTTGAAGGAAATAACCTTCCTCCCACTTCATCAGGATAACGGCCTGGTCCGTCTTGATGCTACACAGGCATTTCGCCATTCACACCAGATGCTCATGGAAGTAATTCACATTTCCCTTTATATTGGTTCACACCAGCCACCAACTCTCTGAAATAGGGAGGAAAACGCTACTTCGTCCACTCTTCGCATACCCGTTTAAAAATCTAACTAAATTAATATCATACTTTGTACCTCAATGTCAATTCTAGCCCCTGTTCCTTAAGGAAGCTTTATACAAATATCGACTAGATATGCTATAATATATAGGATTAATTGAGGAGGTATAGGAATGCGAGAGCTTTTTTCTTCTATCAGGTCGAAGTGGAACGCGTTCATCGATAGATTGCAAGAGTACAACATCTTAACTGGCTCAAGGATCGCTTATAAAGTTGTTTGGAATTTATTCTTAATTTTTCTAGTACTTGGGCTTATGGGCGGCTTGTTTGCCGGAGGTGTTGGTGCAGGTTACTTTGCATCTCTAGTAAAAGATGAACCGATTCGATCCTATGATGAGATGAAGAGAGACGTCTATAACTATGAAGAAACAAGTGAGATATTCTTTGCTGACGATGTTCTTCTCGGTAACTTTCGATCTGATATAGAGAGAAAGGAAGTCGATTTAAAAGACGTGTCCCCTTTAGTACAAAAGGCAGTCATTTCAACTGAAGACGAATATTTTTATGACCACGAAGGCATTGTTCCAAAAGCAATTGGACGAGCGATTCTTCAAGAGCTCACGAACTCTGAAGATCGTACCGGTGGTAGTACGTTGACTCAACAGCTTGTGAAAAACCAAATATTAACGAGAGAAGTATCGTTTGAACGTAAAGCGAAAGAAATGCTTTTAGCTTTGCGCCTTGAAAATTTCTTTGAAAAAGAAGAAATTCTTGAAGCATACCTTAATGTCGTACCGTTCGGTCGAAATGCTTCTGGCAGAAACATTGCAGGTATTCAATCTGCGGCACAAGGAATCTTTGGTGTGAGCGCTAGTGAATTAAACCTACCACAAGCAGCTTTCATTGCCGGACTACCGAAAAACCCGTATACATACACTCCTTTTACAAACTCAGGAGTCGTGAAAGATGATCTTACACCTGGTATCGACCGGATGAATTTTGTCCTCTACCGCATGTATACAGAAGGGTCGATAACTGAGGAAGAATACAATAAAGCAAAAGAATACGATATCGAAGGAAATTTAGCAAAGTCCTCTCCTTCACCATTTGAGAAGTATCCATACTTGACGTTTGAAATTGAAGATCGTGCGAAAACTGTCCTCGCCGAGCAAATCGCCAACGAAGAGGGCTACGACGGGGAGAAACTTGCAGAAAGCGTCAATCAATACAATAGGATTACGTATGATGCAAACGTTACATCAAGAACAGTAGAACAAAGTGCTGAGAAAATGGGACTTAAATGGGCTGAAGTAGAAAAAGATTCAAAGATTTTCATAGAGTTTATGAATAATGCTGAAAAAGAGCTTAGAAAGAATGGTTATAAGATCCACACAACGATCGATAAGAACGTATACGAATCGATGAATGCTGCGAGGGATAAAGTTCTTGATAACGGCAGCTATTTCCAAAGCCCTAAAACAGTATCTGTACAAGACCCTGAAACGGGAGAAATGGTCAACAAAGAATATCCAATGCAAGTCGGCGGAATACTAATCGAGAATAAATCAGGAAAGATCCTATCATTTGTTGGGGGTAGAGACTTTAGCCAAGAAGCTCTTAACCATGCGACCAATGCATACCGGTCAAACGGATCAACGATGAAACCATTACTAGATTATGCGCCAGCCATGGAGATCGGAAAGGTTCAGCCAGGCTACATTGTTCCTGACCTTCCAATTAAGGGGAAAAATGCATTTAACCCTAACAACTACTCTTCAAACTATCATGGTCTAGTAACAGCAAGAAAGGCTCTTGAACGATCTTATAACGTTCCAGCTGCTCGTATTTACTCTAAGCTAAACCCGGTAGAAGCTACAGAATACCTGGTAAAAATGGGCTTTAGCACCCTGACATTAGATGATCGAACAAATCCATCGATGTCCATCGGAGCATTACAACGAGGTGTAAGTGTTGAAGAAAACACCAATGCCTTCGGAACATTTGCAAACGGCGGTAAATTCGTCGATGCCTATATGATTGATAAAATTGTAGATCGAGATGGGAATGTTGTTTACCAGCATAAAGCAGATCCCGTTCAAGTCTTCAGTCCTCAGACGTCTTATCTAACGATCGATATGATGAGAGACGTAGTAAGACAGGGTACAGCACAAGATGTACCTGGTAAGTTGAAATTCTCAGCTGACTGGGCAGGTAAAACAGGTACTGGACAAGACTATCGAGATGCCTGGTTCGTTGCTGTCAATCCTAATGTTTCTCTTGGCGTATGGACAGGATACGATAAGCAAATGAGAATGGATTCAAACTATGCTGTGAGGAATAAAAACTTATGGGCACTATTTGCCAACGCAGCATATGATCAAAAACCTGAAATAATGGATCCACAAAAACGATTCGACATGCCTACTGGTATCGTTAGAAGATCGTTCTGTGGAATATCTGGAAAGCTTGCATCTGATCTGTGTCAGCAAGCTGGACTTGTACAGACGGATTTGTTTAATGCTAAATACGTACCAACAGAAGTTGATGACAGTCTGACACAAGGAAGATATGTGGTTATTAAAGGGAAAACTTATGAAGCACTTTCTTCAACACCAGCAGAATTTGTCACAAGCGGCGTTATGATTAAGGAAGATTATTTTGAAGGTATCGACCTTAGCACACTTCTTCCATCTAAATTCGAAAACTTGAACATCGTTTCCGAGGGAACTGTCGCTAAAGAAAATGGCAAGAAGCCAGGCGCAGTCGGTAACGTTTCGATAAACGGTTCTACTCTTAACTGGAACGAATCAGGAGAGAGCGATATTGTGGGTTATCGCATTTACCGTGCAGGGAATGGTAGCAATTCATTTACTAAGCTAGGTAGTGTGAAAGCATCTGATGGAAGTTCGTTCAATATTCCTTCTGGTTCTTATGCTTATTATGTTACAGCAGTAGATGTTGCCGGGAATGAATCATCTCCTTCCGCAAAAGTGACATCAGGAGATTGGTCTGATAAGCCAGAAGAAGAAGAAAAACCAGATCCTCCTAAAGAAGATGAGGACGAAGACGATGGTTCAGGTGAAGATAACAATGATGATTCAAGTGACGATAGCGGCGATGACTCGAACGATGGTAATGGAGAAACAAGCGGTGAGAATTCAGGAAACGATTCTGGAGAAGGGAACAATAGTAGCTCCAGTTCAAATTCCAGTAATTCAAGTTCCAATAATTCCAACACTAATCAAAGCAACAATACGAATAGTAATGAAGAGTCATCCAGCAATGGATAACAAAATCCCCGCAGCAGTAGCTGCGGGGATTACTTTTTATTAATCTTCCATGGTAGATAGATCACCAGTTGGTAGATCGAGCTCCCATGCCTTCAAGACGCGACGCATAATCTTACCGCTTCTTGTTTTAGGTAGCTTATCACGGAATTCGATTTCACGAGGTGCTGCATGTGCAGCGAGACCTTTCTTTACGTAATTACGAATTTCTTCCATCAGTTCATCTGAAGGATCGTAACCATCTCGAAGTGCAATAAATGCTTTAATAATCTCACCACGTACTGGATCTGGCTTTCCGATTACACCAGCCTCAGCAACTGCCGAATGCTCGACAAGCTTACTCTCAACTTCAAATGGACCGACTCGTTCACCTGAAGTCATGATCACATCATCAACTCGACCCTGGAACCAAAAGTATCCATCCTCATCTTTATAAGCCGAATCCCCTGACACGTACCAATCGCCCTTCATAAAGTAACTTTCATACTTTTCCTGACGATTCCAAATCGCACGCATCATGGAAGGCCATCCTTTTTTGATAGCAAGGTTGCCCATACGGTTAGCTGGAAGTTCATTACCTTGATCATCCACGATTGCTGCATGAACACCAGGGATTGGTTTACCCATAGAACCTGGCTTTATTTCCATAGAAGGATAATTACTGATAAGTTGTGCACCAGTCTCCGTCATCCACCAATTATCATGGATACGTTGATCCAGTACTTTGTTGCCCCACTTGATAACCTCAGGATTTAGAGGTTCACCTACACTGAGTACGTGACGAAGAGTAGATAGATCATAATTTTTCACAATTTCATCACCCGCACCCATAAGCATACGGAACGCCGTAGGTGCACTATACCAGACGGTCACACCATATTTTTCAATGGTAGAATACCAATCTTCTGGGCTAAAACGTCCTCCGCGAATAACATTGGATGTTCCTGCTAGCCAAGGAGCGAATATTCCATAAGATGTACCTGTAACCCAACCAGGGTCTGCAGTACACCAATATACATCATCTTCTTTAAGATCTAGCACCCATTGTGCTGTTTGGTAATGTTGAATCATAGCATTATGAACATGAAGAACACCTTTTGGTTTTCCAGTTGAACCTGACGTATAATGAAGAATCATTCCATCTTCACGATCTACCCATTCGATTTTAAGGTTTTTATCAGCCGTTTCAAAATGATGGTAGAAGTCGATATAAGGTCCTTCTTCTTTCACATTATCTCCAACAAGAACCACGCTCTCTAGATGAGGAAGCTCATCTACAGGTACACGATCGAGCAATTCAGGTGTAGTAACAAGCACTTTTGCTTCACTATCTTCAAGGCGATCTCGCACTGCCCCTTCCATAAACGCTTCAAATAACGGTCCAGCGATTGCTCCAAGCTTTAAAGATCCAAGTAAAATAAAATATAGTTCAGGAGAACGAGGCATAAAGATGAAAACACGATCACCTTTTTCAACATTAACCTTCTTCAATACGTTTCCAGCTTTGTTACTCAAGGTTTTCATTTCACTATACGTATACTTTTCATCTCTTTTTGGATCAGAGAAATAGAGGGCTACTTTATTTTTCCTATCGGATTCAGCGTGCTTATCGATTGCTTCATAAGCCATATTCACTTTCCCAGTTTCATTCCAAGAAAATGCTTTTTCTGCTTCTTTCCATTCAAAATTTTCATAAGTAGCTTCATAATCCTGTAGATTGTGATTTCCACGAGTGGCGGAAAGCGATTTCATTTCCAAGTAATTCTCCTCCTTCTTCTACATCTTTCAATGATTTCACTGATAGTATAACATAAATTCGTAATATTTTAACAAATAACAAAAGTTAATAAAATCAGACTGAAACCCCTTACATTTCTGTGTAATCATGTATAATAAGAGCTGAGATCGTTATTAAGGTGGTGACTAGATGGAACATCAAAAGACATATAATGCAATCGAATGGAACACTCCACATGGAAAGTTAATTATCGAGGGTCCAATTACCCCAGACCGCCTGGCCTCCTATCATTTACATAAAGATCTGGTAGCATTTCGCCCGCCTGAGCAGCAACATAAGGCGTTAATAGAAATCGCTGGACTTCCAGAAGGAAGAATCATCGTAGCACGAGAACGTGAAACCATTGTTGGTTACGTGACATATTTATACCCAGATCCGATGGAACGATGGTCAGAAGGAAATATGGAAAACCTACTGGAGCTTGGAGCCATTGAAGTTATTCCTAAATATCGCAATGCTAAAGTTGGGAAAAGCTTGCTAAGAACATCCTTTATGGATGACGCGATGAATGATTATATCGTGATCACCACTGAATATTATTGGCATTGGGACCTTAGAGGAACAGGCTTGTCAGTATGGGATTATCGAAAAGTGATGGAAAAAATGATGAATGCTGGTGGTTTAGAATGGTATGCCACTGATGACCCAGAAATAAGCTCTCACCCTGCCAATTGTTTGATGGCCAAGATTGGATCCAGGGTAGACACAGAGTCCATACAAGCTTTTGACGCGCTACGCTTCCAAAACCGTTTCATGTATTGAGACTTAAAGGAGTGAGAGGACTTGATTATTGAGGAAATAATGAATAGAAACGTCTTTTCTCTGAACGAATCGCAAACGATCGCTGATGCGATTAAAATGATGAGAGAAAAGAACATACGTCATCTTCCGATTGTTAATAACGAAGGAGATTTAGTAGGAATCGTTTCAGATCGAGATGTTAAAGAAGCTAGCCCTTCAATACTCGATATGAATCCTAACAGAGATGTATTACAGTCTTCTCTTTCTTCGATTATGAAAAAAGATGTGATCACTGCTCATCCTCTTGATTTTGTAGAAGAAATCTCTACTGTTTTCTATGAACATCGAATCAGCTGTATTCCGATAATAGAGAATAAAAAAGTAATTGGCATCGTCACGGAAACCGACATGCTCCATACCTTAATCTTGCTTACAGGAGCACATCAACCAAGTTCACATATCGAGGTTCAAGTGGAAAACGTCTCAGGAAAACTCGCAGATATTACACAGATAATCAGGAAACGTAATGTGAACATCATCAGTGTGCTAGTTTATCCTTGCAGCCATAATGAAGGGTTTAAAAACATCGTGTTTAGAGTTCAAACGATGAACCCAACAGCTGTTGTAGATGATATTAAGGCTGAGGGATATGAGGTGCTTTGGCCAAGTTTGCCGGGTGTTAAGAGATGAAATGTGATTCATTATTCGTCTACTCCTCAGATTACTTAAACTACAAATTCAGTGACAACCATCCTTTCAACCATATCAGGGTTCAATTAACCCATGATCTATTAACAGAAGTCAACGTATTATCAGAGAATGAAATTATATCGCCACGCATTGCGACTGACGATGAGATAGCATTGATTCACGACCCTGCTTACATACAAGCAGTAAAAGATGCTGGAAAAGGAACACTTGCCTCTTCAGTTGCTTCTAACTACGGTTTAGGAACCGAGGATACACCTATTTTTTCTAATATGCACGAAGCTAGTGCTCTACTTGTAGGCGGAACGTTAACTGCCGTAGATGCTGTGATGGACGGAAAAGCAAACCATGCTCTAAATATTGGTGGCGGACTACACCATGGGTTTCGCGGGAAAGCCTCTGGTTTTTGCATCTATAACGATAGTTCAATCGCAATCGAGTATATGAAGAAAAAATATAACGCAAAAGTTCTTTACGTCGATACTGACGCTCATCATGGAGATGGCGTACAGTGGGCGTTCTATGATGATCCGAATGTGTGCACCCTTTCAATTCATGAAACCGGTCGTTACTTGTTTCCTGGTACTGGAAATATTAATGAAAAAGGTCATGGCAAAGGCTATGGCTTCTCTTTTAACGTTCCGATCGATGCATTTACTGAAGATGAATCTTTTCAGGAAGTCTATGAAACCTCTTTTAGAAAAGTAATCGAGTTTTTCAAGCCTGACGTTATTCTTACCCAGAATGGTGCAGATGCACATTATTACGATCCTCTCACCCACCTCTCCGTTTCAATGAAGAGCTTTGAATTTATCCCTAAACTAGCTCATGAGCTTGCACATGAATATTGCGGTGGCAAGTGGATTGCTGTAGGTGGGGGCGGATACGATGTATGGAGAGTCGTTCCGAGAGCGTGGTCTAGAATTTGGCTAGAGATGAAGAACAAGGATGCTTCAGGTTCTCTTCCAGAAAAATGGATTGAACGGTGGCAGTCTTTAGCACCGTTCGAGTTGCCGAAAACTTGGCATGATCCTAAAGACCTTTATGAACCTATCCCACGAAAGAGTGAAATTACAGAAAAAAACAAGCTTACGTTGGAAAGGTCGCTCTACCAGATCAGCCAATAAAAAAACGAACCTGAGTTCCAGGTTCGTTTTTTAATGCAAAATTTACTTCTTAGTTGAGTTTCTATGTTGAATACGATGAGGAAGGACTACGGTTTGTTCTTCCACTGTTTCTTTATTCATGAACTTCGTTAAGAGTCTCATTGCTACTGCTCCAATATCGTACATAGGTTGTACGACTGTAGATAGCGTTGGGCGAACCATCGTAGCAAGTCTTGTGTTATCGAAGCCAACAACTTCAAGGTCTTCAGGAACACGGTAACCATTATCCTGAGCACCATGAATGATTCCGAGTGCCATCTCATCAGTACCTCCAAAAATGGCAGTCGGCATGTTGTCTTTTTCAATAAATCCAGTCATCGCTTCGATTCCAGAATCGTATGTGTAATCACCAATAGCAACCATGTCTTCATCCACTTTTAACCCAGCATCTTCAAGTGCTCTGCGGTAACCTAGGAACTTTTCTTCACCATTGATAGGATCTTCAAGTGGGCCACTTACTAGACCAATCTTCTTATGACCTTTTTCAATGAACTCCGATACTAAGTCATAAGCTGCCTGTTGATAATCAATGTTAACAGATGGTACCTCATTTGTTTTCTCAAGTGTAGCAGCTAAAACGATCGGTACAGGTGAACGTTTAAACTCTTCAACATGTTCTTCTGTAATTTCCCCGCCCATAAAGACGATTCCATCTACTTGCTTACCAAGCATCGTGTTAAGAAGATGGATTTCTTTTTCTTTGTTCTGATCTGAATTGCTGAGAATGATATTGTAATTATACATCGTTGCAATATCCTCAATACCTCTAGCAAGCTCAGCAAAGAAAATACTGGATATATCAGGGATGATTACACCAACAGTCGTCGTTTTCTTACTAGCAAGACCACGTGCTACTGCGTTAGGTCGATAGCCTAAACGTTCGATTGCTTCGTGGACCTTTTTCCTTGTAGCAGGTTTAACGTTAGGGTTTCCATTTACAACCCTCGATACCGTCGCCATGGATACTCCTGCTTCTTTTGCTACATCATAAATCGTTGTATTCACGATAATCCTCCTTCATGCTCTTTCGGACTTTGATTTACTTAATGATACGATACTATTCTTCTGACTGCAAATTTCCCGCAGTCGCTCCTACCTATAAGTTTCGGTATTATTCTATCACCCTATACGGTATATGCATATGTATTTTATTTCACAAGATAGTAACTGTATTAAAGATAGCACATTTATCACTTTTTTGCTTTAATATAAAGAAATTTTCACAAGTTAGATAGAAATCCGTTATAACGCAAAAAAACAGACCGTCGAAAGGAAATCTCGACAGTCTGTTTTTGGTTTACTACGTAGTAGGTGCAGCTTTCGCTGGATTGAATAGCCCGCTTAATTTTAAATCATCTACAAATTTCTCGTATTGAGGAATATCAAGCTGTTGTGCCGCATCTGAAAGCGCTACTGCTGGGTCAGGGTGAACTTCTACCATGATTCCATCTGCTCCGATAGCAAGTCCTGCCTTTGCTGCAGGAAGTAGAAGATCTCTTCGACCTGTTGAATGTGTAACGTCTACAAATACAGGTAAGTGAGTTTCTTGCTTTAAGATCGGTACTGCAGTGATGTCTAGCGTGTTACGTGTTGCTTTCTCGTAAGTTCGAATCCCACGCTCACAAAGCATTACTTGTGTATTTCCTTTTGAAACAATGTATTCAGCGGCGTTGATAAACTCCTGAATCGTTGCTGAAAGACCTCGCTTGAGAAGTACAGGCTTATCGACTGAACCAGCTGCCTTTAACAACTCAAAGTTCTGCATGTTTCGTGCTCCGATTTGAATAACATCCACATATTTCTCAGCAATTTTGATATCTGCTGGGTTTACGATCTCACTTACAACTGCTAGATCATATTCATCTGCAACTCGTTTTAAGATCTTAAGACCTTCTTCACCAAGACCTTGGAAATCATATGGTGAAGTACGTGGTTTAAAAGCACCTCCGCGAAGCATTTTAAAGCCTTGCTTCTTAACAGCCTTTGCAACTTCCGCCACTTGTTCGTAGCTTTCAACTGCACACGGACCTGAGATCAATACTTGACCACCAGCTCCAATCTTTTCACCTTTGATGTCGATCACTGTGTTGTCAGGCTGACGCTTACGTGAAACCAATAGAGCTTTTCGATGGTCATCTTCTTGTAACTCAAGACTCGCTTTGAAAATCTCTTTAAAGATATGCTGCAGAGTGGACGTTTCAAACGGCCCATCATTCTTCTCTGCTAGCAGATCAAGCATTTTACGTTCTCGTACTGGATCAAAACGATTGATCCCCTGAGATTTCTTAATTCTGCCTATTTCCTGTGCTATTTCTGCACGCTCGTTAATTAAATCGAGCAACTGCAAGTTTATCTCGTCTAGTTTTTCTCTCAACTCGTCAATCTGAATGTTAGCCATAATGTTTCCACTCCCTATCTATATAAGTGATTAGGGATATTATATACGAAGAAAAATAAAATGTCACTACTTTTAGTTTAATTCTTAGACGCTTTTAAGCATTAAATCGTGTAAGTGAATAAAAAACGGCTTCATAGAGCCGTTTTCCCTCAATTTTTTTTCACAGCATCGTTTAAAGAAGTATATGTGATTCTCCAATGTGAATCATTCCATACCACATTCTCACCATCGATCAGTAACGCCTGTGGCGATTGATGTTTCACTCCATATGATTCAGCAATATCGTTTGATAGCGGTCTTGCTTCCTGTACATTTAAATAATAGACGTCCTGATCATAATCTTCAGCGAACTTCTCAAACTCCTCAAACGCCTGAGCACTGATTGGACAAGTCGTGCTATTTTTGAATACTAGAATTTTGTTATTTTCGTTCTTTATTTTTGAAAAGTCGTCTAGTGTTGAAAGTTTGTTAATTGCCATATGATCATCATCCTTTCCTTCTTAATTCCCATTATAAAGGAAAAGAGAGCATACAAAAAGGAGAAGCACTTATAGCTCCTCCTTCGTTCATTAGTCTTGCTGATACTGGTGTCTCGTTGGATTTTCGTTTGTAGCTGGCTCATCCTCTACAAAATGATCGTTCAAGTCACGCTGAAAGCTTTCAACATCTTCGTCCGCTTGTGCTCGCACTTCAGGATCTTCAGAGTTAGCTTTTCGCTCTTTGATCTTTGAAACGATGTTGTTAGATTGATCAGATACCTGCTTGTAGATTGTATTTGATTTCTCTTTCGCACGGTTCGCAAAGTCCGTCCCACGCTCAACAGCTGTATCACGGAATTGAGACGTTCTTTCTTTTACTACACCAGCCTGTTGGTTCAAGTCACTGCGAAGCTCTTTACCTGATTTTGGAGCAGATAGTAGGGCTGCAGCTGCACCTACGATTCCACCGATTAGTGATCCGATGATAAAATCTTTTGTGTTAATATTATTGTTATTGTTCTCGTTTGACATGTGATCAACCTCCTAAGATTTTGAATCGATATATTGATCTGTCGCTTTTTTCTTTACTTGCCATTTCTGCCAGATCTGCATCGCAGCATTACCCCATTGAACAACTTTGGTCACTTGTTCTGATTGGCGTTCTGCTTCATCAGTTACTTTCTCTGAAATGTTCTTTAATGAACTGTTCATCTTACCTAGTGACGTTCCAACCTCTCTCACTTGAACGAATACCGTATCCAGAGCTTCAGATTTACCCTGAATATCCTCTGCAAGAAGGTTAGTCTTATGTAACAATGCTGTTGTTTCTGTAGTAAGACCATTCATTTGTTTTTCAAGACTATCAAGAGTTTTTGCTGTGTTACTAAGCGTGTCTTTTAACGATTTCAATGTTTGTGCAACAAAATATACAAGTACTGCAAATGCGATGGCAATAATAGCTACACTCAAATAAAGAATAATCTCCATCTCCTGGCACCTCCTTTTCTAACTGTGTTCCCTTGATTGGTCTCTTATAAACACTAGTTTGGCATTTCACAAAAAGTAACAAAATGAGCCAACCTTACTACTACTATTCGTTAGAATATCCATTATTCCTTTTTTACAAACTTTCTTTTCAGAGAAGAAATTGGATAAATTGTGACTTTCTTCTATGAAAGGCTTTTCATTAAAAAATAAAACAAGAAAAGGCTCTCGGCCTTTTCTTGTTACAGTGACGCTTTCTCCGTTTCATAAGCAGCTTGATATTTTTGAATATCACCAGCACCCATAAATAAGAGAACGCCTTTATTGTGATCATTCAGTTTCTGAATCGACTCTTCAGTAATAAGATGCGAGTTCGGGATCTTTTCCATCAGATGATCAATCGTTAATTGACCTGATTCTTCTCTAGCTGATCCAAATATGTCACAAAGGTAAACGACATCTGCTTCTTTTAAGCTATCCGCAAAGTCATCTAAGAACGTTTTTGTACGCGTGAAAGTATGTGGTTGGAAAATAGCGACCACTTCACGGTTCGGATATTTTTGTTGAGCAGATTCAATCGTTGCCTTAATCTCAGTAGGATGATGAGCATAATCATCGATCAATACCTGATCGTCCACAGTTTTTTCGGTGAACCTACGCTTTACACCCTTGAAATTTTGAAGCTGCTTTTGTACTGCATCACCCGGAAGGTTCTCATAATGGCATAACGCAACTACGGAAAGTGCGTTTAGCACGTTGTGCTTTCCATAGGTAGGAATCTGGAACGTTCTATAATAATCATCACGAACATGTACATCGAACGTTGTGCCATTTTCGTCCACTTTAATATTCGTAGCTTGAAAATCGTTCTGCTCATCGAAACCGTAGAAGACTACGGGCACTTTTGTTTGAATTTGCTGAAGGTAAGCATCGTCACCAAATGCGATGATTCCTTTTTTAACAAGCATAGCCATCTCTTGAAACGCTGAAAAAACATCTTCGACATCTGAAAAATAATCCGGATGGTCAAAATCGATGTTTGTCATGATCGCATAATCAGGCTGGTATGATAAAAAATGACGGCGATATTCACATGCTTCAAAAACAAAATACTGGCTATCTTTAACTCCTTTTCCGGTACCATCTCCAATTAAAAAGGATGTTGGTTCTGCTTCTCCGATAACGTGAGCAAGCAGCCCAGTGGTTGATGTTTTGCCATGTGAACCTGTCACTGCAATACTGGTGAACTTTTGAATAAAGTCACCAAGGAATTTATGATAACGATAGACAGGAAGGTTCATCTCTCGAGCGCGAACTAACTCCTCGTGTTCATCATCAAACGCATTGCCGGCGATTATAATCATGTTCTCATCAATATTTTCTTCTGAGAACGGAAGAATGGTAATACCTTTTTGCTCAAGGGCTTCCTGGGTAAAAAAGCGTTTCTCAACATCAGAACCTTGAACGTTGTAACCCATGTCGTTCAAGATCTGCGCAAGTGCGCTCATTCCGGAGCCCTTAATGCCAACAAAGTGATATATAGTCATTTCAGAACCTCCACACTTTCATTTCTACACCGAATATCTTCTTTATTATATGAAATCTTTACAATCATGCTCCCTAATTCTGTACAATAACGCATTATAGCATAAATAAGGGGATGCTCCAATAATCGATAACACTGGCTAAAAAAAGACAGGATTTTCCCTGTCTTCCTACTCTACTCGTTCTAGCCTAGGGTTAGGACGATATTTCCTACCTGCTTTCGCTTCTGGTTCCTCGTCGATAATTACATTATCTCCGGTAAACCCGATGTTTACTTTCAGTAGACTGCTCCCAACACCATAAATATCTACCGGTACGTTCTGACCCTCGAATTCTCGAATTCTTTCTTCTGTGAATCCTCCGCTCACAACGATTTTAACATGGTCGAAACCTTCTTGATTTAGAGCTTCTCTTAACGCGAATATTAATTCAGCATTTACGCCTCTAGGATCAAATGTTCCAAGCACATCTGGATTCCTCCAGAAATATTGATCGACCATCGTTCTAGACGTGTCAACTCGAACACCTTTCAATGTATCGCCGAATTCTCTAGCTACTCTAAGAGAATCTGTAATCACGTCGTTATTATAATCCACTAAGGCGATTAAATCATCTTCAGGATATTTAGAATGGTACGCTTTTGATGCTTCAACCACATCTCCTTTGAACAATTGGATCAAAGCATGTGGCATAGTGCCCATTCCTCTTTTTCCCCACCATTCATTCATAGCGTGTGTTGCTTGCGCTGTTGATCCACCAATGTATGAGGCATAACCATCTCCTGCTTGTTGTGTATAATGATCGTCACGATCACCCATAAAGATAACTGGTTTCTGAATGCCTGAAGATCTCGCTGCTTTTACAACATGATATACATTCGTAGCAACTGACGTTCTTCTGCCTAGTATTCCATCAATTATTCCTTCAAGAAAACCAAAGTTTTGGTATGGACCTTTGATCTTCAACACAGTTTCAAACGGTGATATTTTATCTCCATCCTTTAATGAATGGATTTCAAGTGAATCAGGGTCTTTTGCGAACGTTTTAATTAAAGCGATTGCTTCGTCCGACCCACAAAGGACAGCATCATTCTTTTGAAAAAACTGCATCGTCACGATGTTATCCGGTTTATACTCTTCTACGATCTCACACGTTTTCAAAAAGTAGACTGCTGAAAACCAGCCCTCTTTCACTCGTTCGTCAAATTTAAACGTGCGATTTGTTAAGCGTTTTATTTCACCTTGCATTTTCAGTTCAATTTCTTTCATTCTGGGGCTCCTTCAAGTAGTTTCGTCATTCGAATGTGAGCTCTATAGTTACTAGTATTCTTAATTATTACGATAAAAAAACATATCTTTTACACACTCTATATCATATAGAACAACCCTGGATAAAACAAGTAGAAAAGATATGCACTATACGTGCATATCTTTGAGGAATGTCTCTTCAAAATCAGCCTTACTCATAAGAATGCTTCTTGGCTTACTTCCCATTGCTTCAGAGACCAACCCTCGTTCTTCCATCATTTCGATTAATCTCGCAGCTCTATTGAAGCCTATGCGGAATCGTCTTTGTAGAGCGGAAGATGATGCTTGACCTTGATCGATCGCCCACATACAAGCTTCCTCAAACAGATCATCTTCTTGTTCGTTATACTGTTGCTTTTTGGCAAGGTCCTCTTTTGCAATCAAGTAATTAGGCTTACGTTGCTTTCTAACATAGGAAGTGACACGTTCGATTTCCTCATCAGAAACGAAGTTCCCTTGCAAACGAACTGGTTTCGATGATCCGTTCTCTAAACAGAGCATGTCCCCTTTTCCAAGTAGTTTTTCTGCACCACTCGTATCAAGAATCGTTCTAGAATCGATCTGGGAAGAAACAGAAAAGGCAATACGTGTAGGGATGTTTGCTTTTATTAAGCCCGTGATGACATCAACAGAAGGTCTCTGTGTAGCTACAAGTAAATGAATTCCACACGCTCTAGCCTTCTGAGCAATTCTACATATCGCATCTTCAACATCCTGTGGAGATACCATCATAAGGTCAGCCAATTCATCGATGACTACGACGATATAAGGTAACTTATGCTGTGGTTCGCCATGCTCGATCGCTCTGTCATTATAGCGCTTAATATCCCTTACACCAGCAGCTGCAAATTTTTCATATCGCTCCTCCATCTCATCCACTGCCCATTTCAATGCTGTAGTCGCTTCCTTCACATCATTGATAACGGGTGTGACAAGGTGTGGTAGACCATTATACGGAGCTAACTCTACCATCTTTGGGTCGATTAGAAGCATTTTCACATCTGCAGGATTTGAATTTAGTAACAAGCTTACGAGAATTGAATTGATACACACACTTTTTCCAGACCCTGTGGCACCTGCAATCAAACCGTGTGGCATTTTTTGAATATCTGTTACTTTAGCATTTCCGCCAATGTCAAAACCTAACGCTGCATTCAGTAGAGAGTCTTTCGATTGAAAAACACCGCTCCGTACGACTTCCCTTATAAAGACAGGGCGACTTCTTGGGTTAGGAACTTCGATACCAATCGCATTCCGACCAGGAATAGGTGCTTCCATCCGAATATCTCTTGCTGCAAGGCTCAGTTTAATATCATCACTAAGATTTGTGATTTTGTTCACTTTAACACCAGGGCTCGGCTGTACTTCAAAGCGAGTAACGGTTGGTCCCATGGTAGCTCCGATCACGCTTGCCTGCACATTAAAGTTCTTCAAGGTAGATTCGAGCAGTTCACGCTGATCTCTGAGCCACTGTTCATCATTACCTTCGTCACGCGGTGGAATATCCAAGAGGGAAATAGGAGGTAGCTTATATTCTCCGTTTGACGTCGGCTTTTTCACAAGATGTCTTCTATCGCTTGCAAGCATCATCACGTTATATGGAACTTGTGGCTTCGGCCGGCCCTCTTCTCTCTTTTTCTCCACTTTGTTTTCTTTATGTTTTTGCGTCACGCCACTCTCTTCAACTGTTTCCGCTTGAGATTCTTTTGATTCATCCGTAATAGCAGAAACTTGTAATGTCTCTTTATCGTCTACCTCTGTAAGTGAGTGGGTTCCTATATCTTTCTCAGAAGCTTCTTCATGTTCATCTTCTAGTATTTCCTCTTGTGTTTCCTCTTGCGTTTCCTCATGTCCATCTTCTTGTTCTTTCCCTAGTACATCTTCTATAATTTCTTCCTTTACTTCCTCTTGTTCCTCCGTTACTTCTTCATGTAGTTCCACTTCATCTTCTATTTCGACTGGTGATTCACTAGCTTGAATCGCTCTCTCAATGTATGAGCCGCTGGATTCTCCCTGGTCGTTAAACGGCTCTAAATCTTTCTGATCCTCATTCTCAAGCTCTTCACGTAAAGGTGACTCATCAAACTCTCTCTCGTTATCTCGATCAGATTGGGGAGCATCGTTTTCACTCCCCTCAGTTGTATCCTCTGTCTGATTATCTTCTTCATAACTTGAAACTAACACTTCTTCAATATGGCTTGCTTCATCTGTTTGATCAATGCCTTTGTTAGTCTCTGTAGAAGATAAAGGTTTCTCCTCTTTCACTTCTTCTGTATGTTCATTTTTTAGATCATAACTTTTTATTTCAGATTCCTCAGATCGATAATCAGTTGGTTTGTGTATGAGTTGATCGATGACTTTATGTTCGTTTAGAGGTGTATATTTATGCCTGTATTCGGTTTCTTTAATCGCTCTTTCAACTTTCTCCACTACAGGACGCTTACTGAAGCCATAGATTGGTGATGGAATATCAGTAGGCTTAAAGTTTACACCGCTAAATTTCTTTGGTGTATCTTCTTTTATTTGTTCACTCGATGTCTTCGCTTTGTTTTGGTTTGAACTTGAATTCGAATTTGAAACCGCCCTCACATTCGAATTTTCGTTTTTGGTTTTATGAGATCGATCGCTCGAATCAGCAGGCTTAGGCTGTTGTGTAGTTTTTTTACTTTCCGCTCTTCTACCGCTTTTATAAGATTCATCAGGAATTAATGGAAATCGAAAATTTCCTTCTCTAGGATATTGGTGAACGATTCTCGCTTCATTCTTTCTTGTTCCACTTTCGATTCTCCCAATTGAGTTTTTCCGGTCTAGTTTTGGGTACTCTTTAGACTGCCTCGCCCCCTCATCAGCACGATCATCCATTTCTTTCTCTTCATTCACATCAAATAATTTATTCAGTGCTTTTTTAAACCAGTTATTGCCCAATTAAAATCACCTTTTCTAGTTAAGCCTTTTAGCTTTTGTTATTCTATTTTATCGGAAATTCACCTGTCATTGTAAGGCTCTTTCTAAAATCTTTCGTTATTTTAGATGCTTCTTAGTCTAAATTAGTAAAATCGGTCCAATATCCCTACACAAAAAACAGTAAAAAGAAAAAACCTACTAGATAAAATCCTAGTAGGTCTTAAATTCTGATCCAATTTCATAGTCTTCTGAAAGGACCAAAATACCTTTTTCTTTTGGTGCATCAGGAAGATCAAGCTCTTTTGCTGAGCAAATCATTCCAGAAGATTCAATACCACGTAGACTTGCATCTTTAATAACCATACCAGAAGGCATCACCGCACCAACCTTAGCCACAACCACTTTTTGGCCTTGATCCACGTTTGGCGCACCGCAAACGATCTGCAATCGAGCGTTACCTACGTTAACTTGACAAATATTAAGTTTGTCGGCATTTGGGTGTTTGGTCATTTCTTCAATATGTCCAACAACAAATTTCGGTGATGCATCATATACTAATTCATCCTTGAAATCATTTTCTTTTAGGATACGATTCACTTCAGAAATCAACGCTTCACTTTCTTCTACAACACCAGACGCATCGATATTATAGCGTTTAGAAATATCAAAGATATTGTATCCTACCGTTTGATTGGACTCTTGACTGTACACACGCGCAACATTACCCTTTCGTTCTACAGATCGATCTTCTCGATCTGTGCTTCCAAGCGTTACGATCAATGTGTCACCAATACCTTCTTTGTTATAAAACAAGTTCATTTTTCGTGTTCTCCTTTAATGTTAATCTTCTTTTTGTTTATTCTTAGCAAGGATAAAGACAGGTTCTAATTTGCCATCTTCGTAAATGAACGGTAGCCCAGTAACAGGTACTAGTCCATTTGAGAAGAAGTGCATCGTTAGCTGTGCAAGTGCATCATAGCCACGTTCGTTTTCAATATCAGCAAATATCAAAACATCTTGGTGAGGAATCGCTACGGCTAATTCCCCTTTTGCTTTAGATGCCATCTCCTCTAATAAAGAATGATTCAGTACACGGCTTGCATCATACCCATCATTAGTATTTAAGAAGTAGAAGGTGCACCCCGCCACGGTATCTGTTTTCATTTCAGTCGAAAGTCCACGAACATTAAATTTTGATACTTCTTGAAGCGTTTCTTTCGTCATTCCCTCTTTTTCAAGCCAATCCTTATCGATTAACCGGTACGATTTACCAAGGTCAAGTGCATAGTAGATCCTAGTTTCTGCAGTATGCTCATCGAAAACGAGCGGTACGCCAGATTCAGTTTCTGAAGGGAATGAACCAGATCGAATAACAGGAAAGATATTGCTCTCGCTTCCACTTAGTTCCTGGTTATCATTCATCGCTTTCAGCGTTTCTTCAACATGATGCACAATTTCATCAAGAAGTGATTCTTTACGTTCTTCATATTTTGCAGCAAGTCCTTTTAAAGACAGGCTCATGCCTTTTCCTGAACGCTTCGTTTCAATCCGGAGCTTTTCTTCTTTCTTATTATATGTAAGTTCACGGTCTTCACTTTGTAGCCGTTCTTCTAACAGTTTTCGCAAATCTTTCGGTTCCATTTTTTCACCACCCTGTACATTTCAATTAGAGTTGTCACTTTATGATACCATGAAAGTTCTATAGACAAAAACAAAGCTATGTTAGACATAGCTCTGTGTCTTCTTATTTAACACTTGATAAAAAGTCTTCGATTTCTTCACGTGTTTTTCTATTCTTGCTTACAAAACGACCAGTCTCTTCTCCTTCATTGAATGCAACAAAGCTCGGGATTCCAAAAACATTTAATTCCTGACAAAGTTCTATATGTTGATCTCGATCTACATAGTAGAAAGTCAGTTCCTTATACTCTTGTTCCAGTTCTGGCAGAAATGGCTCTATTACGCGGCAATCGGGGCACCAATCTGCTGAGAATAAAAAGACAGATTTCCCTTCGTTCATCGCTTTGATGTAGTCTTCGTGCTTATCAAAAGTTTTCATCGTGTATCCTCCTATGATTACTCAGTTGATATCTTCATATCCCCTGACTTAATAAGACCTTTTTTCCTCATTACCTCGGATATTATCAAACTTATCAATGCTGGTCCAACGATATGCAATAGAAGGATCGCGATCCACACATTGTAGCTAGCACCCATTACATTGATGGTCATAATCTGACCTACAAAACCACTAGTGCCCATCCCTGCACCAGGAGGATTATTTAGCATTCCGATCCAACCGCTTCCGAACGGTGCTAGTATGGCACCTGCTAACGTTGGAGGTAGTAATATCCATGGGTTTTTAACGATGTTTGCTACTTGAAGCATCGATGTTCCTAATCCCTGAGCAATAAAGCCACCGAACCCATTTTCCCTGAAACTACTAACTCCAAAACCGATCATTTGCGCAGCGCACCCGATCGTTGCTGCACCAGCAGCAATCCCCTCTAACCCAAGCATGATAGCAATCGCGGCACTAGAAATGGGTGCAGTCAATGCTAAGCCCATCAAAACGGCAACGATGATTCCCATAACGATTGGTCGTTGTTCTGTTGCCCACATAATGAGTGAACCAAAATTTTGCATGAGCGCATTAATCCCAGGACCCGCTATTGTTGCTGTTCCAAAACCAGCGAAAATAGTGACCATTGGAGTAATAATGATATCAAGCTTGGTTGATTTTGATACGAGTTTTCCACATTCAGCAGCGATGATTGCTGAAGCGTAGCTTCCAGCTGGCCCACCAAGCTCTGCTCCCGCTGCACCTGCTAATAAAGAAGCGAACAGTACGAGGGGTGGAGCTCCTAAACCATATGCAACAGCTACACCGATTGCAGGCCCCATCAGGCTCATTGCTAATTCTCCTATTGGAATAAGGAAGCTAGCCCATGAAAGCTGTTCACCAATCGTTTTTAAGATGAGACCAATAATAAGCGAAGAAAACAAGCCGAGTGCCATGTAACTAAGTGCTGTTACGAAATATGTATGAGGTGATAAAGACACACCTTTTCTTTTTAATAAATCTCTCATTTGTTTCTCCCTCCAATAAACTTCACACACTAGTATACACAATTTATAAGAATTAACGCTGAAGAAGCACAATCGTTTCTCAATTCAAATAATTGGGAACAATGAAGGGTTTGTGCTACAATGACAGCGTTACTATCTATAGGAGGCGTTATATCTTGGAACTTACCGTATACTTAGCTGGACAAATACATGATGACTGGCGTAATGAACTTAAAGAAAAAGCGAAGCAAATGGATCTTCCTATTTCATTTGTAGGGCCGATGGAAAACCACGACCGCTCAGATAACATAGGAGAGGAAATTAAAGGTGAACAACCGAACGCCATTTTTAAAGACGAAGCAGCCTCAGAAATTAACAACCTCAGAACACAAGTGCTTCTAGGAAAGTCAGATGTTGTAGTCGCTTTGTTTGGTGAAAAATACAAGCAATGGAATAGTGCGATGGACGCTGCTACGGCCATCACACTTCAGAAACCTCTTATTTTGATTAGACCTGAATCCCTCCACCATCCGCTAAAGGAGTTAGCAAATAAAGCACAGGTGGTAGTGGAAACTCCTGAACAAGCGCTTCGAGCACTATCATATATTTTCGAAAGTAATTAATCCGAATAGTATTCATACTGTCCAAAAAGCATTTTTACAATATGCTCATACATCGTAGTCCTTGTGATGGCGCCCTTCGTAACGATTCCGATGGCGCCTTCTTTTTTGTTAACATTGGCTCGACTCGCAAACTCCGACATAACCGGCCCTAGTTCATCTCCATTTTCCAACCTCTGCTTAACTTCATCCGGTAAAGGAAATCGAGCTCCTCCTGCCACAATCTCCTTCCCGTTACGATCAACAAGTACTCCCCAATTACAAACGTACAATAAATGACCGATCTGGTGCACGCCCCCTTCTAACCCTATGCCGATATCACGCTGACCTTCTTCAAGTGCCGCGAATGCTCGCTGCTTTGCACCTAAGATGGTTTCTTCATCCCCCCATGGTTGTTCTGAGACTCCTGATGAGACATCATACCCTTTCACTTCATATGTGGTCAATGTTCTAACTGAATCGAGTTTTACTGGGTTAAGAGAACCTACAGCAACTTTTTTCATGATTAAGCCTCCTTTAGTGATAATCACATTGAAAAAGGAGCCGATCGGCTCCTTTCCTTCTAGACTCTACTCTTTATCTGGTCAACCGCATTTTGATCTGTTGTTCTTACCAACTTAAACAGCAGTTCTTTTGCAGCTGCATAATCATCAACATGGATGATCGATGACGAAGTATGAATATATCGTGAGCAAATGCCAACCACTGCTGATGGTACTCCATTATTCGAAAGATGAACTCTTCCTGCATCCGTTCCACCTTGAGAAATAAAATACTGATACGGAATATCGTTACTTTCAGCTGTATCGAGAACGAAGTCTCTTAAACCTTGGTGTGTAACCATAGAGCGGTCGTATATGCGAAGGAGTGCTCCTTTACCAAGTTGACCAAACTCACTCTTATCACCCGTCATATCATTTGCTGGGCTTGCATCCAAGGCATAAAACAAATCTGGATTGATTAGATTTGCTGCAGTTTGTGCGCCTCGAAGCCCAACTTCCTCCTGTACAGTAGCTCCAGAATAAAGTTCGTTCGGTAGGTCCTCATTTTGCATTTCTTTCATAAGCTCGATAGCAAGTCCCACTCCGTAGCGGTTATCCCATGCCTTGGCCATAATCTTCTTATTGTTAGCCATCGGTGTAAACGGACAAGTAGGAACGATTTGCTGACCAGGACGCACTCCAATTTTTTCAGCATCTTCTTTGTTATCTGCACCAATATCGATAAGCATATCTTTGATTGCCATCGGCTTTTGACGTTTCGCTTCATCTAAAAGATGTGGAGGAATGGAACCGATCACTCCAGGTATCGGTCCGTCAGCGGTCATGACTTGAACACGTTGTGCAAGTAGGACCTGACTCCACCATCCGCCTAGCGTTTGGAAACGGAGCATGCCGTTATCTGTAATAGACGTTACCATAAATCCTACTTCATCCATGTGACCAGCAACCATTATTCTAGGACCTTTGTTCTCACTGCGTTTCACACCAAAAACACTTCCTAAGTTATCCTGTATTAACTCGTCTGTGTATTTGCTAAGTTCACCCTTAACAAATTTTCTTACATCATGCTCAAATCCAGGAGCACCTTGAAGCTCAGTCAACGTTTTGAATAGTGACAGCGTTTCTTTATTCATATATGTATCCCCTCTCTTCAATATATACCTCTTTCATTGTATCGAATTCCATTATGCGTTGCTAGTCGTTTGAATTTTCAGCTTAAGTAGTTGGTACATGAATCAACTTCAGATATACTAAAAGAGGAAACAACAATAGAGGTGAATAGAAGGGAGAAGTGAATACCGTGAAGATGAAAGACGTGCTGTTAGGTGCACTTATCGGAGCAGGGGCTGCTTTGGCAGCAACTTCTTTGGCAACGTGCAAAAAATCGACGATTCCGCCTGAAAAGGCTCTTAAATCTGTTAAAGAAGCAGTTAAACACTCATACGCTGTGAAAGGGTCATGGATTCATATGAAAACGGATTCAATCAAGAAGTTCGACGTGCCGTTCACCGTTTATTCTGGTGGTTTAACATGTGAAAAAGCAGGACGATTGGAGCAGATGGATTTCGTAGTCGACGCAAATACAGGTACAATTGTAGAACTTCAAAAACAATAAAAACAACCCTCTACCGAGTAGGTAGAGGGTTGTTCTTATTTTATAGCAGTTTAGAACGTTGCATTCGTCTTATATACGTTGTTCTTTAACTTAAAGCCAAGAGTCGTATACCAGCCTTTAATAAACACATAAATAATAATTGCTGGAACTATGAGCATAAGAAAGTGAAGGAACAATACAACTCCCATATGAAGATGAGAACCAGTTTCTTCAGCATGACTGTCCTTAAATTCTTTTGCTTGATCTAGGTCAAGTACCTTAGTATCAGGAAGTACTGCATTTGCATCAGTATCATAGAAGATTACCTGTTTGTGATCTTCAAAGAAGATATTATCACGAACAGTTTGGAATTCTACAACCATCATCGTTACTTGACTAAATTCTTTATCCGCTGAACTACTTACTTCAAAACTCTCTGATTCCTCAATAGAAAGAGACCCTTTGTCATAGTCATAGTGCTCTTCTCCAATATAACTAGCGACACCCTTCTTCACTTCATCGCTGACATCTGCTTCAGCATGAACAGCTGTACCTGCAAACGGAAATGCGACTAAAAGAGCTAAAATAAGAGCAAAAATCCCTTTTTTCATCATTATTTCCTCCTTCCAACTACAAATCATCCAATTATTATCATATCATATTTTGTCTATTATTCTACTAACATTTTTTAGAAATGAACATTTGTAACATCTCACTTAAATTAGCATCAATAAAAAAAGAACCGGATGACCGGTTCTTTATAACTTATTGCATTACTGGCTTTTTCTCGTTTTCTTCATCGAACTGACTGCTAATTTCCTTTGAACGGACTGCAGCGTTTCTTACGGCTTCAACAAATGCATCTCCACCGCCGTTTTCATAAAGTGCCTCTAGTCCAGCTTGTGTGGTACCGTTCGGTGAAGTGACTTTCTTTCTAAGTTCTGAAGGAGAATCCTCAGACTGTTCTGCCATCATTCCAGCTCCGAGTACTGTTTGTACAGCCATCTTACGAGCTGTTTCTTCTTCAAGTCCACCTTCAACAGCGGCTTTTTCTAAGCTTTCGATGACATAATAGATATATGCTGGTCCGCTACCTGCAACACCAGTGAACACATCCATTTGCTCTTCATCGATCACAACTGTATCTCCGATAGAACGGATGAGCGCTCTCGCAATCGTAATTTGTTCTTCATCTACATACTTTCCTGCAGCAAGTGCAGAAATTGATTTTCCAATCATGCTTGAAGTGTTCGGCATCACACGAATCACTGGCTGCTCACCTTCTAGGCTCTCTTCGATGAAAGCAGATGGAACGCCAGCTAGAACGGATAATAATAGCTGTTCATTCGTAATATATTCTTCAATTCCCTTAAGAGCTTTTTCGATATCCTTAGGTTTCATTGCTAAAATTACAACATCCGCTTCACGCACAGCGAATTCTATACTTTGCGTTGCAAGAACTCCGTGATTTTCCATTAGTTCTTGACGTCTTTCTTCATTACTTCTATTCGTCATAATAATACGTTCAGGTTCAATTGTACCCGATTCGATCATTCCTGCTGCCATTGCTTCTGCCATTGAACCCGCTCCGATAAACGTTACGGTTTTATTCTGTAGCATGATTTCCTCCTTTGAATTTCCGACAAATCATCTGACATTTCGTCTACGGTCATTTATACTAACACTGCTTCTTATACGCATCAACCGTTATAAAGGAAATAAAAAGCATTTGTACAAGATAGGTAGTGAAAACGCTATCATTTAAACCTGGGATGCATTTGCATGAACGAGATGCTCATATTTGCAATCTCACGCCTCCTCACACCATCTCATCACAACTCACTTTTTTACAACATTTGGATAAAGCGGGCAAATCACGCCTTTCATAATGGTGATTCTGCCTGTGATATGAGCAAAATGCAAAATAAAGAGGCTTCTTTTGAAGCCTCTCATGATTACACCTGTGGTTTTGATTTCTTTAGAATACCTACCATCATTGCCGTTACGACTGTACCGATTGCGATGGCAAGCAAATAGAGCAGAATATGCTGAATCGAAATGTTATTTACAGACCACATTACGAATGCACCACCGTGAGGAGCTGGTAATGCGATAGTAAAGAGCATCGTTAATGCACCTGCGATGGAAGACCCTACTATAATAGAAGGGATAACTCGCCCAGGATCAGCAGCTGCAAACGGTATAGCCCCCTCTGTAATAAACGAAGCCCCCATGACATAAGCAACTTTTCCAGCTTCTCTTTCTGTTTTATTAAAACGTTTCTTAAAGATCGTGGTCGCTAGTGCCAATCCTAATGGAGGTGTCATTCCTCCCGCCATGATCGCAGCATGATACGTTAGGTTCCCTGCGTCGATCATCGCGATTCCGAACGTGAACGCTGCCTTGTTAATCGGTCCACCCATGTCTACAGCCATCATACCCCCAAGGATTAAACCAAGTAGGAGTTTGTTGGTCGTTCCAAGTCCTCCTAACCAGCTTTCTAACCCAGTATTTAATGCTTGGACCGGTTCAATCACAACATACATCATGATCATACCTGTGATGAAGATACCGAATAGTGGGTAAAGTAGAACTGGTTTTATACCTTCCAAAGACTGAGGAAGACTAGAAAATAGTCTCTTAAGTAAAAGTACAGCATAACCAGCAAGGAAGCCGGCGATTAGGCCTCCTAGAAATCCGGCACCATTTGTGGAGGCCATCAAGCCACCTACAAGACCAGGAGCAAGACCAGGACGATCTGCAATACTCATTGCGATAAATCCGGCAAGAACAGGAATCATAAGTGCAAATGCATTACCTCCGCCGATCGTGCTCAGTGCTTCTGCAAAAGGATTGTAACTTGGATGTTCAGGATCTGCTGCATTGATTCCGAAAATAAACGATAAAGCGATTAAAATACCACCACCTACAACAAGTGGTAACATGTTTGATACGCCGTTCATCAGATGCTTATAAAAGACGGGCTGTTTCCCTTTTCTTTCATTTTTCTTTTCATTGATTTCATCTTCATATGAACGAGAGCTTTGAAACACTTCAGCATCTCCACTAGCTGAACGCTTTAATAGTTCCTCAGGTTTTCTAATTGCTTCTGCTACAGGAACTTCAATCACTTTCTTTCCTTTGAAGCGTTCCATCTCTACTTTTGTATCAGCTGCGACAATAATACCATCCGCTTCTTTTATATCTTGGTCCGTTAACCTATTCTTAACGCCACCAGAACCATTCGTTTCAACTTTCAGTGACAAAACAAGCTCAGAAGCTTTTGCCTTTAAAGCATCTGCTGCCATATAAGTATGAGCGATACCCGTCGGACAAGCTGTAACCGCTAACAATTTTGCTCCTTCTGAGGGATCTTCCGTGCTGCTTTCTATTTCCTGCTCTTCCTCTTTAGAATCGAAAGCGCTCAATACCTCATCAGTTGACTTAGCATCATTTAAAACGCTTCTAAAGTTAGTATCCATCAGGAATGAAGAAAGTCTTGAAAGAGCTTCAAGATGGGTTTTGTTCGCACCTTCGGTAGCTGCGATCATGAAGAATAGGTGAGCTGGTTGACCATCTAAAGAATCATAATCAATTCCTTCATGAGACCGTCCGAAAACGATCGCTGGCTTTTTTACAGCTGAAGTCTTTGCGTGTGGAATTGCAATTCCTTCCCCTATTCCAGTAGTGCTTTCTTGCTCACGTTTATGGATTGCCTCTTTAAAACCTTTTACATCATCTAAGTATCCCGCACGATCTAGTTTATCAGTGAGCTCATCGATAACCTCTTCTTTCGTTTTTGACGCAAGATTAAGGATAATCGTTTCTTTTGTTAAAAGCTCAGTTATCTTCATCCCGATATTCTCCCCTTTCTTATATGGAACGAACTGTTATTTGAGTTTTTAATGTTTCAATTTCTTCTTTTGTACAGAACTCGTTTGAAAAAGCACTTGCACTACCAGCAGCGATTCCAGTGTGAAAAGCATCTATTAAATCTTTTTTAGATAAGTACATGCTTAGAAATCCAGCGACGACAGAGTCACCTGCCCCTACAGAATTTTTCACTTCACCCTTTGGCGCGTTGCCGATAAAATCACCCTCTGATGATAAAAAGACCGCGCCTTTCTCAGCAAGGGAAATGATGACGTTCTGTGCTCCAAGGTCTCGAAGTTTTCTACCATATGAAGTCGCTTCTTCGACCGAATTGATCTGTACACCAAAGAACTCACCAAGTTCGTGATGATTTGGTTTAACTAAGAAGGGTTTTGATTCAACTACTTCTTGCAATGCAGCCCCTTTCGTATCAACGATGGCTTCCACACCTTCAGGGAGGGAACCAATAATACTAGAGTAAATTGAGGATGGGACACTTGAAGGAACGCTTCCAGCCAACACGACGATGTCACCCGATTTTAGTTCAGAAAGCTGTTCGTACAATGATGCAATCGACGAATCATCGATCTCAGGTGAAAGACCATTAATTTCGGTTTCTACTTCTGCTTTCAACTTGATATTGATCCTGGTATCTCCATCTACTTTAATGAACTGTGGAGATAACCCCTCTTCCTTGAGTGCCGTCTCAATAAATTCTCCGGTAAAACCTCCAATAAATCCTAGCGCTTTAGAAGCATAACCAAGCTTATGAAGAACTCTTGAGACGTTGACACCTTTTCCACCTGCAAACTTCTTATCATGATTCACAATATTAACCTGACCTGCCTCAAAATGCTCTAACCCGACTATATAATCGACTGACGGATTTAATGTAACTGTATATATCATAATTTCACCACTTCTACTGTTGTTTGTTCACTGATGTTATCTAGGTTCGGTCCTGTAAAATGACTGGTTATAATCGTACATTCATGTAGTTCTGCTACCTTACTAAAAGCAGTCTCCCCAATTTTTGAATGGTCAGCTACTATATAAGATTCTTTAGAAAGATCGATCGCTGTTTTCTTCATGATGGCTTCCTCAGGATCAGCAGTTGTATATCCGAAAGACTCATGTATGCCGTTAATTCCAATAAAACTCTTATCAAAACGATAAGTAGAGATACTCTCTAGAGCTTTGCCACCGATCATCGCACCTGTATTCGGTTTTAGCTTACCTCCGATCAAATATGTCGTGATACCATTTGCGAGAAGTGTTTCTACTACTTGATAACCGTTAGTAACTGCAATGACGTTTTTACCTTTAATCTGTTCTGCTACCTTTTGAGTGGTCGTACCTGCATCGAGAAAGATGCAATCACCATCTTCGATAAGTCCGGCTGCATAATGTGCGATAGACGTTTTTTCGGTCAAGTTTTGTGAAGACTTTTCATTCAACGATGGCTCAGTCCATTTTGACCTGTATTGGGTCGCACCGCCATGAACCCGTTTTAATTTATCTAGCTCTTCAAGCTGTACGAGATCTCGCCGAATGGTAGAGATGGAAGCCCCTGTCGCTTCACTTAATTCGTGAACAGTAGCACTATCTCGCTCTTTCAATACTTGTAATATGATGAAATGGCGTTCTGCTGTTAGCACATTTTCACCTTCCTGTTTTGATTATGTTAAACCCATTATAGTGTAAGCATTTTCATAAATCAATCATTTTCGTTCAAATAAATTCAAAAACAATCAATAAACGCTTAATATCGTTCATGTAAACATAAGAAAAAGACTGCATATTATGCAGCCTTTTAACACGTCTTACTTTTCTCTTTTTAATTCATCAATAATCTCATACCTTTCGTTCCACTTCAGCGCACGATAACTTGCATCATGGTAAAAGATAAACCACGCCTCTTCTTTAACCGCTTCTTTAATCCACTTTTCCTTGGCATAGATCGATGTCATAGGATAATCATCATAAGCAAGCACCCAAAGCGGATTTACATGAGCATGCGTGGGCATCAGGTCCGCCATATGGATGATCGTTTGTTCATTTTCAGTCATTGTAATGATTGAATGTCCATCACTATGACCACCAGTATGGTACATTTTTAATCCTGGCAGAACCTCTATCGACTCGTTAAACGTTTGTACTTGATCTACAATCGCTTCCCAGTTCTCTTTCCAGTATGTATTCTTAGAACGAATATTCGGGTTTTTCATTTCATTCCATTCAACTTCAGAAGTATAAATGACTGCATTTGGAAATACAGATCGATACCCTTCTCCAACAGGCTCTGTTAGCCCACATGCATGATCGAAATGCAGATGAGTCATCAGTATCATATCAATATCTTCTACGGAGAGCGAGAGTTCCGCTAAACTGTTTTTCACGTCAGACTCTTCATTTACCCCATAATTCCTTTTTTGTTTTTCTGATAGCTTCTCAGAACCTATCCCTGATTCGATAAGGATATTTTTATCTTGCCATTGAACAAGAAGAGGGTCTGTCCTTAGCTCGATTTGATTGCGTTCATTAACCGGATATTTCTTGCTCCACAATGGTCTTGGAACAACACCAAACATTGCCCCTCCATCCATGTGAGTAACGCCCCCTCTTAACCAGTGAATCGATAAAGAGCCTAGCTTAAATTTCTCCATGACGATCTCCTTTCACTTACTTAGTTTATTTTCTCTTTAGTAAACGCTTTCAAATATTATCAAAAAAAGAACCTTATTCGGTTCTCTTATCGAAACTGAGCGACACAACGGTAAATCCTACTGCCTTTTGAGGAAAATTTCTCTTCATATTCAGTCATGACATTTCCTTCAAAATCACTCTGATGCAAATCAAGGCTCACTTCATGAAGCACCATTCCATAGTCCGAGAAACTGTGGAGTGCATATTCGAAAAGACCCTGATTATCCGTTTTAAAATGAATCTCACACTGTGATTTTAAAACTGTTTTATAAAGATCTAAAAATGTACGATACATTAATCTTCTTTTTTCGTGTCTATTTTTTGGCCATGGATCAGAAAAATTCAAATAAATTCTGCTCAACTCATTCTCGTTGAAAAGCTCTGTTAGGTCCTGAGCATTTTCGTTTAACAATCGAACGTTCGTGATGTTTTCCTCGATAAGTTTTTCCAAAGCAGAAACCATTACACTCGGAGATAACTCGATTCCGATAAAATTTATATCAGGATATTGCTTAGCCATTCCGATAATAAATTGGCCTTTTCCTGTTCCTACTTCCAGATGAATTGGATTATTGTTTCCGAAGACCTCGCTCCATTTGCCATTTAACTCAGACGGAGCATTTGGTACTAAGCTAGGATGTTCCGCGAACATATCCTGTGCCCATGGTTTATTGCGCTGACGCATACTTTCACTTCCTTATTTGCCTATCGTTCACACAACCGACATTTTACCATGAAACTTTCCGAATAGGAAGGTCTCATAAAGGCAATCACTCTCGATATATGTTATCTTGTATTAAAATCAATCTAAACGGGAGGAGTTATCTTATGGAACATTTTCTCATCATGTGGGCTCCATGGATTGTTATAGTATTGTCAGTGCTCGCTCTATTTGGATGGGGCGCAAAAGGAGACACTAAGTAAAACACGGACCAAATATGTCCGTGTTAGAGTGTAGAGAAAGTCTCGGTGTTGCGATGAGAGTAGACGACCATCTCCGTTTCAATTAACGTTACTCGTCTGTTAAACCATTGGGCGGAAGATTCGTTTTTGGTTAAATCTCATCAAGTAGGAGAGACGATCGCAGACTCCTGCGGTCGTACGGGCGGCCGAGACCGGGGTGTGGGTTTCACCTCGGGCTTGGACGTTCGTCCGCGGAAAGCATGCGATCGTCATCGACTACGGCAGGCATCGGGAGCACACCGATTAATGACATAGGTTTCTCAACAAGCTTACACGGACCAAATATGTCCGTGTTTTTTTATTGATTTTACATAATAAGGCTCAGTTCATGTCATCCTACTCAATAGAATGGTCAAAGGAGGAATGAACAATGCCACTAACGCATGAACATCAGCTCGCGATCTTAGCTGATATTTTAACCAACCACCGTACTGATTGCACAGGTACAACATCTGAATGTGAACAAGTTCAAAGGCTTGCAAAGTTGTTAAAACAAAACCATGTGATCGCTCCTGAGATCAAACAGGTCTTAGATCAGATAGAGGAGTACAGTACAACCGGTGCGCAACAAGCGGATTTATTAAGCCATATAGAAACCCACCAGCCAAATTTAAGCCAGTGGGTAGATACCATCAATCATTATCAGTAAGTCGATTTTTATTTAGATTAAGAAGATCTCTCTTCCAATATTCCACTTCTCCGTAGAGACCTTTATAATCGTACCAATAAATGGATAATAGGGTTTGAGCAAGCACATACCAATACATCCTTTTTCTAAGCCCTTCTGTGACTGACAACCCGTAATGAGTTAACCAGTCTGCCCATTCATTTTTTGGTACGTACCAATATAGCAACATTCCGATATCTAAAGCTGGATCTGCAACGACGGCCCCGTCCCAATCGATCAAGTATAGATTTCCTTCATCACTGAACATCCAATTATTATGATTGACGTCACAATGGCAAACGACTTTTTCTACATGATCAAGATTGTCTTTGTTTGAAGCTAAATAAGACAAAGCACTCTCAACTTCGGAATCTTTTCTATGATGACCATCAAATTTCATAATCAGGTCATGATAGATTACATCTGGGGATAGAGGCTTCTTTCCAAGACGGTGAAGCATTCTAAGAAGTTCAGAAGAACGATGGATCTTCCTTAGCAGCTTTGCTACTCTAGGCTTTTTCATCTCAAACGCCTTCAGCTCTCTCCCAGGCAGCCATTTCTGGGCTGTAATGACGTCCCCATTCTCAAGTCTTTTGGTCCAGAGAAGCTTCGGTACAATTCCTTCCGCCGACAAAACAGCCAGAAAAGGCGAGGAGTTCCTCTTAAGGAATAGTTTCTCGTCTCCATATTGAGCTAAGTATGCTTCACCTGTCGCTCCGCCAGCAGGGGTCACCTGCCAGCCTTCGCCTAAAATGTTCTCCAACAAATTCACCTTCGATTTCTGTTAGTTTGTAGATTCTGGAAGTTTTGACCTCTGCTTTGGCGGCAGAATCTCTGGACGTTGTTCAAAACCGCCTACGAATAAAAAATTATAACACAGGTTAATGAATTCTTCATGTTTTTATTCCATCTTTATTAATACAACAGTGTTTAAAGGCGCTACAAAAATAGAACTGTCATGCGTTTTATCTAATGGATCAATTCCTGCTTCTGTACCATTAGCTACTATCCATTTCTCTCCCTCACCAATATAAATCCATTCAGAATGATGACCGGCATTATGAATCACGATAATCTTATCATCACTGTGCTCTTGATCTATTCGATAAGCGATCATCGATTCAGGGGAGTCAATAAATTGAATACTGTGCATCTCATGGATCTCTGACATACGCAAGGCAGAAAAGTACTTTCTGATTTCGATAAGACCTTTCAAGTAGGTAACATTCTCTTTTACAGCTCTCATCCTTCTCCAGTCAAACTTATTGACCCTGTCTGGTGATTTGTAGCTGTTTTCAACCCCATTTTTCGTTCTAAAAAACTCCTGACCGGCATGCAAAAATGGAATTCCTTGTGAAAGTATCGTAATCGCTGTAGCGAGTCGGTGCATCTGTTGTTTAACTTCTTCATTAGAATGAGGATGGCTGCGATTCAATCGATCCCATAACGTATGATTATCGTGGCATTCAACATAATTGATCGACTGGGATGCTGTAATAAAATAATCCTCAACACTTCCCATTATACACTTCTTCACGTCTTCTTTAACTGAGAAATTTCCAGTAGCAAACCCTGAGGAGTGTGTGTCAAATAGTTTTCCTTTGACAGAATCTCTAAAACGGTCGTTAAAAAAACCGATTCTTGGAAGTTCCTTCGCATGGGAAATCGTTGCCTTACGATAATCAGGTAAGATGGTGTTCAGATGCCATCCTTCCCCAAATAGTAAAATGGTAGGGTCGATACAGTCAATCGCATAGCGAACCTCTTTCATCGTTTCTTTATCGTGAATGCCCATTAAGTCAAACCGAAATCCATCCACTCCAAATTCTTTTGCCCAGTACGTGACAGAATCAATGATGAGTTTTCTCATCATCTTTCTTTCAGAAGCTGTATCATTACCAACACCTGTACCGTTCGATGGCTTCCCGCCATGATCGTATCGGAAATAATATCCTGGTACGATTTTCTCTAGATTAGAAGCCTCTAGATGGTACACATGATTGTAAACCACATCCATGATCACCCTTAGTCCTTTGTTGTGAATAGCAGCTATCATTTCTTTCACTTCACGTATTCTCGTATAAGGATGATGAGAATCTGTAGAATAGCTACCTTCAGGAACAAAGTAATGGATAGGGTCGTACCCCCAATTGTATTGCGGCTCTGCTTTCATCTCATCTACGCTACCGAAATCCTGAATAGGAAGCAACTCAACGTGCGTAACACCTAACCATTTTATATAGTTCAGTCCTTGTGGAATGCCGTCTTTCTCTGGTAACTCTTCTGTGAAAGCCTTGTATTTCCCTTTATATTTAAGACCGCTTTTCGTTTGGATGCTAAAATCCCTAACGTGTAATTCATAGATGATTGAGTCTGAGGATTTCGCATGCGCTGGTTTTACCGTAGGATCCCAATTTGGAGGGTTCGTATGAGAAAGATCTGTGACCATGCCAAATTTGCAATTTGAGGTAGCCGCCTTAACATATGGGTCCACTACTTCCTTCGTACTCCCGTTAACTCGAACGCTATACGTGTATAAAGTCCCTTCTCCATAGCCATTCGCTTCACAATCCCATAATCCTTTATCCTGTCGTATCATCGGCAGTTCATCTACTTTTTGAAATAAGTCATTATAAATATTTACAATAACGTTGGTTGCAGTAGGTGCCCAGACTTTGAATAAAGAGCCTTTCTTCGTTAGTGAATTGCCAAGTTCACCATCGTAATGGTACTTGTCATCAAAGGCTTTCGTTCGGACAACTTTACCTGTCATCACCAACGCCTCTTCACCGCTAGAGTGGATGAGGTAATATTCTGTGCCAGGATGGTAGTCTGAATCTGTTAACAATGAAACGATCCTCTTCTTGCCGAGTTTGAAATCACCATTGATCTCAAGGTTGATATCAAGGTGACCATCCGTTAACGTAAAGCCTTGATGATCGTCTATGCCTTCTTCTACCATTACTGTTATCACATTGAAATCATCCCAATAAGCAGAAAAAGCGTGACTATCAGTTTGATAATTAGAGTGATTTCTCATAGATCCCATCCTTTTCAAAGGTGTTTACACATCATCATATTTTCACTTATGGAAAATGACCGCTTAACTAACTGAATTCAAAGCCAATTTATTAAGATAGGAGCTAGGACAGAGACAAATAACGCACAAAGGCTCATACCTATTGAACTAACCGCTGCTTCTTCTTGACCGTATTCGAGCGCCTTTGCTGTACCAATCGCATGAGAAGCTCCACCTAACGCTATACCAATCCCAAGGAAGTTTGTTATCTTAAATAATTTCAAAATCCATGGACCCGTTACAGCTCCTCCTATTCCAGCAATCATTACGAAAATAACGGCAAGGGCTGGTTCTCCTCCAAGCATTCTTGAAACCTCCATAGCGACAGGGGTCGTCACGTTCTTTGGAACAAAGGAGAACTGAATCACTTCTCCAAATCCAAACAGGAGAGTAAGCCAATAACCTGAAAGAATTCCTAACATGCTTGATAATAGGACAGTTGAAAGAAGCTCGTTTTTGTACTTGTTTAGGAGCTTTCTTTGTTTATATAAGGGATAGGCAAGAGCAACGATTGCTGGTCCTAAAAATGCATCGATAACCTTTCCACCGCTAAAATATGTATCGTAAGAAATATTAAAAGATGTGAGCAAGATTACTAACAAGACCGTGCCTGTCAAGATTGGGATTAAAAATGGATATGGCAGTAGTCGATAGATAAGAGTAAAAATAAAATAAATTGCAATTGTAAAGATAAGCCAAAACATAGCTTGCAATAAAAACATGACGCTATTCCTTTCGATTTACAAGTGTCTGACCAATTAAGCCAGTTGTGATCATAATAATCCATGTGCTGACAAGAACGATCGGTATTAGCCAAAGACTTTTACCATTAAAGAAATCTAAGTGATTCATGACGCCAACAGTAACAGGGATAAAAAATAGCGGCAGGTGATTTAATAAAAGCGTAGCCCCTTTTGAAATCCATTGCTCTGGTAATAGGTTCGTATAGAGGCAAACTAGAAGGAGTACCATTCCTATTACACTTCCTGGAATTAATAAACCAAATAGCTTTTGAATGTAGACGCCTACTAGATAGAACCCAAACAATAATGCAAGTTGGAGTATGGTGATAACAAGGTTACTTTTTAAATTCATAACGCGCTACACACTTGTACCTAGGTTTTTCAAACGGTGCCACTCTGAATAATCCAATACTTGAGATCTCTTGCGATGCTTTATGAATATCTGGGGTATTTCTCCCTATTTTCTTTTCTGGATATCGCCATTTTTTAGCAAGCGTAATGTGAGGACGATACTCTCGACGATCGACTCTGAAACCGGAATCCATACAAGCTTCGGAAACGATCTGATGTAGATGTTCTAGGTTCTTGGTTTTCTCCACGTCGACATACAGTACACGAGGCTGAGATAATTTCCCGAAAGTCGCAATTTTATTTAGCGTGATCTTAAATGGACTCACATCTTCAGTTATTACCTTTAGCTGTTCACCTAAATCACTTAATTGTTCTTCCCTCGCTTCACCAAGAAACTGCAATGTAATGTGAAAATCATCCGGTTCAACAACATGCTTAAATAGAGAAGTATCTAGGTTTTTCTGCACTGACTTTAACTCAGATTTCATATCATCGACCGTGATCGCAATGAAATAATGGGTGCTCATCTATCCCCCACTCCTTTAGATCTGATTATATTCTACCAAAAAACTGAATCTTCTTGCATTTATCTTTTGAGCCGACTTCTTATTCTCTACTTTATCATTTGCTATAATAGGGAACAGTAAAAGAAGCATCACAATAAAACTTATCCTTAACTTTAACCTTTTATTGGATAAAGATAAACTTATATAAACTTGCAAAGGATGTGGACACATGATTTACGAAAACATGGCTGAACTTATCGGTAATACTCCTCTTCTTAAATTAAACAGGGTTCCGAATCCTGATGGTGCTAAAATATACGCAAAACTAGAATATTTTAACCCAAGTCGAAGTGTAAAAGACCGAGCAGCTTATAACATGATTGCGACCGCTGAAGAAAATGGATTACTCAAATCCGGATCGACCATTATCGAACCTACATCAGGTAATACAGGGATTGGACTAGCAATGAACGCTGCTGCTAGCGGATATCCTGCCATCATCGTCATGCCTGATAACGCGACAGAAGAGCGGATCAAACTCCTTAAAGCTTACGGTGCAAAAGTAGTCCTGACTCCTGCTTCTGAAAAAATGCCTGGTGCAATCAAAAAAGCAAAGGAACTAGCTGAGACAATTGAAGACAGCTTTATCCCAATGCAATTTGAAAATGCTGCAAATCCGGATGCACACCGAACGTCTACTGCTTTGGAAATTATTGAAGCGATGAACGAACTAGGGGTGACCCCTGCCGCTTTTGTTTCCACAGCAGGTACGGGTGGAACGGTAACCGGCACAGGAGAAGTACTAAAGGAACATTACCCGAACATGACTGTTCATGTTGTAGAGCCAGAAGGATCTCCCGTTCTTTCAGGAGGCAAACCTGGAAAACATAAGCTCGTTGGAACGAGTCCTGGTTTTATCCCTGATATTCTCAATACTTCAATCTATGATGAAATTATTCAGATAAAAGACGAACAAGCTTACGAAGTAACTCGTAAACTTGCTAGTCAAGAAGGACTTCTTGTCGGTCCTTCATCAGGAGCAGCCGTATACGCAGCTATGAAAGTAGCTCAGCGACTTTCCCCTGACCAAGTCGTTGTAACGATGACGTGTGATTCAGGAGAAAGGTATTTATCTAGCGATCTTTTTAGTTCCCTATAACGTGAAACGCCATGGCTTACCGCCATGGCGTTTGTTATTTTGCTAGTTCATAAATCGCTTCCGCGTAGATCGCTGCTGCTTTCAGCAAATCACTAACCTCTACGTATTCATCTTTTTGGTGGGCCATCTGTGGTTTACCTTGGAATAACGCTCCAAATGCAACTCCTGCATCTAATGAGCGGGCATATGTTCCGCCCCCTATTGAAAGAAGCTCGGCAACGTCTCCCGTTTGCTTTTCGTATACTCTTTGTAGTATTTGAATCAGCTCATGATCTTCAGGAACGTGATGGGGTGTCATATGATCAATGATGTTCATCGTAATTCCCACAGGACCCGTAACTTTATCAAACTGAGTTTTCACCTCACTAAAATCACATGTAACAGGGTATCGAAGATTGATGCCTATTTTACCTCCGTGCAAAGCTGTGTATGAGAACGTTCCTGCGTTCATGGTTAAATCGCCCGTAATGGTATCCTCACAGTTTACTCCGAGCTTTTCACCCTTGAAATCATCGGTGAGCCACTTTGTAATGAAATCGATATAAGTCGTTCCGCCCGTATCAAGACCTACTCCTGAAAGAAATTCTGCTAATCTGAACGCTGCATTATTCCCTTGCTCAGGTTTAGATCCATGCGCTGAAACTCCTTCTATCTCGATGGTCAACGATTCATCTAATGATGTATCCCCACTCAAATGTCTTTGAGATACAAACTCTTCAAAAACCGTTTTTAGTTCAGAAAGCACCTTCTCTTCACCTATTAACACAGCACTAGCGAAATCTGGAACCATATTCAGTCGTTCACCGGCACTGAATGACTTTAACACTAGATCATGTTGCTCTGTCTTCACAGCTGGGAAATGCCATTCAAAATCAGCGATCCCTTTTTCTGCATAAATAATTGGAAAGACTGCGTCTGGCGCAAAGCCCATCACTGGCATTTCTTCTTGCTTGAAATACGTATCAACACAACGCCACGAACTTTCCTCGTCAGTACCAACGATCATTCGCACTCTCTTTGATAACGAAGGGTATAATTCTTTTACGATATTCATCGCCCAGTAGGCCGCAATCGTTGGTCCTTTGTCGTCGATCGCTCCTCTTGCATAAAGCTTTCCTTCCCTAAGTTCAGGTTTAAACGGGGGGCTTGTCCATCCGCTACCAGCAGGTACAACATCTACATGACAAAGAATGCCGATCGCTTCTTCTCCATCTCCAAATTCCAGATGACCTGCAACATGATGAACATCTTTCGTTTGATAACCATCACGCTCTCCTAATTGAAGCATATAATCTAATGCTTCTCGAACACTATAGCCAAACGGAGCATCCTCAGTACTTTCCTCTTCGTTCAACACACTTTCGATTTCTAATAGACCATTCAAATCTGATAATAGCGCTTCTTTTCTCTTCAGCACCTCTTCTGACCAATTCACTTCACTCATGAGCGTCTCTCCTTTCTGATCAAACTCTCATAAACCGGCTTATCACAAATCACAAATAGCTTTGCATCAGCTGGTATCGCTTCTTCAAGACGGCGATTGATGTCCATGCGATTTCGATCCGCAACGAGCGTTGCCCCCTGTTGCAGTAATTCCTCAAACGCATCTTTATACGTGGTCCATTCCTTCCTTACAGGAATTTCATATAAATTTTCGCCGTGTCCTCTGCTCAACAGCTGGGAGTATACGCTTGAAATCCCTTTTGTAAATGCTGCTCGAACAGCCATACGAGAGATCGCTTCATTAGATAGTACGAACTCATCTACCTGGACATGAGCGAAATTCTTAATATGTTCTTCCTTCATCACTTCGACTGTCGTATGTATCTCAGTTGACATTCTCTCAATAGAGCTTGCAATGATTAGAGACTTTCCATCTGCTAATAACGAATCATGAATCGAATCATCTGAGAAAACGAGAACTGCCCGTGCCTTTGTAATCGCCGCTTTCTTGAGGACTGCTTCTTCTGCAGCATCACCTTGTATGTAATGGATGTGATCCGCAACGATTGGTGTTTTTGGGAGTTTATCTATAATGACAATTTCACAATTATCCGAATCCATAATTTCCGATACTGCATAGGAAGCTTTCTGTGACCAACCTATGATGACGATATGACCTTGTCCGTGATAGTTCAATTTCCCTTCCTCCTTCCTCTTTTTCAGTTCTGCTACTCCGTCCACTAATTTCCCTATGACGACCCCTAAAAGGCCAATTCCAACAATGTAAAGGAATATGGCGTATAACCTACCGCCAACTGTCACTGGAAAATAATCACCATAACCTACAGTGGTTACAGTAGTCATCACCCACCACATCGAGTCGAATAGTGTAGGAAAGGTTTCCGGTTCGATCAGCCTCATAATGAGCGAACTGATTGCGACGAGAGCGACTGTGGTATAAAACATAAACCAGTTATTTAGCTTTAGTGCATTCTTAATGAATAATCGAACGAACATGATGTTCCTCCTTTCTATAGCCTGCTCCTATAAGAATAGCAAAGGAGGGAAGAAGAAGGAAGATGTAGACAATCGTATGAAAATTTTTGCCGAAATAACCGAGATATTGTAAAATAAACTTTAAAGAGGAGGTGTAAACAGGTAAATTAAAGGGAATTGGCAATAGAGGTGGAATTATACTATTATACTAACAATGCCGATATGTTACTGTGAAAGTTAGAAAATCCTTATTTATCATTACACCAAGTTGGGACTTACCCACAACAGCTAGAAATCACTTCCAGTTTAATACGAAGCACTCAGACCAATCAGACTTTCATCTAATTAATGAGGGAATCATCAGAAAATTAAGTATATCTTTACGTTTCCTTCATATTGTTTTAATAGTGAGAAACTATTCTAAGAGTATGGCATTGATTACACGTTAGGGAGTGGTTCTTTGAGTATTACTTCAACTGATCGAATGATGACCCGTATCAAGTCTATCTATTTATTTATTAGCAAGCATGGTACCGTCAGTACAACGGAGTTAGTTGAAGAGTTTGGTATTACCCAACGAACAGTTCAAAGAGATTTAAATGTCCTGGCCTATAATGAATTAGTCAAAAGCCCAAACCGTGGAGTATGGACTACTACGAGTAAGAAAGTAAAAGTTGGTTAAAGAGTTTACTTACAAGCAAAATTCAAAAGTATGATACACAAAAAGCCATGGACTAGTCCACGGCTTTTTCTATTGTTTATTTAGCTAATTCTTTGTGAAAATCTTTCGGAACAATCACGTTCCCATCTACAAGCTTTACCGTTTCATTCACCTTCATATAAGGTTGTCCACTCATTAAGAAATCTGAAAGGAACCCTTCAGAAAGTTCAAGACCCTCAACTTCTCCTGTCTTTGCAATATAAACATCTCTTACCTTACCAAGCTTTTGCCCATCTTCCGTATGAACTTCTGCTTTACATAATAAGTTGTACGAATAGTGATTTGCGAGTTCTGTCGGTTTAACTTCGTCCTCACGGTTGTCTATCACAGGTTGGCTACCGTTCCACGACAATCCTGAATAAGGGATAAACGTACTCTCTTTCTCAGTAACTTCAAAGTCATCATCCGTAACAGGATAATTATCATGTGTATATTGCCCACCGGATGCTTGAATTGAATTTAAAACGTCTCCAGCATGATGATCCGGCTCAAGATTTCTTTGTTTCGTTTTATCGTTACTGATCTCTAAATAGGTCGCTGCGTTCAACGATTCATCAAAGTAAACTTGATTCACAGTTTGAGCATCGTTGATACGCAGGTTAATTAGGTCATTCCCAATCTTTAACATCCTATCCTCTCCTTCTTTACTGACTACAAGGTGTATTCCCTTAGTCTGCAAAAAAGAAACGGTGGGTTACTTTCTGAGGAGCTCTACTTCCTCTTCAGTTAATTCACGATATTCTCCTACATCCAAATCTTGATCAAGCACAAGATCACCCATGCTGATCCTTTGCAAGTAGATGACTTTCTTATCAACCGCTTCGAACATCCTTTTTACCTGATGAAACTTACCTTCGTGAATAGTGATTTCGATTTGAGAAATAGGTCCTTCCTCAACGATTGTAAGCTCTCCTGGCTTTGTCTTATACCCGTCATCTAACGTAACGCCATTTTTAAATGCCTCGACGTCCTTTTCTGTAACACGTCCATTGATCCTTGCATAGTAAGTTTTTGGAACATGGTGTTTTGGAGAAGTCAGGTGGTGAGCGAGCTTACCGTCATTGGTAATAACTAGAAGTCCTTCTGTATCTTTGTCTAGGCGCCCAACTGGAAACGGATTAAAAATTTGATCTTCTGGAATTAGGAGATCAATAACCGTTTCCTCTTCATCTTCAGTTGCCGATATGAAACCCGCGGGCTTATTCATCATGATATAGATGTATTCTCTATATTCGACGGTTTCCCCATTTACTGTAACGTGATCATTCTCAAGATCGACGTGCTGTTTAGCATCTTTGATGACTGACTCATCCACTCTAACCGCACCTGTTTTTAAAATCTTTTTTACTTCTTTCCTTGTTCCATATCCCATATTAGAAAGTAACTTATCGATACGCATGTTCAATCGCTCCTTTTTCCATGTAATTTCCAAAAAAAATAAAATTTGAGCATAATTATTGTAAATCTAGGGTAAGTAACCCGTAAATGCTAATTTGTACGTTTGGAGTGATAGAATGACTGTAAAAGTTGGACTTTTAGCAACCGCACGAAAGAAAAGTACAAAATCAGCTCCGGTTACGGAGTTTTATCAAAGCCCTTTATTTCAAAAAACATTAGAATACGCATTGCATCACTACGACAGAATGTATTTTTATAATGCCAAAGACGGACTATTATTACCAGACGATATGATGGACCCATACGATTTATCTATTAAAACATTAACACACCATCAACGAGAGGAATGGGCGCAAAAGCTTATTTCACAATTTAGAGAGCAAGAGTCTCCTTCTAACATTACCGTTTATTTGCATGGTGGCTCTGTGTATAGAAAACATATTGAACCACAGCTACAGCAGTATGAATTTAACTATGAAGTACCTCTCAAAGGCCTCGGAATAGGTGAACAATTGAATTGGTACCAAAAAAATTCAGTGTAATCATGATAAACGCCCAGCAACTATGCCTAGTTCCTTCATAGACTATCTCGTAGTCTTAATAAGGAGGTCATCAACGTTGGATTATCGACAACAGGGGCAGCAATATCCTGGGTATGGCGGAGGAGGTTACCCGCAATATCCTGGTGGTGGACCAGGAGGAGGACCTGGAGGCGGTCAAGGTTATCCAGGCTATAATTATACAGAAGAACAATTCAACCAGATAAGAAGAAGATTAAATCGTCTAAATAGAAGAGTGAGAAGAATCGAGAGGTACCTCGGAATCCGCGAAGAAGAGATTGACGAAACAAACTATTACGAATAAAACGAAAGCACCTCTTTCACCTCAAAAAAATGAAGGCCACAATCGGCCTTCATTTTTAGCGTCTTTTAAGGAAACTGAACCGTTCTCCTAGGACGAGTCCAGCGAGATTCGATCGATAAGAAAGCCATAGATAGAGAAGCCCACCTACCCCAATACCAATCAGTAAGTTAACGATAGAAAATAACATGCTTCCACCTTCACTTTTAGAACGATAGAGATCAGGCATCGCACTTTCTAAAGGCATCGTTGCTAGTTTAGCCGCGAACGCCATGCACGTAACGAAAATTACGATTAGTAAAATCCTTCTAAAAACAAATGCAAACTGAAAATCTGTATGCTTCTTAATGATAGCGACTGTAACGATCACAGACGTAATCAGCCCTATGTCAGTGGCAATAATCGCCCCTTTGCCTTCAAGTAAAACGACTAGAGGATATGTTAGCGAAACTTTTAAGACAAGTCCTGAAAGCAAACTATATACAGCGAACTTTTGCTTATTGATTCCTTGTAGAATCGCAGCCGTAACAGAAAAGAGAGCAAACAAGATAGCCGTTGGAGCATACCACATCAATAAATGGCTTCCTAAGTCTTGATCAACTGTTGGATAAAGAACGCGAAACACAGGTTCAGACAATACCGCAAGTCCAATTGCAGCTGGCGCAGTCAGAAAGAGCAACATTTGAAATGTCTGGGTGAGCTGTTTCTGAAGTGCACCTTCTTTTTGTGATGTGAACGATTTTGTAATTGCAGGAATAATCGTCATCGCAAGCGCAGTGGCGAGCGAAACCGGGATCATGATCAACTTATGAGCAAGCCCTGTAATAATAGCAAAAACAGCTTCATAAGTAGACTCATCGTAACCAATACTTTGCAGAGCTGGATTGATGAAAAACGTATCGATCTGGAGATACAACGGAATTGCAAGTCCTACGACAACAAAAGGAAACGCGTATGTGATGATTTCTTTGTACATGTCACTTAATGAAACATCGTGGTCGACCGTGCTTTCCTCTAAATGACGATCTAAACTTGGTTTACGCTTACGGTAGTACCAGAAAACGACCATTAAACCTCCTACAGCCCCAACAAACGCACCAAACGTCGCAAATGTTGCTGCAGTCTTAGCGTTTCCGTCAAGAAAACGCATAATAATAACACTAGTTACTAATATAAATACGATACGGAAGATCTGTTCCACAACCTGAGACACAGCTGTTGGTCCCATCGATTGTAACCCCTGGAAAAAACCTCGCGTTAAACTCATGATTGGTACGATCAATAAAGCGAGACTGACAACCCTTATAACAAGCGTAACGTCTGCAATGGTATTTCCTTTACTTCCCTCCTCGATTACAAACCTGGCAATCGGTTCTGCAAGGAAGAAAAGAATTAGAAATGCAATAAAGCCTGTGAACGTCATGAGCAGCAAACCGGATTTAAATAATCGTCTTCCTGTACGATAATCTCCTAGCGTGTGATACTTTGAAACAAACTTCGAAACAGCAAGCGGAATTCCCACTGTTGAGAGACTAAGCATAATCGTATACGGGGTATACGCATAATTATACAACGCGATCCCTGAAGTACCTACCAGGGCAGTAAAAGGAAACATATAAATCATTCCAAGTATTCTCGAAAAAAGGGTAGCTGCGGTTAACAGCATCGTCCCTCTAACCACATTCGAATCAGACATTTCTCCAACTCCTACTTCTTTCCATTACTCTATATAAAATTCGTCAATAATATCCTTTTTTCTACAGTCAATTATAGACACTTCTCCATTTTAAGCTATTTATATAGGAACAACAAACATTATCTATGATTCGTGGCTTTTCTATTTTAAATGAATTATGGTATGTTTGTTTGTAGCAAAATGAGAGAGGTGTAAGCATGAAGTATGATGTTGTCGTGATTGGTGGTGGACCGTCTGGACTCATGGCGTCTGTAGCTGCTGCTGAGCATGGAGCATCTGTCCTACTCGTTGATAAAGGAAATAAACTAGGTAGAAAACTTGCCATTTCTGGTGGCGGCAGATGTAATGTAACGAACAGACTCCCCCTCGATGAATTGATTAAATTCATTCCTGGAAATGGGAAATTTTTATATAGCGCCTTCAATATCTTTGATAATGAAGATATCATTTCGTTTTTTGAAGGCTTGGGAATCAAGCTTAAAGAAGAAGATCACGGCAGGATGTTTCCTGTTACAGATGATGCAAAATCTGTCGTGAACGCGCTCCTTAATAAGGTAAAAGAACTTAACGTAACGATTCAGGTAAATACACCTGTCGAAAAGGTCCTTTATGAAGACGGTGCGGTTGCAGGTGTCTTACTGAAGTCGAACGAGAAGATACTGGCATCGAACGTCGTCGTTGCAGTTGGAGGAAAATCAGTTCCTCACACTGGTTCAACTGGAGACGGTTACGCTTGGGCAGAGGAAGGAGGACACACGATTACAGAGCTGTATCCTACCGAAGTTCCCCTTACATCGAGCGAGCCCTTTATCAAAAATAAAGAGCTTCAAGGTCTTTCGCTTCGTGATGTAGCACTGTCAGTTCTGAACCCTAAAGGAAAAGTGATAAAAACCCACCGTTGGGATATGATCTTCACACATATCGGACTTTCTGGACCTGCAGTATTACGCTGTAGTCAATATGTTGTCAAAGCATTAAAGAAGTTCAACGCACAATTTATTCCCCTTCAAATCGATGCAGTACCTGACCAAAATGAAGAAGAACTGTATCGCGAACATATGAAGATTGCGAAAGAAGACCCTAAAAAGGCAATTAAAAATATCTGGAAAGGTAAAGTCCCGGAGCGCTACATGCTGTTTCTACTTGAAAGAGCTGAACTATCACCAGATACGACGTACGCCCATCTATCGAAAGAAAAAGTACGCGAATATGTTCGCTCGTTAAAACAGTTCCAAGTTGCTGTCGATGGTACGTTACCGATTGACAAAGCGTTTGTTACTGGGGGCGGCGTTTCTCTTAAAGAAATTCACCCAAAAGAAATGGCTTCGAAATTCACGAAAGGACTTTATTTCTGTGGTGAGGTGCTAGATATCCATGGTTATACCGGTGGATATAACATCACTTCAGCTTTCGTTACTGGGTTCACAGCTGGAAAAAGTGCAGCTGAAAGGTAAAAAAAAGGTATCTGCAATTGCAGATACCTTTTTTTTCATCTTCTGTTTCTTCCACCACTTCGACTGTTTTTCCGTCTTCCATATGATCGACTTCTATCTTCTCGCCCACGTGAGGAGTCACGGTCATTCTCCGAAGGTAGAGCGCTCTCTACAGACTTGTGTTCGAGACGCTTACCGATCCCCTTCTCGATCATTGGAACTGCTTGCTTATCCTTAGAAGCGATAAATGTATATGCTGTACCACCTTCACCAGCTCGACCAGTTCTTCCAATTCTGTGAATGTAGCTTTCGACATCATGAGGTACATCGTAGTTGAACACATGCGTAACCCCTTCGATATCAAGTCCCCTTGCAGCTACGTCGGTCGCGACAAGAAACTGAATCTTTGCTTCACGAAACTTCTTAATGACGCTCTCCCGCTTTGCTTGTGACAGATCTCCGTGTAGTTCGTCAACTAGATAACCCTTCGCTTTTAAATCTCCGTAAAGTTTACTCACTCTACGTTTCGTACGACAGAATATGATGCCTAAGAAAGGGCGTGCTTCATCGATTGTCTCCGTTAAGGCTCCAAACTTTCTTCGATCTGTTGTTTCGATCATGTACTGCTGTACGATTTCAACCGTCTTTCCCTTTTCTTTCCCTTTTATCGTTATAGGAGAACGCAAAAACCGTTTTGCTAAGCTTCGAATATCACTCGATAATGTAGCAGAAAAGAGAGCTGTTTGTCTGCTATCTGGCGTTTCGAAAATAATGTCTTCAACTTCTTTTAAGAAACCAATATGCAGCATTTGATCTGCCTCATCAAGTATAAGGAAATTTGTTTGAGAAAGGTCGATCGTCTCTCTTCGAATGTGATCTAATAATCTCCCAGGAGTTCCTACTACAATATGAACGTGTTTGTTAAGCTTAGATATCTGCTTCTCTACATCCTGTCCACCATATACGGCAAGAACGTTTACTTCAGGCCGTCCATTAACGAGTTTCAATAATTCAGTGGTGATTTGAAGAGCCAGCTCACGTGTAGGTGTAACGATTAGAGCCTGTACATGATCTGCTTCTATATCAACCTTCTCTAATATCGGTAATAAGAAAGCGAAAGTTTTCCCTGTTCCAGTCTGCGCCTGAGCCATCACATCCTGTCCCTTAAGCATCACCGGGATTGTTTCTTTCTGTATGTCAGTGGGTGATTCAATCCCTTGTGATTCAAGAGATTCAACCAAACTTACATCTAAACCCATTCCTTTAAAATCTTTCATAGTGCTTCACCTCTTCATGTAGTATCTCACAAAGTATCCTAAAATTCTTTTAGAAAAATAAAAAACTGCCTCCTCACGTCCGCTAAAGAGCAGTCGTGTGAGACAGCTTTGCTTTATGCTAAATAGTTTTTCATAACTTTCGATACGTAGTTTTGCGTTTCTTTAAATGGAGGAATCCCACCATACTTATCAACATTTCCTGGTCCGGCATTATAAGCTGCTAGAGCAAGTTCAGTATTTCCATCATATTTACTCAGCATTTGTTTAATGTATTTGACGCCGCCTTCTATATTCTGCTTTGCGTCAAAGGAGTCTTCTACCCCAAGCCCACGTGCCGTTGCGGGCATAAGCTGCATAAGTCCAACCGCACCTGCGTGGCTAACCGCTGATGGATTATACCCTGACTCCTGTTTAATAATGGAGTGAACCAGTTTAGAATCCACTTGATATTCATCTGAGAGTTGCTGAATGTACCCATCGATTTCAAGTGATTTTGTTGAATGCCCAGTAGGTTTAAACGACTCCACCGGTGTTTGCTTCTTAAATGATGTATTGTCATAAGTAGCGATCTGATCAGATGAAGTGTATGAAATAGCCTGTTCTAACATTTCAAGAAAAGGAGTGGCTGCCTGCTGATTTCGACTTCCGTTTCCAGGTTGAAATTGGCGCAATGCCTGCAAATCCATCATAGCGCGAATAAGTTCTGCCCTCATGACGACACCTCTGAGTTATCTTTTTCCTTATTATAACAAAAAACAGGAAGGCTTCTAGACATTTTTTTACATAGGGAAATATAATTAATCCTATAATTTTAGTGGGATTAATAGTAGAATGGTACGCCTTCAGAAAAAACTTCCAAAGGCGTTCCTGTTTATGATGAAACTGTCATGTAATAAATAGGCTGCTTCGATTGCTTTAACAATATTTTTGCAGCCATCCTTGCAGCCTTGCGGTCTTCTGCAAGAACAACGATTTCTTTATCACAAACATCATTTTCCCTTGTCTGTCTACCGAGATAAGAAAGTGGGATATTCTTTGCTTTCTCATACGGTGTACGGTGCGAAAGAATGTAATCTCTTACATCGATCAAGCAGTATTTATCATCATCAAAGGGATCAACATTGATCGGCTTTAAATACGTATAGGGATGAACGATTTTCCATAACCCAATCGTTATTGCCGCAACAGCGATAGCCATGCCCCATAGTGTCATCTGGATTCTCTCCTTTTCTTAGGAGGGTTACTTTACTTCACCCTCCCACTTCATCATACCGCCTACCATATTCTTCACTTCATATCCTGCTTCTTGTAAATATTCACATGCATGCTCGCTTCGTCTTCCTGAGCGACAAATCATGATGTGCTCTTCGTTTTTGTTGATTTCATCAAGTCGTTCAGGAATAGTACCAAGACGAATATGTTTAGCCACAGGAATTTTTCCTTCTGCTACCTCTTCATCCTCACGAACGTCGATTAGCGATACGTTTTTCCCCTCATTTAGTAGCTCTTGAACCTCTTCAGGTGTAATCGTCTTAACTTCATTACTCATTTAACATACTCCTTCCTGAACGATTGTTTTCATTGAATGGTTTCTTCACCAAAACAATCCTACATCATTTTTATCTTTAATTCAAGAAATCAATCTGGCAAGCTTTTGAACAAGATGTTCCTAGTGATACCATGTCACAGACATAACCCATACTATTATTTTTAACTAGAAAGAGTGTTTGGTTCGATACCTTTATAGATCAAAAAAGCCAGAGGTCTTTTTGACCTCTAGCTTCATTGATTTCCTTTAATAACTTAGTTAGCTACAATATTCACAAGCTTTCCAGGAACAGCAATTACTTTACGAATCGTTTTTCCTTCGAGCTGTCCTTCGATCTTCTCGTGAGACATGGCGATGTCTTGCATCTCTTCTCGAGATGCTTCTGCAGGGATCGATATCTTAGCACGTAACTTTCCATTTACTTGCACGACGATCTCTACTTCATCAACAGTCAGCTTGTTTTCATCAAACGTTGGCCAGCTTGCATAAGCGAGTGTATCAGAGTGACCAAGCGCCTCCCATAATTCTTCTGTAAGATGAGGAGCTACTGGTGATAGAAGCTTAACAAAACCTTCCATCAAATTGAAGGGTAAAGAATCTTGCTTATACGCTTCGTTTACGAAGACCATCATTTGAGAGATCGCCGTATTAAAACGCAAGCCCTCGAAGTCTTCTGTAACTTTTTTTACGGTCTCGTGATAAACACGCTCTAGACCTTCCTCAGATGCTTCTTTTGAGATCGAGCTTTTTGAAAGGTCACCTTCACCGTATAAGCGCCACACACGATCAAGGAATCTTCTAGCACCGTCTAATCCATTGCTTGACCATGCGATAGAACCTTCGAATGGTCCCATAAACATTTCGTAAAGGCGAAGTGTGTCTGCTCCATGCGTTTCAACAATCTCATCAGGGTTAACGACATTCCCCTTAGATTTACTCATCTTCTCATTGTTTTCACCAAGGATCATCCCTTGATTTCGTAGACGCTGGAACGGCTCTTTCGTTGGAACGACGCCAATGTCGTAAAGTACTTTATGCCAGAAACGAGCGTATAGCAAGTGAAGAACAGCATGCTCCGCTCCTCCAATATACATGTCTACAGGAAGCCAGTTTTCAAGTTTCTTTGGATCTGCCAACATCTCATCATTGTCTGGATCGATGTAACGAAGATAATACCAGCAGCTTCCCGCCCATTGAGGCATGGTATTTGTTTCACGGCGACCTTTCATACCAGTCTTTGGATCAACTACATTTAACCAATCCTCAATGTTAGCAAGTGGAGATTCTCCCGTTCCTGAAGGCTTGATCTCTGTTGTTTCAGGTAGTGTGACTGGAAGATCTTGTTCAGGAACAGCACTCATCGTTCCGTCTTCCCAATGGATGATTGGAATTGGTTCTCCCCAATAACGTTGACGGCTGAACAACCAATCTCTAAGTCTATATGTTGTTTTTTTCTTACCTTTGTTCTTTTCTTCAAGCCACTGGATACTCTTAGCGATCGCTTCTGTTTTATCAAGTCCGTTCAGGAAGTCTGAATTAACATGCTCCCCTTCTTCCGTGTAAGCTTCTTTCGAAATATCTCCACCTGCTACAACTTCTTTTATCGGTAGGTCGAAAGCTGTTGCGAACTCGTAGTCACGCTCATCATGAGCAGGAACCGCCATGATAGCTCCCGTACCATAGCTCATTAGAACATAGTCTGCGACCCAGATCGGAAGCTTCTCGTTGTTGATCGGATTGATTGCATATGCCCCCGTGAAGACGCCTGTTTTTTCTTTCGAAAGTTCTGTACGCTCAAGATCACTCTTCGTTTGCACACTTGAACGATAGTCTTTTACTTTTGCAGCTTCAGAATCAGTTGAAATAATATCCACTAGAGGATGTTCTGGCGCTAGAACCATATACGTTGCTCCGAACAGTGTATCAGGACGAGTCGTAAAGACATCGATCGATTCATCATGTCCGTCGATTTCAAACGTTACTTCAGCACCTTCTGACTTGCCGATCCAATTGCGCTGCATCTCTTTTATACTGTCAGACCAGTCGAGGTCTTCAAGATCTTCTAGCAAGCGGTCTGCGTACTCCGTGATTTTCAACACCCACTGTTTCATTGGCTTACGTACTACCGGGTGTCCACCTCTCTCACTTTTACCATCGATGACTTCTTCATTAGCGAGAACCGTTCCTAGAGCTGGACACCAGTTCACAGCAACTTCATCTACGTAAGCAAGACCTTTTTCATATAGCTTTGTGAAAATCCACTGTGTCCATTTATAGTAGTTTGGATCGGTCGTATTAACTTCTCTATCCCAATCATACGAGAATCCAAGTTCCTTGATTTGACGACGGAACGTGTTGATGTTTTGCTGAGTGAATTCACGTGGATTATTCCCTGTATCAAGAGCATACTGCTCTGCTGGGAGACCAAACGCATCCCAACCGATCGGATGCAATACGTTGTACCCTTGCATTCGTTTCATACGTGACAATATATCTGTAGCTGTGTATCCTTCTGGATGCCCTACGTGCAGACCTGCACCTGATGGATATGGAAACATATCGAGAAAATAAACTTTTTCTCCCTCTGCTTCTTCAGTCGTTTTAAACGTTTTATTCTGTTCCCAATAGTGTTGCCATTTCTTTTCGATCGATTTGTGATCAAAAGACATGCTAGCTCTCTCCTTCCAACTATCCATAAAATAAAAAACCTCCCATCCCTGTCTATAAACAGGGACGAGAGGTTGAGAATCTGTTATTCACAATCACCCGCGGTACCACCCGGATTAGTGCTAAATCGCACTCACTTAAAACCTTTAACGCAGGCGGACGGGGCACCCTACTATCTTTCAGGATTCCGATTCAAAGGCGAGTTCACAAAGTTTCTATGTTAACTTTCACCACCCGTTAACTCTCTTAAAATAGAAGCTTTATTACTATTCCTCATCATAATCTTTCAGTTTAATCTCAGTATATAGTTTGTATTGTATGAATACTTCAGAAAATTGTCAAGAACATTATCATTTTAGACCGTCACAAAGGGGTTTATACATTAGGAAAAAAGAAATCTAAACAAGGTAAAACGCACCACTTTGGGTGCGTTATCCTTCTCTATATTTCTTTTGACTAGCTGAGTCATCTTTCGACTTCGGTTTATTTTTTTCTTCTTTTTGCTCTTCTTTCAGGTCTTCAAGTGGAATAGGGTCTACATTCATTTCAGAAACATCTTCATCGAGCTGATTTCGCTCTTGATCTGGAAGCTGTTCTGGATTATTCGTTTCACCTTTTTTATGACGCTTCTCATTATCCTTCATACGATCACCTCTTAATCTGAGTATAGTAATCTTTACCACGACCCAGATATTCCCAAACATTTAAAAAGGTTTGGAGATGCCTTTTGAAAGTGATAAAATTTGATTATTATTCTGGACGGACGCCGTTCGAAAGAGGAGTTGCTCCAATTATGAAAATAAACCATCTTCCCGACCACTTTGGATCTGACATGCGTTACTACTCGTTCAATCAATTCCTACGTCAGACATTCGGTCATAAGGTATTTAAAGTACCTTTAGATGGAGGGTTCGATTGTCCAAACAGAGATGGGAAAGTTGCACACGGAGGTTGTACGTTTTGCAGTGTTAGTGGCTCTGGTGACTTTGCAGGTGATCGACGAGATGACCTCGTCACACAGTTTAATACGATAAAAGACCGTACTCGTGCTAAGAAGTGGAAAGATGCGAAGTACCTCGGCTACTTCCAAGCGTTCACCAATACTTACGCACCAGTTAACGAACTTCGTGAAAAGTATGAAGTCATATTACAACAGGAGGGCGTGGTTGGTCTTTCGATCGCAACGCGACCAGACTGCCTTCCGGATGATGTAGTGGACTATTTAGCTGAACTAAACGAGCGGACATTTTTAATGGTGGAGTTAGGATTACAAACAGTACATGACCATACAGGTGATCTGATCAATAGAGCACACGATTTTGAATGCTATGTAGAAGGGGTAGAAAAATTAAGGAAGCGTAATATAAACGTCGTTTCACATATCATAAACGGTTTGCCTGGAGAAACACCCGAAATGATGATGGAAACTGCAAGAGCGGTATCAAAATTAGATGTACAAGGAATCAAAATTCACCTGTTACACCTTTTGCGTAACACAGCTATGGTTAAGCAGTATGAGAAAGGCATGCTCGATTTCTTAGACCGTGATACTTATGTGAACTTGGTAGTCGATCAGTTAGAAGTAATTCCAGAAGACATGGTGATCCACAGGATAACTGGGGATGGTCCTGCAGAGCTGTTGATCGGTCCAATGTGGAGTACGAATAAGTTCGGTGTATTAAACGCGATAAGAGATGAAATGAACCGTAGAGACACCTGGCAAGGAAAATTCGCAACAGGAGGAAAGGTAACAACATGACACTACAAAGGATACTCCCCTTCACGAGAACACTGTTGGATTCCGTCCTTGAAAAAGGTAGCATCGCCATAGATGGAACATGCGGGAACGGACACGATACGCTCTATCTTGCAGAACGTGTAGGTGAAGAAGGTAAGGTATATGGGTATGACATCCAAGAGGAAGCATTGCTAGCTACGAAAGCGCGCCTCGAAAAAGAAGGGCACTTCTCACAAGTAAACTTGATTCACAACAGCCATGCTCAAGTATTAAACACCATCGAAGAGAAAGATAAAGGACAAGTCACAGCAGCGATCTTTAACCTTGGATACCTTCCAGGTGGTGATAAATCGATCGTAACCAACCCGAAGGATACGCTAGAAGCCGTTTCTTCTATATTAGAACTACTAAAACGTGGTGGACTGTTGATCGTAGTCGTTTACTCTGGTCATCCAGAAGGTAAAAAAGAAAGCGACGCTGTACTTAAATTCACATCTGAATTAGACCAACGTGATTACCAAGTATTACGATATGGTTTTATAAACCAAAAGAACAACCCACCATATGTACTCGCAATAAGCAAAACATAGGGGCAGCTTGAGCTGTCCCTATTGGTTTATAGAATTCCCATCGATTCAATATGCTCTCTTGTACGCTCTGTTCCAAGCTCATGGATCTTTCTGTAGATCTGTTGAAGATGATCATCGTAATCATGATTATTCTTATCTTCATGATAATTTGTAGGCACATGTGCTCGATAGAGTGATAACCGACTATCTGTATCAGCTAAATCAAACAGTTCACTTAAATGAAAAACATCTTCTTCATCAGCATCTATCTCAAAATTATAGGATGAAGCCCCTTGGTCTTCTAAAATTTCACCAGATCCAACCGCTACGTAATACCGTTTCTTCATTGTGGAAGTCCCCTTTCAAGTTTCTATAGGTTACTTTTCTCACGAAGAGACGTTTTTTATACCTTTTTTACTGAGAAGCCTTATGGATCCTTCTATATACCCACCCATTAAAATAGAAAAACAAACTCGACTTCCCACCTTGTTGGATGATTTTTCTAGCAAGCGACCGTACATCTTTCTGTCTCATGACTTTTTTATCTGCAAGATAAATTCCAAGGAGTCCTCTATTAATCAGGCGGTGGAAGTTCGAATGTGGAAGGTTTTTCACACTCTTATCTGCTTCTTTAATAAAATGCCCTACACGTGCTGCGAGTTCATCATTGTCTTGATAATAAAAACAAAAGTTTAGATCTCCACCAACACGATCCTCTTCCTGATCAATAAAATAGTCAAGCATAATATGAAGACCCTGGACCCATGGAAAATAACCTTTCTTAATACGATCTGTACTACCTTTTGGCATCGTTCCACCAAGTGAATAAGAAACGAGACAAAAGATGCCGAGGGTCGAGCCGGCACATGCAGAAAACTCATGCCAAGACATATCTGGTAGCTTTTCTTTATTCGAGTTGAACCATTTCTCTAACCTTGGAACACGTTCTTCCTCTATCACGTGCTTATGTATTTGCAAGTCACAGTAGTATCGACATAGTTCAAGGAGCGCAGGCTGAACTTCCTCAAAATTAGGAAGGTCTCTTACCACATCCTGACATGTCTTCACTAACGCTTTAAGATAACCGCCATCGTCTTGCTCTTCTCTATAGCGATAATAATTGTACGTCAGCTCTAATTTAGGAGAAAGTGCGTGGATCATCGATTCGTGAAGAGCACTGAAATCTTCAGGGTTAAGCGAAGTGCTCCTATCACATAAATTATCGAGATAATCACTTATTGTTTGATAGGCGGCTACGAATTTAATCGATTGATCAATATTATCTCCGGCGAGCAACCCATAGATGGCCCCACCTTCACAGTGAAAAGTTTTGGAATCAATACTAGCGATCGCCTGCGTTCGAAGTTCTTTGTTCGGAATTCGTTCGGCAAATTCCTTCCACTCACTCAGCTCTTTGTGCACTCTCGGTAACACACGTTTGTAAATGTTTAACATCAACGTCCATGGTTGAGTAGGTACATTCAATAAACTCCCCCCCTAATCGTCAGTTTAATTCCACACCAATATCTTCCAACAGATCGAGTCTCAGTTGTGCAAATGACAATGCGGACCTAAAAACAATTTCACGCTCTGGTTCATTGAATACTTCATGGTAGAAATTTTCCCATTCTTTATATGACTTATCGGTTGAAGGGATTCGATCGAACCATGACCTCACTGACTTTTTATCTACGATACGATCATCACCGGCCTGTACTAATAGAAGGGGGAGATCTGAGAAAGCTTTGGCGCCTTCGTTTGCTATCCTCATTGCTTTCACTAATTCTCGATACCATCTTACTGATACTTTTTTCACAATAAGCGGATCTTCAAGATCTCTTACATGGAAATCTTTGTTCCTAGTTGCAAGTCCAGGCTCAAGCTGTGAATTTAACCGAAGCGAAGGAACGATCGGGTTTAACATTTTGGATACGAGATCCATGCTTTTCTTCGGTGGATTAACAAGTCCAACACAAGGAGATGACAGGATAACGCCTGATAACGAAAGCTCTTTCTCCATAATAGTACGGATAACAGCAAGCCCACCCATACTATGCCCAAGTAAAAAGACAGGCAGTTGAAATTCATGTGCTGCTTTAACCCACTTTTCAATCGTTTCGATATATTGATCGAATGAATCGATATGACCTCTTCTCCTCGAACTTTCACCTTGCCCAGGCAAATCCCCTAAAACCACATGAAACCTTTCATCCAACCATTTGGAAACAAGCCAATCATAACGGCCGTGATGCTCCCCAGCTCCGTGAACTAAAACGATTACCGCTCTTGCACCTTCAGTTTGTTTTATCTTCATGGGTATTGCCCCCTTATTGACTCTTTTTTGTTACACTACGTTTATAAGTACTTATTATCGATAGGAAGTTGGGATCTTATGTTGTATGAGTATAAAGGAAAAAAACCTGTTATTCATGAAACAGCCTATATTGCGGATTATACTACCATTACGGGTGATGTGACAATTGGAGAGAGCAGCAGTGTTTGGTTTAATACAACGATACGAGGTGATGTCTCACCTACCATAATAGGAAAAGGAGTGAATATTCAGGATAACTCAGTTCTTCATCAAAGTCCTAATCTTAAGCTCATTTTAGAAGATGGAGTAACAGTTGGTCATCAAGTTATTCTTCATAGCAGCCACATCAAAAAGAATGCCCTTATCGGAATGGGATCGATCGTTTTGGATGGTGCAGAGATTGGCGAAGGTGCTTTCGTAGGAGCGGGCAGCCTCGTCCCACCTGGAAAGAAAATACCAGCTAATACCCTTGCATTCGGCCGACCAGCAAAAGTTATTAGAGACCTGACAGATGAAGATAAGCGTGATATGGACCGCATAAGAAGAGAATACAAGGAGAAGGCTGCATATTACAAAGCACAAACGCCTCTTTAAGCAGAGTACCGCGTATAATTCCGGTAGGCTTGTGGAAAATTACCACTACAATCCTATTGGATAGAGGTGACTACTTTGTACAAATTAACGATTGTTTTGATCGTCCTTGTCATCATCACCCTGGCGATCGGAGCATTTATGACATATCGTATCGGACAAAATCAGAAAGGTGACTATGAGAACCAGGGTGATGCAAAAGTGAAAGCGTCATTTTTTAGCAATCCAGTTTATTTAGTTTATCTAGTCGGCACAGCACTTGCGATTGGATATATCATTTATTTCGCGATGATAGGATAAGAAAAGACGAGGAGTCAGCCTTGTCTTTTTTTGTGTGTTCATAAACTTGATTCCCTTAAGCAAAATTAATCTTAATGATTCTTTAATATATTCTTAATAGTCACTCTAAACGGCTAGTTTATGATGAAAGTAACAATAAGTGAAGGGGGATTATTTTGAGTAAAGTAGTTGGCTGGCTTCACGAACAAGAGTGTTCTGTTTTTCGGTTCTTAAACTTAAAATGTCATTCTCGATACCTTACTACTTTCATGGGAACCATCACACACTTAGGTGGTGCACGTGCAACGATTATTTGCACATTGTTATTATTCATATTCTTACCTTTTCCGTACAAAACATTAGCACTTCAAAGTGCTGTGGCGCTTACTTTAAGTCACCTTCCCGTACATTTCATAAAAAAACATTACCCAAGAAATAGACCTTATCTAGCGATACCTGAGACAAAAATGCTCGTATATCCTTTGAAGGACCATTCTTTCCCTTCAGGCCACACGACAGCGATTTTTTCTGTCATCACACCATACATCCTATTCATTCCATCTCTTGTAGTCCCACTACTGGCGATTGCAGCAACAGTAGCTCTCTCACGTATTTATCTTGGTCATCATTATCCATCTGATGTTCTTGTTGGAATCATACTTGGAATGGGCAGCGCTTTTATTTCTGCAATTTGGTTAGCTTAAACAGATGAATGGAGGGACGATTATGAAGTTAGCGCTTTTCACGGACACCTACTATCCAGAAGTAAACGGTGTGTCAAAAACTCTCGGGAGATTGACCTCATACATGGAGAGGCATTCGATCGAGTACAAATTGTTTGCTCCTGATACAAATAATGATGTGGACTTATTCTCTAGCAACATCCATCGTTTTGCCAGTACAAAGTTCTTCCTTTATCCAGAATGTAGAATGGCCCTTCCTAAGTTAGGGCTGCTACGGAAACAATTACAGGGCTTCAATCCAGATTTATTACACATTGCTACCCCATTTAATATCGGATTAAGCGGACTGCATTATGGAAAAAAACTTTCTATTCCCATGGTGGCTTCTTACCACACGAACTTTGACTCTTACCTCAATCATTATCATCTCGAGTGGTCCGCTCCGTTTATTTGGAAGTATCTACTTTGGTTTCACCAACCGTTCTCATCTATCTTCGTTCCGTCTAAAGATACCCTCGATCGCCTTCAAGAAAAAGGGTTTGATCAGCTTAAGTTATGGAAACGAGGGGTAGATTGTACGCAGTTCTCTCCCTCCAAAAAGTCTAATGCTGTAAGAGAACGGTATGCCATCAAAGAAAAGTATATCTTTTTATTTGTGAGTAGACTTGCTCCAGAAAAAAACCTTGAAACACTCAGGAAGGTGATGTGGAAGCTTCCACAAGGGATCAAAGACCACTCACGATGGCTAGTCGTAGGAGATGGACCATCCTTAGCGAAATTCAGAGAGAATCTCCCAGATAATGTAACCCTTACTGGTTATAAGCATGGTGAAGAGCTTTCTGAGCTATATGCGAGTGCAGACTTATTCGTTTTCCCTTCAGCTACCGAAACATTCGGCAATGTAGCGCTTGAATCTCTCGCATCAGGCACACCAGTTATCGCTGCAAATGCAGGCGGTTTGATCGAAGTGGTTTCTCACAATCGTAACGGTTTCCTTTGTTCTCCTTATTCAGAAGCAGACTATATACGTTCTATTGAAAGGTTACTAGAAGACCCAATCGAACGTCTAATGATGGGGTATGAAGGTAGAAGGTATGCCCTTACTCAATCCTGGGATGCCATATTCGGCAGGTTGGTTGAAGATTATGAAACCGTAATCGGAAACAAAAAAGTCGCGCAGTACGCCTAAAACCGTGAGAGGAAGAGTGACATGAAATTAGCAGTATTTGGAGCAACCCGTATAGGAGTCACAGCAGCAGCTACGTTTGCAACAAATGGGTATGACGTTATTTGCGCTGATGACGATAAAACAATCATTTCAGCACTTAAGAATGGGTCTGTTCCTTTCAACGAAAGTGGTTTACAGGAACGATACAATGAGGCCGTTAAAACGGGCATGTTAGCCTTTTCTACAAATAAACTGGCAGCAGCAGCAGAAGCTAGTTATCTCCTTTTCACTGAATCGCTTCCAACAAATGAAGACCAAGTTCCAGATCTTACGAACCTTTACCGTTTCATCAGACAAATTGCAGTGAGCGTTCAATCTCACAAAACATTTATTATTAAGAGTACGGTCCCACCTGGAACTACGACAAGAATCCATAATATTCTTATCGAGCAAGGATTGACTGTACAAGATTTCGAAGTTATTCACAATCCAGACTTCTCACGACCGGGGACGATCGTGAAGGATTTTACACATCCATCTGATTTAATTATAGGCACCTCCTCTTTGAAGGGTTGTCGATTGATGGAGTCATTCTATGCTCCACTGACGGACGCTCTTCAATTTATGGATTATGCTAGCGCTGAACTGATGAAATATGCGTGCCACACATACCTTGCATTGAATAGTTCTTGCCTAAATATGATCGCAGGTATGGCAGAGAGATACGGAGCAGATGTGGAAGTTATACACGGGGCACTCCGTGCAGATCCACGAATGGCACAACACTCAAGACATCCAGGCTCTTTCTATCAAGGTAACGAAAGCATATCGAACGTTTCAACGTTTAGAGAAATGGAAAGCCAGTCGTTTTCTAGCTCAAAGCTTATTAATTTGATAGAGGAAATTGAACGTTATCAACCAGAAATTCTTACACAAAAACTTAAAGATTTTCTAGGAACACTTCATGGCTCGATTATTGGGGTTTTAGGAAATTCATATACAAAAGAAACTCCCTCTCCTTCAGACCTTGTATCGAAACGGCTTGAAGAAGAAGGGGCTGAAGTGAGATTCTTTGATCCTTCTATGGAACATCACCACTCGAGCCAGTACCGTTCGTTGATGAACGATACTGTTTCAAACTGTGATGCTTTGCTATTATTAACCGAATTACCTCTTATTCAGAATGTTGATTGGGGTCAATTGGTGAAACGTCAAAGATTGCCTTTACTCGTGGATGGACATAACTTATTCACGTTGGAAGAAGCAAGGATGATCGCCGATGAGCATGACCTAATTTATTGCTCAATCGGAAGACCAAACATCTATAAAGGGTTAGGAGCCATTTCTGTTCAACAGTCAATATAGTCGCTGTGAGTAACTTTCCCTCAATGTCTTGCTAACAGAATCGCTTTCAAGCTTCGCATGGTCTGCGAGCATCTTTGCGGCACTTGGTAACATTTCTGTATTCGGCCAATAGTCTTGCTCAAAAAGATGAGAACGCTTTAATGCTTTTCCACAATGAATAAAACATTCGACCACTTCTACTCCTATTCCTAAAGAAGGAATATTACCAAATGCCTCGCAGTCTTTAAGTAAGCCTTCCTCTTTAACGATACTCGCTTTACCGTTGATTCTAAGGCTTTCCTCCCTGCCTGGAACAAGAAATAACAGCCCTACATTGGGATTCTCCAAAATATTAAGTAGGGAATCCATCCGTTTGTTCCCCGGCCTTTCCGGGATTAGAATGTGTTTTTTATCGATCACTTTCACAAATCCTGGTTGGTCTCCTCTCGGGGATACATCGCTTCCCGAATGAGATGCTGTAGCGATTGTTAAGAAAGGTGAATGCGAGATGAATCGTTCACAGTTATCGTCTAAGAAGTTGATCACCTTGTTGGCAGCTAACTTCCCCGGCTCTCCTCCAATCGAACGTAACTCTTCTAGCGATTCAACTTTCTGTCCAAAAACGTCTGACATGGTAGCCCCCCTAACTAAATCTCAACTATTTTAAGTTTACCATTAAATGGCTTTTGGACGTTGGGTAGTTCTGTCAAATGACGTTATATAACCATTTCGCTACTTAAACCGCACAAAAAAGCTGTCGAGAATATCTCGACAGCTTGCTAGGCCTCTTAGGCTTACTATTTTATTGGTTAGCACCCTTTTTAAGAGCTTCTGCTTTATCAGTGTACTCCCATGGTAATTCGATGTCCGTACGTCCAAAATGGCCGTAAGCAGCCGTTTGTTTGTAGATTGGGCGTCGCAGATCTAACATTTTGATAATCCCTGCTGGACGTAGGTCGAAGTTATCTCGCACAAGTTGTACTAGCTTCTCTTCAGATACGGTTCCAGTGCCAAACGTATCGATCGAAATCGATACAGGTTGAGCAACTCCAATCGCGTAAGCCAATTGTACTTCACATCGATCAGCAAGTTTTGCTGCTACGATATTTTTAGCTACATAACGAGCTGCATAAGCCGCTGAACGGTCAACCTTTGTAGCATCCTTACCTGAGAATGCGCCACCACCATGACGTGCATATCCACCGTAAGTATCCACGATGATCTTACGACCAGTTAACCCTGCGTCACCTTGAGGTCCACCGATTACAAAACGACCAGTAGGATTAATGAAATACTTTGTATCTTCATCGATCAACTCTGGAGAAACAACAGGTTTAACGACGTGCTCTTTAATATTTCGCTGAATTTGCTCAAGCGAAACTTCTGGATGATGTTGTGTAGAGACAACGATCGTATCGATACGTACCGGCTTACCTTCTTCATCATATTCTACTGTAACCTGGGTTTTGCCATCTGGACGAAGATAAGGTAGAATTTCCTCTTTTCTTACTTCGCTTAAACGACGTGCTAACTTATGAGCTAATGAAATCGGTAGAGGCATAAGTTCAGGTGTTTCGTTACAAGCATACCCAAACATCAATCCCTGGTCCCCAGCGCCAATATCTTCAATCTCATCGTCAGACATCTGTCCTTCACGTGCTTCTAAAGCCACGTTCACACCAGCTGCAATATCAGCTGACTGTTCATCGATCGATGAAAGGACTGCACATGTTTCAGCGTCAAAACCATATTTAGCACGTGTGTATCCAATTGTTTGGATCGTTTCACGAACGACTTTCGGAATATCTACATAGTGAGATGTAGTGATTTCTCCGGAAACCAACACGAGTCCAGTCGTGACTGTAGTTTCACATGCAACGCGCGCATTAGGGTCGTGCGCAAGAATATCATCCAGAATTGCATCAGAAATTTGGTCTGATATTTTATCTGGATGCCCCTCAGTTACTGATTCAGAAGTAAACAAACGACGATTACTCACTTAAGTACCTCCTTAAGGATTCATTCCTATTTAATATAGTGTAATGGATACGGTACTCATTTCCCTAATAGTGTTGTCGAAACGAGACATCGAATTCAATATTAATCGGTAATATTACGCTTTTTTCCAAAAACGACAATAAAAAAGCCCTTTCCTTCATCATAAAGGGAAAGGAGCTGAAGTCTCTTGCCTTTCGCCTCTTATCTTCCAAGACAATAAGTCTTGCAGGTTAGCACCTTAATCCACTATGTGAGGAGTTGGTTGCTGAGCTTCATAGGGCCTGTCCCTCCGCGTACTCGGGATAAGAGTATCCATTCTCGAAATATAATATCGTAGTTCGCTTTCTCTGTCAATCTAATGACACAAGCCCTAATTAGAAAGGTCATTCACCTTTTTTTCACTTTTCAAGGAAAAATCCATAGATTAGTATAGAATAATTAAATGAATGTGTTATACTAATTTTGAGTTAAACAAGTTCAGAAAAAATCTTGATGAAATACTATTATAAAGGATGGGTTTAACGTATGAAAACAGCTTCCTTCTCTTCACCACTTTTGGATGCCATTTTAAATAAGAATAATCCGCATGTTAATTTATCAGTTTCTGAACTGGTAGAACGTTCACTATCGATGAAAGAGGGAACATTAACATCCACTGGCGCTCTTCGTGTTGAAACAGGCAAATACACTGGACGTTCTCCAGAGGACAAGTTCATTGTCCGAGAAGAATCAACAAAAGACAAAATCAACTGGAAAACAAACCAGTCTATCTCTTCAGAACATTTTGAAAGCCTTTACACTAAGGTTCTGGATTACCTGGGAGAGAAAAAAGATCTTTATGTTTTCAAAGGGTTCGCTGGAGCTGACCAATCAGCAAGACTACCCATCCAGGTTATCAATGAATATGCGTGGCACAACTTGTTCGCACATCAGCTATTCATCCGCCCAAATGAATCTGAGTTAAAAGGACATGAAGCAGAGTTCACTGTCATTTCTGCACCTGGTTTTCAAGCTAACCCTGACAAAGATGGCACGAATTCAGAAACGTTCATTATTATTTCATTCGAAAAACGTACCGTCTTAATCGGTGGCACTGAGTATGCAGGTGAGATTAAGAAATCGATCTTCACTGTCATGAACTACTTACTTCCTGAGCGAAATATCCTTTCCATGCACTGTTCGGCGAACGTAGGAAAAGAAGGCGATGTGGCTCTCTTCTTCGGTCTATCAGGTACAGGAAAGACGACACTATCAGCAGACGCAAACCGTCGCTTGATCGGTGACGATGAACATGGCTGGTCCATGAACGGCGTCTTCAACATCGAAGGTGGCTGCTACGCTAAATGTATTAATTTATCTAGAGAAAAAGAGCCTCAAATTTGGGATGCAATTCGATTCGGCACTGTTCTTGAGAACGTTGCACTAGACAACAGTTCGAGACTGCCTGATTATGATGATACAAGTTTAACTGAAAATACGCGTGCTGCATATCCGATCGATGCAATTCCAAACATTGCAGTTCCGAGTGTGGCTGGTCACCCTAACACGATTATCTTTTTGACTGCAGACGCTTTCGGAGTTCTACCGCCAATCAGTAAACTGACAAAAGAACAAGCGATGTTCCACTTCCTATCTGGTTACACAAGTAAGCTTGCCGGAACTGAAAGAGGCGTTACGTCTCCACAAGCAACGTTCTCGACTTGCTTTGGTGCACCGTTCCTACCACTTCCTGCTCACCGATATGCAGATATGCTGGGTGAGAAAATCATGGAACATGATGTTGAAGTCTTCCTAGTAAACACAGGCTGGTCAGGCGGGAGCTACGGCGAAGGTGAGCGTATGAAACTTTCTTATACTCGTTCGATGGTTCATGCTGCTCTAAACGGTGAACTTGACAGTGTCGAAACGAAAAAAGATCCAATCTTCGGTTTACACGTTCCTGCCCATTGCCCAGGTGTTCCTGCAGAAGTTCTTCAACCGAGGCAAACATGGAATGACAAAGATAAATACGATGAGAAAGCAAAAGAACTAGCGACTCAGTTCGTGAAAAACTTTGACAAATTCTCAAACGTTTCAGATGAGATTAAAAACGCAGGACCTACTATTGATTTATAATTCACAAAGCACCCTCAGCGGGTGCTTTTTTATTTCCTGTTGCTTGTAGGCAAACACACAATGATGCTTTCTACATAAGCTATAGTATTTCAACGTGCTTATTTTAAAGGCAACAGGAGGTTATTCAAATGCCAAAAGGCTGGATGACGAAAACGATCATATTTATCGCAATATGTTCACTTTTTCTTATGTCTGCATGCAGTAATAACAGTGATAACACGGTAAGAGTTGCCGAAGTAACCCGATCCATCTTCTATGCTCCTCAATATGTTGCATTGTCTGAAGGGATATTTGAGAAGCATGGAATCAATGTTGAACTAACCACGACATGGGGTGGAGACAAAACGATGACAACGCTCCTATCTGATGGAGCAGACATCGCACTCGTAGGATCTGAAACCTCTATTTATGTGTATGCCCAAGGGACTTCTGATCCAGTAATCAATTTTGCGCAACTCACACAAACAGATGGCACTTTTCTTGTTTCAAGGAAGGCGATGGAACATTTTAAATGGATCGATGTAAAAGGAAGTACATTTCTTGGTCAGCGTAAAGGTGGAATGCCTCAGATGGCAGGAGAGTTCGTTCTGAAAGAAAAAGGCATCGACCCTCACAATGATATGACGCTGATCCAAAATATTGATTTCGCCAACATCGCAAATGCCTATGCTTCTGGAAAAGGAGATTTTGTGCAGCTTTTTGAACCGACTGCCAGTATCTTTGAAGCTCAGGGACTCGGCCACATCGTCGCTTCTTTCGGAAAAGAATCCGGCAAGATTCCTTATACAGTCTACATGGCTAAGGATAGCTTCCTTAAGAAAAACGATGATGTTGCTACACGTTTTACAGCTGCTATTTATGAAGCACAAGCTTGGGTCGACACTCATTCATCCGAAGAGATCGCAAAATCCATTCAACCCTACTTTGAAGACACCGAGTTGTCATTGATCACCACCGTTGTTGACCGCTATAAAAGTCAGCATTCTTATGCTACAAATCCAATTCTAGATGAAGAAGAGTGGAACAATTTACAAACGATTATGGATGAAGCGGGGGAACTCCCGAAACGGATCGATCATAAGACTTTAGTGGATACCACCTTTGCAGAAAAAGCACAGCAATAGGAGGAAATCCAATGTCATTTCTTCATCTTGATGCAATCACACATGTTTATTTCACGAAAGAATCTGCAAAAGTTGCAATCTCAGAACTTACTTTTCATATTGATGAGGGGGAGTTCGTATCTTTGCTTGGACCTTCAGGATGTGGTAAATCGACTGTTCTTTCTCTCATATCAGGATTGCAATCTCCCACAAGCGGGACTATAACACTCCAGAACAAAACCATTACTGCACCGACTGAACAAGTAGGATATATGTTGCAGCAGGACTATTTGTTTCCTTGGAAGACAATCGAAGAGAATTGTATGCTCGGTTTAAAACTTACCAATCAGATTACGACAGAGAATAAAGAAAAAACGTTAGGGTTTCTTGAAGAAATGGGCTTAGGTGATGTTAAAAATGCCTATCCAAACCAGCTGTCTGGTGGCATGAGGCAACGAGTAGCTTTAGTTAGAACTCTCGCCACACAGCCCGATTTGCTACTGTTAGACGAACCTTTTTCAGCGCTCGATTACCAAACGAAACTGAAACTGGAGAACCTTGTATCTTCTATCTTAAAAACTAGGAAAAAGACGGCGTTACTCGTTACTCATGATATCGGTGAAGCAATCGCGATGTCTGACAGAGTTGTTCTTTTATCGAAGCGTCCTGGAAAGCTTGCAAAGATCTTTGAAATTCCAGAGCATCTAAGAGAACTCACACCGTTTGAAGCAAGAAATAATCCAGACTTTGGTAATCACTTCCAATCGATCTGGGAGGAGCTCGAATCACATGAATAGCCCCCAGCTAAAGAAACAGCATGCTCATTACCTTAATGAATTAAAGGTAGAAAAGCGAATCGTATTTACATGGCAACTCTTTATACTAATCGCTTTCTTCTCTTTATGGGAACTAGCTGGAAGACTATCATGGGTAGATCCATTACTATTTAGCTATCCCTCAAAAATCGGTGAACTGTTTCTTATAAAGTTATTCGATGGTTCATTAGTCGTTCACACTACCGTAACCCTCCTCGAAACGGTAGCTGGCTTTATACTAGGAACAGCTTTAGGGACTTTGTTTGCCGCAGGATTATGGTGGTCGCAAAAAGCCTCTAAAATAGCTGATCCATACCTTGTCGTACTAAATTCTATGCCAAAAGTAGCTCTTGGACCAATTATTATCGTAGCGCTCGGTCCAGGATACCTTTCGATTATCGCTATGGGAGCTTCCATTTCAATCATTATTACGACATTAGTGGTTTATCACGCATTTCATACCGTTGAACCTAATTTCGTCAAAGTCATCCGTTCCTTTGGAGGCAACAAAAAGCAAACTTTTCTAGAAGCGATTTTACCAGCCTCTTTCCCAGCAATTATCTCTACCCTCAAAGTTAACGTAGGACTATCCTGGGTTGGCGTCATTGTTGGAGAATTTCTCGTATCTAAAAAAGGGCTAGGCTACATGATTATTTACGGTTTTCAGGTATTCAATTTCACACTCGTGCTACTAAGTCTCGTTATGATCGCAATCTTTTCATCGATTATGTATGTGATTGTAGAATGGATCGAAAGAAAACTAATAAGAAACTAGCCTTCATGAAGGCTAGTTTCAGTTTGTAGAGAAACCTATGTCTTAATACTGTGCTCCCTATGGTCCCTCTTAATTGATGAGAATAAGTCAGAAAGGAACCTTTTAATATAAAAAGTCCAGTTTTTTCAACTGGACTTTTTCACATTGATTTGTTTAAGTTCTCCAAACAGAATGGTAGTACTTTGTCTTTCATCATAAAACTATACCGTTCATTCGTCGGAAGATCTGTAGGGAGATCTTGGAGCAATACTGGACCATTCGTTTCCATATAGTCCTCTTTTGATATTAGGTGATCAATTTCTGCATAGTAGACGTTTTTGATGATCGTTCCACCCTTGCCTTCTACGCGGTATTGGCCTACGTACCGTATTGTGTTCACTACGCCACCCGTTTCTTCATAAACCTCTCGGACTGCGGCTTCCTTTGCAGTTTCACCTTCTTCAACTTTTCCACCAGGAAACTCAATTCCTCTTCTAGAATGTTCGGTCAGAAGCCATTTTCCTTCAAACTGACAAATGACCCAAACATGCTTTGGATAAAGCGAATAAGGGTGATCCTTAAAGGAAAGTTTCACCTGATTATGATAATAATCCGTAAACGTAAGTTCGCTCATTTGATAACCTCGTCTTTTAGTTTCTTACTTTATTGTAAAAGAGTACAGATTGGATGTCCAATTTACCAGATTAGATTAGAGTGTTTTGAAACGCAGAGATATTAAAAATACATATAACAACCATGTATTAAGTTGTTGAAACCACTTTATATATTATTCCATAGACTTTACTATTGAATGATATGAATTGATCGTTTTAAGTTAAATCAATGTTACCTAGATAGGAGGAATGTAAAAAATAACAAAATAAAAATGGGCCAAGGCCCATTTTTATTGAATCGTAAAGTTTTGTATGATCCAGTCGTTATTCGTGTATTCGAAATCGATCTCTATCGTGTATGTTCCGTAAAGATCACTTTCGTTCGTTTGGACTAGCTTATATTCAAATTCGTTTACTTTTTTAAGATCGTACTCATTTTCATAATCAACCCACGGGAAAAGTTCCGTAGGTTTTAAGTACAGTTCCCCATCATTTTCTTCATAATAGAAGTCTGTAATTTCATTCGCTAGTTCTTCTGATGCAACGCCTTGTAAATGGTTACTTATTTCTTCTTTTGAAGAGAACTTTTCAACTTTGTAATTTTCATCCGTTTTTTGAATAATACGTTCTATCAGTTCATTCGTTACCTTTTTTTCATCTAATCCCTTAACTTCTTTGGACTTTGCTTGCGCTTTTGTCTCAAAGCTTGAAACCATCATTTCAGTGTGGTTTTGGGCTACTTTCGTTAAATCAGCTCCACAGCCTGCAGTTATACTCACCATAAAAAGTAGTATTAGCATGCTTATGTATCTCATTATAATTCCCATCCTTTGATTCGTGTTGTTTGTGTCTTATAGAACGATTCCTCATTTTCCAAGGTGTCAAACCGCTCATTTCGAGAAATGTACTTTTTTACTACTATTACAATTGCTGTTCTTCTACTTATAAGACGATTGAATAGATCAAAAAGTTTCATTAAAGAAATTCTTCAAATTATTATGACCAACTTACATAAAAAAAGCTGTCATAGGCGACAGCTTAAACCTTAGCAATATGGATTATACCCAGCTCCACCAACTTGAGGCGGTGGGCAGCAGCCTCCTCCAAACGCACCTGCTCCAACGATAATCAATAACAAGAATAGAACAACGATTAAAGCAAAGCCTTTTCCGTAACCACCTTGTTGCTCTTTACCCATATACGTATCCCCCCAAAATAATTAATTACTACAATATACTCTATGTCAAAAACCTAATTTAGGAAGGGCATGAGCGGAGAAAAAGAAAAAATATACGGCATTTGCCCTCATTCATCGTGAAGAGCATAAAAAAAAGCTGTCGTAGGCGACAGCTTTTTAACTTACTATTTTCTAGTATGAGTATTTAAAGCATCCAACACTCCCATTTGTTCGATCTGTGCTTTTGTTTCTGGAGTACCTAATTGATGAACTAGATAATAAAGATCATAAATCGCATTATCTGTCCAATCGCGATGACTATCAACTTCTTTCTCATCGAAATGGTTAGTTGAGAAGAAATCATGCTGTTGTACATATTTTTGTGATCTTAATTTCTCAATCGCTTGTTGGATTTTCATATATTCTTCATGATTCGCTTTAATCTTAAAAGAGTTTAATTGATGACCCTCGATCTCTGTTTCGTGAAGCTCACCTTTAGGGGTAACATAGTACGTTTTCTTAATCATATTCATCCTCCTTCAATCTTTTTAAACAGGGCTATCCTGCCTGTGAGTATACCCTTTGTACTCGTGCTGAGCTGCATCGATCGTCTGCTCTACATTGAGGTGAGAATAAAAGACGCCTACATCCCTTCCAGCTTCGTTTGCCTCTTCAACAAGAAGGTCGTAGTACGATTTTTCTTTCTCGTCATTAGCTACATGAAATTGCTTCCGATCATGGTCAACTATTACAAGAACATCGCTTTCCACTCTCTTTCCTCCTCACGACTATTCTTACAGAAACATTACCCGAATCTCTATTAAACTAATCTTTTCTAATTCTAACTAATCGTCGCCTAAATCTGTGTTAAAATGAACGGATGAATCTATAGAATAAAGTTCAGGTGATGATCATGAATTTTACGAAAACTCCCCACCAAGAAATATCTGAATCCAGCCTAGCAGCACCCTTAACATCAACTGGTGGTGAAGGAGTTGCGAAAACGGAACTTGATAGAGACTTCTTTCTAGAACTATTAAGCTCAGGCATTCGATTAAACGATCGCCAAATACAAGCTGTACAACATACGTCCGGACCTCTTTTAACCATCGCCGGTGCTGGAAGCGGGAAAACATCAGTACTGACTGCGCGAACAGCGTACCTTATGACGGTAAAAGAAATCGACCCTTCCAATATTTTACTTATTACATTTACAAGAAAAGCTTCAGAAGAAATGAGGCAGCGAATCAGCGCGCTTCCCGGTGTTGCTCCTTCTCAAGCAAACAGTTTAACAGCTGGTACTTTTCATTCGATCTTTTTAAAACTATTGAGAAGCATTGGATACAACCAGAAAATATTAAACAGCGAACGCCATAAACAAATCATTATCAAGAATATCTTGAGAAAATTAAATAGTACACAAAGTTCTTTACCTGAAATCATGCTTTCTTCGATTTCTTCCTGTAAGGTTAAAATGATTGAGCCTCACGATGTACCCGAAGGGAAAGAAACAGAAGAATTAAAGAAAGCATACCAAGAATATGAAACATGGAAAGCCTCTAATGGCTACATGGATTTTGATGATATCCTTGTATTTACATACCGTGAATTCCTGAACAATCCACAGCTTCTTCAGAAAATGCAGAAGCGTTTTCAATATGTACTCGTTGATGAGTTTCAAGATACGAATCCAATTCAGTATGAACTGATCAAGTCCATCGCTGCACCACATAATAATCTATTTGTCGTAGGCGACGATGACCAGGTCATCTATTCCTTTAATGGCGCAAACAGTTCTATCATTCTTGAGTTTGATAACACCTATCCTGATGCAAAAGTTGTTACGCTCGATACAAACTATCGATCTACACCAGATATCGTCGGACTTGGAAATCATATTATCAAACATAATGAATATAGAAGATCCAAATGGATGAATGCGACGGATAAAGAGGGAAGAAAACCATCCTATATACGACCTGCAACAACTGAAGAAGAAGCCACTATCGTCCTTGAAAACATTAGGAAACAGAAACGCGAATGGAAAGACATCGTCATCCTTACAAGAACTTATACGAATGCAAGAGCGATCTTTGAGCAACTCGTCGAGCAAGATATACCATTTAACGCACAAGGAATGAAGCAAGTATTCTATGAACAAACAATCATTAAAGGCATGCTCGATCACCTAAGACTCGCTTATCAGCACGATAGCCTCGATGCAACGGCAGCAATCCTGCCTTCTCTCTTTATTAACCAGGAAGCAGGAATGCGTCATATAGAGATGGAGAATTTCGTAGACCCAGTCGATTTTCCGTTACGCCATCTTACTTCTTGGAAAACACTAAGACCTTTCCAACAGAAAGCCATCGAGAAGAGAATCAGTTTGATAAAGGAAGCAAAGCGACTTCACCCTAAGAAAGCGATTCAGTTGTTACGGGAAGACTACATGAAGCATTTAGATAACGCGAATGATGAAACGATAACTGTTCATAAAACAACGCTGAAAGAAATGATGGACGAACTTGAATTCTCTAGCTCACGTTTTGAAACATTGCCTGAATTTCTAGGTTATGTCGATCGAATTATCACTCGGTTTAATGAACATAAAAAGAAGACATATACCAAAAACGCGCTCTCTTTGTTATCGATTCATCAAGCTAAGGGCCTTGAGTATCCCATCGTTTACTTGATCGGTGCTTCAGAAACGATTCTTCCGCATGTATCAGCGTTAACATCGATGAAGGATAAAGAAGCTTCTCAAAAAGACTTATACCTTAAAAATCCTTCTGCGGACTTAGAAGAGGAACGTAGGCTTTGTTATGTAGCAATCACTAGAGCCAAAGAAGAAATCTATATTAGCTCACCAGAAAAACATCTAGGAAAACAGACTCCTGTATCACGTTTTTTAACTGAAGCATTTCGAAAGAAGAAAACACTCTCAGACCTTCAAGTAAAAGCTTGGATCTGTTCAAGTGATTTCTGCAAAGGATGGATGAAGATCAATGGAGAACAACCAGAGGAAAAGGAATGCCCACTCTGTAAAAAACCAATGATCATCTCACAGAAAGCAATCCTAAAACGATAAATATGTCATACCAATAATCTTTGTTGCGCTTTGATTACAAGTTATTTAAGAGATGTTAAACAGCCCATTTTTATGCGTTATACATGCTATAGTATAAAAAAACGATGCAACAGGAGGGCTCCGATTGAGCAGCATACGGTATGAAACCATCTTTCAGAAACAGCTTGCAAACGGAACGATCATTGGGATTATGGATTACCTAGAAGGCAAGCTGATCAGATTGAACCTACATGATGAGGAGCCGGAGTATCTCAACCCGGAATTAAAGGAATTCTTTCAGAATGAACGTAAGAGAATGTATACACCTCAATAAGCTATAGATTTACCACGTTTTTAAGAAGACGCAATGCTGTCGAGATTTTTCTCGACAGCATTTTTTTACGTAATGATTGATTCTCCCTTGCTGAATAAAAAGGTTACGAGATGAGAATTCTAAAATACTAGACAAGGATAGAAATTTTTTATTGAAAAAGGTTTGATATGAAAAATAAGTAGGGAATAAAAGAAGTAGCTAACGAAGGCTACTTTGAAGGAGGAAAAGACATGTTAAAGCAGGTACTCGTTATTATAGGAATTGTTGTCGTTGTACTATTCGTAGTTAACGCACTATTCTAGATTCTATTACAAAACATGTTGTTAGGAGGAAAGAATATGGTTAGAACAATCTTAATGATTATTGGTGCTATCGCACTGATCGCTGCAATCTTATCATTTATATAAGTCATACAAAGAATGCGCCTAGAATCACTGTTCTAGGCGCATTTTTATATTAGCGTTTATCGTTATTACTGTTTTTCTTGACTTCGTCGACCTTGGACTTAGGGATGTATATGAAAATCGCCTTTTTTTTGCTGTTCATATTGATCTCCTTCAAGATAATTATTAGCTCACCTATCTAATTCTACTTGATATGAAACATAAGAATCAAGCTAATTTGTTCAAACAGAAGCTTTTTTACTATATTGTGGAAGGATAAATTCATGACCTATAACTGTCAACAAATCGATGAATTTTCATGTCTAAGGATGTTGTTTCACTGATATACTTGTTTTATACTATGAAGTATCAAGATTGTGAATTTCATCACATTAAATCAGTTAGTACTGAAGGAGTGAACGTGTTGTTAAAACAGCCTTTAAAAATGTTCCGAGGCGTCGGTTTTGCTGAAGGTATTTCCTTCTTACTTCTTCTCGGAATCGCGATGCCACTTAAATATATGTTAGATATGCCACTTGCAGTGACGATTGTTGGCGCAATTCATGGAGGATTGTTTGTGCTTTATATCGCAGTGATCCTATATGTAACGCTAGTGAAGAAATGGTCTTTTCTAAAAGCATTTCTCGCTGTAGTATCGTCAGTGATTCCGTTTGGACCGTTCATTTTCGACGCCAAACTCATCAATCAATCAGAATCTTAATCAAAAGGAAGGACCAAACCGGTCCTTCCTTTTCAGCTTGTTGGAAAACTTAGGCCTCATGAGTAGGTAGACCTCTTCTCCTACTAGAATACTTTTAAATCAAGTAAAGCTTTCTCAACAGCTCGTAAATGAAGGACTAAATCAGTTTTTTCTAACCCCTCTATAAAGTCAATGTGTCTAACGTAAGACGACTGAGCTCCCTTCGATCTACTTCATACCCTATTCCAGGTTCATCTGGGACGGTTATGCAGCCATCTTCTACCGTTACTTCTGGCATAATGACGTCCTTTTCCCAATACCTGGAAGAGGCAGATAGATCACCTGGTATTGTGAACCCTGGTAAGCTAGCAAGCGCTATATTATGTGCTCTCCCAATCCCTGACTCGAGCATCCCGCCACACCAAACTGGGATGTGTTGTTCTAAACATAAATCATGGATTTCTTTGCTAACTTGTAAACCACCGACTCGACCGGGTTTAATGTTAATAATCTTACAACTCTTAAGCTGAAGAGCTTTTTTCGCATCATTGTAAGACGTGATACTTTCATCTAAGCAAACCGGAGTCGAGAGGTGTTTTTGCAGTAAAGCATGGTCCACAATATCGTCAGCCTCTAGTGGTTGTTCAATCATCATTAGCTCATACTCATCAAGTTTTTGTAGCTTAGGCAAATCATGAAGACGATAAGCGGAATTGGCATCAGCCATCAAATTGATCAATGGAAATTTCTCTCGAATCGCACTGATTAGCTCGATATCTTGAGAAGGCTTGATTTTAATTTTTATTCTCTCATATCCTTCAGCTACTCTCTGTCCGATTTCATCGAGCATATGCTCTTGTGAGGACGCTCCAACCGCTACTCCCGCTTTGATACACTTTGAAGTTGACCCTAAGGCCTCAGCTAAACTTATATTCTCCCTCTTTGCATATAGGTCCCATACTGCTCCTTCGATGGCTGATTTCGCCATCGTATTCCGTCTGATAACATTAAGAACCTTCGACACTTCAGAAGGATGATGAAAAGAATGCTTCTTCAACTTTGGGACGATTATGTCTTTTAGCATATGCCAGGAAGTGGTCAACGTCTCTTCTGTATACCATGGTGTAGTGAAAGCTACTCCCTCACCAAATCCGGATATACCATTCTCATCGATCGCTTCAACGATGATTAGGTGCCGATCATCTACTTTCTCCAAACTATTTTCAAATGGAGATTTCAATTTCATCTTCACATGGCGAAGAATGACTTTTTTGAGTTTCATCGTTTTACCCCCAATAGGCGGCGCTGTAGTTTATTTGCCCCATTTCTAGGAAGCTCATCAAGAAACGTTATGCTCTTTGGCTGCTTGTATCGAGCAAGCTTTCCGGAAAGAAAGGTGAGCAAATCTTCTTCCGTTACTTGGTTCGTTCGACTTACAACAAAAGCGACTGGTACTTCGCCCCACTCTTCATCGGGTACACTTGTCACCCCTGCATCAATAATTGCGCTATGTTCTAAAAGAGCCGCCTCAATTTCAGCAGGATAAACGTTTTCGCCACCCGATATGATGAGATCTTTTCTTCTGTCTAAAACAAATAAGAAGCCTTCGTCATCGATATAGCCCTGGTCTCCTGTATGCAGCCAACCGTCTATTAACGAAGCTTTCGTAGCACGTTCACGATTGTAATATCCTGATGTAACAGTCGGCCCCTTCACAAGAATCTCACCATGTTGGTAAGGAGCTGCTTCCTTTCCATCTTCAAGAATTCTTAACTCTGAAGGAAAAAGCGCTTTACCTGCTGAGCCTTGTTTACTTAACATGTACTCCGGTGAGAGTGTAATGATTTGTGACGCTGTTTCTGTCATTCCAAAAGTTTGATACACGGGTATGTTCTTTTCCTGACAAGTTGAAAGAAGAGGATAAGGAGCTGGTCCACCACCTAAAAGCATACATCGAAACGTATCAGGATAAATTGTGTCCCCAAGGTCATCTAACATTCGTTTCAACATAGTACTTACGACAGATACGATTGTAACGCCGTCTTTCCGGATCGATTCATTTACGGCAAAAGGGTCAAACTGGGAATGGATGACGGTCGTGATGCCATAAATAACACTACGTATCAAAATGGATAATCCACTCATGTGATACATAGGAACAGCACTTAACCACCGATCATTTATATGTAATCCAAGGTTCAAACTTGAGCTTATAGCACTCCACCAATGATTCCCATAAGTAAGCATGACGCCCTTAGGTTTTCCTGTTGTTCCGGACGTGTACATGATTGTATGGAGCTGATTTAAAGAGATCGTCACTTGCAGCCCTTCTTCGAGGTCTGCACCTGGTTGAAGCGTTTCCCAAGAAATAATAGTAGCCTGTGAGCCAGCGGCTTTTATCGCCTTTTCTTCATAGGTTATATCTGAAATCAAATAGGATATTTCAGCATCTGAAAGTTGATAGGAAAGCTCAGAGTCTGTTAAGCGAAAGTTCAATGGAACGATGATTGCTCCTAAATACATCAGCGTGTGCATGCATACTACTGTTTCAATTCCATTCCCCATTAAAAAACCGACATGATCGCCTCTTTTTATGCCAAGCTTTTTTAATGCATTTGCCATTTGAACGGACTTTCTCTGCAGTTCTCTATACGTCCATGCCGTCTTGTATTCATCGATAACGGCTATCCTTTCAGGGGTCATATAAGCGCGCTTATGCAGCCAATTTGGCATCGTCTCCATCGGTACCTCTCCTTTCTTTATCGTTAAAAACAGCTTGATGGAAATCCATCAAGCTGTCGAATAATTCTTATGGAAAGCGAGGGAACTGTTTGAAGTCCGGCTTGCGCTTTTCCTTAAAGGAATCACGACCTTCTTTTGCTTCATCAGTCGTGTAATATAATAGTGTTGCATCTCCGCCCATTTGCTGTAGACCAGCTAGACCATCCGTATCAGCATTCAATGATGCTTTCAAGAAACGAAGTGCAGTTGGTGATTTTTCTAGCATTTCTTGTGCCCACTGTACTGTTTCAGCTTCTAACTGCTCAAGAGGCACGACTGTATTAACAAGTCCCATCTCTTTCGCTTCTTCAGCATTGTACTGGCGGCATAGGTACCAGATTTCACGAGCTTTCTTATGCCCAACGATACGTGCCAAGTAACCAGCACCATAACCAGCATCAAAGCTTCCCACTTTAGGACCAGTTTGACCAAAGATCGCATTGTCTGCAGCAATTGTAAGGTCACAAACAACGTGTAATACATGACCTCCACCAATTGCATATCCTGATACCATCGCGATAACTGGCTTTGGAATAACACGGATCAGTCTTTGTAAATCTAGAACGTTCAAACGAGGGATTTCGTCGTCTCCAACATACCCACCGTGACCTCTAACACTTTGGTCTCCACCAGAACAGAACGCCTTATCTCCAGCACCTGCTAGAACGATAACTCCGATATTGGAATCATCTCTCGCATGAGCAAAAGCATCGATCAGTTCATTAACTGTTTTTGGACGAAATGCGTTTCGCACCTCTGGTCGGTTAATTGTAATCTTAGCAATCCCATCATGTGTTTCATAAAGAATATCATCGAATTCTCTTTCAGTAGTCCATTCAATCAAGATGAAATACTCCTTTCATATGTAGATTAATTTTGTCTTACTTTTAGTTTTCCTAGAAAACCTATTACCATTTTATCAAAGATTTGCGGTTGTTCTAAATGAATTGTATGTCCTGCGTCAATAATCTTCTCAATTTGACCATTAGGAAGCCTTTCGTTCATGCGATTTGCGATCGATACAAATTTTTTATCATGTTCACCAACCAGTAGTAAAGTTGGAATCGAAATGGCTGTTAACTTATCCCAATTGGAAGGCTGCGCACCTGTCCCCATACCCTTTAAACTATTTACTAGTCCTGTTGTTGAGTTAGTAAGACGCTGCTTCCTAAGCTCTCTTTGTAGAGATCGTGGTAGACGTTTTTGCGTTTTGAACAATGGGACTTCCTCCCAAAAAGCAACGAAGCTTTCCATACCATCTTCCGCAATACGTTTCGCAAGCGCAGCGTCTTTCAAAATTCTTTCTTCTCGCTCTTCAATCGTTTCTAGCCCAGGGGAACTGCTTTCAAGAATGAGGCTCTTCACATATGAAGAATGATGCGCTGCAAAAGAAAGAGCAAGTCTACCACCCATAGAGTAACCGATTACATTTGCATTTTCTACGTTCAACTGATCTAAGATATCTTTCAAATACTGTAACATAGCTTCCATCGAATAATAAGCAGGATCGTCTGGCTTGCTGCTTTTACCATGTCCGATGAGATCAATTGCTATACAGCGATATCGATCAGACCACTTTTCAATGAAGGGAGTCCAGTTATCGACCGAACCTGTAAATCCATGTAGGAACACGATCGCTTCACCTTTCCCCCTGTCATCAATATGAAATTGTAAGCCATGGGTAGAAATCATCATAGCTTAAACTCCTTCAACACTGCACTTGTTGTTTCTGAAACCTTTGAAAACACGTCCCTATGCAATACCTTGTTAAGATTTCGATCCGTAGGAATTTCAATAATATTTAATCCTTTATGATTCTTTGAAGCATGAAACAAATCATTAAATTCTTCCCACGAAGCTGCTCGTTCAAATGTAGCTCCATATAAAGCAGCTGCATGTCGATAGTCGAGACCTGTTGGCGTGCCGAATAGACGCTCAAAGTGCTTTTCATGTTCTTTCTCTGCCTGTGGAAGAAAAGAAAAAATGCCTCCACCATCGTTATTCATTACGATGATTGTTAAATTCAAACCATATAGCTTTCCTAATAACAAGCCGTTCATATCATGATAAAATGATAAATCTCCTATTATCAATACCGAAGAATCGAATGAAACGCTCGCGCCTAGCGCTGTAGAAACCACGCCATCTATTCCATTCGCACCTCTATTACCCATTATGGTAGGAGAACCATGCTTTGGTAAGAAGAAATTATCGAGATCTCTTATCGGCATACTGTTTCCAACGAAAAGCAAGGATTCTTCAGATAAGAGATTAGCGAGTTCTTTAAAAACGTGCCCTTCAAACATCTCACTCTGATCAGTAAGAAGAACATCAATTGCTTTTTTATTGATCGTTTGCCAAATTCCACTCCACTCATTGTCTACGCGCTTCGGCTCTTTATCAAGGCGTTCAAGAAGCTGCTGACAGAAAGAAAATGGAGACGCAACGACCATGTGCGAACTGTTAAGGGTTGGGTCTCTCCACCCTGCTTCATCGACCACGATCTGATGCACGTCCTCTAACTTATCGATGTACTGCAAATATGCTTTCGAGATGGGCATCGCTCCGAAACGAATGACCACGTCAGGCTTCAGTTTTTTACTTTCACCTTTTAATAGCGCATCGTAGCTTTCGATCACCATAGGATTATTCATATCCCGACAGTTAGATAAAGGATCTGCAAAAATAGGAAAGCCTGTTGCTTCCGAAAGCTTTTCAACCGCATCTGAGAGTCGCTTATCTTCCTGTGGACCGACTACGATCAATCCTCTCTTTTTCATCAACATCTCAATATAAGAAGAAGTCTCAAAATCATTAACCCTTATACTATTTCCTGGAACAGTCACCCAAGGCTCGTCGTTAGCTCTTCCTTCTTGATAGATCGTGTCATCTGATAAATCAGGAACGAGTGGATCTCGGAAGGGAAAATTCAAGTGAACAGGGCCAGATGGAGCTTGTAAAGAGATCGCAGAGGCTCGTGAAGCCACTGTTCTTATGTATCGAATTAAAGATTGAGAAGCATCTGGCATCGACGCTTCCATATACCATTTTGGAAAATTGCCAAACAGTTGATTTTGGTCGATCGCCTGTGGTGCACCATTGTCTCTTAACTCATGAGGGCGATCTGCCGTTAAGATGATCAATGGTATTTTTGATTGAGCTGCTTCAATGACTGCAGGATAGTAATTCGCACCTGCTGTACCAGAAGAACACAAAAGTGCAACAGGCTTCTTTTGGGCTTTTGCAATGCCAAGCGCAAAGAAGCCTGCTGACCGTTCATCTACATGAACCCAGGAAGTGATTTCAGGATGATTTGCTATAACCATAGCTAATGGTGTAGAGCGCGAACCAGGACTGATGACAACATCATTAACCCCGGAACGAGAAAGTTCATCAACAAATGCCCCTACATAGTTTGAAAGGATGCGTTGATCATTCATATTGGTTGCCTCCAAGCGCTGCTAGCATCGGTTTAAACTTCATCTTTGTTTCTTCATATTCACTGTGTGGATCTGAATCTCCGACAATTCCACATCCTGCGAACAACGATGCATCCCGTCCTTTTAATAAACCTGAACGGATAGCGACAGCAAACTCACCATTATCCTGATAATCGATCCAGCCAACCGGACCAGCATACCAGCCTCGATCCATTCCTTCTACTCGTCGAATCTCCTTAACTGCCTGATGCTGTGGATAGCCTCCAAGAGCAGGGGTTGGATGTAGGCGTTCTACCATCCGTAATAAGCTTGTCCCTTTACGAGCCCGCGCAACGACAGGTGTAAATAGATGTTGAATGTGAGGCGTTTTGTATAACTCCGGAGTAGACGGTACTTGTACAAACTCACATTCTTCTTCCATTGCTGTACGAATCATTCGTACTACAAGATCATGTTCGATTCGATTTTTATTATCATGCAATAATTCGTTTCCAAGTTCCTTATCTTCACTTTCTGTATCTCCTCTGTCGATCGAACCAGCAAGGCATGCTGAATAGACTTGCTGTCCATCTCGCTTAACGAGGCGTTCAGGTGATGCACCGATAAAGCATTTATTATTGTAATTAAAAGCGAACAAGTAACTATCACTTTGTTGTTCTTTCAACTTAACGAGCGTTTTAGAAGAAGAGAATGGCACTTCTGAACGAAGTTTTATTTCTCTCGCAAGTACTACTTTTTCTAACTTGCCGTCTCTTATATTCGCTGCAGCGCTGCGTACCGTGTTTTTCCATTGCTCTGGTTCGATTTCTTCAACAGTGAAGTTTGTAGTTGAACCACCCTGTTCGGAAGGCATCATATCCAAAATTCGATTATAGTGATGAAGAAGCTGATCAGATAACTCATCGGCTTGATCACTCTCATCCACGACCGCATTCAGCGTTAGCCATAGATCGTCTCCAGCTTTTGTTAACATCAGCTTTGGAATGACCATTCCGCCTTCAGGGAATCCTGACCAATTCTCAGTACTTGCTGCATCAGGATCAAATGAAAACCCACCGAGTAATACAGGACCAACTCCAGGTCTTGAAGGTGCGCCTTCTATTAAAGAGTGCTCCAAAAATTTCTTCCAATTACGTTCAATCGTTTGGAATCGTTCCTCATTAGCTTGAAAGGCTTTTAACGTTCCAAGCCCTACGATCGTTGTATCATTTTCAGGGTCTGCCCAAAACGTTCGATCGTTATTATATAAAGACGAACCAGCTGCATAAAAGGAGAGGGGATCGACAGCACCTACTTGTAGCACCTGGCTAACAAGTACAGACGTTCCCCGTTTGTTCGCCTCACTTACACCTTGATGAAGCAGGCTATATAGTTCTTGATGCTGTATAATAGACACTGACTTCTCCCCCCAACTTTCTTTCCATGCAAAAGCAGACCGAGTCAGCCTCGGCCACAGTTAATTAAAGGATACACCTGTCCCACTAAAACTGTCAACGAAGCGGTTTTTACCATTCGATTATTCTATTGTTAGTTTCCCTATCCTTCAAGAAAAAAATCATATCGATACTCCGCTAATGCCCTTAGCAAAAAAATTAACGAGCATAGGATAGTTAATGTAGACATTTCACAGCGTCTATAAAAAGTCAACAAAGGAGGGTCTAATTTGTCCAGGCATTATTATCACGGAGTTTGTCGTCAACACGTCGGACAATGTGTCGAAATTCGTTGTCACGATGGCGAACTACATCGAGGACACATTGAAGAAGTAGATGATGAATTTGTTTATATCCGTCCATTGCGAGATAACTGTTGCGGACCAGAGCAACCTGGAGGACCCGGAATGTATTTTTTTGGAGCATTTGCTGGTGGATTGCTCGGAGGACTAGTAGGGGTTGGGTTAGGAAGAATCGCGTTCTTCAGACCATATCCTTACCCATATTATTAGAATTTACTGGATCACCTTGCTAGCGCAAAGGTGATCATTTTTTATTCATACCTCAACTAAACATTGACACCCCTTATCCGTTTTTTTACACTATAATGGTTATAGGGGTCATTTTATTGAAGTTACAGATTGAGGGAGAGACATATTATTATGGAAGAGAGTTTAACAAACAGCACAGATAAGCTGGGTAAAGACTCGCCTTCGAAACCAACTTGGCAGGTATGGTGGCGTTTGCTTCGTCCACACACATTAACAGCTGCCTTTGTTCCAGTTATTATCGGCACAATGCTAGCCGTTCAAGATAACCCGTTTCATTTTGGATTATTCATGGCAATGATGGTTGCTTCTATTTTGATTCAGTCCGCGACGAATATGTTTAATGAATACTACGATTTTAAACGCGGCCTCGATCATGCTGGAAGTGTTGGGATCGGTGGAGCAATCGTTCGAGATGGCGTGCGAGCTGAAACAGTATTAAAACTTGCTTTTATCTTTTTTGGAATTGCAATCGTTCTAGGTGTCTATATTTGTATGCTAACAACATGGTGGATCGCAGTCATCGGAGTTGTATGTATGGCTGCAGGTTATTATTATACAGGTGGTCCATACCCGATCGCCTATACACCGTTCGGTGAGATAGCAGCTGGACTGTTTATGGGGCTTATCTTAGTACTTCTTTCTTTTTATGTACAAGCTGAAGTCATTACACTCGATAGCGTATTACTATCACTGCCTATCTCGGTGCTTGTTGGTGGCATCTTAATGGCTAACAATATCCGTGATCGAATAGGCGATAAAGAAAAAGGGCGAAAAACACTAGCGATATTATTAGGCCATGAGAAAGCTGTCCTATCATTGGAATGGATGTTTATCTTTTCTTTCCTATGGATCGTGGTCATGATCATCACGATTGACGCTTCACTATGGTTACTGTTAGTGTTACTCAGCCTTCCGAAGGCGTTTAAAGCGATTAAGCTTTTTGATGGTAAAACGGAAGCGATTCAGATGATGCCCGCAATGAAGGCCACTGCACAAATGCATACTCAATTCGGCCTACTTATGGCAATTGGATTGTTTCTTGCAACGATCATTTAGGCAAAAGTCCCGAAGGGCTTTTGTCTTTTTTATTGCTGTTGTATTGTATACTGTTAAGTAGTAAAAGGAGGAGATGACATGGAATTTAAAAACACGTTATTAGAAGCGCTCGGGATAGAAGCTGTTACATTGACACCTGAAAAAGTTGTTCTTCAAATGCCTGTTGGACCAAATACCCATCAGCCGCTTGGTTTTCTTCATGGTGGCGCTTCAGTTGCACTTGCTGAATCTGCCGCAAGCATCGGAGGATCTTTACATCTAAACGGAGAAAACGAAGCTGCTTTTGGAATGGAGATCAATGCAAATCATTTAAAAAGCAAGAAAGATGGTATTGTCACTGCGGTTGCAGAACCAGTACATATCGGAAGAAGAACAATGGTTTGGGAAATCAAGATTGTGGATGAGCAGGATGATCTAATTTGTATCTCCCGCTGTACGTTAGCTGTTAAAAGGTATTAAGCCAACAAAAAAATCCCGCTGAGTCTAACGGGATTTTTGTTCAGTGTTTCTTTTACTAATCGTACGATAATCTTCATGATAACTATCCGAAATAGCATAATGACATCCGTCACACACGATTCTTCTTCTTTCCCAAGGAAAGAGTAATTCTTTCTCACAGTAAAGGCACACGTGACCCATCCGCATCACCCCCATTTAGTTTATGCATTGATTTTGGAATCAAGAACCAAAGGAGTTTTACGTGAAAAACATTACATTCCTATTGATATTACTCTTTTTTATGAGTGCTTGTGCAACTGAAACAGGACAAAATCCGAAGACAATCTCCGCAGAAGTAACGAAAGTCGTTGACGGTGACACGATTAAAGTGTCGATTGATGGCAAGGCTGAAACTGTTCGACTCTTACTTGTAGACACGCCCGAAACGAAACATCCTTCAAAACCCGTTCAACCCTTCGGACCAGAAGCTTCTTCTTTTGCAGAAGAAACGCTCGAAGGTGAAGAAATCGAGTTAGAAATAGGAATCTCAGAAAGAGATAAGTACGGACGCTTACTCGCTTATGTATGGATCGATGAAAAGATGTTTAATGAAATGCTACTAGAAAAAGGACTGGCTAGAGTCGCCTATATTTATCAACCTAATGTGAAGTACCTCGAAGATTTCCAATCCCTTCAAAGAACTGCCCAAAAAGAAGGCGTCGGGATTTGGAGCATTGAAGACTATGTGCGTGAGGAAGACTTTCAAGGAAAAGCTCCTTCGGGGCAACCTAATGAAGAGTGTAAAATCAAAGGAAACATTAATTCTGAAGGTGAGAAGATTTACCATGTTCAAGATAGCGCTTATTACAATATAACAAAAGCAGAAGAAATGTTTTGCTCGGAGGAAGATGCAGAAGCAGCAGGGTTTCGCCCATCTTCTAGGTAGATTTTATGTATAGAAAAGCCGGGTCCCTTAAGTAGGGACCCGGCTTATTTTACACTGCCCGCTCAATCGTTTTTCCTTGTTGGAGCTGATACATTTGGTAGTACCTACCTTGTTTTTGCATTAGCTCTTCATGACTTCCTCTTTCGGCAATCTCTCCTTGGTGGAGAACAAGGATCTGATCGGCTTCTCGAATCGTCGAAAGTCTATGAGCGATAATGAATGTGGTACGGCCTTTCTTCAGCGTATCCAATGCATTTTGTATCACGATTTCTGTTTCAGTATCTACGTTAGATGTTGCTTCATCAAGGATGAGAACGGCTGGATCAAATGCTAGTGCACGAGCAAATGAAATCAATTGGCGTTGTCCTGAAGAAAGCGTACTACCTTTTTCAATGACTGGCTCATCGTAGCCTTTCGGTAGAGTTTTCAATAGGTCCTCTGCTCCAACATCATTTAATGCCTTTTCTACCTTCTCCCTTGAGATCGAAGGATCATCTAAGCTCACATTTGAGGCGATTGTTCCAGTGAATAGAAAAGGATCTTGCAATACAATCGCCATATGCTGTCTTAAATGTTGCTTTGGTATGGATTGAATGTCTATACCATCGATTGTGATCGTGCCTTTTTGATTGTCATAAAACCGGAATAGAAGGTTCATGATCGAACTCTTTCCTGAACCAGTATGGCCCACTAGCGCAACGGTTTCACCTTTTTTGGCAGTGAAGGATAGATCCTTAAGAACATACTCCTCTTCTTTGTATGCAAACGATACATTGTTAAAAGCAACATTTCCTTCATATGGTTTAAGCTCTCCGTCTGCAACATCTTCCCCTTTTTCATCGAGTAGTTCAAATACACGATCTGCCGCAACGAGCGCTTGTTCAAGGTTCGCCAATTGGTTCACCATGTTTGTAACAGGCTGGAATAGTCTATTCAAGTAATCGACAAATGCATAGAGCACGCCTAGGCTAACGACTGAAGCAGCTGTCAATGATGCTCCTCCAAAATACCAGATGAGGGCAACGAACGTAATATTTCTCAAGATGTTTACCAGATTGTAAGACATGAGTGAATTTAAGTTTAAAAGCTTGTTTTGATAAGTAAAGTGACTTTCGTTAAGCGTCTCAAATTCTTTTTCAGTTTGCGAGCTTCGTTTAAATGCTCGAATGATCGATATGCCTTGAATCGATTCGTTTATCATCCCATTGATATCACTGATTCGTGTACGAATGACCTTGTTATATTTAGAAGCAAAGCGGCGATAGACGATCACCCAAATAACTAAAATCGGTACAATTGCTAAGGTGATGAACGCCAGTTTCACATCTAGAAAGAATAAAGCAACAAAGATACCTGTCATATAAATGATACTAGTGAAAAACGTAGCGAGTACAGTGACATAAAGCTCACGGATCGCTTCAGTATCATTCGTGATTCTCGATACAACTTTCCCAGCCGGGAGGTTATCAAAATAGTTAATATGCAGCCTTTGAATCTGAGCATAGACATCAGTACGCATATTCTGAATGATTCTGTTAGCAGAAGTCTGTAACAACAGCCCTTGCCCATATTCAAAGAACGATGCGAATATCAGCAATCCGAAGTAAAGAACAATCAACCAAATAAGCGGCTGAAACTCCGGCTTATAAAAGCTGAGTAGTTCATTATTCGTAAGCTTCTCTGCTTCCAAGGTAACCGTATTACTATCCTTTGAAATAGTGATAGCCCCGTCTTCAACGGTCCTCTCTCCATCGAATGGAATAGGCTCATCAACAAAATAATAACTTCTTCCTACTTGAAGAATTCTAACTTCTTTTCCTTTTTCTTCACCGCTTGAGAAATGATCACTTCGCTTATACCATTCCCCTTTATACTTAACCGCTTCTTCTCCTTGATCCGTTTCAAACCATGGATTCTCGATCCCAAGGATGTGTTTGTCGATCATCCGTTTTGCAATCAGCGGTCCAGATAGCTCAGCGGCTACAGCAACAGTAAGCAGTAGAAGCGCGATGAGAATCGTCTTCTTAAAGCGGAGTGCATACTGAACTAAGCGTTTCCCAACGTGTCGATTCACTTACAGCACCTCCTTCAAATTATCTTCAAGCTGCTGTCTGTCGAACTGTTCTTTATACCAACCGTTGTGTTGGATCAACTCGTGATGAGTGCCAAGTTCAGACACTTTTCCATTATCGAGTACGATGATCTTATCTGCATGCTGAACACCTGATAACCGATGTGTTGCGATGAGCGTCGTTTTTCCCGCTCGTTCGTTCCGAATATTGGAGATGATCTGAGCTTCTGTTTTACCGTCCACCGCTGACATCGCATCATCTAAGATCAATATTTCAGGATCAATCATTAATGCTCTTGCAATGGAAACACGCTGCTTTTGTCCTCCTGACAAAGCGACCCCTTTTTCGCCAACAAGCGTATCGAGTCCTGAAGGAAAGGTCGTAATGTCCTTTTGAATGTCAGCTAACCTTAGGACACGGTTCACATCATGCTCCGTACCATCGCTTCTTCCAAAAAGTATGTTTTCTCTTACCGTCCTAGAAAAAAGGATTTGTTCTTGTGGAACGTAGCCGATCCACCCCTGAAGTGCTTCTTGCGAAAGGTCTTGAATGGGGATTCCTGAAATCTTTACTTCTCCATCGCCAGGAGGATACTCTCTTAACAATTGCTTCAGGAGTGTCGTCTTCCCGCTTCCAGTTCGGCCTACAATTCCAAGTGTTTCACCCTTTGATAGCGTAAACGATACATTTTCAAGGTTCTTTACTTCAGAAGAGGGATAAGTGAACGTGACATGCTCAAATGTGATCTCGCCTGGACTCTTAAGAGTCTTAGGCGATTTGTGTTCTTTCACGTCCTCTTCATAGGTTAAGATCTTATTCACACGATCTAACGATGCATTTCCTCTTTGCATGACATTGATGAGCTCGCCTACTGCGATCATCGGCCATATAAGCATTCCTAGATAAACGTTAAACGAGACAAGCTCACCAAGCGTTAACGCATTATGAAAGACAAGGTATGCCCCATATCCAAGACCGATCAAATAGCTGATTCCAACGAGTACTTTGATCGTAGGTTCGAATAATACATCGATTTTTGCTACATCAATATTTTTCTTAAATACGTCTTCTGTTAAACGACGAAACTTGTTTTGATCTGCACGTTCTTGAACGTAAGCCCTTGTCACGCGAACACCTGCGATCGATTCTAATACCTGGTCGTTCATCTCTCCAAACGAATCCTGTGCAGCGGTGAATCGTCTGTGTATGATTTTTCCATACTTGTTCATAGCAAGAGCCATGAGAGGTAGAGGGATGATAGCAGCTAACGTTAATTTCCAGCTGATGAGTATGCTCATCGTCGCAAGAACGATTATCATAAATGCTGTTGAATCTACTAGTGTCAAGATACCAAATCCAGCCGTCATCGAGACTGCTTTAAGATCGTTCGTAGCCCGCGCCATAAGATCTCCAGTTCTATTTCTCTCATAAAACGTCGAAGTCATTTTCAATAAGTGCTTCATGTACCTCGAACGTAACATTCTCTCAACTAAAAATGCCCCACCAAATAACTGATACATCCAAATGTACGTAATAAAATACACTGCGACCAACAATGCTCCATAGGTGAGTAGGTAATTTTGTAATCGATCCCAAGTTAACGTTCCAATATTGATTTCATCGATCGCCATACCGATTAATTTCGGCGGGATCATTTCGAGTATCCCCGCGAACACAAGTAAAAATATTGCGATCGTATACCGCTTCCAATGCTGTTTAAAAAACCAGCTTAACTTCCCTAAAATTGCGAACATTCCATTTCCCCCCAATCCTTTCAGCAATACCACCCAAGTGAATGACAATAAAATTGCCCAACAAAAAAAGGCATAACCGCACGCGGTTATGCCTGATATACGTTAGACATTAAATAGGGCGCACGTCTAAGACGCTTCTCACCCCTTGTAGCAATTAAATCATTACACCTGGGCAATGTGCGTCTCTTTCACATGAAATTAATAAGGCAATTCTCTTAACATGCTCCATCACACACACTCCCTTTCGTATTTTTTCACTCTGTTAGCTTAGCACTATTTTCACAAAATTGTCAATATTATTTCGTTAAAGGATTGACACTTTCTTCTCCCGTTAACGTTGCAATCATTTCAACAAGTAGAGCGATTTCTTCTTCCATGTCTTTCAAGCTCACAGTTTCCACAGGAGCATGCATGTACCGAAGAGGAAGAGACAACAGGGAAACCGGAACGCCTTCTCCAGTTAAACGCAGCTTATCCGCATCTGTACCCGTCATTCTAGGAGTTAGCTCATATTGTACTTTCATATCTAATTTCTTTGCAGCGTCAAGTAACATCTGATTAATCTTAATATTAATCGGCGCACCTTTCGCGATAACTGGTCCTCCACCAATCTTTACATCTGTGTGTTTACTTGAATCGATACCAGGATAATCAGATGCAAACGTTACATCACATGCGATCGCCATCGTTGGTTTGATTCCTGCTCCAGCGAAATAAGCCCCACCCATATTGGTTTCTTCATTTACGGTACTTACTGCATAAACACCAACCTTCGGATTTCGCTTCGCTACTTCCTTCAACACTTCAGCAACGATGAAAGAACCTGTTCGGTTATCGAGTCCTCTACCACTGATTCGATCGTTTAGAAGGAACTCAACTTCCCTTTTATATACAGCTAAATCACCAATTTCAATATATTTCTCTACTTCTTCTTTAGAAGTTGCTCCACAATCGATATACAGATCATCGAACGTAAATTCGCCTTTAGCGCCACCATGATGTTCTGCGTTAACCCCAAACACACCGTTCAATTTTCCATGCGTTCCAAAGATCGTAACCTTCATCCCGATCGCTGGCTTATGACTGATACCACCTAGCTTTTCAACGCGAATAAAGCCCTTATCATCAATCTTTTTAACCATAAAGCCTATTTCATCGGAATGGCCGGCAAGCAACACCTTAAACTCTGCCTCAGGATTTAAAATGCCGATGACATTTCCTGCATGATCTGTACGCATTTCATCAGCAAACTCACTTACATAATTCATCCATTTATGCTGGATCTCCATTTCCGCTCCAGAAGGAGACGGCGTTGCAAGTAGTTCTAGTAAAAAGTCTTTGTTCATTTCATTAGCACCTCCGTTAAGTCATCCACTATGATTGTACCGTACCATTCTCTCACAAGCTAGCTCACTCAACCCGTAAAAAAACCACCTCGCAAAGCGAGATGGTTAAACAGCCTTTAAAAGCTCTTGAACCTCAGATAGCGTAGGCAGTGCGGTCATCGCCCCTTTGGTAGATGCTGCTAGAGCGCCTGACACACCGGCAAACTGGGTCATTTTTAACAGGTCTTCTTTCGGTAACGTTGAAAGTTCCCCTTCATACTCATTAAAGCAATATAAGATGCCAGATACGAATGCATCTCCTGCGCCCGTTGTATCTACTGCCTCTACCTTCATTGCTGGAACCTGCAACGAATAGTCAGGAGTAAACACGAGACTTCCTTCTCCACCCCTCGTAATGAATACAACTGGAATCTGATAGTGTGAGAGCTTTTTAATCCCAGCCTCAATATCATCTTCTCCAGTGATGAAAGTCAGCTCTTCATCAGATAATTTTAAGATATCTGCTTCAGAAAGCATGGACACGATGATTTCTTTCGCACGTTCTTCACTCTCCCAAAGACCAAGTCGGAGGTTTGGATCATACGAAATGAGGAGACCTTTCTCTTTTGCGATCTCAACTGCTTTCCTTGTTGCACTTCTCGACGGTTCACTGATCATCGAAATCGAACCGAAGTGAAGAACACGATGCTGATCAAACACCTCAGCTACAATTTCCTCTGCATGTAGAAAGCGATCTGCACTTGGGTTTATGTAGAAGTCAAAACTTCGCTCCCCATCTTCAGCATTCGTAACGAATACAACACCCGTTCGCTCAGCTTCAGTCAAAATCATCGTCGAGACATCTACACCATAATCGCGTAATGTGTCTCTAAGAAAGCGGCCTAGTACGTCATCGCCGACTTTGCCTAGAAACGTAGATTTTGCTCCAAGACGTGACAACCCTACAGAGACATTTGCAGGAGCACCACCAGGACTTTTTTGATACGTTGTATTTTCCATATCTAGAGGGATAAAATCGATCAGCGCTTCCCCAAGACTAATAATTCCTTTATTAAGACTCATTTGTATCCTCCTATCAAAAGTAACCCTACCTAAAAAGATGGGAGTAGCTTTTTGTTATCATATCACGATAGTTTAAGATACTAAAGAGAAAAAGCGTTATCCATTTCTATAGAAATTGTAAAGGAGTAAGGGCTTCTTACCCCATTATTTTCTTTATTATTTTCAACCCGTTTTTAGCAGATGGGTAGCGGAAAGAGAAATCAAATTTCGTCGTTTGTTTCACGATACTCTTCGTATTAGAAAATGCATCGAAACTCGCCTTTCCATGGTAACTACCTGTTCCGCTTGTTCCAACTCCTCCAAACGGGAGGTATGGTGAAACAATGTGCATAAGGGTATCGTTCATACACCCTCCACCAAAAGAAAGGTTGTCCGTAATGTATTCCTGCTTCTCATCACTTTCAGAGAAGAAATAAAGAGCTAGTGGCTTCGGTCGTTTACGTACTTCCTTGACCACGTCCTGAAGGTCGTCAAATTCAAGGATCGGTAGCAATGGTCCAAAGATCTCATCTTGCATGATGGGATCTTCCCATGAGATATTGTCGAGTAGCGTTGGAGCGATAACCCTCTCGTCAGCTTTATGTTGGCCACCGATTATCACATCACCATCGCTAAGAAAACTCTTTAGTCTTTCAAAATGCTTATCACTTACAATATGCGCATATTTCTCATCTGATAGTGGATCATCACCATAGAATTCGTATAATACGTCCTGCATCTTCTTAAGCAAATCACTCTTTACGTCGCGATGAACGTAGAGATAGTCAGGTGCTATGCATGTTTGACCTGCATTCGTAAATTTCCCCCACATGATTCTCTTGGCAGCGAGGTTCAGATTTGCATCCTTGTCTACAATAGCAGGGCTTTTACCACCTAGCTCAAGGGTAACGGGAATAAGCTGTTTCGCTGCTGCTTCCATGACAATTTTTCCAACGGGGACGCTGCCAGTGAAAAAGATATGGTCGAACGGCTGCTTTAGCAGTTCCGTGCTTACTTGAACCCCACCTTCGACGATCGAAATGTACTTCTCCTCAAAATTCTCTCGAATCAACTTGGCAAGAACATGTGATACTGCCGGTGTAAGTTCAGAAGGTTTCAATACTGCGCAATTACCTGCAGCGATCGCTCCGACAAGTGGAGCAAGTTGAAGCTGAAACGGATAGTTCCAAGGTGCGATAATGAGCGTCACGCCGAACGGTTCTGAATGAATATGACTCTTTGATCCAATGTGAGTCACAGGTGTTTTAACACTTTCTGGCTTCATCCATTCCTTCAAATGCTTAATCGTGAACTTGAATTCCTCAAGAAGAAATCCAATTTCCGTTGTATAAGCTTCCCACTCTGATTTATGTAAATCAGTTTTCAAAGCATGTAGTACCTCTTCCTCATACTCCCTGATCGCATCCCTCAACTTTTCAAGCTGCTGCTTTCTAAAGCTATACTCCTTTGTCTCGCCGGTATGAAAATAATCTTTATGGTTTTCAACCAAAGTAGGTATCGATGTCATAGCGGTTACTCCTTTAATCCTCTTTTTGTTCTTAAGTTTAAACACTTAAACATAAGGTGTCAAACAATAACCTTCAAGTGAAGAAAGGCAGCCAAAATCAGTTTAACATTTCTTTTCAGAGGGGAGAAACGTTGTATAAATAGATTTCTTATTATAGAAACTATAATGAGTAAATCAAGGGAGGCAAGGATCATCGAAACACTTGGCCATCATATCATAGCTGAAATGTGGAATTGTAATAAAGAGAAATTGAACGATTTGGTTTTTATAGAAGAAACATTCGCTAAAGCTGCACTCAATTCTGGAGCGGAAATTCGCGAAGTCGTATTTCATCCTTTTGAACCACAGGGAATTAGCGGTGCTGTCATTATTGCTGAATCTCACCTCACGATTCATAGCTTTCCTGAGCATGGGTACGCCTCGATCGACGTATATACTTGTGGTGATAAAATTGATCCTTCAGAAGCGACGGATATGATTGCAAAAGAGCTTGAAGCGAGCACTGTCCACTCCGTCAAAATCCCTCGAGGAACAGGAGAAATTAAAGTTAGGGAACTTGAGAAAAAAGGATTAGAATGACAAACAAAGTGCGGTTGACGCACTTTGTTTTATTTTTCGAGTAGCTTAAAGTATTTCGAAAGTGTAAGAAGTGGCCATATAATTTCGTAGCTATGGTACTGAATATAAAAGCTACCCGCTAACCCCGCTCCGGTTGGATACGTTCGTTCTTTTTCTGTGTGAGTCTTAAGAAGATAATCGATGCCTTTTCTAACTTCGATCGTATCTCCTTCAAAACCCATCAATGCCTCAACAGCCCACGCGGTTTGAGAAGGTGTACTATGAGTGAGTGCAACGTACGATTTTTTCACATTGCTAGAACAAGACTCCCCCCACCCTCCATCGTTACGCTGTATACTCTTAAGAAACTCCAATCCTTTTTTTACTGTGGGATGACCTTCTCTTACTTTAGCAGCTTTTAATCCTGTGAGTGCTGCCCACGTACCGTAAATATAATAAATCCCCCACCTGCCATACCACGAGCCATCAGCTTTCTGATTTTTCACAAGCCAATCGATCGCCCTTTTTATGACTGGATGAGTTCGTTCCATCCCTGCACTATTGCATAGGAATTCGACCGTTCTACCCGTTAGATCTGCTGTCGAGTTATCAGGGAAAGAGGAATCAGCTCCATCAATAGGGATATCTTTTAATAAAAATGCTTTTCGGTCAGGTTCAAACGCAGGCCACCCTCCATCGTTGTTCTGCATGCTGATCAACCAGTTCGTTCCCTTTTGCCAAGCAGAGTGTATGCCTTCATCAAAAGGTATATATCTTTTGATTGCCCTTAAAGCTGCGGAAGTATCATCGATGTCTGGATGAAAGGTGTTCCCTTCAGAAAACCCCCATCCACCTGGCTCGATGTTCGGTCTCGTAATTGCCCAATCACCTTTTCGGTCTTGCTGATGGTGTAGAAGGTAGTTAGCCGAATTAATTCTCATTGGAGACTCATTTGAAACACCTGCTTCATCAAGCACATACGACATTAAAGCTGTGTCCCACATCGTAGAAGGAGAATTCTGAAGATGCGACTCAGACTTCCACACCATCTTCTTTAATCCATTCATTGCATTCATGATCGTTGGTGAGTGTCGATCATACCCAAGTGCAAGCATCGCATAGATCATGAAAAACGTAGCTGTAGCGTAGTTGAACAACGTTCCATCAGATTCTATACGCTGCAGCATGTATTGTTCCACTCTTTTTCTTGCAAGAAATAGTAAGTTAGCAGGTAAATGGAGTACGGACTCTCTAACCTCGTGCCGTTCTCTACTTACAAGCTCTGTAAGATCTGGTGTCCACTTCGTTTGAAGGGTATACTTTTTATCTTGCATAATAATGATTGGAGCAAAATGAATGCGAGCATACGAACTTAAATCATAAAACGAGATTGGAAATGATTCCGGTATGAGCATGAAGAGCATTGGGAAGTGGTATAAGTTTGGCCATGGAATATGACCATGTATAGCCAGAAACACTTTCGTTATTGAGTCTGTCTTACTTAGTCCACCTTTCTTTATGATGTAGTACCGCGCGCTTTCTAACCTTGCGCTCGATACCTTACAAGAAAATAATAAGCTGTGATAGGCCTGTACAGTCGCAGAGAGATTACCCTCTTCTTCATCATGGTAGAGTTTCCAGCACCCCGAAGGATCTTGTTGTTCTAAAAGACGCTCTACTAGTGCTTCCAGTAATTCTTCTTCCTGTAACTCCAGTGTTCTGATTAAAACAATCATAGCTGCGTCTGTTAAAAGACTATTTTCGAAACAGTAGCGAAACGCCCCGTCCTCCCCTTGAGAAGAGTGTGCCAACCGAATTAACTCTTCTATTCGTTCCTCTACTCGACGTTTCCTCATAAGATAGCTCCTCTCGTGAAACATAGAGTTAACGCATCTTATTCACAATTTATTCGGTCGTTCGTTTATCATGTATTGTTAATTTTTTGAAACTTGTGTAAAATTCATACGTATATACAAAGAGAGGGAATGAGGGGGAGGAAAAAATGAAAAAATTAGGATTACCTATCGGTGCAGGTCTTATCATCTTATTATTTGTTTTTCTTCACCAGCTGAACACCATTCAACAGCAACCTGACGACGGCTGGAGTAGAACGATGGAATTAGGGTTATCGATTGAAGACAATGAAGTTTTTGTTTCAAAGGGGGAAGAATCAACTGAAATTTATGTCCCTGGAGATCCGGTAAGAAAAGTCAAAGTTGATGAAAAACTAAATGCAACATCAGAGGACTTAGATTACACCATTCCTGAAGGCTACTCTTTCTATATTGATCAAGATCAGGCGATCTACAAAGACGGAGACCAGCTCATCCATTCAATGGGAGGATCTGAGAACCCGGTATTAAGCGAAGTAGAAGGCATAAATGCCTCAACCAATGGTGCCATAGCATGGTCAAAACACACGCTTTACCTTATTACACCGAACGGACAAATAAAAAATGAAGTGGCATTCGATCAGGAAGAGCAAGTTCGAAATGCAGTGATAACAGAAGATGACAATGTCATCCTACAAGCTCTAACTGACACTACAAGCAGAATCTACTACATTAAGTCAGATAAAACACCTGAACTCATTATCGAAACCAAACTTGTTGCAGGCGACCACTACATTAACTTTCAAGCTGTTGAGAAAGAAGGAACGACCGCTTTCACGTATTCCGTTTTTGCAACAAGAAATGGCTCTAAAATCATTAATACATATTATGCCGAAAGTTCAGGGGAAGGAAAAACTGAACCCAAGCTTCTCAAAATATACAACTCTGAAACAGGGAATACATTTTCTAAGCCAAGTTATTTTACACTCGGAATTAAAGACGGTGAACCAACGGTTTTCTTCAGCGCAAACGATAACATCTCTCCAAAAAAATCTGTTGTAAGTATTTATGAAGCAAAGATGGATGAAGAAGGAGAGTGGGTAGCTTCTCGTCGGAGTACGAGCGATGAACTTTCAATCAGACCGATCAGTCTAACAGGAGATGCGATCGTTTGGTTAGACAGAGAAAAATCCGGTTACGAATTGCATGGGGCTTCTACATCAGAAACAGTCATTGAGGAAAGCACAAAAACCAGTGGCCAAGATATCAAACTAGCTATTTTCGACACATTCTCAGCGATTGTGGGTATGTTTGCGATGCTTGCGTTCTCTTTTGGATTTCTTATCCTGCCAGCATTCGCTCTTATGTACCTATATTTTTCAAACACTGCTGCTCTTGAGCAGGATAAGCGTTGGGTTGAATGGACAATGGTTCTGCTTTTCGTCGGATCACAGATAGCCTTTTTACCTTATATCCTTGATGGACCATTTCAATATCTTGCACCGAGTTACTTAATATTCCCGGGTGCTGGCTATGTATGGCCACTCGTGATTTTTGTAATATCCTATATGATCAGCCGACTTGGTCAGGACCACGAATGGACGATATTACAAAAAACGTCTTACCAACTTGGAATTAATCTCGGAATCGTCGTCCTTTTGTTAGGACCATATATCCTTTAAAAACAAAACTTGCTCGGACTAGTCCGAGCAAGTTTTATTTTGCTTGTTCTTTTGCTTTTCGATTAACCGCTAGCACAGCTTCGTTAAGTAACTCATCAAAATGTGCTTCTTTCAGAACATCCAAACCTGCCGCAGTCGCTCCTCCTGGCGTTGTTACTTGATCGCGGAGAGCACTTGCTTCCCTACCGTCTTTTAACATCGCTACGGATCCATACATCATTTGTACAACAAGTTTCGTTGCTTGCTCTGACGTTAATCCATATGATTTCGCTGTTTGTTGGAGAGCTTCTGCGAATTGATAAACAAATGCAGGTGCACTTCCAGTGACAGCGGTCAACTGATGAATCTGTTCTTCAGAAAGCTCTTCAGATTCCCCGATTGCGTCCAAAATGAGTTGCAGGGATGCTCGGTCATCCTCAGTAACACATTTTCCACAAGCATAGATGGACATGGACTCCTTAACATCAGCTGCAGTATTTGGCATGATCCATGCCACAGGACTTTGGGGTAATGCTTCTTCAAGTTGAGTTGGTCCGATACCTGCAGCTACAGTAATAATGAGCTGACTCGTCACAAAGCCTGATAACTCTTTCAATACAGCAGGGTGACTTGCAGGAGGTACTGCGAGAATAACAACGTCGTGATTTGAAACAACATCCTGCCATTTTGCCGTTTCAACATGATATGTATCTTTTAAATGAGCTAGTCTTTCACTATCTGATCGATTAGAGATCGTGACGGTGCCAATGTGATCTGATTGTTTAAGTCCAGAAAAAATGGCTTCTGCCATACGACCAGCGCCAATAAATAGAATGTTAGGTTTCTTCATATAATCCTCCTTCCACATTTTCTTCTATACTATATCAAAACTATGAGCAAAGATAAAAACGCTGGTATAAACCAGCGTCAGTTTGTCGAGAAAACGATGCCATTAGTCTGTTCTCCCAGTGCCGTAGTCGATGAGGATCGCATGCTTTCCGTGAACGAACGTCCAAGCCCGAGGTGAAACCAATACCCCGGTCTCGGTCGCCCGTACGACGAGCCCGCAATCGTCTCTCCTACTTGAAGGGAATAAATATATTCCTTCCCTATAGGTTAACAGATGAATTTGGAGAGAGATTCTCACCATCCATCTATTCCTCAACCTTAATTGGAGCGGAAATAATCGACTACTATGCAACACCGAAACTTTTTCAACACTCTAACGCTTGTTTTCACCAGCGCTTTTAGTTACCAAAACTTAAATCCTGGGGAACTTGGCGGTGCGTGCTCAATCATGTGCACAACCGGAACAGTGTATGCAACGAGAATGAGAATCGTGGCTACTGTCAGCCAAAGCCTCCAATTTTCAAGGATCACTGGTGTTCTTTCAGCTCGATCGGCAACTGTTCCGATTGGGAAGTCTTCTTTTCCTTTTGGAGCAAAAAATGCAAGATCACTCAGAATAAACATTAATAATAGAATAGCAATAAATAATATTGAGCCCCCAAGTGCCATCGTCACTTCATATGGAATCCATCCTAGAGCATCCGGGTGATCTTGATACGTTGTGTAAGCTGTTCTTCTAGGAGCACCGAGCAACCCAACAGTATGCATCGCACCTGACATGAAGAACATTCCTACAGCCCAAAGAATCGTTTGTAAGTTTGCTAGACTATGCATTCGTCCCGTTAGAACCCTGCCAGTCAGGTGCGGAATCAACCAGTACGCAATTCCAAAGAACGTTAATGCGACACTAGAAGCAACGGTAAGGTGGAAATGTCCAGTTACCCATAACGTGTTGTGAACAATTTGGTTCATCTGGTTACTTGCGTTGATGATGCCTCCTGCACCTGCCGGAATGAAAATCAGCATACCGACCATAGGTGCAAAAAAGCGTGCATCTTTCCAAGGAAGCTTTTTAAACCATCCCAACAATCCGGACGCCCCTTTTTTACGACCAGAGATCTCAAACGTAGCAAACAATGAGAATGCTGTCATCAAAGAAGGTACGATAACCATAAAGGTCAAGACTACCTGTAAAAATTTCCAGAACGGAGAAATTCCTGACTCTAGTAACTGATGGTGAAAACCTACTGGGATTGAGAACAGTAGAAATAAAACGAATGATAATCGTGCTAGAGCATCACTAAATATTTTTCCTCCGATGATTTCAGGAATAATGACATACCAACACACGTACGCAGGAAGTAACCAAAAATAAACGAGAGGATGACCAAAATACCAAAACAGCGTACGACTAAGTAAGATGTTGATGCCATCCACCCATCCAAATGACCAAGGAATAAATTGAAAGAGTACAGATGCAGCTACACCGATTGTTGCGACAAACCATAAAACCATCGTCATGATCGCCATAAAAGCAAACAGTGGAGAGAGTTTTTTCTTGGATACCTTTTTACAAATATAGTACTGACTACACATTGCTCCGCCTGCTAACCAAGTACCAATAATAAAGAACGTTAATCCAATATAAAACAAGGGAGAGGCCTTCAACGGAGCATAAAATGTGTAAAGCACAGTTCCTTCATTTAATAAAATCATAACGGTCGTTAAGACAGTTCCGATCGTCATAACGACAAACCCAAGCCATGCCATTCGAAACGGTTGATCGTAAAACTTCCCTAACGTTCTACTGAGACCAGCGTAAAAGAATCCAATAATAAAATAGGTAGTAAAAACAAGTGCAAGTAAGATTCCATGAGCTGTGAGTAATTGATAATAACCTATTCCTGCAGGCAGCTGAAACGTTCCACTTCTTACAAGAGTTTGAAGCAGCCCAGCAATCCCTCCTAGTAGTACCGCTGCGAAGGCAACATAAATGTGTGCCATACTAAGCTTTGCATCCGCACGATCAACAACTTGACTTATCATTCGATCACCTCCAGAGGTACACCCATCGCCTGGTGTCCGACTCCGCAATATTCATTGCATAAAATTAAAAATTGACCTACTTCGTCAAACGTATGAGTAATTTTATTTACGTGTCCAGGAGTGATCATCATATTCACGTTCGTTTTTGGAATCTGAAATCCATGCACAACGTCTTTACTCGTGACTGTAAAATGAACAGTCGCTCCTTTTGGAATTTCCAAGTCTTGAACAGACTGAAATGTGAATGCTTGAGCAATCATCACTAATTCGTATTCATTTTCACCAATCTTTTTTAAGCCTGGTTCGTCGAATGGAGCCGTAATATCGACTTCTTGGGGATCTAAAATTTCATCATCACTAGGCGGTGTGTGACCCATCGCAAATGCATTGATACCGATAATTAGTAAAAAGACAACTAATGTTCCACTTCCGACAATTAACCAGATTTTTTCAAACTTATGAATGTGCATATGCTTCCCCCCTGATTAAAACCTCGCTACATATAAGCAGTAAACAGCTCCCCATGATAGAACGATAAAACCACCTACCATAAAGACAGAAATGATTGTTCCTTTAAGATCTTCTTCACTTTTCTCAACCTTTACTGAACGGTGAGCTTCACTTTTACTATCAACTAGTTTCAATTCTCTCCCCCCTAACTCAATGTCTACTCTTAGTTTAGGAGATGGAAGTAATCGCATCTGTGACATCTATCACAAACATGGTTAATTTCACACAAAAAAAGAGGGTATAAGAGAAAAATATCTCTTACACCCTACAATCTACAATCGACATATGCTGCTAGGACATCCTTCACAATGACAAATAGCCTTTAACCGGTCCATATCCCTAATCGTAATCACGCCACCTTCATAGTCGATGATCTCTTCTCTTTTCAACTGGTTTAACATTCGATTGACTGTTTCTCTCGTAGAGCCAATTAAGTCTCCTAGCTCTGAATTCGTTAAGCGATTTGTGAACCGCACTTTGTTGCCTTCCGCTACGCCATACGTATTGGACATACGGATCAGCGTAGAAGCAAGAGCGCCATTTTTACCAAAGAACAAGAGGTCTCGAAGTTTTGTTTGTAAAAAGCGCTGCATGTAACCGAGCCACTTCATAAAATCGATCGCTAAATCACCATTTTGCCAGAGAAGCGTTTCAAGATCTTTTTGTTGGATAACACCCAGAGTACAATCGCTGATTGCTTCTGCAGTATAACTATTCGTTATGTGAACATCATCTTTCAAATCACCAAATAAATCTCCAGATTGAAAATAATACAGCACGAGTTCTTTTCCTTCATCTGAACTCTTTGTTAGTTTCACCGCACCTTGTTTAAGAAAGTAAATATGTTCGCATTCTTCACCTTCCCAATAAATCTTCTCACCACGAGGCACATGCCTCTCATACATAACACCTTTTAGTTTTAAGAAATTTTCAGAAGCAAAGGACTGAGTATTGTAGCCAGCCGTGTTTTTTGAAATCATTGGGCACTCCATTATCCGAACTCCTTTCGTTCCATCTCATCTTAAATTTAGTATACCAGCAACCTTGAATTTAAGGTGTGACAATAATCACACCTTCCGATCAGGGTGTGACGAAATACACATCTAGAATGGGATAAAGCGATTAAACTAAATGAAAATAAACCATAGGAGGTTAAAAAATGGTCACTGGCTTATTGCTAATCGATGACAAAAATAGTGAACGCCTAAACACTGCTCACTATAAAAAGAAGTTAGATGAGTTCCTCATGATCACAAGACCTTTCACAGAAGAAATCATGATCGTCTCTAATCATCCTGAAATCATCTTACCTCACACACCACGAGACATACGTATCGTGACGGAGTACTATAAGCATTCAGGTATTTTGGGAGAGCTGCATGCTGGCCTATCCCTATCAAGTTACCAGAACAATATCGTGGTTGATTTCGAAACATCATTTCACAATCTAGATCTTAAAACACCGATTGAAGAATTCTTAAAATCGAAGCCTGACGTGATTCTTTTTGAAAAATCAATGATAAACGGAATCTACAACAAATCGATTGTACCAGTACTGTCCGAATACCTTGAACACCCAAGCAAATCTCCTAGAAAATTTGATGATCTCAATTTTGTACTGTAACCCTAGATCCTCTTAATACAAGACACGACAAAAGTCACAATTCGACTAGTCGCGTCTTTTTTTTTTGAAAAGAATTAGGACTATTTATAGAGATACCATATAATAAGTGTATCGTTTAAATCTATTACAAAGGTGAAAACAATGAAAACTAAATTTATCGTTATTTGTGCGCTAGTTGTTTTTCTCGCTACTAGTGTGACATTTCTTTTACTTTCTACTGGAGGGGAATCACTTTCAGAACCCAAAAACCTGTCATCCTATCGTGACGATCTTGCTGTAACTGAAGACAATACCGTATCGCTTTCTTCAATAAGTCTTTCAGCAGTTGGAGATGTTCTAATTCACGACCGGGTCTATGAAAATGCTAAAACAGACAACGGATATGACTTTATGCCGATGCTTGAAGCTGTGAAATCTGAGATGGAGAAGGCAGATATTACGTTCGCAAACCAGGAAACAGTCATCGGTGGTACTTCAATCGGTTTATCTTCTTATCCAAGTTTCAATAGCCCACAAGAAGTCGGAGACGCCCTAAAAGAAAGCGGTGTTGATATCGTCTCTATGGCAAATAATCATACGCTTGACCGTGGTGAAAAAGCATTACAAAATGCCTTTAAGCACTGGAATGAGATTGGAATGCTTTATACAGGAAGTTACCTTTCACCAGAAGATCAATCAAACATCAGAACGATAAAAAAAGATGATATCACAGTAGCTTTTCTAGCTTATACATATGGTACAAATGGCATTCGTCCCCCGGCAGACAAGCCCTACTTGGTCAACTATATCGACAAACAAAAGATTGCGAAAGATATACAAGAAGCTGAATCGATGTCAGATGCGGTGGTTGTCAGCATGCACTTCGGAAATGAATACGAAAGGCTCCCGAATAACTTTCAGCTAGAATTGTCTTCATTTATAGCAGAATCAGGTGCCGACATTATCCTAGGTCATCACCCTCACGTTCTTCAACCCGTAGAATGGATCGATACGACAGATGATCGAAAGGTTTTTGTAGCCTACTCTCTAGGCAACTTCTTATCTGGCCAAAAAAATAACTATAAAGATATAGGTGGTATTCTTACCTTAGATATCGAAAAGAAGAAGTTTAGAGGTGAGACGAGCGTTCGTGTGACCTCACCATCCTTCTTCCCAACTTTTGTAGAGAAAGGTTACATTGTAAAACCGCTGAATGAATCTAAACCTGAGTTACTTGATGAAATAAATCAGCACATGAGTCAATGGGTTCCTGAATTAAACGTTCCTAAATAAAAATAACGCCGCCCTTCGAATGAGGGGCGGCGTTTTAGCGATTAGAACATTACGTTCCATGTTCTTGGTCCTACGATTCCATCTACAAGTAATCCTTTTCTAGATTGATAACTCCTTACTGCGTCTCTCGTAACGGGACCGAAAATGCCATCTGGCTTAACATTGACGGCACGTTGGATTGCCTCAACATCTTTTCCACGATCCCCTATCATGACATAGTGACCAGGATAAGGTCTTACAGGAGCTTGGGATGTAGGTCTTTTTGGAGCTTTCTTTAAAGCAGCTAGCGTGATCGGGCCTACAATTCCATCTTCACTAAGACCATACAACCTCTGAAACTTCTTAACAGCCAGTTCCGTTTCTCTCCCAAAAATTCCGTCTGCACCATATTCCTGCAGATTCATACCCGCATTGATCAGATAGTTTTGAATTCGTTTCACTTCGTCCCCGCGATCACCATAGCTGATAAGTAAAACGTTTTTAGGAGGCGGTGTTGGAATGATGTCTATAACATCAGAACCATCGAGCATATGATAGGAAGCTGTCACGTCACGAATGAATTCTGCCCATGTTACGCCGTAACGATTCAAAGCGTTCTGTGGATCTGTTCTTCTTGTAGGATCTAATGTAGAGTGTGCAACAACATCAGACTCTGGGTCTAACTTAAATTTGTCACATAGATAAGCGATGTACCAAACGTACCGACTATACGCTTCTCGAAACGTAATGCTTCCGCCCCAACACAGTTCTACACCGATCGCATGATCATTCGCATCACCATTAAATAAAACATTATCCGTGTTTACAACATAGCGCACATGCCATGCTTTTTCATCTAATGGAATAATTTCTAAGATAACATCATCATCAATAAACGTATGTGCTGAAGCTGAAACAACGTTTTTTGCAAAATATGCGCGATTCGCATATGCTGTGGAACCAGCATTACCTGTGTCGTGCGCAACAATGAATGTTATTCCGTTATTTTTTTCTTGTGGCCTAGATTTCCCCTTACTTATATAATCCCTAGTAATGGCATACTTAAGGTTTTCTGCCATTTTCCTCACTCCTTTTAATGTGCCACACTTCTTCCTAAATATGGTATGTGGAAATACTGAGAGGAGGACTAGTTATCGTTCCCATTTACATAAAAAGGGCCAGGGCCTAAAGGACCCTGGCAGTATTTCTAATTCATCAGCTTATTGTAATCTGTAGCATCATTCATAAACGATTCTAGATCAACGTTCATTCCAGGCTTGTTCGTCAGTCTAGTAAGTACGTTCGAATACTCTGATTCATTTTCTTCGTTTTGAAGAGCTCTCAATGCTTTCTGAATCAACATCGCATCTTTTTGGTTAATATTCATTGTCGATCCCTCCGTTTTTAATTTATTATTTCACAACAGACTCAACATATTACATCCTTTTGTAAGGGAGACTATGATTGAGGTGAATACGTTGAATAGAGGAATCATAACAGCATTATCTGCCATTACATTAGCGCAAGGCATGAAAATACTCACTCACAAGAAAGAGTCCAATAAATGGGATTGGCGTCCACTTTTTCAAACAGGTGGAATGCCGAGTTCCCATTCAGCCGGTGTCTCTGCACTAGCAACTTATACTGCATTACAAACTGGTAAAGAATCGATCGAAACCGCGCTAGCTTGTGTTTTCGGGGTCATCGTTATGTACGACGCCCAGGGAATTAGAAGGCATACTGGTGAAATAGCTCAATTAGTAAATGACCTTGATGAAGATATCGAATTATTATCAGGCCATTATCCTGACCTTCTGCATGTAAGAAGAGAAGAAGAGCTTAACGAACTTCTCGGACATCAACCTGCTGAGGTAGCTGGCGGAGCATGTCTTGGTGTTGCACTAGGCGTTCTAGCACACTCAATAGGAAAAAATAAACAGCCTAAACATTGACATCTTCCCTCAAGAGTGTATAATAAGAAATTGGGATCTCGAAATTCCCGTATTAACAACTAGCTCCTTTAACATTAGGAGAACTTAAATTCATAACTGGAAAGGTATGAACAGCATGTTTCAAATTGGCTTACATCAAGTGAATGGCCATACTACAATTGCTGTTGATCCTGCTCACTCACACTGGCGCGGCTTCGGAGCCGTAAGGATGAAAGAGAGGTAGGGCTTTCGTTGTTTGAGAGATCAACAGATCTCGATGGTATGTTTACCGCGGCAATGAAGGAGTTACTGTTAATAAATTAACGATCGTTAAATTAACCCATAAGAAGGAGCGCATCGATTCGATGCGCTCCTTATCCATTTTACTAAGTTTTTCGTTCAATGATTCCAGCGATTACGCCACCTGTATACATAATTGATGAAATGATACCACTAACCCCAAAAGCTCCAAAAGCAAAGATCCACCGAAGAGGATGCGGCTCTTGAATCGAAGCATAATCTGGCAAGTAATTTCCGAGAGTGATTCCGATGAACAATGCGACGACAAGACCTGCAATTAAGATATATACGGCCATCTTTCTAAGTAAATAACCATTCATGAGCTCGACCTCCTTGCCATCTTCATTCCCTCATGATTATCCATCAAACATCCTAGTCTTTCATATAGCTTGCATCATGAGTGTCATGAGGTAAAAATCCGTTCTCGGCGCGTTTTTGATGTAACATTTCATGATTTTCTTCTGTATTCCACCCTATATCATTCGTTGGGTGAACCCATTCATCTCCAGCCATAATGGCTGGATCTACCTCATCACTCCAATTATTAAGAGGAGAATCAGAGGAGTCATACAAACTATCGCCGATCACGACGCCATAGCGGTTTACAAAAGGAGCTTGCATTTCTATACCTGTACCTTTAAAGGACGGGGCATCAATTTGATGTGGTTGTGTTTCATCAAAAACAGGAGACTGCATGTCGTTTTTATCTTTTTTCATTTCAGAGGCCCTCCTTACGATTCATGACGTTAGTATTGGGTAAATAAATCGCACATATGCGAAGGATACTGAGATGGACAATATATGTTAAAATAAGTTCACTTGATAATAAAAGGAGTATCCATATGACTATGTTCGAACAACACCCATTTCTCTTGAATAATTGGAAAGAAGCTGGGTTTGACCAACTTTCACCTGTTCAAGAACAAGCAATGCCTCGTATTCTGAATGGTGAGGATCTACTTGTTGAAGCACCAACCGGAACAGGAAAAACGTTAGCCTACCTTCTACCTGTTATTCAGGAATTACAAAGTGATATTACACACACTCAAGCAATCATACTTGCACCAACGCGTGAACTTGCAATGCAAGTATTCGGTGTGGCTCAAAAGTTTCTTGAAGGTAGTGGTATGAGCGCTGCATCTATGATCGGAGGAGCTGCAATAAAGCGCCAAGTTGAAAAGTTGAAGAAGCACCCAAAAATAATTGTAGGTACACCTAACCGCGTAGCGGAATTAATCGACATGAAGAAACTCAAAATGCATGAAGTGAAAACCATCGTATGTGACGAAGCCGACCAAGTGCTTCATCCATCTACAATGGATGACGTTTCGTTTATCTGTCAGTCCGCGAAGCGTGATTGTCAACTGCTTTTCTTCTCAGCAACTCTATCTGAAAAAGTAACGCAGCAAGCAAAGAAGCTATCTGAAAATGCATCTCATCTCACCATCAAAGCGTCAAAAGAAGAGAAAGAAGCTGTAGCACATAGCTACTATGTTACAAATCGACGTGAGAAGCCTGAATTACTAAGAAAACTATCTAAGAAAGATGGTGTTAAGGCGCTAGCGTTTGTTAACAATAGTAAATTCTTATTACGCCTTAAAGAGATCCTTGCTACGAAGAAAATTTCCTTTGATGTTTTGGATAGCTCTACAAACAAAACAGAACGAAAAAACGTGTTGAATAAATTCCGTAAAGGAGAGATTCAACTGTTAATTACAACAGACCTTGGTGCACGTGGTCTTGATATCGAGAACATCACACACGTGTTTCATTATGATTTACCAGAGGATTCAAAAACGTACGTACATCGTTCTGGTCGTACCGGAAGAATGGGTAACGAAGGTCATGTTGTTACTCTCCTGCTTCCTGGAGAAGAAAAATATCTTGAGAAGATTACAAATAAGCTAGGTCTTGAAGTAACTAGAAAAAATGAGTCTCAGAAAAAGAAAGTTAGACGTAAATAAAACAAAGCTGGCAATAGGATTACCCTATTGCCAGCTTTATTTTACTCAATCACCATTGAACATATCGAACAAGCCCTTTGCCATGCTTCCTTCTCCCTTTGCTCCACCTGCTTGTGGCATAGCAGCGAAAACACGGCTTGCTAATCGACTGAATGGAAGGGATTGCACCCAAACTGTGCCTGGACCTTTCAACGTTGCAAAAAATAATCCCTCTCCTCCAAACAGAGCTGTTTTCACACCTTTAACAAACTCAATGTTGTAGTCAACTTCTTCTGTCATCGCGACAAGACACCCGGTATCCAGACGTAATATTTCACCTGTTTTAAGCTCTTTTTTATGAATGGTGCCTCCCGCATGAACAAAAGCCATCCCGTTCCCTTCAAGTTTCTGCATAATAAAGCCTTCTCCACCAAAGAAACCGGCTCCGATTTTCTTTTGGAATTCTATACCGACAGACACTCCTTTAGCAGCAGCTAAAAAAGCGTCTTTTTGACAGATCACCTTTCCATTCAGTTCACTCAAGTCCATAGGAATGATCTTACCTGGATAAGGTGATGCAAAAGACGCATGTTTCTTATCAGTTCCCTGATTTGTGAAAGCTGTCATGAAGAGACTTTCTCCAGTCAGTACTCGTTTCCCTGCACTGAACAACTTGCCCATCATTCCACGCTGCCCACTTCCATCACCAAAGATCGTTTCCATCTCGATCTCATCTTCCATCATCATCAAACTACCCGCTTCTGCAATAACCGTTTCACCGGGGTCAAGCTCTACTTCTACAAATTGCATATCATCACCGTACAACGTAAAATCGATTTCATGATCGTTCATGCTCACACTCCCCCTTCTTATCATTAACAACTAATACGGCAAATCAAGGTAAAGGTTTCGAAAAATGACTAGACAAATTTTTCAAACAAAAAGACCTGCTTAGAAATAGCAGGTCTTTTTACATATTATTTAGATGACGTCATTTCTTTAGAATTTTCTTGAAGGACCCTTTTGACTGTTCGACAGACTTCCTCAATATCGAATGGTTTAGCAAAGTGTGTGATTGCACCTAGATTCATGAATTCTTCTACGAGCTGAAGCTCACCGTAAGCTGTCATAAAGATAACCCGAACGTCTTCGTCCAACTTCTTTAGAGACTTAAATACTTCTAACCCATCCATCCCAGGCATCTTCAAATCTAATAAAATCAGATCAGGATCTTCTTGCTTCACTAGCTCAATCGCTGTAATGCCATTCGGTGCCTGAAGGGCTATGAAGCCTTCCTTCCTAAAAAGCTCACTTAACAAAATACGAATTCCATACTGGTCATCAACAATCAGAATTTTATTCATTCGTATGCCACCTCTGCTATTTAATCTCACGTCTTGTCCTTCGTTATCACTATTGTGCACTAAAATTAGAATCCTGGAAATAACTTCGTCGAAACTAGTCATAAGACTACATTTATCGCACTTTTTCGCCCTTCAGACGTTCCTTATTAAGAATTCGTGGCATGTTATAAAAGTATAACCGTCTATTTTACCATTTTATTACTTTATCAGTCATTCTAGTTTTAATTACGACATCAGGGGGTATTGCCTACTAACATATAATAGGAGGTAATATGCGATCATGATTGGTCCTTCGAAACAGCACATTAAGGAAATTGAAAACAAAGCAAAACAAGATCAAGAAGAAGCAATTAAAGCTCGTAATGTTGTGTCAAAAGCTACTCGAGTAAATTCTATACATCCATCATAAAAAGCAGGTATCTACCTGCTTTTTTGCTGTAACAAAACTATTCCTCCACTAGTTTTACCTCGTCATGTACGCTCGCGTTAATCTTCTTTTATCATCGTAATGAACTCTGCATAGTCAGTAGTGAATGCGTCTTTCTTTTTAAACCCTAATTTTTCGTATAAATGAATGGCTCTAAAGTTAAATGTTGCGACGGACAGTCTAATCGGCATTCCAACATACTGTTCTTTTATATCGTTCATGATAATTCTACAAAACTCATATCCATTCCCTTTTCCAGTATAATCAGGATCCATCCCAAGACCAATATCTATAAATTTATCAGGATATACTCCATAATTATGCCCAACCGGAATTTGAGCTGCTTCACCTGAACATAAGAAGCCCACTACTTTGTTATTTTCATTAACTAGTAATCGATAGGAACCATCTAGTCGTTCGTTTATTTCTTCTTCATTTAATTCGTTATTATAAAAGTCATAAGGCGGTTCGTATCTCCAACTTAGTGTTTGTTTAGCTCCTTCAACGTCCATCTTCTTGATCGTTAAATTCATTGAATCCCTCCAATCTAAATGTAATGCCCATTTCTTCTTAGAGAACTTCTTTGTCCTTATACGTTACCACAATGATTTAGTTAGACATCTTATCAATAGAAAATAAAAATCACACCTGCGAACCAGGTGTGATTTTTCCTATCAATCATTTATTTACGATATGTTCGTTCGAGTTCAAGTTTTGCTGCATCATCCAATGTTTCTGGAGAATCAGGGTCTCTTTCGAGCGTTCGTTCCACATCTTGTTGAATCACATCATCCATCGTTTCAGCACCTGACGTTTCGACGATCATCTTTTCGACATCGTGATCTACCATTGCTGAGACTGGGACTTCTGTTTCATCGAGTTCAGAAGCTTTTCTCTTCGTGTATCCGTTTGGGACAATGGCTTCTTCTTGCTTAGCAACGTCACTATTCTTCTTTCGACTTTTCACTTTGTCGACAAGGTCATTCGATTTTGTTTTTACAGACTGAGCGAATGTAGTCGACTTTTCTTTCACATTCCCAGTTACCTCAACACTTTTGTCTTTTGCCTTCGTAACCCCTTCACTGATATCATTACGAAGGTCCTTCCCAGATTTAGGAGCCAATAGTACACCCGCAGCAGCGCCGACTACAGTCCCAGCAAGAGCAGCAATTGCTGGTCCTTTCTTCTGATTATCCTGTTTTTTAGGAGACTTATTGATTCGAATCACTTCTCTCTCACCAGAGTCTTGACCTTGTAGGGCAGGTTCGTGTTTCACATCGACTTTGTGTTCAGAATCCGTTTTCTTCATAATTAACCATCCTCCTTAACAGATTGAGTGTACGACTTCTTAAGACGATACTGTTCCCATAATCCTAAGATAGTACTACCCCAATTCGCTACTTTGACAGTGTTTCCCTGCTTTGATTCTACCCCTTTTTCAAAAGAATGACTGATTTTTGCAAAAGAGCTATTAAGTTTCTTTAAAGATTCACCAGTATCCTTCACAGCATCGAAGGCTGGACTGAACTTTGCGGCATTTTCTTGAATCTCGTCAGTTAAAATATTCGTCTTATGGAGCAAAATAGTTGTTTCTTTCGTTAACCCATCAACCTGACCTTGCACAGAATCAATCGTTTCAGCAGTTTTAGAAAGAGTAGCATTCGTAGATTTCAATACTTTAATCAGAAAAATACTTAAGATAGCAAAAGCTAGCGCTATGACTGCAACTGCCACATAAAGAATAATTTCCATATAGAGCCTCCTACCAACTAAATTTGGGTATGGTTACCATTACCCTTGAATAGGAAAGCTAATCACTTAATTTATGATTCTTTCTCAAAGACCTTATCGATGGTTTCTTCTAATTCCTTGAACAACTCCCATTTTGATTGCTCGTCAGATAGGTTTGCTAGCAAGCTCTCTAGAACAGATCTATAATACCAACGCTGCTTCTCTCTGCCCCTGCTAAACTTCTCCCAAACGAGGTCCCCATCGTTTTGTAACTCGATGAGGATAGTCCGCAAATTGTGTAGTTTATCAGCACAAGCAATTTGCTTAATATCAAAAGAGGCACTTTCTAAATAATCGATCGTATGCTTTTTACGTTCTTCCCACACCATGCTTTTCTCTGGTTCAGAACATCCTTCAACTAATCTTGCAATTTCGACACCGAACGCTTCTTCGAGTTCTAAATAAGTCGTCGCCGTATCTTCTAACACATCATGAAGAATAGAAGCAGCTACTACTTCCTCCCTTACTCCATGTTTAAGTAAGTAAAAGCCAACTGTGATAGGATGTGAAACATATGGAAGGTTTGATTTTTTTCTATACTGCTTATCATGTGCGTTTGCAGCATATTCAACCGCTTTTTCAATGACCTTCATCGCTATCCCTCATTTCTTTTTATCGAAAAGCTTTTTTTATAGGTTACTAGTCTCCAGATCCATTCTAGCGGACCATACTTGTATGAATTCAGCCATATTTTGCTCAATACGATTTGAACAATATAGATGACTACCAATAGGAGAATACCTGTAATCACTTCAACTTCCCCATAAAAACCTAACCCATAATTATAGAAGATCAGTGTGCAAACAATGGACTGGAACAAATAATTACTAAGTGCAAGTTTTCCTACCCATTCGAAAACGATCATCCTCTTACCTCTCTGGTAGAGCAATACAAAAAGGGCTACATAAAATAGTGAAACAAGAGGACCTCCGAACGAATCTTGGAGATGTATAAATGCATATGAACTTGTGACATACGGAAGAAACTTTATGACAAAACCAACAGAACCTAACATAAGTAGTTTTTTTATAAGTGGAGAGTTAGCAACATCACCGCTCAGCCATCCCTTTTTCGCAAATCCTGCTCCAAATAAGAAGAAAGGTAAAATCACAAATAATAGAAACAGTGCGTTCCAGCCTCCGTTCACATAAGCCCAGTCCTCAATTCTTTGTTGCATGATTTCTACTAAGCTACCAGATCCATATACTTCGATCGATTCCTGAATCGCAATTGGCTGATGACTCGAAAATTCAACAGCACTTAGTGGTAACATCAATAGGAACAAGAAAATGGCATAGATAAGCCAAAGAACAACTCCTATTTGAAGTAGTCTTGTCCCTCGCAATCGGATAAATAAAAGAAGGACAAAACCACATAAACTGTATGTAAATAAAATATCACCATGCCAAATCAGAGTGAAATGAATGACCCCTAGCAACATTAAGAATAGGAGGCGTCTTAGCATCAATGGATAAAATGCAGCACCTCTCTCCAATACACGACTTCTAAATAGGATGAAGCCATACCCGAACAAAAATGAAAAAAGTGGGTAAAAGCTTGCTTGAGCGAAGAAATCAACAAAGATCATAGACCATTGATTTAGCTGATTTCCCCAATAATGAAGGTTGTCGATGTAGATAAATGGAGAGTGAAAATCAATCATATTCACTAAAAAAATGCCCAACAGTGCAAATCCCCTCATCGCATCTATTGAATGAATCCTCTCGCTTCCCGAAACGGGTGCTAGTTCTTTCCCCATATTTTCATCCTTTCTAGCTCTTCTCTATCACTTCTTACATATCTCTGTTAAATAGTCCGAGGTAGTTGTTATCAATTCTTTATCTAGCTCAGGATATTGTTCGAAATCGATTCCTTCCATAATATAAGCATGAAATTTACGTATATCACTTTTGATTTCTTCTCTTTGTCCTTCTGCTGTTAAGATCAACGCTTCGAGAACACCGTTTATAACCGATACATCACCCTTGCCATAATGTCTTATTAAATAAAAGGACTTATAGAGATAGTGAAAAAAAGATTTTGGAGAAGTCATAACCCGCAAATTTTTATTTGAATCAAAAAAGACTTCTTTCGGTCGATATACTTCACCTATACGATGTAAGATCGATCCAAGACGATTAGTACAGTTGATTGCAGTGTGAGGATCATTAACAGAAGGAGAAATTGCGCGTAATGAAATTTCAACAAGTTTTTGAATTGAAAACTCAAGATCTTGAGTGTTGATTCTCTCTGAACCGATTTTTATTAGATTTAATATAGGACTCTTTTTAAAAGTATCATTTCCATTCACCCATACCGTCCCAAGTAAAGAGCCTCGTCTCACATATTGACCTACTACGGCATTCAACCTAATGATGAGGTCATCTTGTTTTGACTGTTCAACAAGGTTTTCATACTGAATCTGTTGAATGTACCCCATTTTCTCACTATAGATTGGAATGCCATCACCTTCTCTAAGCTCATGCTTCTCCCAATCATCCCAATCCTCAAACTTTTCTCCAGCAATCATCTCTTCTTTCGTATCGAGCAGTGCCAACGTTTCTCTTGTGATTTTCTCGATCAAATTGCTAACTTGTACAAAAGAAGAAGAGTGATGAATAAATAAAACAAAGAACAATAAGCAAATAACAGCGATCACTACCGTTAGAACAGGGGATAACAAGAGCCTTTCGTCTTTCCCTGTCAAGAACAGCATGTTGAACAAAGCAAAAACAAAGCCAGCCACGAAAATACCTAGTACATGTTGAGTAAAACGATCTGATATAAAATCCTGCAGTGTTCTAGGTGAAAACTGTGAAGAATAAGTCGTTAACACAACCATAATAGAAGAAAAAGAAATGGTAGTCATCGTTAAAATCGCAGTAATGAGAGGTCCATATAGGGATTGTGCTATTTTCTCAGAAGCTAAAAATAGTTTCGAATATGTACCATCAAACTGTGACATATAGGCAATATCAATCCATGTACTTAAACCAACTACGACTACAGAAAGAATTCCGTAGATAACGGGTAAAAACCAAAAGCTGTTTCGTAATTTGATCATTGTTTTAGAGTCGTTCATCCTGTACCTCTTTCTACGGTTATTAGTACGAATACAAACGTTAATATATATAAGGAATCAGTCGATTACGTGTTCTCCCCCACTCCTCATACCCTATTCCAATTGACTTTGATAATAGCTCTTCTTCGATTCTTATACGGTACAATAATGAAGGTATGAGTAACAACAATGCTACAAACACACCGATCCACACTCCCATATAGATGGGAAAACCGATTGTAATCAATAATAAACCAGTATAAAGCGGGTGTCTCAGTTTTCGATAAGGACCTGAGCTGACTAACTCATGCTCCTCTCCAACGATTACATCTCTAGAAAAAAACTGTCCAAGCTCTCTAATTCCCCAGTACCGTAGTAATATACCTCCTCCGTAAATTACTATTCCAACACTTTTTGACCAGGCGGATTCTTCAAAAACAAATAAGTTAAAAACACTAAAAATGACCGTCAAAAGAATCGTTGATAACGTCATGATGAAGATTAGTCTGAACGATTTCTTCTCAATACTCGTTGGTTCGTTTTGGTCCTTTCCACGCTTTAATACGAATTCCCCAATCCAAAAAGCGGTCAAAATGAAAAAGATTATTTCCCATGCATTCATTTCCTCAATCCCCTTTTCTAGGCTTGTTATAAGCAGTATACCAGAGTTTGAAGGGTACAAATGGACCAAAGGTTTATAAATGTATAATTCAGGGAATTTATACATCTGAATAAATGTAAGCCCTTACATCAAGCTGAATTGGAGTGATGCTTATATACACCTTTCCGCATAATTTGGGTTTATTTGGAAAATAGTCGTCACGGATAGTAGTTATATATAAGGTTGTGACAGCGTCTCATCTTCTAAGAGAATATAAGAGGAGATTAGAGCGTCTATCGTCCATTTTCTTAGTTATTCTCCATTTATCCGCACTATTTGGGAAGCTGGTATTGTAAGGAAATGACGGTTTGTTATACTCGAATAGTCGAATTGATCACAGCAAATTGTCCATTGACACAAGAAAAAAACACATTTAACGGCAAGTTAATAGGAGTGAAATGATGAATCTAGACGATGGAAAAAAGCGAATCGTAATAAAAATTGGAAGCAGCTCATTAACGAGCAGACTCGGAGACATCAGCCGCAGAAAACTAGAACGATTAGTTGATGACATCGTAATGTTAAAAGATGAAGGACACGAAGTACTTCTCGTATCTTCAGGTGCAGTAGCTGCTGGCTATCGCAGACTAGGTTGCCTTGAGCGTCCTACATCTCTTTCAGAAAAACAGGCGGCCGCGTCGATTGGCCAGGGACTATTAATGGAAGCTTACTCAGAGCGTTTCATCTCCCACGGCTATACAGCTTCACAGATCTTGATTACGAGAAGTGACTTTTCCGATCGAAAAAGATATAACAACGCACGCAATACCATTAATGTATTGTTAGAACGCGGTATTGTACCGATCGTAAATGAAAATGACACAGTAACAGTAGAACGATTGAAGTTTGGTGATAACGATACGCTTTCAGCTAAAGTTGGTGCTTTAGTCGATGCGGATCAACTTATTATCCTTTCAGATATAGATGGACTGTTCAGTGACGATCCAAGAAAGAACCCTGACGCTGAACTTCTTGAGCATGTTACAGAAATCACACCTGAAATTGAAGAATCTGCTGGAGAGCCATCGAGCTCTGTTGGAACAGGTGGAATGAGATCTAAGATCGATGCTGTGAAAATTGCTATGGCTTCAGGTACTAATTCATTCCTCGGTAATGCTTCAACGAAAGGCATTATTTATAACGCTGTTCAAGAGACAGCAAGAGGAACTTATTTCGAGCCAGAGGGCGATACAGAGCTTGATAATAAGAAGCAATGGATCGCATTTAACTCAGGCCCTGAAGGTGAAGTAATCGTTACAGACAAAGCAAGAGACGAAATTTCAGATCAAGAACGAAGCCTACAGCCTATCGGTGTTCATTATGTACACGGTCACTTTAAGCCTGGTGCAGTCGTTAAGGTAACAGACATGGATGGCGAAGAAATCGGTCTTGGTGTGACAAACTACTCTTCTAAACACCTTAAGATGATTAAGGGACTCACATCTGATGAGATTTCAGAATTGATCGATGTATCTGTAAAAGAAGCTGTTCACATCAATGATTTTGTATCACAAGATCAGCTTGCTATTCCACTAGGCTCATAATAACTTGAACAACCAACACGAGAATAATAATTTCACAGGAGGCGTTTGATGACTACTCTAAATACAACAGTAGAAGTAAATGTAAAAGAACAGGCGAAGTTAGCACAGAAGGCTTCTAAAAAGCTTTCGCTGCTTACGACTGAAGAGAAAAACGAAGCGCTCAACATCATTGCGGACGTGCTTGAACAAAATACAGATTATATCCTACAAGAAAATAATAAAGACCTTGAACGCGGGAAAGAAAAAGAATTTACAGATGCATTCATGGATCGCTTACGCTTAACGGAAGACCGTGTGAAAGATTTTGCAAACGGCCTTCGCGAAGTAGCACAGCTTGAGGATCCTGTTGGTGAAGTCCTTTCTGACTGGAATCTAGATAACGGTATGCAAGTGGAACAAGTTCGCGTACCTCTTGGTGTAATCGGCATGATTTATGAAGCCCGCCCAAACGTAACGGTCGATGCAACTGGACTTGCTCTTAAGTCAGGAAATGCGATTGTTCTAAAAGGCGGCTCTAACGCGCTGAACTCGAACAAAGGTATTGTAAAAGTCATTCATGATGCGCTGCCTAAAACGAAGATCCCTGTTGAAGCAGTACAACTAATCGCTACAACAGATCGTAAAGCGACTAGTGAACTATTTACGATGAAAGAGCATATCGATGTATTGATTCCGCGTGGCGGTGGTGCGTTGATCAATACGGTAGTAAACAATGCTACTGTACCTGTGCTTGAAACAGGTGTTGGTAACTGCCACATCTATTTCGATAAGCACGCTGACGCTGAAAAAGCGATCAACATTTTGATCAATGCAAAAACAGACCGTCCTGCTGTGTGTAACGCTGCTGAAACGCTTATCGTTCACAAAGAATGGTTAAATGAAAACAAAGACCTTCTAGCGAAAGCTCTTAAAGATAACAATGTTAAGGTTCACGGGGACGAGCACATCGTGAATACGTTTGAAGATGCAGTACTCGCTGATGAAGATGACTGGAGTAACGAATACCTCGGTCTTGAAATCGCAATTAAATCAGTAGATAGTACGCAAGAAGCGATCGATCATATTGAAACGTACGGAACTAAACACTCAGAAGCCATCATCACAGAAGATAAAGAATCAGCTTCCCTTTTCCGTAACCTTGTTGATGCAGCTGCAGTTTACCACAATGCATCTACTCGTTTTACAGATGGATCAGCTCTTGGTTTCGGTGCAGAGATCGGAATCTCAACACAAAAACTTCATGCAAGAGGACCAATGGGTCTACCAGCACTTACAACGATTAAGTATTGCATGACAGGAACAGGTCAAATTCGATAAACCTTTTAGCAAAGATAACTCCTTAACAAGGGGTTATCTTTTTTTGCGTATGAACTTTGAATAGATGAACAGCCTACTGATGTGAGCATATGTTTCGAGAAAAAGACGGACTCCATTTATAATGAATTAAGATATCTTTAATTCGAAAGGATGAAAGAAATGAACTACGAAAATTTATATACGGAACAAAAGCTTGGGAAACTTCATCTACCTAACAGATTCATCGTCGCTCCAATGACACGTATTACAGCAACTGATGATGGCAGCGCAACGAATAAAATGCGTGATTATTATGAACGGTATGCTAAAGGTGGATTTGGTGCAATCATTACAGAAGGAATTTATACAGACCAGCTCTACAGTCAAGGGTATTTAAACCAACCTGGTCTCACGAACGATAACCATGTGAACGCTTGGAAAGAGATTGTGGATACAGTGCATAACCATGATACAGCAATCATTGCACAGCTTATGCACGCTGGTGGACAAAGCCAAGGGAATGTTTACACAGATACTACTGTAGCTCCTTCAGACATCGCTCCTAAAGGAGAGCAACTTGGGTTTTACGGTGGTTCAGGTCCCTTTGAAAAACCAAAATCGCTTACGAAAGAAGATATTGTGCAGATTCGTGAGTCTTTCGTTCAATCTGCTCGCTATGCTGAGGAAGCTGGATTTGACGGAGTAGAAATTCACGGGGCGAACGGCTATCTTCTTGACCAGTTTTTAACTGACTACACAAACCACCGGACGGATGAATATGGCGGTTCGTTAGAAAACCGTTTGAAACTAATTACAGAAGTAATAAACGACGTAAAAGAAGCTGTAAGTGAAGATTTCACTGTAGGTATTCGGATTTCTCAAATAAAGGTAGCTGACCCTGCTTATAAATGGCCTGATGGAGAAACATCAGCTCAACTAATCTTCTCAACCCTAAACAACTCTGGTCTTGACTATATACACGTTACTGATGGTGATGCTGTTCAACCAGCCTTCGGTGAAGGAACGAAAACCTTAACCGCTGCAGCGAAGGCTTTCTCTGACCTTCCAATCATCGCAAATGGTCAGCTTGGTGATCCAGAAAAGGCGAGCAAACTAATTTCAGACCATGACGCAGATTTTGTTAGCTTAGGTACTAGTGCACTTGCAAATCCAGATTACCCTAACCGCTTGGAAAAAGGTGAAGAACTAAAATCATTTGACTTTGAAAGCACGCTTCTGCCTATTGCCTATATTAAAGACCATGAGATTGAAATGGATTTAGTAAAATAAAATCCTAACAACAGTTCCTCTCCTTTTGGAGGGGAATTTTTTATCTACTTTTGGTGACCAGCTTCATTCGTTATTCCGTCCTTCAAGTCGATCAAAAGAAAACATTTATCATCATGTTGTTCATTCACCGATTTTTCTTTTACTAGCTGTAATAATTTCTCTTTCAATGCACTTAAAGGAAAAGTAGGATACCTTTTCAATATAGTGGTAAGATAGTGAGAATCATAAGGATCAATCACACCATCCGTATAGAGAAGAATACGATCCCCCTTTTCGTAATTGAATGTCTCATAATCAAAATTCATGTTTGGAAACGTTCCAATCGGGGGACATGTAGATGATAGTTCATATTGTTCAACCGTATTATGCTGCCACACTGCAGGAGGATGTCCCGCATTTATATAGTTGACCGTTTGATTAAAGGTATCGATTAACAGATAAATCGCTGTACAATAATGCCATGTTTCCTCGTTATTGTGAAAAAGCCCATGCAGATGGGTATCTAATTCTTTCATTAATAGATCAGGAGGAACTCCTTTTGAGATCAACCTTTGAAAGACAGATTGAAGAGACATTGTAATGAGTGAGGAAGAAATGCCGTGGCCCATTACATCGAGTATAATCACTCCATATTGATGAGGATTAATTTGATAGAAGCCAAACATATCACCAGACAGGTCACTAGAAGCTTCATAATAAGATTCAATCTGTATAAAATCATTCTCAATAGGACTAGTTAGTGAAGCCTCCTGAATTATTTTCGCAAGATGCAACTCTTTTTTCGTTTCTGTTTTGAACGTCTGATTTTCATCGTTAAGATGAATCAACTCATCTTGCTTTCTTTCTAGCTCCCTCAGAGTAATTTCTAGCTTTTCATTCGTCTCTCGTTTTTCTACTAAAGCCGTCTCTGCTTTTTTTCGTGCAATCAACAACTCATTTTCATATTCGTCTCTTTTGTGCATTGGCACAAGTACACAGTCAATTTCGTTCGTTCCTTTTCTTAGCACTGCATTGATAAGGACGGGAATCTCGCCCCCATCCAAAGACTTCAAAGAAACGTACATTTCTTCAACAGGTTTGCCCGCTTTAATAATAGGAACAAAATAAAATTGATAAAAAACTCGGGCAGGGATTGTTAAGATGCAATTCACGTTCTCACCATTCAACTCTTCTCTTTCATACCCAAGAAGTTGAAGTAAAGTTTGATTTGCAGCTAATATTGTTCCTTCATTTGAGAGTGTAAGAAATCCACATGGTGCATAATTAAATCGGTCTTCCATTAGTGGAGATCACCAATTTGATTGAATTCAGAAACCTTTCCAGACTTTTCTATAAGGTATTCACGAATGTAGTGAGTGGTTTCTTCAGGATAACTCATATGTGGACAATGGCCAGTTGCCTTCATGAGCTTGTAAGTGCTTGCAGAAAGCTGTCCATGCATATATTCTCCAACTTGCACTGGGGCAATTATGTCTTCTGAACATTGAAGAATAAGAGAAGGAACCTTTACGTTCGGCAAATCTTTTCGATTATCAGTAAAAAAGGTAGCTTGGGCAAATTGCAGAGCTATGATTGGGTCTGTTGAACAAAAGCGAGATTCCAGATCTCGAGCAAGTTCAGGACGATCGGTGTTACTCATGGCAGTCACCGCAAAAGCATTAGCCCATCCTATATAATTTTTTTCCATCAATTCTATTAGACCTAGCAGTTCTTCCTTCTCAAAACCACCATAGTAAGGTGGATCATTTAAATAACAAGGTGAGGGCCCTACCATAATAAGTTCAGAAAAGTATTCAGGATGTTTTAACGAAGCCAGCATACCGATCGTCCCCCCTACCGAATGCCCAACAAAGATCGCATCCCTTAGATCTAGTGCAGCACAAACATCGAGGACGTCCTGAGCATAGCCTTCCAACGTGCTGTACCTCGTCTCATCATAGGCACCTATATCAGAATTTCCTGACCCAACGTAATCAAAAAGAATCACTTTATACTCTTTCTCAAAAGACTCCGCTACTTGCTTCCACACATTCTGATCACAACCAAATCCTGGGGCAAAGAGCATGGGAATCTCTCCTTGTCCGTAAATATTCACATTGTTACGTGACAGGATACTCTCATTCATCATACAGGCTCCTCTCTCGTATTTTATTTCAGTAACGAAACACTAGCACACTAACTTTAAATAGGTATTGTCTATAAAATTATTCAATATTTCTATAGACTTTCCCTTCTTCCTGTTAATAGTTTCGCAACTAAACTTTTATATACTGAAGGAAACTAAATACATAAAGACGCATGCTCATACATGCGCCTTTCTCAACCTATATAGAAGATATCTGAGCGATTTCTTTGATGACAGAAGCAACTTCATAATTATGTTTAATGACAAAAAGATAATCTGCTTCACATTCTTCTGGATCAGCTACATCTTCATTTTGTGATTCATCCAGTTGACGCATAAGGACTTCCTCAAAATTAGAGGTATTACCTCTAAAGATATTGGTACTTCGATGACTATGCTTAACTCGATCTCGAAGTATGTCAACTGGGATATCAAAATGAACAAGGATACGAACAAATTCTTCTTTAGCATAGATGTCTTCAAGCAAATATTTTCGTCCTGATTTAGTTCTATTTGCACTACAAACAATAATATGAAAGTCTGTATGCTCTTTCGCATAGTCGACGATAAGTTTGGAAATCGAGTGCTTCAGTGTATTTGGACCACTTTTAGGTTGAAGTTTTGTGTAATATTTATTTATAAATTCAGCGTGGTTGTCTTGGTCTACAACAAAAGAATGGACCAGTTCTTTTTCTAATGCTCGTGCAAAGGTACTTTTCCCTGCGTGGGTTTTACCTACTGTTATGATAACTAACCTTTTCATATGCCCTCACATTCATAGCTATTTCGAATAAGCTTCGGTATGTTAAAACAACATTGCTTTCGCACCAAATCTGCTTAGTCGGTGACATAGATAATCTTACGTTAATTTTTAAATCGATGCTCCTGAAGCAGCTGCTTGATCTGCCTTCACACAATCGATCGCAACAACGAGTGCAATCATAATGGTTTCCATCTCTTCATCTATTACTTTAACCTTGTAGCTATCTCCCCAAGTGAACCATTCTTTACTCACTTCTCCTATGATTTCACCATGCCGTAAAACGTGAAAGTCCATATTCCACCAATCACCTTGTACGTTAATACCTGCCGAGTCAATCGAATAGCGTGACTTTAAAAAGGACAATTCCTTTTTGATCGTTACTACCTCTTCACCGTTCATTTCGACTAAGAACTTTGGTAAAAAGCTGAACACTTCTTTTGTGATGAGCGCTACTTCATCTCTTGCAGTATTCATAATGGAGAAAGTTTTTGGAACTTGCATAAAGCTTCCCTCAACGTAATAGACATCCTTCTCCTGTTGATCTTTTACTGTAAATTCCCCTCCAAGACTGAATACCTTCTGTTTAATATAAAGCTGACTCATTCATATGCCTCCCATTCCTATACCTTTTATATTACTTACGACTGAGACTGGGAATAGTTCCAGGATTTTATAGTTGGCACTAAGGAATGAGCTCTCGTTATCTACAAGATAAAGGTGTTCACAGATCACTTGGATGTGTTACTTCATCAGTAACCATTACGTCCCAAGAAATAATGGTTGTACTATCTCTAACACGATTCTTCTTGATTATTTCTAATAATCTTGTCATTCCCTTATCAATCTGTGAACCGCTCATCATATCATAAATATTTTTAGGAACAGAGAATGGTTCGTTAGGGCATTCAAGCAGTCCGTCAGTTGTTAAGAATATACGATTTATCCCTTTTCTTAATTCTCTTACACCGCTACTATAACAAGGAATAACTTGATCAAATGTATTAACCTGGCCAATCCACTCATAAAACTGACGTTGATTTAGTTGATACTGACCTAGACGAGCAAGTTCAGGATGAAAAACAAACGAAAGGCAATCACCGATTGAGAACCACCACACATACTTTTCTTTTCTTAAGACGATTAAACAGGCTGTTTCACCCTGCACGTTTTTGCAATCCTTAAGAAACGTTTCCTCTAGGAATAGATTTAGCATTGTATCATGTAGTCTTTTCATTGATTGTTCGGCTGTGAGCGATAATACTTGCTGTAGCTCTGCTTTCCACCTCAAAAATTGCTCTACTACTAATTCTGCACTTTCGGCTGTATTATGCGCATCTAAAATAACAGTAAATTCCCACTCAGCTTCTTCATCAACCCAGATCAAACAACCATCTTCGTTCTTATACTGACCAGCTTCAGAATTCCCACCAAAACGCCCTATAGATATGTGCTCTATACGATTAACACTAATGTTATCTACGAAATTAGATTGACTTCCAATCCAACTATATTCACGAATGATTTTTTCCAATTTGACGACGCTCCATATAGAAATTTTATTGATTACAAAAGCTGAAGCAAGTTTACTATATTAACGAAACAAAATACGCATGGTTTTACTCGACCAGCGCTTTAACACTACTATTTCACCCACTTTGAGAAGGAGGGTTACATAAGAATTTACCTGTATAAAATCGAACTTTAAAGCTACCATTAAGCAGTAAAATATTGTCTCAATGCCTGCTGTAAAGTTCCTAAAGTTTTAATCTCCTCATTCAATTTAATCCCAAGCTCCGTTACTTTCATTACGACTAGCTTTCTTAATCCGGTTATGACAGTGGTACACCCCATGAGTGAAGCTCCATCTACAATTTGAACCAAACGGTAAATATCATCACGACTGATATCCGCAATGCCAGATAAGTCCATAATTAATGTTTGGATACGCATTTCGCTAATTGCAGTTAATACTTTCTCCTCAAGAATTTCAGTTCTCTGTGCATCAATTGTTCCGATTAAAGGGAGAATGCTTACTGACTCGTTGATTGGAATGATTGGCACTGATAGGTTTTCAACTTGTTCCTTTTGTGCACTAATAAGTGAATCTTTGTATTCCGTATAACTAATGAAGAAGGAATTTAGGAAGTGGTCCACTCGGTTGTTTATTTGCTTTTCCATTTCAAAAAAATCAATATTAGTATCATCACGTTCCATTTCCGTATACTTTTGAAAGTATACCCATAAAGTTCGTCGTATTGCTTGCACCCATTCTAATTTAAACGAGATTGCTAGAGAATGCGTAGCCCAAGCAATTCCTTCTTTTACCGCAAAAGCATGAAGATCGTGATCATTTTCTTCAATGATATAAACAACGAGTGTATGAGCATTTGTAACAAGGTCAATATTGCAAACTCTTAGTATTTCATTAATTTTATTTTTAACATTAACCGCTTCTTGGAGTAGCGTTTCTGTAAAGGATTGACTGTTCGCTTCAAAGAAATCCAGGAAATGAAATGAATCTTTATACGTGAGCGTTTGCATTTGGCCTCTCCTCCTCGATTAAGTTTTATTTCCAAAAGAGGAAGCGACAAAGGTAACGTATAATGTTGAGATGTCCACTCCTGCTGTTTACCTTCCTCTCCTTAATGAGTGACACCATTTGTTAAACTAGAACTCTAACAAACCAGTTATTAAGCCTATCATAAAAAGGTTTACTGTGATTTACACTTATTCTTATAGTTTCGATAAAGATAAAAAATTCCCTCTAACTAATTCTTTCGGACTAGTTTCTAGCCAAAGTCGTTATTAGGTCGTTGGTCACATAATTTACTCTCACCCTTAGAACAACTGCAATAAAAAGGTTTAGGATTCCAGTCACCACAAAAAACCATGTAAACAAATTAAGACCCATTGTTGGTGATTCCACAATTAACAGACTCATCACTAATAAACCTCCACCTAGAGCACTATGAAAGATCACCAATAGATTCAAATTAAATCGCAGTAAATTCCATGCAATTAATGTCATTAAATAAAGAAGACTTATAGTAAATAGTAAGGGATACACTGGTTTAAATTTCGCAGCATAAATAAAATGATCTAAACCTGAAATATCACTTTCTACAATGACTTTGCCATTTATCATTTTTGAAAATATAGCTGAATAACCCCATTCCCAAGGCTTATCCCTAAGTTCGCTACCTTCATACCATGTTACAAAACCCGAAAAAATCACCATAAAAACTGAGATGATATACTGTATAATGTAGACCATAAACACTTTTCCTCCTATTCAAAACAAACATACTTACCTACTAGATTGTGCATTTACCGTTCTCTTGTTAAACGAATTATAATAGATAAATGTTCAATTTCTTCAGACCAAAAAAACCCCTTATTTTGTTTACGGCAACTGCCATGTAATAAACTTACACAAATAAGATTGTAACCCTTTCTAATTAAACGTAGTTTCTATTAGCGGTATTATACTAACCAAAGCATCCTACCTATACCAGCATAATCTTCAGTTTCAAGTTTTAGGGCACTTCAAACTATCATTTATCTAATTTCACTAGTAATTGGATTTTTCTTTAGAAACTAAGAAAGAAGAGCAAGAATCCGAAGAGAGTCGAAAGAAGAGAGGTTTTTCAAATGATAAAACTGTATGCTCGTAGTTATCAACGAATTCTCCGAATTTTATCACCTGCTATGCCCTGGCGAGTACCGGATCTATTAGAAGGAGAAAATAGTGTACTTAACCTTTCTACTAAGTTAACAGAAAAAGGGGTTAAAAATGTACTCATTGTAACGGATGCTGGAATCACAAAAATTGGGTTGATGGAGCCTCTACTACAAAAGTTGAATGATGCAGGAATTCTTTACACAATCTACGATAAAACTGTATCAAATCCAACGATTCAGAATGTTGAAGAAGCACGCGAAGTGTATGAAATCAAGGGGTGCGAGGGCTTCATTGCCTTCGGTGGAGGTTCTTCTATCGATTGTGCAAAAGCTATTGCTGCGCGTATATCACGTCCCAATAAGTCAGTTACAGAACTTAAAGGTGTCCTTAGAGTACGCAAGAAGATTCCACCATTTTTTGCAGTACCAACGACTGCAGGTACAGGTAGTGAAGGAACGTTAGCAGCCGTCATCTCAAATAAAGAAACACATGAGAAGTTTGCGATTAGCGATCATGCCCTCATTCCACATGTAGCTGTTTTAGATCCGCTATTGACCATCGGCTTACCAAAACATATTACATCGATGACTGGAATGGATGCTTTGACACACGCTGTTGAAGCGTATATTGGGAAAAGTACAACAGCTGAAACGCGCAGCTATTGCATAAAAGCTGTGAAGCTGATTTTCGAGAATTTATATGAAGCGTATGAGAATGGAAGTAATGTTGAAGCACGTAAACAAATGCAGCAAGCATCTTATTTTGCTGGCCTCGCATTTACGCGCTCATATGTAGGGTATGTTCACTCCATTGCACATACGCTAAGTGGATTTTACGATGTCCCGCATGGTTTAGCAAACGCAGTCATTATGCCACACGTGCTTAGATATTATGGAGACGCAGTGCAACATTCGTTAGCAGAGCTTGCAGATGTAGTCGGAATCGGTAAAGGAGAATCCTTACAGCGAAAAGCCAACTTGTTTATTGAAGCGATTGAAGAAATGAATGCGAAGATGGATATCCCGAATAAAATTGAGGGAATGTTAGATCAAGACTTTCCGAAAATGATTAAGCATGCACAAGCGGAAACAATTCCTTTATACCCTGTACCAAAACTTTTGAAGAACGATGAGTTATTTTATCTCTATCAAGTTATCCAAGGTACTACATAAATCAAAGGAAACGAGAGACTTATAGAAAATAGATATTTACCGCTACTAAACCCATTACTGAAAAACTATATATCATCCAAGCAATTCTTCTATTACCTTTAGAAAGTTCTTTGTTTCTCAACGCTCTCAATTGTTTGTACGTCAGAAATATAAACACAAAAAGCGAGAACAACAGAAGTTCATTCACTCTCTTCACCCTTCTCTTTGTCGTTCTAACTTAAACCCAATAGAGCGCTTACCATTCATTCAGTAAGTGCTCCTTTTTACTTGTGAACTTGAAGTGTATGGTTAAAAATGATCACTACTTCTCAATTTTTTGCCCGATATTCTCTAATCTTTAGTCGCTGTAACTGGATGATCTCTTTCTTTAAACCCTTCTATTAAAGGCTTCTTATTTAGTTAGTTTAGTAGGGTTCTCGACCTTTGTAGAAATTACCTCTCCACACCCTAAACAAAAAGTATAAACTTTTTGTAAGGCCTTCATTGAAAACTTCTTGTTTATTGGTCTAATGGGCATATGGTCTGTACCCTTATCAAACTCTACTCCACCGCATTCTGGGCATCTTCTCTCCATAACATTACCCCTCCTAAAAACTACTATATGTTCCTTATAAAAGAGTATATCCTCAAGTGGGCTATTTTGATTAAGAACTATACATGAATGAAGTCCTTCTTATATAAACTACGACTACAACTTCATTAAGTTTCAAACTGCAACTCTTTTTAATTGGTCCACTTTCCCCTAGTACAAACAAACTAAGATTTTCTTTCAGGGTTTACCACTAGTTATGTAATTCGAAAAATGACCAATAAACATCAAAATAAAAAAGCTAAACAACATAAGTGTGTTCGATCCAATTAGCCAATAGTTTTTTATCAACGCTGCAGAAACTATACCAACCGGAGCCATAATAAATGTTAGCAACCAAAAAGGACTTGCAACTTGGAACACTATGTTTGGAATCCAAACACTCACACTCAACACCAAGCTAGAAACAGCCAGTATTCTTAATCGTTTTTCTTTGTTCATATAATCCACCATTCTTTACCTCGAACTTTTAATTAAACAACACTGCATTAATATAAGCAAAAAAGCGTGGGCCTAGATTAATAATCTATAAGTAATATCTCACAATTCTATTTGGGTAAGATAATAAGCTTTTGGCTATTTCAGATGATCGGAATTGATATATTTTTTTAATATACTTGGATTTACGAACCGTATTGAAACTACCTCCCCACAATTTAAACAGACAGTCAGTTCTTTTTCGTATTCTGGTACTTTAACAAATATATCTCCTTCACATCTTTTGCAGTTTTGCATCTCCTATTTCCCCATCTTTCATTTAATTATTTGTACTTTAATATTTGTCTAACGTTTCAATACCAATTATTTCAAATTACAACATTCAACTCAATCTTTTTTTCATAAAAAGAGAGCTTACCTAATCAAAGGTAAGCTCATGGAGAAGATTTGACTTCAACATAATAGATCTTGCATTCAACCTTCTATTCCTTTTTAGAAACCTAATAAATTCAGAATAACTCCTCCAACTACACCTAAAATAACGATAAGCCACGCTGGCACTTTCCAAATCGTTAACAAAGCAAATAAGATAGCACCTAAAGCAAAATCAGAACCGTCAAAGATGGAACTTTCAATGACTGGATCATAGAAAGCCGCCAATAGAATCCCTACCACACTGGCGTTAACTCCCATTAATATGCCTTGGAAAGAAGCCCGCTTACGTAATTCACTTAAGAACGGTAATGCTCCAATAATAAGTAGAAAAGATGGTAGGAAAATAGCTATGGTAGCGACAACTGCTCCCGTTACCCCATCCATCATCGTCCCGAGATAACTAGAAAAAGTAAACAATGGGCCCGGAACGGCCTGTGCCATACCATACCCTGCTAAGAACTCATCTGGAGACAGAAGGCCTTGAGGGACAAGCTCTCGTTCGATCATAGGCAATACTACATGACCGCCACCAAAGACTAAGGAACCTACTCTGAAGAAGATATCAAAAATATCCAGTAACGGGTTGTTAACTGCTTTCGCAAGGATAGGCAGGGAAATAAGAGAAATTGCTAAAACAGTTAACGAAATAATACCTGTCTTCTTCGAGATATTAACGGAGAAAGGCTCAATCTTTGATTCTGCTTTATTTTTAAACAAAGTCAAGCCTACCATTCCAGCTGCTAAGATGATGATGATCTGAACCCATGCGGAAGGATACAGCAACATAATGAGGGCAGCAGCAAGTGCAATGGCCATTCTGCTTTTATCTGGTGTAAGTTTTTTACCTAAGCCAATTAGGGCGTGTAGGACAACAGCGGCTGCGACTATTTTAAGACTATGAATAAAGCCCGCATCAGCCAAAGTAAAGTTTTGATAGAGTAATGCGAAAATGACAAGAACAATAACGGAAGGAAGCGTAAAACCGAAAAAGGAAGTAATTCCACCAAGGATTCCCCCACGTAATATTCCTATAGAAATTCCAACCTGACTACTTGCCGGACCAGGAAGAAATTGACATAACGCGATCAAGTCTGCATAGGTTTTCTCATTTAACCACTTTCGTCGATCGATATATTCATCTTTAAAATAAGCAAGGTGCGCGACCGGCCCACCAAATGAAGTTAATCCTAGTTTTGTAGATGTAAATAAGATTTCTATAAGAGTTTGTATCTTATTCTTCTTTTGACTCAATTCGTTCTCTCCTAATCATTTAATTTCTTTAAAGAGTTCAAAGGCTTTAGCTCGAGCTTCCTGAAGGACAGAATCTCCCTTGTCAGTAATCCGATAGTACTTTCTAATCTTTCCATTCACGTTGATATCTTCCCGATCCAGCAGCAGGTCCTTTTCCATATTGTGCAGGATAGGATATAGGGTGCCAGCACTAATTTCATACCCGTGTTCATGCAGCTCTTCCAACATCCAAGACCCATAAATCGCTTCTTCTTTCGCATGGTGCAAGATATGAATTTGTATGAAGCCTAAGAAAAGTTTTCTCAATACTTTATTATCCAAGTAGTACCTCCTCATCAAGAATGCCAATATCGAAAATCGATATTGATTTTCGGAATCATTATAAATCATCCACTTTGAATAAGCAATTTCACTCCTTAGAATTTACACTAACTTAATAAAATCACTTTAAACACACTATCAAAAAGGTTAGACACGAAAAAATCACACCTGTAAATGAGGTGTGATTTCTTAGCTTGATCTTAAATCCACTTTTTAAACTTATCTAGCCTTCTTATAAACGAATGCGAGAATGAGTGAAAACATAAGATGTGTTCCTAGATTCATCATTTGCCCGGATGTAAACGCCTGTCCGATCATCGTTCCCATTCCCATCATCGCTGGCATCACGAGAAGAGGACCAATAATCCAAATCGCAATACCGTGAACAACACCGAGAAGGTAGGTTTTCGATGTGAGTACTGCTGCTGCACCAAATCCCAGTGCAAAGACAATACTGATCGCCATGTGAACGATCCAACCGACTGCTACACTCTCACTTCCCATCAATCCTGCGACCATGCCCATACGACCCATCATCTGCATAAGAATACCGAAAATGATTCCAGCTACAATTCCACCAACCAATGATGCTTTTAAAGATTTTGCGAAAGATGGTCTGACTTCGGAGACAGTTTTAGCTGTTGCTACTTCAGACATTGAACCTCACATCCTTTCATTTGATACTTTTATCATAAAACAATTAGAAATCAATAACTGTAAGCACGATTACAAAAGTAAAGAATATTCAGATTTAATACATTCAAAAAAACTAGAATCCGATTAAGAATTCTAGTTTCATGTTAATGCGATGATTCCTTTACAAATGGTGTTCCTCTATTACTGTCGTAAGAAAGGATAGCTGCGAGAAGCCACTTACATTGTGGCAATGCATACCCGATCACTTTACCCAATAATAGGGCGATCACAATACTTCCAATCCCCACAGGGCCACCTAATGCCCAACCTGCTAATAGGACAGTCACTTCTATTCCATTTCGTACCCAGTCAATTCGCCATCCTGTTTTTTCAACAAGAAGCAGCATAATTCCATCCCTTGGACCGGCACCTAATCCAGACGCAACATAAACTCCAATTCCATAACCAAGCACTAGTAATCCAATCAAGAAGAATATTGCTTGAGAAAGAAGTGATACAGGATCAGGTAATATGAATAGGAAAAGGTCTATAAAGATACCTAGAAGAAGCATATTGAGTAAAGCGCCTGACTTTGGTAATTTCCTCGTATATAAAGAAGTGAAGCCTAATAGGATGAACCCAGTGATGATGGACCATGTTCCAATCGTTAATCCAAATTGTGTATATAATCCATAATGAAAAACGTCCCATGGACCAATGCCAAAAGCTTTCCCTTTAATCGTCATCGCAATCCCTAACCCAAGAATAGCTAATCCTATAAAGAAAAAGCTCCACCTTATCAATCGTTCACGCATGAGGGTTCCTCCTTTCAATCTCGTTATCAAACTATCAAACCTCACAAACTATATCATAGGAAAGAAAACATAAAAACCACCCGGGAAACTAGGGTTTTTCCATAAAAAAAAAGCAACTCTATGCATAGTAGAGATTACTTTTTATTAGGTAATTATATTCGATTTATGCGTCGTTTTAGTATGTATAACACAAGTATGATAACGATGAGTGTTGAAATCATCCAGATGATCCAATCGCTGTCTTTCTCGCCCAACGGCTCCTCAACCTCGACTGATGGCGTGACTCCTCCACCTAAAGCCAGTAGATCTCCCCCTGCTTCAGATAACGCTACTGTTCGGGTGCAGAAATTCGTTTCGATGGACCCCTCTCGTTCATATCCGTATACTAAATATCCTTTCCCCTCTTCGAACTCATATCCGCAGCTTGCCGAACTTCTTGCTGTTGAAACGAGTACCCTCGATCGGTCGAGATTTTTATACGTTGTTTCAACTTGAAATGAAACTGAAACCGGATCTGCAGTGGACTCCGTAAACAACCCTTTGTTTTCATCAATTCCTTTCACCACTCCAGAGAAAATGACGGTATTCGGTTCTTCCAAAACTTCTTTTACACTTGGTTTTTCACAAGAACATGCAAATGCAGTGTTTTCAGGAACTAGATTCATAAGTAAACCGAGCATCATGATTAATAACGCTACTTTCTTCACGCTTCTCCTCCTTTCGCTATACAAGTCTATGCGGTCAACCAAAGAAAACGAACCCAATTTGGGTCCGTTTCATATATGATATCTTATCACACGTCCATGTTTGTTACGTTCACTTGATTACAGGCTTGTTGTACGAGCTTAACTCGATCGATCTTACCTACAGACGTTTTTGGCAGCTCTTTTGTTACGTTGATTTCCATGGGAACTTTATATGCAGCAAGTGATTGCTTTAAAAATGCCTTTAGAAGATCAATATCTACCTGAGAATGTGATGAGATATAAGCAACTGATTTTTGTCCCCATTTTTCATCTTCAATGCCTATGACTGCTGCTTCATCAACCGCTGGGTATCGAAGCAAGGCATTCTCGATTTCAACTGGATAGATGTTCTCACCACCTGAAATGATCATTTCTTTCTTTCTGCCAACAATGTAATAATCGCCATCTTGATCTCGCTTCGCCATATCTCCAGTATGAAGCCAACCATTTTGTACTGCTTTTCTCGTAGCATCTTCATTACGAAAATACTCTTTAAACATATGGTTTCCCTTAATAAGTAATTCTCCGACTTCTCCTACGCTAGCTTCCTCACCTTTATCAGTGACGATTTTCACTTCGTTAAATAACATCGCTTTTCCAACTGAACCTCTTTTAGCAGCAGAATCTCTTGGATGAATATAAAAGTTGTTAGGACCTGCTTCCGTTAATCCGTAACCTTCTTTAAACGCGAGTCCCCGCTCAGAAAACTTTTCGTAAATATACTCTGGGCAAGGTGCTCCACCTGACAAGAAGACATCAACTGAATCTAGGGATATACGATCAAAAATAGGTTCTGTCACAATCATATGGTACATAGTGGGAACAAACAGAACAATCGTGCACTTGAAGTCATGCAATAAAGTTATTGCAGCACCTGGTGAAAACTTGTCTGCAACGATCACGGTTCCTCCGGCCATTAATATCGGGATCGAGAGCGCGTTGAGCCCTCCTGTATGAAACATAGGCAGATAGGTTAACGTCGTATCTTTTTGCGTTAACCCCCAACTCATCACGGTATTAAATGCATTCCAGTTAACCGACCGATATGATAAGACAGCACCTTTTGATTTTCCTGTGGTTCCACCTGTATAGATCATCATCCACGGGTCATCTTCGGTCACTTCTGTGAGAGATAAGGGGCATATTCCATCCATTACCATCGCTTGCTCAAATGAGATGCATAGCAGCATATGATCTACACATAACTTTGCAAGTTCTTTCGTATGACGATCGAAAATGAGGAGGGAAGGATCAGAATCCTCAATCAACTCAGCAATTTCCTTATTAGAAAGACGCCAGTTTAGTGGAACAAATACTGATCCAGTTTTTCTACAAGCAAATAACAAAGCAAACATGTCGAGTGAGTTATGGGAGAGCACCAGAACCCGATCACCTTTCCCCACATCGTTCTTTTGTAAAAACGCCGCCAGCTGTATAGCTTTATCATTCAACTGCTTATACGTCCATTCTTCACGTGAAACACCATCGATTAACGCGCAATCATCTGGGAATAGATTTGCTCGTTTTTCCATCCAATCCAATTCCACTTCGCTTCATCCCTCCCAACCGTAAGCATGAGACTTTACATCATAATACCGCCATCTACATGAAGCGCCGTTCCATTAATGTAATCCGCTTCTTCACTCGCCAGAAACAAGTATGCATTTGCGATGTCCTCTGGTTTACCAAGACGCTTTACAGGCACCATCGCAACCATTTTTTCGATTACTTTCTCCGGCACTGCGGCAACCATAGTTGTTTCAGTAAAGCCTGGAACCACGGCATTCACGTTAATGCCTTTGCCACCCAATTCTTTTGCCCATGTCTTGGTCATTCCTACGACAGCTGCTTTTGAAGCAGCATAATTCGTTTGACCAACATTTCCATACACACCGCTAACAGAAGAGGTATTGATGATCTTTCCTTTACCCTGTTTTACCATATAAGGTACAGTAGCCTGCGTGCAGTAGAAAACACCATTCACATTAACATCCATCACGTTCTTAAACGCTTCACCGCTCATTTTGTGCAGCATACTGTCTTTTGTAATGCCGGCATTATTAATTAAGATATCGATTGTTCCGTTTACCTCGGCGATCTCGTTTATCGTCCTTTGTACTTCATCTTCCTTCGATACATCAAGCTGATAAAACGTAACACGGTATCCTTCAGCTTGTAATTCCTCCGCTTTTTGCTTGCCAATTTCCTCTTGTAAATCTAGCATAGCAACGCGCGCGCCTTCTTTGGCAAAACGTTCCGTCGCAGCTAAACCAATACCGCTCGCTCCTCCCGTAATGACAGCCACCTTATCTTGCAACCTCATAATACTCCTCCTAGTTCTCTAAAAAGTCAGTAATAATATTCGTAAGCTGATCACAATCATCGATGAATGGAGAGTGACCGGATGCAGACAACTCCTTGTACGTTGAATTCGTACCAAGGTCTTCGACGATTTCTTCTGTCATTTCTTTTGAGATAACAAGATCTCGTTCTCCACGCAAAACGAGAACAGGGATACGTATGAGATTTGCCTGATTTGTTCCTTCAGTTAACCCATTTGTCACACTACTAATATTGAATGTATTTAATGCATGGTAAACATCAGCAAGATTTCGCTGTGTCATCATATCATCTACATAAGCTTCATAACGCTTCTCTTCAGGCTGATTGTGGGTGTAGATAAGAGAGTTCCAAATCGTTTTTAGAAGCGCTCGATTGCCCGTATCATAGGCCTGTTGAATCGGGATCGTTCTCATCGGATCTTTTTCTATATCGTCAACTGTTTTCAGCCTTTGGTTAAGATCTGGCGTCCCGTCAGAATGCGTCCCAAAGAAAGGATAACCCCTTGTTGAAGCAGAAGAAATGAGGACGATCTTATCGCAATATCCAGGGTACTGCGCTTCAAACTGCATGCAAACGGCTCCGCCAGTGGACCAGCCGATCATCGTAAAATCGTTTAATCCTAGCTCATCTACAAAGAATTTAAGATCTTGAGCAAAGTCCTCTATTCCCTCAACTCTTTTGTTATAAGAAGATTCGCCAAACCCTCTCATATCGATCGCAACCAGCGTATAAGAAGCAGGAAATGTTTCGAAGAAAAGATCCCAATGTTTTGAAGATGTCATATTACCATGAACGAGTAAGATTGTTTTTTCTCCTCCATCTCGTTTTCGATATCCCATCACTTCTCCATTAGGAAGGCTGACTTTCTGAACAGTTGGTATTGTAATCATTAAATTTCCTCCTCGTTTCCCCATATTATCGTTGTTGCTCCCCATGCATAACCAATTCCTGCAGATACTAGCACGACTACATCACCTGCTTTAATCTTTCCTTGTGCTTCAGCTAGCTTCAGCGATAAAATCTGATCGATTTGTCCGATGTGTCCATATTCCTCCAAGTAAATCGAATGTTCTTCGGTGAGACCAAGCTCACTTAGGACATAATCGTGTGCAGATCGTTTCATATGAAGCATCGCAACATAATCGATGTCAGATTCCTTTTTTCCACTTTTATAAAGTGAATTTCGAATAACTGATAAGAAATTATCCATTGATTTTTGTTCGAGCCTTTTCTTCATCCCAACCGGATCATTAACATCTAATCGATAGGTACCGAGTTCTAATTCTCTAACCGTAATCGGATTCTTCGTACCACCCGCGGTTACAAAAACATCTTCAGAGAAAGAACCATCGGTCATGACGTGCGACTCCATAAGCCGATTTTTCTTATAGCCTTTTTGTAAAATGAGTGCACCTCCACCAGCCCCCAGATTAAACATAAAGCGCGTGCGTGCGTTCGAGTAATCGATAAGATCTCCATTTCGATATCCACCCGCAAGAAGGACAGTCGTGATTTCTTCATCTGTTAGCATCAAGCTTTTAGCAAGTTTCAGAGCCATAATGGTCGTGCCACACCGCAACGCAGCATCGAACCCCCACGCGTGATGTGCTCCGAGGGCATCCTGCGTCTTAAGAGCTGCCGTCCAGAGAGGGTACTCTTTGTACTCTTCTCCAATGTAGATGACAAGGTCGATGTCTTTTCCCCTCATACCCGCTTCCTTTAAAGCTCTTTCCGCAGCATAAATCCCCATCTCACATGTATGATCATCATCTCCTGGAACTGCTTTTCTCTTAATGCCTAACTTTGTTTCTACTACATCTACTGGTAAGCCTGCTTTTTCAGCAATTTCTACCCCTGTAATATACGAATCTGGAATATAAACACCTGAACTTACAATTCCAATCGTCATGCGTTCACCTACCCTGCCATTCGCTTATTCTTATTTTCAGTCTTCACCTTCGTTTTCCGCTTTTTCCACCTCATCTCTTTAAGCGATCCAACGATGCCTTTTGGAAAGAACATCACCGCTAAGATATATAAGATTCCAAAGAAGATAATCCATCTCTCAAAAATGGCATAAGATTTTCCTAGCTCAGATAACCAGTGATGAGAAACCTCGATGATCGCCGCACCAATAATTGGACCGATCAACGTTCCAACTCCTCCAAGAATCGTCATCAAAAGGGCATCTAGCGTAACATCGAGTGCGAACACACTCGTATTTACAAAACGAAGTGACATCACGTACAACGAACCTGAGAGACTTGCGATCATACCTGCAACAACACTTGAGATAAGCTTGTAGTGAATTGTGTGAAAGCCAAGCGACTGCGTTCGTGCTTCATTTTCACGAACCGCTACGAGCACTTTACCCATCGGCGAATTTGTAAGCCTAAGCAAGATGAAGAAAACTGCGACCATGAGAATTAAACAAATCATATAAAATGAAAGACGATCTCTCATTATGTCCGGCACTCGAAATGTAAACCCATCGTTTCCTAGAGTGAGAGAGCGCCATTTTTCAGCTACTACAAGAAATAATCCCGCAAGTGCAAGTGTTAACATCGCATAAAAATGATTGCTGAGCCTTAATGTCAGTAAACCAACGAAGTAACTAACGATTGAGGCGATGAGCATACCTACTGCAATGGAAATAAGAAGTGAAAGCATCGTCGGTTCGAATCGACTCAACAACACTCCCGTAGAATACGCACCAATTCCAAAGAACATCGCATGCCCAAACGAAACGATCCCAGTGTAACCGAGCAGTAGATCATAGCTCATCGCAAAAATTGCTAGAATAAAGATCTGAGTGAGTAATATCATAAGGCTTCTAGAGTCATTCACAAACGGAAATACAATGAGAACTGCACTACATATGAGTATCCATACAGGACTTTTGTTCAGTTGCCTTAACATTTACTCACCCCTTTGCACCGAATAGACCTTGTGGTTTAACAACGAGCACGACAGCCATCAGCAGCATATTTACTGCGAGAGAAAGGTCAGGAACATAATACGTCATGAAAGCTCCTGAAAGGCCGATCAACATCGCTGCAAAAAGCGAGCCAACAAAATTCCCCATTCCACCAATTACGACAACGATAAAGGCAAGGATAGCAAAGTCCATCCCCATCTCGGCATAAATAACGCCGGAATATGGAGCTAAAAGCACACCACCAAGAGCTGCCATCGCAGATCCAATCATGAAAACAAGCATGAATACTTTTTTAATGTTGATTCCAAGGGCCTGCACCATCTCTTTGTTCATAACACCCGCTCTTACTGTAAGACCGATTTTAGTGTTCTTTAGAACATAATGAACGAGCGCAAACACGAGTACACCGATAAGAATGATAAATGCACGATACTTAATGATGACAACATCACCTAGTTGCCAGCTTCCTGATAAATAATCGGGTGGTGACGCTACGATCTGATTTGGTCCGAATACGACCTTCAACATTTCCGATAGAACAAGCATCAGTCCGAGTGTGATAAGGATTTGTTGGACATGATTCCCATACACTGGCTGAATAATGAACCGTTCCGTTACATAGCCGAGGATAATCCCAGTTAATAGTGCACCAACGATCGCCATAACAAAACTTCCAGTCATGCCGTACACCCACACGCCACTATATGCTCCCCAGGCAAACAAGCCACCGTGGGCAAAGTTCAATACATCCATAAGACCAAAGATGAGCGTTAACCCTGCTGCTAGTAGAAAGATCAGCATACCTGTCGCAAGTCCATTAATCATTAAATTTAGCAAAAGATCCACCTTTTCACCTCATTTCTATGCGATACCGAGATACTTACGCTTTAACTCTTCATTGTCTGCGAGTTCCTGCATGTTTCCAGATTCAACACTTCTTCCATCATCGATAATGTAGTACGTATCACCAACACCCATCGCCATTCTGAAATTTTGTTCGACCAGGACGATCGTCGTCTCATCCTTCATTTCCATAATCGATTCCATCACTTTTTCAACAACAATCGGAGCAAGCCCCTTACTAGGTTCATCGATAAGTAATAATTCATTTTCATTCAGGTAAGCTCTCGCAATCGATAGCATTTGCTTTTGCCCTCCGCTCAAGTACCCACCTTGTTTTTTCCAATAGGTTTTCAAGTCAGGGAAAAGCGTAAGCATCTTATCCAAACGGTTAAGCGTCGCTTCATCCTGTTTCTGCATTGCAATCTTCATGTTCTCTTCCACCGTCAATTCGCCAAAAATCCCCTGATCTTCTGGCACAAATCCGATTCCTCTATTTGCGATTTGATAGGTTGCAAGCTTTGATATATTCGTTCCGTTAAGCATGATTTGACCCTCAGTAATAGGCGTAAGGCCCATGATTGAACGAAGAGACGTTGTTTTACCAGCGCCGTTTCTACCAAGTAGAACCGTCACTTCTCCTTTTTTCACCTGAAAAGAAACACCTTGGAGGATATGGTACTGCCCTATATAGGTTTGGATATCATTCACCTCAAGCAGTGTGGTCATCGTATAAGCCTCCTAAGTACGCATTCTGCACTGTTTCATTATTCATAATCTCGTGTGGGGTGCCTTCCGCGAGCAATCTGCCATTAAAGAGGACGATGATTCGGTCTGAAAGATTCATAATCATATCCATCTTGTGTTCGATGAGTAGAATCGTCCGATCACCTGATGATTTAATATCTTCAATTATCTTCAATATCGCAGGCACTTCCTCTAGTGACATGCCGGCTGTCGGCTCATCGAGCAGGAGCAGCTCCGTCTTTAATGCTAACAACATTGCAATTTCTAACTTTCGCTTTTCACCATGTGCTAGGTTACTCGCAAGAGCGTCTGCTTGTTTCGCCATCATCACTTGATCTAGTAAGTCGTACGCTTCTTCCGTCATTTTCTTATAACCTCGGAAATGCCTGAGCATTTGGTATCGAACTCCAGCCTGTGACTGAACGGCTAGACGTACATTCTCCAAAACTGTTAAATTAGGGAACACATTCGTAATCTGGAAAGAGCGGCCAATCCCTTTTCGAGTTCGGACGGTAGGAGATTGGCTCGAAATGTCCTCTCCCTTCAATAGAACACTTCCTTTGGTCGGCTTCAGCTGCCCACTCAATAAATTGAACAACGTTGTTTTACCAGCTCCGTTTGGTCCGATGATGGATGTGAACGACTTCTCCTCAATGGTAAGATCGACCGAGTTTACTGCGATCTGCCCGCCAAATGCGATCGTTAAATCTTGAACTTCCAATATACTCATGTACTAACCTCCTAACATACATAGAAAAGGGCTGCGCAAAAACTATAGCAGCACCTTTTCTCATTAGCTAATTAGTTACGAACAGGTGGTGCTGTTTCTTCAGGAGAAAGCTCACGGATAAGTACCGGTACAGGATGATCAACACCATCTTGCTTTTCAAGCTTTACTGCGTACATCGTTTGAAGCGCTTGATGGTCCTCTTCGCGGAAAGTCATCGTCCCTTTAGGTGTTTCAAAAGACATGCCCTCCATCACATCGATCAATCCTTCTGCTGTTGTATCACCTTTAGTTTGTTTTAGTGCTTCTACGATGGAAATCGCTGAACTCATTCCTCCAGGAGTAAACAAATCAGGTAGTGCCCCGTCATAACGTTTCTTGTGTTCCTCTACTAGCCAATCGTTCACCTCGTTATCTGGCAAGCTATGATAATACACCGAAAAACCTTCCATTCCGACTAGCGGTTCCATCGTCTTTAATGCTGCGATATCCGGAGCTCCAGTCGAAATTTTGATTCCTTTTTCCTGAAGCTTCATATCACTGATCTGATTCCAAGGTGAATTCGCACCTGCCCAAATGACAAACAAGTAATCCGGATCAGATTCAATTATTTTTTGGATGTTTGGAGTAAAATCTGTTGCAGCTGGGTCAGCGTATTCTTCAAGTACAACTTCAGCACCGAGGTCCTCTGCAGCCTCTTTAAATGCCGCAACCCCATCGATCCCAAAAGAATAGTCTGGTGCAAACGTTGCGATCTTAACTCCTTCACCTGCTATCGCAGCTGCTCCAGCAATGGCATCCTGAGAAGAACTTCGGGCTGTTCGAAAGATATAGTCGTTGTATTCTGAGCCTGTAATGCTATCTGCTACTGCAGGTTCAACGACCATGATCCGTTCGTATTCCTCTGCTAACGGAAGAACTGCAAGCGTGTCTCCTGAACTTGATGATCCAACTAAGAAGTCGACTTCATCTTCTTCAAGAAGTTTTGTTGCCTTTTGCACTGCAACTTCCGGCTTCGTTTCAGTATCTTCATAAACGACTTCGATCTTCTTCCCTTCAACTTCCATCGTTCCATCAGTCGCATAGTCCAGTCCGAGCTCAAATCCTTGTTTCGTTTGATTCCCGTACGTTTCAAGTGCTCCGGTTAATGAAGCGAGCACTCCGATCTTAATCGTTTCCTTACCATCACCATTGTTCGCTTCCCCTGAGGACTGAGAGTTTGAACTACAGGCACCTAAAATAAGAGATAACACCATCGTCAAAACCACGAGTTTACGCACGAACTTCTTCCCCCTTTTCATTCAGTTGGTTCTATAGGAATAGCTTACAGGGATGAAGTTACACACGAGTTACAAATAAAAAAGACCGCTTCTTCTAAAGAAGCGATCTTATACATGAAAGGAAACGTTTTCAGAACAGATCATATCGTACATTTGTTTTGTGGATTCCATAGGTTCTACCGCAAGCTCTTCACGAAGTTTAATCGTGCACTCCCTATACAACCGCATTGCTTGAGGTCGGTTGTTTCGTTGGTAATAACAATACATCAACAGTCGGTATGCCTCTTCCCACAGCGCATCGACTTCGATAATCTTTCTACAAATCGGAATCGCCTTCTCAAACTCAGACAACCGAATAAATAGCTGAGCTAATTTTTCTAAGCCTCTCACATAAAGCTGGCGAAGACGTTCACGCTCAACCTCAGCCCATTGGACTCGCCTCTCAGTCAAAAAGTCTCCACCGTAATACTGCAAACCTTTTTCTAGCAGTTTTTTAGATTGAACGATACGATTTTCTTTCAACCCCTCCGTTATCCAATGTTCAAAATGATGACAATCTAGGTCAATAACTGCCGTTCTATTAAAACCGTAAGAGGAATCTTGACGAATCACAAAGTATGGCTGCCCTCTTTTTTTACGATCCGGCTCAAGCGCTTTGTTCAACGCATTAAACGCGACCTTGAAATCTCTCTGGCTATTGGTTTCATCTGTATCGGGCCAAACGTCATGGAAAATCTCTTCTTTTCGAACGAAGGCATTTCGACGAACAAGTAAATATTGAAATAGTTCTTTTCCTTTTTCACGCTGCCACATCTTATGATCAAGAACGTTGTCCCCGAGCGATACACTAAATTCTCCAAGCGTCTTAACGCGAAGCGTATAGCCAGGATGTGATTCTATGTGGTTATATCCCCATGAATCGAGTAGCTTTGAAATGTAAGATTCATAAACTCCTGACTCTTTTGCTTGGAGAAGAAGAGGCAGAAATTGCTGCAGATCTTTCGGGCCAAAGGTTGTTCTCTTCTTGAATAAGAATTCATATTCTTCAATTTGAACCTTCTGAAGAAAAACACTCACATACGTTTTGAAGTCGTCTACATCCTTTTTCAAAAAAGCCAGCCACATCGCAGCAAGCATCTCAGCGTAACCATCTCCGCACGACTTTGCAGAGCGATAGGCTTCAAGAAGCCATTTCTCAGCATCGAGTATCTGCTCGCTATAGAAGGCAGATCGCCCGATACATAGTTTAATAAGAGTAGAGAGCCATTCATCTTTTACTCTTTTCGTTTCATAAAGAGCACGCTCTCCATATTCTTTTGCACGCTCCCACGTTCCCTTTCTTCCATACATCGCACAAAGACCCATGAAAGGTTCCGCTTTTCCTCGATCGACTTTTATAGAGTCCATTAATTCTAACGCTGTTTCATAGCAGTTTACCGCTAACTTCTCTTCATAGTGTGTTGATATTGCCACTGCGTGACCCATTCTTATCCATCCGCATGCTTCGATAAACGCTGAACCCTGTTGTATTCCCTGCTGTATCCCTTGCTGCGCAAGTTCTTTAGCTCGATCTCCATTACCGCTTAGCGATTCTAGCAGAGAAAGCAAAAGTTCCGTTTCGCGATGTGATTGAGGTAATTGTTCTTTCGATGAATTTCGATTAAGGAGAAGTTCTCTTGACTCAAATATCTTACCTGTACGCAATAACAAACGAGCATCCAGATTTCCAGCAATCCATGATGCGTCTCCTTCACTTTTCACATACCAGTTAAGGGCTTTCGCAGCTTGACCAGAATTTACAAGGTTTTCAGCAAGGAGACGAAACAACCTTTCCTTATCAGGATGGTTTTTATCTGTTCGGTCAAGATAATGGATCGCTTCAGCTAGAAAGCGCTCTGCTTTTCCAGGCTGAATCGTATCTAAATAGATGTTTCCAATTCCTTCGTTCGCTCTGCTCATAATGAGATCGTCTTCATTTAATTTAGCAGTTTCAATTGCTTTCTTGTAACATGTAAAGGCGCGATCGTAATAAGACCGGTAGCGCCATACGTCTCCCTCGTACAACCATAGCTGATAATAATGGTCTTTGATATGATCAGAAAGAGCGTTCAAATGATCAAGTAGCGTTTCAAGCTGACGGTAATGAATCATCCTCTCACTCGTTTTAAGAAGAACTCGAGCAAGGGAAGACTCATCATGAAGTTCTATATAATGGACGACTGCCTCTTCATAACAATTCGTTTCTTCAAGGTATTGTGCCAATAAGTACCGAAGCTTCTTCATCCGTTCACATTGTTGCTCAGTACCTCTCCTCGTTAAGAATGCCTTGAATAAAGCATGATATCGGTAGCGATTGTGATCGACTTTTTGAATAAATAGATTCTTAGAAAACAAATCCTCCAGCATCTCACCCGTGTTTGGTCGACTTAAGACGTGATCACATTCTTCTGCCTTGAGTTCCTGAAAGATTGCAGAGTCCAGCAAGAACGCTTGAACTTCTGTAGACTGTTTGTTGAAAACTTCCTGAGCAAGGTAAGAAAAGAGCTCTTCCATCGACGTATGAGTAAAACTTAGTATCGAGTCGATTTCATCAGCTTGTGACAATTGACTTCCAATCATATTGATTGCGATGATCCAGCCTTCTGTTAAAGAATGAATGCTCTTCACCTGTTCTTCCGAAATAGCCGCTTCATAAAAATCAGTTAGAAAAACACGCGTTTCTTCACCAGAAAGCGATAGGTCACTCTCACCTATATCTAGCATTCTATTACTCACGCTTAGTTTAATCAGGCTATTCCATTTCGGCTTCATGCGAGTTGACACTAGGAGATGAACATTCGAAGGAAGAAGCGTAATGACTTTCTCAATCCATTGATTAATCATAAACACGTGATCAACGAGTTGAAAATCATCGACGACGATGATGAGGTCTGATTCTATCTTTGCGCATTCGTTGATAAATAGGGCACTTAATAACTGAAGGTCTTCTTCGCTGACCCAGTAATCCATATTCGATATAACTTCGAGGAGTTCTTTGCAAAAGGAAGGAAACTTCTTTCGAACAGCATAAACCACATAATGAATAAAAGGGAAAATGTCATCATCAGACTCTGTCACTGTATACCAGCACACCGGTACCTTGCATTGCTTAACGAACTGACTCAGAATCGTGCTTTTTCCATAACCCGCTCCTCCATGAACGATGGTGATGGGATAACTCATAACTTCTTTCAGCTTTTTTATTACGGATCCCCGGTAAATATATGTATCCTTCAATGCTGGTGGCACAAGTTTTGTTTCAATGATCGGAACGGTAGGTTGCATGTACACACCCCGTCTTTATATTTCTGATTTTTCTAATAGTTTACCATATTCTTCAACACATTGTGAGTGCTCTCACCTCTTTCGACAAAACCTGAGTGGTGCCTGTCACTCGGTAGGTTTCCTCAATTGAAATACTATAAAGTCACTGCAGCGAAAGTCTTCTTCAAATGTAGGATATTTCTTTAAGATTTCCTCAGAAGGCGTCGGTTCTACCACCTTCACGATAGCGAATCCCGCTCGTATGATGCTGTTTAGGTAGGTTGATAGCGTACGGTGATAGTAGAAGAGCGCTTCAGTCTCACCAAGTTCTCTTTGCTCGTACACACCTTCGTAGAAGTACCGATCGACATTCCAATGAAGCTTATCACCACGTTCATCTTTCTCCCACCCGCTTTCTGGTGTAATAAAACATGGATGTAAAATAGAAAAGATGAAATCTCCTCCACCAACTAACAACCGATACATCTCTCTTAGTGCACGCTCATGATCTGCAAGGTCTTGCATCACCATGTTCGATACGATCGTTTCAAAGCTAGCATCCGTAAGAGTAGCCAAATCCTCACAATTGCCATGAACGTATTCAATCGGCATATGAGATGCTGTTCTCTCTTTTGCGATTTCGAGCATGCTTCTTGAATAATCGACTGCTGTGACGGTAGCACCTCTTTGAGCTAACATCCTGCTCAGATATCCCTCTCCGCATCCTGCATCTAATACGCGTTTATGTTCTACTTCTCCGATTAAAGAGAACAACGCAGGATTTAAAAAGACTTCTCTATGTAAATCTCCTGCTTCAGAATAGTTGTTTGTGTAACTTCTCGCATTGTGATCCCAACTCTTTATCGCATCCTCTGATGTAAAATTATTCTTCACAATACTCACGCACCTTTCGTCTATTTTAATGAGAGAATCAAGATATACGTTTGATCAGAAACACGTAATTAAGTATATCAAAAATTTTCCAACACTAATAATCTGCAGAATAAAAAATTCGGCTTTCCATAGAAAAATAGAAAGCCGAAGATTAAATTACCTTCTTCTCAACCGAGGAGCGGGAGTCAGACGCTTTAAGTAGCTATTTGGTAAAGAGTTTTTAGGTAATGAACTTTCAGGTATGGAGCTATTGCGGCTCAATTTCTTTTCGATAATATAGTTCGACAACACTTCACCCTTCACTTCGAATCCTAATCGCTTTAAACTTTCCAATCCCTGAGTATTCTCACGATCCACAAAACCGTAGAGCACAGTTACTCCTTTGTTTTGAATATATTTCTCAAAAGCTGGTAGTAATGATCGAGCGATCCCATTTCCCTGCAGATCATGACGAAGCATCACATAATCTACAAGAATCATATGGTTAATTCGTAATCGATAGGAGAGAAAACCTACAACTTCATCGCTATTGTTACAAACAACGAGAATTTCATATGAATGGTCAATGATCCGTTGAATTTTTTTTGCATTAACAGCGAAAATTTCCGTTCCTATCTTAATTAGTTTCTGATCGTCACTTTTAGGATTTCGACTTCTAAAATACATCAACTCAATCTCCTTTCGAATAGTTTTAAGTGAAAAGAAGAGTTAATGCAGGAATCCTACATTAACTCCGGAAAGGGAATATTTCATTTATCAAGAAAATTAGCGGTGGCAACGGCACTTCTTTTTCTTTTTATCCTTCTTCTTATCATGTTTCTTCTCATGCTTAATCTTCTTTTTCTTTTTCTTTTTTGTCCCGTCAAACAGGTCATCAACCATGCCCTTAAATACTTCTCTAAGGTCGGCGTTCATAGTGACAATCCCTCCTTAACAAGAGATTGAAATGATAAACATTTCATACCTTATCTTACGTATGCTCGTCCCACATGCTTGGACAAGTGTTACCTAAAAGTAGAAAATGTGCAGATGACATAAAGAAAAAGCGAGTGGTACCAGGCACCACCCGCTTTCTGTCATATACTGTCGACTATATTTCTTTTGAGTACGCACTCAGCTCGTGTACGAGCGTAAAACCAGCTCTCTCATACAACTGAAGTGCTTTTTGATTTACTGCATTCACACAAAGTGTGACCTCGTTGACCTCTTTGAAAGTAAACATCCAGAACAGGGCTTGATCTAGTAATTTTCCTCCAGCTCCTCTCCCACGAAATGCTTCATCCACAGCAAAAAATTCAATGTTTGCTTCTCCAAACTCTGGTTCAACTTCTACATAGATGTAACCAGTTAACGTGCCTTCCTCACTTGTAATAAACACCTTCCTAGTGTCGTTCAAGCGCTCAACAATTTGGCGACCACTATAGTACGTGCTGGGAAATGTCTGGTCGTGTAAAGAAATAAAGGGGATGATGTTCTCGTCCGATATCTCTTCTAGTTTGTTTTCCCGTCTAACGCTCTGTCTATTAAACTCTAAAATCGCTTGCTCACTACTGTGGGAGTACCCTAATTCCTCTGCAAATCTAACACAGTTTATATTCTTCTTATTCGGAAACATCTGTATTACACTTGTTTCTTCTGGAAGAAGTTGAAGCATCTTCTCCCACATCATTGGTATGAACGACCAATACTGATCTTCAACAAATGGGCCCCATACTTCTACCAGATTACGCTCCAAATCAACTTCAAATCCAAGCACACCGACAAGGACGTTTGACTGATATACCGTGACAAAGCTTTTCCAGTACGGAACCTCGAATTCTTCCCTCATCGTATCCGCTATTTCATAGCTGTTCGTGCCACAGTATCCAATATGGCAATCTTCTCTTCGATTTAGATTAGCGATAAAACGACTTACTGATTGTAATTCACTCTTCTTCATAACCGCCATTTCCACCATACTACTAACCTACCTTATGTATAAAATCGCCTTAACCTTTCTTTTACGTTAACATAAAGAAAATGAAAAATAGCCCCTCTAGCATCCTAAATAGCCCTGTTTTGGAGTACAAAAACAATCAAGTAACTACAGCAATAATTACCATCCTAATTGGAAAATTCATGGTAAGATGAAGTGGATGGATTGTTCCTTTACAGGGCTTGAAGACTTGAATGAAAGATAGTTTGATAAGTAAGATTCACTTTGTGACGATGTTCTAAACGGAGGTGTATATTAACGGTGAGGCAAGTATTAGGAATATCTATGGTAATTTTAGGGGCGATTGTAATGATCATAAACGTATTTCTTCTTAAAGAGAATGCCTTTTATGATGTTATACGCGGACTATCCTTTGCCATGTTTATGGTAGGAATATTTCTAATCCCTAGTTATTCAAAGTCAGGAAAAAACATATAATGGAAAACAAATTTAGATGATTAATGATACAAACTATATAACTTATTTTTTAATAAAAGAAGTCAAAATGAATTTACAGGAGTTCGGAATAGTTTGAGCTCCTGTTTTTTTATATTTCTATTCTTTTGGTGTCAAAATCCTACATCTCTTTAAACCACACCCGTTTTAACACCCGATAGTACCACCGAACATTAATTATTCTCCAATGCATGCTCTATGCATTTCAGTTAAAAAGTGAAAGGAACTTTATCGTATCAATGAAAAAAAGTAATAAATTCGAATTTAATTTGATACTCAATTAATTATGCACTTTCACTTTTTGTACGCCAAAACTAAACTAGATATATCATAGCAAGCGCTCTTATCTTAAAAATGCTTCAAAATACCTTGTCATCGCTACGGCAAAGTCACCGCGTGTTACATCAGTATTCGGCTCAAAATGTGCAACAACGGTTGGTTCAAGATCATACTGTCCTTGCGAAACGTCGAAGCTCGCATTGATGATATTTAGATCCAGTGCAAGCTGAACATACCCTTTCAAGTGCTGGGGAATATCAGTAGCGTCAACAACCGTTACACGCTCTTCCTTGTATTGAACTGTAACGTCCCCACTGAATGCTTTCGCATCTTCTTCTAGACCAAGACTTTGAACAAGCGAATAAGCAAGTTCTGCTCTTGTAACGTTTCCTTTTGGATCAAACTTACCATCTTCAGTAAGCATAACTCCTTGCTGGGAATGAGTTCCGTCTCGGAATGCAGCTCCTTCTGACGTAACAGCAAACGCGTAAGGAAGCAGGTCAGAAGACACATCACTTAATGCTTTGGAATCTGACTGACGAATCTCGGCACCCATCACAAGATACTGTGCTAAATCTTTTCTTTGAAGCTTGCTATCAGGCTTAAAGTTTCCTTTTGCATTCGCATCAAACAGCAGCTCCTTCACACCGCTCTTAATCGCAGCAGCTGCTGGATGGCCTTCGATATCATTGAGACCAGTAAATCCACTCACTTTTGTAAAAGAAAGAGTTCCTTCTATGTTATCAGGGAAAGAAAGGCCTGCAGTTGGATTCGCGTCGTCACCGCGTAATCCCCTTACTTCTGCTTTCCAAGTACCAGGCATCGGTGCATTAACAGACACCGTTCTGTCTGTTGTTAACGTAAACAACAAGCTGATTCCAGAGCTGTACTCCGTTCCATCTGGAGCGATTAAAACGAGGTTGACCGGATTACCGGTCTCCCCCAATACGCCATAAGCATTTACTTTCGCTACAAGATTTGTTAAGCCTTCTTGCACTTCAAACTCATGCTGATTATCTGAAACAAGGGTTACAGGATTGTAGTCTACTGAAAATGGAGCACGCGTGGTCGAAGCTTCTACAGAGCTATTAAACTCTTTGTTGTAATTGACTGTCTTCCCATAGTCGTTATTACCAAAAGCAGCATCAACAGCACTGTATGCGTTCAAATAACCTGCGCCTACTTCCCACGCTTCATACCCTGGCATGTTTGTAGCTGTCGCTTGCACAATCGATTTCACTTCATCAGGTGAGAGTAAAGGATTTGCCTCTAACATTAGTGCTACAACACCCGCTACGTGAGGCGTTGCCATCGACGTTCCACTCATGTGTGTATAAAAAGGAACGTGTGCTGGGTCAAGTTCTTCAGCGTCTTGAGGAGCTGATAGTGAGCTTACTGGTGCGATAACTCGGGTTGAAACGATATCAACTCCCGGTGCTGTAACAGTTGGACGGTCTTCCCATGTCCATGTTTCTCCATCCATTTCAAACGTCCCACCGACCCCTTTTGTACCACGAGATGAGAAATCAGCTAGCGTGCCATCTTTTTCTCCTGCTGCTACTGAGATAACCCATGGCGCTTTTGCATAAGGGTTATGTGTATTTTCTCCTGGACCTTCATTTCCTGCTGCAAAAAGAACGACAATTCCGCGATCATACACTTTCTTACTCGCAATGTTGATCGGGTGATTAGGATCAAAATCACCTGACGATCCCCATGAATTTGTGATGACTCTTATGTCGTACTGAGACTGATGCGTTAAGGCGTAATCAAATCCACCGATTCCATCTAGTACAAAAAGTGCTGCGCCAGAGCCATATCCGATCAAGTCTGCTCCTGGAGCCGCTCCTTCATACTTCCCGCTCGACATTTCTCCTGTACCACCAACCGTACCAGCTACGTGGGTACCGTGACCTGAGTTTGTATCAGTGTTTGCTACATCCTCTTGATATGTAACAGGAAGTAAACCAGGGGACAGACTGCTGAGGTTCGTTGATCCCATAACGTTTTGGACAAGGTTTTTACCAAATTCGTGGTCTTTATGTGTGCCATCTACACCGCTATCGTTCACAACAACACCGATTCCTTTTCCTGTAACAGGCAGTCCTCCATTTGCTTTTCTCATGTCGTCATCCGTACGTACTTTATCAACGCCAGTAAGATCAGTTGCATCTGCATTGAAATAGTCGAGCTTCTCATTCAAATAGATGGACTGAACCATGTCGTTAGCTGCGAGGTCGTTGATCTGAGCTTTCGTTGCAATCACGCCAGCCATCGGAAGACTCTTTAGCGTTAATCCTGTATCCACTCCTACCTCTTCCAATAAATCTGACTGAACGTTGGTTGGAGCTCCATCTCCATAGAACGTGACGATTACTTCAAACGGTCCATTCCCTTTCGTCATCAGCTGAGATAATTCTGGACCAATTGCCGCAGATTGACTAGCTGAAGATTGAGGGGGATTCACAAATCCTACCATTAGTAAAAACGAGAGTGCCACTACGTACCAAAGCCTCATTCTCATCCGTCTTCCTCCTTTTAATATTCAATGTTTTCTTACTATTTATTATCCATTGGTAGCGACCATTTTCCTATTCACTAAAGGTTTTAAATCCTGGTTGAGAAAGAACTATATAAGACTCATCCAAAAGTAGTATCTTGTACTACTTTGGGTCATTTAAGGCTAGTACTTTTACGACAAAAAAAAGCCTAACTCATTTGAGTTAGGCTCTGTAAATTTTCTATTAATCTAGTACTGTTACAGTGACTGTCTTTCGACCAAAGTTTAGAGCATCTTGTCTTTCAGGCATGAATAGATCGATACGGTTACCTTGGATTGCTCCGCCAGTGTCACCAGCGATTGCAGTACCGTAGCCTTCTACGTGTACTTTAGATCCAAGTGGGATTACATCAGGGTCTACCGCAATGACTTTTTGGTTAGGATTCGCTCTTAGATCGATTCCTGTAGCAGTTACGCCTGAGCAACCTTCACAGTAAGCTGTATATGCTGTAGCTTCGACTTTAAATTCTTGTCCACTCTGCTCAGATGACTTACTTTCTGTGTTTGTTTGCTTTGCAGAAGTGGTATTAGTGTTAGTAGTAGTAGATTCAGTAGACGCTGGTTTTGCATTTACTGTCTTACCTGTCAGCGCTGCCCAAGTGTTAGCTCCGGCAATGCCATCAACAGCTAGTCCATTATCAGCTTGGAAAGCGCGAACTGCTTTCTCTGTGATAGGACCATAGATTCCGTCTACTTTATAGTTGTAATATCCACCAAGCTCTTCTTGAAGAGCCGAAACTTGGTGACCTCGATCGCCGTTGATCAACGTACGATGAGCTTGTCCTTGATTGACTTTTTCAATTGCTGCGAATGTATTTGGACCTGCGATGCCGTCAACAGCAAGACCGTGAGCTTTTTGGAATTGCTTTACAGCACCTTCAGTAATTGAACCGTAATAACCTGTAGATTTATGATAGTCGAAATATCCTTTGGCTGACAGTACATCCTGTAACTCGACGACGTCGCCGTGTTTTTCACCGTAAGAAAGTGTTTGATCTCCTAGAGCAGCTTCTGATACTACCGGGCTAGCAAACATCATTCCAGCCAGTGCTGTAGATGTAACAACGTTCCTTACAATGTTTTTGCGAGTTACCATGTACACATTCCTCCTGAGAGTTAATTAATTTCGGTGTTTCTTTTCTCTTGATCACCTATGTCCCATATAGTAACAGCCAAATATAACACAGCCATTTTAGTGTAGTAACAAGTCAGTTACATAAATATGACAGATTAATACAGTTTTTATAACCTTTGCACAATTAGGTAACATAGTACTATTTACAACGACAATATATTACAAACATGTCAGTTCTAAACTCTATCAGCCTTGTTAATAGGTTCTTTATAAAGAAAAAACCTACTTAAAGGTGGCAGAATCAACCTTGGGTGATTTTCGAACTAGTTAAATTTACCTCCAAATTTACAAACCTTTTAAATGCTTTTTTCATTAATAAAAGAGGCAGCTGCTCGAGCTGCCTCTTTTTCTTCTTGTTTATTTAGCCGCTATTCCTTTATCCTGACTCTTCATCCCACCTGAAATAATCATTTGTAAGGTTTCCCTATCTAAATGTAATTCCTCTACGTTGCTCTCATGCAATAGCTCCTGCGTATTTGAATCATCGAAAGTCAATGTTTTCTCAAAGTACTTGTGAAAAACCTTCATAGGTTGATTCAACTTCATGTCCTGATCTGTTAGTTCTCCTTCATAATCTGTAGGCACTAATTCGACATTGTAGAAATCAAGCGCTGATTGAATCAAATCTAATACGAGCTGATTGGTTGGAGGCTGTGAATTCGTAATGTGATAGATTGTATCTGGCTTCGCGCTAGTAAGCCCCAGCGCTAACACATTTACGACATAATCGACAGGTACTAAATTTTGTGCTGCTTCCTGATTACAAAGGAACTTAATCTTTTCACTAGGCGTCTCCTGCTTCCGATCTAATCTCTTCTTTAATAATTCAAGACTTCTAATCACGCCATAAAGAGCAAAGGTCGTTTCAGCTTCACCTGTTTTCGAGTCACCGATAATGATTGCTGGCCTAAAAATGGAGACATTGAAGACGTTATTATAATCAAATACAAGGTGCTCTGCGTGACACTTACTTTCTTCATAAGGATTTACGAACGTATTATCCTTAGGATGCAACTCTTCACGTCCATGAAGTTGTGCGCCTACTGTGTAAGCTGTACTTACATGATAAAAATTCTTCACTTGAATATCTTTAGAAAACTCAAGTACGTTTCTCGTTCCTTCAACGTTAACCTCAAACGTCTTGTCTCTTTCACGATCATCGAATGAAAGATAAGCTGCGATGTGATAGACCGTATCGATCTTATCTTTTAATAGATCGATTGTTTCGAACGAAACACCTAAGCGTTCGTCTCCTAAGTTTCCTTTTATAATGAAGAAGTTGTTTTGTAGATCTGCAGGCAATGCTTCGATTAACCGATCTGCCTTACGCTCATTGCGGATCAGTGCATAGACGCTGTGGCCTTCACTCAATAACCTCAAGGTAAGCTGTTTTCCAAGAAAACCAGTCGCCCCTGTTAAGAGTATATTCATATTGTTCACCCCATTAAAACGTTCTCATCAATAGCGGTTATTTATCTCTGTACCGTTCGTAGTTTAGCATATATGTGACTATAAAACATCAATAACGAGAGGAAACTCTCTTTAAAGACAGTGCTAATGATTGGAAGAAATTCTCGCGTACCGACAAGTTTAGTAGTTTAGCGTAGCGGGAACCTTCTTGATTGTATAGTAAAAGGAGGATTTCTAATGGCTAACACTTATACGAAACAATACATTAATGGAGAATGGGTTAAGGGAACGAGTGACAAAACTGTAACAAATTATAATCCATTTTCTCAGGAGGAACTGTTCACACTACAATCTGCATCAGAAGAAGACCTCGATCAAGCATATAAGAATGCAAAAGAAGCGCAACGATCATGGGCTAAAACGACACCAGGTCAAAGACAGCAAGTTCTTGATAAAGTGGCTGCCCTTATGACGGAACGTAAAGAAGAGATCATCGACTGGCTAGTTAAAGAGTCCGGTAGTACAAAGATCAAAGCAAACGTGGAATGGGCTGCAGCTACCCGTGTCGTAAAAGAATCCGCTTCTTTTCCTTATAGAATGAAAGGGCAAATCGCACCTTCTGATACGCCAGGGAAAGAGAACCGTATTTACAAGAGCGCGAAAGGAGTACTCGGTGTCATCGGACCTTGGAACTTCCCACTTCATCTTTCCATGCGTTCAGTCGCTCCAGCACTTGCAACAGGTAATGCTGTCGTCCTTAAACCGGCTTCAGAAACACCCGTTACAGCAGGCTTCTTAATCGCAGAGCTTTTTGAAGAAGCTGGCCTACCGAAAGGCGTTCTTAACGTTGTTGCAGGGCGCGGTTCAGAAATCGGGGATGCTTTTGTGACCCATCCAATACCAAAGCTGATTTCTTTCACAGGTTCAACTGAAGTTGGAAAACATATCGCTGAACTTGCTGGGAAGCACATTAAGGAAACAGCACTAGAGCTTGGTGGGAACAATGTCTTTATCGTGCTAGATGATGCCGACATCGATCAAGCTGCAGAAGCAGCAGCATTCGGTAAATTCCTCCATCAGGGTCAAATCTGTATGGCGATCAACCGCATCCTTGTTCATGAAAGTGTTCATGATGAATTCGTTGAAGCATTCAAAGAAAAAGTAGCATCTCTTCAATCAGGTGACCCAGCAGATGGGAATACAGCTGTTGGACCTCTTATTAATAAGGAAGCAATTGAACGTATCCAAGAATCTCTTGATGCTTCGCTTGAACTAGGTGCTGAGAAGATTCTTGGCGGTGAAGTGGAAGGCAACGTGATGCAGCCTGTCATTCTCACAAACGTCACGAACGATATGCCGATCGCAAAAAATGAAATTTTCGGTGCTGTAGCCCCAATCATTTCATTCAGTAAGGAAGAAGAAGCAATTGAACTTGCAAATGGTTCTCCATATGGCCTTAGTGGTTCTGTTCACTCTCGCGACTTGAATCGCGGGGTCCAAGTGGCTCAGCAAATCGAAACGGGTATGGTTCATATCAATGACCAGCCTGTGAATGATGAAGCGCACATGGCATTCGGCGGTGAAAAGGAATCTGGACTCGGTCGATTTGGCGGAGAATGGGCATTAGATAAATTTACAACGGTGAAATGGATTTCTGTTCAACAAGAGCGTCGTGAGTATCCGTTTTTTAAATAAGTATGAAAGCCCTCGAGTAGATTCGAGGGCTTCATTTCTATAGAAAATTAAACTTTTACTTGTTCTCTTTCCAACAACCTCTCCTTTTCCTTCACAAGCGGTATAACTTCCTTCCCAAACCGCTCAAGATCTTCTTCATAATGAAAGTGTGCTGTTAAGATCACTTCGATTCCTATCTTTTTTAATTCTATGATTCGATCAGCCACTTGATCAGGTGTACCGATCAAGCCAGTTTTAAAGCCATCATTATATTGAACGAGATCTTCGATACTAGAATTTGCCCACATTCCTTCCTTATCTCTAGTTGACTGGCCAGCTTCTTTCACCGACTGTCTGAATCCTTCAACTGCCTCTTCATCCTTATAGCCGACAATGTCCCGGAGAAGCTGGTGCGCTTCTTCCTCTGTATCTCTCACGATTACAAATCCGTGTGCAGCGAATTTCACGGTACGCCCTTCTTCTTTAGCTAACGTACTCACTTCATCATCTAGATTAAATTGTTATGGCTTATAATAAGTGGCTACTTCTTAATTGTCAAGAAAATTAACGAACTTTTCTAACAATTATTCTTCAGAAGCCGTTTCTTCTGTTACTAATTTTAGAGGGACTGGAATCGTATCTTTCACATCATTCCCTTGAAGAACATCCATTGCAGCTTGTACAGCAAGGGATCCAATCTTCTCAGGCTGCTGTGCCACTGTAGCTGATAACTTTCCGTCTTTGATGCTATTGATCGCATCTTCATTTCCATCAAAACCTACAACAAGTACATCCCTTCCAGAGCTCTGAATCGCCTGGTATGCTCCTAATGCCATTTCATCATTATGAGCAAAAACAGCTTCGATACCAGGATTTCCTTGAAGCAAGTTTTCCATCGTGTTCAAGCCTTCTGTTCGATCGAAGTTAGCCGTTTGCTTAGCTACAACGTCTAACTTCTCATCGGCAATGTTGTGAAAACCTGCGCCACGTTCACGAGTGGCAGACGCACCTGGCACGCCTTCTAACTCAGCGACTTTAGCGTCTTCACCAAGCTGCTCCACTAAGAACTTTCCTGCCATCTCGCCACCTTTTTCGTTGTCTGAACTGACGAGCGTTGCAACCTCGCCTTCTTCAGCAGAGCGATCAAGCGTGACGACTGGTATACCTAAACTGTTTGCAGATTGAACAGCCGTTGAGATTGCAGATGAATCTGTTGGATTGATTAACAAGGCATCAACACCTTGCTGGATCAAATCTTGCACATCGTTAATTTGTTTTGCTGCATCGTTTTGAGCATCGACGACGACAACTTCCATCCCCTGCGCCTTTGCTTCAGCTTCAACGCCGTTTTTCATCGAGACGAAGAACGGGTTATTCAATGTAGAGACCGATAATCCTAACTTAATGTCCTCAAGATCTGTTTTCTTATCAGGCTTTGCCCACTCTGGCGGTTGCAGTGAGCACGCTCCTAGTAAAAGAAGTGACAAGCTGAGCAGTAGTGGTAGTATTTTCTTCATTGTAACCCTCCTAAGCTGCTTTCTTTCGATCGATTAATACTGCGATGATGATGACGACACCTTTGACGACCATTTGGAAGAAAGATGAAACGCCAAGCAAGTTTAAGCCATTATTCAATGTACCGATTATCAGTGCGCCGATCAGCGTGCCGACAATTAAGCCTCGACCACCTGATAAGCTTGTCCCACCTAGTACGACCGCCGCGATCGCATCTAGCTCGTATGATGTTCCTGCAGTTGGCTGTGCAGAGTTTAGGCGTGACGTGAGGATCGCTCCTGCAAGTGCAGATAGTAGCCCAGCAAGAGAATACACCATGATTTTTATGCGAGATACTTTAATACCTGATATGAGTGCAGCTTTCTCGTTCCCACCGATCGCATATGTTTTACGACCAAACGGTGTTTTATGAAGAATAACCCAAAGAACAGCGAACGACAGAAGCATCGTTATCGCAGGCACTGGAATTCCGAGGAAATACCCTCTTCCAAACAGTTGAAACGCGTAGCTGTCCCCAAGTCCTGTGATTGGATTTCCATCCGTGTAGACGAGCGTTAATCCACGAAACATCGTCATTGTAGCAAGTGTTGCGATAAATGGCGCCATTTTTCCTTTCGTTATCAAAAGGCCGTTCACCATTCCCATTACAGCTCCAAGTAGACATCCTATTAGAATTGCGAGAATGGGATCTATTCCAGAGACCATCATGCCTGCCATCAAAGCACTAGACAGTGCAAGGATCGATCCGACGGATAAATCAATGCCTCCCGTTAAGATGACAAACGTCATACCATAGGCGATAAGAGCATTGATTGCCACCTGTCTAAGCAGGTTCAGTAAGTTTAGCGGTTCAAGAAAGCTAGGGTTGATTATTGAAACGGTTGCTACAAGTACGAGCAAACCGACTAGTGGTCCGAGCTTTTGCATGAGATTTCCAACGTGGTTATTAGTAAGTTTACTCATTTACGTGACCTCCTGTTGCCAGTGTCATTATTTTTTCTTGCGATGCTTCTTCTTTTGATACTTCTCCTGCAATCGTCCCTTCGTGCACGACTAGGATACGATCACTCATCCCCATCACTTCAGGAAGTTCGGATGAGACCATCACAATCGCAACTCCCCTGTCAGTCAACTCATTCATCAGCTGGTAGATTTCGCGCTTCGCCCCAACGTCTACCCCTCTCGTTGGTTCATCTAAGATCAGTACTTTTGGTCCGATGCCAATCCACTTTGCGATAACGACCTTCTGCTGGTTTCCTCCTGATAAATTACCAACGCTCGTCTCTGCTGATTCTGTCTTGATCGTCAATCGCTTGATCAACAGATCAACAAAGTCTTTTTCACTTTTTTCATTAATGATTCCGTTCTTCGTGAAACTAAAAAGACTTGACAGTGCGATGTTATCTTTTATAGAAAAATCGAGTATAAGTCCTTCTTCTTTTCGATCTTCCGTAATTAATCCGAGACCTAAACTTACAGCTTGCTCAGGACTTTTTACGGTGACCGGTTGACCGTTCACAAAAATTTCTCCGTGATACTTTCCATCGAGTCCAAAGATCGTACGTACGATCTCCGTTCGTCCTGCTCCCATCAAGCCTGATATCCCAACGATTTCACCTGACTGAACGTTAAAGCTCACGTCTTCGAATACTCCTTTACGAGTAAGGTTTTTAACTTTGAGTACGGTGTCACCTACGTTCACTTCACGAGTAGGAAAGCGATCGGTCAATTCACGTCCAACCATTTTTCGAACAACATCGTCGAAGTTCGTTTCCGGGATCGGAGTCGTATCTACCGTTTGACCATCACGCATCACTGTGATGGTATCGCATATCGTAAAGATTTCTTCCATTCGGTGCGAGATATAGACGATCGACACACCAGCTTTTTTCAGAGAACGGATAACTGTAAATAGCTTTTCGATTTCTCGATCGGTTAATGCCGCAGTTGGTTCATCCATTATAATGACCTTTGCATCAGTCATAAGCGCTTTTGCGATCTCGATCATTTGCTGTTCACCAACTGAGCAGTGACCAGCCTCCTTGGAGAGTGGAATAGAAATCGACAGCTTATCGAACTGCTCCTTCGCAATCGCTTTCATTTTTTTCGTGCGAATAATCCCTAAAGATGTAACCGGTTCCTTATTGATGAATAAGTTCTCGAGCACCGTTAATTCCGGCCATATATTGAGCTCTTGATGGATAAAAGCAATTCCAAATTCCTCAGCTTCCTTCGGATTTGAAAACATTTTTTCTTCCCCATCGATATGGATCGTACCCTGATCCTTTGAGTGAAGTCCTGTTAAAATGTTCATGAGCGTTGACTTTCCTGCTCCATTTTCACCCATCAATGCATGAACTTCACCATCTTTAATCGTTATGTCCACACCTTCTAGCACCTTGTTGTTCCCAAACGCTTTATGAATACCGCTCATTTTGACCTGCATGTTATCACCCCTTTTTAAAAGATTACTCCTGCATGGAGAATGCAGTTGGCAAACGGCGTAACTTCTCCTGTTCGAATAACAGCTTTTGCCCTATTGGTCTGTTCCTTCAAAGATTCGTGAGATGTGTAATCAACCTCTTCAAAGAGAGACGACATCTCATCATACACGCGCTCGTTACGTTTCACTTCATCAGCGAGCGTTACTTTTTCAACGACCATTTCTTCTTTCAATAGTTGTACAACATCAAGAAAAGAGGGCACTCCTTCTTTTAAAGACAGGTCGATCTTCTGGACATGATTCGGTACTGGAAGTCCTGCATCTGCCACAACGATGGTATCTGTGTGACCGAGGTCAGCGAGTAGTTTTGTGATGTGACTGTTTAACATTCCATTTCGCTTCATTCTGATAGCCTCCGTTCTACTTCTTCACGAGTAGGCATTCCGCCCTGTGCTCCAAATCCTGTTACAGAAAGGGATGCAGCACGATTTGCGAATCGAATACTTTCTTGCATATCTTTTGATTCGGCAACCGCAACACCGAACGCTGCGTTGAACGTATCTCCAGCCCCAGTCGTATCAACGACTTCAACCTTAAACGAAGGAACAAGAACTTCTTTTTCACCATCAAAATAGCGAACACCTTGCTCTCCCTCTGTAATCAATACTTTATTTGGGAATGCTTTTAGAGCTTCTTTTGGAGGTAGTCCGTTAAATAACACGGCGGATTCATGTTCATTCGGTGTAAGATATGTTGCTAAATCCACTACTTCATTTGAGATCTCTCTTGCTGGTGCTGGGTTTAGCAACAAAGGAACGTTCATCTCGCTGCAACGTTTTGCTGCATAAGCTACCGTTTCTTCTGGAACTTCTTGTTGAATCATCACGAGGTCACACGTTTGTAGGAAGGAACTCATTTGTTCAACATAATCAGGTGTAACGTAATCGTTCGCACCCTTCACGACTACGATACTGTTATCACCTTCTGCTAGGATGATGTGAGCTGTTCCAGACCCCATATCTGTAACCGGTTCCACATACTCCGTACGAACCCCATTCTTTTTAAAATTTGCTATGATCTCTTCACCATACGAATCATCTCCAACGCGCCCGATCATATAGACTTCTGCACCAAGTCGGGCAGCTGCAACAGCCTGGTTAGCACCTTTTCCACCTGGTACAGTTTTAAACGATTCACCGAGTACCGTTTCACCAGCGCCTGGGCGCTTCTTTGAAGTTACGACGAGGTCCATTGAAGAACTGCCAATAACGGCGATTTTTGCTTTATTCATACCCTTTCATCCCTTTCGCGTTGTGTTTCGTTCGATTAGTTCGACTGGAAGTTGAATCGAACGTTCGACTTCCTGCTCTTTTCTTATTATATTGATCAATAGTTTAGCTGCCTGTTTTCCCATTTCATACGCTGGCTGTCTGATCGTCGAGAGTGTTGGATACGAAAGACTGCTTTGAGGAATATCATCATAACCGATAATCTGCACTTCTTCAGGAATTCGTTTCCCTAATCTTAACGCTTCATGAAGAATCGCAATTCCAACAATATCGTTACTCGCGATAACAGCATCTGTATCGGCATATTTATCAAAAAGCTCTTCTGCCCATCCTCTTGCATCTTCGAAAGAGTAGGACGTTGTCGACATAACTGAAAAATCGACCTCTTCTTGACTAAGATACTCGATCGCCCCGCGAAACCGATCTTGGGCTGGCTTGATATGAGAAGGTCCCTTCATTACGGTGATACGTTTAGCTCCCTTTTCTACTAAAGCTTTTGCCGCAATACGACCACCTTCTCTTCCATCCGCATAAACAGCAGGGTAGTCCTCTGAAGTCCGGTCTAACAGAACTAAAGGAAGAGCTAGTGCTTCATAAAGCTCCTGATCAAGATAATTCGTTGCAGAAATCATTCCAACGACGTTATTCTGCGCAAATGTTTGTATATAATCTAATTCTTTTTGTATACTTTCATCGCTATTACCAAGTAATAACCGATACCCTTCACGGTTCACTTCATCCTCCACACCTCTTGCTAGCTGCGGGAAAAATGGATTCGTTATATCAGGAAGCAGCAACCCGATCAATCTGGATTCACGTTTATAGAGAGAACGTGCCACTTCATTCGGGCTATATTTCAATTTCGTGATCGCTTTCATCACTTTTTCTCTCGTTTCGGACCCCACGTATCCATTATCATTTAATACACGGGAAACCGTTGCGACTGAAACGCCCGCTTCTTGTGCAACATCTTTTATCGTAACCACGTTCTTCACTCCCTGATCCCTTTATGTGTAACCGGTTACACATAAAGTAACATATTATTGGAACCGCTTGCAATCTTTTTTTGCCTTTTTCTCTAAGTTGTTACAAGCTCACTCCACTTATACGCTCTTCATTACCATCACGTCTTCCGTTAACTTCAAATATCCGTCTCTAGCAAACTCTTCTGGTAAAAATGCTGTTGTAATGCTCAATGTGTTAGCTCCACGACGAGAACTTTCTAGCTCAATTGACGACATCACGTCTTCGAATACGTCCATCAAGTCATTACGTAAAGACATTGCAATAACCTCGGCATAGTTTGTATCCTCTCTGATCGCAACTCCAGCGTATCCTCCTCGTTCGCCGTTCATTCTATATTCGATTCCATAGTCAAAGTTTACTGAACTGTAGTACTGTCTCATCATTTCAATCTCAGCATCTGAAGTATGAAGATTATAGCGGCGCTCTAAACTCTCCCATTTATCGAATTGAAATCCTTCCTCAACATGATAGGACAACACTTCGTTTTGCTTTGTTGTTATCCCATCTAAATTTGTTCCAACTATCGGTGAGGTATGTATTGTCTCAAACCCTTTGGATAAGAAAAAGTCGATCGGTTTTTTCCACTGACTACGAAAACGCTGCGCGAATTTTTTCGCCCCAAATTCTTCACTTACAGCAAATCCGTAGACACGATCATATAACTCGTTTTGAATATCACCTTCATACCCTTCGAGTACCCACGGATAACCAAGCGAGACAAACTCACGGCTTCCAGTAAAACTCATATACCCAACTAACATATCGCCATCAAAAGCAAATGCACGAGACTTCGGATGAAATTGTTCCTGAGTGACAAACTGACTGGGTGAAATCGTTGGCTTCCATGCATAAGGAAGATTTGAAGTTACTTTTTTCCAAAACTCATACTGCAACGTTAAATCTTCAGGGCCTTCGTAATAACGGTATCTTATACTCAATACGTTCACTCTCCTCATTAACATGATTCATGATAACTTCCAAAACATACAATCGGCTTTGACTATAGATTGTTCTTATCCATCCGTTCTTTTATATCTTCTAACAAACCATTTTGTTCTTGCAGCTGATTTGTAATCTTCTCTGCTGTGTTCGTGATGGTTTTGGTAATGGACCATAAGAAAATGATCATCACGATCAGTAACCCTAACCCTTCCATACTTTCCACCTATTTTCTGTTGAATATTTGCTAATCCCTACTACCAAGTATTTCAAAAGGCTGTCCTGACCGCAATAGCAATTGTGTATTATTACTTTCACATAGAAAAATCCAGCCCAATTGCATTGGACGGGATTTCTATTTAGTTACGTTTTTTAGCGTGAAATGGCCACCAAACGCCATTGTTGAATGACACGGTAACAGCTGGTATGAGTAATGGCAGAACGATGAGGCCATATAACAGTAATCCAGTGATTACAATGGTAGCAATCTGCACGAGACTCAAGACTCCTGAAGGAATCATCGCTGCAAACGTCCCAGCTAGAATAATCGCAGCTGTAATGATAACGGTACCCATCTTAGACATCGAGACTTTGATCGCATCTACTACGGATAAGCCGTTTGCTGATTCTTCACGGAATCGATCTAATAGAAAGATCGAATAGTCAACACCAAGTGCAATCAGCATCACGAATCCAAAGAACGGCACAGCCCAGCTAATTCCGTCGTAGCCAAGTCCATTCACAAAAATCCATTCTGCAACTGCCACTGATGTAAAATAGGTGAGTAAAAGCGAACCAATCATATAGAGCGGCATGATAAAGGACCTAAAGATGATTGCTAATGCTACAAATAAACTGATCAACATGATCGTTACGGTCTGGGTAAAATCGCTGTTAGAGATGTCGCTCAAATCACGGTTAATACTCGATACACCGCCTATCGCAATCTCAGCATCTTCTAGCGGCGTTTCCTTGATCACGCGATCCGTCGTTTCTGAAATACGATCGACCGTATCGATCGCTTCTGGTGAGTAAGGGTTATCCGATAAGATGACTTCTATCTTCGTTCCCGTTTCCTCACCAAATGCATATCGGTCGATCACTTGTGCAAACTCCTTGTTTTCGAGAGTGCCTTTTGGAATATATAACCCCGTATCACGAATCGTTTGGCTTTCACTCATTCCCTGAAGCTGATCGCCGGCTGAACGTAATCCTTCAGAGATTTGATTCAACCCTTCTAAAGGATTTTGTTGTGGCGCATTAGGCGGGGGCGACTGCGCTTGAGCGGCTTGACTGAGCCCTTGAACGGCACCATCCAAGCCATCAGCTGCCTGATTCACACCTTCAGCAACTCTACCAAGCTGGTAATCTGCATAAAGTTCATTAATGACGTCACCTGCAGGTCTTGTGATCGAACGGACGCTATCCACTCCTTCAATCTTCACAAGTTCAGCACTAAGTTTCTCTACATAAGGAACAGCGTTCTCTGTCACTAGTTTTTCATCACTAGAAAGTAAAACTTGTACTGGCAATGAATCTCCCTGACCGAACCCATCTTCAATAGCTCGCAGACCTTTAACAGACTCATAGCTATTTCCTACTTCATCAACCGTATTGAATGATAAAGAATCATCGTACGTGAACAACAGTGGTACTGTGATGACTCCAACGACAACCATCGAGAGAAGCGGGCGATTAACAGAAAGCTTACTCATCCATCCCCAAAGCTTGCTATCGTTATGGGATACAGATTTCTTTGATGGCCAGAATAGTTTTTCTTTTAGCGTTGCCATGAAGAATGGCATAACGGTGCTCAGTACAAGCAGCAAGACTGCAATCCCTACTGCCACCGCTACCGCTGACTTGAAGATAGGAAAGTCTGCAAATCCGATCGCAAAAAAACCGATAAACACAGCGAGACCACTTATATAGAGTGTTCTTCCAGCTGTTTTGTAAGTGCGGACGATCGCATCGTTGATCGGCTGTCCTGCTCCAAGTTCTTCTTTAAACCTGCTCAGTAGCAAGATACAGTAATCTGTCCCTATTCCAAAGAGAATGGCGACAAGGAAAATTTGCGTGTAGTTCGATACAGGAAAACCGAACCAATCGATAAAAAATGCTACGATCGACTGACTCAGCAAATACGTAATCCCAACAGCCATAAGTGGGATGATCGGTGTCACAAGTGACCGGAATACAGCAAGAAGTAATGCAAAGATAAGAATGACTGTAATGATTTCCGTCCGTTTTAACCCTTCCTGTGCACTCAAGTTCACATCATGATTGATGATCGCTTCTCCAGTGAGGTAAACAGATTCTTGCTCTTTTACAATATCTGCTCTTATTGTATCAGCGAGCTCAACAACATCTTCTTGCGAGCCATCGACAGTGATGGGAACGAGCACTGTTTTATTGTCCTCTGAGACGAGCTGTGCTTCAAGTTCTTCACTTCCAAAAGGTGCCAAAACAGAACTGATTGGATCCCCTAGATCTTGAATTTCTTTTACAGTAGATGAAATCGCTTCCCTTGAAGAGTCATCTATCGTTTTTTCAAACGAATACACTAACGAAATGGTTTCCTCTCCCGCTCCTGCATCATTCAGAATTTCAGCCGCTCGTATTGAGGCAGCATCATCAGGGAGCTGAAACGTTCCCGCTTCTTCTGCCTGCTTTGTTAAATTTGGAGCTAAAACATACAATAGAACCGTAACGATTAACAGTCCGATCGTAATGGGCCATCTCAATTTGATGATCGCATTCATCCTCTTTCCCCCTCTAACTTCAATATCGACTTAATCTTACGGAACATAATTAAGAAATTGTCTAGCTCCTCATCTTTTACATGGTTTGCGAACAGATCATGAATGTAGGCGTACACAGCTTGATCTGATTCTTTCAAAACTTCTGTACCTTTTTCAGTTAAATCAACGAGTTTCGTTCGCTGATCTTGTTCTGACTTAACGATTTTGATCAAGGCTTTTTCTTCAAGTTTCTTCAAACGATTCGAAATTGCACTCTTATGTACCCCTTGAAGTTCAGCTATGACACCTGCAGTTAGAGCACCGTTTTTACTTATAAGCTTAAGTACTTGGATCTGCTCGAGGGAATACTCCTGCCAAACGTCTGCTTCGACATTTTTCAGAACCCTTTCAGTTCCAAACACCATCACATCTTCAAAGAGTTCAACTGCTTCTATTAATCGCTCATCCAATTTAGTTCACCCCCTAAACTACATTACTCTATATAGTTTAGGGGGTGAACTATATGAATGTCAAGTGCTTTCATTTTTGGAAAAAAGGAATCTCTTGTATCTATCGCTCTCTTATTGACCACTCTAGCAATGACGCAAACTTTAGGAGAAGATGTAATGAATTTATTCCTTGTTGCCCTTGTCTTTCTATTCGCCATCTTGAAAGGGGATTGGAAGAACTGGGAGTCATACTATCCATCAATGTTGTATATTTCCTTAGCTTCGTTCTTATATGAATTTATTTCTCATAGTCATTTTCACCTTTGGGAGCTTCACAAAGATCATTTCTTTAACTTGATGAACGTTCACTTCGTCCATAACTTGATCATTAACCCATTGGTAGCATTTGTATTCTTATCTCATTATCCATCCGGTATCAAAAAACAAGTACTTTATACACTCAAATGGATTGTAATCTTTGGACTGATCGAATGGATCGGTACAAAGATGGATGTTATTTCATATCACAACGGTTGGCATTTCGGATGGTCGATCCTATTTGTGATGGTAATGTTCCCAATGGTCCGTCTTCATCATATTCATAAGCTAGCAGCGCTAGTACTTTCTTGTCTGGTGACATTTCTATACTTGTTAACCTTTAACTACTTGTAAATGAAAATGAGAGCTTTCCAGCTATAGGAAAGCTCTCATCTATAAGTTCACGTTCTTTCATAGTTCTTTTATTTAACCGGGATCCAAATTTCTGAATAGTAATCTTCGTTATTCGGGTTCCCTTCCGCATACACTTCGAGCTCTGGTCCACCAGCATTTTCGTACCCGTTCGATGGGAACCATTCTGAATAGATTTTCTTCCAGGCATTCTGCATTGCGTGAGGCATCGCACCGTGAACACTAAAAATCGCCCATCGACTCTTCGGTATGTGAAGAGTCTCCATATTCTCTGCACTGTTCCCTTCATGTGCAACAGCAATCCAATACTCCATTTGTTCGGACTTTTGATCGTTTTTGCTCACACAAATCCCCAGCATGCCTTTGATGGGACCATCATTTTTCTTTAAAAGGGATTGATCGGTACCATTTGAGTTCACTTCTTCCCACATTTTTGGTATAAGTGTGAGATTCTCTCCGTTTACACAAGACATGTCTTTCTTCATACCAACAACTTGAAACGCGTCTTTTTCAACAATATCGTACTGCATTGGTTCCGCTCCTTTCAGACTCACCTGGATAACCAGGCGGTTATAAGCTGTTATCTTTCCGGACACTTTCCGTGCTTCACTTGGAGACACCCCATGCTGTTTACGAAAGGCTTTTGAGAAAGACTCGGGAGTATCGTAGCCGTACTTATAAGCGAGGTCGATGATCTTAACGTCACTACTTTTTAATTCCTGAGCGACCAACGTTAACCTTCTTCTACGCAAATATTCTGCTAAGGTGGTCCCGGTTAAAATCGTGAAGGCTCGTTGAAAATGAAATGGAGAGAGATACGCAGCTGCAGCTATATCTCGTACCGTTATCTCTTCCAACAAATGATCCTCCATAAAATCAATAGCTTTTTGCATCGACTCGATTAACGTCACATCACTCACTCCCTTACTCACACTTTAGCAATACCTTATCATAAAAACCTGTCATTCCATGCTTTGGAATGACAGGTTTTATAGAAGCGTTTTATTCTTTTTTTAACAACCGCATGCTGTTTAAAATAACGAGTAACGCAGCACCTGTGTCACTTAACACTGCCATCCACAGGGTTAAGAAACCAGGGAAAATGAGCAGGAGCGCCGCCACTTTCGTCACTAATGAAAACCAAATATTTTGCTTAATAATCTTCAGTGCTCTGCGGCTCAAATTTATTGTATAAGGGAGTTTCTCCAAATTATCGGCCATCAATACGATGTCAGCTGTTTCCATCGCCGTGTCTGTTCCAGCGCCGCCCATCGCGATACCTAGATCGGATGTCGCAAGAGCAGGGGCATCATTGATACCATCTCCAACCATCGCAACACGTTTCCCCTCATTTTGCAGTGCTTTAATGGATGTTACTTTTCCTTCAGGCAGTAATTCTGCGAAATACCGATCGACTCCGGTTTCGCTTGCAATTTTCTTAGCTGTGCCAGAATTATCTCCCGTTAACATCACGATCTCTTCCAAGCCGACTTCTTTTAACTTCTGTATCGACTGAACGGTGATATCACGAATCGTATCCGCTACAGCGATCACACCTAAAACGTCCGTTTCGTTTCCAACTACAACAAGCGTATTTCCATCCCTCTGTAACGTTTCGATATCATAGTTACCCAGCGAAACGTTCAATTCAGAGAATAACTTCGGATTACCCGCAAAATAATTAATTCCGTTAATTGTCGCTTGTGCGCCTTTCCCTGGAATAGCTTTAAATGACGTTCCCTCTTTGATCGAGATCTCTCGCTCTTTTGCATACGTTATGATTGCTTGAGCGATTGGATGAGTGGAATGTTCTTCGATCGTTCTTGCAATACTGAGAAGCTCTTCAGTATTTGTGTCATGCGAAAGAACCTGCGTCACTTTTGGTTTTCCTTCTGTAAGAGTCCCCGTCTTATCGAATGCCATTGCTTTGATCGCTCCGGCTTTTTCTAAGAACGTGCCTCCCTTGATCAAGACACCGTTATTCGCTGCGTTCCCAATTGCAGATACGATTGCAACGGGTGTAGAGATAACGAGAGCACACGGACAAGCTACGACTAACAACGCGAGACCTTTATAGAGCCATTCTCCCCACGCTCCAAATCCTAGTAATGGTGGAACGACCATGACAAGGAGAGCGAGTATAAACACGATCGGGGTATAGACTTTTGCAAAGCGATCAACGAATGCTTGAGTTGGCGCTTTTTTCTCTTGTGCCTCTTCTACAAGGTGGACAATCTTTGCAATCGTAGTATCTTCAACGTATTTTGTTACGCGTACCTCAAGAGAGCCACTCTCGTTAACGGTACCTGCATATACCGTATCGCCCTTCTGTTTGTCGACAGGTAACGACTCACCCGTGATTGCTGCTTGATTGATACTAGATGTGCCAGATAATACTTCACCATCAAGAGGGATCTTGTCACCTGGTTTCACGATGATCACATCGTTGATGTTCACTTCCTCAACCGGTTTTCGGATGTGCTGATCACCTATTTTTACCGTTGCTTCAGAAGGTGATAGGTTGATGAGGCTCCTTATCGAATCTCTTGTACGCTCGATCGACCTGTTTTGCAATTTGTTACCTAGTGCAAAGAGCCAGACAACAGTTGCACCTTCGAACCACTCACCGATCAGTGCTGCCCCAATCGCGGCTGAAGCCATGAGAACGTTCATATCGAGAGACCCACTTTTAATCGCGTAATAAGCACTTTTTGCAGGCTTGTATCCTCCTATGACGATGGCAACTGCGTAAAGTGCTGCGATGATGTCAGTGTTCAGACTCGTAAATGACCCTATAAAACCGAGTGCTAGAAAGATTCCAGATAGTGTTGTAACAGGAACATTTCGTTTCTTCACCTTTTCTTGCGCATGTGAAGATTGCAACGAAGCTGTAAAACCTGCTCGTTCCACTTCTTTTATTATCTCTTTTTGATTTGTCGTGTGATCGACCTGCATGTTGCCTGTAGAGAAGTTTACCTTTACTTCATGTACCTTCGGATTTTTCACAAGGTGTTTTTCGATCGTCATCGCACAAGAACCGCAGTCCATTCCTTCTACCTTGTACGTCTGCATGTTTTTCGGTTGATGAAATGGTTCTGCTTCAAAACCGAGTTTGCGAACATGGCTCGGGATTTCATGATAGATAGCAGAAGACTCGGCACCTACAGCCATTTTTCCTGTACCATATGAAACTTGAACAGTACGAATCCCTTTTGTCTTTCGTAACCCTTTTTCAATCGTGAGGGCACAGGAAGGGCAGTCCATGCCGGTAACCTTGTAGTGTACAGTATCTTCATTTTTTTGATTCTGAACTTCCTTCTCAACTGAATCACAGCAACTCGAAACCGATTCAGCTTCTTTACTATTCTCATTCGAACAGCATGTCGACAAAGATGCACTGTCGTTATTGGAAGAACAACAACTCGCTTCAGTTAGCTCAATAACGTCTGAATCACCTGAACAACAGCTTGAATGGTTTTCTCGCTCACTCATCTCTCCACCTCCAATACAAAAGCCATCTAAGAATGCTTAGCATGTAGCATCGCAATCGAAACCAACTGATGCACATGATCATCTGCTAAAGAGTAAAATACTAACTTTCCTTCTTTACGGTATTTGGCCAACTTCATGTTTCTTAATAACCGTAAGTGATGAGATGCCGTGGCTGTCGTAGAACCAATAATATTTGCAACATCGCACACACATAGCTCTTTTTCTAACGTTAGGGCATATGCAATCTTCATTCTCGTAGCATCTGATAGCGCTTTAAAAATCAGCTCGACTCCTACAACCTTTTCAATTTCAGGCTGCACTCGTTGAACGAGTTCTTCATCATAACAAAATGTATCGCACGTCTCTTTATTTCGCTTCATTACCTTTTCACTCATCTTCGTCACCTTCATTCAAATGATTGTTTGAGTATTTGTTTATAGTTTAGTATTTTCCTCATTTGAAAGCAATAGAAAAACGCTTGAATACGTGTTCAAGCGTTTCTATTAAATGTAGGAGTTACCCACAAATCTCTGGTGGATCACTTCTCATACACTCATTCTGTAAAAAGGTGTTATTTTTATCCTCTTCTTTTACATCAAAAGGACTATTTCTAAACAACGTATCTCTGCTCAAAAAATTGTGATCTGCTTCTTTTTCAAGTAAAACACCGTTCCTCTTGTTTAATGAAATTGTGTTATGTTCTACGTTATGAAAATTTGCTTTAATCAACACGCCACTTTCAGAGTTGAATCGAATGGTATTCCCTGCAACATGATCACCTTCATTTTCAAGTCTTACACCGTTTAACCCATTCGATAAAAGAGTGTTTGCTATGATAGCCCCAGAGCCAAGCCCCGCAATTTCATAAACACCATCATGATTATTTCCTCTTATTTCATTGTTGTATAAAAAGTTAAAACCAGCGTTGTCCACAATCCCATTCATACCGTTAGAAAAGAAGCGGTTTTGAGTTACAGTGCTACCGACCGTGGTATTTCCTTCAAAGTTTACTCCATTTCCACCATTGGCATAGACACTGTTATCAACGATCCATGTGTTCATCGCTTTAATACGTATACCATCATCACTTGCATGAGCGATCTCGTTTTTCCATATAAGTGTAGAAAACGCAAGGGAAAGCTCAATACCGCTTCCACTCGTAATGTTCTTAATCTCATTTTCAACGAGCGAAACGCCAATGCCCTTCACGTAGATTCCGGCATCAGTATAATTAACAATCTTGAATCCTTGTATGAGTAGAATACTAGATGATAGGTCGAAGCCAACTTTCAATCTGTTTTTACCATCTAGGGTTACGTGGTTTCCTTGTGCGATGATTCGGATACCAGACTTTGAGATTGGCACCGACACTTCTTCATGATACACCCCGTTTTCTACTAAAATGGCACTGCCAGGCGAAGCGGCATTAACGGCCGAAGATATCGTTTCATAGTCCTCCGGTACGTGGATCACATGGTTTTTCGAGTTGGGTTCTTCTTTTGGGTTGGAAATGTGGTTTAAATGATTTTGGAGGAACGTATTTTTAGGGTTTTCAACAACGAGGTCACTCTTTCGATTACTTTTAAAGTGGTTGCCATAAACAAGGTTTCTCGTAGCATTTTTATTTACTACAAGTCCGTTCATATTCTCAATCAATTTATTCAATTCGATAACGTTTAACTTACCTTCTACTTCAATACCAAATCTCTCATTCCCTACGAAATCATTGTCTAGGACGACGTTACCTGGTGTTTTTATCGCTTGCCCGTTCATCTTATTGTTTTCAACTTTGTTCCCTAAAGAAATTGACCCACCAAGACTGGAAGGCTGTTCAATGCCATCTTTCTGGCTTTCACTAATTTCGTTATCATAGATAAGATTAAATCCTTCATCTTCTAGAATTCCACTCGCCCTATTATGCTGAATGACGTTCCCAACGATGTGATTCCCTACCGTTTGGATGCGAATTCCATTCCCGCTCTGGCGGATCGCATTATCAACGACCCAAACGTTTTTTGATTGAAGGTTAATTCCATTTTGATACGCATTCGAGATGATATTCTTCCAGATCAAATTAGAAAATGTTCCTTGATCTAATTGGATTCCGTGCCCTTTTCTTACTCCATGAATCGTATTCTCGATCAGTTTAACACCGTATACACCTTTTACTTCAATCGCTGCTTTCACGTAATCTTCTATTATAAATCCCTGTATTTCTACGTTATTCGCTATCAACATGAATCCATTTTTCAGCTTCCCTTGTCCATTCAGCATCACCTTGTCTCCATTTGCGATAAAACGAAGGGAAGGTTTATCAGAAGGAACAGTGATACTCTCATAATACGTACCGTTCGAAACGAGGATCACATCACCGGACTTCGCTTTTCTTACAGCTTTCGTAATCGTTGAAAAGTCTTTTGGTACATGTAACGTTCTTTGAGCTGTTTGTCCGTTCGATTGTGAAGATGCACCAGAGCTGTCCGCCATCATCTTTACTAGCTCAGAATGGTAATCTTTCAAACTATTCTTCCACTCTTCCAATAGTTTTTGTAAACCTATAGGTAGATTCTCACTCCCTAACATTCGTGTTCCACACCTTCTTTCAAATTTCGGTTACGCGCCTTATAAGTTATTCTTACTCGATAGAGGCAAATAGCACTTATAGCATGTGTATTACCGATGGGACTCGAATGCTTGTGTGCAGGCCTAAGAATCCGTTAATTCATAAAAAAAGAGCCCGTCCACTTTTATTTGGACAGACTCTTCACGCTTGATCATTATGAATCCAAAAACGTCTTTCCGTTCAACTCATCTAATGAGGAGATGAAATGAAGCAACAGCTCTCCACAGTTAGATAGATCTGTTAAATCCACCACTTCATGTGGTGAGTGCGTATAGCGTGATGGGATCGACAGTGCTCCAGTCGACACCCCTTCACCCGTCATATGAATTGCACCTGCATCCGTTCCAATCCCCATAAAAATCTCTTCCTGATATGGAATTTCTTTTTCTTGAGCAACTTTCACAAGGAGATTACTTATTAGTGGATGAGAAATCAGCGACTTATCAGCTAGTTTCACACACGGACCACCTCCTACTACTCTAGTTCCGGTCATGATGACATCATTGGTATCGCTAGTAGGGGTCGTATCGATGGCTAATGCGAAATCAGGCTTAATACTAGATGCTACTACAGAGGCGCCCCTTAATCCGACTTCCTCTTGAACGGTAAAAGCCATATAGAGATCTCCATGTTCAAGTGAATCCTTACTCAACCGTTGAATGAGGTCGATTAATAAAGCTGATCCAGCTCTGTCATCCAACGCTTTCCCCATAACTTTTGGAAACTCCTCAGTTCCTATCTTCTTTAATTCAGTTCCATAGCTAATCGGTTGACCAACTTTTATCCCCATTTTGATCGCTTCTTCGTCATTTAATGCCCCAACGTCAATATAGAGCTCTCTATGATTACTAACTCGATTAGGATTGTCCCACTTCACATAATGGGCAGAGATTGTACCGATGACACCGTGGACCGGACCGTTAGAAGACTTTATCTTCACAGGTTGAGATAATAGAATACGGTCATCAAACCCTCCAACTTGTTCAAATCGGATCAAGCCATTTTGTTCGATCTTCTTCACTACGAATCCAATCTCATCTGAATGTGCAGCAATTAAAAGGGAGGGGAAATTAGCATTCGTACCATTTATTTTCACGATCAGGTTACCTAATGAATCTACGTTGTATTCATCCACATAATCCTTGACTAATGATAAGATTTTCCTTTGAACATCTTGTTCGTACCCCGATGGACCGATCGTGTCACATAATTCTTTCAGCAATGTAAACATAGAAATTCTCCTTATCCTCTATCTTCTTATGACATTTATTTCGTTAAGTAAACATCCCAAAACGCGTCATCACTCATTGGATGAGCTACAAAACCTTTAACATACTTCTGCTTTGAAAGCGGAGGTGTCGTATGGCCAATTAGCGCCCATGGTGCATCATCATAAAACAATTCCTGTGCTTCTTTATAGATTTCAATCCGCTTTTCTTCATCGAATGTGGTTCTAGCTTCTAATAATAGGTTTGTAAACTCATCGTTCTTGTAAAACGCACGATTGTTTGCTGGTGCTGTTGCATTTGTTTTACTTAAATTAGGAAATAGGAAGTTATCAGGATCAGCCATAACACCAGTCCACCCGAACAGTGCCATGTCATGCTCACCGTTACTCGTTTTGTCCAGGTACGTCGCCCACTCGTACGTGTTGATCTCGACGTTCACACCGACTTCAGCTAAATCGGACTGAATGGCTTCTGCAATCTTTAAAGGTTGGGGCATATAAGGTCTTGGATTACTCATCGCCCATAGTTCGGTAGTAAAACCTTCTTGTAATCCAGCTTCTGCAAGTAATTGTTTTGCTTTTTCTGGGTCGTACGTATAGCCATCGATTTCTTCGTTATACCCCCAAAGTGAAGGAGGAATAGGATTTACAGCTTTCTCAGCCATACCATTATAGAACGCATCGATGATCGAATCTTTATTGATCGCATAGTTTAATGCCTTCCGCACTTTTTGGTCATCAAATGGTGCTTTTTCCATATTGAAAGCCATGTAGCCAATATTAAATCCTGGTCTTTTGACTAAATCAAGATTTCCATCTGACTCTACTAGGTCTGCATCATCTGGGCTTAAACCATCAATCATATCGACTTCACCTGTTTGCAGGGCAGTAAAACGTGCAGAATTATCTGGAATGACTCTGAAGATGAGTTGATCTAGGTGAGGGATGTCTTCAACATAATACTCTTCATTCTTACTTAGTAATATCTTGTCGTTCCTCGTCCAGCTCTCAAATTTGAACGGTCCAGTACCGACAGGGTTTTCGTTATAACTGTCTCCGTACTTTTCGATAGCTGCAGGGCTTGCAATACCAAACATCGGGATAGCTAAGTAGCTGATAAATGGTGCAGTTGGTTCTGTCAACTTTATCTCCACCGTATACTCATCGATTGCTTTAACGTGCTCAATCTTATGGTCTTCGTCTCCCTTGAAGCCTCCATATAAAAAGGAATAGTAGGTAAAGTCACCATTATGCTGAGGATGATTCGGATCCATCCATCGATCAAAGTTAAACACGACCGCATCCGCATTAAACGCTGTACCATCGTGGAATTTCACTCCCTCACGTAGTGTTAATGTCCACGTTAACTCATCATCTGCTAGTTCATAGTCAGTAGCGAGCCCGTCCTGTAATTCTAGGTTTTCATCGTAGTTAAAAAGAGTTTCATAGATATTATGCGTAACCCGGGTTGATTCACCATCAGTTACATCGATCGCATCAAGCGATAAGGAATCAGCACCTCTAGCAAATATTAGAGTTCCTCCTTCTTTTGAACCTTCTTCACCTGATTCTGTAGATGATCCGTCTCCCCCTGAACAAGCAGTCAGTACCATCCCAACTGCAATCGTGAGCAGGATTCCAAGTAGTCTTCTCAACCTAATCCCTCCAAATTTTTTGTAGCAATGCCTACACTTACTCGCTTCCACTAACCACTAAATAATGTCATGAGTGTTCTTGAAGATATCGAATTGATACGTTGTATTAACCTTTCGTATACCATCAATGTCATATAGTTTGTACACCATTTTCCTGATATCTTCCTGATTCGGTAAGTTTGTTTGAATCATCAGAGGATAATCACCAGAGGTTAGCGTGATGTAGCGTACTTCTTTATAACCTTTCATCTCTTCTACAATGTCATGCAAACGTTTAGGCTCAACATCTAACTGAAAGATTGCTGCAACCTTAACACCTACTGAAACGGGGTCAACTATGCCTACTACTTTTAGAACACCTGCATCTACTAGCTTCTTATACCTCAACCTGATCGTTTTCTCGGTAACGTCTAGCTCTTCTGCAATGTCTTTAAAGGACATACGACCATCATGTGATAAACAAATGACCAACCCTCGATCTAATTCATCCAAAGTCATGATTTACACCACCTTTTTTTTACTATCCTTCCATCCATCAAGATACTTAACAGCGAAATTAATGCCTAAAAATGATAATGAATATTGTATATTGTACGGAATATAGTATTTATCTTGAAAATACTACCTTAAAATGGATTTAGAGATATTATAAATTAATGAATGAATTTTCTCAATAATCAGACCTTGTTTTTCCAAAATAAAAAAGACAGAGGTAAGTCCCCCTGTCTCCTATCAACCTATTTATCCAAAAATATCTCACGTATATCATCTTCCGTTAACCTCGTTCGCTCATGCTCACCTGGATTAATAATGTCTGCAATCATCTCTCTTTTCTTCTCTTGAAGATCATTCATCTTCTCTTCGATCGTTCCTCGCGCTACGAGTTTGATGACATTGACTACTTTGTCCTGCCCCATGCGGTGAGTTCGGTCAGCAGCTTGTTCTTCAACTGCAGGATTCCACCAGAGATCGTAGAGGACGACGGTGTCCGCTCCTGTTAAGTTGAGCCCGGTTCCTCCTGCTTTTAATGAAATGAGAAACAGTTCTCTTTCACCTGCGTTAAATCGCTGACACGTTTCCAACCGTGATTCAGAGGGTGTTTCTCCATCAAGATAGAAATAAGTATGTCCGCGCTTCGTGAGTTCTTTTCCGATTAGCTTCAGCATTTGAGTGAACTGTGAGAAGATCAATACTCTCCTACCTGATACACGAGATTCTTCGATGATTTGTAGAAGCTGTTCAAACTTAGCTGAACTCCCTTTGTATCCATCAACAAAAAGGGCGGGGTGACAGCAAATTTGTCGCAATCGTGTTAAACCGGCTAAAATTTTTATACGATTTTTCCGTATCGTATCTCGGTCAAGATGCTTCAATGTATCCGTTCTAAGCTTCGCTAAATAACCAGCATAAAGCTTCTTTTGTTCAGGTAAAAGCTCCGATGATTCTAGAGACTCCATCTTGCCAGGCAGTTCAGCAAGAACATCTCCCTTCATTCTCCGCAGCAAGAACGGCCGTACTCGTCTTGCGATGGTTTTCCTTGTCAGGTGACTATAATCATTGAGACCACCAAATAATTGCGGGAATACCACATGATAAATCGCCCAAAGCTCTTCAATCGAATTCTCTACAGGAGTCCCTGTTAGTCCGAAGCGCTGATCTGCTTTGATCATTTTCACCGCACGTGCTGTTTGTGTGGAGGGATTCTTGAAAGCTTGCGCTTCGTCAAAGAAAACCGTGTGAAAGGTTTGATCGCTATACCATTTCCTATCTCTACGAAGAAGAGGGTAAGAGGTGATTAAGACATCCACTTCTTTACAGTCTTTCTGTAATTTTTCTCGATTGGCTTTCGTTCCATCGATGACGACAGAATGGACGCCAGGTGCGAACTTCTTCATCTCATGTAACCAATTATACGTAAGTGAAGAAGGACAAACGATTAATATCGGCTTCTTGCTTTTTCGAATCGCTGATAACTCAGATACAATATAAGTGATGCTTTGCAGTGTTTTCCCAAGTCCCATATCATCAGCAAGAACGCCTCCGAAACCATAGCTCGCGAGTGTTTTCATCCATTTGTACCCTGTGATTTGATAGTCCCGCAAAATATGCTGTAAATCTTGTGGCACTTCAACATCTAGCTGCTCAGGGCGATACATCCCATCAAGAAATTTCTTAAATGACTCCTCTGCTTTCACCATATCCCCTAGCGAATCGAGTACATACAGACCTTTTTCTACAGGGAGGTTTAAGGTGGTCTCAAACGCTTCATCTTGAGGTGGGACGGTGGTTAGAAAACGATGCATCTCTTCCATTTCGCTGGTTTCAAGTGATAAGAGAGAGCCGTTCTTCAGCCGATAATATTTTCGTTTTTCTTCTAACGCCTCTAATATCTCACGCACTTGGTTATCGGATATTCCGTCCATCTCGAACTTAAATTCCAACCAGTTCGTCCGTTCCTTCTTCTTATGCTTCACCCTTATTGTAGGATGATTGCTTTTTCTCACGAGACGATTGCGAACCGCTGTAGTCGCATAGAGTTGAACTTTCTTTTGGAGCTTAGGCACAACATGGTAGAGAAACTCATACTCGAGGGCTTCATTTTGCATATGATACCCTCCGTCTGTTTTAGAAAATCCACTATCATCCATCAATCTGAGAATTTCTTCTTCTTTTTCAAGATCTCGAATAATCGCCTGACCTGTAGGAACATCTCTGCTCTCGAGCGGTTGAATGACGACTCCATCATAGTGAAACTCTAATCCAGCGAGTAACCGATTTTTAAGACGATCTAAATAGAGCTTTGCAACGAGAGGCGTTTTATAAAATCTTTGATTGATCAATTGTGAAAGCTTGACGCTTCCGATCCTTTTCAAATCTGGAACAATATGTTCGAAAAAATGATCGATATGTTTTGCAGGGATTGGTATAACATTCTGATTACTTGATGGAAGCATTTGAGTAAGGTCGTATAAACGCTCACAATCTCGCCAATCCAACTGAAATAGTTTTCCATCGTACAAGATTGAACGATAGGATCTAAGTATGAGCATTCGTTCCAAACCATTCATAGATAATTGGAAGGTATCCCCTCGTAATTCGTCGAATAGAAAGGTGATGGGTGGCGTTCCGTCAATTATTTGGATGCGCTCAAACCGTTCGCCACCGTATTCAATTTGAACAACTGAACCATCCTTAATAAGCGGAACAACTTTCATCCATGCAGATGGGGGGACGAGTAGCATTTGACTTGTCACCAAGTTTTCTTTCTTACTCTCAATCGATTCAAGAAATGCTTCTTCATCAAGGACGACTTGGATGAGCTGGTGGATGATCGTATCGGCTATTGCTGAGAAGCAATGGACGGACGGGTCATACCTAAACATAGAAGAAAGGTCGCTCGCCTTACCTTGTCTGATGTCCATAAGAAAGCTTCGTACATGATGCACTTTCGTATGTTCGATTGTTAGTTCAATTCCTAGCACATAATCTTCATTTTCCACTGAAACTGGTTTACAAGTAAACGTCACATCGAGAGTTTTTCTATTTTCGAAAAACCGTTGCTCACCCGTTCTTGTAGGTTTCTCATTGAATAACTTCATAAAATCTTCCGTCACATTTGGTGAAGGATCATCCGTATTCGGTGAAGCCCTTCCATCACGAATATCCTTTATCCCAATCAACACAGCTGCAATATGCTGACAGTCCTTTTGAAAGTTCAATAAGGAGGGACAGCTACACTCACCTCTATAACTACCGGCATCATTTACAAGAGTCACTTGAAAATCTTCTGTTCCAGAAACCGTCGCTTTACAATAGTCCGTTTGATAATCATGAAACGTTACTTTATTTGAGCGATAATAGTCCTCCCCTCTTTTGAAAGAAAGGTTACCGCATCGTTCTTTTATCATTTTATTGCTTATGGTTATATCCATGGGATCCTCGTCCTTCTTTCAAATATTGAGGGGCATCATGTATTACACTTGCCGACATGTTATTCTTTGTCTCATTTTATCATAGTGTACTTGCCACTTTTAAACCCTTACCTTCAATAAAAAAACTACTCCATTAGAAGCTCAGCACAAATTTAGTTATATGAAAACCATGTATTTTCACTAGACTATCAAACTTTTTTAAAAAATAGAGTCGTTTTTCTTTCAAAATAACTATTAATTTATTATAATTATAATCTGAGAAACATTATCACCATATTTTACTCATTTTTTAGGAGGGAAATTACACATGGATAAAAACGAAATGCACGATAGCCAAGCTGCAGCTGGACAATGCCCTGTATCTCATGGCAAGACGAAAGAGAAAAATGCAATTACTACAACACAAGTTGGAACGACTAACAAAGACTGGTGGCCTAACCAACTGAACCTTAATATACTTCATCAGCACGATCGAAAGACGAACCCAATGGGTGATGACTTCGATTACGCAGAAGAATTTGAAAAACTAGACTACTATGCACTGAAGCAAGACCTTCGAGACTTGATGACGACTAGCCAAGACTGGTGGCCAGCTGACTACGGTCATTACGGACCACTCTTCATCCGTATGTCGTGGCATGCTGCCGGTACATACCGTACAGGCGACGGACGTGGTGGCGGAGGAACGGGTACGCAGCGTTTCGCACCACTCAACAGCTGGCCGGATAACGCTAACCTGGATAAAGCGCGACGTTTACTGTGGCCGATCAAGCAAAAATACGGAAACAAGATTTCCTGGGCTGACTTACTCGTACTAACGGGTAACGTTGCTCTTGAAGACATGGGCTTGAAAACATTCGGTTTCGGTGGTGGACGTGAAGACGTATGGCATCCAGAAGAAGATGTTTATTGGGGAATGGAAAAAGAATGGTTAGCGGATAACCGTTATTCTGGTGACCGCGAACTTGAAAGCCCGCTCGCTGCTGTTCAGATGGGGCTAATCTATGTAAACCCTGAAGGACCTAACGGTAACCCTGATCCTCTTGCAAGTGCACGAGATATTCGTGAAACATTCGCTCGTATGGGCATGAACGATGAGGAAACCGTTGCACTAACAGCCGGCGGTCACACATTCGGTAAAGCACACGGCGCAGGAGATGCAGAAGCACATGTAGGTGCAGATCCAGAAGCAGCTGACATCGAAGAACAAGGATTAGGATGGAAGAGCACGCACGGTAGCGGGAAAGGACGCGACACCATCACGAGTGGCATTGATGGCGCATGGACTGCGAACCCTACGAAATGGGATAACGGATACTACGATCTATTATTCGGTTATGAATGGGAGCTAACGAAGAGTGCTGCTGGTGCACATCAATGGAAGCCAGTTAACCCGAAAGAAGAACACCTTGCACCAGACGCTGAGGATTCGTCTATCAAAGTGAACACGATGATGACAACTGCTGACATGGCTCTTCGCGAAGACCCAATCTACGAAAAGATCTCTCGTCGTTTTCACCAGGATCCGGAGTATTTCGCAGATGTGTTTGCGCGTGCATGGTTCAAATTGCTTCATCGTGACATGGGTCCAAAAGCAAGATACCTTGGTCCTGAAGTGCCAGAAGAAGATTTGATCTGGCAAGATCCAGTTCCTACAGTTGACTATGAACTATCGAACGCAGAGATCGAGGATCTGAAATCAAAAATTCTTAGCTCTGGATTAACGATTAGCGAGCTTGTTACGACTGCATGGGCTTCCGCTAGCACGTTCCGTGGCTCAGATAACCGCGGTGGCGCAAACGGTGCTCGCATTCGTCTTGAGCCGATGAAGAGTTGGGAAGTAAATGAGCCTGAACAGCTTTCTCGCGTACTATCGATCTATGAAGACATCCAGAACGACCTTGATAAAAAAGTTAGCCTTGCTGACTTGATCGTTCTAGGTGGTTCTGCAGCAGTAGAAAAAGCTGCAAAAGATGCAGGTGTCGACATCACTGTTCCATTCTCTCCTGGACGAGGAGATGCGACCCAAGAACAAACAGATGTTGAAAGCTTTGAAGTACTAGAGCCGATGGCTGACGGGTTCCGTAATTACCAGAAGAAAGAATACACGCTAAGCCCTGAAGAACTACTCGTCGATAAAGCACAATTGCTCGGTCTTTCTGCTCCTGAGATGACGGTGTTAGTTGGTGGAATGCGAGTATTAGGAACAAACTATAACGATACGAAGCATGGCGTATTCACTAACAAAGTCGGAACGCTTTCAAACGATTTCTTTGTAAATCTCCTAGATATGGGTATTGAATGGAAGCCAAGCGGCTTTAACCAATACGAAGGACGCGACCGCAAGACTGGTGAGCTTGTAAGAACGGCTTCCCGTGTGGACCTCGTATTTGGTTCAAACTCCGTTCTTCGTGCAATGGTAGAAGTATACGCGCAGGAAGATAACAAAGAGAAATTTGTTCGCGACTTCGTAAATGCATGGGTTAAGATCATGGACGCCGATCGTTTCGATCTTAAATCAAACAAAAACGTCGTAACATCTCAAAACGCATAATAACTAAGCACCCTACTAGACTATGAATCAAACTGATTCAAAGGCATCTGGTAGGGTGCTTTTCTATTTCTGTAATCAAGACTCGACTTACTTCATTATTTCTTCCACTATTTGAAAGATTTTTCCTTTCAAAATATCCTCTATCCTTTTACATAGGTTATAATTACCATAACAAGTTATAAGAGGAGGAGATTCGTATGTTTTGTCCTAATTGCGGGACTAAAAACACAGAACATGCTCGGTTTTGTATTCAATGCGGTCACTCTTATACGAATAAGCAGAAAAAAAGCAAATGGTTGTTTACTAGTATGCTAATCATTGTTCTTCTGATGAGCGGTGGATTAATTTATCATTTCGTTCTTAATAACACACGAACTGAAGAAATTTCAGGGAAAGAAGAGATTCAAACTCAAACTGATGTTGAAGCAAATGCTCCTCAATCAGAGGAACAAACGGTAGCTAAAAAGGATATCGAAAAAGAAACTACTACTGTGGATAAGGAAGAAAAGAATTCTACTGTTCAAAAGGCTCCTCCAGTAAAACCGTCCACTCAGAAAGATAAAAAAGATATAATACGCGATGCCCAAACCAAAGTGTTTACAATTTTAACAACCAATGGACAGGGATCTGGCTTTTTGTTTCAAGATAACGGGACAATTGTAACCAACGCTCATGTTGTAGCAGGTTTCGTTCATGTTATCGTAAGAGACCAGAATGGCCGAGAAATGAATGGTCAGGTAATAGGGATATCGAATCAATATGATGTAGCATTAATCAAAACCGATACTTTAGCAGGTACACCTCCTTTAGAACTCGAAATGCAAGAATCGGAAGTAGGAACAGAAGTGATTGCACTCGGAAGTCCTCGCGGGTTAGAAAACACTGCATCGATCGGGTATTTAACAGGACTCGACCGCTCATTCGTTACAGAATTTCAATACGAAAACGTGTATCAAATCGATGCGCAAGTTTCACCAGGAAGCAGCGGCGGTCCATTATTGGATGGGAAGACCGGAAAAGTAATCGGAATTAACTCCGCTTTATTAACGAGCGATACATCCATTGCTTTCTCTATCCCTATGTATACGATGACCGAGTTACTAGAAAGCTGGTCTCGCTCACCAATGAATGAGAGTCAAGTTGCTAACACGTTTTATTTTTACAACGAGTTCGATACCTATGAAGAATATGAATACGATAATGAAGGGGAGAATCGTACGATCGTTTTTGATGAGGAAAGTTTATCAAATTTCATCGTCAATTTCCGAGCGAGTTATGAAGTGGCACTGCAGTATGAAGACTTCAGTTTTATACAAGACTTTTTGCTGTATGACAGCGAAGCGTATTATGAACTTGCAGACTATCTAGATGAAATAACTGGAAAAGGAATGGCCTTCAACTTCACCTCAAATCAAGTAACGAACATTGACTCACAATCCGATCGAGCCATTGTTAGCACCTTCGAAACATTCGACTTTATGAACGCCGCAGGTGAATGGAGCGTTTACGAAAGAATGAAAGATTATACCGTCGTTACAGATGAATATGGGAACTATAGAATTGCACATATTGAAATTTATCAATAGAATCCCCATATCCAAAAACACACATCCTTCGATAAAGGATGTGTGTTTTTGTTATTTTTCAGAAACTTGTAGACTCGACTTCCAAATCCGGACCACCTGCTCTGCACTATAAGCAAGCTGAGACTTCGTAATTTCTGGCTCAATAGCATGCTCTAGTGTGTGACATCCTTGCTGAATTGAAACAACAGAGGTTAGTTTTTCATATAGATTATCCACTGGTTCAACGACCTGCCCTGCTAATGCAAAGCATGGGATCTTATGCTTATAAGCTAGACCTCCTACTCCTGCAGGAACTTTTCCATAAGCTGTTTGTCGATCGATTTGGCCCTCTCCAGTAAAGATAACGTTAGCTTTTTTCAGCTTTTCTTCTACTTTTAGATGTTCCAGCATCCACTCGATACCAGCTACCCTAGTTGCGCCAAGCGAGTAGAGCGCTCCACCGATGCCGCCAGCAGCTCCTGCTCCTTTTTCTTGCCCTGAAATAGAAAGAAGTGTTGCTGCTTTACGAAGGGCAGCATCATAAACTGGAACATCTGATTTCTTCATCCCTTTTTGTGGACCAAACACATAAGCCGCTCCCCGCTCACCGTGATATGGATTATCAACATCCGTTACTAAATAGAGATTAGCCTTGACTCTTTGTGTACTACGTTGAATTGAAGTTGTATGAAGAAGTGGATTATGGGTGGACGGTAGCTCATTATTTGAATTGTCCAAGCATTTGACCCCAATTGCTTGAAGCATTCCAAGCCCTCCATCCGTCGTCCCTGTGCCTCCAAGAAAGACGTAGATATCTTTGCTACCTTTCTTCTCTGCATGCAAAATCAGCTCGCCAATCCCGTAGCTCGTTAACCTGTACGGCACTAATTCCTCCGAATCGATTAAATGCAACCCTACCGCTTCAGCTGATTCAATGTAAGCAGCCTGATTCGTTCGATAGTAGCGTGCCTCTCGCTTTTCACCATCAAGTTGTTGAATCGTGACCGTTTCAAATTGCCCTGGAAGAGAACTGATCGCCTCTAAGGACCCCTCTCCTCCATCAGCAATCGTGATGACGTCAACGAAACTATCTGGGAACACTCGATGAACTCCAACTTTTACTGCCTCACCAGCTTCCTTTGAAGAAAGAGAACCTTTAAACGAATCCATTGCAACCAGTACGTTCATCATCTCACCCTCACTGAACCAAATAGCTTTTTACCTGACTTGGTGAGAATTGTAGTTCCGTTGTTCCTCTGCCCTTTTTCACTTCATTTAGGTTAACTTCTTCTACTTTTGTGAGCGAAGGATGCTCGAGCTTGAGCGTCTGATCATTCCGTGTAGGGTTGTAGTAACGCAGAATTAACGCTTCTTCGGATTCTGCCTTTTTCAATGTACTCATCACGAGATCACTTTCTTCGAAGCTGAACAAGCTATACTCTGAAGGTACACGAACATCCTCTTGATTTAGCTTCATCGCATTATGCGGAATCTTGTTATAGGAAACAAAAGGACTTAAATAGCGTTTCACGAGCTGTGCTACTTTCGATTCATCTCGATTGCCTTTCGCATAAGCAAAACCAAACTCAAACTCATACGTACCTAGCATTTGAGAGTCTGGTGTTGGAAGTTTGATTCCTGATGGACGACCTGGTCTTCGAACAAGGTTCTCTTTACCTAGCACACCTACACAGCGGAAAAGTGTCAGCGCAATGGTATCAAACCGCTCGCCTATAATCTCATATTCTCTGACGCTCTTAGTCATTACTATCGCGGTGTCTTCTTGACTTTCTAAGCCTACGTAGCTAAGGAATGGATAGATCGCATCTGGTCGCTCATCCCAGCCTTCACTTTCCCAAACGTCCATCCCCTCATCGATGACGTTCCTCTCGATCGTTCCAAACTGCTGGTCAGCGAAAGAAAAGGAGCTCGCGATTCCAGTTGGAATGAGAACGCGGATACGATGATCACTTGCCGTGTTCGTAACGTTACACGTCACTTCGATCGCTTCTCCTTCTACTGGGATCTTAAGGTCAAAGGTGAATGATAACGTCGTCCATTCACGACCCGCTTTTTTTCTAGTTTCTAGATTAGCTGGTACGTTCCACTCATAAGAAATCTGAGCAAGGTACGCCTCTTTCGTTGTTTGTACACGAACTTCTGCATCAGATACTTTATGACGACTAAATTGAGCTTCTTCCCCTTCTAAAGGCGAAAAGTCATATTCGTCTCCATCATCACCGAGGTTTTCAAGGTTCAGTACACCGTCATGTGTTTTCTGAGACTGCTTATCTTTGATCGTTAGCGTTCCATTGTTTTCGAAATGAATTACATAGGCTTCGGTTTCGACCATTCTATTACTCTTACTTGGCGATACAGATTGAACTTCCTCATCTTCCACGACGGTATACGTACGGTATCCGATTCCCGGTAGGTTTGGCTTTACTTGAATCGTATATTTGATAAAAGGATCATAGTTTCCATAGTGAACGATTTGACGGTCGATCAAGCCAGGGTCCACGATTTCTTTTGAAAGAATCTCATATGATAAAATTTCTCCATGGTCATCGATCAGTTTGAAGCCTTCAAATTTCGTCGTAATCGCAGTTGTATAAACTTCTTCACGCTGTTCAGGTAATAAGTTGAATAATACAAGACGATCGTCCGTTTTCTCTGTATCGATGTGATCCGCGATCTTCCGTTTGTAGAAATCGATCAAGCGATCCGTGCGCTCTTCTGCATTTTGAAAACGTCCCATGATTTCAGCATGAACTTTGTCAGAACAGCAGCATCCGATACTATCATGTGCATGATTTTTCATGATTTCTTTCCAAATCGGCTCGATCAACCCGTGGTGGTACTCAAATCCTAGTTTGTATGCTAGAGACGCTAATGGCTCTAGATGATTCGTTAATTTATTCTCAATGCGCGTGTTTGCAGCTTTAATGTCTGCGCGAGTCGAATAAATGCTTCGATGGACACGCTGATACTTTCCGTGAAGAAATTCGCCGTAAATTTCATCGAGCCCTTCGCTTTTCTCGATCTTCTCTAGTAAGTCTTCATAGCGGCTTAAGAAAAACTCTCTTTCTGGATAAAGCTTTTCTAACTTAGAGATCACATCATATATATTTTGCTGGATCGGCATCTGATCGTGTCCGTTAGGAAGAAGCACATCTTCTCCAGTAGCCCCGCGGTCTAATACTTTAAAGTACTTATCCATTCTCGTTTGCAATGCTTCCTCTTCTTCGGGAAGATATTTTCCAATTGCGTATCCGAGTGGCATCAGCTGTACAAGGACTTTAGAACCCCCTGGTGCTGTCCAATAAAATTCCGTCTTATCCGTACCGTGACGTTCAGATGTTCCTCTCCAGAATATCGAATACTTAATATCGAACCCATTCAATATTTGCGGCATTTGAGCTGATTGCCCAAATGAATCTGGAAGGTAGCCGATTTTCATCGGCTCACCAAATTCCTTGGAATCTTTCATTCCATAATAAAGGTTTCGTACGATTGATTCACCTCCAACGACCATTTCATCCGTTTGGGTGTACCACGGGCCAATAATCAACTTGCCTGCTTGGATGAGGCGTTTGACGCGGTCTCGTTGATCAGGACGAATCTCAAAGAAGTCTTCTAGAATTGCGGTTTGTCCATCTAATACATAGTAAGGATAGTCTGGATCGGTTTCGAGCCTTATTAAAATTTCTTCCATATTGTTAACGAGTAAAATTCGTGATTCTTCCGTTGAGAAATACCATTCTCTGTCCCAGTGCATATGTGGGACGATGTGTACGTTCGTTGCCATGCTGCTTCACCTCGTTTAAAAATTATGCTGCTTGTTTTAGCGCTTTTTCGTATCCAACTTTATGGATTTTCTGTTTTCTAGATAGAATTAAGAGAAGAGTCGATATTGCTGCACCAACGATCGCAGCTCCGAACCAGATCACTGCATTCATCACGCCACCTGACCCTCCTTGTAGTAGTGCAAGTGAGAAGATGCCTGCGCCAGGAACGTTCAGTCCGATATTCGCAACAGAAACGATTGCTCCTGTAACGGCAGAACCTGCGACTAGAGATGGGATCACCCGAATCGGATCATTAATCATGAACGGAATCGCTCCTTCTGTAATTCCGGCCAAACCTAGTATCCACGTTTGTTTTCCAACTGCTTTTTCACTTCGACTAAACGAACGACTCGCAATGATTGTTGCTGCTGTAACCGAGAATGCGGACACCATTTTCACTGATGCAAAGACAGCGTAAGGAATAAAGTTTCCGCTCGCCATCGCACCGATACAGAACGTATAAGCCGCTTTATTAACTGGACCACCTAAATCAAATGAAACGAAACCACCGATTAAAGCACCAAGAATAATTGCATTTGTACCTGTCATCCCATCAAGCCAACCTAGAAGTGCTCCATTCAACCATGCAACGGGTTCACCGACTACGAACAGCATGATTAATATCGTGATGAGTGAGCCAAATACCGGGTAGACCCAGAAACTCACAAAACCTGCGAATGTGCCGCTCGGCTTAATTTTCTGCTTCATATATTTCAATAGGAAACCTGCGAGAAATCCACCTAGCATTCCTCCAAGGAACCCGCTTCCAATCATGTTTGCAGCTACACCTGCTGCAAAACCAGGACCAAGACCAGGCTTATCAGCAATCGAGTACGCCATATATGCTGCAAGAACGGGTACCATCAGCGTACTTAATAGCAGTCCTCCAAGCGTTTTCACTTGATTCAGCCATGATCCTTCGGTAGCAAGGAGCTCCTCCATCCCAAATCCTTGTGCAATTAATGTTGCGAAAGCTGAAATCATACCACCAGCTACGATGATCGGAATAATGTACGAGATCCCTGTTAAGATGGAATCTTTGATTTCCGTTTTGAAGGGCTTACCACCTTCCTCTTCATTCATTTCATCTAAATGGTCAATGTTTTGATCATCTGAACGTTTCTTTTGCAGCACTTTTTCAATCAGCTGTTTTCCTTCTTTCATCGGAGACGCAACATTCGTCTTCACGATCGGTAAGTGCTTATACCGACCTTGATCCTTCACTGCTACATCGTTTGCGAAAATGACCCCAACAGCTTCACTTAAATCTTTCTTCGTATGACGCCCTTCGATTCCATTCGCACCTTGCTTTTCTACTTTCATCCTTACATTTAGTCCCTCGGCAGCTTTTGAAAGAGCTTCTGCTGCCATGTATGTGTGCGCGATACCTGCAGGACAGGCGGTAACACCTAGAACGAGAGGACGAGACTCATCTTTTTCACTAGACTTCTTTTCCTCAGCATTGCCTAGCGCATCATAAAGACCTTTCGCTGATTGCATCTTTACTAACCGATCTTTATAAGCTGGGTCGGAAAGTCGTGTAACTAAATCAGCTAGAAGAGAAACATGAGTCGTACCAGCTTCTGCTTCAGGAATTGCGAGGAGAAAGACGAGGTCTACCTCGTTAGTGGGGTCGACGCTCTCCCAATCCTCTATCGGCTTTGTCACAGTTGCAACCGCAAAAGCCGCTTCTTTTACGCCGGTCGATTTTCCATGTGGAATAGCAAGTCCACCTTCAAAACCTGTCGGTGAAAGTTTTTCGCGGTTTAAAACCGCCTCTAAGTATTGGTTTTTATCTGATAGCTTACCTGCTACGTCTAAGGCTTCTGTTAATGATTCTATTGCTTCACGTTTCGAAGCGTACTGTTGATTGATCATAATCAAATCGAGAGAAGTGACGCTTTGTAGGTTCATGTTTATACCCCCTCATCAAGTAATCGCTTACAACTACAGCTTAAAGGATTTTTTCTTCTATCCCTTATTTTTGTTAGCGCATTCACAAAACTAATCTCTATAAGAGAAGCCCTGTGTATTTATACACAGAGCTTCCTGTAAGCTTCGACTACCTTTCGTCCAACAATCGCCATCGGGACGAAATTCGTAGTATTATATCCTTTTATTTCTTCCTTGGGTGCATAGCAATACAGCATTAAATCCGCCACCCGACTCAAACGACTTTCACCCATATGGCTCATTCCTAAAACCCGTGCACCGCGCTCTTTCGCATATTCTGCAAGTTCAACGGTTTGATCCGTGTCTCCTGACTGACTCAAGAGAATAACCAGATCTTTTTTCGTAAAATGGTGTAACGCAGCTATATTTTGATGTCGATGTACGGTAAACGTTACGTCTTTATGGAAGGGTTTAATATTCATAACGAGCAGTTCACTAATATAGGAAAGTGCTCCTGCGCCATATACGAGCAGCCGCTGAGATTGATGCATCCATTCACTCGCAACTTCGATCAGCTTCGGATCTGTTAATTCAAACGTTCGCTCGATTTCATATTGAAATGAATCAGGGTTTGTCTCCGTTTCTTCCATCTCATCTTTAAGTCGTAACTTTAACTGAGTAAACCCTTCATACTCTAATTTCTTCATCAATCTCATAACCGAATTCGGAACAGTATGTGTTTCCTTTGCAAGCTTCTGAATCGACATCTTCACAACATCTCTTCGATGCTCGAGCATATATTGAATGATTTGATCTTCTAAATCAGTCAACTGAAATTCAAATTTACGATAGCGTTCCTCCAAAGATAACATGACACCATTCCTTCACGCGTAGTCTTACACCTATTTTACCACCGTTGGTTTAGTTGTTGGAATGACCAGGTTTATGAGATCAAGTACAGAAAAATCCACCTTACTAACTCATAAGGTGGATGTAACTATTCTCCTCAAGTTTTAATGACGAATTAAGCAGCCTTCGCAACTTCTTCCTCTTTCTTACCACTCATTTTAAAAATAAGCATACCGGAGACGATCACGATGACAGCTAAAAGCTGTTGAAAGGTGAAAGGGACTTGTTTTAATCCTAAAATGCCGAGTGAATCTGAAAGAATGGCAAAACCTAACTGTGAAGCCATCACGATCGAAATGGCGAATGTCGGACCAAGGTGGTTAATACTTTGCACTAAGCAGACCACCACACCAATACCGATCGCACCGCTTAACCAGTACCAAGGCTTCATATCTGCAAGCATAAATAGATTTCCACCTTCAACAAACAATCCGATCACAAGAGAAGCGAGAAATCCTAGACCTAACACAAGCGTTGTTGTAACTAAGGATCCTGCTCGTTCACTCACTTTACTATTGAAGATATTTTGCAAACTAACAAATGAGCCAGCGATTACTGCCATTAGTAAACCGATCATCATTTTATAATCACCTCAAATTGATTGCTATTCATATATACTTTGACCGACCAACGCTTCAAGACCTTTTCGATCCTTCACTAAAATGCCACCGCTGCTCCGTTCGATCAAACCTTCTTCACAGAACTGTTTAATAATCCGATTAAGGTGGCGATAGCTCGTTCCGATCAGGTTCGAAGCATCGGTCAAATTGACTTTTTTATCTTGTTCCAATTCATGTTCATCTCCTGTAACTGAGAGAAGGTAACTTGCCAGCCTCACATCGACAGATTGCATGAGGTTAAAGCTTAGAGAATGAGATTTGACGTAAAATTTCTCCGTAATAATATTGAGTAAAAACTGAAGAAAGGCAGGGTCATCTGCACCGTATTTTCTTAATGCATTGTAAGGAACCCCCAAGAGATGTACCGTCGAAACCGCTTCGACTGTATTAATCAAGCTGCCTCCGCGTACGTATTCGATGTCACCGATCAATTCAATCGGAGTTTTAAAAGAGAGAATAAGCGTTTTGCCTTCTTCTGACGTCGTATAAATCTTGACTTTCCCTTTTACAAGAACATATAAATGCTCTGCAGGTCCTCCCTGATCACCGATGCGTTCTCCATGTTCGTACGTATAGAGTGAGAATTTTGAACGGAGTTCTTTATTAAAGATCGTCTGTAGCTTATACGTTTCAATGTATTCGTCTATTAGTTGATCAACTGTCCTTTTCATGAAACTCCATCCCTTCACTTACTTCTATTAAAAGGTTAGCATAACCACTCCGGCAATCATCATCCCGATACCGATAAACTGTGGAAGCTTCATTTTCTGTTTGACAACGCCGAACCAGCCTTTGCTATCAATCACGAAGGTTAAAAGAAGCTGCGCGATCAATAATGCAGAAATCGTTACCGTGACACCAATCTTTTGAATCGCCGTGATGTTACTAAACACCACGATCGCACCAAATGTGCCTCCCATCAAATACAAAGGCTTCACTTGTGTTACATTTCGCCATGTTTTGTTACGAAGACTGATCAAAATCACCAACGCTAACAAAAATCCCACAAACTGAGTGACCGTTGTCGCCTGCCAGACGCCAACATCTTGACTAATACGCGTGTTCGCAACACCTTGTAACGTAATAAATGCTCCGCCTAACAGCGCAAAGATACTTCCTTTCATTTTCTCACCCTCTTACATATTTTCTACTCCTTTATTAAAAAGCAAAACACATCGAGCAAGTTAGGACATATGTCCTCAGATGCGTTTTTTTATAAAAAAATTCAATTACATAAAAAAATCCCCCTTACATGCGTGAGGGAGAATAGGTACTTAAATAGATGTCGGTTCAGGCAATAGGATTTTTTTCTTACCAGTTGTAAGTACGATTATTTCAATGATATCTGGGATTTGTTTAAACATGTGCTTCGAGCATTCAATAACGTTTTGCTGGAACTGGTTCACCTGGTCTTCAAATAGATCAACAACATATTTCTGAACCGTTAATTCTTTATCCGTCTGATGAACAATGACGGAATTCAGGCTGAATTCCATACCTTGAATCTCATCAAAGCCACGCCAAAACTCACAAAACCACGCTTCTTTATCTTTTGCTTCGGTTAATCCTTGAATAAGGTGATCCATGATTTGTGCTAACTTTATGTAATAGCATCCCTGAGAAGGAAAGAGATTTCGATTTAGTGAAGATTGCTCTGCTTCAATGAATTCAAGAATAGTCAATAGACTTCTCTGATGTTTCGGTAATCCATAAACACGCTTTACGACTTGATCCACAAACATTTGAAGCTCTTGTCTCCAACTATCTGCTTGAATCATTTATCTCAACTCCATTTCTGTGTTCATTATCACTATTATAGTTGATAATGATTATCAACGTCAATTATGCATCGTAAAAAGCCTACTCTCTATACAAAAAAAAGAGACAACCACTGGCTGCCTCTCCAAACTTACATGTTCGGTTCGAATGTTTTACAATCCGTTTCCTCACTATCACGAGCCTTATTCCCTTTGTGACTAACAACAAAAATCTTATCCGCCGTACAAGTCTCTCCGCCTCTGTTGTACACACAGTTGCTTACTTCGCAAAGAACATCTTGTGCCATCAAAAATCACCTCTTTTTTGTTATTAGAATTAACTTTCCAATGGAAATTCATACATAACGATAAGGTGTAACTACTTTTCATATACCCTCTTTTTCTACATATAATCATTATCGGTTAGAAAATTGAAGAGGAGGAGTGTGGAATGGACCTCGCACGATTGAATCGCATTCAACATTTAGCCTACGACATTATGGATGAAATGAATAAAGAAGGAAGTTCACAAGATTGCTCCCATTCGAATCAAGTAATCGACCTTCTGTCGCGTGCAATCGGAAACCTAACGGACCCTACTGGCTCATTTTCAATCGATTACGTAGAAGAAAAAGTTGCAACTGCTCACTACTTGCTGTTTAAGAATGAGAAGAAGGTTCCTGCATTAATAAGGGAGAAAGGTGTTACGGCTGAAAAATAATGTATAGAAAAGCTTACTAAAAAAGCTGGCTACTACCAGCTTTTTTAGTAAGCAAATTGTTATTAAATTTTACTTACAACATTTCCGTATCGGATCATCTTCTCGTCTACGATAACAGTTAAGTTAGGATGACCTTTCAGTACAGAAGCAGGAAAGTCTTCCATTTTTTCTGTTTCAAGGAACTTACGATAGGCATCTGCTTTACCCTCTCCAGAAATAACGAGAAGAATTTCTCGGCTTTCCATCATCGTTTGAAGTCCCATTGTAATCGCAGCCCGAGGTACCTCGTCAAACGAAGAAAAATGCTTTGCATTTATCTTCTTCGTTTCTTCTGTTAACTCAACAAGGTGGGTTGTTGAATCAAACGGAGTGCCTGGCTCATTAAAGCCAATATGACCGTTGTGACCTATTCCTAGGATTAGAAGGTCGAGTGGTCCTTTCTGTTTAATAACCTTGTCATATCGTTCACACTCTCGTTGAACATCTACTACCGTTCCATCTGGAATATAAGTGTTTTCTTCCTGAATGTCGATATGGTCAAAAAGGTGATCGTGCATATAAGCATGATAGCTGTTTGGGTGTCTTCTGTTTAGCCCGATGTATTCATCGATATTAATCGTAGTACAATTATGATATGTTGTCCCATTCTGCTTGTAATCCTTTACCAACTCCAAATAAATGCCGACCGGTGTATTTCCTGTTGGAAGTCCAAGCACGAGATCTTTCTTTTTTCGTAGTCGATCGATTACGAGCTCTCCAGCTCGTTCATTAGCTTCATCTTTATTTTTGGCCATGATAAATTTCATTACCGATCACCTTTCTGTTATTTCTTCACAGTATTAAATTCTGTAGCGATTTTTTCAAGGTTATTGAATATTTCTGAATCTATAGTAAGATTGAAAACTTCCGAAATGACCTGTGTCCAACCGTGGATAAAATAAATCCAACCGTCTTCTACATGCAGTTTTTTTGTATCACGCTGACTGTTTGCCTGTTGCATGAACAGCAAATCACCACGATAATTTAGCTCCCAAACAAGACTACCTACTGGAAAATCTGCGTTATTCGTCAAGGGAGATCCTGGACGGTCCTTACCAAGTCCTGTTGCGTTTACAATCAGGGAATACGGCTTCACGTTCTCCATGACTAAATCATTAGAAGTAGACTCAGTGGCTAGATTATAATCGATTGGTATATCATCTCTAATTGACTTCATAATGCGCTCCATGGAAGCTAATCTCGGCTGACTTCGATTCGTAACATGAAGCTTAGATGGGACATTTTCACCATTGTTTTTCTCAAGAAGATTAGAGGCAATTGCGATGGCACTCCCACCTGCCCCCATGATAAAGGCTTCACCGCTGTATTCCTCCCAGAAGTCATCCGGTATAAAGGATTGCATTGAAAGGCCACTAGAGATATGGTCCTTTGCATGTCCAATTAATTTTCCGTCACGTTTTGAAATACAGGAAAGCTCACCAAATAGTTCTGCGTATGGATCAAGTTCATCAAACAAATTTTTTGCAGCGTTATATAAATCAATTTTATGCGTAGTTACGAGCGCTCCCAAGGAAAGTTCGTCATCTTTTAAAAATTGAACGACGTTACGGTAAACCTCAGGATCCTCGTGAATGTCAATATCGATTCCTTTAATGACAACATCATGAAGCCCTAGTGCCTCTGCCCATAATGGAAAGAGCTTCATGATAGACGATTTTGATGTGGTGACTCCAATAAAGTAAAACGTTGGCTGCGTTGCTTTTTCTAGTTTCATCTCCCGTTTCCTCCTTTAGTTATGAACGTCTTTTCTGAAGTTGATCAAAGAACACAACAGCTAGTAATAGAACACCGATTGCAATCTGTAACCAGAAAGGCTGGATGCCCAGTAGATTCCCTGCGTTTCGTAGAGTTGACATGATGAAAGAGCCAATAACCGTTCCAATGATGCTACCTTGTGCTCCGAAAAGACTTGCACCACCGATAACAGCTGAAGCGATAGCATCAAGCTCGTAGCCTTCACCTGCCGTAGGAATGCCACTCGCAAGGCGCGTCGTCAATAGAAAACCAGCTATGGCGGAAAGTACACCTGCAATTCCATAGGCACCGTATGTAGTTATCCTGACGTTCACACCCGAGAGACGGGCAGATTCTTCGCTGCTTCCAATGCTGAATAAATTACGCCCAAAAACCGTATAACGAATCATAAGTGCTCCTAGCACTGCAATAATGAGAAGGATGAAAAGCAGAGAAGGGATTCCTAAAATAGATAGCTCAGCAATTTTCGTGACTTCACTAGGCAGTCCGCTTATGATTCGTCCATCACTTGTTAATAACGTAGCACCACGAACAATCGTCATAGTACCGAGAGTCGCAATAAACGGCGTTATCTTCGCATCGTAAACTAGCATGCCGTTGAGCACTCCAATCATTAATCCAACAAGTATTATGGCAAGAATGGTTACCCAGACTGAGGTACCTGACACAAGAAGCTGTGCAGATATGACACTCGATATACCTAGCGTTGCTCCAACTGATAAGTCGATTCCTTTCGTAATGATAACGAGTGTCTGAGCAATCGCTACGATTCCGATAATTGCGGTTTGTCTTCCTAAGTTTGATAGATTGTCAACTGATAGAAAGTTAGGATTCAAAAAGAACATCACAACCCACATTGCTAGTAAGACAAGAGGCAGAGAAGCTTTCGAGAGCCAGGCGTTCCACTTTAGAGTTCCTTTTTTTTCTAAATAACTTTTTACACCAACTGTTGTACTTGTCTTTTCCATTACATTCCCTCCTATCACGTTTTATTTGTAAGCTGCTTTCATAATCGCCATGTCATCAAAAGATTCTCGGTCAAATTCACCTGTAATTCTTCCGTCGCTCATGACCAAGATTCGATCCGCTACCTCCATTATTTCAGGGAGGTAAGATGAGCAGTAGATAACCGACTTTCCTTCATCTGCTAGTTTTCTAGATATCTTAAAAATGTCACGCCTTGCTCCTACATCGATTCCAGCTGTCGGTTCATCAAGAAGAAGCACCTTCGTATTCGGATGAATCCATTTCGCTACGACGACCTTCTGTTGATTCCCTCCACTCAAGCCATCGATGTGTTGTTCAAGGGAACTGTACTTCACGTTGAAATCCTCCAAAAGAGCGAGCGCATGCTCTCTTTCAAATCCACCACGAATGAAACCTTTCTTTGAGAAACTTCGGTATGTCGCAACATTTGCATTAACGTGGATTGGCATCCTTGGTAGATAGCCTTCTGTTGCTCGGTCTTCAGGTACAAAGCCGATTCCTCGTTTAATGGAATCAGAAGGTGACTTAGGTTTGAAAGCCTCTCCATTTAATTTAACTTTGCCAGACTGTGCTTTCATTTCACCGAAGACACCTTTTAATAGCTCACTTTTTCCTGCACCAATCAGACCAAAGAGCCCCACAACTTCTCCTTTATTAATCTGAAACGAAACATCACTATAGTACGGTTTATGGTTCAATCCTTGAACGGATATTGCCTCGTCTCCTAGCTGTGACTCTGTATACACGTCATCATTTCTATGAACCTTGCCTGATATGGCTTCAATCAACTCATCGTTACTAAGATCAGACACATTCTTCGTCCAGATTTTGTTCCCGTCTCTTAGAACCGTCGCTCGATTACATATCGCGAAAACTTCCTCGATTTTGTGCGATATGTAGACGATGGAGACGCCCTTCTTGACCAACTCTCGTAAAATATCAAAAAGGCGCTGCACATCATCTTCCGCTAACAGTGCAGTTGGCTCATCAAGGATAAGCACGTTAGCATCTTTTGATAGAGCTTTAGCAATTGCTACGATTTCTTGATCAGCTATTTTTAAACTCTTTACAAGGGTAGACGGGTTAAGGTTGATACCAGCTTTTTTCAAAGCCTTGTTCGTCATCTCACGTCCCTTTTGGTAATCAACCATCCCATATTTTTTCGGCAAGTTCCCCATCAGGACGTTTTCCATGACTGAGACACCTGGTGCGAGCTTCAAGTCCTGATATACAACTGAAATGCCTAGCTGCTCAAGCTCTTTAACGGGGATAAAGGAATGTGACTTACCATTAACTAAAATTTTCCCTTTATCAGGTCGATATGCACCTGTAAGGATTTTGATAAGCGTACTCTTTCCTGCACCATTTTCACCAAGGAGTGCATGAATTTCTCCTGGCTTAACTTCGAAGTCCACTCCCTTTAAAGCATACGTACCGTTAAAAGACTTCACGATTTTGTCCATGTGAATCAGTGACGTTCCGATGATTACTCCCTCCTTTAGATTCCCGTTGAGTGTTGTAACACTCAACGGGTGTTCTATTCTTTCAAAGCCTTATCGTTTGTCAGGGTAAAGAAGCTTCTGTATCTCATCTTCATCAAAGTTTTCCATTGTTACGATTGTCGCACCTGTATCGATTTCTTGTTCAGTTGACTCTCCAGAAAGATCCTTTAGCACTGTATTGACGCCTTCATATCCCATACCGAATGGATCTTGTACGATAAGAGCATCGATTGCGCCTGATTTTAGCGCGTTGATCTCTTCTTTGTCACCGTCATATGCGATAACTGGAACTTCTTCTATGAGGTCTCGTTCTGTAATTGCTCGTGCAACGCCGATCCCTGTATGATTGTTGTCAGCGAAGAAGCCAAGTAAATCTGGGTGGCTTGTTAAGAGGTCCTCAGCTGCACCAAGTGCTTTCGTAATATCATTATCAACATAGCGAACTTCGAGCGGTTCGATATCAGGAGCAAGTTCTTCAAGGCGATCAATGAAGCCCTTATCACGGTCGATCAACACTTGAACGCCAGCCATCGCACTGATAATCGCTACTTTTCCTTTTAGTTCCTTTCCTTGTGCTTCAAGGTTTTCAACAAACTGTTCAGCACCCAAAGCTCCTCCTTTAACATTATCTGTCGCAAGGAAGCTTACAAATTTCTCTGTATTCACTCGGTTATCTACTAACACAACTGGAATGCCTTTATCCATCGCTTTCTCAATGCCAGGTACACTCGCATCAGAGCTCGTTGAAGCGATTACGATACCGTCCGGATTTTGTGAGATCACATTCTCAAGGATGGCAATCTGCTTATCAATATCGGCTTCTGATGGAGGTCCATACGTTGTAACGTTTACTTTATCTCCTTGATCCTCAGCTGCTTTTTCAGCTCCCTGCAAGACCGTTTGCCAGAAGTCAGAGTCTGTCGCCTTTACGATTACAGCAATTTCTTTCTTACCATCACTTGAAGAACCTTCTACACTTTTACTCGATTCGCTACAGGCAGTTGCAGCAACAAGTACTAAGACTAAAGTGATGAGCATGATTATTTTTCTCATAGAATCAATCTCCTTTTTTATTTGATAAAGAAATCTAGAAACTATGCATATATGGTAGAGTGCCTTTCAGATGCCACTTTGTTTACTAGAAGTCTCACATAGTCGGCAATAAGTACTCCATCAAGACCAGCTCCTCCTGCTTTTGTTAAATGACTTCCGATGCCTACTGCTACTGCCCCTGCTTCAAACCAGTCCTTAATGTTGTTCTCATCTACGCCTCCTGTAGGCATAACATTCAACTGTGGTAGAGGACCTTTCAAATTCTTAATGTGCTTAGGTCCACCGACGTCTCCTGGAAACAGCTTGACGATTTCACAACCTGCTTCAAGAGCTTGTACGGCTTCCTTCACTGAAATTACTCCAGGCATCACTGGCACCTGGTAGCGATGACACGCCTTTACGATGTCCTCATTAAAATGCGGGCTAACTATAAAGGCTGCCCCTGCATGAATACCGCTCACGGCAGTCTCACGATCAAGCACGGTTCCTAATCCGATGATAGCTTCCTCTGCCCAAGAAAGAGTCTTCATCTCCTTTATGAGATCAATCGCTCCAGGAACTGTCATGGTAATCTCAATGGCTTTAATTCCACCTTCAACTGCGGCTTTTGCTACCTTTAATACCTCTTCTCGATTGCCCCTAAGAACCGCCACGACACCAGTTTCAACAAGGGACGTGAGAGTTTGCGTTTTTTTCATACATGGTCTCTCCTCTCTAAATACAATCTAACTTTAAGATGAAGCCATCGCTTTTCTCAGACTTTCATAATAAGCCATCACATTGTCAGTTGACCTCAACGTCATCCTCTGAACTGCCTCTACACTTGCAGCAGCATTATGAGGTGTCAAAATCACATTGTCTAATTCAAAAAGCGGCGAGTTGATAGGTGGCTCTTCTTCAAACACATCAAGTGCAGCACCTTTTATTTCTCCGTCTCGTAGCGCTTTGTATAGATGAAGCTCGTTAATGACTCCGCCTCGCGCTGTATTGATTAAGAGACAATTCTTTTTCATTTTTTTTAAACGATTACAATCGATCATGTACCTAGTTTCTTCTGTTAGTGGAAGATGCATCGACACAATATCACTTTCTCTAATTACATCTTCTAAGCTCACCAACGTAACACCTAACTCTTGAGCAAGCTGTTCGTTTGGAAATGGATCATAAGCAATGACATTCATATTGAATCCTTTAGCTCGCTTAGCTACGGCTGCTCCAATGGATCCAAGTCCCATAAGCCCTAGTGTTTTTCCAAAAATCTCTACACCCACTGTCTTATTCCACGTTCCTTCTTGTACAAGTTCGAAATGGCTTCTTGCAATATTTCTTGAAAGAGTAAGCATCAGTCCAAAAGTATAGTCTGCAACCGCTTCTGTGTTTACACCTGGTGTATTTAACACCTCTATTCCGCATTTTCTAGCTGCCTCACAATCGATGTTGTCAATTCCAACACCGTATTTGGAGATTACTTTTAATTCCTTTGCATTCTGAATTACTTTTTTTGAGATATGATCCGTACCAACAAGCAGCACCTCAACACCCTCGAGATAAGTAATGAGATCCTCTTCCGAATGTGGTCCTGCTTTTCGAACAACCTCATATCCTTCCTTTTTCCAGTCCTCATATATTTTAGGATGGTACAATCCATAAGACCTCGGCGTAATCAACACCCTTTTCAACACAATCACCTCTAATCTTTTTTGTAATGACGTCATTACCAGTTAAGACAAAAAATTTTCGGTCACTTTCTATCTCTGTTATATCTCGGATTATTAACGATCGTTGGCTCTCCATCTTTCTCAATGGACAGTTTTACAAACCCTTCCGTTTCAATACCTCCATAGTCATGACCTGCATCACCAGGGTAAGCAGCGAAGAAAACAAACGGTTCATTCCCAGTATTCACCGTGCGATGTGCCCATTCAGGAGCAACATACGCGACTGAACCAGGAATCATCTCAATATAATCAAACTCACCATCTTGCGTTTGCAAGATTAGTTGTCCTTTCCCCTTTAAACAGAAGTAAATTTCAGCTCGATCTAACACTTCGTGATAATGTCCTTTCGTCATGAAGTACTCGTCACCAACTTTTCCAGGATACAAAATCGTCACACAGTGCTGTATATGTGCGATCGTTTCCGGAACCTCTACGTTGAACACTTCATATATCAATGGGTTTTCTTCAAGCAATGCATCTGCAGCATCTTGATCAAGATACATCTTGTTCATGTGTGAAAGCTTTCGAGTAACCACTCTTCCTTTTGGATTAAGTTCACCTGTTTCGAAATTGAACATCGTTGAAAAAGATTTAAACTTGCTAGTTAACTCTGTCATATTGCTTCACTCCTAACTGATTTAATTGGTTATACAAAGGCTTGAGCTGATTATATGCGTTTTCAAAATATACTGATAATTCTTCGTATACGTGTTGATTCAACTCATTTGGAAGATGCATCTCTGTCTGATTTACCCAATCCTTTCCTGATGAGAAATCCTTGAGTAACCCAACTCCTACCCCTCCAGCTATAGCTGCTCCCATCGAAGTCGCTTCTTCAAGTTTTTGAGGCACTAGAATATCTACTCCGTAAAGATCGGCTAAAACTTGCCGCCATATTGGACTCTTAGCTCCTCCTCCAAGTATCCATAGATTTCGAATAGGTAGCCCAGCTTTTAGGAACGTATCTAATACAATTTTAAGATTGAAGCCAACACCTTCCATTACCGCTCTGGCTAGATCTCCTCGGTTATGCTTCATGTGCAGTCCGACAAACGCGCCTCTTGCATCAGGGTCCCACCTTGGAGAGCGTTCTCCTAACAAGTAAGGTAAATACAGCAACTTATTTGCACCTGCAATTGATCTACCTGCTTCTTGGTTGATAATATCGTAAACGGACGAGGCTTCTTCTTTTTGATAAAATTGCTCCTTCAACCAGTTTAAAGATGCTCCTCCAGTTTGCATCGTTCCGTTCGGAGAGTATTTCGAACTGTCTAAATGAATCCATGTATACGTTTTCATTTCTGGGTCAAAAACAGGTGCATTAGATGCAGTTGCAATCCAGGAAGAAGAACCGATGTAGTTAAAAGCCTCCCCTTCTTCCATTACCCCCGCACCAACTGCCGCACAAACCCCATCTCCTCCACCTAACACAACGGGTGTGCCAGCAAATAACCCCGTTTCTGCCGCAGCTTTTTGTGTTACCTCCCCAACCACTTTCGTTGAAGGATAAAGAGGAGGAAGTTTTCTACTATCGATTCCCCAGGCTGAAATGATGTCCTCTGACCATTCTTTCGTCGTTATATTTAATAGATTTGTACCAGAAGCATCTGAATAATCCGTCGCGAAAATGCCTGTTAACCGATGAACCAGGAAATCCTTAGCTTGCAAAAATTTATACGTCGATCGATAAAGCTCAGGACGATGTTTTTTGAGCCAGACTATTTTGGCACCTGAATAAGATGAAGAGATTCGGTGTCCTGTTATGTAGTAGCCTTCTTCCATCCCAATCTTATTAAGTAGCTCATCAGCTTCCACTCCCGCCCGCATATCAGCCCATATGATTGCACGCCCTAACGGATCTCCTTGCCTATCAACTCCAAGACAGCCCATCATCATTCCGCTAAAGGTTACACAGGCTATTTCCTCATTTGATATGTTTGCTTTAGTAAGTAAAGAACGAGTTGTCACGCAGACAGCTCTCCACCAATCCTCTGGAGCCTGCTCAGCCCACCCAACTTCAGGATAATACGTTTCATATCCGTAGAATTCACTACCAAGTACATCGCCAGTACTGGAGAACAAAGTAGATTTGTTTCCTGTTGTACCGATATCATGAGCTAGTATGACACCCTTACTCATGCAACCCCTCCTACATGATTATGTGTTCGATTGATAAGGTACTCTCACTGTAAAATTACTCAAATCTCCGCGATACCTTGCAATCGAATACTCAAAGACCTCATCATTCTCTAAATAACCTCTTGTCTTAATCAACTGAATTGCACTAGTCGAGTCGACTGCAAGAAGATCAGCGTCTTCTTTATTAGCATTTGAGGCTTCAATCACACGATCCGCATAGCCAATTTGAAATTGATACTTCTTTTCTAGCGTTTTATAAAGTGAATACTGCTCAAGGTCTTCATCAATAAGTCCTTCCGCTAACTTTACTGGAATATACGTTGTGACGATTACATAAGGTTCTCCATTTACGCATCGCAGTCTTTCTAAGCGATAGAACTGTTCAAAGTTTCCTTCGAATACTTCTTCAAGAGTCGAATCAACTCCAACAACTTCCTTTTTTAAAACTGTAGTGGAAAAATCAAGTCCCTTCTCAGCCATTTCCTCTGAAAAACTCGTTAAATTTTGTAGAAACCACTGGCTAATCTTCTGTTTCGCTACATAAGTTCCTCTTCCATGCTCCTTTCGTAGAAAGCCTTCTGAGACTAGTTCGTTGATCGCCTGCCTTACAGTAGGCCTACTAATCTCATAAATTTCGCCAAGTTCTCTCTCAGAAGGAATCAGCTCACCGGTTTCTAAGTCCCCCGATTTAATCCGCTCCTTCAAAATTTCTTTCAACTGATAATACAAAGGAATTGGAACATCCTTTTGAATTCTACGTGTCATTCCCATCATCCACCTTTTTATTAGAATAGTTTCATTCTAATAAAACTTCATCATGTTTGCATCTCAACAGAGATTAGTTTGTAGGTAATGACGTAATGTCGTCATTACCAGTTTCTATATACTAATTTAAACATCATCTTGGAAATAGGTCAATACATTGTATGGAATATTCTGAATTTAATTCAGAATATACTATCAAAACACCTCACCCGTAACTACAGAAGAAACAGGTGTGGTGCTGTCTCATTAAGAATAAAACTCAAGCCATGCCAAGGTTATCTTTAAATCTCAAATCTTAAATCCTCTTTCACAAACTGGACCTTATACGAAAACGTCTCTACCATTTCTTCTACATTACCCCATCTTACTTTACGATCTTGGAACATTTTGTCTACTACCTCAGGGTTCGGCCCCCCTGTAACGCTCCTTCGTTCAACGAAGGTTCTTGGATCGCAAATGTTTTTCCAGTCTTCTTCAGAAAGTTTTACGTCACCAATCCACTCATTCACTTCATCAGTGGTCACTTCATATAACTCCTTCTTTACCTCTGTTGCTTTTTTACTTACGAAGCTTGATAGCTGATGAGCTTTTCGGAAAGGCACGTCATAATCTCTTGCTAAGACGTCGGCTAACTCGGTAATCGTGATCATATTAGTTTTTGCTTGCTGTAGTGCGCGCTCTTTATCGAATTTCATTGTTGTTATAACCGCTGTGAGGAGTTTTATCACACGATTCGCTTTATGAAAGCCATTATAAAGATGTGGCTGGAGATCATCTTCAGTATCCACGATATCGCCATATGGCGTGTTATGAATCATTTGAACCACGCTTAATCCTTCTCCTACTGCGCTACTAGCAAGAGCTCTTGAATGTTCCAAGGATACTGGATTTCTCTTCTGCGGCATAATGCTGCTTACTTGCACATATGCATCAGAAACTTTGAGTAGGCCTACTTCATTGGATGCCATACGAAGAAGTTCTTGAATCCATCTTCCTATGTTCGTCATGACGCTTACTAACGTAAGAGCTGTTTCAAGCAAATAATCTCCAGTTCCAATCGCGTCATAAGAGTTCTCCATCAAGTCATCAAATCCTAAAAGCTCCACCATGCGTTCACGACTGATGGGAAATCCAGTTGTCGTAATGGCTGCTGCCCCCATCGGTGAACGATTCACTGTATAGTAAGCTTGCCATAAACGATCAACGTCTCTTGAAAGGTTATCCGAAATCGCTAGTAAATAATGGCCAAATGTTGTAGGTTGAGCAGGCTGTGTGTGAGTGTGTGCAGGCATGATTGTGTGAACGTGGTCTGCTGCTTGTGTAACAAGGGCTTGTCCCAGCTTTCGTATGTTATCTAAAAGTTCAAGTATATGATCGCGTATTACAATCCTATACATGGCTTCACCCATGTCATTACGACTTCTAGCGATATGCATTTTCCCTGCCAAATCGTGTCCTATTAACTTCGCTATTTCTGCTTCTACGAGAAAGAAAAGGTCTTCATACTCTGGCATATAGTTCAGTAATTTTCTTTCCATACTTGCAACTTGATTGATCCCGTCTAAGATCTTCTTTGCTTCAACAACTGAAATAATCTGTTGTTCTTTCAGCATTATGGTATGAGCACGATGAATCATAAACATCGCATCAAACAAGTAGTCGCGCTGATCTTTGAAAACCGGTTTTAGCAGCTCGTCTACGTATGTTCTGCCAGGAAAACAGTCTCCATCCTCTAATTCAAAATCTATCTTTCGCTTATTCACGTTTTCACCCCGTTTGCTAGAGCGTATTTTCAGATTTAACTCCAAAGAATTTATACGAAATAATCATTACGATCGCGATAAGTCCAACCTGAATCATGCCATAAGCTGCCGCTTGTCCAAGGTTAAACATCCTTAGCTGGTTCATAATCTCGATTGATATAGGTCTGTTATCTAACGTATAGAGTAAGACCGAGGTTGGGAATTCGCCTACCGCCTGTACGAAGGCAAGTAACGTTCCACTTAAAACTCCCGGCATGATTATTGGTAACACGACTCTTCGAAACGTATAGAGCCATTTCGCCCCAAGGTTCTGTGCCGCTTCTTCAATCGAATCATCCATTTGCTCAAGTACAGCATTTGTTGACCTCACGACAAGCGGGATAAACCGTATAAAGTATGCTAGTGGTAAAATCCAGAACGTCCCAACTAGTACTTGACCAAAAGAGAAAATCGACTTACTGTTGAACGCTAAAATAAGATTCATTCCAACAACGGTTGCTGGTAATGCCCAAGGAAGCATAACTAGAATATCAAGTAAGTTCTTACCGAAGAATTTTCTTTTCACAAGGGCATAGGAAGTGATGATACCGAACACAAAACACCCTAAACAAGCAAAGAAAGCCATAATCAAACTATTCCGCACAGGGTCCCAAATATTTGGATCCTCGAATAACAAACGATAGTTTTCTAGATTAAAAGTGGTCGGATACTTCTGCCACGTCCAGGATCCTTCTGGTACAAAGGATAAGATCGCTAAAACTGCATGTGGTAATAATAGGACGATCATCGCTACGACGCCAAGGGACACCATCACCCATTTTAGAAGAGGGTTATTGACCTCACTTCGGTGTGCACCTATCCCTTTTGATCCCATCCGATAGTCTCTTCGATTTTGGAACCACCTCATAAATAAGAGGAAAGTAATCGAAACAGCTGAGAGTATAACAGATTGCGTTGCGGCCATTTCTAGATCTCCATTAATTTTTGAGAAGTAGATTTGAAGACTTAGCACTCGGTAGCCACCAGCAAGTAAAAACGGTGCACTAAAGGAAGCCATCGAAACCATGAACACAAGGAGAGATGCAGCAACTAATGCAGGTGTTAATAGCGGAAACGTTACTTTCCAAAACACCCCAAGACGTCCTGACCCAAGATTGGCTGCTGACTCTTCAAGTGACGGATCTACATTGTTAAGTGCGGACGATACTGTCATATAAAAATATGGGTACATCGTATAGGCGTGAACGAGTAGAATACCTGTCACACCACCAATGCTAAACGGAACTTCTTCTAAATTCAGTAAGTCTTGAAGGGCTACTGGTACAATGCCCGCCTCTCCGTACAACCACATAAATGCCATAACACCAACAAGTGAAGGCAAGACAATAGGCATAATGGCAATTCCGGAGAAAAAAGAGCGTCCAGGAAAGTTATATCGTGTAAAAATAAAAGCTAGTGGCACTCCTATACATGCGCTTAGCAAAACTGATAACAAGGATATGTAAACCGAATTCCATAACGCTTCTAAATTAGCCTGTGCTTTTGGGCCAAAGAAATCTACATAGTTTTGTAAGGTAAAGGAGCCATTCATTCTAAAGCTTTCTATAAATGTTTCGATCGTTGGGTATAAGACGTAGCCAACAAGAACTAGTATAATCGGGATTAGTAGAAGGATCGTTTTTCTTCTCTCTGCATTTAACATCCTACATCACTCCTTTGCCACTGGAACGATTCGAACCTGTTCGGGAGGAAGTTGAACATAAACATCAGATCCTTCTTGAAGATAGGTGCTCGGACCCCGGTTCAAATCAGTCACTTTCAATGTGGCGCGACCTTCATTGACTTTTATGAAACTATGAACGGATTCTCCTGTGAATTGAACAAGATCTACTTTTCCCTTTAGTGCATTCACTTCTTCTATGTTTGTTTTTGATAAGGTGATCGCTTCGGGGCGAACGGACATTTTTAACGATTGATTCTTTAACGATTCATCCTCACTGGGAGCATCCGTATGAACAAGAAGGTTTAATTCCTCACAAAAAAAGCCTTCGTCACGTTTGGTCACTGCAAACAAATTCGTTTCTCCAATAAACTCTGCAACAAAATCATTGACCGGCTGATTATAAATTTCTGTTGGCGTCCCAATCTGTTGGCAATTTCCAACGTTGAATACCGCGATTCGGTCACTCATCGTGAGTGCTTCAACTTGGTCATGTGTTACATAAATAGTGGTGATACCATACTCACGCTGAAGGCGTAAAATCTCATTTCTCATTTCATCTCGTAACCTCGCATCAAGGTTACTTAATGGCTCATCAAGTAATAAGATATCTGGTTCAATGACGAGTGCCCTTGCTAAAGCCACCCGCTGTTGCTGACCTCCACTTAACTGACTAACCTGACGATCAATAAAAGGCTTCAAGCGCACTTTCTCTAATACATCTTCTACTCTTCTTTTCACTTCACTTTTGTTCACTTTTCTTACTTTCAATCCGAAGGCTACATTTTCAAAAACTGTCATATGAGGAAAAAGGGCATAGTTTTGAAAAACCATGCCCGTATTTCTTTTTTCAGGTGACACTGTCGTCATATCTCGATCATCGAATTTTACCTTTCCAGCTGAAGGGTAATAAAATCCTGCGATCATCCTAAGGGTTGTTGTTTTACCACATCCACTTGGCCCAAGGAAAGTAAAGAACTCCCCTTCTTTAATCGTGATATCCAACTCTTTAACGGCAGTGATATCGCCAAATTGTTTTGTAATCTTAGATAAGGTTACTGCTGTCATGACCAACAACTCCTCTTTCTGGAGATCTATTCTTCTTTTTGCTTCTCACTGTTTTTAATGTTGTTGTCCCAGTGTTCCATCCATTCATCAGACTTTTCTTGAAAAACTTCCCAGTCAATTTCCATGGCGTTGATTTCAGTTTCCTCAATCCAACTTGGGAGGTCACTAATATCATTTCTAGTTGGGATTCTGTAGTATTTTTCGGCTAGTAGCTTAGCTGCTTCTTCCGAATTAACAAACTCATAAAAAGCTTTCGCTGCCTCTGGATGTGGTGCTCCATCGACAATCGCAATTCCTTCTGTTAAGACTGGTGTTCCACTCTCAGGAATTACATAGCTAAACGGATAACCCTTTTCTTCAGCTAACATAACAGTATCCGGCATATTCCAAACAGAAAGATTCCCTACACCTTTAGCGACCTGGTTGTACATGATCTCAGGGTTCGCTGCATATTCTTTCGTGTTCTCATCTAATTTCTGGAGCCACTCATACCCAGCATCCGGGCTTTCAGTTTCTTTATAATCCCTATAGATCATCGAGGAGTAAATCGTACGCATCGTTCCAGAAGCAAGTGGATAACGAATGATCAGCTCATCTTCCCATTTAGGGTCTACGAGGTCATCCCAGTCCTTTGGCGCTTCTTCTTCAGAGATTTCTTTGTTGTTGTAAAGAATGACTTCAGGGGTTTGAGAAGTCCCTGACCAATACCAATCTTCGTCATGATACATAGCATCTAATGCGTCTGCATAGCTTGGCTCATATTTCTGCAAAAGCTCATCTGATTTAGCTTCATCAAACATCACTTGGGGAGCACCCCACCAAATATCAGCTTGCGTATTATTTTTTTCTGAACGAACTCTGTCTAATATCTCTTGTGAGCCAAGATCAAGAAACTCCATATCAACGTCATATTCCGCTTCAAACTGCTTCTCAAATTCGCTTAAAATATCCTTTCCGTGCGGGGAATAAACAACAACCTTATCCTCTAAATTCCCTTCATTACCAGAGCTATCTCCATCTCCACTTGCTTGTTCATTCCCTGCCATACAGCCTGATAAGATAAGGCCAACCATTGTTACGAACATCATCCATCGAAATTGACGTTTCATAAACTCTCTTCCCCCTTCTTATAATTGAATGATTGAATTATGTTCTTCAAGGAATAATGCCACTGCCCCAACAATGCCGGCTTCCTTTCCAAACGTGGACGGTACAATTTTGCAACTCTGTGGTGTGAAATGCTCAACAATTTCAATTAACGAATGCTTATAGTCCTCGAATGACTCGCTAACACCACCTCCTAAAATAACGAGATCTGGGTCGAATAAAGACACATAATTGGCAATACCAAATCCTAAATGTTCGATGGCATTTTCGATTACTTCCTTCGCATCCTCATCCCCTTTTCTCCAACTCATAAAGGCTTCTTTTGCCGTTAGTCGTGTGTTCTTTATTTCGGATAACTTATTTCCGATCGATGAACCACTTGCAACGCTCTCAAGAAACCCATAACCTTCATAGGTTGGATGATAGCTTTTAGCACTTTGATAATCTGTTACTATGTATCCCATCTCCCCTGCACTGTAATTACTGCCACGAAACAGCTTGCCATTAAGAATCATGCCGCTGCCGATCCCAGTACCTACAGCAATGAAAATAATATTTTGAAGTGCCTTACCAGCACCAAGCCACTTTTCACCAAGAACACTTGTATTCACATCATTTTCAACATAGACCGGATAAGGGAAGTATTCACTCGCTATTTTTCGAACGGGATAACGTTTCCAATTCAAACTTGGAGCGTCTAACACGATGCCATGTTCTACATTGGTTACACCAGGCACCCCAATCCCCATCCCAAGAATATCCTGATTACTTAAATCGAGTTCTTGAAGCATACTCGCTACCTCTTTTTGCAAGCGATCAAACAAACCCTTTTTAAGATGTTCGTTTGTTGAAAATTCTCGATATGCGTGCACCTCTCCATTTAAACACGTTACTCCAGCGGCTACTTTTGTACCTCCTATATCAACTCCGATCACGTAGGCAGCTCGAGGATTAAAAACAAGGTGAACAGGTTTGCGGCCACCGCTAATCGTTGATTGGCCTGGCCCTTTTTCCTCAATCCACCCCTCTTGCAACAGCTGTTCGACAATCATTGATACTGATGGTTTACTAATTTGAAGCCTTTTTGATATCTGTGAACGAGAAATCGGCTCAAAGTCCCGAATACATTTCAACACGAGTTGCTTATTCGTATTTTTGATAGATGCGGCATCGCTCTTTTGCATAGATGTGTACTCCTTTATAAATGATAAATATGGTAGTACGGCTCTTAGTTAGTTAAGAAAATTTACTAACGATTACTTTCTTTTATAAAGCGCACAAGCAAAAATGTAAAATACTGTTTATTAGCATTCTCGTTCATAGAGAGTAAAGATGCTCATTTATGCTTCAATATTCTTTATCTTGGTTTAAATTTAGAAAATTTCATTTATTTTGTTAAATCATTACTATCGAACTATCCAAACAGTACGAAAGTAGGTTCCAATTATTGGATAAGTCTGCCTATAATGGTTTTAAGTTAGTTACGTTGCATTACTAACTAATTTCACTTAGAGATGAAGGAGGATTTATTTGAAGAACCTGGGGAAAGTATTTTTATCGTTGATTTTAATCATGTCTGCCTTTAGTACAAGTTCTACCCTAAGTTTTGCAAAAGAGTCGTCTAACAACGATTTAGCTCTATGGGAATCTGTTGTACCTTTAACAACAACAGCAAGCTTCATGAATACAGGTGCTCATCCTGATGATGAGAGAAGTCATTTCCTTGCTTATTTATCACGTGGACAAGGTGTTGATACGTCCTTTCTCCTATCTACTCGTGGTCAAGGCGGTCAAAATGAAATCGGTAGCGAGCTAGGGGACGCACTCGGTATTATCCGAACAAACGAATTACAAGCTTCCTCCAAAGTCCTTGGCATTGAAACCTTCTTCTTAAACGAAGACTTCGAAGATAGCATCAAAGACTTCGGTTTCTCTAAAACACCCGAAGAAACATTGAACAAGTGGGGAGAAACGGAGACGTATGAACGCCTCATTCAGTATATCCGTACCTTTAAACCCGATATCGTCATGCCCTCATTCCGTAACGTAGACACCCAGCATGGTCATCACCGCGCCATGACGTTACTTACTCAAAAAGCTTTTGAAGATGCAGCAGATCCTTCCATTTTCCCCGAGCAGCTTGAAAATGGACTAACCACTTGGCAAATCAAGAAACTCTACCTCCCTGCTGAAACAGAAGCCCAAACCACTACCTCTATCCAGATCGGTATTTACGACGAACATTATGACATGACCTACCCACAGCTTGGTGAAAAAGCGCGTTACTTACACGAATCACAAGGCATGGGAAGAGATGTTGGAGATGGACCAGAAACCGTAGATTTACAGCTCGTTAAATCAACTGTTAGCGATATACCAGAACATGAAGATAGCATCTTCGAAAACATCCCTTACAATTTCACAGAATACGCCAAGGCTCTTTCGAAAAGCGGTAATAAGTACAAACAAAAACTTATTCACCTTCAAAAGGATCTCGAACAAGTAAAAAGTGCGCATCCGAACCATAAAGAAGTTCTTTCTCGATCAGAAAAAACTTACAAGCAACTCCAAAAGCTTATCAAGAAAATTGAGAAAGACAAGAAGCTATCTGATGATTTAAGAAACACACTACTCCATAAACTTTTAGTAAAGGAAGAACAACTAACAAACACGATGTTTACCGCAGCACAGCTACAAGTCGATGTTGAGGTTGTTGATCCGCAGTTAACTCTGGACGATACAACAAACGTAAGTGTTTCGATTACAAATAATGGTTCATCTAAAATCAAACGCCTATCGGCTTCTCTTTCCACTCCTGAAGACTGGATAGTAAAAGGGAAGCACCACTCTTCATCGTTAGCACCTGGAGATCAAATAACGTTTGACTTCAACGTCAAAGCAACATCAACAAACTATTATGAGGCGTATGCACAAAGCGCAATTAAAGCCAATATCAGCTTTAAAACAAAAGGAAAATCCGCTACAAAAACCTTTACGCCAGAAAAACGAGTTGCTTTGCTACCAGAAGTATCCGTCAAACCATCTCCTGAGAATTTAGTTATAAACACCAAAGACATAGATGAAAACGTAACAATGGATGTAGACATCGAGAAGTTTGCAGAAGGAGCTTTAGAAACAGACGTCGGACTTCAATTACCTGAAGGATGGACATCTGAGCCTGAAATACAGTCTGTTTCCTTTGCATCAGATGAACAGGCAAAAACCATTTCGTTTACACTAACCCCTTCAGATACTGTTGAAGAAGGTGAATTTAAGATCGTGCCTAAGGCCGAAGTCGGAAACGAAACGATCAGTAAAAACGTCCAAATGATCAAGTACGACCACATCGGGACAAATTATTATGTATCCGATGCGTCTGTGAGCGGCGTAGCATTCCCACTTGAATACCCAGCGAATCTCAAAATCGGTTATGTAGATAGTGGGTTTGATAAAGTAGCCGATCAATTATCTAACGTTGGCATGGATATTACACAATTAACCGAGCAAGATTTAGCTTCAGGAGACCTCTCTCAATATGATACGATCGTCACTGGCATAAGAGCGTATCTTTCAAGAGAAGATTTGCTGCAGCATAATGAGCGGTTATTGGAATATGTGAACAATGGTGGTCACCTTGTCGTACAATACAATAAACCATGGGATAACTGGGACACGAACACAACCGCTCCATATGAGCTCGAGATCGGACAACCTTCCATCGAGTGGCGCGTTACAGATGAAGACGCTCCGATTAACGTATTAAAACCTGAAGCACCGATTTTTAATTATCCAAATAAAATCAATCAATCTGATTGGGATAACTGGGTACAAGAACGAGGACTTTATTTCCCGATGAATTGGTCAGAGGAGTTTGAAACATACGTAAGCGTCGCGGATCCAGGTGAAGAGCCATTCGAAGGCGGAATCTTGAAGGCTGATTATGGAGATGGTACTTACATTTATACGAACTTAGTTTGGTACCGTCAGATTCAGAACCAAGTTCCTGGTGGGTATCGCATTTTTACTAACTTGGTAAGCTATCCTTACTATGGTGAGTAATTAAAAACAGAATAGCTTTAAAAACACCTTCAAAGTTGCACAAACTTTGAAGGTGTTTTTGTGGAGAATGTTATGTTCACAAACTGCCTCCACAAAATAAGTCCTTATCCTCTCTCTTTAGCCATCTGCGTATCACGAATATTTTTCTGAATCGTTATCGCCGCAAATAAACTAAGAACGAATGACATTCCGTAAAACCCTTTTTCACTTAAGATGATACTTCCAGCGTTATAAAGCCCAATTGCCATCAAAGAAATAGCGGTAATTACTGCAAACCAACTTAGTCCGTAATAAATGCCCGAGACAGGGATATCTTCTTCCTTGTCTCTAACCGCTTTTTGCAGGGAAACAGCCGCATACAGTCCAAATACCAATACAGCAAAGTAATACCCCTTCTCATTCAGTTCCATCCCAGCATTAAAAAGACCGATTAAATAAGCGGAAACACCGATGACCAAAGCTGCCCAGCTTGCCCCTTTAAAAGCTGCAGTTGGTTCCCCTTCTTTTCTTTCCACTTTCACCTTTGGCTTTTTTTCATCCTTCACTAACGGGTTTCCATTTACTTCTGACATTACCCGCCCCCCTTTTTACTATACGTAGGCTATTTTACTATCCTATACCGACTATTATAGCAATATTTTACATTTCAACACTATTATTGTATGAATTTTTTGTTATTTAAAAATAAGGCAAGTTTATATCCTCTATTTAAATTAATCGTCAAGATTGTGATACTTATCACAGAAGACGGTTTAAGGATTGGCGATAATAAACATGTGATCAGACTATTAAAGTAGGAGCGTGAGAAAATGTTTATTCAATTTCTAAGAGAAAACAAAGTAGCTTCTGGTATTCTATTGTTCATACGTTTATACCTAGGTTATCAATGGCTAACTGCTGGCTGGGGAAAGATCACAGGTGGTTTTGATGCAAATGGCTATCTTCAAGAAGCAGTTGCGAAGGCTACCGGTGAACATCCTGCTGTGCAAGGATGGTGGGCTGCATTCTTAGAAGGGTTAGCGATCCCAAATGTCGAGCTTTTCAATGTACTAGTTGCTTGGGGAGAATTGCTTGTTGGACTTGGCCTAATTCTTGGTACCTTCACAACCCTTGCAGCATTAATGGGAGTTATCATGAATTTTGCCTTCCTATTTAGTGGAACAACAAGCACGAACCCGATGATGGTGATCCTTGGAGTGCTGATTCTGATTGCTGGTTATAATGCAGCAAAGATTGGGCTTGATCGATGGGTGATCCCGTTTGTTAAACAAGGTTTCCACATTCGTCAGGTTAAGCCCGTGCTTGAACATAAATAAAAGAATGTTTACAATTCATTCATCACAAAAGGAAACTGCGCATTCCACATTCTACATCTCTAATAAGACTTTATTAAAAAACAAAAAAAGCTACAGCCCCCATGCCGTTCTGAAAGAGGGGTGTAGCTTTTTATAAGTACAAATATTCATTAAGCTGCAAGCTTCTTACATGCTTCTGCACATTTAAAGCAAGCGTCTGCGCAATCTTGGCAATGCTTATGGTCGTGCTTCTTACACTCATTCCCACATGCTTCACAAATAGCTGCACAAGCTTGAGCAAGTTCAGCTGCAAATGGTGTACCTCTAACTAGAGCTTGTTCAAGGAATCCACAAATATCAGCACATTCGCGATCAAGACGAATACATTCAGCCATCATCTTGACATCATCCTCTTTTAAACAAGAATCGTAACAATGATTACATGCCGTCATGCATTCATGAAGCGTTTCGATCATTGAACCGTATTTTTCGTGTGACATAATCAAATTCCTCCCTATATTTTGTATACACTATGGTATTTTTCCAATAAATTAGCGATCTAAACGATATTTTGAACAAAATTTCCATAGAAAGGAATTTTATTTTTTGCACATTTTTTCCAATAAAAAAGAAGCAAGGTTTCCCCTTGCTTCCTAATCTATTCAAGTATCGTTACTTCACATCATACCCTTGCTCTTCTACTGCTTCATTCATATCAGATACAGTGACTTTAGCTGAATCGTACGATACATCCGCCTTTCCTTGCTTCAGATCAACCTCAACACCTGAAACACCCTCTAACTCGGTTAATGCTGTTTCAACTGCCGATTTACAGTGGTTACACGTCATACCTTCAATTTTGATCGTTGTTTGTTCCATGTTTAAAATCTCCCTTCAAGAATAAAATTATAATTTAACTCGCTTCAATCGAAGTGAGTTCGTCACAACTGATACCGAACTGAATGCCATTGCTGCTCCAGCTACCCACGGTGCTAATAGACCAATTGCAGCGATCGGGATACCGATCGAGTTGTAGAATAGTGCCCAGAACAAGTTCTGGCGAATGTTTTTCATCGTTTTTCGACTTAAGTTAATTGCCTTTGGAATATGCTCTAAGTCGCCTCCAACAAGGGTAACATCAGCTGTTTCGATCGCAACGTCGGTACCTGTTCCGATCGCCATCCCTATATCAGCCGTTGCAAGAGCTGGCGCATCGTTGATCCCGTCACCAACCATGGCAACTCGTTTCCCTTGACCTTGCAACTCTTTTACTTTGTTTGCTTTGTCTTCTGGAAGAACTTCTGCAAAAATACCTGTGATGTTCACTTGTTTTCCAATAGCTTCTGCTGTGCGTTTATTATCTCCAGTAATCATGTAAACATCGATACCGAGATTTCGTAATTCTTGTATCGCCTGTTTCGATGTTTCTTTCACTGTATCAGCAACGGCGATGATACCGCTAATGTTTTGCTCGATGGCGATGAACATAGCGGTCTTTCCTTCTGTTTCATAAGCTGCCATCACTTCTTCATGTTGCGTGTACTGAATGTTTTCTCGTTCCATTAATTTTCTCGTTCCGACCAGCACCCTCTTACCGTCGATCAGAGACGTAATACCGTGCCCCGGAATCGCTTCGAAACTCTCAGCTTCATCCACTTTGATTTGTTTTTGTTCACCGTATTGAACGATCGACCTAGCAAGTGGATGCTCCGAGGCTTTTTCTGCGGCTACAAGATAGGATAAGACTTCTTGTTCTTCTCCATCAAACACTGTGAAGTCCGTTACTTCCGGTTTCCCTTTCGTAATCGTTCCTGTTTTATCTAACAAGATCGCATCGACTTTATGTGTGCCCTCAAGAAATTCGCCGCCTTTGAACAGCACACCTATTTCAGCACCTTTTCCTGTGCCTACCATGATCGAAGTAGGTGTTGCTAGACCCAGTGCACATGGACAAGCAATCACGAGAACGGCAATCGCAACTTCTAGTGCCTGAGGTAAATCGTATGGGTTCACCCATAAATACCAGACAAGGAACGTTATGAAGGCAATTCCTACAACAATCGGAACAAAAATACCTGAGATGATATCTGCCATTCTTTGAATAGGGGCTTTTGAACCTTGAGCTTCTTCTACAATTTTGATGATTCCTGCTAATGCAGTATCACTTCCTACTTTCTCAGCTGTGATCGTCAATGTACCATTTTCATTAATGGTTGAACCGATGACCGCATCACCGTCCGTCTTTTCAATAGGGATCGACTCTCCTGTAATCATAGATTCATCTACTGAGGACTTCCCTTTTTGGACGCTGCCATCCACTGGAATCTTTTCACCCGGCCGGACGATGATCGTATCACCAACGACTACCTGATCGACTGGAACCTTCACTTCTTCGCCGTCTCGTAAAACACTCGCTTCTTTCGCCTGCAGGTTGAGAAGCTTCGTGATCGCTTGCGTCGTCCTGCCCTTGGCAAGATCTTCAAACAACTTCCCGACAAGAATTAGTGTGATTAAAACAGCACTCGTTTCAAAATACAATTCCGGACGGTACCCTGGCGTAAGTAGTAATCGAATACCCTCCACCACACTATAAAAGTAAGCAGCAGATGTCCCAAGAGCTACGAGGACATCCATGTTGGCACTCTTATTAATAAGAGCACGGTAAGCACCTACGTAAAACGGAGCACCAATATAAAACTGTACAGGAGTAGCCAATAGAAATTGAAACCAAGGGTTCATAAAGAGGTCAGGCAATGGAAGAGCAACATCGAACGGAAGATGAGCGATCATGGTGTATAGTAACGGTAGTGAAAGCAAGACCGAAATACCAAGCTTTACTTTTTTCTTTTTAATTTCTTCTTCCTTGTGCGATTTCTTCTCTTCTCGATCTTCTTTAACGACGGCATCATACCCTAGTTTCTTTACCTTCTCGATGATCTCACCTACCGTAATGGCACCAGGCTGATACGCGACAACTCCCGATTCTGTTGTCAGGTTTACCGAAGCTGACGCTACTCCAGAGGTTCGGTTCAATCCTTTTTCGACTCTAGTTGAACAAGCAGCACAGGTCATCCCATGGATGTCTAGCTCAACTTGTTCTTCACGAACCCCGTATCCTAACTTTTCTATTTTGTTGACGATGTCAGAAGGGTTAACTTTTTGTTCGTCGAACTGAACATCCGCTCTTTCCATCGCAAGGTTTACATTCGCTTCAACGCCGTCCATTTTGTTTAGTACTTTCTCAATGCGCTGCGAACATGAAGCACATGTCATACCTGTTATATCGAGTGACGTTTTCTTTCCAGCATCCATTTTATCACCTTCTTATTTGGAGAATTGTTGAATTACTTTCATCAATTCCTCTATATGATGATCACCATTGCCTTCTTGAATCGAACTTGCCACGCAAGTTTTTGTATGCCTTTCGAGTAAGGTATATCCTACTTTTTTTAGAGCAGCTTGAATGGCTGATAATTGAATCAGAATATCCACACAATAACGATCATCACCGACCATTTTCTGAATCCCACGAATTTGCCCCTCTATTCGCTTCAAGCGATTTTGCAGCTGCTGCTTTTCTTCTTCGGTCCGATTCTCAGATGGCTGTTTATCTGGTTGAAGCTCAAGATCTAAATCTTTGTTCATAGTAGTCATCTCCTTTTTTCAATATCTTACTTCAAATATACCCCCGTTAGGTATATTGGTCAAGTGAAGCACCTTGTATTTAATAGTGAATACTAATATGTATCTACTTTACCCTTAAGGGGTAATCCTTTAACTCATAACAGAAACGCTGAACGCTGAAGATATAGTCACTATTTTTGTCTTCATTAGTAAAAAAAGGTTCCGATCATCATACGATGACCGGAACCTTTTTCATTTAGTGCTTATTATTTCTTTTTTTCTTGAGATTGGGGTGCTTCCTTTTCAGGATCTAGTTGATTAACGTTGTAATTGTAATCATCACGATTAACAGGCTCGAAACCTTCTGGATTGTAGAAGCGCAGGAGATCGCCGTAAACAACTTTATCAGAGAGTTCAAGAGACTCTTCGACAAACTTGCCAGGCTGTTCACATGCTTCACCATCTACTTTTTCACCTGTAGGATTCTCGTAGCATTTTTCGTTTACTGAAGTGACCTCAGGTGTTACGAAGTCACCATTTCGAAACGGTACAATTTCACGGTGATCTTCTGATAGAAGATCTGAACCGAATGAAATGAACTCATCTGTTTCTACACCTAACAAGTGAAGAACAGTGTCTCGAATATCGATATGCCCGCCGTATTCGTGTACCTGCTTTCCTTCAAGCCCAGGTGCGGTAATGAAAAGTGGCACACGCTTCAATTGTGCATTTTCGTACGGATTGATTTCTTTATCCATTACTTCACTCATGGCTTTGTTGTGGTTATCCGAAATACCATAGTGATCTCCATACATGACGATCATCGTATTATCATAAAGACCAGATTTCTTCAGGTCATTAAAGAATTGTTCGATCGATTCGTCCATGTATTTCGCCGTCTGGAAGTAGCCATTTACCACTGCATCATCTGTTTCAGGCGTAGGGAAATCAACATCTCCCTCATCCATCGTAAATGGGAAGTGGTTCGATAGTGTAAGAATCTTCGCATGGAACGGTTGCTCTAGACTTTCAAGATAAGGCATGGACTGCTTAAAGAATGGCTTATCTTTCAGACCATAGTTATGAACATCCTGCTCGTTCATATCATAGTAGCTTGAGTCAAAGAACTTCTGAATGCCAAATGACTTATACATTTCGTCACGGTTCCAGAACGTTTTCCCGTTTCCGTGTAGAGAAGAAGTTGAATAGCCTTTTTGTTCAAGAATCGCAGGCTGCGCTTGATACGTATTACGCGCTTTCTCCATCGCTACAGATCCACTTGGTAACGGATAAAGTGAATTCGCCAACATAAACTCTGCGTCAGACGTTTTCCCCTGTCCAACTTGTTGGAAAATGTTATCAAAATAGAACGTATTCTGATCTTCAATAAGACTATTTAAGAACGGTGTTACTTCTTTTCCATTTACTTCTTTTCCAATAACAAAGCTTTGGAGGGATTCGAGTGAAATATAAACCACATTCATTCCTTCAGCTTTACCGAAGTACTCAGGATTCGGTTCCGTTCTGTTTGCTTCAACAAAGTTGATTACTTCCGTTAAATCATCACTGCTCGCTAAAGCACTTTGAGAGTTTGATTTAATTGTTTTAACTGCATCGATGACTTGATAGTTAAACTGTCCAAGATACTTCACAAGGTACGTACGATCAAACGAACGTGTCAAAAGCTGCGGACGATCCGTCTCAGCTAGACCAAGATTGACCACAAAAAAGACTGCTGCTGATGCAAAGATCATCGCGATCTTCTTTCTTCTCAATGGTGCCTGTGGTTTCACAACCTTAAACAGAATCAATCCAAGGATTAGCAGTGTATCAATAAAGTAGAAAACATCTGTGAATTGCATCAACGCAAATGCACTGTCTTTTAACTCTCCTGCATCATTCGAGTGCATCACGGTTGGTAACGTAATGAAATCATTAAAGAATCGATAGTAAACAACATTTGCATAAAGGACAAATGAGAGCAAGAAATCGATAATCAGCATTGCCCACAATCGTTTGCGTCCTTTAAAGAATAGTGCAAACCCAAAGAAGAACAATAATGAACTTATTGGATTTAATAAAAGTAAAAATGACTGAATACCGTTCTTGATACCCAATTCAAATTCCGTTTGATAGATTGCATAGGTTTTTAACCAGAATAATAGAATGACGCCAAAGAACAATGTCCACGGCTTATTCAACTGGCCTTTTAATTGTTCAAACATGACTGTCATCAGCCTCCTAGCGGAATGCACCGCTTAATATGATTTATGAAATAAATGTAAATTAATTGGATAATGGTTAATACTCGAGTATGATACGACCATATTGAGTTAATGTCAAATATGTATTGAAGGATGTATTTAATAAATTTTTGAGTAGATATTGCTAAAAGTTTTCGAAATAGCTGGTGGATTTCAGGGAATCATTCTGATAATCGATACCGCCGAAGCCTATTAGATCCTTGCTTTCTTATAGTTAAAAGGAAAGTTTAGCGATTGACTGAATTATTCGCTTTTACATTAATTGAATATAAAAAAGAGGATTTCATTATAGAAACCCTCCTAATAATTACCACGGATGGAAGTCGAATTTACAAAGAAAAAGTAACCCCTCTTGCTTTTGCAAGAGGGGTTACTTTTTTATCGATGGAGCATAGCGGGCTCGAACCGCTGACCTCTACACTGCCAGTGTAGAAGCTAACATTAATTAAAGTAAGCTATAATGTTTTAAATGCCTACATTAACAAGACTTATATCGTTTTAACTCTTACACTTTCACTCAATAATTTCCATTAGTTATCCATAGTGCATGACCAATATTTAACCAATGTAGCAGTGTTTGTCCATCTTAAAACTATGAAAATTGTTTTTCAGTACTGCCTGGTTAAATTACTGATATAGGCAATTTCTAAAAGATGTTATTTTATCCCTTCCATCATCTAACGTTGTATAAATTTATCAAAGGACAGTTAAGATTTCCTTGGTACTATCCAGTTCATTCGCCTTTCTTCAAGAGGATTTGTCTAGCAGTTAATAAGTCTAACGAAGATTGCAATGCTTTTGTTTTTAATTTAATCAGTTCTGTCTTGTTGAACGTGGTTCTTTCATCCCTAAGGAAAATTATTATTAAATCACTAATTACTGTATTTGCTTTATATATTCCAGTAAGAGTAGATTCTCCTATATTCTTTTTTTCCTCTTCAGAAAATTTATCAAGTAATGGATAAGGTTCATTTCTTAACACATTAGTAATAGTCGAATAATCTCCCTTTATTGCATCCTCTAAGGCATACCTGACAATTGATAAGTACATATGCATTTCATACAAGCCTGTTCTCAAGGCCTTTTGCCGATCTATTGACCTATAATACTCGCTTACAGCAGCACCTGAAATTATCCCACTAATTAACCCAATTGCTATATTAATAACAACATCCTTAAATTCCATTATGGAATCTCCTTCAATTATAAATATTGATAAATAATCTTCTTACTTTAATATACTTACAAGTTTACTAAAGCTACTTTTCTTGATATTTGGAAGTCCAGTCTGAAATAGAATAAGAGTAATTTTTATAATAATCTTCAACTATGCTTTCTCTTTTCTTTTTCCCTTCTTTAGTAATTTGTTCATTAGATTTTTTAATTAATCTTAATAAATCGTTTTGTTTTTCAATTTCAACTTCACTAAAAAAGTGTTCTACAATTTCATTTGTTAAATTTAACCTTGGTGATTTTTCAGAGTATAACGCCTCTACGACAGTCATAACATGCTCTATTTTAAACCCACCATCAAGAATATCTTTAGTTTGAAGAATCATCTCTATCATCATTTTATCAAATGGTAACTTAGGTAAAATCTCTTCTTGAAATAGTTTCTTTCCAAAAACTTCATAAATTTCATCAAAGTAAATATATGCTTCAATATTCTGAGTAATCTCTTTCAAATAGTGTAATTTCTTTTGATTATCAAGATTCTCAAAAAATACTTTCCATAAATCTTCACTATCTGCTCCATTATAGGAAATGCATTTATATTCTAATTCTCGAAACATCCTTTCATGAATATCATCCTTATTGAGTATAAGATCTTTCCAATCCTCTAAAGCTTCCTTTCGTTGCTCATTACTGAACCTACCTTCAATAAATCGCTCCAGGAAATTTTTAAATGCAAGATCAAAACTCAGATGTTCAGGTGTTTTTAAGAGGTTTTGTAATATCTGTGGCCATTTAGTACCTTTTGTATGGTGATAGCCTAACCACCAAAGCGGCTGAGGCTCACCAGTAAATACTCTCAAACAATCAGTAAGAAGATTTTCGGGAAAACTTTTAATAATATCATCAATCTCTTTATCGAATATACAATTATCTCCTACTAAAGCAGAAGAAATTGTTGCAGGTACATTAGTTCTTGTCAAACTAATAGCCTTTAACCATCTAACATCCTCTCTACTACTCTGTAACAAAATTAATATAGTTTGGCGTTCTTCCTCACTTAATAAATCCCATTGATTGATGTACTCAGCAAATGCAACTGTCAAAAAATTGGTATCGCTTTGATTTAAAATTCTTACAGATAATTCTTGCCTTTGAACGGGATTAGTGTTCTTAAGAAGGTAATCACAAACTGCATAACCAGACTCATGGAGCAACCTACTATCCAGTTGCTTCTCTATCCAACTTAACCATGATTTTGATATTTCTAATACATCTATTGAACCAATATAATTAGCAGATTTCATGACTGTATCAAATAAATGATACTCATTTAGAGAAACAAATTCATAAGGTACAGCTTCTAAAAACATATGGAAAATTTGACTCCATACCCACCAAACTTCTTTCTTTTCATTTTCAGTAAAACTATCCCAATCTATATGATCTGTACCGTAATTATCCCCAAAATCAATCAAGAAAGGGCTTATTTTCGCCACTACGATTTTGTTTGTCATTGCTTGTTTCATTTTTCTTAATAAAAAAGCACGATGGGTCTCAGAGAATTCGTTCCACCCGCTTAAAGCTCCCCTTATAGCTTGATAAACAACATTAGGATGTTCATCTGTAAACACAATATCTGCAAGTTCTTTATTACTTAAGCATTTAATAGCCGTGAAAGCAATTCTTGAACGTATAAATGAATCTTTAAAGGTTAGTAGTTGTTTTATGAAATGTTGATTATCTACTTCTTCATCGAACAAAAATCCACTTGATGCAACATGCCATGCCTCTTCTGAACTCACCCTTTTTGATTCGCTGGGATAAATTAGTTTTTTAGCTACCTCTTCAACGTCCAACTCCTTTTGGAACCCTAAAAGCTTATCTATACCATCCAATAAGCTATATGAACTTGTAATATCAATCCAAGGTTCGCCATTTTGCCAAAGTACCCTTTTACTTTCTATATCTTCACTTTTTAAGAACCTATATACTTTCTTTTGGAAGTGATCACTTAAATCCTCAATAATAGAAACCAGAAAAATAAATGCTGAATCTCTTACAGATGGGAAAATTGAGTTTAATGATTTAAATGATAACAATTTCAGTTGTTCCTTAAATTCTTCATTGGAAAGATAATGAGAATATAATCCTCTTAATTGTTCTGTAAATATAAATGCTGTACCAGGTACTAGACAAGCTATACCTTTATTTAAAATACTGGATATTCCTCGAAGCCTTAATCTTGTTTGATGATTAATTACATATTTTGCTGCCTGATGATAGGTTGGATGAGTGAATAGGATATTATCACCTGTTATAGATATATACCCGTGAACTTCCAACTCATCTAATTGTTCTAATATCCAGTCTGGTAATTCTGTATCAACATCATATGTAGGAAAAGAAGGGTTTGACCTCCTTCCCGGAATATCCATAGTAATGTAATCTTCTTCAAGGAAAACTAAACTAGGTTGATTCTCGGTATCAGATAATATATACGTAAGCTCTTTAGTATTAATTATTTGGCTAGGACTAGACCCTAAGCCCAAAGCAATTAGAACTTTTTTGAAATCATTGGACTTTGAATCAAAATACATACCAAGTGTCTCTCCATCAACTGTAGCAATTCGAATTAAGTCGTCAATATCCTTTTGGAACAACTCTGCTTTATTTTGGTAAGCTAAATGTTTTAATTGGCCAGGCTGTAATAAGTTATCCTTCGGCATTACTTTAAGGCCATCACTTACCAAATTGGCAATATCACTTGGAATTTCTTTCTCAAAACAATAAGCATCCCAAACGTTTTTAATAAAAATGTGATCCTTTACTGTTAGATCTACCCATGCATTCCCTGCAACTTTCCAATCAGAAGCATTACTTGAATTGGAGAGTCTTCTAAGTAACTCTTTTTTGCAGGTTACAATAATTTTTCTATTAAATCCTAAATTATTAATCAAATCTGCTAGCAAACTCCAAGCTTCGTAATAATTATCCTTTAGCTCTACTTGACCGAATGGGTCTTCAATAATACATAACCTATTTTCCAAAGAATTTTGCATTAAAAAACGAGTTGCTTCCTTAACATCAGATTCAATCAAGCAATTATACCCAGCAAGTTGTAATTCGCTTCCAATTTTTTTTGCTATATGGGTTTTACCGCAAAATGAAATTCCTGTTAATAGTAGTACATTATTTTCTTCTAGTATTCTTATTTTTTCTTGTATATCGTCTCTATCTACATTAACAGGATTTAAGTGTATTTGGTTTACATTGTATTTTTCAAGAAATTCAGTGATTGATGGGATTACGTCTATACGCTCATTTCTCGCTTTTTTCACTAGTTCTATAATTACTGGTAGCACACTTTCGGCTTTATTAGAGGGCACAAAAAATTTTTTGCTCATTATTTCATAACATTTATCTAGCACTGTATCTTCACTAACCATTTCCCAGACCAAGGTTCGTTTACAAATATTTCGCAAGATAGACTTATGGCTTTTAAAATATCTAGCTTGCATATTAGAGTACTCAGATCGTTTCTTCTTCAAGTTCGAGTCTGAATGATTACTAGACTCTAGATTATTAACAATTTCATTTAATAAGTCGTTATTGAATGTACCATTATTTTCTAAAATATTTTGTGTTAAAAAAGGACGAATTAAATCAGTTCCTCTAGCTCTTGTTACAAATAATGCTATTTTATTATCATCTATTTTTAGTCTTTCAATAAGATTGTTTTCTGATGAGTTTTCTGGAAAATGATTTAGCCAAAAAGTTAATTCCCCTAAGTTTAAATCTTTTCTTGTGCTTTTAACCTGTATTTCAAGGGTAATTTCTTTAGAGTCGTCATCAATTATTAGCTCGGCATCCTCGCCATTTTTCTTTTCTACAATCAGTTTAGATTTACCTTCCCTTATGTGAGACAATGCTATATACGCTGTTACTAAATATTGATAGTCATAACCTTGTTGGCCTGTTATTTCAACTGACATAATGCCCTCCTTCTTAGGAATCAACGGGACGGGTTGGAGTACTGTGGGACAGGCAGACCGATCCAACAATGATTTAATAAATCATAGTGCATGAAGTAATTTCTTTTGCACACAGAATTAAAGTGGCTTAGTGAACTCACAAACATCATCGCTTTTAGACATATTAAATGGGACAAGGAACCTGTCCCTCTCCCTTAATAATTTTTCTTTCTCTTTAAATCAACCTACGAGCCTTTCTAATAAATACTTTATATTCCCTTAAAACCTCATCTGAAATTTGTTTGAATTCTTTCAAATATTTAAAGTAATATTCCCCATTATCTGTATCACCAGAAATATCAGGGTTAAGATCCGGATATAAATGTTTTCTTTCAGAATGCCGGTCACCTCTAATTTGAAAGAAATTTAATGACAAAAACAATATAAAATTCTCTAATTTTCGTAGAAAAACATTATATTCTTGTTGTAATTTATCATTTAAAAATTCATTTGAAGGTTTTTTACTATTTTCCAAAAATTCGTTTAAGTCAAAGAACCACTCACGTTCATATGAGCAATAGGTCGATATCCTTTCAATGATATCTATTTTATTCTTATCCTCAAAATAATTTATTATTTCCTCTAATAAATCACTGTCCTTTTGGTTATTATTGGAGTTTAAGTGGCTTTCTTCTTGATAAGTGTTTACACTTGGTCTAACCCATCCTCTAAACTCTATGCTAGGGTCTCGCTCAAAATAGTTTATAGACTTTCCAATCTCTGTAGCTATTTCTTCAATACTTGAAAGTTCTCTAATCATTTTCATCTTGACTTTCTCTTTGAAAGCTGTGAATTTCTCCTTATTATCCTTTTCAAATATTTCTAGATTTTGTTCTGTAGCTTTTTTACCATACAAATAAGCATCTTTAAAAATTACAGCAAAGACTGGAATTCCTTTTTCAATAGCATAATCGTACTCAACTTCTGTGTAACTAAGCTGACTTTCAGGTTCAATACTTCCATACCTACCTCCTAATATCAGCATATAAATATCCGACTCACCAATCCATTTTTTTACTGTTTCAAGTTGTGATACATTACTTGCTTTGAACAATTCCATACCCGCTGGAATATGATCCAAGTGTAATATTGCTTCTACTGCTTTTTGTCTTTCTTCTTTTAAATCTTCAAATGTAGATGAAATAAAGACTTGTAACTTTTTTTGCATTTCAATTTTTCTCCTCACTAAATTTACGTATGCATTAGTATGCATTAATATGTATTTTTATGTATTGATATTAATATCAAATGAATCTTTAAAATAATAATGCTTTTTTATTGAATCGCCTTTTTCATAAGCAATATCTGTTTTCATAAATGAACCAAACACAAAAGTTCACGATTTTTTAAAGAAGTTATTACCGAATCTCAATAACGATTTCTGTAAACAACTTCTCATCAATTGTTCCCTCTCCAATTCAATGCTACTGTATTTCAATATTGAAAGAAAGAGCTGGCTCAATTACTACATTTTATTTTTATGCAACCAAAAAGTGCTTACAAATTAGAAAAAACAGATAGCTAATCAGAAAATGACTGGCCCAAGCCTAGTTTATCATGAAGGCTTAATGCTAATGAAGTTTTCTTTAGAGAATATGATTTTCAGTTAGTTCATCAAATGATAAGAATAAAAAACTTAATGATTTTCGCTCTAGTAGAAATACAAGCGTTCACAATCTGGTTTTAGATGAAATTCTAAATTCAGAAAGTGAATACTTTACCATTAATATAGTTAGTAGTTCACCATCAAACTACTAATTATCACTAATTTCATTTTGTAAAATATCCTTTGTTAGCTTAGATAATATAGTCTTATTTGAACTATCTTCATGAGGAATTAATATATTATGCAATTCTTCCTTACTTCTAAATATTTTACCAAAGGCTGAGTGCAACTGTGACTTATACGCCTCATTATAAATTCTTGATTTCAAGATAATTTCTTGAACATAGGTCTTGTGAAAACCATTGTATATATCTTCTATATGGAATAATTTTATACTATTCTGTGCTTTTTCTTTTAAATCTTTAGAAGTATTAGTTAAATCCAGTTCTAAACAGAAATCGAACCCTTCTCCCAAAAGGGCACTTAGATGATCTTGATCACCTCCGTCTTTAAGTACTTTTTTAAAGGTGATATCATCACCAAACCCTTTTTCAAATGGGTGTATATATTTATGATAAGACATATTTTCTGTATTCTTAAAATCCGAATTACAAACTTTACAACATGGTACTAAGTTTTGAATTGAAATTGCTAAGTATGGATAGGAACTCTTTCCAAAAAAATGATCAAGAACTGGCCTAGTTTTACCGTTTCCATCATCACTTTCAAAACGGAATATAAATTGAGAGTTACAATAAGGGCACACTGATATATCTAATTCTCTGACATAAGCATAGGCACACCAAAGATTTTTTGACCCTGGAGCCCTACTAACAAAGTAATCATATTCTGCTCCGAAAATATTATCTAAAACTATATTCAATTCTTCTCTATTGATATTTAATCTATTTATTTTCTCCTCAACATCTTTAATTAATAAGCTAAGAGAATATGGACTGCCAATAAGGAGCCTTCTCAGATTTTTACATAGGAATACTAGCACTTCTTTAATAGAAACATTTTCTACAATTTCAATATGACTGTTCAAACATTCGTACAAGGTTTCTCGTCGTCTACCATCCCTTTTAAAATAACCAAATTCCAAATGTCTATCTAACGCTTTAGAAGTCATATTAACTTTCATCATCAGTTCTTATTCCTTTTAAATGATTAATTTGTTTTTGGAGCTTTATTATTTTTTCATCAATATCTAACACTTCCAATTTCGCCTTTTCTTCTAACATGCTTAATAATTTCTTTTTTACCACTGGTTCTCCTATAATATCAATTTGATTTTTTATCCTATTTTTATTGTCTTTTATATGTTGAGTTGAATATGTAAGTAATTCATGTATTAGAAAATTTATTTTTTCTTTTGCAAAAAGACCAATTAAACCACCTGTTATAAAGAATGAATTAGTCAATAAACTATGTATATTTGCAGCAAATGTAACCTGACTGCCCTCTAGACCGTCGCTTATTTTAGTTAAGTTATTGGAGGTTTTCTCAAGAAATATCACGTTATATCTCGGAAGATCTGAAAGCACAAATGGAGAGTGAGTCGTTAAAACAACCTGAATTTTCATCTCAGAAAATATTTTGTTTATTCCTCTCAAAAAATAGTAAAGCCATTCTTTTTGCCATTGTGGATGATAATATAGATCGCCTTCATCTATAAGAAAAATAACCTCTTCAGCTAATTTATCACTCTCTTTTGCTGAATAAAGCCTACCAAAAAGACTTAGGTAAGCATATTCCCCACTACTAAGTTCAGACCAAGTAAAGTCTAGGAAAGCATATCTAATCGATAATTTATTATATATCTCTAAAAAATCTGTCAGTGTATCAGATTCTGTTCGGATTCTAACAGTATAATCACCAACAGATACTACTTCCATATTGTCTAGTGATTTTAGTAGCATAATCCTTAATTGTATTCTTTCATTAAGCTGACTAATATATTTTTTAAATATACCAGTCTTAGTATGGGTTTTCATTTCTTCATCGATATGATCAAGTAAATCTTCTAGATAATGAGAATCAAATTTTTGATATTGATTGTTTTCAGATATATGATAAGAGAAATTTATCACCGCATCTGTAAAGTGTTCGTATAATTTACTATCAATCCCTGTTATATAATCACTGATATCTATTAAAGTTGAGTGAATTAAAGCATTGTGAAAGTTATATTTAAATATATTAGTTTTATATTCATCCAACAATGTAGGGATTCCTTCCTCCTCAAATATAGATATTGCTTCTGCAAAGTAATGGTTAAATCCTTCCATATCAAATTTTTGAACCTCAATGGTTATATTCTCTGGGATATTAACAAAATCTTTGATGTCTAACGACTCAATAAATTTCTTTACAAAGTATATTTGTCTAGTGAATTCTTCATTTAAAAATCTTAAATTACTTTCAGCATTGGAATTACTACTCAAATAATTAGTTGATAAATTTATTAAATTATCATATCCATCAAAGTCTTCAACCTTCGCAGCCCTTGCGTCGAATATATTTGAGAAAAATAGAACACTCTTTTTAATTGAATAGAATCTTTTTGACCTTAATTTAACATCAGTGTAGTTGGAAACCTTTAAAATTTTATCAGGAGAGTTTATAACACTATATTCATAATATAATTTAGAATTATGTTCGTAAACGATTAAGTAACTGCTATCGCTAAAGCTTTTATCACAATTTAAATGTAATAGGAAGTCTAAAATTGTGGATTTTCCCGTACCATTTTCACCAACTATACCAGTGATATTTTTGACAATTAGACTATCTTTAGGAGAATGTCCTGGAATTTTGTAAAATTCATCAACATACAGTTCATTGTTATGTATTGCAAGAATTTTCTCATCAAATGAAAATGCGTAATTACTACCAAAATTCATTGAGAGATTTTTTAAATTTTTATACTCGTCTATCCATACAAATAATATCTCCATAGTTAATTCCTTTATAAGTATTTTTTAATAAAGACAGAGAATAATATTACATTATTAATATAACTTCGTGATTAATAGTTATAAACCTTTTAGATGATGTGATGATCCCAACGAAATTGAATAGCACCACTAATTTGCAAAAGTTACTATAGAATTCCATGGGGAAGTTCAATGATTTTATGAGTTTAGTTTTGTATATAATTCTACATATCAACATGCGTTGTTTTCCGCTTTTTTTTGCAACCTTTTTCTCATTCAACAGCATTTACTGGGAATCAGTGGGACAGTTCTACTAATTCACTCTCATCCATAATTAAGAAACCTAGATGATGTAACCATTGATTATTATCTAGTGCTATTGTAAATAATTAATAAAAAAACAAAGGTGTTATTAATGGTAGATTATCTAGTATTCTTCGGTTTAATATTAAGCAGTTTTATCATATTTTATATGCACAATCCAAGAGAAACATCGCATCCACAAGATATGGAATTCAGAAAATGTGAGAGCCCTATCGAACGTCGACTATATAGAGCATTGAGACATAATGGTTACCAACTGGAAACCCAAGTTCCTTGTGGACCATACCGAATTGATCTCGTATTACGTGCTTACAAGATTGCAATTGAATGCGATGGAAAATTATTTCATTCTTCAGTAAAACAAAGAGAGCATGATCGAAGGAAAAATGCTTATTTAAGAAAAAGCGGATGGAAGGTAATGCGTTTTAGTGGTCGACAAATAAATAATAAAATGAGCCTCGTTCTATATCAAATAGAAAAAGAAGTAAACGTGAAGTGAACATATATTCTTTAAAACAATATAGTGAAAGTAGAATAGGCGCTATCTGATCCCTACAATAATGTCATTCTTTTTATTACATCGATTACTAGACCCTTCCCCTTGATTCTAAAAATGCAAAAGAAAAAACCCTTGCTTCCGCAAGGGTTTCCATTGATGGAGCATAGCGGGCTCGAACCGCTGACCTCTACACTGCCAGTGTAGCGCTCTCCCAGCTGAGCTAATGCCCCGTATTATGTTGTTCATTGTACAACAAACTGTTCTTCCAGCTAGCTTTCATTATACTGAAACGGCTTACATCCATCAAGTACTATTCTCCAATAATATGCATTTTGGGCTGCCCTATTACATATCAAAAAAGAACGCCGCTCCAACGACGTCCTTCCTCTATTATCGTTTCCCCGCTCCCGATTCAAGTGCAACGATCGCTCTCACCAGAATAGAACCGATGATGCTATAAATAATCAGTGCAAACACTGCCGAGAACTCAATCACAAATTGATCCCCGAATTCTCGTGTCGGGAAGATATTTCGAAACGGATAGAGCAGTGGTTCTGATAAGTCATAAATCAACTGCACGAAAGGCGCTGAGGGGTTCGCGCTGAACAGCGTCAGTAAGATGCGCAGCCCTATGATTGCTTCTACGATGCCTACTATAAAACGAATGAGCGCTATTAAAAATGACGGTTTCCGTCTTTGTTCCATTGTTATCACCCTTTTGACCAGTCGTCTCTTTCCTTTACCCCGTTTGAAGCTCGTGCACACGTGTCGTTTTTTTCCAGTAATAAGTGGACATAATGGGGATGAGAAGGGAGACGTTCTACTTGAATTTTCGAGATGTTATTAATTATATATCGCGCTATCCACTTATATTACAGTTAGGATTTCTTATTGTCTTCATTTTATGCTTCATGGGTTTTATCATGCATTTGATCGAGCCGGAGATTTTTCCGAATATCTTTGAAGGGATCTGGTGGGCGATCGTGACGGCTTCGACGATCGGGTATGGGGACGTTTCACCTGAAAGCAGGTTAGGTAAAGTTGTTGCTATGTTCTTTATTATGTTTGGTGCAGGATTTATGACGTTTTATATGGCGAAACTTGCGTCAAGCTTTGTTCTTTCGCAAAGTGCATTGAGCAGAGGGGAACGGAGCTATGAAAAGAGCAATCATTTGATTGTGGTCGGATGGAATTCAAGAAGCAATCATACGATCAATCATATGCTTCAGCATCAGCCAGAACGCTCGATTGTGTTGATCGATTTTTCACTACATGAAAATCCGCTTCAAGCAGAAGGCGTTCATTTTGTCAGAGGAAATCCTGGGGAAGATGCGACGTTCAAGAAAGCGAATTTAAATGAAGCAAAGACGGTTTTGATAACGGCGGACCAGTACAAGAGTGAGCTTGAAGTTGATATGCAGACGATGTTGACGCTTCTTACTGTAAAAGGAATCAATCCTGATGTGTATACAATCGTTGAGATTCTATCACCTGAACAAATGGCCAATGCAAAGCGAGCTGGGGCTGATGAAATTATTGAGAGTGCGCACCTACTTAGTACAGTGATGATCAATAGCGTCTATTCTCATGGTATTTCAACAACGCTCCTCGAGATGCTGGATCACTTAAAGCCGAATCAGCTTGGGTTTCTTAATGCAGAGGGATATGTCGGAGAATCGTTTTGTGATGCAGCACAGCGGATGAACGAAGAGGATATTTTACTCATTGGAGTAAAAAGGGGCTCTGAATTGATGATGAACCCCACTCCTTCTACGACGATCGATAAGGAAGATCGCCTGTTTGTGATTCACACATAAGGCATAAGCGCAGCCTCGAGCTGCTTCACATAGCGTTCACCATATTTCATCCACTTCTCGTCAATTTCAGCGTCCTTATCGACAGGTTCCTGAAACTGATTGAACGAAGCGGTGATGTTCCCAATGTTTCCGCCCGGGTCGACGCCAGCCTGATACATATGGTGAAGCATGAACGGCTGACCGATCTGGACGATCGCGCCATCCACACCAAGCTCTTTCTTCACAGCTCTGATTGGAACACGGAGATACAAGTACCCGTCTTCATCATCGATTTTATAATCAAAGTAACCGTGGTCATACTCCCAGCCACCGCCGTAGCTATAGCCGAGCTGTCGTAATTTATCTTCCATAATGCTGAGTTCAATCGTTTTTCCTTCAAGTACGGAGTCCATCTCAATCATGGTCTCTTCCTCCCTGTATAAGTGGTCTACGTTTATCGTATCCAAAGACAGAGAAATTCATGTGATGATAAAACAAAAGAGAGTGCCTCGGCACTCTCTTCGCTAATTATTTATTTCCCATCGAGTTTAAACGATCTTCAAGCTCAGCTTTTTCTTTTTCGAATCCTGGCTTCCCTAGAAGAGCGAACATGTTCTTCTTGTATGCTTCTACTCCAGGCTGATCGAATGGATTCACGCCTAGAAGGTAACCGGATACCGCACATGCTTTCTCGAAGAAGAATGCAAGGTAACCGAAGTGGTAAGGAGTAAGCTCTGGGATGTTGACGATCAAGTTCGGTACGCCACCATCTGTGTGTGCAAGCAACGTTCCTTCGAACGCCTTCTGGTTCACGTAGTCCATCGTTTCACCAGCAAGGTAGTTCAGCTTATCAAGGTTCTTGTCATCTTCTTCGATCGTGATCTCGTGACGTGCTTTCTCTACGTTAAGAACCGTTTCGAATAGGCTGCGACGTCCGTCTTGAACGTATTGACCCATCGAGTGAAGGTCAGTTGAGAAGTCAACGGATGCTGGGAATAGCCCTTTGTTGTCTTTTCCTTCACTTTCGCCGAAGAGCTGCTTCCACCACTCAGCAAAGTAGTGAAGAGATGGCTCATAGTTCACAAGAAGCTCGATGTTGATGCCTTTGTTGTATAGAGCATTACGAACTGCCGCATACTGGTACGCTTCGTTCGACGCAAGGTCAGGTGTATTAAGATCATCTGCAGCGTCTTGTGCACCTTTCATCATGTCTTGAATCGAAATGCCGCTTACTGCGATTGGAAGAAGTCCAACAGCTGTTAGGACAGAGTAACGTCCACCAACGTCATCAGCAATAACGAAGCTTTCATAGCCTTCTTCGTCTGCAAGTGTTTTAAGAGCACCTTTCTCTTTGTCCGTTGTCGCATAGATGCGTCTTCTTGCTTCTTCAACGCCATACTTTTCTTCAAGGAACTTTCTGAAGATACGGAATGCGATCGCAGGCTCAGTCGTTGTACCTGACTTAGAAATCACGTTAACGGAAACGTCTTTTCCTTCAAGCAGACTGAAGAGATCTTTCACGTACGTCGAGCTTATATTGTTTCCTACAAAGAAAACTTGAGGTGTTTTGCGCTCTTCTTTTGCTAGCGTGTTATAGAAAGAGTGGTTTAACATCTCGATCGCAGCACGTGCACCAAGGTATGAGCCACCGATTCCTACAACGAGAAGAACGTCAGAATCTGATTTGATTTTCTCTGCAGATTTTTCGATGCGAGAGAATTCCTCTTTGTCATAGTCATGAGGAAGTGTGAGCCAGCCTAGAAAGTCATTTCCAGCTCCTGTTTGGTTATGTAGTGCTTCATGCGCAGCTTTTACTGCATCCGCCATGTATGTTACTTCATGTGCGCCGACAAACGACAATGCTTTTGAATAATCAAAACTTACTTTTGAAGTCATGGTTAGCCTCCAATATCGAATTTTGTTCGTTATAGATGTTCACCTTCACTTTATCGAAAGAAGAATTTTAAATCAAGAAGACTGACCCATGTAAGCGATTACGCTTTGAAATTTTCTTTAAAAGGGCTTTCCACTTGCTAAAATTAACTACTTAAGAAAGATATTTCAAGCTGCTTTTCCAAACGAAAAGACCGTTCTGATCGAACGGCCTTTCTACATTTTTTATAGTGAAGCTTTTAGAATCGCCATAACATCATCACGCTCAAGTGATTTAAAGTTACCGAAAGCACCATTTGCCATCGCGCGATCTGCGATTAAATCTAGCTTGCTGTCATCGATGTCGTAGTCAGCTAGTCTGTTTGGTGCACCAAGGCTTGTCCAGAATTCGCTTAGCTTATCGATTCCTTCAAGAGCGATGTCGCGATCTGTTTTACCTTCTTCACTAACGTTTAGCACGTTAACTGCAAGACGCTTGAATTTTTCTACGTTCACTTCAAGGTCATGTTTCATGAGGTTAGGGAATAGGATTGCGAGACCACCCGCATGTGGAATATCGTATACAGCTGAAACAGCATGCTCGATATTGTGAGCAGCCCAGTCACCGCGAACGCCCATTTGTAAAGACTGATTAAGAGCAACTGTACCACTTAGCATAATTGTTGCGCGAAGATCGTAGTTCTTTGGATCTTCAAGTAGCTTAGGTGCTGCATCTTTAATCGTGTTCAGTACAGAAAATTGCATGTTTTCTTGTAGCTCTGTGTCCGTTTCGGAATGGAGATATTGCTCAAGTACGTGAGACATCATATCCACCATACCGTAAACCGTTTGGTCTGTTGGTACAGAGTACGTATGCTCTGGATCTAAGATTGAGAATTGAGGATGAACGAGTGGGTGACCCCAGCCGTACTTCTCATTCGTTTCCCAGTTTGTGATAACAGAACCTGGGTTCATTTCAGATCCAGTTGCTGCAAGAGTTAGAACCGTTCCGAACGGAAGTGCAGCTTCAGGAGCAGCTTTCTTCGTTACGAAGTCCCACACATCGCCATCGTATTTTGCACCAGCAGCGATCGCTTTCGTGCAGTCGATCACACTACCGCCACCAACAGCAAGAATGAAATCGATGCCTTCGTTCTTACAGATCTCGACACCTTTGTGTACCGTTGTAAGACGCGGGTTCGGTTCTACACCGCTTAGCTCAGAAACCTCTGCGCCAAGCTCGTTCAATATATTCATCACGTTATCGTAAATACCGTTCTTCTTAATGCTTCCTCCGCCGTAAACGACTAAGACACGCTTACCGTATTGCGGTATTTCTGTCTTCAGGGCCTCTAGTTGCCCTTTTCCGAAGATTAGTTTCGTTGGGTTTTGAAAAGTAAAGTTATTCAATGCTTTCTCTCCTTTCAAGCTAAATCACGTCTTATTATGCCTTAACTCTGTACTAAAATAAAGAAATCTGTTTGGCAATATTTTTTGTGAAAGGTATAACATTTCAAATTGGAGTTATCTTATACAAGAACACCTATGTAGAACTAAAGGAGGTATACTCATGAGTACTCTACAACGATTTACTCTTGCACTTGTTATTATTGGAGCGATCAACTGGGGGCTGATCGGTTTCTTCCAGTTCGACCTTGTGGCAGCCATCTTCGGAGGGCAGAACACGGCACTGGCTCGAATCGTGTATGGTCTTGTAGGACTTAGTGGTCTTTATTGCTTAACACTCTTATTCAAGCCAACAGAAGAACTATCAAGAGAACCTGATCGTTCCACAACCTAAAAAAGAAGGCAGCCATGTTGGCTGCCTTCTTCGTTAATCATTACTTCTTAAGACGCTTGTTAAGTTGCGCTTGACGGTCGTTAGACTCTTTCAACCAGTCTTTTAGCTTGTCTTCAAGCGTGTTGAAACCTTGTGGAGAAGAAGCTTGTTGCTGTTGCTTCTTGTTACCGCCGCTAGCTGGACGAGGTTTCTTTTCTTGTCTTTCAGGTTTCGGCTGAGTAGCACGGATAGAAAGAGAGATCTTACCAGAATCTTCTTCTATGTTAAGAACTTTAACTTTAACTTCGTCTCCTACTGAAAGATGTTCTTCGATTTCTTTTACGTAGCCGTGAGAAATTTCAGAGATGTGAACAAGACCTTGCTTTTGGTCATCGATTGCTACGAAAGCACCAAAAGGCTTAATACCTGTTACCTTCCCTTCTACGATATCACCGACGTTATATTGTTCTGCCATGAAAACACTCCTAACAAATTTTTTCAACTTAACTAGTATAACACAGATTTCCTTCTAAAACAAAAGACACGATTTGTACTCACTAGAATCATACCGTTCATAATAGGGAATATCAAGAGAGAGAATATGGCGTTTCTCAAACTTTTTTCAAAACTATTTTAACAAGAATATCCGCTATAAATCCAGTCATACCTGCTTTACTGCGAAGTGGTAAATCATAACAGAATTTTTTGATATTGACGCTGGATGAACTGTTGGCTATAGTGTGTAAATGCGACTTATTACAATAGAGGTGACAATATGAGTACGAACGAGCAATGGTCTTCCCGCTTCGGGTTCATCCTAGCATCAGCAGGATCAGCAATCGGGCTCGGTGCGCTATGGAAGTTCCCTTACATGGCAGGTACGAATGGCGGAGGAGCTTTCTTCCTTATTTTCTTACTTTTCACATTCTTAGTTGGAGCGCCTATGCTCCTTGCAGAATTTGTAGTAGGAAGACATTCACAAAAAGATGCGGTAGCGTCTTACGAAGACATTTCAGGAAATCCAAAGTGGAAAGCACTCGGATACCTTGGAGTTGTAGCTTCATTTATCATTCTTTCGTTTTATAGCGTTATCGGCGGTTGGGTTTTAACATACTTACTAAGAAGTTTCTCAGGGTCACTAACTGGCCTCGAAAATGACGTGTATGGCTCTCTATTTGAATCCATCATCGGAAATCCAGCAACCGCTCTGTTATCCCAGGCGGCGTTTCTAGCCATTACGATTTCTGTTGTTCAATTCGGCATTAAGAGAGGAATCGAAGCAGCGAGTAAGTACATGATGCCAGCACTTTTTATCCTTTTTATTGTACTTGTTGTTCGATCTCTTACACTTGAGAACGCGATAGAAGGTGTGGCTTTCTTCCTTCAACCAGATTTCTCAAAACTGACTGCTGAAGGCGTGCTCGATGCACTTGGCCAGTCATTCTTTGCTCTGAGTGTCGGGATTTCCCTTATGGTAACGTACAGTTCTTATCTCGATAAGAACTCGAATATTACAGGATCGGTCTTCTCCGTTGTAGGCTTGAACATTTTTATTTCGTTTCTTGCAGGTCTCGCGATTTTCCCAGCCGTATTTTCATTTGGCTTCGAACCTTCGAGTGGACCTGGACTGATCTTCACCGTACTACCAGCCGTCTTTAATCAGATGGCGTTCGGAAACCTTTTCCTAGGTACGTTCATGGCACTGCTTTTGTTCGCAACGTTAACCTCGGCGTTCTCTCTGCTCGAGATCATCGTTTCGACTGTCACAAAACGACAAGGAAATCGGAAAAAAGCAGCTTGGATCTCTGGGTTCTTCATCTTCCTTCTTGGAATACCTTCTGCCCTTTCGTTCGGGGTATTTGCGGAAGTCTCTCTTTTGGGAAGAGGGATATTCGATGTGATGGATTTTCTTGCGAGTAACTTGCTGATGCCGATTGGCGCATTATTCATCTCAATCTTCGTATCGTGGAAGATGAAAAAAGACATCCTTGCGAATGAAGTGATGATGAGCTCAAAAATCGGAAAAACCATTTTCCCGATCTGGTACGTACTGATTCGCTATTTTGTCCCAGCTGCGATCACGATCGTACTGATTACATCACTACTTTCATATTAATTTACGAAATCATGTATAAAAGACGGAGTAAATGGCTATAACAGTATTATTAAGCTATCTATATTCCCCCTTATTGATGACGAAGCGTATGCTTCGTCTTTTTTTTTGCTCATAATCAGCTCTCTTTTAAGCCAAACTTATGATACAGAGTATAGGAGGGAGGACGAGGGAACATGTTCGTACAGTCTAAAGAAACGATCGATATACAAAATGTGACGATTTCGTATGAGTATTATCGTGCAAATAAGCCAGATGCAGACACGCTCGTGTTCATCCACGGCTTTCTTTCATGTTCATTTAGCTTTCGAAAACTCTTTCCTCTCCTCTATACGGATTTCAACCTTCTCTGCTTTGATTTACCCGGGTTCGGTGAAAGCGAGAAAATCAGTTCGATCCACTACTCGCTTCATGAATACGCGAGCCTTGCAAATGACTTGTTGGAAAGGTTCAACATCGAGAAAGCCATTTTGATCGGTCATTCCATGGGTGGGCAAATCGCACTTCGTACATGCATCCAACACCCAGAACGGGTTAAAAAGCTTATTCTTCTCTGCAGCTCAAGCTACATTAAATCGTCATCGCTGCCACTGAGACTGTGCTCGTATCTCCCTTTTTTCCCTTTTTGCCTCAGTATCGGCATGAGTTCGATCAACATCCAAAAGAACTTTCAACACCTTGTCTATGACCATAAGCTCCTCACGCAAGAGGTGATCGATGGGTATACAACGAGTTTTAGTGAAAAAGGATTTTACAATGCCCTTGCCAAATTGGTTCGAGAACGTGAAGAAGATCTGTCTACGAGTACGCTTAATAAGATCAATTTTCCAATCCTGCTCATTTGGGGTGAAGATGATCGTCTCGTCCCTTTGCGTGTAGGTGAACGAATGAAAAAGGATTTACCTGATGCTGAACTTCTCGTTTTTCCACATACAGGCCATCTCATATCAGAAGAGCATCCTGAGAAAACCGCAGATGCCATCCGATCGTTTTTGGCAAAATAAATACCGCTCCATAAGTTGGAGCGGTTACTTGTCTGTAACTAATTGTGTTTCATCTTTAAGAAGGATGCTCAAGAACCCTGAAGTGATTAAAAACGCAGCAGGTATAATATAAAAGACGGATAAAAAGATAATGCCTCCTACTGCTGAAACTAGCAAACAGAATCCCCCGACGATCGGACGTGATCTCACGAGATAGCAACCGCTGATCGCCACAATAGGAAAAAGAAACGCGATTATAGATGAAAGATCTTGTAAGTGAAATAGAGGTATAATATCGAATCTGGAAAGCACTGCTGCAATGACACTCAAAACACTACCAGCTAGTGCCAGTCTAAACATGCGTTTTTGTTTCATTCTATTCCCTCTCTCGTATTCGGAAGCTGAGTCATATAAACTAATTCGATTTAACCGTCGTTCATCCTGCCTTCTTTATCTACATTCATCTATTTTATCATGAAATGTGTAGGAGCTAGAGGTAGAATTAGAAACATAACATGCATTAAATCATCGAATTGTTCTTATTTCCATTTTAGTAGTTATCTTACAATTAAGCACTAGCTATTCGGTAATTTCTTATATAATTCGTCAATATTTCCAAGGAAATGACGGATTAAAATTGCTAAACTCATCCATTTTTCGCATTACCTTAAAAGATGTTGCGTATCTCTCCAAGACATAAATCTACCATCTTCCATTCAAAAATGATATAACACAAACAAAAGATTTTTTCGCTATAATAAATGAGAGATTAATTGAGGGGATTTTCACATATGACGTTCCGTATTTTAATAGCGATCACATTCCTTATTCTCGCCGGTTGCCAATCGAATCAGAATTCAGAAGAAACGATCACGATCGCTGTTGCTTCTAGTTTAAGTGATGCGATGGAAGAAGCGATCGAAACTTACGAGAAGACAAATGACATTGATATCTCCCTACACGTTGCTTCTTCAGGGGTACTAGCGAATCAGATCAAACAAGAAGCGCCGGTTGATGTATTTGTTTCTGCCTCAAGCGAACATTTCAGCGCTGTTAAAGATGACATTGACGCTTCCTATCGAACAGAACTTTTAAGTAACTCTTTAGTTCTTATTTCTAAAAAGAATTCACCGATTACCGAATGGGATGACCTTTTCTCTTCAGAAACGAAAAGAATCGCGATTGGGACGCCTGAAACGGTTCCAGCAGGTGCATATGCAAAAGAAGCCCTCACCTCGTTGGGCATTTGGAACGAACTAGAGGAAAAGCTAGTCTACGGAAAAGATGTTAGACAAGTTCTTACATATATCGAAACAGGCAACGCAGAAGCAGGAGTCGTCTATAGTAGTGACCACAAGGTTTCAAAGGATGTTAAGATTGTTTCTGAAGTACCCGAAGAACACTATTCACCGATCACGTATCCTGCTGGTGTTGTGAAAGATGCACCGGAAGCTGCTCAAGCATTCTTCACCTATTTAAAAAGTGATCAAGCGATGCAAACATTTGAAAACTATGGATTTAAACGAAACGAGTGATTCACGTGCCCTCTTCTTTTATCGATCCTATCCTTATCTCTTTAAAAATCGCGACTGTATCAACGGTCATCGTTGCGATTCTTGGCGTAGCCGTTAGTCGTTTTATGGCGAACCGAACGTTTCGGGGAAAAAGTATAGTCGATACACTGCTCATGCTCCCCCTCGTCCTGCCTCCTTCTGTTGTCGGATTTCTCCTGTTAATTGGATTTGGAGCAAGCAGTCCCGTCGGGAGATGGATCGAGGCGATCTTTCACCATCCGCTCGTCTTTACCTGGCAAGCTGGCGTTCTAGCGTCAAGTGTCGTGGCGTTTCCACTCATGTATCAAACGGCACGAATTGGCTTTGAAGCAATCGATTCGAATTTAGAGGATGCTGCAAGGGTTGACGGAGGTGGGAGATGGAACGTTCTATGGTATATTTCTCTTCCGCTCTCATTGAATGCACTGCTATCAGGGGTCATTCTTAGCTTCGCCCGTGCATTAGGAGAATTCGGGGCAACGCTGATGTTCGCAGGTAACCTGCCTGGTAAAACTCAGACGATGCCAACAGCGATCTACGTGGCCATCGATTCTGGAAAAATGGGATTAGCATGGTCATGGGTCGCGATTACAATTCTGATCTCGATGGTGATGCTGTTACTTAGCTACCGCGTAAGCGCGAGGACATAAAAAAGGTGACGGGCACTCGTCACCTTTTTACTTATTTCTGCTGGTGAAATGGATTACCGCTGATCACTTTTCTTGTATCATCTGTAAGTTTGAATGGTGGTTTGATTTCGCCGCCGGACGTATTAGAGGGAAGAACAGAGCTACCATCATAATGGATCGGTTTGTCGTTCATTCAATCGCCTCCTTGCGTTTTATCAGTACACGTTAATCTTCCATATCTTTTACAAATCCCCTCTTTTCTACACACAACTTTTTACTTCCAATTTAAGATCATCCATCATAAAAAGACGTTCCTTGGTTAAGGAACGCCCTTACATTAGAGTTGTAGCTAAGTAAATCACCACTGGCATTGTCACGAGACTCGATAAGGTTGAAACTAACGTGGCACTCGAGACATTCTGAGGTTCAGTTTGGAATTGGATCGCATACATCGTTGTGTTTGCAGCTGTTGGTGTCGCTGCCATGATGATCATGATTTGTTTTGTCATTGTATCCACTGGCATCAGTAAGACGATTCCTGTTGCGATGACAGGTGCGATCATTAGTTTTAGAGAAAGAGCAGTCGATAGTTTTCGCCAGTCGATCGATTTCACGGTGATATTACGAAGTTGCATACCGAGCGTTACCATGATGACTGGAATTGCAGCATCCGCAATCAAGTCGACACCGCCTGCAATTGTGCCAAGTGGGACGTTTAACCATTGAAACAGCAAGCCAACGATAGCGCCATACACCATCGGCATTCGCCGCACTGCTCGAAGCGCTGCCTTGAATCCATCATGATCTGGACTACCTTTCGCAGCATAATAAACGCCGAGCGTACTCATCAAAAGCTGCTGTAGAACCATTAATACAATGGCCGTTTCCATTGCAACTGTTCCAAATAAAAACAGGATGAGTGGGGTTCCGTAGTTTCCGTTGTTCATAAAAGCGCTCGATAGGACAAGTCCGCAACGCTCAGATTCTGTGAAGCGATAGATTTTCGATAGAATGCTAACGATTGCGATCAATGCAAAACAGAGTCCGAGCATATAGAGTGAAAGATATCCATAAGACGAGTCGATTTCCTGCTCATAAAACGTTCGAAACACTAAGATTGGTACGAGGACATAAAGCGCGAGTCTTGATAATACTTTCGTCTCAAGTTGCAGAAAACGCTGCGCAACATACCCAACACCAAACACAAAAAAGATCGGTAACAAAATCGTGATGATCGACATACTCATTCTCCTTCACCTTGTAACGCATCCACTACTGATAAAAAGGGATCCAAAGTAATGGATCCCTTTCCTTCTACCCGTTAAACACGACGATTTTTTCTTCTGTCATTTCTTCGATTGCGTAACGTGGTCCCTCTTTTCCAGTTCCACTCTTCTTTACGCCACCGTATGGCATATGATCAACCCGGTATCCTGAGGTATCGTTGATGATTAGTCCACCAACGTGAATCTCATTGATCGCTTTTAGGGTGAATGCTAAATCGTTTGTGAATAGACCTGCTTGAAGACCGTACTCCGAATCGTTTACACGAGCGATTACTTCGTCCTCTGACTTGTACGTACTCACAGCAACCACTGGACCGAAGACCTCCTGACGACAAACTTTCATATCATCGTTCACGTTTGTGAGAATCGTAGGTTGATAGAAGACACCGTCTCGTTTTCCACCGGTTTCAACTGATGCCCCTTGCTCGATCGCTTCGTTCACCCATCCCTCAACACGAATCGCTTCACGCTCTGCGATCATCGGACCGATATCCGTTGCCTCATCCATTGGGTCACCGAGGACCAACCCTTCCGTAACTTCCTTCATTTTGTTCAGAAATGGTTCGTAACGATCCTCATGAACATACACGCGCTGAACAGAGATACAAACTTGACCCGCGTTGTTAAAACTCTTCTGTGCTGTTAGCGTTGCTGCCGTTTCGATGTCAGCATCGTGGTGAACGATCGTCGCCGAGTTGTTACCAAGCTCGAGTGAGACATTACGAAGTCCTGCTTTCTCCCGAATGTACTGTCCTACACGTGGACTTCCTGTGAATGTAAACATGTTCACGTCTTGGTTTGCGATCAACCATTCACCGACAGTCGAACCTTCACCTGTTACAAGATTCAATCGACCAGCAGGAAGACCAGCTTCTTCCATGATTTCAGTTAAGAGAATCGCACTCACTGGGGTCACTTCTGCTGGCTTTAGAACCACACTGTTTCCCGCCGCAATCGCTGGACCGATTTTGTGACAAACGAGATTAAGAGGAACGTTAAACGGAGTGATCGCCGCTACGACACCGATTGGAAAACGTCTTGTAAATGCCTGACGTTGTTCAGAGCCAGGAGCTGATTCAACCGGAATCCCTTCACCGTGGATACGTTTCGCTTCTTCTGCAGATACTTCAAGCGTAAGTGCCGCACGTCCGACTTCACCTTTACACTCCGCAAGCGGTTTCCCTACTTCTTTAGCGAGCACTTCACCAAGCTCATCCTGACGAGCACGTAAGGTTGCGGCTGCCTTGATCAATACAGTATAGCGGTCATATGGTGAAAAAGGGGTTTTCAAAGCTTTTTTAGCTGCCTGGACTGCGTCGTTAACGTCCTGTTCTTCTGCTGCAGCTGTTTTTGCGGTAACTTCTTGCGTGTATTTATTTAATACATCCTCTGTCTGTGTTTTTTCTCGCCAATCGCCATTAATGTACAAGCCATATGTACGTACTGAAGTTTGTGTGCTCATCGATTCATCATCCTCCTCAAGAAATGGTCATGACCTTTTTGTTTATTAAAAGTTCTTCTGCTTTGTTTTGGCTACCAAAGACACGGATCTTCTCTTGAACTTTTTCCTTCATTCTCTCTCGACCTCGGCCAAGGGAACTTGCAAGTACGATATCGTCAGGGTTCTCAGCAAACGCTTCCTGCACGCCTCTTGTAAATGCTTGACGAAGTTCTGTATCAACATTGATCTTTGCGATTCCAAGTGAGATGGCACGTTGTACCTGCTCATCAGGAACATCCGAGCCACCGTGAAGAACAACCGGGCGCTTTACCGCATCAACAATTTCTTTTAAGCGATCAAAGCGAAGGTTCGGCGTTTGTTTGTAGATGCCATGCGCCGTTCCAATCGATACAGCTAGATAGTCCACATCAGTTGCTTCAACGAAAGCGACGGCCTCTTCGGTCGTTGTAATGAGTGCATCTTTTTCATCAACCGTGATGTCATCCTCAGTTCCACCGATCTTACCGATTTCACCTTCTGATCCAATTCCTAGGGCTCTTGCAATATCGACGACTTTTTTCGTAGTAGCGGTGTTTTCTTCAAACGTAAGACCAGAGCCATCGAACATCACAGATTGAAAGCCCATTTGAACGGCTTGCATCGTTTGTTCGAACTGACGGCTGTGATCGAGGTGGATTGCGACTGGAACGTTGTAATTTTTTTCATACGTGTCGATCAGCGCTTTTAATGCTTCCATTCCAAGTGTTTGGATAACCTTTTGGCCGACCTGAATCATGATCGGGGCTTTTTCCTCTTCTGCCGCCTCCAATATCGCGACGACAGTCTCTGCGTTATGTGCACTGAAGGCACCTACTCCGTACCCGTTTTGAAAAGCATGGTCAAGCATCGTTTTTCCATCAATAAATGGCATGTGATATGCTCCCTTCTTATCGTTTCAGTTCAATGTGGTAGTGGTACTGATCGCTTCTATATTTTGTTCTTGTGTATTCCATTGGATGATCATTCAGCCCATAACTAAGTCGTGTCATTTCTAGCAACGCCTCTCCAGGTCGAATCGCAAGCAAATCTGCTTCATCAATCGTCGCGTTCATCGCAGCGATACGTTCGTTCGCACGATTCAAATAGATTTGATCGTTCTCTAAAATTTCGTAGTACTTTGCTTCATTCAAGTCATGCTTCATTAAAAGTTGTCCGATTTCTTCCGGCCAGCAGCTACGCTCGAGTGCAACCGGGGTATCATCGGAAAAACGGATTCTCTCAATTAAAAGGATAGGAGCATCTTCTGGTACTTGAAGCATTTCTTTTTCATGGTAAAGATTCGTTTTAAACTCTGCTCGAATCAATTTTGATCTTGGAACAGAACCTCGATCCATTACTTCTTCTGCAAATCCTTTTAGCTGGCCAAGGTTACCGACGAGCTGTTGAGGTTTAACGACTGTTCCTCTGCCCTGTTTCTTCTCAAGAAGACCATTCTGTACAAGGACGGTGATCGCCTGACGGATCGTTGTCCGACTGACACCAAATTCTTTTATTAATTCTTGTTCAGTCGGGATCAATTCATTCGCTTTCCATGCTCCGCTTTGAATCCGATCGATCAAGATATCTTTTATTTGTAGGTAGAGGGCTTCACCTTTAGTAAACTGTTCATTCGACATACACTTCGTCTCCTTTTAGCGGTGGAGGATAGACTGACACATCCTCTCCTATCAGCGGTTTCAACCACTCATAGTACAGCTTTCGATTTTGTATGAACTGCTCAGGCATCACACGTTCACCTGCTTTTACAACAGCTTCGAGCTGAACAGGAATCATGCGAGCAGCGTATCGATGGTGGGAATGACGAGTGATGGAAACCATAACATTCGATAACCCATCACGAATCCATTCTGCACCAACTCTACCTACAGTATAAGCTTCTTCACGATCGATGTCAGATACAACAGCTGAAAAACTGCGCTGATTCATTCCTAAAAGCTCTGCTCTCGTCATGACGTTGCACTCTTTTTTTAAATAAGCGGCAATGTCATTTGAAATTCCACCAAGAACTGGTCGCCCATCGACGATTTCCCGTTGCACCTGTGAGCCCTGGCTCCACGTAACACCTTCACTCACAACAACAGTCGCATGACCATAACGACTGAGCGCGCTCGTGACTCCTTCCAGTAGAACCTCTCGCTCAAGTGGCCGTTCTGGAATCGCGATAACATGTGGTCCATCCTCTTCGTATTTCTGAAGAAGACCTGAGGCTGCTGCTAGCCATCCAGCATTTCTCCCCATCGTTTCGAGCACGCGAACTTTCTCAAAGTTTTTCATGGATGCGAGGTCGCGGCTCATATCTCTCGTTGCCTGCGCAACATATCTTGCTGAGCTTCCAAATCCAGGTGCGTGATCCGTTTCACCAAGATCATTGTCGACCGTTTTCGGAAGGCCCAGGACTTGTAAGGGATAATTCTGTTTCTTCGCTTCTCTATCGACTTTTTTCAGTGCTTCCATCGTGCCGTTGCCACCAATAAAGACAAGCGCATCGACGCCTTCTTTTTTAAGTAGACGAACACCGTTTTCAATATGCTCGTCTGTGAGAGGATAACGGCCTGATCCGAGACACGCACCTGGAACATCTCGATGAAGAGAAATGCTCCTGACCGTTTCATCATCGCCTCCAAAGTAGCTGCCTTCTGCCAATCCTTCATAGCCATTCTTGATAAAAAGCAGGGCGTGATCGCGTTCAAGCTCTTTAACAAACCCTGCGAGAGTAGCATTAATTACGGCCGTAGGTCCCCCCGCCTGGCCAACAGCGACCTTCTTCATGCACCCCACTCCTTCAGTTCTTTGTATAGACAGTGGTCTCTAGTCCTAGCTGTTTACCTAGCTCGACTAGCTCATCAGCCACGTCATCGTAAACGATCGCATAGTGCGGTTCGAAACCTTCTTCCATCAAACCGTACAACGTGTCGTTAATATCTGTTTCAAGTTCAACTTCCACTGACGTTCCGTTAAAACGCTGTGGTGTATCGAGCGCATTTCCTCGCATCACGAGAAGACGGTATCCCTCAGGCGTATATCCTACTCGGAACATCGTCACGCGCCCTGGCTTCAATCCAAACTCCATCGTGAAACCAAGCTTACGGTTTGGATGTACACCAGGTTTTGCACCTTGATCAGGATGTGCGAGTGAATAAGCTCCTGCTCCGCAGTGCCAGAACACAACAGAATTACTCGCTTCATTCACGTGTACCATGTCACCAAGGTATGGTGCGCTACCTGTTAGCTGTTGCAGGATGAACATGGAGACAGAGCCGTGAATGTCTGACTCACACGACGACACCACACCATCTTCTGTAAATTGAGACAGTGTCGAGCAAGCTGCCGCTCCGAGTTCATTGAAAAAGTCTGGCCAACAGCGAATAGCAAGGGCAGAAACGTCTGCTTCATCGATTTGTTCCTGAACGTATGTAGTAAACTGAGCGAAACGCTGTACCGTCTCCTCGTTACGATTCAGTCCGATGACCTGCTGTTCTGCTCGTTCGATCGCACCTTCCCATTTTTCACGTGGAAGCTTCACACACTCTTCAAACGCTTTGTTAAGGTCAAAATTCTTCACGGTGACTCCTAACTGCTTATGAAGAGCTTCTTCATCTGTTCCTGAGAAGAAAAAGCCTGGAGGATGTTCTCCGATCACACCGATTCGTAGTCCTTTGAGGTCTTCAATTACCTTTTGGACTTTGAGTTGAACCTTCAAGCGCTTTTGAACCTGTGCTTCATCTGCATTTCCAAACACAAAACTGAACGGGTGACTCGCACACCTGAGAACATGACTCGTGCTATTGCCGCCAGTTAGTGAATTCAATCGTAACCTTCCGCCAACGCTCGGCTCTCTTACTGACCAAACGACAACTGGCGCGTCTACCTTCTTAATGAGTGCTTCAACAAATTCCCCATCTGCAAACGTAACGCTCTGATAAATACTTGCGATAATTTCGTCATTGTTAACGGTATCAAGAAACGCATCAAGGTCCTCTGGAGAAGTGATGATCTCATCCGGTTCAATGACATTCTCTGTTACATTATGGAGAAATTCAGAGCTTTTCTTCCTCTGAACTTCCCCCGCTTCAAGATCAAATGTTTTTCTTCCGATCGGTACATACAAAATGCTCGTTTTTGGCACGATTGGTCACAACCTTTCTACGCTGTTCGTTACCTACACTGTATCATAAGTAATAACCTTTTAAAATAGGTTATTACCTTTTATTATTCTATTTCATGATTTATTTTCGGCAGCTTTTTTGAAAAGATCTGCGTACGTAGAGTTTTTACGATAAAAAACTGGCGTTTCACCGAGTGGTGCGTCTACTTCAATCGTGCCACCATTCGTCTCTTTCCCACTCCAAAAGTGCACCCACTCGTCCTCAGGAAGGTAAACACTCCACGTTTCTTTTCCTTCTTCGTATACCGGTGCAACTACAAGGTCAGCCCCTAGCATGTACTGATACTTAATGTCATACGTTTTCTCGTCATGTTCATACTCCATAAACAATGGACGCTGCATCGGAATTCCTTTTTCCGCATTTTCTTTTGATAGAGCTTTTAAGTAAGGCTTTAACGTCGTGAATACATTCGTCATCTTCACAAAGTGATTCAGCGTTTCCTCGTCATGATCGTACTGACAGCAATCATCGGGACGATTCCCTTCATGAGAGCGCATCACTGGTGTAAATGCCGCCATATCGACCCACCTAAGGAGAAGCTCTTTGTTCCGTTTGTTGCCGTGAAGACTCGTGTATCCGCCGATATCACTGTGATGAACACCGTTACCGCTCATCCCAGCAGATAGCGCTGCCGGAATAACAGATGCGAGACCATCATCAAGACTCCAATCTACGCTTTGATCTCCTGCCCATAGAAGTGGACAATACCCCTGGGTACCGGAATAACCTGCACGCATGAAGTATACGATATCCCCCCAACGACCCGCTTTCTTCACAGCATCATGATTAACCTTCGCCCACATCACCGGCCACGCATTGTGCATCATTGTTGCTGACTCTCCGCTATGAAGCTTAAGATCTGTCGGGAGATATTCCCCAAAGTCAGCCATCCAGCCGTCCATACCGAAGTCGATCATGTTTTCTTTGATCACATTCTGATACCATTCACAAGCATCTTCATTTGTAAAATCAACTACGCCACAATCGAACTCACCGAAGTCTACTACATAATCGCTTCCATCGAGTGCTGTCGCAAGATACCCTTTTTCATAGGCTTCTTTATAAAGGTGTCCTTCAACTGCAACGTATGGATTGATATAGCCAAGGAATTTAATCCCTTGCTGCTTCCACTCTTTAATTTTTTGATCGAGTTCTGGATACATTTCAGGGTTCCATTTCCAGTTCCACATCAGTCGCTTGCCAAATGACGTCTCCCGTTTCCCTTGCCAATCTTGACACCAAAGAGCACCGATCTTCATTCCTTTTTCTAGTGCACGATCAATTTTGTTTTGAACGATGTCCGTGCCACCTTGCATACCAAGCCAGATGCCATCGAACGTCCAGTCAGGAAGCTCCGGTTGCCTTCCAAGACGAGCCGTTAGTTTTTCTACTAAACGTTTATACGACTCACCTGTTTCAAAAAGAATCGATGCAGGTGCTTCCCAAATATGAAGCTCGTGGAAATCATCACGCTGAAAATCAAAATCTGCGAAGGCAGTTGTCTCTACATGACAGAAATATTTATTAGTAGATACATAGGTTGGCTGAGGGTAGTTAGTATTGTAATAATCTCCACCCGCTTGATCCTTCACGTCTGCTTGCCATGTGGTGTACGTAGACTTGTTACGACCAACACCCGGCTCTGATGTCCAGAGGGGAAAGTTCTTTCCACGCAGGTTGAAGTAAGATAACTGCTCTCCACAACCATAAACCTTCTCTTCTGAATCTGCCGCGACACGAACCCAGAAACGATTGAAGAGGGGATCAACGAGTTCAAATGAAACCCGCAGACCTTCTCCATCTTTTTTCAGGACCATCGTTAAAAGCTCGTGATCATGAGAAAAGTGACGGAACGATATCCTACACGTTTCTCCCTCGTGTCTTACAGTTGCATATCGAAGCGCTACTCTCTCAACCACGTAATCTTTTATTTTGAAATTCCCTCGGTACATATCGATCGTTTCTTCGCCACTCCCTACAAAGATGAAAGGTTTCGCTGGAGAGTGCTTAAACAATAAACGACCGTCGAGTTGTACGTCGAATTCTTCTCCATTCTGGTTCACTTCAAATAATTTTTGAGCCTCTTTTGTTTTCAAAATAAACGCCTCCTACAACATAGTGATTTAAGCACTTCTAAACTTCTTATCTACTTCAACGGCTTCATTGTGCTTCCGCGTTACATAACTCGAATATTTCTTGTTCCAAGATTTGAGAGCAAGTACGTAGCAAAGGACCCCTGCTAACGTTGTTCCTAGCATGGCTGGCCAGAACCATCCGGACACGATTCCTCCTGCATACGCCACGCCAATCGGTGAAAACAGAATGTATACCATCACAACAAGACTGATAAGAACGACTGCAACCGGCATCGTATATTTCCAAGGCACCATATCCACTTTCGGATTCGCTCGGAACTGATAAGCCTCTTTTAGCGGGCGAATTCGACCTACTACCATCATGATCGCCACTTCGATCACGAAGAGGATTGCTGAAATGTGGATGAAGTTCATGGTGATTTCAATACCGAACATCTGTGTTAAGCCCCATACGAGCATATAGTACGTGACGACGTGGAAGATAATCGCAATCTTTGCACCGAGCGCTGGAATTCGTTTTGAAACGATACCGACCAGAACGATTGCGATGATCGGAATGTTAAAAAATCCAGTAAAGCGTCGGATGAGGTCCCAAAGACCATCTGGAGCGTTCATCAACATCGGCGCGATGAAGAACGAAACGAGCGCGAGAACGCTTCCAAAATACTTACTCACGTTGATCAATTGACGGTCAGTTGCGTTTTTGTTGATTCCAGCTTTATACACATCAAGTGCAAACATGGTTGCTGCACTATTTAGAAGTGAGTTAAAGCTTGAGAATACTGCTCCGAGTAGAACAGCAAGGAATAAACCAGACATGAATGTTGGTAGCAAGTTTGATACGACGGTCGGATAAGCGAGATCGACAGGATCCATCGAACTGCCGTACAGATGAAAAGCAATAACACCAGGGATCATCATCATGAACGGAACAGTCAACTTATAGAAGCCTGACAGCAAAACACCTTTTTGTCCTTCAGCAAGGTTCTTTGCCCCAAGCGTCCGCTGGATAACGTACTGGTTTGTCCCCCAGTAGAACATGTTCATAAAGATCATACCGGTAAAAATCGCAGAGAACGGAACAGAGTCTGTACTCGAGCCTATTGAGTTTAGCTTTTCAGGACTTTCTGTAGCGATCGTCTTCATTCCTTTAAGAAAATCGCCATCACCTAGTGCGAAGAACCCTAAAACAGGAACGATCAAGCCGATGAATAGAAGTCCGATTCCATTCAATGTATCAGAAACAGCAACTGCTTTTAACCCGCCAAAGATCGCGTATAACGCGCCAATAATTCCGATCACCCAAATAACGAGCCAAACCGATGATTCAAATGAGATGCCAAATAATGATGGCACGTCGAACAATCTAAGAATGGCTAGAGCACCAGAGTATAAAACAGAAGGAATCGTGACAAATACGTATCCTAGCATAAACAGAATCACCGTATACCTGCGAACGCTTTCATCATAACGTTTACTTAAAAACTCAGGAAGCGTAGAGAAAGCACCGCCAAGGTATCTAGGTAATAATATGAGAGCCATAATGACAATTGCAAATGCAGCAGTGACTTCCCATGCCATGTTGGATAAATTCGTTCGGTAAGCTTGTCCATTCAGTCCGATGAGCTGCTCCGCTGATAAGTTCGTTAATAAGAGTGAACCAGCGATGAAGCCTCCTGTAAGTCCGCGACCAGCTAGAAAGTACCCATCTGAATCATTGACTGAATTTCTAGTTTTCAAATAGGAGACCCAGGCTACGAGTGCCATGAAGAAAACGCATGAGACAAGTGTAAAGGTGATACTAGACATTCAACTTCCTCCTTTGTTCTTTACTCGGATATTCAACCGTGATGTTTTCACCAACAATTCCGTTATGTGCTCCCAGTTTCATGAAGCGCTCATGTTCTTTATGTGCAAGAAGCCATTTATTTCTCATAAAAAGCAGAGGATCGTATCCTTTTTCATCATCATCTAGCGGCGTATTCGTTCCCTCTGGTAGAATCACTGCACATTTAAACCCAGCTTCGCTTACTTTACATGGCGCAAGGTGTAGTGTGGTCTGATACATTTCAACTGTAGAACCTGCTGGAACAAAGAATGCCTTGATTTTCTTTACGTTGTAACTTTTGTCGAAGATATCACTCGTATGACCAAGTAAGAGAACCAAATCAGTTATCGCAACGTTAATTTCACTTCCTTTATGATACTCAAGACCCCCAAGTGAAGAATTATTTCCATTACAATAACCAATTTGTATTTTCATCCCTCCATAATAGCGTTTTTCAACGAAGTTTTTGAGAGCTTCATCCTCTAGTTCTGGATGAGATGGGACGTATCGATTCCCTTCTTCAGGAATAACCGTCTTTTCCATATGTTCAGCCACCTCAGCATATGGGAAGTCACTAAGGACTTTTCCATAGGGACTGAAAGCTTCGCTATGTACGTTTTCTAACTCAAGGTGCTGATTCAATTCCGCTAACACATCAATCACATCGAATCCCTCCGTTCATTAGTAATAACGTTTAATTAAACGTCATAACCTTTTTCACATTATATTGTAACCGCATACAAAAATGCAACAGTTTTTAGAAAATTATATAAATGGAATTGAATGGAACATATTTTAGTAGGCATTAAAAAAGACGTTCCTTTTTTAGGAACGCCAATATCTAAACTATAAAACTTATATGATTCCAAATAATAACTTAGTTATCTTCGTCCTCTTCATCAGGGACAGGTGTTGGATAGATTTCTTTCTTGATATAGATCTTCTCGATCGCCCCTTCTGTTCCCTCACCTTCCACAGCGGAAATTGTTACATCTGAGAACCCGCCGATCAAATAAAACGTCACAGGGTCTTCGAAGGGATTCGAGCCTTTTTTCAATTCTTTAATATCGAATCCGAGGCTTGCGAGCAACATGCGATTATCTTCTGGGTATTGTAGCCCTTCTGGATAGTACGTTATCTCCTTTGCGATATTCTCTTCAAACGTTACTTCTCCATTTTCAAACGTCATGACCATTGCGTTTTCTGGATTGTTTTCAAGCTCTTTATCTAATTTATTCTTAAATTCTTCTCGAGTTAGCCCGAGTAAACCTGGAACATCGATGATTTGTTCAATTGAATCGATATCAAAATCGACCTCTTCTTCGAGCTTCGCTTCTTCCGCTTTTTCCTCAGCAGGTACTTCTTCTTCATGCTTAGGGAGTTCTTGCTCGACGTCTCCACCTTTTTTACCTGAAACTTCTTCAGATGAATCCATAAATCCAGGGACTCCCCAAACGAGCAAATAAAGAATGACCCAAAAGCCTGCATATAACGCAGCTCGCTTCCTCGTAACTGAACCGATGAACGGCTTAATAATATTAATTGTCATAAACAAAAAGGCAAGTATAACGATGATTTTCAAAACGTCCATATCATTCTCCTCCTCCCTTAACTATAGTGTGAGCACCGGTCGTAGACAACTGTTTTATGAAATTTTTACATGAAAAAGAGGGATACAAGAAAAATTATCCAACTACTTTAGTAATGGACCTAAGAAGGAGGGTAACGTTCATGACAACAGACCGTTTTGAACACGCACCAGTAAAGAAATATGAAGATGCGCGCGTAGAGATCGTTACTGCAGATCTTCTACTTTGCAGCGGAAGTTATCCAGTAAGTAATATTATAAAAAAAGTTTCGAACTCTCGCTTTAGTCACGTAGGACTATTATTCAGGTGGATGGATCGCGTCATGATGATGGAAAGCGTAGAAAGTTACGGTGTACGCATCATCCCTCTTTCTCACTATATACAAGATTATAAAAATACTGGCGCACCATACAGGGGAGATCTATACCTTGCGAGACATAGTGGTGTAAAGCATTTAACGAATCAAAAAACGGAAGCGATGCTAAAACGTGGAGCGGACTTATCAGGGAAACGTTACGATCACGAAGAAATACTGAAGATACTCGCAAGTGTCGTGATGGGCGACTTACGCTCGATTCCTAATGAACGCTATATTTGTTCAGAGTTTATCCATGAGTGCTACAAGCAGGCTGGTCTTATTTTTCCTGATGATGGACGAGGATTTATTTATCCTAAACATATTGCTCAAGCGCCAGACGTTCAGCCTCTCTACCAATTACGTTTTTAATGTGCCTATTTCTCTTCTAACTTGTACACTTCGTCCAATCGCATAAAATTGGAAATAATATACTATTATTAATGCAAAGTTAATGGAGGGATTAGGTTGAAACGAATCATCATAGACCCTGGACATGGGGGGTCTGACTCAGGTGCAACGTATAAGGGGTTTTTTGAGAAAACGTATAACCTATCGATCGCTCTACTCGTCAAAGCTACGCTCGAATCAAGATATGAAGTAGATATCATCTTAACGAGAACAGGGGATCAAACGGTTTCGCTAAAACAGAGAACTGATTTTGCGAATGCAAGGAATGCTGATTTTTATCTTAGTATCCACAACAACGCCGCTGGAGGACGAGGTTTTGAAAGCTTCATCTACAACCGAACCGTCCCTGCGGAAACCGTTCGAATCCAGAATGTTATTCACGATACCATCGCTTCTACTATTCTCAATAAATACAAAATCCCGAACAGAGGAAAGAAACGCGCGAATTTCCATGTGTTGCGCGAAACAAGAATGAATGCCCTGTTACTTGAAGTCTTGTTTGTAGACAATGACACAGACCTGAACCTATTAAACAATTCAATTTTTATAAAAGATGTGTCTACTGCGATTGCAGAAGGTACTGCTAAGGCATTGAACCTACCAAAAAAGACGCCGCCACCTTCAGGAACGCTTTATAAAGTCATTGCTGGATCATTTACAGAAAGAGAAAATGCAGAAGAAAGAGCAGCATTCTTAGCTACCAAAGGTTTCGATTCATTCATCACATCACTCGTTATCAAGGGAACCACTTACTACCGCGTTCAAGTCGGTGCCTTCTCTGAGAAATCGAATGCAGAAGATCTCGTTGCGAAATTGAAGGCGATTGGGATCGATTCATTCATCTATACAGAAGGTACAGTCGAACCACCGCCCCCGCCAGAACCTCCCGAGCCAGAACCTGACAAAGGGTATCCGATCGCTGGTAACAGCGAACTAGCTGCAGCACATATGAACAATTATGCTAGGTCGGTAAACCCAGAAGCCCCATTACTCGCCGCTTATTATCTCGTACACAGTAAACGCTATGGCATTCGAGGAGATATCGCATTCGCTCAAGCGTTACATGAAACGAACTTCTTCCGCTTCACAGGAGATGTGACGCCAGAACAAAACAACTATGCAGGGATAGGCGCTACAGGCGGAGGAGCAAAAGGCGCTTCATTTGATACACCTTCCGACGGCGTACTCGCACACATCCAGCACCTTTATGCATACAGCTCTAAAGATCCGATTCCAGCTGGCGAAAAACTAGTAGACCCTCGCTTCTCATTAGTAAAACGAGGATCTGCGACAACGTGGCAAGCATTGAATGGGAAATGGGCGGTGCCAGGCACCACGTATGGTGAAATGATCCTAACGCTTTACAAGAAAATGGTTCAATCGTCGATCACAGACATGGAGACGGCGATCGAGAAACTGAATAAGGTTCTTAAAGACATCATCATCTAAACGTTCGGTTCGATCCGAACGTTTTTTTAGTCCCACGCAAAACGCTGTTCTTTCCACGGATTCCCATACATATGATAGCCGTTCCGCTCCCAAAATCCTTGCTCATTCTGAGATTGAAATCGGATGCCTCTGATCCACTTCGCGCTTTTCCAGAAGTAGAGATGTGGAATCACTGCACGCAGAGGATACCCATGCTCAGGCGTCAGGCGCTCACCGTTATGAGAATGTGCCAGCATGCTCGTTTCATGCAAGAAATCCTCGATCGGAAGGTTCGTCGTCCACCCTTCTTCTGCAATGAGCATGACGAACTTCGCTTCTTCTTTCAGACCCACGTGTTCTGCAAGTACACGTGTCGATACGCCTGTCCAGCGATTATCGAACTTCGACCATCCTGTTACGCAGTGGATATCATTCTGTTTTTCCACTCCCTGAAGCTTGAGCACCTCTTCGAACGATAGCACAGTCGGTCGCTCGACTAACCCATTGATTTCTAAACTCCAGTTCGATAAGTCATCGTTGTAGTAAGGAACATTTCCGACGTGAAGAACGGGCCACCCTGACGTCACCTTCTGATTCGGCGGTACTCGACCTTCGTTCTGCTCTTTTTCTTTTCCAAAGTACATTTTTCACCCTCCCTATCCTCAGCATTTCCAACTATTTCTATCATAACAAAAACACAGGGAATACCTCCCCTGTGTTTGCATATTAAAAGATCATGACCGCAATCCATCCGAATAGGATAAGCGGAATATTGTAGTGTAGAAACGTTGGAACGACCGTGTCCCAGATGTGATTGTGCTGACCATCCGCATTTAGTCCGGATGTTGGTCCGAGCGTACTATCTGATGCAGGCGATCCAGCGTCTCCTAGAGCTGCTGCTGTTCCTACGAGTGCGATGGTTGCCATCGGACTGAACCCTAGTTCCATTGCGAGCGGAACATAAATCGCAGCGATAATTGGAATCGTGGAGAATGATGAGCCGATTCCCATCGTGATGAACAATCCGACGATCAGCATCAATAGCGCTGCAAGTGCTTTGTTATCACCGATAACGCCAGACACCTGCGTGACGAGCTGTTCCACTTCTCCTGTTTGTCTTAGTACTTCAGCAAATCCATTTGCAGCTAGCATCACGAATCCGATGAATGCCATCATCTTCATTCCGTCTGTTAACACTTCTTCTGATTCGTTCAAACGGATGCTTCCTGTCACATATAAGACGATGATACCTGCGAGCGCACCGAGAATCATCGACTCAGTCGGAAGTTGAACCGCTAGAGTGACTACCACTGAGAGTAGTGCGAACGTGATCGAGCGTTTTGAATACGTACGTTCTTTCTGTGGTTCTTGTGAGATCGATAGCTGCTTATACGTTCTAGCTTTTCGATACGTAATGAAGACAGCGATGAATAGTCCCACCACAAGTCCAGCGGTCGGTAGCAGCATAACGGTTGGAATAGAAGAGAGTTCGATCTCCATGCCACTATCAGCCATGTTGGACTGAAGGATTCCGTGGAAGATTTTCCCGAATCCAGCTGGTAATAGAATATAAGGGGCAGTCAACCCGAACGTAAGAACAGATGCTACAGCTCTACGGTCAACGCCTAATTCATTTAGCACCTGTAGAATAGGTGGAATTAAAATTGGGATAAAAGCGATATGCACGGGTACAAGGTTTTGAGAGAAACAAGAAATCAATAAGATAATGAACAAGATAAGTACTTTTGCAAGTCCCTTCCTTCGATCTCCACCTTGTCGGTTGACGACTTTCAAAGCCTTTTCAACCATGAGTTCCGGTAATCCCGTTCTTGATAATCCTACTGCAAAGCTCCCTAGTAATGCATAGCTCAAGGCAACTGTTGCTCCTCCCCCGAGTCCAGAGGTGAATGCGGCAACCGTGTCATCGAGTGACATACCGCCTAACAGGCCCCCTACGATTGCACCGATAACGAGAGCGACAACAACATGTATACGAAAAAGGCTAAGCCCTAGCATGATGAGTACGGCTATAATAACAGCGTTCATTGATGTAACAACCTTTCATAACGTTTGCTTTAGTTTGGTAAATCACTAATAAGTTAACACGAAAGAGGATATGTGTCAAACTCAATTTACTTACTCGATAAGTAAGTAAGGCAACAAGGATTGTTGATCAATTTTTTCAGCTGAGCGTGCCTCGGAATGTGGTATAATAGACTGACAATTTTCAATATGAGCGATGATTTTACATACATCGATGTCCCAGTGAAAAGGCTTATAGGGAGTAAGGTAGTCCTTAGCAGATTGCATCATCAACCTTGTTCCTTTTCCATTCCCATAGCTGTCGTGGTAATGAGCTACTGATAGGTGCAATAAGCCTTTCACGAACGTGTTCGATCGATCTGTTAACCAGATTTCTTCTAATAGATCGTGACATACATAAAACTCTTGTTCATTGAACGCCACAAGAAAATCATAAAACTCTTGTGGATACGGGTACTTCACCTTGAGGTCACCCCCTTACATGTGATTGAGTTGAAATGACTTCGGGTAAATCATACGTAAGATGAGAAAGGAAGATGTTTCACCAATGGAGATCTTATTTAATTTCCCACTTTGGGCTGCACTATTCGGTGTTTTTTTCGCTCAGTTCTTAAAAGTACCAATCTATTTTATTGCAACCAAACAAATCGATTGGTCGTTGATGAATTCAACGGGAGGTATGCCAAGCTCTCACTCGGCGGCAACAACAGCTCTCGCTACAGGTGTAGCATTTGAAACAGGACTTGATTCTCCAGTGTTTGCCGTCGCTGCGATGTTTAGTATCATCGTGATGTTCGACTCGACTGGTGTTAGAAGACAAACCGGAGAGCAAGCGATCGTACTCAATCAGCTCGTAATCGACTTCAACAAATTCATTGAAGAAGCCAAAAGCTGGCCTCAGAAACAAGAGGGCGAGAAAGTAGAAGAACTGAAAGAGCTTCTTGGTCATAAACCGATCGAAGTATTGGTCGGCGGACTTCTAGGTATCGTCGCAACAATCATTCTTTATTACTTATTCAAAATCGGCTCATAAGGAGGACCTATGCGAATCGTTTCATTATGCCCAAGCAATACAGAACTCTGTGCGTACCTTGACTTAACTTCTCAACTTGTTGGTGTTGATGACTTTTCCGATTGGCCAGAATCGATTCAAGAACTTCCTAGGCTAGGTCCTGACCTTTCGATCGATATGGAAAAAGTTCAAGCGTTAGAGCCAGATCTCATTCTCGCTTCCTTAAGCGTACCGGGAATGGAGAAAAATATTGAAGCGCTCGAAGCGCTAAACTTGAATTACACTGTCCTAAATCCCAACTCGTTAGACGATATATGCAACGATCTCGTTACACTCGGAGAATTAACCAATAAACGGGAAGAGGCAGTTGCATTGACAGATCGTATACAGCACATGATCGAAGAATATAAAGAAATCAGTGCCTCGATCGAACATAAGCCAGAGATTTACTGGGAATGGTGGCCAAAACCGATCTTCACGCCTGGGAAAACCAACTGGCTGACTGAAATCAGCGAACTAGCTGGAGCAAGAAACAGTTTCAGAGACGTAGAGCTTGCATCCGTACAAACGGATTGGGAAGATGTACTTCGTCGGAAGCCAGACCACATCTGTCTCGCCTGGGTAGGCGTACACCAGAAGAAGGTCAACCCAGTCGTAGTTAAAAAGCGGGAAGGTTGGGATGAGCTCGGTGAAACGCCGATCCACATCCTTGAAGAGTGGCTTTATTGTCGGCCATCACCACGGTTACTTACAGGGTTAGTAAAACTTGCCTCTATTCTACATCCTGATCACTATCCTGCTTACGACGGAAAAGACCCATTCCTTTCATAGATAGCACAAACGACGGAGATCATGATCTCCGTCGTTTTTAATCACTTGTTTTATTCAATAACTGTTGTCTGAATACCTGCATCGATTCATCTTCGTTCAAAGACTGCAGCACTTCTTCTGTTAGTGAACCGTCCCCTTTTTTGATAACATACACTTCGATCGTCTTCTTCCCCCACTCATCGTATACATCCTGAACGGTATCGTAATAAAGGTCGATTCGGTTTCCTGTTATCGCACTTCCGGTATCTGCCACTACACCATATCCATACCCTGGTATGAACAAGATCGTTCCAATTGGAAATGTATCTGGGTCTGCTGCAATTGTAGAATACAGATCTCTCGTCACTTTAACACCAGAATACGTAATCCCGTATGCAGGATGATCTGGTTTCTTCCCGGTAGATTCTACACCTGCTGTATATCCAGTTGCTGTTACGGTATGAACAGGAAACTGTGACCAATCCTGTGAATTATCAAGTGTTTGCGGCTTTTCTTCTGTTGTAAGTACTTTTTGATCCGGAAAGAACCAGTTGGTCAAATCGTTCAACGGTACCCCGGAAAGTAGTAAATATGTTGAGATAAGGGCTGCTAAAACTAGACTTGTGAAAAACAAGCCCTTTGTCATCACGATCAAAACTCGCACTTGCTTCACTCCTCTCATGGTCTATTCATGTCCAGAGAAAAGCAAAGCTATTCAGAAACCTATACGAAAAAAAGCTTCTGCCAGTGGCTGGCGAAGCTTTTCTAGAACATTTGATATCCTCTGACACGAAGCATACGAATTGCGATACCCGCAAAAATAGCTCCAACTAAACCAGAAAGTAATATAACTGTATCTGCACTCCCTAAAGATATCAAGTCAGATCCAAGCGCTCGCAATGAAGTGCCTGGTTGAGAAAAATAATTAAAAAACGGAACATTATCCACGATCATGATTACGATAACCGGATATGCGACTGCCATGATCCACGTTGAACGCAACAGCATATTGAGCAAGAATCCGATTCCAAAAAACAATACGATAAAGAGCAGCATCGAGATGATTAGCTGTGGAATTGCCATCCTTTCACCTCCATTTAATCAATGTTAGTTTACTGGATTGCGCCCTTTTAGTCAATGAACACAGCGTGAACAAAAAAACTAAGCGCGATTCGCGCTTAGTTTGTTGGATTTTGCTTTGCTCCACTACCTCCACAGTTATCGCATGTTTCCGATCCTCCAAGAAGTAGTTGAAAGTACCCCTTCCCCTGGCAGTAAGGACAATCAGTTGCCTTTACTTTTCTTTGCTGTCTTCTCAAATCAACCACTCCTTTTCTTAATTTTCTGATAATATAACAAGAATGGTTGAAAAAGAAAAACCTCAAATTTGACCAAATACGTCCATGTAAGCGAATACAACCTTTATTATCAGAATATTCCGTCTGTAATCTAACAGTTTTTACGGATTATGAAATAACTTATAAGTTGTGTAGCCAAACTGATTTCCTGGGTTCATTTCAGTTTTGAATTCGTCCTTGTCGCCTAAGAAATATGGAATCATTGAAGATGTATCTGGGTCTCGAAGAAGCTCGTCTTTCGTTAGAAAGCACGCTTTTTCGATCTCTCCCTCTTCTGCTTTCAAGTCTCCTCCACATTTCTTCATATAAAACACGACTAAGTTGTCGCTTATTTCGTTTTTGATGACGCCAGTCCTGATCCCTGCAATCCTAACCGGTTCAGCCACGATCCCGGTTTCTTCATGAATTTCACGAATCGCCGCTTCATCGACCGTTTCGCCTTCATCAACAAACCCAGCTGGAAACGACCACTTTCCTTTTAGACCACCATATTTCTTTTTCACAACTAAATATTTTCCATTCTCTTCAACGATGCCTGCTGCACCTAACCAGACGTTTCCTCTCTTAGTCAAGCAATCATTCCCCCCGGTATAATCTCAACAGTGCGTTCATAAGCTTTACTATAGCCCCTATCCTTATTATAGAAAAGCAAGGCTTACTTCTAAGCCTTTGCTTTTCCTTATGTACGCTTAAAAAAGAAGGCAAAGACATCGCGTCTTTGCCCTCTTAGCTCATTCATTTTTTAGAATAACTTAAGCTTACCTTTTTTCCATACAAGCCCTGGTCCGCCAAGCATGAATAGGTAACGATTATCGATTACCTTTTTCATAGCGGAAGCAGTTGTACCGTATAGCTTCTTGTTACCAACTTTACCGATCGCTTCGCCTTTACCAAGAGAAGCAACTGTACCTTTAATATCAGGTACAAATCCTTCTGTTTCTTTCCCTCTTACAAGGTTAAGGATGTTCTTGGATACTGCACCAGCAGCTTGAATTGCAATCTGAGCAGTTGGTGGGAATGGGCGGTCGATTTCTTCGTTGATAATAAGTGCACAGTCACCAACAACAAATACGTTATCGTAGTCTGGCGTACGCTGATCTTTACGAACAGGTACACGGCCACGGTTCGTTTCGAAACCAGAGTCCGCTACGATAGAGTTACCTTGAACACCACCTGTCCATACGACAGTTGCTGCTTTCACTTCTTCATCTTCACCAAGAATAACGCCGTCTTCCATTACTTCTTTGATCATTGTGTTCGTACGGAACTCAACGCCTTTACGCTCGAGAAGGTTCATCGCGTATTCTACAAGTTCTTCATCGAAGCCAGGAAGTACTGTTGGAGAAGCTTCAACGTTAATGATTCTTACACGATCGCGGTCGATATCGAACTCTTTACAAAGTTCAGGAACGCGCTCTGCTAGTTCACCAACAAATTCGATTCCTGTAAATCCAGCTCCGCCGACGATGATCGTTAGAAGGTCGTCACGACGTTCGGGTTCATTGTTGTAGCTAGCGAATTGATATTCGATGTGCTCACGGATCTTACGAACGGAGTTAACGCTACGGATGCTAAACGCATTTTCTTTCAAGCCTTTGATACCAAATGTTGCTGGTTCAAATCCAAGAGAAAGGACGAGATAGTCGTATTCAAGCTCGCCGTTTTCGAGAATAACGCGCTTCTCATCTGGCTTAACTTCTACAACAGTGTCTTGTACAAATTTGATTTTGTTCGTATCGATCACATCTTCGATCATGATACGTGTTTTGTCATGATGCATTGTTCCCGCTGCTGGTTCATGAAGCCATGTTGTTTGGTAGTGATAGTCATGCTTGTTTACAAGCGTAACTTCCACTTCATTGGTTCCCATTTCCTTTTGAAGGCGAACCGCTGTCATCATTCCACCGTAACCTGCACCTAGGATTGCGATTTTTGGCCTACTCACTTGTATCACATCCACCTTTTTACCGAAATTTTTTGGACATTACAGGTTGGATTCCTGTTCTGACCATTCGTGAAACGTCAATAAACGTTATGATTATGGATATTATCCCTCAATGTTCAAATTTTAATAGAAAAGAATCAGAGAGATTGTTAAAGATTTCACGTTCTAGATCGAAAAAAATGCTGTTCTAGCACGCATATTGTCATAAATACTTCAATTCTGACGCTCAATTTTAATCATATTCTTTTTTATTTTGTTTTTCAACCCTTATAATAAAACTTCTAGGGGTGTTTTCATGATTGGGGTTTAGTTCCGATTTTATTAAGATTATAATAATGAAAGGTTCATTAATTTATGAGGGGGACTGACAATGACTGACCAACAAAAGGTTTATGATATTACCATAATTGGTGGCGGTCCAGTTGGACTATTCACTGCCTTTTACGGTGGAATGCGTCAGCTAGACGTTAAGATAATAGAAAGTATGCCTCAGCTTGGAGGGCAGCTATCTGCTCTCTACCCTGAAAAATATATATACGATGTCGCTGGCTTTCCGAAAGTGTTGGCTCAAGATCTCGTTGATAACTTGATCGAACAAGCTGACCAATTCAATCCTGATGTTGTGCTTGAGGAATCTGTTGAAGAAGTGAAGCAGATGGAAGATGGCACACTTTACTTACGCTCGAATACTGGAGCAGAGCACTACACGCGTGCCGCTATCATTACAGCAGGCGTAGGTGCGTTCCAACCTCGCCGCCTGAAGGTTGAAGGCGCAGATCAATATGAAGGTAAAAACCTTCACTACTTCGTGAACGACTTAACGAAATTCGCTGGACAAAAAGTGCTAGTGGCAGGCGGCGGAGATTCCGCAGTCGACTGGGCGAACATGCTCGAGCCGATTGCAGAAGAAGTGACGCTCATTCACCGTCGAGACAAGTTTAGAGCTCATGAGCACAGTGTCGAACAGTTGATGAACTCTTCTGTTAACATTCAAACGCCATACAACATTAGCGAATTTATCGGTGATGGTGAGCGTATCAATCAAGTTGTTCTGAAACATGCTAAAGAAGACGAAGCGATCACAAAAGACGTTGATGCTGTCATCGTGAACTATGGCTTCATTTCTTCACTTGGTCCTATTAAAGAATGGGGACTCGATATCGAGAAGAACTCCATCGTTGTAAACTCTAAGATGGAAACGAACATCCCAGGGATTTACGCCGCTGGTGACGTCGCTACATACGAAGGTAAGGTAAAACTTATCGCTTCAGGATTTGGCGAAGCACCTACAGCAGTAAATAACGCAAAATCGTATATGGATCCGGATGCAAAAGTACAGCCGATGCACAGTACGAGCTTGTTCGATAAGAAAAAATAAAGGAGGCATCTTGATGGTCAAACTACTCTTTATCATCGTAATGGCCGCAGGTCTCGGCTACTCCTTGTTCCAAAGCCTGAAACATACACCTAAACCAGACTGGAAATCCGTTCGACACCACCTTTTCCACTCTTCTCATTAACCATACGAAAACCCCGTGCCATGGCACGGGGTTTCAATATGTATAGTGTTTTACCAGCCAAGCCCTACTTTTGTAGAAAAGATCGATTCACCTGACTCATGATGTAACGATATTTCATAACGACCAGGTCGGTTCGAATAATCTAACGTGCGCCTCTTAAACTCCACATTTGCACGATAGCGAATATCGATACTTTCTGTTTCTGAATGACCTGAATTCTCCTCACGTATCTTTAACAAGAACAACATGATCCCCCCAAATTCATTACATAATACATTAAGTTTATCATCCTGAGAGATAGGGAGATATGCGTAAAAGTTTACATAGTGCCCAGTATTTACCTTTTGTTGTGGCTGGTTTTTCGCTGGACGTGGTTGGAGGAGGCTTGTAGGGATTGCTGTTCGAATTGAAGGTGCAGCGAGTGGGTTTTGGGTAATTTCAGGTTGGATTGAAGGCCTTAGTGAGGGTGATATCCGCGATTTTTAATGGGATATCCGCGAAATTTAGATTTTATCCGCTAAACTTGACCAGATATCCGCGAAATTTGAAATATTTCCGCGGAAATGAGATTTTATCCGCGAAACAGAATCTTCTGCTGTGACTGCAGTGGTGCGGTTCACTGTTTATTGTCCACTTTTCCTTTTTATTAGCTAAAATGAAGATTTATTAGCCAAAACCAGCATTTATTGTCCAAAAATCAATTTTATTGGCCAAACCAGCTCAGCCTAGTACACCTCCCGCACCATATATCAGCGAAATTTGAATAATATCAGCGATAACCCCTCTTATATCAGCGCAAATCCAATTATATCAGCGAAACCCCTACTTTTATCAGCGATTCTGCAATTATATCAGCGAACCAATACGAACCTCCTCCATCCCACTCTACGCCATCCCGGCACAATCCTATGATTACACCTCCCTACCAGCGGGAAAGAGCCTATTAAGTTTATATGGGGAGGCACAAGTATGAAGAGATTAGAAAATAAAACCGCTGTCGTAACAGGTGGCGCTACTGGAATTGGGAAAGCAACGGTAGAGCTTTTTGCTAAAGAAGGGGCAACTGTCCTGTTGGCAGATGTAAATACGGAAGAAATGGAAAAAACGGCTAAAGAAATAAATGGCGAAGGGGCACACGTTAAAACTTATGAAGTCGATGTTTCTGACGAAGATAGCGTCTCAGCTTTTGCAAAAAAAGTGAAGGAAGAATTCGGTGCGATCGACGTGCTGTTCAATAACGCTGGTGTGGATCAGGAAGGTGGCAAGGTACACGAATACCCAACCGAATTATTCGACCGTATTATATCGGTGGATTTACGCGGTACGTTCCTAACAAGTAAATACTTAATTCCACTTATGCTCGATAAGGGCGGATCGATCATCAATACGTCTTCTATGTCAGGACGAGCAGCTGACCTCGATCGCTCTGGATACAATGCAGCAAAAGGCGGCATTACGAACTTCACAAAAGCGATGGCGATCGATTATGCGAGAGAGGGCATACGAGTCAACTCCATCTCACCTGGTACAATTGAAACCCCGCTCATCGATAAATTAGCTGGATCAAAGGATGAAGAAATGGGTCAGAAGTTCAGAGAAGCTAACAAATGGGTAACGCCTATGGGAAGATTGGGACGTCCTGAGGAAATGGCAAAGGTAGCTCTCTTCCTAGCCTCTGACGATAGCTCTTACGTTACTGGGGAAGACATCGCCGCTGATGGTGGGATCATGGCCTACACGTGGCCTGGTAAGATGCTAATCGATAACGAATGGAAAGAAGGAACCGAATAACCATAAAACCCCCGATCCATCACCAATGGAATCGGGGGTTTTATGCTGTAACTTAAGCCCACCACATCTCGGTCGGCTGTTCTTCGATCAAAACAGATTGCAAGTTTCTTACTGCGCGCTGGAAACCTTCTTCAATCGACATGAGCGGGTCCTCATGTTCGATACTTACAACATGATCATATCCATAGGTGCGAAGTGCACTCATCATGTTTGACCACTCACGATTGCTGTGGCCACAGCCTACAGAACGGAACGTCCATGCTCGAGTCTTCACTTCACCATAAGGCTGCATGTCCGTTAAGCCATGCATGTTTACATTATCTTGGTCGATATAAGTATCTTTTGCATGGAAATGGTGAATAGCGTTCTCTTTACCAAGGATTTTAATCGCTGCAACAGGATCGATCCCCTGCCACCACATATGACTTGGGTCAAGGTTTGCTCCGACTGCGTCACACGTTAGCTCACGAAGCTTCAGCATCGTGTAAGGCGTGTGGACGAGGAAGCCACCGTGTAGCTCTAATCCGATTTTAACGTTATGATCCTTCGCAAATTGACCCCACTCTTTCCAATATGGAACGAGCTTCTCTTCCCACTGCCAAGTCAATACATCTGAATATTCCGCTGGCCAAGGTGTAACTGGCCAATTGGGGAACTTCGCATCTTCATGATCACCCGGTGTACCGGAGAATGTGTTCACGACTGGAACATTCATCAATGAAGCGAGCTTCACTGTTTTAACAAAAGTTTCATGACATTCCTCAGCGAATGCCTTATCAGGAGAAATCGGGTTTCCATGGCAGCTGAACGCGCTGATTTCAAGCCCTCTCTCTTCTACTTTTTCAAGGTATTCAGCACGTTTTTCTTCGCTCTCTAGCAGTTCATCAAGGTTACAATGGGCATTACCTGGATAACCACCCGTGCCGATTTCAACCGCTTTTAGTCCAGAGGCTTTGGCGTGGTCAAGCATCTCTTCAAATGATTTATCAGAAAAAAGAACAGTAAATACGCCGAGTTTCATCGTCTCACTCCTATTTTTAAAATAATTTATAGACGAACGCTTCTTCCTGTTTCACAGCTTTCATAAATGGCTTCGATCACTTGTGAAACGGCTCTTGCTTCTTCCGCTTTCACGATCGGTTCTTCTAACCCGAGACAGCTATTCACAAAGTTCGCCGCTTGAGGTAAGCCTGGATCGTCCTCACCTGGCACCCACTGACTGCTACTGTTCAGAAGCATGCCGTACTTCGCTTTGTTCAGTTCGAAAGGAAAAACATCGAGTCCTCCCTCACTTCCTGAAATGCTGACGGTCTCTTTATCCTCCGCAATGTTCGCGGACCAGGACGTTTCGAACAAGAGAGAAATGTTGTTATCGAATTTAATATAAGCTGTGACGTGATCATCAACATTGAACGTTTCATGATCGAATCCGCCCCAAAGGTTCACTTGCTCAGGGGTTTTACTTAATCGGTTGTACGTGGTGCCTGTCACCTCTACTGGCTTCGGGTTGCCCATTAGCCACATGCTGAGATCAAGGAAGTGACAGCCGTAGTCGATCAAGCTTCCTCCACCTTGAAGCTGCTTGTTTGTGAACACTCCCCAGCCTGGTACTTTTCGGCGGCGAAGGGCTTGTACTCTCGCTACCATCGGATCACCGATTTCTCTTTCAACGATCACTTGACGAGCGGCGCGCGGCTCCTTCATAAAGCGATAGTGATAGCCGATCGAAAGCACTTTTCCTGACGCTTTTTCCGCTTCGATCATTCGATCACATTCTTCAACGGTCATGGCCATAGGCTTTTCACATAAAACGTGTACCCCTGCGTGGAGCGCTTGTATCGCAAGGTCCGCATGGAATTTATTCGGTGTACAAATCGTTACCGCATCCACTTCTTTCAGCATGTCAGCAACTTCTTCGTAGACATTCGGTATGTTGAATAAAAGTGAAACTTCTTTTGCTCTTTCAGTGTTAACGTCATACACACCAAACAACTCTACTTGTTCAGAGAGTTGTTGGTATGCTGGAATATGGCGACCTTGAGCAATCCCGCCAGATCCTATGATCCCCATTCGTAATTTACTCACGTGATCACCTCAGGTTAATGATTTTCTTTGTTTCGTTTGATTCGAGTGCTGCTAGTACGACTTGAAGTGATTTCATCCCTTCATCTCCGCTTACTGGGCTTTCTTTATCTGAAACGATGCTATCAACAAAGCGATCGATAACCTGTGAACTTGTTTGTCCACCACTCTCGTTCGTCTGAATACCGCCGAGCTCGTATTTTACGACTTCTCCTGTTTGATACTGAACGACGAGTGAGTTGACCGGATCATCTTCTAAACGAAGAATCGCTTTTTCTGCATAGATGATTGTAGAATTATCTTCACTCGCTGTGTACGCCCAACTCGCAGCAAGCGTCCCAACGATTCCGCTTTCAGACTTTAAGATACATACCGCGTTATCATCCACTGTCGCAAAATCTTTTGCACTCGTTTCGACGAACGAGCCTACCTCTACGATTTCTTCACCTAGTACATAGCGAATAAGATCTGTTTTATGAACACCTAGATCTCCCATTGCTCCGATAAATGCTTTTTCTTTTTCGAAGAACCAGCTTTCCTTACCGTCAACGCTCCATCCCTCAGGTCCTGGATGTCCAAATGCAGTTCTGAAACTATACACCTTGCCGAGTTCACCGCTTGCTAGTAACTCCTTCGCTTTTGCATGAGACGGGACGAATCGCTGGTTATGAGCGATCATAAGCTGCTTTCCGTGTTCACGTGCCGTCTCGATCATAAGCTCAGCATCTTCTTTCGATGTCGCCATCGGTTTTTCGCAAAGAACATGCTTCCCTGCTTTTAGCGCAGCAATGGAAATCGGAGCATGTAAGTAGTTTGGCGTACAAACACTGATTGCGTCGATTTCTTCAATTTGTAAAACATCCTCAACATTCTCGTATGATGTCGCACCATATAGAGAAGCGATTTCATCAGCTCTAGATTTAACGATGTCACACACCGCAACGATCTGAACGTCCTTGTTCGCTGCGTATTCTGGTAAATGACGATGCTTCGCAATACTTCCACACCCGATAACACCAATCTTTAATGTTTTCATGGTTTCTCCTCCTCTTTCTCCCTCTTATTTTGCTGTAATGGTTTCAAGTGGCTTTGCATTTCCATAGACAGGCTTCGTGCGTTTCGTAGGCGTTGCCCAAACCACCGCATTTTGAATTACGCGCTGGATTTCCTTGTTATAGTACGTTGGATACGTTTCATGTCCAGGTCTAAAGTAAAAGATTTTCCCTTGTCCACGCTTATATGTACAGCCACTTCTAAATACTTCGCCGCCTTCGAACCAGCTTAGAAAAACAAGCTCGTCAGGTGCTGGAATATCAAAGTGCTCTCCATACATCTCTTCTTTCTCTAACTCGATCTTCTCACCGATCCCTTCAGCGATTGGATGAGAAGGATCGACTACCCAAATCCGTTCTTTTTCATCTGCTTCACGCCACTTTAAATCACAACCTGTGCCCATCAGCTTCTTAAATATTTTTGAGAAGTGTGCAGAGTGGAGCACGATTAACCCCATCCCGTCTAGCACACGATTGTGAATTCGCTCAACGACTTCATCTGATACTTCCTCATGTGCGATATGTCCCCACCATAGTAAAACGTCTGTTTCGTTTAGAACCTCTTCAGATAATCCATGTTCCGGCTCATCGAGCGTTGAAGTCCGAACATGATGGCCGCCTTTTAGAAAGTCAGAGATCGCACCGTGAATCCCGTTCGGATATACGCTTCTTACTTCCTCGTTTTGTTGCTCATGACGATTTTCGTTCCATACTGTTACATTAAGCATCTCTTCCACTTCCTTTTCTCTATTCTTTTACAGATCCTGATGTTAGACCAGATACGATTCTTCTCTGGAATATAAGTACCATGATGACGAGTGGAACCGTAACGACAACTGTTGCAGCTGAGATTTCTCCCCAAGGAATCGTAAATTGTCCCTGGAAGAGTGCGATTCCAACTGGAACCGTTTTAAACTTATCCGCCGTGTTGATGGTTAGGGCGAATAAGAACTCGTTCCATGCTGCGATAAAAACTAGAATCGCTGTCGTGAAGATCCCAGGCACTGCAAGAGGCATGATGACCTTCCAATAAGTCTGCCAGAGAGATGCGCCGTCGATTCTAGCAGCTTCCTCTAGGTCGAATGGAATCTTCCTAAAGAAGGTTACGAGAATCCAAATCGATAGGGGGAGCGTGATCGTTGTATAAGGGATGATCAGTCCCAGGTAGCTATTCGTAAGTCCTAGATTCTTCAAAAAAATATAGATCGGTGAAATGGTAGCAATCTGCGGGAACATCGATACGGATAGCACAACACCGAGGATGATCGGCTTCCCGCGAAAGTTTAAGCGTGCGATCGCATATGCTGCGAACGATGCCACAAGTACGGTATACACGGTTGTGATCCCCGCTACAACGAAACTGTTCCATAGATAGCGCATGAATGGATAGTCTACGAAAACGGATACATAGTTTTGCAAAGTCGGATTAGATGTAAATGGAGAAAAGGCTTTTTCCCCGAATAGCTCTGACAACGGTTTAATCGAACTCGCAAGCATCCATAAGAATGGAAACATGACGACAAATACAAATAACACTAGAAAAACGTAAAATAATGGTCCCGCTTTCTTATTCATTTTACTTGGCCTCCTTCTCGATTTCACTCATTATTTTCCAGAACCGTCCTTGATTAATTCAGATCCAAGTAATTTAATGAAGATAGCGGAAATGATCGCAACACAGAGAAAGACGATAACGGAAAGTGCTGAACCTTCACCAAAGTTGGTTTGTGAGAACATCACCTTGTAAGCTAGTATCGATATCGTTTCAGTTGAGTTTGCTGGACCTCCACCTGTCAATACGTAGATCAAGTCGAACACTCGGAACGCATCAAGTGTACGGAATAAAAGGGCTACAAGAATGCTAGTTTTTAAAAGTGGAAGCGTTACGGTTAAAAACTGTTTCCACTTGTTTGCTCCATCGATCGACGCCGCTTCGTAAAGTGAAGATGGGATCGTTTGGAGCCCAGCAAGAATAAGTAGGGCCATGTACGGCGTTGTTTTCCAAACATCTGCAAAGATAACGGAGAACATCGCGCCTGTATCAGTGGTCAATAGGACAGTCATCTTTTCTACTAGACCGACGTCAGCAAATAGCTTTGCAACGATACCATTCTGACCATCATACAAGAACTTCCACATAAGAGCGGCTACGGCGGTTGGCACTGCCCATGGAATCAAGATACTCGCACGGATAAGTCCTCTACCGATAAATGCTTTATTGATCAATAATGCGATTGCGAGACCAAGAATCAGTTCAGCTAAAACGGAAATGAACGTAAATACACCTGTATTCCAAAGTGCTTTCCACATGCGACTATCACTGAAATTATCTTGGTAGTGTTTGAAGCCGATAAAGTTAGGTTCAACGACAATATCGTTGAGTGAAGAAGAGAGGCCAACGATTTTATCGCCTTGCTCAAGCTCTCCTGCTCCATTGATCGCTTTTAACTCCGAATTGATATCTTTCACTGAAGTTACTAAGTCTTCAGCAACACCTTCTTCGATTTCAACATACTTCAGATCTTCGGGAATGTTCTCAAAGTTATCGAGTTTTTCATTGATCAAATCATAGTTTTCAGCAGCTTTTGGCTTCTCTTGGATACGACCATCCAAATCTTCGAGCGTCGCTTTGATTTCACCAAGCTCACCTGCTGCATTGCCTTTATTGATTTCTGAATCGATCGCACCGATTAAGAACGGGTAGTTCTGTAAATAGCGGTCCATGTCGAGCTGATAATCGAGGTGAACAGAAGATTTCGTCGGATCGTTCAACCTAAGGTCAAATAAGCTAAAATAAAAGGATTGAATAACTGGCCAAATCGAGATTGCTAGAATTAAAAGCAATGCAGGCGCGACAAGTAAGTAGCCTACTTTTGCATCACTTTTCTTCTTTTTCGTCTTCTTATCAACTTTAATAGGCTTATGAGGATCAATATCCGTTTGTGGCATGCCGCCGCTCCTCCCTTATGAAAGACATTAGCCTTCACACATATGAAGGCTAATGTTCATTTAGATTTACTTGACTAGCTTTTCTTTCATCTCTTTTTCCATCGCAGCTGCAGCTTCTTCTGGAGTTAATTCACCAGAGATCGCTTTTGACACGTTGATTTGGATGATTTCAGAGATTTCAGGATAGTTTGGAGCTACCGGACGAGACACTGCACCTTCAAGTGCGTTCTGGAATCCTTCTTCACCAAAGAATGGGTTAGCTTCAATAATTTCTTCGTCTTCAAATAATGCTGGAAGTGTTGGAGCATGAGAACCTTCGATCGCATCGATCTTCTGTCCTTCTGGACCAGTCATGAACTTTAAGAACTCCCAAGCTTCTTGAGGGTGCTCAGAGTAGTTATTGATCGCAGCCATCCAGCCACCAAGTGCAGCTGCTGATCCAGCATCGCCTTCTGGAAGTGGCGCTACTTCTACGTTTCCAACGATTTTAGATTGCTCTTCATCGTTAGCTAGTGAATATTGGTAAGGCCAGTTACGGATAAATGGTGCTTGTCCTTCGATAAAAGCAGTGTGAGATTCTGGCTCAGTAAACGTTGTGATGTTATCTGGAACGAAATCAGCATTTGCAATTTCAACCATCTTGCTTAGACCTTTGATTGCTTCAGGTGAGTTGATTGCTACTTCACCATTCTCATCGATGAACTCTCCACCGTAAGATGCTACAAACTCAACTGCGTTTGTAACAAGTCCTTCATATTGCTTCGCTTGCATTAAGTAACCAAACTGTGTTCCATCTTGTCCTTTTAGCTCAGATGCTTGTGCCATAAGGTCATCCCACGTTTTTGGCGCTTCAGAAGCTAGGTCAGAACGATAGAAAAGCATACCAGCATCGATAAATTTAGGCATCGCCCACTGCTTCCCGTTAAACGTAGCTGCTGACACTGGTCCTTGGTTGTAATCTTCCATGTTGATTCCATCTTTTTGGATGAAACGGTCTAGAGGAAGTACATATCCAGCTTGAGCAAATTCAGCAGGCCAGATAACGTCGATATCGAACACATCGATTTCAGATGATTCAGCGTTAAGCATCGTTACATATGCATCGTGCTGTGCACCTGTGTCTGTTGGCATTTCACGGAACTCGACTTTAATATTAGGATTTTGCTTCATGAATTCTTCAACCATCACATCGGTTGCACCTGTCGCATCCTTACCTCTTGCATAGACGATCGTTACTTGTTCTTCATCAGTCTTCGCTTCTTCATCATTTGAATTAGAGTTACTGTTGCTTGAAGTAGAATTAGATCCACAAGCGGATAACACAAGAATAAAGGCCATTACAATGATCAACAGCTTACTGTTCTTCAAAAAACGCATGATAGAAATTCCTCCTTTTAATTGTTGAAATCGTTTTCAAAAATGATTGTAATCGATTTCAAAAAAGTGTGTCTTAAGTTGTCTTTCTTTTAACAAGTGAGATCGGTAGTTCAATCACCGATTGTTGCGTACGTTCAATCACACCATTCAAACAGTCGATAAATACAGACATCGTTCGTGAACCAATCTCTTCTCCTGGTTGATGGATTGTTGTGAGCTCAGGTTCTATCAAACTAGCGATAGGCTGATCATCAAACCCTAAAATTGCAAGTTCTTCTGGGACCTTAAGTCCGTGGCGCTTTGCTTCTTTTAATACCCCTGAAGCAACTTCATCTCCACCTGTAAAGATCGCTGTTGGACGATTCTTTAGGTTTATGATTTTTTTTAGCACCTTTTTGCCATCTTCCATTGTATATGTATCATGGAATACCCATTCTCGGTTGAGTGGAAGTGCAGCTTCTGCAATGGCACGCTCAAATCCTTTACGGCGATCATTTGAAAGACCGCTTTTAGAACCGTGGCAAAATGCGATTTTCTTGTAACCTCTCTCAATCAGATGACGAGTGCCTAAATAACTTCCATAGGCTTGATCAAGACGAACGATCGGAACGGTTGCATCCCGGTGATACTCATTACATAGAATGATTGGACCAGATTCAGTATATGGTTGGATCTTACTCCAATCATTTTCGATCGAAGTGAAGATTACCCCATCTACCTGCTTTGTCTTTAATAACGTAAGAAAGTCCAATTCCTTCTTCTTGCTAGACTGTGTTTGGCAAATGAGCAGTTGAAATCCTTTTTCCTCTGCAACCTTTTCGATCCCATCAAGGATCGTAGTGAAAAATGGATTCGTTAGTCTCGGTATCAGTACAGCTACTAGATTCGTCTTCCTATTCCTTAAGTTTCTTGCTGAGGTATTAGGAAAATAACCTAATTCTTGCATCGCTTCATGTACAAGCCTTCGCTTCTCTTCCGATACGTGAGGATAGTTATTTATGACGCGAGATACTGTCGCACTCGAAAGTCCGGTTTGTTTGGCGACATCTGAAATTGTAGCCATCAATTAACCTCCCCAGAAAGCTCAATAGCCTCCCCCCGTTTTTTGTAATCGATTACATGGAATCGATTGCATTCATTGTACCCCATCTTTTTTTGACGTTCAAGACTATTTTTAGAAAATTATCACGATTATTCGCTCTTTATTTCAACTTTTCTTAAATAGCGGTAGCTTCGAGACACACTTTCGATCGGATCTAACTGACACTCGTCCTGTTCGACAACCCACCACTGTACGCCGCTAGCAGACCCCTGCTCAAGAACCTTTTCAATCTCAATATTTCCTGTTCCTAAAATAACCGTGTCTTCGTTTTCATCATCCGAGCGATCTTTCAAATGAACGACAGGCGTACGACCTTTGTATGTTTGTAACCATTCGACCGGATCGTGCCCTGCTCTCTGCAGCCAGTAAATATCAAACTCTGCCTGAATCGTTTCATCACTTTCTAAAATCATGGCGAGTGGTGAGTTCTTCATTTCAGTCTCAAGTTCAAAATCATGATGATGGTAGGAAACCGACATACCATGTTCGGCACATTTTCCTGCCGCTTCTTTTAATACGTCAGCAACGTGTTGATAGCTCTCTTTATTTCTCATTTCAGGAGGAAGCCATGGACAAACGATACGCGTATTTCCAAGTTTCATCTGCTCATAGATCACCTGTTCAAGATCCTGTTCGATGCGTTCGAACGGAACGTGGTGGCCAACCACCTCTAAACCAAGCTCATCCAACTTTTTCTTCACTTCTTCCGGTCGTTTTCCGTATAGTCCAGCGAGTTCAACACCTTCGTAGCCGATTCCAGCTACCCGTTCGAGAGTCTTAAAGAAATCTTTTTCACATTCATTTCTTAGCGTGTAAAGCTGTACGCCGATCTTATTCATTTTGACATGCTCCTTTCTCTACGAAACAAAACGTAAGGGATAGAAATGTTTTCCACCCCTTCACGTTCAGAGTTCTAGATAATTTGTCGAAATCCTTTCTCAAATAAAAAAACCTTCCCTATAAAAGGGAAGGTAATGATTATTAACAATTCTCCGGCGTACCAGCATTCGTCGCTGTTTTAAACGAAGAACCGCAGCCGCATGATGCAATCGCGTTCGGATTCTCGATATTGAGTTAACTTTTACACAAATCCAGAAACCCAGATACGATTGATCTGGCTCTTTATATTAAGACAAGAGTAAGGTTAAAATTTCATGACAAGGGACAAAAATTCTGGAAATTATGTTAAACAAGGAATAAGTAATTACATTTATCATTCGTCATATATTCTACAGAAGAAAATTTTGATAATGAAGAAGGAGTGTTCATAAACTGATTAAGAATTTCATCTATCTCATTTAGAGCGGTATATTTTATTCTTAGGATAGGGATATTTCTACTCGTACAAAAATTGTTTTTAATTTCATCACAAGCGATCCTATAATCGAAACCTTCTTGTCCTCCAAACACCTCTAATGGCTTAAAGTGTTGAATCCCATCAAACTCAATAAGGAACTCTCCATGATTATTCGAGTCAAATACCTTGAAATCAAAAGGGAGGGGACGTTCATTCTTACAATCCTCATATCTTGCTTGGTGCTGATATTTAAAGTTATTAGTTTCAAGGTATTTTGCTATAGCTAACTCACCTTTTGATGAATTACACCTAGGACATCTTCTGCCACCGTTCAAAAATTTATGAGGAGACGCTTTCCAAACGTTCCCACAAATATTGTGTTTTATGTTAATTTTATCAAATATTCCACTGTATTCTTCAAGTACAACATATTCGTTCCCAACTAGGTCAAATACTTCAGCTAAAAACTCGTTATGAGTTTTCCTTTGACCAATATCTGAACAAACCTTGCAGTTCCTATTAAGAATTTCTATAGGAGACTTATAGTATTCTTTCCCACATACTTTGTGCCTTATTAAAATCTTCTTCCTTATTCCGGTGTATTCACCTAATACTTCATATTCATTACCATACACTTCATATAGTTGCATTTTGAACTCATGGGTGGTTTTTAATCTAGCTTTTGCCCGTCTCTCAAGAGAGCATTTGGGACACCTTGCTTGCTCTTGACCAACAAACTTACTTGGATAAGACATAAATTCATTCCCACATACAAGATGTTTCATTAAAATTGGCGTTTTTGAGCTTTGGTATTGTCCTAGAACAGTGTATTCTCCACCTGATAACTCATAAACCTCTTCAGCAAACTGCTCTTGAGTTTTCAAAATGTTGCCGTAGCATTTAGGACACCTCTTCTTCCCCTTTAAAAAGTTTGACGGTGTGGGACTCCATTCAAATCCACATTCATTGTGTCTAGTAAGCACGCCCTCAGAGGTAGTGTTAAAATCTCCAATAATAATATACTCGTTTCCAACTAGGTCAAAAACCTCCTCTCTATACATATCAGGGGTTCTCTGGACTCCCCTTCTGCATTTTGGGCATCTTTTTCCACTCTTAAAATTAGATGGTCTAACAGGGTATTCAAATCCACAATCATTATGTTTTATTAGAATTGGTGTAGTATTGTTCAAGTATTCACCTAACACAGTATATTTATCGCCTACCAATTTAAAAACTTCATTTATAAAAAATTCTGAAGTATGCCGTTGTCTTTGTGCGCCCTCTTGTCTACTGCATAAAACACAGCGTTGACCTGTCAGAAAGTTACTCGGCTGCATCATAAAGACCGTCCCACATGTATTGTGTCTGAATTCCACCTTTTCTTTGGATTTTTTATATTCACTTAGAACTTCATAAACATCACCAACTAAGTCTTTAACCTCTTTTATAAACTGCCGATGTGTCTTTGACCGCTTTTGCCTACCCTTATTTTGCGAACACTTGGGACATCTTCTACCATTTAAAAACTTATTAGGAGAAACCAGATACTCATGGTTACAAGGAACATGTCTCATTACTAACTTTTCACCTGTATTTATGTATTCACCTATTACTTCATATGAGTCCCCTTCAAGATTGTAGACTTCTTCAATGAACTGTTGGTGTGTCTTTTTTTTAGCCAAACCATTCCCCTCCTCGCCTAATTACCCTAATATTAATTGAAAATTCAAATTAGTGCAACGGATTTTATTGAAACTACTTATAAGTCCGATTTTGGTTTTATACTATATATAAAGTATAAGTTTCACAAAACAGGGTTTAGCCAACATCTGTTTCTCAGTCTTACCTTATTCTTAATCACCAGCATTCTCAACAAAGTAAAGCTAAGGAGACAAACAATGGTTGAGTTAAAGATTTGCACTTTCTAAGGTAAAACCGAATTAGTAAATGAATTTAAATTTCCTCATTGTCGTAAAGCTTAACTGTATCTTGTATCTTGCGAACGCCTTTTCATCGTCGTACAATGTCTAAAAAACACTCTGTTGACACAGTCTGAAAATCTTTCGATACCTTCTCTTTCTTTGGAGCTAACGTATTTAATACTTGGTGCTAGTGCTCCCATTGCGTGGTATAAACGAACAAAAAAAGACCTCTTGACTGCTGATGACTCAACAAACACAAGGTCTTTGGTACGCCCTCGGAATCGAACCAAGTTCTTTCTCTTAGTCCTTCTGCACTCTTTCCAGAGATAACAACGTCTATTGGTTGCTCCATGGTTATCTTCGGATATTCCTTTTGGTTTGAAAACTTACCAACTGGTTTCTTCCTAATTCGCTTGTTTAAAGACATAAAAAAGCCTCCTCAAATAGTAATGTTTTAAATCATTAACTATCGAGAAGGCATGTAATTCACAAACGTTGATACACATTTCAGGATTGTGTACACTCAAAGTTATTCCCTTAAGATTACTCTATACAACTTATAAACCTTAACAATTCTCCGGCGTACCAGCGTTCGTCGCTGTTTTAAACGAAGAACCGCAGCCGCATGATGCAATCGCGTTCGGGTTTTCGATTGTGAACCCGCCGCCCATCATGTTTTGTTTATAGTCGATCTGCACACCGTTTAAGATCGGTGCGCTTTCGTTATCCATAATAATTGTGACGCCATGTTGTGGTTCGAGCGCTTGATCATCGTCGTTCATTTCTGTGTCGAAGCCCATTCCATAGCTTAGGCCAGTACAGCCTCCACCTTTCACACCGACGCGCAGGTAAAGGGTGTCACCTTCTTCTTGCTTCATCATTTCTTTTACCTGTGCTGCTGCAGCTTCAGATAAATGGATCATACGTATCCCTCCATTTCACCATAATGCTACTTCTAGTATACCGCGCTTAGTCTTTTAGCTCAACAATCCGACCTTATCGGGCAGATACACTCATTTCTTCAGAACGCTGTTTATATTTTATCTGCAATATTAGATTATGCTTTTCATCAAGCTTTTGACTGTACTCTAGAACTTTTGGATGGTTCAAGCCCATTGCTACTGCGGTTTGCATCATTTTCGTTCGTAGAGATTCAATTTCGTCATTGTATTGCTGGATTTCAATACCGTCCAATGCCTGCGTCCCCTCTCTATAAGTACCTCCTTCCATTCTACATGAATATCCTTTTATTAACAAACATACTTAAAATTGTTAAGAGGCATAATACGTTCCCGTAGCAATCGTCGTCGCAGGTCCTGTCATCATCACATGGTCATCTTCTTTCCATGTGATCTCGAGGTCTCCGCCAGCTAAGTGAACCGTGACAGGTGACCCTTTTTCCGTATGTCCGTTCAATACCCCGGCTACTACGGCTGCGCAAGCTCCTGTTCCACAAGCCTGAGTGATGCCAGATCCTCTTTCCCAAACGCGAAAGTGAAATTCAGATTTTGAACTCACTTCAACAAACTCGACGTTGATGCTTTCAGGAAATAGCTCATGATTTGTAAAATACGGCCCAGCAGTGGTTAAAGGCGCTTCATGAATGTTGTCTACAAACATCACCATGTGTGGGTTGCCCATTGAGACGCCTGTCATGGTAAAAGGTGTGCCGTCATAGTGAACAGTTTCCCCGATCACTTCATCTTCTGGATTTCCAACCATCGGAAGGCTCCCTTTCGTCCATTTAGGAATCCCCATGTTGATCGTGACAGAGTCTACTTCTCCGTTTACTTCATGTACAACAGCTTGAACAATGCCTCCGAGCGTTTCAATTTTAAATGATGTGTCTTTAACGATTTGATGCTCATAAGCGTACTTTGCTAAGCACCGCAGTCCATTTCCACAGTTTTTTCCTTCTGACCCGTCTTTGTTAAAGATCCTCATCTTAACATCCGCTTTTTCAGAAGGACAGATCAAGATCATGCCGTCTGAACCGATGCCAGTATGTACGTCTGACACATCGATCGCATACTGCGACAGCCGCTCTTCATCTAAGTGTTGCTTAAACAGATCGATATAAATGTAGTTGTTTCCTAATCCGTGCATTTTTGTATACGTAATTTCAGGCAATGATTTCACTCTCTCTATATCTTAATTGCTTTTTCGAACAGCTTGAGTTGTCCAAAAATAGTCATCATCTATTTTTACGATATGAACCTTACCATTACAGCAAGGCATCACCAATCGAGTTTTAATCTCTTGTAACCCCTGTTCAAAGTCTCTTTCGGTCATAGGAGTCAATACATTTTCACTATGACAAAAAGGGCATTCATTCACATAAACGTCGCCCATCATCCTGTCATATGGCAGTGTATGGTTAAAGCTCGTCATGCGTGCTCGCCTCCCCATGTCAGTTATTGAAACAAGTATACAACAAAAGCTACAAAATACAATCATCTCGCACTAAAAGAAAAAAAGCCTCTATAAAAGAGGCTTTAAAAATTAAAAGATAAGCATACCAGCGATCGCTGCGTTAAGAAGGTTTGCAAGCGTACCTGCAAGGATCGCACGCATACCGAATTTAGCAATTTCCGGACGACGTTTAGGAGCAAGTCCACCAAGTCCGCCTAGCAAGATCGCAAGAGATGAAAAGTTTGCGAATCCACATAGTGCGAAACTGATGATTGCAACTGACTTATCCGAAAGGCTTCCGCTACCAATTTCTGGTCCGAAAGAAGAGAATGCTACGAATTCGTTAAGAATAAGTTTTTGTCCAATGTAGTTACCAGCCTGTACAGCATCTTGCCAAGGTACACCGATTACGAACGCTAGAGGAGAGAATACGTACCCTAGAATTTGTTCGATCGTAATGTCACCAGCTCCGAACCAGCCACCGATTCCGCCGATGAGTCCGTTAAGAAGTGCAATCAAAGCGATGAAAGAAAGTAGCATCGCACCAACGTTAAGTGCAAGCTTTAGACCATCTGATGCACCATGTGCAGCTGCATCGATAACGTTTACATGATCTTCGTTTCTTTCCATCTTGATCTTATCAGCTGTTTCTGATTTTTCCGTTTCAGGCATGATTAGCTTTGCCATCAATAGACCTGCAGGCGCAGCCATGAAGCTTGCTGCAAGTAGGTATTCTAGTGGTACACCTAGTAGTGAGTACCCGATAAGTACAGAACCGGCTACTGATGCAAGACCACCAGTCATAACTGCGAATAGTTCTGACTTTGTCATTTTATCTAAATATGGTTTTACAACTAATGGTGCTTCTGTTTGTCCAACGAAGATATTCGCTGTAGCAGATAGCGACTCTGCTTTACTCGTACCAAGTGCCCAAGAGATCGCTCCACCTAGTAGACGAATAATCCACTGCATGATTCCAAGATAGTAAAGAACTGAAATCAATGAAGAGAAGAAGATAATGATCGTTAGTACTTGGAAAGCAAAGATAAATCCAACTTGCTCGTTACCAATCAAACCACCGAATAGGAACGTGATTCCATCATTCGCATAGTTAATAATATCCTGCACACGAAGTGATAGCCATTTCAGACCAGCTTTACCAGCTTCCCACTTAAGAACTACAAAAGCGAATGCTATTTGAATCGCAAGCGCACCGAAAACTGTGCGTAGGTTAATCGCTTTACGATTCGTCGAAAAGATTAACGCGATGGCAAATAGTACAGCCATACCGCCTAAACCCCATAATATTTGCATGTCTTACACCCCTTAATTAATATTCGTACCAGTCATAAGCTTAGCGTACCCAATTCATTCCTATAAGAAAGCATATATAATTCAAAAGTTTGGATACAGCGCTTACAAACATTTTCTGAAAAATTCGACATTTTTCGCAAATGCGGCAAAAGAAAAAGCCTGTTCTCTCTCTATCAGACTTCTTTTGACCTTTGTCATTATAACACATATCGTTTTTATGAAAAGGATTTATTTTTTATAATTCTAGAGCAGAAAGTATCTTATCTAAAAGTTGATCTGAATCTGTTGAACTCACCAAAACCCCGTCTACAATAGCAAAAGATTCTTCAAAGCAGTTTCCACAATACCCAAGACATCCGTAGTCTATGAGCTCGACATTTCCATAACTTTCTAGCTCTTTCCACACTTTCTTATTGTTTCTTAAGTTTCCTCTGCAAAACTCGATCGTATGCAAACGTAAACATCCCCCTTACAACCTTTTCAGAATTCATATTGTAGAAAAGTGGCAGTTTCGCTATACTTTTAACTGTCGAAGTAGATCGAAAAACAAGCTCTACCTAACATTATAACGCGTGTATCATCTTACTTCCTTCATTTCCTTATCATTTTATTACCAAAAATCACTAATTAGGATGCAGCGTTATTGAATATGTCTTATAAAGGGGAAATTTCTTATGAAAAGGCTAGTGCTTTTAGGTGGAGGATATGGCGGCATGCGTATACTCCAAAAATTATTTGCTCAAGATGTACCGAAAGATGTAACGATAACGCTAGTAGACCGAAATCCATACCATAGCTTAAAAACAGAATACTACGCACTTGCTGCTGGGACAGCGAGTGATCATCATATTCGCGTTCAATTTCCGAAGCACCCAAACCTCGAAGTCAAGTATGGGGAAGTTACAGGGATTGATCTAAAAGAAAATGTTGTTTTGCTAGACAATGAACCTTTACCGTACGATTCTCTTGTTATCGGCTTAGGATGTGAAGATAAGTACCACAATGTACCAGGTGCGAAAGAACATACGATGAGTATTCAAACAATCGATGCTTCTCGTAGAGCGTACGAGGTCTTGAATAACCTTGGTGCGAAATCTGTGGTTGGCATCGTAGGCGGAGGATTAAGTGGCGTAGAACTTGCGAGTGAACTTCATGAAAGCCGCCCTGATTTGGAAATCAAACTGTTTGACCGTGGGAAAACGATACTTTCGGCATTTCCTGATCGTCTTGGAAACTATGTACAATCCTGGTTTGAAGAGAGAGATGTTACGGTCGTAAGTGAATCCAACATTACACAGGTCGAACCGAATACCCTTTATAATCATGGCGAACCCGTCCACTGCGATGCAATCGTGTGGACGGCTGGAATCCAACCGAACAAATTAGTTCGTGATCTTGATGTAGAGAAAGACACTCAGGGCCGCATCGCCCTCGATTCGCATCACAAAATACCTGGTCATACGAACGCATTCGTTGTAGGAGACTGCGCCAGTCTTCCATTCTCTCCAAGTGCTCAACTAGCTGAAGAGCAAGCGGAACAAATCGCCCTCGTCCTTCAGAAAGAATGGAAGCAAGAATCGTTGCCTTCTTTACCAGCGATTAAGGTAAAAGGAACACTCGGTTCACTTGGGAGCAAGCACGGTTTTGGGGTCATGGCAAATAGACCCCTAACAGGAAGAGTACCTCGCCTTCTTAAATCAGGTATTTTATGGATGTACAAAAATCATAATGGATAAAAAAAAGGTCAGTGGGACTCCCCACTGACCTTTTCCTTTACGCTGTCGCACGCTTATCAAGTACTGCATATAGATCTTTTAAACGAGGGTTACCTTCTGATACAATTTGATGTTGGTAAACGACCACAGGATAGAAAAGATCTTCTTCGATCACTTTCGATGCAAAAACAGCTTCTGTGCCCTCAAGTTCGCCGAATATATCAATATAGCGCACTAAAATGTCTCGTTCCGGGTATTTACGGGATAACGCGGCTTGTAACCAATCCGCCGTTTCTTCTGAAGATGGGAGGTTGACACAGCTTGCACAACGTTCACCTGCTCCATATACTAGCACTTCTTCCATGATGCAAAACGCCCTTTCTATACCATCTGTTGCTTTTATTGTACCTCAATCTCTATAGAACGAAAAGAAGCATTCGCCTTTTTTTAATTCATTATTGCTTGTTGCCTATTTGCATGATAAATTTATAGTGATAACAATTATCATTCCGCGATAGCACATAGATTTTTTCGCTAATCATTAGTATAATGAAAGTATGAAGGGAGTCGATGAATATGCACGAACAGGTCCAGGATGTACTTAATAAACTGCGTCCATTCCTCCTACGTGATGGTGGAGACGTAGAACTGGTAGACATCGAAGAAGGCGTGGTAAAGGTACGTTTGATGGGAGCGTGCGGCAGCTGCCCTAGTTCCACAATCACTCTAAAAGCAGGAATCGAGCGCGCACTTCTTGAAGAAGTCCCAGGCGTGACTGAACTTGAACAGGTATTTTAATAACCGATAAAATTCATTCCCTCCAACATTTGGAGGGAATTTTTCATAACATCAACCATTCGATTTGTCTCATCGTATTGCCCCGCTCACCGATCAGCTCAGTGAATACCCCTTTGAACAAATACTCTCGCTCTCCTTCACGGTCTACATAGCTTTGTAGCATATGGGTAATTTCTTGTTTTTCTTTAAGGTTTTCTTCACTATAATAACGTTCGATTGCCTCCACATACGTAATCGGAAACAACAGACGCGCATATAGCAAGTTCCATTCCATCGCATTCATCGATCTTCTTTGATGATACTCCTCAATAAATGCTCTCACTTCATCATATCCCGCTCTCTCATCAAACAACTTATACCGTGTCCATTCAGCAAGATCTCTCGCAGGATGATCGAGTATGAATTCTGATGGTAATAGAAAGTCAGTGCCTCCGATATTTTGAGCATTAAACCTTCTAAAAACCAATGTTCTTACATCGAACGGATTCACGCCAGCATCGATCGAAGCGTCGACAAGATACTGTATCGCATTTTCTGCGAGCCCAAGATAATAAGGAAATGTCTCGATGAACAACGTGTCAAACTCCCCTAACGGTTGCTCTTGCTTCATCAACGAAAATCGATAGGCCTCTAACTGGTCGATTCGTCGTTGCCACCTAAGCTGCCATGGCTGAACTTCTGGAAGCTCACTATAGTTATTTAATAAATACCCACCTTTTCGATGAAGGAGTGCCAATCGATGACCATCTGATTCTCTGATCGTGCGCGTTTTCCACGGCAGCTGATAGAGCGTAACCGCTTCGTTCCCAATCGTCTCAATGTACCTCCCCCTTTTTGTAGAGATAGGTAGTAGTGTTGGTTCGTTTTGCTGATTAAAATATTGTGAGATGAGGACGTACCAAGGGAAATCCTCTTCTCTCTCTGTTTCTGCACGTTTTAGGATACATTCACCCAATTCTGTGGTCTGAAGTACGTATCCACCGTTCACTCGATATACATGGTTGACCACGATTCCGTACTGGTGAAATAGCTCTCGCTCTAGCATCTTCGCCCTCCACGTTGCGTCATATATATGTAAGATATGCCCGACCGCCCAATTCGTGTATGAATTATGGGTGCTACCAATTGTCATATTTCACAACTTCTAACCATATACTAATAAAACTAACCAAACAACAATACCAATTTACTATAAAGTTAGGTGGGACAAGAATGGGCGAAAAACCTGTAGATGCTGTAGAAAAAGCTGCTCGATCAAAGTTAAAAGAACGAGGAGTAGAATTAGAGGATATCGCAGAACTAGTGTATTACCTGCAAGTAAAATATCACCCTAACCTAAAGATGGATGAATGTAGAACAAACGTTGATCGCGTACTATCGAAGAGAGAAGTACAAAATGCAGTCCTTACCGGCATCCAGCTCGATGAGCTCGCTGAAAAGAATATGCTCGATCAGCCTCTTCAAGATATATTAATGAAAGACGAAGGATTATACGGGGTCGACGAGATTATTGCGCTATCGATCGTAAACGTATATGGATCGATCGGTTTTACCAACTATGGATATATCGATAAATTAAAGCCCGGAATTCTAGAGAAATTAAACGATAAGTCATCAGGAAGTTGTCACACGTACCTCGATGATATCGTAGGAGCAATCGCCGCTGCCGCTTCAAGTCGCCTTGCCCATCGTTCGACAGAGTCTAACTAAACAATGCCCTAGGCGATAGCCTAGGGCATTTTCATTTATACTTCCCATTCTTCTAGTGAGTTTGCAGTATAAATCGGTGCTTTTTCTACACTTTCTAAATGCTGTTTCGTCGTAACACCCGTGTGGACAAGCAATGTATCCATACCTGCCTGAATACCTGCCATAATATCTGTTCTGTAGTTATCCCCAACCATTAGCGTCTCATCTTTGTCCGTGCCAAGCTGTTTAAGCGCTTGCTCCATAATCACTGGTTCCGGCTTACCAATAAAAATCGGCTCTACTTCTGTAGACACAGTAATAACAGCTGTTAGGGAGCCATTGCCTGGAAGCAGTCCTCTTTCTGTTGGTATTGCGATATCACCGTTCGTTGAGATAAATGTTGCACCGTTCCGTACTGCGATACATGCCTTCGCTAATTTTTCATATGTAATCTCCCTGTCGATCCCAACCACTACATAATCTGGGTTATCGTCCCGAAGGGTTAGTCCTTTATCCGTTAAGGCATCACGAATTCCCTCTTCGCCAATCACATACACAGAAGCACCTTTCTTTTCATTAGAAATATAGCTTGCCGTCGCCATGCTGGTGGTAAATACATGCTCTTTTGTACAAGGAACGCCAAAGTTTACAAGCTTCTCTGCTACTTGTTCTTTTCGTTTTGAAGAATTGTTCGTCACAAACAAGTATGGAATTCCAGCTATTTCTAGCCTTTTCACAAAATCTACAGCTTCTTGTATCTTTTCAGTGCCACGATACATCGTACCGTCTAAATCGATCAAATATCCTTTATACTTTTTCATAATGTCTACCTCCACTTATCTAAAAACCGCTTTCACAATGAAAGCGGTTAGCATTTTCTATGAATCTTAAGGCATAAAAGCTGAAACAGCGCCAAGTTCTTCATTTAGATATCTTCTCACTTGTTCTGGAAATAATTCTAGTACACGTAAGTTGTTCGTTAAGTTCGTAAAGAGAGCGCTATGGTCTATATTGGTAAATTCCTGCATAAGTGATTTTCTCTTTGCAACAACTTGTTTTAACGGTTCACTGCTCGTTGCCGGAATCACCTTTTCATCAGTAAGAATTTCAATGATATCCTCATAGCTTCCTGGATCCCTCATGATAAATCCATCGATAATTGTATTACCAACATCGATAATGCTTTCAATAAATACATGGTGAAGTCTTTCTAACGCTACTTTTTCTAGAGGGGTTTGAAACGAACTTTCCTTTAGAAGCGTTAGATTATTTTCAAGAAAGACAAGCTGTTCTTCGATTTTCTTTCGATCTACAAAATACATTCATATCCCCTACCTTCGACGAGAACTGAATATAGTTTATCATAATCTCGAATGAGATAGCAGTTAATCGGGAATTTGAGAATGCCTTAGAGTCTGGTATGATAAGGATAAAAACTGCTAAAGATAATTAAGAGAGGGTGTAGAATATGTTAGAAGATGATCAGCTCATTTATGATGAAAAAGAAAGCACGGAATCAAGGTTCATTTGTTTTATGGGACATAATCATCGGTTCGACTTGTGCATCGTGAAATCAGATCGATTTTATGGAAAGTCCCTCGTGTTAGATATTCAAGGTGGAAAATTTGCGATCGTTGGACAAGATGATCTCGATGAACCAGGATACTTAGAACATGCCTATACGCTTAATGAAGAAGATGCAGAAGAACTTCGGGAATTTCTTCGTGGCGCACTCGTTTAATAAATAATCTCATTATGAATACACTACCTGATGAAGGTGGTGTTTTTTCATGTTTTACGATGATGATGAAACGTATACAGATTTTGCAAATGTTGAAAAAGGTAGAAACTATGTCCTTCCAGAGGATACTCCTGAAGGCCCTTATGGTTCACCGGTGAATAAAAAGCTTGGTAAAACGACCCCTTGGAGAGAAGGACAACGCTCATACAGTGCGTTTAATTACGAAAATAAGAACCTTCACCAAGGTCTTCCTCGTCAAGATCCTGCATCACATCCTCCGCACGATGATCCAGATCGTGAATCTGAAAAACCTTATAAAGCATAACAAAACCCTCCACCTCTGGAGGGTTATGCTTCTTGATACTGCTTTTTCGTTTTCTCTTTCTTCTGCTTCTTTAATACAAAATAAGGGCAGCCAAAATTGCAATATTCATATAGATAGTCAAGAACCGTGCTGAACTTTGTATCAAATGTGGCTTTCTGGTTGCGATCCTCAAAAAATCCCTTCAACCTTAATTGACCATATCCCCAGTCACCAACGATGTAATCATATTTATCGAGGATTTCGCTGTAACGATTTTGAAACGCTTCTTCGTTCCAGCCTTCCCGTTCTTCTTTTACCAACTCATAGGAGTGTTGATTAACTTTTATCATGTTACTTCCCTCACTTTGATATGGCTCGTTAAGATAATCATACCTTTTTTATTCCAAATGTCCAAGTATTGCTAGGAAAAAAGATCTTACAATCGGTGATGATAACAGTATGGAGGTGAATCTTTTGAAAAAGCAAACCCTGCTTATCGTTCCGCTTTTGTTTGGCCTAGCTGCTTGCCAAGGCGAGCAGGCAACAGACCCATTCGACCATGCGGACTTATCACCGGTTAAAACAGATCCTGATGAATACGGAATGAACCATGCGAATACACAGGAAAAAGCAAGAAAAGGCTCATATGGTTATGTGCGTCATTCTAGAAACACAAACAACATGAAATCAGCAAAAAAACCATCAAACGTTGTTTATCTTGATCGCGATCGTTTGGCTGAGATGATCAGTTCTATGGCGGTCGAGCTGCCTTACGTAAATGACACTGCTGTTCTTGTAACCGATGAAGAAGTTCTGATCGGGTATAAAACGACAACTAAAAATCGTGACGCTACTGCAGACCAAGTTAAGAAAACAGCTCTTTCCGTAATCCCTAGGTATTACCATGTGTACGTTTCTGATATGGAAGGAATCATCTCAGAGATCGAACGCTATCAAAACGGATCAGCTGCAAATGGTCAAATGGACAAGAGCATCGATCAGACGATTGCTCAGATGAAAAAAGCGCCACAAGGGAAAAAAGTAAGTGATGGAGAGAACGAAAACGGTGAGATGGTCGGTGAATCGAACGACGAATTAAACGACATGAGTGGAAAAGAAATGAAGAGTGAATAAAAGATCGGCCCTCATTCGGGGCCGATTTCTTAATTAATTCGTAGCTTCTTTTGCAGCATTAACTTGTTCATCAGCATGGTAAGAAGAACGTACCATCGGACCAGATTCACAGTGTTTGAAGCCTTTTTCAAGAGCGATGTCTTTCAATTCCAAGAATTCCTGAGGTGTCCAGTACTTCATTACTTTTAAGTGCTTCTTAGAAGGTTGTAAGTACTGCCCTAATGTCACGATATCAACGTCATGAGCACGAAGATCATCAAGCGTTTGAATAATTTCTTCCTTCGTTTCCCCAAGACCTAGCATGATGCTTGATTTTGTTGGAATGTTTGGATTCATCTCTTTCGCACGCTGTAAAAACTCAAGTGTACGGCGGTATTTTGCTCTGGCACGGACTCTTGGAGTCAGTCTTTCAACGGTTTCGATATTATGGTTCATAATATCAGGTTTTGCATCCATCAAAGTTTTCAGAGCTTCAAATTGACCGCCCATATCGGATGGAAGCACTTCGATCGAACAGAAAGGGTTCTTTCTTCTGATGGCACGTACGGTTTCTGCGAAAACGGCAGCTCCACCATCTTTTAAATCATCTCTTGCAACTGCTGTGATAACGACGTGTTTCAGACCCATCATCTGCACGGAATCTGCCACTCGCTCTGGTTCAGCCCAATCAAGCTCAGTTGGTAACCCTGTCTTAACCGCACAGAAACGACAAGCTCGCGTACACACATCTCCAAGAATCATAAATGTTGCTGTTTTTCTCTCAGCCCAGCATTCATGGATGTTAGGACAACGCGCTTCTTCACAAACGGTATGTAAGTTCTTCTCACGCATCATCTTCTTAAGACCTTTGTAGTTTTCATTCGTATTTAATTTTATTTTTAGCCATTCCGGTTTCCGTAGATGCTCTTCTTTCTTCGTCATAATTGTGTCCCCCTAAAATTGCTTTTCTGTATTAAAGAATAACATACGTATGTTGGATTTTTCTAGAAAAAGTAGGCATCTAATGACAAATGTCCCAGACTTCTCTTCCATTATTTAGACATAATGATTTACCACTGTAAAACCACACTATACATAACGACAATAAACTGAAAGGAGAAGAATCGTGAGAAAATACAGCTTTCTTATCCTTATCCTTTTTTTCCTATTCCCTGCGAATCTCTCTGCTAATGAGCAAAATGAAGACGAGTTAAGAAAGACACGAATGATGCTTTTTAATAAAATGGAAACTGTTACACAACTTCCATGGTACGTCTTTGCTGGAATAGATCAATACGAAAGAAGCATAAGAAGATCTCGAAATGATATTCCTAGAGAAACCGGGTCGATCGCCATCAACATTTCACCAGAAAAATGGGCTGGAGCTACTAACCCAAATAAAGATGACTCATCCCCAGAAGCGATCTCTTTCTTTGGAGGGATCGGTTTAGATGGAAATGAAGATGGCAAAGCAACACGAACAGATGATGAAGATTTGCTCTTTACGATAGGCTCGTTTCTACAACAATATGGGACGAATATGGAAGATATTCGTATTGGTTTATGGGACTACTATCAGCGAGATCAAGCCGTGAGAACAATCACAAGCAATAGCTTAGTTTATAAAACGTTCAATACGTTGAAGCTCGAGAAACATGCCTTTCCAGTACCGTTAACTGCAAATTACAGCTATCGGAGTACGTGGGGGGATCGTCGAGGCTGGGGAGGACTTCGCATTCATGAAGGAACCGATATCTTTGCTTCGTACGGTGTTCCTGTTAAAGCAACAAGCTATGGAACAGTTGAAACAAAAGGTTGGAACCGCTATGGTGGTTGGAGAATTGGAATTCGAGACATAAACGGAAATTACCATTACTATGCGCATTTGAATGGCTTTGAGAAAGGAATCGACAAAGGAAGTGTCGTACAGCCTGGGGAAATAATCGGTTATGTAGGTAGCTCTGGTTATGGACCAAAAGGCACTGCTGGGAAGTTTCCTCCTCACCTTCACTATGGCATCTATAAAGATAATGGTAGAACCGAATGGTCCTACGATCCTTATCCGTCATTACGGTTGTGGGAAAGACAAGAGAGATCATACAAAAAGAAGAACTAACGCCACAACGTTAGTTCTTCTTTTTTTGATCTATTGGTTTTTAGAGACTCGAACAGCATTTAAGATGCTTGCTACAAGGCCTCCCCATATAATGACAATTCCAACAATCATCATGAAAATTGCGCTACCACCCATATTAACTTACCTCCTTATACTTTTCCTGTTCTACTTTAGCGTCCCATTTCTTTACGCTGAATAGGATACCAACAAGAAGAGCAAATCCAGCTACGAACCAGCCACTATACAGGATGAAACCATCTGAGTAGCCTTCATAGTTTCCTGTTGGAGTGTCAAATTCTTTAAGAAGGTTCGTTTTAAATAGATCGAACATCATGTAGCCAAGCACGATAGGTGTAATAACACCAAGACATGCTTTCCACCAGTAGTTAAGCGGAATATCTGAGATGCCATTTGCATGATTTTCAAGACCAGGAAGCTGACGTAGGAACCATGCTACAACAACGACTTCTACAAGTCCTACAAACGCGATACCAAACTGATTGATGAAGTAATCCGCTGCATCTAGGAAGAACAATCCACCTTGTGTCGCGAACAAGATTGAGATGAGTGATGCAACACCTCCACCGATCAATACTGCTTTCGTACGAGAAATGCCAAACTTTTCAGAGATACCAGCAACGTACGTTTCTGAAATTGAGATTAGTGAAGATAAACCAGCAAGTACGAGTGATGCAAAGAAAAGGAATCCAAACATACCATTCAGTGCAGGGAATTCATTAATAATTTGAGGGAATACGACGAACGCTAGTCCTACTCCACCGCTTACAACTTCATCGACACCTAGACCTTGTTGAGTAGCCATAAATCCTAATGCGGAGAAAACTCCGATACCTGCTAAAAGCTCGAATGAAGAGTTACCAAACCCTGTAATAAACGCATTGTTCGTAATATCTGATTTCTTCGGAAGATAGCTTGAATACGTAATCATAATAGCAAAAGCAATCGATAAACTGAAGAAGATCTGTCCATACGCTGCTACCCAAACACTACCGGACGTAATGGAGTCAAAATTCGGTGTAAAGAATGCACTTAAACCTTCAGCTGCTCCAGGAAGCGTCACAGCTCTAATTACGATGATTAAGAAAAGTACGATCAACGTAGGGATGAAGATTTTGTTCGCACGTTCGATCCCTTTCTTAACCCCTGCAAGAAGAACGCCTAGCGTAATAATCCAAACTGCCACAAGCGGAATAAATACTCCTGGCACAAGGCTACCTGTTTCACCAGGATTAACCGTCAGCTGCAGATAGTCATTGAATAGGAAACCTTCTGTGTCTGAACCCCAGCTCAAATTGAATGCAAAATAGCTATACGAAATTGCCCAACCTATAATGACCGCATAATACGTAGAAATAACAAACGCAACAATAACGCCCCACCAACCGAGCCATTCGGTCTTTTTATTCATTCTGAAGAACGAAAGCGGAGCTGAACCTCTGAACTTATGGCCAATCGTAAACTCCAAAATAAGAATCGGAATACCCGCTGTTATTAGTGCAAATAAATATGGTATAAAAAATGCCCCTCCACCGTTATCATATGCAACGGCTGGAAACCTCCAGATGTTACCTAGTCCGATTGCAGAACCAACAGCTGCTAAGATAAAGCCAGCTCTTGTTCCCCACTGAGCTCTTTTTTCCACTTGTATTACCCCCTTAGACGTTGTAACCCTTCTCCATGTTCTCCTCCTCCCAGAAAAAGGTTTAGATTTTTATTTAAATTCTGATTATTTTGTTTATAGTATATCTAGTACTATTGGCCATGTCAAAGCAATCTTTCAGTTAATTTGTAAAATCACTTCGAAAATTAGCCAAAAACACCCCTTTTTTGTAGGATGACATAAAAAAAACAGGAGGATGGTCCCCCCTGTTCGATTATTCGTTCACGGCTTCAACCGTACGATTTTCGTATTTTGTTTTTAGTATATAGACAACAACCGCAAAAACTACTGCTGTTGCAAGCAGCCCAGCAATCGAGCTTCCTGTAAATCCAAGTACAAGATAGCCTACGAGCGCGATTCCAGCTACAGTTAGAGCATAAGGAAGCTGCGTCAACACATGATCGATATGATGGCTTCCGGCACCTGTAGAAGAAAGGATCGTTGTATCAGAAATCGGCGAGCAGTGGTCTCCAAACACCGCTCCCGCTAGTACAGCGGCTAGTACAGGTAGCATATAGGTTGGGTCTGTCGCAGCAGCGATTTCTCCTGCTATCGGAAGCATAATACCGAATGTTCCCCATGATGTTCCAGTAGCAAACGCCATTACGCCTGCTAATAAGAATAAGATTGCTGGAAGGAAACCGATCGCTATATGCTGATCGACTAGACCAGCTAGATATTTACCTGTTCCAAGTGTTCCAATAATCTCGATCAACGTCCATGCAAAGAGAAGGATGTAAACTGCAGGAAGCATCGATTTAATCCCTTCAACGACACCTTTTCCAAACGCTGCTCCTCCCATGTTCTTAAAGAAGAAGAACACTAAAGACGTACCTAAACCGATCAAACCACCGTATAATAACGAAGCTGCAACATCCGTATTCTCAAAAATCGTTAACGGCGTTACGGCAGCATCCGTTCCATTTACAGCCTGAATACCTGTGATGATCATAAAGATGACCGTACCTGCGATCAACATAATGATTGGCCAAGCAAGATCTGCTACTTTCCCCTTATCACTTTCAGGTAAGCCAGTTGTTTCTCCTGGTACAGCACCTTTTGAAGGGTCGAGTACTTCTCCTGTTTTTTGTGCACGGTCTTCATGAACTCTCATCGCCTTAAGGTTAATATCGAAATAGCTTACGAAGAAAACCATTCCAAGTGCGAAGATCGCATATAAATTCATAGGAATCATTTTTATGAAAGCTTCTAGAGCTCCAACACCAACGATGCTGTGTGTAGTAAGAATACCACCTATAATTGCAATAATATAAGCTCCCCAACTAGAAATAGGGGAAATGATACACATCGGAGCAGCAGTTGAATCGATGATATAAGAAAGCTTGGCTCTCGAAACTTTGTGCCTGTCTGTAATAGGACGACTAACATTCCCAACCGCTAGAGAATTGAAGTAATCATCAATAAAAATAATAACTCCAAAGACTGCAGTAACGATTTGAGCACCAGTTCGCGTTTTCACACGCTTCATGGCCCACTCACCGAACGCTCGGCTACCACCTGAAATTGAAATAAATGCAGTCATTATGCCTAATAGAAGTAAGAAGAAAATAATATACATGTTCCAGGTATTTAACCCACCGTCAGAAATAAAAATGCCCTTCACAATCGTATAAATTTCTGTAATAGAACCACCAATACTCCAGTCGTTGATCATCAACGCACCAAGGATAATTCCCACCCCTAGTGAAGGCAAAACCTTCCTGGTTGCCACTACCATCAATAATGCGATGAGCGGCGGAATAATCGAATAAATCGTATTTTCCATATTCACCATCCTTTTCAAGTTATGGTTCACTACTTTTGGATAAACAAAAAAACGGGCAATGACAGGATATGGTCCTATCATTGCCCGTTTTGCGGATACAATGTCAAGTGTCCATCCCGATCAGTAGTTCTCCATTATAAGTAAGCCTCATAATGACAGTTCGACATTTATTCAATGTCGCCCCAACAAAAATAATGTGACGATTATTTCTGCTTCGGCAGATCTCCCTTTCGATGCTGATCATGGATGTCATTCTCCCAACACGTACTAATGAGTATCTGCTCCTCTACCTCATCGTATAAGATAAGGAACATTATTTAGTTTAATACAATTCGTTATTATAGCTTAGTTCTATGTGCTATGCAAACACAATTTATTCCATTCCTCCAATATCGATAGCCGGATCAGGCAATCCTGTACCAGATCCATTATTGTAGAAGTTCGGCACATCTCCTTTGATAAACGTTGCGATTACAGGAATATCCGTTGTAACCACGTCCGAATCGGTAGCAAATGGAATAACGATTTTTACATGCACTTCGATATGGACGCGGATATCAACCCAAGTGTTATTGATCCCTACCTGCTGAATGTTATGTTTGATATCAGACTTCACTTCTCCAATCGCTGTAAATCTTACAGGAACTTTTGGCCCGAAGTTCGCGAGTAACGTATTATTAAACGCTTGCCCGATTGGAATGTTATGGATGATTCCTTTACTTAATGGTACATCTTCATCAACTTGAAGCTCGACCCCATTTTCCTCTGCCCAATAGTCGATCGAGTTATCTTCAACGCTCTTCAAAAACTTTTGCACCTTGTCAGTCGATTGAGCAAGTACTTTATTTACAGCGCTTTGGTTAATTTGTACAATATCTACTTGGTTAACCGTTTCTTTTTTGATCAGCTCTTCTGTGCTATCTGCTTCTTCAACGATTTTTTTGTTGATGGCCTGGTTGATCGCGAGCGTTGCGATTCGGTTCGTTTCTGTTCTAGCTATTTCGATAAGAGTAGGCTTAATACCTTTTTCAACGATCCATAGTCCTTGAACTGTCATAAAAATAAATAGAATGAACGAGATAACAAACACATATCGAAAAGGAAGCGGACCTTTTCGAATGAACCTTCTTCGAGTTCGGAACAAGCCAATATCCTCCCTTCTCCTCAACATGTATATGCGAAGAAAGAAAGAAGTATGGACATATTTTCCCTAAAGAAAAACCACAGCCCGCAAGCTGTGGTTTTTCTTATAACATTTTGAGCATCGCATCTCTTCCAATGGTTCCTACTTTGATGCCCCTTGCCTCTGCTTCAAGCGTTACTGACTCAAGTGGTGCTTCTAGCAGCTGTTCGATGGACCTTACACCAACAGCTCTGCCTGCAATTATTTTGCGATCACTTAACTTTTCATTAAGTAACGCAATATCCAGTGCTCCACACATGATGTAGCCATTTTCATTTGTAACAGCAAGAAAATTAGTCTTAGGTAGCTTCATGCTAATCGCTGTAAATGGATGACCATCGATCATGATAGGTGTAACATTGATCACGTATCCTCCGCCTCCTGACTAACAAGTTGTCATTCTATTTATATGAGCGCGGAGGCATGTTTGACAATCAAAGATTAATATCTATTCTCAAGTCTCCATGCAAGAAGATCCCGAAGCATTTCTGGTAAGTAGTACTTCTTTCTAGCGTGCTTCATCTGCGGATAAAATTTTCCGAAGGTGAACATATCCGCTGTAGCCACTGAATATTCTTTTTCAGGAGATAGCTGATTACCATTATGGAGAATTTCTGTTACGTGATGAAGGCCATCATCCATTACGACTGTTTTAACTTCAAGTCCATCAAAAGCCATGATACCCATGACTTCTCCTCGGAAGCCTAATCCTTTAAACGTCAAATGTACGAGTTCGTCAGACATTGCATATGCGATGATCTCACGTAATTCACTTCCTTTTAGGATAACTTTACATGGATTGACTGGATGTGGACATATACGATGTAGGTCTTCTCTCGACACCTTTCCTTCACTTAAACCATCAAGTAGCATACCTGAATTGATCATTCCAATATCAGCATTGCACCATTCTCTAAGAGCAGCAGACAGCTCGTCAGGAAGGACAGAGCGTCTGAACCACTCTGCTTCTAAGGGTTGTTCAAGACGACATACGACCTCGTCTAATAAGTTTTGTGCATTCGTTCCTAATCGATCCAGCTGTTCCTTTGTCGCTTGATCTTCTTTATGATCACGCACAGAAATCGCATAAGCTTCTGCCTCAACTAACTTGCACTGCTCGGTATCATAGTTCAGGACGACTTCACCTACATAATTTCCGTTCTTACCAGCTTGAGTAATTAATGTACCGTTCACATTCATTCCATGTTTTAGAACATGATGGGTATGAGATCCGATGATCACATCGATTCCTTCGATATCCGTTGCGATCTGCTCGTCGTTTCCGAGTCCCATGTGTGACATCAACACAACTACATCTGCTTTCGAACGCACTTCATCAACGACCTGTTGAAGCATTTCCCATGGAGATTGTATCGACCAGCCAAGAAGACTATAGAACTGCTCATATGGAATCGTTATCCCTATGAGTCCAACCTTAACGCCATCTTTCTCATTGATCGCGTACGGAACTGCCCAGGCAGGTCTCGCTCCATCAGAGTGGAATAAGTTCGAAACGATGACTTGAAAATTGGCATCAGTGTATAGCTCATCCAATTCTTGTTTTGAAAATGTGATTCCCTCGTTATTTCCAATCGTTGCATAATCGTATTTTAGTTCATTTAGTAAATGTACATTTCCCTTTCCCGAGGTCCCCTCAGTAATCGGGTGAACTTTATCCGCGTGATCACCAAGATCTAACAATAAGTAATGATTATGATGATAATCATGAATTCTTTTTCTATCTTTTATATAGCCAGCCACCTTAGGCCAATTCTCAAAGTGACTATGAAGATCGTTCGTATAATATAAATGTACCTTTTTTGAAGTCAAGACACTCTTCCTTTCTTAACCCGTCATTCCCTGCCAGACCAATCGTATCCCGACGAGAATTAACATCCACCTTAAAATAACGACAATCGTATTATCTGACAGTTTCTGATTAATGAAAGAGCCACATTTTGCCCCAATCCATGCGCCTGGAACTAATCCAATCAATAAAGATCCTGCGATATTCCCAAGGGCTAAATGCGTCATCGTACCGATTATACTCGATAGAAAGATCATAAACATCGATGTTGCAACTGCTATAGAGGTTGGAAAACCAAATAATAAGATCATGGCAGGAACCATCAACGACCCACCGCCGATACCGAAAAGCCCTGATAGAATCCCAACGATAAACGAAACAACTAAGGCAGCTATTACTGAAAACCGATATTCACTAGCGTTCCCATCCAAATCAGTAATCGATCGCGAAAAACGTCCATCTAACTTCAATGGTCGCAAACGTCCCCTTACCATTAATAATATGGAAACAAGCACCATAAATACCCCAAAATATACAGAAAATTGATCAACGGCGATAAATTTGTTTAACCAAGCTCCTGCAATTGCACCAGGACCGCTTCCAAGAAAAAACAAGCCACCACTTTTATAATCGACTGTCTTTTTCTTCATATAAGACAATGTTGATGATAATCCAATCGCTACCAGTACGACGATCGAGCTACCTACGATAAGCTGTGGAGATAACTCAGGTAGCCAATTCGTATACTTATCTATGATCAAAAGCCCAGGAACAATGATGATCCCTCCACCAAGACCAACCAAACTTCCTATCGTACCCGCAGCTAATCCGATAAAGAATAATAAGACCCAAGTTAACATGAAAAGAACTCCTTATTAGTCGAAAAGATCAAGTTGTCTTGGGTTAAGGTTCGTATACTCGATATCAAGCATTCGAATCATCTCTTTCGCATTCCCCGACGCATGACCACCAGAATTATTATTGAATAGTATATACACATTCTTACATTCTTTTCGTAGCTGCTCAATTCTTTCTTTCCATTCCTTAAGCTCATTTTTATCATACTCATAAAGATAGCGGACTTCTCGCCACTTTTGATTGTTCCCAGGGTTCCGCCACCCATTAACATTTCTTCCATGAAGTCGGACAAGTACATCATCATTCGAAATCGTCTCCATGACGATTGGGATCGAACCTTCTCCAGCTTGAGGCTCATCACAGATTGAATGTATGTATCCTTGTTCCTCAAGAAAAGAAAGTGTTTTCTCCCGAAATGCCTCATGATACCAGGATTGATGTCTAAACTCTACCGCACAAGGGATATCTCCCATTCTTTCTTTACAATCTCGCAATAAATTCACATTATCTTTGTTCACATCAAACCATGGTGGAAACTGAAAAAGGACCATCGCAAGTTTTCCAGAACGTTGTAAAGGCACGATTGACTCCTTGAAAGCCTTAAACATAGCATCTCTCGTCTCAAAAGGAAGCTCTCCCCGCTCATGTCCTGTCATTCCTTGATAAGCTTTCACAACAAACTGAAACCCCTCAGGCGTCTCACTCGCCCATTTCTCATAATTTCTTATAGGCTGTACCGCATAAAAAGAAGAATCAACTTCTACAACTGGAAAATGCGAACTATAAATCGATAACTTTTCATTACTCTTTACACCAGGAGGATACAAATCATCATGATCCCCCCACCCGGTAACACCTATGTATATCATCAAATCCTTCCCTTCTCTTTCTCTGCCTCTATTTTCTGACTTTAGAGGAGAAATAGCAAGGGAAAAACCCCGAAAAGCGGAAGGGGGCGTTTAGGTCCGACAGGCACTGGAACATTTTCGAATGAACACGCTTTTTGTGTTCAATCGTAAAGGTGAAGTGACCCGAGGACCTGCCCCCTGCAGCTGGATCAGAAAGGCGGAGGCGAGCGTTTAGAAACGGAGATATTGGAACTCTTGAAATAGAACACGCTTTTTGTGTTCTGTTGAAAGAGTGAAATATCGTAGTTTCTGCGAGTCGCAGCTAGATCAGAAAAGCGGAGGTGGGCGTTAAGACCCGACAAGCGCTGGAACCCTTTCAACAAGGACAATAACCCTTCAATCACATTCGCAAATACCCCCTATGTATTGTAAATGTTAAGAATGTAGTATATATTTTAATTGATAATGATAATCACTACTGTTTACTTTCTGGGGAGGACTGTAAATGTTTAATAGAGATGTATTCGATGTAACGATAATTGGTGGAGGTCCTGCTGGGCTTTATTCTGCATTTTATGGCGGCTTAAGAGAACTTAAAGTCAAAATTATAGAATTCCAGCCTAAATTAGGCGGCAAGATTCATGTTTATCCTGAAAAAATGATTTGGGATGTAGGAGGACACAAGCCATTATCTGGTGCAGATCTCATCGAATCCTTAGTTGAGCAGGGATTAACATTCGACCCAGAAGTAATTTTAAATACAAAAGTTGAAAGTATCTCAAGAGATGAAGAAGGAATTTTCACTTTAAAGAGTGCTGAAGGAGAGGAGCACTACTCAAAAACCGTTATCGTCGCTGTTGGGAGTGGAATCCTAAAACCACAAAAACTTGAGATTCAAGGCGCAGAAAGGTTTGAGGTTTCTAACTTGAATTATACGATCAAGTCTTTGAAACATTTTAAAGATAAAACGGTTGTCATTTCAGGCGGTGGTAACGCAGCGATCGATTGGGCGAACGAATTAATACCTGTCGCAAAGAAAATATACCTTACCTATAGAAAAGATGCTCTTACTGGCCATGAAGCACAAGTCTCAAAACTTAAAGAAAGCTGTGTAGACTGTATCTTTAACACTTCGATCTCTAAACTGATCGCTTGCTGTAACCATGAAACGATTGAACAGATCGAATTAACCAACCATGTTACAGGTGAGGTTTCCTATCTCCCTATCGATGAAGTGGTTATTAATCATGGGTATGAAAGGGATTCTTCGTTAATTGGTAATAGTGATTTGAATATTGAACTAGTCGATCAGTTTTTTATTGAAGGAAATTCAACGAGTGAGTCATCTATTCCAGGACTCTATGCAGCTGGAGATATCTTGAAACACGATGGAAAATTAAACCTTATTGCCGGCGCATTCCAAGATGCAGCAAATGCTATAAACAAGGCAAAGCAGCATATTCAGCCGGAAGCACAAGCTGTTGGCATGGTTTCTTCACACAACTCAGTGTTTAAGGAGCGAAATCGTGAGCTGATCAAACGAATGATATAAGAAGAAGGACCGCTCTACAGGGCGGTCCTTCTTTAGTTACTATTCACTTATCAACGACTCCTATTTTTCTATACTTCCCAATAGCTTGATAAAAGACAGGAACAAACACGAGAGTTAGCAGGGTAGATGTTGTTAACCCTCCGATTACCGTGATGGCTAATCCTTTTGAAATCAAACCAGAAGCAGAATTGGAAAGGGCTAGTGGAATTAATGCAAAGATGGTCGCAAGTGCCGTCATTAGAATTGGGCGTAACCTTGTTGTTGAAGCTTCAACGATGGATTCGGTTAAGTCCATCCCTTCTCGTCGATTACTTTCTACACGGTCAAGAAGAACGACCGCATTCGTTACCACAATACCAATCAACATGAGCATTCCAATCATCGCACTCATCGACAGAGTCTGACCACCGATGAGGAGTCCAGCCAACGCTCCGATTGGAACAAAAATAAGAGACGATAGAATAACGATTGGGGTAATAATGCCACCGAATGTAATACTCAATACAAGAAACACTAAGCCGACAGCTGCGGCCATTGCTAAACCAAGATCTGAAAATCCTTCTGTAATCATCTCCATACCACCAGAAAGGTCTACCTCGACATTATCTGGTAAAGAAAGCTCCTGAATACGTTCTTCTATGTCTCTCGAGGTGGCTGCAGTATCATCCCCTTTGATCGTAGCAGAAATCGTATTTGCTGTATCTCCATCTTGGTGCTCAATAGACGATGGAACGTTAATCTCTTCAATCGTCGCCACTTCACTCAACTCTTTTTCACCTTCAATTGTCTTTAAAGAGAACGCTTCTAATTCTTCTTTAGAAGACAACATATCGTCGAAAACAAGCTCAGTTTCCCAACTTTGGTCGTTAAGCGTTAGCGTTCCACCATCAACCGTATGCAAACGTTCCTGGATAGGTTGTATGAGCTGGTATGGACTAAGCTTTAGTTCCTCTCCTTCTTCGCTGAGACGAATCCGATATTTTATTTGCGAATCTTCCATACCGTTTTGAACATTTTTCAGCCTATCATCTTGCATTAATAACGTTTCAATTTGATTCGATGCTTGATTTAATTGATCCAGATCATCACTGTAGAGGTTTACATCTATACTATTTCCAGATGGTGGTCCTTCCTGTTGGATTTCTGTTGCCTTGACAGTCGCTGACTCATATTCATCTTGAGCGATAGTCTGTATTTCCTGTTCATATTTTGTCATCCACTTATCGATCGGTTCATCTTCATTTAACTGAACGAAAAATCGGGCAACGTTTTCCATTGTGTTTGCAGTGGACCCAGGCATTTGCTGCTGACTCGTAAAGCCAATCGAAACCTGATTGTAATCGATCGCATCTTCATCACTTAGGACGCGTTCAATTTGTTGAGCAAGCTCATTTGTATCTTTTAATGTCACTTCTTTCGGTAAGGTCACTTCTACTTCAAACGATTCGTTCCCTTCTGTTGGTAGAAATGATACGCCTAATGCTGGGATAAGCGAGAATGAGCCAACCAACAAAAAGATTGATAGAGTAAATACGATCCATTTTCGCTTCATAGCCCCTTGTAGGAACCGTTCGTACCAGGAGGACCCTTTAGAATGATTAGGCTTTTTACCTACTTCCTTAAAGAAGGTCTTTCCAAGCACTGGAATGAGCATCACTGCTACAAGGAGTGAAATGAGAACAGAAAAAACAACTGCTAAACTAAATGGTCGGAAGAACTCTCCTAAGATACCACTTACAAAAGCTAGAGGCATAAATACAATCACCGTAGCAATCGTAGAAGAGGCGATCGCACCCATCACTTCTCTTGTTGCACGAAACACGAGTTCCCGCTCCTTCATATCAGGATAGTTCTGCTTCCACCTATAAATATTTTCGATAACAACGATCGAGTCATCTACAATCCTACCGACTGCAACAGCCATTCCACCTAAAGTCATGATATTTAGCGTGTAATCAAACTGATTGAGAAGTGCAATTGTTCCTAGAATGGAAATAGGTAAGGAAAGAATAGCAATGAAAGTTGCACGGATATTTCGTAAGAACACCAAAATCACGACAACGGTAAACAAAGCACCAAATCCGCCTTCTTTTAATAGTGCAGAGATCGATTTTTCAACTTCTTTCCCTTGGTCCAACACAGTGTATAGCTCATAACCTTGCTCATCTACACGTTCATTTAAATACGTTTTGACAGATTTAGCTACATCAGCTGTGTTTGCTTCTTGTCCTTTCGTAATTTCGATTAAAATGGAATCCTCTCCGTTAAAACGGGAGATTTCAGGTCGTTCTGTTGCTTCTTTCACCTCAGCTATATCCGACAATACGACACTCTGTTTTCCAATCCCAGAGGGCTGCTCCCCTTGCTGAGTGGGAGATTGTCCTTGGCCATTCTTACGTTCCTCGCCAGGAGATTGCTGCTGAATCGCCTGATTTTGGGATAAGGGAATCTCAACCGCTTTTAAGTCTTCAACATCTTGCAAGTCGCCTTTAATCTCTACAGGAATGGAGTTTCCTTCTTCATTCAATGAACCAGTTGGCAATTTATATTGTGATTGTTGAATGGCATCTTTAATGTTAGATAGCGATAACCCATATTGAGATGCTTTTTCTTCGTTGACGATTATTCGTAAACTCGTCTCTTGAACCCCTGTAATTTGAACACTTGATACACCTTCCATATTCTCAATCGTAGGAACGATGTTCGATTCGATATCATTTTGTAGCTTTTCTATATCCGTAGATGAAAGTGCTGCTTGATACACTGGGGTGGAATTGATCGAAATAGCCGTTACATCAGCTTCCACATCATCAGGCAGCGATACACCGTTCACCACGTTTTCAACATCAGATTGAGCTTCCTCAATGTCCTGACCAAAAGGATACATGATGGTAATCATAGACATGTTTTCTCTCGTTGTACTAGATATTGAGTCATACCCTTCCATGTTAAGCAGTGCATCCTCAAGTGGAGTCGTAACCTTTTCCTCTACTTCCTCTGTAGAAGCATTCGGATATGGGGATTGAACAGTTAACACAGGAAAAGATACGTCTGGGAATGTTTCAACTTTAATTTTATCAGCTGCCAGCACTCCGCTGACGACAACAAGTAACGTTAAAATAATAATAGCTACTGTATTTTTTAAACTTAGCTTTGTAATCCAACTCATAGTGGGTTCTCTCCTTTCAAATACCTAGAGTCAGCATACCCACTTATTATGAACTGAATATGAACAAATTAAGATTTATGAGGTTTTTTTAATTGCGGAAGCGTAACGAGGAAAGTCGTGCCGATTCCTATGTCACTCTCTATTTCCACAGAACCTTGATGAAGATGAATAATCTTACGCGCGATCGAGAGTCCTAAGCCGTTACCTCCTTCGTTTCTTGTTCTAGATTTGTCTACTTTATAAAAGCGTTCAAACACCCTCGCTTGCTCTTCTGGTGAAATACCGACACCTTCGTCAGAAATAGAAACTACGATTGCATCCTCCCTTTCTTGCATTGCTACAGTGATCTTATTATCTTCAGGAGTGTATCGAATAGCATTCGTAATTAAATTGATCCACACTTGCTTTAATTGGTCCTCATCAGCTTGGATTTTGTAATCGACCGTATCTAGTTGAATCGTTTGATTTTTTTCAGCCCATTGAGGCTCTAAGGAAGCAACCACTCTGCGCAACTGTTCATCCAAATAGAACGCTGACGATTCGAACGGTGGATGTTCGGAGTCTAGCGTAGCAAGTTTTAATAAGTTCTGACTCAATGAAGATAATCGCATACTCTCATGTTCAATAATCGATAAATATTCCTTACGTTCACTTTCGTCCTTCACAACATCATCCTTTAACGCTCTAGCAAACCCTTGAATAGACGTTAGTGGCGACTGAATCTCGTGAGAAACATTAGATACAAACTGCTGCCTCATGTCCTCAAGCTCATTTAACCCTTTCACCATGTGGTTAAAATGATGCGTTAATTCTCCAAGCTCATCTTTTCGCTTACTCTTGATTGATACATTAAAATTTCCCCGTGCTACCTTCTTCGTTAATGTGGTCATCTCTTTTATAGGGCGAATTGTGTATTTTGTTGTGATAATAAAAATAGCACTGCCCAATAAGAGAATGGATGAAAATAGCGTTAACATCACTTTTCTAAAATCATTAAAGATAAATTGGAAGTTTGGAGTGATGAATATAGCGTAGGATTGACCTTCTACCTCAAAAGGTATTCCAACGATAGTTCGACGGAGTTGTTCTTGTGTCTTGTACGGCTCCCCATTCAATACCTCACTAATTGCTTCTTGAGAAAGATTTCGAATCGGTCGACTCTCATAAACTGCGGTGTCTAATTTCTCGCTGAACAATGCGATATCAAAGCTAATAGAAGATATCGCATCCAAGTATGTAGAAATATCGAGATCTGGATTTGATTGAAAAATTTCAATAAAATCTTTTCCAACACTTTGCATCCGTTGTTCCACACGATCTGAAATCTGATGTTCATACAAACGACCTGAAATCAAAAAGGTAACGAAAAGACTAAAAAAGATAGCAATAAGGAAGGTAGCAACGATTTGAACATATAAGCTCTTCACGCTTCGACCCCCTCTATCCGATACCCTAGTCCTCGAATGGTTTTAATCGATACTGTTGCATCCCTTTGTTTAAGCTTGTCTCTTATCCGTTTCACATGAACATCGACGGTGCGGTCGTCTCCTTCATAATCGAATCCCCAAATCTTTTCGATCAGCTGTTGTCGGGTGAAAATTCGTTCAGGATAGCTAGCTAACATATATAGTAGTTCAAATTCTTTCAGTGGCAATTGAACAAGCTCCTCGTTCACTTTCACTTCCTTTTTTTCTGTCTCCATTCTGATATTGCCAATTTGGAGTGATTTAGAAGCCTGGACCTGATACCTCCGGAGTAAAGCCTTAACACGCATCACTAGCTCAGTTGGTTCAAACGGCTTGACGACGTAGTCATCTGTCCCCACTTGAAAGCCTTTTACTTTGTCGTGTGTTTCACCTTTCGCAGTCAGCATCAATACTGGAATTTCGTAGTAGCGTCGAATCTCTTCACATAAGCTATAGCCATCTAATCCTGGCATCATGATATCAATGATTGCGAGGTCAATGAGCTGAGATGCTAGGAGCGACAACGCTTCTTCGCCATCTGCAGCTTGCACTACATGATACCCTTCATGATTCATATATAGAGATACTAACTGTAAAATATTTGGATCGTCATCTGTAATTAAAACACGAATCATGCTTCTCCCCCTTTATAAAAATGAATGTTACTACTGTGGCGATACGAGAACAGTTTCATATTGCGCTAAGCAATAAAAAGGATAGTAGGAAAAAATAGTCCTCTCTCTATTTTAGCTCTTGATTGTATCTTTACACGCGAGTTTTTTGAATCCTGCAACTACTAGTTCATCACATGAACTTGTTACAAGCGTTTCTACAATTAAAATAAGATGCGTTATGGCTTCAAGTATATATCTCAAATAACGAGAGTGGATATATAAAAAGAAGCCACATCTTGATCCAGCTAAGGATTAAGATGTGGCTTTATTTTCATAGCCTTGATAGAGAATAACAGTAACGAGCTTGTATCCTTACTACTTTTTCGCTAATAGATACATAAAGTAAGGTGCTCCGATAATGGTAACAATAATTCCAGCCGGTATACCACTTGGGTCTAAAATGACACGCCCAATCGTGTCTGCGGTTAGTAGTAAGATGCCTCCTAATAGTGCGGTGACTGGAAGGAACGCCTGGTGTCTAGGTCCAACGAGAGACCTAGAAATATGCGGAGCCATCAAGCCTACGAATGCGATACCACCGCTTACTGCTACTGAAGCAGATGCTAGCGCAACAGCGATGATAATTAATAAGATCCTCTCTTTACCAATGTTTACGCCCACACCGATCGATACGTTTTCATGAAGTGTTAACGTGTTCAACACGTTCGCTTTCATAAAAACAATCGGGAAAAGAATCAGGATCCAAGGTGCTAATGAAAGGACGAAGATCCAATCATCTCCCCAAATACGCCCCGCCATCCAATTGGCCATAAACGCATGGTCTTCCATCTCTAACCGAGTAGATAGCACCAACGTAGCTCCATACAATGCAGCAGCTAAACCTACGCCGATCAACACTAACCTCGTGGGCTCAACACCTTCACCTTTTATGTATGACATAACATAAATGATGGCAGCAGTCACCATTCCACCTGCTAACGCAAAAAGAGGAAGGATGTATAGAAAGCTTGTAGACTCTACCGAAAAGAACATGATGTAGACTACGATCATTAAGCCTGCTCCGGCATTGATACCTAGGATACCAGGATCAGAGAGTGGGTTCTTCGTAATACTCTGTAATATCGCACCAGAGACGGCAAGTCCCATTCCAGCAAGTACCGCAACGAAGATTCTTGGCATTCTAAATTGAAATAGAATTAAATTTTCCCGCTGAGTCCCTTGCCCGATGATCGTACGAAAAAGTTCGCCCGGAGTTAAAGAAGCATAACCTGTTCCGATGCTTATGATAATCGCAAGGACTAATAACACAGTGGCAGTGATCGCAGTAATTCGAAACCGTTTGACCTGTTGTGCATTCATGATAGCTTCCTCCCTCCTTTTCTAGCGAGATAAAGGAAGAAAGGAACGCCGACCATAGCGACAACAGCTCCTACGGGCGTTTCATATGGAGCATTCACCGTTCTAGCAAATGTGTCTGCTAGGACTAAGAGTACACTGCCAAAAACAGCTGAACAGGGAATGATCCAACGATAATCTGTTCCAACTAGAAAGCGAACGATATGTGGCACGAGCAAACCAACAAAAGCAATCGCACCTGCCAGTGACACAGCCGCTCCTGCCAAAATCAATACTACGGTCATCAAGATCGTTTTCGTTAAAAGGGTTCGTTGTCCAAGACTCTTAGCTAAGTCTTCTCCAAAGCTAAGAATCGTTAGTTGCCTAGATAGCATAATAGAAATTAAGATTCCTACTAAAGCAACAGGAACAATAATTTTCAACTGTGTCCAGTTCGTTCCAGAAACACCACCAGCTGTCCAAAAAGCAAGATCTTGAGAAAGTTTATAATAGATCGCAACGCCTTCACCTAACGAAGAAAGCAGTGCAGACACAGCTGCACCTGCTAACGTGATACGTATAGGAGAAAGCCCTCCTCTAGTCATTGAACCTAAACCGAAGACTAATAACGCCCCAACTCCCGCTCCAACAAACGAAAGCAGCATAACGGTGAAGTATGACGAACCTAGGTTAAATGCAAACACACAAGCGAGGGCTAAACTTGCACCAGCGTTCAAACCGAGTAAACCAGGGTCTGCAAGAGGATTTCGAGTCATTCCCTGCATGATTGCTCCACTCACAGCAAAGGCAGCGCCGACTACTGCAGCTCCAAGCTCTCTTGGTAACCGGAGACTTACGATAATGCGATCTGTTTCTCTGCTAGCATCATAATTAAATATAGCTTCCCAAACTGTTCGAAAATCAATCTTTGCAGCTCCAACTGATATAGCAAGACCGATACTTAATAAGAGGAGTAAGCACCCCAAAAGCAAGATGGTCAGGCCTACCTCAGGTCTTGAATACACTTTTACATCATTTATAACCTTCGTCTTCGTTTTGAACATTGAAATTATCCTTTGTTATTTCGTTAATTCTTCGACGATAAACTCCAATTCTTTCTCTAGAGAGATCGGATCGTTAAAATAGAACGATTCTGAGTCAAACTGAATTGCATTTCCATTCTTTACAGCAGGAAGCTCTTTCCAAACATCAGATTCCATAAAGGAGTTGTCTGGATTACCTGCTCCAGTTCCAACAAAGATATAATCTCCAGCATAAGTAGGAATCACTTCTGTAGAGATGGCTTTCCAACCTGGACCGAAGACATCTTCTTCTAATTTCTTAGGTGCTTTTAATTCAAGAGCTTGATAGATGACCTCTGTTCCACGTCCCCAGTTTTCACCATAAACGTACATATCTTTTCCGTATGCTTCCATAACCATGAACGTCTTGTCTTCTCCGATAGCAGCTTTTACTTTTTCGCGAGCATCTGCAGCTTTTTCCTTCCACTCTTCAACCCATGCTTTTGCTTCATCTTCTTTTCCTACGATTTTCCCGATTTCAACATGCTGTTCCATGTAATCATACTTATCGTATGACATCGTTACTGTAGGAGCGATTTCTTCATATTTCTTTAAATTTTTATCATCAGAATACGTAATGATTAGATCTGGATTAAGTTCTAAAAGTTTTTCATATGAGTCTGCAGTAACGACTTCAACGTCATCAAGCTTATCTCCATAGAATTTATTAGATTTTGGATATTCATTTACAGCGATCGGTGTAATGCCTAATTCCAACAAGTTTCCTGCATATGTAGCCGCTAGCATCGCAACGCGCTCTGGTTCTTTAGGAACTTCAACTTCTCCATTTTCACCTTCATAAACCCTTGTTTCTTTAGCATCACTCTCGTCTTTTTCCGCAGAACTTTCACCTGATGTGTTCTCAGAACACGCTGCTAATGCGAAAACTAAAGCTAATAAAGATAAGCTAAGTAAAAGTTGTTTAAATCCTTTTTTCATGTTGTTCTTCCTCCTGAATGTATGATAATAAGAATCATTCTCATATGATGAAAATAAAAAAAGCAGTTACGCTAAGTTCTCTATGAACTGCTCAGTTTTTACGAGATCATACGTCAAACATACTGGCTTTCTCGTTCTTGGGTCCATTCCGATTTCAGCATCGATATTGAACACATCGTAAAGGACTTTAGACGTCATCACTTCTTCAGCTCTTCCTTCTTTTACAATTGAGCCGTCTTTCATAGCCACCATGTGATGAGCAAACCTCGCCGCGTGATTTAAATCATGTATGACCATTACGATGGTACGCTTTTCATCACGGTTCAGTTGATGTAATAGCTCGAGTACTTCTAATTGGTGAGATAAGTCTAGATATGTGGTAGGCTCATCTAATAATATGATATCGGTTTCTTGCGCGAGTGCCATGGCGATCCAAACACGCTGTCTTTGACCACCAGAAAGAGCATCTACAGGTCTTTCCTTAAATTCAAGAATACCCGTTACACGAAGTGCCCAGTCGATCACATCATAGTCCTTTTTCGTTAGCTTACCGAATCCTTTTTGATATGGATACCTGCCATAAGAAACAAGTTCTCCAACAGTCAGACCAGCAGGTGAATCCGGTGACTGAGGTAAGATCGCCATTTTTTGCGCGATTTTCTTAGTAGATTCTTTGCTTATGCTTTTACCGTCTAAGTAAACTGTTCCAGCATTCGGATTGAGTATGCGTGATAACGTTTTAAGAACCGTTGATTTACCACACCCATTCGGGCCGATAATCGTCGTAATCTTTTTATCTGGAATCTCAATTTTTAAATCTTTAACGATATTTTTTTCACCATAGCCAACCTTTAAATCCTCTGCATATAGTCTGGACATGGTTCCCCTCCTTAGAAATTCTCGAGTATCACTGAACTCCAACCCACCAAATGAAAATGATTATCAATGTCATAACTTATTCTAGTCTATCCTATTTATACTGTCAACCGAATAATCAGCATTCTTATACAATAAAAAAAGACCCTGGAGTAACCACCAGGGTCTTTATAAATGTTAACCGATCGAACCTTCCATTTCGAACTTGATAAGGCGGTTCATTTCGACCGCATATTCCATTGGAAGTTCTTTTGTAAATGGCTCGATAAAGCCCATTACGATCATTTCTGTTGCTTCTTCTTCTGAAACCCCACGGCTCATTAGATAGAAGAGCTGTTCCTCAGAAACCTTCGATACTTTCGCTTCGTGTTCAAGAGAAATGTTATCGTTAAGGATTTCGTTGTAAGGAATCGTATCAGAAGTAGACTCGTTATCCATGATAAGCGTGTCACACTCAACGTTAGAACGTGCGCCTTCAGCTTTACGGCCAAAGTGTACGATACCACGGTACGTTACTTTACCACCTTGTTTAGAGATGGACTTCGAAACAATTGTAGAAGAAGTATTTGGAGCAAGGTGAATCATTTTTGCACCTGCATCCTGATGCTGTCCCTTACCAGCTAGGGCGATGGAAAGTGTCATTCCACGTGCACCTTCGCCTTTAAGAAGAACTGCTGGATACTTCATCGTAAGTTTAGAACCTAGGTTACCATCGATCCATTCCATCGTTGCGTTTTCTTCTGCAACTGCACGCTTTGTAACGAGGTTATAGACGTTGTTCGCCCAGTTCTGGATCGTTGTATAACGGCAGTAAGCATCCTTCTTAACAACGATTTCAACAACAGCACTGTGTAGTGAATTCGTTGTATAAACAGGTGCTGTACAACCCTCAACATAGTGTACAGATGAACCTTCATCAGCGATAATAAGCGTACGCTCAAACTGCCCCATATTTTCAGAGTTAATACGGAAGTATGCTTGTAGAGGTGTATCCACTTTTACGCCTTTTGGAACGTAAATGAATGATCCACCAGACCATACAGCAGAGTTAAGAGCAGAGAATTTATTATCAGTTGGAGGAATTGTTTTAGCGAAATGTTCTCTGAACAAGTCTTCGTTTTCTTTAAGAGCAGTATCAGTGTCCTTAAAGACAATCCCCATCTTTTCAAGGTCTTCTTGCATGTTGTGATAAACAACTTCGGATTCGTACTGAGCCGATACACCAGCGAGGTACTTTTGCTCAGCTTCAGGAATTCCAAGCTTATCAAACGTTGTTTTGATTTCTTCAGGTACTTCATCCCATGATCTTTCGGACTTCTCAGAAGGTTTTACGTAGTACGTAATCTCATCAAAGTCTAAATCAGCAAGGTCGCCGCCCCACTGAGGCATAGGCATCTTATAAAAAGTTTCAAGAGATTTCAAACGGAAATCAAGCATCCACTGCGGCTCATCCTTAATTCGAGAAATTTCTTTAACGATTTCAGGAGTCAAGCCACGCTGTGAGCGGAAAATTGAAACGTCTTTATCACTAAAACCATATTGGTAATCGCCAACTTCAGGCATTTTTTTAGCCATAGTATTTCCCTCCTAGACATATTACATGTCAGTGTTTGGCTTACGTTCTCTTTCCATCATTCTAGTATGAATAAGCATCTATTACAACACCTGGAAAGGGCTTAAGCCTGGTCGTTCTGTTCCTTAAACCCTTTCTCCATCGCTTTCCAAGAAAGTGTTGCACATTTGATACGAGCAGGAAATTTAGAAACTCCTTGAAGCGCTTCGATGTCACCTAGATCGAATTCTTCCTCATCGTAGTCTTTCCCTTGCATCATATCAGAGAAGATCTTAGACATACGGAGTGCTTCATCAACTTCAAGGCCCTTCACAGATTCTGTCATCATGGATGCGGATGCTAGAGAAATCGAGCACCCTTCTCCAATAAACTTGGCGTCTGAGATTTTACCTTCATCAACTTTTAACTGAAGCTGAATAGCGTCTCCACATGTTGGGTTGTTCATATTGATTTTCAGGTCGCCTTCTTCAAGCTCCCCTTTATTTCTAGGGTTTTTATAATGATCCATAATGACCTGTCGATACAACTGGTCAAGATTGTTAAAAGACATGACCAAAAAACTCCTTTGCTTTTTGTAACCCTGCTACAAAAGTGTCCACGTCTTCTTCAGTGTTATATAAATAGAAGCTAGCACGAGCTGTAGCCGATACCTCTAACCACTTCATAAGAGGTTGAGCACAGTGATGTCCTGCTCGAACAGCAATGCCTTCTGTATCAAGCACTGTCGCAAGGTCGTGAGGGTGAACGTCGTCACTGTTAAACGTAACTACTCCAGCACGTTCTTCAGGACCATAAATCGTTACACCTTCAATTTTAGACATTTGCTGCACTGCATAATGAGCAAGGTGCTGTTCATGTGCTTTAATGTTATCCATTCCGATCTCGTTTAAAAAGTCGATCGCAGCACCGAGGCCGACAGCTCCAGCAATGATAGGAGTTCCTCCTTCAAACTTCCACGGTAGATCTTTCCACGTCGAGTCATATAAACCAACGAAATCGATCATTTCTCCGCCGAATTCAAACGGCTCCATGTTTTCAAGGAGATGCTTTTTACCATATAGAACACCTATGCCAGTAGGACCGCACATCTTGTGTGCAGAAAATGCGAAAAAGTCGCAGTCTAAGTCCTGTACATCGATCTTCATATGTGGCGTACTTTGTGCACCATCTACGACCATCACAGCACCTTTTCGGTGAGCGATCGCAGCGATTTCCTTGATCGGATTGATTGTCCCGAGGACGTTCGACACGTGCATAACAGATACGATCTTCGTATTTTCAGTTATCGTATTCTCCACATCTTCAAGCGAAATCGATCCGTCTTTTTGAAGAGGAATGTATTTAAGCGTGGCTCCTGTAGCTTTGACAGCTTGCTGCCATGGAATAATATTACTGTGGTGTTCCATAGGGGTGATGACAACTTCGTCACCTTCCTGAAGGTTCGGACGGCCATAGCTTGATGCAACCATATTCAGAGCTGTGGTCGTACCACGCGTAAAGATAACTTCTTCAGTGGAAGGTGCATGAATAAATTCACGTACCTTTTCCCTGGCACCTTCATATGCATCAGTGGCGTATGTCCCTAACGTATGAACACCACGGTGTACGTTCGAATTGATTTCTTTATAGTAACGCTCAACTGCATCGATGACTTGCTTTGGCTTTTGAGACGTTGCAGCACTATCAAGATAAACAAGAGGTTTCCCATTTACCTCTTGATGTAAAATGGGAAACTGCTTGCGTATATCCTGCACATCGAACATTAATTTACTTTCCTTTCAGTTACCTCGATCGCACGGTTTTTAACGCCTTCGATTGGAAGTTCGTTAATAACTGGAGCAAGGAAACCATGGATGATCAAACGTTCTGCTTCTTTACGGTTGATTCCGCGGCTTTGTAGATAGAAGAGCTGAAGTGGATCTACTTTACCTACAGATGCAGCATGTCCAGCCATTACGTCGTCTTCATCGATAAGAAGGATAGGGTTAGCGTCCCCTCTTGCCTTGCTATTCATCATAAGAACGCGTTGAGTCTGGTCACCGTTTGATTTTGTAGCGCCGTGCTCAATCTTTGTAACGCCATTAAAGATTGCACTTGCACTTTCTTTTTGAACGCCATGAACGAGAAGAACACCTTCAGAGTTCTTTCCGTGGTGGAACATCTCATTGGTAAAGTTTTGCTTCTGATCACCACGACCGATCGTTACCGTCTTAGAATCACCATAAGAGCCGTCTCCAACTAGGTTCGTTGAGTTCGTTGAAATTGTGTTTCCATCATTCATCTGAGCAAGAGCCCAATCGACCTTGCCATCACGTCCTACGTTTGCACGACGGTTGACATACGTTGTAACACCTTTTGCAAAGTTATCGACTGAACCAAACGTAACGCGAGCATTCTGCCCAACGTGAACTTCAGCGATAATGTTAGCAACTGATTCAACGTCATGAGAATAAGATAGATAGTTCTCAACGTATGTTACTGAACTGTTGTCTTCAGCAACGATAATCACATGATTGAATAATCCTGCTTCAGGATCTTCTTGCCAGTATAGAGCTTGAACTGGAACGTCTACTTCCACGTTACGAGGTACATATAGGAATGTTCCTCCATTAAGAAGTGCTGTATGAAGTGCTGTTAAACGATGCTCATCGACTTTCATAACATCCTTCATGAAGTACTTCTCAACAAGCTCACTATGGTTTTGTACAGCCGTTAGGATGTCTGTGAAAATAACACCTTTATTTTTAAGTTCATCAGAAAGCTGATTGAAAACTGGCGTTGAATTACGATGCACGAGAAGGTTACCTGACTGCTTGTCTTTTGCAACCAGTTCTCTAATATCTTCAGGAAGTTCATCTAATGAAGAAATACCATCTGTCGGTACATCGTGCTTAAACGAAGTGAAATTAAATTTATCTATTTTCGTCTTATCAGGTTTTGGCATAGGTAGGTCTGCTGACTTCTCTAGTGCCATTAGGCGAAGCTGAGTGAGCCACTGTGGCTCTTGTCGCTTCTCTGAAAAAGACCGAACATAATCTTGATCGAATGCAATCTTCGTATCCACTGACATTGTCATCCTCCTTACTGCTTACGCTTCTTGGCCAACTGTTTCGTCTTTGATACCTAGTTCTTCTTTAATCCAATCGTAACCTTCTGCTTCAAGACGCTGAGCTAGTTCAGCTCCGCCTGACTTCACGATGCGTCCTTGCATCATTACGTGTACTTTATCTGGAGTAATGTAGTTAAGAAGACGCTGATAGTGAGTGATGATTAAGCAACCGAACTCTTCATTACGCATTGCATTAACACCTTTTGAAACAACTTTAAGAGCGTCGATATCTAGACCAGAGTCAATCTCATCAAGAACTGCAATCTTTGGTTCTAGCATCATAAGCTGAAGAATTTCGTTACGCTTTTTCTCACCGCCTGAGAATCCTTCGTTAAGGTAACGCTGAGCAAATTCTTCGCCCATATCAAGCTCAGCCATTTTGCTATCTAGCTTTTTGATGAATTTCATAAGAGAAATTTCATCGCCTTCTTCACGACGAGCATTGATTGATGTACGTAGGAAATCAGCGTTTGTAACCCCGCTTACTTCACTTGGATATTGCATAGCAAGGAAGAGGCCCGCTTTCGCACGCTCATCAACTTCCATTTCAAGCACATCTTCATCATCAAGAAATACTTTACCTTGAGTGATTTCATATTTCGGGTGTCCCATGATAGCGGAAGCAAGGGTAGACTTTCCTGTACCGTTCGGCCCCATTACTGCATGAATTTCGCCACCATTTATTTCAAGGTCTAGTCCCTTGATAATCTCTTTTCCTTCAATGGAAACATGAAGATTTTCAATCTTAAGAGTTGATGCTGCCATTTGTGAATACCTCCAATAACGTTTATACTATTCCTTCTTCCTTCCTTATTGTATTAGCTATAAGGTTTATGTCAAGGAATGTGTGCTGAGTCATTCTCAATCTATTTTCATTCTAATTTTATAACAAATCCAAACTATTATCAAGGAACGAGAAATGCGTCCTTAACTAGAGTTAACAACATCTATGTGTCCTATTCAGACCTCAAATCTCATCCAAGAATAAGCGTATCATTTCCTTATAAGGGAAACAACGGATGTTGTACTCATTTCAAAATAAAAAACCAGTCAGCGACTGGTTTTAAAAACGTATTGCTGATTCATTTTTGCAATTTACGGTCGAATTCACTTACCAACATCAGACTTTGGCGATGATCCATGTCACGATCGCGCTCTACTTGCATTCGTTTGTTAAAATTCCTGCTATATTCTGCGTATCCTACTCCGTGAGACTGGAACATTGCCTTTTCCATTTCAGGTGTGTGGTTTAACCGCAAGGGGCTAATAATGAATCAATCCTTTCAGTAATTGGTTATTTATTTACTCACTTAATTTACCACTTTAATACAGTCGCCTACAAATGCCATATACACCAATTACAAAGGAAATAACCTGCTCTTCTATGTTTTGAATATATTGAAAAGTATAAATCTTATCTTTCCTTCGTTTAAGAAGCAATTCCATTACCGTGCATATATATAATGGAAGAAACTCGTTGTTTAATGCTTCATTTGATTAAGATCCGTAATACATTCTTGAACGAGGGTTACAGCCTGACTCATGGAAGCTCCTCCACCAAAAGCTGCAGTTACTCCAACTGTCTCGAGGATTTCCTCTTCCGTGCATCCTTGATCTAAGCACCCTTTCGTATGGTAGATGATGCAATACTCATCTTGAGAGAAAATGGAGATTCCAAGAGCAATCATCTGCTTTTCCTTCTTAGTAACCGCACCCTCTCTAAAACAAGCTTCTGTAAAAGCATTATATTTCTTAGCTATTTGGGGCATTTTCTCAGTAAAGACTCCAAGACCTTCCTTGTAGTCATGCAATGCTGTTTGTGCAAAATTTGTATTTTGTTGTTCTTGCGTCACGTCACATTCCTCCTTCAATTATTCAGAGTTAGTATGAGAAGACAATCACAATGCTATCCATAAATTTAAAGAGAAAAAAATTTAAACGATATGTGAGATTTATCACATGAATAAAGGGAAATGTTCGTTAAGATATAACTATAAGAAATAAAGGAGTGGATGATATGTTTGAAGGTAAAACAACACGAGTTGTTGTCATTGGAACAGGGTTCGTAGGGACTAGCTATGCATTTTCTTTGCTTAATCAAGAAGTTGCAAATGAGCTCGTATTGATTGATGCCAATAAAGAAAAAGCTGAAGGAGAAGCAAGGGACCTTAATCATGGCATTCCTTTTGGTGCGCAGATGAAAATTTGGGCAGGTGATTATAGCGACTGTCGTGATGCTGATATCGTTGTGATTGCCGCTGGTGCGAATCAAGCGCCTGGCGAGACTAGACTTGATTTGATCGATAAAAACACGAAGATATTTAAAGAAATCGTAAATAATGTGATGGCAAGTAAGTTCGATGGAATATTCATTGTCGCTACGAATCCCGTTGATATCCTTAGTTATGCTACATGGAAATTTTCAGGACTTCCAAAAGAGAGAGTCATTGGCTCCGGAACGATTTTAGACACGGCAAGATTCCGATATTTATTGGGAGAGTATTTTCATGTAGATTCTAGAAATGTTCATGGCTACATTTTAGGAGAGCACGGTGATACTGAATTACCAGTGTGGAGTCACGCTACTATAGGTAGTAGACCTGTACTTTCATTAATTGAAGATTACCCGAATGGGAAAGAAGAGCTTGATTCCTTGTTCACTGATGTTCGTGATGCCGCTTATCACATCATCAACCGCAAAGGTGCTACACATTTTGGTATTGCTATGGGACTTCTCCGATTAACAAAAGCCATTCTACGTAACGAAAATTCTATTCTTACCGTTTCTACTTTGTTAGAAGGAGAGTATGGCTTAGAGAACCTTTATATTGGTGTACCAGCCATTGTTAATAAAAATGGAATAAGAGAAGTTATTGAACTAGATCTTACTCGTGAAGAAATGGATCAGCTAAATCATTCAGCAAAGACTTTGACTGATGCGATGAAACCTGTACTCTTAAACAAATGATAGAAAAGAGGGTTCTCCAATATGGAGAACCCTCTTGCTATTTATTCGTTTACAGGAACAACAGCTCCATCATACTCTTCTTTAATGAAGGTTTGAATATCTTCAGAACGGAGAACCTCAACAAGAGTTTTTACAGCTTCGTTATCCTCATCACCTTTGTTAACAGTGATGACGTTCACGTATGGAGAGTCAGACCCTTCAAGTGCAATTGCATCTTCTTGTGGATTTAAGCCAGCATCGATCGCATAGTTCGTGTTGATCATAACAGCATCGCCTTCGCCTTGCTTATAGATCTGAGGAAGAAGGGAAGCTTCAACGTTTGTTTTAAAGGTAAGGTCTTTTGGATTTTCAGCAATATCTTCAACTTGTGCATCTGTTGGATCGATACCTTCTTTGATTTTAATTAGACCTTTTGCTTCTAACAATTGAAGCATACGACCATGGTCTGATACAGAGTTACTCATGATGATTTCTGCACCTTTAGGAAGTGCATCAAGGTTTTCATATTCCTGTGAATAGACACCGATCGGCTCGATATGAATTCCACCAGCGTTTACGAAATCATAGTTATCGTTTTCTTCCATTTGTAGCTCCATATAAGGCACTGTTTGGAAGTAGTTCGCATCTAACTCACCGTTAGCGAGCGTTTTGTTCGGAAGAATGTAATCCTGGAAGCGCTCGATTTCAAGAGTAATTCCTTCTTCCTCAAGAAGCGGCTGTGCTTTTTCTAGAATCTCAGCGTGTGGAACGTTTGATGCACCAACAACTAGTTTCGTTTCTTCACTTTCTGATTCAGAGCCTTCGCTGTTACCACCGTTATTGCCTCCACAAGCTGCTAAAGCTGCAAGTGCAACAACTGACAAAAGTAGTACTAGTTTTTTCATGGTTTCTCTCTCCTTTTTTATATCTTATCTTTTATCCATAGCTCGCGTTGTAACATCTCCAATAACCTGAAGAACTGCTACAATAGCGAGAATTAATACAGTTGCGACAAGCGTCACGTCGGGATTATTTCGTTGGAAACCATCTAGATATGCGAGATCTCCTAATCCTCCAGCCCCAACGACACCTGCCATCGCTGTATAGCTCACTAGAGCGATCGCAGTTACTGTGATTCCTGAAATCAATGCTGGCATCGCTTCAGGAAGCAACACTTTAAAAATAATCTGGCCATTCGTAGCCCCCATAGCTTGGGATGCTTCGATCACTCCCTTGTCTACTTCTCTTAGAGCGATTTCGACCATTCGTGCATAGAAAGGGGCAGCCCCTGCAATAAGTGCTGGCAATGCAGCATTAGCTCCCAGCATCGTACCAACAATGTATACAGATAGTGGAATAAGCAAAATAATTAAAATGATGAATGGAATCGAACGGAACAGGTTTACAATCCCTGCAACAAAACCATTAATATATCGATTTTCCCAGACGTTTCCCTTTGAAGTTAAGAAAAGCAGCAGGCCGAGTCCAATGCCGAGTATAAACGTTGCGAATACAGAGATCGCGGTCATGTAGATCGTTTGTAATGCCGCTTCCCACATATCTTCCCAACGTACATTAGGAAATAGTGAACTAAGCATTTGGAATCACCTCTACTTCTACTTTCTGATCACGTGCATAGCTCAGTGCTTTATCAATAGCAGCTTGTTCTCCTTTTAGTAAGACCGATAGCTTACCATAAGGACCATCCTGAGTATGGGTGACCTTCCCTTGAATGATGTTCACTTCGATCTGAAACTCTCTGATTAACTTCGTTACAAGAGGTGAACCCGTAGCTCCTTTTACAAAGGTAAATTGTACGAGAGTCCCTTCTGCAGTTTCAGTGAGGTGTGTAATCGATTCTTTCATTTCCTCAGGCTCACTCAGCTGATTTACAAAGTCACGGGTGATCGGCTGCTGGGGATGATGAAAAATATCAAGTACTGGACCTTCTTCAACAACACTGCCACCTTCCATGACCGCAACACGATGACAAATCTTTCTGATCACGTGCATTTCATGAGTGATCAACACGATCGTTAGTCCTAGCTCTTTATTAATTTTCTTTAATAGGTCGAGAATACTATCTGTGGTCTTCGGATCCAGGGCCGATGTCGCTTCGTCACAAAGTAACACTTTAGGGTTATTAGCAAGTGCCCTCGCAATCCCAACTCGCTGTTTTTGACCACCACTTAGTTGAGATGGATACGCATCTTCTCTTCCCGATAACCCAACGAGGTTGATCAACTCGTCCACTCGAGCTTTTCTTTTCTCTTTCGGCACACCCGATATTTCAAGAGGGAACGCAATATTTTCTTTTACAGTACGTGACCAGAGAATATTAAAATGCTGAAAAATCATTCCGATTTCTTGTCTTGCTAGACGAAGTTCCTTGTTATTCAACTTAGATAATGCTTTGTCATCTACTGTTACGCTACCTTCAGTTGGTCGCTCAAGTAGATTTAACATGCGGATAAGTGTACTCTTTCCAGCGCCACTATATCCGATAACTCCGAAAATTTCGCCTTTTTCAATTGTAAGATCAGTATTCTTCACCGCTTCTACTGGTCCAGAGGCTGCAAAGAACGTCTTCTTTATACCTTTTAACTCAATCATTTGCACACATCCTTTTACCTTACGATGTCCCATCACAATAGGTTGATTTTAAAACCTTTTGAAATAAAAAATGCCTTTCCGCTATGAGCAGAAAGGCACTTGAAATCGATGTCTTTCTCTCATTTCTCAAAGCATTTGCTTTGCAGGAATTGGCACCTTCTCAAACACGCTGTTTGACGGTTGCCGGGCTTCATAGGGCCAGTCCCTCCACCTCTCTGAATAAGAGATATTTAGTTATTAACACGTTACTCTAGTTAAGTACTAAATCGAATTCTAGCATGGGACTTTTAGTGTGTCAATCGATGAGTAAAAAGTCCGAATTTTTAAATAAAACTAGCTGCCAGAGTTTCAACTGCTCCTCTAAAATCAGCCCTCTTTTCTGACAGCGTAAAAGCGCTGCAATCCATACAGCGCTCGCGCCAATGCTTCAGTTGTATCTCTATACGGAGAAAACATGCTATCTTATTTACGCTCTTTGATTTTCATACTGCTCGATTTTATCCTCAAGTGAAAGGGTTCTAGATACTTCGTCCCACCCGTTCAACAACATTTCCTTCCAATACGGATCGATTTCAAACGATACGTGTAGCCCATCGTTATCACTAATAGATTGGTTTTCGAGTTGAACAGTGAGTGAATAACCTTCGCTTGCCTTTGTAAATAATTCTGCAACGGTTTCTTGAGGAAGAGCGATTGGAAGGATACCGTTTTTCACACAGTTGTTGTAAAAGATATCTGCAAAGCTTGGTGCGATGATCACTCTAAATCCGTAGTCTAATAAAGCCCATGGCGCATGTTCTCTCGATGAGCCGCAGCCGAAGTTTTTACCAGCTACTAGGATTGAAGCCGACCTGTATTGCTCTTCATTTAAAGAGAAATCAGACCGTGCGAGTCCATCATCATCGAAACGCCAATGATAGAATAAGAACTGTCCAAACCCTTGTCGCTCGATCCGCTTCAGAAATTGCTTTGGTATTATTTGATCTGTGTCCACATTCACCTTTTCTAGAGGATAGACGACACCTGTATATTCATTGATAGGTTCCATGATTTCACTCCTTTACACGACAGGCTGCTTCATTTTTCTTGCATCTGTAAATTTGCCTTCCAAAGCAGCGGCGGCTGCCATGGCAGGACTGACTAGATGCGTTCTAGAACCATTTCCTTGCCGTCCCTCAAAGTTTCGGTTCGATGTAGAAGCGCATCGCTCTCCTGGTGGAACGATGTCGTCATTCATCGCAAGACACATACTGCATCCCGCTTCTCTCCACTCGAAGCCGGCCTCAATAAACACTTGATCTAGTCCTTCTGCTTCCGCTGTTTCTTTAACAGATTTAGAACCTGGCACGACTAGCGCTCGAACATTGTGGTGTACTTTCCTTCCACGAACAATATTTGCTGCGGCTCTTAAATCACTAATCCTAGAATTTGTACAAGATCCGATAAAGACATGTTGGATGTCTATATCCTGAATTGCCATCCCAGCTGTTAACCCCATATACGTTAAGGCCTGTGCGATTGCTTTTTGATCAGCAGGATCTTCATAGTCCTCTGGAAAAGGCACTCTACCGTAGACGGATGATCCCATAGATGGATTCGTACCCCACGTAACCTGAGGTTCTATCTCATCAGCATGGATCTCTAAAACGTCGTCATACGTTGCGCCTTCATCAGTAGCAAGGTTTTTCCATTCTGATATCGCTGCTTGGAATTCCTCTCCTTGTGGAACATGCCTTTTCCCCTTTAGGTAGTCAAACGTTACCTCATCAGGGCTGATTAATCCTGCTTTAGCACCGGCTTCTATCGACATGTTACAGATTGTCATCCGCTCTTCCATCGACATCTTTCGAATTGCTTCACCTGTATATTCAAGAATAGCACCTGTTCCAGCATTCACTCCAAACTTCGCTATGATTGCAAGAATGATATCCTTCGCCGTTACACCTGCGCCCGGGTGACCATTCACTCGGACTTCAATTGTTTTTGGAGAGGATTGCCAAAGAGTTTGAGTTGAAAGAACATGTTCGACTTCACTCGTTCCAATCCCGAATGCAAGTGCTCCAAAAGCACCGTGTGTCGAGGTATGACTATCTCCGCAAACGATTGTTTTGCCTGGTTGAGTCAACCCTAGTTCTGGGCCAATCACATGGACGATTCCTTGGTCTGGATGGTTAATATCAGCAATTTCCACCCCAAATTCCTTGCAATTTTCTTCTAGTTTCTCCATCTGTACCTTTGAAACAGGATCGTTGATGATATGCCGCGCAATCGTTGGAACATTATGATCCATAGTAGCGAAGGTCAGATCAGGACGTCTGACCTTCCGCTGATTCATACGCAATCCTTCAAAAGCCTGCGGAGATGTTACTTCGTGTACAAGGTGTAAATCGATATAAAGTAAATCTGGACTGCCTTCTTCTCTATGCACAACGTGCTTTTCCCAGATCTTTTCTATAATTGTTTTTGGCTCCACACCCATCCTCCTCACTGTCACGCATAAGCTTCCATGATACCAGCCGTAGCATTATCTTCTGCTAATTGAAAGATAACTTGATCGACCATCTTATCAGTACTTAGACTTCGCTTTCCAACACCCGCAAGATCAGTTGTGAAATACCCAGCTTCAAGAACTTCCAACACAGCTTTATCGATCGCATCAGATTCTTCCTTCATATTGAACGAATGGTTTAACATCATGGATGCAGATAAGATCATCGCTAGTGGATTGGCAAGGTTTTTACCAGCGATATCGGGCGCTGAACCGTGTACTGGTTCATACATGCCAAATCCATCTTTTCTTAGGCTTGCAGATGGAAGCATCCCTAAAGACCCAGTGATCATCGAAGCTTCGTCACTCAAGATATCTCCAAAAAGATTCTCTGTTACGATTACGTCAAAGTGTGCAGGATTCTGAACAATTTTCATCGCTGCAGCATCCACAAGCATATGCTCAACTTCCACGTCCGGGTAAGAGGCTGCTTTTTCATTTACGATTTCACGCCACATCCTGCTCGATTCTAGAACATTCGCTTTGTCGACACTCGTCAGCTTCTTCTTTCGTTTCCTAGCTGCTTTAAATCCTTGATCTACGATACGCTCGATTTCTTCACGCGTATAAGAAAGCGTATCGACTACGCGCTCTCCACCTTCTCTCCGTTCACTCGGTGTACCAAAGTACAAGCCACCCGTTAATTCTCTTAAAATCAGCATATCGACACCTTTGATGCGCTCTTCTTTTAACGGTGATGCCTCTAAAAGACTGTCATAGGCTTTGACCGGACGTAGATTTGCGAACAATTCAAGCTCTTTTCTAATTGTTAGAAGGCCTTTTTCAGGACGAAGTCTTCCAGGCAGATCATCCCACTTCGGTCCACCTACAGCGCCTAAGAGTACAGCGTCCGATCGCTTACACATATCTAGTGTTTCTTTAGGCAACGGTTCGCCTGTTTTATCGATCGCTACGCCCCCGATGACGCCTTTTCGAAATTCGAACACATGGCCGAATCGATCTGCTACGGCATTGAGAACCTTGATCGTTCCCTCCATCACCTCTGTGCCAATTCCGTCTCCTGGTAATACCGCAACTGTTTTCTTCATCCTATATAACCTCCTTTTTAAACGTGAGCTTGCTTTTTCACTAAATAATTTTCACGAGCGAGCGTACGGTTCACTCCATTTAGATATGCATTGGCCGAAGCCTCTAGTACATCCTGGGCAGTACCTCTACCACTCGATTCGATTCCGTTATACAATACTCGGACATGTACTTCAGCTAGAGCATCACGCCCGCCACCGACTGAGCTTAAACGATAGTCTTGTAGTTGTAACGTACCCGGAATCATCAGCTCGATCGTGTTATAGATTGCTTCTACACTACCTGAACCCGTTCCAGCTTGTTGCAGCATCGACCCATCAGGTGAGACCATCGAAATGGTTGCCGTCGGAATGTTAGCAGTACCATACTGTACTTGAATACTATGAATCTCATATTTCTCAACCGTTTCATCGGTTTGAATGTCTGTAAGAAGGGTGATTAAATCTTCCTCGGTAATATGTTTTTTCTTATCGGCAAGGTCTTTGAAATCTGAAAAAGCCTCAAGAATCTTCGAGTCATCCAGAACAAAACCAAGTTCTTTCACTTTATCTTTGAAAGCATGCTTACCAGAATGCTTTCCAAGAACAAGACTATTTGATTGAACACCTATCAATTGAGGACTAATAATTTCATAGGTTGATTTCTCTTTTAGAACGCCATCCTGGTGAATTCCTGATTCATGAGCAAACGCATTTGCTCCAACAACCGCCTTATTTCCTGGCACTGCCATTCCAGTCAGCTTACTGACTAGCGTACTCGTTCGTTTAATTTCATCTAATTTCAAGTTCGTTTCAGCGTTGTAGAAATCATTTCTTATTCGAAGGGCAACGGCTACTTCTTCAATCGCAGCATTTCCTGCACGCTCACCAATTCCATTAATCGTTCCTTCAATCTGAGTAGCACCACATTCGATCGCAGCTAGAGAGTTTGCTACAGCCATCCCTAAATCATCGTGACAATGAGCAGAAAGTGCCACTCGATCGATATTAGGTACGTTGTTTCTCAAATACGTGAATAGTTCACCATATTCTTGCGGACTACGATACCCTACAGTGTCAGGTATATTGATGACAGTAGCACCAGCTTCGATCACTTCAGTAATGATCTTTGCAAGGAACGCTCGGTCTGAACGACAGGCATCTTCTGCTGACCACTGAACTTTAGGAAACATCGTCTTTGCATACCTTACAGCTTCAACAGCGGTTTCAACCACTTGTTCCGGCGTCTTTTTCAATTTGTGTGTCATGTGTATCTGAGATGTTGCAAGAAATACGTGAAGCCTTGGATCCGCACCGCCCTTCAAGGCTTCCCATGCTGTATCGATGTCTGTTTTATTCGCTCTAGCAAGACCAGTTACAGAAACATTTCGTACAGTATCCGCAATGTTCTTCACACCCTCGAAGTCGCCTTTGGAAGCGGCTGGGAAACCCGCTTCCATAATATCGACTCCTAGCCTTTCAAGCTGTTTCGCGATTTCCAGTTTTTCTAATGCATTCAGATTGACACCCGCTGACTGTTCCCCATCTCTAAGCGTCGTATCGAATACATTAATCTTTTGCACTTGAAACCACTTCCTTCTTGGATTTTGGCTTAACGAACGGCATCATTGCTCTTAGTTCTTTTCCAACTTGTTCGATAGGGTGCTGCTTTTCTTTCTCATTGATCGCATGGTACTCAGGTCTGTTCAGCTTGTTCTCTAGAATCCACCCTTTCGCAAATTTTCCTGTTTGGATTTCTTCTAGGATATCCTTCATACGCTGCTTTGTATCTGCATCCACGACGCGTGGTCCCGATACAAAGTCACCCCACTGAGCAGTGTCTGAAATAGAATAACGCATACCGGCAATTCCATCTTCATACATCAAATCAACGATGAGCTTCAGCTCGTGTAGACATTCAAAGTAAGCGACTTCTGGCTGGTATCCTGCTTCGGTTAACGTTTCGAATCCAGCTTTAACAAGTGACGTTAGACCGCCGCAAAGGACAGCTTGCTCTCCAAATAGATCTGTTTCTGTTTCTTCTTTAAATGATGTTTCAAGAACTCCTGCACGCGCTCCGCCGATTCCTTTTGCATAAGCGAGAGCAAGTTCTTTCGCCTCTCCAGTTACGTCTTGGTAAACACCGAACAATGCCGGAACACCAGCACCATCAGCGAATGTTCTTCTTACAAGGTGCCCTGGACCTTTAGGTGCAACTAGGAAGACATCTACATTTGACGGAGGAACCACTTGATTAAAATGAACGTTGAAGCCGTGAGCAAACACTAGCGCATTTCCTGCTTTTAGACCTGGTTCGATTTCTTCTTTATACACATCCGGCTGGTATTCATCAGGAAGAAGAACCATCACAACGTCCGCTTCTTCACTTGCATCTTTAACAGACTTTACATCAAATCCATCCTCAGCTGCCTGATCCCAAGAACGCCCTTTCCGTAGGCCAATCGTTACGTCAAATCCGCTTTCTCTTAGGTTTTGTGCATGTGCATGCCCTTGTGAACCGTAACCTACTACCGCGATTTTCTTATCCTTCAGTACACCTTCGTTGATATCTCCGTTATAGTAAACTTTTGCCATGATTCTCCATCCCTTCTAAATTTGGTTGATTAATTAAGAATTGAGTATTGTTTTAGATCAGTTACAGATCTTTGACTCCCTCTTGGGAAAGCTGTTATTCCCGTGCGAACCATCTCTTTGATTCCATATGGTCTTAAGAGATCAATGATCGCCTCGATCTTATCTGAATCGCCCGTTACTTGAACCGTTAAGTTTTCCCGGCTTACATCGATGATGGAAGCTCGGAAAGGTTCGATTATTCCCGAAAGTTCGCTTCTAACCTGTGCATTGCTAACGACTTTGATCAGCGCGAGTTCTCTTACAACGATGGCCTGATCTGTAATGTCAGACACTTTCAATACATCTACTTGCTTGTTTAACTGCTTGATCAGCTGTTCAATCTTTCCATCGCCTTCAACATTCACTACAAACGTCATTTTTGAAATACCTTCCGTTTCGGTATGACCAACTGTGATACTCTCGATATTGAACTGTCTTTTCGTCATCAACCCAGTGATTCGGTTTAATACCCCGCTTTGGTTGATGACTGTAGCTGTCACAATTCGCTTCATGGTTTCACCCCGATCATTTCATGAAGACCTTTACCAGGCGCTATCATTGGATATACATTCTCAGTACCACTTACCCTGCAGTCGATCAATACAGGATCTCTATGGGCGAAAGCTTCACTGAAGACTGCTTCAGCCTCTTCCTCTGTATGCACTTGATAGGCCTTAATTCCATAAGCTTCACCTAGCTTTACGAAATCAGGTTGAACCGGTATGAGAGACTGAGAGTAACGCTGTTCATAGAAAGCTTCCTGCCACTGTCGTACCATTCCTAGCGATTGATTGTTCACGATGATTACTTTTACAGGCAAGTTCAGCTCTTGAAGAACGGAAAGTTCTTGAAGGGTCATTTGAAACCCTCCATCTCCAGTGATCGAGACGACGGTTTGGTCAGGAAACGCTAGCTGGGCACCGATCGCAGCCGGAAAACCAAAGCCCATCGTTCCTAATCCCCCTGAAGTCACCCATTTGTTCGGATCAGCAAAAGAATAATATTGAGCTGCCCACATTTGGTGTTGCCCAACATCTGTCGTGATGATGGCGTCCCCTTTCGTATGCTTATGGACGAGTTCGATCACGCGCTGAGGCAAGAATTCTTCTGTGTCCGATTTGTACCAAAGAGGATAGTCTTCGTTCTTCTGGGCAAGTTGTTTGCGCCACTCCTCCGTCTCAGGGGTTCTTGTTTCAGTATCGAGTAAACTTCTAAGCGCCTCCCTCGCGTCTGAAACAATCGGTATTTGAGTAGGGATGTTTTTTCCGATCTCTGCTGGATCAACATCGATATGAGCAACCGTTGCATGCCTAGCAAAATGATCCAGATTTCCTGTCAAGCGATCATCGAACCTCGCTCCGATGCTGATGAGTAGATCGCATTCATAAAGCGCCATGTTGGCTGTATACGTACCATGCATTCCGCCCATTCCAAGAAAGAGTGGATGCTTCCCTGGATAGCTTCCTAAGCCTAAGAGAGTGTTGACTACAGGTATTTCGTGCCTTTCAGAGAATGCAAGCAACTCTTTCCCAGCATTCGCGTGAAGAACCCCAGCACCAGCTAAAATAACCGGTTTCTTCGCTGTTCCTATTGCATCTGCTAGTTTCTTAATTTGTAAGACATTAGGAGAAAAGGTTGGTTGATAGCCTGGCAGGTTCACCTTGCACTCATCACCCGGAACCATTTTCATGTTCGAAACATCTTTAGGGATGTCAACGAGAACTGGGCCTGGGCGCCCTGTTGAGGCGATGTGAAAAGCTTCTTTAATGATTCTAGGAAGGTCTTTTACATCGCGCACCTGAAAATTATGCTTTGTAATCGGAGATGTGATCCCCATAACATCAGCTTCTTGGAAAGCGTCTGTGCCGATCACATTGCTCGCAACTTGACCTGTAAAAATAACGATTGGCAACGAATCCATCATGGCGTCAGTAATGCCTGTCACGAGGTTCGTCGCACCAGGACCAGATGTGGCAATGACAACACCAGGCTTACCGCTTACTCTCGCGTATCCTTCTGCAGCATGAATCGAACCTTGTTCATGCTTTGATAGGATGTGCTTGATCGGTGAACGATAAAGTGCGTCATAAATTGATAACACCGCACCTCCCGGATAGCCAAACAGCACTTCAACATTTTCTTTCTTCAATGAATCGATCAGAATATCCGCTCCGGTCATCTCCGTTGTAACAGCTTCGGCTTCATTTCTTGCCTTCGCCCGCATACTGTTGATCCCTCCAATGCTTATTGATGAGCTTTTTCATCCAACTAGTTATTGCTAAAGAAAAAAAGCCTTCTCATCCCCACGCCGCTTTATACGGTCCGTAGGGGCGAAAAGACTTTCACGGTACCACCCTACATTTGTGACAAACTTCGTCACCTCAGTAACAGCTAATGCTGTTTTTTGATAACAAGTGTTGTAAAACACCTGGCTGATCCTAAGTTGCTCATTTCAGATCAACACTCAGAGGGGATGTCGGAGCAGGGAGTAATACCGGCTTCCACCTACACCGGCTCTCTGGTAACCACTCGATCCTGCACCTTTTACCTCGTCATTGATTTTATTTATTCAATTTTGATCCTTAACCCGCTTGAACGTCTCGCTTAGATGGGTATACGCTTACGCCATCTGTCGTCACAATATTTCTGAAAGCTTTCAGAAGATTATTCGTCGTTTTACCTGGTCGGCCTTCACCGACCACTCTTCCATCTACCTTAACGACGGCAATCACTTCTGCAGCTGTTCCTGTAAGGAAAACTTCATCCGCAACATACACATCGTGTCGAGTGAACGTTTCTTCTCGCATCTCATATCCTTTTTCTCTCGCTAGTTCCATGATGGCATTTCGCGTAATGCCTTCTAGTGCGCCAACATATCCAGGTGGCGTTTTAATTACGTTGCCTTTGACAATAAATATATTATCTGCAGAACCTTCCGCAACATAGCCTTGATCATTTAGCATGAGTGCTTCACTCACTCCGGCAAGGTTCGCTTCGATTTTAACCAAAATATTGTTCAAGTAATTTAATGATTTCACTTTAGGACTAAGAACGTCCGAACGGTTTCTTCGACTTGCTACCGTTACGATCTCAATTCCTGTATCGTATAGATGTTTAGGGAACAAGGCTAGTGATTCTGCAATAACAATCACTTGAGGTTCTTTGCATGTGAATGGATCAAGCCCAAGATTTCCCACGCCTCGTGATACAACGATACGAATGTAAGCATCTTGAAGGTCGTTTTTCTTCAATGTCTGAACGATAATGTCGGTCAGTTCCTCCATCGTATAGTTAATATTTAGCATGATTGAATGAGCTGAGTCGAAAAGTCGCTGAAGATGTTCTTTTAGTCGGAATACGTTTCCGTCATACATGCGAATTCCTTCGAACACCCCATCGCCGTATAGAAAGCCATGATCGTATACCGATACTTTGGCATCTTCTTTTTTTACAAATTCTCCGTTAAGGTAGATCCATTGTTCACTCACCTTGTTCACTCCTTTCCTTTTGGTAATAGACGCATTAAAGCGTCAAGTTTAATTTCAAGGACCAAAACGAGTCAGGTCCTTGTTCAATGTGTGTGAATTGTTTAAATAATTTGTTTAATTGAGGACAATAATACTCCCGTTTCCACAGAAGGTCAACACCCTTTCTGAAAGTTTTTAGACTATTTAGATATATCTGTTTATTTGCAACCGCTTACAATCCCATCTAGAGTGAGATTACATGACATCAAGGTTTTTATTGTAAATTTTATTAAAGCGCTTACATCGCAAAAAAGTAAAAACCCCCTCTCAATTTGAGAGGGGACAGTCTGTCGTGAAAGCTTTAAAGCTCCTACCAACGATATAGTGAGATTTCCGCTCCAGGATGCTCGCTTTCCGCGGGGCGGGCGTTGAGCTTCCTCGTCGCTTACGCTCCTGCGGGAACTCACCTGTCCCGCATGTCCCGCAGGAGTCGAGCATCCTTCCGCTCCAATCTGCAATGTGCTCTGGTTTTTAATTCAAAAAAACACTAACTTGCAATGATATGAATAACATAATCACTCGGAAAATTTTATTTTGAGTTGATAGTATCCTAATCTAACTGCTACCTTGTAGGGAATAGAATATCCTAGGTTTCCCAACAGGTTGAACCCTCTCAGTTCGAGAGGGGGAGTAACTAAACCACCGCTAATCTAGAAGTAGAATGATTTAGGGTCAGACCTTGGAGAGGGTAGAGGCTCGTTTTACTATGTTCCAGTAATGCTTCTACTTCACTTCTTTTGCCTGTGACATAGTAAGCTCCTTTCTCTGAGGTAGGAAGTACTTCGAGTTCCCTTACTTCTGAATCGTCTCCGATCAACAAGAAATTCTCTTCAACAGCATTCCCCTTTTCTATTCGGGAATAGTAAACAGGTTCAGTGCTGTTTCGGTCGATGCTTAATAAATCTTCTACCATTGCGCTCGCTGTAGGATCTGCTCCTGCACCGGGACCAGTTAACGTTATGTTACCTGCGAGATTACCAGCAATAGATAGCGCATTGTTAACACCTGTCACATTGAAAAAAGGGTGGGCTTCTGAAACTGCAATAGACTCCACAGAAATAACTGGCTCCTCATTTTGTAAACTAAGACTTGCGATATGTTTAATTCTAAGACCAAGTGCCTCAGCTTTCTTAATATGAAAGCTGGTCACTTCCCTAATTCCTTTTCTAGTGATACTTTCCCATTCAGGCTGTTTTCCATAAACAAGATCAGAGAGAATGAGAATCTTGTAAAATGCATCCCAGCCGTCGACATCGTTCGTAGGGTCTGCCTCTGCATAGCCCTTTTCTTGTGCTGATCGGAGTGCTTCTTCAAAAGACAACCCGCTCACTTGACACTCATTGAGAATAAAATTGGAAGTTCCGTTCAGAATTCCGCTTATCTCTTTGATCTGGTTACTTCTGATTCCCTCTCGCAACGTGCTAAGAATCGGAATAGATGCTGCAACTGCCGCTTCATATCTAAGTCCTACGTTGTGCTTTTCTGCTAACTTCCTAAGTTCATTACCGGAATTAGCAAGTAGCTCTTTATTAGCAGAAATAACATGACAGCCTTTTTCTATGAATCTAGACAAATACGTATGAGCAGGTTCAACTCCTATAATCGCTTCGAATACGACATCAAGCTTTGGTAGATTTAATAACTCGTCAACATCCGTCGTTACCAACACGCGATCGTCTACTTCTCGCTTTATTTCACCGTTTTGAATCAAAATCGCTTCCATCGACACCTTTTTTCTCAGTAAAGCCTCTAATTGTTCACGCTGTTTTTCAATACTCTCATAAACCCCTTTGCCTACTGTTCCAAAACCAATTAACGCTACATGTAATGTTTCCATCATCTCCACCCCCGTTATTCTGCTGACCATTCTTTTAGTACTCTTCTTAATATTTTTCCGCTAATCTTTGTTTTAGGAAGCTCTTCGAGTACTTCAATTTCTCTTGGAGCCGCATGGGCAGCCAAATTTTTTCTTACATGTTGGCGAATCTCATCTAGAAGTTGGTCGTTTTTTTCATAACCGTTTCGTAAGGTGATATAAGCTTTAACGATTTCACCTCGTAGTTTATCGGGTTTACCGACCACGCCTGCTTCAGCAACAGCAGGGTGGGTGATCAATTGACTCTCAACTTCGAATGGACCGATTCGTTCACCTGAAGAATTGATCATATCGTCATCTCGACCTTGGAAGAATATAAATCCTTCCTCATCTTTATAAGCTAGGTCACCTGACACATACCAACCAGGATAAGGAAAATAGCTTTCATACTTCTCCTTGTTGTTCCAGATCGTTTTCATTAATCCTGGCCACGGTGCTCGAACAGCAAGCTGTCCTGTATTTCCGACAGGAACCTCGTTTCCGTTCTCATCTAGGATCCCAACCTTTACACCTGGAAACGGACGTCCCATCGAACCAGGCTTAATCTTCTCACCAGGGAAGTTCACGATCAGGTGTCCGCCTGTTTCTGTCATCCACCACGTATCATGAATTCGTTGCCCCCATACCCGGGATGCCCACTGAATCACTTCTGGGTTCAACGGTTCTCCTACGCTCAAAATATGTCGTAATGATGTTAAGCGATAGTTTTCTACTATATCTTCTTTTGCCATCAACATCCGAAACGCAGTTGGTGCACTATACCAGATTGTGACTTTCAGCTCATCGATTAAGCTATACCAATCCTCAGCTTTAAAGCGGCCTCCGTTAATGACGATCGTAGCTTTATTTAACCAAGGAGCAAACAAACCATATACGCTTCCTGTTACCCACCCAGGGTGAGAGGTGCACCAATACACGTCTGTATCTTTTATATCAAGTACCCATTTCCCTGACTGAAAATGGTGAACCAAGGAACGTTGAGCATGAAGAACGCCCTTTGGCTTTCCTGTTGAACCACTTGTATAGTGAAGTAAAAAACCATCCTCAGGATCTGCCCACTCTATTTGTTGCTCTTCGTCTACCTGAGTTCTTTCCACCTCTTCGGTTGTGAGAATAAGACGAAGAGTAGGTATTTCATTTGCAGGCACTCTTTTTTGAAGTTCTCGATCGGTAAGGAGCGCTGTACCTCCACAATCGTTGATGCGATCTTTCACTGCTTCTTCCATAAATGCTTCAAACAAAGGAGCTGCGATTGCTCCGATTTTAATCACTGCGAGTATGGCAATATAGCATTCAGGATTTTTAGGAAGGAATACAAAAACCCTTTCCCCTTTCTTTACACCGTGCTTTCTGAGTGCAGCTGCATAATGATCCGTCTTGATTTTCACTTCTTCAAACGTTAACGATCTTTTTTCATCTTCATTAACATAATGCAATGCAACTTTATTTCCAAATCCATTTTCAACGTGTCGGTCGATGCATTCATAAGCGACGTTCATTTTCCCAGAACGATGAAGGAATCGATCGACACTTTCCCACTGAAATGTTGCGTATGCTTCTTCATAACTTTCAAGGTTCGTATACTTCGCTTGAGATGAAATCTGTTTTGGTAGTGTAATGCTCATATGCTGGTCCCTCCACTGACGGTTGCAGGTGTGGTCAATTCCAACCTCTCTAAAATTTGTTCTTTGTATTCTGCGAGTTTTACACTTCCTCGAGATCGAGGTCGTGGTTCATCAATTATAATTTCTTCTTCTTTCCTTCCAGGCTGACCCTTAAGAATGATGAGCCTGTCACAAAGGTATAGCGCTTCTTCAATGTCATGAGTAACGAGCAAAATCGTTGTTTTGTAAGACTCCCATATTTCTAATAATAAATCTTGAAGCTTCATTTTCGTAAATGCGTCGAGTGCGCTAAAAGGCTCATCTAATAACAAATACTGCGGTGATGTTACAAGCGCCCTTGCAATCGCAACCCGCTGCGCCATTCCACCAGAAAGCTGTTTTGGAAAGTCTTTTTCATTGCCTTTTAGGCCAACAAGATCAAGGTACTTCGCTGCGCTTGAGCGCTTCTCTTCTTTCGTTCCTTTTAAACCAAACGATACGTTGTCTATGACGGATAACCATGGCATAAGCCTCGGCTGCTGAAAAATGAATCCTAGTTTCTCATCAACATGGTTGCACACCTCTCCATCGATGATGACATCGCCAGTATACGATGTATCTAATCCTGAAACCGCTCGTAGCAATGTACTCTTCCCACATCCACTCGTTCCAAGTATCCCGATGATTTCGCCACTTTCTGCATGAAACGAAATGTTGCTAATGGCTTTTCGACTCTCAAACTCTTTACTCACATTTCGTATTTGTAAACTCATTTTGACTCCCCCTTACCGCTGTTCCATTCGATCCTGCCAATGCAGCGATCTGTTCTCGACTACCTTCAATATCGCATCGCTCACTTTTCCAAGCAGAGCAAAGAGAACGATGCTTGCAATAATTAGCTCTGGTGAGTATGTGTTCTGCCCAAGAACCAGCAAATATCCTAATCCTTGACTTGCACCCATCAATTCAGCTGCAACGACAAACATCCATCCAAGCCCTAGACCACTTCTAAGGCCGATAAGAAAAGAAGGTAGTGAAGCAGGGAGAATAATTCGTTTTACTAATTGAAAACTATTTAATCCATACATTTTTCCTACTTCGATCAATTGACGATCGACGCTCAAAATTCCACTCACAACATTTAGGTAGACTGGGAAAAAAACGCCTACAGCAATCAGTGTCACTTTCGATGCTTCTGCGATTCCCATCCATAGAATAAAAAGAGGAACCCAAGCTAGCGATGGAATCGAGCGAAAGGCTTGGATGATCGGATCAAAAAATTGCTCAGCTTTACGATAAATTCCTACAAAAGAACCGAGTAGTAAGGCAATCCCCGCACCTAAGAGGAACCCTAATAAAATCCGATAAAGGGTAATGCCAATATGGCCAAAAAGAGTACCATCGGCTCCTAAATCGACGATTGTATTAAAGATTACCGTTGGAGCTGGAAGTAGGTAAGAAGGCAGCACCCCTAAACGACTTAGAGACTCCCAAACGATTAACAAAATGAGCGGGAGAATACTTCCAATAAGAATCGGATGTAAATTGAACGGTTTAGGCGAGGCCTTACCTGTAATCCCCTTTAAGGGGATTGCTTCCGTATGGTTTTTTGCCATGGATCTTATCCCCTTTCTAGTTCTGGATGACTTCTTCCGCAAACGATGGATCGATCAATTCATCCGTTAACGTTTTAATATCAACATCTGGCTCAATAATCTCCCCTTTTTGCAGTACGTTTCCTGCTTCAACAATCGCTTTCTTCTGTTCTTCACCAGGTACGGGACTTGAGAAATCATTTCTTTCCAGCTGCTTTTTTGCTACGTCAAGTTGGATATCAGCTTCTTCAGCTAATAGCTCAGCTGCCTCTTGCGGGTGTTCGATCACCCATTTTCTAGCTTTCTCGTAAACGCTAATCACTCGTTTCACGTGTTCAGGATATTTTTCAGCAAACTCTGTCCGTGTGTTTAAGAAACCATACGTATTCAGATCTGCGTTTCGATAAAAAAGGTCTGCTCCTGTTTCTAATTCAAGACGCGCCATATGAGGGTCCAGTCCTGCCCATGCATCCACCTGACCAGTACTTAAGGCAGAGGCACCGTCTCCATGCTGAAGATTCACAAGTTCAACATCATCTTGAGTTAACCCCACTTCATTCAAAGAACGAAGCAAGAAGATGTAAGGATCCGTTCCGAGCGTTGCGGCTACCTTTTTACCTTTTAAATCTTCTACACTACGAATACTTGAATCTTTTCCAGTAACGAGTGCTGTCCATTCTGGCTTTGAATAAATATACACGTTTTTAATCGGTGCGCCTTTTGCTTTTGCCATCAGTGCCGCTGCACCTGCCGTTGAACCAAAATCAATACTGTTACTATTTAAGAATTCAAGCGCTTTGTTACTTCCTTGACTCAAGACGTATTCGATGTTGATGTCCTCGCCCTCAAACTCCTCTTCAAGAAGCCCTTGCTTCTTCACCACAAGACTAGTAGGAGAATAGTAAGCGTAATCCACTCTGATTTCATCAGGCCCTTCCTTTGAAGAAGCGTCTGAAGAAGAACAGCCTGCACTAATAATCAACGCCGCGATTAGAGCGAGTGCAACGAAACTTCTTAAATCAATCCATGGAATTCTCTTCATAATGGTTTCTCCCTCTCCTTTTTAAAGTTCACATGCATATGTTGAAATCGTGCCTCTTAGCCTCTGGGCTTCTTTATATGTGCATCGATTATGAACAACTTGTAATCCAGCGTCTGCTGCTATTTGTGCAGCTTCTTCAGATACCACCCCTTCTTGCAGCCAGAAGATTCGTGGCTTGATCTCCCCTGCTTCCCTTGCGATTTCAACAGCTGCCTCAGGACTTCTAAACACCTGCACGACATCAATGAAATGTGGGACACTTTTTAAATCGGGATACGCTTTTTCACCTAGGATTGTATCTGCCTTCGGATTCACAGGGATTATCTTGTATCCTAGCCTTTGCATCTTCCTTGCTAATCGGTGACTTGGTCGCGATTCGTTCCCACTTAGACCAACGACGGCAAGTGTTTTCTGTCTTTGCGTTTCAACACCATCGATCACTTCTTTTTCATAAGGACTTTGAAGCGCCCATTGAATTTCACCTTCATCATTGATGACGATACGAGTATCCGTTTCTAGACCTGTCGCTTTACGAAGCGATTGATCCAAGTCGAAGATTAAATCGTCTGCACCTTCTACACCGACAGATAGGCGAATCAGTTCTTCTTTTACTCCTGCTTTCTCTAGCTGCTCTCTACTCAACTGCTGATGAGTCGTACTCGCTGGATGAATGATCAAGCTTTTTGCATCCCCCACATTTGCAAGGTGAGACCAAAGCGAAACATGATCAATGAGCTTTCGGCCTGCTTCCTTTCCTCCTTTTATGCCAAAGTTCACAACTGCACCAAAACCATTTGTTAAAATTTCTTTCGCATCATGATAGGAAGGATGACTTGGAAGACCAGGATAGCTAACCCACTCTACTGCAGGATGATCTTGTAAATAGGTTGCTAGCTTAAGTGCATTCTCATTATGTTTTTCCGCTCTGAGATGAAGCGTCTCAAGTCCTTGTAAAAGAAGAAAGGCATTGAATGGACTCAAACATGACCCAAAGTCACGAAGGAGCTGGACACGTAATTTTGTGCTGAACGCAAGAGTCGCAAAATCAATCGCATAGCGAATGCCGTTGTAGCTATCGTCAGGTTCAGTGAACGTTGGAAACTTCGGAGAGTTCCAATTAAAACGACCTCCGTCGATGACTACTCCTCCAATCGATGTACCGTGGCCACCAATCCACTTCGTCGCAGAATGTACAACGATATCTGCTCCTAAAGTGAGTGGCTTACATGCGTATGGAGTGGCAAACGTATTATCGACGATCAATGGAATGCCTGCTCCATGTGCGATTGCTGAGACTTTTTCTACATTTAGTACAGACAAGCTTGGGTTCCCGATGATTTCAGCGAAAACACCTTTTGTTTTATCAGTTATCGCTTTTCTAAAGTTTTCTGGATCTGTTGGATCGACAAACTTTACGTTGATCCCATATCTCGGGAGGGTTACCGCAAATAAGTTATAAGTACCGCCGTATAAGTTAGAAGCCGCTACGATCTCGTCACCCGCACTTGCGATATTCAGAATAGAAAGTGCGATTGCCGCCTGACCTGATGAAGTTGCAACCGCTGCGACCCCGTCTTCAAGCAGAGCCATTCGTTTCTCAAAAACATCCACCGTGGGATTTCCAATCCGGGAGTAAATGTTTCCTGGTTCATCAAGAGAAAATAATCGCTCGGCATGTTCGCTATCATGAAAAACGTACGAGCTCGTTTGATAAATCGGTACTGCTCTTGAGCCAGTCGTTGGATCTGGGGATTGGCCCCCGTGTAGGGAAAGTGTGTCGAACTGATATTGTTGTGTCATTGTAATTCCTCCAGTAATTGTGTTGTAGTAAATATAAAAAAAGCCCACTTCAATAAGAAGAGGGCTTTTGCCTCCTCTTATCTCTCAGAATAGTAGCTATTCTGCAGGAAGTAGCACCTTTTTAAGCATCTTGCTTAAAGGTTGCCGGGCATCATCGGGCCAGTCCCTCTGCCTCTCTGGATAAGAGTAATTTATTTAGTTTTTGCTATACACTTGCTTCTATTCTTGCTTTTGTAATTGCCTGATCCAAATCGTCGATAAGATCATCGATATGTTCGATGCCTACCGACAAGCGGATCAAGTCATCTCGAACACCCGCAGCGGTTAGTTCTTCTGCACTTAACTGCTGGTGAGTTGTGCTTGCAGGATGAATGATCAAGCTTTTTGCATCCCCAACGTTCGCCACATGTGACCACAGGTTTACTGAGTTAATAATTCCTGCTCCGGTTTCGCGGCCGCCTTTTATTCCGAAGACGACTACTGCTCCCGCACCTTTTGGTAAATAGTTTGCAGCTAAGGTCTTTGACGGATGATTTTCTTCTTCAGGATAACTCACCCATTCAACTGCCGGATTTTCTTTCAAGTAGGTAACGATTTTACGCGTGTTCGCAACATGTTCCTTCATTCTAACGTGAAGTGTCTCAATTCCTAATGCGATTTGGAAAGCGTTAAAAGGACTCAATGAGGCGCCTGTGTCTCGTAATAGTTGAACGCGAGCTTTTATGATGAAAGCTGCTTCAGGCAGGGCCTCTGCATAAACGATGTTGTGATAGGAAGGATCTGGTTCGATAAAACCTGGGAATTTAGATGAATTCCAATCGAACTTTCCACTATCGACGATCAAACCGCCCATCGTTGAACCATTTCCACCAAGCCACTTCGTCGCAGAATGAATAACAATATCAGCACCATGCTCGATCGGTCTACATAAATACGGTGTTGCAAAGGTATTGTCGATGATAAGCGGAATGCCAGCTTCATGAGCGATTTCAGCCACTTTCTCGATATCGAGTACGTGAAGACCTGGATTACCGATCGTTTCTGCAAAAATTGCTTTTGTATTAGGTGTAATCGCACTTCTAAACGATTCCGGATCTTTCGGATCAACAAAGTTGGTTTTTATGCCGTATTTAGGAAGCGTCGTTGAAAAAAGGTTATATGTGCCGCCATATAAAGTAGAAGCAGAAACAATTTCATCACCGCTATTCGCAATATTTAAGATCGCGTTCGTAATAGCTGCCATACCACTTGCAAGACCGAGTGCTCCAATTCCGCCTTCAAGCTCCGCAACCCGTTCTTCAAGCGTTCCTACCGTCGGATTACCAATTCTAGAATAAATAAACCCTTCTTCTTTTAAACCAAACAAATCAGCTGCATGTTCTGTGCTATTAAATTTGTAAGCGTTGGATTGATAGATCGGTAGCGCTCTCGCTCCCGTAGCTGGATCTGCCTGTAAACCACCATGAATGCCAATCGTTTCTAAGTTATAACGCTTCTCTGCCATCTCTTATCCACTCCTTTGTATTTTTGAAGGTTCTTGTATATGTTCTCTGATCAATTGCCCCCATCTCTCAAATTCAACGAGGAATCCATCATGACCATACTTTGTATCAACGATCGTAAAACGCGCCTTTAGCGAAAATAAAGCTTCAAGATCTTTAGGAGGGTAAATTAAATCACCTTTAAAACTAATTGCTAAAACATTTGCCTTCACTTCTTCAATAGGTGCGTCCCTTCCCCTGGTAATATCATGGTCATCCATTGCTTTTAATAAGTACAAATAGCTATTGGCATCAAACCGACCAACTAGCTTTTTACCCTGGTATTGAAGGTAAGATTCGACATCGTAAAGAGCCTCATCATGGTGATCTTCAGGTTTTGCAATGACCCTTCTTCCAAATTTCTTCTGAAACATCTCATCAGTTCGGTACGAAATCATTCCGATCATACGTGCTGTTGCTAACCCCGATGCGGGAGGTTGCGTTTGATCATAATACCCTCCCTTCCATTCAGGGTCAGTCGTTATGGCATGTCTTGATATGGCATTATAGGCAATTCCGTAAGCACTCAAAGATGGTGTCACAGCTAATGGAACAAGGTGCTCCATCGCATCAGGGTAAAGAATTCCCCACTCAAGCACCTGCATGCCTCCAAGCGACCCACCGATCACGGCATGAAGGCGATCGATACCGAGTGCTTCAAGTGCTCGCTTTTGAGAATGAACCATATCCCTCACGCTTATGAAGGGAAAATCCGCCTGATACGGTCTGTTTGTAGACGGATTACGAGATAATGGTCCCGTCGAACCATTACAACCGCCTAATACGTTGAATGTAATTACTTGAAACTCAGTGGTATCTACATACTTCCCGTGACCGATCAGACCTTCCCACCAACCATCTTGTTTCCTTCCAACCGTATACTGATTGCCCGTTAGTGCATGACAGACTAGAATGACTGGTGCTTCCTTCGGTCCTACTCGTTCATATGCAAGTTCAACCCCATCAAGTTCTTTTCCTGATTCGAGAACGAACGAGCCAATGGATATCCGTTGGTCCTCGTATACCGTCTCTCTTCCCAACTCCGATCACTCCCATCACGCTCATTGAATATAAAAAAGCCTCTCTGAAAGACAGAGAGGCTGGATTATAGAAATCAGCTCCGCTTATCTTCCAGGCATCATACCTGCAGGAATTGGCACCTTTTCAAACCAAATGGTTTGACGGTTGCCGGGCTTCATAGGGCCAGTCCCTCCGCCTCTCTAGATAAGAACGAATATTCAATTACTTTGATTGAGTATTATTTTAGCAAGGCAATGCATTAGTGTCAAACATTTTCTGAAAGTTTATACAAATCCACTCTACGCATCAAACATTTTGATTAGAACCAGAATTTTGATAAGGTTACCTTAAATCTATATGCGAAAGGAGACTTTTTGTGAAAGCCCCTACGTTTTCTTTACAAGAGGTCAGAGGCGATCAAACGTATTCATTAGACGACTATGAAGGGAAACCGGTTATGATTACGTTTTGGGCATCATGGTGTCCTGATTGTATGAAGGACCTACCTATGAAAGAACAATTTTATGAACATGCAGACTTAAACAAACTTGCATTCTTAACAATAAATGTGACTGGACGTGAACGAACAGAAGAGGCAGGGAAAGAATTTGCTATCAAGAACGATCTGCCTTTTCCAGTATTAAAAGATAATGGTAGAGATACGTACGATCAGTATGGATGCACTGGTGTACCAACGACTGTCCTTCTAGACAGGAACCACGAAGTTGTACAAACATTCGGGGACAAGGCATCTTTCCTGGATATCGTTAAAGTCCTCCCTTCTATCATGCTTTGAATGAAGTGATAACTAAAACAAAGCTAGGGAAATTTCCCTAGCTTTGTTAAAAATAATATAAAATAATGGCGTTAATCTTAGTTATTCGTGGCGAACTGTCACTCTCACTGTTCGCTTACTTAATCATCATTGTCTTCTTTTGAGGACTTGTCTTCACGCTCGTCTTCTTCATCTTCTTCGTCGTCATCATCATCTTCTCTATCTTCTGGATCTTCTTTGTCTTTTCTGTTATCTTTATCTTCTCTGACTTCTTTATCATTATTTTGTTTATCATTTTTTGAGGATCCACTATTTTTCTCGTTATTGTCCTCATTTTGTTCAGAGTACTTATCCACACGATCAGAATCGTTATTTTCGGTTGATTGAGATGAAGACTTTTCGTTCTTATTTGATAGTTGACCGATCGGATCTTTTTCTTCTTTTACCACTGCTTCAGAATTTTGGTTACTCTGTGCTTTTTTATTCTCTGAGCTGTCAATCGTTTTATTTGATTTATCATTAAGCTGAGTAATTTTATTATCTAGCTCGTACCTATCTTCAACAGGTTCTGTATTACCCTCTGATGCAGTTGCGCGATTTTCGAGAGAATCTAATTTCTTAATAGAAAGGTCGCGGGCATCTTCAAGAGAAATCGTTACTCCACGGTCTTGTGCCGCCATATAAGTTATATACTTTCCAGGAGACACCCCCTTTTCCACTGCCATCTTACGAGTATGATGATCTGCATGTAAAATCGTAGTGATTGCAACAGCCTGTTTTGTAAGGACCTCATTGTTTTTCAAACCATTAATCGTTTCTTCGAGCTTACTCTTCACCTTCTGATAACGACTGTTTTCTTCAACATTACTCGCTACGATAAGCAGCTTTCCCTGATCAGTTAAAAAGCCATTCTCTTCAAGTTTAGAAATTAGTACATTTGCAAACTCAGCAAGTGGCATATTTTTTGTATCCTGGTCTAAACTCAGCCCTTCGCCGTCTGAATTCCAAGCCTGATACTGTACTACTTCCAGGTCAGAATTAACACCTACTTCGATACTCGGATTGATATCAAAGCTAACATATGCAGCAACTGCATCATTGTTCGGAACAGGAATCACACTAGCAACGATAACAAATAACATGATGATCGTTGCCATTCCTGCCATCGTAGGCATAGAGGGGATAAAGAAACCTTTCTTATTTTTCTCCGGTTTCTTTGCTAGTTTAATTTCAGAGCCAATTGATAAGTTATGATTTCGTTTAAGAAAAATTGTTGCAAATTCACCTTCGGGTGTCAGGACTACGGCTTTTCTGCCTCGTATCTCCATAATAACCCCGTTTTTCATCCCCTGGCCCCCTCATTCTGTTACTGTATATAAGATTTCAGCGCATTAAAGCCTCCTAGATAAATTAATGCAACTGCTATTATATACTTTCGATTACGTTCAATCGTTTTCCGACTGCATGAGACAAGAGACAGCAAATCTTTTATAGGCAGCTGTTTCTTTTCAAGAAGATAGCTTGAAAGAGTAGAATCCTCTGCAATAAGTTTTGCTATCATTTTTGCATTATCCCTCGCATCGATATGCTTCGGGCAATTCTTACTTAATACCTTAAACGTGATGCTGAATCTTTGCAGGAGTTGTTCGTATTCTTCAATTTCGTACATTCTAACTTCTCGCTGCTTGTCCATCTCATATACGTCAAGAGCTGCTTTCTGCTCAGCAAAACTATCTTCTAATCTACCTTCTTCATCTACTTCTTCTGGTTCAAGATAGATATACTTATTTTGACGAGCTTCTTTACGGATATAATCGATTACTCTACGACGGATAACCATATCTGCAAAAGTTAGAAAACGGCTCCCCTGTCCTCTTTGATACTGATCCATCGCTTCATTAAAAGCAGATAATCCGATGCTAAATTCGTCCATCATCTGGTTAATGTATCGATTGCAGACTTTTGACGTAATTTTCTTAATAAATGGTTGATAATCTTCTAGAAGCTTATTGCGTAAAAACTCATCGCCGTTTTGGATACGGTCGATTTTATCTTCTAATGTAACATTGTCATTTTTACTTTTATATTTTCCTATTCTTGTGCTGATTGAAATGGTTGTCATGTCATACACCTCTCATCTTGCAGTCAATTTAAATTGAGCGCTTATTAGGTTTCTTCTTAGATGTCTGTTATTTGAATATTAAAAAAGAATGCAAAATAAAATTCGCCCCCAAACGACAAAATCGAATGGCGACTCTCTATTCATTTATACCACTCAATCAGCTGCAACGAAAATACAATTTAATGACAATGTTACTGTTTCTTTACTGTCTGTTATATTAATTTATCATTATTAATATTGCACAATTTTCAACAAATTTCTACATTGCTAAACCCTTGATGAGACACGCTTTTTGCTACGAGGAACTTATGGTCTAATTGGTCAAATTTCATCAGATAAATTTAATGCTTTTTGTATTTTAGGAATAAAGTATTAAGGCGGACAACTGATTCAAATGCGAAAATTGTTTCTTTTGCTTGTCCGTTCTCAAAAATCGTTAGTGCTGGGACACTTTGAATTGTTAGCTCTCTCGCTAAATCCGGAAAATAGTTTAAGTTTACTTTATACGTATGATCCTTCATCCCGTTAGCTTCGACGGCAATGTTTAACATTCTTTCAGCAATTTTGCACGTTGAACAAAAAGGCGTATAAAAAAAGAGCACCGATAGTGATTTCTGCTGGGCTCTTTCAATCTCAACCTCTTCGTCTATTTCTATCATGTTTGTAAACTCCTTCATTTATAAACCGAAGAGGGAACGACCCCTCCTCGGGAAATGTATCCTTCATATCTATACTGTCATCACTTTAAATTTTGCAGCTCGCAAAATTCGTTTTAAATAATTCAATGGTGTTTCAGCTACTTCACGATGCAGCATCGTAATATACAAATGTTCAGCGTGAGGTATTTCTTGTTTCAATTGTTTTCGTAGTTTTTCCCCTGCATCGTCTGCATCGACGAGCACATATACATCCTTTTCAAACAGCTCTTCACTTAATTCTTCGAGACGTTCGAAGCTAATCGTACCGTACGTACAGATAATATCTACTGGCTCATCTAAGATTCTAAGAAGCTGATCTCTATCCGTCTTACCTTCTACAATAATCACTTTATCATGCATGGCGCAACTCTCCATTCAAGCTGTCGTCTCTACTGCGTTTACTATAGTATATGGATAAGAAGGCATATCGTTTCACTTTCTATAAAGATATCTCATTGAAACTAGTCGTTAGAACGCTCTTCTTCTTCTAGCGAGACAGTTGTTGAGTTTCCGTGTTCTTCTTCTAGGTCATCAACTGTTCGTAATCGGTCATCTTCTCTTTCGCCACCTGTAGCAAACGTGGCCTCAGTATCTGTTCTATTCCCCTCTTTACGATCCTCAAGTCGGTCTTGCGCTTCTTTTGTTCGTATCGCATATGGAATCGCTTCTAAACGTTCTTTATCAATTTCCTCACCAGTATCGACACAAACACCATAGTTACCTTCACGAATCTTATCAAGCGCTGTATTGATTAATTCTAATCGTTCTCGTGCTGCATCCTCGAGCGTAATATCTTTTTCTCGTTCATCCAATTCTGTTGCAAGGTCAGCAAAATGGTTGTCATATGAAGTTAAGTCCCCCGTTTCTTCAGCCAGTCCATTATTCTCATTATGCTCGGCTGCACCTCTCTCTAATATTTCCTTTTTCTGGATGATGAGGGTTTTTTTAAATCCCTGTATTTCTTGATTCGACAAAGTCATAATTTTTCCCTCCAAAGGTTCTTTTTCTTTTCCATTTTTTATTTTCCCTTATCTTTGAGCACGTTAAACCATCTCAAAAGGTTTTAAGAAAACAAGAAGGTGGAAACCAATACATAAGACATTGATATAGGAGTGAGTATAGTGGCTAAATTATCATTAGGTCAGAGTGTACCAACATTTTCTCTCGTTGATACGGAGGGAGGACTTTTTCAACTAGACAAGCATTTAGAGGAAGACAATAAGAGATGGCATATGCTCGTGTTCTTTAGAGGCGAATGGTGCCCTGTTTGTAACGAGCAAATGGAAGAATTACAAGAAAACATCTCAGCTTTTGACGATTTAGATGTACATGTAATCGCAATCGCAAGTGACGAGTTAGATTCACTTCGAAGCATGAAGAAAAAACATGGCCTTGATTTTCCAGTGCTACAAGATCATGAACGTGCAGCGATCGATTCCTTTGGAGTATTCATGCATACTGACGAAGATCCTTATGAAGATCATGGCGAGCATGGTGAGCCTGCTATCTTTATTATCGATGATGAAGGAAAGCTGATGGCACAATATTTACAATCTAGTCCATTCGGACGTCCTTCAGCAGATGGATTACTAACTACGATCAAATACATTCGTAAAAATAAATCATAAAAAAACGGCCCATCTGGGCCGTTTTTTTTTAACACCATCCGAGGTCACAGTCTTCGACGTACTTACCGTTTTTCTCCATTGCTCGCTGATACTGAAAAATTTTATCTTGGTCAAACTCAAAGCCCTCGGCAAATTCATACTGGTTGCCTTGATTAGTAAAGAGTATGCGACCGATTTTTTCCTTATTCAGGTACAAGTTCATCGAACTTTGGTCGAGCTTACCATGGACCCTGCTTGTAACGTCGATTTTTTCCATAGGACGAGACTGATCATTCATCGTATTCATCCCCTTTTTATAATGTCTTTCCTTATACCTAACACTAGATTCTCAAGTACAGGCAAAATTCAATGGAAACACAAGCATTCAATAGGGTTCGCGATGATGAAAAAATTATTCCCTCAGAAAGCTGGAACTATTTAGTGACGATTAGTCTTCACTTACCATATCTTCGTAAGCTTGTGCTGTCATAAGCTCATCAAGCTCAGAAGTATTAGACGGCTCAACTACAACCATCCAAGCTTTTTCATATGGAGATTCATTTACAAATTCAGGACTATCTTCTAGGTCTTCATTAATAGAGATGACTTTTCCTGAAATTGGTGCGTAAAGCTCAGATACCGTTTTTACTGATTCAACGCTGCCAAAAGGCTCGTCAGCTTCAAGGCTGTCGCCTTCTTCAGGAAGTTCTACAAAAACAATGTCACCTAGCTCTGACTGTGCAAAATCAGTAATCCCAATACGGACATTGCCATCTTCTTGTACTTGTACCCATTCGTGTTCTTCTGAGTAGCGGAAATCTTTTGGTAAATTCATTAGTAATTCCTCCCTGAACTATCCCTAAACTAAGGTAAGTATTTATTATTATTTACAATAACTATCCTATAATAGTTATTATTAATTAATCAACTATTAGTGTCCCCAGGTTTCGTCAAAAATTTCCTCTTTAAACCCAACCGTAACGTGTTTTCCATCTGTCACAATCGGTCTTTTGATCAACATTCCATCTGAAGCTAACAGTTCCAACAATTCGTCTTCAGAAGATGAAGCAATCTTATCTTTCACTCCAAGTTCACGATATTTTTTTCCACTCGTGTTAAAGAACTTTTTAATAGGAAGTTCACTATTGTCCACTAAGACTGCGAGTTCCTCTTTTGTAGGGGGGTTTTCAACGATGTGAACTTCATCTACAGAAACTTCATTACTTTGGAACCATTTCTTTGCCTTCTGGCACGTTCCGCATTTAGGATAAGCATAAAAAGTAAGTGACAATCCTTTTCCTCCTCGTAAACTAAACCTAATCAATCGTACAAACTAAGTGTACCATACGAGTTCCCTACAACAAATTATGACGTGCCTAAAACATCTTTCGTCATATAAGGTGTAAATCCTCTTTTTCGCTTTAAGTTTTATCTTGCCAATTCAGTCAAAAAAAATCCCTCTTTTTCAAGAGGGAATCTAAGAGAATAGGGTTTGAAAATATTAGTTAAACAGCATAACGCTGTTGTTCCAAAATGTTAGCGGCAATCTCACGTTTTTTTGCAATAACGTTGATTGGCGTGTGACGAGTTAATTTTCGTAAAGCAGAAATCATCATTCTTAACGTATCTCCACTTTCAACAGCGACAAGCGTTTCTTTCGCATGTGCTTCAATTCGATTGAACGCTTCTTGGCAGAAAACTTCTGTTAATAGAAGCTTTTGCTGCTGTTTGTCAGAGCTTGATTGATCGATCGCTTTCTCAGTTCGAAGTACTGCAGACTCCATTGAGTAGATTTCACTAATGATGTCAGCAACGTTAGAAAGCACTTCTTGTTCTTTTTCAAGACTCTTTCCATACTTCTGAACGGCTGTACCGGCTACCATCAGCATAATTTTCTTAGCCATGGCAACAAGATGCTTTTCCTGCTCGAGTGGTGCATCGCCAATTTCTTGTGGCATGAGCATCATCAGTTCTTCTTGAAGGGCAGTAGCTTTTTCCATCAATGGAAGTTCACCTTTCATCGCTTTTCTTATAAGCGTTCCAGGTACAAGAAGGCGGTTGATTTCATTCGTTCCTTCAAAAATTCGGTTGATGCGTGAATCACGATACATATTTTCTACTTCATATTCAGACATGAATCCGTATCCACCGTGAATCTGTACAGCTTCATCTACGACATAATCTAATGCCTCTGAAGCAAATACTTTATTTAATGAACATTCGATCGCATATTCAGCAATAGCTTTTGCAACTTTTGCTCCATCTTTCTGTTCTTCATCAGATAAATTGCCTAGTTTATTTTCAAAAAGACCACCCGTACGATATGTTGAGCTCTCACTCGCATAAGTAGATACGGCCATATTTGCAAGCTTTTCTTGGATAAGAGTAAATTTCGCAATAGGGGTCTTAAACTGCTTACGATCTGTTGCGTATTTTGCAGAAAGCTCAATTGCGCGCTTCATAGCACCAATCGTTCCAACCGCAAGCTTATAACGACCTACATTTAGAATATTAAATGCAATAACGTGGCCTTTACCAGCTTCACCGAGAAGGTTTTCTTTCGGTACTGCTACTTCATCAAGGATTAATGTTCTTGTTGAGGAACCTTTAATTCCCATTTTCTTTTCCTCTGGACCAGTTGTTACACCTTCAAGCTCACTGTCTACAATAAATGCTGAGAACTGCTCACCATCAATCTTCGCATAGACGATAAAGACGTCAGCGAAAGCTGAGTTTGTGATCCACTGTTTTTCACCATTCAAAATGTAGTGCGTGCCGTCATCATTTAACTTAGCCGTCGTTTTAGCACCAAGTGCATCAGAACCAGAACCTGGTTCTGTCAACGCGTATGCAGCTATTTTAGCTCCTGAAGCTAGATCGGGAAGATACTTCTTTTTCTGATCTTCATCACCGAAGAACACGATAGGAAGCGATCCGATCCCTACATGAGCCCCATAGCTTAGTGAAAACGAGCGTGCTCGTGCGAACTTCTCTGTGATAACAGATGAGCTGATTTTATCAAGGCCTAGTCCACCGTATTCTTCTGGAACATCTGCTCCAAGAAGTCCAATCTCACCAGCTCTTTCTAACAACTTACGGGAGATATCAAATTGATGGTTTTCGATTTTTTCTAATTCTGGAACGACTTCCTTCACAATAAAGTCTTCCGTTGTTTTCCCCATCATCGTATGCTCTGAAGAAAAATCCTCCGGTGTAAAAATATCTTCTGCAAGATGATCCTCTACTAGAAAGCTTCCGCCTTTGACTGTTTTGTTCATTGTATTAGACATGCAGGTGTTCCTCCTTTAATTGATCATGTATTATAGTAGTTCAAATACTCCGGCAGCTCCCATTCCGCCACCAATACACATCGTTACGACACCAAACTGCTCACCGCGCCTTTTCATTTCGTGAACAAGACTTAGTGTGAGCTTTGTACCTGTACAGCCTAGCGGATGCCCAAGCGCAATCGCTCCACCATTTACATTTACTTTGTCTTCATCGAGACCTAACTTTCGAATCACTTGAATGGACTGTGAAGCAAATGCCTCATTCAGCTCAAACAATCCGATATCTGAAAGCTCTAGCCCAGCTAGCTTCAAAGCTTTTGGAATAGCTTCGATCGGACCTACTCCCATAATTTCAGGTGCAACACCCGCTACGGCAAACGAACGAAACTTAGCCATCGGTTTTAGCCCTTCACTCTCGGCTTTTTCTCTGTCCATCACAAGAACACTGGCTGCACCATCGCTAGTTTGAGAGGAGTTCCCTGCAGTAACGGAGCCTCTTACGTTAAAGACTGGGCGAAGCTTTGCAAGTGCTTCAAGGGATGTATCCTCACGCACGCCTTCGTCTTGAGAGAATAAAACCTTATTTTCTTGAAGCTTGTTATTGGCACCGATCCAACGTTTCGTTACTTCAACAGGGACAATTTCGTCTCTGAACTTGCCTTCCTTAATCGCTTTGGCTGCTCGCTGATGGCTTCTTAATGCGAACGCATCTTGTTCTTCTCGACTTATTTCGAACCTTCTAGCAACTTCTTCAGCGGTATGGCCCATACCCATAATATATTCTGGCTTTTCTTCAACGAGAGAAGGGTTTGGTTTGATCACATGCCCTCCCATCGGAATGAGGCTCATCGATTCAACGCCTCCTGCCAAAATAGATGAAGACTGACCGAGCATGATACGTTCTGAAGCATATGCAATTGTTTGTAACCCTGAAGAACAATAGCGATTTATCGTAATAGCTGGGACGGTTTCTTTTAAGCCAGCTCTAGCACCGATCATACGTGCCACGTTTAATCCTTGTTCTGCTTCTGGTATCGCACATCCTATAATTACATCATCTATATCCCCATCATAATTACCAGCTCGTTTTAAGGTTTCAGCAACTGTAATTGCTCCTAAATCATCTGGACGCATTTCTGCAAGTGTTCCACGATTTGCTTTTCCTACAGGTGTCCTTGCACCAGACACGATCACTGCTTCTTTCATTCGTGCTTCCCTCCTCCAAAACTAGTTACGTAGCGGCTTTCCTTTCATCAACATATGCTGCATTCTAGCTTGCGTTTTCGGTTCGCCCAATAGGCTTAGGAATGCTTCCCTTTCAATGTCGAGAAGATATTGTTCATCGACAAGCGTGCCTTCTTTCACTTTACCGCCTGCAATTACATGAGCGAGTTTAGAGGCAATCTTTAGGTCGTGTTCAGAAATATAGCCACTCCACTGCATTGTTTTCGCACCCATTAACATTGCAGCATACCCTGCTTCACCTGAAACTGGTATCTTCTTTGAAACAGGCGGCTGATAGCCTTGTTCAGCTAGGAATAGAACTTTTTTCTTGGCATCATGGAGAACATGGTCAGCATTTACACTGATGCCATCTTTATTTCTTATATAGCCCAGTTCCGAAGCCTCATGAGCTGAAGTTGATACTTTCGCCATCGCAATGGTCTCAAATACATCAGCAGCAACATCGATTAAGTTTGGTTTTCCACCAGCCTGCTCAAGTTTTCTGAGATAAAGCTCTTTGTTTCCGCCTCCGCCTGGGATCAATCCAACCCCTACTTCAACTAAGCCAAGGTAAGTTTCAAATGATGCCTGAATCGAAGCAGCAGGCATCACAACCTCTGCACCTCCACCTAATGTCATTTGAAACGGTGCTGCTACAACAGGTTTCTTGGAATACCGGATTCGACCCATCGATTGTTGAAATTTGCGTGCGATCAATTCGATTTCAAAAAAGTTATCATCCTGCGCTTCCATCAACATCAGCGCAACATTTGCTCCAACACAGAAGTTCTTGCCCTGGTTTCCGATCACGAGACCTTCAAAGTTCTTCTCGGTCTCATCGATCGCTTCATTGATCATTTGGAGGATATCCATTCCGATCGCGTTGTTCGGAGAATGAAATTCTAGTCCAGCAACACCATCACCAAGATCTAAAAGAGTTGCGCCAGTGTTTTTCTTAATCACACGGTTTTGTTCTTTTAGTCCTTTGAGGTGGATTACTTTTTCGTTTACATCAGCCTCTTTATACTCACCGTTATGATAATAGAAGGTTTTCCCGCCTTCTCGCTTATAAAAATTCGTTTTGCCTGAGGAGAGCATCTCTTCGATCCACGATGGGATCTCTTCACCTTGCTCTTTCATCTTTGAAATCGACTTTTCGACTCCAAGGGCGTCCCACGTTTCAAACGGCCCCATCTCCCAGCCAAATCCCCATTTCATCGCACGATCGATCGCTAGAATATCGTCAGCAATTTCATAGGTTTTCTCAGCTGAATAAAGCAATACTGGTTTCAGTATGTTCCACACCAATTCACCAGCACGATCCTCGGCGTAAGCAACCGTTTTCAATTTATCGGATTTAGATTTTGCTTGTTTACTAGCTTCTACTGAGCCAGTTCTAAGCTTCTTCCTCGGTTCATATTCAAGCGTTTCAGGATTTAGTTCTAGAATTTCGCTTCCCTTTTCGCCTTTTTTCTTTAGGAAAAACCCTTGGCCTGCTTTTGAACCGATCCACCCTTTATGATTCATCTTTTCCATAAAGTCTGGCGTTCTGAACACTTCTTTCTCTTCACCTGATACTTGATCATACACATTTTTTGCTACATGGATAAACGTGTCTAATCCAACAACATCAAGTGTTCTAAACGTCGCACTTTTTGGACGACCGATCAGTGGACCAGTCACTGAATCGACTTCACCAACCGAAAAGCCTCTATTGAGCATTTCACGAACAGTTACTAATAAACCGTAAGTTCCAATGCGGTTTGCGATGAAGTTTGGTGTGTCTTTCGCTTCTACAACTCCTTTACCAAGGGTCTCTTCTCCAAATGTCTTCATATAAGACAGAACAGCTGGATCTGTATCTTTTGTAGGTATTACCTCTAATAACTTCAAATATCTTGGTGGGTTAAAGAAATGAGTACCAAGGAAATGGCTTCTGAAATCATCTGAGCGACCTTCAGCCATAGCTTCTACAGAAATTCCAGAAGTGTTCGAGCTTACGATCGTACCTGGACGTCTATAGTGATCTACTTTTTCGTAGACTTTCTTTTTGATATCAAGATTTTCAATGACGACTTCTATGATCCAATCGACTTCATTCAATCGCTCCATATCGTCTTCCATGTTTCCTGGCTCGATCAATTGAATATTTTCTTTCTTAGATAGCGGGGCTGGTTTTTGTTTTTTTAGCTTAGCGATCGCATCAATTGAAAGCCTGTTACGTACCAATCGATCTTCTAACGAGAGCCCTTTAGCTTTTTCTTTTTCGTTTGGTTCTTTCGGGACTACGTCTAATAAAATACTTGGGATACCAACATTCGCAAGGTGTGCAGCGATACCTGATCCCATTACTCCTGCTCCTAATACGGCAACTTTATGAATGCTGCGTGACATAATGAACCTCCCTATTGAATGAATGCTCATTCATTTTTGTTTCAAAAAAAGAAGCGAATTCACTTTTCAATTCCTCTGTCTTTACTATAAAGTATTTTCTGAAATTTAGCAATATAATGTTTGTTGATTTCTACTCTCTTTTTTATCGAAACATTGTGAAAAAGGAAGGCAAAAAATTTCGCCTTCCTCTTACTTCATCATTCCTTTGAGCACAAACGCTACGTTTGCCGGACGTTCAGCAAGACGTCTCATGAAATAGCCATACCAATCTTGTCCATATGGTACATATACACGCATCTTGTAGCCTTCTTTTAATAATTGCTCCTGACGTTCTACACAGATGCCATACAGCATTTGAAATTCAAACTGATCACGACTAATATTATGTTCTTCGACTAGTTGTTTTGTATATTCGATGATGGCATCATCATGCGTAGCGACCGCAGTATAATTCCCATTTAAAAGATGCATTTTAATGATTTTCTTAAAGTTAATATCAACGTCTCTCTTTGCTGGGAAAGCTACTGTCGGCGCTTCTTTATAGGCACCCTTTACTAATCTAAGGTTTGGAGATAACTCATTCAGTTTCTCGACGTCATCAGAAACGCGATACAAGTAAGCTTGTAAAACCGTTCCGATATTCTCGAATTCTTTCTTTAATTCCGTGAAAATATTCAACGTTCTTTCACAGCGCTCATAGTCTTCCATATCGATCGTTACGAATACATCGTGCTTATCAGCAGCTTTTAAGATCTCACGCATGTTCTTAAGCGTCATATGGTAATCAATATCAAGCCCCATTGAAGTGAGCTTGAGAGAGAGTTGAGAATCAAGTCCTTCGGCAGCAATACGTTCAATCGCTTCAATACAGTGCTTTGTCATCTCGGTTGCTTCAGCTTCAGTATCAACGAATTCCCCAAGATGATCGATCGTTACGGATAAACCCTTCGCATTTAACTGCTTTATTGCATTAACAGAGCTATCAAGAGATGCACCAGCTACAAACTTACCTGCGCCAAATCGCATGCCATATTTCTTAGCAACTTTTGTCGCAACTTTATTCTTTCCCATGTGTAGAAAGAAATTACGCATTACTTGTTCCATCATAACCCCTCCATGAAAACGCATTCATAGCGTGTTAAAAAATATATGTTAGTGAAAATCGGCAAATACTCTCAAAAAGCGCCATATTCTCCCTTTACTGTTATTCTACCACGAAATCCTATGAATACGACGTTTTTTGTTAGAAATTCTCTCAAATAATAATTGTTAATTTTTTCTATGATTATCCCTGTGTCTTTAACCTTACCCAACATAAAGGGGTCAAAAAACATATTTTACCTATTATATTGCTAACTCTGTTATTTGGATACTCTAACAAGCTATCAATTTTGTAAAACCATAAAAAAACTAGGGCGATTGTGCCCTAGTTATAGACTGTCGAGAAACTCGTTCAAGCCTTGTTCAAATGATGTTGTGGGATTTCCGCTCTAGGATACTCGCTTTCCGCGGGGCGGGCGTCCTTCCTCTCCAATCAACGTTATGGAGAGGTTTTAATTGATAGCGAGACTAAAGAAAACTAGTTATACCCTAGCTTCTCATTCATCGTCTTTTTTCTGAGATTTGCGGTTTTCTTCATTTAGCATCTTAATTTCCGCTACAAGTTCTTTCATGGCATCTTTTGCATCTGGATAGGTTTGGTTCCAATGCTTTGCAAGTGGAGGCATCGTTTTTGAAAGGTGCGTATACATTGCCCAAAGTTTTACCTTTTCCTTTAGTTCTGGTGTGCTCTCACCCACTAAAAGTTCAGTATACTTTTCCATTAACCCATCGACTTGTTCTTGCAAGGTTTCTAGACTCATGCTATCACTCCGATCCATGTAATCTTCATCGATTATAGCATAAAGACCCGTCCATCTTTAAGGCGAGACTCGTCCGTTCACCTGTAAATCCCTTAACCTTGCATAATCTATTCGCTGCTGGTTTTCTCTAATGACTTTCACTAATTCATCGATCAACACTGTTTCATCCGTAATGATAAAGAACCTGCAAGAAATCATTGCAAAATCTCCAAAGAACGCCCGACATCCTTGATATCGTTTCGCATCGCGAACCGGTTTGTAAGGAAAGATAAAGTTACCATTCTGTTCATAAGCAGGATCGAGAGAGTGTTCTTCTATTAATTTGATGAGTTCTCTAATCGTGAACTCTCTACCATTCTGATTTTGACCCATTTCTACAATTTCAAGCAAAGTACATACCTCCTCTTCATACCATTCGAAAGAAGCATGTATCTTGTTAGAGGTCCAAAAGACTTATTAGCCTTATGTAATAAAAAAAACCAGAGACTAGCTCTGGCTCAAATATGGGTCACATAAGAGTGAGTTTTACGAAGGGGGGGACCACTACTCACTCTCAACATATCTTATGTATGAAATGCAGGAATGGTTGGACAAGTACCACGGTACAAACATGGATTTTTTCTTAATTGAACGAAATAAACCATTCCATCTCTCCAAAGAAGAATAAATTTCAGACGCAATGGGAGACTGATACTATCATTATTTACCAAAAGGAGAGCGAGCTTATGAATGAAAGAAAAAAACTGATCACCTCTGATAGTGAAAAGTTACTATCATCCGTCAGAGAGGAAATCGCTGAAGAGTTTTTCATTATGGAGTCGGTTAATGAAACGATTCAAGAAGACGATTTCTATACCTATCATTTGCTTAAACAGGCAGAAGAGGAAAGAAATAAAAAGAATTAACTACTATGACCTATTTTATGATGCGTACATATCATGTATACTTCCTATAACTGATAAAAAGGAATGATGGAATTCATGACTACCCATACATTTACAGTAGGTGAAGAACGAGCAAACTATATCACTCATGGTATCGGTGTATTGATTAGCCTTGCTGCTCTCGTCATCTTGATTGTATTCGCATCACTTCAAGGAACGGCATGGCACATTGTCAGCTTCACGTTATTTGGAGCAACGATGTTGCTTCTATACACAGCGTCTACATTGGTTCATAGTTTTCCACCCGGTAAAGCAAAAGATTTCTTCGAGTTTCTTGATCACTCTGCCATTTATTTTTTTATTGCAGGAACATATACACCGTTTTTGTTTATCGTCATTCAGGGATGGCTCGGTTGGACTTTATTTGGAATAGTCTGGGGCCTTGCTATCGGAGGCACAGTTTTCAAAGCTTTCTTTGTAAAGAAATTCTTGTTCATCTCTACAATTGTGTATGTCATCATGGGATGGCTGATCGTATTAGCATGGAACCCTCTACTTCAAAATCTTCATCCGAACGGAATGACGCTACTGATCATCGGTGGCTTACTCTACACGATCGGTGCTGTCTTTTATGTATGGAGAGCTTTTAAGTATCACCATGCTGTTTGGCATATTTTTGTTATTGGAGGAACGGTGGCTCACTTCTTCTGTGTTTTATTTTACGTCCTTCCCCTTTAATCAAACACTTCTGTACACTAAGAGTACAGAAGTGTTTTTTTATTTTTACTTGAACAAAAAAGAGTAGTATCTCGTTATAAGAGTAGAACTACATCATAAAGGGATGGAAGCTGTGATCGAGATAACAAACCTATCAAAAAAAATTAAAAACAAGTCGATTTTAGATAACTTAACAATCTCAATTGATGGAGGAGTAATTGGACTCATTGGACCAAACGGTGCTGGAAAATCTACTTTGTTAAAGATTCTATCTACCGTTACTCGCCCTTCTTCAGGTGAGGTGAAGATTAATGGATTCTCCGTCAAAAAAGAAACCAAGAAAGTACGAAAGCAAATTGGGTACTTGCCTCAACATTTTCAACTCTATCCCCAGCTTACTGGAGCATCGTTTCTTGACTATGCAGGAAACCTAAAGCGCTACACGAACGTCGATCATAATGAAGAAAAGCACAGGCTACTACAAGAGTTGAATTTAACGGATCAGAAAGAATCCAAAGTTAAAACGTATTCGAATGGCATGAGGCAGCGACTAGGGATTGCACAGGCCATGTATGGGAATCCAAATGTCCTAATTTTTGATGAACCTTCGTCCGGTTTAGATCCTGATGAAAGGTTAAGGTTCCGACAACTGATTGCAAATTATCCACATCATAAGACGGTTTTGCTTTCCACCCATATTGTAGAGGATATCGAGGCTAGTTGTGATACGTTACTGGTTCTAAAGAAGGGAAAATTGATCTTTCACGGAACCCCTGAAGAGCTGCAACGTAAAGGAGAAGGTTTTGTGTGGGAATTCGAATTGTCGGAAGGAGATTCGAATATCCTACACGGACTTCAGATTACTTTTACAAAACAAACAAAAAACGGGCATTTATATAGAGCGATTTCTCCAGTCGCACCGATTGAATCTGCAGAAGCCGTCGATCCTACGTTAGAAGAAGGCTATATGACGATGGTGGAGTGGGATACGAGATGATGAAATGGCTAATTCAATGGAAATTCGAACTTTCTTTTCTATATAAAAGTTGGTTTTTACTACCGATGCCTTTTTTATTTCTCATTTGGTTGATTACGAGTATGACCGTTGAGAATGTTAGTAGTTCAGATAGCCTGTACGTGTCTGCTTATCGAACAACACATTCTACGATCTTCATTCTCGTTATCGGCCTCAGTATTTTAATCGGTGTCTACTTGATGCGTCGTGATATCGGGAATGAATCCTTCGAATGGCACCGAGCATTACCTGTTTCCAACTTTGTCTTTCTATCTGCAAAGTTTATTGCTGGCATTACGTACATGTCCGTTTTCACTTTACTAATGGCCCTTACTTTTGGCGCTATATCAATAAACCAACAGCTTCCATTTGCTGAAACGATGGAAGTCTTACGATTTTTTATCATTCAATATGAAGTTTCGTTAATCATTAGCTTAGCTCTAGGTATGATACTATCCGTCATCATTCAAAATCGTTTCGTCTACTTGATCGCATTTTGCGCTTGGATTTTCGGGACCCTTTTTATGGAAATTTTCATCCTGGAAGGGACTGGGAGTTTTTACTTAAAACCATTTCACTTATCATATCTTTTTATAGATTCTATTTTGGTAAACGGCGTATGGGGCATAGAACTTATGAAGGAAGAAATAAAGTTGCAAAGGCTCTTTGTCCTTTCATTCTCTCTCATGCTACTGATGGGAACACTACTCTTCCTGAATCGTAAGCGCCCAAATGAACACGATAAACTTTGGAGTATTGTCTGCTTATTTAGTTTACTCGGTGCGATCCTTGCATATATCCCATATAATCAATTTTGGGATGCACGAATATCTGCTTTTAATAACGTGAAAGAAGGGTCACCCACTTTCTCACAAACGAGTGATAACAGTTCGATCTATATGTGGGATTCGAATCCAAAGCTAGATACCGCTACTCAAGAAAGTAGCATTTACAAGCGAGAGCTTTTTCCGGTCCTATCCTATCAAATTGATATCGATCAAGCACCAACCTCTACGCTTGATCTAAAAGCAGCTGTGTCTCTTCAACATGACGAGTTTGATAACGATGATTTAAAATTTACGCTGAACCGCGTATTTTCCTTAAATGATGTGAAGGTTGATCAAGAATCCATTCCATTTGAACAAGATGGTGATTTTGTTACGATTACACTTCCAAACGAGGTGAATAACCCAACGATTCATTTCAACTACGGAGGGGTTTATGAATTATGGACGCATCGAGGCAGTCAAGAGTATTACCCCGGTTTTGCCATGGACAACCAGATCGTTATGCCATCACACACGGCCTGGTACCCTTTACCAGCACATCAATATTTGGTTGATTCAGATGGGGAATCACGCACTGACGTTGGTTTACTTCAACCTACTGATTTCCATGTGAATGTGACCGGGGTCGATAACACCGTCTATGGCTCTATTAAACATGTAGAGTCTTCGGGTGAAACGCACACCCTCTCTGGCAAAACTGCTCGACTCGATCTCTTTAGTGGCTTTTTAACAAAGATTGAAGCAGATCATTACCACACCAGCTTAGTAACTGCGCCTTATCGTAAGGATGTTTCTAAGAAGTTTATGAAAGAGGTAGACACTCGTCTCACCTACTTTGACGAATTTTTAGATGATGAGATCGATCCTGTACACCACTTCTTCTTTTTGCCGTTGGATCAATTAAGGTGGAGCGGTTACTTCCGTCAGGATGGTTTTATCGATCAGAACTACATCATGAATGACCACAACAGCTTAAATCATCATGCTACGATCAATGATTTTGTTATCGTCAACTTATTTCATGAAGATAACTTTGTTTCTGGAAACTATAGACCTGAAGATGCGTTACTAACAAGTACGATTAAAGCTACTTTCAATTATGTGTATGAACTTGAACACGGAAAAGAGGAAGAGGCTTTTGAAACAAGATCTGCTTTCGCCAATATTACAGAGGAACACGATAAGAGCAATTACAGCAAAGAAATCATTCAAACAGACAAACTGTTAGATATGATTGAAACTGCAATGCATGAAGGAAAAGAGGAAGAAGTAAAAGAGGTGCTCAATCGAATTTACCATGCCAACTGGAGTGGAAATGGCTATCCAACCGGCTATGATCTATATATTGAGCCAGCATCGACCATCAGCTTTGAAGAATGGATGGACGTATGGAACGATGTGATGGACACTAAACGATGAAAGGAGAAAGGGCATGACTGATGAAGAATTAGTTGTTGGAATGTCCAAAGGGAATCAAGCTGCTTTTGAAGCATTGATCCACAGGTATCATGCCCCTTTGCTAGGCTATTTAGAGCGAATGCTTCGGGACCGTAAAAAAGCAGAAGATGTTGTACAAGAAACGTTCCTGAAGTTACTAACCCAATTAAAAACAAAAAAAATACCAGAAAAGATTAAACCGTGGCTTTATCAAGTTGCTACGAATCAATGTCGAGACTACTGGAAAAGTTCTAGTTTCAAATCAGAAAAACAAGTGATCGATAAACTCCCTGATCAAGAAAGCGGAGATCCTTCAGTAGTAGAGTTATTCGAACGACAAGAATCGAGAAAAGAATTTCTCGCAAAGCTTGATGAACTTTCAAACACTCAAAGAGAAATCGTGTACTTAAGATTTTATCAAGATTTAAAATACCAGGAAATTGCAGAGACACTCGAATTACCTTTAGGAACGGTTAAATCAAATCTTTATCATGCATTAAAAAAATTAAAGGCATCCATTATGAGAAAGGAGGAAATTAGCCATGCGCGATCTCGACCATGAACTAGAAGAACTTGAACAAGAAATGAAGCAGCCGCTTCAAACGTATATGGCATCATCACCACGTTCAGAAGATACGCAAAAGCTGATTCTTTCCCTTCAGGATTCTTTCGATGAACTAAAGCAAGATGACATGGAATTTGACTTTGATACAGAGCCTGAAAAACCGTCGCTATTCAAACAATGCTTAAATCAATTTCGCTCATACCACTGGCTTTATTGGATGATCAGCCTCGGTATCTTTGCAATGTTAACATTGATCACAGCAGGAAGCGGTGACCCAGACGGTTTCTTTCCACTGCTTGTTCCTATTTACTTATTGTTTGGGATTCTATATAGCTACAAGTCTTGGAACAAGGAAATGAGAATGATTGAATCCGTCACTCCATTCCCACCTGCACTATTACTACTCAGTAAATTACTCGTTGTTCTGTGTGTGAACTTCAGCTTTGCCTTTGTCTCGACCGTGGTGATTATAACTGAGAATGTTTACGTTGAACCAAGAATGTTCTTATTACAATGGGTCGCACCTTTGTTCTTTTTGACAGGCTTACTAGCCTATATTATGTTTCATAAAGGCGTTATAGCTGGTTTTGTCTCTGCACTTGCAGGGTGGGTGTTTACATTCATTGCCTTGCCCTATTCGATTTATCAAATAAATGATGGATTTTCTAATTTCCTACTAGGAGTTGCCTACCTTGCCCTCTTTGTAATAGGAGGACTCTTACTATTTTTATCGTATCGCAAAAGCTTACACCTTCAATACATGTGAGGTCATTCGATGATATTAATTGATCAACTAACATACGCTAGGAAAAGTTTCACTCTAAACGTTCACCATTTACAACTTAATTCTGGTATCACCATCTTAGTAGGAAAGAACGGAGCTGGGAAATCTACTTTCCTTCAACTCCTCGCCACAGCTCTAAAGCCACATCGAGGCACCATTTCGTATGGAAGAAAAACGGTAAGTGAAGCATTACCTTATATTCGTAAACAAATCGGTTTTCTTCCAACAGGTGTAGAATTGTATGAAGAAATGAAGACGAAGCAGTTCTTGAATTACATGAGCGAATTAAAAGGGATACCGAATGCGAAAGCTGTAGAAGCATCGATTCAAGTTATGAACCTTGAGGATGTAAAAAAGAACAAGATAAAATCTCTTTCTCAAGGCATGAAGCAACGAGTAGGGATCGCACAAGCACTACTAGATTCGCCTTCCTTTCTACTACTCGATGAACCTTTAAATTACTTGGACAGTCAAGAAAGGAAGAACGTAGTCTCTCTCTTGTCACGGTATGGAACAAATAAGATCGTTCTCGTCGCAACGCATGATCTAAATGAATGGGAAGAAATTGCTGATAATATTATTTGGCTAAGTGAAGGACAGGTTCTTTTCGATGGTACAGTGAATTGTTGGAAAAGCAATGCAATTCGAGTTTGGCAAGGTAAAGTGAAGCACAACGAAGTCCATAGCCTGGATACGAATCGAATCACGTATATGAAGCGAGTTGATGATGGTATCATCGTAAAGTATCTATCAGAATCAAAGCCATTCAAATCCTTCACGTTGGTTTCAACTAGCATTGAAGATGCGTATTTTATTCGAAAATATAATACGATCCTTGAACATAACCAGTTCTAACGAATACATTCATCATTAAAAAACCTCCTAACAATTAGGAGGTTTTTTACATTTATCTTTTTGAATTCCAGGCAGTTGTGTAAATGTTAAACAGCTCTTCAAGTTGTTTAACAAGGTTTAGCGCAAGAAGACCATTTCCTTCTGCACTATTCCGATATCCGATCGGAACGGTCCGCTTGATGAGCTGGGCATAGATTTCAGGTTCCGTTAGCGTTCTGTTAAATTCTTTCTCAGATAAATTCATTAACAGTGCTAACGCTCCAGATACATGCGGTGCTGACATTGAGGTACCAGACAACACTGCGTATTTGCTTTCAGGGAAAGTAGAGAGAATATCGACGCCAGGTGCAATGAGGTCGATCTCATCGTTTGTATTTGAAAATGGTGCTAGCGTACGACTAAATGATGAAGCACCTACCTCGATCACTTCGTTATAAGCACCAGGATAAGCATATTCTGGTGTGTCAGCTCTTGCATCTCCTTCATTCCCTGCCGCACATACGACCGATATGTTTTGATCGATCGCGTCTTTTATCGCTTCATGAAGCTCTGGTAAGTCAGATGGGCCACCTAACGACATCGAAATAACATTCACCTTTTCACCGTTAGGGCCTTCCCAATCGATCGCATAACGAATTCCGCTAATGATGGATTCGTACGTGCCACTTCCCTCACCATTCAATACTTTCACGATTAGAAGCTTTGCTTCTGGTGCAACCCCTACGATTCCGTCTGCACCCTTCTCAGCGGCGATCGTTCCAGCCACATGAGTGCCATGCCCATTGTTATCATCATAGTTATCCGGGTCCGCATTAAAATCTTTCGTAAAGTTCTTTCCACCAATAATTCTAGACTTGAGGTTAGGATGATCAACTTGACACCCCGTGTCGACAACAGCCACTATTCTGTTTCTTCCACGATCAGATTCCTCCCAAATTTCAGGAGCCTGAATCATCTCTACACCGTCTGGATAAGCTTCATCCGCTTTACTGACTACTTCATTTACTTCAAATGGTATTAGTTTTACCTCGTTCATAAGTACCCCCTTCACGAGACGTTAACCGAATTATCTGATAAAAAGGGCGTTTTTGTCCAGTCCTATATGTGCTAATTCTTTCCTTATTTCGAGATGCGACTGATTCCTTAGACCTATAAGAGGCGGGCTGTTTTCTCAGCAAGGCTGCTACGCTCGGTATTTGAAAGCTGTGCGATGCCTACTTCGTCCTCCTGCTTTAACCGTTCTACAGCGTACGTCAGTCCGTTGTTAACTGAGTCAAGGTAAGGATGATCGATTTGATCGGGATCACCGATCAACACGATTTTCGTCCCTTCCCCGACTCTGGTCAAGATCGTTTTCACTTCATGAGGAGATAAATTCTGTGCTTCATCTATAATGATAAATTGATTTGGAATGCTTCTGCCTCGAATGTATGTTAACCCTTCTATTTTCAGAGTATGAAGACCTGATAAAATATTCTCTAGATCAGCTTCCGTTCGTGTATCAAAAAGAAATTCTAGATTATCGAAGATCGGCTGCATCCACGGTCGCAATTTATCTTCCTTTTCACCAGGAAGGAAGCCAATATCGTTTCCAACTGGTACGACCGGCTTCGAGATTAAGATCTTCTGATAAAATTGCTCATCCTCTGTTTGACTCAGACCTGCAGCGAGTGCAAGGAGCGTTTTTCCTGTTCCTGCCCTTCCAGTGACACAGACCAATGATACAGTCTTATCAAATAACAAATTCATCAACATGCGCTGTTGCACATTCTTCGGCGAAACTCCCCAGGCATTATAAGAATCCTTTTGGATTCCCTTCACAACCAAGCCATGATCTCCCATAACGACTTTTCCAATTCCTGAATGCTTGCTACCGAACAGATCCTTCATAATGATAAAGTCTTGAGGGTAGACCTCGTCCTCTACGTAATCACGTAAACTTTCAAGAAGTAGCTCTTCTTCATAAAGTGCATTGATGAGATCTGGTGGAACGCTTATTTCTACATATCCTTTATGTAATCGATCGATGTCTTGAATTAAACGGTCACTTTCATATAGTTCCGGGAAGAACGTAGAAAGATCAAGCGATTTCTTTAACGTATCAGCTTTCGCAATCATAAGCATGTCGTTTGAAACTAACGTAACTTCTCTAGACGGTTCATAGCTTAAGTTAATCGCAACTGCAATGATTCGGTTATCATTGGAATCCTCTCTGAACTCACTTTGAAGCTTTTCAAAAGAACGATGGTTAAGCTCTATTCTAAATGATCCTCCTGAATCAAGAGCGATCGGCTGATCTAGTCTACCTTTATTTTCATTTCGAAGGTCTTTGTATATTCTTCCAAATTCACGTGCGTTTCTGCCCACTTCATTCATAAGTCGCTTCTTGGAATCGATTTCCTCGAGAACAATCGCAGGAATAACCACTTCATTCTCTCCAAATTGAAAGATGGAATGAGCATCGTGCAAAAGAATATTGGTGTCTAGAACAAAGGTTTTTAACAACAGAACAGCTCCTTTTTCAAGTGAAATAGAAAGACTGAAAGGATACGTTATCCTCTCATATTCTTTATTCAAGATAAGAGTGAGCACAACCTAGCACCTTTACATAACTCAAATGAACTTTACTATATTTTCACATCAGGAAACTTCACATTGCGCATTCATAGAAAGGATTGTATAATGAAACGGTGCTAAACATTATATCGTTCAAAGGGGAGTAGCTAGCTACAGTATGGTCGTCATGACGAGAAACGATGTTTCTCCGGCCACACTGGCAGTCTATCAGACTGTTAGCGAGACCTTTGCCCGCATGCCGGACAAAGGACCCTTCTTTATCATCCTGTCCGTCGTCATGGCAGGATTTTTTTATTTGCTATCATTTTTATGAGGAAGGTGTATTCATGGATTTATTTTCAGCAGAATTTTTTATGGCGTTGCTGAGCATCATTATGATCGATATCGTACTTGCTGGTGACAACGCCGTTCTTATCGGTATGGCTGCTCGTAACTTACCAGAGCAACAGCAGAAAAAAGTCATTTGGTTAGGCGCACTTGGTGCAATTGTTATTCGTTCAGTTGCAACACTCCTAGTCGTTTGGTTGCTAAAAATACCTGGCCTCCTTCTTATCGGAGGAGTCGTATTACTCTGGATTGCATATAAACTATTAAATGAGGAAGAAGAAGATGAGGAAGTAAAATCAGCAAGTAACTTGTGGGCGGCTGTCCGTACGATCATCATTGCTGATGCTGCTATGGGCCTTGATAATGTGATCGCAGTTGCAGGTGCGGCAAACGGAGATTTCCTACTTGTTGTCATCGGATTGATCATCAGTATTCCAATCGTCGTTTGGGGAAGCACACTTATTCTTAAGCTAATGGAGAAATACCCAGTTATCATCTTCATCGGAGCGGGAGTTCTTGCATGGACAGCTTCTAAGATGATTCTACACGAGCCTTTTATCGGTGACTTTATCAATCACAATGCGTTCATCGAGTGGACCTTTATGATACTAGTAACAGCTTTAGTGCTTCTTGCAGGGAAACTGAAGTCAGCTTCGTCAAACCACGAGATTGCTCGTGAACATTAATGAAGAGCTCTGGGCGGACCAGAGCTCTTTTCTTATGTTTTCTCTTCACTAATATACTGCTTAAATATGCCATGTTCTTGAAACCCTAGCTTTCTCAACACAGGTTCTGAGGTTCCAAGTCTCGCTTGCGTAACGGCAAAACGGCTCCCTTTCTCTCTAGCTTCCACTAGTCTATCTTCCACCATCTTTCGGTAAATCCCTCTCCCTCTGTATGACGGCAACACGCCAGCACCAGTCATATAAAGAGTAAGACCATCATGACTATAACGATAGCTTGAGTAGCCTACAGGCTTCTCATCATCGAATGCTACTATAAATCCTCCTCGACGATCAGCAAGGTTTAAGTAGCTCACTCTCTCTTTATACGCTGCTTCTAAACTATCTTGGTCATAACCCCATACTTCACTGCTTAGTTTAGCGTGTAGGAACACATCTTCTTTTGTTTCTACATTTTTAATAAGAAAATGTGACGGTCTTTCTACAACATCTTCTATTGGCTTTGCTAAACCAACATATGTATCATAGTGGCTCATTCCAAGCTCTTTCAGCTTCGTTTCAAGGTCTGGATTATTTATGACCCACCAAGAAAAGGCCCGTCCCTCAAAATACTGAAATACAGAGGCTACATCTTCAACAGACTGCTTGTATCTAACCACTCTGTTCGCATGAAGACTCGTAGAATTCAAGTTTTTTATCATAATTAGGTCTTCTTTTAAAACAAAGCGAATACATTCAGGTACAAACGATGGTTCATAGTCCCATTGAAGCGCTTCAATCTTTTCTAACATTTCGTACACCTACTTTTTTAACATTCGATCATGATCTGTTTCTATGTCTTCTGGTTTGAGCCCGGTGGTAGCTGAGGCTTCCATCTGAAGGTTTCGGTTGCAGTTTTCGCATGTGAATGAAGACGACTTATTTCTTAACAGGATACGGTATTGGGGATGGCCAGGTTTAATTTCGTATTCTTTTTTACAGAATAAACACGTCTTTATCATTAGATCTCCCCCTTTCCTTATGTATTCTTCATGCCACCCATAATAAACCTGTAAAATGTCCAAATTGTCACATTCAGTTTTTGATTAGAATACATTATTCAAGGACATACTGGGAATAAAAGAACCATTAAGGAGGTGTACTCTTGGAAGCGAATCAGCTAAGAAAAGCCATTGAACAACGGAAACACTTTTACATTTCAAAGCTGGTTGAAGCAGGTGCATACTCCACTTCTGATCAACACCTTTACCAGTGCACTTTGACAGACCTTGAGAAAGAGTACAAACAGCTAAATTACTAATTCGAAGAGATTCTAACTGAATCTCTTTTTTTATGTTAAACACGAAATAAATTTAAAATATATGTATAGAATAAACGTGAAATGTCCAAGCTTAAGACATAGATAGATAAACTAGTAATGTTAGAAAGGATGATTTACTGTGAATAAAGCAGAACTACTACACACCGTTGCTGAGAGAGCTGAAATGTCAAAGAAGGATACTGCAAGAGTGATAGACACATTGATGGATACGATTGCTGAGGCACTCGCAAAAGGAGAAAAAGTTCAACTCGTTGGCTTTGGTAACTTCGAAGTAAGAGAACGATCCGCTCGTAAAGGTCGTAACCCGCAAACTGGAGAAGAAATTTTCATCCAAGCTTCAAAAACACCTGCTTTCAAACCAGGTAAAGCACTAAAAGAAAAAGTAGTCTAAACCTACAAAAGCTGGAATCGTTTGATTCCAGCCTTTTCTATTAAGGAGTCCATATGGATATCGTAAAATATGTAGTCACTGCGGCAACAATCGTGATGCTATGTTATTTTTATTATCGGATGGCAAGAAAATGACGAGCGCGCCCTAGAGCGCGCTTAACTGTTTACTAAGCTTATTATACCAATCCTCTGATAGCTCTTTCGCTTGCATCGCCTGCTCAAGACCCTTCCGATCTTTTCTGTCATGGTATGTTAAGCGATTTACCATCGCAACACTTACATCGTGATCTGGCCTTTTGTGAATGCTTACCTTTTCACCAGCAGATACATAACCTTCCTGAAGAACTCTTAGATAATATCCGCTAAATCCATTGTCAGTTACTTGTTTTACCATGTCGTCAACACGGAACTTACTTGCGAGTTTATAACACGGTTTCCTTGGTAAGCTTACTTGTACTAAGATTTCTCCTATACAGTAGATATCACCAATTCTCGCCTCATTTTCATCTAAACCGGAGATGGTAAAATTCTCGCCAAATGCTCCAGGAGATAGTTTACGACTCAACTTCTCTTCCCAGTAAGGATAATGCTCATAAGGGTATACACAGATCGCTTTCTCAGGTCCACCATGATGAACACGATCAGCCTGTCCATCCCCTTCTACCTGCTCTGTAGATACATAAACCGGCTCATGAGTAGATGTTTTTATAATACCTGATTCCATCACATTTCCTTTGTAACTCATTTCAACTGGCTTCCCAACATTTACGCTGATTAGATTTTTCATAGTCTTACCTCCCTCCTCTCTAATCGTAGCATAAATTTCCATTTCTAGAATGTCTGAAAATGAAAAAGCAGTCCCGAAAAAGGACTGCTTTTCACTATGAATGCTTATCATCTAGACGCTTTTCTATTTCTGCTAACTCCTTCTCATTTTTAAGAAGCTCTGCTTTATTTTGCTCGACAAGCTGTTTAAACGTTAATTTCTTGTGCTTTTTCACAATAACCCACCAACTTTCTGTCTGTATGCTAATGATTATACATCAGCAATACATAAGATAAGTTTACTAATTGTTAAAATTTTATGAAAATTAACACATAATTTAGTTTATTCATCTTTTTTTCTAATATAACCTTGTTCTTTTAAGGTTCTTTTTTTCATTTATAATGATGAGAGAAAGGGGTTTTTATGATGGGATACGTTGAGGAATTACGAAGCCTCGTTGGTAAACGCCCTCTTATCCTAGTGGGGTCAGTCGTGATCATTCGTAATAAAGAAGGGGCTATTCTATTGCAACAAAGGAATGAAAAGAAAAAACGTTGGGGGTTACCTGGTGGGTTGATGGAGCCTGGAGAATCTACAGAAGAAACCGCTATTCGTGAAGCGAAGGAGGAAACAGGATTACGAATACGTTCACTCACTCTTTTTCAAATGTACTCTGGTTCAGAGTTTTTTACTGTAGCTGATAATGGAGATGAGTTTTACTCTGTCACAGCTGCCTTTCATACGGATCATTACACTGGTCAATTAACTTCAAAACAAGAAGAAAGCTTGTCCTATGCGTTTTTTGACCCAACCTCTCTACCTGATAATATGGTTGGTAGTCATCGAAGAATGATTTCTGATTACGTAACCATCTCTACAAAATAAACAAACAGCCTGGCAATTCGCCAGGCTGTTTGTCTACAGTTACTCTCCTAAATTAACGTTGTGGTATACCTGCTGTACATCTTCAAGATCTTCGAGCACGTCTACTAGTTTTTCAAATTGTTCCTGTGACTCTGCTGGAAGGTCGACCTCATTTTGAGGGAGCATTGTTAATTCCGCAACAGTAAATTCAGTGATTCCTTCGTTTTTCAGCGCTTCCTGAACTGCATGAAACTGATCAGGTTCAGCATAGATGATCACAGCATCCTCTTCTTCTAGTAAATCTCTAACGTCGATGTCTGCTTCCATCAATAGCTCAAGCAGTTCGTCAGCCGTTTTTCCTTCGATACCAAATACAGCTGTCGGATCAAACATATAAGCTACAGAACCATTCACACCCATGTTTCCACCGTTTTTTCCAAAAGCCGCTCTCACATCTGAAGCAGTACGGTTCACGTTGTTTGTTAGTGTCTCTACGATCAACATCGAACCGTCTGGGCCAAATCCTTCATAACGAAGGTTGTCATAGTTTTCTTCAGATCCGCCTTTTGCTTTCTCAATCGCACGATCGATGATTGCTTTTGGAACATTGTATGTTTTTGCACGTTCTAGTACTAGTCGTAGTGCCTGGTTTGCTACTGGGTCTGGCTCTCCCTGCTTAGCTGCTACATATATTTCACGGCCGAACTTGGCATAAATTCTACTTGTATTTGCATCTTTTGAAGCTTTTTTTTCTTTAATGTTATTCCATTTACGTCCCATTACGTTCCACTCTCTTTCGACTTAATCTTCCCCATTAATTCATGGTTATGAACACTTTCATGAAAATACACTAACACTTCTCTATTAATTATAGCACATCGTAGTGGCCGCTTATTGAGATTCGCCTTTGGAAATGGTAGCAAGATAACCGTTTCCTTTTTGTACAAGAAGAGTATGATGGTAATTAGAAAGGTGGGGTAAGATGGAGAAACAAAGAGTAAGAGATTATGGTATTTCTATAGGAGAATTAAATACGGGACCGCTAAACTCAATAACCGACGTGACAGGGGTTACAGTTGGACATGCTACGTTAAGTAACGGTGACATGCAAACTGGCGTAACAGCCATCCTTCCTCATCAAGGGAATACGTTTAGAGAAAAATGCATGGCTTCTACTCATGTGATCAATGGGTTTGGAAAAACCATGGGTACGATTCAAATGACCGAACTTGGAACATTGGAAACGCCTATTGTGTTAACAAACACACTTAGCATTGGAACAGCATCAGATGCACTCATCGAATATATGCTCGATCGATGCCCTGAAATCGGTCATTCAACAGGAACGGTCAATCCTGTCATAGGAGAATGCAATGACATGTTTCTTAACAACATCCGAGCAAAATACGTGAAGAAAGAACATGTTTTTGAAGCTATTTCTAACGCTTCTACACATGTAGAAGAAGGCGCAGTTGGAGCAGGTACAGGTATGCTTTGTTACTCGTTAAAAGGTGGGATTGGAACTTCATCTAGAATGATGGAAATGGCGCATGGCACCTATACACTAGGTGTTCTTGTCGTAACCAATTTCGGTATATTACGAGACCTGCGTATCGATGGAAAACCAATCGGTGAAGAGCTCAAAGCAAATCTATTACATAAATGGGAAGAAAAAGATAAGGGTTCAATTATGGTGATCGTTGCGACAGACCTTCCTGTTTCGGAGCGACAGCTAAATCGAATCATCAAACGATCCGTAACGGGCTTATCGAGGACAGGTTCCATCATTACTACTGGAAGCGGCGAGATCATCATTGGATTTTCCACAGCAAACAAGATTCCACACGAGAAATCTTCAGAACCGTTACAACTCCAAACGATCCACGAAGAAGACATCGACCTAGCATTCCGAGCGGTAGGTGAAGCTACTGAAGAAGCGGTGCTAAATTCACTAACACAGGCAACACATGTTGTAGGTAGAGACGGAAACGAGCGACCAGCATTAAAGGATTTGTTGAAGGAGTTTGATATTAAGCTAGAATAAGAACCTACTAGGTAAGTAGGAGCTCAGCCAGTCGAGAACCAATGTCATTATTCGGTGCTCCCGATGCCGTAGTCGATTGCACGCTTTCCGCGGACGAACGGCCAAGCCCGAGGTGAAACCCGCACCTCCGGTCTCGGCCGCCCGTTCTACCGCAGGAGTCCGCGATCGTCTCTCCTACTACTAATCCAAAACCTTACTTTCTCTACATGCTAAGAACCTACTAAAATAAGTATATTCTTCTTCTACAACTCATCAAAGCCATTATCGTCTGATACTTTTGTATACTGCCTGGATTTCTGTTCGAAGAAATCACTCTTTCCAGAATTCACATCTGCATACGCCTTAATCCATCGCATCGGGTTTTCTCGATAGCCATCGAATGGCCGGTCTATTCCAAGTTGGTTGACACGTTTATTCGTCATAAATTTAATGTAATCATTAAGCTCATTTTGTGAAATTCCAATAAATTTATTTCCTATGATTGCTTCCCCCCATTTCATCTCTAACTCAGCTGCTTTCTTGAACGTGTCCTTTATGAATCGATGGTTTTCTTCTGTATTTAGCTGAGGTTGTTCATTAAATAATTCTTTTACAATGTTCGCAAATAAAGTAACGTGTAGCTGCTCATCACGATTAATGTAATTGATCATCGTAGATGTCGATACCATCTTTTGATTACGGGCGAGGTTATAGAAGAACGCGAATCCCGCATAGAAAAACAAGCCTTCTAAAATAACGTCATATACGATCGACTCAAAAAACGTTTGAGGCGTCGGGTCTTCTACAAACCTCTCGTAACCGGATGCAATAAACTCATTTCTCTCAAGTAAGATGTCGTCATGCTTCCAATATTCAAAGATTCGATCCTGCTCCTGTTTTGAAACTAGTGATGAAAGCACATAGCTGTAAGATTGATTATGGATAACTTCTTGGAAAGAAAGAACTTGCATTAAGGCAGATAAACTAGAATCTGTTAAATAATCAGCTACTTTACTCGAATAATCAGTTTGAATGGAATCAAGAAACGCTAGTAGACCAATAATTTTCTTGAACGTATCCTGTTCATCGTTGGATAAGGAGTCCCACTGTTTAACGTCTGAAGACATGTTGATTTCAAACGGCGTCCAAAAATTACCCAACATGTTTTTATACATTGTATACGTCCAATTGAATCTTGTATCGTCCCAGTTTAAAACGTTCGAACTTTTGCCATTAATAATCCCACTCGAGCGATTGGGAGCTGAAATATCATAGATCTTTCTTTTTTGGATTGTATTCATACCTCTTCCTCCTAACTTGAGCAGCTTTCGCAATCTTCGATATCTACTGATGTACTTCTCACGTAATACGTGGTTTTTAGCCTTTTTTTCCATGCTGTCATGTGTATGTTCAACAGTTCCTTTGCTTTAATCGTGTTTTGAACATAGATGTTAAACGAAATAGACTGATCGACATGGCGTTGACGCGCAGCATTTTGTTCAATGCTCCATAATTGATCGATATAATAAGCCGACTTATAATACCAGGTCGTTTCAGGTGATAAATCAGGTGCTGTAACAGGTATCTTGTAATCTTTCTTTTCCTCAGAATACTCTTTACGAAAAATTGGATCGATCGATGCTGTGGAACCTGCTATTAAACTTGTGGAGCTATTCGGTGCAACAGCTAGTAGATTAGCATTGCGTAGACCTTGCTTCTTCACTTTTTCTTTCAGTGTTTTCCACTTTTCATCGTAATAGTTTCTACAATCAAAATAAGCGCCAGTATGCCAGTCCGATTTCTCGAACATCGAGTAACTCCCTTTTTCACGAGCTAATTCCGAACTCGCTTCAATCGCTAAATAATTGATCGTTTCATAAAGATGATCCGCAAACTCAACAGCTTCATCAGACTCCCAAACGAGCTTCTTCTTCGCTAAGAGGTGGTGCCAACCGAAAGTTCCAAGTCCGATCCCTCTATATTTTTCATTTGTAAGTTGAGCTTGTGGAACTTCAATCGTGTTACAATCGATGACATTATCAAGCATTCGAACTTGAATTGGGATTAGCCTTTCGAGAACACCTGCTGGGACTGCTCGACCTAAATTAATACTCGATAGGTTACATACCACATAATCGCCAGGATTTTTGGTAATTACGATCTTTCCGTCTTTTGTTATTTCTTCTTCCACAGTCGTCGCGCTCATGTTCTGCATAATTTCAGTACATAAGTTCGAGCTGTAGATCATACCTGCATGCTTATTCGGATTGGCTCGATTCACTGCATCTCGATAGAAAATAAATGGCGTACCTGTTTCTAACTGCGATTTCATAACGCGCTTCATAATATCGATGGCTGGTATGGTTTTTCGAGATAATGTATCACTGTTTACGCACATTGCGTATTTTCTTCTGAAATCTCCATCGCCTTCACGTTCATCGTACGCATCTTCTAGGGAAAACCCCATCACTTTCCGAACTTCGTGAGGATCAAACAGATGCCATTCACCACGTTCTTCGACGGTTTCCATAAATACGTCTGGTATACACACTCCCGTAAAAAGGTCATGTGTTCTCATCCGCTCATCACCGTTGTTCAGCTTTGCATCAAGAAATTCAATGATGTCTCGATGCCAAACATCGAGGTAAACTGCGACCGCACCTTGTCGCTGTCCTAGCTGATCCACACTTACTGCCGTGTTATTCAGTTGCTTCATCCAAGGGAGGACACCAGATGATTTCCCTTTGTATCCTTTAATGTCACTGCCTCTAGCTCGAATCTTCCCTAGATAGGCACCGATTCCACCTCCGTTTTTTGACACTGTCGCAATGTCAGTGTTGCTGTCATAGATGCCTCGCAAGCTATCATCCACCGTATCGATAAAACATGAACTAAGTTGCCCATATGTTTTCCCTGCATTCGCGAGAGTGGGCGTTGCAACTGTCATATAGAGATTTGAAATGGCCCAGTAGGCTTCCTTCACTCGTTCCAAACGTTTATCTTCCGACTCCTTCATCATCAGCATCATCGCGATAATGAGAAAGCGCTCCTGAGGAAGTTCCAGAGTGTTTTTTTCGTAATCTTTTGTGAGGTACCGATCTGCAAGTGTTCTTAACCCGATATAAGTAAATAGATGATCACGCTCAGGGACTATGTTTGCTGCAAGGTGTTCAATTTCTTGTTCGCTATAGTACTTAAGAAGATCCGCGTTGTAGATCCCTTGATCCGTAAGTCGTTTCAATAAGCGATAAAATGCCCCTTTCCCATACACCTGTTCTTCTCTTCGTATGTGCGAGGCTCTGTCATAAAGTGACTGAAGGTGAAATGACGCTGCTACATATGTCCAATCTGGTTCTTCGGCTCTAATCCGCTCGAGCGCATTTAAAATTAACATGTGCTCAACATCGCCCTTCGACATTTCTCCAGATACACCGCTTCCTAATTTGTTAAAGAACCCTTCACTATCAAGATTTGAAAAACGCTTAAGAATGTTTTTTGCTTCTATTATGATCTCATGGTCCTCTAGAGCAACCGTTAAACTCATCTAACCCTCTCCTTTTTTTAGCAAAATAAAAAAGCTCACTCTTCTATGAGTGAGCTTTTGAGAATACGACAAGGGTAGAATCCAGGGATAACCCTGCATTCTTTCTGCCACTTCTCATCCTCAATCCCCGAAGAATAGAAACGTTTCTGAGCATCGGCAGGTCTACTGGCTACGTGCTTCTTCCTCAGCAAGCCTTCCCGGATCCTCATCCAGTGGCATTTGCTTCGTCCACACGACAGTTGCGGGGACAGCTCCGGATTAAAACCGGATTCCCTATTAAGTCGTTTCACGACACCGCATACTCAATCACTATTTAATTAACTACCACAAAATCAATATATAGTGTCTAAAACAAAAACGAAACACAAAATATCGATGTATTTATCTTATCGCACATTTTGTAATCTAACAAGAAGAAAAAATCAATTAATGTGTGATTAGGTATAAAGTCTTTCTAAAGCCTAACACTATCTTTCATTTCCAGCATATATTGTTTATACCTAAAAATGTTTCCTTAAGGAAAAAGGAGATAAGCTTATGAGTAAAAAGCAGCACACATGCTTAAAAAAACTAGCCGGATATACACAGTTGTGTTATAAAATGGGATTGCTTAGTGAAGAAGAAAATAAGGAGATCATGAATCACTTATCACAAAAATCATGAGCATAAAAAAAGAGATAGGAAACCCTATCTCTTTACGTTAGCTTACCTTTTCAATTAATGCAGTAAGTAATTCATCTTTCTTTTTCGCTAATGCCATTGCTTCTTCACGTTTCTCTTTCATTTCACTGAACTTTGCTTTCATTTCTTCTTTCTCTTCATCTGTAAGCTCAGGTCTTTCGCCACTATCTTTCCATTCTTGTTTTTGTGCTTTCAATTTCTCATGAGCAGCCTTTGCTTCTTCATGAAGTGCATTTAACTGCTCATTTACGTCGGCTAACTCAGTTTGTAATTCTTCAACGCCATCAATTGCTGAGGCATTTTTATCGAGCAATAAATCGATTAGCTTTTCTTGTTTCTCAACAATCGATCCCATTAATTCATGATTTTCATTTCCTTTTCCTTCTTTATGAAAACCTCGCTTATGGTGATGCCCTTTCACCTGTCCTTGTTCTTGAACTACCTCAGTACCGTCTACTTGTGCACCCTCTTCAGATGCCGCGTTTGCACTCACTCCAGCAATTCCACCTGCAAGTACAACTGAACCTGCAATACCTAGTAACCACTTTTTCATTTTCTTTCGATCTCCCTTCAAATTATTATCCTTACAAACTTAATTATGGACAATAATTGTGGAAGAAATTGCGAAAAAAGTGTGTGAAATTGTGTGATTTTATTTCCTTAGCTTTTCAATGACCGTGCCATCCAGACTCCTCACGTGCAAATCACGTTGAGGAAAGGGAATTTCAACATTATGATCTGCAAGCACCTTATTTATTCGGAAATTAAGATTACTCTTTGTCACGACCGCTGCTTTTGGAGAAGAAATCCAAATGAACAACTGAAAGTCCAAGGATGAGTCACCGAACCCGATGAAATTTACAAACGGTTCTGGTTTTTCAAGTACATACATCGAATCTTCTTTCTCATCTTTTGCAACTTGATGGAGCAGCTCTCTTACAAGTTCAACATCTGAACCGTAAGCAACTCCGATTGGTACGACGAGACGCAATCGATTATCTCCGTAAGAGTGGTTAACGACCTGTTCTTCTATAAAGTAAGAGTTAGGCATGATGATTCGTTCATTATCAAGCGTTCGTATAATTGTTGCTCGCATTTTAATTTGCTCAACATCTCCGATGATGTCATTAATTATCACGCGATCACCTACTTTGATGGGACGCTCAAATAATATAATAAGACCTGAAATGAAATTGTTAGCAATGTTTTGCATACCAAAGCCAATTCCTACACCTAATACACCTGCGAAGATGGTCAATGCGCTTAAATCGATTCCAACAGTAGTCAAGCTAATAATCACTGCGATTACCATCAAGGTATAATGGAACACTCGATTAAATGTAAATTGAAGCCCTGTATCGAGCCGGTAATGGTCATACAAAGGGGGCATCAGTAGTGAGGTGAATATCTTTGACAGCCTGTTCGCAAGCGTAATGATAAACAATGCGATGAGAAGAAGCAGCAAAGATATTTCAACATCCCCAATCGTGAACAGCTCACGGCTCATCCAGGCATACTCAGAAAAGTAGAGAAGCAAGAAAACGATGATGGCATATAGCGTTAGCCAGTTTAGGAATGAAAGGACTGCATGCTTACTCTCCTTTTTTTCTAAACCTTTTCTTTTAAAGAACAGCGCTTTAACGATGAACCTAAACAAAAGGATACCTATAATAACGGCAATTGTAATGAACGTGTCTTTAGCAATTGAACTTTCAAAGAATGGAGATAAAAAAGTAAAAACCTCCTTTAGCAAGAATTGTGAATGGTCACATGTAACCTATTCCGTTATCAACACGTTATGTTGTATATAGTGATCTAGGGGGTTAAGGAATGAAAAAGTACTTACTTTTTAGCTTTGTTATAGTAATGCTTATACTTACTGCCTGCAGCTCTAATCAACAGTCAGAAAGTGGTGACAGCGGAGAGCCACTCTCAGAAGAGATGGATAGAAGTGCAGGCGAAACAAAAGATAGCGCTTCCGAATCCAGCTCTACGAACGAAACGATGAAGATGCCAGAACTTCAAACAGATCGAAAAGTTATCTTTAACGCTAATTTATCTTTAACTGTAGAGGATCTTTCTGATGCCACAGGCCAATTGAAAGAGCTTCTCGAAGCAAATGGTGGGTATATTGTAGAATCAAGAACGTTCTCTGAAGAAGAGATCAACTACGGTTCGATGACAGTCAGGGTCCCTCAAGATAACTTTTACCCTTTTCTTGATGAAGCTGAAACAATTGGTAAAGGTACACCAGAAAAATCGGTTACTGGAACTGATGTTACAGAAGAATTTGTAGACTTAGAAGCAAGGCTGAAAGCTAAAGAAAATGTGAGAGATAGGCTCCAAACATTTTTAGAAAAAGCTGAAAAAACGGAGGATCTGTTAGCTATTTCAAACGATTTGTCTCGAGTCCAAGAAGAGATCGAGCAGTTAAAAGGGCGTATGAACTATTTAAACAATCAAAGTGACTATTCGACCGTGACTGTTTCTTTAAAAGAAAAGAAAATTAAAGTCCCTGCTTTCGGAGAAGGTGATAAGAGTACGATCGCCGAAGCAAAACAGTTGTTTATGAAAACAGCAAATGGAATTCTATCCTTCTTCTCGAAGACGGTTGTTGTGCTCATTGGATTATCTCCTGTGCTCGTGCCACTTGCAGCTTTAACCCTACTTTTCTTCATACGCAATCGTAGAAGAAAAAAAAGTGATCCAAATATCCATTAATATCGTTAGCTTATTAAATCTACAATTGAGCAAACGAGGTGATACGATGAAAATAGTCATGTCTCTAGTTACTGCAGCCATCATCTTTCTCCTGATTGCTGGATATACCAATAACTATTCATCAACAGCTGAAACGGGTTCAGAACCAGTTAAGAAAGTAGAGATTGAAAATGGTGACGTAGCGTATGACAACGTAAAACAATCGATCGATGAAAATGCAAATAAAATTCCAGAGTCGAGTGAAGAAGGTATAATCCCTGTATCTGTCGAGATCCCTTCTATTGAAGTTAAATCAAAAGTTGAGAATGTAGGTATTTTGGAAAACGGACAGATGGGTGTTCCATCCAACCACGTAAATGTCGGATGGTTTGAACCTGGCTTCAAGCCTGGCACGACCGGAAATTCCGTCATAGCAGGTCATGTAGATAGCAAATCTGGACCATCTGTTTTCTATCACCTTGAAGATCTATCAGAAGGTGATGAAGTATACGTAACAGGTAAGGATGGAGAAACACTTACGTTCGTTGTAACAGGGAAAGAAAGGTACCCATTTCAGAATGCACCTATTGAAAAAATCTTTGGACCAAGTAATGATGCAAATCTGAACCTCATCACGTGCACTGGTAACTTCAGTCAGTCTCATGGAACACACGAAGAACGACTCGTCGTGTTCACTGAGCTCAAAGCAGACTAGTAATTTAACAGAAAAAAGACGCTTCTCCTATTCTATAGGTCGAAGCGTCTTTCATTATGCAATCAACTAGCTTTTTTGATTTCTACCTCATTTAAATATCGATTGAAATAGTCATCAGTTTCAGATTTAATCACTTTAAACAATAATAGTAAAGCGATTAAGTTTGGAATCATCATAAGCGCATTCGCCATATCTGCAAATGCCCAAACAGTCGTCAGATTAGCCACTGTTCCTATAAAACATGCGAAGATATAGACAAATCCATAGTACGTAGTAAATTTTGTACCTGCAAGGTATTCAAAACATTTATATCCATACACATACCAACCAATAATCGTTGAGAACCCGAAAAAGATGACTGAGAAGGTGACAATGTACTCTCCAATAATACCTAGACTCGATCCGAAGGCAGCCGTAGTCAATGCACCTGCTTCTAGATCCGCATTATGGACGACACCTGAGAGTTCTCCACCTGTTGGATCCCAAAATCCAGTAATGAGTAATACTAACGCCGTCATCGTACAAACGATGATCGTCACGATAAAAGTACCTGTCATCGCCACAAGCGCCTGTCGCACGGGGTGCTCAGCCTTTGCATTGCCAGCGATAAGAGCGGCTGTACCTAAACCAGCCTCATTTGAGAAAATTCCTTTTGAAACTCCGGATTTAACTGCTTCCATTACGATTACGCCTGAAAAACCTCCAACAGCTGAAATTGGGGAGAATGCGTATGTGAAGATTAACTTCATCGCAGGTAGGATAGCTTCAACATTCAGGATGATAATGATCAATGCTCCAACTATGTAGAGAACTGCCATTATTGGAACGAAGAATCCTGCTACAGAGCTGATACGTTTTACACCACCGAAAATAATCAGAGAGGTAAGTCCTGCAACGACTACTCCTGTTACCCATCCATCAATATTAAAGCTCTCATCAACTACACTCGCAATCGTATTCGATTGAACACTGTTTCCAATTCCTAAGGAAGCGATCGCACCGAATAATGCAAATGATATCGCAAGCCACTTCCACTTTGCCCCAAGACCTTGTTCAACATAGTACATCGGTCCACCGGCATACTCACCTTTATCATTTTTCACACGATATTTCATCGCAAGAAGGGCTTCACCGTACTTGGTCGCCATGCCAACCAGCCCTACAATCCACATCCAAAAAACAGCACCTGGGCCCCCGATCGTGATCGCAGTAGCTACACCGGCTATATTTCCGTTACCGATCGTAGCAGCCAAAGATGTCATAAGTGCTTTGTAGTTACTAACATCTCCCTCAGCAGAGTTGTCTTCGGCTTTTTCTTTCGTAAAAGCAAGCTTAAATGCATAGCCTAGCTTTCTAAACTGAAGCCCTTTAAGGATAAGTGTTAAAAAAACACCAGTTCCGAACAATAGGATTAAGCTTGGTGCTCCCCACAAAAATCCATTTACTATTTTTAGCAGTTCTAAGATGTCCATTCCCTCTACTCCTCCAACGTGTTAACGCTTTCAATTGACGACCTTTATACATTACCATCAGAATTATTTTTTCGTCAATTATTAAAACAAACTAGTCCGATTAAATCATTCGTTCTTCCCATAGAAAAAGAGACCCTCAACAGGTCTCTCAGTAGAAATTCCTTTTATAACTGTCCTAGAGCGTCACTTATTGTAAGATCACCATTTAAGATTTCAAACGTTTTATTGAATGTATTTTCATTCTCTACGATTTCAGCTAATACGGAAGCCACGTCTTCTCGAGGAATCTGACCAGATTTATCTTCGAGGGTTTCTGCTGCGCGAATTTGTCCAGTAGCAGGATCATTCGAAAGGCTTCCTGGTCGAAGGATCGTGTACGTTAAATTTGTGGATTTTAAATGCTCATCTGCGCGTTTTTTCGCATACAGATAATGTTTCATATTATCTGGACCTTGCTCAGGATGGTCAGCTCCTACTGAGCTTAAGAGTACGAAGCGTTTGATTCCTTGTCGAGTTGCTTCGTCGATTGATTTAATCGCACCTTCTTGGTCGATAAGAATCGTTTTATCTGCGCCAGTGTGTGGACCTGAACCTGCTGCAAAGATGACTGCTTCACATCCGTACATGGCATGAGAAAAATCTTTCTCTAGATCACCTAGTACGGTTTTTCCACCTGCATCTTCAATGGCTTTCACTTGGTCAGTATCTCGAACCATCCCTACTGGATCGTATCCTTTTTCTGCAAGGCTTTTTATTACATGTGTTCCTACCTGTCCGTTTGCACCAATTACAAGTACTTTCACAACTATCTTCCTCCTTTATATCCATTCACCTCTGTTATTTTCCTCATAAGTAATACAAATAAACACATGAAAGCGCTATAACTAATTGCGAATGTTTTTTTTGAACTAAAATGAGTCGATTTATGTAATTTAAAAGGTTTTTATGGTAAATTGTTAGAATATTTAGTATTGAACTACATATGAAAGGGGCTATTATTTTGGAAGCTGTATTAAATAACATTAGCGGATTCGTGTGGGGATGGCCTCTCTTGATCCTCTTGGTAGGAACAGGAATATTTCTCACTATCCGGCTAGGATTCTTGCAATTTACGATGCTACCGTATGCATTGAAGCAAGCCTTTACTAAGAAACAAGATAAATCCTCAGAAGGTGACATATCTCACTTTCAGGCACTGATGACAGCTCTTGCTGCTACGATCGGTACGGGAAATATCGCTGGGGTAGCAACAGCGGTTTTCGTAGGGGGACCAGGAGCTGTGCTCTGGATGTGGATCAGTGCTTTATTCGGAATGGCTACTAAATATGCTGAGGCTATTCTGGCAGTAAAGTACCGATCGGTAGATTCGAACGGAGAGATGTCAGGGGGTCCGATGTACTATTTAGATAAAGGACTCAACATGAGATGGCTTGGAATGGTCTTTGCATTTTTCGGAGCATTTGCAGCATTCGGGATAGGAAACATGGTTCAATCGAACTCTGTTGCAGACGCCGTAGCAACGTTTGGAATCGCTCCATGGATTACTGGTCTTATTTTAATGGTTCTTACTGGTCTCGTTATTCTTGGTGGGATTAAGAGCATTGGGCGGGTTACAGCGTTTTTCGTTCCTGTTATGGCGCTTTTCTATGTGATCGGCGGCTTAATCGTTCTCCTTATGAACATCGATCTCATTCCAGCTGCCGTATCGTTGATTTTCTCTGATGCTTTCACTGGTGAAGCTGTAGCAGGGGGAGCTATTGGTGCTGTAATCCGCTATGGTGTAGCTCGTGGAGTCTTCTCAAATGAAGCTGGCCTAGGCTCCGCTCCGATCGCTGCAGCAGCTGCTAAAACGGACTACCCTGGTCGTCAAGCACTCGTTTCAATGACACAAGTATTCATCGATACGATCGTTGTTTGTTCAATTACAGGTATCGCTCTCGTAATGGGTGACCTCTACATGGGCGATCTGAACGGTGCTGCACTTACAACGGCTACTTTTGAGAAGTTCCTAGGAGTACCTGGTGCGCTGATCGTAACGGTCGGTTTGATTCTATTTGCATACTCAACAGTATTGGGATGGTCTTATTACGGGGAAAAGTGTTTCTCTTATCTGTTTGGTGAACGTTCGATCAAATATTACCGCTTCGTTTTTGTTTTAGCAGTATTTGTTGGAACAACACTTAAACTTAATGTCGTTTGGCTGCTAGCTGATATCTTTAACGGCCTGATGGCTTTACCAAACTTGATCGGACTATTAGGTCTTTCTGGAGTCGTCGTTGCCGAAACGAAACGTTTCCTTGAAAAGGTAAAAGAAGAAAAACGAGAAGCTCAATCTCAAAGCATGTGATCATTCACAAAAAAAGTGGCACCCAGCTTGGGTGCCACTCTCTTTATCTATTCTATTAGAAGCTATCTTTGATCACTACGCGCTCTACTGGGAAACGAGAAGATGCATGTGCTTCAGCTGCTGCTTTACCAATTGAGATCAGCATAACAGGGACATATCTAGATGGAATGTTGAATTCGTTGATAAGAGCTTGTGGATTGAAGCCGCCCATCGGAATCGTATCATATCCCTTAGCTTTCGCTGCAAGCATAAGCTGCATAGCAGCTAGAGAACTATTCTTTACTGCCTCACTGTACGCGAAGCCTTCTCTTTCATATGCTCCATTAATTTGAGAAACCAGTGTTTCCTTGACTGCATTATCCATAAAACCATTCTCTACAGCTTGACCGTAAATTTCTTCTGCATGCAGATTTGCTTCTGTATCTCCAAGAATTACGATTGTTGCAGAGCTATCTACAACTTGTTGCTGATTAAAAGCAATCGGTAGAAGCTTTTCTTTTTTCTCATCATCTTCAATCACAAGAAACTTCCAGTGTTGAAGGTTCCATGATGACGGCGCTTCAATCGTAGCATTAAGAATGTCATTCATATCTTCATCAGGGATCTTAACCCCTTTTTCGTACTTTCTTACAGAGTGACGCTCTTTCATTACTTCAAGAGCATCTAGCTTTTGTTCAACTTGTGTTGTCATCTTTCCTCTCCCTTTCCTATCCATTTATCTCTAAGTTTCGTCTCTATTATAATGTAACATATTTTATTACAGTTATAAAACATCATTGTTTAGCAGTTGTGGCAGTATCTACCTTTTTTAGTAGGTGCTTTGTTCAGCAAGGATTTTGCATTCTTTTTCAACACTGCAAGAATCGACTTTGGCAGTTGATCTGGAAAATCAAGCTTTAACTTTAATTTTGATAGCTCTGTCGTAAGCTTGATTGCAAGCTCTGGATATGCCAGGTACAAAGAGCGATAGGATGCTTGATCGAGTTGAATGAGCTCAACATCAGTTATAGCTTTGGCATAAAGGTTTTGATGCACAAAAATCGATCTGTTCCCAAGTACATCATTTGGTCCAAGAACTGCAAGTGGCGTTTTTTCATCTTGCTGATAAATCGCTACGTTTCCTTGGCGAATGATATAGACATCACGATTCGTATGTTTAGGTCGAATTAAGAACCTTCCTTCATTCCGCTTCAACTTTCTCCCGGATCGCTCTAACTTATTCCAATCCTTTGTTTCAAACTTCGTTTCACTTTTACTCAATGCCAAACTTACCATGTTCGCTCACCCCCAAATAATTAGAAATTATTTTGTTACAGTTATCCCAAAAACAAAAACAATCATTATAATTGTTTTTGCTTCAGGCTTTGTATAATATCACGAATGGTGTATTTCTTCAAAAATGATGTTAAATGATCTTCAGCATCGGTGAAGATGTCACCAAGGACTTCAGATAGGTTCGCTCCCACAAGACAATACTGATTCGCGTCGGGACACTTAGGCTTCAATGAACCAATCGACGTTAACGAGTAAATCTTATCGAGCGTAACATCTTCGACTTTGCATGCTAATGTAAAGCCGCCACCAGCACCTTCTTTGGAGACAATGTATCCATTTTTCTTTAATAAACTAAGAATTTTTCTCATACGTACAGGATGGACGGAAGCACTGCCAGCAAGGTAGTCGCTTGTTGACATTTGTCCAGGCTTAATTGCTAATAAAGCCAGACTATGCACTGCAAGAGTAAAATCACTATTCAATTTTAGCGCCCCCTAACACTTTCTTCAATTCCATCCTATCGTACTCCTTTTGTACCTTGCAAGAAAATTTTAACAGGCAATCGCTTCTTTTGACTTATTTCGTACAGCGTTGAGCTGCGCCGAAAGTTCTAAAAACCATTTCTTATCTTTTGTAATAAGAGCTAGATCGATCAAGTTTAAAAGATACGTTTCGTCATGCTCAAAATCCTGCTTTTCCAACAATGAAACCCTATTTTGAAATGTTTCGATAACCTTTCCGACTGTCTCTGGGTTATCACATTCATGTACATATATCTTGATCGTTCCTAAATAATCATTTACTGAATCTACAAATCCTTTCACTAACTCATCATGAACTGATTTGCCTTTTACCCATTCACCTTTAGTAAATTGAGATTGTTGATGAAGTTGGTTCATCATTATTCTCCCTCCTTATGGAAGATTATCGTGTTCCAACTGCGTCATCGCATAATGTAATAATAAATATTACAGTTAGATTTGTCAAGAGCTTCGATCAAAGACCGAACTCTTCTGCTAGTAAACGATACGATTTAAGCCTCGCGTTAAAATCGTACGTTATCGTATTTACGATGACTTCATTGGTTTGATACATGTTACCTAACTCTTCGATTTGCTGTCTTACTTGCTTAGGGTCGCCTACGATTATACGATTTCTGTTTTCCCTGATTCTTGCTTTATCAAACACAGAGTATGGATATTGCAGCGCTTCGTCGGGTGACGGGAAGCCAGTACCTGATTTCCCTTGTTCGATTAATAAGATAGCAAGATCAAGACTAGAAGCTAAATACTCTGCTTCTTCCTCAGTTTCGCCGCATACAACAAAAACGGCTACGTTTGTTTTTGGTGTGTCGTTAAACTCTGAAGGTGAAAAACGCTCCATGTATTTATCAACTACGCTGCTACCACCATTCCCGTTTATAAAATGAGCAAACGAAAATGATAATCCTTTGTTCGCAGCAATTCTTGCGCTACCACCGCTTGATCCTAGTAACCATATGTCAGGTTTTGTGTCTCCAAGTGGTGTTGCATGAACATGATAAGAAGAAGCACGCCCATTTAAGTAATTTGTAAGCTCATCGATTTGTTCAGGATACCGGTCGATATCTCTACGGTTTCCGTCTGCCAATGCTCTTGTAACGTTCGGCATACCACCTGGAGCACGACCTAGACCAAGGTCGATACGGCCGGGATTTAAAGATTCAAGCATCCTAAAATTCTCCGCTACTTTATATGAACTGTAATGAGGTAACAACACCCCTCCAGACCCAATCTTCATATGACTCGTGTTCGCTGCGAGGTGAGCGATCAACACTTCAGGACTAGAGCCTGCAAGACTTTTTGTACTATGGTGCTCAGATACCCAAAATCGATGGTAACCAAGCTTCTCAGTTTCTTTTGCAAGTTCCGTAGTTTCTTTTAAAGCTTCGACAGCTGTTTTATTTTTTGATACGGGTGACTGATCCAAAACGCTTAATTTCATATATAACAATCTCCTCGATTTGTAAATTAAATTATTACAGTTAAATCATAACAGGTGTTTGTATTCTCTCCAATAAATCTGCTTAAAAAACAAACGGACCGTCACGCCCGTTAGGTTACGCCGGTCCAGTTTATTTGAGCTAGGATGTGCTTTCAGCAATTACTATTTCAACACCATGATGCTCGAGCATTTGTTGATACATACGTTCCGGCATCTTATCAGTAACGATTACATCGATATCTTCAAGCTTCGCGAATGTAAAAAACTCTGACTGTCCAAACTTCGTGGAATCAGCAAGAACGATGACACGTTTCGCTTGATTAATCATTTTACGCTTCACCATGCCATCCTCTTCATGTGCAATGGTCAGTCCTTGTTCAGTGATTCCAACCACTCCTATAAATGCTACATCTGCATTATATGAAGCAAGCTTTTCCACAACACTCGATCCATAAAGAAAAAAGTGCTCCTTTTCAAGCTTCCCGCCTAGAAGGTGGATGTCGAGGTCCGCTCCTCTAGAAAGGATGTCAGCTTGCTGAATCGAATTTGTAAGGATGACAGCACGCTTTTCAATCAAGAATTCAGCACAAGCTTGCACAGTAGTCGAAGCATCTAGAATAACGATATCACCAGGGTTTATGTATTCTGCTGCTATATGTCCAATAAGATGTTTTTCATTGGTAACTAAAGAAAGCCGATCTTGATAGGATTTAATTTCGTGACGCAATTGAGGTAAAACTGCTCCACCTCTCGTTCGTGTTACAGCTCCTTCTTCTTCTAAACGAACAAGATCTCTTCTTGCAGTATCTCTCGAAACTTCAAATAGCTCGCATATTTGTTCGACTGAAATACGTTCATTCTGCTTTAGGTATTCAAGAATCGATAGCATGCGCTCTTCTTGATACATCGGCACACCTCACTTCCATTCAATACCATTATAAGTTTATGTAATGAAAAAATCAATTATTTTAAGTAATTTAAGTTAAACTGTAAGTGTTTATAAGCAAACACATCAGATGGGAGTAGAAAAAGCACCCATCAAAGGGTGCCTTCTTTATATTAGTAAGCCCAAACTGCTCCTACGATAATCAATAGAATGAACAAAACAACGATTAGCGCGAAACCTTGACCGCATCCATAGCTCATAAAAAAACCTCCCTTCTAATCGAGATATAAGAAAGGTTTAGTAGCCGTAACCGCCGTAACCGCCATAACCACCTTTTCCATAGCAGCATGGTCCTGTGTTAGCTCCTCCAACTGCCGCTGCACCAACAATAATTAGAAGGATAAACAATACTACGATCAATGCGAACCCTTTACCGTATCCAGCAGGGCGCACGTTTTCTTTTCCACCGCTCATCTGAAAACCCCCTTTCCTCGAAGGTTACTAATACTATATGTGAACATTGATTGTTAGGGATGGGCATCTAACCATATTTGGCAAGATTTATAAACCTTGGTCACGTGTTTAGAACACATCCGCTACAAAAAGCAAAATGATAATTAGGAGAATAAAAAGGATTAGCAAGATAATCAATTCATCCATAAGAACTCCTCCCAAAACATTTTGTATATTAGAATATGTAGGGTTGAATCGAAGAGTGAGAGCTTTTTCACCATTAAAAAAAGCCCTCAACGTATGAGGACTTATCGTTACCTATTCCATTGTGTTCCCTATTGCAGGGATTGGGTTTTGTTGAAACATATTTGCAAAATGTATGAGGTTATGAGCCATCGTTTTGGCATGACCCACTGAGAAATCATTCTTATGTCCATTCGCTTCAATATATGAAGCACCTGGTCCAGCTTCGCCGACCCAGTACGTATCAACATTAGGAGGGACAGTGAACCCAATATGGGAAAATGCATATAAGACGGATCTTGCCGCGTTTTTTGCACCATCTTCATTACCAGTGATGACGACACCACCAACTTTGTTGTAATAGACCGATTGCCCCTTCTCATTCGTTATTCCACTTCCACCATACAACCGTTCGATAACGAGAGTAGCTACGCTGCTTTTCTCACCTAGCCAGAGTGGCGTTCCGATTATTACGATGTCAGCAGCTTTCACTTTTTCAAAAATGATGGGCCACTCGTCGCCTTCTCCTTCATCTTCTGAAATCCCGTACGAGATGTTATAATCAGCAGCCCTTATTGTCTCTGACTCCACGCCTTTTTCATGAAAGATCGACTCTGCTTCTCTATAGAGCGCATCCGTGTTTGAAGGTTCATTACTATTCTTTAGTGAGCAATTAAGAAAAAGTGCCTTCAATTTTATAACTCCTCTCTTAAATCAATTGAATTTTATAGTCCACCATTCCCTTCTAATAATAGAACATAAACAAAAAACACACCCTGTAGAAATAAGGATGTGCTTTTAGTATCTTATTCTGTGATGAGCACTAGTGGCGGCTCAGACAGAAACTCCATCATATTTTCAGCGTCTTCCGTAACTTTTGCCCATTCAGGAGACTGTAACGCCTCACTTATGCGTTCCTTCGACTCAAACTCTATCGTTGCAGCAAGGTAATAAGACTCTTCTGTATTCAACGCTGCCGTTACATAATTTAGATCGGCCTTCTGGTTGTAAGGGACTTGCTGAACAAGCTTAATATGCTTTTGTTCATAGTATTGTCTGAATTTCGCTTCATCTGTAGGTTTCTTATAGATCACGATTACTTTAGCCATTTCGCTTTCTCTCCTTTGCTATGGTTATGCTTCATCATACATCACTATGTAGAACGAAAGCTAACAAAAGCCATCTGCTGATAATTAACATATTTCTGAAGAAACTATAGAGTAACTTGGTGTTTAAACATCACATTATTAAGGAAAAATATCGTTATAATAAATGATGTAACCCATTGTAAGGAGGTGAACCCTTACACGTTAGTAAGGGCTCTATTGGAAATCATTAAAATTATTGTCGTTATTATACTGATCTTGTTGACAGCTTTCTTTGTTGCATCTGAGTTCGCTATTGTAAAAGTACGTAAAACCAAAATCGACTCTTTAGCACTAGAAGGAAATAAAAGAGCGAAATCCGTTCAAAAAGTATTAGGAAATCTCGATGGTTACCTTTCTGCATGTCAGCTAGGGATCACGATTACAGCCCTTGCATTAGGTTGGCTAGGGGAATCAACTGTTGAGCATCTCCTGCACCCGGTTTTTGAACTGATAGACCTTCCTCCAGCAATGGTTGGTACCATTACGGTCGTGATCGCATTCATTATCATCACATTCCTCCATGTCGTCCTTGGAGAACTAGCACCAAAAACGTTCGCCATTCAAAAAGCAGAAAAGGTTAGTTTACTAACGGCTAGACCTCTCATTTGGTTTTACTGGATCATGTATCCATTCATCTTCACATTGAACGGATCCGCTCGTTGGATCGTTCGAGCTCTTGGGTTACCCCCTGCAAATGAACATGAACAAGCCCATTCGGAAGAAGAACTTCGCATCATCTTGTCAGAGAGCTACAAGAGTGGCGAAATTAATCAATCAGAGATGGAATTTGTCAATAACATCTTTGAGTTTGATGAAAGATTAGCAAAAGAAATCATGATACCAAGAACCGAAATGACTTGTTTATTCCTTGATAACACAACAGAAGAGAACCTCTCGATCATGAAAAGTGGAAAGTATACCCGCTATCCGATTGCAGATGGCGATAAAGATAAGATTGTAGGGGTCGTCAATATAAAAGAAGTACTTACTCAATACAAGTGGGGTGAAGACCTTTCATTAGAAGATTACATTCATCCGATTCATCATGTGATCGAGTCAACTCCAATCAAAAAGCTTCTTGCAAAAATGCAAAAAACACATAGTCACATCGCAATCGTGGTGGATGAGTACGGAGGTACAGCTGGTCTCGTTACAGTAGAAGATATCCTTGAAGAAATCGTTGGGGAAATCCAAGATGAATTTGATTCTGATGAAAAACCACCGATTCGTAAAGAAGAAAACGGTCGTATTATCGTTGATGGTAAAGCCCTCATCAGTGATATAAATGAGTATCTCGGCTTAACGATTGAAGATGACGAAGTGGACACGATCGGAGGATGGGTGCTTACACATGACATGGAACCCGCTCAAGGAACAACGTTAACCTTCGAGGATTATGAGTTTAAAGTATTGGAAATCGATGGCCATCAAGTAAAAGAAGTTGAAATTAGAGCAATACAATCCTAATAAAAACAGCTGACATGCGTCAGCTGTTTTTACATTATAAGATCTACCCATATTTTGATTGACGTTCCTAGAATTAGAGCTGCAAGCAGCCATTGAAGGATCTTGGTGTTCACTTTTTTTCCAGCGTTTGCACCAAGAGGAGCTGCGATTAGACTAGCGATGATCATGATCGCCGCTGGCAACAATAGAACCTGTCCCGTCGCTAGCTTTCCTACAGTTGATCCGATCGAAGAAATAAACGTGATTGCAAGTGATGATGCAATCGTCATCCTTGTTGGGATCTTAAGAACAACAAGCATGATCGGAACTAATAGAAATGCACCGGCTGCTCCTACGATGCCTGCACCGATCCCAACGATAAACGCCAGGCTTGCAGATAACCATCTGTTGAACGTCACTTGATCTAGTGGAATATCATCGATGCCTTTTTTAGGAATAAACATCATTACTGCTGCAATCGCTGCTAATAAGCCATAAACAACGTTGATGCCTTGTTCTGACATTAAGTTGGATCCATAACCACCGATAAAGCTTCCGATCAGTATACTTACTCCCATATATAGAATGAGCTGTTTATTAAGGTATCCACCTTTACGGTATGCAAACACACCTCCGATGGTAGCGAAGAACACCTGAACAGCACTGATTCCTGAAACTTCATGAGCACTAAATGCTGTAAAACCCAGAAGTGCTGGAATGTACAGGAGCATCGGATATTTGATGATTGATCCACCAATCCCAACCATACCTGATATATATGAGCCTACAAATCCAATTAAAAATATTGTAATAATAAAACCAAAATCCATATGCACTCACCTCACAATAAAGAAGGGGCACTGAACAGTACCCCATATCTTAACTTACGCCTTTTTAATCCAGAAAGAGAATACGCCGTCTTCTTCTTCTGACTTAAGAAGTTCATGTCCTCCAGATTTTGCCCATGCAGTCAGATCACTTTTTGCACCTTTATCTGTTGCTTGAATCTCAAGAATTTCTCCTGATTCGATTTCCTTCATTGCTTTCTTTGTTTTAACGATTGGCATTGGACAAGCTAGTCCTTTTGCGTCTAATGTTTTTTGTGCATTCATGTTAATAACCTCCTAATTATTTTACCGCACAGCGGTTTGGTCCAATTTCCATTTCTCTTTGCGCTTCTACATCAGGGCTGATTTTACCCATATTTGTTTCACGAATTTCTTGATAAGCATTTGGCTGAGGAGGAAGGTTTTCAGTTACCATCGTGCGGAAATCTTCCTCTTTTTCTACGTTTAACCCGTCATTCACACGATAAAGTTCATCGAGTTGCGCTGAAACTTCACCATTTTCACCAAGTTCTTCAATCTTTGAAAAGTGTGCTGGCAACACTGTCAATTCGCCCGCCATGTCTTTATAACGGTTATACAGCGTCTCTCTTAAATCGCCAACCCAATCCTCTGCTTTACCAGCAAGGTCAGGACGTCCGATCGAATGAACAAACAAGATATCTCCTGTTAGTAGAAACTGATCTTGAACGACGAAAGACGTGCTTCCAATCGTATGACCTGGCGAATAGAGTGGCTCGAGCTTTACTTCTCCAATTGTAAATACATCTCCCTCTTTTAGAGGCGTGTACTCAAACGTCACTTCTCCTGCATCTTCTTCAGGAAGGTAGTAGGACGCGTTCATTTGATCAGCTAAATCTCTGCCTCCAGAAATATGATCTGCGTGAAGATGAGTATCAAACGTAGCTTTAATCTTCAGGCCTTTCTTTTCTGCAAAAGATGTGTAGTTCTCGATCATACGGTTCGCATCAACCACTGCAGCTTCCCCATTTGATTCGATCATATAAGAAAGACAACCTTTACCGAGTCTCACAAATTGATAGAGAGCCCCTCCTGGAAGATCCCCTACTTTTACAGGTTCAAGGTATTCACTCCATGCCTTCATTCCACCAGGTAGGTAAGAAACGTTTTGAACACCAGCTTCTACTAATTCTTCCCCTACAAAGATAGAAGACCCTTCTTTCGCACAAACGACCAAGATGTCTTTATCTTTAGGAAGATCCTCAAGAATTTCTTCTACTCCATCGATTAAATCAAAGTAAGGAACGTTCATACTTTTTACAGACTCACCTTCAATTTTCCAGTCTGCGTATGCATCCTCATTTCGAACATCAAGAATAAAGAGATCGTTTTTATTAATAATTCTAGATGCTACTTCACTTGCATGCATCTTTTTCAAGCTCATCTTTTATACCCCCAACCGTATTTTTGTTAGTAAAAAAAATTATACTTTTGACGTTGTTTCGCCAGTCCAACCTGACATACCAGGCATCACATTAATCGCCTCAAAACCACTGTTAGCTAGTTTTTGAGCAGCTAGATCGCTTCTTGACCCGGTACGGCAGATAACGAGTACTTTCTTATCACGATTAAGTTCATTCATCTTATCTTCAATTTCTCCAAGTGGCATAGAAATCGCATTAGGAATATGACTAAACGCATATTCAGCTGGTTCACGAACATCTAAAAGGGTGTAACCATCCTCAGAAAGTAATTCAGTCAACTCCTCATTTGAGATAACGTGAGGATGTTTTTGTTCTGGAACCGTTTCATGATCAGAAGCTTTGCGTAAATAGTGGATCAACACATCTTCTTCTTCTACAGTTCCTAGATAATGGTGCCCTACTTTCTCAGCCCATGCTTTAATATCAGCTTTTGAGCCTTTGTCTGTTGCCTGAATTTCGAGAACAACTCCAGGGTTTAGATCTTTCATCATTTTTTTCGTTTTGACAATCGGCATAGGACAAGCAAGCCCTTTAGCATCTAATACGTGATCTGTTTGAATCATAACGATACCTCCTAAATGTTTGGTTATTCTGTTTCACCGGTCCACTCCGACATTCCGCCTGTCATGTTCAAGACGTTATAGCCGTTGGACTTTAATACCATCGATGCCATACTACTTCTCCCACCAGATTGACAAACGATGATATGCTCTGTTTCTTTGTCGAGTTCACTCATTCTAGACTGAATGTCATTCACAGGAATGTTGTAAGCCCCAGGTATTTTACCTGTTGCAACCTCTCCTGGACCACGAACATCAACGATGCTCAATTTTTTGCCTTTCGTTAACATCTCGTTCAATTCGACTGGCGTAATATCTTTCACATATCCTGACATATGACCTTCCTCCTTTATCTCCACGCGTTTAACCCACCGCGAACATTATAAAGATTAGTAAACCCTTGTTTCTTTAACACCTTACATGCACGAGCACTTCTCATGCCACTCTGACAAAGCACAACAGTTTCTTTCTTTGGATCAAGCTCTTTGCCTCGCTTATTAAGCTGATCGAGCGGCATATTCTTAAATTCCTTCACTTTGTTGCCTTTGTATTCCATCGGCGTTCTTACATCGATGAACTGTACATCACGATTTCCAAACTTCGATTTTGCTTGTTCGGAACTAATGGTATGAACGCCTTTTCCACTTCTTTTCAAAAGAATCGAACCTAATAACACAATCGCTATAACAATTAGGAATTCCATCTTACCCCTCCAATTAAATAAACAGGTTTACGTTACCGTCTTCTGCATCACCAAGGTAAGCTGCTACGCCAGCATACTCGATCTCATCTAAGAGCTCTTCTTTTTGTAGACCAAGTAGATCCATCGTCATCGTACAAGCAACAAGCTCAACGTCTTGTTCTTGAGCCATCTCAATCAATTGTGGCAATTCCATCGCATTGTGCTTCTTGATTACATTCTTAATCATCTTCTGTCCCATACCTGCGTAATTCATCTTTGAAATACCCATCTTATCTGCACCACGAGGCATCATTTTACCGAACATTTTTTCAAGAAAACCTTTATCCGTTTTAACATGCTCATCTTTTCGAAGTGCGTTCAGACCCCAGAATGTATGGAAGATCGTTACTTTATGATCATAAGCAGCTGCACCATTTGCAATAATATAAGCTGCCATCGCTTTATCGTAATCACCACTAAAAAGGACAATGTTTGTTGACTTTGTTTCACTCATCTTTATTTCCTCCTCTATATACCGCATAGGGTATATTTTAAACTAAAATTTTTTTTATCTACTTTTAACTAACAGTTGAACCGCTTCTTTCACTGTATCTTCTGTTGAATTTCCTTGTTCAAGCTGCTCTAAAAGACACTGCTCTAAGTTCGAACCAACGATAAGACCTATCGAACGATCGATTCCTGACCTCGTTGCAGAAAGTTGCGTAACAATCTCTTCACAGCTCTTCCCCTCTTCCATCATTCGAACGACGCCTCTTAACTGGCCTTCGACTCGCTTGATTCGGTTGATCACTTTTTTATCGTAGTTCACTTGCTCACCTCCACATTATATACCCATAGGGGTATTTATGCAACCAAAAAAATTTATATCAATAAGTGCGATGTTTCAATAACTAATACCTATAGGGGTATTATAACGTACTGAATTTAAATGTCAATAGGCTATGATCTATAGCTACGACAACCAGTTTATTTGAATAACAAAATATACGATAATAAGCGCGATAATCATCAGTACGATAACGATCAAAAAGAGTACGATCCATGTTGAAGAAGGAACCTCAAAGCTCATAATCTTCTTTCGCGTTCTAAAAAACTGTACTGCCCCGCCCGCCATGGTTAATAACCCAAACAGCAATGAGGTGAAACTGATGAATACAATAATTTTGTCATCCGCACGCTCACCTACAGATCTTGTAAAGTGAAGGCTCGCTGCTAGAAAGCCGATTCCTATTATCGCAATCGACGTTCTGATCCAAGCCAAAAACGTACGTTCATTCGCAAGCAGCTGCTGGACTCTACCATCTGCTTTTTTCTCTTCCAATCGTCTCACCATCCTACCCTTCGATCTTATACCCCCTCCCGTAAAATTTCAAGGGTATTGCCTCAACCTACAGTTTACACAAGGTGATCAATAAATATAAAAAAAGGCAGCATTACATGCTACCTTCGCATTATTGAAAAAGAGTTAAGAATTCCCCATAGCCTTTCTCTTTCAATTCTTCTTTAGGAATAAAATCGAGCGCTGCAGAGTTCATACAATACCTTAAACCAGTTGGCTCTGGACCGTCTTCAAAAACATGACCTAAATGTGAGTCGGCGTTCTTACTCCTAATTTCTGTACGAGTCATAAAGAGGCTTTTATCTTCTTTTTCTACGATATTTTCGTCAACTAGTGGTTTAGTAAAACTAGGCCACCCCGTTCCTGACTTATACTTGTCAGTAGAACTGAACAATGGCTCACCAGACACAATATCCACATAAATACCTTCTTCTGTATTATCCCAGTATTTATTATCAAAAGCTTTCTCAGTACCATCCTCTTGAGTCACTTCATATTGAAGGGGCGTAAGCATTTCCTTCAATTCTTCATCCGTATAAGAAACACCTTGGTTTGGCTGCTCTATTTCTCGATCTTTCCCCCAAGCTTCATCCAAAAACTGATCGCGCCCGGAATTCTTCCTATATATATTGTATCGAAACTCATTTTCTTTGTAGTAGTCTTGATGGTATTTCTCAGCTACATAAAAGGTAGGAGCTTCCTTTATAAACGTTACGACCGGTTCATCGAAACGTCCAGAATTCGCAATGTCCTCCTTGGACTTCTCCGCTAGTTCTCGCTGTTTTTCATCATGATAAAAAATACCTGATACATACTGATCTCCTCTGTCTACAAATTGACCTCCTTCATCGGTTGGATCAATTTGACGCCAGAAAACATCTAATAGCGTTTCATAAGAAACGATATCGGGATTATAATGCACCTGAACGGCTTCTACATGATTTGTGTTTCCTGAAGAAACATCTTCGTATGATGGGTTCTTTGTATCGCCCCCAATATAACCTGAAATCGCTTCTTCAACACCATTTAGCTTTTCAAAAGGTGGTTCCATACACCAGAAGCACCCTCCAGCAAAGGTCGCTACTTCTAGGTTTTCATCTACAGCTTTAACGGGCTCACTTCCATAAGACCGATTGAATAAAACATCATACAGTTTTGGGCCTGCAAATATCAGAACGGTTAACAAACCAAGCAACATGATGATTTTAGATTTCTTCATTCACAGTTCCTCCCTCTGCTAAGGTTCAACAGCTCTCCACTTATTCTAAGTGTAACTCATCTTAGTTAGAAAAGAGAGATTTTTGCTTTGAACATAAAAGAAGGAACGCCTTTATAGCGTTCCTATCGTTTACTAACGTTTAATTTTTCAGGGGATGGCAGCCAACGGTCAAAGGCAAGAAGCTTTGAGAAGAATGGGAGGCTTAGTATCATCGCGATGGTAAGTGTAAAGATTGCGATGAATGGGATACCCCACAAGGTAGAGATAACCTCTGCAGACTGCTGCTCAAGAAACCATTTTATGATGAATCCGTGGAAAAGATAAATCGCAAATGTTCGTGATCCTATCGGTGTGATGACGATTGGCGTCTTTGGAATGATAGAGAAGAACATGAACATCACAAATGCCGTTCCTACGTAATACCCTAAACGCACAAGCAGCCCTAAGTTCGATTCATAGACATATGTTCCATATAGGAGATCTGTTAATCCCTCTATTCTATAAAGGTAGAAAAGGAGAAACAATCCACCAAGGACTACTGGAGCTATCCACTTCATATATGGTAAACGGATCGGCTTTTCACTCCGCCCCATGACGACACCTAAAACAAAAAATGGCAAAAAGACAAACAGACGATCTAGAGAAAGAAACCTTTCAATATCGAAATAACCCACGATAAGTCCTGCAGTAATACTAAAAGTAAGCAATAAGCTTGTTTTGCTTTTCAAAATAATAGGTGCAAGAAGTTTGTACGCTGCAATACATAACAAGAACCACATCGCCCACCTCGGGGTAAGAAACTCAATCTGGAAAGGCTTCTCATAAAGGTTCGTGTAATAAACTGCGTAAACGACTTGAAACAAAACATATGGGAGAAGAAAGGTAGTGAAAATCTTCCAGTAATACTTTGTTCCAGATGCTTTTCGTGTAAAGTAACCAGTTAAAAAGATAAAAGCTGGCATATGGAAAATAAAAATTACGTGATAGAAACTATATAGTAATCGCGAGTCAGCGATAAATGGTGTGACCAAATGGCCTCCCACAACTAGTAATATCAAAATTGCTTTACTGTTATCAAAATATGCAATACGCTGTGACACGATTGATGTCCCTCCTCAGACGATAAAAACGATGTTGTATTAGTAGATTTCAATAATGTCCACCATCATAATACCCGTTTCTCGTTCATTTTTACCCCATTTCACTATTAGTTATTCGAATTGTAATATTCGTATTTTAGCGGTCATTTTTGAAAAGGATTTGTTTACATATTCAGGGAGGTTTAGAAGGTGTCTAAGGTCCTGCTTTTTGCATATTTCGTGTGGTTCTGAGCGCTTCTGCAGTTCTATAGTTATAACTATTTTATTTTTTCTGAATAATCTATTGTATTTTGTCAATTTGATACGTACAATGAGTGTTATATTTTCAAACATGCATGATTAGGAGGGAAGTAACATGATCACTTTTGTCGGTGCAATTGCATTATTGGTTCTTGGTTATATTGTTTATTCTAAGGTGGTTGAGCGAATTTTCGGCATTGATGATCATCGCGAAACTCCTGCTTATACACAGAAAGATGGCATGGACTATATGCCGATGAGTTGGTGGAAAGGTAGTTTGATCCAACTACTAAACATAGCTGGTCTTGGTCCTATTTTCGGAGCAGTTCTCGGAGCACTATATGGCCCAGTTGCTTTCATTTGGATCGTAATCGGCTGTATCTTTGCCGGAGCTGTTCATGATTATTTTTCTGGGATGATGTCATTAAGACATAACGGAGAGCAATATCCTTCTTTAGTGGGAAGATATTTAGGAAGAGGTGCACAAGGCGCGATCAACATCATTTCGATCGTTCTTATGGTGTTAGTAGCTGCTGCCTTTACAGCTGGTCCCGCTCAGTTGATGGCACAGGTTACACCGTTAAGCTTTTTAGCCTGTCTTCTGATCATCTTTGCATATTTCGTTATTGCTGCAGTACTTCCAGTAAACAAAATCATTGGAAAGATCTATCCAATCTTTGGTGTTATTTTGATCGTAATGGCTGTCTCGATTGGAATCGGATTGTTCTTTATGGATCATGCCGTTCCAAATTTAACGCTATCGAATTTACACCCAGATAATCTACCATTATGGCCACTTCTTATGATTACTGTATCCTGCGGAGCAATCTCAGGATTTCATTCTACGCAAAGTCCAATCATCGCAAGGACAATGAAAAAAGAAAGTGAAGGAAGAAAAGTATTTTACGGAGCTATGATCGCAGAAGGTATCATCGCATTGATTTGGGCAGCTGCCGGGATGACCTTCTTTGGTGGCACTGGTGGTTTACAAGAAACACTTGCTGCAGGAGGTCCATCTGGAGTCGTAAACGAAATCAGCTCTTCTCTTCTTGGAACGGTCGGGGGCATCTTGGCCATCCTTGGAGTCATCGTACTACCGATTACAACTGGTGATACGTCACTACGTTCTTCTAGAATGATGCTTGCAGATCTTTTTACGAAGAAGGAGAACAAAGGGAAACCTTCTGGAAGTGGCAAAACGCTATTGCTCACAGGTATCGTTGCATTGCCTACCTTTATGCTTACGCAGATGGACTACACGTTTTTATGGAGGTACGTTGGGTTTACAAACCAGCTTGTTGCGACAGTAATGCTATGGGCTGGTGCCATGTATCTAGTTAAGAACAAGAAATTCCACTGGATCTGTAGTCTACCTGCACTCTTTATGACGATGACGGTTGCGACGTATTTATTCTTAGCCCCAGAAGGATTTGAGCTTCCTTACACTGTTTCTATGATTCTTGGTGGCGTCATCACCTTGATCGTCGCACTATGGTTCGGCTATCAAGTTTGGAAAGAGCGTAAAAAGCCAAACTTCAGTGTTGAACAAGTCGCATCATAACATAAAAAAGCTGCTTCCCTTTCTAATGAAGGGAAGCAGCTTTTATTTTATAGGAATACAAGTCCAGCAGAAATCACTACGCCACTTACAACTAAGACGATGACGCAAAAGCCCATGATGTCTTTTGCTTTTAAGCCAGCAATTGCAAGTGCTGGTAGCGCCCAGAAAGGTTGGATAAGGTTTGTCCAGGCGTCTCCCCAAGCGACAGCCATAGCTGCCTTTGGAATCGAAACACCAAGCTCTTTCGCTGCATCTAGTACGATTGGTGCCTGCACTGCCCATTGCCCTCCACCAGAAGGAACGAAAAAGTTTACGATCCCTGCACTTAGAAATGTAAAGAAAGGGAACGTCCACTCATTCGATATCGAAACAAATCCTTGCGACATCTGAGCAGCTAGGCCAGAAGCTACCATCATCCCCATGATCCCCGCATAAAAAGGAAACTGAATGATGATGCCACTTGCGCCTTTAACGGCATCCGTAACTGATTCTAGAAAACGCTTCGGAGTACCGTGGAATAGGATACCTAAAAAGAGAAATCCAAAGTTTACAATGTTTAAATTAAGCTGGAAACCATTCGTTATAAAATAATAGAAGAGATAAGATAATCCGACTAACCCCATGATCATAGATAGAACTTTACTGTTCTCGATACGATCTGCTGGGGTGAGCTCTCCTTCTGCAGTAGCAGCTTGTAAATCCTCTGTCTCAAGTAAGGAACGATCAACGAATACGCGCTCTTCCTCCCTTGGTGACATGAAATAATTAATCACCGGAAGACAAAGAAACAATGCTCCTACAATGAGAAGATTAAATAGGGAAAAGATCGTTTCACCAGTTGAAATCAAGCCGATTTGATCTACTGAAAAATGATCAGGTGTCGCGATGGTGAGCGGGATGGATCCTGCTAGTCCACCGTGCCAGACGATAAAACCACTATAAGCACTCGCGATAAGTAAACGATAATCTACTTTATCAACTTTCTTAGCAAGTTCCTTTGCATAAAGCGCACCGATCACGAGACCAAATCCCCAGTTAATCCAGCTTGCCATCAGTGAAATTACAGTGACATATACTATTGCTTGTCCTGGGGATTTAGCTAACCCCGCAAGCCACCCTAGCCCTCTTTTGAAAATCGGGCTACTTGCAAGAACATAACCAGTCACGAGAACAAGAACCATCTGCATGGAAAAGGAAAGTAAATTCCAAAACCCTTCTCCCCAGAATTGAACCATTTGTACTGGTGAACTTCCTGTGAAAATCAAACCAAGACCGAACACAACTAATGTTAACAAAATAACGAATAAGAACGGGTCGGGTAAGTACCGTTGCATCACCCGATTTGATACGGATATAGCTGCTTTTAACATGACTTCAACTCCTTCTACAGTCCTTCTCACCCTAACCTCATTCGACATTTTTCTAGGTGACTCCTTCCAATTCATGAAAACGATTACAAACAAAAAAACTATTTAAGAGGGAGCTTCTATTAACCACAAGAAAAACTGTCGAGAACTCTCGACAGCCACTATTTTTCACTATTTAAAAAGTCTTGCACCATATCATGGTACGCCTGCTTCGGATAACTGTTGTAAAAAGAAGTAGAGAGTCTGATCGGATCTCCAAAGAAAAAACGTTCAAACTGCGTTTGCCTTGACCCAAACGCACTCATCCCGATATCCCATGCTACTCTAAACAGCTTCACGCGTTCCTTCGCATCGATATTAGCTCCTTGAAGATATTGACCTAAATCACCTTTGATCTTAGACTCAAAGTCATCTTCAGTTGGTAACGAAATCATGCTGCTCGCACCGAGCAATTGTGTAATTTCGATCAACCTTGGATATGTTTTTGCAAAGTAGTTGTTGGCTGTACGAAGTGGCTTATTGTCTGGCACGCGCGTTCCATAGCGGTTTACTTCACTATTCACTTCTGAAGATAGAAGTAACCCCCTCATGATTTCAAGGGAGACGATGATCTCCGTCATTTTGAGCTTCACGTGTTCAAATTCACTAATCTGAATGGCATCGCACATCGCCTCACACAAGCCCAGCAGAAACTCTAATTTCACAACCTGTCTACAAACAGCCTGATATTGAAGAAAAGCATACATACCGGTTTCGGCATCCAAATCACTTAAAACCTGAAAATCTTTGTAGAGTATCACACGATTCCAAGGGACTAACACATTGTCAAACACCACAAGTGAGTCTCCCTCTTCAAATCTTGCTGCTAGCGGATGGTCAAACGACGATTCACGATATCGATAGGACTCTCTGCATAAGAACCGAAGTCCTTTCGTATTGGAAGGGATCATAAACCCAAAGATGAACGACTCATCTAAGCTCTGTCCGTTGGGCAAAACAAGAAGCTCATCGGTCAATCCTCCTTGCGTTGCTAAGAGCTTAGCACCGTGGATGACAATCCCATCTTTATTTTCTTCAATTACTTTAGCCGCAGTTATCGTAGCATCATCTAAATATTGTGAGATAGAACGATTCACCTGAGGATTAATGAAGGTATGTGTGATCGATAGATCCTTCGATTTCGCTAGCTCATAGAGCGCCTTCATATTTTCTCCCAATGGTCGTTCACCTTTTGATAGATGAGGAGATGCTGCAGCCAACGCCATAACTAATGTATTCATATAATCCGGCGGACGACCAACCAGACCACCATTTAATCTAGCCCAGCTCTGAGTAGCTTTTCTTCTATTTATTAAATCCTCTACAGTTTGAGGTTGATGATACGAGAAGCCATACTTTTCCCCATCATGTGTTGTGTAACTAAACAATTCCTGTTGTTCCGAACAACACTGATAGTCATAAAGTTCGGCTTTACTGGCGATAATACCTTTGAAAGGTGCTGATTCAGATAATTTATCCTTACACCTTTTCCCTTCAATCCATACCTCATTCTGGAGGGCATCGATTCTATCGACGAACTGTTTCCCATTAATCAAAAATGCTCCCCCTTTCTAGTACTAGTTTATGCAAATTAAGGTGGACATGTGGCAAGGTAGTTACCCATGTTTCTATGACGTAATAGAATTGTGGAATTTGTCCCATAGTTTACTCATGGGGTTTTCAAAGTGGAAAATTTGTGGAACAATGGGAACAGCCTTTTGAAAGGAGCATGTGACTTGAAAAAACTAACTTATTTAATGATAACTGGCCTTTTACTTGTTGCGCTTGCAGCTTGTGGAGGAAATGAAGAAAGCAAAGGTAATAGCGAAAACAATACAGAACAAAAATCAGCTGAAGGAAAAGACGGTTCTGAACAATCACAACCCGAAGTTGATAAAGTAGAAGAAGATAAAGTAATTGCAACCGTAAATGGTGAAGAAATTAAAGGTGAAGACTTCAACGCACTCTACACTCAAAACCAAATGCAGTATCACCAAATGGGCCAAGAGGTTTCTGAAGAACAGCTAACGAAGCTTAAAAAGCAAGTAGCTGAAAGTATGGTAGGACAAGAATTAATCCTTCAAGCCGCTAACGACAAAGGCTATGAAGCATCAGAAAAGCAAGTAGAAGAAGAACTTGCAAGCTTGAAAGAACAGTATGGCGATGAAAAGAAATTTGAAGCAGCCCTTAAAGAGAGCGGCATGACATTAGATGAACTCAAGAAAGAAATCGCGAAAAACGTTCAATACTCTGCATATGTAGATAAAGAGATCAAAGTCGAAGAAGTAACAGAAGAAGAAATGAAGCAATATTATGAGCAAGCAAAAGAACAAGGTAACTCAGAAGAAATGCCGAAATTCGAAGAAGTAAAAGACCAGATTAAAGAAGGTCTTGAAGGCGAGAAAAAGCAAAAGAAACAGCAAGAGCATATCGAGAAACTTAAAGAAGACGCTGATATCAAAATCAACGTGTAAGACGTGAAGCCGCCGAGGAATGATCCTCGGCGGTTTTTTTATTAGTCGATGTCTGTTGTTGATTGATTGAAGGAAACTAAAGTTCTGCTATCAGGTTATATATTCAAGGGTTGGTGATAATCGTGAGAGCAACTGTTATTTTTTAAACCATTCAAGAAAATAACCCCAGCAGAGAAGAAATGTGGTTACTATGAATGATTTGATTATGGTACAGTATATGGAAACTTATGGTACACTTAGATTAGCTAAGTTCAACAACTCTTTTTTTCACGAACAAAAGGGTTAGGGGAGTTTGACTGGGAAAATTCTTTAAAAATGGAGAAATTTTATGCTTTGGCTTATGTTAATAGTAATATTTCTGCCTTTTATAGCAAGACGAATCGATAGGCATTTTCAACGATTAAAAAAAGAAAAAAATGAAATGAAGGATATCTTCAATGATTGATAGAAAATAATATCCTCACTTAATTAACCTATTCGTTTTAATTATCAAGTAAAATATATCACATAGCAACTTCCACAAAACTGGATGTTGCTATTTTTTGTGGAGTATCAATATTAAACCTTAACATAGCCTTTCATTAAAAAAAGAAGCTATCACAATACGTGATAGCTCCTTTGTTAAATTGGAATATACCTTAAACTAGTTCTCGGTCCCAGTGACGGTGTTTTGCAACAGCATTCGCAAATTCCTTTGCAAAGTCTTCTGGATTATCACCCACGACGACTCCCGCACTGCCTCTCATGTTATTATTTTCTAACCATTTCGCACCTTCATGTGTTCCACCGATCGGTTTGAAATGAGAAAATGCTTCATTAATAAAGTAGTTTGCTTTTTGATAAAACGCTTTGTTTTCGTTATCCCCGCCTACTGCATAAATCGCATCGAAGAGCACGGATTCACTCGTTAAGAATGTATGATCGATTTCAGCCTCAGCACCATCGTTACCTTTCTTCACGCCAAGTTTATCACTGATGAGCTCTGGCATAATGCCTTGTTCCTTCAACTCATCAAGCACAGCGATCAGTTCTTTACCATTAAAGCCATCGTCGACGATTACACCGACTTTGCGAGTAGTAGGCTCAAACTTTGTATTGATCTGGCTAAGAGCAGGAGAAGCTTTCGTTACATCTGATCCACCTTCTCTAGGTGCTTCAGCTCCAATGTTTTGTGCAACTGATGTAGCAAGATCAAGATTCACATTCCCTAGCATGTTCACCACTTGCTGCTGAACGGACTTACTTTCAACTTTACCTAGCTCAAAGCTAAATGCATTCATAATGTGCTCTTTCTCAACATCACTCATACTGTTCCAAAACAACGTTGCTTGAGAGAAATGATCTTTAAAGCTCTCACTTCGAGCTCGAATCTTATGACCCTCTACTTTTTCTTGGTAATGTACATAACCGCCTTCTTCTTCTGTTGCTGGCTCCGGTTGATTATCAGCAAGAGAGTTCTTGTGATAGCTAACCTGACCTTTATTTATCGTTTGACGCATGAACCCGTCTCTCTGATTATTATGGAATGGGCAAACTGGTTTATTGATCGGCAGTTCATGATGGTTTGCACTTCCAAATCGGTTAATCTGTGTATCAGTGTAAGAGAACAAACGTCCTTGTAATAGCGGGTCGTTTGAGAAGTCGATTCCCTTCACGACGTTCCCCGGATGGTATGCAACCTGTTCATTTTCTGCAAAAACATTCTCTACGTTACGGTTTAGCACCATCTTACCAACTATCTTGACAGGAACATCTTCCTCAGGCCAAAGCTTTGTTGGATCGAGTACATCAAAATCAAAATTAAACTCATCTTCTTCTTTGATGATCTGTAAGCCGAGCTCCCATTCAGGATAGTCTCCATTATTGATGGCTTCTAGTAAGTCAGCACGATGGAAATCAGCATTTTTACCAGAAAGCTTTTGCGCTTCATCCCAAACAAGAGAGTGAACGCCTAGCTTTGGCTTCCAATGGAACTTAACGAAGTTTGCTTCTCCTTTTGCATTCACAAGACGGAATGTATGAACGCCGAATCCTTCCATCATACGGAAACTTCTTGGGATTGCACGATCAGACATCGCCCACATCGCCATGTGTGCTGATTCCTGATTATTTGCGATGAAATCCCAGAATGTATCATGCGCTGAAGCGGCTTGTGGGATTCCAGTATGAGGTTCTGGTTTTACAGCATGCACTAAGTCAGGAAACTTAATCGCATCTTGAATGAAGAAAACCGGGATGTTATTACCTACTAAATCGAAATTCCCTTCATCTGTATAAAAACGTGTCGCAAATCCCCTTACGTCACGTACCGTTTCAGAAGAACCTTTAGAGCCAGCAACGGTAGAAAAACGAACAAATACAGGTGTTTTTCTAGATGGATCTTTTAAAAATTCAGCATCTGTTAACTCTTCTAACGATTCATATACTTGAAATTCACCATGAGCTGAAAACCCTCGCGCATGAACAGCTCGTTCAGGAATACGCTCATGGTCGAAATGTGTCATTTTTTCTCTAAAGTGAAAATCCTCCATCAAAGTTGGTCCACGCTCACCAGCTTTTAATGAGAATTCATCCTCAGATACCTTTTGCCCTTGATTCGTGGTCATCTTACCTTCGTCGGTCGTACTATATTTTTCTAATTGTTCTTTTTTCTTGTTGTGCTCGTCACTCATTCTTAGTTCTCCTCCTCTAACGAAATATGTAAAAAATCGTCTACATGGTGAATCCCCTCTCTCTCCCAAAATAAAACATTTTTTTGGAAGAATAATCTTCACCTTAAAATTGAGAAAAGATTAGGAACGTACGTTCTAGACTAGGGGATTGAAATGAGCTATACTATAATGGTGATGAAAGCATTCTACTAACTAAAAAGGAGCGTGTATTTAATGAAGCAACAAGCAGTTCCATACTTTACATTTGAAGGCACAGCGAAAGAAGCATTGAACTATTATAAGGAAGTTTTCGGTGGTGAAATTACGGATCTCCAAACTTTCGGAGATGCAGACTTCGAAACCCCTCCAGGCATGGACGACCGTGTTATGCATGCCCGCTTTAGAAGCGATGGCCTTTACTTCATGGTCTCTGATACGTTCGAAAACCGGAATATAGCTGTAGGAAATAACATTTCTTTAGCACTAGAGCTCGATTCTGAAGAAGAAATCAACGAGATCTATGGACGATTGAAAGAAAGAGGAACTGTCAAAATGGAGCTTCAAGACACGTTTTGGGGCGCAATCTTCGGAAAAGTTAAGGATGCATACGGAATTACGTGGGATTTGAACTTTGAAAAGGCGAAAGCAAAGTAATCATTGAGTGAATGAGAGCCTGTCACGGAGAGTGACGGGTTTTTTTGTGGGGTTTTTGTGGGGGATGTGGCTGGAGCGGGGGTGCAGATGGGTTTTGAAAGGCTAAAAAGAGCCGTTATCCGCGATATTCCGAATATATCCGCGAAAATTTGATTATATCCGCGATTTTTAAGATATATCCGCGAAATCACCTTAGATATCCGCGAAAAGAGTTATTTATCCGCGAAACTCTGAAACTTCACTTTTTCTAGCTGGTATCTACGGCCTTTATTAGTACCAGAATAATTTAGATTAAGCCCTCTTAACAACCTCGTAGCTGCATCACTAGACTCCATCTTCAAAAACCTCCGTACCTCTTGATTCGTAACCCATTCATCCACCAACAAAGCATAATCCCTCAACGCTTCCAGATGAGCATCCCTCGAAACCTCTCCACAATTCATACAACACCACCTCCCATGGAGTCTCTTCATCGGTAAATAGCCACATCGAGGACAGTGAACGCCATCTAAAAGATCAGAGCGCGTAAGTGAGAACCTCTTTAAAACATCGATTTCAAGTGGAGTGTGATGCTTCACGAGCAGGCGTCCTAATCTTTTAACCTCTTTTATCGATAGCATTTCATTCTGATACTTCCTATCAAACTCTTTTATTTTTGTAGGAAGGTAATCACTTTTAATCACTTGAGTAGCTATTCTTTTTGTTTCATTCGTTGCTTTAACAACTGTGCTTTTATTACTTATAACGACGAGGGTTTCAATAGGTAGATCAGAAATTCGATGCTGCCTCATAAACGTTAGTAATTGTAACTGCTGTCGCCTCACCTGGGTTAAGGGATCTGGGAATGCTTCTTCCACCTCACCATTCCTTGACGTTCTAATAAGTTGGTTAAAAACTGGATCAAATAACAAAGTGCCAGAAATATTTTTCACTTCTATCACTAGTAAGTAATACTGAGTTACGACCAATGAGTCGATTTGAAAATAAAATGAGCCGTTAGCGATGCGAATATCATGATAAACGGTATGGTCTTTGCTATTCAGAAAACTAAGAGGAAAATCTAGCGAACGTTCTCCGTGAAAACCAGCTTTATGAATCGCTACTTGTTCTCTGACTTCTTCTATTATTGGCAGGTGTGCGGGAAGACGTTTCATAAGAGCAGATAGTTTGAGGAGGTAATGCGGGGTGTTTCGATGTTTGGCTATCACGTTTTCTTCAGTCCTTTCATCTTTTCACCTAACTAACATTCTCCTCCACTCCCTCCACTCCTCCTCAATAAAAAAAGACCTCCCTCCAAAAGAGGGAAGCCTTCGTGCTATTCAATATCCAAATCCGTTACTGCGCCTTTGGCGGAGGAAGATACGAGTCTTGCATATTTTCCTAGAATACCAGTTTTGTAACGCAATTCTGGTCTGACCCATTCCGCTTTACGCTTTTCAAGTTCGAGATCTGTTACGTTGAAATTGATTTCTTGCGTATCGCTGTCGATCGTAATTGTGTCGCCTTCTTTCAGCAATCCGATTGGGCCGCCAACGAACGCTTCAGGAGAAACGTGGCCGATCACGAACCCGTGAGAACCACCAGAGAATCGACCGTCAGTTAGCAGCGCGACTTTTCCGCCGAGACCTCTACCGACGATCATCGCTGTGATCGAAAGCATCTCTGGCATTCCAGGTCCGCCCTTTGGTCCAACGTTTCGAATAACGAGAACATCGCCTTCTTTGATCTCGTTGTTTTCAATCGCGGTTGTTGCTTCTGCCTCACTGTCGTAAACACGTGCTAGGCCTTCGAAACGACTGATTTTCTGGCCAGACATTTTGGCAACGGCACCTTCAGGGGCTAGGTTACCTCGAAGCACGACAAGAGGACCGTTCGGCTTGATCGGATCGTTGAGGGGCTTGATGACGACTTGTCCTTCCGTTAGAGACTCCACTTCAGCTAAGTTTTCAGCGACCGTTTTACCCGTAACAGTGAGACAATCTCCTTGGAGAAGACCATGTTCATGAAGCAACTTCATGACTGCTGGGACCCCGCCGATTTCATATAGATCTTGCATGACATATTTACCGCTGGGTTTCATATCAGCAATGTGAGGAACGCGCTCACGTACAGTTTCAAAATCATCGAGAGTAAGGTCGACACCAGCTGAATGCGCCATTGCAGTTAGATGAAGAAACGCATTTGTCGATCCTCCAAGTGCCATGACAACGGTAATCGCATTTTCAAAAGCTTTCTTTGTCATGATGTCGCGTGGGTAAATATCCTTTTCTAACAGATTCACGACTAATTCCCCTGCTTGGCGACATTCTGATTCTTTGTAGTCGTTAACGGCAGGTGTTGAAGAAGAACCTGGGATACTCATGCCGAGCGCTTCAACAGCAGATGCCATCGTATTCGCCGTGTACATTCCTCCACATGCACCTGCTCCCGGGCAGGCATTGCATTCTACTTTGTGTAGCTCTTCTTCATTAATATTCCCTTCTTGATATTGGCCGACGGCTTCGAACGAAGAAACGATGTCGATGTCGTTTCCGTTCAGCTTTCCGGGCTGAATCGTACCGCCATATACATAAACGGAAGGGATGTTCATTCTTCCGATCGCCATCATACATCCCGGTGTCGTTTTATCACATCCGCCGATCGCTACGATGCCATCTAATCGTTCTGCGTTTGTAACCGTCTCGATTGAATCAGCGATGATTTCACGGCTAGGAAGAGAATAAAACATGCCCTCATGCCCCATCGCAATCCCATCTGATACCGTAATCGTATTGAAGATCATAGGGGCTCCACCATTATCTCTAGCCCCACCTTTCGCTTCCCTAGCAAGCTTATCAATATGTACGTTACATGGCGTTACTTCGCTCCATGTACTTGCTACGCCGATCATAGGCTTTTTAAAATCTTCATCTGTAAATCCAACCGCTCGAAGCATAGAGCGATTTGGAACCCTGTTGACACCCTCGCTGATCACTTTACTTCGGATGCGTAAATCTTTTTTTTCTGTCATTCTTCTCACCCTTTCTCCTTGCGTGAAAATTAATAATTTTGTTTATTCAAAATTTATATTCTTTGATAATACTAGTTTTCAGCTCCATCTGCAAACCATTATCAGAATTTTTACGTAACATTTTATAGTAAGCGTTTTCTAACCAATTATTACCTGAAAAAATGTCTTTTGATTAAACGCATAACATGTTACTATTAAGTCACATAATAAATGTTACCTTTTAGTAACATGATAAGTTGGGGTGATAAAAATTGGCCATTGATGAGGAGTTAACCGCAACTTTTAAAGCATTAACTCATCCTACAAGGAGAGAAATTCTCGACCTATTGAAAGACGGCCCAAAAACGACAGGGTATTTAGATGAGCAGTTTGAAGACATTAGTCGTTATGCGGTCATGAAACATCTATCTCAACTAGAGGAAGCGAATTTGGTTCTTGTACGGCGAGAAGGGCGTTCGAGGATGAATTACTTGAACGCAGTTCCAATTCAACAAATGTATGACCGCTGGATGGACAAGTACCAGGCAATGAATGCTTCTTCCCTACTATCATTAAAATCTACTCTCGAAAGGGGTACAAACAAAATGGAAACTCAAGGATACAAGCACGACACATTTCAAATCGAGCAAGAAATTCGTATTCAAGCACCGATCGATCAAGTGTTTAAATCGCTAACAGAAGATATCAATTCTTGGTGGGCATATCGACTTTGCGGGGAAGGATCGACCCTCTCTTTTGAGCCAGAGGTTGGCGGTCGTTTTATAGAAGTCGGCGCATCGGGTGAGGCAGGCGCGTTATGGGGAACGATTACGTTCATCAACGCACCGTATGAGATTCGATTAAATGGCTTATTGGGCATGCAAGGAGCAGTTAATAGTGCATATAGCTATAAGCTTCGTGAAGAGGATGGAGAAACCGTCATTGCGTTATCTCATCATGCTTCAGGCTTACTTGATCCTGAATGGCACTCTGCCCATGATGGAGGCTGGAAGGAACTACTCGGTACTTTCTTAAAACAGTATGTAGAAGAAGGTATGACATATCGTGAGCTTCAAAAATGATGGTGGTTAAAACTGAACGAGTCATCAACCGTGATCCTTCTGTCGTATTCGACTATATCTCGAACTTCGAGAATAACCCTGTATGGCAAGGCGGAATGATTGAAGCAGCTTTCACTTCTGAAGGTCCACTTCAGGAAGGGTCAACTTACGACCAAATCGCAACGTTTCTAGGCAAACGAATCATCACCTCATTCGTTGTCACTCGTTTTGAACCGAATACGTGTATTCAAATAGAAAGTGTAACGAGCACGTTTCCAATCAAAGTAACGAGGTCTGTAGAAGCGGCTGAAGAGGGATGTCTTGTAAGGGCAGTTGTTGAAGGGAATCCTGGCGGGCTTTTCAAGCTTGCAACTCCTTTGTTAAAAAAGATGGTGCACCGTTCAGTTGATCAAGATTATCAAAACTTAAAAAACATTCTAGAAAAGCCGGTTCTCGAGTAGAACCGGCTTTGTTTTGGCGTCTTATAGAACACCAGGTTCAAACGTTTTACAATCGGTTTCCTCACTGTTGCTCGCTTTCTTCCCCTTGTGACTCACAACATAGATCTCGTCCGCCTCGCATTTTCTACCATCACGGTTATGGACACAGTTTGCAACTTCACATAGTACATCTAATGCCATGTCTCTCACCTCCTTACCGTTAAGATGAGCATAAAGTATTTTTTTCATGCAGGTGGCACCGTTATCTTCGCTATCTTCACAATAGACAAATATAACCTAATTTTTTTACGGCGTTACGTGATATGATGGTAGAAATATTATGAGATTGAGGGAACAGCTATGTGGAGAAATAAAAATGTATGGATTCTCTTAATTGGGGAATTTGTTGCCGGGCTTGGACTATGGCTTGGTATCATCGGTAACCTTGAATTTATGCAAGAAAAAGTACCATCAGATTTTATGAAAGCCGTCATTCTAGCAGCGGGACTGTTAGCGGGTGTTGCGATCGGTCCACTTGCCGGTCGAATAACGGACCAAGTTAAAAAGAAAACCGTCATGCTTATGGCTGGATTTGTACGTTCATTGAGCGTTGTTTTTATGTTGATTGCGATCCAGACCGGTTCTGTTCTATGGATGGTTGTTTTCTTAGTAATGGTTCAACTGGCAGCAGCTTTTTATTTTCCGGCACTTCAGGCAGCCATTCCACTTATCGTGAAAGAAAAAGATTTACTTCAGATGAACGGAGTCCATATGAACGTCTCTACATTATCACGGATTCTAGGAACAGCAGTTGCAGGGATCTTTCTTGCGATCATGTCTCTCAGCATCATGTACACGATGTCGTTAGTCGCTTATTTACTGTTGTTCATTTTAACCTTTTTCATAAAAATTGATGAAAATAAAGAAACGGGAGCTGCTATTTCTAAAGGTCAGAGCGGGTTTAAAGACTTGTTCCCTATCGTGAAAGAGCTACCGATCGTTATGATGACGCTTATCATGACGATGGTTCCATTGTTATTCATCGGGGGATTTAACCTGTTGGTCATCAACATAAGTGAACTACAAGACAATACATTGATTAAAAGCTGGATCTACACAGCTGAAGGCATCGCATTTATGATCGGAGCATTCACTGTAAAACGCTTCGCTCATAACTTATCTCCGTACACCATTTTGTTCGTATTTTCATTTATTATCGGATTGTCACAGCTCTTGTTATTCTTTGCATGGGTTCCTGTACTGTCTGTGATTGCATTTGCAATTTTTGGATTTTCAGTCGGATGCTTTTTTCCAACCGCTGCGACGATCTTCCAAACAAGGGTACCAAAAGAATACCACGGAAGGTTCTTTTCGTTTCGAAACATGCTCGACCGAATCATCTTCCAAGTTGTGCTCTTGTTAACAGGTCTTATGTTAGATTTGATCGGCCTGCAGTTGATGTGTGTTATGTTCGGTATCCTATCGATCACAATTACCGTTACCTTCTTCACAAAATATAAAGCTGGTCAAAAAGCTAATTTAACAATCAAAGTAAGCTAACGACTCAACTTTCGAACCAAACTAAGGGAAATTGTATACACTATGTTAGGACTACTATAGAGTAGGCGATTTTCAATGGACAATCAAACAAAGGCTGTATTAGGTTCCTGGATCCAAGCGATAGGAACCATTTTGGCTGCAACTGGCAGTACACCATTTAAATCATTGAGTGACGAGCTAAAGAATGCCCTTAACCTGATTGGAAACGTCATGCAAGGTACAGGCAATGCTTTGATTGCAGATACCGTTGAAACCTTTAATCTGAATAAAGTAGGAAACCAAATTCAAGCTGTTGGTAATTCAACAGTTGTCGCTGGCATCCTTATAGATAGTGATTCACGCATCAGTCAGATCCTCAATATTGATGGAAACTGGCTCCAGGCGCTTGGAGGAAGTGCTTCGCTTGGAGATGCGTTCGAACAAACGCCTTCAGAGGAACAACTTTATAACATCTATGGGAACTTACTTCAGGTCATCGGTAACTCACTCCAAGCTGTATCAGGAGCGCAAGAACTTAAAGGCAAAGAAGCACAAAATCTCAATGTAGTGGGTAGTTGGATCCAAGCAGTTGGATCTGTCATTTCAGCTATCGGCCAAACTAAATATCCGTAAATAAAAATCCCTGGTGGCAGCACCAGGGATTTTAGCATTATCGCAGTAGCGTTAAGAATTCCTTCATAAATTGTGGCAAGTCAGGCCATGCTTGTCCTGACACTAGGTTACGATGCGTGTGGACCTGTTCTTCGCTATATGTAGCGCCACAAGCTGTAACGTCTGGTTTACATGCTGGGTAAGCTGTATACTCTCTTCCTTCCATCACATCAGACACGACACTCAGCACTTGTGCTGCGTGGCAGATCGCTCCTACAGGCTTATTTTCTTCAAAAAAGTGACGCAGAATATTCGGCACATGCTCATCAAGTCGAATGTACTCCGGTGCACGGCCACCTGGAATGATTAACCCATCAAAATCAGAAGGATCGATTTCTTTAAATGAAGTGTGCGCTTCGATTCCATATGCAGGCTTTTCTACATACGTCTCCATCTCTCCGGTGAAATCGTGACAGACCGTCTGCAACTTCTTCGCTGATGGGGCAGCAATCGTCACTTCTAACCCTTCCTCTAGACAACGATAATACGGATAGAACACTTCAAGCGCCTCGACAGCATCGCCAGTGATCATCAACACTTTTTTGCTCATTGAAAAGCACCTCCACCATAGTTATTACGTCAATTCCATACCCTTATTTTGAAATCGAATAACCACAATGACAGTATTTTTTAGATTATTCCCACAATACCCTTTACTAATTTAAGGAAATTGGTTATATTATATCTATAAGATATATATCAAATAGATATAGGTGAACATATGACAAAAATAAACCATACGAAATATGCAATCTTAGGAATACTTACGACAGGTTGCCAGACAGGATATGGCATAAAGCAAATGATTGATGGGAGTTTAAATCATTTCTGGAAAATTAGCTACGGGCAAATCTATCCCACTTTAAAAGACTTAGTGGCTGAAGGATTGGCAACTAGCGAGAAAACGCCTCAAGAAGGCAAGCCAGACAAAATTGAATACCACCTTACTCCAAAAGGAAAAGAATCTTTGCAAGACTGGCTTCAACTTCCCTTACAATCTGTTCAACCTGAGAAAAACGAACTCCTTCTCAAGCTATTCTTCAGTAGACATCAACCAACAGATATCACAACTAATTTACTCGATCAATACGCAGAAATCCTCCAAGATCGACTCCAAACGTACAATGGAATCGAAACGATGATTTTAGAGACTTCGAGTGATAAAGCGGACGCACGATACTGGCTATTCACAATCGATTATGGTAAACGTACGACACAGGCTGCACTTGAGTGGTGTGAGGAAACACGTAAGTCTTTATTAACATAACAGGGAGGATTTTAAGATGAGTAAAGAAGTTTTTCCTGGAAGGTATACGACTGAGGGAGATCAGGATGTTGTTGTATTCGTTATTGGTATGAGAGTTAACAAATGGTGGGCGATTCACAAGTGGCTGCCCGTGTTTACAGCGATGCCAGGCATGATCAAAGAGCTACTAACAAACAAAAGTCTCGGGTGCCTTTCAATGGAGTCATTCTTTGGGCGTACGACGTTAATGATTCAGTACTGGCGATCAACTGAAGATTTACTCTCTTATGCACATGGACATAAACACCTTGCTGCCTGGAAAAACTTTAATAAAAGAGTAGGAGATAATGGAGCTGTCGGCATCTATCATGAAACATATATTGTGCCACAAGAAAATAGTGAGTGCTTCTATGGAAACATGCCAAAATTCGGATTATCAAAAGCGCTAGGACATACACCGATTACACCGAGGAAAAATTCAGCAAGAAAGCGGCTCGGTTCAATCAGACAATCAAAAAATGAAGCATCTACTTAAACTAGTAAGATCCCCTCCTGCATCAGAGGGGATCTTTTTAATTCATTCCTTTCTATCTCAGACTACCAATCAATCTCTTTACGATCTCTAAAGAACTTCCCTGTCGTGGTCACATCTCCCAAGGAAAGCCATACCGCAGTATCCGCTCCATCGGTCACAGACCTCATAGCACCTTCTCCGCCCATAGCTGTTTTAACCCAGCCTGGACACATAGCATTGACTTTGATCCCTTTATCTCGAAGCGCATCGGCTAATTGAATCGTAACGATGTTTAATGCGGCTTTTGATAATGAGTAAGCAGGATGTGACTCTCCAATGCTGTTACCAGAACCAAGACCGCTCGATACATTGATAACTCGACCGTTTTCACTATTCTTAAGTAACGAGATCAATGCTTGAGTTAAGTAAAGCGGACCATACGTGTTCGTTTCCATCGTTTTTGAAAGAGTTTCACGATCTACTTCTAATACAGTGAAATCTTGATCGATGAAAATCCCCGCATTGTTAATGAGAATATCGAGTTTATGAAAATCTTTGTAAATCTCGCTATACAAATGCTTTATACTACTATCGCTCGTTATGTCTAGTTCATAAAAATGAACGTCGAAGCCCTCTTCTTTTAAATCTTCCATCGCTTTTACGCCTTTATCTTTATCTCTTGCAGTCATGAGAACTGTGACGCCTTGCTTCCCTAACTGACGTGCGATCTCAAAACCGATTCCTCTATTTGAACCAGTTACAAGTGCAGTTTTCGTACCCATTTGCATCAACTCCTCATGTCCTAAGTAGGTATCTCATATCCTTTCCACAAATCGCTTAGAAAAAAACGTGTTGGACGACGGAAATATATTCTTTACAATTCTAGCAATAAGTATAGCCCGAGACTCTAAACGAAAAAACCACCTTTAGTGGTGGTTTTAGTTCGTAAATATTCCATGTAACGCGCCAAGTAAAGTAAAGATAACAAGGTGATCACCTATCGCAATATAAAAAGCTCTTCTACTCAACAATCCAAACTTGTGGTTCTTCAAATATACAAATGTGATGATCGTACCAATTAAGAGCCCTATCCCTAACCCCGATAATATTCCAGTCGTTCCGCTTATCGAAACAAATAACGCTACAATGAATGACGAGACGAATGCCGTTATCACCGCAATGACGTATTTCAACGGACCTGCTGAAGCTTGTTGTAAAAATTGTTCATTTCCACTTTTCTTTTTATCGGACAACAATACCGAATAATAAATACCTCCATAAATCATATAAAGTAGTCCACCTGCAATAACACCGATAATACTGATCGACATCACTCTGATTCCTCCAATTCATTTAGGCTCAATCGCTAAGCCTATCGCCTTTATTTTACATGTAACGTGTAAAGACCCTTCCTCCTGCTCTAATTGAACAAGTTCAATCGGATTACTAAGATAACGGTATCCACTCTTCGGTAACCAGATGCTATATAATTCTGAATAACACTCAATGATTTTACTTCTGTCTTGATAATCGAGCAGTTCATCGAATTCATACAACACATGATTTCCACCATTAAACTCTCCAACCACTTCATCACTCGTGCTCATATGCTCTGATTTTTCTAACCCTATACAGCACTCATAGAGGCTTTTTTCTGGAGGCGTAATGTATGGGTTGTTCTTAGGTACTCCAAACATTAACAGTTCATCAGTGGGATAACCTCTAGCATTAGCCCAGTGATAGAGTTCCGCCCACACATCTTGAACTCCCTCCGTATAAGGACCTTTGCTATAGCGTTTAACAGTTGCACAGCTCGATAAGGAAACAGTCTTCACGTTGGATAGATCTAAATAACTAAATTCATTATAAGTGCTTTGTTCAAAGTTCTCTTTCATATTTTTGTTATAAAGTTTAGATTTCTTGCTATCTTGGTATTCTCTAGCAAAACGCTCCAAGTATGCTCCTTCTCGCCACTTTTTTGGGTTGGTTTGAAAGTAATCGTTAAATGAATAGGTAAAATAGGACAATGAGGAAAAACCACATTGATGAGCAATCGTTGTAATCGACATCGTAGGCTCGTAAATTAGAAAATGAGCAGCTTTTTCTAACCGAAGTCTTTTAATATAACTTGCCGGTGATTCTCCAACTATTTTCGTAAACAATCGCTGAAAGTAAAATGGAGAATAGGTAGAGATCTCAGCAAGGGTATGTAATGGTAATGATTCTGTTAAATTTGCTTCGATGTATTCTAGTACTTTACTTACATGCTTCGTTTGTTCTGCATCTGTATACACGATAAAACTCCTTTACGTTCAGCCTATAGATAGTATCGGCTAATCAGACATGTTGTCATAAGTTTATCACGATAAAAAAACGGACTCGAGGTTGTTGAGTCCGTTTTGGTGCTAAAAGAAGCGAATATAATCAGAGCTGTGGTTGTTTGATCGAATGTAATGTGACTATTTTTGTAGTAAAAAAAGACATAAAAAAACCACCAACATATGTATTGGTGGAGACGGTGGGAGTCGAACCCACGTCCAGAAATATCGGCACTTAAGCTTCTACGAGTGTAGTCGTTATATTAGCGTTTCACTACAATTCGGCCTAACGACAGGCTTCCTTGCAGCTAGTCTGATTGATCTCTTCCAACTTTCCTCAGACGGTGGATCGTTGGCGTATCCCACTTAAGTTGAGTCCCTTACCCTACCACATGGGCGATGGAGGGAGGAACCGCAAAGCAGTTTATGCTGCTAGTGCGAAGTTGTTGTTTTCTTTGCCAATTATAGGCGTGGCGTTTTTAACGTAGCTCGCCAACTCGACTCGCGACTTAAGCTCGACCTATCCCTGTCGAATCCGTAACGTCCCCATGTGAATGAGAACCGAAAACGGAAGCGCTTAGCGCTTATTAACTTGTTTCGGTACTTTTTAGTATAACATATGAGCGTTTGTAATCAACTGGAAATTATATCTTCTGACGCTCTTTCAGAGCTTTGTCGATCTCACGCTTCATTGTTTTTTGTTTTAGATCTTGACGCTTATCATACTTTTTCTTACCTTTTGCAAGACCTATTAGAACTTTTGCATATCCGTTCTTTATATAGAGCTTTAAAGGAATAAGCGTATAGCCTTGCTCTTTCGTAAGTCCGATCAGTTTATCTATTTCTTTACGCTTCATCAGTAGCTTACGAGTACGTGTAGGATCATGGTTATATCTGTTCCCTTGCTCATACTCATTGATGTGCATATTGATCAAGTAAACTTCGCCCTTACGAATGATCGCATGAGAATCCTTCAGGTTCACGCGTCTTGCTCGGATGGATTTAATTTCAGTTCCTTGTAAAACAAGCCCTGCTTCGTACGTTTCTTCAACTGAATAATCATGTCTTGCTTTCTTATTTTGAGCAATAAGATTTCCATCACCTTTTGGCATGACCGTTCCCCCTCTCAAGCGTCAAAAACCAGTATAACAAGATGGTCAGAATAAGTCAAGATGACTCATTCCGACCAGCTGTAGTTATCGTTTACCTGGCTTACGTTTTTTCTTTTTAGACTTCTTAGTGCCTTGACTGTTTTTTGGTGGCGTAAACTTACGCTTTTTCGCGCCAGCATCTGTCGTCTTGTTAGACTTCCCACGCTTCTTACGTTTTCCACCTTGAATGACCTTAGGACTTTCTTTACGACGTCGCTGTTTCGGCGGCTTCATTCCAACGATTTCAAAGTCGATTGCTCGTTCATCAACGTTAACGTTTTGAACACGAATTGAAATCTCATCGCCGATTCGATAAACATTCCCTGTACGTTCACCGATCATAGCGTACGCGCCTTCGTCATAATGGTAATAGTCGTCGGTTAAGTAACTCACATGGACGAGGCCTTCGATCGTGTTAGGAAGTTCAACAAACAGACCGAAGTTCGTAACGCCACTGATCACACCTTCAAACTCTTCCCCAACTTTATCTTCCATAAACTGCGCTTTCTTCAAATCATCGGTTTCACGCTCGGCATCGACAGCTCTTCTTTCCATCGCTGAAGCATGCTGGGCGATCTCTCCAAGGGCAGCTTGCCACTTCTCACGCGTTTGATTGTCTACCTTCTTCTCAAATAGATACGTACGGATCAAACGGTGTACGATCAAGTCAGGATAACGACGTATTGGAGAGGTAAAATGAGTATAGAAATCAGTTGAAAGTCCAAAGTGTCCAAGGCTCTCTGGGAAGTACTTAGCCTGTTGCATCGAACGAAGCATGATCTTACTAATGACTGCTTCTTCTGGCTCACCTCTTACTTCCTCTAATAATTCTTGAAGTGCACGAGGGTGTACGGTATTCGCATTACCTCGAATCGCATACCCGAAGTTCGTAATGAACTCAAAAAACGTATCTAGCTTTTCAGAGTCGGGATCTTCGTGAATACGATACATAAACGGAACATCCATCCAGTGGAAATGCTGCGCGACCGTTTCGTTAGCTACGAGCATGAATTCTTCGATAAGGCGCTCAGCTACAGATCGTTCTCTTAACACGATGTCATGCGGGCTACCTTCATCATCCACGAGAACTTTTGCTTCAGCGAAATCAAAGTCGATCGCGCCACGTTCGAAGCGGTTTTTACGCAGGATATCTGCAAGTTCACCCATACCATCAAAGAACGGCACGAGAGATTTATATCGTTCGATTACCTCATCATCTTCACGATTTAATATTTTTCGTACATCAGTGTACGTCATTCGTTCTGTCGTCTTAATTACACTTGGGAAAATTTCATGATGAACCACTTCACCACTTGGCGTGATTTCCATTTCACATGAAATCGTTAAGCGATCAACTTTAGGGTTCAAACTACAAATCCCATTGGATAAGCGATGGGGAATCATCGGGATAACGCGATCAACAAGATAGACGCTCGTCCCACGTTCCAACGCTTCTTGGTCAATCGGTGAGTTTTCTTTTACATAATACGTCACGTCTGCAATGTGAACGCCCAGCTTATAGTTTCCGTTTGATAATTTCTCAACGTTAACAGCATCATCAAGGTCTTTGGCATCTGCACCATCGATCGTTACTATCGTTTCGTTTCGCAGATCTCGTCGACCTTCAATTTCTTTCTCATCGATCTGATCGGGCGTGTTTGTCGCTTGTTCCATAGCAGCATCAGGAAATTCTCCCGGAAGCTCATGTTTGTGGATGATAGAAAGAATATCAACACCAGGATCATTTTTATGACCGAGAATTTCCGTTATCTTTCCTTCCGCACTCATTCTTCCTTCTGGATATTTTGTAATCTCAACAACTACCTTGTGACCATCAACGGCTCCAGCAGTTGAGCCTTTTGGAATAAAAATATCATGTGGAATTCGTTTATCATCCGCTATAACAAAACCAAAGTGCTTGCTATCAGAATATGTTCCAACGGTTCGCTTCACACCACGCTCGATGATTCTAATTACGGTTCCTTCAGGGCGAGAGCCGGAGGATTTAGAATGCAAACGCACGATGACACGGTCACCGTTCATCGCTCCATTCAAATCGCCTTGATTAATGTAAACATCCTTCTCATCCGTTTCGCCTTCTGCGAGTAGAAACGCGAATCCTTTCGCATGAACCTGAAGTTTACCACGAACGAGGTTCATCTTCTCTGGTAAACCATATCGATTCGTGCGGGTCCTCACAATCAAACCATCGTCTTCCATCATATTTAACGTTTGAACGAAATCTTTGAATTCACTCGAATCTTGAATGCCGAACACTTCTTCAAGTTCTTTAACCGTTAATGGTTTATATGCCTCGTCTTTCATGTAGCTCAATATTTTTTGTACATGTTCTTCTGCCATATCGTTTCACCTTCCTTCAAACAAATTAACGTATTATTCTTTCCAATCAAGTCCGTTAAGAAATTCGAGCACATCCTCATGAAGCACTTCTTTTTCTTTTCCTAACGTGATGACATGAGTTGAATTTTCATACCATTTTAAGCTTTTCTCATCAGATTCGATATTGTCATGAATGACATTCGCACTATCCGTATTGATCATTTCATCGTGTCTCGCTTGGACGACGAAAGTAGGTGCATAGATCATATCAATGTTATCTCTGACATCGTAGATCAAATCTCGTAATTCACCTAGTGTATTCATCGGTGTTTCTTTGAACGCTTCCATTTCCTCTTCAATCTGTTCAGGAGATTTACGCTCGTATTTTTTATATTCTCTCGCATATGCGAGTACGCCCTCATACATCGTTTCTTCGTCTTTCATATCCATCGGCGCACACATGGGTACGATTCCCTTTACAGGAACAGTATAGCCGAGCTTTAAGGAAAATACGCCTCCGAGTGATAATCCCACTACTGCAATCTCGTCATGGCCCATTTCCTTGAGCTTGTTATATCCTTCTTGAACATCTTTCCACCAATCAGACGGACCTGTATGTACTAGTTCTTCAGGCGGTACGCCGTGTCCTTTGTATTGCGGTGCATGACAAGTGTAGCCCTGCTCTTGTAAATACCTGCCCATCATTCGGACGTCGGCTGAATTTCCTGTAAAACCATGAAGCATCAATACCGCCCTATTGCCTCCTTCGAATGTAAAAGGCTTTGGTGCAACAACTTTCATGATGTGTTTCCTCCTTCGAAAGCTCTACCTCTCTCATGTAGCTTTTCCTTTGATTAGTTTGATTATAAATTCTATCTGTATTTTACCTTTTCCATCAGGGAGGCTAAAGGAAAGTGCTCCTTACAATTTCCTACCCTGTATGGTTATGTAGAAAACCATCGAGTTTTTTTGGCTTTTGAGAAATAAAAAAGCAGCAAGTGGTTCATCACTTGCTGCCTCCTGCGTTACACGAGGTACGCAACTAAAATAGAAAGAACAAAGAATAATACGGCGAGTACGACCGTCACTTTATTTAATACGGCTTCAAAACCGCGAGCTTTTTGCTTTCCGAATAACTGTTCAGCGCCACCAGTAATTGCTCCCGATAAACCTGCGCTTTTACTTGATTGAAGCAATACGACAGTGATTAGTAAGATCGATACGATGATTAACGCAATAGATGCTGCTAGATGCATGATTCCACCTCCCGGACATTAACCTTCCAATACTATAAATTTACCACAAAAATTTCAATAAAAGCAATAAATTTCGGAAACCCTCGTTACTTTAAGCCTAACACAAAAACCCCCTCATGATTAACATGAGGGGGAGTAAATGACCTTACTTGTTCGCAAGGTTATAAAAGCTTGTCTTACCACCGTATACTGCAAGGTGCTCAAGCTCATCTTCGATACGAAGAAGCTGGTTGTACTTCGCAACGCGGTCCGTACGAGACGGTGCGCCTGTTTTAATTTGTCCAGCGTTTGTTGCAACAGCGATGTCAGCGATCGTTGTATCTTCTGTTTCACCAGAACGGTGAGAGATAACTGCTGTGTAACCAGCGCGCTTCGCCATTTCGATTGCTTCGAACGTTTCAGTAAGTGTACCGATTTGGTTCACTTTGATTAGGATTGAGTTACCAACACTGCGCTCGATACCTTCAGAAAGTTTGTTTGTGTTAGTAACGAATAGATCGTCACCAACAAGCTGTACTTTCTCACCAAGTGCTTGAGTTAGCTTCTCCCAGCCTTCCCAATCGTTTTCATCTAGACCATCTTCAATGGAGATGATTGGGTACTTCTCGCAAAGTTGGCTATAGAATTCAATCATTTCTTCAGATGTCTTAACGACACCTTCACCAGCAAGATCGTACTTGCCATCTTTGTAGATTTCAGAAGATGCTACATCAAGAGCTAGCATAACTTCTTCGCCAGGCTTGTAGCCAGCTTTTTCAATTGCTTCGATGATCGTTTGGATCGCTTCTTCGTTTGAACCAAGGTTAGGAGCGAATCCACCTTCGTCACCTACAGAAGTGTTAAGGCCTTTTTCTTTAAGAACACCTTTTAAGCTGTGGAAGATCTCTGCACCAGTACGTAGTGCTTCCTTGAAAGAAGGTGCGCCAACAGGCATAACCATGAATTCTTGGATGTCTACGTTGTTATCAGCATGTTCGCCACCGTTTAGGATGTTCATCATCGGTGTTGGAAGAGTTTTCGCGTTGAATCCACCAAGGTACACATATAGTGGAAGCTCAAGCTCTTCAGCAGCTGCACGAGCTACAGCCATAGAAACACCTAGGATCGCGTTAGCGCCTAGTTTCGCTTTGTTGTCAGTACCGTCCATATCGATCATCATGTTGTCGATACCAAGCTGGTCGTATACGCTCATGCCTACTAGCTCAGGAGCGATTGTTTCGTTAATGTTTGCTACTGCTTTTTCTACACCTTTACCAAGGTAACGGCCTTTGTCGCCATCACGAAGCTCAACTGCTTCGTATTCACCAGTGGATGCACCTGAAGGTACCATTGCGCGTGCTTTTACGCCCGCATCTGTAAATACTTCTACTTCAACTGTTGGATTGCCACGAGAGTCTAGGACTTCGCGTGCATAAACGTCAGTAATGATTGGCATAATGTCATCTCCTTTTAATGTGAATTACTTAATTAACGATTTTCCTGTCATTTCTTTAGGTTGGTTTCCACCTAGTAATTCAAGAAGGGTTGGTGATAAGTCCGCAAGAATACCATCTGTACGAAGCTCTACTCCTTCTTTCGTTACGATTACAGGTACCGGACTCGTTGTATGTGCTGTCATCGCATCACCATCGAGTGTAGTCACTTCATCCGAGTTCCCGTGGTCAGCGGTAATGATTGCATTTCCCCCTTTTTCTTTAATCTTGTCAACGATCTTACCTAGACATTCGTCAACAGCTTCGATGGCTTTGACTGTAGGTTCGAGCATTCCGGAATGCCCTACCATGTCAGGGTTAGCAAAATTCAAGATGATTGCATCATGTTTATCCGCATCGAGTTCTTTTAGTAACGCGTCCGTTACTTCATAAGCACTCATTTCCGGCTTCAAATCATAGGTTGCAACCTTAGGGGAATCAATTAAAATACGCTCTTCCCCTGGGAATTCCTCTTCACGTCCACCGCTAAAGAAGAACGTTACGTGAGGATATTTTTCAGTTTCTGCGATACGAAGCTGAGTATAGTCTTGCTGAGATAGCACCTCACCAAGCGTATTATCTAAGTTAACTGGTTTGAAAGCTACGTCTCCACCCACAGTTTCACTGAAGTGTGTCAAAGATACAAAGTAAATGTCTTTCGGACGGTTTTCTCCACGGTCAAAGCCACGGAAATCCTCGTTCGTAAAGACTTGTGAAATCTGAATTGCTCGGTCGGGACGGAAGTTAAAGAAGATGACTGCATCTTCGCTATCTACCGTCGCAATTGGAGAGCCGTCTTCTTCAGTTAGCACTGAAGGAAGAACGAACTCATCGTAGATTTCATTCTTGTAGTTATCATCGATCACTTCAAATGGATCTTTGTAAGATGGACCTTCACCATAAGCAATCGCCTGGTAAGATTTCTCTACTCGGTCCCATCGCTTATCACGATCCATCGAATAGTAACGGCCCGAAATCGTTGCAAGGCGCCCTACTCCGAGGTCGTCCATCTTATCTTGAAGCTGTTTGATGTAGGTCTTCGCTGATTTCTGACCAACATCTCTACCATCTAGAAAGCCATGAACATAAACATTCTTTACACCTTTTTTAGCTGCAAGCTCAAGTAGAGCGAAAAGGTGCTTGATGTGACTATGAATTCCACCATCTGAAAGAAGGCCGAACAAGTGTAGGCTTGTTCCCTTTTCGATAGCGTGATCCATCGCTTCAATAAATGTTTGGTTTTCATAGAAGTCGCCTTCTTTAATAGCAAGATTCACTCTCGTTAAACTTTGATATACGATACGGCCGGCACCGATATTCAAGTGTCCAACTTCAGAGTTACCCATTTGTCCGTCTGGAAGACCAACAGCCTCTCCAGACGCTTCAAGAGTTGCATGTGGGAACTGATTCCAATAGCGATCAAAATTAGGCTTATTCGCCTGTGCTACTGCATTTCCTTTCTCTTCATCTCTTAGGCCAAAGCCATCGAGAATGATAAGAGCATTTGGCTTTTTAGGCATTCTGACCAGCCTCCAAAAGCTGTAGGAAAGACTTCGCATCAAGACTAGCGCCACCAACAAGAGCACCATCGATATCAGACTGACTCATAAGCTCTTCAATATTAGCAGGTTTTACACTGCCACCGTACTGAATTCGAACAGCGTTTGCTGTCTCTTCAGTCGTTTCTTCTTTAAGAACGTTACGAATAAATGCACAAACTTCATTCGCCTGCTCGCTCGTTGCTGTTTTACCAGTTCCGATTGCCCAGATTGGTTCATAAGCAATAACAGATTGCGCAACTTGTTCGTTCGTCAAGCCAGCGATAGCTTTTTGAACTTGAACCTTCACAACGTCTTCCGTTACATTGCTTTCACGCTGTTCTAACGTTTCACCAACGCAAATGATCGGCGTCATATTGTGTTTGAACGCAGCATGGACTTTTTGATTTACGATTTCGTCCGTTTCACCAAACAGTTCACGACGCTCAGAGTGACCAAGGATGACATATTCTACGCCAAGATCGTTAAGTGCTACAGGGCTAATTTCCCCTGTGAACGCACCGTTCTCTTCAAAGTGCATGTTTTGTGCACCAGTCATTAGCGCATTGTCTTTAAGCTCATCCGTTAGATAATCAAGGAAAAGAGCTGGAGCACAGACGACTGAATCCACGCGGTCTGTACTTGGAATAAGTCCTTTTACTTCATCGACGAAGTTCTTCGTTTCAGTAAGTGTTTTGTTCATCTTCCAGTTCCCTGCGATGATTGGTTTACGCATGTTCACTCACCATCCTTTTGGTAGTAATGTAAATTATTTATCGTTGAGTGCAACCACTCCTGGAAGGTCTTTACCCTCCATGAACTCAAGTGATGCACCGCCGCCAGTAGAAATATGGCTCATACGGTCAGCATAACCAAACTTCTCAACAGCTGCTGCGGAGTCTCCGCCACCGATAACTGAGTAAGTATCGTTAGCATCAGCAAGTGCTTCAGCTACTGCCTTCGTACCATTCGCATACACATCTAGTTCGAAAACTCCCATTGGGCCATTCCAAATAACGAGTTTGGAATCTTGGATAACGCTTTTGTACGTTTCTCTTGTTTTTGGTCCGATATCAAGAGCTTCCCAATCAGATGGAATTTCCTCGATGCTAACTGCTTTCGTGTTCGCATCGTTAGAAAAGTCGTCGCCAATGATGACATCTTCAGGCATATAGAAATTAACGCCTTTTTCTTTTGCTTTATCCATAAAGGATTTCGCAAGCTCGATCTTATCTTCTTCAAGAAGAGATTTACCGATCTCATGGCCAAGTGCTTTTACAAATGTATAAGCAAGACCACCACCGATGATCAAGTTGTCCACTTTATCGAGCAAGTGATCGATCACACCGATCTTATCTTTCACCTTCGCACCACCTACGATTGCAGTGAATGGACGAGAAGGCTCTGTTAATGCACTACCAAGTACTTCAAGCTCTTTTTCCATTAAGAAACCAGCTACAGCAGGAATGTGATGTGCGATCCCTTCAGTTGAAGCATGAGCACGGTGAGCTGCTCCGAATGCGTCGTTCACGAAAAGATCTGCCATTTTAGCAAATTCTTTCGCAAGGTCAGCATCGTTCTTCTCTTCACCAGCTTCAAAACGTACGTTTTCGATCAATAGAAGGTCACCTTCTTCAAGATCACTGATCGCACGGTTTACTTCATCACCATAGACTGCATCTGTTTTCGTGACAGTCTTGCCAATAAGGTCACTTAAACGATCAGCTACAGGATCAAGACGAAGTTCATCGACAACTTCACCTTTTGGACGCCCAAGATGACTTGCTAAAATCACCTTTGCACCTTGCTCAGATAGATACTGAATCGTAGGAAGGGCTGCTTTGATACGCGTTTCATCTGTGACGGCTCCATTTTCCATAGGTACGTTGAAATCAACGCGGCAAAATACCGTTTTACCTTGCAACGCTACGTCACGAATCGATTTTTTGTTCATAGTGGGATTCCTCCTTTGCACGTCTTAATGAAGATAAATGTCTCACATAAAAGTGACGTACTGATCATTTATCCTAAAACAGAGCTAAAAAAACCAATGGAAAAGGAGGAAGGCTCCTGACTTCCTCCCCCATTATTTACAATTCTTATTATAGCCCTTTTGATGCGATGTAGTCGACTAGATCTACTACGCGGTTAGAATAACCCCACTCGTTGTCGTACCAAGAAACAACTTTAACCATGTTTCCGTCGATGTTCATTGTAGAGATTGCATCTACGATTGAAGAATGTGGGTTGCCGTTGTAATCTTTTGATACAAGTGGCTCTTCGCTGTAACCAAGGTATCCTTTAAGGTCACCTTCAGCAGCTTCTCTTAGAGCAGCGTTTACGTCATCTACTGTAACGTCTGCATCTAGCTCAGCTACTAGGTCTACGATGGATACGTTAGGAGTTGGTACACGCATAGCCATACCGTTCAACTTACCATCAAGCTCAGGAAGTACTAGAGATACAGCCTTCGCAGCACCAGTAGAAGTTGGGATGATGTTCTCAGCTGCTGCACGAGCACGACGGTAATCTTTATGTGGAAGATCAAGGATCTGCTGATCGTTCGTGTAAGAGTGAACTGTTGTCATAAGACCACGCTTGATACCGAACTTATCGTTCAATACTTTAGCAACTGGTGCTAGACAGTTAGTCGTACAAGATGCGTTTGAAAGTACGTGATGGTTTTCAGCATCGTACTTGTCTTCGTTTACACCAAGAACAACTGTGATGTCTTCGTTCTTAGCTGGAGCAGAGATGACAACTTTTTTAGCGCCTGCTTCAAGGTGCTTAGCAGCGTCTTCACGGTTTGTGAAGCGACCAGTAGATTCAACAACTACGTCTACTCCAAGGTCTCCCCAACCAAGTTGTGCAGGATCACGTTCTGAAAGAACTTTGATTTCAGAACCGTTAACTACTAGGTTCTCACCATTAACTTCAACTTCAACGTTAAGTTCGCCATGGATTGTATCGTATTTTAAAAGGTGTGCAAGCATGTTTGCATCAGTAAGATCGTTTACTGCAACCACTTCTACGCCAGGGTTGTTTAGTGCTGCACGGAATACGTTACGACCAATACGTCCAAAACCGTTAATACCTACTTTTGTTGCCATTGTATAATTCCTCCTTGAATGTTCCTCGTTTCTCGAGGTATCTTATGTTTTATTTATTAAAGGGAATTTCCCTCTAGTAACGCTTTTGCTGCCCCCTCATCAGTGACGAGGACGCTTTGTATTCCAGTCTTCAGATAAGCTTCGATCGCTTTTGCTTTTGAGTGACCGCCTGCGACTGCAATAACGAGTTCGCTTCTTTCTAGATCTTCTAGCTGTAATCCAATGGTTTTCACTTTGTGTACAACATCTCCGGATTGATTGAAGTAGTATCCAAACGCTTCCGCAACAGCATGGTTTTCTTTGATTTTCTCAAGAACTTGACCTGTTGATTTACGTCGCACAGCCATTGTTTTAGCATCTCCAATCCCATGAACCACAATACTGGCAGATTTGATAATTTCAAGGATTTCCTTGACGCCAGGTTCTTCGATTAATGATTGGTATGCTTCTTCACTAAGCTGATCTGGAACATGAAGCAAACGATAATCTGCATGAGCTTTACGCGCCATCTTCGCGCAGATCGTGTTAGCCTGGTTTTCAACTTGTTCACCAAGACCACCACGAGCCGGTACGAATAGTGTTCCGTCCATGTCAAGCGAAGGAACCATCATATCAGCTACACTCGCGAGCGTGGTACCGCCCGTCACAGCCACAACTTTACTTTCAAGCTGAAACCTTTTCAAGCGTCCCACTGCGGCTCTGCCCATTTCTTTCTTTACCCAGGGAGTAACATCGCTGTCACCGGGTACAATAAGTACTTCTGGAATACCAAGTTTATCTTTCAACCGTTCTTCCAGATTATCAAGACCAGAAACTTCATTCATAACAGGTTCAAGCTCCAGTAATAGCTGCTCACCTTCCTCGGTAAGCTGCATTCCTTGAATGGACATATCCAGCAAACCCTGGTCTTTAAGGAAAGTCACTTCACTTCTGAGAACTCTTTCTGTTATATCCAGACTGTTCGCAAGGCTTCTTCGACCAATTGGTTGCGTGAGCCTAAGTTGCCTCAGAACACGATACCGCTTGTTCATAACCTCTAATAAGTCTGGTAGTAGTTTTTGTTGAAGTGCGAGTAATGAGCGCATTGTTCGTCTCCCCTGCAGGTTCTTTTTTTATTCTCGAGACGTATTATGTCCCGGTTAGACATTTTCAGTCCCACCCGAATCAAAAAAAGAACGTCTTACAAATTTCATTGTAGCAGTTGCCAACTACATGGGCAACTATGATATACTTAAAAATTTAAAGTAAGCGTTTTCTTACGTTATTTCTTGAAATCCTGCCATAATCAACGATTTCTCCATCAACTTCAACAACCGGAATCATCACCATAAACTTCTCGAGCAACGCTTCATCTTGATAGATATCAACTGATTCTATCTTGAAATCAATTTCTGTTTGAAGATCCTCAAGGATATAATACGCTTCATCACAAAGAGGACATGTCTCTTTCGTGTATAACATAACCGTTTTACTCATCCTTTAAACCCCTTTCCTATACCATTCTAACCTTTTAAATTCGTTACTCGCAAAAAAACAGCTGCTTCTGCAGCTGTTTATACAAAACGCTTCCTTCTCGATGAACCGGGTATCCCCAATTCTTCACGATATTTCGCAATCGTTCGTCTCGATACTTGTATTCCTTTTTGTATATGAAGAGCCTCTACGATCTTTTGATCCGAAAGCGGCTTCTTTTTATCTTCCTCTTCTACAAACTCCTTAATGAAGATCTTTACACTAGATGAAGAGGTTCCTGTCTCTGTTTCACCAGAAAGTCTAGAAGTAAATAGATCCTTCAACGCATATAGGCCTTGAGGCGTCTGGACATATTTATTCTTTATAGCTCGACTTACCGTTGACTCATGCACGCCCGCTTCATTTGCTACTTCTTTAAGCGTAATTGGTCTTAGCTCACTAAGCCCCATTTGAAGAAAAGAGCTCTGCTTTCCAATAAAGACGGTCATGATCGATCTTAGCGTATGCTTTCGTTGTTCGATACTCTTCATTAGCCAGTTTACTTGCTGATACTTCCCTTTAATATAGTGACCGACTTCTCCCTTTTCAAACGACTGATACGCCGTATTGACCTTCATCGAAGGAAGTTCATCATCTAATAGTTTGATCGCGTATGTTCCTTCGTTCTCTTTAATGATTATGTCAGGGGCTACATAATAAGGCTTTTCGTTATACCATTTTGAGCCCGGTCTCGGATCAAGAGCAGCTATGACATCTGATGCGAGCTGGATATCCTGAAGTTTCACATGATACTCTTTTGAAAGCTCTCGAAATTTCTTCTCTGCTAGCGCTTTCAAATTTTCGTTTACTAATTTGCGGGCAAGGGTGTGGACCTCTGAAGTTGAATGTAACTGTAAACTTAAACACTCTGCTAGATTTCGTCCACCTATTCCTGGTTCAAGTGATTGTAATACATGTACAGCTTCTTCATACTCTTGATTCGTCAGCTGAAATTGTTCGATCACTTCATGATCACGTATACGTAAATAGCCAGCTTCATCTATATTATCTATCAAATAATGAATCACTTTCGCTTGGTGAGGGCATAAGTTCAAACACCGCACTTGTTCGTGAAGCTCTTCATTCAAACTCTTGCCTCGTTCAGCAACATAGTCTAAGGAGTCGGCGCGCTCTCCTCGGCCAGCGGCTTTCGCACGAATACCCGTATCCCATGATGGTGCATGAAGTTCGATAAGAGGATTCTCAAGTGCTTCTTCTTTTATATAATCCAACAGCTCTAAAGTCGAATATTGAAGAATGGATATAGCCTGACGCAATTGAGTTGTCATTACGAGTTGCGTTGTCTGCTTTTGTATTAATCCTAGTTCCATCGCAATCCCTCCACCTTTATCATACTATATTGATTCAGCATATGGTAAGAGGAAAGTGAAAATGACCAGAATTTTCAATCATTTAATGCGCCTCGATTTCACAAAAATGAGCAATGCGCCCACTCACTCCCCATCATTCGACATACAGTATAGTACAGAGAGAAAAAAGGAGGCAAAAACCATGGATTTGACTGTATATGGTATTGCTTTGCTTCCAGTCATCATTGGAATCGTCCAACTCTTCAAGATATTTGGTTTCCCGGCTAGATTTCTACCGTTGCTTTCTATTGGTGTAGGAATCGTAATGAGCTATATTTATATTGATCCAGATATCAAGAAAGCTTTTTTGATTGGACTTTGGCTAGGATTATGCGCTTCTGGTATGCATTCAGGCTTAAAGCATACGATGAATGGAGCAAGCAAAAAACCAAGTGACCGAGAAGATGACAAGCCAGGTAAGAAGCAATAATCTAACTTTTTAAGAGTGGACAAGGTTCACTCTTTTTCTTTTTCTTGATGCTCTTCTCCAAGGTCCAACCAGCTTAGCATCTCTTTCACAACGTTATTTAGCTTTTTGTTCACGGTTTGATCTCCGTACACTTTTTTAGCTTTTTCAATCGTTTCTACTACTTGTGGTTCAAATTGAATGAGCGGTGTATCTTCTTCTGATTCATTGTACAATTCCACAACGTTCTCAAGTCCCTCTGTGATGCGATCGATCGCATCACTTAACGACTTACTTTCTCCGCTATTTACTTTCAAAGAAATCCCTACCTTCAGCACAGTTATAGCTCTAGTGTTTGTCACTTTCAACCAAAAAATCACCTTGCAAAAAAAAACCTTGTCACGTATAATTATCCTTGCCCTTAACGTATGCGCCCGTAGCTCAGTAGGATAGAGCGGTGGTTTCCGGTACCACGTACGAAAAGTATCAAGCAACAAACTGCGTCATACCAATGTTTCTAACGTATGTACGGACACGGTACGGAAAAATTCAACGATCACTACTACGCTAGGTTAGTGTTATGCAATACGAAGTGCTACCGCGTTAATGCACTATTACATACGATTTGATAAACCTTTCGTCAAAATATGACGGGAGGTTTTTTAAATGACGAAACGGAAACGCTCGATCGTGAAACGAAGGAATGTCGAAGCTGAACAAATCATGTATGACGACAAGCTGCCGATTTCAGCAGCTCTGGAACGAGTGATCAACATCTACTCCGCAGAAGGTTATCGCGAAAGGACAATGACGGACTATCGGAAGTACTGGAACGAATTCTTCCGCATTGTAGATAGACCGAAATATATCACGAATGTAACTACGGATGACTTCTGGAAATTAATTAATTTACTATTAAGGAAGCGCTGATTATCTCCTGTAACGGTTAACATTTGAATGAACAGAATGAGGTCGATGTTTAACCGTCTATTCGCGGAAGGATTACTTCCGGTAAACCCTGTCGCTCCTATTCGCAAACAAAGACGGACGAGCAAACGGTCGGAGCGCTAACTGACGATCAACTTTAACGATTGTTTGCCCAGATAGATAAGACGTCATTTGGTGGTTATCGAGATTACTGCCCTATGATTGATGCTCAAAATGGGGATGAGTATTAATGAAGTTATGCGCTGGAAATCGGTGATATTGACTTCGATAATGGTGTCGTTATGTTACGGGGGAGCAAAAATTAAAAACAGAAGAATCGCGCGGTTCCGTTGCCGCCAAAAGTGGCGTCTGAGTTAACGCAACTCATAAAGGAAACGCAAGAGTTTTTCGGAGCTAGCATTAAGACTGTATTCGTCAATAACTCTGGCGATTCACTCAACGATGATTTGATTCGAAAACGTATGTATAAGTACGAAAATGACGCAGGATTGAAAGGCGGATGCTGTTACTCGCCACATATAATGCAAAATAAATATGAGGTCTCATTGACCTCATATTTACTGCACTTCATAGAATTCTTCTTCTTCTACAGTTAATACTCCATTCATTTTCTTCAAAGTTTCTATTGTTTCATCAGGAATTGTGATCGAGTAAACGTTAAAAATGGATGATACTGTTTCAACATCTCCGAACTGTTTCAGATCCATTAACACACTTTTACTCTCAAGCTTCACTAACATTTCCTTCATTACTAATCCCTCCTAGTATACCTTCAATACTAATTAGCCCATTGCCCTGCTCGTTTTTAGGTAATCCAAGATCATGAGCAGTCTCATTTATAGTTTCCACTATATACTCACAGTCAAACTTCTGAGATAAAGCAGCAATTACACCACTGATAACAGGTGCAGCAAACGAAGTCCCATAGTATTGTTTTCCATCTACATTGCACATTCCAGGGGCTAGTATGTCTGGTTTGGATACTCCATCTAAGGCAGTGCTACTATATGGGGCTAGTTTTTTATTCACGTCTACCGCGCCTACTGTGTACGCATTCTTTGCGTTTCCAGGACAAGCAGTAATCCCTTTTCCCTTTTCTCCCCAGTTGCCGATTGAGGCAACAACCATGAACCCCTCTTTTCTTAACTGGTTTACAGTTTGACAAACAAGACACTTATCATCACAAGTACCTTTTTTACCAAGCGACATATTAGCAATGTAGATTTTATTAGTATAAACAAATTCCAGGGCTTTTAATATAGACTTTTTGTCAATATTGCCATTATCATCAGCAACTTTGACATTTATTATATTGGTCCACGGAGCAATGTTTTTAACAACAGCACCTACAACAGTCCCGTGTAGTTCGCCATCTATCATAGCATCGTTCGAGTTTGTAGATTTCGAACAAACTTCATGGGAATTGATGTCCACACCACTTATGGGTGTCATGCCGCTGTCGATGATAGCAACAGAAGTGTTACTGCCAGTGTATGACTGCGCCTTTAATTTATTGACTCTTATATTTGGGAATGTGCTGAAATTTTGTACTTCATACATATCATTCAAATCAACTTCATGCACGAAGTCCAATTTCTGAACTTGACTAACATGATTCATATTAACACAAACTAATGGAAAATGTTCAAAAACATAGTCTAAACGAATGTTTTCTTTTTCAAGGTCCAAAACCATTTCATCAGTAAGCCTTCTATTAAGCTTCAAAATATATTCCACTATTATTCCTCCCAACTCATCTGATGACTCTATTCAACAAGAGAGTTGGTAACTCCTTCAAATATTTTCAAAAAATATGTCAAAAAAAGCAATGCCAGTTCGATTTGTCACACAGATTCCATATAAAACACGTCTTGCTCATCCGTCGTACATAACCCGTCCTGACCGTCGACCTGCTCCGACTGTATCGACGGCAGTGGCGCGCTCACGCGAAAGCTATGCGTAAGGACGCCGAAGTCGTCCGCCATGTCGAGCATCGTTCCGTTTCGCGTATTAAATGGGGAAATTATCAAGCGGCTTCGATGGCGTTACCTCCTTCCGTTAAAATACGAATTCATGTCCGTTTCCTTGCCGCCGCGTTCTTCTACAAACCGGAACATACCTTTGATGTCCGCCTGTAACGTTTACCGGCTTGTCGCCCGCAGGTTGTAGCGCGGTGATGAGGCGATCGACGTCCGTTTCGTTCATCCCTCCGCCGTTGCCTGCCGGAGTGTAGGACGAAAGCAAACGGAACAATTGTCCCTGCTGCGCCTCCGTCAAGATCATTACGTTCATCAGCGCGCGTATAACGATCTCGTTGTGCATCGGTGGAGGCGTCATAGCTTGCGACGGAAGACCTCCGGAATAAAACTTCGGACGTGCTTCAACGTCACGCGCAACTCCTCCGGCGTGGTTATAGAACATTTGGCGCAGTTGTTCGTTCTTCATATTCTGATACGAAGCCTATAAATACCGGTTGCAACGACTACCACTCTATCGTATAATTGAGCGTGTCACTGCGACGTTAATATGTCCGCAATAAACGGCTAGCACCGGGTCTTTTTCCGGTACACCGTCCCAACTGCTGAAAAGGTTAGCGTTATGTAAACGCAGTGCTGGCGAGGGTTTATCGTCGTTTAATATGCGCCCGTAGCTCAGTAGGATAGAGCGGTGGTTTCCGGTACCACGTCTGTCGGGGGTTCGAATCCCTCCGGGCGCGCCAACTACATAATTACAACCCCTTTTCATTCCGAAAAGGGTTTTTTTGCGTCTTCCCCTTTATAGAATGGGGTTCTTGACGTCTCATTCGTCTCATAGTATTGTAAAACCAAACATACGTTCTTACAGGCGGTGAAGATCATGTTCCGATTAAGTAAAGAGGAAGCAAGTGCTGTTCGGGATTATTTATTGCTTCCTTATGTTAAAAAGGTACTGGAGCTCGATGCTGCATGGGTTCATCGTTCTAAGATGAAGCTTCCACGCCCTTATTTGGAACTGATCAATCAAGCTTTCACTCTCGCTTCCACAGATTTAAAAGAAGCAAAATCAGTCCTTCATAAGCAACACATCAAAACTTCAGTTCAGGATACAAAGGAAGATATCGTCATCTATACTGTCTATTGCCGTGGATACAACCAAACGTATCGGTACACGTCCGTCCAAATTAGAAACCTTGTTGAAAGAAGAATTGCGGGTTACTTTTTAAACGATCACCGATTTAAAAAAAGACAGATTCGTTCTGTTTAAAACGGTTGTCAGCGGGGAAAATGGAGATATGTAGAACCATCCATGTGCTGGCGAAAAAATTAATAGTCAAAAAGAACAGCACTTTATTTGACCTATATTGACCTTTTCGGTATGATGAACCTACAGAACTACATATTTGAATGAATAAAAGGGAGGAATTTTATTATGGTATTAATTCCAACGGTTATCGAACAAACAAACCGCGGTGAAAGAGCATATGACATCTACTCTCGTCTTCTCAAGGACCGCATTATCATGCTTGGAACTGCAATCGACGACAACGTATCGAACGCAGTTGTAGCTCAGCTTCTTTTCCTAGCTGCAGAAGATCCAGATAAAGATATCTCTCTTTATATTAATAGTCCAGGTGGATCAATCACAGCTGGAATGGCAATCTATGATACAATGCAGTTCATTAAACCGAAAGTATCTACAATCTGTATCGGAATGGCTGCTTCAATGGGAGCGTTCCTACTAGCGGCTGGTGAGCCTGGTAAACGTTATGCACTTCCAAATAGTGAAGTCATGATTCACCAACCACTCGGTGGTACACAAGGTCAGGCTTCTGATATCGAAATTCATGCGAAGCGTATCATTCAAATGCGCGAAAAGCTCAACAAAATTCTTGCAGAGCGTACTGGTCAGCCTCTCGATACGATCGAACGCGATACGGATCGTGACCGTTTCATGGAAGCTCTTGAAGCAAAAGAATACGGCTTGATCGACGAAGTTATGGAGAAAAAAGCATAAATAAAAAAAGGTTGCCGTGATGGCAACCTTTTTGATTGTAGAGAAAGTCTCGATGTTACGATGAATTCCATTTTCAATAAACGTTGATTGGTAAATGGAACAGAAGTCCCATGTTCGTCTGTTAAACCATTGAGACGGAGTGTTTTTTTGGATTTATTCTCTTCAAAGTAGGAGAGACGATCGCGGACTCCTGCGGTAGAACGGGCGGCCGAGACCGGGGTGTGGGTTTCACCTCGGGCTTGGACGTTCGTCCGCGGAAAGCGTGCAATCGACTACGGCGTTGGGAGAACCGAATATGTACATAGGTTTCCCGACAAGCTGAAAGGTTGCCCTGATGGCAACCTTTTTTCTTTAGTCTTCTTTTTGAATGAAGTCCACAAGAGATGAAACAGCATCTTCTTCGTCGTTTCCATCTACTGTTAAGACAACAGAAGAGCCAGAGCCCACCGCAAGGCTCATGATTCCCATGATACTCTTCGCATTTACCTTTTTACCGTCTTTTTCTAGAAAAATATCTGAATTAAATCGATTTGCCTCTTGAACAAAAAGTGCTGCAGGTCTTGCTTGTAATCCTGTATCCAACGTTACGACTACTTCTTTTTGAACCACTTTTCCATTCCTCCTTTATTTATAAGAAAGCGCTATCTTTATTGATGAAAAAAATAAGTATATGTGTTTGTTATAGATTTGCTACGTACTTACCAACAGCATTCCATTTATTAAGACTTCTAAACGTCCCAACGCTATGTTCTCAAGGCCTAGAATAGTAGAAAATCAAGCCCGCACTACTTGCGCAGGCTCTTATTTCTGCTTATGTTATTGGCTTTCCTGCACGGAGCTTTTCAGCTAACTGATCGATCTTTCGAAGCCTGTGGTTGATTCCCGACTTACTGATCGCACCACCAGTCAACATCTCTCCAAGTTCCTTAAGGGTAACATCCTGATGCTTCACTCGAAGTTCAGCAATTTCTCTCAATTTATCAGGTAGGATATCTAACCCAACTTCATTTTGTATAAAGCGAATGTTTTCAACCTGTCGGAATGCAGCACCAACTGTTTTATTTAGATTAGCTGTTTCACAATTTACGATCCGATTAACAGAGTTTCTCATATCTTTCATGATGCGAACATCCTCAAAATAAAGCAATGCCTTGTGAGCGCCTACTACACTTAAAAACTCTGTAATTTTCTCGCCCTCTTTAATATAAACGATGTATCCTTTTTTACGCTCGAGCATTTTTGCATTAAGATCGAACTGATTCATAAGCTTACACAATGAATCCGTATGCTCCTCATACATCGAGAATATTTCTAAGTGATAAGAAGTTTCAGGGTGATTGATCGATCCCCCTGCGAGAAAGGCTCCTTTCAAGTATGCTCGTTTGCAACAAGCCTTTTTCGTAAAATCACTTGAAATGCTTCTTGTAAACATGAACGCATTGTCCATAATACCTAAATCCTCAAGGAGATCTCTAGCACTCGAGGAAACGCGAACAATGTAGACATTATTTTTTTTGAGACGCATCTTTTTACGTACGAGCAATTCGACATCGTAATTGTAAAGACGTTTGATAAGCGTATAGATCCTTCTCGCGATCGCAGCATGTTCAGTGGGTATATCAAGGATCAGTTGTCTGTTCCCAAATGATATGGACCCATTCATTCGAATGAGTGCTGCGAGCTCTGATCTAGAGCAGCACGCTTTACTTTCGAGCTGTGTTAATTCTTTCTTCGTATCGGCAGCAAATGACATCGCTATCCCCCCTTTACCATGCAGGGGCCCATTGACCCATCACCATCACTTTTTATCTTCTAATAATGACAGTAGAATCGAAGATATCTTGATGGCATCGTGGCGTACATATTTCTCATCATATTGAATAATTTTATCACTGATTACTTCAAAACCAAAGCTCTTCAACCTATTTTCGTCATATTGCACAACCTCTGCCTGTTCTTTTGCATAGCGTTTTGCATAATAAGCTGGGATGATCTGTTTGTTAACAATGATCGTTTCAATAAGCTTGTAATCAATATGATCAATGAGTGCCTGCACATGGTCACTTGCAGTATAATTTTCTGTTTCACCTTGCTGAGTCATGACGTTACACACATACACTTTCCGAGCATTGGAGTGACTGATTTCATCCGCAATGCCAGGTACAAGTAGGTTTGGTAGTATGCTTGTATAAAGACTCCCAGGACCAAGGACGATTAAGTCAGCGTTTCGAATGGCCTCTAAAGAATCTGGTAACGCTTTTATACCAGGAGGCGAGAGAAATACTTTCTTAATCGTTTTATTCGTTTTAGGAATCTGAGATTCACCTTTTACGAACGTTCCATCTCGCATTTCAGCATGAAGAACAACACTTTGATTCGAAGCTGGAAGGACTTTACCTCGTACATTCAGTACACGACACATCTCCCGAACTCCTTGGACAAAATCCCCCGTAATATCCGTCATAGCGGCTAACATGAGGTTTCCTAGTGAATGACCGGATAATCCGTTACCATTTTTGAATCGATGTTGCATCAAGCCTTCTAATAAAGGCTCGACCTCAGCTAGTGCAGTGATGACGTTTCGCACATCACCTGGTGGAGGGATATCAAATTCATCACGTAAGCGACCTGAGCTTCCACCATCATCAGCTACTGTTACGATAGCCGTAATATCGACCGGGAATGTCTTAAGTCCACGAAGCAATACCGAAAGGCCGGTCCCTCCACCGATTACGACGACCTTCGGAAGTTTTGTGTCTGTCATATTATTTGCTACCCTTTCCTTTTTCAATATCCCTGTGCGTGATGTTCGTTCGATACTCACTTTCAAAATGATGGCCGATGTGTTCTGCGAAAGCAACGGAGCGATGCTTTCCGCCTGTACACCCTATGCCGATCACGAGCTGACTTTTCCCTTCCCTTTTGTATTGCGGAAGCATGTACGCCAGCATATCGATTAATTTATTTAAGAAGGTCTGCGTTTCTTTCCACTTAAATACATAGTTCGATACTTCTTCATCTACTCCTGTTTTAGGACGCAAGTGCTCAACATAATGTGGGTTAGGTAAGAACCGAATATCGAAAACAAGGTCAGCGTCAATTGGAATCCCGTATTTAAATCCAAATGACATGACGTTCACTCCAAAGTTTTCTTTTTCGTTAGAGGAGAAGCGGTCCATGATTTTTTCTCTTAGCTGAACAGGCTTGATATCACTCGTATCGATGATTTGCTGAGAACGTCCTTTCAGCTCCTCGAGCATTTCACGCTCTACTTTAATACCTTCGAGTGGTAGCCCTTCCGGCGCAAGGGGGTGAGATCGTCTCGTTTCTTTATAACGTCGAACGAGCGCTGAGTCACTAGAATCAAGGTACAGAATTTCAGCATCTAATTGCTCATTGGTTCTGAGTAAATCAACTGCTTCTAAAAGATGCTCAAAGAAATCTCCGCCTCTTAAGTCCATGACTAGAGCAACTTTATCTAGCTTACCTTCGGAGTTTTCGATCATCTCAACAAACTTCGGCAGCAGTGCAGGTGGTAAATTGTCGATGCAGAAATACCCCATATCTTCAAAACACTGCATCGCTACCGTTTTACCAGCACCGCTCATTCCAGTAATAATGACCATATGAATACGCTTATCGATTAGTTCGGCCATTTTCCCCACTCCATTTCTCAATTCTCTAATTATAATATGACGATCAACGTATTAAGATGGATCTAGTCGGTATGATAGTAACTTAAAGTCAGGTGTATACGTAAATGTTCCATATATAATGCCGTGTCCCTTCATCATATAATCAAGAATATGATAGTCTCCAGGAGCCATCGGCAGTTCACTCACTTCGTCTGCATCTACCCACGCTACTTTTCCTTCCTCTGACTGCTCAACGGGTTCTCCGTCATACTTTGTTGAGAGGAATGTAAACATCATCCATTCAGATTTAATCACGTCATTTTCTTTAATAATAAAGGTGAAGATTCCTTTTAACTTCGGATCTTTTAAATAAACACCAGTTTCTTCTCGAAACTCCCTAATGACCGAATCTCGGATCGATTCTTCTGATTCCATCTTTCCACCAGGTGCAACCCACCAACCTCGTCTTGGTTTTTGTAGGAGTAGAACTCGATTATTAGGTTCGTCGAATAAGATACAGTTTGTTACGCGTTGCACAATTACCACCTCAATTCGGCATCTTCTATTTTGGATTAGGCTTTTTCTATTTAAACGTTCAATTATCTAAATTTCTAATCATAGTATACTATGATTGTTTAGCATGAACAATGTAAGTGGATTATAGCCAAAAAAAAGAGCACGGGCTCACTACATGCCCGTGCGAATGTAAAATATTTTAAAAGGGGGTCAAATCTATTTATATTGTACCCCATCATTGTTTCATAGCTGTTACAGCAGAATTAAAAGCATGTCACAGGTACCTTTTGCCGAACTTACACGAGTGATTTTTTCTTAGCGTCTTCGAGCGTTTCAATGTAATGCTGAACAGATTGTGCAGCGATACTGCCATCACCTGTTGCCGTTACAATTTGGCGAAGCATCTTATCACGGATATCACCAGCTGCAAAGATTCCTGGTACTTCAGTAGCCATCTCTTCGTCAGTCACGATATACCCTTCTTCATTCGTGATGTTCAAGTCTTTAACTGCCTGATTCAATGGCAGCATACCGATGTAAATAAAGACACCATCTGCTTCAAAGTCTCTTTCTTCTCCTGTTTCTGTGTTCACAAGGACGGTCTTGCTTACTTTACCGTTTTCTCCTGCGATTTCTTTCACAGTGTGGTTCCAGATGAACTCGATCTTTTCATTATCAAACGCACGCTGCTGGAGAATTTTTTGGGCACGTAGCTGGTCACGACGGTGAACGATCGTTACTTTTGAAGCGAAGCGGGTTAGATACACGCCTTCTTCAACAGCAGAATCGCCTCCACCTACAACAACTAGTTCTTTGTTTTTAAAGAATGCTCCGTCACATACAGCGCAGTAAGAAACGCCACGACCGCTATACTCTGCTTCACCCGGAACACCAAGTTTCTTGTATTCTGCACCGCTCGTTACGATTACAGCCTTCGCATGAAACTCTTGATTTCCTGAAACTACTGTTTTGTATTCTTTATCATCACGGATTTCTTTTACATCACCGTATTGATACTGCGCGCCAAACTTCTTAGCGTGTTCAAACATTTTAGTAGAAAGGTCTGGTCCGAGGATATGATCGAATCCAGGATAGTTCTCAACTTCCTCAGTATTCGCCATCTGGCCACCCGGAATTCCGCGCTCAATCATAAGAACGTCAAGGTTTGCGCGAGAAGTATATACTGCTGCAGTCATTCCTGCCGGTCCAGCACCAACGATAATCACGTCATATATTTTTTCAGTCATGTGTTTCACTTCCCTCACGTTGTAATCTATTTATATTAATTATTAAGAAATAATGTTTCTTATCTAGTATAATAACTGATGATAAAAGGAAAGTCTAGCAGGTTGCTTACCCATCTCTTTTCGCTAGTAGATTCGTAAGTTTCTTTCGATATGCATGTACAGTCGAGCTAGAGATATCGAAGGTTTTTGCTACTTCAATCTGTGATACGTCCATCGCATTTAGCTTCTTCCACATGTATAGCATCGCCGCTGCAACGCCCTTTGAATTCTGAAAGGAGCTATTGTCACGTTGTAGCTTAACATAACAAGGTAACCATACGGTAGAAATGAGCTCGTGCAGTTCCGTATCAGTTAAATACGATTGCTCTAACTCCGCAATCACACGCATTCCAGCGGTAACATATGGAGGGAAGTCACTATAGTTCGTTATCGTGACTACCTCATCATCAACAATCCTTACTTCTTCTCCTGAAAGAGTCAAAGCTATATAAGCAGATAGCTCTTTAGTTAGAAGTGGTTCATCCTTACTTTTACAGTACGAATGAAGAATTGAAGCGCCAGCAGGATCTCTTTTCGTGTAAAGTAGCATCAGATGTGTCATTTTTCCATAATAATCATGTTTCTTAACTTTTTCTTCCGTATCGCGCGGCGTGTGCGATCGATAGTTGATTCGATCAGTCGTTAACGTTCCGGCATCTAACGCTTCGATATGAGAAGTTGCGATCTCATTAGTAGGATCTAGCTGCTTGATTCGCTCCCAATATCGTTTTGCGACTTCCGGACGATCAAGGTGAAAAGCAGATACTGCTAACCAATGATAGAAAGGGACATTCCATTCTGGCCGCGTCACTTCCACTTTTCTTAACCAATAGAAAGCCAGCTCGTGCTCATCAAGAAAACCTAGCGTACTTCCTAACTTGTACCTGTGATCAACATGAATTGGATAGACGTTCTTCAGTCTCTCAACCATTACATCACGCTTCACGTGCTGTCCAAGGAAATCGTAAAACAAAGCAAGGTTGCATACTGCATTTAAATTTCCTTCGTTCTTAGTCAATACGAGATCGAGAACCTTTATCGCTTCTTCATACTGCTCATTATAAAAATAAGCTAGTGCCAGATTATTATAAGCTGGCCAAAATTCAGTATAAACACTAGTCATATTTTCTAAAAGCTCGATCGCTTCAGGAAATCTTCCTGATTCGATCGCACCTCTAGCTTCCTCATGTTCTTGAATCAAACTTTCTTCACTTGACTCAAGGACCGTTTCTTCTTGTTCAAACGAGATGAGTTCGACTAGTTCTTCGGCATCTTCAAGAAACTCACCCTCAGGTTCGTGCACCAGGTAAGTTTTCGCATGCGTTTCTGCTTGTTGAAACAAACCCATATGGGCGTAATTGTTTGCTAGAAAGAAATAGCATTCATATAAGTCAGGATCAAGATCATCAAGAACAAACGTAAGCCACTTATTCGATGCTTCATATTCGCCTAATTCTGCAAGGACCGCTGCCAGTTGACATATATAATCGACCTCTCCGGGTTCAAGCTTTACAGCTCTTTCAAGGTGCTGTCTTGCTTTATCAAGGTTCCGCTGTTGATAGGCTCTCATAGCCTTATTAAAAAAATAATCTCCGTTCTGAATGAACGGAATCAAACGGCCTTTTAGTTCCGAAGAAGCATGAAGTTCTTTCCTCATGTTTTCCCCCATTACTTTCTAAAAGTAGTTCTATACCAGTCATGTCCGTTCAAAAGTATAACATACATCTGTTTCCAATCGTGTAGGAAAAATCTATGAAAGAGTGACGAGATTAGAGATGAAATGAACAGAAAAAGGCTGCCGAGAAAATTCGACAGCCTCGTAAACGTTTATAGTGTTACTTCCACATGTTCTCTTTTCTCTCCATCATCTTCTGTGCGATAAAGCCAACTCCCATGCCTAATAGAACACCCGGTCCAGGATGTCCAATGAACAGCCCGATTGCAAGTCCGATAAATAAAAAGCCTACGAACATAACCGATCTCTCCTCTTCATAATCGCCTTTCTTTTACATACGATTCACGATCGAAAAGGTTTCACGAACTGTGTCGTTTTTCAAGAACGTTCAATACCTCATCTAGTGGACACTCTTGTTCACGTAGTAAGACCATCAAATGGAACAGAAGGTCGGCAGATTCCCACGTCAACTCTTCTTTGTCTCTATTTTTTGCTGCGATGATCACTTCTGAAGCTTCTTCCCCGACTTTCTTCAATATCTTATCGACACCTTCCTCAAAGAGGTAAGTGGTATAAGCTCCTTCAGGCCGTTCTGCATTGCGCTTAGCTATGATGTTTTCAAGTGTATTTAAAATCTCAAAACGAGACTCGACTGGCTTTGTTTCTTCCGCTAAGAGTGAATCGGAAAAGCAAGAGTAATCTCCTTTATGGCAAGCTGGACCAGCCGGCTTAACGAGAACTAGCATAGCGTCTTGATCACAATCGTATCGAAGATCAACAACTTCTTGGGTATTGCCAGAAGTCTCCCCTTTATGCCACAGTTCATCACGAGAGCGGCTATAAAACCACGTTTCTTTCGTATCGATGGTTTTCTTTAGCGATTCTTCGTTCATATAGGCGAGGGTGAGCACTTCTTTACTCATTGCATCCTGTACGATTGCTGGAACAAGTCCTTTTTCATCAAAATTGATCGTTTCTACATTCATCGAATCACCACCCCGTTTTCTTTAAGAAGTTTTTTTACTTGAGACACAGATGTTTCTTTGTAATGAAAGATCGAAGCGGCAAGTGCTGCATCTGCTTTCGCTTCACGAAACACTTCTAAAAAGTCATCTGAGGAGCCTGCCCCACCAGAAGCGATGATTGGAATCGTAACAGCTTCACCGATTGCATTCGTAAGTGGTAAATCAAATCCTTCTTTACTACCATCCGCATTCATGCTTGTAAGTAGGATTTCTCCAGCACCCATCTCTTCGGCTTTCTTTGCCCATTCGATCGCATCCCATTCTGTTTGAGTGCGACCACCGTGCGTATATACACGCCATGTATTTAAATCAGGCTCCCACTTTGCATCGATTGCCACGACCATACACTGTGTTCCGAAATAATCAGCACCTTCACTAATCAGTTCAGGCCGCAATACCGCAGCTGTGTTCATTGATACTTTGTCTGCACCTGCACGAAGAACGCGTTTCATATCTTCTAGCTTATTGATTCCTCCACCTACAGTAAATGGGATGGCAAGCTCGGCTGCCACTTGTCGCACGACGTCGACCATCGTTTCTCTTCCTTCGTGAGAAGCAGATATATCTAAGAAGACAAGTTCATCTGCTCCCTCTTGATCATACACCCTAGCAAGCTCTACGGGATCACCCGCATCACGAAGGCCGACAAACTGTACACCCTTAACAACTCGACCATCTTTTACATCAAGGCATGGAATGATCCGTTTCGTTAACATGTTTAAACCTCCAGAGCCTGTTTTAACGTGAATTTATCCGTATAGAGAGCTTTTCCTACAATCGCACCGCTTATCGACTCACTTCTGCTGCGTAGGCTTGTTAAATCATTAAGCTTACTAACACCACCAGATGCGATGACTTCTTTTCCAGTAGCTTCCCCAAGTTCAGCAATCGCCTCTACGTTAGGTCCTGAAAGCGTACCGTCCTTAGAAATATCGGTAAATATGAAAACTTCTGCGCCGTGATCAGCCAGTTCCTTACCAAGATCCACTGCTTTGATCTCAGATGTTTTTAGCCATCCTTCAACCGCTACATAGCCGTCACGTGCATCGATTCCAATCGCGATCTTCTCTTTATAACGTGAGAGCATCTTCTTTACAAATTCAGGATGCGAGATCGCACTGCTTCCGAGAATAATTCTGTCCACGCCATTTTCAAGGTAGTGTGCAACGTCTTCCTCCGTGCGGATTCCTCCTCCAACTTGAACGTTAACACCAAGCTCTTGAGCCACTTTTAATACATGATGATCGTTTACACGTTTCCCTTCTTTCGCACCGTCCAGGTCCACCATGTGAATCCATTTTGATCCGTCATCTGCGAATTTTTTCGCCATGTCATAGGGTGAATCTCCATAAACCGTTTCCTGATTATAATCTCCCTGTAGAAGGCGAACACATTTCCCACCACGTATATCGATTGCTGGATAGATCGTAAAAGCCATTCTATACGTCATTCCTTTCCACGTATTCTGCAAAGTTTTTAAGAATCGTTAATCCTGCATGACTGCTTTTCTCAGGATGAAATTGTGTACCGAACACGTTTCCTTTCCCAACTACAGCTGGAACCTCTTCGCTGTAATCAGAAGTTGCGATAAGCACATCACGGTCTTTCGTATCAACATAGTAAGAATGCACAAAGTATACGTGCTCATCAGATACGTTCTGAAGAAGGAAAGAATCAGGCTGTAGTCTCGTCAATTCGTTCCAGCCCATGTGTGGAATTTTATACTCCTGACCAGTCTCATCTTTGTATGGGAACTTTTTTACTTTACCAGGTAAAAATGAAAAGCCGTTCGTCTCTCCATTTTCTTCACTTCCTTCAAAAAGAAGCTGCATGCCAAGGCAAATACCAAGCAATGGTTTCCCTGCTTCCACTTCTTTTTCGATGAATGATTTTAAACCCGTCTCAACTAAGCTGGCCATCGCATCTCGAAAAGACCCCACCCCAGGAAGTAGTAAACCGCTAGCCTTCGCTAACTCTTCTTCCTTCTCAGAGACAAAGTAATCAAAACCAAGTCGTTCGAGCGCTTTACTTACACTATATAAATTTCCCATTCCATAGTCGATAATGCCGATCATCACAGCATCCCCTTCGTCGATGGAACACCTTTCACTCGTGGATCTAATAAGGTTGCTTCATCCAACGCACGGCCTAATGCTTTAAAGATCGCCTCGATGATGTGGTGAGTGTTATGTCCGTAATGTACGATCACGTGAAGATTCATGCGCGCTTCAAGAGCAAGTTTCCAAAGGAATTCATGCACTAATTCAGTGTCGAATGTACCGACGCGATCTGCAGGTAATTCAACTCGATATTCAAGGTGAGGTCGATTGCTTAAATCAACGACAACTTGCGCAAGAGCATCATCCATCGGAACGAATGCATTTCCATACCTTCTGATTCCTTCTTTTGTTCCTAACGCCTGACGAATCGTCTCACCAAGACAGATTCCAATATCCTCTGTCGTGTGATGATCATCGATCTCCGTATCTCCGTTTGCCGTTAGAGAAAGATCAAACTTCCCGTGTTTCGTGAATAAATCAAGCATATGTGTTAAAAAAGGAACTCCTGTCTCTAACTGTGAATTTCCCGCTCCATCTACAGCAAATGTTAGATTAATAGAGGTTTCAGAAGTTTCTCTTGAAATTGAATAAGTTCTCTCATCAGTCATTACATGTCCTCCAATCGAAGTTCGATCGCTCTTGCGTGAGCATCCAATCCTTCCAGCTTAGCCAGTGTTGCAATACTATTTCCGTTTTCCTGTAACGCCTCTTTACTATAAGAAATCACACTTGATTTTTTTATAAAATCGTCTACCGAAAGCGGACTTGAAAAACGGGCCGTTCCATTCGTCGGTAAAACGTGGTTAGGACCTGCAAAATAATCACCAACAGGTTCTGAACTATAAGGCCCTAAAAAGATCGCTCCCGCATGCCGAATCTTCCCTAGCAATGCCATCGGATTCGTTACGAGTACTTCAAGGTGCTCAGGTGCTAGTTCGTTTACAGCCTCTACTCCCTGTTCAATGTTGTCTACAACGTAGATGACCCCGTAATCTTCGATAGACTTCGAAGCAATTTCCGCTCGAGGAAGCTGTTCGAGCTGTCTTTTCACTTCTTTTTCAACAGACTCAGCAAGGGACATCGAATCCGTTACGAGTACTGCACTCGCTCGTTCATCGTGCTCAGCTTGAGACAGCAGATCAGCTGCAACGTATGAAGCCTTTGCACTCTCGTCAGCTAGAACAACAATTTCACTCGGTCCTGCGATCATGTCGATATCAACAAGTCCAAACACTTCGCGCTTTGCAAGCGCTACGTATATATTTCCTGGACCAACGATCTTATCAACGGGTTGAACCGCTTCAGTTCCATAAGCAAGTGCTGCGACCGCTTGTGCGCCACCCACTTTGAAAATTTCTGTTACACCTACTTCATTCGCTGCTACCAATACACCTGCTGGAACTTTCCCTTCAGCATCTGGAGGAGTAACCATCGCAATGCGCTTCACTCCTGCAGCAGATGCAGGTATCACGTTCATTAATACGGAAGAAGGATAGGCAGCTTTTCCCCCAGGTACATAAACGCCAACAGAATCTAACGGCGTCACTTTTTGCCCTAACATCGTTCCATCTTCTGAAGTTGTAAACCAAGATTGACGTCTTTGCTGTTCGTGAAACGTCCGTATATTCGTAGCCGCTTCTCTGATCACCGATACGACCTCATCTGATACATCACTGTACGCTTCATGAATTTCATCGGCAGAAACACGGTAATCGTTGAGGTCTGCTCCATCAAACGTTTTTGTATACGTTGAAACAGCTTCATCACCATTTCTTTTTACCTGATCAAGAATCGACAAAACCGCTTGTCGCTGCTCTTCCGTTCCTTCTTCTATCGAACGTTTTATCGAAATGCCTTTATCCATTTTAACGATTCTCATAGTCATCTACTCCTTCAACAACAGCTGCCAAACGCTCTACCATATCATCGATCACGCGATCTTTTGTACGATAACTGACTGGATTCACAATAAAGCGTGATGTGATCGACTCGATAAATGCCGTTTCCATCAGGCCGTTCTCTTTTAACGTTCGTCCTGTTGAAACAATGTCGACGATGCGATCAGCCAATCCTATTAGAGGCGCAAGCTCAATCGATCCGTTTAGCTTTATGATTTCTACTTGTTCGCCTTGCTGTCTAAAATAATTGGATGCGACATTTGGATATTTTGTAGCGATTTTAGGTGCTACACCTGCAACTGGCTTGTCCGTTATCCCTGCAACAGCAAGGTAGCAGTCACTGATTTTAAGGTCCAACACTTCATAAACGTTCCGCTCTTCTTCGAGCATCACGTCTTTACCAGCGATTCCAACGTCAGCCACACCATGTTCTACGTAAGTCGGCACGTCCATTGGTTTCGCAAGGATAAAGCGGAGATTTTCCTCTTCTATTTCTAAAATCAATTTTCTAGAGTCGTCGAATTCCGGAGGCAACTTATATCCTGCTCTACGAAGCAAGCCAACTGCTTCTTCAAAGATACGTCCTTTTGGCATCGCCATCGTAAGCATTACATCGTCCCCTTTCCGTTCTTACCGATTAAATAAACTACGTCGTCAAACCTTTCAGAGAACGCATCTAGATCTGCTACCCCGCTTAATTCCTGCATGACGACTCTCTCTCCATTAGCTCGTCTATCCGTTACTTGCTCAATGGCTTCTTGCTTTCGTTCAGGGCTAAAAATAATAGCTGATGGAAGCGTTTCTTCTCGATTTGGATTCAATGCTTCCGCGAGATGATCTAGTCTTATTCCAAATCCAGTTGCTTGAGCTGGACGATTGAATCGGCTTAGCAATTCATCATAGCGGCCTCCGTTACTAAGAGGTACACCAAGGTTATTTGCATACCCTTCGAAAACAACGCCTGTATAGTAGCTCATATGGCTAACGAGCGTGAAATCGAATTTAACGCGATGAGCGACACCGTATGCTTCTAACGTATCTAAAAGGGTCCGTAGGTCACGAAGCACGTTTTCCCCTTTTTCAGTTGGAAGGAGCTCAAATGCATCTCCAAGTTTCGATCCATCGCCTCTTAATGTTAAGAGATCCATCAAACGCTTTTGATCGATGCTTGAGAGTGCCATTTCTCTTACATGCTGACGGTACCCGACATAATTCTTCTCATATAAAAAGCGTCTTAACGTAGCTGCGCGCTCTTCGTTTCCTACGATCGACAAGAATAGTTCCTGAATAAATCCTACGTGACCGATGGCGATTTGGTATTCTTCAAGACCTGCTTTATTCAACACCTCTGTCATCAGAGCGATGACCTCTCCATCAGCACTCGCTGTGCCATCACCGATCAGTTCTACCCCGATCTGTTCAAATTCAGCAGGCTTTCCTCCTTCATCTTCCTGAGCCCGGAAGACATTGGAATCATATGCGAGCCTTAGTGGAAACGGCTCATGTTTTAAACTAGATGCAGCGACCCTTGCGATCGGCGCCGTCATATCTGGTCGTAACACAAGCGTTTTACCACGTTGATCAAGAAGCTTGAATAATTGCTGATCGAGAATAGCTGAGGCATCTCCAACGGTTTCATAATACTCAAGCGTTGGGGTATTCATAAAACGATATCCCCATGTTTCTGTAACCCCTTGAATCTTTTGCCTAATGTTTGTTTTAAGATCATATAATACCGGCAGCGTATCACGCATACCGAGTGGCTTTTCAAAAACAAATGGTACTGTCATCAATTGCACCCCGCTTATTATACTTTAGTTCGCTAACATACTAACAAGATGAAGTTATCTGTAGTTTACATCTCTGACATACTAACGTCAACATATATGAAAATAATTCCCTATAACGATTTCCTCTAATCCGAACTTTACACCGATGAATCTATTCAATCTCCTTTTTTGAATGAAAGGTATAGGTGCAATTGGATAATATAAAGGAAAGTAGGTGTATTTCGTTTGGTTTAGGCGAAAATCCTGCAATGTGCGGTCTTTTTTGTTACAGTAACGGAGGGCGACACATATCGTAATAAGAATACCGCAGAAAGTAGGCGAAAACATGATACAACGGAAAACGAAACGAGAAATTCAGCTCATGAAAGAAGCCGGTGAACTTCTTGCGGCCTGTCATAAAGAGCTTCGAGCACTGATCAAGCCAGGTGTAACAACCTTACAACTTGATTCTTTCGTAGAAGACTTTCTGGAGGAGCACGGAGCGACACCGGAACAAAAAGGGTATCAAGATTACCCATTTGCTACATGCGCATCAGTGAATGATGTGATCTGTCACGGCTTCCCGAACACTAAAAAACTTGAAGAAGGTGACATCGTTACGATCGACATGGTCGTTAATCTAAACGGCGCTTTAGCTGACTCAGCTTGGTCGTATGCGGTTGGGGAAATTTCTGAAGAAAAACAAAAGCTGCTAGATACAACGAAAAAGTCTCTCTATGTAGGCATCGAGCAGGCAGTCATCGGAAATCGTATCGGTGACATCGGGCATGCCATTCAACAGTATGCTGAAGGTGAAGGGTTCGGGGTCGTCCGTGACTTTACAGGGCATGGAATCGGACCGACACTTCACGAAGAACCGATGATTCCTCATTTCGGTCAGCCTGGAACTGGAATGCGTCTAAAAGAAGGCATGGTCATCACGATTGAACCGATGCTCAATACAGGCGTACCTTACAGTCAGATCGATGAAGATGGATGGACTGCGCGTACATTAGATGGCTCTCTTTCTGCTCAATACGAGCATACCATTGCGATTACATCAGAAGGACCGGTTATTTTAACAATGCAAGAAGATAAGTAACGAACAAGAGGGACGTACGTCGTACGTCCCTCTTGTTTATGTTCATCCAATTACTTTACATCCATCATGTTAAAATGCTCTTCAGCCTTTAAGCGTATCACTTCATGAAGAGATTCCTCATATGCAACGATAAAACACGTCGAGGGACCAGACGACTTTTGCATATCTACTCCCACTCGAACTTTATCTTCTTGTATATCATAGCCTAGTAACTGTCGAAGCTCATATAGAATACCTTTTGAGCCTACAGGTATAACGCCAACTACTTTTTCCTGCTTACAAATCCATTGAAACAATGGAAGCGGTGCGATCTTCTCTTTATGATGCATCACTTCTTCTCCAACAAGTGGTTCTCCAATTACAGCAAACCTTATTCCAGGAACGATCGAAGGTGACGTGTGCGACCGTTTCTTACCGAGTACAGCGATTCCAACCGCAGACTGCACTAATGGAATATTTGTTTCAGAGCTACCTGTTATCGTCAGATCACTACCTAGCTCAAGCATTCCTTTTTCTACTCCGTGAACTAATTCATCCCATTCCTCATCACCACAAAAGTTATTAATGATGACAGAAATAGGTGTGGCACCTAATGAAAGACACTCCATCACGGCAACTCTAAACGCATAGTATGCGACCGTATCGTATGGAACTTGAACAACATCTTGTTCCTTACTTCCGATTCCGCCGCTATTATCGTTTGTGATCACGAGAAACTGGTCTTCAAACGGAATGACAATGCCATCTCTCATGGATTAACTACCCCTTTTTTCTCAAAGATCGTCTCAAGCCTCGGTATAAGAACGATTGCTAAAACGAGGTTAAAAAGAGAACCTATCAGGAGAGCAGGAATAAGTGCAGCGTAAAAACCGCTACCTACTATAAAGAGGAAAGGCAATGGGGCAACGAACGCATTGCCAAGTATAAAAAGTACCATTGCCCAAGTCTTGTTCGATGAACGATACAACTTACCAAATAAATAAACGAGAGTTGCCATTTCAAAAGCGATTAAGATGTGAAGAGGTCCAAGTGGCAATCCAACAATTAAAGCCGATAAAAGATGACCGAAGCTTGCGATGATCGCGCCACTTCGGCTCCCGACCAACACGGATGCAATCAAAGCTGGAAACACATCAAACGCAACACTACCAACGATTGCTGGTACCTTGATCAATGCGCCAACTACAGACAGGGCTATGAAACTAGCAAGGATGCTCGCCTGCTTTCCGTTCATTCACCCTTACGCTTTCCGCCGCGGAACACCTTCGCACTCCTTGCGTACTCTACATCCTTCACACCTAGACGATAATTGATGACTCGTGCTAGTGCGAAAAAGTAATCTGATAAACGATTCAAATACTTCATCGGCACCGGGGAGAGCTCAGCTTCTTTCATTAACGTAACAACGTGACGCTCAGCTCTACGTGTGATTGTACGCGCGATGTGAATCGTCGATGACGGTTTACTACCACCAGGCAAGATAAATCTCTCTAGTGCCGGTGCTTCGTCGATAAACTCGTCGATTCGTCCTTCGAGGTATGTAATGGAAGACGTTTCGAGTTTAAACTCACGCTTTTTGGAAACGTTAGCCAAGTCACCGCCACAGTCAAAGAGTTCATGCTGAATTTTCTCAAGGTCCTCTAAGAGATCGATGAAATTATTTGGCATCAGCTCATTCAGTTCAACAATCGCTTGACCGACAAAGCCGTTGATTTCATCTACTGTTCCGTAAGCTTCCACTCTCACATCATCCTTGTCGACTCTTCCACCAATGATACTTGTCTTTCCTTCATCCCCAGTTCTTGTATAAATCTTCATCGTGATTCCTCCTTATTTTAACTGCTGATTCAGTCCATACCAGATTACATCTACACGTTCTGCTAGACTTACGAGATCCTGATAAGCCCATCCGACGACATCCCGCCACATCCGCTTCTCTTTTTCGAGTGGTACGATCCCTTTCATGATATCCGTTCCGATAACAATGATTTTTCGCTCATCTCTTTCGCGTTCCCAAGCGCTCCAAGCTTCCATGTATGAGCGCACGGCTCTTCTGGTTTCCTTCAAACTTTTCTGATCCGAAACAAAGGTCTTGATCCATTCTTCCAATCCTTCAAGAACGACTACATCTTCTTTGAACGATTTCTCGTCCCAGGAAGTCCCTTCATATGCGGAGTGCCACTCTAAAGGTACACCATAATAATCTCTCACCCACTTGGATTTTCCATTGAATGCACCACCTGTAACGACATGCATCGCTCTCCCCTCCTCAGATCATTTATTTTCCATACGAGCTTTACGCCTGTCCCATGTGGAATCGTCCAATCCCAGAATGAACGCTGTGTAGGTGCATACTTCGTTAACAAATAACGGATTACCCCACCATGCGTAACGAGTGCAGCTCTCCTATTCGTGCTCATCCGATTTACGACTGAATCGAACCCTTCATCGATTCGATCGGTAAACATTTTGAAGCTCTCTCCTCCAGGTGGTGCAACAGAAGGATCTTTCAACCAGGTCCGATACCGTTCATCTGCTTCAAGCTCCGCGTACGTTTTTCCCTCCCAACTCCCAAAATGCAGTTCTCGAAAGTTCATCATCTCGATCGCATCTTTCATTGGAAAAAGGCGTTTTACCGATTGCGTACACCTGTCCAAATCGCTAGTGAAAACGAGGTCAACGTTCTCATCGCCTACCTGTGTAAACGTTGCTTTTTCACTCAGCTGAGCATTCGTCCAACCGATATAAGCACCTCGTTGATTTTCTTCTGTTACCCCGTGACGAAGTAGTACGATAACCACACTGTCATCCAAAGGAGCACCTCCGTTCCTTCAACACTCGCGCCGAGTACGTCTCCAGTGATACCACCAAACCAGCGTACTATTTTTCTTTTCATAAACCACGCCAAAACGACCGTTACACCGATCATCGTCAAGATGAGGAAGACCGCTTCTTCTACGATTAGAAAAACTACCATCACATAAATACCGATGAATAAGAGGTAAATCCACCTAGAAGATGGTTGAACTGCTTTTTGAAAAAAGGCAGCGAGGCCCTCTTCTTTTGAAGGTTGTATGGTTATGAGAAAGATCCCCATCACACTTTTACTTAGAAAAGGTATCGTTGCGATGAGTAAGTATGTTACTAGGTTTATTTCCTGAATCGTTTCATAGATAAAGAGAAATTTAGACCCGAGTAATACGATAACGGATAATACCCCAAAAGCACCCGTACGTGGATCACTCATGATCTGAAGTCGCTTTTCGAGTTGTTGATACGAGAAGAACGCATCGCTTGCATCCATCCAGCCGTCGAGATGGATACCACCTGATAAGACGATCATGAACAACCAAAGCATAAAGCTGATCGCGAGGTTTGAGAATGGCGTCCAAACGACCAGCGCATATAAAAACCCTGACGTGAGAGCACCTTGCATCAACCCGATTAGCGGGAAGGTTTGAACCGCACGTTTCACCTGAACATTCCCCATCGATAGCTCTCGGTGTACGGGTATGGTTGTGAAAAATTGAAGGTTAATCAACATGCCTTGTAACCAACTCATTGAGGACCACCCTCAAACATTATGTCTTTAATAAGGTCCCAGTTGAGATGAGGCTTCCATTCATTGGCGAGATCGTCATACGTTTCGTCCTTCCGTCGAGATCGATTCGCTTCTAAAGTAAGCCCCTTTTTCTGACGAAGACGATTGAGCCACTCTGTTCTCCATAGGTCATTATGAAAAAGATGGTGCATATATGTCCCGATAACCCTACCACCTTGCCCGTAATACCCTTCTGATCGCCCGTCTTCCAACTCTATGAAGGGTTGTTCATCCGAGTTTGTGAAGGTTGTCGTTCCAAGATGAATTTCGTACCCTGAGATGAACGTATCAAGTTTAGTAGAAGGATGAAGCTTGCCGTTCATTCGAACGGTCGTTTTTACTCTATTAAACGAGGTAATAGCAGAAATGATTCCAAGCCCATTTGCAGAAAGCCCTGGCTCCCCCGTGTCTGAACCATATTCATCGATAAGCGAATCGGTCAGCATCTGAAATCCCCCGCAAATGCCGACGATACTCCCTCCACGAGATATGACGTTACGAATCTCATGATCAAATTCTCTGTCTTTCAGCCAGTTCAAATCATGGATCGTGCTTTTTGTTCCTGGGAGAATCACAGCATCTGCCTTACCTACCTCTTCTGGATGCTGAACCCATCGAACTGTCACATCTTCATCCTGAAAAGGTTCAACGTCCGTGTAGTTTGAAAGGTACGGGAGCTGAATCACCGCAAGATCAATTGATCCTTTTTTGCTTATGAAACGGTCGTTTAACGATAGTGAATCTTCTCCTTCGACTCGATGTTCTACATAAGGAAGAACGCCTACGACAGGAATTTGGGTGTGTTCTTCGATCCATCTGATGCCAGCTTCGAAAAGGGCAGGGTCACCGCGGAACTTATTGATGAGTATCCCTTTTACACGTTTTTTTTCAGAAGGCTCAAGGAGTGCGAGTGTACCGACCACGCTTGCAAAAACGCCTCCTCGATCAATATCTGCGACAAGCAGCACAGGAACGTCGGCCATTTCTGCAACTTTCATATTAACAAGTTCACGGTCTTTTAAATTCACCTCGACGGGACTACCAGCACCTTCCATTACAATGACATCGTAATTCTCCTCCAGGTGCCGAAGAGCAACTTCAATACTCTTGAGGCCCATCTCATAGAACGCGTCTCTGTAATCCTTCCCTGAAAATGTGCTGAACGACGTGCCGAATCGAATCACTTCTGCATGTTGATCTGATCTTGGTTTCAGCAAAATTGGGTTCATGCACACACTCGCTTCTGTTCTTGCAGCTTCAGCCTGGATCCCCTGTGCCCGTCCAATTTCCTTCCCATCGATCGTTACATAAGAATTGTTTGACATATTTTGAGATTTAAAAGGGGTAACGGAGAAGCCTTCATTCGCTAGAAGACGGCACATAGCTGTTACGATCAGACTCTTTCCAACGTCAGATGCCGTACCCTGGATCATAATGCCGTTCACTCAATCACCTCCCCTTTCATCAAAATTGGAATTCGTGCTTCTACGAGATAAGCTTCTCGTGCCTGCTCTACAACCCACTGATGAAGACTGCCGAGAAGCTTTCCATACGTTTTCACGAGGGGAGTGTCAAAAGGTTCAAAACTGACTTCGTTACTTACGATAATAAGGACGTCACAGTTTTCAGCTACTATCCATAGGTCACTTTTGATACGGTCGATCAGCGCTTCGTACGATTCGATCTGCTTAAACAGTTCGTTTGATAGTAACGTTGTCAAACAATCGAGAAGCACGATTCCTCCTTGGCCTATACGCTTAGCGGCACTGCCAACGTTCACCGGGCATTCGACCGTTGTCCAAGACGCAGCTTTGCTTCGATCATAACGATGTTGGGCGATTCGCTCTTTCATCTCCTCGTCTACCGGCTCTCCACATGCAATGTAATAAAGAGAGTTAGTTTCTCTTTCCGCATAAGAGGTTGCCAGCTTTTCAGCAAAGCTGCTTTTTCCACTTCGAACGCCACCACTAATGAAGATTATGTCCGCCATCGCTTAAGCACCTCCATCAACCGCTGGTTCTCGTTCGGTGTACGGATTGCGAACCTTAGCCATCTCCCATCAAGACCAGCAAAGTTATACGTATGCCTTGGAACGATTTCGTTATGTAATAAGTAATGAAGGAGCTCGGATTGGTCGTTCAGTTCAGGATCTCGTAATAAATAAAAATTCACGCTCGATCTAGAGTACTGAAAGGAATGGTCATCAAAAAAGCGCTGAAGGTTTTCTCTCTCTTGCTGAATGAGGTGACGCGTCTTCTTAACATGATCATATTGAGTCAGACAGACTTCCCCCGCTAGGAGCGCAAGTGCATTCACACTCCAATGAGGCTGGCTTTTTTTAACTGCATTGATCACACCCTCATTTGCGACCATATATCCGATCCGTAGTCCAGGTATCGCATACATTTTCGTTAGAGAACGAAGAACGATTAGTTTTTGATAGGTATGCGTGGATGGAATGCTCGAACGTTCATCTGAGAGAAAATCCATAAACGCTTCATCCATGACCAAATAGCAATTATGCTTTTTAGTTTCATCTAGAAGCATCTTGATTTTCGTTTCAGAATAAGCCAAACCTGTAGGGTTATTCGGTGAACAGAGAAAGAGAGCGTCAACTTGTCTCATTTTATTAATAAGTGAAGCAGCATCTAATTCCCAATCGCCTTCCTCTAAGGAGTGGTTAAGAACTTCACACCCGTTACTTCTACAAGCAATCTCGTATTCTGAGAAAGTAGGCTGAACGATGCACACGCGTTTACCAGCAAGAAAACGGCCAACGAGTGAAATCAGTTCAGCTCCTCCGTTTCCGATAAGGACGTTAGCTTCGTCTACGTTCCATTCGTTCGCTAACTTTTTCGTTAACGATAAAGCTTTTGGATCAGGATACGTGGTGATCGCTTCGAATGAATCATTCCACCGTTCTTTCAGTTCTAGAGGTGGTCCAATAGGATTAAGATTTGCACTAAAATCACTATAGCGGTCTGGTTTTGTTAGATTAAGAGATTTGTATAAATAATGAGGATTAGAACCATGAGAGGGTAGCGTCAAAGATGAGTCCTCCAATCCATAAAGTTGTGAGAAACAATAGTGAAGTGCGATGCATGATGGAAATCGATTGAGGAATATGTAATGAATGAAGCGGAACGATCGGGTCACCCATCCTAGCACGATTCGAAACCTGACCACGATATGAATTCCTTCCACCCAATTGAACGCCTAGAAGCGCTGCAGTTGCAGCTTCTCCCCAACCACTGTTTGGACTAGGGTGCTTTTTCGCATCCCGGAAGAGAATGGTCCAAGTACCCTTCATCGTGTACTGCTTCGACTTTGTTGATAAAAGCATGCAAAAGGCAGTCATTCTACTAGGAAGCCAATTCACTACGTCATCCAATTTTGCCGATGCCCATCCAAAGTCATAATACTTATCATCTTGGTAACCCACCATCGAATCACACGTATTGATCACGCGATACGCCACAGCACCTGCAGCACCTCCGAAAAGCGCCCAGAAAAGAGGTGCTGTGACGCCATCACTCGTGTTTTCTGCGACAGTTTCAACTGCTCCCCTTGCAATCTCGCTTTCTCCGAGTTGGTCAGTGTCTCGTCCAACAATGTAAGATAGCATTCTCCTCGCTTTCATCTTCTCACCTTTTTGAAGAGGTTCGAATACTTCAAGCGCCGCTGTCCGAAGACTTTTTTGTGATATCGTTGTTGCGATGAGGAGCGCTTCAAGAGCTATTCCTAATAAGGGAGAAAGGGAATAAGCAAGAAGCACGCAAGCCACCGTTATGCCCACAACAATCATCAGTACCGTGAGCATCATCACAACACCTTTTAGCTTCCGATGCGATCCATTGTTCAAACGATGATCAAGAAATGCAATGGTTGAACCAATCCACCGAACAGGATGTGGCAACTTTTTCGGGTCACCTAATAAAAGATCTAAACAAAAGGCAATGCTAAGCGCAATCAAGTGGTTTAGGATCATTCAGACACCCTTTTACGATACTTATTGAGTGCTTCTGATGTACACAGGTAAATTCCCTGACTGATGAGCTTTCCTAGAGTCGTAATCGTACCTCCATACGGAAGGCGCTTCCCACGCTGTGTCGCTGCGATCAAAATGCTATCTGTCGAGGTACCTGTCGCGAACGAGCCGGTTATAGAGTCCTTCACATGATGATCGTGCATCACCTTCACTTTTGCCTCTGTTGCTGTCATGATACTTTGAATGAAAGCCTCATCAGTCAGTGAACCATTGACAAACACCCACGTATTGATCGTCCCAGGCAACGGTTCATACACGTGCTCAACACTTCGCGATGCATCTACAGCATTGCCCACTCCAGCTGTAACGACAACAAATACAGAAACACCGTCATCCTCAATGAGTCGATAAGACACATCTTCAAGACAAACAGCTGTCATCATCCCAACGGTTTCAACAGGATCGATCTGATGGCTTTTAAGGTACGCTTCCATTTCTTCACGATGGTTCGAACAACTGTAGCTCTTATCGACGTGACGATTAACAAATGTGTTGTACCATCCCGTTCCAGAGCCAACGACACCTGAAGACATCGTCCGAAGAGGGAACGGAGCCTTGAGCTGAATCATTTCTTCATTAGACATTAATAACCGTTCATCGATAACTAGGTCATCGAGGTCTTCACCCTGTTTCTCTGGTAATAGTAGCATTTGAGGTTTTGGTACAGTAGGGTGCGGATGTTTTTCAATATTCGTTTGATATACCGACTGAATACGCGCTTCATCCAGTACCTCGTTCGGCTTGTGGTGCATATTCACCTTGCCATCTTCAAGTAGTAAAAGGCGGTCACAATACAAACCAGCAAGGTTCAAGTCGTGAAAAATTGAGATGACCGTAAGCCCTTGTTCCCTTGTCCACTTTTTTAACAAATCGAGAAGCTCTTTCTGATAAGAAAGGTCAAGATGATTCGTCGGCTCATCAAGCAACAGAATTTCCGGCTCCTGTGCGAGTGCTTGAGCTAGGAAAACGCGCTGACGTTCACCACCTGAAAGTTCATTCACGTAGTTGTCTTGAAAAGCTTTGATTCCAGTCTGCTCCATCGTCTTCTGGACAATTGCTTCATCATGCTCAGTCCACATCTGAAACCATCCAGTCTGGTGGGCATACCTGCCGAGTGAGACGGTTTCTTTCACTGTATATGGGAAAGCATGTTCAGCATGCTGTGGAAGCACAGCGAGAACTTTTGCTAGTTGCTTTGCAGAGTACTTTGAGATCGCCTTATCTTTTAAAAGCACCTCTCCTTTATCTGCTTTTAAAATACCGCTGATCACTTTGAATATCGTTGTTTTCCCGCTACCGTTCGGTCCTACGATTCCAAGCAGTTCTCCTCTTTTTACATCGAATGAGAGATCATGGAGCACTTCGTGACCCGGATATCCTCCTGTTACGTGATTCACCGTTAACATACTTACCCTCTTCTTTCTTTCCGTCTTCTAATTAAGATGATTGCGAACACTGGCGCTCCGATCAATGACGTAATGACTCCAATCGGTAGTTCCGTAGGTGAAATAATGATTCTTGAAATAAGGTCCGTTACAATTAGAAAAGCAGCCCCAAGCAGGATCGATAATGGTAGAAGGTGTCTATGATCTGGTCCCCATAATAGTCTCGTAAGATGAGGAATCACAAGACCGACGAAACCGATCGTACCTGAAACAGCTACAGCGCCTCCAGTTAAAATCGAGCCGCCTATTAATATCCACAGCTTTCTCTTAGCTACGTTGACCCCTATATGCTGTGCACGTTCTTCACCAAAAGACATCGCGTTCAGTTCCTTGCTACTAACTAGCAAAATACACGCTCCGATTACGAAGAACGGTAAGATAATCGCGATATATTCCCACCCTCGCATCGAAACACTTCCAAGAAGCCAACCGATGATTTGACGAAGCTCTTCTCCTGTTAAAGCAATCATTAAAGATAGCAACGAGCCAAGGAAAGAGCTAAACACGATCCCCGTCAAAATGATCGTCTCAACGCGCATCGAGCGTTCGATTTGTCGCGCAAAGAACAGGACGAAAAAAATGGTAACGATTGAAGCAGCAATACTCATAATCGGCAGCGTAAACATGCCTATCAGGGGCAGTGACAAGTTAAAAAAGAGGACGAGCACTGCGCCGACAGATGCACCTGATGAGACACCGAGTACGTAAGGATCTGCCAATGGGTTACGAAGAAGACCCTGAAAGGCAGCTCCTGCAACCGCTAGTGATGCACCGACAAGTCCTGCTAGGATGACACGAGGCAGCCGGATGTCCAACACGATTGTCGTGAACATAGGGTCCGTTTCACCTATCGACGGTAGGTTCAGTACCTCAGCCCACATCAACTTTAGAATTGTTTCGATCGGAACTGACACAGTCCCGACCGAGATACCAAGCAGCATCGCGCCAACTAGCAATCCACTAGCTATAACGTAAGGGATCGCTTTATTCAGTAAAAACATCCGGGTAAACCGCTTTAGCAAGTTCCTCTACTCCTTCAACAAGACGCGGACCAGAGCGTGTAACAAGGTCAGAATGAACATCGACAACTCGTTCTTCTTTCACTGCGGTGACATCTTTCCACCCATCACGGCTCAGCACTTGTTCCACTGGCTTTTCCGTATAGTAGCCGTATGTGGTGATGATCACATCTGGGTTTGCTTGAATAATTGCTTCTTGATCGATTTGGTTCCAGCCTTCTTGGTCATGCGTAACGTTCGTAGCATTTATAAGTGAGAGCATGTCGTCCATGAACGTATTCTTACCAGGAGAATAAATTTCTGGTGCAGGAGAAACTTCAACAAAGACGCTCTTCGTTTCTTCGATTGACTCAGCTTTTGACTTGATCTCTTCTAGTTTCGATTTCATATCGGCAATCAACTCTTCAGCTGCTTCCGTTTCGCCTGTTGCTTGTCCAATCATTTCCATCGATGTATAAACTTCATCAAAACTTTTTGCATCGTTAACGACTAGAACAGCAATTCCTGCATCTCGGAGCTGCTGTAGACCAGCTTCTGAGTTATGAGCACTAGAGCCGTGAGCGAGGACAAGGTCTGGATCTAATGAGATAATCTTTTCAACATTAAATTCCATCCCACCGATCTTCTCAATATCTGCAGTCTCTTCTGGGTAGTTCGCAAAATCTGAAACACCCACTACTTCACTACCTGCACCAAGTGCAAAGAGGATTTCCGCATTACTTGGAATTAAGGAAACGATTTTCTCTGGATCTTCTTCTATCGTTACATCCTTATCGAGCGCATCTGTGATGGTAACTGGGAAAGCGCTATCTTTTGTATTCTGATTCTCTTCTGTACTTACGTTAGTATTGTTCTCAGATGAATTATCTGATCCGCAACCGGCCATGATTCCTGTAACGAGTAGTAATAATACGAGCAATGAATAAAGCTTCTTCATGTGTAGTTCTCCTCCTAAAAATGTATGATGAAACAAAAAAAATCCCCACGCACGAGCATGGAGATGGCCGAATGAAAGTAAGGATTATACACAAGATGACACTTACCTTCCTTCGCACATCCCTATCCTCGTAGGTTGTTCGTGCTTTTGAATCAGGCAGGTCTCCTGGCTTATGGTTATCGCTTACTGCTCCTTCCCATTCAATATGAACAGTGGATTTCACAGCTTACGACCATTTACAGTGGCGGGACCGCGCTGGATTTACACCAGCTTCCCTATTAAGTCTTCATCGTGAAGACACCTGAATCAGTACATATGTAATTGCAAGTTTTATTATACACGATAGTCTTTAGGGGTGGAAGACATCTGTAACATCTTCCTAATCGTCCCCCCTGTGCTTATTATTATAAGCCTTTTGCTTCTCTTTCTTCTTTTGTATAGATAATCCTCATTGGATTTCCACCTACAAAAGCTCCTTCAGGAACGTCTTTGTGCACGAGTGTTCCTGCAGAGACAATCGCTCCAGAGCCGATTGTGATGCCTGGCAACAACGTACTGTTCGCACCGATCATCACGCGATCACCGATTACAACATCACCAAGACGATATTCGTCGATCAAATACTCGTGAGCAAGTATCGTCGTATTGTAGCCGATAATGGAATTCCTTCCGACTTTAATCCTCTCAGGGAACATGATATCCACCATGACCATCAGGGCAAAAGCCGTTTCTCCTCCGATCTTCATTCCTAGAAAAGTCCTGTATAACCAATTCTTCATCGGGATGAAGGGCGTGTACCGAGCTATTTGTATCACAGCGAAGTTTTTAACAACTTTCAAGAATGGGACCGTTTTATAAATTTGCCATAGGGCGTTGCTTCCTTCGACAGGGTAACGCTCGGTATTTCTCACTTGTCCACTCCAGCGATCGAAAGAAGTTCTGACATATGATCAAGCATATGATCTGGATTATAAGAAGATAAAAACTCTCGCCCTTTTATCGTCCATGACACACCGACAGTCTTTACACCGGCATTCTGCCCAGCAAGAATGTCATATTGGCTATCGCCTACCATGATTGCATTTTCAGGACTAGAACCGAGCATTTTCATCGCAGTATTCAGTTGTTCTGGATGAGGTTTTGGATTTTCCACTTCTTCGACTGTAATGACAACAGGGAAAAATTGATCCAGTTTTGTCAGCTTCAATCCCATCTCCACTGTGTTACGCATCTTAGACGTCACGATCGCAAGCTTGTATCCATTTTCGGACAACGTCTTAACCGTTTCAAACACACCATCGAACTCTGTTACAAGTCGATCGTGATTTTCGATATTATGATTTCGATAAAACTGTACCATCTCTTCCGCTCGTTCTCTATCATGCTTCTCAAACGTATGATAAAGCGGTTCTCCAATGAAGTTCACAAGTTCTTCATCGGAATACAGTCCTGGATAGTAATGCTCGAACGTATGCTTGAACGACGCCATAATCAAATCGTTCGTATTGATTAATGTCCCATCTAAATCAAATAAAATCGTATCAATGTTCATAAAAAGGTTCCTTTCTGTGTGAAACACGTGTATCCTTACGCTTCCAAATAATCGAAATCACTAATGTTAACAGGACGGCAGTTATCAGCCTCACCAATAAGAGCCAGATAACTGGAATTCCAAGTGGTATAAAGATCAGCGTATCTTCAATAACAGCATGACACGCTACAAGAAAAATAAACGCGAGGTAAAGATCCTTTTTCTTCACACCATCTTCTTTTGCAGCCTGAATCATAACTCCCGCTCCGTAAGCTAGACCGAAAACAAGCCCTGCAGCTAGCGTAGTCGACGTATTTTCTCTCATACCAAGGCTCCTAGTGATAGGTGCCATCCACTTCGAGAACACGTTGAGCCATTCGCGATCTTTCATAACTTGAATAAAAATCATCAACGGAATCACGATGAGGGCGAGCTGAAGAACACCGATCGAAGCTTTTTCAAGACCTTGAAGCAAAATCAGCCCCCACCCGTTCACTTCTTCACTAGATTGAGGAACTAAGCCATAGACAGCTTGTTCATTCCCGCCTTGCCAAACAAGGTTTATAATGAACCCTGATAGAACCGCGAGACCGATCCGCACACACAAAATAACCCAGAGTTTGACCCCGACCTTAGCAGCAACGCCTGATTCAATTAATAAATTGTGAGAAAAAGAAAGCATCACGGCAAGGATGAACACTTCTTTCACCGTTAAATCGAGCGTAAGAATCGCTCCGATTCCTGCATAAAGGTTCAAGAAGTTCCCGATTACAAGCGGAATGGCTGCCTCGCCTGATAAACCAAGCCATTTCATAGCAGGTTCGATTAAACTGATCACCCATTCCAGTACGGGTGTATACCTTAAGATCGTAACAAGAAGAGTGATTGGGAATATAATTTTTCCAAGCTCCCATGTTGTTTGGAGGCCCGTCTTTAATCCACGTTTCAGCGTTCCCATACTCACCCTCCTCTTATGATTTATCGTTGTACGGTTTAGGGTTCTTCTTCATTCTTCTGTAAACAATTGTGATAATCGCACCGATAATGAGCACGACTGAAATAACCTGAGCCATTCTGAGCGACTCCGTTAGCATAAGACTATCCGTTCTTAACCCTTCAATAAAGAAACGTCCGATGGAATACCAGATTACATAGGAGAGGAAGACTTCTCCTCGTTTAACGTTTGTTCTTTGTAGGAGGATTAAAATAACGAAGCCTACTAAATTCCATAGCGACTCATATAAAAAGGTAGGGTGATAATAAGTACCTTCGATGAACATCTGATTTACAATGAAATCAGGAAGCATTAAGTTCTCAAGAAACTCTCTCGTCACCTCTCCACCATGTGCTTCTTGGTTCATGAAGTTTCCCCATCGACCGATCGCCTGCCCAAGGATAATACTTGGAGCTGCGATATCAGTAATTTTCCAGAAAGATAACCCGCGCTTTCGAGTAAAAACGAGAGCAGTAATAACGGAACCGATCAATGCACCGTGTATCGCGATTCCGCCTTCCCAAATCGCAAAGATATCTCCCAGATTGTCCTTATAGTAACCCCACTGAAAGATAACATAATAAATTCTGGCCGAAATAATAGCGATCGGTACTGCCCATAATATTAAATCGACAAATGTTTCTTTCGGCAGTCCTTGCCGCTGTGTTTCTCTAACCGCAAGTACAAGCCCAAGATAAGCTCCTAGCGCTATGATGATACCGTACCAATAGATTGAAATCGGTCCAAGCTGAACCGCAATTCGATCTAGAGGTTCTATTGTTGCTAACATGTTCGTTTCCCCTTTCTATGTTAAACCTGTTAGATGCTATCGTGGTCGTCTCCATCTTCGATTTCTTTTGTTAAACGCTCGGAGAATTGTTTCGCTGCGTTCATCCCCATGTTCTTCAAACGGAAATTCATCGCAGCAACCTCAATGATGATCGCTAAATTTCGTCCTGGACGCACTGGTACAACAAGGCGCGGAACATTGGAATCGATGATCTGCATATATTCCTCTTCTAGACCAAGACGGTCATATACTTTTTTAGAGTCCCATAGCTCAAGGTTGATTACTAACGAGATTTTTTTGTAATTACGAATCGCACCTGCACCAAACAATGTCATGACATTTATAATACCGAGACCTCTTATTTCAAGAAGGTGTTGGATCAGCTCAGGCGCACTTCCAACAAGCGTGTTTTCAGCTTCCTGGCGAATTTCAACCGAGTCATCGGCAACTAATCGATGGCCGCGTTTTACAAGCTCTAGCGCAGTCTCACTCTTACCAACCCCACTCGAACCTGTAATCAGAACGCCCACACCATAAATATCGACGAGAACGCCGTGGATAGCAGTGTTTGGGGCAAGCTGACTTTCAAGATAGTTTGTCAATCTACTACTCAGACGGGTAGTCGTCATACTCGTGCGTAAGATCGGTACATCTTTTTCCTTAGAAGATTGAATCAGTTCATCTGGAACAATCATGTCTCTTGAGATAACGATTCCCGGCGTTTCATCAGTGCACAGCTTTTCCATTCGCTCCTGTTTTTGCTCCTCTGGTAAACCGTTGAAGAACGAAAGCTCTGTCTTACCTAACAGCTGCAATCTTTCAGCAGGATAATATGTAAAAAAACCAGCCATCTCAAGACCTGGACGTGATATATCACTTGTGATGATCGGGCGATGAATTCCTTCAGCACCACTTACAAGTTCAAGGCTGAATTTCTCCATTACATCTTTCATGCGGACTTTTACCATTCATAAACCTCCTAAATCGAACCTAATGGTTACATTTTTCGCTATTTTCTATTGTACCATTTCACATTTGAAAGAACAGAATGATGAACTACAATTTCTTGAAAAGGAAAAAGCTTGTCACACACTTTTTTAGTAAGAGAAGCTTCAAACGTTACAGTCGTATTCAAGTTCTTATTTTTAACTAACCTTTGTAAATATATCAACGTCTGATCGTACCTAACAAAAAAAGCCGTCGAGAAAGTCTCGACAGCTCTACAGGTGGCCTAACTGATCATTATGCATCTACTGGTACTTCAGCATCTACCGGTACCACTGCATCATGGAGTTGTTTATCTAGTTCTTGTAAATGTGCTTCTTTCATTTCGTTCGACCAGTTAAGACGTTTTGCCATGTACTCGATAACAGGCTCTTTCCAAGTTTTTACCCAGTCGATATCAAAGTATAAGGCGCTTGTTCTTCGATTAAAGTAATCGAGCGGTGTAGCGACCATTTCTTCTTCTATTCCATAGATGAGTGTTGCGAACACTTCAAGACTAAGTCCATGGAAGTTTGCTTCTGTCCCAATCGTTTCGATGATTTGATAAATTCGCTCGATATTTGATCCATATCTTTGAACGAGTCGATCAGCTTCCTCAACCGAAAGACCAAGCGTTGTACCACGGCGAACTTGTTTTGTGGCATATTCTTTGAACCCTTTGCTTCCGCCAACGTCTCCACCAGAGAGAACCATATTCTTAGTCGTTGAGCTAGGGAACTTTTTATACTTTTCATCTTTAAACTCATCCGCAACGTAATCAACAACTTTTTCAGCCATTTTCCGATAGCCGGTTAGTTTTCCTCCCGCAATCGTAATTAAGCCCGATTCTGAATGGAAAATTTCATCTTTACGAGAAATTTCAGAAGGATCTTTTCCTTCTTCATGGATCAGTGGACGAACGCCAGACCAGCTGGATTCCACATCATCACGATCAAGCTTAATTCCTGGGAACATGTAATTCGCTGCATCGATGATGTAATCTCGGTCTTCAACCGTCATCTGTGGATGAACTGGATTCTTTGTATACTCTGTATCGGTTGTTCCGATATAAGTTTTTCCGGCTCTAGGAATAGCGAACATCATACGTCCATCATCAAACGGTGTATCGAAGTAGACAGCTTGTTGAAGCGGGAATTTACTTTGATCGAATACGAGATGAACTCCTTTGGTCATGAAGAGGTGTTTCCCTTTTTTAGACTGGTCGAGTTCACGAATTTCGTCTACCCATGGTCCAGCTGCATTAACAATCTTTTTCGCTCGAATTTCGCGTGTTTCTCCTGAAAGGACATCCATCGCACGAACGCCAACAACCTTTCCATCTTCATACAATAACTGCTCAGCTTTAACGTAGTTAACCGCTTTTCCTCCACGATGAACAGCTTCTTTCATCACTTCAAGTGTAAGACGAGCATCATCTGTACGGTATTCAACGTAATAACCTCCACCCTTAAGGTCGTTCTTACGAAGTAAAGGCTCTTTCGACATCGTTTCTTTCTTAGAAAGCATATTTCTACGTTCTTTCTTCTTTACACCCGCAAGGCGATCATAAAGGGCAAGTCCAGCACTTGTTGAGAACTTCCCAAATGTACCACCTTTAAAGATCGGTAGAAGCATCCACTCAGGAATTGAAACATGTGGAGCATTTTCATAAACGATCGCTCGTTCTTTTCCAACTTCAGCTACAAGTCCTACTTCAAAGTTCTTTAAGTATCGAAGTCCTCCGTGAACAAGTTTAGTCGAACGACTAGATGTACCAGCAGCATAATCCTGCATCTCAATAACTGCAGCGTTCATTCCTCTAGAAGCAGCATCGAGTAAAATTCCTGATCCTGTTATCCCCCCACCGATTACGAGAAGATCCAACTCTTCAGATACCATCTGATCTAAAATCACACTACGTTGCAAACCTGAAAATGGTTTTACCAAAACGATCACTCCTTTTAAATATATCTAATTCAATCATTCAATTTTGAATAGGCTCTTATTACCATACCCTCCAAGCTACGGAATAAAGCATGGTAAAACTTATAAACTGTAACAGTCGGTTTTTCTTTAGCCTTTTAATCCGTTAAAACAACAAAAAGACCACAACTCCTCAAGACATAGTCCTCCTATGCTTGAGTGTTGTGGTCTTCTCCTTATCTCCGACCGCTTTTATTAACTTAGTTATAGTGTAGCACACTCTCGTAAGAGTTGCTATTATTAACCATTATTTAAATGCCATCGTGGCTTTAACGGCTTTTTTCCAGCCTTCATATAGTTCTTCTTTTTGTGTTTCTTCCATTTCTGGGTCAAAAGAACGATCAAGCATCCACTGCTCTTGAATTTCTTCACGACTTTCCCAATATCCTGTTGCTAGCCCAGCTAGGTACGCCGCCCCTAATGCTGTTGTTTCATTAACAGTTGGTCGCTCAACTTGAACACCGATCATATCGCTTTGGAATTGCATTAAGAAATCATTCTTTACAACCCCTCCATCGACTCGAAGCGTTTTTAAGTTGATACCTGAATCAGCTGTCATCGCATCAAGAACATCTCTTGTCTGATAGGCAAGTGACTCGAGCGTTGCACGAACAAAGTGCTCTTTGCTCGTTCCACGTGTTAATCCAAATACTGCTCCTTTAACATCACTATCCCAGTAAGGGGTACCAAGACCTACGAACGCTGGAACCATGTAAACTCCTTCAGTCGATTCTACCCGTTTCGCATACCTTTCACTTTCCGGTGCCGTGCTGAACATGCGTAGGCCATCTCTTAGCCACTGTATCGCAGAACCAGCTACAAAAATACTTCCTTCGAGCGCATATTCAACTTTACCATCTACGCCCCAAGCAATCGTCGTTAAAAGACCATTGTCAGACTTCACGGCTTTTTCACCAGTATTCATCAACATAAAGCAACCGGTGCCGTACGTATTCTTAGCCATTCCTTTTTCAAAACATGCTTGACCAAACAAAGCGGCTTGCTGGTCTCCAGCGACACCTGCAATTGGTACATTTTGGCCAAAGAAATGATAGTCGACCGTTTCCGCATAAACTTCGGATGAAGGGCGCACTTCAGGAAGCATCGATTTTGGAACTGATAGCATCTCTAGAAGTTCATCATCCCATTTAAGGTCATGAATGTTATACATCAATGTTCTAGAAGCATTCGTGTAATCTGTAACATGCGCGCTGCCCCCAGATAACTTCCAAATGAGCCACGTATCGATCGTACCAAACAACAAGTCTCCGTTCTCTGCTTTTTCACGAGCGCCATCAACATTATCAAGAATCCACTTTACTTTCGTGCCAGAGAAATAAGCATCGATCAATAGTCCTGTTTTATCTCTCACCATCTCACTATAACCCTGTTCTTTCAATTCGCTTACGATGCCTGCTGTTTGACGAGATTGCCAAACGATCGCATGATAAACAGGTTTACCCGTATTCTTGTCCCAAACGACCGTGGTTTCGCGCTGGTTGGTTATCCCGATCGCTTCAATATCCTTTGCTGCGATATCAGATGTAGACGATAGCACTTGTGCCATTACGGATAATATCGAGCTCCAAATTTCTTGAGCGTCATGCTCCACCCAGCCAGATTTAGGGAAATGTTGCTTGAATTCTTTTTGTGCTACGTTTACAATTTCACCTTTCTTGTTAAATAAGATTGCTCTTGAGCTAGTTGTTCCTTGATCAAGTGATAAAATATACTTTTCTTTTTCAGCCATTACGAATTCCTCCCTTATATAATATACATGTCTACAACGGTTAATTTTTAACCTTTTCACCTGTTTGAATACTGTCTTTCACTTTGTCTCCAGCATGATAAAGTCCAAACAAAAACACTGTGACAAAGAGAGTTGAAAACCAAAATTCTAAACTATAATTTGCTTCTGTAACTGCTTTAAAAAAGATCGCGCCATAAACACCACCAAAGATTGGCCCCGCTACTGGAATCCATGCGTACCTCCAATTTGAATCTCCCTTCCCAGGTATCGGCAAGAAGAAATGGGCGATACGGGGACCTAAATCACGAGCTGGGTTAATGGCATACCCGGTAGTTCCCCCAAGAGAAAGTCCGATCGCTACGATCAGAAAGCCAACAATAAATGGATTTAGACCTTCCGTAAATTCATTCGATCCGATTGCAAGCAGACCGATAAGCAACATTGCTGTACCAATAAACTCACTCAGAAAGTTACTGAACGTGTGTGGTATAGCTGGATCGGTGGAGAATACTGCCAATTTAAGCGCTTTATCATCTTCTTTACGAAAATGCGGTAGAAAATGAAAGTATACGATACACGCTCCTAGAAAAGCACCGATCATTTGTGCCGTTATGTATCCAGGCACTTGACTCCATGGAAAGTCTCCAACCGCTGCTAATCCTAACGTTACTGCAGGGTTGATATGTGCTCCACTAACCTGCCCTGCTGCATAGACTGCCATCGCTACACCGAGTCCCCACCCGAGAGCGACTACGATCCAGCCCCCTCCTTGAGCCTTCGAATCACGAAGGTTCACGTTAGCTACAACTCCACCTCCAAAAATGATCAAAATCATTGTACCTAATATTTCTCCGACAAATGCATTCATCTTTGACACCTACCATTTCCATCGATATATGGCATGTTGAAAACTAGCTCTACTATCAACTATACCCTGTTTGTGCCATTTCAAAAGTACTATAAAAAAAACCACGACAAATCTTCCCATACATCTGATGGGAATTTTGCGTGGTTCTCCATGTCTCCGGCACATCTTATTAACTTACTGTTTATTAAAACAAACTTATGTAAGCGATGTCAAATCCTTTTTTTGGTATCGTAGTGTTTCCATAGCTCGCTCTTTGATGTTGTCACAGCGGTAGCTCCGCCTTTCAAGGCTAGTTCCACATCATCAACCGAGCGGATAAACCCTCCAGCAAAAATTGGGACATCGATTTCTTCACGTAATTCTTCAAATACCTGTGGGATAATTCCCGGCAGAATTTCAACACAGTCTGGTTGAGTATGCTTGATGATACTTAAATTTTTCTCAAGTGCCATAGAATCGAGCATAAATAACCGTTGAACAGCTATGATACCGCGTCTTTTTGCAACGGATAATACATTCGATCTTGTAGATATCAAACCGGCTGGCTTCACTTCTTGACAAAGAAACTCTGCACCGTGCTCATCATTTTTCAAGCCTTGTACAAGGTCAGCGTGCAATAGAATTTCTTTTCCCGCTCGCTTTCCCTCTTTCACAATGGCTTTTAATTGCCCAATATGGGAATCAAGAAGAACGATATATGTATAAGAACTTGCTAACAGTGTTTCAAAATCCCTCATTTTCCTCACTGCAGGCAAAATCGTCTGGTTTTGAAATGACATCAGTAACCCTCCTTTTCATACTATCTTACCAGATAAAATGAAAAACACACGCCTTATAAAGACGTGTGTTTCCTTACTTCTTAATCGGTTCGATGACGAGCTTATCAATCAATACATTTAACAAACCTATGATTATTGAAGCGAGCATGGCCATCCCAAAGCCTTCAATAACGAACGAGCTTCCCATAAACGCAGCTGTGATCTTTAACGTCACCGCATTGATAACGATTAAAAACAACCCTAGAGTGACGATCGTGACGGGTAGTGTAAGAAGAATCAACACTGGTTTGATAAACACGTTTATCAACGACAATAATAGACTTGCTAGAATTGCAGCGCCAATGCCTTCAAGATAGAAGGCATCAAAGTACCCAGCAACAACCATCAATACGATGCTGTTCACGATTAAACTGATCAACCATTGTCGCACGACCTATCCCTCCATCTTCATCACGAGTGCCCGTCTTTTATTCGTTAGTAGAATACGCTACTGTAATGGAACCAGCTGTAGATGTAGCGGCGATTCTATAAGTGTTCTCTGAATCATCTTCAGTTTTAAATTTCTTCATTCTATGCGAAATTTCTTGTTTCTCTCTTAAGACACTCATATTATCTAAATCAGCCGTAATTGTCCCGATTGTAGATTTCAAGTCGCCATTAAGGTTCATCCCTTTTGGAACATTTATTTGGATCGTTCCATTTACTGTTTTTAACTGAGCACTGCCACTCACGACTTCCTTAAGAGCATAGCGAATCGCCCCATTTATAGACTGTGCTTCTACCTCTTTATACGTTCCATCAATTGTGATCGGGCCGTTCCCAGTTTCAAGTTCGCACACATCGCCGTTCGTATTTTCTACTGAAATCGATCCGTTCCCAGATTCAGCTTCCAAATCTTTTACTTCTGAAGCTTTGATTCCTACTTTACCGTTAGCTGTTTTTAGCTTGGCTTTGGCTGATCGAATCGTTTCTCCACTAACATCACCGTTAAACGCGGTGATCCATACTCTTTCGTATTCTTTAGCAGGTACATAGATGACAACGTTTAATTTAACGTCAGCTCTTTCTGATTTAAATGTCATCTTTCCGTTATCTACTGAAAAATAAGTATCTCTGAGCAACTTTTCTTTTGCACCTTCTGTTGTTGAGACACGGTAGATATTTGCTTTACAATCAATCTTCACATCATCTTGATCCCACGTTTGAAAAGCCACTTCTCCATTTCTCACATGAATATCAATGGCGTCGAACGATACTTCTTGTTCTGAAAAAACGTGCTCAACTTCTTCTGAAGAGCCGAAATTAAAGTCAAGGTCCATGTCCTTTACTTTTTGAATCAGTGACTCAACAAATTGCCCAACTCGATATCCTGGTTGAGGACGTTCTTGCTGAGGTTCAGCCGCTCTTTCTTCTTTCTTCGTTTCGGTAGTGCCAAGAGCACTTAATAGTTTCGCGCCCTCTTCTGCAGTAATTTTTCCTTCTTCAATCATTGTCAGTATCATTTTACGTTCTTCGTTCATTCAAAACATCTCCTTGTTATTTATTAAAGTGGTCTAACACTTATACCTGATTACCAGCGGAGAACTTGAATCCCTTTTACAATGTTCCAGATAAACACAATGACATTAAGTAGTCCAAATACGATGAAGCCAAGAAAAACCACGACTCCTATATCCAATCCAAATATTGCGATAAACACAATGATCACACTTGCAAATGGTAGTAAGTGAGAAAGAACTGCCCGTTTAGCGTGATACGTCACTTCTTCATCTTTCATAACGAAAAAAACGATGATTGGAAATAAGAATGGAGCGAAAAACACACTAAAATAACATAGCGACGACATTACTTTTTCCACAGACATACATGTTTCTCCTTTCAAAACTATCTACCTATTTATACGAATAAACAAATAGAAGGTTTCATAAAATTAACGCCAAAAAAAAGACAGCCTGGTCGGCTGCCTTTTTAACCCTTATACAGACTGCGTTTGTTCAAGTTTTATCTTCATACGTTCTTTATCTCGCTTAAGGATCGGAGCAAGGTAACGACCAGTATAAGAGCGCTCTTCTTTCACGATCTTTTCAGGAGTTCCTGTTGAGATAATCTCACCACCGCCATCTCCACCTTCTGGTCCAAGATCGACTAAGTAGTCAGCGGTTTTTATCACATCTAGATTATGTTCGATGATCAGTACAGAGTCACCGTTATCGACAAGCCTTTGCAGTACTTGAAGCAAGCGAGCGATGTCATCAACATGAAGACCTGTTGTCGGTTCATCTAAAATATATAGGGTTTTTCCAGTTGAGCGTTTATAAAGCTGTGACGCAAGCTTCACACGCTGTGCTTCTCCTCCTGATACGGTTGTCGCCGGCTGACCTAATTTAATGTAACTCAAGCCAACGTCATAGAGAGTTTGCAGCTTGCGGTTGATCTTAGGAATGTTTTTGAAGAAATCTAGTCCTTCTTCAACAGTCATCTCCAATATATCTGAGATGTTCTTTCCTTTATACTCGATTTCAAGCGTTTCACGATTGTATCGTCTTCCTTCGCATACTTCACAAGGAACATATACATCAGGTAAAAAGTGCATCTCGATTTTAATGATTCCGTCTCCTCGACAAGCCTCACAGCGCCCACCTTTTACGTTGAAGCTGAAGCGGCCTTTCTTATAGCCACGGACTTTTGCTTCGTTTGTTTGTGCGAACACATCCCGAATATCGTCAAACACACCTGTGTAAGTTGCTGGATTAGACCTTGGTGTTCGACCGATCGGAGACTGATCGATATCGATGACTTTATCAATATACTCTAAGCCTTTAATCTTCTTATGCTCGCCAGGCTTATCCTTTGCTTTATGAAGCTTTTGAGCTAAGGATTTATATAGAATGTCATTGATAAGAGTACTTTTACCTGACCCAGAAACACCTGTTACACACGTAAATAAACCGATAGGGATCTTTGCATTCGTATTTTTAAGGTTGTTTTCTTTTGCGCCAACAATCTCAATATAACGTCCGTCCGTCTTTCTTCGCTCAGATGGAACCGGAATAAACTTTTTACCAGATAGGTATTCTCCTGTCAGTGACTGTTCATCGTCCATAATTTCTGCAGGAGTACCTTGTGAAGTGATATACCCACCGTGTGCTCCTGCTCCAGGACCGATGTCGATAATATGATCAGCTGCGAGCATTGTATCCTCATCATGTTCTACAACGATCAACGTGTTTCCTAAGTCCCTCATATTTTCGAGCGTTGAGATCAGACGGTCGTTATCTCTTTGGTGCAACCCGATCGAAGGCTCATCCAAAATGTAGAGAACACCCATCAACCTGGAGCCTACTTGAGTAGCAAGTCTGATCCTCTGAGCCTCACCACCAGATAATGTGCCTGCAGACCGATTTAAGGTCAGGTAATCCAACCCTACGTTCACAAGAAATCCGAGACGATCTTGAATTTCTCGTAAAATCATTTTACCGATCGTAGCCTCTTTAGCCGTAAGTTCAAGCTGCTCAAAAAAGACAGAAGCATCTTTAATTGCAAACTCCGTCGTTTCCCCGATATGTTTTCCATTGATCAATACGGAACGTGATTCTTTCTTCAAGCGATACCCTTTACACGTAGGGCATGGTTTTTGGGCCATATACGCTTCCATTTGCTCGCGAATGTAATCAGAGCTCGTTTCACGATAACGTCGTTCAACGTTAGGGATGACGCCTTCAAAGTTGATGTTGTTCTCCCTTACTTGCCCAAAATCGTTCTCATACCTAAAATAAACTTTCTCGTTTCCACTTCCGTATAGTACCTTATCAAGTTGATGTCTCGGAAGCTTCTCGACAGGTGTATCCATATCGATGCCATAATGATTACATACACTTTCAAGAAGCTGTGGGTAATAGTTTGAGCTAACTGGTTCCCATGGAGCTAATGCATGCTCTCTCAGAGATAATCCCCAATTCGGAATCACAAGATCAAGGTCCACCTCTAGCTTTAGACCGATTCCATCACAAGATGGGCACGCTCCAAACGGGCTGTTAAAAGAAAACATCCTTGGCTCTAGTTCACCAATTGAAAACCCACAGTATGGGCAAGAGTGATGCTGGTTAAAGAGAAGCTCCCCTTCTCCTATCACATCGACGATTACTTGTCCTCCACCTAGCTGAAGGGCCGTTTCTAGTGAATCTGCAAGTCTAGATTGGATACCATCTTTTACGACGATACGGTCGATCACAACTTCGATGGAATGCTTCTTGTTCTTTTCTAGTGAAATCTCATCAGCAACCTCCATCATTTCTCCGTCGACGCGAACACGGACGTACCCTTGCTTCTTAATATCTTCTAAAATCTTTACGTGCTCCCCTTTACGTCCTGAAACGACTGGAGCAAGAATTTGTAGCTTCGTACGCTCTTCATATTCAAGTATTCTATCGACCATTTGTTCAATCGTTTGAGAGGTGATTTCCACTCCATGACGTGGACATACTGGTCTTCCGATTCTCGCAAACAACAGCCTCAAATAATCGTAGATTTCCGTTACAGTTCCAACAGTTGAACGAGGGTTTCGGCTCGTCGTTTTCTGATCGATCGAGATTGCAGGTGATAAACCTTCGATCGCGTCTACATCTGGTTTATCCATCTGCCCTAGAAACTGTCTTGCATAGGCAGAAAGTGATTCAACGTATCGTCTTTGTCCTTCTGCATAAATCGTATCAAAAGCGAGTGACGATTTTCCCGACCCAGATAAACCAGTCAGAACGACCAGTTTATCTCTAGGAATAGACACATCAACATTTTTCAAATTATGGGCTCGTGCCCCTTTGACGACGATTTCTTCATTTGCCATTCTTCGTCATCCTTCCGCTTTAAGCTCTAATAGTAGATCACGAAGCTCCGCAGCACGTTCAAAATTAAGCTCGCGCGCAGCTTCCTTCATTTCTTTCTCAACATTTTCAATCATCTTCGCACGTTCTTGTTTGTTTAACTTACCTGGCTTAGGTGCAGTGTATTCCTCACCTTCCTCAGCAGCTATCGTTGCTCGAATCAAGTCACGTACTTCTTTTTTGATTGTCGTAGGTGTAATATTATGTTTCTCGTTATATGCTTGCTGCGTTTCACGACGCCTTTTCGTTTCATTTATCGCAATATCCATCGATTTCGTTATTTTATCTGCATACATGATAACTTGACCGCTGGAGTTACGAGCAGCCCGTCCAATCGTCTGAATCAATGACCTTTCAGACCTTAAGAATCCTTCTTTATCCGCGTCCAGAATTGCAACGAGAGATACTTCTGGGATGTCTAGTCCTTCTCTCAACAAGTTAATTCCGACCAATACATCAAAAACTCCGAGTCGTAAGTCACGAATGATTTCAATACGCTCTAATGTTTTTATTTCGGAGTGAAGATACCGTACTTTTATGCCCATCTCAACCAAATAGTCAGTTAAGTCTTCTGACATCTTTTTCGTCAGCGTCGTAACGAGCACCCTTTCATTTTTTGCAGCTCGTTTGTTTATTTCATCAAGCAAATCATCAATCTGACCTTCGATCGGTCTAATTTCGATTGTAGGATCAAGCAACCCTGTAGGACGAATGATCTGTTCGACTACTTTTGTAGAGTGCTCTTCTTCATATGGACCAGGTGTTGCTGACACATACACGAATTGATGCGCTTTTTCTTCAAATTCTTCAAACCTTAATGGTCGGTTGTCCTTCGCTGAAGGAAGTCTGAATCCGTGATCGACTAGGACTCCCTTCCTCGCCTGGTCACCGTTATACATCCCTCTCACCTGAGGAAGGGTAACGTGAGACTCATCTACCATGATCAGAAAATCATCAGGGAAGTAATCTAGTAAGGTATATGGCGTAGCGCCAGCTTCACGTAGCGTTAAATGGCGCGAGTAGTTTTCAATTCCAGAACAAAATCCCATTTCCGCCATCATTTCGATGTCATACTTTGTTCTTTGCTCTAGTCGCTGCGCTTCAAGAAGTTTTCCATCTTCATTCATTTTCTTAAGTTCTTCTTCAAGTTCTGCTTCGATTCGCTTGATCGCAATCTTCATTTTTTCTTCACGTGTAACGAAGTGAGAAGCAGGAAAGATCGCGATATGCTCTCGTTGTCCAAGTATTTCACCTGTCAACGCATTCACTTCCGTAATTCGATCGATCTCATCACCAAAGAATTCAACTCTTAAACAGTTTTCATCCCTTGATGCGGGAAATATCTCAACAACATCTCCACGAACTCGGAATGTACCACGTGTGAAATTAATGTCATTTCGTGCATATTGAATGTCCACAAGGTCACGTAGAAGACCGTCCCTGTCTTTCTCCATTCCAGTCCGAAGAGAGACGACTAGGCTTTTATATTCCTCTGGATTACCAAGACCGTATATACAAGAAACACTCGCTACAATGATGACATCATTACGCTCAAATAAGCTCGATGTGGCAGAATGTCGTAACTTATCGATCTCATCATTAATGCTTGCATCCTTTTCAATAAACGTATCCGATTGAGGAATATAAGCTTCAGGCTGATAATAATCGTAATAACTCACGAAATACTCAACAGCATTATTAGGAAAGTACTCTTTGAACTCACTGTATAATTGCCCCGCTAACGTTTTGTTATGAGCAATAATAAGCGTTGGCTTATTAACCTCTTTAATAACGTTTGACATCGTGAATGTTTTTCCAGTGCCTGTCGCTCCAAGTAAGGTCTGATAACGATCATTGTTATGCACGCCTTCAACGAGCTTTTTTATTGCTTCAGGTTGGTCTCCTTGAGGCTCATATTTTGAAACCAATTCAAACTGTCTTTCCACCTTAGTCGCCTCCGTTCCTTTTCTTCATAAGATTTATTATAGCATAAAAGATGGCTTTTCCTTCAAATAAAACGAACTGGTATTCCCCTATTTTTCTACTAGCGCTTCCGATAACGCGCAATCTAAGGTATGCTGAGTGATAGCAAACTGCATGAAAGGGAGTACTGACATTGATCGTTTTTCTCGCAATTCCACTAGGACTAGCAATCGGAGCAATTTCAGGTTTCTTCGGAGTAGGAGGAGGTTTTTTATTAACGCCAATCCTTCTCCTACTGGGATATGAACCTTCAACTGCTATTACGATCAGCTTATTATATAGCATGAGCACCTCTATTTCAGGAGCTTTTAAACATTATCAACAAAACCATATTCTTTGGAAAACTGTCCTCTTATTATCGATTAGTGGAATGCTAAGCACTCAGATTGCAAAGCCACTCGTCCTTTACTTAGAGTCAGTAGGATACGATGAACTCGTCATCTCGTTCTTGTATGTAGGGTTGCTCAGTTATTTTGCATTGTCTATGCTCACTGAGAAAACAACCCGTGAAAAAGCTCAGGGGTATTCCATTTCCCCAGTTCGAACAATTTTAATCGGACTCACCGGTGGATTCATCTCATCTGTTCTCGGAGTAGGTGGTGGATTCGTGATGGTTCCTTTATTAATAAATGTTCTTCATCTATCCCCTCGTCTAGCTGTCGGAACATCTCTTGCAAGCATCTTCATTATCGTATCAACAGGGTTCTTTTCATACATAGGAAGTGTTACGATACCGTTCTCGCTTGCTTTACTTTTAGTGGTCGGTGCATTAGTTGGATCCCGTATCGGTGCAAGTATCACTGAACTTGTTTCCAACGACGTGATACAAAAACTGCTAGGTACGTTATATATCTTCACGTTGATCAGCGTCATTTTGGAACTTTTTCAATTACCCGTAGCGGGATTAATTGTTCTTTCCATCTATATAACACCACTGATCATTTTCTTTATCTATCAGTATAGAACGAAAAACAAGCGTCTATTCTCTTCGGAATAGACGCTATTTTATCTTTTTCTTATTTTGTTTTTGTATTTTCGAAGAAAAGTAAAATCCGATTAAAGCAGATAGTATCGTTAAAATAATTAAATGAATCGGGTGATCAAACCCTCCAAAGATTGCCCACATGAAAAGCAGTGCTAATCCAAGACTAACATATTTATTATATGTAACGCGTGTAAACACAACTGCCACAACCGCTGGAATAAGTAAAGCTGCTAATATTTCCTGCATGAGTTGGTTCCCCTCTCTAAAGCATGACTCTTTCTCCATCTTACAACACATTCGTTAGAGAATGCTACGACAGGATGAAATTCTTATACAATCCTACACAAAAAGGTTGTCGAGGTAAACCTCAACAACCTTATTTTAGCTTTCTCTTGCATATTCGATCGAATCATCCAGACGCTGTTCTTTTACGAACAATAAACCTAACTCATGGTGTTGATCGTTGTAAAGTGCTCTTTGTTCAAATCGAATTTCTCCGTTAAAGTCCAATACCTGAAGCTTACAAAAAGCTGCATTTTGTTGGAGAGCCGTATAAAAGTCTGTTCCATTACCTACGGACATGCCATTCACTTTCGAAATGACTTCCCCCACCTGCAGATTCATTGAATCGGCCGGCGATTCGGGAAGGATTCCTAGAATAACCAGTCCCTCATTCCTCTCATTAAAATATGCAGGTTTATTCATACCTCTATGAAGAAGTAAAATAGCTGCTCTAGCAACTACGATGATTGGGAACACCGAAAGAGCAAGCCAATCAGCACTTATAGCATAACTTATTACACCTAGAATTGTAGCAAAAGCACCTAGTATGACGACATGAACGCCATTTCGTTTAATTTCTGGTGCAGGCAAAGTATGATGGATTAATTTTCGGAACCCGATTGGCAATGGGAGGATTAGAAAAGAGTACGTCTGATCTCCGAATTGCAACAGGGGCCACCAATTAGTCGCTTCAATCGTTCCTGAAGGAAGAAAGAGAAAGAGTGGCAACAGCCAAAGTCGTTGTACTTCATGGGCACCAACGAGTTTACCGCGCTTACTACGCACTAACCTAGGAGACGTTTGTTTCTTAGCATTCTGATTGATTAAAACTCCTTCGATGATAAGCAATACGCCTGCTAAAATTGCGAGAGCGATTAGTGAAACGGAATCAAACCCAGTTTGCCAGGAATTTAACCATTCACTTCCTAGATCAACAGGTTCATAAAAAAGAACTGCTGCAACCGGAAGGATAAATACAAATGCTGGAGATAAGAAACGCATTTGTCCTGTAATTAAGATTAAAATAGCACTAATACTTAAAGCTACGACGATCCCCATCGGCACGACTAATCCTAACAATAAGTTTAAACCGAATAGAGAAACCCCAGCGATAATTCCTGGAACGATGGCAAACTTCACGTCGTCAAGAACGTCATGCACTCGTGTATGGAAATCCCTCCGATCGCGTTTCACTCGTGATATTCCGATCATAAAAGCTGCCACCAAGCTAATATACGTAAGTGGGTTAATCAAAAAAGATATTATGCCTTTTACTATGGAAAGACCTATCGTTTCCGCCATGATTTACTCCTCCATCTTTCTATTCCTGTCAAAAGAAAATTCCGCAGGATATCCTGCGGAATAGCTTCGACAAAACTAGCTCGTTTCCTTTTCTTAATTTACTTTGCTAGTAGTTCCACAGCCGTTTCTAGCTGAATATCGTTTTCAGGATTTCGGATAGACTCTACGATTTTTTCTTGTAGTTTTTGAGCTGTTTCTTCATTGATCTTACCCGAAACGGTCAGATCGTTTGACCGTTGAAATGCTTTAACAGCCGTAGTCGTCTTATCGCTATAGTAACCATCTGTTCTACCAGGTTCAAACCCTAACCCTTTTAGCATAACTTGAGCAGATTCAACCTGCTTATTATTTTGGTCATACTGAAGCGTTTTTTCGGTATTTAATGGATTCACATAAAAGTAGGAAGGTTGATCAGCCTTTACTGTTGGCTTGATGCCTTCTTTATGAATCCAGTTTCCATCAGGAGTCAACCACTTAAACATCGTTAGTTTGATATTACTGCCATCACCAAGATCAACTGTTGTTTGGACAGTTCCCTTACCAAACGTTTTTTCACCAACTAGTTCATAGCCTCCTGCTTCCTTCAACGCACCTGCCAAAATTTCAGCGGCAGAGGCACTTCCTCTATCGATGAGTCCAACGATCGGATAATCCTTCTTTTCCTTAAGAGAAGAGACGGAACGCTGCTTCTCACCTTTTCGATCTTCTATTTGTACAAAGGGCTTATCGTCCGGAATAACTTCTTGAGCGATGTCTGACACGCTATTCAACAAACCTCCAGGGTTGTTTCTCACATCGATAACAAGACCGTCGATCCCTTGATCTTCTAGCTTTTTCAATTCTTTTGAGAAACTTTCAGATGTGTTCTCAGAGAATGACGTAATCTGCAACACTCCGATTGTTTTATTATTCTTTTGTATTGTCTCCGAGTAAACAGTTTCGATTGGAATCTCATCACGTGTCACATCGACTTCTAATATTTCAGAGACACCAGGACGCTGGATACCCAGTTTCACGACCGTACCTTTTTCACCACGAATCTTTAAAACGGCATCATAAAGGTCGAGACCCTCAGTACTTTCACCGTCGATCGTCATGATCTTATCATTCGGACGAAGGCCGGCATCTTCTGCAGGCGAATCTTTATAAGGTGAGACGATCGTTACCCTGCCATCTTGCATATTCACTTCTGCACCAATACCTTCAAACGAAGAACCTAACGATTGGTTAAACTGCTCAGCAGTTTCTGGATCCATATAAACGGAATAAGGGTCTTCAAGGGTATCAAGCATTCCTTTTATTGCACCATCAAGCAAATTCTTTTGGTCAACATCACTTACATAGCGATCATTTATGAGTTCGTAAGCTTTATTGATTTTCGAGAGTTCCTCAGAATCAATGTCGTTTTCAGAGCCGTTCGCTACAGATCGCTCGATTCCTCCCTCAGAATCATCTTGAAAGAACGACATCACGGCGTATGTACCTCCAGCACCCACAAGTAGGGCAATAACGACAAGTAGGCCGACGACCTTCCCTTTTATATTCAATCTACTCACCTCTTCTAGTTTGAAAGAAAAGGCATCACACCTTAGCGATGCGATGCCTTTTCATCTTATTGTACTATATGACCGGCTTGTTTTCATTATGTTTCCAACTATAGGAGTCAACACTTACAAAACAGAGCCTTTATCTTTTTAAGGTAGGTAGTTTAAAGGATTAACGGCATTCGACTTACTTTGGTTCCAAGAGCCTTTGTGAACTTCAAAGTGTAGATGTTGTCCTTTTGAAGCTCCAGTATTCCCCATCGTTCCAAGGTAAGTACCTGCGCTTACTGATTGACCAGTGGAAACACCAAGGTCTCTCATGTGCGCATAAACTGTAGTGAACATTTGACCATTAATGCTGTGCGTTAGGAATACAACGTTTCCGTAGCTGTCTGAATAGTATGAACGTAATACAGTTCCATCTGCCGCTGCGTATACTGGGTTCTTACCGCCTTGTGCGATATCAATTCCTGCGTGGAATGAACCCCAGCGTTGTCCGATTCCAGAAGTAACTCGACCAGCAGTTGGCCATCTGAAGCTTGAGCTGCTTGAAACTGCAGGCGCAGGTTCGCTTGATGCTGTAGATTCGTTCGAACTGCTAGAGTTATTGCTTGTAGCTGCCTTCTTTGCCGCTGCTTTTTCAGCTGCCGCTTTCTTTGCTGCTGCTTCACGAGCTGCAGCTGCTTTTCTAGCCGCTTCTTCAGCACGCTTAATTTCTTGTTGAACTGCTTTTTCTTGTGCTTTTAATAGTTCAGCAGTTTCGTTGAGATCCATCATATGGTCATGAAGCTCACCCTCTTCATGTTCAAGGGACGCCATCAACTTATCTTTTTCAGCTTTTTGTGCGCTAAGTTCTTTTTTAAGAGACTCAAGCTCGGCTTTCTTTTCTTCAAGGGAAGCGAGCTTCTTCTCGACTTCTGCTTTCTTTTCTTCTACAGCTAGTTTGTCCGCTTTGTGCTCTTCAAGAATCTTCTTATCTTGTTCTGCGATCGTGTTTAGAGCTAGAACACGTTCGACAAAGTCACCAAAGCTAGACGCACCGAGAAGTACTTCCATATAATCTACAGAACCTCCGTTGTTCTGTTGCATGGAACGAACGCGGTCTTTTAGTAGCTTATCGCGTTCTGCGATACGCTTTTCAAGAGCCTTGATTTCTTCTTTAAGCTGCTCTACTTCAGACATCGTCTCTTCTATTTCATTTTCTTTCGTAGTGATCTTGTTATCTGTTTCCGCTACCGCTTGATCGATACGACGAATTTCAGCTTGTACTTGTTCTTGTTCTTTCTTAACTTCTGCAAGCTCAGATTCCTTTTCTTTAAGATGACTTTCATTTTGTGACTGCTTATCTTTTACATCATCAAGTTTCTCGTCAAGTGAATTCGCTTGTATAGGTGCTGGTGAGACTGTAGTCGATAATGTGCTTAACCCGAGTGTAATCGTTAATGCCGTGGCCATTACTTTAAACTTCAATCTTTCTTCCTCCCCCAAAAATAGACAATCTATTTATCTTTTAATTTGTTGTTAGACTTTCAAAAACTTTCGCATGGACGTAAGACTTCCCCAGACTCCGATAATCACGCCAAGAACAACTAGTAAAGCTGCAAGCTGGTATACAAACGGTGTTACTGGTAATAGGTCGATAAAGAAAGTAGGGTATCTCGTGCTAATTAAATCTGTTAAGAAGTAATAGCCATAAATCAATACGCCTATTGGAATCAAAGCTCCAAATATACCGATCAGGACGCCCTCGATAAGGAACGGCCAGCGAATAAACCAGTTTGTCGCGCCTACTAATTTCATAATCTCGATCTCGGTTCTTCTGGCAACAATTGTTAGTTTAATTGTGTTTGAAATGAGGAACATAGCAGTGAATAGAAGGCCTATTACAAGGCCAAGCCCTACATTTCGTGAAATCTCTAACACTTTAAACAATCTATTAACGGTCTCTTGACCGAACTCAACATTTTCCACGTACTCGAATTGCTTGATTTGATCAGCAACGCGATTGATGTCTTGAGGATTGCTTGTCTTGACGACAAACTCATCACTCAATGGATTTTCGTCTTTTAGTGATTCAAAAACTTCACCTTGGTCACCAAGGTTATCGATCAAGTTATCTAGACCTTCTTCTTTTGACTGAAACGTAACAGATTCAACTTCAGAGATGTTCTCAATCTTTGCTTTTAGTTCGTCTTGCTGTTCTTTCTCCGCTGTAAGATCAATAAATGTTCTGATCTCAACATCTTCTTCTAACTGATCTCCAAATGCATTTAAGTTTAACACTAATGTTAGGAAAACCCCTACTAATAGGAGCGTTACTGTAACTGCTGAGATGGATGCAAAGCTCATCCATCCATTTCGACCGATGTTCTTAAACGCTTCTTTACTGTGTCTTCCAAACGTTTTAATCTTCATACCCGTACTCACCTCTTGCTTCATCACGGGAGATCAAACCGTCTTCAATTGCAATAACACGCTTCCTAAAGGAATTTACAATATCCTTATTATGAGTTGCCATTAATACAGTTGTACCGCGATTGTTAATTTCATCAAGTAAATTCATAATTTCCCATGCTGTCTCCGGGTCCAGATTACCAGTTGGTTCATCTGTCAGAAGAATAACGGGATTATTTACGATCGCTCTTGCTATTGAAACCCTCTGCTGTTCTCCACCAGAAAGCTCATCTGGTAGAAATCTTGCTTTGTTTTTCAAGTTCACTAGACTTAAAACATCCATTACACGTTTACGAATGACTGTTTTATTTTCTTCGATGACTTCAAGAGCAAAAGCGACGTTTTCATAGACAGTCAGCTTAGGAAGAAGTTTGAAATCCTGAAAGACCACGCCAATGTCACGACGCAGTTTAGGGATATTCTTATTCTTCATCTTGCCAACATCTTTGCCATTAATGGTAATCTTTCCACTCGTCGGCTTTTCTTCCCGATACATCATTCTCATAAATGTTGATTTACCGGCTCCACTTGGGCCAACTATGTAAACAAATTCACCTTTGTTGATTTTAACATCTATACCATTAATCGCTTTTATTCCGTTTTTGTATGTTTTCCATACATCGTTCATTTCGATCACGTTTTACCACTTCCTACTTGCTAAAGTCATGATGCAATCTATTAGGATCTAGGTGTTTAATTTTAGCTTGGTTCGTTTTATCTCTTACATCTGAAGATATTATAACAAACAAATTCGCTATTTTAAGACAAATTTTTATTACATTTCTGTTTCAATAGCTTCTTGTTTTGACATGTTTTGCAATAGTGGTTTAATAATGTCCTGTAAACCCTGTCAAATTGGGGTTTATATAATAGGCCATTTTTGTCGAAATCCAACTGTCTATAAGTGAGTTAAAAAAAATGTATAACGCATGTGCTCTATTTGTGAAAAAACATTAAGAACCATCTGCTAATTGGAATAGTAGAGATTTCCGCTCCAGGATGCTCGCTTTCCGTGGGGCGGGCGGTGAGCTTCTTCGTCGCGCGCTCCTGCGGGATCTGACCAGTCCCTCATGTCCCACAGGAGTCGAGCATCCTTCCGCTCCAATCCGCGTTATAATAAGGTTTTATAGAGAGAGTAAATCAACTCAATAAGATATAAAAAATTGCAAGCATAGTTAATTAAAAGTCTTATTTGATTTAAACGGACTATAGAAGGAGTGGATACCCTCAAAAGGCGTTTTGAGGCTCACACGTTGTCCACAAAAAAGCAAGAGGTATAAATAGGAGCAAAACCACAAACAGAGCACATGCAAATGCATGTGCTCTTTGTTTATTTCATATTCGCTAACCAACTCGCAAGATTCTCTGCTTCTTCTCCCTCGACAAGGTTCGCTGGCATTTGGCCTTTACCATTTTGCACGATGTTTAAGATTGTATCTTTAGAAAGGCGTTCACCAACATTCGTTAAAGCAGGTCCTACATCACCTTTTAAGTTCTCTCCATGACATTGAAGACATTGTTGCTCGTAGGTTGCTTCAGCAGCTTCTACATCGTAGTCTTGTGCCGAATCTCCTGATTCTTCTTCAGTCGTCTCATCAGAAGAACCTTCATTCGTTGCACCCTCATCTCCACTATTGCCACCACAAGCTGTAAGAGCCATTGCGAGCACGAGCCCAAGTAAAACTGTTAGCCACCTTTTCACCATTACCACCCCTGTAATCAAGTTAAGAAATGCTACTGTTACTATAACCTGCTTACTCTCTTTTAAAACCTTCACCAAGCACTTCAGTTGCATTGGAGACGATCACAAATGCCGAGGGGTCGATGCTCTTTACAAGCTGTTTTAACTTTGTCACTTCATTTTGAGTGACAACAACCATCAGGATCGGACGCTTGTCATTGGTATAACCACCCTGACCAGAAATTCTTGTTACACCACGGTCAATGACAGAAAAAATCCCTTCTCGAAGTTCTTCTTCTTTTTCAGAAATAATAAGAGCCATCTTAGAATATCCAAATCCTAATTGAACAACATCGATTGTTTTTCCAGTGAGGTACATGGCGATCAACGCATAAAGGGCAGCTTCAAGACTAAACACAAATGCTGAAGCCGCAACGATTAAGCCATCGATAATAAATACACAGGTACCTAAAGATAGTCCTGAGAACTTATTCACAATTTGTGCAGCAAGGTCAGTTCCTCCTGTCGATGCCTTTCCTCGGAACACGATCCCTAGGCCAAGACCTACTCCAAGTCCTCCAAACAAAGCTCCAAGTAAAGGGTCTGTTGTAGCGGGCTCTACATTTTCAGTTAACTTTACAACAAAAGGTAGAAAGAGAGTACCTGCTAGTGTCTTTGGTCCATACTTTTTTCCTAGAAAGATGAGTCCACTGATAAACAGTGGAATGTTGAACGCCCATTGGACGTACGCTGGTTTCCAATCGAACACGCCTTTTGTAATCGTACTTATGCCACTTACGCCACCGGACGCTATACTATTTGGTAGTAGGAATAGATTAAAGGCGATCGCCACTATAGCGGATCCTACCAGTACGCTTATGTATTCAAGAATTAGTCGTGAAAAAGAATCTTTCGCTGTGAATTTCGTTACTGTTGCAATCATGGTTTATTCCACTCACTTGTTCATTAAATTTCAATCTAATTTTGCTATTTTTCAGGCAAAATCCTTCAGTAGTATATCACCGTACTAGTAGGGTGTAAACCGCACCATAGCAGCGCGTTATCATGCTGAAGTGTCGTCGATTTGTTGTAGGATGCCCACATCAAAAAAAATAATCCCCTGCATGTGCAGAGGATGTCTTAAGAGATTGTATTAATCATTTAAACGGGAGCGAAGGTAAGCATCGATGAATGGATCGAGATCTCCATCCATCACTCCCTGAGTGTTACCCATTTCAACATTCGTACGGTGATCTTTCACCATATTATATGGATGGAAAACGTAAGAACGAATTTGACTTCCCCAGCCGATTTCTTTTTGTTCGCCGCGGATCTCATCTAATTCGGCTTCTTGCTCTTCTAACTTTCGCTGATAAAGTTTTGCTTTCAGCATCTTCATCGCTTGGTCGCGGTTTTTGATTTGAGACCTTTCAGACTGACAGCTTACGACTACGTTTGTCGGAAGGTGCGTGATACGAACCGCTGAGTCAGTTGTATTAACGTGCTGCCCACCAGCACCGCTCGCTCTATACGTGTCAATTTTTAAATCTTCTGTTCGGATGTCGATTTCGATTTCATCATTGAACTCTGGCATAACTTCGCAAGAAACGAACGACGTATGACGACGGCCACTCGAGTCAAAAGGCGAAATACGTACAAGGCGATGAACACCTTTTTCAGCTTTAAGATAACCGTATGCATTATAGCCTTTGAAGTTTAGGGTCACACTCTTTACTCCAGCCTCGTCACCAGGCAAATAATCAAGGGTTTCTACTTTGAACCCTTTCTTCTCACCATACCTTGTGTACATACGCAAAAGCATCGAAGCCCAGTCTTGAGACTCAGTACCCCCTGCGCCTGGATGAAGTTCTAAGATAGCGTTATTCTTGTCATGCTCGCCACTTAGTAATAAGGTGCGTTCGAAGTCATTAAGAGATTTCTTTAAATCTTTAATTTCAACCTCTAGATCTTCGAAAAGCTCCTGATCGTTTTCTTCCTTAACTAGTTCGTAGGATACTTCAAGGTTCTCATAGCTTTCTTCAAGAGCATCGAACTCGTGTACCATTTCTTTCAACGCATTAGACTCATTGATGACTTTTTGCGCTGTATTCTGATCGTCCCAGAAACTAGGAACGGTCATTTCTAATTCAAGTTCATTGATACGGGCTCTTTTGTTCTCTAAGTCAAAGAGACCCCCTAAAGTCATTTAATCTTGTTTCTATCGTGTTCAATTCACTGCGAATTTCATGCATTTCCATAATCGTACACCTCAACTAAATTATTTACATAGAACGGGCAGGTACTCGACAAGAGCACCTGCCCGGCATTACATTACTGAACTTTGCCGTGACATTGTTTATATTTCTTGCCACTTCCACATGGACAAGGATCGTTTCTTCCTATGTCCTGCTTTTTCTTAACAGGCTTTGGTTTTGATGAACCTTCTTCTTTTGGATTTACCGCTTGGCCTTCTGCTACTTTCTCACGCTTAAGATTGTTCTCAATTTGTGCCTTCATGATATAAGTAGCAACTTCTTCTTCAATTTCAGCGATCATATCTTCGAACATCTCATACCCTTCAAACTGGTATTCACGAAGAGGATCGTTTTGGCCATATGCTCTAAGGTGAATTCCCTGGCGAAGCTGATCCATTGCATCGATATGATCCATCCATTTACGATCGACGCTTCTTAGCAGAATCACTTTTTCAAACTCTCGCATACGTTCAGGTTCGAAGTCTGCTTCTTTTTGATCATAGTTTAGTTTCATTTTTTCAACTAATAGCTCAACAATTTCTTCTTTATCTAAGCCTTTAATATCTTTAACCGTTACCTGACCTTCCTCAAGGAAAATACCACGAGCATGGTCAAGTATCGCTTGGTGATCCCACTCTTCTTGAATATCCTCGTCACCGGTATGAGCGTCAACAATTCGTTTGATGACTGAGTCGAGCATTTTTTCTACAATATTTCGCAAGTTTTCAGATTCTAACACTTCGTCACGCTGAGCATAAATAATTTCACGCTGCTGTCTCATGACATCGTCATATTGAAGGAGCTGTTTACGTGCGTCGTAGTTATTACCTTCAACTCGTTTTTGAGCAGACTCAACGGCTCTAGATACAAGTTTAGATTCAATCGGCTGATCTTCTTCCATTCCGAGTCTATTCATCATGTTCATCATATTATCTGAACCAAATCGACGCATCAATTCGTCTTCCATAGAAATATAAAACCTTGACTCACCAGGATCACCTTGACGACCAGAACGTCCTCGTAGCTGGTTATCGATACGTCTACTTTCATGACGTTCTGTTCCTAGTATGAAGAGACCGCCTGCTTCTCTTACACCTTCACCGAGCTTGATGTCAGTACCACGGCCCGCCATGTTCGTTGCAATCGTTACCGCCCCTGGCTGACCAGCTGATTCAATGATTTCTGCTTCTCGAGCATGGTTTTTCGCATTAAGAATATTATGAGGAATGCCCCTTTTCTTAAGAACCTGCGAAATCAATTCAGATGTTTCAACAGCAACTGTACCGACTAAGACGGGTTGTCCCTTTTTATGTCTTTCTTCAATTTCTTTTGAAAGCGCCTGGAACTTTCCGTTCATTGACTTATAAACAAGGTCAGGGTAATCAACACGAGCGATCGGCTTATTCGTCGGAATTGCGATAACGTTCATGTTATAGATATTGCGAAACTCTTCTTCTTCCGTCTTCGCTGTACCGGTCATACCAGAAAGCTTTTCATACATTCTGAAGTAGTTCTGGAATGTAATGGTTGCTAGCGTCATACTCTCACGCTGAATAACCAAGCCTTCTTTTGCTTCGATTGCTTGGTGCAAACCGTCACTATACCGACGTCCAGCCATCAAGCGCCCTGTGAAGGAATCAACGATGACGACTTCTTCATCCTGAACAACGTAATCGGTATCTCGCTGCATGATAAAGTTAGCTTTCATCGCCTGATTAATATGATGATTAAGCTGCACATGCTTATAATCAAACAAGTTCTCAATCGAGAAGAATTTTTCAGCTTTTGACATTCCATCTTCAGTTAACTGAACGTTCTTCGTCTTGATGTCGATCGTATAATCAGTTTCTTCATTTAATACACGCACGAACTGATTTGCTTTAATATAGAGGGTCGCAGATTTTTCAGCGTTACCCGAAATGATTAGTGGCGTCCTGGCCTCATCGATCAAGACAGAGTCAACTTCATCAATGATCGCATAGTGCAGTGGCTTTTGAACTTTTTCTTCCTTATATAGCACCATGTTATCTCTTAAATAATCAAAGCCGAACTCATTGTTTGTTCCATAAGTGATGTCAGCTGCATACGCTTCAGCTTTTTCATCTTTAGATAGACCACTAATATTAAGACCCACCGTTAATCCAAGGAATTGATAGAGCTCGCCCATCTCCTCGGCGTCACGCCTTGCCAAGTATTCGTTAACAGTAATGACATGAACACCTTTACCTGTTATTGCATTTAAATAAACTGGCATAGTCGCACTTAGCGTTTTACCTTCACCAGTTTTCATCTCTGAGATATTACCTTCATGCAAAGAAGCGGCACCCATAATCTGTACAGGGAACGGTCTCATTCCAAGTACACGTTCAGATGCTTCACGTACTGTGGCAAAAGCTTCAGGTAGCAACTTATCGAGCTTTTCACCTTTCTCAATACGTTCTTTATACTCTGTTGTCTTACTTTGTAATTCTTCATCGGATAAGCTTTTCATCGCTTCCGAGTAGGATTCAACTTGATCAGCAATCTTTTGCAAACGTCCAACTTGTCGCTCGTTGCCGTTTGGAATAATTTTACGTAATAAACCTTTCATAGAAACGCTCCTCTTTTATTGTCAGTAGAGTGCTATCGATTCAGTTAATTCTTTTAGTTCTATGTATACATTCTAACAATTCCTTGACGGGGGCACAAGAAAGTTCAAGCCCCCCACCATAAAGGGACAGAGGGTTTTCCCTCTGTCCCTTTGTTTATAATATTAGTCTTGTTCGATCAAACCATATTTTCCGTCTTTTCGGCGATAGACAACGCTTGTATTTCCAGTGATCGCACTTGAGAATACGAAAAAGCTGTGTCCCAGCATATCCATTTGAAGGATTGCTTCTTCAACGTCCATCGGTTTGAATGTGAATCGTTTTGTTTTAACGACTTGAAGTTCATCTTCTTCTGGTTCTGCTTCAGCAACGCTTGTCATCGTAGGATTAAGTTCATCGCGGAACATATATTTTACGCTTCCTTCCTGACGGAATTTGCGATTAACTTTTGTTTTATGCTTCCGGATTTGTCTTTCGAGCTTTTCGACTACTAGATCAATAGCTGCGTACATATCCTGATGTTCTTCTTCTGCTCTTAGTAATAGGTTCGGCATCGGAATAGTTACTTCAATCATCTGTTGATCGTTGTAAACTTTCATATTTACATGAACATCAGAGTTAGGTGGAGTATCGAAATACCTTTCAAGTTTACTTACCTTCTTCTCAGTATAATCTCTCATTGCAGGTGTAACCTTAATGTTTTCACCACGGATGTTGAAATTCATCATGTGGCACTCCTCCTTCCATCTATGAGTATAGTATTCGTTATACCCGTTCCCTTTCCCTTCATAAACTTTCAAAAAAATAAGGTTTTTTTACGATATATTAACAAGATGTTGTTTTATTCGACATTTTTTTACAAATCCTTCTTATATCTTCTTGCTCTTCCACAAAAATAAAAAGCCCTTAGAAAATAAGGGCTTCATTCATTAGCTGATTTAAGATACTTTTTCTACATTAGCAGCCTGAGGACCGCGAGCACCTTCTACGATTTCAAACTCAACAGTCTGGCCTTCTTCTAGAGACTTAAACCCTTCACCACTGATCGCTGAAAAGTGTACAAAAACATCGTCTCCATCTTCTCTCTCAATAAAACCGAATCCTTTTTCATTGTTAAACCATTTTACTTTTCCTTGCATGCTGTTCAACATTCCCTTCAGAAATCTTCATGGCATTAGCCATACCTTCACTATACGCTCGCTCCTCTCACCTGTCAAAGGGATGTTTTTGTTGATATGACACGAATGGAGGCGCTTTCTATAAAACTTTTCGACAAGCGGTTTAACTCCTACAAAGAGTTAAAGAATAGATGTCTTTTGCCCCGCTTTTAACTAACACGTCAGCTGCTTGATAAACAGTTGTTCCAGTTGTATAAAGATCATCGACAATAAGAAGGGTTTTGTCTTTTATAAGATGGTCGTTAGCTACACGAAACATTTCCACTGAGCGATTAACACGTTCGTGCCTTGTTTTCTTACTTTGTTTTTCTTCGTGCTGAGTTCGTACAAGACAATTACTTAGTTTGTTTGGCACTTTTTCTAACCATATCTCGCATTGATTGAACCCTCTGTCATAAAGCCTCTCGATACTCAGAGGAATCGGGATAACGAAATCGATAAATTTATACGATTTCTCTATCGTCTTTGAAAACGTGCTATTAAACGCTCTTCCAACCTCTGCGTCCCCTCGATACTTATATAGTGTAAGAACCTGCTTCATAAAATCGTTGTATTCAAACAAGGAGCGATTATGAACCAAACGATTTTGATACCCTCTTTCAACCCATCTTTGACAATCCACACAGGTTTTTCCGTGAATATATTCTTGTTTTATCTTCGAAAGTAGGCGTCCGCATTTTAGACAAATTTCCCCGGAAATACGATCAAGATTCGACTTGCATTCAAGACAAACATTCCACTCTTCTTCAAAAAAGGAGAACATCTCCCATGAAACACTATTGATCACTTCTTCACACCATACACACCTTTTCCCTTGAGCCATCCTCTATCGTCCGCCTCCACATTCATGTTTTTTATATGTCGAAAAGCTAGGAGCATGTCATTCGTTTTTCCATAATGAAATAGCACAACTTCCCCCTGAGGGTATTTTTTACTTCTTCCTGCTCTCCCCGCAATCTGAACGAGTGCACTCTCCGTAAAGATATCTGCTTCTGCACCCAGAACACCTATCGATACATTTTCAATCGTTACACCTCTTTCTAATATTGTTGTTGTAAGAAGCAAGCGGTAATGACGATTTCGAAACCGCATAACTTTTTCCACACGATCAGTATCTTCCGAATGAACAGTTTCACAATCGATCTGAATCTCTTCAAATAAGGAGTGAATACGTTCAGCTAATTTAATAGAAGGAACAAATAACATTACTGGTTTCTTCTCATGAAATTGCTGTTCGATCCATTTTATTAAGACAGCCGGAAGTTTTCCCTTACGTATATGTTTCCTCCAATTTCCAACCCAAGTAAACTTCGGCGCAGGTAATGGGTATCCGTGGTAACGCACAGGGATTCGCACGTAAGGTAATCCGTTGTCTTTCACTTGTTTAAGGATTTTTCTCGAAGGTGTCGCTGTAAGATACACTAACGCACCATTATCTTTCCTAGCCTTATCAACGGCATATTGTAAAGAAGGATCGTATTCATAAGGGAAAGCGTCAACTTCATCGATAATTATGACATCGAAACAATTTTTGTAACGAATCAATTGATGGGTGGTGGAAATGATGAACGGAGATAAAGGATCATCACTACCTCCAAACAATCCAGAAATGGCTATGGTTGGGAAAGCCTTGCGAAGTCGGGGAAGAAGTTCAAGTACTACATCCGTTCGTGGTGTAGCGATACAGATGGTTTTATTTTCATGAATAGCTTGTTCGAGGCCTTTGAATAATACTTCTGTTTTTCCGCTACCACACACCGCCCAAACTAATAGTTTTTCGTTCTTTTGAATCGCAAGTTTTACTTGGTCAGAGGCTTCATTTTGCCCGTGTGATAACACGCCATTCCAATCTAATAGAGTCGAAGGATAAGTGGGGGGTGAGGCAGGAGAGTAATATAATGGGGAGCAGGAGCTTACTCTTCCCATTTTGATACATTTTCTACAATACCTACAGTTATGACATTTACATCTTGCACAGGGATAGTATCCGAAAGCTACACTATTTCCACACCTTAGGCATGTATGTTTACTTGATATAAACTGTATTCCTGCTTCTATTTGAAGAAAGCCATTCATGTAATGTTCATGGAGTTGTTCTAAAGGAAAAGGGATTTCATCTAGGAGAAGATGACGCCCATTAAGGAAGGTTAATAGCTCATGGGAGGGGGTGTATCCGTGATCAATCGGTTGTGGTTCGAAAACGGTAAAGTGGCTGATAGGATAGTAAGTGCCATCCTCTGTGTTCGATATCCCTTCAGGAACAAGGAATGATTTATTTTGAAAAGTAGAAGAAGCAAATCTCATCGATTTACTTCTCCTTTAGGCTGAATCATGGACGATACCAGCCAATCCCTAGAGATCCTTCTCCAAGGTGTGTAGCGATAACAGGACCGAAGTAACTTAGAACCACCTCAATATTTGAGTAGTCCCCTTCAAGCTTGTCCTTCAGCATCAAAGCTTCATCCTTATTATTGGAATAAATAATCGTTACTTTGATGTAATCTCCTTGGTTCGCATCTTCATCAAATAACGAAAGAATCTTATTAACTGCTTTCTTCCTCGTTCTAATCTTCTCATATGGAACAATCTTCTTATTTTCAAACGTCAGAACAGGTTTCACTTGTAGCAAGTTACCTACAAACAGTTGAGCAGTATTTAGGCGACCGCCCCTATGCAGATGACTTAAATCATCCACAACAAAATAGGCAGGCATCCCTTTTTCCTTCATTTCATTAAGTCTTTCTAAAATAACTGTTCCACTATGACCTTCTTGAGCCATGCGTGCTGCTTCAAGAACATAGAAACCTTGCATCATACAGCTGATTTCAGAATCGAAAACGTGAACGTCCGCATCGACCATTGAGCCTGCAGAATAAGCTGATTGATACGTTCCACTAATACCACTTGAAAGAGTAATCGTTATGATCTCATTATGATCCGCAGAAAGTTTCTCGTATGCTTCTACAAAACTTCCTATGGAAGGTTGTGAAGTTTTCGGCAAGTCATCATCATTTCGAATTTGGTCAAAAAATTCCTCTGCTTTTAATTCTTTCTCTTCAAGATATGATTCATTCCCAAATATTACGCTGAGAGGAACCATTGTGATGTCATATTCATCCAGTAGCTCTCCTGGTATATATGCAGTGCTATCGGTTACAACAGCCACAGTTTTCATATTAACGCCTCTCTTCAATATTACTTTTGTAGATTGCAGCTATGCTAATCATAGAATAATTTTCGCCATGTGCCAACAGATCTATAGAATGTTTTCATAATATTTGTCAACCACCATTGTCATATTTTTTAATCGTAATGTCGAAAAATGAAACATTTAGTAAAATAGCCCACTATTATGTTACATGATTGTAATCTCATGTTCATCGCTCTGTTATCTATATCCTGTAAACTAGCAATCGTAAAGAAAAAAATAAAATGTTTAATATATTACTTCAGGGGGAATTATATAATGTTTAAGAAAGTTGTTATTACTACTACAATCGCTGGGTCTCTTCTATTAGCACCAAACGTAAGTGAAGCTGCACTTGGTGATCAAACACTTTACAACGGCATGAAGCACTCTGACGTAACTGAACTACAAAATCTACTAGATAGCAAAGGCTATTTTAACTACCATACAGCAACAGGATATTTTGGATCTATCACAGAATCTGGTGTACGTAGCTTTCAACGCAGCGCTGGAATTACAGTTGATGGAGTCGTTGGACCACAAACAGTAAAAGCTCTAAACGGTGGAGCTTCAGTTCAATCAACTAGCCAATCAACATCTAACTCTAGCTACTCTGGAACAGTTCGTCACGGTGATCGTGGGCAACAAGTATCGAACCTACAAAGTCAGCTGAAAGATAAAGGCTACTATAACTATTCAGTTGATGGAATCTTCGGATCTATTACAAAAAAAGCAGTTATGAACTTCCAAAGCGCTAATGGCTTGGCTGTCGATGGAATTGCTGGACCGCAAACATTTGGAGCACTTTCAGGCGCATCTACGGCTGCACCTTCTTCATCGAACGATAGCTCAGTAGCTAGCACGTCATCTGTTGTACCTATTGCAAAACAATACATAGGTGTACCTTACGTTTGGGGAGGATCTACTCCTTCTGGATTTGACTGCAGTGGTTTTCTACAATATGCATTTAACAAAGCTGGCGTTTCCCTACCTCGTACTGTAGCGAGCATGTGGAATGCAACGAGCAGCGTTTCTTCTCCATCAGTTGGAGACCTAGTATTCTTTGAAACATACAAAGCCGGTCCTTCTCACGCTGGTATCTACCTTGGTGGAGGCAAGTTCATCCATTCATCTTCTTCTTATGGTGTAACGATCAGCAGCATGGACAACTCTTACTGGGCACCACGTTACCTTGGAGCAAAAGAAGTTTAAGTCTCATATTTAATGAAGGAACTCCTACTATAGGGGTTCCTTTTTTGTTGCTCGAATAAAACTAGGAATCTTTAAAACTTGCAAAAAAAAAGATGCGCATCAGCGCACCTTTACCCAACCTTTTTTAATCGCTTCAACAACCGCTTGTGTACGATCGTTAACGTTCATTTTTTGAAGAATGTTCGATACATGGTTCTTAACCGTCTTTTCACTAATGAACAGCTCTTCTCCAATCGAACGGTTACTTTTACCATCCGTTAGTAATTGAAGAACTTCACACTCTCTACGTGTCAAAATATGAAGTGGCTTTCGATACTCAACTTCTTTAAAACCAATTTGAGCCGTCGTTCTTTTGCCTTCTGTAGCAAGCCTTCTATATTCATCTACTAAGTTGTGAGTTACTTTTGGATGAATGTATGCTCCTCCTGAAGCTACAACTTTCACAGCTTCTACAAGAGAATTTGCATCCATTTCTTTAAGGAGGTAGCCAGCAGCTCCTGTTTTTACAGCATGAGTCACGTATGTTTCATCATCATGAATCGAGAGAATGATAACTTTCGTATCCGGAACTTGTTCAATTAACTGCCTCGTTGCTTCTACACCATTTACATGAGGCATATTGATGTCCATCAAAACGACATCTGGCTTATGGTCCTCAACAAGGCGAAGCGCATCTCCGCCATCGTCGCCTTCAGCGATTACTTCAAAATCATCTTCCATATCCAAAATACGCTTTACACCTTCACGAAATAATCGATGGTCATCTATTATAACAATTTTAGTTAAAGCTTTTGCTGTATACATCGCTTACACGCCCTCCTGTTCATGTATCGGGATTCTTATCAAAATATATGTACCCTTTTTTGGCGTTGAATCAACTTTAATCGTACCATTTAACAAGCCGACTCGTTCTTTCATTCCTAACAAGCCGAAAGATTGATCTTTACGCACATTAACATCGAAACCAATTCCATTATCTTGAATCGTTACCACAATCTTATCACCATCTAGATTCAGGTCAACATGTATTTTACTTGCTTCTGCATGTTTGATGGCATTTTGAACAGCTTCTTGCACAAGACGGAAGATCGCTGCTTCTAGTCGAACGTGCAATCGCTGTATTCCTTCATAGTATTCGAACGTAATATCAGCATTTGATCGTTCATCTACTCTATTCAAGTATTTTAACAAAGTTGGTATAAGACCGAGATCATCAAGAGCCATTGGCCTGAGGTCATAGATTAACCTTCTAACTTCTTTCAATGCATCCTCAATTAAACTGCGCATGTCTTTTATCTCTTTAAACGCTTCGTCTTTCCCTTTTTTCTCATAAATACGTTCAATTATCTGTGATCGTAACAATACGTTCGCAAGCACTTGTGCGGGGCCATCATGAATTTCTCTCGATAAACGCTTCCTTTCTTCTTCTTGAGCTTCAATGATGCGAAGACCATACTCTTGTTTCCTTTTTGCATCTTCAATCGCTTCCCCATACTGCCTCAATTCACCACCTAAGAAACTAAGGACGGTGGAAATTTGACTCATAAAAGACTCAGCTTTATCAGATGTTTTTCTGACGGAGTTAATCCTATTTTCTATACCAGCTATTTGATCTTTCAACCTTGTTTCTTTCTCAATACTAATGGAGAGGTTAATCTGTGCTTCCGAAGCTTGTTCGTACGCTCTTCTAATCACTGGTTCTCCATAGTTGTGAAAGTTTTTACTGATTTTTACAAGCTCAGCTCTTGCGATTCGATCTTCTTGCAACCTGTTTTCTCTCAATTTCTGAACAGTGCTTAACTCTTCCTTTAAAAGTTGAAGTTGTTCATTTAACTCTTGATATTCTTCGTGAGAGTGCTCTCCGATTTCGAACAGCTTCGATTTGCTTGTATTAATGCTTTCCATTGTTTTGTCCAGTATGGCGTCTAGCGCGTTTGGATCTAACTTTTGAAAACTCAAGCTTACTCCTCCATTTCTTTAGGAGACGGACGGCGAGAAAAGATAGTCCAAAAGTACTTCTTTTACAAAATTCGTATCGGACCGTCTGTTTATGTCATCAGAATTAATATTTGATGGATTAAATTAGGACAATTATAATGAATATGTCTAAATCAAGGTTGTCCCCAAGTCTCATTACTATTCTTTATTAATTTAGTATTCGATAATAAAGAACAAATCCCCTTCCGATGATGAAATTGTGAGGGAATCTGGAGGTATTACATATGCTCAATTCCTACTTAACCGTTAAAGGTGAAGGCGAACATGAAATTGTTATTCAAAAATCTCGTTTTATCACACATGTTAAACGGACTACTACTGAAGAAGAAGCTCAAGCGTTCATACAACATATCAAAAAAAAGCATAATAACGCTACCCATAATTGCTCCGCTTATTTAATTGGAGAGCAGGATCACATTCAAAAAGCAAACGATGATGGAGAGCCATCAGGAACAGCTGGTGTGCCAATGTTAGAAGTATTAAAAAAGAAACAATTAAAAGATACTACCGTCGTAGTTACCCGCTATTTTGGGGGGATTAAACTAGGTGCAGGCGGCTTAATCCGTGCGTATGGACAATCTGTCTCAGAAGGTATAAATGCTACAGGAATCGTAGAACGAAAGTTAATGACAAAGATACAGACAAATATCGATTACACTTTACTCGGTAAAGTCGAAAACGAGGTTCGTTCGTCGAATTATATACTCGAGGAAATAAATTATTTGGACAACGTTCAGGTGATCGTTATCGTAGAGAGAGGTGAAGAAGAAGACTATATAGAGTGGATGACTAATTTAACGAGCGGTAAAGGGATAATAACCGTTCAAAACCAGCTGTATATAGAAGTGGATGTTCCAGTTTGATGTGAAAATTATATTGATATAGTTTAATAAAAACCTTTCCCTATCTTCCCATTATTTTGATATGATAATGGAGTATGGGTTTTTTTGTCGAAGCATATAACTAAGTTATCGATAATTAGCATGACAAAGTTTTCATTTTCACGAAAGAGGGAAATGTTATGTGAATGCATAGTAAAGTAGGTGAAAAACATGCCATCATGGCTTGACCTTAGCATCGCTTTCTTGATAGCACTATTCACTACTGTGGCCGTTACACCGTTAGTGATGAAGTTAGCTATAAAGATGGGTGTTGTTGATCAGCCTAATAATCGAAAAGTACACAAGAAATTAATGCCTAGACTGGGCGGTTTAGCTTTTGTAATTGGCTTTTTTGCAGGCTACCTATATTTATCACAATTTTTGGATACTCCACTAAGAATTATACTTGGAGCAGTGATTATTATCATTGTTGGTATACTTGATGATAAATATACCCTTAGTGCAAAAGTAAAATTTATCGCACAGATCGCCGCTGCACTACTCGTAGTCAGCACAGGCTTAACGATTGATTTTGTTGCTCTTCCGTTTATAGGAAAAATTGACCTTGGCATTGCAAGCTACGCAGTAACTGTTTTCTGGATCGTTGGCGTTACGAATGCGATCAACTTAATTGATGGACTAGATGGATTAGCTGCAGGTGTATCAACCATCGCGCTTACTTCCATCTTTACTGTAGCAGTGTTAAATAATAATATATTTGTTGCTGGTATCGCGATCATCTTGATCGGTGGTACGTTAGGATTTCTACTCTTTAACTTTCACCCTGCAAAGATTTTCATGGGTGACACAGGGGCATTATTCTTAGGCTATATGATTGCCGTGCTCTCTGTAATCGGCTTCTTCAAAAGTGTCGCGATCTTTAGTTTTGTATTACCTGTTCTAATATTAGCTGTTCCGATCTTTGATACGTTCTTTGCAATCATAAGAAGAATTAAAAATAAACAGCAAATTTCAGCACCAGATAAATTCCATCTACACCACAACCTATTAGCTTTAGGTTTTGGGCATCGTGGGACCGTATTGATCATTTATTTAATGAGTGCGCTGTTTGGGTTATCAGCTGTTGTATTTACCTCATCATCAGTTTGGGGTACATTGTTTATTATTGGAATAATATTGTTTGCTATGCAATTTACTTCCGAAGTTTTAGGTTGGCTTAAAGAAAAACCTACCCCCATTCTCAGTACAATCAAAAAAATACTAGCTCTCATGCAATAAAAAACAGCCCTCTTAAGGGCTGTTTTTTTTATTGCTTTTCATCTTTTCTCAAAAATTCAGGCAAGATGAGAATAAACATACTTATAACCGCACCAACAAGCAACCCAAATATAGCTCTTTTAAATGGATCACCTAACTGATCCTTTATAGTAACTGGCTCATTGACGATAGTATCACGCATGTTAAGAATGTTTAATTGTAACTCATATATAAATTCTTGTTTTTTCACCGCTGATTCTGGGCTATCAGGAAGTGATTCGAGTTTATCTATTTTTTCTTGAAAAAAGCTTTTTCTTTCCTGTTTTATTTCATCACTTTCTTTAATAAAAGCTTCTGTGATATCAGACAATCCAGACTCTACAGTGGACGAATCTTCTCCAGTTAACTGTAGTGTCAAGATTTTACCAGGCTTTTCTCCAACCGTTAAGTTTTTTGATAATTCTTCAGGAGGCATTGATAAACCATATTTTTCGTCTAAAATTTTCAAATACGCTTCGTTAGATAAGAAATCTTTAACAGTACGTGGTTCTGTCATTCGATCGTACTCATAATTTCCAAGTGCTATTTCTGAATATGCTGTATATGTCGCTGGAGTTTGCGTTTCTAACAAATAAGAAACTCCAGCAGTGAGTATTGGAATCAACAATATTACCCACAAAAACTTCTTAAACCTACTATAGATTCTTTTTAAGTTACGTTGCATTTAAGAATTACCTCCTGTTATGGGCCTACTAACATGGCTATATTGAGTTGAATAATACACAATAAATCCAATTGCAAAAGCAAATAACATCCAATGATAATTTAAAGTTAAAACAGAACTAGGACTTATGCTTGCAAGGGAAAATACAACTAGGCTCGTGGTTAATGCCTCACTTATCATGAGCACATTATCATCACATTTCTTTCTTGAAATTTTAAAAAGTATATACAAAACACTAATATACAGGGCTAAATAACCTGCGATAATAATTGCTCCATAATTGACCATTATTTCTGCCCACCAATTGTGAACATTAGAAAAGATGTCTATCGGATAAATGGCATGGTTTTTTAAATAATATTCCGCATTGCCAGCTCCTACACCAACCCCGTAAGTTTCTGTGAAATAGGCATATACGTTCTTCAAAATATTTGTTCGAACATCTATTGACCCACCAGTGGTCTTTGTAAAAACCTTAGAAATAATCTTATCATATACTGAAACCACTTTTGAATAATATAAGACCCCAACAATTGATCCTATACCGATTCCTGTTCCTAAAACAAATACTTTGAATTTCTTTCCACCATATAGGAGTAACCAAACTCCAAAGCCAAGCAGCAGGGAGATATAATTTGCCCTGGAGGAAGTCACATAAATAATATAGATAGAGCTTAATACTATTCCAATACCAATTAGTTTCACAAACCAATTTTTATGAAATTTAATCATACTTACAACAAAGAAAACACTTATCGCAAGATAACTTGCGTAATCATTTTCGTTACCAAATACAGCAGTAGGTACTCCATGCATATATTCTGCTAAATCATTGATTCTAGAAACGCTCAGATGCTGTTGTGTAAGATGATTCCAGAAACCTAACATCAGTAAACAAACTAACATTCCAATCCATAGGTAAAAGAAAACAATATAATGCTTTAACTTCGTAAAAAGAAACGAAATGATAAATATAAGAGATATACCGAGACTTAAATAAAAAACATTTTTTATCCCCAATATTATGGATTCCGCCCATATTAATGAAGTGAATGCTAGAAATATCCAGAAAATCAGAAAAACGAATATAGGTTTATAAGCTACTCCGCGCCAATCGATTATCTCTTTTTTCTTAATTAAAAAAAGGAGAAACATAGGAATTACTACTAAATATACTGCTCGAAATGGAAACAGTGAAACTGGACCTAATTTAAAGGTAATTGATGGACCGATAAATGAAGTGACAATCAGTAGATATAGTAATAACTCAGATATTTTTACTTTTCTCTTGAACCATTTCATGAAATTTATAGTGAATAAAATTGCAGGGAGAATGATGATAAGCGCACCCCATGCAATAGTTTCATTAAGGCCAGTAAGGACCGGAATTACTGTAAAGTTCATTACAACAGCAACAATAATGGCAAGTAATATTTGTACATAGATATTCTTCACCAGGTTAGTAATCATTCCCACAAACTTTCAACTCCTACGAAAATTTCACTCATTTCTTTGGTGGTAACCTCCTTATCTCATTATTGCCATAATAAATTATTCCATTTAACTTATTTCTTTTCAATAAGATTTTGTCGAAAACTACAGTTAAAAGTATTCGTAAATTCATTGCAAGTTCTGATGTTTCTGTTATGATTATTTAAGATTGTATACTTTTAAGTAGGTGAAATAAATGTTTACAATACCGCAACTTATAATAGGTTTTATATTATCATTTATAGTGTCCATTGTAGCTACTCCACTAGTGAAGTGGTTTGCTATTAAAATCGGCGCTGTAGACAAGCCCGATCCAAGAAAAGTTCACCAGACAATTATGCCAAGACTTGGTGGACTAGCAATTGTAATAGGGAGTAGTATCGGCTTTCTTTATCTTTCTCCATACTCCTCTTACATGCCTGATATTCTCATAGGAGCTGCTATTATTCTATTAATCGGGATTCTTGATGACAGATACACCTTGTCTGCAGGAACTAAATTGATTGCCCAACTTATAGCGGCGATCGTAGTGGTTCAATCTGGCCTTAAAATTGATTTTATTGCTCTGCCATTCGAAGGTATCCTAGATCTAGGTCCATTTGGATACGTATTTACTGTACTATGGATTGTAGGTATTACAAATGCGATAAATCTTATAGATGGTTTGGATGGACTTGCAGGAGGAATCTCTACAATAGCCTTCTCATCCATGTTGATAATGGCAATCTTTAACGGAAACTTTCTAGTAATCTCTTTAACTCTCGTATTAATAGGTAGCACACTAGGATTTCTAATATTCAACTTTCACCCAGCAAAGATTTTCATGGGGGATACAGGAGCTCTATTCCTTGGCTATTCTATTTCAATCGTATCACTAATAGGGTTCTTTAAGAGTGTGACACTTTTCAGCTTTATTATTCCAGTTATTATTCTTGCAGTTCCTCTATTTGATACATTCTTTGCTATTATTAGACGTATTGTTACTAAAAAGAAAATATCGGATCCTGATAAATCCCACCTTCATCACTGTCTTCTTTCAATGGGATTCAGTCATAAATCAACAGTGTTAATTATATATGGATTAGGTGGCTTTTTCGGATTATCAGCAGTTCTCTTTTCTAATGCAACTCTTTGGGGTTCCTTTATAATATTAGGATTGATTCTAATTTCTCTACAATTAACAGCAGAGATTGTTGGACTTATTGGAGACAAAAGAAAGAAACCACTAATTAATACTACTAGAAAATTATTATCATACAGTTTTAATAGAAAATAATCATCAAAAAAAGAAACGGACAGTAACTCTCCACTTGTTACTACTCCGTTTTTTTTTATCTTTCAAGATAGCTATATAAAAGACCTAGAGAGATAATTCTTCCTAAATAATCATTCTTTATATCTTGAATAGTGATGGTTTTCGACAGAATTCCTTCTCTTTGTAACACTTTGACCATATCATTGACAATAGGCATTCTTCTAACTGTTTCATAGAAATCTTGGTGATGATAATTTACGGCAAAGATTTTTTTCTTAAGAACTTTTTGTCCTAGTTTCTTTACAACTCTTTTTCCTTTATCTGTCGCATATTTTGAGCTATCTTTTATTAGCTCATATTTATTTGAAGAGACACTTAAGTTGCCTTCTGTTGTTTTAATTTTCGCTACCTCAGGATTCATCTTAGTAATGATTTCACGGTGGAAGTTATTAAAAAAACGTTTTTTTCTAGGTAGGTTATATCCTACTTTCACTACATCAAACTCAAGAAGTGGAGAATAGCTATCAATGATACTTGAAGAAGAAGTGAGCAACCTTCCGGCTAGTGTTTGCATTCTATAGAAATAATATATTTGATCATATGTCTTTGTATTTATATCTTGTTTATATTCTTCCAATTCTTTTATTGCATTCTGACTAAAAGTCCGATTAATTTCAGATAATTCGTCTGTTAACAGGTTATTATCAAATTTGAGAGGCAAAATTCGTGAATGATATAACTTACTTACATTTGAATTTGGGCTTCTATAGTTCGGAAAATCTTGTAGCCAGAAGAAATCTTTATAAAGTTCTCCTCCAGCTCCAGTAATAATAAGATCAATGTTTCTCTCTTTGCGTTCAATTTGACTGTTTCGTCCACTATAAGCATTAAAGATTTCATATAGACCATCGCAGAAATAAAATAAATCCTTTATTTCGCCCTCATCTATTTGTCCTGTTCTTTCTGATATTTTGAGTGAACGTCCCAAATTATTTGCAACTTGTCTAGCTATTTTAACGTCCTTATCATTAGGTGTTCCTGACACTGAACAATCATAATTCACTTTGAAGTAATCTAGTATAGTTGCTAGTAGCCTAGAATCAATTCCACCAGTTAAATCAACACTTACCTTTGCATTTTTTAACGATGTGGCTAATCCTTCAAAAAAACTTACAAATGAGTCAGTAGCCGCTTTTTCTCCTTCTAAAACATTGTGTTTCTTTTCCAATATAGCCATCTCATTATTATGAATCTTAATAATGCTAGTTCTATTAATTTTGATTATTTCTTTAAAGAAAGTTCTCTTTTGATATAAAACTCCAGCATTTAAAAATTCAATAATTCTATGCTGATTAATATCTTCTTTTCCTAGACCAATCTCCTTAACAAGTTTAAGAAACGAAGTAGATACAATTTTTTCAGAAGAGTAAGCTTCAAATAAGCCACTATTATCAATAAAAGAAAACGAAGTATCGGAATTTTTATCGTAAATTGACATAAAGAAATTCCCATGTAACTTATCGATAACTTCTTTCAAATCTTCAGTACCTAATAAGTTGATAAGTTGTTCGACAGTTTTTTGCCCACTCTCTACAGAAAGAATATAAACGAATCCCTTCCAATAGACCTTATATTTGTCATTCTCTATATGCTGCACATCAGAATCAGAGAGCGTATAATTATTATTCTCTAAAAGCATTTGAAAACCTCAAATCTTTTTTTATTTCTAAAGCTCTAAATAACTCTTTTTGATATCTAAAGTACTATTATAAGTATCGATGGTATTTCGATGATCTCTGTGAGCTATCAACTTCTCTTTAAGAGCAAAGTAGGTAGCATTATCCTCGAAATGACGGTTAACGAAATCGGAATAAGTTTTAATATCAGATTTTATATACAATTCAGCCTTATGCTCTTTACCAAGGAGCAGCCCATTTAATTTATCCATTATAGGAAGAAAGTAAAACTTTGTTCTTTGTGATTTATAGAACGTTAACAATTTCCTTTTTTCTTCAAATTCGTTAGTTATATCAAGGATAATATTTGAAAAAACAGGAGATATTGGACTTTGTACTTCATACATCATAAGGGTAGTGTTATTAAACAATTCTTTGTCTTTGTTATAGAGATCACAGATTTTTTTGCTTGTAGCGTAATGATCAACGTGTGTATCTATAATTGATGGAAAAAACACAGTATCAGGTTTATATGTTTTCATTAAATTCCCAAGCTCTTCACTAATATCTGTAGTCAATAACTCAGAATCTCTTGAATTCAAAAAGTGTAAATTTTGCTCTGAAAGTCCTAATTCATTCGCAACTAATACCGCCTCTTTTTTTCGCTCTTCAATAATTTCTTTTTCCAACAAACCATGGGTTCCATTTTTTTGACCAGTGGTTAGGTAGGCGATATGTACTTCCTTGCCCTTTTTTAAATACTGTAAAATTGCTCCACCACATCCAATAACATCATCGTCTACATGCGGAGCTAATATTAAAACCCTTTCTCCCTTTAGATGAGTAACCATTTCGTTTCTTTTTTGTATCTCAGCATTATTGTTAGAAAGCATTTTTTTAACAAAAGCATTATTTTTAAATGTATATGTTTTTAGAAATAATGGCTTGATTACTTCCTTAATTGATGAAAACATTTTGTTTCCTCCTACATGAAATTATGCAGTGTCTGCATCCCCAGCACTAATATGCCAAACTCCTTGTTCCAAGCCTAGTTTTCCTATTTCTTTCACAGTGAATTTTAAAGTAGACTTTCTTTTTCCCAGCCCTAGTTTGGTATAGAGTTTTGAATTAGACATTTCACTTTCCCAAAGCCTTACAATGTCAAAGTCCTTCTTTCTCAAATAAGCGAATAAATCTTTATAGACTTGCTTTACATTTAGATCTTCGTTTACTACCGATTCTAAAATGGTACCTTTTATGATTCCATTCACATGATCTTTCCTTATAACAAAGATAGCTGCTGCTTTTTCTTGCTGTTTAACCTCCAATAAAATGTAGTCATCAAAAGGTTTTTCAACATACTTCCAGTTAAGATACTCTTTTGTTCTTGATTGATGAGTCTTATTTTTCAAAGCAGTATACATAAAATCTTCGTGACTTTTGTTGAATGTTTGGATTTCTTGAATTTTATTATTATATTTCTTTTCTTTCGTTTTCATCATTTTATCAAGGAATGAAATTACAGGCGTAATGAATGGAATAGTTGGCACAACTGCTTCTAAGCTTAAAACTTTCACCCTAATGTTAATCGGAGTGATTTCTCTCCAACCCAATTTTTTTAGTGGAGGGAATGATTGATCATTAGGGAAAGTATAAATGAGCTTCACATCCATTTTTTCTAGTTCTTTTAACGCCATTAAGTTTAATTGCTTATATATTCCCATTCCTCGATAATCCGGATCAACCATGGAATCAACAGATTGAGCTCCTTTTACTTGATTGCCAGCAACCGTTAACTTAGTGATTAAAATTACTCTAGACCCCACCATTGCTCCTTCTTTATTAAAAGCACAAAAAATGACAGCTGGGTTATTTGTATTACAAAATTTCCACTCGAAATATTCCTTAGACATGCTTTTGCCAAAGACTTTAGAATATAATTTTACATATGAAGAAAAATCATTAGGATGATAAAGACGATAATTAACTTTTGATTCACTCACTTTTTCTGTCAGCTACCTTTCTTTTTAAAACGATTGAAAAGGTGAAAAATCTCATCATTGATTACTCTTAATAATAGTAATGATACAAAATAGATGATTAATCCTAACAACACCTGAACAAAAAGCAATATAGGTATATTATTGATGGGTAGGAAATTTGCTCCGTAAACACTTACGCCCATAATAACTGTTGCTGTAATAATTTTTATATGGGAGCTCGTAAACACAATTCTAAGATGAGACAAATGGTTAGTTTTATAGAACGATAAGATAAAGTAAACAAAGTAGGCGATGAGCGTTGCCCATGCTGCCCCAATATATCCATACATAGGAATAAGAATAAGATTAAATAAAATATTGGTTACCGCGGCTACAATCGATATATTTGCTATTTCTTTACTCTTTTTAACAAGTTCTAAGCTTTTGTTAAGATACTGTCTTATACCTAAAAATAAAAACCCAAATGTAATGATTGGTATAATTACAAAACCAGCTTTAAAATCATTTTTGATAAAGAGAGATGTTATATTATTAGAGACGACTGACAGCCCAACCACTGCGGGTAGTATCATGATAAAAAAATACTTAAATATATTATTAAGTGTTTTGTTAACTTCTGCTTCGGGACTATCTCGATATTTCCGAAATAATATAGGCTCAGCAGTGGACATGAATATTGTAATCAACGGCATCATGATTTGCTGTGCGAATGAATAATTAATTGCATAAATTCCCACTTCGCTACTATCTGTTAGAAACTTTAACATAAAACGATCTGAGAGCGTTAATAGCCAATGAACTCCTAGTATTAAAATAAACGGAAAACCATATTTAAAATACTCCTTGATAAAGTCAAAATCAAGTTTATCCACTTTAATTAGGCGTATTTTCTTTCTTTCTTTATAAAGTACTACTGATGAATAAATGATATCTGAAACAATCGTTGCAATTAGAATCGAAGCAATACTTAAATCAAAACTATGTAACAGATAAATAAATAATAAGAATCTAATTAGTATCGTTAAGGTCGTTAGAACAGTAGCAAACCTAGCTTTACGATTAGCCCTTAAATACGAGAAGAAAAAGGAATGAAGGTTTGCGGAATATAATAATACGATTGTTAACCATAAATATTCACTTGGAATAATTCCATCTATAACGCCAAAGTAACTCATCACATATAAAATCATTGAAATAAGTGTAACTAATCCCGTCAATACAGCTATAGAAACGATAATTAACTGCTGTTCCTTATTATCCTTTTCATCATTTGTATAGTACCGAATAAATGCTACATTTATCCAGTTCACTGATAGTATACCCAGAAATCCTGCCGAAGCATTAATTAGACTATATTGTCCGTATTCAGCAGTTGTGAAATTACTAGTAAAGATAGGGACAAGTAAAAACCCAACGATCATTGGAACAATATAGGTGATGGCATAATAAACCAGGTCATGTACAAAGGATTGCTCTTTTTTACTCATATTTGAAACTCCTTAGTAACTAAATTACTGAGCATTCAATAATCACTATATTCTTCACAAAAACACATCTAAGGAATTATTCCTCAGATGTGCTCTCATGATTCAAATGGTTTTTGAGAATCTGCTCTATTTCATTTACATTTTCTTCATAAGGTTCAAAATAATATATTCCATTTATTCGAGAGTCTTCTCCCTCGAATTTGAGGTTCTCTATATTCGATGATTTTAAATCTGTAAAATTCTTCTTTAAAGTAACGATATCTAAAGCAGTTAAATTTGTTTGAATATTGTCTCCCAAATGGTCAGCTATGTCATCTAGTTTAAAAAGGCCCGACACCGACAATGTTTTGTCTAATGCTGCATCAATTACTTGGCGTTGCCTATCGCTTCGGCCAAAATCACTATCAAACCTTCGCATTCGTACATATGCTAACGCTTCTTCACCGTCTAATTTCATTGGCCCTTCAGTAAACTGGATTTTCTTGCGATTTTCTTCGTCACTGTATTCCCAGAAATCAAACGGTACATCTACCTTCACGCCATCAATTTCATTTATAATATCTTTAAATCCTTGGAAATTTACTTTAGCATAATAATCGATAGGTATATCTAAGAAGTTTTCAATGGTGTTTATCGTCATATCAGGACCACCAAAAGCATGAGCGTGGTTAACCTTATCCATTTCTCCCCTACCAACTATTTCAACTCTGGTATCACGAGGAATACTAACCATTTTGGCAGTTTTTTTCTTTGGATCTATTGTCAACAAAATTAAGGTATCAGTACGGCCATTATCGCCACCTGTTGAATAGTCTTCAACTCCCATAAGCAAGATCGAGAAAGGATCTTCACCTATCTTAACAGCCTCTCCACGCAATTCTGATTGTGTACCACGCTCTAATTCGTTAAAAGTCTTCTTAGATGCTTGATATCCTTGCAATGCAACATAAGCACCATAACCAACCACGATTACTGCGATTACAGAGATCAACAGAATAATTTTTCTAAGAATAGAGCGTTTCCTTCTTCGCCTCATTCGCGACTTGTTGTTTGCCAAACATAACGCCTCTTTTCAATTCAAAAACTCTACATTCGTCTATACGGGAAGCTTCTTATTGGTTTTTAAGAAGTTGAGTTTCTGGAACTTTTCTAACTGGTTTTGCAGGCGAGCCAACTACAAGCATTTCTGCTTCCACATCTTTCGTAACAACACTACCAGCAGCGACGGTACCATCTTTTTCAATTGTCTTTCCAGGAAGTATTGTAGCATTTGCTCCTATTCTTCCCCCATCATGAATCGTTACTCCTTTAAAATGTTCATATCTTTCAGATGATCTTGCTAAATAATTATCGTTAGTTGTTACAACATAAGGTGCAACAAAAACGTTATTACCTAGCTCAGAATAGGCAGTAATATAGGAGTTAGTTTCCAATTTACACTTAACACCAATCCTACAGTCGTTTTCGATTGCCACACCGCGTCCAACAATCGTTTTTTCACCAACAGTAACGCGCTCACGGATGGTAGCAAGATCTGCAACGAAAACATCATCAGCTAACTCCGCATTAGCATAAATAATTGATGAAGTACCGATTGTGCAGCCTGAACCTACCTTTGTTGGTGGTAATTTTTTCACCTCTGGAAGTATGGAGTTTTTAGCTCGAGCAGGTTGCTTACCAATTATAACGTTGTCTTGGACCATAACTCCATTTCCTAACTGTACTCCATCATAAATTATAACATTATTGCCCAACGAAACATTTTCTCCAAAAGTTACATTTTCACCAATAACAACATTTTGACCTATCTGTACAGGTTGCATAGATTATGCTTCTCCTTCCTTATTGCTTTCGTAGAAGTTTTTAATTGCTTCCACAACAGTCTCCTGCTGTTCTTTCTTTAATTCTGGGAACATTGGAAGAGAGAGAGCTTCCGAACATGCTTTTTCTGTATGAGGAAGATCGCCTTCTTTATAACCAAGGTTTGAGAATACAGGCTGAAGGTGTAGTGGTTTAGGATAATAAATCATTGTAGCAATGCCCTCGTCTTTTAAGAAAGATTGCAACTTGTCTCGCTCTGGTACTCGAATTGTATATTGGTGGAAGATGTGATAGTTATGTTCTTCTACAAAAGGAGTCACAACTTTATCTCCAAGATGCTCATTCAGTAATTCTGTATAATATTCAGCTTTTTCGATTCTTTTCTTATTCCAATCAGTAAGGTGTGGGAACTTAACATTTAAAATTGCAGCCTGAAGTTCGTCCAATCTACTGTTATATCCTAATACATGGTGATAATATTTTGGTTTACTACCATGCACTCTTATAACTCGCATTTTCTCCGCAACTTCATCATCACTTGTAATGATCATACCTGCATCTCCATATGCTCCGAGGTTCTTGGTTGGAAAGAAGCTATACGTTGCAGTAGTACCAAGTTCTCCAACTTTCTTGCCTTTGTATTCAGCTCCAATGGATTGTGCTGCGTCTTCAATGATAGCTAGGTCATGTTTGTCTGCTAACTGTTTAAGTGCATCCATATCAGCCATCTGTCCATATAAATGGACAGGAATAATCGCTTTTGTTTTATCTGTGACTGCTTTGGCTACAGCCGAAGGGTCAATATTATAAGTCTTTGGGTCAATGTCTACAAACACAGGAGTTGCCCCTGCTCGTGCTATTGCACCTGCTGTTGCGAAAAAGGTAAAGGCTGGACATATTACTTCGTCCCCTTCTTTTACTCCACATCCTAATAAAGAGATGTGAAGTGCATCACTACCATTTGCAACTCCGACGCTGTGAGTAGCGTTGCTAAAGTCTGCTACATCTTGCTCAAGTTTCTTAACATTATCACCAAGAATAAATCGTGAACTTGACATTACTTCCTCTAAAGCCACGCCAATTTCACTTTTTAATGATTGGTATTGTTCTGTTAGGTCAAGCATAGGTACTTTCATTTGTTAGCCTTCTTTCAGTAAGTTTTTTGTAAGTTCTGATAAATATCTATCAATGTTTTGCTTTCTTTTTCCCAATTGTACTTTTGCTCAATGGCTTCTCTTCCATTCTTACCCATTTCCTCAGCCTTTTGTGGATTAGTTGTTATCCAATTAATTGCATTAGCGATTTCATCGGGGTTTAATGGGTCAACACAAAGACCGCAATCATTACCTTTAATGATATCTTCCCATAATTTAAAGTTAGATCCAATCACAGGAATTCCCGCTGACATATACTCAAACATTTTATTAGGTTGGGCGTTTATATGGTTAGGAAGTGGATGATATAGAACCAAACCAGCAAGAGACTCAGACATTACACCAGCAACAGTTTCTCGGTCTACGAACCCCATATCTCTCACATTTTCCCAACCAGTATTTGCTTCTAGATCTTTTCTTAATTCTTTCGGTGCTATGTTTCCGCCTAGTATAAGGGTTGAATTAGTTTTTCCTATAGCTTCTACCATTTCTTTTGCTGCTCTAATTTTGGTTATCCCACCAATAAAGCAGACCGCAGATTTTTTTCTTTCCGAATCTGAATTATCCATATACAATTCACTTAAAATGGGATAATTATTTACATTATAAGCGTTTGAACCTATACGTTTAAACCTTTCGCAAATATAAGGAGTTGCAGTAATGACAGCATCGAATTTTTTTGCAGCGTAGTGTTCATACTTTTCGAAAACAACGCTAATACTTTTACGAAGATACTTTGGTATCCACTGCTTTTCTAAGATCTGTCTAGGTACGTCTTCGTGTATATCATGAATAACTTTTTTCCCTTTTCTCTTTAACTTAAGTCCAATTGGAATAAGTTCAGGGTCATGGAAATGATAGATGTCCGCGTCTACTTTTAGAGCCGCATTATATACTTCTCTTGTTGTGTTGATCATTCTATTTCTTTCATTTTTTGCATCAGAAGCCACTCCAACAATATTCACTCCATCTTTTACAAAAGAAGTTGTATTCGGTACGACATAGGATACGTCATATCCAGCTTTCTGAAGTGAGCGACACTCCTTTATAAAAATCCTTATATCATTAGGAGAGTGGACCGAGGTTAAATGACAAACTTTCATTTCATACTACCTACTTTCAGATCAAACTAACTTGTTATAAACTTGGTGAAGTTTACGAATGACAGCCTCTTTGCCAAATCTTTCTTTACAATCTTTATGGATTGTTATAGGATTATAATCTTTTTGATGCTCTTTCATATATGTTAATCCATGAGCTAGCTCGGAAGCACTTCCTGGTTGAATCAATAATCCATTCAAATCGTTTACGATCATACTAGGACCACCACTATCCGTTGCAATAATGGGTGTGCCAACTGCTAATGCTTCAACTAAAGCTACACCAAAGGTCTCATAATAGCTTGAAGACACAAGCACATCTGCTTGTACCATCTCTTTTAAAACATCTTCTCTTGAAAGTGCACCTAAAAATGTAATTCTTGATTCAAGGCCGTATTTCTCAACTAATTTTTTCAAACGGTTTTCTTCTTCTCCTATACCAGCAATTCTCAACGTTTCATTCCCTTGGTTAAATGCTTGAGAAAAAGCAGTGATAAGCAGGTCAACACCTTTGTTTGCATTCAAATTTGCTACAATCAGTACGTTAAATCCTTTATTTGAAGCGTTGGACGCTTTAGGGTTTAAGTGTTCCATTTCAATAAAATTTGGTATCAATTTGATATCTTTTTTGGTATAAGAAACTAAGTCTTTTTTTAAACCAGGTCCAACTGAAATGATTTCATCTGCTTTGCTAAATGCTGCCTTAGCAAGTTTTTCTTGATAAGGTTTAAGCATATTTCGACCGAATGCAGAAGAGTGTTCCGTAATAATCAAAGGAATACGTTCTTTCTTACTTAACTCACTAGCACCATAGCCTCCCCATAGACATGAATGGGCATGAATAATATCAGGTTTGCCGATATCACTTACTATTTGCTTATACAATGATTTTAAGCGTTTTTTAAAAATCAGTTCTGTACTATATGGAGCATTTCCAAAGAAATTGAAGCCTTTAAAGCGGTAAGTCATTACCCCGTCTTCAATTTGTTTAGTTATTTTTCCTTTTTCTTTGTGAGTTCTAATAGCCTTTAAGCTCCATATTTCAGGAAACGCGACAGTTACCTTATATCCTGCTTTACTTAAAGCAGTGGCTTGCTCTTTGTAAAAGATGCCCCTATAAGGTTTGCCCTCCATAGGGTAACCAGAAGGGACGATTAAGACATGCATCCCATTCCTCCTCATCTTATTTTCCTTTATCTACTTTAAGGTTTATTAGTAATTCATCTACAATTTTTCCCCATGAATATTCTTTCAACACAAATTCTCTTCCATTTTCCCCAATTTCATCTTGATCTTTAGTAGATAAGTTAGCACAATAAATCATTTTCTCTGCAATATCTTCAACATTTTCTGGTTCAGCAATTATCCCGCATTTTTTTTCAGAAATAAAATCTGCACTTTCACCTGTTCCACAGTATAAAACAGGAGTTGCGGTGGACAAAGCAGGGAAAATCTTAGAAGGTCTTGCTCCTTTAAACAACTCAATATTTCTTAAGGAAACGATACTAAAATCTGTTACAGAGAATATATTCGGCATCTCTGACACCGGTACAGAGTCATGAAAAAGGGTGTTATTTAACCCTAACTCAGCTGAAAGTTCAATTAACTTTTGCTTTTCAGGGCCATCCCCCACAAATAAGAATTGAATGTCAGGCTTAATACTTTGCACTTTTTTCGCAGCATGAAGAATTGAATCTAGCCCTTGAGCATAACCCATTCGCCCTGCAAATGTAAAAACAGTTTTATTAAGAGCGTCTAACTTTTCTACCCAATTATTATCAGGGGATTGAGGTTGAAATGTTTCAGTATTTACTCCGTTCGGTAGTAAAAAGACATTCTCTTTAGATTTACCTTTTTTGATTAGATATTCTTGGATGCCTTCTGTTGCGGCTGCTAGTTTCCATGACTTCCTATATAGAAACATTTCGAGTTTCTCAGCTAAACGAATAAATTTTTTATTTTTAACAATGCCTAACTCCACAGCTGATTCAGGCCAAATATCAGCTACATTAAAGACGAATTTAGAGCGTTTCATTTTTGAAGCAATAAGACCTGTTAAGCCTAAAAAAAGTGGAGGAGAATTACATATGATTACGTCAGTCTTACCTGACTTTAATACTGAATAAAATGCACTGAATGTGAACGAAAAGTAAGATACAAGCCTTCTCCAAAAACTTCCTTTAGGAGAAGGGTAGATCCAACTTCTATGAACAGGTATTGAGTCATATGTTTCACGAACATAAAACTTTCCTTTATATTCTTCTGGAATTATTCCATGAGGATGATGGGGAAATGCAGTAATAACCTCCACCTGGTGTCCCTTCTTCTGTAGTTCCTTACTTACCTCATATAATCTAATTTGAGGTGCGCCTATCTCTGGAGGGAAATGTTGACTAAGTAGTGTAATTTTCATCAATCTCATCCTTGTCTAATAATGCTTACCGAATCATTTCACTTATTTTCTCTGAAGCTCGACCATCACCAAATAAGTTCTTATATGTTGGCGTTACAGGTTCTTCTACCGCTTGAACGATTTTTTTAAGGTCGGTTCCTACGAGAACATTAGCATTATCTTCTAAGGTTTCTACCCACTCTGTTTGATCTCTCAAAGTAACACAAGGGACCTCCATAAAATATGCCTCTTTTTGAACCCCACCAGAATCTGTAATAATCTTTTTAGAGTTTTGTTCGAGAGTTAACATATCTAAGTAACCTACTGGCTCAATTACATGTAAGTTTGGTACAGAATTTAAATCAAAGCCTTGATCTTCGATAACTTTTTTTGTGCGAGGATGAATTGGCCAGACTTTAACATCATTTATTTTTGAGAATGCGGTTAGGATATTTTCCATTTTGTCACGATCATCTGTATTTTCAGCTCTGTGAACTGTAATAAGATGATATTCTTTAGAACTTACACCGATATCAGAAAGAACTGTAGATTTTTTTTCAGCCAGTTTTCGATTGAATTCTACTGCGTCATACATGACATCGCCAACGTTATATACATTTTCTTGAACATTTTCATTCTGCAAGTTCTCAACAGCCGTGTTAGTCGGACAGAACAATATGTCTGAAACATGATCAGTCATAATACGGTTAATTTCTTCAGGCATGTGTTTATTAAAACTTCTAAGACCTGCTTCGATATGAATTACAGGTACATGTAATTTGGATGCAGCCAAAGCTCCTGCAAGCGTAGAGTTGGTATCTCCGTATACTAGTAAGTAATCAGGAGTTTCTTGCAAAATAATTTCCTCAATCTTAGCTAACATCTCACCCGTTTGCTTCCCATGATTTCCTGAACCTACTCCTAAATTAAAATCTGGTTTAGGTATTTCTAGTTCCTCAAAGAAAATTTCTGACATATTTTTATCGTAATGTTGACCTGTATGTACGATCAACTCTGTATGGCGCTTTCTCAGTTCTCGGGAAACTGGAGCAGCTTTAATAAATTGAGGTCTTGCTCCTAACACCGTTAAAATCTTCATTATAATAACTCCCTTCGTATTATCTTCTTAAGTAAGAGGCATAGATGATACCATCTACGCCTCTTCATAAAGGACTTTATAACTTATAATATTTCTCTGGTTTTTCTTCGACGTTTTTGAATGCATTACGTGTATCAAAGATAACAGTACTTCTCTCTGCGATCATTTGATAGTCAAAGTCAGAATGGTCAGTCGCTAGTAAGACTAAGTCCGCATTCTCAACGAGCTCTTCCGTTAGAGCAACGGTTTCATTCACTCTTTCTGCTACTTTAAAGGATTCAACGTGTGGATCTGCTACGATCCAGTCTGCACCAGCTTCCTCTAGCTGCTCAAGGATAGGTAGGACTGGAGATTCACGAACATCCTCAATATCCTTCTTGTATGCAACCCCTAGAACAACGACACGTGCACCGTTCAGAGCTTTTTTATCTTTGTTTAAAATCTGCATGCAGCGATCGATAACGAAATCAGGCATGCTCGTATTGATCTCACCTGCGATTTCGATCAGGCGTGTATGATAGTCATACTCTCTAGCTTTCCATGTAAGATAGAATGGATCGATCGGAATACAGTGACCGCCAAGACCTGGTCCAGGGTAGAACGGCATGAATCCGTATGGCTTCGTAGCTGCAGCATCGATCACTTCCCAAACGTCGATGTTCATCTTGTTACATAGAATCGCCATTTCATTTGCAAGTGCGATATTGATGTTTCGGAAAGTATTTTCTAGAATCTTCTCCATCTCAGCGACAGCAGGACTTGAGACTTCGTGCACATCGCCTTCTAACACATTACGGTACATCGCTGAAGCGACTGTTGTACAAGATGGTGTAATACCACCGACAACTTTTGGTGTGTTCTTTGTATTATAGATTTTGTTACCTGGGTCAACTCGTTCAGGAGAATATGCAATAAAGAGGTCTTCCCCACATACTTTACCTGTCGCTTCAAGGATTGGTTTTAAGATTTCTTGTGTTGTACCTGGGTAAGTTGTACTTTCAAGCACGATAAGCATTCCATCATGTAGATACTTCGCAATTTCTTTTGCAGAGCTTTCAACATAAGAAGTATCAGGCTGCTTGTACACATCAAGTGGAGTCGGAACACAGATCGCTACAGCATCAACGTCTGTAATTCTTGAATAATCGGTCGTTGCAACTAATTGCTTCTTTTCAACGTACTCTGCAAGCTCTTCGTCCACAACATCTCCGATATAATTGATACCATCATTAACGAGGCCAACTCGCTTTTCCTGAACATCAAAACCAATAACATTGTAACCAGCTTTTGCTTTTTCAACAGCTAGTGGTAGGCCAACGTAACCTAAACCGACTACACCGATTGTAGCTGTTTTGTTTTCAATCTTTGCTAAAAGTTCCTTTGCATTCGTGTTCAATTGAATATCAACCATGATTATTCCTACTTTCTTTTATATTAATCGCGTATTTTGATTGGAGCATTCGTTTCTGCAGAGTCGTATAGCGCTAATACGAGTGCTAGTGCCTTCTTACCGTCTTCACCCGTTACGACAGGCTCACGATCTTCCTCAATAGCCTTTACCATATCCTCAATAATCCACTGATGTCCTGGTTTACCGAATGGATCAGCTTTCACTTTCTCGATAAGTGTGTTGCTCTCTTCGTCATTTAAATCTTCGATCGTCAAGTGTTCAAAGAGGGTAGCTGTTGTACCACCAATTTTTACCGAACCAGTTTCACCGAACAAACTGATCGTCTCTTCAAGGTTCTTAGGATAGATCGTAGTAGCAGCTTCAATCACACCTAGTGATCCATTTTTAAACCGAATAACGCCTGTTGAAACATCTTCCGCTTCGATATCTCTAAGTCTTGTAGCACTCATGCTGTAAACTTCCTCAGCATCGCCCATCAGCCACAGAATCAAGTCCAAATTATGTATCGCTTGATTCATTAAAACGCCGCCGTCTAGAGCTTTTGTCCCTCTCCAAGGGGCCTGGTCATAGTAAGCTTGATTACGATTCCATCTAACAGTAGCGTTTGCGTGACTTAATTTACCAATCTTACCCTGGTTCATTAACTCTTTAATCTCCATCATCACTGGACGGAAACGGTTCGGGTGCACTACTGATAGCTTAACATTATTTTCTTTGCATGCATCGATAATGCGTTGAGAATCTTCAAGAGTAAGAGCAATTGGCTTTTCTACCACGATGTGTTTCCCGGCAGCCGCTGCTTGTACGGCAAGATCGCCATGAAAACCACTTGGCGTACAGATGTTAATCACATCTACGTTGTCATTCGCCAATAATTTGCTAAAATCATCAAAAGCTTCAACACCATAATCTATTACAAATGGTTCCATTTTTTCAGCAACAGTATCACAAACAGCAAACAGCGTAGCACCTTCAGCTGCTTGAATTGCATCAGCGTGTTTCTTTGCTATATGGCCACAACCTACAATTGCAAAATTCATATGTGTAAAATCTCCTTTTCAATTTCCTATATATAGTTTTCTACCGGACTTTATATTTTATGAACATACTTGTAAAGACATCTATATAATAAAATCTTCTATAGTAATTGTATAGTAATTATTTTCAATATCAATTATTTTGTTAAATCGACTAAAATCAAAAAGACATCAACCGATCAGATGCCTTTTTGCACATACTAAATTTTCTATACCACTCTTCTTATTTTATCAAACTGTTTTACTTAATTACCGGTGAAATACGATGTTAAGTATTGCGCCCAAATGTTGTGGCCCATCTCATTCGGCTCGCTTTTATCTGTGAGGTACTCGTTCATCTTTTCATCATCTAAAGCTGGCCAAGCTTCCCAGTGATCTAGATAAATATAGTCATGATCCGAAGCGAAGCTTTCAAGATCCTCTACTTGTAAAGGATAATACGTCGCATCGTATAAAGGATTCGATGGCTGAATCATAATGGTGACATCTTCATTCACTTTTTTATATTTATTTATCAAGTTGGTTGTGATTTCAAGAGAATCTTCAATACGGATAATCCCATTATTTTTAAGTAAGAAAGGTTCTAGTAGCAGCACATCTACGTTAGAAGCTGTAATCTCCTGAACAACCTCATCTGACGTTTTGTCTCCAAATGACTTAACCGTTAGCTCAAATACTCCGTCTCCATATGTATTGTCCAGGTTTTCTTGTAACACTGCTGGCCAGCCGACTGCATCTTCAGATGTAGCCGCAGAACCTACCGCCTCCACTTTTACGGGAAGTTCACCGTTTTGAATCGCTTTTGTTAATTCTGTGGGGAGATTTGAGGCGAGCTCATTCATTCCTTCAGAGTTCTGATTCTTATTATCTCCCTTATCTTTCACCCCTTCTGAACTTACTTCAGTAGCTCCAGCGCTTCCTTCATAATCAGTCGCTCTACTTTCCCAATGACTCTTTCCTAATATAATGACAACTATACATGCTAGTAACAGTACGATATTCATTACTTTGTTCAACCAAAGTCCCCCTCAGATTTAGTTAGAAATATTATCCTTATTTGATTACATTTACTAATACTTAGTTTCAATTATATAGAGAGACCCCCACAAAATAAACAATATATCGAAAATTGTTCTTCTTTGTTTAAACTAGTCGAAAACAAAAAGATGCTACCGATCTGTGATCGGTAGCATCTCAAGTAATCAACATTACTTCACTAGCTTTTGTAGCTCGTCTTTCGTCATTTCGCTAACTGCGCCATTTCCACCTAGTACTTTTACAGAAGTAATATCATTCGTGTAAAGGTACTTCGTTAGGAATGATTCAACTTCACCTGGAACATCATTTTTCTGTACCAGGATCATCGTTCCGTTGTTCATTGTTACAAGTGGAGCTGAAGCAAGAGCATCAGGGAACGTCTGTCCGCTTGCTACATAAAGTGTATCAGTAGAATCTGCGAACATCGTCTGAACTGCTGCAAGCGTTCCATAACGATTCTTACCTTTCAGACGTTCAGTACTGGAAGCAATCTTTTCAACTTCTTCGAACACATTGTCAGAAATTGCGCCTGTACCACCTAGAACATATACATTTTCACCAGCGAGAACTTCTTTTGCTTCCTTCGTTAACTTCTTACCATCCGTTAGTACGATTGGCATTCCATTTTCACCAGCTACACTTGCAGCACTTAGCGCGTCTGCATAGGTCATGCCAGTTGCAAGGAAGACACCATTACCAGCAAATTCAAGTTCACTCTGTAAGTGGTCGACAATCTTAATGTTTGTGTCGAATCGACTCTTACCAGAAAGTCGTTCAACATTCTTCGCACTCATTCCAAGTTCAGCAAGTTGTACAACTACGTCATCAGAAACTACACCAGTTCCACCAACGATAATTGCATTTTCTGCACCCAGACGAGAAATTTCAACTTTCACTTGATCGGAAAGCTTTCCTTTTGGTCCTGCAAGTAAGATTGGAGCACCGTAAGCAGATGCTAGAGGTCCTACAGACAGGGCATCAGGGAAGTCATAGCCAGTTGTGATCACAACTGTTTTGCTATCATCTTCTCCGAATCCATTTGGATACATTTCCTTTGAAGTCGCAATTGCAGTACCTTCACGGTCTTTACCTTTGATGACATCGACTACGCCACCATCAACAGATACTGGTAGGATTGAAAGGACTTCACCTGTGTCAGCATCTTTTAAGAATACACCAGCAGTGTAATCGCCAGATTTATCAGGTGCAGTGATCTTCACATCTGTTTTAAGAGACTTTCCTACTCCAAGATCAAACGTCTTATCTGTTGCTTTTAGTTCGCCTTCACCTTTGACGCCAGGGCTTGTTACTTTTTGTTCAGTAACTGCAAAATCTACTTTAGTTGCTTTACCATTAACAGTAGAGTAACCATAAACTGCTGCAACATATTTGCCATCTTCTAGGTTCTTTAGTTTTACCCCTTCGTCAGAAGAAGCTGAACCAGAACTAGCAATCATGACAAATCCTTCTTCAGTGACCTTATAAAACTCTAAGTCTACATCATCTCCCGGATCAGCAGGATTTGTAGTAGTAACTTCTAGAGAAATATTGTTTTCAAGGTCAAGCTCTTGCAAATAATAATTTTGTAGTGGAACATCTACACGTTTCTTCATGGTTTCAGCCTTGCTGAAATCACCAGTTTCCAATACTACTTTCTTAGAAGTAGACATGTAGTTTTCAAACATTACTTCTTTTGTTGTTTCAAAACCAGCAGGTGTTTGACCAAGGTCAATTTGTCCTGGGGATTTTACGACACCTTGAACAAATGCTTCAAAGTTGAATTTGTTCATTTCTTTGCCTTCTTCAGGTCCAAATGTACCGTAGATCGCAACTTCCCATACTCCTGATTTAGGGCTTTCAAATACGTTTTCTTCAACTGGCAATCCGCCATTACCGTAACCAGCGTACCCCTGATAGCTACTTACTTCAGTACCGTTCGGATCAAAGACGATCATACGAACGCGACCCTGGTATTCACCGTTTTCTTGTAATGCTTCAAGTGCAAAACGAAGTTCTTCCATACCTGGCTTTACATCAAAGTAATAGTGCTTCGTTTGAGAAGCTTGTACTTCGTTTTCGTCACTAAAGCGATACTTGTTATCTGAAGTAAACTGTTCACCCATAATAATTGTTTGGTGAGATCTAGCTTCTACGTAGCTTGTGGAAGAATCATCGATCACTAACGTACCTTCATTTCTTCCAACTTCAAGCTGAGATTTATCATATGTTACTGTGATTGCTTCACTCTTGCCAGGCTCTAACGTGATTGATTTCTTAGAAGGAGTAAACCAGCTTTCAGATGGAGTGATTGAGAGCGTTTTCTTCTCATCTGTTGGGTTCTCAATTAAAACATCAACCTTCTCAGGAACCTCCTGATTTCTTACGTAAAGTCCTGCACCACCAGAAACTTTTTCACCGTGGTAGACTTTAACATTTACTTCTTTTAAATCATTAACAAAGTTTTTCTTTAAGTATTCAAATGCAGCAGGTACGTCGATTAATCCAGCACCTTGTTGTGTACGTTTGTAACCATCAAGTGGCTTAGCTGTTTGAATCAACGCTTCGCGTGCAGTTTCATAATCGAATGGAACACGATCTTTAAGAGATGCTTGTTTTAATAGCGCTAGAGCACCAGCTACATAAGGAGCTGACATACTAGTACCTTGAAGAACTGCATAATTACCTAATTGAGCAGGGTAAGCTGCAAACGCTGCACCAGGTGCTACGATATCAGGTTTTTGCATTCCGTCTTCACGAGGACCGTTAGACGAGAAGTACCAAAGACCATCTCCTTCTTTCGGAGATCCATCTTCATTCTTACCGTATGGATATGCACCATATTCTGTTGCCCACATCGTTTCGTCTATGTGTGCTCCTACTGAAACAGAAGCTGTACTTGTTCCAGGTGATCCTACAGTATCTGCTCCTGGACCAGAGTTACCAGCAGACATCGAGAAGATCGTACCGAATTCTTCAGATAGGATGTTCGCTAGTTGGTCATCTGAGTCTGTACCATCATTCAAATCTGGCAATGAACCAAGACTCATATTAACGACATCCGTTTCAAATCCACCCATAGATTCAGGAAGTGCAGCATCAACCATTGCGGACATAATGCTGTAGCTTGAAGCTCCACCTTCTGCCTTAAATACTTTAAGACCCACAAGCTCAGCACCTGGAGCAACACCATCTTTAGAAACTGCACCTAAAGAGTTTGTGCGTGCAGGACCGTCTGCTGCTGTAATACCAGAAACGTGAGTTCCGTGTCCGTTAACATCGAAGAAAATGTTAGCAAATTGACCTTCAGGATCGAGAGAGTTAACACGGAAGTTAGCCCCTACAAGATTGTCATCTGGATTTACATCGAACGTACCAGCTTCGTTGTTTTTGTATGGCATTTCGTCAGAGAAGTCTTTATCGTTATCATTATCGATGTAAACCTTGTCATCAACCATCAATACGCCGTACGCGTCAGCATCGTTACCTGGTTCGTCTTTATTATGATCTTCTGTCATTTCGCCATCAGCATTCATGTCACCAGAGTTATAATCTGGTGCAAGCATACCAAAATGGTATTTATCATCAGAAGCATCGATTCCTGCTGTTACATATGTATCACCATCAGCAGTGAAAGAAGCGCCCTCATCGAACGTTTGATCAAAAATAACGTCACCTTCAGCTAGAGGTATTTCAGAATCTCGCTCGCGTGTCTGGTCACCAATCGTATAATCGCGAACCCCTACGATTTTTGACTTCCCATAATAGCCATCTTTTAAAGTAGCTGTAAACGCTTCATGACCTGGATCTGGACCAGAGTCAATGATTCCTACTCTTATGCCGGAACCATCATATTTGTTATGAAATTCATCTACACCAGTCGCACCGTGAGTTTCCTCAGTTTGCGGACCATCCACTTCTCCACCTAGTTCATTAACTGGTTTGATATCTGGATCGTCGAATGTTTTTTCAAGTTCTACTGTTCCATTCTTACCTAGTGACGCTACATCTTTCATGTTATAAACATCCATAACTTTCGATGTAGGCATTTCTGTTAAGTAAATAAAGTTCTTATGGTTGTCCTTTACTTTGACACCCAACTTCTTTAGTTGAGAGCTAATATCTTTCTTCCCTTTTGTAACAACGATTAGTTCTTGAGATTGCTCACCACTTAGTGCAAGAGCAGAAATCTCTTGAGATATGGGTGCCTTAAACTTCTTCGTCTCTTGTAATGCTGCATCAGCCACTTCCGGATTGTATCCGACGCTCGCAAAAGATGAGGCGATCAAAGATGCCCCAGCAACGACGGAAAGAACTTTGTTCTTGAATGTCATGTATAAATTTCCCCCTAAGTTAGTTTAAAAAATCCCTCTTCATCCGACCCTCCCCCGTTAGATATTTAAAAAATTTCTGTATTTTCAGTTTACTGGTAACATTACAAACCGTCAACAAAAAATTGTATAAAATTACAAGAATTTTAAATAATATAACAATATGGTTGAGAATATTCTCTAATTCTACTAACCCACAAAAAAAAGCCTCGAAATTAATCGAAGCTAATAGAGAAGGCGATGATCAATGGTCCAAGCAAGCTCAACAGAAATAGCGCCGTAGCCACCTAAAATGTTATACGAATGTGCTCCTCTGTTTCTTAAATAAGTCAACTCTTGTGAGACCTCCGGAAGTAACTTATCTGGATGCGTTAGCATGATCGGGCTATCTTTTTTTGAAGCGAGTGCTCCTCCAACAAGAGCATCCGGGAAGTTTGTACCTGTTGCAATATAAATATGTTCTAGATTTGAAGAATTGAATCTCTTAATCACTTGGTAGTTTGTTTCATAACGATCTTTTCCACTAATTCTTGTAGTAGGAACGCCGAGTGAGTTAGTAGTTTGACTTGTAATGACCCCTTCTCCACCGATCGTATACGAATCAGTTATACGATTGTCTTTGATATAGGATGCCACTTCGGCTGGGACTTTGTTTTTTTGAACGAATAAAACCGGGGTTTGCATCTTTCCTGCATAAGGAGCAATCGAAAGGGCGTCTGGAAAATTCTCACCAGATGCAATCATCGCTTCGTCGGTTTCAAATGGGATCGCCTCGTTTATTGCAACTGACGTTTCATAACGGTCTTTTCCAGATAATCGAATCGTCTGCAGCCCATTTTCAACCAATTGGCCTTCAATTTTATTTGAAACTGCACCACTTCCTCCTACGATGACGACATGCGTAATACCAAGTCTCATCAGCTCCTCTTTATTCGCAGCGGATAGGGAGTCTTTTTGCTGCAAAAGGATAGGAGCATCAAGGTACGTTGATAGTGGTGAAGCTGCCAGACTGTCCGGGAACGTCAAACCGCTCGCTAATATGGCAAACTTCCCCTTTAGATTTGTGCCATCCAACACGACTTCTTTTTCATTTAGCTCTGGCCAACCATTCTGTGAAACAGCAATCGCCGTTTCCACTGCATTTTCACCATACAACCGATTTTTATTTTTCACACTATTTATGGCCCCTACTACATTGAGCCTTCCAGTGCCAAGCTCATTTAAATTCTCGATTGGATCCGTCGTAGAAATTAGGATACTCCGAACCTGGTCTGCTGTTAAAAAGGGAGCATGTTGCATCATCATTCCAGCAGCTGAACTTACAAGAGCTGAAGACATGCTCGTCCCAGTCGAATAGTTGTACCCATCTAACCACGTGCTATAAATATCCGTTCCTGGGGTATTGATATCAATGTCTTCACTATAATTCGAGTAAGCGCCCTTCTCATCCGTTCCAGTATTCGTAGCACCGACTGCAATCGTAGATTCATATGCTGCGGGATATCTCACTTTGTTTAGGTTGTCGTTACCTGCTGCAGCTACAACGAGAACCCCGTTCTTGGAAGCTTTATCGATTACGTCCTCCATAGACTTCAAGTTACTATATGAACCGAGACTGAGGTTGATAATGTCTGCACCGTGGCTCATCGCGTACTCGATGCCTTCGACTACCGCAGACATCTGTCCAACGTTGCCATCCATCACCTTGATCGGCATAATCTTAACACCTTTTGAGATAGATGCGATGCCAATTCCATTACCAGTAGTTGCACCTATAAGTCCAGAAACGTGAGTGCCGTGACCTTCATTATCCTGAGGAGTCTTTCCTTTTGAATGGAGGTTGATCCCCTTAACTAAGTTCCCTTTTAAATCGGGATGATCAAGATCTACCCCTGTATCGAGAACAGCTACAACCACATCATCCTTCTGGATGTATGTATTCCATGCATCGGTTGTTGAAACTTCTGATAAATAACCTCTTTGCTTATTAAATTCAGGATCATTTGAATTCATCAGGTAGACTGGGGCATCTTCTTCAACATAGTCAACATTTGGAGCATTTTCTAGCTCTTTCATCACGCTGTTCTTTTGAGACTTTGTTGTCTCTATTACTTCAAAGCTGCTCTTACTAGATTGTGTTCTTACTACTTCATCAGATTCATTGTACTTCACGATTATTTTCACGGTTTCTTCAGCGTTTACTTGGTGGGTAGATATGATAAATAAGCTGAGGATAAAAGCCATAAACGTTATCTTATAGATTGCCTTCAATTCTTTTCCCCCTAATGCATTGTAGTAATAGAATAAGGAAATCGAGTAAGAATTGAAAGAGTTTTACGACAAATAGTTTAAATGTCACATACTGGTGATTCTTGAGAGTGAGGAGCTTTGGCACAATCATAAATGGGTCTGTGGGATGAGATTTCGAGAAGAAGTGCATCATATGAGGATTGGAGCTTGGAGTGTTTGGCTTCCAAAAGGCTTTGTTCTTTTCGTAATGAACCGATGATCTGTATCAAACTAGCGACTAACGTTTCCATGTTCTTTATCCTTTCTTCCATATTTAACCTCCTTTTGTATGTTATAGTTTATATATAGCATACTATCAGAATCTTTGCACAAGAGAATATTGGGAAACCTAGTAACAAAATGGGACATTTATCACCGTTTTTCTCACCATATTTCCCAACCTTAAATCTATTTTCATTTATTAAAATTTTTAGTAAACTGTAATAGAATAGTTCTAGGAGAAAGGAAGCATCTCATGATTGGGGCAAAAATCCGTTATTTCAGACAAATGAAAGGGATCACGCAAGAACAGCTTGCTTCAGGTATTTGTTCGATCCCCTATCTAAGCAAAATTGAACATGGACTAGCACAGCCGAGTGAGGAATTAGTCGAGCATTTATGTAAAGAATTGGGTGTATCTCTTGAACAGGTTGATGATGAAGATAAGATCAATCGATTACACAACGACTTGGATACCTGGTATAAAGAAATGCGCCTACGTAACTTTGATGAAGTAACGTTGCTCAAAAAGCGGATCGAAGAAGAGATTGAGGGAGTAGAAGATCCAGATATGCTAACAAAATACCTCCTTCTCACCTTCAGATACCACATCCTTCTTAGGGAAGCAGATAAAGCGAACGATATTTTGGAAAAACTATACCATGTTCAAGAAAGATTGTCTGAAGATCTTGAGTACTTTTACTACTATTTCCTTGGACTATATTACTACCAAAATCGTAAATACAAGGAAGCGAATGAACAGTACACTAAAGCGTACAAGCTTCTTACTTCCATGAAAACGAATAATGCTGAGTTAGCTGAATTCTATTATCAGCAAGCACTCGTTCACAATCGAATCAGTCAAATCACACTGTCAAATAACCTTGCAACGAAATGCCTAGACCTCTTTAATAAGGAGTATAACTTCAAGCGAGCGGCTGATACTGAGATCTTACTCGGTGTAAACAATCGCGTTATACTAAATTATGGAGAAGCTGAGCATCATTTCCAAAATGCACTAAAGTATGCTGAATCATTCAATGATAAACGCTTAAAAAGCATTATTTATCACGACTTAGGTTATGTCTATTCATTCCTAAATAATTCTGAAAAGGCGTTGCAGTACTATCAATCTGGACTTCAAAATAATGAAGAACATGAAATTGAAGATCGTTCTAAAACAATGTTTTTAATTGCATCAGAGTATTACAAGATAAATGATTATAAGCTAGCTCGCCATTGGATTGAAGAAGGAATGAAGCTAGTAACCAAAACTGAGTATCTTGAGTATATCTATCATTTTAGACTCCTTGAATTGAAGTTGACTGATAGCAGCAATAATCCTGAAGAGCTACTAAAGGACGCTGTAAATTACTTTGAAACAAAAAACTATTGGATTCATGTGTCACATTATGGAGAAATGCTGGCAGATTACTATTTTAATAGTGGTCAATATAAAAACTCCAGCTTTTACTTTAGACTAGCCAATGATGCTAGAAAAAAAATTATGAATTAGAAAGGGAGAAGATGTATGAAAAAGTTTATCGTTAATATGTTATTAGTAGCTAGTGTTGGTAGTATTGCGTTGATGAGTGACCACGATAAGGTACCTGATTCTAAAGACCATACACCAGAAGTAAAAACTGAAGTAATCGCATAATCTCATAACCTGACGCAAACTGCGTCAGGTTATTTATTTGCTCTACTTTTAAAATTAGCTATACTAAACAGTATCTATTAGATAAGGAGCGTGCTACTGATGGCATTTTATATGTTCGACGTTGATGGCGTGTTAACCGACGAAAATGCAAAGCCAGACGAAGATGCAGTAAAGTTAGTGGAAGATCTTGCGAAAGAAGGAAACATCGTCTCTTTCGTGACAGGTCGTTCTCGAGGGTGGCTTTCAGAAAACTTGTTTCCACTTCTCAGTAACGATGTCGATTGGTCCACCCTATATTGTGTAGCCGAGCATGGAGCGATCAAAGGTCGAGGCACCGATATTTCTTCCTGGAGCTTAGATACTACTTATGTTATCGATGACGAGGTAAAACAGTTGCTATACGATGTAAGCAAGCATTCCGAATTCCAAGGGCTTATCGAATGGGATGATACAAAAGAATCGATGGGTACGGTTGAGGCTGTTCACGGAGAACCTGGTGATCGAGAACATCTTAGGAATACAAGAAAAGCCCTACAAGATTACGCTTCGAAGATTGAATCAATCTCTAAAGACTCTGGAAATAAAACCGTTGTCTCTACGTATGGTGTTGATGTTATTCACCCTGATCTATCAAAGAAAATTGGCGCTGAGTGGATTATTTCTGAAGTGAAGCACAAGGAACATAATAAGGTACTGGTTTTTGGAGATAGCACTGGGGATATGGTCATGGGAGTAACTGCGCGTGAACAGAAGTATGAAGACATCACATTCCATTGGGTTGGTGAAGGAAACGCACCTGAAGAAGACAGAATTTTAACTGTTTCTAGTTCAGCATCATTTTCTAAAGGAACAAAAGAGCTTTTAAAAAAGCACACTGGCTAATAAAGGCCAGTGTGCTTTTCGTTTATCGAATGTCGATCGGACGATTTTGTTCCAGTGATTCGTAAGAGGCTTCGATGACTTTTAAGTTATTTACGGTCAGTTCACCGGAGTAGAAAGGGCGTTTACGATCCATCGCACACTCTGCAAAATGCTCGACCATCAACGTGTACTGTTCACCATCGATCGGTTCGAATCTCGTTTCCCCTTCACTGTTAGTTATCTCGACCACTCCCTTAGCATTAGGTGCATCAGGACGGTATGCGAACGGCACTTTAATACTTCCCTTCGTGCCGAATACTTCATATACATTGTTCATTTGACGCTCAAAACTACAATCAAATGAGGCGGAAACGCCATTTGGAAATGTAAGGATACCATTCGCTGACAGGTCTACCCCTACGTTTTCAGAAACGTTCCCTTCAACAAACACTCTTGTCGGCTCACTTCCGAGAATATGACGAGAGGAGTGGATACAATAACAACCAACGTCCCAGATACTTCCACCGCCAAGTTCTCTATTCAACCTTATGTTTTCAGGGCGGTCTCCAAGATAGAAAGAGAACGTTGAACGCATATGCTTCACATCACCGATTTCTCCAGAAGCAATCACATCACGCACCTTATCATGCTGTGGGTGAAACTGATACATAAAGGCTTCCATAAACGTAACGCCGTTTTCTTCACACGCTCGAACCATTTCTTCAGCATCTTGTGCTGTAATCGCTGCAGGCTTTTCACACAACACATGCTTACCTTTTTTCGCTGCTTCGATCGTCCATTTCTTGTGGAGAGTATTTGGAAGAGGAATATAAACAGCATCGATCGTTTCATCATCAAGCATCTCTTCATAGGTGTCATGATACCTTTCGATTTCCATCTCTTCTGCGAACGCCTTCGCTTTCCCACTTCCACTCGCAACACTCACTACTTGAACATTTTTTGCAGATTTCATTGCAGGGATCAGAGCTTTTCGGGCAATATTTGCAGTACCCATGATACCAAATCTAATCGTCATCTAACTCTCTCCTTTGTCTCTTGTTTACACGTATAGCTTAGCATACGTGAGCCTGCATTCATTTTAATATGCCTGTAAAATTTTCCTTTACACTACCCCCATCTTGCATCGTCTAAAGTCGAAACATTAAGTAATCCCTTTAATCCCCCCTTTTGATTATAAGGAAAAGTAAGAGCCGCTCTCCATTTGGAGAGCGGCTCTTTGACTATCTTATTTATTTTGAAAAGCGTCTGATCACTTCAATCAATTCCGGACGAATATGTTTTTCGAGATCACTGATTTGAGCTTCATAGCGATACTTCTTTTCGATACGATGCTGATGTTTGCTATTCTCAAGCATCCAGTGCAGCCACTCATCGTCTCCCGTTTCAGAAAAAGACTTGCCTTCACTGCGCTCATCAAATAAGTCGGATAACAACTGACCTAGTTTCTTTTCAGGATGTTGACGCCAATACGTTCGCAAAGCATCACATACAATTTCGATCTCCTGTTTATCGTGCATCGAATCACGTCCTTAGAGGTGAGGCTTATTTGTGTACCTGATTACTTTATTCATAGATTCATACCAAATATCTTCTAAAAAGCATAACACATAAACCGTGAAATTACACTTCGATAGAACAAATCCCACCTTCTTAATAGAAAGTGGGACATTCTCTTAATTTAAACTTTTCTCAATCGATTCTACCGTGCTGTTAGAAATTGCACCCTTACCTCCGAGCAAGTAAACATTTGTTGAATGACTACCCTTCAAATAGCTGTCTACTGATTTTGGCAACGTATCTTTTTGCGTCAAAAGAACAGGTGCTTGCATAGCCGCTGCTAAAGATGAACCAGGCAATGCATCGATAAACACATCTCCATTAGCAAAGAAGACATTTGAAGCTGCAAAATCATACGTCTTTGCGATTTCAACACTTGTTTCATAACGGTCTTTTCCACTTACGCGATCTATCGTAAGACCGTCTTCTTTCAATTCCGCTTCAATATTGTTGGATATTACACCCTTTCCTCCAATCAATGTAGCTTTTTTAACATTGACGGTTTGAAGGTAGTTATCCGTCGGAGTACTTATTTTACTCTCTGGTGTTAACAAGATTGGAACTTGTGAAGCCGCAGCATAAGAAGCAATCGAAAGTGCATCTGGCGACGAATCATTCCCAGAAGCAAGAATCGCCTGATTATAATTGCCTACTTCCTCTGCAACTTCAACAGCCGTCTCATAGCGATCTTTCCCACTTACGCGTTCAACTTCCTGAACATATGCTTTCCCTTTTAGTGTACCTTCGATGCTCTCAGATACAGCACCAGTTCCACCAAGAATATAGATTTTTTGAGGTTTCAAACGATTCAACTCTGCCTCGACACGTTCGTCAAGTTGAGTAGACGGCGTTAACAATAGAGGTGCATTATATTTCTTCGCTAATACACTTCCTGTAAGTGCATCGATCGCAACATCTCCACGGCCGATTACCGCAACATCTGATTGATTCTTCCAACCGTATTGAGATACAGCAACACTTGTGCCATAGCGATCTAAACCAGAAAGTCTTTCACTCGAAACGACAGTGCCTTCTTGCACTAACTTTGTATCAGTATAGTAGAAATCAAGAATTTGATCGTACGTACGCCCTTCTTTGGACTGCTGATATGCACCGTATTGACTCATACCGATACCGTGTCCGAATCCGCTGCCATAAACGGTGAAAGAATCAGCTTTGTTATCGATTTTCTTAACGTAAGGGCCTTTCATGATCGACGTACCGATCATAAATCTAATGTTGTAGGATGTATCATTGATTTCCTTTGTATGTTCTTTTATTTTACCATCTTCCATTACAAACCCATCTTCTTGTTTGATGAAATAGCTAAATGATAGGCTTCCTTTCAAAACATCGTTGGAATTGAATGGAGGAAGTGTAAATGAAATATCGTTGATCTTCGTAATCTTTATCTCGTCTTTGGAGTTAAATCCATATTTGCTTACGAGTCTACTTTTGATCGTTTGAATTTCTGTTGTATCCGTACCTAATTCAGTAACATTATCCCACCATGACTCAGGCTTTTTTAAGTCCAATTTAGTAGTGTCGATTTGCTCTTTCCCTAGTGTGTAGCTCCACAAATCTGAAGAAGTAGTGATTTTCTCATCGTACGGATCTTCTTTACCTTGAAGATAAGGGACTAGTGCACTTCCCCATGCATTTGTATTGGACAGCACTCTCCCACCATTACTTGATGAGTAAAACGCACCGATGTAATCTAATTCACCTTTACTATTTGCGTATTTCAGTACTTTCCCAGCTGTCTCATCAACCGCTCGATTCGTCGTGTCATACCAGTGCATCCCTTTATACACCTGACTCATCGTAGTATCAGTAAACGGATATCGATCTGGGTTTGCTTCTTGATTGAGCATATCTACTTTAGCAAAAGTTCTGGCTGCAACTGCCTGCGCTTTAAGGGCTTCTTGACCGCCATGATCACCCCAATAAGGCATCATTTCACTCGGTACGACTCCCTTAAGATAATCCTCCATCGGCAACGTGTTGATCGGACGAATATAGTTTCCTTCAACAGTCATCTCAATCTCACCAAGATAGCTTTTATCCCCGAGTTCTATGTAACTATCTTTCGCACCTGTGATAGTAGGAACCAACGTCATGCTATCGCCAAAATTCCCAAGCTTCGAGTTCCCTTTGTACAAAACAACATCACCGGATTCTGCTTTTACCTTAAACTGATTACCATCATTACTTTGAATGTTGATTTCACTACCATCTACATGGTAGCTACCATTCACATTGAAGGAAACTTCTGTTTTGTTTTTAATGAAGTTTACTAGTCTCACAGAAACGTGGTCCTCTGCTGCCTCGACATGTTGAACCGACAACGAAAGTGCTAAAATGCCTGCTAAAAGTGATGTGAATACTTTCAAATCCCTTTTCCCCCTAAGTAATTTGTCGGAAAATAAATTTTTCCCTTTTACAACACTTTAGCATAATTTCGACATATTGAATGGTAAAAATGACAAATCTTACATAAATAACATAGAAATACCTATAAGGCGATCCCTTATAGGTTCTTTTTTACTATAAAAGTTTCTCTAACCAACTATTTTTCCCTTCACCTTAGGTACATTGCTGTGACTACCTATCAATAAGAGAAATAGTATGACCCCAAAACATCCACCAGCGATGTCCACAAAGACATCCATAAGTAATGAGCTCCTTTCTGGGAGGAATGCTTGTACCATTTCATCCATTGCCCCAAGAGCACCTATACTGGCTAATACCAAAGAGATTTTAACGACATATGGCCTTACTTGAAAAACAATCATTAAGAAAATTGCCAGAAAGCTATACATAACAAAATGACCTGCTTTTCTAATGAGGAAATTCACCATGCCGTCTTGACCATTCCTCTCGAGGCTCATTTCGAGAGGCCCATAGTGAATTATTTCAGGTAAAAATCTGCTAGTGGAGAAGTGTTCAGCTAGAGGATATTGAAGAACAGCAGCTGTAATAATTGCCATCCCCATTACAATGTAAGATAAAAACAAGATTGAACAAATCGTACTCAAGATTTTCATAGAAATATTCCTCACTCCCCTTAATCGTTACGATTATTGCCAGGAGAAGTGAGTACTATTCAACTTGATTCAGCGATTTCTTTAAGAGCTGAAGCTCTAGTATGAAGAAAGCGGTGCATATATCGTTTGAGGAAAAGTACGTTCGCAATGGACCCCACTAGTCCAAAAGGGGCTTTATAAATAAACTGGTCAATCATTAACGTTACGCCGTCAAATTCTTCAAACCTATGTGTATGTATAAACGAATGAAAAGCTCCAGACACCATCTCATCAATAAACCAATCTGGTCTATTCATTGCAGTGATTTGAGCAGTCAACGTTTGCTTCACTCCCAGATGAGTTGCTTCCCACGTTACATAATCACCAACTTCTAATAGTCCTTCCGTTACGCCAGCAACCGCTTTTTCATCTGTCCCTTTTGCGCTCTTTGTATGAACATCGACGTTTCTTGCAAGATCAAAGCACCTCTCGATCGGAGCTTCAATGAATGTTTCTAGATAAATGACCGGCATTCTCCTACCCCTTTACAACACTAAGTTCGTGAAGATTAATATTGCTTGAATTTTTTAACCGAGTAGAGGAAAGTCCTCTACTCTTCTAATTTTGGTGCAGTGACTTCTTTATGTTTACTTCTCTTATATTCTCCCTCAGGGTTTGGAAGGCTTTCAGTCGGAGTTTGATTATTCGTGATCGCAGCATTTTTCTGAGCTTTTCTTTTCTTCATATCGTTACCTCCTTTTTCTTTGTCATAGTTTAAACTCACACAACAAATTCATGTACAAAAATAATTTTTTATAATATTCAGACATACACACCCTTAAACTCTCTCGATGTGTTCGAAGTAGTAACATGAGGAGAGTTTCGCCATAAAACATCCAAAAGGGGGAAAGGTCATGAAAGATTCATTTCTACTGCTTGCCTCACTATCTGAAAGAAGATACGAAGAATTGGTACTTGAATTTGAAAACAAGCTTGACCGTCGCCTCTCAGAAAATGAAAGGGATTTCATTGAGTTCTTAGTAGAGCGTGAACTAACCGAAGAACAGCGAATGATCTGATCCGTACATGTTTTTCACCCCTTTATAACATGTGAACGATTAATACGACCTGTATTTTGTTACCTTCTCCGCATCCTTAATAGGAATAACGAAGCGTTTTTTCACTCTTCCTAAACTTGGGAAACGTATTATGATTCTTGGGGTTAATAGATTATGAAAAAAACAATTTTCCCAATATACAGGTCTATTGGATTACGTTATACTATTATTGAGGTCAAATTTCGACAAATTTTATTTTTTCAGGTCTTCACAGTAACCGTCATACAATCGTACGAGAAAGGCAAAACCATTGAAAAATGGTGACGCAAAGCTAAAGGGACTTCACGGTAATGACGTTCCGAAAGTCAGCCAGCTGCCGAACACGTTCTCCAGTCGATTTGTGGCAATAAAGGGGGAGTAAGATATGAAAGGAACCTGGTCGACTCCAGAAGAAATTCAATATAGGAAAGAGCGTAAGGAAAAGCTCATCTATATCCTCATACCGATTTCGGCGATTTTAATTGGAGCAATGATTGCTTTACTGACACAGTTAACGTATTAATGCCTTGGAGCCTTTGTTAGGGCTCTTTTTATATTACCCTACAGTTTGCCCAACTAAAAAGAAGCTGACATGATCAGCTTCACAAACTTACTTTGTAACAGACTGTTTTTGTTTTGTTTTAAAAAGAAGATTGATGCCCTTCATTATTCCTTTGATAATAAGATAAATGAAAAACAAAATGACAAAACCTTTTAATCCAATGACGGCATCTTCAAATTCCATATTTCCTCTTCCAGTAATCTTCTGCTGAATTTCAATTGCAAAAACAACGACTAACAGTACCGTAAACGTATAAATAAACGAAATAGACGTTATGCTCCATTTAGAAAGAAGTTTAAAAACAACTTGAACGAAGACAAAACCAACCATTCCTAATATACCCATGACCCAGAAATGCAAATCCTTATCACTCACCACAAACCCTAAACCATACACCACTTCGATGAGAATGTCGTGTAGTTCATTTACGATGGCCGCGATTAATTTAATTAGTCCCTCCATTAGTCACGTTCCTTTTCATGTGTACTTGACTTCATTTTAGAGAGAGGACAACTAAAATTGCAAGCATTTTTACGACTGTGGCTGTGAGTTCAACTCCTGATTATTGATCGGAACATCGGTCATATCTTCTCCACAATAAGGACAAATCCACTCACCGTTTTGGTTGCTGCTATAAGAAGGCTTATGACAGTGGACACACGTTTTTTCTACCACCTGATCACCTCACTCCGTCTTAACATCCTATCAATCCCACCATTTCCATATACTCACAAATATTTTACCAAAATACGGTAACATATCAAGCACAACCGTATGACATTATATTACAAAAACATATAAAAAAAGCAGGTTAGCAACCTGCCCTTCGTACCGTTTTGTTAATTGAGCCATAACTCGGCCTACCGATCGATTCATAGATGAGTCCGCTCTCTTTCGCTTTCTCAAGACTATAGCAGTTCCTTCCATCAAAAACGAGGGGTACCTTCATATAGCGTTCGTAGATCGTTAAATCTACTGATTTTATTTCCTCCCATTCCGTTATGATAAAAGCTGCATCAGCATGCGTTAAGGACTCCTCAATCGTTTCACAGAATATAACTTTTTCCGACAGAAATGAGCGGGCATTTTCAATGGCAACCGGGTCATATCCACGAACCTCTGCACCTTCCTCTAAGAGAGTGTGGGCAATTGGTATCGAAGCGGCTTCACGCATGTCGTTTGTATTAGGTTTAAAAGCAAGGCCGAGAAGAGCAATTTTCTTATTTCTTAAGTCACCCATAACATCTTTTGCTTTCTGTACAAGCTTCATTTGTTGAGCGTTGTTTACTTCTATAACAGACTTCAATAACGTAAAGTCATGATGATTGTTTCCTGCGATTTGGACAAGTGCCTTCGTATCCTTCGGAAAACATGATCCTCCATAACCGATACCAGCTTTCAGAAATTCATTTCCGATCCGGTGATCTTTGCCCATCCCTTCTGCGACATCTTCTATGTTAGCACCCACTTTTTCGCAAATGTTTGCTATTTCATTAATAAAGCTTATTTTCGTTGCCAGAAAAGCATTAGAAGCATACTTAATCATTTCTGCACTCCTGCTATCTGTTCGATAGATTGGAATACCAAATGGGAGGTTGATCGATTCGATCACGTCTCCTGCATACTTATCGTCTGCACCGATAACAATGCGATCCCCATTAAACGTGTCATGAACTGCAGATCCTTCCCTTAAAAACTCAGGGTTGGAAACGATTTGAACGTTAATTCCTAGAGAAACATTTTGCTGAATCGTTCCCTTTATCCGTTCATTCGTCCCTACAGGCACAGTACTTTTCGTAACGATAATCGCATTTTGTTGTAATGCATTCGCGATATCTAATGCTGCTGCATCTATATAGCGAAGGTCTGCAGTGCCATCTGGATGTTGAGGTGTTCCAACCGCTATGTAAATAACGTCAGCATTTGCTAATCCAACATGGTGCGAGGTAGTAAATGATAAACGGTTCGCTTTACTATTCCGCTTCATAAGCTCTTCTAAGTTTGGTTCGTATATAGGAGATTGACCATTTGACATTACCTTCACTTTTGCCTCATCTGTATCGATACACGTTACATAATGTCCGATTTCAGCAAGACTTACTCCCGTAACGAGACCAACATATCCTGTTCCGATCACTGCAATTTTCACATCTAGCCCTCCTCTACTATGTACTTGTCTTTATTATAAGAATGTTTATGACGTTTAGACGTGGTTTTAGGATAACTAAACAAAATATTAATAATGAATTAACACCTCCCAATATTACCGTTTTTTCGATATGATAGTTATTAAACTGCTCAATTTAGAAAGTGTGAAACCAATGATTTTTTTACAAAGATGGATTTGGCTTATACTTGCGGTACTTATGATGACCATCCTTTTTCTATCGTCTAATACACCCTATCAAAATCAAGACGTTAAACCTCTATTTAAAGAGTGGGTCACGATTGAACAAAAAGATCTTCCCCAAATCGAATTTCGTTACGATGGAACCCTTGTTACACCATCGGAACCATATCGATATGTTGAGTTTTTCTTAAGAAAAGGGGCTCATGTCATTTCTTTTGGCTTACTGACATTTTTCTGGATACTGTTCTTCATGAAACGATACACCCTAAGGAAATCACTATCTTTTGGATTCTTACTCGCATTCCTCTACGCTTTGTTCGACGAATATCACCAAAGTTTAATTCCAAATCGCACTGGACATTTGATCGATGTCTTCATACCGGATACGCTCGGGATGGTGTTAGCTTGTTTACTTATTCTCATATTATCCTTAATCAAAAATAAAAAAGCCGGAAATGCCTCTTAAAGAGGTTTCCGGCTTTCCCACCTACATACTCGACTTTTTATCGTCTCCCATTCCTTTTAGGAAAAGAAGTAAGATCGATAACGACCGATTAATTTCTGGGTCTTTTAATGCTTTGAACAAATCAAGATAACCTGTTTTATGTTCGATGTCTTCATTATCAGCAACATTTTCAATTCCATTGTTAAGTCGATCGATCAAAGGCTCTAACTCTTTCACATTGATTTTTCCAAGGACTCCAACAATCAGCATCAAATTTCTGATAGCCTTTGTATTTTCGGGTGTGTTTAACAGATCAACAAGCACTTTAAGGACCCTGTCTCCCTCACCAAACAACCCGTTTAGAAGTGAAATAACTCCTCTATCTTTCATTTTCCCTACAACTTCAAGCGTTTCAAGCAAGGCATCTTTGTTATCGATCAGTGCATCCTCAATTTCCCTTAAATCTTGTGCTCTCTTCTCATCTTCTGTTAGTTCCATCTTTTTAATCGATTTAATGGCCTTTGCCAAAACGGTTCGCCTCCTTCTTTACCATATCTCCAGGGAAGAGATAATCTTTTCGTGCCCATTTACGTTCTACTTGTACACCGATCTGTGGTTTTGGGTTACCGAATCGATGGTTTACTTTTGGAAGCGGAGAAGAACCTTTATCTTTTAAAATTTCCATTTTTGCTTTCACTTCTTTATAGACGGGGGTATCCGTATCTTTGTCTGCATAGCTACTCGTCAGCAAGTTGATCGCACCCTCACCTGAGTCGTTCAATGGAACGTAAACTTCTTTTCCTTGCACTCGATCCGTGACGAGACATTTAAGTTTTATCGCGCCATACGGAGAAGAGAGCCTTACTAACGTGCCATCCGTTAAGCCCCTTTCCTCCGCTAGTTCTAAGGATACTTCTACGAACGACTCTGGAGTTTTGGCTTTGATCCCTTCACTTTTATACGTCATATTCCCTTCATGGAAATGTTCAAGAAGTCGGCCATTATTAACATGAAGATCATACTCATCGTCGAACTGAATCGGCTCAGTCCATTCGAGTGGGAACAATCTAGCTTTTCCATCTGGAAAAGGGAAATCTTCTTGGAATAGCAGCGGTGTATCTCTCCCATCTGCGTCAACTGGCCATTGCTGGCTACCATAGCCTTCTAAACGATCATATGAAACGCCCGCAAACATGTCAGCAAGCTGGACTGCTTCGTCCATAATGTCTCGAGGGTGCGCATACTTCCATTCTGCACCGAGTTCATTGGCAATCATCATAATGATCTTCCAGTCTGGTTTGGAATCACCAAGCTCGTCTAATGCCTGATAGAGTCGTTGAATTCGCCTCTCTGTATTTGTAAACGTTCCTTCCTTCTCAAGACTCGGGCTTGCTGGAAGAACAACATCTGCATATTCAGCGGTCTTTGTTAAGAAAAGATCCTGAACGACAAAGAAATCAAGTTTTTCAAATGCCTCGTGGACATAGTTGAGATTAGAGTCTACGATTCCCATGTCTTCACCCTTTAAGTACATACACTTGAGGTTTCCATCATGGATACTTTTGACCATTTCATGATTATTAAGCCCTATCTCTTCAGGCAGCGGACTTCCCCACGCTTTTTCGTATTTTTCTCGGACTTTTTCATCTGTGACTTCTTCAGACCCAGGCATCATGTTCGGCATACTTCCGAAGTCGCTTGCTCCTTGTACATTATTATGTCCTCTAAGAGGATAAGCCCCCGTTCCAGGCTTACCATAATTTCCTGTGACAAGTAATAAATTTGATATCGCAGTACTCGTATCAGATCCTCCGCTATGTTGCGTTACACCCATAGCCCATAGAGCGACAGTGCTGTTAGATTCATAGATCATTGTTGCGATCTTTACCAATTCTTCTTGTGAAATACCGGTCACTTGCGCTGCGTACTCTAACGTGTATGGTTTTAAACTCTCAATATACTCATCAAGACCATTCACTCGATCTTTCAAGAACGCTTCATCCGCCCAACCCTGATCGATAATATATTTCGTAACTGCTGAAAGCCACACAAGATCTGTGCCAGATGAAGGTCGAATAAACAGATCGGAGCGCTCAGCCATTTCATGCTTTCTCAAGTCAGAAACGATGAGTTTTTGTCCATGCAGCTTATTCGATCTTTTAACACGTGTCGATAACACTGGGTGTGATTCGGAAGTATTCGAACCGATGACGATTACTAGCTCTGACATTTCGATATCTGTGATCGAACCTGAATCGCCTCCGTACCCAACCGTTCTGAACAACCCTTTTGTGGCAGGCGTCTGACAATAACGCGAGCAATTATCGATGTTATTCGTGCCAATAATGTTCCTTCCTAATTTTTGCATTAAATACGACTCTTCATTTGTACATTTTGAAGAACTAATAAATGAAAGTGCATCAGCACCGTGAGTTTGTTTTATATCACTGAACTTACTTGCAATCAATTTGATCGCTTCATCCCAACCCGCTTCTCGGAATGATTCTCCTTCTCTAATCAGTGGATTTGTTAGACGTTCCTCACTATTAACGTAATCCCAGCCAAACTTTCCTTTAATACACGTCGAAATTCCGTTTGCCGGAGCTTCAGCTTGGGGTTCTACTTTTAAAATATCGCGACCCTTTGTCCAAACGTCGAAGCTACAACCTACCCCGCAGTATGTACACACGGTCTTTGTCTTCTTAATCTTGTTTTCTCTCATTGCCGACTCCATGTCAGAAATCGCAAGAATAGAGCTGTAACCTGTTTCAACATTCTTAGTTAGCTCGATCATTGGACGAAGAGTACCATCAGGAATACCTGTTAAGAAACCTGCTTCCCCTTCCATTCCTTTTTCCATCATCGCATTACAAGGGCAAACAGTAGAACAATGTCCACAAGAAACACAAGATGACTCATTGATCGGAACGTCGTTATCCCAGATGACTCTCGGTCTTTCTCGTTCCCAATCGATCGTTATCGTTTCCGTCACTTGAACATCCTGGCATGCCTCTACACAGCGTCCACACAAAATACACTGATCTGGGTCATACCGATAAAATGCGTTTGAATCATCGATAGGTTCAGGCTTTGGATCGAACGGTAGCGCCTGGTGTTCTTTCTTCATTTGTTTCACGGTGTTATGAATTTCACACGTTCCGTTGTTATAATCACACACTGTACAGTACAACTCATGATTGTAAAGAATGCGATCCATCGCAATATCCTGTGCTTTCTTTACATGGGGAGCTGTAGAATTGATGTTATCCCCATTTGAGAGTCTAGTAGAACAACCTCTTACGATTTCTCCGTTCACTTCTACCATACAAGTATCACATGTCTCAATGGCACCTAAACTTGGATGATAGCACACGCTAGGTAAATCGAGTTCATTGTTATGTAAAGCATCAAGGACACTCATACGCTCATTTACTACGGTGCTCTTTCCATTAATCGTAACCTGAATGGTTTCAGACACTATGATTCACCCCTATTTCATTCATTGGAAACCTATTCTTTTATACCCTATCCGTAGCCATGATAGGCTGATCTTCATAAAATAAGCCTTTCTATTACTCACCTTTCTTTATTCCTTATAAATTTCCTTCCCACCTCTGCTAAAGAAAAAAGCAGGTAGCGAAACTATCCGCTTACCCGCTCTTCTAAGTTCTTTACACTGACACTCACATCTAGCGTGTGTGCTCCACCAATATACACACCTTTTAATGGAGATATATCACTATAATCGCGTCCAACTGCAATACGAATATGCTGTTCACCAACGATCGCATTGTTGGTAGGATCAACTCCAAACCATTTTTGTCCTGGTAGTTTTACTTCTAACCAAGCGTGTGTAGCAGCATCGCCTCGATAAGCGGAATTTTCCCCGATATAGATATATCCGCTAACATAGCGTGCTGGAATTCCACGATAACGGCAGAGTGCAAGCATGAGATGAGTGTAATCCTGGCATACTCCAGTTCTATGCTCCAACACTTCATCAGCAGTAGTCATCACATTGGTCGCACCAGAAACATATTCCATTGAATTGTAAATGTGCTCATTAAGGTTTACTACAAAATCAAGTTCATCTCTAGACTGTGCCCAGATTTCATTTGTTTCTTTTTTCATCGCATCCTCGTTTATCGTCGTATAATGCCGATCGATTAAGTACTCTGCATAAGCCTGTTTAAAAGAATGAGAGGTTATCTCCTGTCTTTGCTCAGAAGTCAGTGGGGTTGAAACATCAAACTCTATTGAATTTGTCTCTACTTTCGAGACGGTTTCAATTGAAAGAGTTTGATGCTCGCTCCAAATGTAAAAGGTCTCCACATAATTTCCCCAGTAGTCAGTATGACCATAAGTTTCACTAACCGGATCAATGATAGCTTTATATTCATGAACTGTCTGCAACTCATCGTGAAGCGGGCGTAACCTGAACTGATTAATACTTTGTCTCACTGGGCGCTCATACTCATAGCTGTTGGTTTGTGTAACTTCAAATTTCATGGTATCGCTACTTCCCCTAGATAGTATGTTCGCGTAATGTAATGACCGATCGTACTACATCTACGCTGAAAACTTTGAAGAAAAGCATGTGCATCTTGATAAAGAACTTCTTCAATCGTAAAGTCGATCAAATCGCTGGCTAAGTATTCGAGCTCATTTGCAAGGGATTCAGAGTAATGCTCAACTTCACCCTCCTCTAATGCAACGAACGCATTACGCACTTTTTGTATGCAGTAGATCATTGAACGAGGGAAGTCCATATTGAGAATAAAGAATTCAGCAACATCTTTCGATTTAATAAGCGGTCTATACATTTTGATGTAAGCTTCATGACCGCTCACCGATTGGAGAACAGACCACCAATGGTGATACTCCACAATTTCTTTATTCTCGTATTGATCTAGATTTTTATGATAGAAGACATCTAGAATGCGAGCGGTTTTTTCCGCCCTTTCCAAGTGTTTGCCCATCTCCATAAACAAATAAGCATCGCCTCTTGGCATCGTCGCCTCTACTATCCCCTGGAAGAAGAGCGATTCTTTTTTGATCGTTTCACAGAACTCGTTCACTTCATCCATTTCCCAACGAGACTTACTATAGTTTTTTAATTTTAAATAGAACGAATTGATGCTTTCCCATAGTTCATTAGGAATAATTTCGCGAACAGCCCTGGCATTTTCTCTTGCCACCGTGATCGCATTTAAAATAGAGTTCGGGTTCTTCATGGAAAACATTAAGAATTCCACAACGCTTCTATCATCGCATCGCGAATAATTTTCATTAAAAATTTGCTGGTAACCACCAATTTCAATTAGCTCATACCAGTTTTGGTTATTTTCTTCAGTCGGATTCGCATTTTCTAAACGGCTCGTTAATTTAACAGCTATTAATCTAGCATTGTTTTCTGCTCTTTCTACGTTTCGAGACAACCAATACAATGAATCAGCTACTCTGCTTAACATCGTCATTACTCCTTCCCTTTTATACGTTGGCTGGAGACTCCTCTAGAACCCACGTGTCTTTTGCTCCCCCACCTTGTGAGGAATTGACGACGAGAGATCCTTCTTTTAAGGCTACGCGCGTTAATCCTCCAGGGAATACATGCGTTTTTTCTCCACCAAAGATGAAGACTCTTAGATCGACATGACATGCAGCAAAGCGATCTCCTTTAAATGCTGGTAATCTTGATAATTTAATCGTAGGCTGTGCGATAAATTCTGATGGGTTCTTCAAGATTTGCTTCCTGTATGCTTCGATTTCTTCTTCAGAAGCATGAGGACCGATCAACATGTTGTAACCCCCTGAAGCATTCGTGTGCTTCACAACAAGCTCCGACAGATGATCCAATACATATTCCAATTGATCCTCATACCTCAATAAATAGGTATCTACGTTTTTTACTAAAGGTTCTTCGTTAAGATAATAACGAATCATATCTGGTACGAAATGATAGATCGCCTTATCATCTGCAACGCCGTTTCCAATACCGTTAATGATCGATACGTTCCCTGCTCGATAAGCATCGACAAGGCCAGGGACACCTAGGAGAGAATCTTCTCTAAATTCTAGTGGATCGAGAAATTCATCATCGATTCTTCTATAGATCACGTCAACTTGCTTCAAGCCTCTCGCTGTCTTCATAAAGACTTCACGTTCTCTTACAACGAGATCTCTACCTTCTACGAGTTCAACGCCGGATCTTTGCGCAATGTAGCTGTGGTCGTAATATGCTGAGTTATAAATTCCTGGTGTCAAAAGAACGATGGTTGGATTACTTTTATTCTGAGGTGCAAGAGAAGCCATAGATGAATGCAGATAAGAAAACTGTTGTTCTAGTGATTGAACGGAATATTGATTAAAGAACTCAGGATATACCTTCCTCATTACGTAACGATTTTGGAAAACATACGACAACCCTGATGGATTTCGAAGGTTATCTTCCAAAACACGATATTCACCATTATCGTCACGTATCAAATCGATCCCCGCCATAAAAATATGCTGCCTTCTTGGGAGATCGATTCCTGCCACCTGTTCAAAGAAATGCTGACAGTTAACAACGAGGTCACGAGGAATCACGCCATCTTTTAGTATTTGCTGTTCATGGTACACGTCATCTAAAAATGCATTGAGTGCATCAAATCGTTGCATCAACCCACGTTCAAGTTCCGCCCATTCGTCTGGGGGAATGATTTTTGGAACGAAATCGAACGGCATCGTTCGTTCCGTTCCTTCCGTTTCACTGTAGACCGTAAAAGTGATCCCCTGTCTCAAGAAATCACTTTGAGCAAGTTCATACCTCTCTTGTAAATCGTTTGGATCAACACTGTTTAACCTTTCATGGAAAGGTTTACAGTAATCTCTAGGGAGGTGGTCCTTTTGAAGCATTTCATCAAAGAATTCATCAAGTTTGTATGAATTAAACACGATACCTTTTCCTCCTTCTATGTATGATTAGTAAATTACCCACAATTCTTACTTTTCTAACAAATTTCGTTATAAGATGGTCTATATCCTTCAATTACATAGTAGAAAAGAATTGTTTTTTCAAAATTTTACAGATTAAGCAACGATCATTCACTACTAAATCGTTTAAAACATAGACTAGTACAGGCCATAAAAAAGTGAGGTGGATGAACATGCGTTTCTCAGAAATGGAGCCTGAACGTCTTTCAAGAGATCAAATCACAGCGCTGTTGTTTGATGGATTAGAAGACGATGGAATGAATGGCGATTGTATTCTAGTATTCGGGGCAAGAAGTCTACTACGAGTTAAGAAAGCTGCTGAGTTATACGAAGCAAAACGCGCACCATTTATTCTCGTTTCAGGATCAGGTGCAAGGTGGGGAAACGATGAGACGCCTGAGGCAATCTGGATGAGAGACCAATTGATAAATCGCGGCATTCCATCCGATCGAATTTTGGTAGAGCTTAAAGCAGAAAACACGACTGAGAATGTAATTGCTTCAATGCTGGTCCTTCAACAACAATTTGGATTACATGCGCTCAAAAGGCTAGTGATCGTGAGCTCGCCCTACCATATGAAACGTTGTCTATTATCGCTTAAGACCTATATGCCAAAACATATCACGTATTCATTTTGCTCTGATGATAGGATAATCGGACAACGCACGAACTGGTGGACCGATCACAATGAAGAATCGTATATATTAAAAGAAGTTAAGTCCATCAAAAAATACGCGGAACTAGGCATCCTGTTAGATGAAGAATGGTAAAAAAGGGGGCCAAGTACGTACCTGGCCCCCTCTTCGATCATTTCCATTCTTTCCACTTGTTTCGTAATTGCTCTTTCTTTACTTGCAACAGCGTGCTTCCATCGGCATCCTTTTTTTGCTTCTGCCATTCGTAAAAGCTCGCAACACTAATCAAGGTGAAACCTGCGATCAACAAGTATGCCCACCAAGGCATGTTACCCCAATACGGACGAGTTTGAATAAAGAGATTCAAAAGAAGAACACCTATTCCAATTAAGAAATAAGATTTGATCCTGAAGTAAAATCCACTTATAACGGATACAAGAGATAACACTCCCGCTATCAACGCATCGTAGATCGTGTTGCTTACAATAGCATCTGTTACGAGTATTGCTGCAACAATTGCAACAACAGTAAGCTCCACCCATTTTACAATATGCTCTTCCTTCTTCCACGTACTTTTCGAAAGAAACACGGTCAATCCAATCCAGGGGAGAACATAGACTTCTGCTACAATATACTGATTGATCTCGATATGTTGAAGCAGCGTATAGTAAGGGATTAGTAAGCTTACAGCGCTCATGATCTGAACGATACGCTTCGGATTACCAGAAGGAACTCTTTTTATCTGTAGGAATACTAAACTAACAATAAACAAAGCGCACAGCTCTTCCGCCCAAAGTGATGCCTGATCAAAATATTGAACGAGTGGTCCGACGAGTAACAACGCAGCAACCGTATACCAATCGATATGATTCGTAATCATCTCACTCGAACTGAAAGCGTAAAGCTGTTTATGGATGAAAAGACCTGAAATAAGAAGCAAGAGTCCTATTGATACATGTACTACCATCGTTTCTTCTATTGCTTCAAAAGGTAAAAGCTGAACAAAAAAAATAACATACAATAACGGAAAAATATTGAAAAGCTGCCATCTCGCTCGATGCATCACATAAAGTAGCACACCTACATAGAGAATCGCTACGGTAAATGAAACAGCTGTTAACTCTTCTTGCAATGCAAATGGTACTAATCCTAGCAACGAAAATGGGACAGCATACCATTTGATCCGTTCTTTCCAACGGTCGTTTAACATCAACCAAAGAGCAAACATAACTGCACTCGATGCAAAACCTGTATAAAGATAAACATCTTCAATTTGATAGTAATCTACTAATGACATATAGAAAAACGGGAGGATGGAAAAGCCTGCATATAGAAACGTGCGAATCTCCCACTCCTTCGTACGAGAAACAACGCTGTAAAGGTAGATTAGTAAGGTGATCACAAATAAGATTGGAACGCCAGTGTAGACTCCTACCGAATAATATAAAGAGAGCGGTAAATAGACATGTGCTAAATACACAAAAGCATTCTGCACGTAAGAATTTTTCTTAACAATAAAATCTCCTACGATGATTAACACGATACTTCCTGGAATCCATTGATAAATTCCTTGAATCGGAAAGGCTTCAGCAACCGACAAATACGTTCCTAACGTCGATAAACTAAGAAAATACCATAGCGATTTCTCGTTCGTTCTTTTAATGAGAAGGAACAAAAAGAGAATCGCACCAAGAAGCAATCCACTTCTCGTGTATAATTCATTCGTGGAATATACGAGAAGGAATAGAAGTCCTATCGTGTAAGCCACCTGAGACGTCCAAAAAAAGCTAGCATGTAGAACAGACTTGTTTTTCCATAAAAATGATATCCCCATGAGAAGAGCAGCACTGACAGCTAAATGAAAAGACAGGCCAAATTCTTCTCGGTACAAACCATTCTCAGCCCAAACAGGGTATAGACAAAGAAAAGCAACCGCCCATGCAGATGGATAGCCAACGCTTGCAATAGCTCGAATCAATCGTGGTTCTCCTTCATACACAATCGTTAAAAAGATGATTCCGATGATCCCCATCATACTAGCATCGATGACCCACTTTTCTGCTAAAATTCCGACCAATACGGCTAGAAATATGGGACCGAACGACAGGAACAGGGCCCCAGACCTTATGACTTTTGTGTATCTCCACTTGTTCCAATAAAACCCTAAGAAGTATAGACTAAGACCCGTTATAAAAAGATGGAGAATAATAATCGTCACGGTTACATCAGTATATAGTAAATTCAATGTGTATAGGCCTGCAGCCACAAGAAACAATGGAGCTAAAAAGCCAAATACCTTCAGCTTAGACAGATTAGCAAGATAGATAAAATTCACACTGATCAACACGTATCCTGCTATGAGAAGCCAAGAAGGATCGTCGAAACGGAGCAGTAATCCTTTGTAACTAATAAATAGAAAAGCAGCGACCGAAACGATGCCACTCGTAATCTGGAATGCTTTCTTCATATAGTTATCTTCAAACTTCTCAATCATCTGAAGGCCAATGAAAAGAAATCCGATAAGTGAGTAAAATAGTACATCGATTGACTCAAGAAACGAATTCTCGATGAGCTGGTAAATTCCGTAGACGAAAAGGGCCGTAAATATAAAATGATATTCTTTTTGCTTCCCTATATACACCATCGATAAATATAGCGTCGCCGTTAATAAAACGTTAAAACTATAAAATACGGCTTGATCATAGAATAAAAGCAGCAACAAGGTCGAGAGGACGAGGTTTCCTTGAAGATAAAGCGGTAGCTCACGTACAAATAGGTGACCCTCTGCTATCTTCCTCGTTCTTACATACATCAGGATTATTAATCCATTGAACAATACGATTCCAAAATAAAACGCATCGATCGTTGGATTGAATAACTGAATGAAAAACGACGTACCAATTGTAAGTCCTACATATGAAAACCATACGAACAACCTTGAGTTTTGCCTTATTGCCTGATAGCCGTAAAGAGGTAAACAAATCAGCGTTCCAAGCAATCCTAGAAAGTATTTACCTTCACCGCTTATGGACAACCATGCGCCGAATAGTTGAAAGTAGCCCGCTGATAAGATGACGATCGGTAAAAACAAACTCCCAAGAACTAAAAAAGCAAATGCTGTTTTTTCAATCTTAAGCTTATGTCCACTCAGCCAGCTGATACCGAAGAAAAGGAGTGATACTGCAGCGATCAAACCAGTTTTCAAAGTAGAGGTTAGAGCTTCCCACGTACTCGTTGCAAGAACAAGTCCTCCTAAGAGGAGAAACACCACACCGATAATCAGAATCCACGTAAGGTTCCGGTCTCGTATCTCCTGAGCAGATCTCACCTTTTTCTGCTTCACCTTTTGTTTTGTCGGCTTTGGACGTTCTTCCAATATCTCCTCGGTAACTTCCTCAACCTCATGATGCACATCAAGCTCTAAGAAACGCGTGTATGCCTCTGATACGTGTTCGTAAGTCCTCTCAGAAATGAAGTCACTTTGTTTCAGCCTGCTTAACTCTTCTTTAAATGCAGCCTGTCTCTCCTTCTCATCCATTTGCCTCCCCCCTAACGGCAATATCTTCCTCTTTAATGATTCTATTTACTCACACTGCTTGTTATTTCGCAATAGTCTAAAAAGCGATCTGAAATACAAAAAAACCGCCTCAGTTAATCGGCAGTTTCGTTGAGGTTCACGTTTCCTCCACAGCGCTCAAGCATTCTCTTGGATGCCTGAAATCACCATTTCTTTATAAAATCCATCTTTCTTAAGCAGTTCTTCATGAGACCCTTTTTCTAGAATTTCCCCTTGATGTAACACAAGAATCTGATCTGCCCGCTGAATCGTATTCAATCGGTGGGCGATGACAAAGCTCGTTCTTCCTTCCATCAACTTCCACAGCGCTCGCTGGATCTGTATTTCTGTTCTCGTATCGATACTACTCGTGGCTTCGTCTAGGATTAAGATCGCAGGATCCGCTAGCACAGCCCGTGCAATCGATAATAACTGCCTTTGTCCATGGCTGATCCCTCCCCCATCTTGCTTTAGAACAGTGTGATATCCATTTGGGAGCTTCGAGATAAAGGAATGAGCATTCGCAATCCTCGCAGCATTTCTAACCTCTTCATCTGTTGCTTCTAACCGACCATAACGGATGTTTTCTAATATACTTTCTTCAAATAAAAGCGTATCTTGCAAAACAAACCCCATATTACCCCGCAAACTATCTCTTGTTATTGAGGTGATCTCTTTTCCGTCAATTTCAATCGTTCCATCATCAATCTCATAAAATCTCATGAGTAAGTTTACGATCGTTGTTTTGCCAGCTCCAGTCGGTCCAACGATTGCTACTGATTCACCTGGTTGTGCCGAGAAGGTTATGCCCTTCAACGTATCCTGGTCTTTTTCATATCCAAACGAAACTTCTCGAAATGAAACGTGACCCACTACGTCTGTTAATACAGTTGCGTCATTGCGATCTTTTTGTTCTTCCTTTTCATCCAGAACAACAAAAACCCTTTCAGCCCCAGCAACTGCAGAGAGTATTGTATTAAACTGATTTGCTAGATCATTTAAAGGTCTTGTAAACTGTCTTGAATATTGAATGAAAGCAACAATTACTCCGATTGTGACTAACCCTTCAAGTGCAAGCCACCCTCCTGCTGCTGCGATCAATACGAAGCTTAAATTGTTTAACACGTTCATTAGCTTTGGAATAAAACCCGAATATGTTAATGCCCAAAAGCCTGATTTTCGCAACGCTTCACTTTGTTTTGCGAACTGCTTTTTCACTCTTTCTTCTTGTGAAAATGTTTTTACGATCTGTTGACCTGAAATCGTTTCTTCAATAATACCGTTTAACGTTCCCAAATTACGCTGCTGTTCTTTAAAATAATATCCTGTACGCTTCGTTATCCATTTCATACCAAGGAACATGAGTGGAATGATTGTAAACGTGATTAAGGTTAGCAGCGGGCTCAACCAAATCATGATAGCCACTGTACCGATCAACGTTAAAACACTAGAGAAAATTTGAATGACGGAGCTGTTTAACGTTTTACTTACATTCTCGATATCATTCGTTAGTCGGCTCATAAGCTCGCCGTGTGTCTTCTTATCGAAATAAGGAATAGGAAGACGCTGAAAGTGATGAAAAAGATCTTTTCTCATATATAAAACCGTTTTTTGAGCGATGCCGATCATCCAGAAATTCTGTAGATAGGTGACGATCGACTGAAGAAAATAAATTCCGATTAACACGAATAGAAGAGGTAGCAGACCATTTAAGTCCCCCTTAACTAAATAATCGTCGATCGCCACACTCGTTAAGTAAGGACCGAGTAAACCAAAGACCGAGCTCATCAGAACAAGCAAAAGGACCAAAGATAGGAGACCTTTCTTCACAGATAGATAGCTCCAGATTCTTTTCACAGTTCCCTTTATGTCGTCTGGTCTCTTCTTACTTTTAAGATGTCCTCTCGGCATGATCTACCTCCTCTCCGTACTGCGAAGAATAAATATCCTGGTACGTTTCATTTTCACTTAGCAGCCTCATATGTGTGCCCTTCCCTACCACTTCTCCATCGTCGAGCACGAGGATTTGATCGGCATCTTTCACAGAACTTATCTTCTGTGCGATCAGTAAGATGAGCCCTTGAAATTTACTGTTTCTAAGAGAGTCTTGTAATTTTGCTTCAGTTTTTAAATCAAGTGCACTGGTGCTATCATCTAGAATTAATATTTCAGGATTTCGAATGAGAGCTCGCGCAATAGACAGCCGTTGTTTTTGACCGCCTGAGAGATTGACACCTTTTTGACCGAGCTCAGTCTCATACTGCTTTGGAAGCGTCATAATAAACTCGTGAATTTGAGCTGTTTTGGCAGCCTCGACGATTTCTTCCATCGTTGCATCTTCTTTTCCCCACCGAATGTTTTCTCCGATCGTATCACTGAAAAGCATCACTTCTTGAGGAACGACTCCAATCGCTCTTCTAAGCTCTTCAACCTGTATTTCGTTTAAATGGACCCCGTTCCACTTGATTTCACCTGAATCCGGTTCGTAAAGGCGAGGGATCAGCTGTATTAGCGAAGTCTTTCCAGTCCCTGTAGAACCTAAAATGCCAATGAATTGCCCTCGCTTTAAACTAAAAGTAATATCCTTTAATACCTCTGTATCAGGGTATGAGAAATGGATGTTGGTAAATTCCAATGAGCGTAGAGGCAGCGACAAAGACTTGCTAGAACTCTGAGTAGCTGTCTCCGTCGCAAAGACCTCATCCATACGATGAACAGAAGCTCTAGCACGTGAAAGAATCATTAAGATAAAAGAAAACATCGAGAGCGCAACAGTTATCCGTGTGCCATAGGTAATGATCGCAGCAACATCTCCAACTCTCGTACTTCCACCGATAATTTTGACCCCTCCAAACCAAATAACAGCTACGATCGCAATGTTCATGATGATCAATAATACGGGTGTCGCTAGTTCGATCAGTCGTAAAGAAGCCACGTTTCGGTCAAACAGATCGTCATTCACTACTTTGAACCGATCTTGTTCGTATCTACTTCTCCTTAGCGCTTTTATTAAACGAATGCTTACTAAATTCTCTCTCATCACGCCGTTCACTCGATCAAGCTTCTCCTGCACGAGTGCGAATAAAGCGATTCCTTTTTTCATGACATAAAAGAGAAAGGCGATAACGATCGGTATAGCGACCGTTAACAAAAGAGCAATTTGCCAATCTACAATAAGAGCCATCACGATCCCCCCTACAACAAGAAGAGGTGCTCTCACCATAATTCGAAGTCCCATAAAAATAACGAGCTGGACCTGGTTCACATCATTCGTAAGCCTTGTGATAAGAGAAGAAGTTGGAAAACGATTGAAATCGATAAAAGAGAACGATTGAATCTTTTCAAACAGCGCCTCCCTCAAATCATACGCGAATTGCTGACTGACATAAGAGGCAAGGTACGTATTGATGATCGAGGTAATAAAAGAAAAAATCGTAAGACCGAGCATGAATAGCCCGACTGATTTAATGACAGATAGGTCTCTCTCTATAATGCCGTTATCGATGATGTCGGCCATTAATAGAGGTAACCACAGTTCGACCGCTAGCTCCACAAGCATTAATAAAGCAGCGATGATTGCAACCTTACGATAAGGATAAATAAAAGAAAAAATTTTGCGCATGACCCCTCCAAAACAATCTGACATCTCTTACACTTTACCATATTTTTCAGAATATTTAGGGCTACGAAAATTATGACACCAAAAAAAAGAAACCGGCTAAAAAGCCGATCCCTTCTGTTATTTATTACTTTTAGAAACCATCAATTCAAGCTCACCCTCAAGTTCAAACTCATTCATAGTCGATGGGATGATAAAATGATCTCCTTGCTTTAAAAAGTGTGAAGAGCTCCCTGAAGAAATTTCACCTTCACCACTCAAGACGCTTACTAATAAATAGCGTGCGTCCAGTTTATTCGTAAATACACCATCGATCTCCCAGTGATACACTGTAAAATAGGTAGAGTCGATTAGCTTTGTTTGCCTTAATCCTTCCTCACTAGAAACGATTGGTTCAAACTCAGGATCGCGATGAGGAATTGTAGAAACTTCTTTAGATCTCTCGATATGAAGCTCGCGCTTATTCCCCTGATCATCCGTACGATCATAGTCATAAACACGATACGTCGTATCAGAACTCTGTTGCGTTTCAAGAATCATCGTTCCTGCTCCAATCGCATGAATCGTACCACTCGGAACAAAATAGAATTGCCCTGGTTCGATCGGAACACGTCGAAGCAAGCTATCCCACTCTCCATTATCGATCATCTCTGTAAACTCCGATTTTGTTTTAGCATGGTGACCAAAGATAAGCTCAGCACCAGGGTCACAATCGATGATATACCAGCATTCCGTCTTACCGTATGCTTCATTTTCAACGTTCCTCGCGTATGTATCGTCGGGATGAACCTGAACAGATAAATCACGATTTGCATCCAAAATTTTCACTAATAATGGAAAGTGATCGCCTTCTTCATCTCCGAATAAATTTCGATGTTCATCCCATACGTTGTTTAATGTTTGACCTTCGAGAGGTCCGTTCTTAATTTCACATGGTCCATTCTGATGAGCGGAAATCCCCCAGCATTCACCAGTTGTTTCAGACGGGATATCGTAGCCAAAAATATCATTGAGCTTAGTGCCACCCCAGATTCGATCTTTGAATTCAGGCTTTAGAAAAAGCGGTTCATGTTGATACAAGATTATTCCTCCTCATTTCGTTCGTTTCTAATGTTAATTCCAGCCATAGCAGCTCCAATCAATCCTGCATGATCTCCTAGGACCGCAGGCTCGATGACTACTTTTCCACGTAACCCTTCATATAGATAGCCGTCGACTTTTTTTCTGAGAAGCGAAAACAGCTCGCTTTGGGCATTCATTACGCCTCCACCAAGGATAAATACTGATGGGTCAAGTGTATGAACAAGGTTTGCGATTCCGATGGCAAGTGCATCCATCGCTTCACTTATGATTGCGATAGCAGCTTGGTTCCCTTCACCTGCCATGGCGAAGACCTCTTTTGCTCCGCCCTCAATTCCAAGCCTCGCCTTGCCCTCTCTACCGATTGCAGTTCCAGAAGCCAATGCTTCGAGGGAACCTGCATTCATATTAGCATGCTTCGGACCATTCGGCTTAATGATCATGTTTCCGATTTCTGCACCATAGCCATGTTCTCCTTGCACGATCTTATTCTGTAACACGTATCCTCCGCCTACTCCAGTACTGACTGTAATGTAAAAGGAACTTTGTTTGCCCTTTCCCGCTCCATACATCGCTTCACCTAGAGCAGCGGCGTCAGCATCATTTATTAGGAGAGTTGGAATACTCACTTCTTTCTGAACGATTTCCGTAATTGGAACATCCTTCCACCCTGGCAGGTTAGGTGGTGACATGATGATACCGTCGAAAGGATTTAACGGTCCAGGTGACCCAATCCCTATTGTTTCTACTTTATAAGTTTCAGTCAACTCTTTTATCATATCGATCATTCTCGCAATAATAGAAGTATAGCCAGACGTCGCAATCGTAGGGATTTGCCTAACTTGAAGTAAATGTCCTTTTTCATCTGTTACGCCAACTCGAAGATTCGTTCCTCCTAAGTCGATACCCATATAGTAGTTTCCCAAAATATCCCCTCCTGCCATTTCTTATTTTTATATGCTACCATGAATTGCGTAAAGATTTAGCGCAAATTTACAATTATTTCAATAACCAACATACATCGTCATAAATTGCTAAATTTTGAAAAATTTCTAGGAATTTCGTTGACTACTAGTAGTGCTCTGATAAACTATTATTAAACTAACAAATTAGGTGACAAACATGGTATTTGACGGTATTTTACTAGCCATTCTAATCGGTTTCCTAAGAAAAGGGAGCTTAAAAGGCTTTGCGTATTTATCATTCCGCGCTGGGTGGATATTCCCACTCTTACTTCTGATTGAAATAGGAGTTTTTGTCTATCAATCTTCCTATGCATGGATTGGAAAGTATAGTGGAGTACTATTTATGCTGATCTACGTCGTCGGCATGGCTTTTCTATGGTTAAACCGCAAGATTAACATTGGTATTCCAATCCTTTTGCTAGGTGTATTACTAAACTTTATCGTCATGGCACTAAATGGTGGTCGAATGCCAGTATCACTAGAAGCTGCTGCCATATTAGATCCAGCATATGCAAGCGCTATCCAAAATGGGTTATATGGAAAGCATGCAGTTCTGACCGATTCAACGTTACTAGGGTTCCTTGGCGATGTGATACCAATAACTGACCCTTATCCAAAAGATCAGGTAATCAGCTTTGGCGACATCGTTATGAATATAGGTATTTTTATCTTTATACAGCGAGTCATGGTACAGAATCGACATCCAGAAGATTCATCTTCCGCGACTAAGACGCTGTCTACTTAAAGGAGGTGACAGCATGGAAAGAAAAGAAGGCATTAAGCTAACTGGTATCATCGTTAATATTGCTATTATTTCTACCGCCTTAATCGCATTAACTTCTGGATTTAAATTAGTTTAATAGACGAAGAGGAGCACTCCTGTGCTCCTCCATCTTCAAACTAAATTTAAATGAGAGTGGTGGAAACATGAAGGGCATATTTCAAAATAACAACTACCTAGTGAACATGTACCTTTGCGTGGTATCTGTTGCTGGAATCTTATTATACATCTCAAGCTACTCTATGACGCCACTTAAATGGAGTCTGGCCTTCACGTTTATTACTGCGATCCTCCTCCTAAACCACTACACGATCTTGTTGCCTCCTAGCGGTAACTCCTTATCTATGGATTCAGCGATTTACCTGGCAATTTTGTTTGTATTTGGTTTAGATATGTCGCTAACAATCTTACTATTTACCTCACTTATCTATGCTGTGTATCAAAAGCAAGTCGTTTGGTGGAAACACCTCTTTAATTTCTCGATTTACGTCATCATGATTGTCAGCACATATTATTCTTTTCTATCAACTGGTGGAGAACTCAGTTCCATAACAGTTTTAAATATTTCTTCATACCTTGCGTCTTTTAGCGTTTACTTTCTCTTAAACGTATTATTTATCGGTTTATTTTTTCTTTTAACTCAAACTCAGAGCTTATTCATAGTGATTAAAGGAATGCTTAAAGAAACAATATCAAGCTATTTGATCACCCTTGTACTTTCATTGATACTTGTATTATTAATGAAGCAACAGGTGTTTCTGGGTATCTTTCTATTTACGCTCGTTGCGATCCTATTATCTGTCTCATTTAAACAGTACTTTCAGCTTTACCAGGAAGTTTCAGAGAAAGCAGATATGGATCACTTAACCGAATTATATAACCATGGTTATTTTAAAAATTTATTAGAAAAAGAAATCGATAAAGCTAAACGATCAGGCGAGGCTCTTTCACTCGGCCTATTGGATCTAGATGATTTTAAGAAATACAATGATCTTCACGGTCACTTGCAGGGAGATCGATTACTAAGGCATTTCGGTGCTGAAATGAAGAGGATAGCCAAGTCAGATTTCACTGTGGCAAGATATGGTGGCGAAGAATTCGCGGTGTTGATGCCTGGGCTATCTCAGCTAGAAGCTTATCGTTTTATTAATCAGCTGAGAAAACAAGTCAACGATATTTACTTCGAAGGAGTCGAGGTTCTCCCTCATGGCTGCCTATCTTTCTCAGCAGGCGTGATTGAATACAACCTTGAACTCTATAATTCAACTGAAATGATTGAAAAAGCCGATCAAGCGATGTACTTTGCGAAAACAAAAGGAAAGAATAACGTGTCCCTCTACGATACTGAAAATCTTCCTGTGGACACGTTTCAATATCAACAGGAAATGGATCACCTTGAACAGCAGCTGCGTATCTTTTTATACAAAGATGTCTATACGTATCGTCATAGTAGGCGGGTTTATGAGTATGCTATTCAATTCAGCAACAAGTTAAACTTGAATATGGCAGACCGCAAAACGCTCATTATGGGAGCTCTTATACATGATATTGGTAAGTTAGAAATCCCGAGAGATGTGATCAACAAAAAAGGAAAGCTTACAAAAGAAGAATGGGAAATGGTTCAAAAACACGTGATCTGGGGAAGAGAAATCGTTTCTACCGACCGTGAGCTTCACGACCTGCTGCCTCTTGTCGAACTGCATCATGAACGCTTCGATGGAAAGGGATATCCATATGGAATGAGCGGCTATGAAATTCCTAGACTCGTTCGTATGCTAACTGTAATAGACTCGTTCGATGCAATGACAACCGAACGACCTTATCAGGAAACGAAATCTTTCTCGGAAGCAATCGATGAATTAAAGAGTTGCTCAGGGTCTCAATTTGATCCACAGCTTGTTGAAGCTTTCATCGAAGTGATCGAAGAGTCTCCAACACTAGATACGGGTAACATTGACAGGGAACAGCCTGTACAGGCAAATCCATAAAACAAGCAGAGCATAAGCGCTCTGCTTGTTTTATATCTTTTAAACTTTTGCTTCTGCTATCGTATTGATCATGATTCGAATGGAATCTCGAATACTATTGAATGGAAACCCTGTATGAGCAGAATGGTGTAACGTCATTTCGAAAGTCGGTGGCACATGCACGAATCCTGCCGGCGTGTCGATGTTATTCTGTTCAAGAACATGAAGCACACTGTACATAACGTTATTACATAAGTACGTCCCTGCCGTATTAGAAATCTCTGCAGGTATTCCATTTTGCAAGAGGGCATCCGTCATCCGTTTGATAGGCAACGTTGAAAAGTATGCGGCTGGTCCGTCTTCTACAATCGGTTCATCTTCAGGAGCGTTCCCCGTATTGTCCTCAACGCTATCGTTCACGTTGATCGCGATTCGTTCAGGTGTAATCTTGGTACGATCTGCGGCTAAACCAAGCATGATGATCGCACTTGGCTTACATTCTTCCACATACGTGAGCAATCTTTCAGAAGCCTGTTTAAAATCAACTGGCAATACACGACCGATAATCTCAAATCCTCCAACCATTTCTTCATCCATCTCACGAACAATTGATTCAGTAGGGTTATGTCGATGTTCAAGAAAAGGTTCAAACCCTGTTAATAATAACCTATCCATTCTATTCGCCCCTTTCATCTTGGGGTCAGGCACTTACCAGTCCCCCAATAAATAAAATTAAAAAAACAAGTGAAAGGCCTACAAGAAACGTAATTCCCAGCTTTCGAATAGCAGGCGGGAATCGTTCCGTCATCGGAACTCGAATAAGAAAGATTAAAATTGCTAAAGAAAGGATTAGTAGCAAAAAGTATCCCAATACTCTAACACCACCGTTTCATTCTTACTACTATACCTTCCTCTTCCCCATTACATTTAGTTTTAATCGGATATAAAAAAAGTCATGCAAACCTACGCATGACCTCCGTACTATTATGCCAAAATCTATAATGAAACGTGGTCTTTCTTATACCCTTGAGGGTGGTGTTGGTGCCAATTCCATGCATGCTCAACAATTTGTTGGAGCTCTGGGTAAACAGGCTGCCATTCTAGTTGATCGATCGCTTTTTGAGACGATGCGATCAATATAGCGGGATCGCCTGCACGACGAGGCGCTTCCTCTGCTTCGATCGCTCTTTGGGTTACATTCCTGCATGTGTCGATCACTTCTTTTACAGTGAAGCCTTTTCCATTCCCTAAGTTAAAAATCGCACTCTCATCAGTTGTCTTCATTCGTTTCAACGCTAGGTAATGCGCTTGAGCAAGATCTAACACGTGAATGTAGTCTCTCACGCATGTACCATCCTTTGTCGGATAGTCACTACCAAAAATAGCAACTTTCTCACGTTGTCCGAGAGCAGCTTGAAGAACGATTGGAATCAAGTGAGATTCAGGATCATGATCTTCTCCAATACGCCCTTCAGGATCAGCACCTGCTGCATTAAAATATCTAAGCGATGTAGATTTTAAACCATAAGCCTCATCACACCAGCGAAGCATGTTTTCGATGGCGAGTTTTGTTTCACCATACGGATTCGTCGGAACCGTAGGATCACTCTCTTCGATCGGCGTTCTCTTAGGGTTTCCATAAGTTGCTGCAGTTGAAGAAAAAACGATGTACTTTACTTGGTGTTCAATAAGCTTAGAAACAAGAGCATGAGATCCTGTCACATTGTTACGGTAGTATTCTAATGGATTTGCTACGCTTTCACCGACAAGTGAACTCGCAGCAAAGTGAATAACGGAATCAATGTCGTGATCATTGAAAATTTGATCTAAAACTTTGCCATCCGTTAAATCAGCTTGGTAGAAAGGAACGTCTGTAAAAGCTTCTGCATGCCCCTTGGATAAATTGTCGAGTACAACAACTTCTTCTCCTTGCTCTTTCAAATACATAACAGTATGACTACCTATGTATCCTGCTCCTCCGGTTACTAAAATTGCCATTTTTTATCCCCTCCATCATCATAGTACCTGTTATCTCTCGTCGAATCTACACGTTATTTCCCGGAAAATAGTAAAAATCATTAAAAGAGCTATTGAATTCATCAAATGCTGACTATGAACTCTTTTTAATTGCAAAACGAATAAAGGAACATAGGAAATGGCGTCGAAATTAGTTTTAGGCAAGATTTTATTAATTCGACTTTAGAAACTTCACCAAGAAAAAACAGGAAAATCCAACTAATTTATGTTAGTATGGAAAAGGAATTTATAGGGAAATAGAAACATAAATTAACTAGATATTGGGAGGAATTCCAACGTGAGAGTGAGAAAAGCGATCATACCTGCTGCTGGTCTTGGAACACGTTTTTTACCAGCTACCAAAGCACAACCTAAAGAAATGCTGCCAATCGTTGATAAACCTACGATTCAATATATTGTAGAAGAAGCTGTCGCGGCTGGCATTGAAGATATTATTATCGTAAGTGGCCGTGGAAAGCGTGCGATCGAGGACCATTTTGATAAGTCCTATGAACTTGAAGAAACGCTTACTAAGAAACAAAAAACAAAGATGCTAAATGAAGTTAAAGAAATCTCTAACCTTGCAAACATTCATTACATACGCCAAAAAGAACCTAAAGGGCTAGGTCATGCGATTAATTGTGCTAGCCGGTTTATCGGAAACGAGCCATTTGCAGTTCTACTTGGAGATGACATCGTGCGATCTGAGAAACCATGTATCGGGCAATTGATGGAAAGCTACAACAGATACCGAACATCGATTGTTGGAGTACAACAAGTTCCTAGTGAAGACGTTTCTAAATACGGTGTCATCGCTCCAAAAGGAGAACAAATCGATAACGGCATCATTCCAATTCAATCTCTCGTTGAGAAGCCAGCATTAGAAGAAGCACCTTCTAATTATGCGATACTCGGCCGTTATATTCTCACACCTGAAATCTTCTCGATCCTCGATACACAGACAACCGGTGCTGGTGGAGAAATCCAGTTAACCGATGCGATCAAACGATTGAACGAACAACAAGCCGTATTTGCTCATGAATTCGATGGCATGCGTTACGACGTTGGAGATAAATTCGGTTTTATCAAGGCAACGATCGACTTCGCTTTATATCGTCCTGAACTTCGTGAAGATGTTATGAACTACTTAAAACAAGTAGTCGAACAAGAACTTGCTACAAAGAAATAAAGAAATCCGCATTCCATTCTCGGAATGCGGATTTTTAAAACTTCAATAAGATTTGCACGCTTTGCAGGAATATTGCTAATACATACGAAAGTATAGTATTTATATACTTTCGTATGCAAAATTATTCAACGGGGCGTGATGATACATATGCTGGAAGATTTACCGAACGTTCAAAAGGGTTTTAATCATTCTACATTCAGTTCGATTACGATTTCAAGAGAGAATGAAATCGACACTTTCCATAGATTATTAGTAGGAAAAAGCAGCGGGATTCTTTCGATCCATGGTCACTCTGGGACAGGTAAGAGTGAATTGCTTATGCACTTTCGTATAAAAGCTCGACGGAACGGAACACCGTTCTACCTCGTGAATGCCCAATACACAAGAGCTGATCCAACTTCATTTTTACACGCATTACTCGAGCAAATGGGGCCGGCTTCTTCTTCTGTTTCACCACTTGAGGCGATCTTCATGCACATTCAACACCTTGAGAAAGAGGGAATTCGTACGGTTATCGCCATTGACTCATATGAACATTATGAAAAGCTAGATGAATGGTTTCGACAGTCCTTTCTCCCCTCCCTACCTTCATCGATCATTTTCATTTTTTGTGGAAGAAAACCATTGAATACTTACTGGAAATCTTCTATATGGCACCCTTTTATAAAAACGATCGAGCTTCGTTCGTTAACGTATGAGCAATTTCAACTTATGATCAAGACGTCAACAGATGGTTATTTACAGAAAATTTGGCATCACTCGAAAGGAAACCCTTTTGCCATCTCACACCTTGTCTATTCCTCTAATAAAGCTCTTAAACTAGATGAAAAACTCGTACAAGAAACCTATCAGTATGTTGTCCGAGAATGGATGAGAGAAGTGACAGACGATAAGATGGTGGCTTATGTAGAGGCCGCTGTATTTGGAATTCAAATTCACCAGGAAAAGATAGAAGCGATCCTCAAAACCTCCTTATCTAGAAGAGAGTTCGAGCGTCTCACCTCATATTCTTTTGTTGAAGAAACCGCGGATGGTTGGAAACTTCATCCTCTTTTCCAAAATGCTTTGAAAACAGACCTAATGAAACGAAAACCAACGTACTACCATGAATTATGGAAAAACGCGCTGATGTATTGTCGGAAATACATCGAACAAAACGACCACGTGATTAGACTCAATGAGGTCAATGATTTTTTCTATCTTTTAAAAGATCGAATGATTCATTCTTCGCCGTTCAACAATGAAAATATTTCGATGTATTCTCTAACCTCAGCTCAACAAAAGGACTGGAGTGACATTCATTCTTTCCTTGATAAAGATAAAGAGCGCTTCTCGAAAGGTTCTTACATAACAAAGGAATCCCTTGAGAACATTGGATTACAGCACATTAAACTTCTGAGGAATGAAAAAGGAGTCGTCCGAGGGATGACCGTTACGATTCCTATCCAATCAACTACGATCGATTTATTAAAAGAAAGCTTGGTCACTCGAAGCTACTTTTCACAGTTGTCAAATACTGAAGAAAGACGAATTCGACATGCTGGTGAGCCCTGCGGTTGGGTTATCCGTTACCTCGATGTGAAAGATAAAAGTCAAAAAGAAGAGCTGTACGCATTGCTTTATCATCTCCTTCCACTTGTATTGACCGAAGGAATACTCGTTGCTTCTACCCCTGTCGTCTACTTTCAGAACCTTCTCGAACAATTTAACTTTCAAGAAATTCCTGAAGCATCCCACGACGATTATGGAATACACGCACGTTCGAAAACGTACGAGCTCGACTTAAACAACAAGCGTTTATCTCAATATCTTGATAATTTCGCACATGCGATCGGCGTGACATTCAATCAGACCCCGTTGGATCGTTATGGATTTACTCCTCGTGAAAAAGAAGTAGCCAATCTCGTCATCGAAGGGAAATCGAATGCAAGAATAGCGAGTGAACTATCTTTAACTGAAATCACGGTAAAAAAACACTTAACTCGAATCTATGCGAAGCTTCATGTAAAAAACCGAACAGAACTAACAAAACGAATATTAGGAGGCTAGTATGAAGCGCACAACAATTTATTTAGTGCGTCATGCACATTCTACCTACACGCCAGATGAGTATGGTCGTGGCCTTTCACAAAAAGGGACTGCTGACGCGAATAAAGTAACGGAATTAATGAAGGAACATCAAGTGGACGTGGTGCTTTCAAGCCCTTATCGTCGTGCGATTGCTACAGTTGAAGGAATTGCAAAAGAGATCGGTCAAGATGTGAACTTAGTTGAGGATTTAAAGGAGCGCCTTTTAGCTGGCAAGCCTTTAGAGGACTTTAATGAAGCGATCGATGCGGTTTGGAGGGACGAAACGTTCTCCTTCGATGGAGGAGAATCGAATGTGGATGCCCGTCAAAGAGGAGTACATGAATTAAAGAAAATTCTTCGTACGTATGAAGGTAAGAACGTAGTAATCGGTACTCACGGAAATATTATGGTGTTACTGATGAGTCATTTTGACGATCGTTATGATGTGACGTTCTGGAAGAGTCTTGATATGCCTGATATATACAAACTATCATTTCACGCGGAAGACCTTGATCATGTAGAAAGAATATTGAGTGCATCACAAAAGCAAACAACCTCATAGTCGACACTAAACCCCCGTTCTGAAAGAGCATACTCCTTTAAAACGGGGGTTTCGATGTTAAACAAACGTTTGATTAAGGCTACTCCCATTCGCTTCTAAGTAAGCCCATAATGACGGTATCATAGTACTTTCCATCAACGTACTCATTTTGGCGTAATCGCCCTTCTACCTTGAATCCGCACTTTTCATATGCTCTGATCGCACGAGCGTTTCCACTCCATGTGTCTAGCTGGATGCGCTGCATGTTTAATTGATGAAATAGATAACGAATCATTACCTTAATCGCATCACTTCCGTACCCTTTTCCCCAATAGGCTTTATCACCAATCGTAATGCCCATCACGGCGCACCTCGTAATGATGTTCACATCACGGTAATCTGCAATTCCTATTATTCTACCTTCCAAATCGAGAATAGAAAATACGCCATTCTCCGCTCGATCCATTTTGACAATCGTTTCATACGTACTTTCTACTTGTTCACGAGATACGTGTGTTAAAAGAGGAGAATTGCCTACCGCAAAGAGACTCACTTCATCATCGTTTCTCCACTGGTAGACATCTTCCATATCTTCAAGCGCAACAGCGCGTAGTTGAGTTAAGTTTCCATTCATCATTCCTTCATCCTTTTCTCTCAAAAAAGAGGCACTCTATTCCATCAGTCCCTCTTCGATTAATTTTGCTTCAAGTTTAGGTGTTAAATTTCGATTTACAGGGGCTTGTGGTCCTCGCCCTACAAAGTCTTCACTACAATGTGTTTCCGTGATGTAGAACGCATTATAAAGAAGTCGCCTGTCTTTGATGGTTATACCCCCGTTAGGAAAAAGATACGTACAATTCTCATCGATTTTCATACGTTTGTCTTTACGATCTACATAATAAAACTCATCTGTAACTGTTCCATACTCCATTTCTTCAGTAGAAGTTAGAAACATTCCATTCTTATCGTAACGAATGACGGTGAACCCTTTTTCCTTTTTCAACTTTGGTGCTCCCTCTACATTATAGACGGTGATCAATTGACCTTCGAAGCCCTCTGGAATCAAATGCAGCGTATCTGTTTTGTCATGGTTAGTAGAAGCTTTAGACGAACATGAAACCATACTTACAACCACAAGTGTCAAAACAAGTAGCTTGCTCCATTTCATTTCTGCTTCGCCCCCATTATATAAACCAACTCTATGAATAGTTCGACACCTACAAGAAAGTTCCTTCAGTTCAAGAACGGTGCCTGTCACCCCCCGCTATTTGTCGAAGAAAATATCAGACTATGGACTGATACAAAACCATCCTCGTGACCGGTTTAATCCAACTAATTTCTGCGTACACTGGAAGTAGAAAGAGAGAGGTAACACAGGAGAGAGCTACCGGAGAATCTTTAATAAACAGGCTGTTAAATGAATAAGATGAAAGATAAAAGGAGGGTATACTATGATATTTCTAATGAAGAATTTCTTCAAACCACAACCAAAACACAAGGAAGCATTTAGAAAACATCGCGACCGTCACATCGACCGGCTTTCCGATCACCAATACCATATATAAACCCCTGGATCTTTCTTAGATCCAGGGGTCTTTTTATCACGTCACTGTTTTCGTCATTTCTTCGAGCTTTAAAATCGCATTGGACAGTTCCTCAGGTGATACCTGCTTCGTAATATGAATCGTCTCTTCCTCTTTTGTTGCATATTTAGATACCGCTTCAACTTTAGCCTGGACATCGCTAGTGAAACCAAGTCCAGCTAGTGATAATGGTAACTCTACTAACTCATAGAAAGGGATCAACTCTTTGATCTCGTCCCACCGCTCTTCTAAAGCGAGCTGGGCGAGTATCCCATATGCCACTTTTTCCCCATGGAGAAAAGAATGTGTTTCAGGCTGATGTGTTAATGCGTTATGGATGGCATGCGCTCCAGCAACCCGCCCATACTGATCGCCGAAACCTCCTACCATGCCGCTTGTTAAGAGATTCGTTTCAATCACTTTTATAAACGATTCACTTAGGTGGCTGTTTCTCTGATCGATCAATGCACTTTCACCATGTTCTAACAGCACATCACGACAGCTTTTCGCAGCAACATACGCAAAATGAATCGGTACAGGATGTGAAGGAAGCGTTTCGATGATGCTTCTCGCTTCATACCATTTTGCGAGTGTATCTCCAATCCCTGCACGTAAGAATTCAGGCGGTGAGTCGAGCACAATTTCAGGTTCCACTAAAACAAGGTGCGTGCTTCGTGGGTAAACAATATGTTTTTGGAACTCTCCTTCCTCTGAATAAATCACACTGAGAGGCGTACACGCTGCACATGTTGAAGCGAGCGTAGGTATAAGTGCAGTTTCAATCAATAGTTCATTCGCTACTGCTTTTGCAACATCAAGAACCTTACCACCTCCCACACCGATTATAAGATCGGCACCATGAAGTCGAGCGAGCTCAGCTTGCCTTGTTATCTCAGCATTTGAGCACTCTCCTCTGTACCTCGAATACGCTGCTTTGAATCGGGAGAGATCAGGTAGATAAGGAGCAGCTGCTTCCCAAGATTTTTCTCCGTGAATAAGAAAGATGTTTTGGAACCCACCTTGCTCTAATCGATCTGGAAGTTCATCCAAAACACCTTGGTGACACTGATAGTGCCCCGGGGTTGCTCGAACATGAATTGGTTCCATAAGAAAACTCCTTTCGCAAGTCTAGTCCTTCTTAAGCCGTGCTGCCATTACATTACCGAGAGATTGAAGCCCTTGAACGAGTACGATCAGTAAGAACACCGTTACGTACATCACGTCGACTTCGTAACGAAGATGCCCATATCGATACGCAAGGTCACCTAATCCACCTGCTCCGACAAGCCCTGCCATCGCGGTGGCTCCGATCAAACCAATCGTTGCAATGGTAAGCCCTAATACGATGGAAGAACGCGATTCTCTTACAAGTACATGCCAGATGATGTGGCGCGTCTTAATCCCCATCGCCTCATAGGCTTCAACGACTCCTCGATCCACTTCAAGAAGAGCGGACTCCATCAACCTTGCTATGTATGGAGCAGTAAAGACGACGAGCGGCACGATTACACCCTTCACTCCAATCGTAGTGCCTGCGATAAATTTTGTAAAAGGCAGGATGAAAAACAATAAGATGATGAACGGGATGGACCTGATCACATTGATCACAGCGTTTAACAATCGAAATAGTATCTTGTTATCTAGCGCCTTCCCAGGTCTTGTTAGCACGAGAAGCACACCGAGTGGTAATCCTAATAGCACGGAAATCAACAGCGAGATTCCTACCATCTGGAACGTTTCGATGATTGCACTCCAAATATCTGCCCCCCATAAATCGATAAATTCCGAAATCTTAGCTGACATGCGCGTTCACCTCCGGTACATACCCTTCTACAAAAATTCCCCGTTCTTCTAAAAACATAACTGCTCTCTTCGTTTCTGACTCTTCTCCTTCAAGATGAACAACTAATCTACCAAAAGGTTGATCCTTAAGCTGCGTGATATTCCCTGCAAGAATAGATGGATAAATATCAAAGTTTTTACTAAGGAGCGCAAGTGCAGGCTTTCCTGACGACTCTCCTACAAAGGAAAGCGTCACGATTTGTCCCTTCGACTCCAGCTTCTTCACGAGGGATTCAGGTACGTCATCTTGAAACAGCGATTGTACGAATCGTTTCGTCGTAGGCGTCTTTGGTCTACTAAATAGATCAACAACGAGTCCTTGTTCAATGATGCGTCCGTTTTCCATCACGGCCACTTCATGACAAATCTTTTGAACCACGTGCATTTCATGTGTAATGAGTAGAATCGTTAGTCCGAACTCCTGGTTGATTTGCTCGAGTAAAGATAAAATCGACTCCGTTGTGTCAGGATCGAGCGCGCTCGTTGCTTCATCACACAGAAGAACTTCCGGTTCATGCGCTAGCGCACGGGCAATCGCAACTCTTTGTTTCTGCCCGCCTGAGAGCTGTCCAGGATATACGTCGCGCTTATCTTCTAGTCCTACGATCTGTAGATACTTTCTTACTCGGGAATCGATCTCCTTTTTTGAAACCCCAGTGAGCTTAAGGGGGATGGCGATATTTTGATAAACCGTCCCCGTTTTTAATAGATTGAACGACTGAAAGATCATTCCGATTCGCTGACGTGTTTTCTTTAACTTGCCAGCTGATAGACCGGTTAACTCTACATCATTAATGAACACTTTCCCTTCTGTTGGTCTCTCTAACAGATTGACCGTTCGAACGAGGGTACTTTTACCAGCGCCACTATAACCGATCACACCATAGATCTTTCCCTTTTCAACGTTAAGGTCAACGCTATCCAGAGCCTTCGTAATAGTAGTTCCGGTTTGAAACGCTTTTGAGATATTTTCTAGTCGTATCATTTCCTTCTCTCCTTTACCGAAATTACCAGGATGCTATGACTGAGCCGTTGAATTCTTCCTCAATAAACTTCTTAACTTCATCTGACTGATAATATTCCACTAGTTTATTGATTCTTTCGTCGTCTTTATTCTCGGTTTTTGTTGCGATTACGTTCACCCAAGGAGAATCTTCTGGTTCCATTACGAGAGAATCTTCAGTTGGAACCCGACCGCTTTCCATCGCATAGTTCGTGTTGATCGCAGCGATGGCAAGCTCACCTAGTTGCCTTGGAATCTGCGATGCTTCAAGAGGAACAAACTCAAGATTCAACGGGTTCTTCTCAATATCCTTAATCGTTGCTTCAACTCCTACACCGTCTTTTAATTCAATGATCCCTGCTTCCTCAAACAACATGAGGGCTCGGGGTTCTCCAGTAGAGTGATTCGGTAATCCTACTTTGTCACCTTTCTTCAAATTATCAAGGCTCTCATATTGATCGGAATAGATGCCCATCGGAAAATTAATCGTCGTCGCAACCTTAGATAATTCCATCCCACGCTCTTCAACAAAATCATTTAAATACGGTTCGTGCTGGTAAACATTCGCATCGAGTTCCCCTTCATCAAGAGCCTTGTTTGGCATAACATAATCGTTGAACGCCACGACATCGATCTCAAAACCATCTTTCTCAGCAACTTCTTTTACTTTCTTCATCACATCTTCATGTGGACCGGCTGTTACCCCTACCTTTAGCGGCCCTTCGGTTGAGTTGCCTGACTCTGCACTGCCAGAACACCCTGCTGCGACAATTAATAATAATGCACCTACTAGTAGCGATAGTTTCTTCATTCTCTTAACTCCCTTTCTCTCCTATATTCATTTAAAGCGTCTTTGCACTAAATTACGTAAACGTACGATATCACCAGAGCGTCGGTTCCCTCCTTTGTTTCAACCCCATAAACAAAAAAACTCTCCCTGCTGAACAGAGAGAGTTGGGTGTTTTCCATTATGTAACTCTCTCTCATCTTTCAAACGATCGCTCGTTTGCTGGAATTAGCACCTTTCTCACGAACTGAGATGGTTGCTGGGCGTCAATGGGCCAGTCCCTCCGCCACTCTTGATAAGAGTTTGAATTATTCAGATTGTTTAACTATTCTCAACAGTATAGTACCTCACTCACCGAACGTCAAGTGCTTTTTCTACGTGGTACCGGTGCGCTTTGCGGTGCCTGGCACCCCTCACATTTTGTCGATTAATTTTTCTCGCTTTCGAGGTGTTCATCAAACCAGCCGACCAGATGGTTCAAACGCTCTACCCTTAGCTCAGGATGTCCGTTTCTTGAAAGGTTGTGATCTGATTCTGGGAATCTCACAAACTTCGTCTTTTTCTCACGGTGCTTCAACGCAACGAACAACTGCTCACCTTGCTCGATCGGGCATCGGTAGTCCTGTTCGCTGTGTAGAATAAGAAGCGGTGTTTTGATTTTATCAACATATTTCAACGGTGAATGATCCCATAGCTTCGTTGGATCTTCATCGAGGTCAGCTCCCACTTCCCACTTAGTGAAGAAATAACCTATGTCGCTTACTCCGTAGAAGCTTAACCAGTTGGAGATCGATCGCTGCGTTACAGCCGCCTTAAATAGATTTGTTTTTCCAACGATCCAGTTCGTCATGAACCCGCCATAGCTGCCGCCGGTAACGAACAAATTCTCAGAATCTATGAAGCTCGTTTGCGCGACAGCTGCTTCTATACCTGCCATGACATCGTCATAGTCGCCGCCACCATAGTCGCCACGGCATCCATTCACGAACTCCTGACCATATCCTTGACTACCGCGAGGATTCGTATAGACTACTGCATATCCTCTTGATGCAAGAAGCTGAAATTCGTGCATGAATGAATTCCCATACATCATGTGGGGACCGCCGTGAATTTCTAATACTGTCGGATACTGTTTCCCTTCCTCAAAGGAAGTCGGTTTCATGATCCACCCCTGTATGTTCAGTCCATCTCTGCTTTCATACGTGTACGGTTGTGGAGTAGAAAGCGAATTCTCACTCAACACCTCTTCATTACAGGAAGTGATTCTTTCTATCGAGCTTTCTCCTTCTAACGATAGCGTATAGATATCACCAACATTCACCGGATCACTGATCGCTACTGCAGCTTCACCACCCGCTACGTGAAGTGCGTAGTGGTGCCTGTCACCCCCCGCTATTTGTCGAAGGGTGCCATCTAGACAAATGGAATAAATTCCTGTGTTTCCATGTTCACTCGCAAGGAAATAGAGTGCCTTGCCGTCTTCGTTCCACACCGCTCCAGACGGCTCAATTCCCCAGTGGAGATCTGAAATGAGAACATCTGAACACTCGAGGTCGATTGTTTCTGTAAGGCACGTCAATGTTTTCGATTCAATTTCAACCGTCCAAACTCTATTCAGAGTCGCACTCTCATACTCAAAGTTATGTCCAATGTAAGATAGTGATGAACCATCTGGAGACCACCGCGGAGCTATGAAACTACTTCCTTCAGAATTAAGCCGCTCAGCTTCACATCCTTCTCCAAGATTCTGAATAAATAGATCCGATTGGACATATGAACCTTTCTCTTCCCGTCTACTTCTTACGTATGCGATCTGTTTACCATCAGGAGACCAGCTAGCGTCCGAGTGATTCAGGTCAGCATCCGTCACCCAGTTTTCATCCCCAGTCTTTCGATCGATTACGACGACCTGTGTATGTTTCCCATTAAGAAAACCTTTTCCATCTGCTTTGTAATGCAGCTCTTCGACGACGAGTGCTTTCTTTCTTTTTTCTTCCTTCTCATCTCCACCTTTAGGAGTGCTCTCACTCAACACGAGAAGTTCAGTCCCGTCAGGTTTCCACACCGGGCGACTTGCTCCATTTTTTAGAGAGGTTACTTGTTCGGCCTCACCTCCGAAAGCAGATATGATCCATATTTGGTTTTCTCTCGAACGGTTTGAAACAAACGCGATTTCCTTTCCATCAGGAGACCATCTTGGAGAAGAATCAAGATGGCGAGACCCGGGCGATGTCCAGGCCACTTCTTCACCACTCTCACGATCGATCATGACGAGATGAGAAGCATACTCTCGATCCTCAGTAATTTTTTTCTTCACATAGATCACTTTTTTCCCGTCAGGAGAAAGCTGCGGGTCTCCTACAAATACCAGGTCATATAGTGATGTTGCTTGAAGTTCCTCTTTCTCTATCTTTGTTTTCATCTAAACACCTCTCCTCATTGTTTCAAATAAATAGAAATACGCCTGCTACTGACATTCCTGTAAGTCCAGTGCCTGCTCCGTAACATATAAGAATTCCACTTACGAGCACTCGTTCCTTCCAATCTGTAAAACTCGGGTCCCTCTTCACCTGCTCATCGACACGTTCCATAGAACGTGACCGAGGCACAATCATTCGGTGGATCTTAGAAAAACCTTCGAACAATAAGGTTAGGAAGCCACTTTTTAACACCACTAAAATCGTTCCAGCCGTTAGCGCAATAATCCCCCAATAAAATGAACGATTAACAAATTGAATAGCGTCGCCTTGAATTAACCAAAATATGATCGCCACAATAAAAGAGCCTAGCAAAGCTAGTCCATACCTTCGCATCTCGCTCATCCTTTCAAGGTAAAGGAAGATCTGCTCAGCAGATCTTCCTCCATTACATTATTTCTTTTCAGCATAGCGTAGGTCAGGGTACCTGTTGACCGGATAGACGATTCCGTCATACTCTTGTGAAGTTAAGTAGTTTTGAGAATAATGATAGACAGGCATAAACGGCATATCTTCCATCAACACATCCTCTGCTTTATGCAAGAGTTCCATTCGCTTTTCCTCATCCTGCACCATCTTAGACTCTGCGATGAGCGAATCGTATTCTTCGTTCACCCAGTTCGTACGATTGTTAGGGCTATCACCCAGGTAGTATTCTAGAATAGGTGTCGGATCAACATAGACTCCGATCCACCCCATTCGTGCCATCTGGAAGTTACCTTGCTTCGTAGTATCAAGGTACGTCTTCCATTCCTGGTTGTTAAGTGTTACTTCAATGCCAAGGTTCTGCTTCAGCATCTCTTGAACACCTTCTGCGATTTTCTTATGGTTATCAGAAGTGTTGTACATCAGTTCGACTGCCGGAAGTTCGCTCCAGCCCTCTTCCTGCTTTGCTTCTTCGATCAATTGCTTCGCTTTATCATAATCTTCTTCAAAATAGGCCCCACCTTGTTCTCTGAAATCACCGTTTGGCGTATCAACACCTTCAGGAACAAAACCGTATGCTGGTGTTTCACCCGCTTGTGAGATATCTTCCGTAATGGATTTGCGGTCGATCGCCATCGCGAAGGCTTTTCTTACTTTTTCATTTGTAAAAGGCTCCTTGTCGACATTGAACATATACATGTATGTGCCGAAATATGGTGTGATCTTGAAGTCTTCGCTTTCTTTTTCAGAAGAAATCACGTCGATCGGCAGTGTATGGATCATATCCAGTTCACCCGATTTATACATTTGATAATACGTTGTTGCATCGTTAACCATTTTCCACGTGATCTTCTCCATATTGATGCTTTCTTTATCCCAATAGGAATCGCTCTTCTCAATCGAAAGCTCGTTGTCATGCTTCCAGCTCGTCATGTGATATGCACCGTTACTAACGATCGAGTCTGCCTCAGCGGACCAGTTATCGTTTCCTTCAACAACCGATTGATTCACAGGATAAAACGTCCAGAAAGAAAGTAGTCTCTCGATAAATCCAGTAGGAGCGTTGAGTTCTACTTCTAACGTCTTGTCATCTACTGCCGTAATACCAACATCCTCAACAGAACCTTCTCCTTTGTTATAAGCTTCAGCGCCTTTGATGTAGTACATGTAAAAAGCGAACGAGCTACCCGTTTCAGGGTTCAACACGCGCTTCCATGCAAATTCAAAATCACCTGCAGTGATCGGGTCTCCATTAGACCACTCAGCATCTCTTAGTGTAAACGTGTACGTGCGATCATCATCAGACACTTCTTTTTTTTCAGCGAGTGCAGGCTCGATTTCACCGCTTTTATTTTTACGGTACAAGCCTTCGAATAAATGATCGAGTACCCACCCTGATGTCGTATCTGTTGCAAGAGCAGGATCCATGGAAGGCGGCTCGCTCATCGCATTCACTGTTATTTCTTGCTTGCCTTCACCATCTCCAGAGGCGTCTTCCCCACCGCAAGCTGCAAGAAATGGAACGACGGTTAACACCATGATTAGACTATAGATCAGTTTTTTCATTCGTTTCTCCTCCTTCATTTGTGTAAAGATGACATGCTACCCAATGGTTTTCTTTCGCCTCTCTCCACTCTGGCACGACCTCACGACATACATCCATCGCATGTGGACACCTCGTTCTAAATCGGCAGCCAGACGGAGGAGAGATCGGACTTGGTAAATCACCTTCAAGCATGATCCGCTCTCGTTCACTCGCTTCTTTTGGATTCGGAACAGGTATGGCAGAAAGTAGGGCTTGCGTATAAGGATGAAGCGGCTCGTCGAATAATGAATCACTATCTGTAAGCTCCATCAAGTTGCCAAGATACATCACTCCGATTCGATCACTGATATGCTTCACCATCCCTAGATCGTGAGCGATGAATAAGTAAGTCAGCCCTTCTTCTTCTTTTAAATCTTCCATCAAGTTTACAATTTGCGCTTGAATCGACACATCGAGTGCAGATATCGGCTCATCTGCTACGATGAAGTCAGGCTCTACCGCTAATGCTCTCGCAATCCCGATACGCTGCCTTTGTCCCCCACTAAATTCATGAGGGTAGCGCTTTGCATGCTCAGCGCTCAATCCAACTTTTTCTAAAAGTTGAAAAACACGTTCTTTTCGTTTCTTGCCTTTCAAGAGATCATGAGCATCGATCCCTTCTGCAATAATGTCCATCACCCGCATCCGTGGATTAAGAGAAGCTTCCGGATCTTGAAAGATCATTTGCATCGTACGGTTAAGATCACGGGCTTCTTTTCCTTTAACATGATTCGTATCACGACCGTTGTAGACGATACGACCATCAGTCGCTTGGTGAAGACCCACAATCGTCCGACCGAGCGTCGATTTTCCACTGCCGCTTTCACCTACTAATCCGAACGTTTCGCCTTTTTTGATAAAAAAAGAAATATCGTCCACAGCTTTTAACGATTGATTTTTTCCTACGTTAAAATACTTTTTCACCTGCTGAACTTCGACTAGTGCATCACTCATACATCGTTCCCTCCCGCAGCAACAAAGTCATTAGCGTTTGGTGCCCTCGTGTCATTCAACCAGCACCGTGCTTGGTGTGTTTCTGAGGTTTTGATCGGGTCCGGCATCTGATCGATACAGATTTCCATCGCATAGTCACACCTTGCAGCGAAAGGACAGCCTACTGGTGGAGCAAAAAGATCTGGCGGTGACCCTTCGATCGGAACGAGCCGCTCTTTTTCTTGCTTGCCTTTCTCGTAGCGAGGTACCGACTTCAACAACCCCCACGTGTAAGGGTGTTTTGGAGATTCAAAAATTTCTTCCACATCCCCACTTTCAACGATCACCCCCGCATACATCACAGCTACACGTTGAGCTACTTCTGCAACCACCCCTAGATCGTGCGTGATGATCATGATCGACGTACCGAGCCGTGCTTGGATATCTTTTAATAAATCGAGAATTTGCGCTTGAATCGTCACATCGAGCGCTGTTGTCGGCTCATCAGCAATTAACAGCTTTGGCTCACAAGAGAGCGCCATCGCGATCAACACCCGTTGTCTCATTCCTCCACTCAATTCGTGTGGGTACTGACGGTAGCGTTTCTCAGGGTTAGGGATGCCTACTAAATCGAGAAGCTCGATCGTTCTGTCATGAATCTTAGAACGAGAATAATCGGTATGTTTTTTGATCGTTTCTGCAATCTGAGAACCAATTCTCATCGTGGGGTTAAGAGACGTCATCGGATCCTGTGAAATCAAACCGATCTCAGAGCCTTTCAACTTCTGCATCTCTTTTTTGGATAACCCTAATAGTTCTTTCCCATTAAACGTTACGCTACCGCTTTTAATTCTGCTGACCTTCTTTGGAAGGAGACCCATGATCGACTGAGCCGTTACACTTTTTCCACAGCCGCTTTCTCCAACAATGGCGAGTACTTCACCCTGTTCGATATGAAAGTCAACGCCTCGTACAGCTTTGACTTCTCCACCGTACGTTTTAAACGATACGCGTAAATCATTTACATCGAGTAATCGACTCATCTACTTCGCCTCCTTATTCCTTTGACTGAGGATCGAGCGCGTCTTGTAATCCATCACCGAACACATTAAACGCAAACATCGTTAATGAAATCATGAAGCCCGGGAAGAAAAGTCTCCACCATTGACCTGTAAGGATGACGCCAAGCGCGTCGTTCGCCATCGTTCCCCAGCTCGCGATCGGAGCCTGTACACCAAGTCCGATAAAGCTAAGGAATGACTCTGCGAAAATCGCTTGAGGGATCGTAAAAGTTAAATTTACAATGATGATTCCAATCATGTTTGGAAACAGGTGCCTCATGATGATTTTTCTATGAGGGGTTCCAAGTTTTTCAGCGGCAGCAACGTACTCCTGCTCTTTCAGCTGTAGAATCTGCCCCCTCACGATCCGTGCCATTCCTACCCATCCAGTAATCGAAAGAGCAATGATGATCGTCCAAAGACCAGGTTTCATCACAACGAGTAATAAGATTACGACAAGAAGGTATGGAATGCCGTATAAAATCTCAACAATTCTCATCAAAAAGCCATCGACCTTGTCGCCAAATTTTCCTCTACCAGCCATATAGCCAGAAATTCCACCGACGATTAACCCAAGGATCAAGTCGATTACAGCTGCCGCAAGTCCAATGGTTAAAGAGATTCTTGCTCCATACCATGTTCGTGCCCACATATCACGACCTAGCGAATCCGTCCCAAACCAGTGCTCTGGTCCTGGAGGCAAGTTTTTTCCTGATAAGTTCTGATCAGAATAGTTAAACGGGACAAGGTGAGGTCCGATGATCGCAAGGATTGTAATGATTACAAGAAGCCCAAGCCCAAGAATTGCAAGCTTATTCCGAAGGATTTTCACCGTCGTTTCTTTCCACTGACTCATGCTTGGCCGAACAATCTTCTCCTGCTGAAACCTGCTTCGATCTACAGGGCGAAATAGCACGTCATCTTTTTTTGGCTCAGCCATGTTACTCCCCCCTGCTTGTAAGTTTGATTCTTGGATCCACAATTCGATATGAAATATCTACAAGGAACAACGTTACGATCAAAATCGTACTGAAGAAAATAGTCGTCCCAAGAATGACCGGGAAATCGCGGTTGAAGATACTATCGACAAAATACTTTCCGATGCCTGGAATCGCAAAAATCTTTTCAATGACAAACGTTCCAGTTAATAGAAACGCCGCAAGCGGTCCGATGAATGAGATAACAGGAATAAGCGCGTTACGTACACCGTGCTTGATGACGATCCCTGTGATCGCAAGTCCTTTCGCATCAGCGGTCTTGATATAGTTCTGATTCATAACGTCTAACATACTCGACCTCATAAACCGGGCGACGATTGCAAGTGGCGCCGTTGCTAAAGCGACCGAAGGCAGAATTGTGTGTTGCCACGTCCCCCAGGATGCGACTGGAAACATGCCCCACTTCACCGCAAAATAATTGATCAGCAGCGGAGCTAGGATGAAGCTTGGAATTGAAATTCCTAATATCGCAAATGCCATCGCAGCATAATCAAGCATGCCATTATGGTTTAAAGCCGCAATGATACCGAGAAGGAGTCCAAAAACCAGCGCGATCACCAATGATTGAAGTCCAAGAATAGCGGATGCTGGAAAACCATCTGAGATCAGCGTGTTCACATCTCGCGTCTCGGATTGAATCGAAGGTCCGAGGTCAAACTGAACGAGATTTTTTAAATATAAAACGTACTGAACAGGCAATGGCTCGTCCAGATTGAACTTTGCCCGCATGTTATCTAGAACTTCCTCAGGGAGCACGTCCGCATCTGAAGCGAACGGATCCCCTGGTATCGAGTGCATGATGATGAAGGTAAGAGTGGTGATTACCCAAATGGTTAAAATCATCGTGAGAATCCGTTTAAAAATGTACAATGATGCTCCCTCCTTCAAATGGTTATGTATTCACTGAACCTAACACCCCGTTTGTTGCTGTCATCGCAATGATCACAAGCCCCCACATCTGCTTGTACGCTGTTACGTAATCATCGCAAGTAAAGCGAACCGTCTTTGGTCCTATCTTCTCAACCGTTGGGATAGTCGTTGTCATCAGTGCTTGCTGTGGCCCTTTGAACTCGATCTCAAATGTGATCGGCCCCTCTACGACGTAAGGTTTTTTGCTCTTCGCTTCACGGACTGCAATCTCAGCTCGTTCGCGAATCAAGCGCCTTGCCCGAACAGGAGGAATCAACTCTGCTGCAAATCGATCGATTCCAGTTTTCACAATTGCAGCTTCAATGTCAGGGAAGGTTTCTTTTACTTCTGCTACATATGCATCATCTCCTGAGATGAAGATCGGAGGTACACCAAAAGCTCCTGCGACACCAGAATTTAGTTCGGTCTCTCCTACCACTTTGTCGTTGATTTTCATCTCTCCAACACAAATCCCTGCGAGTGTATGGCTGATGACAGTCTCGTTTGCTCCCGCTTCGCGCCCGTGGTGACCGACGAACATGACGCCATCGAACGATTCATCCAGTCCTTGCAATTGGCACATGACACGGTTGTTACCTGAAACCAACCTTGCTCGTTCATCTAGGTCTTCAACGATGATGTTCGACATATTCCCATGGCCATCTGCGACGACAACTTCTGTTGCTCCTCCATTGAACGCCCCTTCGATCGCCGCGTTCACATCTAACGTCATCAGCTTACGGAAACGCTGGTATTCGCTCTCCTTTTTCAGCTGAACGTTAGTAGCAACACCAGAAATCCCTTCCATATCTGCAGAAATAAAAATTTTCAATGCGATCATCTCCTATTAGTTATTTAAATTTTCAGACATAATTCTTTATAAAAAAAGAGCATTAGCCCTTTTTTATATGAACTCAAACGTATTCTTAAACACATCCATCTGCACCATCACGTTTGTAGCTGTTACATTCGGAATTGCATGAACTTCCTTTACCGTTTCATTAATTTCCTCATAATCCCGTACGTTGATTTGTGCAAGCAAAGGGTATTCCCCAGAAATGGTCGTAATGAAGCGAACAACTCGAATGGTTCGAAGCTCCTCAATCACCTCATCGATGTGTTGAGGAACGACCTTTAACTGAATGATGGCTCCCATTTTTATGCCTAGAGTGATTGGATTAATCACTCCAACAACTTCAAGAATGTCGTTTTCCACCATATTGTTGTACCTTGTTCGAACCGTTTTTTCGGTTACATTCAACTGGTTTGCGATTTCAGTAAATGACATCCTGCCATTTTTTGATAAAAATTTAATAATACTTCGATCGAGATCATCGATTAGTTCGTTACCAATTCTACTCACAAAAATTCCGCCTTTCAGTCGTAGTGGTTATAATTACTTATGTAATTAGACCTAATTATAATATAATACGACTATTTACAATACTGTTTTTATGTTTTAGTATGTGAATTAGTAATTTAAAGAACAGTATAAATATTCTAATAATTAATTTCAAGAGATTTTTGGTAAAAAATATAATTTTTAACAAAAGGAGTACGAGCAAATGAAGTTATTTAAACATGCAACAATCGTAGTTGGTAATGGCGAGGTACTTGAAGATGCGAACTTGCTCATCGAAGGAAAAATCATTCGACAAATTGGGGAGTTCGTCACTGATTCTAGCAACATTGAAGTGGTGGATGCGAAAGGAAAAGTAATCTCACCAGGTTTAATCGATGTGCACACTCACCTCGGTGTTCATGAGGAAGGCATTGGCGCAGAAGGACACGATTTTAATGAAACGAGCAGTCCACTTACACCAGAAGTGCGAGCGTTAGACGGGATAAACCCTGCTGATAAAGGCTTTGAAGATGCAAGACGGGCTGGTATCACAACGGTGCAAGTGCTTCCGGGAAGTGCGAATGTAATCGGTGGTGAGATGGTTACGTTGAAAACAGCAGGTACGATCGTCGATCACATGATCATTCGGGAACCTTCCGGAATGAAAGCAGCATTCGGTGAAAACCCGAAACGAATCCATGGACATAAGGGAAACGCTCCTATCACAAGAATGGCGATCGCTTCTATGTTTCGACAGGAGTTGCTTAAAGCAAAGGATTATATGGAGCGAAATGAAGAAAACACAAAAATCGACCTTGGTTTAGAAAACTTAGCAAAAGTGTTAAGAAAAGAAATCCCGATTCGTGCGCATGCACATCGAGCAGATGACATCGTAACGTTCCTCCGCCTTGCGAAAGAATTCGACTTGGACATCTCGATCGAACATTGCACTGAAGGACACAAGATCAGTGAGTTCGTAGCAGCATCGAATGCTCCGGTTGCAGTAGGTCCTACCCTTTCAACAAGGAGTAAAATTGAGCTTGCCGATAAAGGCTGGCACACTGCTGGAATCCTTGCAGATGCAGGGGTACCAGTGTCAATAACGACAGATCACCCTGTCGTTGGAATCGAAAACTTGCTTCAAAGCGCTGTACTCGCAGTCAAGCATGGGATGGATCCTTCAGATGCATGGAAGTCCATCACCTTACAGGCTGCCAAGCATTTAGGTGTAGCAGATAGGGTTGGATCATTAGAAGAAGGAAAAGATGCAGATTTTATTATATGGAGCGGTGATCCTTTCGATACGAGGAATGAAGTTGAAGCAACTTATGTAAATGGGGAAATCGTATACAGTCAAGCATAGAAAAAAATTCTCATCATAACGTTTAGAGCGTAAAAAGACGGGTATATACCTAACAAGAGTATTGCTGAAAAGTCGCATAATTGGTGGAAATGAGCTGGACAATTAGAGCTAGACATAAGCCAAAGAGGACTAGGAGATCCCTGGTTCTTTTTGGCTTTTTTTAATCCCCAAAATATCAAGAAAAGGAACGACGTTATGTTTGGAATTAGTGATTTTCTGAAATTATTACTATCTGCTTTTATTATTTTACCTATGGTTTCAATCATTAGAGAAGGTGGCTACTTATTAACTAGCTACTTTCTAGGCGCTAAAAACTCGAAGGTCGTAATCGGATGCGGGCCAAGAATCTTCAACATAGGCATATTTGAATTTCGCAAATATTACTTTATGTATAGCTGGTGCAGCTACGATAATTTACGATATAAAGAAAACTGGGCACAAATCCTTGTTTATGCTTCTCCAATCGTTGCGAACATCGCCGTTGCGCTAATTGTAAATTTTGCGCTTTCTTTTGGATGGCTCGACATGAAGGAATTCGGTAAACAATTCATTTATTACGCCTTTTACTTTGTACTGTTCGATCTATTGCCAATTTATTATCCAGATGGGCAGCCGAGCAATGGAAGAATCGTGTATGAACTCTTTCGATACGGTCAATTCCCAGAGTATGAAAAGGAATAAGATAAATGGGATAGCTAAGGGGGAAGTTGCTACTAACTCCCCCTATCGCCTAAATTTAGATTAGTTGAGCTATCGCCCTTCTCAACTTTCTTTCTGTTTCAGTTTGCTTTGTATCATCCTCAATAAAAACTTCTCCGTCTTCTATGTAGAAGGTTGAGAATGCCTGACCTTCATACCTCGGCACGAGATGCATATGATAATGCGTCAACTCGTTAAATAGTCCACCGTTTTGACAAATTGTTATTCCGTCGGGAGCATACACTTTCTTTATCGCTTTTGACAAAAGAATCGATGCCTTCATCACTTCGGTTGCCGTTTGATCATCAAACTCCTCGACATCGTGAAAGTGGGATTTTGGCAAGATCATAACGTGACCTTCATTGAAAGGTTCATGATCTAGAAAACAAGTTAAATATTCATTTTCATACACAACGTGAACGGGTTCACGTTTGTTGGCTAAACGACATCCTAAGCAATTCAATCGACCACTTCCTCTAGTTTGTTTTGGAAATTTTTATAAACTTATTTTATCATTCGTCTTTGAGGTAGGCATGTTTTTTTGAATGTTAGCACGTGACCTTCCACCACCAAGACTTTTTTACTAAAAATACGAACATACGATCTTGTTTTGGGGTGAATTCCCTGAACGGTCCCTCACTTTAATCACAATTACACATCGGTTATATACGATATATCTCAAAACGGTATTGTAATGATCTCATTTTGAGATATATAATGAGAGTAACAAATTGAAAGCGGTTACAGACGCTTAACCATACAAGGAGGATTTACAATGAGCCAGAAAGCAAGAAACCAATTTATTGAACGTTTGACGACGAAAACGACAATGAATAGGGACGACGTTCTGAAAATGTCCGATGCAGAAATCGAATACTTCCACTGGCTCTATTTCGATGAATCACCGATGGAATTGATGTAAAGACAAAGCGCCCCGCACGAATGCAGGGCGCTTTAATTTTTGCTTGGTCAGGCACGTACTTGATCCAACGTTGAAGAAATTAATTCTCCACCATGCATCTCAAAAACAATGTCACAATTTTCAATTGTACTTAGTCTATGGGCAATGATAATCAACGTCTTTTGTCCCTTAAGCAAATCGATCGCTCTCATGATCTCTTTTTCAGTTCCACTATCGAGTCCAGAGGTCGCTTCATCCATGAACAGGATTTCAGGATCATGATACAAAGCCCGCGCTATTCCGATTCGCTGTCTTTGACCGCCAGATAACTTTACGCCCCGCTCTCCCACCCTTGTATTTAGCTTATCAGGCAGAGATAATACAAATTCTTTTAGCTGTGCCTGCTCCAAAGCTCTCCAAACGGCTTCATCTTGAATGTACTCTACATTTATACCAAACGCTACGTTATTTCGAATACTGTCGTCCGACAGAAAGATAGATTGAGGGATATAGCCGACCTTCTGTTGAAAGATCTCTTTTTCTTCAAGAACAGATTTGCCATCTATTAAAATTTCACCAGTTTCAGGGGTGAGCAAACCTAATATAAGGTCGACGATCGTTGTTTTACCGGCTCCAGACTCGCCGATAAAGGCGACGGCATGTCCGATGGGAATCGTTAAGGATACGTTTCTAACAGTCAAATACTTTTCGTTAGGATATCGAAAGCAAACGTTCCTTAATGTAATTTCTTTTGTATACACCTTTTCATCAGCTGCCGTGTGAAAAAGAGACGGCTCTTCTAAGAACAGTTCCGTGTTATCGTTTTTAAGGTCTTCAGAAACGATCGCAAGAGCAGGATAATGATAGCGAATGAGGGTGATCATCGTGATGATACGATTTATAGATGGCAGTAACCTGAAAGCGGCCATACAAAATAGTGCCATCGTAGAAACGACTTGTGTCGTCTCCAAGTTTTGAAAGACGATCAGAATCATCGTGATCAATACAATTGTGATTAAAATCGTCTCCATCAAAGGCCTTGGCATATATTCAAGCAGTTTAATCGTTCGATTATTAACGGCTAATTTCTTTCCCTGCTCACCATACGCGTTTACAAAAAAACCTTCCTTACCAGTAACTTTCAACTCTTTACCAGCGCCAAGTCCTTGCTTTACCCATTTGATCATCGTTCCATTAACTTGTTGTTGTTCTATTCCTAAATATGACGTTTTCACCTTTAGGTATTTAAAAAATACAAACACACTAGAACCTAATAGGACACAAGCCGTGATCGTAGGAATAGGTGAGACAACGAATAATAATATTAAAATACATATGGAGACCAAAATCTCTGTCGCTAAAGAAAAAGCTGAAACAAGAAACTTTTGAAATATTTTCGGGACTTCAATCGTAATATTCCTGAGTAAATCAGCTGAGTTATTCTGCAGATGGAAGGTATAAGGCTTCGATAAATAGGTTGCGAATAGCCTTCTAGAAAGTTTCATCTCTTGATTAAAAATCAACCTATACTGCAAGTAGTGGAATAGAAGTAAATAAGCATTCTTTAGAATAAAGATAGTTAAAAAAATTAGAACGCTAAATACTATAAACGCGTTAAGCGAAGTAAAACCTAACGTATCATATACGTGACGCAACAGTGCAATATCGTTTACTGTATCTGGATTCGTGATAATACCAACAAAAGGAACGATAAGACCGATTCCAACTGTTTCGAATAAGGCAGCTGCGATCATCATAACGAACAAGATCAGTAGCTTTTTCTGCTCCGTCTTACCAAAGATTGATAGAGTTTTCTTTATCATCGTTATCATGTTATTCACCTTTTAATTATAAATTTTCTTTCACTCTCACACTCCTATAAGCTGTGGTTCACTAACAATCGACCTCTCATACTTCTCAAAAATATCTAGCCATTCCTCAATCGCGATCGGTTCATGATTCGAATACACATACTCTTCTAATCTTAATTTGAAAAATTCCATGTAAAATATATATCGATTGGTAGTATGATCAGGTGCGATTCCGATTCCATCCACTCTGGTTTTCAAATACAGTTGATAATTCTCTATCGCCTCTTCTATTTCACTAGATAACCTCTCACGGTTGATCTCTTCTGACCTCAAAATACGGACGAATAAAAAGAAATAAAGATCAAAGTAACAACTTCTTCTCCCAAACGTACTCCAATCAATAATTTTTGTCTTATTCTTGTTTCTTAAAATATTGAAATCACTCAAATCTCCATGAGAATAAACGAGTGAGATCTCTTTATTTGAAAGTCTTTCAGCTTGTGCTACTAAACGCGTTACAAAGCTCGCAATTCTTTCTGCTTGTTTCTCATTACAAGAAGAAAATGCTTTACTCAACTCATGAACATCGTCGATGAGGTGATAGAAGTATTCATTTAGTGGTATTGTCTTAGGAGTTTTACTCGACACAATTTTGAAGAGAACAGGATAGACTTCAGAGCAGAACTCTTTTTGTCTAATCTTTTGATAAGAAGGAACTCGGTAGTTGATATAGTACTCGATGACATATCGTTGATCGAGATCCCAGCTGAGGATTTTTGGAGCCAATTCGCATGCTTGCGCTTGTATTAAATTATTAACACGCTTTTCAACGTCAGCCACTTCCAATTTGTCCGGGAACATGGTGATTACTTTTTTATCCTTGAGATTAATAACCTTATACTCTCCCTGCCTTAAAACGATTAAACAATGACCATCGATATCAGTGCAGATGAGAGGAGAAGTTCTAGGTATAGCACGCTTCTTTCTATAAAACGAATACGTTAACTGAACAACACGAGCAAACCTTACTATAGGCACAAGAGAATCTATAAAGTACGAGCGATTCACGCGATCCAGGAAGTAAAACGACTTTGCTCCAAACAATAAGTAGCCCATTACTGAGAAGGCCCGAAGGTTTGTATTGATGTACAGTGAGCCATGGACATGTAGATAAGTATACGTTTGTTTAGTCAATAGGCTTCCCTCTCTTATTTTTTTGGAAGGACCCCTCCCTCCTAATTAACGAATACAGCTCGGCTATTCTTAATAAAGAACAAATGACCGAATAAATTTCGACTATGGATTAATAACCAAAAATAAACTAGAGCAACTACTTACGAAAGCAAAATAGTTTGTTACTTTTAGTTTAGTTCTATATAAAGAACAAGTCAACATCCAATCGTTAGTCGTATCTAACTATCCTACAAAAAAAGACTTCCATCATATAGGAAGTCTTTCAATCTTATTTAAACTTCTCCTCAACACCTCTCATCAATTCTACAAAATTACCACCCTTATTCTTCAAAAGGAGAATTGCTTCTTCAGCACTTGTATTTAACAGCAGCATCACGATCGCAACCCTCACGTCGCCACCTGCCTTTTCACTCGCTCTACATGCTTCTTCCTCATCAACCCCTGTAATCTCTTGAATGATCGACACTGCTCGTTTACGAAGCTTCTCGTTTGAAGCTTGCACATTGATCATCAGGTTTCGATACACTTTTCCAAGCTTGATCATCGATGCTGTGGTGATCATATTTAAAACCATCTTTTGGGCTGTTCCTGCCTTCAAGCGCGTGGAACCTGTGACCACTTCAGGACCAACTGGGACTTCGATCGAGTAGATCACGTTTTGTGATAAAAGGGAACCTGTATTACATGCGATACCCGCTGTCGGTATCCCGAGTTTCGTCGCAGCTTGAACAGCTCCTAAAACATATGGCGTTCTTCCACTCGACGCGATTCCGATCACCATATCCTTTTTCGTCACATGTTTGTATACATCTGCCGCTCCTGTCTCAGCACTATCTTCGGCACCTTCGATCGGGATACGAAGTGCACGATCACCGCCTGCGATGATACCGTTGACAAGGTCATGCGAGACACCAAAGGTGGGCGGGCATTCAGAAGCATCAAGGACCCCAAGACGCCCGCTTGTTCCGGCTCCAAAATAAAACAGTCTGCCACCGTTCTCCATCACCTCGACAGCCCGATCGATGATCTTCTCGATCTGGGGCAAAGCCTTCTTCACCACTGAAGGTACACTGTGATCTTCTTCATTCATCAATTCAATGATCTCTAAAGTTGAAAATTGATGAAGTTGTTCTGATTTTGTATTTCGCATTTCCGTATTCAAGTTGTTCACATCCGTCATATCTGTACCTCCATCAGGTATAGCTGTCCTCACATCGAATGATAGGACGACGTTAGATTTTTTTTCATTTGTTCAGTCAGTGCCCCTTTTGTTAGGAAAGCACAAATACAGGCACCTGCTGCAGAGGATAGGTCTGGGACGACCAAACGCTGTGTCAAACCAGCACCTCGAACCGCTGTTTTGAACATTTCCCTGAATAAATCTGATTGAAAAAGGCCGCCACTGAGCACGATTGAACCGTCGTCATGCACAGCTACCAGCTTCGTTAAACTTTCACATGCCTCCCTAAGAATGCTTAATGCGTTCTGATTCCCATCAGCACCAAGCCTGATAACACATTTTGCGAGTGAGGCGATTTTCAAGCGTGGATAATCATCCTCATAAATGCTAGTAATCATATCTGGAACATTGTTCAACGCTAAAAAAGTTAGGATGCTTTCTATAAACACTTCATCTTTTTCTCGTAATCGATCATGCATCTCGGAAACTACTTTCAGCGCTTGTCGTCCGATCGCATACCCACTTCCATCATCTCCGAATAAGTATCCCCAGCCTCCAGCACGTACAGGGGGCTGACCACGAGTGATCGAGTATGCAATCGATCCTGTCCCTGCGATGAGGACAGTTCCTTCCATAGAATATGTTGCGCTAGCAAGTGCCCCGTAGGCATCGTTTGTCACCATTATCGTTCCGTTGAATTCTGGTAAACTTTCAAGAAGCCACTTCTTCCAGCGCTTCTGATCTTCTGCTCTGTCTCCTCCAGCTGCTGAAACATAGATCACGTCTACATCACTCTTTACAAGGTTACGAGTTAGCGGTTCGATCACCTGCTGTATTTCCTTACGAACTTCTTCTTCAGAGCGAGATTTGATATTCGTTGATCCTGAACGATTTTTCGCTACGATCGTTCCGTCTTCATTGCATAGCAAGGCTTCCGTTTTCGTTCCGCCACCATCGATTCCGATAACATACGTTTTATTTGATCGCACCTTGGGTGAGTCCCTCCATAAATTGTTTTGAAGCAATGAAGAAGAGGACGATCATCGGCAATGAAGCAAGGGTAAGACCGGCGAATAGCGCCCCCCAATCTGCAGAATACTCTCCGAAAAGAGAAAGCATACCGACTGGAATCGTTCGTTTTAAATCATCCGTAATAAAGATCAACGGAAAGAAGAAGTCGTTCCATGATTGGATAAATTGAATGATCATCACCGTTCCTAGTGCTGGTCTCATAAGAGGTAAGACGACGTTCCATAGAATGCGAAGGTTTCCAGCGCCATCAATTCTCGCAGCTTCTTCGAGCTCGCGAGGCATTGTTCGGAAGAAACCTGTCAATATAAGAACGGATAGCGGAATCCCCGTTGCAACATACATGAAGATCAATGACCATAGTGAGTTTAATAGCTGCAAATCTTTCATCAAGATAAACAATGGGACGATTCCAAGCTTGATCGGAAGCATCATTCCCATAAGGAAGAAAAAGAAGATCATGTTGTTCCATACAAACGTAAAACGGGCGATATAAAATGCTGCAAGAGACGATGTCACGAGTATGAGCGTCACGGAAACAACACTAACGAGAACACTGTTCATGAAGTATGTCATGAAAGGAACTTGGTCTAGTAAACTTTTATACGTATCGAGCGTGAACGTCTCAGGTAACGAGAGCGGATTTGTGAAGATCTCAGAACTCGACTTAAAAGAAGAGAGGATCATCAATAGAATCGGATAGATGCTGATCGATGCGACTAAAAAAGCAAAAACATAGTATAACGGCTTGGTCCAGATTGTATGATTCATCATATCCCTCCTATAGATCCACTTGTCTTTTCTGCATATACTTCAGGTACAGTGCCGTAAAGAACGCGATGAAAATAAATAATACGACCGCGAGTGCTGAGCCTAGACCGACCGCAGTAGTAGAGCCTCCTGCCGAACCTCCAAATGCCAGTCGATAAAAATAAACGGCGAGCGTATCCGTAGAGTGGTAAGGTTCTCCTTGTGACCCTTGCATCGCGTAGACGAGTTCAAACGCTTCAAACGACTGAATGAACGTTAACACCGTCATAATCATGATCGAAGGTACCATGAGCGGTAAGACGATTCGTCGAATCATCGCAATACCACTTGCCCCATCAAGCTTTCCTGCCTCGAACAGCTCTTTCGGAATCGATTGAAAACCGGCAAGAAAGATTAGGACTCCAAAGCCAAGTCCATACCAGCAGTTCACGAGAATGATTGAAATGAGCGCCGTATCGGGGTCTCCGAGCCATGCCTTCTGCAGGTGTTCAAGACCTACTTTTTCTAATACGACATTCAACGCACCATAGTTCGGATTGAGGATCAGCTTCCAAAGAAAACCTACTACGATGACGGAAAGAAGGCGTGGTAAGAAGTACGCGATTTTTAGAAACTCAGAACCTCGCACTCTTTTATAAATGATATAAGCAAGAATGAAAGCAAGACCGTTTTGAAAAATCATTTGAAGGACAAAATACAGGATGTTGTGACCAAACGCATTCCAAAACAAGTCTGAAAACGGTTGAAGCGTGAAGAGGTCCTTAAAGTTCTTAAACCCTACGAATTCTCCCCTAACGATCCCGTTCCAATCGAAGAAACTGTATGTAAGTGCTGCAAACAAAGGATACACAATAAACAATCCATAAATAATCAAGGCGGGAATAGGGAAAAGGTGAATCGTCCACCTTTTCCAGTTCCGTTGCTTTTTTATCGTCACAGGTGTATGCATTGCTGGCTTCATATTCTCCGCCCCTTATCGATTATTTTAAAGGTTCATACCAAGACTTCGCGCTATCTTGAACAGCATTTGCAACTTCTTCAGGTGACCGCTCTCCTAAATACATGCCTTGAAGTTCAGTTTCAATAACTGATTTTGTAGAAGGGTTTCCTCCAGCAAAATGAACGAGCATCATATAAGGCGTCGATCTCTCTTCTACAGCTTTTCCAAGGTCGTTCACAAGCTGATCGTCAGATGAAATACCAGGAATCGCGCTGATCATCTTAAATTCTTCTGTGAACATCTCACCGAATTCCTGTGTCGTCATAAATTGAAGGAACTTCTTTGCGGCATCTGTGTTTTCTGAGTTCGCATTGATAGCATAAGATCCGTCTACCCATGTTGTGATGGTCGGTTCCTTTCCAACGGCAGATGGCATCGGGAAGAAGCCTAGCTCAAGGTCAGGATTCATTTCACGGAGCACTTCGATTTCCCAGCTTCCTAATGGGAACATCGCAGCGTCTCCTGTAAAGAACATTGTACGAATATCTTCCATTCCAAGACCTTCATAGTTTTCAGGGAAAAATTGCTTCAATTCATCCATCGCTTCGATCGAACGGTTGAACTCTTCACTTGAGAAGTCGGTCTCACCAGCCGTGACATTATCAACAAATTCGTTCGCCCCGTAGTGTGCCGGGCCAATAATACCGTGGGAAAGTGATAGGAGCCATCCTTCCTTCGTTCCAAGAGAAATAGGCGTGTAGCCTTCATCTTGCAACGTCTTATTCAGCGTCATAAACTCTTCCCACGTTTGTGGCTCTTCAAGACCTAGCTCTTCGAAAATCTTCTTATTGTAAAACATTTGCGTTGTACTGATATTTAAAGGTACGCCATACTGCTTATCGTCTGTTCCTTTTGAAGCAGCAAGTGTTTCTTCTGGATACTGATCGAGTCCTTCTAATCCATCAAGCGGTTCGAGATACCCTGCATCAGCTAGCTCAATTCCAGGCGCATAAGGACGAAGGTGGATGATGTCTGGACCTTCACCGCTTTGGAGAGCCGTGTTTAGAATCGTGTTATACTCCGTATTTTTAGAAGGGTTAAATTCAACCGTAATATCGGGGTACTCTTCGTTAAATTTCTCAATCACCTTTTCATAGCTTGCTTTGTCTTCCGTTCTCCAACTGCCGATCGTTAACGTTGTCCCGTCCTCACCGCCGCTTTCACTACCTGTGTTCGAGCTGCTGCAGGCCGAAATGACCAAGATAATCGCCAGAAATATAAACGCTTTCATTTTCTTCATACCATTACTCCCCCTTAATAAAAGTTGAATGAATCAAGGAATGTAGATGAGGTCGAATCACCTTCATATTATGTTTTCTTCCGTAGTGAACGATGTTCGTCAAAAACGTGACGACGAGTTCTTCGACTGGATCAATCCATAAACTTGTTCCTGTAAAACCGGTATGGCCGAAGCTCCCGATCGACCACCTCCCTCCACACGAAAGGTTGGCTCCTTTCCCGCTCAACACTTCAAATCCTAACCCTCTGTTACCTACTACATGTTTCTGAGCTTGTCGTATTCTCTTCTCCGATAGCACAGTTTGACGCTCTGGATAAAGAAATAGACTACCGAATTTCCCAACATCATTTGAAGTTGAAAACAGTCCAGCGCTTCCGCTTTCTCCACCTAGGTGTAAGGCTTTTTCATCATGAACGACTCCCTGAATGTAAGAGCCATTGTACGTTTCTGTAGATGCAATATTAGTTTGATCTGTAGGATGAAAGCCGGTGGACTCTAACCCCCACGGACGATACAGATACGTGTCTGCGAATGTTGAGAGCGATAATCCGCTAATTCTTTCAATCACTTTTCCAAGCAAAATCATGCCTGAATCGCTATAAAGAACTTTTTCACCCGGCTTATGAAGAAGAGAGAGTGCAGTGATTTCTTCAAATACCGGACGCCACTCGTTTCTGGTCATACGTTTAAGATCAGCGGCAAGTCCGCTTGTGTGAGTAAGGGCGTGTGAAATTGTTACTTCTTTGTGTTTGAACTCTGGTATGTAAGTCTGGATGGAATGGTCTAGTTTTAGTGAGCTGTTGTCTAACAGCCAAAGAATTGAAGGTAGTGTCGCCATGACTTTTGTCAGAGAAGCGACATCGAATTGTGTAGTTTTCGTGATAGTAGATAAGTTGTGTTGACGGTCATGGTAGGTTCCATAAGCTTTGTGAAAAACGGTTCTACCGTGATGCTGAACGTGTAACGTGGCGCCTGGCAGTTCACCATTGTCGATCAGCTGTTGGAGATACTGATCAAACATGCTTCTTTGCATCCTCTAACGCTTTCCGAGTTCGCTCGAGTGCAGCGACACTATCGCTATAGCTCCGGCTTGTAAGACCAACATAAAGGATGTCGATCACATTGAGTTGCGAAATGCGTGAGCTCATCGCACCGCTTCGAATGCTCTTTTCAAGTGAGCTCGTAAAAAGTTTGATATCAGCAAGTTGGGACACAGGATTAGTTCCATACTTCGTAAGCGTAATGACGGTCGCACCATTTTCTTTCGCAATCGACAATGACTGAATAATATCGTTTGTTTGACCGGAATAAGAAATACCGAATACCACATCTTCTTCACTAAGGTTCGCGCTGATCGTTCCTTGTGTATCATAGTCGGTTGCGGCTTCACACCAGCGGTTGATACGAGAAAGCTTTTGTTTAAAATCCTGTGCAATCAAACCTGATGCTCCAATTCCGAATAACGCGATCTTCCTTGCTTTTTCAAGCACTTCGATCGCCTTCTCCACCTCGTCACGTGATAATACTGAAAGGGTGTCATTGATGGATTGAATGTTGTTGTTCGATATATTGGCGATGAACGAATCGACAGTACCGTCAATTGAAATTTCTTGATAAGAGTTACTGCTATGTTTCGTAGCAAGATCACCAGCAATGCGCAGTTTCAACTCTTGGAACCCTTTGTAATTCAGTGTTCTAGAAAGCCGAATGATCGTCGCTTCACTAACTTCAGTCCGATGTGCAAGTTTTTGAATGGAAAGATTAATCACTTCCTCTGGGCGATTAACAATATATTCTGCTACTTTTCGTTCTGAAGGTTTAAGTGAGGCCATCGATTCTTGAATACTGATTAATCCCCCGTTCATCATTCACCCTCCTTTTTGATCGAATTTTCTAATAAGTTTATTCTAGTGTATCAAGTTTTATTTATTATTCAACTACTTTTTATGAAGTTTTATTACAAAGTATAAGAAACAGGCACTCGCAAGTGCTTGCTGCGAGTGCCTTTCTAGGTTATTTATATAGTAAATAATTCTTCCTAACTTTTTTAAAAGCTTTCAGATCATCTTCCCATTTCTCCTGCATCTCTTCTACACTTTCTCCTTGCTCAATCGCTTCACGTATCCATCCATTCCCAACAAGTAGGTCGAAGAATGAAATGCCGCTGCTGTTTTCTGCTCTGAACGCAAACTCTTCAGGGTATAGATCGTGAATCGTTTTGACGAGGCTCATACCAGTAATAACCGGTTCAAATTCTTCTTTATCCGTAACATGAAGTTGAACACCATGTGATAGGTTTCCAGCATGCTTCGAGAAAGAAGGTGTAAAGGACGCCGCTCTAAACTCTACGCCCGGTAAATCGAGACGGTTTAATTCAGAAGCGAGTTCTGTTGATTGAATAAAAGGTGCTCCGATGAGCTCAAATGGCTTTGTTGTTCCGCGTCCTTCGGATACGTTTGTTCCTTCGATCAGTGCTGCTCCTGGGTAGACGAGTGCTGTGTCTAACGTCGGCATATTAGGCGATGGCAGTACCCATTCGAGCTCTGTGTCATCATAGTACATATCCCGGTCCCAGTTTTCCATTTCAACGACAGTTAAATCTGCGCCGATGCCAAACTCATTGTTGAATAGCTTCGCAAGTTCTCCGACCGTCATACCGTGACGCAGTGGTATTTCATATTTGCCTACGAAAGAAGAATAGTCATCGTTTAGAACCGGTCCTTCAACAGCTTCTCCGCCAAGTGGATTCGGACGATCGAGAACAATAAATTCAATGTTATTTTCTTCTGCTGCTTCCATCGCATACGCCATCGTATAAATGTACGTATAGAAGCGAGTCCCCACATCTTGAATGTCAAAAAGCAACACATCGATTCCTTCTAGCATTTCTGGTGTAGGTTTTCGAGTCTTTCCATACAGGCTATAAACAGGAAGTCCAGTCTGTTCATCCGTATAAAATTCTACGTACTCGCCTGCCTGGGCACTTCCTCGAACCCCATGCTCAGGTCCATAAAGAGCAGTAAGGTTCACGTCTGCGTCATTATGCAGTCGGTCGACGATACTAGTAAGCTCTTGATCTACTCCAGTTGGATTCGTGATTAAACCAACGTTTTTCCCCTGTATGAGATGCTTTTGTTCATTGAGAAGAACTTCTACGCCAAGTTGAAAGCTTGATTCCTCTCGATCATCATCGTCATCGTCTCGGTCATCGTCATCATCAGCCCATGCAACAGAGAGAGAAGAAAGGATCAGGACGAGGGTAAACACCGATATCAGCCATTTTTTCATTCTGTAATCGCCTCCCGTTTTTATTAAGTAGGGAGGAGAGGTCGACCACCTCCCTACCGGACTTTAGTAGGTCAAACCGTGACCAAATTCATATAATGTTCCATTTTCCCCAGGTATAGTAACAGGCAGCTTACCTGATGGGTCGTTTTCACCAAAAATGGTTGCTGCTGTCGCTTCAAAGCTTGCTGCTCTGAACCCATACTGAGCAAGGTAACCATCAACATTCGGATACGCCATGATGTCATATGGATTTCTGATACCTACTCCTATCACAGGTTCATCCGTCATGTTCGTAATCTTGTTTACCATCTTCATTTGAGGGTGCTCAGATGACCTCGTCCAGACACTGTAGGTGTATGTTCCAACGATCACGCTCTCTGCGGAACGAATCATTTTCTCTTGCTCTTTCGTAAGTTCATAAGAGGAATCCAACTCGATGACAGTCGTGTTTGCATAATGAGCTTTTACTGCATCTCCAAGAGAGTTTACGAAGCTCTTACCGACAACAACGATTCTGTCATCATCTTCTTCTTCCTCATCTTCTTCTTCATCTTCATCATCACGCTCTTCCTCTTCGTCCTCATCATCCTCTTTTTCTAATGGAAGAACGTCATCATTTTTTAATAGAGTGATGGATTTACGAGCTGCTTCTTTCTCAACAGCTTTGTGTTCGTCAGATCCGACTGTTTCAAGCGCTTTTTTCACTTTAGATTCCACGTCTTCAGGGTTTTCAGATTTCAGGATGCCGCGCTCAATTTTTAGGGTTAAAATTCGCTCAACTGATTTTTCGATACGTTCTATTGATATGTCACCAGAACTAACAGCATCTAATAGACCGTCTGCAACTTCTGGTAACCCAACAGGCATCAGAACAATATCTGTACCCGCCTTTACCGTACGGATAGCTGCGTCAACAGTGCCAAAATGATTAACGATTGCGCCCATGTTCATGGCATCCGTAATAATGACACCATCATGTCCCATTTCTTCACGCATCAAGCCAGTGAGGACTTTGTGAGACAGCGTCGCAGGTAGAGAAATTTCTGTACCATCTTCTTTTGAGATCACTTTTGTATCATCAATCTTCGGAAACGTAACATGCGCTGTCATGATGGCGTCTATGCCAGCTTCCATCGCCTGCTGAAACGGATAAAGCTCAACTTGTTTCAATCGTTCTTTGTCGTGTGGTACCTCAGGCAACCCGAGGTGAGAGTCCACTGCAGTATCTCCATGACCAGGAAAGTGCTTTGCTGTTGCAGCGATTCCTGTTTCTTGAAGCCCTTTTATATAAGCGATTCCTTGATTTGCTACGAGTTCAGGATCGCCACCAAAAGATCTAACTCCGATGACGGGGTTATCGGGATTGTTATTCACATCAAGAACAGGTGCAAGGTTCATGTTGATCCCAAGTGAAGAAAGCTCTTCACCGATAACACGTCCTACATCTTGCGTAGTTTTTTCTGAACGAGCTGCACCTAGCGCCATGTTACCAGGCATGTCTGTTCCAGACTGAAGACGGGTTACGATTCCGCCTTCCTGATCGATTGTCATCAAAAGCCCATACTTTTCAGAGGCTTCTTGATAGTCAGATACTAGTCTTGCTGTTTGCTCCGTCGTTACAACATTTTCTCTAAAGAGGATCACACCACCAAGGTGGTAGTCCTTCACCATCTCTTCAATTTCAGGAAGCATTTCAGTGACGTTTTCACCTTCCCACTTCCTAAAGTCCGGCATTAGCATCTGACCTACCTTTTCTTCGATCGTCATGCTGTTAATTGCTTGTTGAATGATGTCGTAACGGTCACCACTTTCCTTGATAACTTTTGGAGACGGAGATGCTTGAACCTGGATCTGGTCCGAATGCGTCCCGTCAGACACCGTTATAAGCGCTTGCCCTGATCCGTTTGAAAAGGTAATCTCCCCTTTTTGATCAACAGTTGCCACGCTGTTATCGGAGGATTCCCAGGTCAAGTTCTCTGAAGTTTTCATAAAATGACCGTCTTCATAAATATGGACAGCACTCAGTCTTAGCTTGTTACCTTCGATCGTCGCCTTAGCTTCTGGTACATTTTCCAGCAGAATGAGGTCCTTTACGTTACTTTCGTTTGGTGCGGCACTTACTGTCATAGCAAACGCTTGTGATAGAACCATGACTACCGCCAGCATTGAAACAACAACGCGCTTCATTTTACCGTGCATGTAACATCCTCCTCGTAACGTTAGTATGAGCGTTTCTCCCAATCTTCACTATTGAATGTTATGTCGTCGTCGTCTAACTCAACGTGACTCACATACCATCCTCGCCAATTGACAGAACGATCGGTGTCGTACGTGAAACGAACAAATCTGGTGTCTTCAGGTAGTTCAACCTTTTCCGTTGTCCACCCTTCACTACTACCTGTAAACCGCTTGACTTCGGTCCAGTCCTCTCCGTTCTCTGAAATCTGAATCGTACCAAAATCACTTCCATCTTCGATTTGATACCAATTCGCGAACTCAAGTAAGGTATCTTCTTCAACATCAACCGAAGCAGTTAATTGTTCTGTAACGTTATCACCGTAACCAGCAAACCATGTTCCTTCGTTTTCATCATCGTCGTCTTCGTAACCTTCAAAGTCATCATCATCGTCAGAAGATACACGAACTGGAATGGCATCAGCTACTTGCCTTGCAAATTCACGTCTTGTTGGAGACGTTGACACCGTGTTACGAGTCGGATGAACACGGTTTGTTAATAGGATTGCAATCGTTTGATTCGATGGACTCACCACGATTGACGTTCCAGTGTACCCTGTATGACCAAGCGTCATCGTATCCGTCAAACCGTCCATAAACCAACCTTGCTGTAGCTCCCAACCAAGACCATGTTCGTCGCCTGGAAACTGAGGAATGCGATTTTCTGTTAGTAGTTTGACCGTCTCTTTTTCTAAAATTTTTGTGTCCCCGTATTTTCCTTCCCTTAGGAACATGTGAGCGAAAACGGCTAGATCAGATGCTGTCGAGAAAACACCCGCGTGTCCAGCTACGCCTTCTAATGACCAAGCGTTTTCATCGTGAACGCTACCCCAAACGAGCCCTCTGTTCGTCCACGGTTGATATTCAGTAGCAGCTATACGTTCCTTCAGAGACTGAGGTGGGTTATACATTGTGTTCGTCATGTTGAGTGGTCTTGTAATCTCCTGTTCTACGAATTCATCGAGCCGCTTGCCAGATAACTTTTCTACAAGAGCACCAAGCGTGATCATATTTAGATCACTGTATGTATAGTCTGAACCTGGTTCTGAGCTGAGAGGATGATGAAAAACATACTGCAAACGATCCTCGCGATTTCCTTCAACTGTATAGAGAGGAACCCATGGTTTAAAGCCAGAGGTGTGAGTCATTAACTGTTCAATAGTAACGCTTTCTTTTCCGTTCGTAGCAAATTCAGGAATATGTTTTGCAACCGGGTCATCCAATTGAAACTTTCCTTCTTCGTACAAAATCATCGCTGCAGTCGTGGTGAAGATTTTACTGATCGAAGCAAGGTCAAAAATGGTCTCCTCACTCATTTTCACTGGACGCTCCATTTCAGTAAATTCGTCATCCTTATAACGAGCAGCATAGCCATATGCCTCATGCTTAACGATGTGACCGCTTCTAGCGACAAACGAAACGGCACCAGGCATCACGTTTTCTTCAATCGCTTCATTGAGTAGACCATCGATTTGTTCGATCGGTTGTTTACGCATTCCGGCTTCACGGAATGTGCCTGGTTTCAACGTTAACGTTGATTGAGCTGGATTTTCCCAAGGATGATAGCGGTGATCATCCTCATCATCGTCTGCAAGTCCGGATCCAGGAATAAGTAAAGAAGTACAGAGTACAGTCGATAACACCAACGAAACAGCCTTTTTCTTCATAGTTTCCTCCTCATTAATCGAAATATAGAACCGTAGTACATAACCTCCTTTACATTAATTACAGAATTTTCTGTAACTATCGTAACTCGTTCTATTATAGTCGTCTATACCACCTTAGTACCGCATCGGTCGAAAATGGTCTATTTCTAAGGACTATTAAACTATGAGTATTGAATGATTTTTGAACAATGTGTCGCTATTATATAGCTTCAATGAAGTTTTGTTACATAAAGAAAAATCGGGTGGTGCCAGGCACCACCCGATCTTTGCTAAGCGCGTAACGCACTAACTATCAATCGCCAAAACCCTTCATAATCAAGCTCTGTTGCAAACTTTACGTTCGGCTCTCTACCTGTCACATGCAAACGGTCAACGCACGTAGTTCCATAGGTGTACGTTCCTTCCGTCTCGATATCAACTCGCACTTTCTCAAAATCAAAGATCGTTTCATCTATTAAGTACGCAACCGTACATGCGTCATGGATCGGTGCACCGTCAAACCCAAACACCTCTTTGTACGTGGTAGAGAAATAGGCTAATAGCTCACTTACAAGATTCGAAACAGGATTTCCGATTTCAGAGATTTGTTTCAAAATCCCTTCAGTTGCTATGGTTTGGTGCGTAATATCAAGACCAAACATCGTCACAGGTACCCCGCTATTAAATACGATCTCAGCAGCTTCCGCATCAACATAAATATTAAATTCAGCCGTTGGCGTCCAGTTTCCAAAGGTCCCTCCACCCATCACGACGATTTCTTTTATTTTTTCTGTGATGAGTGGCTCTTTCTGAATAGCTAAAGCAATGTTAGTAAGTGGTCCTGTTGGAACAAGGTAAAGGTCTCCATCTGAGTCCATCACTTTTTCAATGATTAAATCTACTGCGTGTTGATCACTAACTTCCTTTATCGGAACATCAGGAAAATGTGGCCCATCGAGACCTGTCTTACCGTGAATCGTTGGTGCGATTTCTCTTTCTCGAACAAGGGGCTCGGCAGCACCTTCCGCAACAGGAACATCTAACCCGAGGATGTCACACATTCTTAAGGCATTTAGCGTCGTTTTTTCCACTTCTACATTTCCGGCGACAGTCGTAATCGCTTCAAGGTGAATATGCGGGTTGGAAGCGGCAAGAATCATCGCGATGGCATCATCGTGCCCCGGGTCACAGTCTAGTATGATTTTCTTCGGATTTGGCATCTGTATAGTTCCTCCTTTTTGTAAAAAAAGCAAACCCTGATCGCTCTTATGAAAGAGATCAGGGTTATCGTTCATTATTTAATAGACTCATAAACTAGATTCGCGATATTCTTCGATAATCCTCCAGTGCTTGGGTAAGAACCACTTTCTAACGGTCCGTTATTTTGTTTGTTGGTCAGTACGATAATTTGCAAATCGTATGCTGGATCGAAAATCACTTGCGTCCCAGTAAAGCCTGTATGACCAAATGCACTGTCAGAGTGCCTGTCACCCATGTACCAGCTTTTATTCAATTCGAATCCGTATCCTTGTCCAAAACGTTGAGCCTTAGTAAAAGTCGATACTGTCGACTCGTCATACAATGTGGTTTTCCCGTAACTTCCACCATTCAGCATCGTTTGCCCAAGAACAGCGAGATCACGTGCCGACGAGAATAGTCCGGCGTGCCCAGCTACGCCACCATTTGCATAGAAGCTATTCCCATCGTTTACTTCTCCAACAAGCGTGTACTGACGCCAATCTGAAAAGTCATCTGCTTCTTCAGGGACGTAGTAACCGAAACTCGGATCATCGATCATCTTATATTCAAAGGGATTTCCCCATGACGTAGCAGCAATTTTTTTATCAAATTTATCAGGAGGAGTGAACATCGTATCCTTCATTTTAAGAGGGCCATATACCTCTTTCATAAGGTATTGATCTAAACGCTGACCAGTGACGTGCTCAATAATAAACCCTAACGTCATAAAACTAAAATCACTATAGCGTCGATCTGTACCTGTTTCGTACTCTAAGGACATATCCGCAATAGTCTCAAGAACGTCTTCAGAATCTTCAGCGTCTAAATAGGTAGGCTGCCAAGGTGTTAAACCAGATGTATGCGTTAATAAATCAGCAACTGTGACGTCTTCCTTACCATTCTGTCCGAATTCAGGTATGTATTCTCTCACGCGATCATCAACGGAAATTTCCCCCTCGCTTACTAGCTTCATAATCCCTTGGGTCGTACCCATTACTTTCGTCACGGAAGCAAGGTCGAACATCGTTTTTTTCTTCATCTGACGGGGATGGTCGAGTAACGTCCCCATATCATACTTCTGTGCATAGCCATAGGCTGACTCTTTCACAATCGTTCCGTCCTTCGTGATTAAAACGACCGCCCCAGGAGTAATCTCATCTTCAATTGCCTTTTCAACAACGTTATCGATCTCATCTAAAGTTGATCCGTTCATATTGACGCTCTTAGCACTTCCATGGCTTAGCTTATCGCTATTCCCCTTTGCGTTAGCAGACTGAAAAGGAATACTGATAATTAACGTAACGACCAGTAGCATCACAACAATCTTTCCTACTTTCACGCTAGCCTCTCCTTTCCAAATGCACGATTTCTGGATTTTTCGAATGTAGCCCTCGTACAAGTGCAACGTTCGCTCGAGTGACAAATACTTGCGTTCGAAATGCATAAACGGCGGTATCTCCAACAGAAACTGGTGTTCCTCGCTCAAGCATTCCATAATAATCGATATACTCGGATGGCATACGCTTTTCTTTTAAAAAAGTACGAAAAATGGTTTCAGGGTCATGTCCTACATATGCGCCTGTCACATTCCCCCGCTCATAAAACCCGCCTCCAAGAACATAAACATTGTCATCATCTTGATGGGATACTTCTGAAAGATAGATGATCGCTGGCCTCTCAGGAAGAGTGCGAACCGCATGAAGGGGAGTTGTCCCCGTTAACGCATGGCCAGGCTCACCATGGGTGATGCCTGCTCGTTTCAGCATCGGGATGGTTTCCGTACTCGTCGCACTCGGTCCGTTTACCTGTGTGATCGTGAAACCCACTGACTCTAACTTTTCCTTCGCGTTTAGAAGCGTTTCTAAGTTCTTCGTAAACGTCATCTCTCCTCGATCATCATCCATCAATAACAGTGGAAATGACGTGATGCCGACGACCTCAATTCCAGGAAGGTCTTGTAGAATTAAGATTTCTTCATCGAGTCGATCTAAATGAAACCCACCCCATTGACCTGGATAGATGGTGTCACCATCTTGAACAACACGAAGGAGAATGTCCTGCTTCCTCCCTAACCTTACCGCAGCATCCGAAACCTGTTTGGCTCGTTCAATTGTAAACACGGTAACCACTTCAGGGTTAAATGCGAGGGCCTCTTTCCACTGGTGCTTCCCAGGTTGCACGAGATGCCCCACATTCCCAATTGAAACCCCTGATTTGTGAAGTCTCCTCGCTTCTTCAAATTCAACCGCAACTGCTTTCTCGATCCCATGTTCAGCAATCCATTTCCCTAGCTCACCGATCCGACCGAGCTGCTTACTCATAAAATATAGTGAGAACTCATTCTCTTCAGCTGCACGAGCCATCTGTTTCACGTTCTCCGCTACGGTATCGAGGTCGATGACATACGTATTGGGAGGAAGCGCTCCAGTTTGATGGAGGGTAACACCAGTCTTTATGAGCTCTGGATTCCTTTCCTTCGTAAGTGTTAGAAACAATCACAGCACCTCCCGTTTAATCTACTACAACTCCTCCATCACGTTGTTCAGAATCTCAACAACCGTATGCGCGCCTGCTTTCATCGGATTGATCCTCAACCCATAGTCTAAAAGATTCGGGTTATTCTCTAGAAAACTACCAGACACGCGGTAGATCATTGGCACAAGCTCATATCGTGATTCCGCCCCGACCGGATACGTCGCAGCTCCGAACGTTTTACTTCTCTCGATGACGTTTTTTGCGACAGGGTCGATCAACTCGACGATGACATTCTTTGATTGAGAGTTCGTGATGGTAGCTTTCCTCACGCCTGAAACTGCCCCTCGATTTAACAGCTCGCATAAGTGGTCGACTTGCTCACTTTGAATGGCAAAAGATACAGGAGCAAACGGAATGGCACGGAGCAGCTCCATCGCTTCAGGACCTTGCACCTGGCTTCCTCCTGAATAATTCCGTTGATGGACAATTTCGATCGCATCCTTTTTCCCTACGATGACACCCACACCTTCTGGACCTAGCAGCTTAAATCCTGAAAAGGTTGAATAATCTGCCCCAAGCTCAACGCCGATCTTTGGCATTTTTAACGCACAGTAATTATCATCGACTACAACATCCATCGTTGGATTCACCGATTTGACCGTTCGGATCACCGCTTCTAGTGAATACGTATCGTTCGGTTGCTGCCGAGCGTGCTGTACGTAAAAGACCTTTGCTTTTGTTGAAGAGGCTATTTCTTTAACAGCATCCAACTCATTGAAATCCACCTGTAGAGGTTGAAGCCCCAGCATACGAAACGTTTCCTTTGTTGTTGTATAAATTGGAGCCGAATGGACGATGATCTCGTCCCCGGGACCTAACAAAGCACTCAATAGAGAGCGAATGGCTCCCGTACCAGATCCCCTGACGAGTGCACCATGCTCGACGTTAAACACATCGGCAAAAACGCGTTCTACTTTTGCAGTTGTTTTCGGGCGTTTGTAGGTTGGATGGAGCCCACGATCGCCGTCCTGAAACATGTCGTTATCTGTAAATTCCTTTGTAATTCGATCGACGATTTTAAATTGATAGCGCTTCGCTTCCTCAATATCCATTTGATCTAAAACGGATGCTACATCAATCATGAGCAAACCACCTTCTGACAAAAAGCACGTGCGGGATTTTCAATAAGAAGCATGTTCATGTCACGATCAGAAAAACCATGCTCTTTTAAAAGTGGTAAAAACGAATTGAGCACGTAATCGTAGCCGATTCCTCCGTACTTATGCCAGTGAGATTTTCTAGTTAAGTCAGCAGATAAAAGGATACGAGATCCAAACCCTCGCTCGAACAAATATTGAAGGGATTGAAGACGCTCTGTGTCGGGACGATAATTGTTTTTTCCAATCGTATCGAACGCGACATACGCTCCTGCCTCTAAAACGGCAAGGATACGTGCATCATCTGTATTGAGGTCCTGGTGCCCGATGATGAGCTGCTCCATATCTAGTCCAAGTTTTAAAAAGAGCTCAACCTGCTCGACACCCATCGTACCGAGGGTCGTATGGGTCGTGACTGGCAATCCGCTTTCAATCGCCGCAACGCCAGCACCCATGAGCAGCTCCCTTTCAATCGGCTTAATTTCATTGAGACTGCTGCCGATTTCACCAATAACGCCAGGGTACACCTCTGTTCCATCGATGCCATAACGAATTTCATGAAGCATATGCGAAGCAAAATCATCACGGTTCCAAGACCAAGACCGTGTCGGAAGAAATGGGTCTTTATAAAAACCAGTACTCGCGATAATGTGGACACCCGTTGCTTCACTAAGTTTCTTTAAAAGTGATGCATTTCTACCCATCCCCTCGTTTGTGACTTCAACCATCGCTTGTCCCCCAGCGAGTTTGAAACGACGAAGTTCTTCTTCCATGCCTCCAACGTCGTCAAGAATCGTGTCGGGATCGTTTTTTATGCGTGATAGATCGATACAAAGATGTTCATGAGCCGCGCAAACACCTAATTCTGACGAAGAAATCTTACCGGTTACCGTTTGAATCATCGTGAATTCACCTTCCTTTTTACAGCTGCATGATACCAAGTAGCACGAGAATATTTGCAAGAATCCCTACAGCGATCGCTCCGATTGGGCCAACTGCCATCCGTACGATTGGGCGACCTGCAATTTCATTCAATAAGTAAAAACCAGCGATAATGAAGAAGCCAAGGCCAGGTGCGATCGCATTCGCCGCATTCGCTCCACCGATCAAGAGTGCCACTTCTAATAGACGCGTCATCGCCGTACGAATGTTTTCACCCGACTGGCGAACACCTGGATACTTATCGAGAAAACGCGCTACTTTGCTAAGCAGCATGACCTCTAAAAAGATCGTAATGGCTCCAGCTACTAAAGCGACCCACACATTCGGAACGAGTAAGCCTACGACAAAAACAATCGTAAATCCGACGGGACCATACACACCCGTTGCAATCGCAGTACTCGCGACAAGAGGAATAAAGCCAAGTGCACGAGCTCCTGCTGCGATCGCACCGTCCGTTACTTTTCCTTCAGCGATTAAATTAAGTGAAATCGGATCACCCGCCATGATTAATAGATTGGTAGCTGCAGCGATCAGTCCACCCATGATCATAAAATACACAACGTGTTTCTTAATACGGTCCACACGTTCACTAAAAACGGAAGCAAGGTCGATTCCACTTCCTTCAGAATCTGACTTCTGACGCACAGCATAGGTGATCAAGAAGATCATACCTGCGATCAGTGCCATTCCTTCCTGGTTCAACGTGACGGCTGTGCCGCCAAACGTCAAGACACCGCTTTCATTTAACCAAACGGCTAGCTGTCTCACGATTGCTGAAATGATAAACGTGAGTACACCTTTTTTTACACTAAACTGTAACGCAACGGCGAGGGCTGGGAACGCCATGAATGTTACGACTACAGGGGATCCAACCTGACCCATTGCATCGAGAAAGTTCAGCGGCAGTTTTTCAAAGAGTGCTACAAATCCTTCTAACCCTACTAATAACCCTGCTCCATAGGCACCACCAATAACTGCAGCCACTGGTGTTCCCCACTTGTTTCTTGGTGTCATCAATCCAATGATGTCTGTTCCGAGGAGAATACTATGTATCAAAATAATGCTTGCTGTAATCGTAAATGGAATACCAAACCCGATAACGAGTCCAAAACTCATCGCGAAGGCTGTGACACCGAGCTCTTTACGCCCCATACGACCTTCCGTGTTTTCCGGTACGATCGGCCGCAAGCCATCATTAAAAACAGCCAAGTTCAAATTCGCCAAAACTGCCGCCATCGCACCGATCAGTATAATGAGCACCATTTCCATCATGCGATTCTCCTTTCAGATTATCGTGCTTTAATCGCCTTCATAATCATAGGTACGGCCGTTTCGATGTGATCTGATGTAAAACCGAAAGCTTTTTTCCCTGCTTTTACAGCTTCATTGATCTTCTCCTCATTTGGCTTTCGTCCCGGCATAGATACTGTCTCGCACTGTGGCTTCCCTACGATTGCGATCGCCATGGCTAACGCGCCGCCGCCACCCGTGTGACATGCTCCAACGTAATAATCTGCTTGCCCTGTCTTTACTGCCATCGCAGCTTCAACATCGGATTTAATCGATGTCTCGACCCCTTCTGGTCCATACTCTTTTACCAGTGCTTCTACCTCTTTTTTATCAACTTGACCACCGATTACAATTTTCATTGCGATTGCTCCTCCTTCAATTGTTGAAAAATAGATACATAGTGAATCTTTAAAAATGCGATTTCTGCTAGAGGAAGCTTTTCCCCCCAAACTGTTTCCACCCACTTGATTTCATCTAAAGCAGACTGCACGTGCTCAGTTCTGTCCACCTCCGCAACTAAAGCGTCAGGCGGTTGATCGATTTTTTCTCCTCTAGACATTCGTGTGAGTGCTGTGGCAAGATGCGTTACAAGCATTTCAAGCTTGTTCTGCGGAAGATCGGAAGACTTACTTTTTAGCCGCTGTACAGCTTTTTCCGCTATCAGCGCCGCTTCGGGACTGATCACATTACCCGCTTCTAGAATGTTGAGTCGCTCATTAATCGTCGTCAATGCATACAACCTCCAATATACAGAATTTAGTATATTTGTTCCGTGACTAAGTGACGTTCTACTCTCAATACCTTGGGTAACGTTTTCTATCTTCAACCTGCTGTTGAATGCGAATAACATTACTCAATGATAGCTCACTTAAAAACTCATGAAGTTCGCTTCGATCTCGGTGTAGGAGCAAGCAAGCCTCGTTTACTTTTCTACTGATCTCAACTGCTTTTTGTGAGCGAAAAGCTCCTTTTCCTAAGCCTTCAGAGAGTGCAGTTTCGTCTTTATTCCATACAGCAGCATCGATTTCGTGGTTTTTCAGCATCTCCATCAACTGCATATAATTCACTTCAATGAGCTCAATATCTAATCCTTCAACTTCATATTCCGTCATCATATGCTGGTCCGCTGATGAGTAGTCGATCCCAACTCTCATGCCAGGTTTGATTTCATTACCCTCCTGATCTGCAAATAGAATTTCATGACCAGAAACATAGGAATAACTCCCGAAGGATTTCACGATTTCAACAGCGTTTGTTTCTTGAATCGCAAGCTCCGCTGCAAGGCGAGATACGATTACAAAATCATACCTGCCTTCCTTCAGCGCGTCGATTCTATTCGATGACCCTCTCATGAATGCCAAATTAAAAGGGATCTTCATATCCTCGAACACTTGCACGAGACCTGTTGCTAACCCTTCATATTTTCGTGAATATGGTAGCGGCATCGCACCCATAACAGCGCCAAGACCCGCAACTTCCCAAAGCAATTTCTTATCCGTCTTAACAAGAAATGTCCCAAGGTGCCCTCTTGCTTCTAGCTGAATCGCACCAATCTCCTCTAGTAAACGAAACGCTCCCTGAATCGTCCCCCTTCCAAGCGATGTTTCTGTAACGAAATCACTGACCCGAGGAATTCTGCTTCCTGGCTCGATGGATAACAATCTTCCAGCAATTTTTCTCGCTGCCAAACCATTCTTGTTGTATAATTTCTCCCACTTGCCGTCCAACGTCCCCACCTCAATATACAGTATTTTGTATTTTATAACGTCAGTGTAACGTAACGGGGAATCTATTTCAATGAATTTTCTGATTATTCAAGCGCTATGGCTAGAATAAGGACTTACCACCTATAGTAAACAATTCAAAATATTAGTGACTGCCCTTCTTATATGATAAAATTTAGTCAAAGTATAAAGTACGGTATATGGTTTTCATTAAGTGAAACACTTAATAAGATTAGCGCATACGTTTGATGTGAATGATAGAAGGGGCAACAAAATGCAAACAGATATGGTCATATTATTTAGTGCGTTATTTTTAATAGGTGGCGTGATGATGGCGAAATTCTCATCACGAGTAGGTGTGCCAGCTCTTGTTCTTTTCATTATCGTCGGAATGCTCTTTGGAAGTGACGGGTTTGGGTTCATCTATTTCGATAACGCTTCATTAACGCAATCATTGGGAATCCTCGCTCTTGTCCTCATTTTGTTCGATGGTGGTCTTCAGACTGAATGGCGTAGAACAAAAGCAGTCCTCCCTATTTCGTTATCGCTCGCAACGATAGGCGTTCTGATCACAGCAGGTCTCTTCGGGGTGGCAGCAAAGCTACTACTCGATGTCACGTGGAACGAAGCGCTTCTTTTAGGTGCGATCGTTGGTTCTACAGATGCGGCTGCCGTGTTCTCGGTTTTGAAAGGAAAAAATATTAAGACTAAACTTCAATCAACTCTCGAAGCGGAGTCTGGATCGAATGATCCGATGGCAATGTTCTTAACGCTGTCTCTTCTTCAAGTGGCAATTGGTGAAAAAACGATCGGAGCTTCAATCGTTCTTTCCTTCTTCTGGCAGATGGGGGTTGGACTCATATTCGGAGTTCTTTTAGGATACGCAGCATCCTGGGCCATGAAGAATATCGACCTTGGTTCGAACGGTTTATATCCTGTATTCTCCATCGCCATCGCTCTGTTTACATACAGCGTGACAGACCTCATCAATGCAAGCGGGCTTTTAGCTGTTTACGCAGCTGCACTGGTACTCGGGAATACGAAGAGTCTTCCATATGGTCAGTCGATCTTCCGTTTCCATGATGGCATCGCTTGGTTGATGCAGATTCTCATGTTTATCATGCTTGGTCTTCTTGTCTTTCCTGCTGAGTTATTCTCTACGTGGATTGTATTAAAAGGACTAGCATTATCAGCTATACTCATTTTCATCGCACGGCCAGTTGCCGTTTTTATATCGAGTATTCCTTTTAAATTCACTTTAAAAGAAAAAGTGTTTCTCTCGTGGGCTGGCTTAAGAGGAGCTGTTCCAATCGTACTCGCAACGTTCCCATTGTTGGCTGGTCTCGAGAACAGCCAGCTGTTCTTTAATCTCATTTTTTCAATCGTACTGACATCAGCCCTGTTTCAGGGAACGACCATTCCTTTTATCGCAAAGCGTCTTGGTCTTACAGGACCTGAAGTTCATGTGCCATCTCATTCGCTTGAGCTCGTTTCATCGACAACGGTAAACGCTGAGATGATTCCGTACACCATCACATCGTCTTCGAATCTCGTTGGACGAGAGTTATCAGACATTTCTTTTCCAGAAAAAGTTCTGGTGAGTGCGATCATTCGAGCAGATGAACTGATTGCGCCTTCTGGTGAAACGAAGGTGCAAGTAAACGATGTTCTATACATCCTTGTTGAAAATCAAAAGCGATCAGAACTTGAAAAAGTTCTCGGTATTCGTAAAACGATAGGCGGATAAATAAAAGGGATCAAGTTGGACTACACCAACCTGATCCCTTTCTCTTATAGTTCGACGAGCTGCTTCTTACGCTCCTTAAAAATCGTCCAGTTCTTAAATCCAATCTCTTTCAGTGTTGCTCGAACTTCTTCAAATTCTTCTCCGACACGATCAGGCCAGTGCGCATCTGAACCAAACGTAACCCCTACGCCGTAGTGGTGTGCCATCTCTAACATATCGTTAGCTGGATACCAGCCCCCACAGTCTTTATGTTTACCAGAAGTATTCACTTCGATCGTTGCATCTACTTCGCCAAGTCGCTTCAACGCTTTTTCCACTTCAGGAGTATGAACGTTTGTGAAGTCTGGGTAAAAGCCCTTCATCGCATCGATATGTCCAAGGATATCGAACACACCACTTTCTGCAGATTCAACGATCAGTTGATAGTAAAGCTCCTTTTCTTTTCTAACGTCCTCTTCCGTAACATTTTCCCATCGCTTTTTATCAAAAATATTGACCTCGTTACTGTAGTGAACAGATCCGATGATGTAATCAAACGGGTATTGATCATAAATGCTCTTATATAACGGATAATGTTCCCTGAAGAAATCTGATTCCACACCTAACAATACGTCAATTTTACCGCTGTATTTTTCTTTTAGCTTCAATACTTCTTCAACGTAAGAAGAAAATTCACTTTTCGCCATCGCTATACGCGGCTTCGCTCGATCTTCCTCACTCGCAAAAAAAGGTGAATGATCAGAGATACCGATCATCTGCAGATCATTTTTTATCGCAGCTTGTATGTAATCCTCAATCGTTGCCTCTGCATGACCACAGCGTTCATGGTGCGTATGAAAATCGAATTTCATATAGATTTCCCCTTTCCAAAATATAGGTCTTTTCATCATTATCCTATCACACAGCTTAATTAAGAAAGATAAAAATGCGCAATTTTTATTATTTTCTAACTGATACACACGTTTTACTACTAGGTTTGTGAAGGAATTATTAATTTTTTTGAGAGGTTTGGTCTACCCACCTTACCTTGATAACCATTACCATCCACCTGCATAATTCCATATTTAACTATGAAACATGATTCGATCTAACCATTTCACATAGATTCTATTGTGCGGATCAGGTGTCTGTGCTAAATTCCTGTTGTTCAAAACAGCCCTCCGTTCCCTGCGGAAAGGCGTTTTGTAAACAACCATTTACATTGAGCACTTAGGAGGATGATTAGATTGAAGCGTCTATTTAATTTAGCAATACTGTCTCTTAGTCTACTATTAGTAGCTAGCATGATTCCTGGTACAATCGTATCTGCGGAGGAAGAAGGATCCCTTCTTGACCCAAATAAACGATTAAACGTAGCTCACAGAGGGGCTTCAGGTCATGCCCCTGAACATACAATCCCTTCATACAAGCTTGGTGAACGAATGAATGGCGATTACATTGAAATCGATCTACAGATGACAAAAGATGGTGTCCTTGTTGCGATGCACGATGAACGTGTTGACCGCACGACTGACGGAACAGGTCTCGTAAAAGATTATACGCTTGAAGAATTAAAGAAACTTGATGCAGGAAGCTGGTTTAACGAAGAAAATCCTGAGAAGGCGAAACGTGCTTACCAAGGTCTTGAAGTTCCAACTCTTGAGGAAGTGATCCAGACATTTGGAAACGACTCTCGCTACTATATCGAAACGAAATCCCCTGAAGTTTATCCAGGCATGGAAAAAGAATTACTTCGTGTACTAGAAAAGTATGAGCTTACTCCAAAATATGAGGAACGCGGAAAAGTTCTCGTGCAATCTTTCAGTAAAGCGAGTCTATTAAAAATGCATGACCTTGCACCTGACATGCCGCTAGTACAGCTAATTTCTTATAAAACGCCAGCTACGATCACAGATCAAGAGCTAGCAGAACTCAACCGATACGCTGTTGGTGTAGGAATGTCATACACAAAAATTGATCAAGAATACGTTGAGAAAGTAAGAGAATCTGGCTTACTGATTCACCCTTACACAGTCAATGAAAAAGAAGACATGAAGCGCCTACTAGACTGGGGTGTAACTGGAATGTTTACGAATTATCCAGACCGTTTGGATGAGGTTATGGATGATTTTGAGGATGATGAAGACGAAGATGATGATGATGATGAGAATGAAGAGGATGAAGATTGATCGATCATTCTATTCGTTTATAAAGTCCAAAGTCCGGCATGAGTTCGCTTGTGCTGGGCTTTTTTAGTTGGTTTTAAAAGTGAATTCTTTTTCGTCTCCTACTAAGATAATTGCTCTCTCAAGAAAGCACATCTAGCCTTTTCACTTTTTTACACTCACTTGCTCAATATTTCACATAAAGTGATTCAACTGTGATATACTGAAACCGCTCCTAAATACTGGTTAAGTGATTGTGAAAGGATGCGTGTGTTATATGCTAAAAAAGAAAACCTTGATCACTGGATTAACAGTCATTACTTACATATTGTTCTTAGTGATAACTGGATTCTTCCACTCTGATGGAGTGGCTACAACCTTTTTGTTCACCTTTTACGGTGTCCCTATCATGCTGATGATCGGTACTCCAGTGAATATATTGGCTGGTTTCATTACTAGGAATCTAGTTCCGTTCCGCTTTTGGGTAAATTTAATGATCCATATTATCCCCGCCTATATTGCGGGAATACTCCTTTTTAACGGATACCTCTTTCAAGGGGACGGCGACTTTCTTCAACTGTTCCCGCTCGGCATCGCGTGTATTTATTTTATATACGATGAATTAATTTACCATGGCGCACGTCATAAAAAGAGTGCCCTTCTATTGCCTCTCGTACCAGTTATAATATTAGGGACTGCTTACATGCCCATTTTGATTGAAATCTACGCGCAGGAAAAAACAATCGATCGTATTGAGGAAAGCGGGCCACCTGTTGCGGAAGTCACGCTTCAAAATGAATCAAAAAAAATCAGTACAGATTATTGCACGGAAGGATATACATACAACATTTGCCACGAAGACACTAAGCCAACCATCTTACCACTTGCTGATATCGGTGATACGACATTCATTTATAGTGGTCCTGCACAGTTGTCTTTTGGGGTAACCAATGCAGAGAGCACTTCATTTGAATACGTTGTGACATACTACGAAAATAGCAAACAAAAACAGCTGAAATCTAAGACGCTAGCTAGCAATACCGTGATGCTTCCAGCAGACATTCCAGAACAAATCATAAAAGTCGAAGGTTACGGAAACAAAGACGAAAAGATCACCTTCTTTGTAGGCTTACGGAACGGCGTTCGCTATAACCCAGAAAATGAGGGGATCGAAAACATCGACTAACCCTTCGACATAATAACAGAAAAAACGGGTGGTGCCAGGCACCACCTGTCACCACCCATAATTCACAAGGAGATCTGTGATCTCTTTGTTCGCTTCAGCTATCTTCATTATCTTTTGTCTCTCTTCATCAGATTGAGCAAATGCTCCATAACTAAGAAGCGTTTCTACTAAGGCTGCTTCGTTCTTATCAATCGCTTTATGTAGTAAGGATTGGTCTTGAATGACACTATTTGGGTCTCCGCCCTTGGCTAGTAACATCGTTAACAAGTCAGCAGATCCTTCTGCAACGGCGATAGATAAAGCGTTACCCCCGTCTTCAACTGCGTAGTTAGGATTTGCTCCACCATTAAGAAGCATCGTTATTAACGATTCGTCTCCACCCTTAATCGCATGGTTAAGGAGAGTGGTGTCTTTTCCCTCACTCGTTACTAGCTGATTAGGATTATACCCATTATGTAAAAGAATGCGAATTAACTCACGATTAGCTTCTTCAACAGCCTGAATCAACTTCGCTTCATTTCCAATTTCAAAGTGCGCTCCACTCTTCAACAAGGTATCTATAATTTCATAATGTTGATTGTCTGCAGCCACCTCTAAAAGTTCATCTAGAGCGTGACTCGTATTTCCAGCTCCTGACTGTATTAACACTTGCACAAGCTTGTTATCCGCAGTTTCTACCGCGTAACCTAAAGGGGTTTGTCCATCGCTGTTCTTTTGATTAGGATCGACACCACCTTCTATTAAAGAAGCCACTTCGTTTAGAAAATCGCTATTACCTTCAGAAGTAATCAGACTCCATAGTCGCTCTTGACCAGAAACCTCGCTCTCTTCGGACTTCTTAGTTTCTTCCGCACTAGAAACCATTTGTGAATCAGGAGAGGACTCGATATACTCACATCCAACAATAAATGAAAGAAAAAGTATTCCCACCAGTCATTTACAGTTCACCTTACTCTCCCCCTGCATCCTACTTTTTTACTATTCATCTTCTAGTATAACCTTAATCTAGGCTTAGATGGTTAAATAATCAGAAAAGAGAAACTACTTTGAATGGGACAACTCAAGTAGCTCATACACTTTATTAGTCAAGCCTCAAGGAGGTAACTACCTTGTCGCACTTCAAAACTCGCCGTCAGCCTGGTGGAGGCGCAAAGTTCTTAATCATCGGAATTATCATTTTATTATTAGGTGGAAGCGTAACGATATGGATTCTGCAGCAACCAAGAGCGAAAGCTGCCGATGCTGTAAAGGAATTTTATAAATATGAGCAAAAAGGGAACTACACTCAATCCTGGAATTTATTCCATTCCGAAATGAAGAACCGTTTTTCAGACGAGCAATATAGCAAATTGCGCGCTCAGTTTTTAACACAAGATACATTCTCTAAGTCATTTACGTTTAAAGTTAGTAAAATTAAAGCAAAGAAAAACTGGAAGACGCCTGGAAGCGGACTGGTGTTAAAGAAAGTTTACGTAACAACAGTCACACAAACCTTTAATAACGATTTTGGAAAGTTCAACATCGTGCAAGAGGTCATTATAGTAAAAGAGGATGGGAAGTATCGGATATTGTGGAATTACAACTAGTTCCTTGTTCAATCAAACGTTTGTTTAATAGTGGGTGAGGTGCTTAATAAGGCACCTCACTCGAATTCTGAAGGTTATGCCTGTTATAAAGTAGGGTTTAGTAGATCTTTTCGTAACACATTCACATAGTTACGATACTCAGCTCTTTTCTCCCTTACCGTTCCTGGATAGCCCTCTAATAGGACGGAAGTTTTGAGATAAGGAATGGTCCGATAACTATTGTAGTAATAGCGATAGCTTGACCAGCGGTAATCTTCAGGGCGAAGACAAATGCCCGCTTTAACAGGGTTTAAATGGATATATCGACTCACCTCCAACATATCGCCATTCGTTTCTAGAATCTCACCAAAATATCGCTTTTCAAAAACATGCCCCGTTAATTCATAACGTAAATTAAAATAGGTCGCATAACGTTTGTTGATCAAAGCCATGATTTTGGAAACAGGAACATTCTTCGACCGAAGCTGAAGGTGGTAATGATTGCTGAGTAAACAGTATGAAGAGATTTCAAAAGGGTGGGATTCGAAGACTTCTTCGAGGATGTAGAAAAACACACGGTAATCTTTATCGTCTTGAAACAATACCTCCTTACGGTTTCCTCTGCTTACAATGTGATAAAAGTGATTGGGAAGCCAAACTCTGCGTTTCCTTACCATGGGGATGGAACGTTGGTTGTTCGATGGCGGGTAAAGGTGGAACGGGGATGATGCTTGGTTCTCACTTTCTTCTCTCCTTCGTGATTAGTGGTGGTTCAATCGATCCCTCCTTTCGTATTAGATTCAGATTACTTCGCTCTCACAAGAAACGTCAACATAAACTCTCCGACACCGTTCGAGCTAGTTCGGGTGGTGCCTGTCACCCGACCTTGTTCGGCGGCTCTTCCCCTTCAAGAACAGCAAGCAAATTGGTTGCTGCAAGATCCGCCATCTTCATTCTCGTTTTTATACTTGCACTCCCTATATGCGGCAGTGTAACAACGTTTGGAAGCGTAAGGAGAGGGTGATTTAAGCGTACCGGCTCTTCTTCGAATACATCTAGCCCCGCTGCCCAGATCGACTGTTCTTTTAACGCTTTGTACAGTGCCTTTTCGTTTACGATCCCCCCTCTTGCTGAATTAATGATAATCGCACTTTTCTTCATAAGATCTAGTTGTTCAGTATCGATCAGGTTGTTCGTCTCAGGCGTGAAAGGCGTTAACACACAAACATAATCACTTTCACGTAACAAGGTATTTAGCTCTGTAAAGTGAAGATCAAGCCTTCCTTCAGCCTCATGATTACGACTTCGATTGTGGTAGAGTACCTTCATATCAAACCCTTGAGCTCGTTTCGCAACAGCCTCCCCTATTCTGCCGAGCCCGATTATACCTAGTGTCGCTCCATGAATATCCTGTCCGGTTAGCTGCATCGGAGACCACGTGTTCCAATTTCCGTTCCGCAAGTACTCAGAAGCCTCTGGAATTCTCCTAGCTGTCGCCATCAACAAAGAGAAGGTCAGGTCTGCAGTCGTTTCTGTTAGAACACCTGGTGTATTTGTAACGATAACGTTACGTTCCTTCGCAGCTTCAACATCGATGTTGTTATAGCCTACAGCCATATTTGAGACTACTTTAAGCTTGTCTGCCTTATCTAACAGTGATGCATCGATTTGTTCTGTGAGTAAACAAAAGAGGCCTTCGACATCTCTGACCTCCTCCTCAAGCACCTCTCTCGGTACAGGCTTTTCGTCCTCTTCCCACATTCGCACCTCACATGTCTCGTTTAAACGCTGAACGATCGGTTCAGGTAATTTCCTTGTTAAATATATTTTCCGTTTCATTTGTAATTTGCACTCCTTTAAGGATCTCTAACTACTTTATGTTCAGCATATACCCTCTTCATACCTGTTGCACACAGATGATATGACAAAAACCGGGTGGTACCTCACCCGGTTTTCTCTGCAATCCTTATTGCCGTCTTATAAAGGAGGTTCACTCCTTTCTCGATATCATCCATTTCTGCAAACTCAAGCGGATTGTGACTGATGCCTTTCTCACAACGAACGAAGATCATGCCGTAGTCACTTATATAGGACATGAAAAGTGCGTCATGAAACGGTCCACTCATTAGAACTGGCGAATCGAGATCAAGCTTTTCATCTTCTTCTGCCATAATTTCTTTAATCCAGTCTGCACAATACCTCGGATCACTTTTTGTATCTTCTCTGATACTATACGTAAGATTATAGGCAGTCGACGTATCCTCGATAATGGTATATAGCTCTTGTTCAAGCTTCGTGCGGTGATCAAGGTCGATATCTCGTAAGTCGATCGTAAATTCTACTTTTTCAGGGATGATGTTTCGAGAGTTAGGAAAAACCTGTACACTTCCAACGGTTCCAACCGTCGTATCTTTTCCTTTCTCTTTAACCATCCGATCAAATTTAGAAATGATTTCACTTGCCCCTACCATCGCATCTCTTCTCAAATTCATTGGAACAGATCCAGCGTGACCAGCAAAACCTTCGAGCGTAACTGTAAGCCAGATCGGCCCTGAAATACCAGATACGATGCCGACCGGCTTATTTTTTGATTCGAGGACAGGACCCTGCTCGATATGAAGTTCTAGGAACGCTTCGATGTCACCTTTTTGATAAACAGGACTCTCGTTCAAATCAGGTTCTACAGCGAACTCTTTCAAAGCTTCTCTCCTTGAGACACCGCTTTTGTCCTCGCGCTCAAGTTCTCCTTCTTCAAGCATGCCAACAAGTGCACGGACACCGAAAACACCTTTATTAAACCTTGAGCCTTCTTCATCTGAAAAACAGATGACTTCAATCGTTCGTTTCGGTTTGATCCCATTTTCTTTCATCGTGTGAATGACTTCGATGGCACCTAGCGCTCCGGCTGTTCCATCGAACCTTCCTCCATACGGCTGAGAATCGATATGTGAGCCAAGAATTAATATAGGAAGCTCATGATTTTCTCCTTCAATTCTTCCTATCAAATTTCCGAAACCATCGATTTCAGCTGATAACCCAGCATCCTCCATCCACCCCTTTACGACATCCACTGCCTGCCGATCTTCTTTCGAATGTGCGAGACGGCAAACGCCTGTATCTCCGATCTTTCCTATCTCTGCAAGTGCTTCTAAATGATGTTGTAGACGTGAGCGGTTAATGGACATAACCTCACCACTTTCATTGGTTTTAGTCCACTATAGCAAAGCAGGAATAGCCTTACATTTTACACTTTGTTGGATATTTTAGCTCTCCATTTGATATTACGTCTAACTCTTATCCCGTTCGACAAATTATGAGCAAATCCGGGTGGTACCAGGCACCAGAATGGTACCTAAAAGGCACCATTATACCTTGCCATATCAATCAGAAGTGCATATAATAGGAGTAGATATCATAACGTAAAAAAGAACGCTGGTGCATCAACACCAGCGTCCATACAGCTGCTCCGCAAGAAGAGCGGCGGCTCAAAAGGCAAATGAATGAAGTAACTCACCTTAAACCTTGGCCGGGGCAGGGTGGGTTACTTCTTTTTATTATTACCTGAAACCGTAATAATCGTGATCACAAGAGAAGCAAAGCTAATCATCAATACCAATGCCTCGTATGTGGTCATCATTATAGGCAGCACCCCCTTTCGTTCATGGGGTACCACCGCCCACCCTGCTTTACAGCTGTTAAGGTTATTTTACCACAGACGGTAAGGTGAATAGCATGGGCAATTAGTCATCGTGACTTCAGCACCTCTTCAAAGGATGCTTTTATGCAGCTACTTATTTATGTTTATAAAGGTGAGGTACTCTACTATCAAAAATTGGGACATCCTTTCGAACCTGCTTCACTTTTTCTAGATCCAATGAAACGGAGAGCGACTTTTCTTCCTGTACTCCACCTTCTTCAAGAACATCTCCCCACGGGTCGATCGCCATCGAAGTTCCTGCAAATTCAACGCCATCATAGCTGCCAACTCGGTTACAAGAAACAACATACATCTGATTCTCAATTGCTCTTGCAAGCTGCAGCGTACGCCAATGAGAGCGTCTAGCAAGCGGCCACTCCGCTACAATATGAAGAACTTGAGCACCTTCTAAAGCAAGGGTGCGAATGATTTCAGGGAAGCGAAGATCATAACAGATTATTACTCCCATCTTGATGCCATCAAGTTCAAAGATTGTTGGAGCTTTTGTGCCTCCTGAAAGATATGCTGGCTCGTTTAACATCGGAACAAGATGAACTTTATCGTACTGATATACAAGCTCGCCTTTTCGATTAACAATCAATGAGGAGTTATAAAATTTGCCATCGAGTTTGTTCGCAACGGAGCCTCCGATGATATTAATATCATGCTTCAAAGCTAATTCACTTAGAAACCCCTTCGTCGGTTCAGCATTTTCATCTGCATAGAGGTTAAGGTCCGAAAGCGTATAAGCGGTTGTCCACATCTCTGGAAGAACAATCGTGTCAGGATTTGCGCTCGCTACCTCTTTCTCTACCCACTCACTTACCTTCTGACGATTTCTCTCGGGATCTCCTGCAATAATGTCCATCTGGTAAATTGAAAACTTCATTTCTTTCCCTCCTGTGTCTAAAGTAAATGCATTCTAGTTCTCTATTCGTTAAGTCTGCCAAAGCGTTATCTCTTCCCACATCATACATCTAAATTTTCAGAAACATCAAATTGTTTGTATTAAAAATCGACAGGTACCTGGTACCTGTCGACTACGTTACGCTTTCCACATGTTCTCTAACACGAGTGCCTGCGTTTCTTCGTGCCGCTTCACTGTTAATAAGCTTACGAGCACATATGACACAAATGAGATCAAGACTGGCAGTACAACCGTATGCATGCCGAATGCATTAGGCAAGAAGGTGTTGAACAAGATATAGGTCCCTACACCCGTCAGCAGTGACGCCATCGCTCCACTCGCATTCCCTTTCTTCCAGTATAGTCCCATCACAACTGGCCAAATAAAGGCTGCTTCTAAGCCGCCGAAAGAGAAAAGGTTCAGCCAGATCAGAAGGTCAGGAGGATTTACGGCCATCAGGAATACGAGGATGCCTAGGACCGCGGTAACTCCGATGCTAAATCGTTTAATCGTTCGATCGCTCGCATCAGACTTCACGTAGTTTAAGTACACATCTTTCACCACTGCAGAGCTTACGAGTAAAAGCAACGAGTCCACCGTAGACATAATTGCTGCCATCGGTGCTGCAAGAACGATCCCCGCGACCCAAGGTGGAAGAACTTCCATTGCGATCCGAGGCATAACCGTATCACCCACTTCGATCCCAGGTAAAACGGCTCTCGCAAAAACACCAGTGAGGTGCATGCCGAGCATGATAAATCCGACAACCACTGTTCCGATGATTAAAGCGCGGTGCATCCCTCTTGAGCTTTTATAAGACATCGCGCGCACGGCAACTTGTGGGAGACCTACCACTCCAACACCTACGAGCAGCCAGAATGATGACACGTAAAGCGGTGTTAAGGAGCGGTCAGGTCCATAAGGCGAGATCAAATTTGGATTTTCAGCTGAAAGGTCTGACATGATGTTTTCGATTCCCCCTCCAGCAATCACTGTCCCCACAAGAATGACGAGAGTTCCAAAAAACATGATGACGCCTTGAATCGTATCTGTGATCGCGACAGCACGAAAGCCACCAATGATCACATAGACAAGGACGGATACAGCAAAAATAAACAGCGCTGCAGTATAAGAGAGCCCTGTTAACGATTCGATCAAGCGTGCTCCACCGACCCATTGAGCTGCCATTGCGGAAAATAGGAAGATGATGATGCTGAGTGCTGATAGAATCACCACTGCTTTACTTCGATACCGTTCTTTCAAAAAGTCGATGAGCGTAACGGCATTGATTTTTCTTGCAACGATCGCAAATTTTTTACCGAGAACAGATAATACAAAATACCCTGTCGGCAGCTGCGTCATTGCGAGTAACACCCAGCCTAGTCCCATTTCATATGCTACGCCAGGACCTCCGATAAAACTGCTCGCACTTCCATACGTTGCGACCATCGTCATCGCAAGAATAAATCCTCCGAGCTCTCGGCTTCCGAGGAAGTATTCATGAAGAAAGCTAGACGTAACAGAGAGATGTCTTGATGCATAAAAACCAACGACGAAAATACTACCTAGAAAAATGAGGAGTGGAATGACGACTTCCCAGTTCAATTGTTCTCCTCCTCATCAAGAGCCACTTCTTTATATAGATACTTTACCGAAAGGATGACTAAAAAGAGTACCACGAGCGTTACAACGATACAGCTATAGAAAAACCATGCGGGTAATCCCCATATGTATTGATAATCCTCTACAGGTTTAGATCCTAAACCGTAAGCAGTCCCATACCATAACGCAAAATTTAGTAATACAAGCCCAACCCCTACGAGGGCTTCACGATTCGCTATTCGAAAACGTGGATCCTCCCCACCTTTTCGCTTTCCTTTTTTCATTCTTATCCCCCTCAACACTACCGCTTCTGCTTCTGTACGTGTCCTATTCTAAATAACATCACAACAGAAAGTCTATAGAGATGATCGTAATCTTATCTTTTGCCTTTTCATTTCATCCTATGAAGCATATAAAAAAGCTTTTGGCCGCAACTCTCGCCAAAAGCTTTTTCGTTAAACAAACGTTTGATTGAAAGGAGTGTTTTTATCCTTCAACCTCAACAGACGTCGCACCATCCACATTTCGCAACAGCTGATAAATATCTGTTGTGTGATTTTTTTCGAACGTTAAAAGTTTAAGTTCGATCTGGCGATTGTGATCCTTTGTATCACGAACGCGTACGTGTTTAATATCGAAGTCATGTTTTAAAATGGCTTTCATAAATACTGTCACATCTTGATCTTCATGAAACGTGATCTTAGCACGCATTTCACGCTGCCTAAGCTGCTTCGGACCAATTTTTTTAATGATGATGGGTAGAACATTGACACTAAACAGGATAATGGCTGCACCAACAAATGCTTCATAGTAAAATCCAGCTCCTGCTGAAATTCCGAGGCCAGACGCTCCCCAGATAATTGCGGCTGTTGTAAGGCCTGAGATCGCATCGTTGTTTCTCCTCAGAATAACACCTGCGCCTATAAAACCTATCCCTGACACGACTTGGGCAGCGAGTCGCATCGGATCTGTTCGAATGTTCGTCGAGAACTCGGCGAATTTTACAGATGATTCGATCGATACGATCGTTAATAAACAGCTGCTCACGGCGATTACCATACACGTTTTCAGTCCTAGAGGCTTATGTTTTAATTCTCGTTCGATTCCAATCATTAATCCTAATAGTGCTGAGATAGCCAGTTTTGCTAGTACAATCATGCTCATAGGAGTCATCTCCAACTCTTTTCTTTATCAATCAAAATTCTTTAAAAATAAGTGAATTTCCTGCGATATATTAAATTTTTATGTGTTTTTTAGTGATTTATGTATGACTAAACGCTTAGTGCCTAGTGCTCATTTTACAAAAATAGTTTGATACAGCGCAATCAGGTAGAAGTACCAGAAATCTATGTATGATAACACTTTCTAAGTAAAACCGCGCACATTTTTAATAAATTTTTTACAAATTTACAAACATTTAAAATAGGAGAACATTTTTGCTAAATCTTTAAATTGACAAATAATTTGCTAAACTGGGTAAGTGCTATTTTAAACAACATGGAGGTTACAACATGGACACCACAGTAGACAGCAAGGTGAAACCGCGTAAAGGTAAGGGGAAACACCCTCCTGGTTTATACTTGCTATTCATCACAGAAATGTGGGAGCGTTATAGCTACTACGGAATGAGATCCATTCTAATTCTATATTTGACGGCTGAATTAATCAGCGGCGGTCTTGGTATGGATAATGGAAAAGCACTTCAGCTATACGGTATATATGCAGGTCTCGTATACTTTACTCCACTCATCGGTGGGTACTTGACCGATAAATTCATGGGATTACGGACAGCCATCACCATCGGTGGTATAACGATGGCCGTGGGTGATTTTACCTTATTTGCAGTACAAGAGCAATGGGGTCTTTATTTAGGACTACTATTATTGATTCTAGGTAACGGTTTTTTTAAACCCAACATTTCAACTCTTGTTGGTGAACTTTATACCAAAAACGATCCACGTAAAGATTCAGCTTTTACTATTTTCTATATGGGAATTAACCTTGGGGCACTTATTTCCCCGCTCGTTGCAGGATTCCTATACGCTGACCTTTTCCACTCAACAGATGGTGGAATTGAAACGTTTGGCTTTAAATATGCTTTCCTTGCGTCATCAATCGGTATGATTATCGGACAGCTTACATTTAACTTGCTTGCGAAAAAGTATCTTGGAGATGTTGGTACAAAACCTTCTTCTCAAAGAGTTTCGCCTACAGTGAAAGGCAAAGCGAAACCACTTACGAAAGTTGAAAAACAACGTACAGCAGTTATTCTTATCCTTGCAGTATTCGTTGTTATCTTCTGGGCTGGTTTCGAACAGGCCGGAGCATCCTTTACTCTTTACACACGTGATTTCATTGACAGAACAGTATTTGGTTACGAAGTTCCTGTATCCTGGTTCCAGTCATTGAATCCACTGTTTGTTCTATTACTTGCTCCTGTAATCTCTGCTCTATGGATCAAGCTATCTAAAACGAAGCGTGGAGACTTCTCCATTCCAACGAAAATGGCGTTCGGTCTCATTCTCCTCGGACTAGGCTTCATGGTTATGGTCCCAGCAGTTCTTATGACAGGCAGTGACGACGGAAGCATCACAGTTAAAGCTAGCATGCTGTTCATGGTCTTCACATACCTCTTGCACACACTAGGAGAGTTAGCACTATCACCGATCGGTCTTTCACTCGTAAGTAAAATGTCACCAGTGAAGATCGCATCACTCTTGATGGGTGCTTGGTTCTTGAGTAACTCAGTCGCAAATTACCTAGCAGGTCATATCGCATCACTAACCACTTCCGCAGGATATCTCGAAATCTTCGTATACCTTGGAGGTGCAGCACTTGGACTAGGAGTAATTCTATTGCTCATGTCTAAGAAGCTTCAGAAGCTGATGCATGTTGATGAAGACGTTCACGGAAATAAGATTCAACAAGCTAGTTAATAGCATTCCAAGAAATCGTGAAATCATTTAAGAGGCGGTTCCCCATTGTTGGGAACCGCCTCTTTTTGTTCGACACCAATCGAGCTAAACCGGGTGGTGACAGGCACCGTCTAACGAGCTAGCCTCACTGCCTTCTTCTGATAAAGGTTAGCATACACATTATCCGAGCGAATGAGGTCATCGTGCGTGCCAAATTCAACGATCTCACCGTTATCGATCACGACGATATGATCCGCATGCTGAATTGTAGAAAGTCTGTGAGCGATCATGATCGTTGTACGCCCTATCATGAGCCGATCGAGCGCTTCTTGCACGAGGCGTTCAGATTCGTTGTCCAACGCTGAAGTCGCTTCATCTAACAGTAAGATTGGTGCATCTCTCAATATCGCACGTGCAATGGCAATACGCTGCTTTTGCCCTCCTGACAACCGTGCTCCTCGCTCGCCTACCTGCGTGTCGTAACCTTTAGAGAGCTCTACAATAAACGAGTGAGCATTAGCCTTCTGAGCTGCTTCGATTATTTCTCTAGAACTTGCTCCTGGCTTTCCTAGAGCGATGTTCTCCTCAATTGTTCCACTGAAGAGAAATGTTTCTTGAGGGACATAGGAAAAATAACTTCTTTGTTGTGAAACGGACATCGATTCGACTGACTTTCCGTCGAATAGAATGTCACCCTTCTCAGCCCGATAAACTCTTTGAAGAAGATGGAGAAGCGTACTTTTCCCGCCACCGCTTGGCCCAACGAGAGCCGTGACTTTGCCTGCCAGGATCGTTAATGAGAAATTCTTAAACAACTTCTCACAGCCCTGGTACTGAAAATCCACATTCTTAAACTCAATACACTGATACAATGCCCTATCCTCATCAACAACTTCTCCAATGGCCATCTCAGGCGGAACATCCATCGCCTCCTGAATTCGCTCCACAGCGGCGATTGAACGCTGAAACCCTCCCCATTCACCCGCTAAATCAGTAAGAGGATAAACAAGGTGCTGCATGAGACTTACAAAGGCGAGAAGGACACCTACCGTAATCTCACCATCTGAAACAAGAAAAGCTCCAAGTCCGAGCGTTATGAAGAAGGACATCGTTCCAGCTAGGTTAGCTGAAGAGTTAAACCAGCTTCGCATTGAAGCTTCTTTTAATTCGTTGTCGAAAAGTTCATCAGAGTTCTTTTTGTATTTTCGTGAGAAAAATTGTTCTAGATTAAAGACTCGTAAAACAAGATTTCCTGCAAAGCTATCATTTAGCGTAATATGGAGGTCTTCCACTTTACCATGAATCGTTCGGTTTCGATCTCTCATTAATTTACCAAAAATAAGTCCGCAAACGAGTGTAAATGGGGCTAGAAGGAGGAAGATCATCGATAACTGCCAGTTGAGATAAATCAAATAGGCAAACACAGAAAGAATCATGATCGGTAGTCTGATAAGATTAAGCAAAACGCCCCCAACCGCTCCATTGATCTTATCGATATCATTCGTTACATTCGATAAAAGTTTACCTGAATGATTCTTTGAAAAAGATGCGTAAGGCATCGATAGAAAACGATGGTACATATCGATTCGTAAATCTTTCTTCACATGACTTACCGTTGACGTTCTAAAATACGTATTAAAATAATCAAGAAAAACACTAACGCATAGCGACCCAAGACCGATTAGAAATAGCGTGAGAAGACTATCAAAGTTACCTTGAACGGCTTGGTCCGTTATATGCTGCATCAGCCAGGCAAACAAAATAATGATAAAAACATCAGTAACTAAAATAAAAAGGAGAAAGCAATAGCTTCTCCAGTACGTTCTGATATAGGGAAAAAGAAAAGCTAATGAACTACGGATATCACCTGCACTAATGCTTCTTTTAATACGAGCGAGAATGTTCATCGGCAAGATCCCTTTTCTTTAGGATTTTGTTCACGTAGATGTGTGCAAGAACAGAGAAAAACCGCAAATAGCTGAACGAGAGACTGTATGCTTTGATAAGAGGACTGTTCATCCTAATCGTTCTATTATTTCTACTAATACTCGTTAACACGCCGATTATTTCACTCTCCCGAACAGGCGCATCAGGGTAAAGATTCGTGTCTCCCTTGAAGATGAACCATTGTTTCGTACTGCTTTTATGAGATTTAATAAACCGATGTCCGGTTAGATTGCCATCTCTCGACTGAAACAAAACGACGTCACCACGTTTGATGAGGGAGAGATCCTTCGTTTCAAATACGCAGCAGTCACCTTCTTTTATGAATGGATACATACTCATTCCTTTTGAAGGAACCTCTAGTTGACCGTGTTCATTCATCAAAGTACGTAGGATTGTAGCATGCTCATTCATGTTGTGACTAAGCCAGCATCCAACATATGATTCAAGAAATCCTCAATATCCTTTTCCGCTACATCATCAGGCACGTCATAGTGACGCTGAATTTCCTCCCTTAAAGAACCTACAGATTGCCTTTCTTTCAAAAGGGACCAGCATTCACCACCGATTCCGTTTAATTTCGTCACGGTATAATCACTCGGGTGGAGAATCACCCAGTTTCCTTCCATTTCCACAGCGTCTAAATTCGTTTTACGAATATAAGTAGTCATTATGATATCTCCTCCCAGAAAGCATCATTCTTCTGAAACTTAAGATTATAGACAGGTACCACTCGAACAAGCTGTTGTAGAAGGGAAAATAACTTTTGAGTTTCTGCTGGATCATACGCCCAATAAAAAATCTTATCGAGCATTTTTATAACACTCTCGGCTTGTTCTACCTTAACTCTCTCGATTTTTGATGATTGTTCAAGAAGTTGGATTCCAGCAAGCATCAGCGGTTTTTCAGAGAAAGAAGCCACCGTATCACTTCTAAAGGGGGAGTCAAACGCCTGAACATCACCACTCGTAACCTTCACCACTGTAGCTTCATCAGATAAGATCGTTCGCGGGCTCGACAATTCGGCTACGGTCGATTTACCTGCACCAGAGTGTCCAGTGAAGATAAACGCTTTCTCATGCTCTTTTATACAAGAGGAATGAATAAGAAGACCCCACTTATGATGAACGATATAAGCACTATACAAGTTCATCAATGCGTGTTTAAGCGCAAAGTCGTTATACGCTTTTATGGTCGCTTTAGCGTAATTTTCGTCTACCTCGATGAGATAGTCGCCGCGGTCATAGAAGACAGATCCGTTACCCTTTTGTATTGTTACATCAAAACTCGTAAAAGGATAACCGTAGCCATATTCTATAGACACCTTTAGTGGTTCTCTAGCACCTTCAGGATTTGGTGTAATCTTAAAATTTTCGTTCACAAAGCCCATCGCTTTATCTGAACTAGTCTCGATCGCTAACAAGTGTTCTCCGATTTCAATCATGACCATATTCATGAACTCTCCCCCCTGCTCTTCACACTTTTAAAATTGAACGGTTGATGAAACATCACTCGATAGTACTCTTTTAAGAGTGTCCATTTCGAAACCGACTCTCGATTATCTCCAAGAAAGTATGTAAGATACATCCTTGGTGGATTGATATAGTAAACCCACTTCATGCCAGTGATCAAATAGCCAGGAGTATCTACGAGGAAGTACTCAAAATAAAATCGATAAAGATAGTAAGCTATATTTTTCTTCCCTGTGTGAGTTCGACGAGCAAGAGCTAAGCTCCAGAACACAAAAGTAGCGTACGGATACGGTTTGATTTTTTGAAGAAATCGACACTCACGGTAAAGAATAGTGAGAACAGCGTTGACTTTTCTCCAGGTTTTATCTCGTTTTGCCCGTTTTCTAATCTCTGAGAATTCAAAATGAGAAGGAAAAGTAGTAATGATTTGAAGCAAGTCTATGAAGTATTTAACTGAATCCATATTGTGTCTCGCAGCATGTAAACACGTATAGTACAACGTATCCTGCTTTGATAACACCCTGACATACTTAAAATCGGAGTATGGCTCAGAATTCACCCAGAAGATATCGGGATCAACGTTGGACGAATATTCTTTATCTAGGTTCCAGTGCAGTTCAACTGATACCGCTAAACCAGCGTTTACTTTTACAAACGTGCAATGATTGTTCGTGGGATCTTCTTCTTCCTCGTTTGTAAATCCTTGTTCTTTTACGAGCGCGATCGCCGTTTGCAGTTCGGAGGGACGGATGAACAGATCGATGTCTGCCGTCCCCCTTGCTGCAAAATCACCAAAATACTCTTCAGAGAAAATAACACCCTTTAACGGAATTACGGAAATGGCTTCTGAATCAAACGCGTCAAGGAGGTGGAATAGTTCATGTCTAAGCATCAAATTCTGATAAGCTGCCCTCTGAGAAGATTCTTTCACTTGCTCTGAGAGGAGTTGAGTTACTCTTTCAGTCTGTGTACGATCCTTAAGATAATGATGTATCTGTGACTTTATAGCGAACACTTCTACATCACGTACCAAACCTATGTAGTCACTTTCCTCCACTTCTACAAGCTCTTCATTAGTGAACAACTTTTCAAGCAAAGACAAGATCATAGCGCACCTCCTCTTAAATGGAAAGATTAATCGTCGTCTCTCTTTCTTCTTCTACCTGATTGCGTTGTTTCAAACGAAATTGCTTGGTGTGCAAGAACTTTAGGAGCTTCGTAAGGTTTCTTCATAAATCCACCTCCCTTTCACTCTTATTCTACTTCACACGTTCATTATAACGCACAGAATGAACAAGTTCAACTATGTTTTATCTAAAAATTCAAATTAGTTACACTTTCATTTTTTGGAAAAAACAAGCTTCATAACTAGTCCAACTTCGTTCAAGCATTCATAAACTAGTAAATAGCAATCTATTTTAAAAGATATAAGGAGGAAGCAACATATGGAAGCTTGTTCACAACGTTTGTTGCAAGAACAAATTAATCGTACAAGCGCTTCAGGTGGAGGCACTGTTCTTATAGAAGAATGCACATATATTCTTACTGAGCCTCTTATCTTGAAAGCTGGTGTTCACTTACAAGGCGCCGGCAAGGGAAAATCAATCCTCAAGATAAATCCTAAAGACGCGAATGGCACATCTGCTAGACACAAGCTCTTAATTGCGGACCGTAGTGATAACATCAAGATTAGTAACGTAACGTTCGATGGCGTTAAGTATAGTAGAGAAGACCTTATCGATGATCCCTATGCACATACCGTTGAAGTTGCATGGTGCAATCAATTCGAACTAGACCAAGTCGAAATCATTAACTCGGCTAGTGCTTCGATCGTTCTTTACAATTCTACTAACGGGACAATCAAGAATTGTTCGATTAAGAACAGTGGATCAAATGGCATATTAGCCCTACAAGATTGTAGGAGCATCTCAGTTCTCAATAACACCATTGAAAATACTGACTTCCAAAACGGCATCTTTTTCAGTTACCAACTCGGTAAGTCATCTTCTACTATTACGATCGAAGGCAACACGATAAAGAATGCTGCTGATTTTGGAATTGAAGTTGGACATACTGTAGCGGAAGGCGACCCTGCTCACACAGAAATCGTCGTTCGAAATAATAGCGTAGTGAACTCACAAAACAGTGGGATCGCATTTAGAACGGTTAGCTTTGGACTGATCGAAGATAATGTGATTGAAGGATACGGGAAGAACGGAGGATACGGAGGAGACGGAATCTTCGTTGAAGGCTTTAGGAATCGTGCGGAAAAAGTCAACGTCATGAATAACATCGTCAAACAAACCAATACCACTGGAAATGCAAATGCGATCTACATTACAGGAGTAGATCAAGTCAACGTGGTAGGAAACCAATTGGTCAATAGCAATGGAAAAGGGGTCTTTGCTCAAGCATCTGTGATGGGAGTGACGACAAGCGATTTTCCAAACGGCAGGAGAAGATACAACAACATTACTGTGCTAGAAAACGAGATTTCAAACCCTAAAGGTGTCGGTATACAGTTTCAAGGAGAAGCTTCTCAAGAAAATAGAATAATTGGAAACATCGTCACGAACAGCGGTGAAGAAGGGATCTTAATAGCAAACCTTGATGATGAGAACAGGGGAATTATGATTGAAAGAAATACCGTGACTTCAAGCTCCTTCGAAGGCATCGGGATGTTTAGACAGCGAGACTTTTTGCTCAATGAAAATAAGCTCGTGAACAATGGGCAGGCTGTTGATGGTGTCGAGAATAGACAATCAGGAGTCCGCTTAACTGCCGTAGGTAATGGCGCACTTACTGAAAATACGTTTAAGGATGACCAAGATACACCTACGCAACTCTATTATATTGTTGTTAGACAAACAAACGGAAGAGTCACAAACGATGGCGTTAGACTAATAGGCGGCACGAAATCGAAGCTAGTGATTAATTCACCAAATTACACCGAATCCGACATTACCTACCAGCCAAAGGACTCTGCTGAATTTGAAGAGAAACTTTTAGAAGCAGTGGATGGACTTGAGAATCTAGATAGTGAAACCATCGATGAAGTTTTAAGTATTGTTAAAAATATCGTTCAGTTTGCTATACGCTCGAACTAATGTAAAACAGTGATAGGGAGTCCCATCACTGTTTTTTAATCCTCAATAAGTCCTACTGCTATTTCATCCAACCTTCCAATAAAATAATCAAGATTAGAGTTTTCACTCACACGAACGAACTCTGAGTCTCTTGCTTCGAGAGATTGAATAGCATCTTTCAACGTCGAAATATCTAAAACGGTCACGATTCGATTCTCCTGCTCCAACCGTTTTGCAAAATACACCTGATGATCATCGACATGTTCAGCAAACTGTGCTTGCCTTGGAACAACAATAGGGGTCTTCCCCATCGAAAGAGGAAGCATAATGCTGCCAGGCCCTCCGTGAGTAATGATAATCGATGCTTGCTGTGCTTTCTCGATCATTTGATCATAGCTTATCAAAGGTTCATACTCGAAGTGCTTCGGTTTATAGGTGGTATACCCTATTTGAACGAAAACTTCTTCATTGATCATCCCTTTCTCAATCAGATCGTCGATTTCACTCACTAATCGATCAAAAGGCTGCTCATGGGTTCCTACGGTTACAAAGATCATAATAATCCTCCTAAAAATTCACCTTTAGGATACATTTTCTTCTGTTCCTCCCATTGAAGGATGAATTTATCTGTAATAGGATAGACGATTTTTCCAGTAAGGGTCGAAAGTTCGATTCGGTCGTACACTTCGATATAAATCAGCTTACTTCCCAGCAGTTTTCCAATATAAAAGAATGGAATCGCAGGTGCAGCACCAGTCGAAATAATAATATCCGGACGTTCTTTAATGAGAACCCTCCAGCTCAAAAAGGTGTTTCTTATCAAGTTTTTGATATTGCGATTCGTAGGATAATGACACCAATAGCGCCTTTCATCTTTCAACAATGAACAGCTATCTTGTTTTTCGAATGTCACCCAGAAGCGTTCATGCTTTCCCCACCACTTTTCTAACTGATACAACTGCATCAAATGGCCGCCGCTAGATCCTACTAAACAAATCTTCATCTAAACATCTCCCATTCGTTTAGATTGGCAAAACGTTTGGTTAAAGTGAACGAATTAGACTTCCGTTAACGTGCACCGTTTTACGCCAGGCTTCTAACGCGATGCTTTGTGGAATGGTTACATCGTCAAACTGCAGCTCTTCCCCTGCTTTCACAGTTCGTTTCAAAGTGGCTTGTGATAACAACCCGATTGGAATATGATCTGGATTTTTTGAAATCTCCGTCACCGTTCCCCTAACATCAAAGCTACCGATTCCTTTCTCAATCCTAGCTCCGGGCGACAGCGTCCTTTTTGCAGTAGCACCTACACTATAGGTGGGCTTCGTTGAGTTATTTAATAGTATCCCCCCGCCTCTTAAGACTCGTTTTATCGTCTTGATGATTTCTAGGTGGCAAAGATGATGATTCTGAAGGATCGTGTAGTACGGTCCTTGCCCCATCTTTAAATAGTTCAGCGCGGCTGCTTGATTACGATTATGTTCAGCTGTTATAAAAACCCCCGGAGGGCCAGAAGAACACAATATGTAATCACTGATCGGAAGCCCTATCTCCTTTGCATCAGCTGCTAGTGTATTCCCTCCCTCTTCAACACTCTTTGCAGAGAGTCCTGGAGACCGATGGTTCGGGAGTGCTCCATTTAATCCATTCGCAACGAGAACTTGTTCAATATTCACCTTTGTACCATCAGTAAATGACGTTACCATCCCCAAACTGATACCATTTTTCTTTGACCAATAGGCCATCTCATCAGGAGTTGGGTTTTCATTCAAATAGCCTTTGATATTTCCATATACGAGAGGGGTAAAACCCATCTCCAACACATTTTCTCTAAGTGCTGCGATCGACCCAGGTTGATCTCCTTCTGCCTCTGTAATAAATCCTTTTTGGGCGAAGTAGGATCCAGTCGTAATCTGCAATTCTGAGTTCATCGTTACAACAGGTAATGAACATTTCATCGCCTCATTGATTACGTAAGATCCATGAAGCACATCTCCTGAACACTCCACGATCAGATCGACACTATCGAGGAATCGATCGACTGAATTTGTTAGAAGGTGCCTTGGTATATTCTTGATAGTAGAAAGATTTCTCCTTGTCAGCACTTTCCCAACAGCTAGTTCTTTATGTTGCTGTAGTAAGTTGATAAGACCTGTTCCAATAAACCCTGTTCCGACAACCCCTATTTTTTTTCTCATTACCAAGTACCCTCCCAATCGAGCCGATCTAATTTTTATATCGTTCTCCCTCCTTAACCTCTCTCAAGACCGTTATAAAGAACGGTCAATCATATCGCTCTCTCTCTCTCTTCTTCTCTCTTTCGCTTCTTAAGAAGGAAGTATGAAACAACGAGGGCAAGATGGAACCACACGAACCCCATCCGGAAACCATTATTAAAGTTGAAGTTCACTAACACCAGGATGCTGCACCCAATGAGACCTAATGAGACAAAATCATTTTTATTATAGGTTTGTTTTAGCATCCAGATGATACGGCTGATGATGAGTAGAAAAATCGCTAACCCTACAACACCTGTATCAAATAATACCGATAAAAATATATTCGCATTTCCTTTTCCAGTGTTGAGATCTCCCCCGCCCGCATATTTGATTTTGTTCTCTTCTAATTCTGATAGTAAAGCCATTCCGCCGCTTCCATTTCCTACGATGGGATGCTTTTGGATGTAATCCCACATGAGTTCGATCGAACCTAAACGGCTATCTGCAGCACCGCGATCAGTTTTGACAGAGGTGGCGGGATTAAAGCGATTCGTAATTTCTTTAAAAATGTTCTGATCGACAGCAAATAGAACGACGAGTAAGAGCATGACTAGTGTTGCTGCGGAAATTGCCATCTTCAGTATTCGAATGTTCTTTGTTACAACAAGTAAGTAAAGACCAGCGAATATGAAGGCTACAATACTCGCTCGTGCCATGCTGATGAAGATGCCTAGGAAAGAGAGTGCCATCGCATACTGCACAAACTTCTCACTAAACAGCGTTGTATCTTTTCGGATAAACAAGACAAGGAACCAGATAGACGTATAGGCTGCGAATAAGCCAAACCAGTCTGGTTCGTATGCAAAAGAAGATGGTCTCGGAATCCCAATCGCATCATAGTGACTGATGCCGATGTGAATTCCCAGAAAGAAACCGATCCACTGCAAGATCCCAACAACCACGACGATGAATCCTGATATGATCGTGAACTTTACGATTTTCATGAAGAAAGACAGCTCTTTTTCCCGAATGCATTGAACGGATATAAAGAAAAACAAGTTCAAGAATAGCTGTCCGATAACCGAGACCCAGAAATCCTTCATGCTCAGAATATGTTGATAGCTCAGAAAGTAACTCAACACCCACAGGTTGATGAGAAAAAATAATGGGACTTTCCATAGCTGTCGTTTTTGCAGTAAATATTCAATTACTAATTTTACGCATACGACTGTAAGCAACAGTTGGTAGATTCGGATGTAAGAACCTGATACGACGATGAACGAAACATCGATGAAGATGACGAGCGCAATCGCTGTAATAAGTCTTTCTATAGAAATAGGATAGAAGAGAACAATCATTACTGGGATGCTTAAGACGACCATGGCCAAGAGATTTACGGTGGACATAAGACCAGATAGACCAGCAAGAAAAAGGATTCCTAAGATCAGTGGAACAGGTAATTTCTGAAGCGTGTGATCCATCGGCGACATCCTCCTAATTTACTTTCCATAAGGCCTTCTTTTCGATCTCCTTCACATACTCCCTTAGCGCCTCTTCCCACCTCCTCATAACGAGAAAGTTATTCAGCGTTAAATTGAACGGTGCCATCGTTGAGTTTTTAGGTCGAGGTGCAGGTGCAGCGTACTCTTCTGTTGTCACTGGTGACAACTCGATCGCGATGTTGGAGACATGAAAGATTTCCTTCGCGAATTCAAACCAGCTGCATTGACCGCTATTTGACACATGATAGGTTCCATATTTCTCAGTTTCAAAGATTTCAATCATCTTGTTCGCAAGATCGTACGTGTAGGTAGGGTTTCCGATTTGATCGGTTACAATTGATAGCGAGTCTTTCTTCTTAGCAAGATCCTGCATCATCGTTACGAAGTTTTTATGGTCTCCGCCATATAGCCAGGATGTTCGAAGGATGAAGTGATTTGGAGAGAATTCTTTCACATATTGCTCCCCTGCCAACTTCGAACTTCCATAAACATTGATTGGATTCGGAGTGTCGTATTCTGTATAAGCTGTTCTCTTCATTCCGTCGAAAACGTAGTTGGTGCTGAGATAAACGAGCTTACTGTTCACGTTCCTCGCTGCAACCGCAACATTTCGACTTCCGACCGCGTTAATTTCAAATGCACGCTGAATAGTTGACTCAGCTTGATCCACATTCGTGTAAGCTGCACAGTGGATGATAACGTTTGGATTTACATTTTTAACCGATTCATTCACAAGTCTTTGATTCGTAACGTCTAACTCACGACTTCCAAACGGGTAAACGAGATAACCTCGGCTTGATAAAATGGGAACGAGCTCACTTCCAAGCTGACCCTTTGCTCCAGTGATCAACACCTTTTTCATTTCAGCACCGCCTATCCTATTGATGCACTACACTTTGCTCAATCGTATCCCTATAAACCTTTTCGAATCGATCGACAACTGATGCCCAGGAATAGTTTCTCGCAGTTTCGATCGCTGCTTGTTTTAATTGATCTTTGTTTGACATCTTAATCACATCATTTACGTGAAGAGCAGCTGATTGAACGTCAGTAAAATCGACCACGTAGCCGTTCTTTCCATGATCGACCATTTTCTTAAACGATGGAATATCACTTAAGATCGGGATTGCTCCTGAAGACATCGATTCTAATGCAGACATGCCAAATCCTTCGTAAGCGGAAGCCGAGATAAAGTATTCAGCTTTCCCCATCTCTTCTAAAAGTTCTTCACTAGGCAAAGATTCTCTGATCGACACATAATCTTCTAACTCATACTCTGCGATTTTGTTAATCAAGCCATCTTTCAAGTTATCGAAATCTTTTCCTACGATGCAAAGGCTGATATCCGGGTTTTCATCTTTTAAGAAGTGAATTAACGTCACAAGTTTATCGATCCTCTTGTTTTGAGAAAACCTTCCAACAAACAAGAACCGATTTCGTTGCTTTTTAACGTGTGAAACACGATGGTACGTTTCAAAGTCGATACCGTTTTCGATAATTTCCGTCTTTCTCTTCCCAAGTGGTTGAAAGAGTTCGTAATCGTTGATGCTGCAAGCGACGATACGATCTGCTTGCATAAGACTCATCCGCGTCATCGTTTGGAAATAGACTTTCTTTAACTGTACAAGATCTTGAGTATGAAAAAATCCGCCGTGTGTGGAAAGGACGATCGGTTTCTTATGGATTGCTTTCAACCATGAGAAGTAATCGATAAAAAAATCAACGGCATGGACATGAATGAGGTCATAGTTCGATAGATAGGAAATAGAAGAAAGCGCAACAGGATACTTTTTTGAACCGACATACGGGATGCGCGTTACATGAATTCCATTTTCAATCGATGATGTTGGAAGTTTGTTTCCAGTAGCAAACTCTCGGTCCAGTGTAAGTACGTCAGAATCAATGCCCTTCTGCTTCAAATGCAAAGCGAGACTCTCAACAAAGCTTTCCATCCCGCCAATTGAAGGTCGAAACTGCCTGACAACATGCAGCACGTTCATCGCATTTTCACCGTCCTCTCGTATGTTCTCTATATAGAACGATTGTAACATCAGTTTCACTATTGTACAATATAGCGAATGATTTAATTCTATAAAAAGAACAAATTAGTATGATTCTATGTTATTTTGTGTTTCGATAGCTTCAGAACTCTCAATGATGATTGGTACATACGCCCCATCAACATCAGCGATTCGAAGCGTATTGTTCGTAATTTGGCCATAGCGTGTGCTCACTACTTTGATTGCAGCTTTCCCACCACTTTCCACAGTATTCTCATCTAGCCGCAAATCATCCTGATTGTAAACTTCGATCCCGTTCGCTTCGTTATCTGTGACTTTATTGTCTTCTATAGCGAGTCCACTGCTACGATGGATGTTTGCGACAAAAATACCTGTTGACCGGTTCCTTTTCACATGGTTATCAATGATTTCATTATTCTCTGAACCCGCTCCTTGTAAGTGGATTCCTTCGTTCTTACCTTCGAAAATCTCGTTTTGTTTAATTGTGATTCGCTCGTATTCTCGTAAACCATCTTTAAAATCTGCCGTTACTTCCCCTAAGTTAGAAGCCTGAACAAATATGCCTTTTCCGTTACTGTTCAATACGGTATTCTTTTCGACTGATGCCCCATCAATTCCAGTAATGTAAATACCGTTAGCATTTCCACTCTCATAAGTTTGTTTCACGATATTGTCTGTAATAGAGACGTCATACGCCTTATTAAATCCACCTTCAACAAAGATTCCATCTCCACCATACCCACCGGTCTTGCCGTACCCTTCGATCGTGTTATGTTCAATTCGCCCCTGGCTGACTGTGCGAAAGGCAATGCCTGCGTTTTGAGAATGTAGGACAGTGTTCCGTGCTATCACAATTTGACGGTGAGGGGTGTCACCCTCTTTAACGTTATGGCCAACTTCAATACCAAAGTCTCCAGCATTCTCGACCGTATTTTCTTCGATTATGATGTTTTCACTCGATTTACCTTCCTGATAGCTAAAATAAATTCCGTTCTGATAATCTACCTGTTTGATCCTGTTACGTTTAACGACAATGTTTTTCATAGCCTGAAGCCCAAGTATTCCATTAGAGCCACTGTCTATAATCGTATTGTTCTCAACAAGACCATCTTCAGCATTATAGAGAACGATCGAGGCACCTGCTGAATTGATGATAGTAGTATCATAGATTTCGAAGTTTTTTACGAACGGAAAACTGATCGTGTGTGCACTAGGATCATCGATCAACGATTCTCTATTTTGTTTGTCACCATCGAATGTGATGTTACTAACTTTCACATCAACTGCACCTTCTTCTGCTTCTAGTAACTTAGCACGGTTAAGTTCACCATGAATCTTCGCTTTGATCTTAAGAATGGTTTGACCATTCTCCGCCCCTTTTAAATGCACACCTGATCTTAGAACGATTGTGTCTTCTAGATAAATAGTTCTAGGAGGTAGCTCTACAGCCCCTCCTCCCTCTCTATGTTTCTGATCGATCGATGCCTGAATGTCATACCCTTTTGGAAGAACGAGTATGAATACGGCGACAAAGACAAGGAAAAGGGAAACAAGCCATTTTACAACCATAGCTCCCTCCTAACTCAATTCTCCTGCTGACTGTGCCATTTGATAAAATCGAATAGGATCTTATACTCACTGAGCTGCTGCGTTGTGATCCCTTCTTCATGAGCAAGTTGTACGACTCCAGTCAGCTCATTCGATAGCGATAACCGGTCGACATCCAGTAAGTCATATAAATCGACTTCGAGCACTTTACTGACACGTAATAGCACATCGATCGTCGGATTCGTCTTAAGGTTTCGTTCAATATTGCTAAGGTAAGATTTTGAAACTAACGCACGCTCAGCGAGAACAGATAATGAAATCCCCTTTTCCCTTCTAATCTTCCTTACATTTTCTCCTACCATGTGAGAGAGTTCCCCCTCATCCCAACAGACAGCTGGCACCTTTCCTTTACTCATCTCAACCATAGAGCTTTTCACTCGCTTTGTTTTCTACGGCTACATCGTTGAATAAATCTGCTGGTGTGACTGCCCCCGTTAAATGCTTTTTCAACCATTCCTCTCCTTTTGAAAATAGGTTAAGAGAAACGAGTTTCTCGATCGTTTCTTCATCGAAACGATATTTCAGTACTTTTGCAGGTACCCCGCCCACAATCGCATACGGAGGAACATCTTTCGTTACGATCGACCCTGCAGCAGCGATCGCCCCTTCCCCAATTGTTACACCGTCTAATACGATGACGTTCGCACCGAGCCAAACATTATCGCGAATCGTAACCCCTTCGAAGTGATCGTAATACTCTTTATCGACCCACGTTTCGTTATTTAGTTGGCCGAACGATGAATAAAAAATAGGAGAAGTACTAACGAAATGGGCAGGATGGGAACCGAGACCCATCTGGCAACCTGGTCCGAACGAGCAATAAGACCCAATCGTGCTATTCATGATGTTATTGTTTCTAGAAGCATACGTATAATCACCGATCGTAGAGTGAGACACCCTAGAGTAATCGTTGATTCCACAATGTTTGCCCATTCTCGTCGTATTCGGGTCGATCTGAACGCCTGGTCCAATGTAGACTGCTGAATGAAGCTGTTTGAACTTCTTCAACTTAAACCAATTTTTTACGGAGTGTGGAATAGACTTCTTTAGGAACTTCATACCTTTCCCCCCCTCTTCCTATTCCTAATTGGCTTTCTGAACTCGTTTGCCCATCGCTCGTCTGAAGTAATCGATAAAAGCAGAAACGATGGCTTCACGAATACTATAAAACTCTTTCCCTTTTAGAAAATAGAGCACGTACTTTACTGCGTTCTTCACAATAAAATAAACGAAAAAGATCGGATAGATCGTTTTCTTCGCATACCTCGACATGAAAAGAAGGTTGTTGCGTGTTCCATAATAGTTTGAGAGAGGAGAACGGTAGCCAGTTGTCGCTTGAACTTTGTGATAGACGAGAGATTGTGGAACATACCGCAATCGATAGTTTGCTTTTTTTATTTCGAGACTATAAGCCACATCTTCGAAATATAAAAAGTAATCTTCAGGAAGATAACCGACTTCTTCGATGAGATGAACAGGGAAAAGAAACACACAGCCAGTTAAGAACCCTTCATCTGTTGCATCTCGCTCCTGCCGTACGTCTTCTTTATGAAACGGTGTACCGATCAGCCATCGAATTCCACCACCGCTATACCACGTCTCTTCAGGTCGATCGTAGTAGTTAATATGAGAACAGCATCCTCCTATATCAGGACTCGAAGCACATTCTTCAACGAGAGGGCCAAGGAAATCAGGATCGACGATCGTATCGTTGTTTAATAGGAGCAAGTAATCGAGTTCCGGAAACGCTTCTAGAGCAAGTTTGATCCCCGCATTATTTCCCCCAGCAAATCCAAGGTTTTCTTCAAGTTGAAGTAGACGATACCTACTTTTTGACAGATACGTATCTAGCTCCTCTCTTTCAGAGGAACAATTATCTACTACGATCACCTCATAGTTTGGATAGTTGACCTTCTCAAGTGACTCAAGGCACTCGATCGTATCACTCGCATTGTTGTAATTTACGATAATCATACAAACGGAAGGTGTACGCTTCATTTAACTCCCTCTCAATAAGTCATATTTTGATCAAGGTTGATACTGCTTTACATAATAAGAAACATATTCACCAGTCTTAACCCTTTCCCACCAACCTCGGTTCTTTTCATACCATCTAACGGTTTCTTCTATTCCTTCATCGAACGAATAGCGTGGTTTCCAGCCAAGATCAGTCGAGATTTTCGTTGCATCGATCGCGTAGCGCCGATCATGACCAGGACGATCTTTAATGAACGTGATCAAATCCCGGGAACAGCCAACTTTCTTAACTAACTCTTCTACTAACTCGATATTCTTTCGTTCGTTGTTTCCACCTATATTGTAGACCTCACCTGCCTTACCACCGTGCAGAACAAGGTCGATCGCAGAGCAATGATCGTCAACATGAAGCCAATCTCTTACGTTCTGTCCATCACCATAAATCGGCAGTTCCTTACCTTCGAATGCATTCGAAATCATCAGAGGAATCAGCTTCTCTGGAAACTGATAAGGACCATAGTTGTTGGAGCATCGCGTAATACAAACATCTAACCCATATGTTTTGAAATACGAAAGTGCAAGTAAATCAGCGCTAGCTTTCGATGCTGAGTATGGACTTGATGGTGAAAGGGCCATCTCTTCATGAAAATATCCTTCTGCACCAAGAGAACCGTACACTTCATCAGTCGAGATCTGCACGAACTTAACACCGTACGTTTTTGCTAAATCAAGCAACACATGCGTACCGATGATGTTCGCATTCACGAAGCTTTCTGGATGCTCGATACTTCGATCAACATGTGATTCTGCCGCGAAGTTTACAACAGCGTCTATCGAGTGAGTCTTAAAAACTTGTGCCATCGCTTCCCGATCACTAATGTCAGCATGCACGAACGTATAGCGGTCATCATGTTCAATTTGTTTTAAGTTTTCAAGGTTACCTGCATACGTTAACGCATCGACATTGATGATCGAGTACGTAGGATGCTTTTCAAACAAATGATGGATAAAGTTACTTCCGATAAATCCCGCACCACCTGTCACCAACACCTTCACGTCTAGCTCACCTCCTCGTTGCTTCTGTCACGTCTTTTAAAAATGGTAACCCTGTGTCTTTCTCAGATAATATCGGTGTAGCAGTTGGCCAGGTAATACCTAGGTATGGGTCGTTCCAGACGATTCCTCTCTCATGTTCTGGAGAATACACGTGATCGACTTTATATAAAACCTGCGTGTTCGCTTCGAGTGTGCAAAACCCATGCGCGAAACCTTGAGGAATCAGGAGCTGACGATGATTCTTTTCACTTAACGTTAGACCGATCCAATGACCGTAGGTTTTTGAGTTCTTACGAATATCTACGGCTACATCGTAAATCGATCCAGCGATGACCCTGACAAGTTTCGTTTGGGCATAAGGTTCTTCTTGGTAATGCAACCCTCTGATGACGCCTCTCTCCTTTGATAACGAGTGGTTATCTTGTACAAACGTGTAATCCAGCCCATGTTCAAGAAACGTTTCTTGATTATAGCTTTCTAAAAAATACCCGCGATCATCTCCAAAAACATCGGGTTCAATGATTTTCACGCCGCTAAGTTTCGTATCGATTATCTTCATCACCTGACCCCCTTCGTTTTTACTTCATGAGAAGCGCTTCTTTTTGGAATAATGTGCTAAAATCTACTTCCTCTGTCAATCGATTCGCAAGCGCATACGACTTATGAGTACCGGCATCCGTCCAGTTCCCTGAAAGAATATCGAACGTTAAGTTTCCTTTTCTGATGTAGGCATTGTTCACGTCTGTGATCTCCAATTCACCTCGATCAGAAGGTGTCAAGCCATCGATCACATCGAATACGTAAGGATCGTACATATAAATACCAGTCACTGCGTAGGTCGATTTTGGAATCGCTGGTTTCTCTTCGATCGAAAGGATGCGATCTTTCATCAATTCAGGTACACCAAACCGATGCGGATCCTCAACTTCCTTGATTAAGATTTTTGCGCCACTAGGTTGAAGATCATAGTTTCGGATATAAGTAGAAAGATCATCAGAGAAAATGTTATCCCCAAGAATAACGACCATTTTTTCACTACCTACAAAGGGTTTTGCAAGTCCCAGCGCTTCAGCGATTCCTCCAGCGTTATCCTGGACTTTATATGTGAACGTCACATCGAATTCATGCCCACTTCCAAGTAGATTCACCACATCACCCATATGCTCACGTCCTGTGACGATCAAGATATCCTTAATATCTGCTTCTTTCAGTTTGTAAATCGAGTGATAGATCATCGGATACTTCCCTACAGGCAGCAGGTGCTTGTTCGTGACTTTTGTTAAAGGGTACAACCGTGAACCAGTTCCGCCGGCAAGAATGATTCCTTTCATGTTATCACCTCATATGATTTTCTGTTTGTCATCACGACGCTTCTCTCCTTTATTGAACAAGATCCTTTTCGACTTCACGAAGCGAGAAAGATCGACCTCTCTTCTAAAAGCAGAAAGGACTAAAGAGAGAATCATGATGAAAACTCCGCCTATAATAAAGGATACGAATCGATGCATCGGAATGAGCATCATCGTCATCATGTACACGCCAAGGGCGATGATTCCTGAATTGATGAATGTCAGTAAAATCTGCTTGTAGGGAAGTAAATCGCGTTTTTTAATGTTAAATATTTTCGAGACATCCCTTTGTTGAAGGTACACCCCGATATAAGCCGCCAATACTGTTGCAGCAGCAACGCCAAGATAACCGAAGAAGAATAGAAACAGGAAACTTAGTGCGATATTGAGAACAACGGTGATGATCGTGTTGTGAAGGAGCAGTTTTTCGTTCCCCGAGATTTGTAGGAGCGTATAGAAAACGGTAAACCGCAGTGGGAATTTCAGCAGATAGATCACGAAAATAAGCGATGCGCTTAAATACACGTCTGAATAGATGATCTCGATGAACTGCTGATGATAAAAAAGTAAGATCCAGAACAGCGGAAAGATGATGACAGCAAGTGAACGACTCGTTGATGACCAAAGGTTCATCGCACGGTCTTGATCACGATCGACATTATAGATTCCGCTTAGCCTTGGAAGCATCGCCGTGATGACCGACACCGTAATAATCGCCATGAACGGAACTTCTTTTGCCGCAATTGAGAAGATAGCAAACGTTTCAACGGCGAAAAACAGACTCACGATAATCTTATCTGTTGATTGCATGATCACATCGAGCGCTGTTACGGACCCTAATGAGAAAGTATATTGAAATTGACGCTTGATCAGGCCCATATCGAATGAGAACTGAACGTTTTCAAGTGATAAAAACGTAAGGTGGAGAAGAATTACGCGCGCGATCTCCATCGTCCCGATCGTCATGACGATCAAGTAAAGATCTTTCGTTTTATAGGCGACATACACGACCAATAGGAGATAAATAAAGTAGTAGCTGAGTGTAAAGATGCTGAATACTTTTACTCTACCTACCGAAAGAAATAAGTTCTCCAGATAGCTTCCTAGAATTGTGGCAAAGCACCATAATCCTAACCACAGCGCATATTTTCTTAAATAGCTATCTTCAAGGATGAAACCATTGTGAAAAATCAGCATGAAGGAAAGCAATGTGAACAAACCTAGTGCTAAGAGCGTGATGAACGTATTCGAAAGGACACGTGCTTTCTCTTCAGCGTCACTCGTCTTGTTGTAGAAATAGGTGAAGGTGGTTTGCATTTCAAATGGAACTAACGCTCCCACCATGATCGCGATCAACAAAACTTGCTGATAGATCCCCATCTCACTGACGGAAAGAATTCTAGCAAGAATCATCATGGTGAAGAGAGCGACAAGTGATTTTGCCATGCGATAGCCTGATAATAAAATCGAGTCCCTAAGCATAACAGCACTCCCTAGTAAGCATTATCAGACCGAAAAAGAACCATAAACGTTTTGCAAATGATTTTAAAATCGATACCGAGAGACCTTGTCTGAATGTACTTGAGATCTAGAGCGACCATCTCAGAAAAACCTAGACTGCTCCTACCACTCACCTGCCATAACCCCGTACACCCTGGGATTACCGTTAGGCGTTTCAAATCATGCTCGGTATATTCCACGATCTCACGTTCAAGCGGTGGCCTCGGACCAACAATACTCATTTCGCCTTTCAACACGTTCCATAGCTGAGGAAATTCATCGATACTCGTCTTTCGAATGAAACGTCCGATCTTCGTTACTCTCGGATCTTCTTTCATTTTGAATAGAGCACCTTCTGCTTCGTTGTAATCGAGCAGTTCATACAATCGATCTTCTGCATTAGCGACCATGGAACGGAATTTGTACATGTAAAAGGTTTTACCATTTTCTCCAACTCTAATTTGCTTGAACAAAATACTTCCTTTCGGGTCTTCCCCTTTGATTAAGAAAGCGACGATAAGGAATAGTGGGCTTAACAAAATGAGACCTACAACTGCTAGAAATACGTCCATGAATCGTTTGTAAAACATATAGCGCTTCTCTTCTGCAGTGTAGATGGAAGGTGAAGGTACATGTAGTTTTCTACTAGGACTTACCCGTATTTTGCTGCCCTGCAAAGAAAATACCTCCTTTACTTTCTCTTTCCCCCTCACAAATAATTGGAATTGTGGTTCCCCCGCAAATGATTCTTAATAAAGAACAAACAGGCAACAGGTTTGGATGAGACGGTCCAATATCTTCTCAGCAAATCCCCTTTCAAACCATTGAATTTTGTTAGAAAGAAATTGCCTTCTCGACTTCTTCCCATTTCTCATTTGAGTAAGTAAACTTTTCGAGTGCATGTTTTGATCCTCTTTGAATTTCGATGATCTCAACTTCATCCTTCGTTCGTAACGTAAGGGATTCTCCAGCTTTAAGGTGAAAGACGCCTCCTGGTTGGATAATGTATGTGGAATCTTGAAGTTGGATTTTGCCAGTCCCTTTCGTTACATTCCAAGTAACAGCACGTTCGTGACGCGTTTCGAATGTGAGATGTTTTCCTCCCTTCACGACTACTTTTCTAGTAAGCACTTCATCTTCTGCATAGGAGCGATCGAGTTCTTTCCACCATCCCCAGCTATGCTCCTTATATCTGGCTTGTTTCTCGATACTGCTCAGCACGGATTTAATCGTGGGACTTGCTTCCTTCTCCGTGACGAGAATACCATCATGGCTTGCTACAACCACAGTGTTCGATATACCAAGCACCGCAACTGGTATGTCTAATTCATTGATGATGTGCGTATTTATCGATCGTTCACATGCTTTTCCGGGACCGATCTGATGTGTTTTCATTTCTTCCGTTAGCGTATTCCATGTGCCAAGGTCTTTCCAAAAGCCTTTATAGGGGATAACAACTATATTACTTTCTTTCTCTACAACTTCGTAATCGAAGCTCTTCTTCGGTAAAAGATGATAGCATTTTAACAGCTCATCATAATGAATTGGAAAACCATTTTTTTGAAGATAGGAAATGATATAACCTAACTTAAAAGCGAAAACGCCACAGTTCCAGAAACCGTTCTCCTTTATGATCGAGTGAGCAACTTCTTCTTTAGGCTTTTCGATAAATTGTTTTACGTTTATATACGGTGAGGAATCATGTTGATTGGGCACGATATAACCGTACTTTTCGGAAGGATGCGTAGGTAATGCTCCAATAAGAGCTAAGTTTGCTCTCGAATTTGTGACAGTTTGTTCTAGCTCTTTGATCGTCTGAAAAAAAGCATCGTCTACATAAGGATCGACTGGCAATACAGTCACTACTTCTTCAAGAGGGACACTTTTCACAGAGTATAAGTAAGCTGCAGCTAGTGCGATTGCAGGAAATGTATCTCGGCGTTCAGGTTCTATTACGAGTGGAATATCACGACCGATCTGATCCATGATCATATCTACCTGTGATTTGCTCGTAGAAATCAGTGTTGATGACGAAAGATGGGCTTTTTTCAGCTGTCCCCACACTCGTTGCGCCATCGACTGGTTTTCACCTTCACTAGATAGGATTTTTAAAAATTGTTTTGACCTTGAATCATTAGAAAGTGGCCATAGTCGTTGACCGGATCCGCCGGAAAGTAGAACAACTTTCATACACGTCCTCCTCTCTGTTCTCATTAAAGAACATTAGTGCATAATTATTCATCTCGTCACTTCTTCATTGTAGTAATACGCATCCTTCACTTTCTTCTCTTTGTTTTGATTTAATGAAACGCCAAGAAATTTAGCTTCCGCTTTTTCCATTAAGTGAATGGCTTTCTTCGCATCGACTTTCGTTGTTTTACCACTTTTTAAAACTAACAGGGACATCTCGCATAAATTTAACAAGATCTGAGCATCAGACACGACCAGTAAGGGAGGTGTATCGATGATAACAAAGTCATAAAGGTCCCTCGCCTGGTTGATAAGAACCTCCATTTCTTCAAACCCTAGTAGTTCTGAAGGGTTTGGTGGAACGGGGCCACTCGTTAGTAGATCTAGCCGTGGAATGTCTGTCGGAATAATCATATCTTCAAGCTGTTGTTGCCCTGAGAGTACAGTCGATAATCCTTTACGGTTTGGCAAGTGATAGATCGAATGCAAACTCGGCTTCCTCATATCCGCATCGATCAACAGTACCTTTTTTCCTTGCTGCGCCATAACGATGGCGAGATTTGAAGAGGTTGTTGTTTTGCCATCACCAGATTGAGAGGAAGTTACAACGAGCGTTTTCACTTGTTTCCGACCTGTTGAGAACTGAATGTTCGTTCTTAGGGTACGAAAGCCTTCTGAGATCGGTAGGTGCTTCGACTGGTAGGCGACCCTTCCAAGAGTTCTGCTGATCAGAACAGACTCATGTTCTTTATGACCCAATTGCATTCCCTCCTGACTTCACTTTTTTGAAATTACTCTGAACCTGCATCAGTTTCTTCGGTTCATTGTAGTTGATGATCCCGAGAGTTGGAACGCCAAGTACTTCATCGATATCCTTATCGGTTTTAATTGAATTATCCATGTACTCTAGGAAAAATGCGAGAGCGATGGAAAATGCTAAACCAAGGACGAGTGCGATTCCAACGTTAATAACCGGTTGAGGACTGATTGGCTCTAAACTTGTACTCTCTTGAGCACTCGATAGCACACTTACGTTATTTACGTTCATGATTGTGCTGATCTCGGCCTGAAAAACACTAACGATCTCGTTCGCGATCTGCATCGCTTTGTCTCGGTCACTGTCTAGTACAAAAATTTCTACAACTTGAGATTCTTCTGCATTCGCTACTTCAATTTGCGAATTGAGTTCTTGAGGAGTTAAATCCAAATTCATTTTCTTTATGACTTCGTTTAGAATAAGAGGACTTTTGATGATAACGTTATAGGTATTGATCAGATCCAAATCCGTTTGAAGCTGATTGCCATCGACTTGCGTATCCTTGTTCGATTGGTGCACGAGAATTTGAGTAGAGGCTTCATAGGTAGGAGTCAAGAAATAGAGCGATAGAACCGCACTTACGACTGCAGATAAAATAACGAGTGAAATGATCATAAAGATCCGCTTCTTCAACACACCTATGACTTCTTTGAGATTGATCGTTTCTTCCATCACTACCTCCATCATGTATGAATTTTGTTGCCTAACATGACTGTTCTTTAAAAAGTTCTTACTCATATTATAACGTTTTTTATAAAGAACACAATACGAACTATTTACTAGTTTACTATTTTCTACGTAAATACCTATTTAAGACCAGTATTGAGGGCTTTATATGTACTACAGAACTGAGTAAGTGAGCATAAAGAACTACCAATGCAGCGTTAGATGAAGAGTTATAAACTCGTTCGTTATATTGTACGTTTGAGGAGTTGAAGGTATATCAATATTTAACGCAGCTAATTTTGTTCTCCAAAGTGAACGAAGTCCTTCGACACCAATCGAGCTAAACCGGGTGGTGACAGGCACCGCCCGATCTACTCGAATGCTCTCCCCGGATCATACTCCCCTAAGTCTAGGTCTGTTTCTTCCTCAGTGATCAATCGAGCTAGCTCGGCTCCAAGAAATGGTCCGCTCGTCAATCCAGATGCGCCAAGGCCATTCACTACATAAAGTCCGTTCACATTAGGTACGGCACCCGCGACAGGAAGGCTTCCCGGGGTGAACGGACGGAAGCCGACTTTCGTTTCGACATATGTGCTAATCTCTAATCCTGGGGCAACTTTAAGTGCTCGCTCAATAATATGGTGGATTCCGCCCATCGTCACGCGCTCATCAAATCCAGCTTCATCTTCCTGCGTTCCACCAACAACGATCTTTCCATCTTCAAAAGGTAAAAAATATTGAACGAACGGTGGCATCACGATCGGCCAGTCACCAGTCTCTGTTTCTGGCAGCTGTAAATGAACGATCTGAGCCTTCTGAGGTGAAACATGGAATTTCATCCCGAGTGGCTCAATCAATTCTTTTGCCCACGCTCCACCGGTTACGATGACTTTGTCTGCTAAATGCTCTTTATAATCAACGAAGACCCCTTTGATCTGTGAACCTTCCCATTTCAGTGAAGCGTCTCCTCGTATCAAACGTGCACCATTTTTTTCTGCCGCTCGAATGAGAGCATCCCTGAGCGCAGCCCCATGGATCCTCGCCGCTCCTCCTACATACACCGCTCCAAACCGATCAGACAGCGGTGGAAACATCGCCTTCGTTTCTTCTTTCGATAGTTCTCTTACCTCGCCCATCTCTGGCGTTTCTTTTCGCCTCTCGAGCGCCATATTCAATTTTTTCTCTAACTTCGTTTCACCAGAATAAATATTGATCGCTCCAACACGCTTATAGCCTGTTTCACTCTCACCATCATTTTTTAGCGCTTCGATCAACTGCGGATAGTACCTCGCCCCCGCTTCTACAAGTCTATAAAACGGCCCGTTCTTTCGATTCGTAAGCCAAGGACAAACGATGCCTGCCGCAGCTTCCGTTGCCTGTCCACGATCGCTTCGGTCGATCACTGTCACGTTGAACCCTTTTTTAGTGAGGTGATAGGCCGTTGATGCTCCAACAATACCTGCCCCGATGACAATAACTGATTTCATGACATACACCTTTTCTTCTTCTGTCTGTGTAGCTATTTTACAGGATAACCTTCATCCCCTCAATTCACCCTAATCATCCAGAAAATGGTTCAATCAAACGTTTGTTTAACAAAAATTCAGAAGGATTTACATTTTAATAGGCGTTTTGTAATCGCTTGTTAACACAAGGTTTACACACGTTCGTTACAATGAGGCTGACTTCATTAAAGGAGGCAATACATTAGATGCACAAGCTAAAAGCAGTTTTTGCAATCATCATGATGCTACTATTGATCGCACCATTTTCTGCTTTATCAGCAGCAGAAAGTGCAATAGATACCGTCGGAAAGCGTGACGGAGGGATTGGTAACACGACGAATTTTACCGACCTTGCACCGAACGTATCGGTTGATAAAAAGATCAACGATATCATCTATCCGCTTTTTGCGACGCCCGCAATAAAGAAAAAGGGTCAGGTCTTAACGATGCAGATCGATACCCATGGGAAAGAAGCAGCTAGTTGGGATGTCCTATTAAAACCAAACAGTAATTCAGCAATAACAGAAACTCATAACCTACCAGTGAAAGATATCTCGATCGGGAAATCACATTGGAAAGATAGTGAGAAAATCTATGATGTGACCGTTACGATTCCTGAAGACATACCCGAAGAGCTCTATGATTTACAGGTTGAGTATACAGCGAATGGTCAGCGTCATTCCGATGAGCAGCCCCATTCAGTCAACGTTGTCGATGAGTTTGAAAAAGACTTTGAGTTTTTACACCTGACAGACACACATATCGGTTCACCTCGTAATCTAGGTAACCAAGATGATGTTTCTACAGTAGACCCTGGTCGAACGAAGGAAGCTGGCATGTGGAGTCCTAAGGAAGAAAATCGCTGGCTTTACCTTCAAAAAGCGATTAAAGAAGTGAATCTAAAGAATCCAGATTTTGTAGTTGTGACGGGAGATTTGATGTATGGGCAAATGAACCCGCAAGAATACATCTATGAATATGAAGAAACGTACCGCATGCTTCAACAGCTAGAAGTTCCAGTGTATCTTGTTCCAGGTAATCACGATTACTACGCGCAAGATGCGACACTAGCAGACGGAGCGAAATATTGGGAACAGTATTTTGGACCACAATACTTCTCATTCGATTACGGTCCATACGCTCACTTCATCGGATACAACTCATTCGACTGGCACAAATTTGACCGTCAAGGGCACGGAACAGTGTCGGTTCCAACGTGGGGCGGACAAATTCGTGAGAAGCAGCTCGATTGGGTAAAGCAAGATCTTGAGAAAAATGCTCAAACCGCAAAACCAAACCAAATTAGAGGGCTGTTCTCTCACCATAATCCGCTATGGCGAGACCGTGACATCTGGCCAAAAGAAGATCCTGATGTACAAAAGTACTGGGAGCAATATGATGCGAAGCATAATCCACAGTCGCTAGAAACACTAGTACTTGGAGAAAAGCTAGGCATTCAATATGATCAGCAGTGGCACGGTGAAAACGCCCATGAACTAATCGATGTGATGAAACAGCACAACGTGGACATTAGCTTACATGGTCATACTCACATCGATAACGTTACGAAAGAAGACGGCATCCTTTATACAACATCAACTTCTCTCGAGCTTAGCGGTAAGCCATACGTCGGCTTCCGTCCACTTGAAGTAAAAGATGGCGACATTGTGAATTATAACTACCAGGATCCTCATCACTCTGTACCGGTTTATGAAAATGGTGATACGGAGAGCGGTGTGATGTCTCTTGAATCCAGCTATAAAAATAGCAATGATGGGCATGCATCGGATCAAACAGCGACGATTACAAATCGTCTTGATAAAGCAATGACAGTTACGGTTCCATTTTATTTAGTAAAAGGAGACTACAGCGTTTCTGAAGGAACTGTAACGCAAAACACGGCATCTGGAGACAAGCAGCACATTGAAGTTGAAATCACGGTACCTGCGAAGAGCTCAAAAGAAATCGTCGTAAAATAAGCAGAAAGAGCTTATAAGGCAGTCGCCTATAAGCTCTTTTTCTTTGTGCTATGATTTTTTCGTAGCCGCAGCCCAAAGGACCCACCAGATCAAAAGCGGTTGAAAGAGAAGTCTGATCCACAGCAGTGTCTCGTTTGCTTCTTCCTGACCTGGAGCGGGTATCCCAGCGATTGCGGCATAAATATTCGCTGGAAAAATCGCCACCAGATAAACCGCTGTCCAAAAGCGTGCTTGTTTTCGAGTAGTGGGCAACAGAAGGAGAACCGCAAGAAGAATTTCGATGATCCCCGTTACATAGATGATTCCTAAGCGAAACGGCACCCACTCTGGCAGCATGGCGGCGAACCCTTCCCCTTGAGAAAAGTGAGCAACACCTGCGAATATGAAAAAGAGTGCAAATACGACAAGTGCGATGATGCGTACGATGTGCTTCATAATGATCTCCTTTTTTGGTGATACACCTATTGTAACGCTTGGAGATCTAGTAATCAGCTAATGCGGCTTGCCTATTCCCTCTCACGACTTATCCTCAGTTTCTGGAATACTATTAAAAAAATTCAACAGCTGGTCAACGCATTCTTCACTCGTAAACTTTCCGTTCCCCGTCTTGACCATCTGCAGGTTAGCATACGTGATCATGAGCGCACTCTTTGCGTCTGATCCGTCTAACTCCGTAATCCGTTTTTTTATTTCCTCCAAACTTAGCATGTCGTTCTTCCTTCCTAACGTATTGAAATGCATTCATCAAAAAACGTTAACACTTTTCGATAAACGCTCATCTCATTTTCTTTTTTCGAGAATCCGTGTCCTTCATCATCTAAAACGAGGTAATCTACCTTTCTACCTTTTAGCTTTAACGCCTCTACGATTTGATCGGATTCCGCTTTCACGACGCGTGGATCCATCGCTCCTTGAATGACGAGCATCGGTTTCGTCATCGTAGAAAGATACGTATGAGGTGATGCTTCGAGTAGCCCATCTTTGTTAGTGATCGGGTCACCGACTAGCTTCTTCGTCGCTGGTTTCCAGTGCTCAGGCACTGTGTCGAGGAAACTGAACAAATTACTCGGACCAAAAATATCGACAACTGCTTTAAAATACTCTGGGTGTCTACCGTGTAAAAGAAGCGCCATGTAGCCACCGTAGCTACCGCCCATCAATAGAATCTTATCTCGGTCGACATGGCCTTCATTAAGTAACCATTCGATTCCATGAACATTATCAAGACGTGGACCATTTCCCCAATCGCCTTCTACCATTCGTTTAAAAGAGAGCCCGTACCCAGTTGAACCACGGAAGTTCGGCGCAAAAATACTGTACCCTCTGTGAAGTAGGAATTGAAACAGTGAGCGGAAAGATGCTCGTTCAGCAACTTGAGGACCGCCGTGCGGCCAAATGATCACATGACCGTTACTATTTTCTTCTTTCGCTTTAAAATACTGTGCCTCAATTTCAAGTTCATCAAATGACGAGTACGTTACAACGTTTGGTTCGACCATATCTTCTTTGGCTACACCAGGTACGGAGTAGTTTGTAAGGCTCGTCCACCCTCGGTCTGTTTTTTTATAAATATTAGACGGAACTGTAGGAGAGCTCCCCTGAACATAGACGCCCCCTTTACCACCAACGATCACCTTCTCAATCACATTTACAGGCGTTTCGATTTTCTCGAGTTTTCCAGAATCAAGCGGATACTGATAGAAATAATCTTGAACGCCTTTTTCGCTTGTGAGGTAGAGGGTGTGACTCTCACGCTCTAGTACGATGTCAGTAAAACTTTCACTCTCTAACTGAATCACTTTTTCAAAGGCTCGCGACTCAAGATCGAACTTTGCCAGATACGAAAAATCCTCGCCATAGTTCGTTACCAAATACACAACGGTTTCTGAAGTGAAAACTGCACCATCAAAGGTATGCTCGGTGTCTTTGTCAGGCGTTAATAGAATGTGTTCATCGTCGCGCTTTACGTAAGGCAGTGAGTATGTATTCGTATAAAACTCTCCATAGAGAAAGCTCTTCTCTTCAGGGCTCTTATCGAAAAGAAAAACCATGGCGTCTTTACCCTCTAGAACCGTTTCTTCTTCTTCTGTTTCAAGGTTATAAGAGTAAGCTTTCAAGAAGGTCTCGTTCTCTTTATTCGACGTATAATAAAGGCGCTTGCTATCGTCGGATAAAAACGGCATATCATGGCGATGCCCTTCTGCTTCTCTTAGAGCTTTCACCTTTCCACCATAGGTAGGAATCGCATAGATCTGTCCGTTCTCATCACCGTCTTGATCCATGACTGCCACGATAAAAGATCCGCTTTTATCATAAAAAACCTCCTGACAGCCCTGGTTCTCAAATGAGATCGGGTACGGAAAAGTGTGTGGAAGATCCATCGCCCATAAATTAAACGTTCCATTTAAGTTTGTACTGAATACCATCTGCTTTTCATCTGGACTAACAGCAAACGTCTGAATGCCTAGCGTTTGAAAAAATTGTTCTACATCTGGCTTTTCGAATTCAATCATTTCGTGATCCCTCCAAGTATAATTGCTGCAACCTGTATACCTATTTCGAAACTGAGAGGGAAACTCCTTGTCGGTTAACAGATATATCCAAATAAAAAATGAACTTCCTAGGTGGAAGTTCATCTTCTAAGTGTTAGAACAAAGCTTCAGTTAATCTTTCGTGCTTTCGTTTAGAGGCAACTACCCCAACCCCTGCCTCCAGACAATAAACCAGGGGTTCATTAAGTCCTTCTTGTTATATTCCTGGTGCCTGTCACCTGTCGAATTTGTCGAATGAACCACTTTGCCACCTGCACCCTGAACAACGGCATGACCTGCTGCGGTATCCCACTCCATTGTTGGAGCGAAGCGTGGATAGACATCCGCCGCTCCTTCAGCAACGAGACATAGCTTCAGTGAACTTCCTGCTGACGTGACAGCCACTTTTCCATACTTCTCCTTCAAACCATCTAGGAACTCCTTTGTTTCATGTGATGGATGAGAGCGGCTCGCTACTGCTGTGATCATCCCTTCCTTTCGTACGTGTAAAGGAAGACGGTGACCACTTTCGCTTTCGATCAAAGACTTATAGGAAGAATAGCTCCCCTCTGAAACCTTCTCGATCTTATAAGATCCTCTTTCAACATCTCCAACATATAGTGTGTCACTCACTGGTACATAGACGACGCCAAAAACAGGTTTCCCCTTATGAATAAGAGCGATGTTTACCGTGAATTCTCCGTTTCGTTTAATAAACTCCTTCGTGCCATCGAGCGGGTCGACAAGCCAGAAACGTTCCCATTTCTTACGCTCATCGTACCCGAGATGACTTCCTTCTTCACTCAGAATCGGGTAATCTACGATAAGCGCGTTCAATCCCTTTACAATCGTGTCATGCGACAACTTGTCAGCGACCGTTAAAGGCGATTCATCGCTCTTTTTCTCAATTTGAAAATCACTGCTTCCATAAACATTCATAATCGCTTTTCCAGCTTTCACTGAGGTATGAATGACGTTAAGTAAGTCCGTATCACTTACCAATGCGCCCACTCCTTTCCGAAGTCATGGTGAGGCACACCTCATCCCTACTACTGTATGCAAAGGGGCTACGCGCGTTCTAACATGCGATTCAACGCATCCTTTGCAAATCGCGCCGTCTTTTCATCCACTGATATTTGGTTCGTTTTCCTACCGGCGAGAACTTCTTCAAGAGACCAAAGAAGGTGCGGTAGGTCGATCCGGTTCATCGTTAAACATGGGCACATATTCGGATTCAGTGACACGATGTTTTTATCAGGATGCTCCTGAATAATCCGATTCACGAGATTCATCTCAGTACCGATTGCCCATGACGAACCTGATGGTGCTCGCTCAATCGTCTCGATGATCATCTTCGTAGATCCTGCAAAATCAGATTTCTGCACGACTTCAAACGTGCACTCAGGGTGAACGATGACGTTCACACCTGGCATGTCACTCCGTACTTGTGCAATATTATCAAGCGTGAACTTTTCATGAACGGAACAATGCCCTTTCCATAAAATCACTTTCACATCCTCATAATCTCCGTCGTACTCAAGACGATCTGAGATAGGATCCCACACCGCCATCGCTTCTAGCGGAATCCCAAGGTCGTACGCTGTATTTCGTCCTAAATGCTGGTCAGGCAAAAAGAGAATGCGCTCTTTCTGCGTAAACGCCCACTCGACCATAGCCGTGGCATTTGATGATGTTACAGTCGCTCCGCCGTTCTCCCCAACAAACGACTTGATCGCTGCGGTCGAATTCACGTACGTTAAAGGAAGAATAGTTTCACCGAACTTCTCCGTCAACATCTTCCATGCCCGCTCCGTCTGATGGATGTCTGCCATATCTGCCATCGAACAGCCTGCCCTCATGTCTGGAAGGATGACCGTTTGATGTTCCTCTGTTAAAATATCTGCCGTCTCCGCCATGAAGTGGACCCCGCAAAAGACGATCGTCTCTGCTTTCTTGTTTTTCGCGGCTAGCTGAGCAAGCTGCAACGAATCACCCGTGTCATCCGAAAATTGAACGACCTCATCTTTTTGATAGTGATGAGCAGGCAAATAAAGACGGTTGCCGAGCTCCTTCTTGATCTCACGCACGCGCTGAACAATCTCTTCTTCTGATAGCGCGTGATACCTCTCTGGAATGCCAACCGGCTTCGTTAATGCATCTAGTATACTCATAGCTTTTCCCCCTTCATTCGAAGACTAATATCTAGACTTTTAACAGAGTGCGTGAGACATCCGAGTGAAATCATATCGACACCAGAGTCCTTATAATCGATAAGGTTATCGAGCGTAATCCCGCCCGACACTTCTGTCACGATCGACTTTGGCACTAGTCGATTATAAAAAGTCGCTTCATCTGGTGAACAGTTATCAAACATGATGATGTCTGCGTTCGCCTCAACTGCTTCCCTAACCTCTTCTTCGGTACTCGTCTCCACTTCGATCTTCGTCATATGACCGACCTTTTTTCGCACTGCTTCAACGGCGAGTTGAATACTTCCGCACTGTGCAATATGGTTATCTTTCAACATGACTCCGCCATCAAGCGTGATGCGATGATTTACCCCACCGCCGCAGCGGACGGCATATTTCTCGAGCATCCGCAGCCCTGGCGTCGTTTTCCGAGTATCACAGACGCGCGTAGGTGAATCACCGAGCAAATAAACGGCATGACTCGTCATCGTTGCGACCCCACTCATCCGCTGAATCAAGTTCAAAATGACGCGTTCACCCGTGAGAATCGCTTTTACCTTACCCTTAACCCGCGCGATCACATCTCCACTTTGTACGCGTTCCCCATCTTGCACGTACAGCTCAATAGAACAACTTCCGTCTAACATGTAAAAGCCTAGCTCGATCACATCTTGACCACAGAATACGCCATCTTCCTTCGCTATGAACTCTGCAACACCTTTTTCCGTTGAATCGAATAGCAGCTCACTCGATAGGTCTCCTACACCGATATCTTCATTAAAAAATTGCTCGAGATTTTTTCTCAGTAGTAATCCATTCATCTTCAAAGATCCCCCTGGTTATCCTTTTTTGCTGGAAATGCTGTTTTGGTAGAGGAAAATCAGAACGAAAATGCCCCCCACGACTTTCAGTCCGCATATATGCTGACGTCGCCATCAGCCAGCTTGTTTGGAGCATGTTGAACGTCGTTATCTCCTCAATACTCGAGGCAGGTTTCTTCCTGCTGGTTAGATAGAATTCGAACGCAGCGATCGCTGCTGAGAGCCCAGCTTCATGCCTCGTAATACCCACGTGATCATTCATTAAGTTCCGCAACATGCAGGGCTCTGGCAGGGACCGTGGTATGTGAAGAGGTTGAAAACCGGTATCTAAATTCAGCCGAACAGGCTTATGATTTCGTATCCAAGTCGTCGCCTCATTCGCAAAGACGACCGCTTCAAGAAGGGAGTTACTCGCAAGTCGATTCGCACCGTGAACACCAGTGTTCGCCACTTCCCCAATCGCAAAAAGGTTCTCGACCGTAGTTCTTCCGTAACGATCCGATTCCACCCCACCCATCAAAAAATGTGCTCCTGGCTGGACAGGAACTTTTTTTGATGAAGCATCGTCTCGTGTTAGGTACGATGCGATCGTTGGAAAACGTTGATCAAAGTTAGGTACGGAGGAAATGTCGAGATATACCTGAGTCTGCTCCTCATAGATGGCGCGAGCTACGACGTCTCTTGGCGCGAGATCAAGAAGTTCGTGCTTTCCTTCCATCAAACGCTCCCCTTTTGACGTAACCAAAACGCCGCCTTCGCCTCTTACTGCTTCGGATATGAGATAGGTGGTATCACCCGCATACATCGTTGGGTGAAACTGCATGAACTCAAGATCAGAAACGAGCGCTCCTGCTCGGTAAGCCATCGCGATCCCGTCTCCTGTCACCGACGCATCGTTTGACGTAACGGGGTAAAGCTGCCCCGCGCCGCCGGTAGCAAGGATGACGTGATCCGCTTTTACTGTGAGCTGTTTTCCATCACAATCCATAAACCAGGCACCTGAACAGGCTCCGTTTTCAACGATGAGATCGACCGCAGCATGATGTTCGATGATCGTACAGCTCTCTTTTACTCTTTTTAAAAGCGTTCCTACGAGCTCTTTACCAGTCGCATCGCCGCCGGCATGTAGGATTCTAGGCACACGATGTGCACCTTCAAGGCATCTCGAGTAAGACCCATCATGGTTTCGGTCGAACGTCACACCTAGGCCGATCAAATCTTGAATTCGCTCGCCGCCTTTTTTTACTAAAAGCTCTGTTAACTCCTCATTATTATGAAAAACACCCGCTTGAATGGTATCGAAAAAATGACCTCCCCAACGATCATCAGCCGACGTGACCGCCGCGATGCCACCTTGCGCAAGCCTGGAATTGCTTTGTCCTAGCTTAGACTTTGTGATAACCGTCACATTCTTATCCGCAGAGAGAAGCTCAGCAGTCAACAATCCCGCCACCCCACTACCAATAACAAGCACTTCTGTAAAAAATTTACCCATGTTACCTTCTCCTAAATTGATGTTGTCCTCTGTAAAGTTTACATGTGTCTTGACACTAATAGTTACATAGATTTAAATAAAGTACAAGACAGAACTTTATGAGGAGAGCGAAATGATTTATTTGGACTATGCAGCGACTACCCCGATGTCAGACCTCGCAATCGAGGTTTACACGAAGGTAGCACGCACGTATTTTGCGAATTCACAAAGCCTGCACGATGAAGGAACTTCTGCTGCTCAACTCCTAGAAGTAGCGAGGCAAACCATCGCTCAATCGATCAACGGACACCCTTCAGGCGTGTACTTTACATCCGGAGGAACGGAATCAAATATTCTAGCGATACGAGGACTAGCTAAAAAGCATACTTCAGGTCACATGATTACTTCGAAAGCTGAACATTCTTCCATCCTCCATACATTTCAACAGCTCGAAAAGGAAGGGTTCGACATCACGTATCTCTCGTATGATGACAATGGTAGGCTCAAGTTGGATGACCTGATCGAAGCGATTCGAGACGATACGATTCTTGTATCGATCGCTCATGGAAACAGCGAGATCGGCACGCTCCAGCCAATCGAAGAAATCGGAAAGGAACTCATGGAAAGAGGGATTCCATTTCATACGGATGCGGTCCAAACGTTCAGCAAACTACCTATCGATGTCAAAAAAATGCACCTTACCGCTCTTTCCTTATCTTCACATAAACTATACGGACCTAAGGGCGTAGGAGTATGCTACATCGATCCGTCACAGTCATGGCAAGCAAGCTTACCCGGAACGGTCCATGAAAAAGGGTTTCGACCGGGTACAGTGGATGTACCAGGGATTTTTTCCTTTACAGCAGCGGTTGAAGAAGCGACCACAAATATGGAGCTCGCTCTTCAACAAAGTAAAGCATTAAGAGACTTTTTACTGAGTGAGTTGAACGGAACAGACGTGATTATAGAAGGGGGAAGCGATGAGGGGCTTCCTCATATCGTAGGACTGCGGCTGAATGGAATCGAAGGACAGTACGTGATGAATGAACTGAATCAAAAAGGAATCGCCGTCTCCATAGGCTCCGCATGTTCGATCGGTCAGCAAAACCCTTCCAAAACATTAAAAGCGATCGGACGAACCGATGACGAAGCAAGAGAACTCGTTCGAATCAGTTTTGGGAAGCAAACGACGAAAGAAGAGTTAGAAAAGACAGCATTAGTGATCCGCAGTATAGTAAGCACACGGCATTATCCTTCACAGGCACCACCCGGATAATGTCGAAAAAACACCGATCATCCTAGCGATGATCGGTGTTTATCATACAGTCTTATTTTCTCTATCCTCTACAAAACGAGCTACCTCAAATATTCCTCTAGGACACGGTCGGTATTTTTCATATATGTCGCGATGTTTTTTCCTACATAACGTAAGTGCCAAGGCTCATACTTGTATCCTGTCACATGCTCTTCTCCTTCTGGGTAACGGATAATGAACCCATATTCATGCGCATGCGCATCGACCCATTTCCCTTCATCGGTGTATGCGAATTCTTCGACCAATTTATAGTCTACATCTGGACTCGTTACATCCATCGCTAGACCGGTTTGGTGCTCACTATGGCCAGGCTTTGCACTTACTCGATTCGCGTACTCTTCTCCATGTTCCTCAACATTTCGTTCATAAATTCGCTTTTGTCGTTCATACGATCGATCCTGATTGAGCATAGAGGTCGAGTCCTGCTCGCTCTGCTCCATCAAACAATGCTTCTAAGTGGTCGACAGCGATTGTGTTCATCTTCCGCTTATTGTGTTCATAATCGAACGGAAACGGAACGTTCGGTTCCTCTAATTCTGCAGGAACATACGTTGATGGCAGATCACGCTGCTTGTTCACTAGCAACAGTTGGATCGGTAACGAAACTTCGGTATCGACATATTCATCGATCGCGCCATAACCACCTAGGACTGTAAACTTCGTTAGCCCTTTATCAGCTATATATAGTTTTGCAGGATTCGGTACGTAGTTTTTTTCGATCAACAGGAGCGAGTCGTCGGTTTTTGCTGCTAAAACGGAGCCCGCTAATGCATCCGCAAAATCCATACCTGTGGCTAAATACGTTTCATCAGCACTTCCCTGTGGAAAAGCGTCCGCGACGGCACGAGATGTTTCGAAACGATCACTTCCATCAATTCTCATCGAATTTGGAATATCGTCCTCTACGTAATTCGGGATAACTCCTGTTCCCCCGATTACATAGTTTCGTTCATTAGAATCAATACGATCTTCGGTAACAGTTGGAAGGCTATCTTCTAACGTGAGTAAAATTGGATATCCTCTGTAAGCTGCATACGGTGCGATGGATAACGCATCTGGAAAATTCTCACCGCTTACGACAGCTGCTCTTTCACTTGTATCCATCCGGTCAGCGATCAGCGCTGCTGTTTCAAACCGATCGCTTCCTGATATCCGCTCCACTTTTAAATTCATTTCATCTTCTAAGTATGCTTCCACGTCATAAGAGACTGCTCCAGAGCCTCCGAGTATGATTATGTTTGTCGGATTTAACCGCTGAATTTCTTTCTTCGTCGCGTTTGATAGCTTCGTAGATTGCGTTAGCAAAATCGGTGCATTTTCTTGATAAGCTAGAGGCGTTCCAGCGAGGGCATCAGGGAAGTCATTTGCTCTTGATAAGACCACCGTGTCACTACCATCAGGCCAACCTTTCTTTGATACTTCAACAGCCGTTTCGATTCGATCGCTTCCAGAGATTCGATCGATCTCCACTGCTTCAGCCATTTTAGGGAACGATAGAACTAGTGCCATAAGTCCAATTCCCCACAGTAAGCCTACTCCAAATTTGTGTGTAAGCATATTTAATCACCCCATAGTCCCCGTTCCCGTAATATTTGTAATAAAACTATCATCACAGGCGAATTCTAAAATTAGTAAAACCTTACCATCAACAAGTATGTAAACAAAAAAGAGCCCTCACGTAAGGGCTCTTCCTTAGTCTATATAATTGTTCGACAGCTTGTAACAAATATCGGGTGGTACCTGTCACCTTACGCTTAATGTCATCTCTGGCTTTGGTTCTCTTTCTTTGTAAACAGGTTTCTTCTTCGCCGGTACCGTGATCACATAGTGATTTAGCGGGAACAGCTGGAGAACTTTGATAAAGCCGATCGACGTTGCAAGAATAACCGCAAACATGAGCGGTGCTGTTTCAGTCGACCATACGCTCTCAGGAAGCGTTTTAGTGTAAACAATGATCACTAATGGGTGAACTAAATAGATTCCCATCGATAAGTTTCCAAGCATTGCAAAAAACTTTTCAATCCAATACGATTTTCTCACGGTCTGGTACATTCCAATAACCATCAATGTCATGAATGGGATGTTAATCATATTCGTCCATCGATTATTTTCAATTGAACCATTTGTTTTGTATTCATAAACCGCAAACACAATTATACTTAGGAAGCCTAAAAAACCAAACCAGTTCAGCTTTTTACCAAGCTTCAAAATAGGATCCCAATGATAAGCAAGGAAACCTCCAAAGATAAAGAAGAAAATCCATTTTGTAAGAATTGCTCTTTGCTCTAAAAGCTGACTTACCACTGTTACATTCTCCGGTGAATAGATATAAACAAAGTAATAGTTAGCGAATACAGCTATAGCTAACGCAAACCACCAACCGATTTTCGAGCGGATAAGTTGTAACACCGGGAATATTAGATAAAATTGAAAAACAACTGACATAAAATAGAGATGATAAAATGAATTACCCATCGCGAAATCTACCGCAAATTGCTTCCAATTACTAAAGATGTCGACTTGAAGAACATACTTCATTAAAAGAAGATACACAATACTCCAGATTAGAAATGGCATGCCGACTTTCACCATACGGGAGTGATAGAATCGTTTTGCATCGAACCCTTTGTTCCTCACTTGCAAGAAGAGTAAGAACCCACTTATAACTGCAAAAGTTGGTGTTCCAAAACGACCGATCTGGTTAAAAAACTGAGTGAACTCTGTAAAGGTATTGTCGTGTCTATAATAGTAGATTGCAGTCACATGAACAGCTAAAACAAATAGACAGGCAATCGCACGTAAAAAATGTATCTCATTTATATAACCTGATTTATTTTTCTTCATAGGTGTCACGTCCTGTTGAAAATAGTAGCGTTACGCCAGAATCCAAAATACTACATCATTCGACATAACGATACTATTATAACGAATGTTCGCCTACTATCTAGCTTTTAGCGTTATTTTTCATAGAAAAGTAATCTTTCTGTTATTTAATTTTGTGAAAATGACAGAGATGACGTGTAGACAATGGTAACAACAGGAATCGTTTCACTTTTTTTCAAAAAAGAAGAACGAGCTACTCAAAGCTCGTTCCTAAGTTCACGTTTTACTCAAACCCCAAAATATCCTCCTCAACACCCGGTCCAACAGCTCCACTACCGCCTAAGATCGTGTAAAAAGTAGTGTTCTCTTCTTTAAGGAAGGTCTTTGTTCCAGATGGTAAACGATTTTTCATCGTCAAAATTGTTGGCTCTCCGTAGTTTGCGGCAAGAACGGATCCTGTAAGAGCATCCGCGAATCCTTCACCAGTCGCGAGGAATACGCCCACCGTCTGCATGTTCAGCTCTTTCGTAATGGAGATCGACGTTTCATAACGGTCTTTTCCTTTTAAGCGAGTCGGCGAAGGCAATTGATTTTTCACCTTCTCACTAATTGCACCCGTTCCGCCGATCACATACGTTTTTGTATAGGAAGACATCGCATTCTTCGTCGCTTTTGAAAGCTCGTTTTTATCCGTTAAGTATATTGGAATGCCATACATCGCTGCATACGGCGCGATGGAAAGGGCATCTGGGAAGTTGCCTCCGTAAGCAACGACTGCTTGTTTTGTTGGTAAAAGTTCATCCGCGATCGCTGCTGCCGTCTCATAGCGATCTTTACCTTTTAACCGCTCGACTTCAAGCCCCATCTTATTTCGCAAGTCGTTTTCAACATCCGCTGAAACGGCACCTGTTCCTCCTAAAATCGTAACCTTCTTCACACCAAAATCTCGTATTAATTCTCGCACTCGACTATCAAGCTTTGCTTTAGGCGTTAGTAGAATCGGTGCATCTAATTGAAATGCAAGAGGCGCACCTGCAAGCGCATCTGGAAACGTTGAGCCAGTGGCAAGAACAACGTTATCTGTTCCATATGGCCAGCCGTATTCAGCGATTTCGATCGCCGTTTCATAACGGTCTTTACCAGAAAGACGCTCAATATACTCGGTGTTAAAAGCAGAAAGTGCATACATACCATCTGTTCCTCCACCGTTTAGATCGATTGCTCCTATATAGTATGTTCCTTCAGGAATCGTATAAATCTGCACCTGAGTGCCGTCGTCGTAAACCTCATACAGATCAGGTTCGAGCCAATCACCATAAGCATCAGCTACGAGGTATCCTAAGTCTACGTTCGGTTGTGAAGAGCCAACTACAACGAGCTCTATAGGATTGTTGACTTGGATTTGATAAAAATCTACATCTTCCCAATCAAATGTACCGTATACAACGTCTTCCATATGAAGGATATTGGCCTGACTGAAATCATCATTCGGCTCATTCTCTAAATAGTCACCTAGCGTTTTAACACTAGTTGGATCTTTTGAAAGCTTTTGTTTAAGATGAGCTTCAATTTTCTCTTTCTCTTCGGTAGAGAAAGAAGTACTTTTGTCCTGTTTTACTTTGGATATCTCTTCTTTTAACTCAGACGTGCCATTTGCTGCAGACGCGTCTGTCCAGGTAAACCCGCTGAATACTAAAATCCCAAATAATAGCCATGATAGTGTTTTCCTCACTCGCTCATCCCCGCCTCTTCTCCCAGATTATGTAACATAGACTCATTATATAGGTGAATAGTTTCATAATCCATGTAAGGTACTGTCGAACGATGATTTAGGTACATACTACCATAATCTGGTTCGACAAAAAGCGGGTGGTGACAGGCACCGCATTCTTTATTTTCTGAAAATACTAGAAATTTAGAATAAATTGGGTTATCATGGCAATTAACAGCAAAGAAATTGTATACAATACATGAACACAATCGAGAGGGATCAATACAAATGAAAAAAAAACGAAACGAAGAACTCGCTTACGAGAAAGTAAAGCGAGCAATCATGCTCAAGAAGTTAAACCCAGACCAGCGCGTAACGGAAGAATGGCTAAGCCAAGAATTAAAGATGAGTCGAACTCCGATTCGCTCTGCCTTCAAACGTCTTGAGAGTGAAGGCCTTCTCACGTTGATCCCCCATCGAGGGGCATTCGTGTGCAACCCTTCTGACAAAGAGCTCGAGGATGTGTTTCGCCTGCGCGTCGTGATCGAGCGTTATGCTGCTGAGCTAGCAATCGAAAACATGACAGATGAAGATGTTGTTGAGATGGAGATGTTATTGAAGCGTGAGCTTGAGGCATATGAATCTAAGGATTTTGAGGCATTCCTAACCATCAACTCCCTCATTCACGCCTTCCCTGCTAAACTCTCAAACAACACGTTTCTCCTTCAGGAAATCGAGCGTTTAAACCAATGGTCCGATTGCTACCTGATCTTGAAAGACGAATTTTACACCATACCAACTGAAGAAGCGAAGTCCATCCCAGAACATCATGCGATCTTAGAAGCTTTTCAAAAACGAGATGTAGACAAGATGTGCGATGCGATTGAAGCTCACTTACTTTCAACGCTCGACGACTTGTCTGAACGCAAATCTATTTTTAGCTAAGGAGAGATTTTCTATGAGACATGCATCGATCAATACCCCTCTTCCAGGGCCAAAAGCTAGTGACCTATTAGAACGCAGGAAAAAAATCGTTCCTGACGCGGTTAGTTACGGCGTTCCAACTTTTGCTAGAGAAGCACATGGCGCAAAAGTTACAGACGTAGATGGCAATACGTTCATCGACTTTGCTGGTGCTATCGGTACGATCAACGTTGGCCACTGCCATCCAAAAGTGAAGGATGCGCTTCATGATCAAGTGGAAAAGTACATCCACACTGGTTTTAACGTCATGATGTATGAGCCATACATCGCCCTAGCTGAAAAGTTAGCTGAACTCGCACCTGGCGCGCACGATAAAAAAGTGCTTCTCCAAAACAGCGGAGCTGAAGCTGTAGAAAACGCAGTGAAAATCGCTAGAAAGTACACTGGTCGCCAGGCGATCGTCACATTTGCGAACGCTTTCCACGGTCGAACGCTTATGACGATGTCGATGACGAGCAAAGTTAAGCCATACAAGTTTGGCTTCGGACCGTTTGCTCCAGAAGTGTACAAAGCTCCTTTCCCTTACGCATATCGTCGTCCAACGACTATGACGGAAGAAGAATATAGTGCGCACATGATCGAACAGTTCAAAGACTTTTTAATAAGAGACGTCGCTCCCGAAACGATCGCAGCAGTTGTGATGGAGCCTATTCAAGGGGAAGGCGGATTCATCGTACCTGACAAAGCCTTTGTAAAAGCTGTTAGAGAAATATGCGCTGAGCACGGCATTCTTTTTATTGCTGACGAAATTCAAACAGGTTTTGCAAGAACAGGTGCCTACTTCGCGTCGGAGCACTTTGACATTACCCCTGATCTCATCACTGTATCGAAGTCACTTGGTGCAGGCATGCCGATCAGCGGCGTGATCGGCAGACAAGAAGTAATGGATGCCGCAAACGGTGGTGAGCTCGGTGGAACATACAGTGGAAACCCATTAGCATGTCGCGCTGCTCTCGCTGCCATCGATGTGATTGAAGAGGAGAAGCTGAACGATCGGGCAAACGAAGTTGGTCAGGTAGTAAAAGATACCTTCCAAACATTATCTAAAGAAGTGGATTGTATCGGTGATATCCGCGGAATTGGAGCGATGGTTGCAGTTGAAATCGTGAGCGACTTAGAAAAGAAAACACCTGCTAAAAGCTTAGCCGCTCAAATGATTTCTACTGCTCAACAGCAAGGACTTCTCGTACTTGGAGCAGGCGTCTATGGCAACGTCATCCGCTTCCTCATGCCGCTCGTTATTACGGATGAGGAGCTTGACGAAGGCTTGTCCATCATTTCAGACGCAGTGCGAACGGTTTGGAATAGCACGTTAGTCACTTCAGAAGAGTAGGAGGTTTCAAGCATGCAAGAAGGACAACAATTAAAGAAAGTTCTATCGAGGTTCGACCTCCTCTTCCTCGCACTAGGTGCGATGCTCGGTTGGGGATGGGTCGTGTTATCTGGTACATGGATTACATCCGCTGGCTCGTTCGGAGCCGTTTTAGCATTCGTGATTGGAGGATTTCTAGTCGTCTGTGTGGGACTGAACTACGCTGAGCTCGCCTCCGCCATGCCTAAGGCTGGTGGAGAGCATGAATATGTGCATAGAGCACTTGGCGAAAATATGTCCTTCATCGCGTCATGGGCCATCACACTCGGGTACGTGTCGGTCGCAACGTTTGAAGCCGTTGCGTTACCGACCGTCATCGACTACCTCATCCCTGATTACCAGTCTGGTTACTTATGGACCGTTGCAGGATGGGATGTTCATCTAAACTGGGTATTGATCGGGTCAGGTGGTGCGCTCATTATCACTCTGATCAATTACATAGGACTTAAGCAAGCTGCTGCCATGCAGACATTTTTCACGATTGTCATCATTGGCGTCGGACTTCTCTTAATATTCGGGTCAGGTATCCATGGTGATCCATCGAACCTCGCTCCCGCTTTCGTTGGAGGAGCCGGTGGTATCATGACCGTGCTCGTCATGGTCCCATTTCTATTCGTAGGATTCGATGTTATTCCTCAGGTTGCTGAAGAAGCGAACTTGCCACAACGTCAGATCGGTATGTTCCTTGTTGTTTCCGTAGTCGGAGCGATCTTGTTCTACCTCGCGATTGCGCTTGGGGTTGGACTAGGTCTTAATCAAGAGCAGCTAGCCGTAACAGAACTCGCATCAGCAGACGCAATCGCAAGCTTATTCGGATCAGACCTATTTGCTCAAATCTTAATCATCGGTGGTGTAGCCGGGATTATTACGAGCTGGAACTCGTTCGTCATCGGAGGAAGTCGTGTTCTTTACGCGATGGCAAAGTCCGGCATGCTCCCAGCTTGGTTTGGACGACTGCATCCAAAGTTCAATACGCCTTCAAACGCAGTGTTGTTCATCGGAATCTTGTCTATGCTAGCACCGCTATTAGGACGTTCTGCGCTCGTCTGGATCGTCGATGCTGGCGGACTTGGTATCGTTGTTGCATATTTCCTTGTCGCACTATCATTCATTGTCCTTCGTAAAAGAGAGCCGAACATGGAACGTCCTTTCCGAGCTGCAAAATCTCCCGTTTATGGTTATCTTGCACTCATCCTTAGCTTCGGTTTCATCACACTCTACTTACCAGGTATGCCAGCGTCTCTCATCTGGCCATACGAATGGATCATGTTTGCTGGGTGGGCAATCGTCGGATTGTATTTCTTTATGAGGATGAGGAAAGGCGTTTATAAAGAAGTAAGTACAGAACAAAACAAAACATTTTAGTGAGAGTGCCTGTCACCACCCGTTTCATGTCGAATAGCTTCAGCCAAGGCTGAAGCTATTTTTTCTATTATATATTCAATTGAACACCCTAAAGGTCATTAGACAAATACCGGGTGGTACCTGTCACTCGTCACCTTATCGCCGCATAGAACCCGTCAGAATAATCCCGACCACACTCAAGCAGTAGTGAAGCAAGCTCCTCGCTCTTCTCCCTTGTAATCTTCCCCTTGTTTTTCTTCTTCACGTAATGAACAAAGTCTTGAATCCGAAAGATCGGACACGTATCATCCTGTTTCCCCATCCAAACCCCCCGTGAATTTGTCATAATAACGACAGGTTCGACTTGAAAATAATAGCCATTACGCCTCAAATACTTCCTGAGATGGTTTGCATGATATATCGATTGCCCCTGTGGACTTTTTACGATCGTTTTCTTTGTGACCTTCCCTCTACTGTTGTATGGATACCATAGCCACCCTTCTCGATGAGGATAGAATCTACCAGTAATGTCTTTGGTTTCGATACAATAGATTTTCTCCGGGCCGATTAAGACGTGATCGATTTGAGTTCCATTTCGACCATTCGGTATGACAAGATCATTCATCAATGTAAATGAGTCAGGTAACCACCCCTCTATCACGTCAGACACCTTGCTTTCCCCTTCTTCACCAGGCTGCAGCTTGATATGTTTCCCCAAATCTTTAAGCTGATGTCTTCTATCTCCACACAACTTTCGCAAGAGCAGTTCACGACCTACGAACCATCCTAGAATAAATCCTATCGGGAAAATAAAAAACAATGCGATTCCAAGTGCAAACATCCATAGGATCGATAAAAAGAGAATGTCCTTTTTATTCTCTCTCTTAATCCGATCAATCTCGCCTTCTAACCTTCTCTTCATAAAGAGTGACTCTTCTCTTGTCCGTTGAAGAATCGTGTCTCTTTTCGCAACCCTCGCCATATCGTCACCTTTTCTACCTATCTATTTTTATAACCATCTTTATTTACCTTAAGTATACTTTTACTCCCAACAACTGTATATATATTCCAGTTAACGTCTTTACGAAAAAAATAAAAAAACGAGTTGCCCCCATGCAACTCGCTTTTCTCTACTGGATTGTATAAACCACGCCGAACGTATCCCCTCATTCATTCCGCTCTATCAACCTTAGTTTCCATCACCTCCACCCGGCGTATGTTGTGGTGGAAGATCCTTATCGCTTAAAGGCGATGTACCGCTAAGCTCTATCGGTTCTCCACTACTGCTTCCCCCAGTGAAATCGATAAGGAAGCCTCCTAATAACAAACCTGTTACAAGAAAAACACTAACTATTAATTTCTTCATAATAGGGCCCCCTCACCTTGAAACAAATATGTAGTGTGTTTTCTGTAGTTTAACCTAACTAGGAAGAAAGGCGTGTTTCTGTTTAGAGACTATTACCTATATATAGCAGGGTTTTTTCTTACAAATTCTTCAATTCCCTTCATAAATATAACTTCAGGAATATTTTCACATTCATCTCTAACATCCATTAAAAAGAGACTAGCAGCACTAGTCTCTTTTTCCTACTCTATTGTTTAACTTTTTTATCTTCAAAATTAGGAGCTTTACGTGGCTTCGCATACTGCTCATAAGAATAAGCGATGTTCAATAAGGTTGATTCATCAAACGATTTACCAAGGATCTGGACACCTACAGGCAGTCCATCTTTTGTGAAGCCTCCTGGCATGGAGATAGAAGGTAGTCCTGTTTGCGATGAGATCAACGTATTTGTCGGAAACGTTAATACCGTCCATTTTTCGCTATGAAGCTCTTCTTTTGTTGGAGGGAGAATCTGAACATCTGGGAAGACGATCGCATCTAGTTCATGTTTTGCCATCACATTCTCGATTTCCCTTTTAAATAAATCCTGCGCTTTGAGCTGTTTATAATAGTTTGGATCTTCTTCAGGATTTTTCGGTCCGCCTACGATTCCTTCGAAGAGATCTAATAGAGGATGGTAGTGCTGATTTTCATAAATACCATCGATCGTCTCTTTCGACCTTTCTTGGATAAATTGATCGATGTCATGCTTTGACTGCGTTAAATAAAGAGCGGTTTCTTCATTAAATTCCTGAAGTCTAGGTATCGTAACAGAATCGATTACAGTCGCACCAGCTTCCTTCATCGCACCGATGGCTTTATTAACAACTTCATTCACTTGAGACGATTCGGGGTCGTCATCAGATCCAAAGGCATCACGAAGCACGCCTATTCGAGCACCTTGCATTGCCTTTTCATCAAGGTTCTTAGCATAGTTCCCTTTGTCCTTTGCGTAAAGGGAAGCGACTGTAAAAGCATCGGTTTCATCGTATCCGACTAACGTATCTAGTAATATAGCAGCGTCTTTCACAGTTCTTGTCATTGGACCCGCTGTATCCTGGAAATGGACCAATGGTGACATCCCGTTTCGACTGATCAAACCAGTCGTCACTCTTACACCAAAAACATTATTGAAGGATGCCGGTAGTCTGATTGATCCCCCAGTGTCTTCACCGATCGCGACCGTACCGAAGTTAGATGCCACACTAGCAGCACTACCACTGCTCGAACCACCAGGGTCTCGCGTTAGATCATATGGATTTTTCGTTTCGCCACCTGCTGACGAAAAAGCAAACCATGATGTTGCAAAGTCCGGCAATAGCGTTTTTGCAAGGATGATTGCACCTGCTTCACGAAGCAGCTTGATCGCAGTCGCATCCTCTTTTGGCACATAGTCTTTGAAGACTTCCGAACCAAACGTCGTGGTAATTTCTTTCGTTTCGACCTGATCTTTCACGAGGATTGGAATCCCATGCAGCAATCCTTTAAATTCTCCCGTTTGTTTGAAATAACGATCGAGTTCATCCGCTTCTTCTAAGGCTTTTGCATTTACATTGATAATAGAATTGATTTCAGGGCCATTTTTGTCGTAGGCGTCAATACGTTCTAGATAACTTTCAACGAGACCTCGGCACGTTACTTCACCAGACTTCATAGCTGCGTGAATCGATTCGATCGTTGCTTCTTTTACATTAAACGTCATACATTTGCCTCCTCAAATTTAATTGCTTCTGCTCCAAAACCAAATTATGCTAATTAAAATTGTATACAATTTGTTTATAGTTTTCAAATAATTCAAACTACAATTTCTGTTAAAATCTACTAAACAACCTCTTAATTCACCTATAAATGTAGACTTAACATACATCTAATCGGCTGATTTTTCTATTTTTTCTGATAACTACTGGAAATTAAAAGCTATATACGTTAAGATGGCAACTAACGTCAGACAAATTGTATACAATCACAGAACACAATAGCGCTAGCTTACATAGTGATCTACTAGAATTAGCCATTCAATAGAGTGCCCCAAACCGAATCGTAAGCGTTTTAAGTATGCTCCAAAGAGGGTATATGACAGTGTTTGGAAGCGCTTACGGTTTCTGCCGATACGATTTGCCATGACTAGACAGGTTGAAAAATACTAGAGTGAGGTGACTGCTCGTGCAGCAAACGAAATCTCGTTACAGCTACGGTGGAGATGAATTTATCTTTGTCGAACTCAGTGAACACATGTCTCTTGAAGTGAATTTTCAAGCGATGGCAATTACGAAAAAGCTTAAGGAACAAGACATACCTGGAATACTTGATATTTGCCCATCTAACGCTTCTTATATGGTCCGATTTAACCCTGACCTCCTTCATCCAGACGACTTAATCGACGAACTAAAAAAGCTTGAAGACACCGCTGATGATATGAATAGTATCGAAATCAACTCTCGTCTTGTTGACATCCCCATCCTATTTGAAGATCCATGGACGCATGAAGCCGTCATGCAATTCCGTGATCGTCACCAAGATCCAAATTCCACGGATATAGAATACGCCGCTCGAATCAATGGGTTTGATTCGAAAGATGACTTTATAAAAGCCATAACTGGTTCTCCCTTTCTCGTTTCAATGATTGGCTTTGTTCCCGGACTCCCCTTTTGCTTTCAAATCGTACCAAGAGAAGAACAAATTGAAGTACCGAAATACGTTCGACCGAGGACCTTCACTCCTGAACGCTGTTTTGGATTTGGCGGAGGATTTTCCGTCATCTATCCGGTTCAAGGGGCAGGTGGCTATCAGATGTTCGGTGTATCAGCAACGCCTGTATTCGACAGAGAACAAAAGCTCGCAGATTTTAAAGACTCGATGGTCTTCCCTCGTCAAGGCGACATCTTTAGGTACAGGGACGTTACGCGTGAAGAATACGATTCGATCCGTGAAGAAGTGGAAAACGGCACCTTTCAATACCGCAAGAAAGAGTTTCAGTTTACACCAGAAGATGTACTGAAAGACCCTCATGCATTTTCCAAAAAAGTCATTGGGAGGTTGTACAATGATTAACGTGTTGAAACCTGGATTGCAGACAACTGTTCAGGACGAAGGTAGAATCGGTTTTTATGAAACGGGTATGCCTCCTTCAGGAGCTGTTGATCAATTCTCGTACGCTGTAGCAAACTTATTAGTTGGAAATCAAAAAGGTGCTGCTGCACTTGAAATTACTTATATGGGCCCACATCTTGAATTTCAAACTTCTGCAAAAATCGCCTTAACTGGCGCCAACCTCCCTCCAAAAGTAAATGGCGAACCCGTTCCAATGTGGGAGACGCTTGAGCTTAATGCAGGCGATGAACTAACGTTCGATTTTGTTAAGGAAGGCGCGAGAGCCTACATGGCTGTCGCGGGTGGAATCGATGTTCAGGAAGTGATGAACTCAAAGTCTACCTATACGCTCTGCGGGATAGGTGGCTATGAAGGGCGAGCGCTTCAAAAAGAGGATGTGTTATCGATTGGAAAAGACGTAGCCTACAGCGTTCAGCCCGGAACCACGATCTCTGAAAAGTACCTTCCCGTCTTCTCAAAACACCATGAAATTCGAGTGATCCCAGGACTTTGTGATTATCGCCTAACTGAAGAAAGTAAAAGAAAGTTTTTCGATTTAGAATGGACGGTCACCCCAGAAGCAAATCGAGTTGGGTATCGATTGAAAGGAGAACGTCTTGATTTCGTTCCACGTGAACAGCCTTTTGGAGCCGGCAGCAATCCTTCGAACGTGGTTGATCTCGGTTATCCGATCGGTTCGATTCAGATTCCTGACGGAGTTGAACCCATCGCTCTCCTTAACGATGCTGTAACTGGAGGTGGCTATGCAACGGTTGCTACCATCATTAGTACCGACCTCAATCGAATCGCTCAGGCCAAAACAAACGAAACGATCAAGTTTGTCTCCGTTTCATTAGAAGAGTCATTGCAGGCAAGAAAAAATACGAAGCAGCAGCTTGAAGAAATCGAACAATCGATTACAAAACAAAACGTGCAAAGGAGTTATTAAATATGAAAACAATCTCTTCTCCCCTTCCAGGTATTTTTTATCGTAGACCATCGCCAGAAAAAGAAGAATTCGTTAAAGAAGGCTCAAGCATAAAATCAGGAGATGTGATCGGCCTCATCGAAGTAATGAAGAGCTACCAAGAAGTTCAAGCGGAAGAAGATGGCGTCATCAAGAACTTCAGCGTAGAAGATGGAGAAATCGTTGAAGCTGGGCAAGTAATCGGTGAACTTGAATAACCTTCAAAGTTTGGAAAGGATGAAACGCGAATGAAAGTTGATCTTAATTGCGATATGGGAGAAAGCTATGGCATCTACGAACTCGGAAACGATGAAGAAATGATGCCTTACATCACTTCCGCTAACATCGCATGTGGGTATCATGCAGGTGACCCGAGTACGATGCGAAGATCGATCGAGCTCGCAAAAGCACATAACGTTGCGATCGGTGCACATCCCGCTCTTCCAGATCTGCTCGGATTTGGGCGGAGGAAAATGACGTGTACGTCTTCTGAAATTAAAGATTACATCACGTATCAAATGGGAGCGCTTCGAGAGTTTGCGCGTCGGTTCGATCAACCACTTTCACACTGCAAACCTCATGGCGCCCTCTATATGATGGCGATGGAGGATGAAAAGATTGGAAGAGCTGTCCTCGAAGCGATTGCTGAAGTCGATGAAAAAATCATTACGTTCGCGCTTAACAACTCTAGCGTTGTGGACCTCGCCGATCAGGTAGGAGTACGCGTCGCAAAAGAAACGTTTTCCGATCGTGAACATACCGAAACGGGATCCATCATCATGACGAGAAAAGGTTCCGAAATTGGCGATTACGACGAGTTGGCAAATCGCGTCGTGCGTATGGTAAGGGACGGGAAAGTAAAGACTCACGACGGCAAAGAAGCAGATGTCACAGCTGAAACGGTTTGTATTCATGGTGATACACCAGGAGCTGTTCAATTAGCAAAAAGCATCCGACATGCATTAGAAGCAAACGACATTCAGTTGACGAACATTCAGAACATCCTCCGTTCATAATGAACTAAGGGCCTCTACTCTAGAGGTCCTTTATTGATTTTGCTCAAAACTCACAAACTCATGATAAACTATCATCAACCACACTCTCCCGGAGGTCACAGCCATGCAAATCCACGCAACAGATAAAATAGAAAAAGCAATCGAGCTATTTTCGAACGAAGACGTTCATGCGTTGGAAGTAGTCGATGAAAACGGCGCATCGCTTGGGCATATAGAAGTTGAGGAGCTGGTACGCGCCCTGCAAGAAGACGATGTTAGTACGTCGATCGGACAGATTTTACGAACGATTGCAGATCGCCACCTCCCTATGCACGAACACACTATCAGTCAGAATGAGTACAGTGCGCTCCTTGAAGATCCTGTGTTTACGGACATCATCAACTCCCTATACGATGGAGTTTTCATCACAAACGGTGATGGCATTCCTGTGAAAGTAAACAAATCCTACGAAAGAATCACAGGTCTAAAGGAAGAACAAGTCCTCGGCTACCATATGGAAGACCTCGTGAAAGCAGGATACATTTCAAAATCAGCTTCACTACAGGTTCTCAAAAATAAGAAGCCGATCACGCTCATGCAAACGCTCTCGAACGGTAGAAAGATCATCGTCTCTGGCACGCCAATCTTCACGCCCGATCAGGAGATCTTATACATCGTCAATAGCGTAAGAGATATCACGGAGCTACTAAAATTAAAGCTCCAGATCGACGAACTTCAGGATTTGAAAAACCTTAGACTAAACACGAAACAAACGCTGAAGCAGCCTGATCAGTCTTCTCTCTTCTTCGGTGAAACGATGAACGAGCTGTTTTCCCTCATCAATCGTGCAGCGAAAACGGATACGAAAATCCTTCTACAAGGAGAGACCGGCGTCGGAAAAACGATGATTGCGAAATACATTCATGAACATTCGAAGCGCTCGAGTGGAAGCTTTTTAGAATTAAACTGTGGCGCATTTCCCTCGAACCTTATTGAAGCTGAATTGTTCGGTTACGAGGGTGGAGCGTTTACTGGTGCGCTAACCAAAGGCAAAAAGGGTCTGCTAGAAGTCGCTGACAACGGCACATTGTTTTTAGACGAAATCGGCGATCTTCCTCTCGAAGTTCAAATAAAACTATTGAAAGTCATCGAGGACCAAGCATTCATTCCAATCGGTTCTTCTAAATTAAAACAGGTGAACGTAAGGATCATCGCGGCTTCTCATAAGAACTTAAAGAAGTTAGTCGCTATCGGACAGTTTCGCGAGGACCTCTACTATCGCTTGAGCGTCGTACCACTAGAGATCCCTCCATTACGTGCTCGACGTGAAGAAATCATTCCGCTCGCTCAGCATTTCATCGACCTGTTTAATACTGAACACGACACAGAGCGATCGTTTAGCATCGAAGCACTCGATGCGCTGCACGAATACGAGTGGCCAGGTAACATCCGTGAACTCAAGAACGTCATCGAGCGGTTAGTCATCTTGAGCCCTCAACCTAAGATTCAGCTGGCAGACTTACCTCGTGAGCTACTACACTTTAAGACCGACCCCTTTAAAACCGAACAAGATGAAATCCTTCCACTAAAACAAGCACTCGAACGAGTGGAACGTGATTTGATTACAAGAGCGATGAAAAGATACAAAACGACGAGGAAAGCAGCGGAAGTACTCGAGGTGAGTCAATCGACCATCGTTCAAAAAATGAAGAAATGGGAGCGTTGATTCGTTTTTAAATCAATGCTCCTTTTTTGATTAGTATTTCACTCATAATACATATCGTTTTTAACAATATTGCGAACAGAAACGCTGTAAAACGCTTTCTTATAAGGATAAAGGAAAGTTGGCATGGGAATTGCAACAGTTATAGGCAAATGCTCGAAAGGAGAATGTCGTTTGTCTATTTCAACGTTCAAAATCGCTAACAAACTAATTACAGGAAAAGGGGCAACGGAAAAACTTACGGAAGAAATTAAGCGCTTACACATACATAACCCGCTTATCGTTACAGATGAGATCCTCCAAAAGATTGGAATGGTGGATCAAATCACTCCCCTCCTAGAAAACGTACGGTATGCCGTTTTTACAGGAGTAAAACCAGATCCTGAACTCACGATCGTAGAAGAATGCACCAAACGTTTTACAGAAGGAAACCACGACGCCTTGATTGCGATCGGGGGTGGCAGCGCGATCGATATCGCAAAAAGTGTTTCTGCTTATTCCGGCTACGATGGACCATTGTCCGAGTTATTTGGGACTGATCTCGTTCCTGAAAAAGGGGCACCAATCATTGCACTTCCTACAACCGCTGGGACAGGCTCAGAAGTAACAAACATCTCCATCCTTTCAGATTCGGAGGCACAGCTAAAGAAAGGGATCGTAAGTGACCATCTACTCCCTGATGTCGCGATCGTAGCACCCGAGATGACGGTAAGCATGCCAAAGTCCGTGACTGCCGCAAGCGGCATCGATGCCCTCGTTCATGCGATCGAAGCCTATTTATCGGTGCACGCATCGCCGATCACAGATGCTCTCGCGATACAAGCCATGAAGATGATTTCGACCAACCTGCCAAAGGCTTACGCAAAAGCTGACAACGTGGAAGCACGAGAACAGATGGCAACGGCGAGCTTGATGGCCGGAATGGCATTTGGAAATGCAGGGGTCGGAGCCGTTCATGCGCTCGCATATCCACTAGGCGGCCGCTACCACATTGCTCACGGTGTGAGTAACGCTCTCCTTTTACCGTACGTGATGGAATGGAACAAGCTTGCGTGCGTTGAGCGATTCAGAGACATCGCGATCGCTTTAGGTGAAAAAGTTGAACACCTATCTGATGCGGATGCTGCAACGAAAGCAGTCGATGCGATGAAGCGCCTCTGCTCTTCTGTCAATATCCCGACAGGACTACGTTCATTCGATATTCCAGAAGATGCGATTACGGCGATGGCAGAAGACGCAAGCAAAGTGGAGCGTTTACTCAAAAATAACCCTCGTCAGCTTAGCAAAGATGACATTGAAGAAATTTATCGCTCTGCTTATTGATGCAATACCAAATAAGGGGGATTTATCATGTGGAAAAATCGTAAAGATGGTGAAGAATCACCATACATCCCGATGGGGCCTTTTAAATTAAGGCTTCCTTTCATTCACTACAAATTCGAGTGGCCCGATTATGTACAAGGGCTTCTCATGTGTGCGGTCGATTTAGCTGCGATTCCTTTGATGATCGAGCTATTAGGAATGCCGTTCGAAGTTGCATTAGCAGTTGTTCTCTTGAACGGACTACTGTATTTAACGCACCATCTCCTTGGAGACCCTGTTGTGCCAGGATGGATCACTCCAGCCATCCCGCTGATCATGGCGTACGTTTCAACGTTCCCTGAAGGAGCTGAACGTGTTCACGCACTCGTCGCCTTTCAGCTGACGCTAGGTTTGTTCTCGATCCTTCTCGGGTCCACAGGCCTTGCAAGAAAAGTAGTTACCTTTGTTCCGCCCGCGATTAAATCAGGCATCATACTAGGTGCTGGTTTTGCAGCAGTCATCTCAGTATTCGAAGTCGGCGGTCGGTTTGAATCGTTTCCTTGGACGATTTCAATTGCTGTCGGGATCGCATTTTATATCATTTTCTCAAAACACTTTAACCGCCTTAAAACTCAGAGTTCTCTATGGGGCTTGATCGGAAAGCTCGGTATCTTTCCAATCATCATTTTAGCCGTTATTATCGGTCCACTTTTCGGAGAAGCACCATGGCCAACCATCGAATGGGGACTGATCAATCCAGACTTCGGAACACTTTGGAGTGAGTACACGATCTTCGGGTTAGGATTCCCGCCACTTATGCTGTTTGTGACTGCAATCCCAACCGTACTTGCAGCATATATCGTTCTCTTCGGTGATGTCTTGCAAAGTAAAGCTCTCGTTGAGGAAGCAGAAGATTATCGCCGAGATGAAAAAATCGATTACAACCCGAACCGTGCTCACTTGATCTTCGGTGGCCGTAACTCGATCATGAGTATTCTTGGACCCGATGTAACGATGGCAGGTCCACTATGGGCGGCGATGCAGGTTGTCGTCATCGAACGATTTAAAGAAGGAAAGAAAGCGATGAACTCGATCTTTGGAGGATCCGGTTCTTTCCGCTGGGGGACGAACACAGGTCTACTCCTACTTCCGATTGTAAGTCTCGTACAGCCGATTCTCGGCATCGCATTGGCATTAACCCTTTTAATACAAGGTTATGTAAGTGTAAAAGTTGGAATCCTCGAATCACGCAGTAACCGTGATCTAGGAATTGCAGGAATTATCGGAGCTGTACTCGCTACAAAAGGCGCAACATGGGCGTTCGCAGTTGGTATCCTCCTTACGTTCTTGATCTATGGAAAGAACTTCTTTAAAGGAGAGAACGATGAAATCTTCACGAAAGACATTGAAAAAGATAGCGAAAAGAAAATCTCGTAAGCAGGAGGATTATCATGAAACATTACTATATGAGAATCAATGACGAAGAAATAGGTGCAGACTTACCAACGATCGATATTACTGATCCTGCTACTTCAGACATTATTGGAACGATCCCGAACGGAGGAAAAACGGAAGCTTCGATGGCGGTAGACGCCGCATCTGAAGCCTTTCGCCCCTGGTCTCAGCTATCCGCTTTTGAAAGAAGCGCTTATCTGACAAAGTGGCATCAGCTTATCAATGATCATAAAGAAGACCTCGCACGCTCGATGACGTTAGAACAAGGAAAGCCTCTGAAAGAAGCACGTGGTGAAATCGATTATGCGAACGGCTTCATCTCCTGGTATGCAGAAGAAGGAAAACGAGTGTACGGAGAACAACTTCCCGCAATGCAACAAAACAAACGCCTTTTCGTAAACAAGCAGCCGGTTGGAGTCGTGGCAGTCATTACGCCGTGGAACTTCCCAGCCGCAATGATTACACGAAAAATCGCACCAGCTCTCGCGACAGGTTGTACAGTCGTCATCAAGCCAGCTGAACAAACGCCAATCACCGCACTGAAACTAGCCGCACTAGCTGAAGAAGCAGGCATTCCTAAAGGTGTGATCAACGTAGTAACAGGTGATGCAAAATCGATTGGAGAAGCCTGGTTATCTGATGAACGAGTGAGAAAATTAACGTTCACCGGTTCAACGGAAGTCGGTAAGCTACTCATGAAAGGTTCTGCTGAAACGGTGAAGAAGGTTTCGCTTGAATTAGGGGGCCACGCTCCAGCGATCGTCATGGAAGACTGTGACCTCGACAAAGCGGTGGAAGGCGTCATCGCTTCGAAATTCCGAAACGCAGGCCAAACGTGCGTCTGCACGAACAGAGTGTATGTCCAAGAATCCATCGCAGGGCTTTTTACTGAACTACTTGAAGAAAAAGTGAAAGAACTCAAAACCGGGAATGGATTTGAAGAAGACGTTGCCATCGGCCCATTGATCGATGAGAATGCAGTTGAAAAAGTCCAGAACCATATCGATGACGCTCTTTCAAAAGGAGCCTCACTCGTGACAGGTGGCGAAATAAAAGAAGGATTATTCTACGAACCAACAGTAATAAGAGACGCAACCGACGACATGCTCTGTATGCGAGATGAAACGTTCGGCCCTCTCGCACCCATCGCTACGTTTAAAACAGAAGAAGAAGCAATCGAACGTGCAAACAACTCCATCTATGGACTTGCCGCTTACTTATTTACAGAAAACTTATCGAGAGGCATTCGAATCAGTGAGCAGCTAGAATACGGAATTGTAGGGTTAAATGACGGTGCGCCTTCTACCCCACAAGCTCCGTTTGGAGGATTTAAGCAAAGCGGACTCGGGCGCGAAGGCGGGCATCATGGAATCGAGGAGTATTTGGAGGTTAAGTATATTTCGGTTGGATTGTAACGAGAGCCTTCTCATTAACGATAGAACATAACATAACATAACAAAACAAGCCCTTAATCAAACGTTTGATTAAGGGCTTGTTTTTTTGTTTCTCATATAAACTTTGTTTTGTTCTCTCTTTAACGTGTATTATTTTGCTATAATAATCTAGTAATTACAAATTATTACATATCTAAAACTCAATAGAACGTTGGAGGTAAGAGAAATGTCTTTTATTAAAAATGTATTCAATATCTTAACAGATCATAGGGAATTGAAAGAACCTATCATCTATAAAGATATTGAAGAGATCTCTCATCAACAAAAACAATTACTAGATTTAAAAGAAAGTAATAAGCCAAACCTGGACATCAAGAAAATTGACAATCACCTAAAACTCTTTTCAATCGGACACGCCGGAGAAAAAAACGTGATGTTCGAACTTCAAAATTCCATGCTGCCCCTCCTTGTCCTCCATGACATTCACTTAGAGTTTGAAAACTATAAAGCTCAATTCGATTTTATCATCGTTACCCACAAGTTCATTTTAATCCTTGAAGTTAAAAAGTTGTTTGGAAATATCCGTATTACTGACAAGGGCGAGTTTCAGCGTATTATCACGAAAAGCAATCGAGTTGTTAACAAAGAAGGCATGTACAGCCCTCTTAACCAAGTCGAACGACATATGAATATCCTCGAAAAGTTTCTTATCTCAAAAGGCGTTATCACGAAGTGCCCAATTCGAGGTGCGGTTACATTTGCTAATCCTAAAACGATTATAGATGTGTCTCCAAACGCTCCATCAACTATACAATCTAGAGTGATTAGACATGATCAGATCATGCCTTTTATTAAAGAGGAATTAAATAAGAAATCTCCCGTTAAGATGTTAGATCAGTCTCTTCATGACATTGCTCAAGTCATCCTTCAAAATAACGTAGAGCAAAAATTCGCCTTCGAACAGTACATTGTCCAAAAGCAAAAAGAAACTACGAAAAAGCCGAGCCAACCTAAACCTATACCTAAGAAAGTTTCTGTACGTACGAATGAGAATCTTAAAGCAGCCCTGATCAATTTTCGATCACAGCGCTCAAAAGAACTCTCCATTAAACCGTACTTCATTTTCACAAACAAAGTACTAGATGAGCTCCTTCAAAAGAAACCAATGACAACTGAGCAACTCCTTAATGTTGAAGGGTTTGGTCCAAAGAAAGTTGAAGATTACGGAGAGAGTATACTAGCTATCATAAAACAGAGTAATTCAGCACAAAAAGCGAACAATGCCGATTCTCTATCACAAAATAAGGACCATAATGTGATAAACAATAAGATTTTGAAAGACTCCCTAACTGCATTCCGTACTATGAAATCTCAAGAATTAAATGTAAAGCCCTATTACATCTTCACAAACAAGTGTTTAGAGGAGCTTGTTATTAAGAGGCCTAAAACGATTAAAGAACTTCTCAAAGTCGAGGGGTTTGGACCTAAGAAAACGGAAGAGTTTGGTGAGGAAATGATTAAACTTTTTACTCATAGTAAATAAAAAAGCATCCCTCTACTTTACTCAGAGGGATGCTTTTTTTGGAGATACATTTTTAAAAAACGATACCACTATCTGTACTTCGGCGGAATACTCTGCGGAAATTGAAAGACGTTTCGTGGATCATATTTAGCTTTCACTCTCTGGAGTCGATCAAAGTTCGTTCCATAGTAGGCTGGTCCAAAATTTCGAATGAACTGATCTGGTACGTTGACATAGGAACCTTCTACGAAAGGTTTTAGTCTTAGACGTGTTTCTTCTACCATAGCGAGGTTTCTTGCTTGGTCAGATCTATCCGTCCACGACGCGTTCCATTCCATATAGAACTTCGCGTTCCTCCAGTAAAATGCCGTTTCATTAGGAGACGGTTGATTCAGTGCTCCTCCAGCATTAAGGAAGAAAAAGTTTGTGTCTTCACTTTGCGATTCTTCTAAGAACTGACGCATCACTTTAATGGCTTCATCAGGAAGAAGATCTTGTGCCCAGTTTGAGGAGAATTTTTTGTTAGCATCTGCTCGTCCAGGTATTTTTTGAGTTGGGATCAAATAGTCTACTGCGTCTGGGTAGGTAAACATTTTTACAAACACCTTCGTTGGCGTACCTGCATTCTTTAACGGTTTTAAAAGTTTTTCAAGCTCATCCTTATGTCCAAGAAATAGACCTGTGGAACGAAGCGTGCCATTCTTTTTCGAGAAGAGTTCTAAGATCGTACCAAGTCGTGTATCCACATCCGGAGCCCAATTTTGCCATGCTTTAAAGACGGTTTCTAGTTGATCCCAAGGCCAATCAATTTCGAACACCGTGGCTTTCTCTGGGGCTTTGTGCAGCTTGTACACGTATTCGGTGTTCACGCCGAAGTTACCTCCGCCACCACCTCGTGAAGCCCAAAGAAGGTCTTCGTTTCTATGATGATCCGCTTGAATCAAATTGCCATCTGCATCGACCATCTTCAATCCGATGAGGTTGTCGCTGATTAAACCGATCGAACGTTGAAGGAGTCCAATCCCTCCTCCCATCGTGATTCCACCGACTCCAACAGTCGGACTGTCTCCAAACGGAAGCATGTACCCCTCTCTTGCTAATGCTTTAACCGTAGGGCCTACGTTACTTCCTGTTTCAACAATCGCAATTCCTTTTTTTCGATTGAATCGAATCCTCTTCATTTCACTAACGTCGATTACAATCCCGTCTTTCACTTCATTAAGACCCTTATCTAATGCGTGACGACCGCTACGGAAACGAATCGGAACGTTATTCTCACATGCCCATGAAAGAGCATTTTGGATATCTCTCGTTTCTTGTGCAAACACGAATACTAACGGAAACGTATCAACGAACGGATTCCAATTCTTCCGAGCTTTATCATAACCAGGGTCGCCCCTAAAAATCACTCTACCAGTTAATCGATGTCGAGATTTCATTCTTTCAACTCCTAAATCATAAAATAAGTTTATATAGTTTATTTCTAAAGAGTTGTGACTGGAACGGCAGAAGTGATAGGAAAACCGCACATTCGTCGAAGTAGAAGTAGAAAAAACTGATAGTTTAGAGGTTCATTCTAGTAATCTTGTCTATTGAAATTAGGTAATCAATAGAAGTTCTTTATGCAAAAGGGGAGCAATAAACCCTCCCTCTTTCCTGCTCAACAAAAAAATGATTTATTTTATAACGAGCAAGTTCTTCTCAACATACGCCCAGTTCTGTGGAAACGGAAACCGCAACCGCCAGTAGGTTGCTCCAAGCAAAGAATATACTTCCATCTGCTTATATTTCGCAGTCATGCTTTTAATGTCCTCATACCAAACGATGTGGTCTTTGTTCAACACTTGATACCGGTAGTGAGGAGCCTGGGATTTCTCGTCATACTGAATAGGAATCCACGAATCGATCGCTCGGTTTTGGAGCGTTTGAACGGGTAACATAGCGGCACCTACCCCTGCCTGAATCGGTACCGTCCAATCGTACCCATATAAACTCATCGCCATCATGATTTTCCGACGTTCAATCAGTCCAGTCGCATACATTAACACTTGTTCGATCCACCATACAGGTGTGATTGGGTCAGGCGGTCCTATCGCATATCCATAATCAATGGTCATAATTGAAATGATATCGACGATTTCTCCTGCTTCTTTGTAATCAAGAAAACCAACTAATCGATTCGTCGGCATGTCGCTGCTCTTTGCATGCGCGTTTAACTGAAGAACTAAATTGCCTAGACCCGTCTTCAGTTCCCGTAAAAAGGCTGTGAAATCATTCCTTCTCTCAGGAGGAACAAATTCAAAATCGATACTGACTCCCGCATACCCTTTAGCCTTCACAATGCGAACAAGATTTTGGACCAATATTTTTCTTTTATCCGGACTCTGAAGAACATCATTCCCTAAATCAGGACTGAACATGTTCGCTTCATAATTACTAATAACAAGCAGCGGCTTTATGTTCAGCTCTTTCGCTCGTTGTAAAACCTGAGCATCATCGACTCCAATTACTGTTCCATCCCGTGTGAAAGAGTAAGTGAATATCGCTAAATAGGTAATTGATCCTGCAATAGTATTGAGTGTATCTAGATAAGGCGTACCTGCTAACGCATCAAAAAAGACTAATGATTGCATCCGATATTTCTCTCTAGAAGGAATTCGTATACGGACCCCGACCTGTAGAGCATTTGGATTTGTGTTTGGGTTCGCTTCAACGATCGCTTGGGTCGAAGTATTAAACTGCTGAGACAGCTTCCAGTACGTATCGCCTGGCTTGATTTGATGATACTGTTCAGGAAGGTTTTGATCAGGAATGTATAAGTTTAGCCCTGGAACGAGGCGATCTGAGACGAGTCCATTCACTGCTCGTATCGTTGGTATCGGCACACGATAAGTCATGGAAATACGCCATAAATTATCCCCAGCTGTAACCGTATGGATTGCCATTTGATCAGTCCTTTGCTTAAAAGGCTTTACTTATAGTCTATTTTCTAAGGACGCATTTCATGAAGGTGGTATGTAGGTCAAATCATCACACGAGGGATTCTTTATTACATGAAGATGTTCTGAAAGAGGGACAGTGGTATGTTCTCTCTTATAAATTCCAAATCTCATCCCACACACTTTACATGCATAAAAAGATTAGTTTCGCACATCCTTATCGTACAATTCTTTCAATTTCAACTTCGCTCGCCTCAATCTTGTTTTAACTGTCTCCGGTTTAATTTTCGTCAGCTCACTAATTTCTTTTACGCTTAAATCCTCATAGTAGAACAAGATAACCATTTCCCTGTATTTCACCGGAAGTGAGAGTACCTTTTTAGATATTTCTTCTTCATCGTTTTTTTGTGTAAGTAAGTCTTCTGGACTAGAGTCTTCCACAGTCCAAGAATCACTACTCCATCCTATTGGAAGAATTGATTTGTACCATCTGCTTTTTAAGTAATCTTTGCACCGGTTAACAGTTATCTTTAGTATCCATGTTTTATAACTGCTATCTCCTCTAAAACGTTCTAGATTTTGATAACAAGCTATAAAAACTTCCTGTGTAATATCATCGGCTACAGCCCAGTTTTTCACATATGTAAACGACAGGTACTTCACTTGTTGAGCATAGTCATCGATTAATTTCTTTATTAAATCATTTCTATTAAGCTCTCTTTCTATCTGCATATCCCCCAAATAATCCCCCCTCACTCAACTACTAAATATAAGAGATTTTTATCTCTAACAAATTTTTCTTAATAGAAATGATAAAAAAAGTCACGCTTACTCTAAACTCACATACTCTCAGTCATAATGCTTGTTAACAAACTCTCTTTCTTCTTCAGATGTCAACAGCCTTTCAGCTTTACCGATCGTTCCACCCTCTAATTCCCATATACGATTATGAACGACTACAGCATTTTGATAATTTCCTTCTTTCCATTCTGTTAAAGTTTCTAAAAAGAATTCATAATTTTGATATTGCTCCTCTTCTTTACTTTGTTTAAGAATTTGCAACATATTATTAATCCGCTCATCGGTCATTTCGACTAACACCCATTTATCTTCTGCATACACTTTTTGATGGGTCATCCCATGAAGTAATTTCATAAATTGGCCTTCTGTAGGCAACTCCTCATCTTCTGTAGATAGATTGTTTTCACTGACATACCGATCTGGATCAATTGGTTCATCCTTTACAGCCGCTTCTGATAATTCTTTCTCTTTATTCAAACTAGCCTCAAGGTCTGAAATAAACCAATATGCTAGACTAAATATAAGAATAATAATTCCAATGATAGATATAAGTAGAGTTTTTGTAGAGGGCATCTATTTTCAATCCTTTCCATGATAAAATTTTTACCTACTAGTTAATGATCTTGTCTCGCTTTATCGATAACTTCAGACAATTCAACTACATCCCTAGTTAGTTCTTTATATTGTCGATCAAGTTTTTCAGCTTTTATTAACGAAACATTCTCTCTTGATTCAGTTGCACTTACGAGGTTTTCGGCCTTTTTCGTTAAATCTGCAAGCTCATTTTGCAATTCTGGCAGCTCACCTGAATAACGCATTCCTAACTTAAATTGTGTCACTACTCTACTACTTCGGTCATGAACTGTTTTAATTCCATCCTCATTCACTAATTTTTCAAGATTACCAGATTTATCATAGACCTCAGTGAAGAGTGGTGGGAATAAATCCACTTCTAAATCATGTGCTTTTCCACTAACAAATCCCATGACCACACCCATATATTGCTCTTCTGTTGGTTCTGGACGTTCATCGGTGTTGGGATCTCTATCTCCCCAACTAATACTACTTAAATAACCTGTACTTTTAGAAAAGCTATAACCATTCTGATATGTCACGTTTGATGTGTTGCTTTCTGCCAGCAATCGACCTTCCTCTGGTAAAGTCCATTCTTTTAAATAAGCATAAATTCTTTTATATCGATCATCCACAAACCTATTCTGATGAATTTCATCTTCTTCAAGGCTGCTCAAGCTAGAATCTTTTATTAATGAGTTTTCTGATTCTGGATATACGCTGTGTTCACCAACCTGGTTTGGTGCAAAGGTACCTATATAAGCGTTGGATCCCAAAATAATGATGAGAAATAAGCATGCTGAAATAGCAAATGTGGGTACCATTCGATTGACACTTCTTTTTACTTTCTTATATTTAATAACCTTATGATAGATTCGCTGTTTATCTGAATCACTCATCTCCCCGTCCTTTAGAACTGTGCGATTCATATTGTTTTTAAGATTTCTCAACTTATCAGTCACTTGTACACCTCCTCACATCCATATTCTTAATAGTAACTCCAGCCTTTGTTGGAACAAATTATTATGAAGATGTATTTTTACATACTTTCACAAAGTGTTTTTCACCTCTCCTGAAGCCACCTGCTTTATAGACGAAGTGATTACATGATTCGGTTCAAAAACAAAGTTATTTTTACGAACTATTTTTCCTATGGTTTAGTAAGACGATTCATTTATCTTAATTTCTATAGAAAAACTAGCAGGAATATGGCATGGTGTAAGATAAGGTTTAAGTTAAAAGCATCACAAGAAGGTAGTGAAAACATGTTATATATATCCCATATCGAAAAACTGATTAAAGATACGCTAGAAAAGCACGAGCTAACAATTAACTATGAGTTCAATAACGATCTAAATGCGCCGATGAGCTATAACGTTTCAACCAACACGATAAAGTTTAACTATCTACAAATTAATGCGTATCAAGCTAAAATGAATATTCATATTAAAGAAAAGCCAGAAGACATCGCCCTCATTCTTCTCTACCATGAGATCGGGTATTATTTAGACTTTAAGAAGCACCGACATGATTTAAGAATCCTAATGTATGAGGAAGAAGAGGTGCAACAAAAGCTCATTGATGAAATTGAGGAAAACGCCTGGGAGTTTGGACGGAAGTTAGTTCCAGAGCGTTTGAAGAAGTCCTATAATAAGGTGAGAGAGCTAGATCAACAGTTTCAAAATAGTTAAACCAATATAAAAAAGCGGTGGTTAATCAAACGTTTGTTTAACCACTGCTTTTTTTTTATATATAATTACCATATATTTAGTGAACATGGTGCTGTCCTAGTGTCTCTTCTCTGTGCTATACTCTTTAAATCTGGGTTTTTAACTTATTGTTGATAATTCGAAGATTTAAGCAGATAAGGAGAGACACAACATGATATTATCACAAGCCCTCATTCAACAACCCATGGCAATTTTTGCTTATTTAATCGCAATTGTCGGAATTGTATTTATGCTTTCGACAGTTCAATATGGACCTATTAAAAAATTCTTCGGCTATTTGCCGCCGTTGATCTGGATGTATTTCTTGCCGATGCTCTCTACGACGTTCGGCATCATCCCTCAAAGTTCTGATCTGTACAGCTTCTTGAGTACTTATATGCTTCCAGCTGGACTCTTGCTGTTAATGGTCAGTACGAACGTACCTGCCACGTTTAAACTTGGCGGAAAAGCCATTCTAGTTTTCTTAGCTGGTACACTTGGTGTCGTTGTAGGTGGACCAATCGCCTTCTTCCTATTCCAAGGTATCCTTCCAGATGAAGCATGGCGAGGTGTCGGTGCCCTTGCAGGAAGCTGGATCGGTGGATCTGGAAACATGGGTGCGATGATCGAAGCGTTCAGCACACCTGATGATATTCTTAGTCCAATCATCTTAACAGACACGCTAGTTGGAATCGGCTGGATGGGTGTTATGATCTCACTTGCTAATTTCCAAGAACGATTTAACAAATGGAACAAGGCAGACAACTCCACGATCAAACGAGTAAATGCAGAGATCGCAACAGATGTAGAAAGAAATGCAAAACCTCTACAGCTGCCACAGCTTTTCGGTATTCTTGCGATTGGTTTTGCTGGATCTTACTTAATCCGTCTGTTTGCTGATCTACCTTTCATTCCAAAATCAGACGTTATGAGTACGTCCACATGGACATTCCTTATCATTACAGCCGTTGGTATTCTTCTATCATTCACAAAAGTTCGCAAACTTGAATACTACGGTGCTAGTAAGTTCGGATATATGGGAATCTACTTATTCCTAACCGCCATCGGTGCTCAGGCAAACTTGATGGACATCGTTCAAGCTCCTCAGTTTATCCTGATGGGAATGGTATGGCTCGCAATTCACGTACTGTTTATCTTTATCGCTGCCCGCTTACTGCGCGCACCATTGTTCTTCGTAGCCGTTGGTTCACAAGGAAATATCGGTGGAACAAGTTCCGCTCCAATCGTTGCTTCCGTCTTCCAACCAGCGCTTGCACCAGTTGGACTATTAATGGGGATACTCGGTAACGTTGTCGGGACGTATGCCGCTCTTATATGTGGTCAGTTGGCGCGGATGATTGCAGGGGGGTAATAAGTATAAAACCAGGTATGCTAACTATATAGTTTAGCTATCTGGTTTTATATTTGGCTAGTATTCGTTTAAGTTCTAGAACCATTCAATCACCCGCTAAAAGTATCACGCTAAATCCAATCGCTTTAGCATCATAAACCATTCGTCTGAATTTGCATCAGGTATTAGCTCTCCATACTTCTCTCCCATAGTATAGTTAAAAATGAACTGGTTAAAACCATTGGCGACTTTCAATAACTTTTGCTCATCTTTATAGAGATACACTGCTTCAGTTTCTTTATTTATAACTAGCGGTTCATATAAGACCTGCCCTACTTCAATCCACTTCGCATGACCTCCTGAAATATCTGAGACACGATATTGATGTGAAGACAACTCTTCATATGACCAGATATCTACCCCTCCAAGTCTTGCTCCGTTCGATAATTCAAGGAAGTAAGAATATTCTTTAGGAATGCTATTATTTTCTTGTTGTTTTTCTACACCTCCAGTAAGTTCACCATATATTATACTGTTTGGATCTTCTAACAATTCATTTTTAACCTTTTCAACTCTTTCTTTCAATAGACCCTCCATTTAGCTCACCCCAATCTATCTTAACCTTCACCTTAGTTCCGGTAGGTAATTCCCTTATTTGTTGCCTTATTTGTTGAGTCCCAATATTCCAATTAGTAAAAGAGTCTAAGAATCTCAAATTCTCAACTACATCTGGACCACCTAACTGGAGTTCCCATATATGATCTGGCTGCATACGTTTTGTAATCCTTTTAATTAACAACCTTCCAAATTCGGGATTCCTATCACTATATTGATTCCAAATCCTTTTAATCATATCCTGCCTATAAGCTCTAGTAATAGTAGGATTTCTTGGCACTGGATTCTGAGTTTTATATAAATTACCTTTTATACCTAAATCTTGAAGTTGCCTAGCTTTTCTTACGAATTCTCGCTTTGGCATATTCTCATTATATTTAAGTGTTATTTCAACTGTCTTTTCATTTGATCTAATTAAAGAGTCAATATCAGCTTTTGAACTAAAAAATTGCAGGTCTGTCTTCAGTTTATATGTAAACTGATCTTGTAAGCCGCTACTATTTATCGTACCAAATTTCTTTTCTAAGTTGGTTTTACCGATTGGAGAAGTTTCTAGAGAGCTTGAACTACCTGTTACAACTCCATCACTTTGCTTCCCTACATTAGTAAGAACAGGTCCAAGTACAACCGCTCCACCCAAAGCAAGCGAAAGCCCAGCTACCATCAACGTCTTTTTTATGCCTGGGCTTTTTCCTTGAAACAAGTTACCAAGAGCATACTCCGAAGTGCCACCAACTGTTGCACTACTAGCTGTTTTTAATGCTTGGGACTTTGTAAAAGTGCCGATTCCTTGAAATGTTTTCGAAGCTAACCCTACGCCAATCGCACCGGCAGCTCCCCAGACAACCATATCATTAATCATTGCCTTTGAATCAAGGGGCTCACCGTTTACCATGGTATTGTATACATGAGTCCCTCCGGCAAACAGAGAGGAAATCGCAGCGCCAGTTAACGCACTCTTACTAGAAATCACGCTCAACACGGGACGAGCTACTCGTACTGCAGCTCTTGTCCCACCTATAATAGCAGCACCTACTCTAGTTTGCCCTAATGCACCTATGGCCCTGACCATTCTTGAAGTACTAATACCTTTCGAAGCAGATGTCATAAGCAAACTACCTCTTGTCCCGAGCATTCCTACTCCACGTAATGCGCCAAAACCAATACCGCCAAACGCACCTAATGTCATCATACCTAGCCCACCGGCCAAGGAAACCTGATCAGTATTCATCGCGTAAAGACCATAACTAGCAGCGCCGCTGATACCAGCAATGACCGCAGCACCTGCTGATATAACACCGAGGGCAACACCCCCAGTTAATATCGTCGCACCTGCTCCAAGAATCATGAGCGATTTTTCTAGAAGCGAGCGTTCATTCCACCATTCACCCACTCCTTGCAGTTTGTCACCAATCCATTCTATGCTTTCGTTCGTTTTATCTTTTATTAAGTCAAAACCATCAGTAGCAACTTCTTTAGTTCCATTCCAAGTGTTCAAGATCGTCTTTTTTGTACGACCGATTGTACTTTCAAGCCAATTCGGTAGCCAGCTACCATTATCTTCATTCGGTCTACTAGATTCCTGTTTTGAGTTTGGTGCATTCGAATCAACTAACTCAGAATCTCCATAGTCTATCCCGCCACTGCTCGCAATTGCGCCTACTGGAAGCATGAACATGCATATAAGGAAAAAGGTTAGAAAAACCTTTATTAACTTTTGATTCTCCACGTTATCCTACCGCCCTCTAATGAATTCTAAGTTAAGAATACCCTCTATAAAGACTTCTCTCTATAAATCGAAGAGAAGTCAATCAAAATAGCCCTTTCCTCACATGAGAAAAGAGCTAACAAATGGACGCAGGGACAGGTACAGTGTCCCTCCAATGAACGATGCTTAGCGGGACAAGGAACCTGTCCCCTTGTCCCCCAGCCCGTCCAATCATCTATAAATCTACTGAATAAACTAGTAACACCTTATGAATATAGGAGGTGTTATCAATACAATGAACTATTTACCTGATCGATTTATTATCGGGTTTTTACCTGGCGTTATACCAAGTACTGCTCTGCGTATCATTTCGCAAGTTGGCGGTCTTACTGTTATCGATACGATTCCAGTTCTGAATGTTTATGTTGTAAAAGTTGCTCCGTCTTTGTTAAATATTAAAATGACAATCATTTCTAACTTTTCGGGTGTTGATTATGTTGAGTACGAAGGTATTCTAAATGCTACACTCACACCTAATGATCCACTCTTCTCTCAACAGTGGGGGCTTCTCAAAATAAATTCAGTACGAGCCTGGAATGTTACACGTGGTTCAACTCTAGTAAATATTGCAATATTGGATACCGGTGTTCAAACGAACCACCCTGACTTAGTGGACAAGATTATTTTAAGCCAAAACTTCTCAGCGTCTTCAACTGCAGAAGATTTGAATGGTCACGGTACACATGTAGCAGGAATTGCAGCAGCTACAACTAGAAATGACCTTGGTGTTGCTGGACTCGCCATCAATCCAAAGATTATGAACATCAAAGTATTAGACGACAGTGGAAGTGGTTCTTTTAGCGACGTGGCACAAGGAGTCATCTATGCAGCACAAAACGGTGCAAAGGTTATCAACTTAAGTCTTGGAGGACCTATGGCGAGCGCTACACTTCAAAATGCTCTTCAATATGCAAAAGATAATGGCGTGCTTAACGTCGCAGCGGCAGGCAACTTAAATTCAAATAACCTATTCTTCCCAGCTGCTTATGCCCAGTGCCTAAGTGTTGCAGCTTTAGATCAAAATGATAACAAGGCATCATTCTCAAACTACGGTGCTTCATGGGTCGATGTTGCTGCTCCAGGAGTCAATATCCTCTCCACACTTCCTACGTATGCAAACAGCCAAGGAGCAACTGATTACGGCTCACTATCCGGAACATCAATGGCAGCGCCATTCGTCGCAGGCCTTGCAGCACTCATGCTTTCTCTCAATTCTGATGTAAATGCCGTTCAGAATACAATTGAGACTACAACAGTACAACTAAATGGGACAGGTACTCTTTATCAGAGAGGTAGAATAAATACGTATGCGGCTCTGTTAAATATATAGACTTAACAATAACGGAATCCTTTATATAAGGTTCCGTTTTTAATTTAAACGAGACATTATTAAAAAAAGAGAAAAGCACAAAGGGCTTTTCTCTCAAAAAGTACTACTATTCGTTCACTGGAACTTTCGCCATAAACTCATCGAGCATTTCACGTACTTCATCCGTCGTTTCTGTACTCATTAATTTATGCCTCAACTCACTCGCTCCACGGAAGTCGCGAACGTAAATTTTAAAGAAGCGGCGAAGCGGTTTAAAGAGACGCGGCTCCAATTCATCGGAATACTTATCGTGAAGATCCAGCTGTAGACGTAGGAGGTCTAGCAGTTCTTCACTAGTATGTTCTTTCTTTTCTTTTTCGAAAGCAAATGGGTTGTGGAAGATTCCACGCCCGATCATTACGCCATCTACGCCATATTTCTCAACAAGTTCAAGTCCCTTTTGACGGTCAGGGATATCACCGTTGATCGTAAGAAGCGTATGAGGAGCAACTTCGTCACGAAGCTTCTTGATCTCTGGAATCAACTCCCAGTGCGCATCGACGTTACTCATTTCCTTTTTCGTACGAAGGTGGATGGATAGGTTGACGATATCTTGCTCGAGAAGGTGTTTAAGCCAATCGTGCCATTCGTCCACTTCCGTATAGCCAAGGCGAGTCTTAACACTCACAGGAAGGCCTCCTGCTTTTGCTGCCTGGATAATATCTGCTGCAACATCAGGACGACGGATTAATCCGCACCCTTTTCCTTTCGCTGCAACGTTATGCACAGGGCAGCCCATATTGATATCTACCCCGCGAAAGCCCATCTCTGTCATTCCGATACTCATTTCTCGAAAGTATTCAGGCTTATCTCCCCAAATGTGAGCGACGAGCGGCTGCTCATCTTCTGTATATGTTAAACGTCCGCGTACACTCTCTCTTCCATTTGGATGACAAAAGCTTTCTGTATTCGTAAACTCTGTAAAAAACACATCAGGTCTTGCTGCTTCACTAACGACATGACGGAAAACAACATCTGTGACGGCTTCCATCGGTGCCAAAATAAAAAACGGCTTCGGCAACTCATGCCAAAAATTTTGTGTCATATCTATCTGAACCCTTTCCTTAAGGAGAACGTAATCTCCAAATTAAAAAGTGACAAGTTAGTCTATCCATTACCATTTATGATGGATTTCAACCATTATATACTTTAAGACGATTTGACAAAAAGTGCAAGTGGTAATCGGGACAGAGGGACAGGTATATTGTCCCAGTGGGGAAGTGGAAGGACACATGGAAGGACACAGGGACAGGTTCCTCGTCCCAATTATGCTTATACTTCATTATTTTACAGTGTTTACGTGTATTTAATAATATTGAACTTTCCCTCTCTGTACTGCTTATATTTTTAATGTTTTATTGAAAGATACAACAATCCGTATATGGATGGGACATGAGACAAGAAGTCTATAAGTTTTGGGTACTTGTGAAGTAATGAAATGGGGGGATATTCAAGGATGAAACGTGGATAACAAAAGAAGAATAATTTTGCTAGACGGGATCCGACCAACTGTTTACTTTAATCGACCAATTACACTTTTAGAAATTCCAGTCACTCTAGATATCTGACGAATAGAAATCCCTTCGATTCTTTTCACTTTAGCTAACACAACATTCCGTTCTTCTTTATCCATTTTCTGAAGTACACTATTACTTATAATGCCACTAGAACGTAGGTACTCTCTTACTTGATCATCTGAAAACTTCACGACTTCGTTCACATCCAAGCATTGATCTTCACGTAACTCCTGCATGAATAGGATAAACTGCTGACGAGCTAAACATCTATCAGTAGAAAATAAATCTAACCCTTTTTCAATATTGACTAAGTTTGATCTGTTCAAATATTCATGTATGCTTGTCCACTTACTGTCCCACACACTTTTAACTAAATGTGCGTTGAGAGGATTCTGGTGAATATACCTCAGTACTGTTTTAAAGTACGCATCACTTTCAACATTCTCACTATTAAACCTTTCCTGAAATAAATGACCACACCTCTCGTATTTCGTATTGTACCAATACACATAACTTGAGCTCAGTCTCTTCATAAAAGTTGAGATGCTCTCTTCTGTCTCCTTCACCAACAGGTGAACATGATTATCCATCAAACAGTACGCGTAAAGTTCAATGCCACTTTTCTGTTTATACCTGGCAAGGGCAACTAAAAACCGCTCTTTGTCACGATCATCTTCAAAGATCGTTTGACGGTTAACACCTCTAAACACAATATGATAAACACCAGTAATGCTTTTCGTTCTCGCTTTTCTAACCAGATTAGGGTCACCTCTTTTTCTGTAACGTTAGGTTCGTTTTATTACCATTCTAGGGAAAGAAATAGAATAAAAAGAAGATGGGGAGTTAAACAAAGTAGCTATGGATGGGATAGGGGTGAATATTAGAAAGAGCGGAAGACAGTGGGCTTTTGTGTATTTCATATGTTGTACTCCTATAAAATTAAACAGCAACGAAGAAAATCCTGCAGGATGGACGGGGACGGAGGGACAGGTACAGTGTCCCTCCGTCCACAGGATCACTCCATAGTAGACGATGTTTAAGTGGGACGAGGAACCTGTCCCCATGTCCCCTCCCCCCATTTTTAGCTATTTTGTACCTTCCCCCAATCATCAAGTAATTCTATTAATAAACTAGTAATGCCTTACAATGATAGGAGGTGTTACTTCATTGAACTACTTTCCAGATCGATTTATCGTTCGATTTATCCCTGGGGTTTCAAGGCGACGTGCTTTGGAGATTATTCAACAAGTGGGTGGACTTACTCTTATAGATGAGATACCTGTACTGAACGTCTACACGGTAGGAGTTGATCCCCTTCTTTTGAATATAAAGATGACAATTCTCTCTAACTTTTCTGGAGTTGACTATACCGAGTATGATGGCATCTTAGCGACCCAGTTGACACCGAATGATCCTCTTTTACCTAACCAGTGGGGACTTCTAAAGATAAACTCAATAAGAGGATGGAACGTTACACGTGGATCAATATTTGTGAATATCGCAATTTTAGATACTGGTGTTCAAACAAATCATCCTGATTTAGTGGACAAAATTGTATTAAGCAAGAACTTCTCAAATTCTTCAACGTATGAAGACTTACAAGGTCACGGAACGCACGTAGCAGGAATTGCAGCTGCTACCACGAAAAATGACCTTGGTGTTGCGGGACTGGCCATTAATCCAAGAATCATAAATGTGAAGGTATTAGATGATAACGGAAGTGGAGCATACAGCGATGTTGCTCAAGGGGTTGTTTATGCAACAGATAATGGAGCAAAAGTCATCAATATGAGCCTCGGCGGTACTTTCTTCAGCACAACGCTTCAAGATGCAATACAATACGCGAAAGACAAAGGAGTGCTGGTAGTGGCTGCTGCCGGAAATAATAATTCAGACGACCTCTTCTACCCAGCCGCACATCCACATTGCCTTAGCGTTGCAGCTTTAAACCGAGACGACACGAAAGCATCGTTCTCAAATTACGGCTCATCCTGGGTAGATGTTGCCGCCCCAGGGGTCGATATTCTATCTACTCTTCCAACGTACGAGAATGCAACAGGTCAAACCAACTACGGTACGTTATCAGGTACATCAATGGCTTCACCATTTGTAGCTGGCTTAGCAGCGTTGATGCTTTCTCTTGATCCGAGCGTGAACAACGTTCAAAATGCGATTGAGACAACAACTGTTCCATTGAATGGGACAGGTTCTCTATATGAAAGAGGGCGTATTAATACGTATACTGCTTTGTTGAAAATAAAAGGGTAGATACGGCGGTAGCGTTCTAGTTGATACCCAACCAAAATTAAAACAGTGAGGGCCATTGAGCCTCACTGTTTTGTCTTGGTGGGACGTGGGGACAGGTTCACTGTCCCTATGTCCCTAAATAGATCTCCCCTTATCATTCATCCTATCCCCTCTATTCATATCCACATTTGATTTGCCACTATTCGTTTTTCCTACGCCGTGTTTAACAATCTGATAGGTGATGACGATGCACGTTAGGGCAAGGCTTGAAAAAGATAAGTAGGTGAAAAAAATAAAGAATTCCCTCATTTATATGCCCTCCTTATGCGAACCTACTTCAAGTTTAGAGAAGTCGAAGTTATCAGGCTTAATGAATGAAATAATAATCGTGAGAACGAGTGAAGTTAGAATGCAAGTTAAATAAGCGATCCATTGAGGCACAACATTCGTTAATAAAAATATCGTAACCATGATGACGGAGACTGTGATGGCTGTAACAACGGCTGAGGCACTTGTCTTCTTCCACCAAAGTCCGAGCACAATAGGGAAGAACGGCGCACCGACAAACGCACCTGCCGTTAAGATGGCTGTAAGTAGCGATACTTTTTGAAGTAGAATCGTTGCAATGGTAATGATGATTGCTATGACGATAGAAGAAAGTCTTACAAACTGAAGGGACTGCTTTTTTGTCGCTTTCTTATTGAAGTATTCTTCGTATAAATCACTTGTTACGAGCGAACTCATTCCCCCTAGATAAGCTGACCCTGTTGAATAAATGGCAAAGAGAACAGATACTGCCAGAAAGATGGTGAATGGAGTAGACAGGACTTCAGCGATAACTCTCGGAAACACATCGGTCGGGTAATCAAGGTTTAAGCCGATAGCTAGTCCAACGACTCCAACGAGAGAACTAACCATTGCTAACGGAGCCCAGCTCCATCCACCCCAGATCAACCCTTTTTTCACTCCGTTTTCCTCAACTGCAAACGCCCGTTGCCAGGCATAATTCGATAGTGTGGCAATTGCACCAAATGAGAAAAACTGAACGAGGAAGAAGCTTGTGATCGCATCCATTCTAAAAAAGTCGAGCTTCTCAGGCTCACTATTACTAAGGTTCGAAACAGCCATATCATAGATTTCCCCCGGTCCACCAAGCTGATAGAAAACGATCGGTACGAGTCCAAGTAAGATAACAACAACAACAAAATACTGAATGAAGCTTGTGATTAAGGAAGACCAAAGACCAGCTATTAAATAGAAGCCAAGGAAGATGGCTGCGAGTACGATCGCGGTCGTTGTATAACTGATTTCAAACATACCGCTAAAGAATGCCGCTCCTCCGATGATTTGAAGCATCGTAAATAATGCCATGATCCAGAGGGCAATCAACGTAAACACCAAATGTCCTGCCTTCCCAAACCTTTGCTTCGCAAAAGAACCAATCGTCACACCAGTAGGCGTTAACTTTCGTACTCTAGCAGCGATGAACGCAAAAATGGTAAAACTTATTGGAGTTGGCAACCAGTACATCCATAATCCCGCCACACCCCATGTGTATGTACCCTCAGCTGCAGCTAGTAACGAACCCGCCCACAGCTCTGTAGCAGCAATAGAAGCTGCAATCAGTCCCCATTTCACTCCTCTGCTCGCGACCATGAACGTTTCTCCATCGTTCACTTTTGATTTCGAATAGATCCACCATGAGCTTCCAAACATAATAATACCCGTCACAATTATAATCGCCCATGCCCAAGAGGCCGGAAATACTTCCATATCCCTCACCCTTTCCTATTTTCTTTAAAGCATGACATCTCCAGAATTCGGTCCCAACGTTTGCCCTGTATAAAGGTTGCCGTCCGGTTCAGATGCCAGCAATACCGCAGTTGGAGCGACCTCTTCTGGCTTCCCGAACCTTGGAATCGCTAACTCTGCTTCCTTTTGTAATTTCCATTTTTCATCTAGTCCATTTATTAAATCCGTCTCGATTGGACCTGGCGCAATGCAATTAACTGTTATTCCATAACGACCGACTTCTCTCGCAAGGGACTTAGTCATCCCGATGATCCCAGCCTTCGCAGCACTATAGTGGCAGAGTTCGACTCCTCCAATCTGACCGAGTTGCGAGGAAATGTTGATGACCCTTCCAAAGTTCTGATCGATCATATGAGGTAGTACGGACCTCGTACATAGAAAAGGTCCGCGTAAATTAATGTTGATCATGGTATCCCATAACTCAACATCCATTTCCTCCATCCGCTTTTGTGTTAGAATCCCAGCACTATTCACTAAGATATCAATCCTTCCAAATCTACCTTTTACCTTCGTTACCATTTCTTCTACTTGCTTTTCGTCACTGATATCTGCTTTAACTAGAATCGTTTTTGTGTTCCAATCATGCTCCATTTCATTCTGAAGCGCGACGGCATCTTCTTCCCTGTCATAATAATTGATGGCAATGCTTGCCCCTTCCACAGCATAAGCCTTGGCGATCGCTCTCCCTATACCACTTGCAGCTCCAGTAATTAAAGCTGTTCGATTTTCTAGCTTTCTCATAACCTACTCTCCTTTTTCATTTCCTATTGTTTTGTAGCAGCCACCTCTTCTGCAGCATCATGTTTCTCTGTAATCTTCCAGTCTCGTCCCACCGTCGTTCCTAAGAACTCATCTGAATAATTAGAGCTCACCTCTTGTTGAGGGTGCTTTTTCATATACCAAAACTTCATTAGCAAATAATAAGAGGCAATACCTAGCGGAAAACCAATGATATACATATAGTCGATAAAATAAATGGCAAGCCCACCGGAGATAATCCAAGAAATCATACCCGCCCAGTTTACCCCGGCATCAAACTTAAACTGACCTGATGGTTGATAGAGGGCTTTAACATTCAAACGTCTTTTGCGGATGATGTAATAATCACAAATAATTATTCCAGCGACTGATGATAAGATTGCTCCATAATAGCCAAGGAACGTAAACAGCTGATTAAGAATCGCCCATGGTTGAAATAGCGTACCTACGATTCCAGCTAGCGCGATTCCAACACCATAAGATAAGTTGAATTTCGCACCTGCATTTACGAAGGTAAGGGATGCTGGAATGAGGTTCGCAGCTGAGTTTGTGGACCATTGTGCAAGCACAACCATCACAAGTAAGATAACCATGATCCATCCTGTCGCTGTTTCTTGAATCACATCAATTGGATTCCATAAACCTGTGCCGAGTATACTAACTGCTCCGATTACTCCCATAAAGGTTTGGACGAGCGGAAGAGCTATTATATGTGGTAAATAATTATTACGATTGCGTTTGAACCAATTCCGTTCATTCAATGGAGCTTTTACATATCGGGTTATATTTGGTATATCAACGGCGAGAGCCGACCAGAACCCCATATTCGCTACCATTACGAGAAACCATGTTGTCGTTTGACCCGTTCCTTCATAAGTGAATACGTTCGTTCCTTGATCTGCAGCTAACCCTACCATATCCATAAAGATCCAAATCGAGATTAATATGATCGAAGGCGCAGCCACGATTGCAAATCGATCGACTGCTTTGATCCCTAAAGCTGTATTAATGATTTGTACGATTGCGAAAACAAAATACCATACCATCCAAGAATCAAAACCTGTTAAGCTATTTACAATGTAATTAATAGCCGTCGCTCCAAGATAGGTTTGAATCCCAAACCAGATTGCAGCAACAATCCCCCGGCTAACTGCTGGAATATGCACGCCGACATTACCAAACGGAGCCCTCATATAGGCGGCAAATGACAAACCATGTTCAATCCCGATATCTCCACTTAAACTTCCAACGATTGCTATTACAATATTTGCAAGTAAAATTGCTCCAGCTACTGTCCACAATGACATTGAATCAATTCCATTTGCTCCAATTTGGAAAGTCGCGATGATGACTGCCATTCCAACCCAAATGTTAAAGAAACCAAAACCCGAGATCACCCTATGCCTCGAATGCGTCGGAATAATATCCTTTGAAACCAAAGTATTTTTTTTCAAGTTAGACCACCCTTTGTTATAATATTCAGTCAATTACCTGTAAAAAATGATTGAAACCAAATTCACATTCCCTTCCTGTCATTTGATTTCAATCCCATAAACAACATTTTAGGTGAACGATTTATACGTCATCTTCTCTAACTCTTTTACAATTAGACCTTTGTTTAAATCTCGTAAATATGGAATCGACCGTCTTTGCTTCGTGACTTCATTTAATTCGATTGAACTTACGATCACTTCGTTTTCCCGCTCAGCCTCTTTGATAACCTCGCCTTTTGGATTCACAATCCTGCTATGTCCTCCGAACTCTGTCTCTTTTTTCTCGAGTCCGGTCCGGTTTGCCGCAATCACATAGCACCCATTTTCTAGCGCACGGGAACGAGTAGCAATATCCCATGCATAGAGTCTTGCTTTCCCAAAGGCTGAAGGATAAACGATGAGATCCGCTCCTTTTAGAGCAAGTATCCGTGAAGTATCTGGATATCCAACTTCATAACAAATTTGAATTCCGAGCTTACCCCATTCAAGATCGAAGACTGGAAGATCGTCTCCTTTTGCGAATCTAGTATTCTCTTGATCCCATAAATGGGTTTTTCGATACTTTCCTACAATTCCAGTTTCATTGGTTACAATGGCGGAATCGTATACTATTCCTCGCGTTTCATCTCGTTCAAGGATACAACCAACGAGCGTAACTCCACGTTCCTTCGAGATGTTTACCATCCACTCTGTGGTTTCGCCAGGAATGGTTTCAGCTAGCTCAACATCTCTCTCTTCGACTCTGTATCCCGTATTAAACAGTTCTGGAACGATAATCAAGCTAGCTCCTTCATGGATTGCTTCATCAATCAACCTACTAGCATGGGCATAATTCTGATGTTTGTCAGCAATAGCGCAGTTCATCTGGATTGCTGCAACTGTAAGTAAATTTACTTTGTTCAACTTCATCCTCCTTTCTCCTTGTCTATAAATTAATGCAAGGATCGTGCCAAGTTTAACTCCCTATAGTTTGTCGGTAATATCAAAGTGTTCATAATAAAAACAACACTAGATTTATGTATTACTGCATAGATTGTGCAATAATGCATAAAAGCTTATCCATTACAAAAAGCCATAGGGTGTGGCACACCTTATGGCTTTAAGATCCAATTTTATTTAGTTTTCTACTGATCGTTGATTGATTCACTCCTAATACCTTTGAAATTTCTACAGTCGTTTTAAATCTCTCTTTAGCCAATTTCAAAAGTTGTGTTTCTGCTTGTTCCACACAGTCTTTCAGAGGCATAATATCGAGCACCTGTATTTTTTCGTCAACTTCCTTCCGCTGAGCAAAAACTTCAGGTAAGAATCGTTCCGACACTTCAGTTTCATCCGAGATTACGATAAGCCTCTCTACTATATTTTGTAGTTCACGTACATTTCCAGGCCAGTCGTGTTGCTCCAATCGTTCGAGTACCCTTGAAGAAAATGATTTGTTAGACACATATTTTTGGTTATAATATTCCATAAAATGAAAGACGAGTGGCAAGATATCTTCTCGTCTCCCTCTCAATGGAGGAATACTGATTGGGACAACGTTTAAACGATAATATAAATCTTCCCGAAAATGTCCTGCTTTTATGTGATCGATTAATTCTTTGTTCGTTGCGGCTAAGATACGCACGTTAACCTTTATTGGCTTCGTACCACCGATCCTCATAACTTCTTGTTCTTGCAAAACTCTTAAAAGCTTTACTTGCAAGGGAGGAGCTAGCTCTCCGATTTCATCTAGAAACAGCGTACCTCCGTTAGCGGACTCAAACAGACCCATTTTTCCATTCTTTTGTGCACCTGTGAAAGATCCCTTCTCGTAACCAAACAGTTCAGATTCAAGAAGTGCTTCTGGGATAGCCCCACAATTAATCTTTATGAATGGCTTTTCAATGCGCTGACTTGATTGATGGATAAGGTTTGCGATCACTTCTTTACCGACACCAGATTCCCCTAATATAAGAACGGTTGAATCTACATGAGCCACGCGTCTAGATAAATCAGTAACTTCTTGCATTTTCTGGCTTTGGTAAATGATCTGCTTCTTTTCACTATTTTCCTTACGTAGCTCCATGAGCTCCTGTTTATATCCGCTCATCACCTGCTTCAACTCATCGATTTCAGATTGCAACTGATGAACCTCTGTAATATCTCTAGAAGCATTCACAACTCTTTCAACATGACCATCATTACCTTTTATCGGGGTGCCGACCACCATTAAGCGTCTTCCAGTTCTCGTCGTTTGGATGGTTGAAATCTTTTTCCCCTGTTCGAGAACTAACCTTGTAATCGAAGGCTTATAGATCCCTTCTTCCTCAAGCTCGTTCACATTCTTTCCGATAAGCTCCTGCTGATCTTTCCCCCATAATTCTTTACATGCTGAACTAACTCGAAGGGTATTTCCTTCACCATCAGACACATAAATAACATCATAAGATGAATCGAATATAGCTTTTAAATCCATACTCATTTCTTTGTACAACTGATATTCTTCACCTATCTCGCCAAAGCACTTAATTGATCTAGCGAGCACTAACACACCGTCTACCTCTCCTGTTTCTCCTTCTATAGGAAGAAAGTCGAAATAAAAAGAATCCGTAATTGCCTCAAATTTGATTCCTAACTTCTCTTTTCCTTTCAATACTTCGCGTACATTTATTCGAACAGCTTCCATCTCAAATATTCGGGGCTGCACCACTGAATTAATAGAATGACAATGTTCGGTACGATCGAAGTAAGCTATTCCAAATGGCATAGATTGAAATAAGTGACGATCTAGCAGCTCTTTTTTTGACAAGTAGCATTTCCCTCCTGCTCTATAATCCCTATTAACACCCATTATACATTTTAGAAAATTCAGAAACAATGCATCGTTGCAAATATAGTATTCCCTACTGCATAACAACCTCTTAAACTAGTAAACCGAACTTTCTAAGATTTCTGATATAATTATCGTAAATTATTTTTTCCTTACTCATAACAGGCTTTAAAGCTAGTTTCACTACATACCCAGTAAGTTTGGCATGGTACTTGCATTACTATATTTGTGAAAAGGATAAATTTATTAGAGGAGTGATTGTAGTGGCGAAAAAAGAAATTCTAGTAGCATATGGTGTAGACGTAGATGCGGTTGCTGGATGGTTAGGATCATATGGTGGAGAGGATTCTCCTGATGATATTTCACGAGGCTTATTCGCTGGGGAAATCGGTGCACCTCGATTACTTGATCTGTTCGATAAATATAACCTAAAAACAACGTGGTTCATACCAGGACACTCTATTGAAACATTCCCTGAACAGATGAAAGACGTTCATAACAGAGGACATGAAATCGGTTCACATGGGTATTCTCACGAGAATCCTATCGCGATGACACCTGAACAGGAAGAAGCGGTCTTACTCAAGTCGCTCGACCTTATCGAAGACCTAACAGGTAAGAAACCAACTGGATATGTTGCCCCCTGGTGGGAATTTTCCAACGTGACGAATGAACTTCTTCATAAGCATGGGATCAAATACGATCACAGCTTGATGCATAATGACTTTACTCCATATTATGTCCGCGTAGGAGACAGTTGGACAAAGATCAATTACTCAAAGCCTGCAGATGAGTGGATGAAACCATTGACTCACGGAGAAGAAACGAGCTTGATCGAAATTCCTGCAAACTGGTACCTCGATGATCTTCCTCCAATGATGTTCATTAAGAAATCACCAAACAGTCACGGTTTCGTTAATCCTCGTGACCTTGAAGAAATGTGGCTGGACCAGTTCGATTGGGTTTATGAGAACATGGATTACGCGACGTTTACGATGACAATTCATCCTGATGTGAGTGGTCGTCCTCAAGTTTTGAAAATGCATGAACGGATCATCAACCATATCAACAAGCATGAAGGCGTAAAATGGGTTACGTTCGATGAAATTGCTGACGACTATGCAAAACGGAATCCTTTTAAATCAACAGTCTCAACTTCAAGCGAAAAATAAGAATTCATTCAGCAAATCCACTCCTAATAAGGAGTGGATTCCCTTTATCATTTATAAGGAGGACTAACATGTGTATTTTATGTGGCGAATTCGTTATGGACGTTCATTGGACCGACCTAGCATCAACGAATCATTCTGATGAAATGGTGGTCGGTAACCAGCAGCGAACGAGACAACGGACTCGACTCCACCGCACCGAACTTACCAACAAAATACTTCACACGTACCGTTTAAAATTAGAAGACTGGAATGGGAGTAAATTTCTCTTAAGCGATCCAAAAGGAAATCAGGAGATTATTCACGATCTCGGTACCCTTTGGTCCACCGCTGAAAAGATGATAGGCGAACCCATCGACCCGCTCGATCCATACCTTCTTCAACAGCTTCAAAAAGAAAACTCTATATAAGAAGAGGTGAGGACTTCATGAATCATGAGCATAAAACTCCGATTACCGTTGTGACCGGCTGTCTCGGAAGCGGAAAAACAACGTTGCTGCGTAACTTATTAAAAGACCCATCTCTCCAACAACATACGGCTGTCATCGTTAACGAATTCGGTAAAGTCGGGTTAGATCACCATTTACTTAGAAAAGCAGATGAATCGACGATCCTTCTAGATGGTGGGTGTATTTGCTGTAATAACCGCGAAGATTTAGAAAACGAACTTAAAGCCTTATTAAGTGGTAAGAATAAGGTAGATGACATCGATCGCGTTATCATTGAAACAACCGGGATGGCTGACCCAGCTCCTATTTTGTTCACCGTACTGACAAACCCGCTTTTAAAGCACCATTTTTATATTGATTGTGTTATTGCAACTGTTGATGCAAGAAATGGGCACCTGCATTTAAAAAATAACCCAGAATTAGTCAAACAGGTCACCGTCGCTGATAAAGTCATTTTAACGAAGACCGATATCAGCTCTCCTAAGCAAAAGGAGCACCTTAAAAAGGAATTAAAAACATTAAATCCTTCTGCAGTCCAATATGAGGTTGTCCATGGAGAGGTAGAGATAGATATCCTCAAAGGCGGGAATAAGGACTTTTCCCAGCATTCATTCAACGAACCATCAAAAGCAAAAAACAGTCATTATTCATCAGATATTCACTCCATATCCTTTACGTTCGCAAGACCCCTCGATTGGACGGCATTTGGACTGTGGCTAAGTGCTCTCTTGCATGCAAATGGGGAACGCATTATGCGTGTAAAAGGGCTACTCGATGTAGGAGAGGCAGGCCCAATCGTCTTAAACGGTGTGCAACATATCATCCACCCACCCGATCACCTCGAAGAGTGGCCAGAGGAGAACAAGCTGTCTCATCTCATATTTATTATAAGAGGGATAGAGCCTGAGAAGATTGAGAAATCCTTGAAGAGCTTTCAGACGTTACTTGGAACGGATGTAGAGATGTTTGAGGTGGAGGGAGTGGTTTAGTTAGCATTATTTTCTCAAATTTATATTAATAAAAGCAGCAGCTTACGTATAGGATCATTAAGAGATTCCAGCTAAACATAAGAAGTTTAATAGAAACATGAAGTAAGCCCTTAATCAAACGTTTGATTAAGGGTTTAATCTGTATGGAAAATAACTCTTACGACTTTGGTTGAAGGGCCAACCATTTCAGCATCCATTCTTTCAATCGTATTTGGAGCATTGTTAAACAGCGAATCGGCGAGACGGTTCTGCTGATCCATCAATAAAACCGAGGGAATAATCATACCTTGGTTGACTTCACTTGGTTTTCTATATATATATCTATAAGGAATATTTATTTGGAAGTGAATAATTAGAACCGACTACTAGATTTTCCCAGACTCACCCCCGTGAACTTTTAAAAAAATCAGGAAAGGTACAATCGCTAACCCAACTTTAATGGTAAATACACCTCTTGCACCCACCTACTAAACTTCTCCTGTGCATCCATATAATGATTCGCTTTGAAGAGATAGAGTTCCAAATCATCATCCACTTCAAATCCCATCTCGAGGAGCTTTTTCACAACCTCCTCACTTTCTTCTACTACTGAAAAATAGACATCCCATTGATTATCATCATTCAGATAAGCCTGAGCAAACAGCTCTAGACCTGATTCCTCTTCAAAATAATAAATTTCATTTTGCTGCTGATCATACACATACTGAATAAACGCTTCATATTGTTCCAGAAATACAAATTTACTCAGCCAGAGAGTTAATCTCCCAACAATAGAATAATAGACATTCTTAGGGATTAAGCTAGCTTCTACAGAAAGTTCTGTTCCATTATCGCGTTCTACTAATTGATAGCGAGTGAAGCTTGTGCCTTCATTCGTTACGGTTTTCATCGCAATTTTATACGGAGGTTCGTGAACAAGCACTTCTGCATCGAACGTATAAATTTTCTTACCTAGCTTCTGTTTTGAAATAAAAGTCGAGCCTGCCGTGATTTCATCTTCAGAACCCTCATAAATATGCTCCACAATCATCGTATTCCATTTCAGCACATGCTTGTCCTTATGTAGACATTCATAAACAAGATCAATCGGTGCTGAAATGAAGTGATTATATTGAAATGCTCTTAACTCTTTCATTCATTCTTCTCCCTGCTTAATCTCACCCACTTCTAAGGTGAGTAAAATAAGACTTTTATTTAGCCACTTTTGTGCCCTACCTTATATTCAATAATAATTCACTATTTCCTTTATTTGATGTCACGTTACTTTCATTCATAGGGAGAGCTCAAAAGATATTCCTGTCGCTATTGGCTATTAAGAATGTGCGGTTTATCACATAACAATTCTCCTTATATCTTTATAGTATGTGTAAGTTATCATAATCGACTATACACACAATAGGGTGATGAACATGAATGCTATAGAACTTTTAACCGCTTTAACACCTGTACTCGCTGTATTTATTCTTCTCGTTCTTTTGAAACTTCCGGCAACGAAAGCAATGCCGGTTAGCTTCTTGCTGACCGCTGTCCTCTCTTATGTCGTATGGAAAATACCTCTACTACAAATTGCAGCGGCTTCCATTGAAGGACTAATCATATCAGTATCTATTCTTTGGATCGTATTTGGTGCCATCTTGTTATTGAACACCTTGCGTAATAGTGGTGCCCTCGATGCGATCCGAACTGGGTTTATGGGAATTTCAACAGATAGAAGGGTACAACTCATCATTATTGCATGGTTGTTCGGGGCATTTATTGAAGGTGCAGCTGGTTTTGGGACACCTGCAGCCATTGGGGCTCCGCTCCTTGTCGCCCTTGGTTTCCCTCAGCTTGCTGCTGTGGCACTCGCACTTATCGCAGATAGTAGCCCCGTATCATTTGGAGCTGTTGGAACGCCAATTATTGTAGGAGTTGACCAGGGTCTCCGTCAGGGCCCTGCTATTGCTGATCAAGTGGCAGCAACACTTGGCAACCAATCAATGGGGGACTACTTGCAATCAGTAACGCAAAGCGCCGTGTTTATCGATTTATTCGTAGGTACCTTCATTCCATTAATTCTCGTCATGATGCTAACACGTTTTTTCGGAAAAAATCGTTCATGGAAAGAAGGGTTGGCGATTTGGAAGTTTGCGCTATTCGCTGGGCTAAGTTTTACACTTCCAGCTTTCACAGTTGCAAGCTTACTAGGTCCTGAATTCCCTTCAATCATTGGAGGACTCTTAGGGCTTGCGATCGTCATACCTGCGGCTAAACGAGGGTTTCTATTACCTGATAAGTCATGGGATTTTGAAAAACCTACTAGTACTCCGAATAAAAGAACACCCCTCCCACTCTGGCTTGCATGGATGCCTTACCTACTAGTAGCTATTTTCTTAGTTTTAACACGGTTAGACATTTTACCTATTAAGGGATGGTTAAAGTCAGTAAATGTTGGTTGGCAACAGATTCTTGGAACAGAGATCAGCACTTCATTTGAACCGCTCTACTTACCAGGCTCCATTTTCATTGTGGTGATTCTCATTACGATTGTTATCCATAAAATGACGATGGAAGCAGTAAAAGTTACCATGATTGACTCATTAAAAACGATGGGTGGAACCGTTATCGCGTTAAGTACAGCTGTACCAATGGTTCGGATCTTTATTAATTCAGAAGTGAACGGTGCGGATTTAATGAGTATGCCCATGGAACTTGCTACGATGGTTGCGAACTCCGTTGGAAATGCCTGGCCTCTCGTTGCGCCATTCATCGGTGCACTGGGATCATTTATCTCAGGAAGTGCTACCTTTAGTAACATGATGTTCTCCCTCTTCCAATTCAGTGTCGCGGACCAGCTACAGATGAACGAGCAGCTCGTGCTGTCTCTGCAGGTTCTTGGAGCAAATGCCGGTAACATGATTTGTGTATTGAATGTTGTTGCTGCTGCGTCTGTGGTTGGAATGGTTGGAAAGGAAGGAACGATTATCAGGATGACGATTGGGCCGATGCTTTTTTATGCGGTGTCTTCAGGGGTGCTGGGGTTTTTGTGGGTTATGATTCTATAGGTTCATAGTAGTATTAATGGAACGGTTCTACTGATTCTAATTCTTGTATATAAAACATTTGAGCTACTCACTGAGTGAGTAGCTCGAGATATGTTTCACTAGCTTTTTGCAAAAAAAATTTAATCAGAAGAACCTTTCTCATGCATGCTATTGTTAAGAAACTAGGATTGCTTCTTTTGAAAAACTTATATATTCAAACGTTTGTTTAACCCTTATAAGCCTTTTTGGTTTCGACCATTCACTTTCTTTAGAAACTTCTTCACTTTTCTTTTGCAATAGAATAATTCCCGCAAACTCTTGATTCCTTCAATTTCTTTTTTAATAACTTCATATTCTTTCGATTCTTCTTCAGTTAGCTTTATCTTTGGTTTCGGGAATGGGATAATTTTTGCCAATGAGTTCTCCTTCTATATTTTTTTCAGCTGACGCTATATTAATTATTGATATGCAAAAGGTAAAGAGATGTACTTAAAATAATTTACTAGTGCTCTAATCACCCATTTTAAAAAATTAGGGGTTGATCCTAACTGCTTCAATAACTAACAAAACATAATCTAAATCAAAAACAATAGAGTTCGTTACTTATGCATTTGATGAATCACTAACTTGTCCTGAATCGATTAATTGACTTGAGAGTTGGATATTTCCTATGTCTTTCTTCAATTGAAAAAGTAGCTTTGTCTTGTATCCCAAGAATCATGAGAACTGCCTCTTTGTGGAACATGTCGAATTATGACTAAAAGTTTATGGGGGTTGAACACAAAAAAAGAGTGTTAATTAGCGAAATTTTAGCTATACTTAATGAGTTATTAAAAGTATAGGGGGATTTTATTTTGTCATTATTACAGAAGCAAGGTTTGACTTCGGAGGAGCTACAAATGCTTAACTCCGAAATGCAAAAGAAACAAAAAGCAAGTGGCACAACATGGTTGTTGTGGTTCTTTGCAGGTAGTTTAGGCGCCCACCGTTTTTATTTGGGCAAAACCGGAACTGCAGTTGCAATGTTATTTACATTGGGTGGACTTGGTATTTGGACATTAATTGATCTATTTCTTGTATCCGGAATGATCAGAGACACTAATGAACAAATTGAAAATGAAATTTTGGATGAAATTCGCGTTATTTCTAGCGCTAAACGTAATTCTGCTTCTTAAGGCCATATTCGATGTATAACCGAAAAATCAAAAAGACGCTAACATTAGAAGAGTTAGGTTTTCTAGAAACAGAACTGCTGAAGAATCGAAAAAATAAAGAAGCAGCATGGGGATTATGGGCAGGCTTATCTTTCTTCGGTGCTCATCGTTTCTATACCGAGAATTATGGCTATGCATCAATCATGTTGAGCACTACGTTCATTCCGTTTATTGCAATCATTATTATTTTTACTAGTGGTCTGAATGGACAAGGTGCAGAAATATTTTTATATTTATTCTTTTCGATGCTCATTGGCTCTGTTGTTTGGAGCTGGATTGACGCACTATTTCTTAATAAACGTGTAGAAATACTTAACAATGAGATAGAAATGAGTATTATTAACGAAATTAAAGAAAAGGAGAGAGCATAAATATGCTCATCTCCTTTTTTATGTATTTATCTTTACGAATAAACCATCACAACTTTGGGGGACACCATGAAAAAAATATTATCTATTCTGTTTGTAACATTCATATTTTTTATTGCGGCTTGTAGTAATGATGAGAATGCTTCAACGGAAGTCGATGCAAAAGCATCAATGGGAACTGAAGAAAATAAGAGGTTAAACGAAGAGAATCAAAAGGAACAAGAAAAAACCAAACAAGTAGGAGAATCACAAGAAAAAGCACCAGATAACTCTATTGCTTTAGAGGTTTTAGAAGAGAAGAGTCTATATGTATTACCCATTGTAGACAATGGGATTGAATACATGTTATACATTTATGCTAATAATGAAAGACCTGTCACAGAAGAAGAAGTTAAAACTCCTGATTTCATTCAATCGAAGGACATAGCAACCGGGGATTATCAGTTTGCACTACAAAAGAACAAGCAAAGTTGGGCCATTCCTCAAGATGTTGAGATCCCGCTGTTTGAAGAGAAATATGGAGGTAATCAAGAAACACTACTAGCTTTTGAAAGAGGTAAAGGGGCTTACATTGTAACAGCAGATGAAGAACAAGTAGTCGTTCTTACACAAGCTGATACATATGATCGTATTAAGTATATGAATGGTGGTAGTGTGACAAGCTTCTATCATATAACAAATGGGGTCCTTGAACATTTAGTTGTTACCGACACTAAAGAACACTCTAGACCATTCGCATTAACTGAGGGTAAGGTAAAAGAAATTGACCAAGGGCGTTTACAATTGGTCAGTGCCCCTCACGGCAATGATTATGGTTCGATTTTGAAGATACGTACCTTGGACCTCTTTCCAGACTCTTCTATATTAAGTACATATAACGATACTGGATTCCCATTTCTCGAAAATGGAATAGAAAGGAAGTTTAACAAATGGGTTCAAGATGAGGAATACATCTTCGGGTTTCCTTTAGATAAGGGATCATTTGGAGAAGGTATATGGAATAATAAATCTATGGAACAAGCACGAGATGAAGAACGCGAAGAAACTACCGGGATTCCGCGTTCTGAAGAAGGGGATACTGTTCCTGAGATCAACATCAATCTTGAAAAGGCTTTATTAACAAGAGCGAAAGAGGGTTTCCTTGGTGATATTGATATTAAGTTGAACACAACGGAAAAAGAGTTGTTATCTGTCTATCCTGGGCTAGAGTATGGATTCTTTGAGACAGATACTCAATTTCACGAGAATTATAGATTTTTCTTACACTCCGTAGAAGATTATGTCTATGGCATCGAGTATGTTTATGAAAATAATACTCCATATACATTAGGTGAGGTAAAGCGATTGTTTGGAGAGCCTGACGAAAATTATGAAAACTGGCAACAAAATAACCTTTTACATATATATCATTCTGGGGAGAACTGGTTAGTTTTTAAAACAGAAGGGTTCACATGGGATAATGATATGCCGTTAAAGGCTGTGATGGTGAGGCCAGAAGGAAACTTTGATTAAAACTACCTAGCTCCACTCTAGATCCTAATTCAATCAAACGTTTGTTTAATATGCGAGTTGGTTGTAACAAAACAACAACTGCTCATTTTAACTTCACTTTATACGAATAAAACAAGAAAACCAGGTGGTACAACCGAATGATTACCCTCCTGGTTTTTCTTAATTCATTTGCTAAAACCTATTTAACCTAAAAAAAGTATTAAGATAATTTTCTACTACAGAGCACTTTACTCACACTTATCAAGCCTTCTCGCAACTTTCAATAAAAAAGACATAGGGAGGAAAACCTTCCTCCCTATGTCTTATACTGTCAATTTGAGTTTTTAACCTAATAAACTATTTAAAACTCCTTGTTGAACTCATATCCATAAAGTAATATTTTTCTCCGACAGGTTCAAACCTCGCAGCCTGTTTAATTTCTCCATCTTCACTTTCAAACATAACCAAACTACGCTCTTCATTTACAGTAAAGGTGAATTCATCTAATGACCTACCAGAAAATTCTGGTCCGAGTTCGGATAGGACATAATCCGTTGGCCATGCCCATTCTCCAGATTTGTTGATTGTATTTAATACTTCTCCGTCTCCATCAATTACAGCTTGTACAAAAGTCTTTGCAGTACTCTCCATGGATGACTGATCAATACCTCCACATCCAGTTAACAACATACCTAATAATCCCAATAATAAAACAAACATTACTTTACTTTTCATAATAAACCACCTCTGTTTAGTCTTGATGCTTAACGATTTTAAAATACTCCAACCTTACTAAGTTGTCTGAATGGCGATGTTTATACTACTTGTTAATTAATAGTAGAGATTCTTAAAATTTCTATAGTCCAAAAGGAAACATACTTCCTACTTGATTCATGATTCTTTCCATAACTGTCATGATCACAATCGCAAAGAAGATGACCATCACGACATTTGTGATGATTAATCCGTAATAAACATCTAAGCCACCACTTGATTGTTCTTTCAAAGAAAAGAGAAGTGAAGTACTTGATACTGTAAAAAGAATCAGTCCAATAAAGAAGAACAAAGCACTAAGGAAGTTAGCAGAAATAAGTGCGAACAATACCGCTACTAGTAATAGTGCTGCCGGAATCGTGATAAATACACCAAAGCGAGTCATAACGTTCATAAATGATACTTCGGCTTTCATTAATTTTGCTACACCGAAATTGACAGATGTAAACACAGCAAGGAAAAGAAGAATGTAGATAAATGGCTGAATGACCATCCCTCCAAACGACACTGGAACATTAGCCATACCATACGTTGCGTCACTCAGGCCATTTGATGCGGTTTTCGCCGATAAATATGAAAAGAATGGAAGTAAAAACGAAAATAATAAGAGAGCAATCATTCCGTTTAGCTTATCTGAATCTGTGACCTTATGGCTAGCAGCCATTGGTCCTTTAAATGCTCCAAGTGCAAAAGAGAAAAAGTTCTTGCTGATTTGTTTTCCTTTTTCAAGGTATTCGTTACTAGCGGGAGCTGGAGTAGCAGCGGTGGCAGCTGTCATTTGTTGAGTGACTTGTTGTTGATTAATAGCTGATCCTTCATTCGAGTGATTAGCATTGAGTTGACTGCCACATCCACCACAAAACTTTGCACTTTCTTCATTTACTGCTCCACAATTTGAACAATACATTCAATCACCAATCCTTTTATTGTTGTTGTTCTAAAGATCGTTTCGATCTGTATCTTTAATCACGATCTCAGTAATTCTAAATCCTTCATCTTTTTTACTTAAGTAGTACGTTTTCTCCCGATCATAGTGTATTTGTTCATTAAGATGATTTGTAAAGATGAAGATTTCATTTGTTGAAACTAAGAACATCCCTTCTCCGAGATCTTCTGATGCCGTTACCGTATTTTCGGTAAACTCATACGAATACCCCTTGTCCTGCAAATCCCCTATATATTTCTTAAGTTCTTTATCAGCTGGACTCTTACTTAATAAGAAGGGAGAAACAAGGCTATAATCTCGAGCGTTTAATGCCTGTTCATATGCTTCACGGAAATTCAAGACATGGTCTTCAGCACTTTCACTATTTGCTTCCAACTCTTCAACTTTGTCCGTGGTAGAGGCAACAACCGCATCCTCTTCAATGTCAAACTCTAAATTCAATCCACCCCAGAAAACGTCATTTTGAGTGACTTCATCTGTTTTGTGAGTCTTCCCGTTATCATCTTTCCATTCCGCGTGCACCACAACATCTCGGTCACCGGGAAAAGGGCCGAGTTCATCAAAATCAGATAGGGTTTTCTTAGTGCTTTCACCATCGATGAATAGCGTAGCTTCTGGGATATTCGTGTAATAAGAGCGATAAGAGATATCAAATTCTAAAGGAAAATAAACAACCTTATCATTACGAGTACGAACATTAACCGTATCTTTATAAGAATAGTCTCCAAAAGGGCTGCTTGCTTTTCCGACGATGTCGAATTTCCCAGGATAGGCCGTAGCGAACGGTTGTCCTTCTTCCGAATCATTCACCTCAGCCGATTGCTTATCAATTGTTATCGTAGCATGGTGGATATTACTTTTAACAACTAATTCGTTTGGAATCGCATCAAATTCGTATGTATGATAAAGTCCTGGAATGAATGCCGTTTTCTTAACAATAAAAACGGTATTACCCCTCTCATCCCAAACAGTTGTATCAAAAGTATCAGTAGAACCTGCTATCTCAGCAAACTGTGATCGCATCTCTTCCCAACCAGTTTCTTTTATGTACTCTAAATATTGTTCTTCATTTATTAGTGCGGTTTCATCAAGAGTGATTTCCTTAAAAAATGCTTCAGTATTCTCTTCACTAATTGCACGATCCATTGCCTGTACTTTGTTTACAGGGTCCGTGATCGACGTAATAATAAAATGGGCAATAACCAAACAGGCTATCCCGATACCACCTGCCATTAACCCTATTTTCTTTTTGCGTGAAAGAGGTCTCTTTTGAACTCCTCTTACCTCTGCTGTGGCTTGTGAATTCTGTTGTTCTTGAGGTGTGCCGCACTCTGTGCAAAACATAGGGTTTTCTTTAAGTGCTTTTCCACACTCGGTACAAAAATTCAATCGATTCTTCCTCCTCTACTTCTCTTACTTTTAATAAAGATAAACCTCTAGATTAACCTCCAATCAACTTATTAAAACAGGAAATGATTACGGAGTCTTTCGAACTACCTTTTCCCATATAATTCCCTACCACTAGTATATCGGTAGGATATAAGAATCTTTTAGTAAATTCGTTGAAAAATAAATAGTCAACTCTTATATGAAGGATATTTCGTAGATTTTGCTAATGTATCTATCAATTCTATTTAATTACGACCCTCTATTAAACGGAAATAAGCCCTTAATCAAATGTTTAATTAAGGGCTTTGAAATTCAATATGAATACCTTAAGATTTTAATGGAACTTTTCAGATGATGCATTTGCAAATGAATCACGTAAATCCTCTATTAATGTAATAGGTAATTTTAAGAGCTCATTATTTATCTATTATCGTGATAAAATTCATACTCAATGCTCAAGCCTCTAAGTGGACTTCCGCTTTCGTTGTCAGAATAAAAACTGAATGTAATAGGTTTGTCTCCAGTCATTACTAATGTATATCCATAATCATCCTGGGCGAACTCTTCGTAATACAAAGCGTAAACAGGATCTGGATTGAATACCTCTCTGATGTTAGTGAAATTTGAGAAGTAGTGACTCGCTGTTTCTCCTCCAACTCGAATTCCAGATACTAAATCCTCTGGTAGAGCCAGCGTGTAGTCGACATCTCCATATGTTAGAACATAGTAGTCTTCGAGACTAGCATATTGGTCTTCCTCCCCAAGATGACTTTTCAAATATGCTTCTGAACACCCTATGAAGAATGCTTGTTCAAATTCATTAAGGTCAAGATAAACTCCATTTTTCTCACTAAAATCTCCCTTCAACTTCATGAATCAAATCTCCTCCTCTTAGGATTCAATCTAATTATGAAGTTTGTAGAAATTTATGGCGACGATTTTGTATATTTTTAGCCGACTATATTGTTTATTTTAAACACGACTCTTTCATCAAAGCAGGTTTCGTGAGACAGTTATTGACCACCCTTTGCTATAAAGATCTCTAATCATAAAAAATTCCCCTGTCTAAATAAATCCGCTAAGCTAAGTAGTTAGCTTTAGGGTTCTTTGTATAAACGCAACTAGTAAAAGTAATCCAACACAAAAAGACCCGCCAAGCCATATAGGACTCAACGGGTGACAATCATCTATTTAGATTCAACAAAATCCTTATAATTCTTTTCAAAGCGCCAAGCATCTCTGCACATAGAAATAATATCACGTTTTACTGTCCAGCCTAGTTCCCTCTCTGCTTTTGAAACATTAGCATAGCATGAAGCAATATCTCCAGGTCTACGTTCTACAATTTCATAAGGAACTTCAATACCATTAGCTTCTTCAAAAGCTTTCACTAACTCTAGTACGCTGGTACCTTGACCAGTTCCCAAATTAAAAACATGGGCACCTTCTTTAAGATTTTCTAACGCCGCAACATGTCCTTCTGCTAGATCCAGCACATGAATATAATCTCTTACTCCCGTACCATCTTTTGTTGGATAATCGTTACCAAAAACTCGTAGTTTCTCAAGTTTTCCTTTGGCAACCTGAGTGACATAAGGCATTAAGTTATTGGGTATGCCATTAGGTACTTCACCAATTAATCCACTCTCATGGGCACCGACTGGATTAAAATATCGAAGAAGTGCAACTGAAAATTCCGGATTTGCTTGAGCTATGTCAGTTAGCATTCGCTCACTCATTGCTTTCGTTTCACCATACGGATTGGTAGTTGGTAAAAGGCCCATAGTTTCAACAAAAGGAACTTTATTTTCTCCGTATACAGTTGCAGAAGAGCTAAAGACAAATCGATTTACATCATATTTTTGACAAGCTTTTGCAAGAACCATAGTACTTACAATATTGTTATAATAATAAGTTAATGGTAAGCCTACTGATTCTCCTACTGCCTTCAATCCAGCAAAATGAATAACACCATCGAGCTTATTATTTCTGAAGATAATATCAACAGCTTGTTCGTCTGTTACATCAATCTCAAAAAAAGTTACTTCTTTACCTGCAATATCTATAATTCTCTCAACTGTTTCACGTTTACTATTACAAAGGTTATCAGATATTATTACTGAATGTCCTGCTTCAAGCAAAGCAACACATGTATGTGACCCTATATAACCTGCGCCTCCGGTTACAAGAATATTCATAGTTCTTCCTCCGTCCTATGAGTTACTTCTCCCCATAATATTCCACATACCAATTAGCAAACTTCTGCAGCCCTTCTTCAATCGAAGTTTTCGGTTTGAAGTCTACAACTTTCTGTAATTGATCTGTTGAAGCATAAGTAGCTGGTACATCACCTGGCTTAATTGGTTCAAAGATTTTCTCGAAATGAACCTCTCTACCTACAGCATTACTTAAAGCTTTTTCTAAAGTTTCAATGAACAACATCAATTTCTTAGGGCTGTTGTTTCCGATATTGAAAACTTTATGTTGAACATCACCTTCAGGAGGATTACTTAATAATCGTTCAATTCCCTCAACGATGTCATCAATATAAGTAAAGTCCCTGTATAGATCATTCTCTAAATCACCATTATTGAAGATCTTAATTGGCTCACCATTAAAATACTTATCTGCAAATCCAAAATAAGCCATATCAGGTCGTCCCATTGGACCATAAACCGTAAAGAATCGAAGGCCTGTTGCTGGAATCATATATAGATGGCTATATGTATGAGCCATTAATTCATTTGATTTCTTAGTAGAAGCGTATAGTGAAACTGGGTTATCAACGAAATCTGTTTCTTCAAACGGAACTTTTTTATTGGCTCCATAAACAGAACTAGACGATGCATATATAAGATGTTCCACTGGGTGATATCTGCAGGCTTCAAGGATATTATAAAAGCCTATAATGTTACTTTGAATATAGACATCCGGATTCTCTATGGAATACCTTACACCTGCCTGAGCAGCTAGGTTTACTACAATTTTCGGCTTGTACTTTTCAAACGTCTGCATTATCAAATTCTTGTCTGATATATCACCTTTGATAAAAGTAAACATCTCATAAGGTTCCAAGTTCCCTAATCGAGTATGTTTAAGATTCACATCATAATAGTCATTAACGCTATCAATACCAATTACCTGGCAACCTTGTTCTAGTAGTTTTTTAGATAAGTAGTATCCGATAAAACCTGCTGCTCCAGTGATTAGATATGCTTTACTAGGATCAAGAGTTTTGTAATTCAAGATTCTTCGACTCCTTAACAGCTGGTCTAGATGAGGATTTTCTTCCAATTGAGTGATACTCTACTCCTACTTCCTGCATATCCTCAACACTATAAATGTTTCTACCATCATATACTAATGGTGTTCTCATTAACTTCTTATAAGTTTCGGGCGTTACTGCTTTTACTTCTTCCCACTCAGTAAAGACAAAGCAGACATTTGCACCTTCCAAAGCATGCTCGAGACTGGAAACATATGTGATGTTACCTTTTCCATTCTTTCCTTCTGAATGAATTTTTGCATAGTTTTCTGCCCCAACTGGATCATATGCATAAATATCTGCACCTTGTTCTAATAATAAAGGTACATTCTCAAGAGATGCTGCCTCTCTTAAATCGTCCGTACCAGGTTTAAAAGTTAATCCTAACACCGCAACCTTAAGACCATTAAATGTAATAAGTCTTTTACTAGCTTTCTTATAAAGCATTGTCTTCTGCTCTTTATTTACATCAATAGCTGCTTTAACTGTTTTGAGTTCATAACCGTTCTGTTTAGCAATATATTCAAGTGCTTTTGTATCCTTAGGGAAGCATGATCCACCAAAGCCAATCCCTGCATTTAAAAACCTACTTCCAATACGCTCATCATAGCTCATTCCCTTAGCTACATCCTGAATATCCGCACCAACCAATTCACAAAGATTAGCTATGTCGTTCATATAAGAGATTTTTAATGCAAGGAAGTCATTAGAGGCATATTTTATCATTTCTGCCGATCTCCTATTGACTGAAACAATTGGTAAATGAAACGGTTGATAAATCTTCGTTAACATTTCCTCAGCCCATTTACTTTCAGTCCCAATAATGATTCTCTCTGCTTGAAGAGTATCATGAACGGCAGATCCTTGTGCTAAGAATTCTGGATTTGATGCTACTTCAACTCTCACATCTTTGATTAAAAAGTCCTGAATAAACTGTTCCACTTTATCATTAGTCCCAACTGGAACTGTCGATTTGACAACAACTAAACAATCTTTTTCTACCGATTCAGCAATTTGTCTAGCGACAGTTGCAATATATGATAAATTTGCTGATCCATCAGGTTGTTCAGGAGTACCAACTCCTATGAAAATTGCATCTGCATCTTTATAGGCAGTTTTGAAATCAGTTGTATAATCTATTCTACCTACAGCATAATTTTTTTTCATCAACTCTTCTAATCCTGCCTCATGAATTGGAGAAACTCCTGACTTCATTATGTCAACTTTTTTTTCGTCTATATCAACACAAGTTACCTGATGGCCAACTTCAGCAAAACAAACACCTGCCACTAAGCCTACATAGCCTGTTCCTGCTACTGCTATTTTATACATAATTCTATTAGAACCCCCTCATACTTTTAAAATATAACTTAAACTAGAGAATCCCCACTGTTTATAAAACACTTTCACTTTTTGGATATAATTTTTATTGGTAATGATTTCATTACTCCAAGTAAGTCTCTCCTAATGTTAGGAAAGACACCTAATATTCCAAAGTAAAATAAAGTGCATAAAATTATAGAAATAATGCTCCATGTAATTCCATCACTTATTATCTGCAAAAAGTATGCGAAAAAACCCATTAAACTTGCTGAAATTGCTGTCGGAATTACATTCTTTATAGTTTTTAAAATTTGAACTCCAATTACCCACCTCATTAATATCAAATGAACAATTACAAATTGCATTTGTATCCACGACCTTGTAAAAACAAAAGCCCAAAAACCAATACTTGAACTAAAGATCAGACTCGGAATTAAAACTACTAAATGTAAAATTTGGGCCAAAAATGATAATTTAGGTAGGCCTTTTGCTCGATAGACTTCACTCGAAAAGTTGCAAAATACAATTTTTATCGAATGAGTTAGTGCCCATATGCCTATTATTGCACTACTTTCAGACCACTGACTTCCTAACATTATTTGAGTTGCAAGATCACTGTAAAGAAATATCCCCACACCAAAAGGAAATACTAAAACTGAAGCTACTCGTTGAAATTTAAAAAACATTTTATTAAACTTTATATCATCATTTTGTAGTCTAGACAATGTAGAAAACAGAACTGGAATTGTTATGGATGTTATTAAAAGCATTAGTGAATTAACCATTGATGTAGACGTTTTATATAAACCAATAAAATATTGGCTAAAAAAGTATCCAACAATAAAAGTATCTGCCCAAACTGATAACCAAATGGAAATAGATTCAACCAAGGACCATACACTGAATGAAATCATATCCTTCAGAACTTTAATACTGTAGTAGAATTTTGGCTTCCATTTAGACTTTATTGTTAGTAATATAGCATTTGATAGCTGCATAAATATGGTACTAATGATTAATGCCCAATAGCCTAGTCCAAATAAAGCTAGGGGTATGGTAATAAATATTGGTATACATATTGAGACAGACCTTACCCAAAAAAGAGTCTTGAAATCAAATTCGCGTTTATAAAGTGCAAATTGTATACTCGAAAATGATGTGATTGGTAATTGGATACATGCAATTATAATTACATGACCTAGACCAGGATTACCTACTAATGTTGCAATTTCATCACTAAATAAAATTATAATGACCCAAAGTAAAATTGAAATTCCTAAGTTCGTCCAAAATGCTACATTTGCATATTTATATTTATCCTTTTCCTCTCTAAATTCTTTTTGTATTAAATATTTTTGAAACCCCGAATCCGCAAACATGTCTACAAAACTTATTATCATGGTTACTGTTGCAATTACTCCAAAAGCTTCAGGAGTAAGTATTCTAGCCAATACCATATTTGTAATAGGACTAATCAATTTTACTAAAACTTCTGTAATTGTTGTCCACTTCGTTGCATTTATAACCTTGTTCTGAAGATTACCCTCTTTCACAAACCTTTTCTCCTTCTGTGTTACCTAATCAACAACATAAACTTTTAAAAAATAGGCATTTGTTTTATTCTGTAAAACTAAATTAATAGAAATGAATTTATTTTAATGCAAGTAGCTAAGTATAGAAATGGTTAGTCTTCAGAAAAAAAACTCTCAGTGTTATAAATGAACATTTAAAAATATCTATTACCACTTTATCATTCTGATCATTCTGTATTTTGTCTTCATAATCTATTATTTCCAAACCTTTTATAAAAAGTTTCTATAAACTTCTTAATAATCCAAGACAAAATAAATATATATAAATAGGCCCTTGCTGCAACTAAAATAAAAATTAATGAATTCCTGCTAATATAGAAAGTTAAATAACAAAGAAAGATAATTAGCCATGTGCGTAATAACGTATTGGGCGAATTATATATTTTCCATTCAAGTAGTGCTATCAAAAAACATATTGTTATACTTACTAAAAAGAGAAACATATATCCTCCTGTAGAGTAAGTTTCACCTAGAAAGGTACTTCCTAATCCAATTCCTTCGCCCAATCGGGTATTAAAATTTAGCTGAAGTAAATATTCAAACGATTGGATATTAAATTCATTTAGCAGTAAGTTCCCTACATATGGAATTAAACCAACAAAAATTATAAGTAAATAAGAAGTTAGATTATAATCCATATTAAAATATAGTACGTTGTTTAGGTTATTTGTAATAGTATTAGGTTCCGATTGTAGAAATGTGTTAATATAGTATTCTTTACTAGTCAGCCTTTCAAAGACCAAATCATAATCGCCACTCATGAATGCAGCAAATATATTTTTCACGAATAAAATAAAGAAGCTAAAAATAGCGATAGGTATAATTATTCTTTTTTTCCTCTTTATTATTGAGAACACACTCTTATATTTTGAGTTAGAAACCAAAAGGATATAAATAATGCAGATTATTCCAATAACCAAAAACGATCGATGTCCTAATATAAACGTGTATAAGATTGATATTGTTGAAAAAAGCCTGATAAAAAAAATCCATTTCCCTTGATTAGTAAATGCATAAACAAAAGTAAAGGTAGCAAAATATTTCCCATACTCAATTAACCTGTTAGAATTTGATAATAATTGGGTTTTATCAAAACCATTTCCAGTAAATAACCCATATTGCATCGTGGAAAATAAAAGAAATCCAAGAGTTGCAATGGATATTACTAGAATTGCTCTATTATTGTGTGAATTATTAACTATGTTAAGAGTTATTCCTTTATTTTTTGGAACTTTTATTAGATCAAATATTGCTACGAACCAAATAATAATGAATAGGTTAATAGTTAATACTAAATATGTCTTAGGACTGATCATAATGTAATTATTTTCTGATATATAGATATAACCAATATAAGCTGGAAAATAATAAATTAATGTTGAAAATATATATATAGTAAAGAAGTCTATTTTTCTATTCCTAAAAAGACAATAGCATAAAGCAACTATTGATAATGCTATGTATAGCATTTTCATTTAAAGACCACCTCATTTTATGGCCAATTTCTACAAGAATTGGATTTATACTCTAGATAAGCGCTACAATAATATATTAAAATCAACATATTAATTGGGAATATAAGAACATTTCAACATTTATTATAAGCTTTTTAGGTAACTCTCCCATTGATTATATATCTTGTTTGGGGCAAACTCTTTTGCTCTTTTTTTTGCATTTATTGAAAGTTCATTGAGTTTAAGTGAATTATTTAAGAGCGCATCCATCATTTCTGTTAAACCACTTTCATCATTAACATTTACAAGAGCACCGCACTCATCATTATTTAGCAACAACTTTGGACCACCACAAGGACAATTAGTTGAAACAACAGGTAAACCAAGAGCCATTGCTTCCATTAATACATTCGGCATCCCTTCATAATCTGAAGATAAAACAAATAGTTTAGCGCTTTTTATTTTTTTATTTATTTCATCATGCTCGCCCATTAAGAAAATCCTATTTTGCATTTCTAATGTATTTATTAGATCTGACAATTGCTTTTCCTTTGAACCTGAGCCATAAATTAATAAGTTTTCGTTTTTATGTCTATATGCAATTTTGGAAAATGCTTTAATTAATAGCTCATGATTTTTTTGTGCTTCGAGTCTACCTACTGTAACTATATCTTTACGAACTCCATCAAACATTGTCTTATAAAATTTCTTATTTACTGGATTAAATATTATACGGCTTTTATTTTGTACAGCCTTAGGAAAGAACTTCATAGCATCATCAGTTTGAAAAACACATCCATTTGAAAACATATATAAGAATTTTGCACCAACCCTAGTTATTCTGTTGCGGTATTCCATGTAGGGATCGTTTCTTACAGATACAACTGATTTTATTTTTAAAAACCTCGTGGCAATTATTGTCCTAAAATTTGGTTCCGCCATGAAAGAAATGATAATGTCTGCTTTTTCACTTTTACATATTTTTCTAAGATTTTTTATCCTTAAAAAATTTCTTTTTAAAAAACCATAATTACTATCTTCTTCTTCTAGATATAACCTTTTTATTTCTGGATTTAACTTATATTCATTTTTCGTTGGAGAAGAGGTAATAAAAATCACATTATTATTCCGTTTATGCATTTCGTTTGCTAAATTAGCCATCACTCTCTCAGCTCCACCATGCTTTAAGTTGCTAATGTAGAATATTATCTTCATATCATCACCTAGTATCTATATGCTTTATACAAAGTTTTTTTATAGTTATTTAAATCGTTTAACAGTTGAAATCTCTTATTTGTTTCATTCGACAGTGTACTTCGTTTATTCTCATTTGATATTACGTTTAGAATTGCATCTGCCAACTCTTCATCATCATTTGATAGATAGCCTGTAACTCCATTATAAATTAACTCATTAAGTCCATCTGTTGGTGTACTAACAATTGGAATATCTAGTGCCATAGCTTCAAGTGCACACATTGGTGTCCCCTCGTATTTAGAAGTACTAAGTAATAACTTTGCGTCAGAGATGATTTTATAAGGATTATTACGAAAACCTAATAAAGAAACATTTTTTTCTAAACCTAACTCTAATATTAATTTTTTACACTCTTCGTATAATTCACCATCACCAACAAAAGCTGCCTTAAAATACTTATTTTTTTCATTAACCTTAGATATTATCCTTATTGCTCTTAAGGGATTTTTAATATCATTTAGTCTACCAACAAATACACAATCATATAAATAGTTACTATTATCTAAATTAGCTTTTTCCATTACTTTATCACGGTTAATAATATTCATTAAAATATTACTTTTCTTTTGAACATATTTAGTAAACTTATACTCCATATATGAACTATTAGATACCCAAAAAATTTGCTTATATCTAAAAGAACTAACTAAAAAGCTTAAAGATTTCAATGAAAAAATTTTCATATTATCATGATTCCCATGAACATGAGAAATTATTGGAATATTATTGGATACTGTAGCGGCTGAGACGCTGGCAAACGGGTCGTGGGCATGTATAATATCAGGTTGACATTTATTTATGCATTTCTTAAGTTCTATAAGGTTAAATTTATTTAAAGGAAGAAAAGTGATATTACGTTCATCTAAGGAGTCTCTTATAGGGCCTTCCTTACTGCAATAAATCATCTCAAAATTAGGATCACCTTTAAACAAATCAATAATTTGACATGCAACATTCTCAGCCCCTGAAAATTTTTTGCTTTGTAACAAGTGCAATACTTTAATTCTTCTCATTGGTTTTCTCCATCTGATTATTTTTTTCTAAAAACACTAAAGTTCTTCCCTATATATTTCTTTAACATTCTTCTTTACATTTTCAGTATCAAACTTCTTTATTCTTTGCAAATTGAATTTTCCCATCTCTTCACGTAAACCCATATCTTCAAAAAGTTTAGAAATAGCAACTGAGAATTCATTTGGATCATTTGGTGAGCAAAGAAAACCACCTTTACCACCTTCAATCAAATCAACATTTCCTCTTATTTTAGATACAATACATGGTAAGCCTGCACTCATAGCCTCCATTATTGATCTGGATAACCCCTCTCTATATGATGGCATTACAAAAACATCACAAGATTTGAGTAGCTGTGGGATATCTGAGCGATACCCTAAGAAATGCACATTTTTATCTATATTATTCTCTTTTGCTAATAATTGAATTTCAGCCTCTTGATCTCCAACGCCACATAAAAGGTAGTGAATATTATTATTCTGCAACTTCCCTAAAGCGTTAATTATTGCAACATTATTTTTATTTCGATTCAACTCTCCAACAGAAATTATTAAAACGGAGGATTTATTTGCATTAACTTCTTTTATTATATCTTCCCTTTTTGGTTCCGCCAATTTAATAAACATAGTATCTACACCAACACCGGGGCTATAATATACATTTCCACCTTTTCTTAAAGGTAATTTTTGAGCAGCGTGATAATCCTCTATATTTAAAGTAATTATTGCATCCGTATATTTAGACAACCACGTCTCTACCCATTTAAATAGAGTCCTATTAATTATTGACGCACCTTCATAAAAGTGGAAGCCGTGTACTGTATACAAAACCTTAGGTACTTTCGCTCTCCTACCACATAAGCGACCTAATATTCCTCCAATTGGAGTATTACAATGAATTACATCAAAACCTTCTTGTTTTATTAAATCTGTCATCTGCCTATAAGCCTTTATATTTTTTACATTAAATGGATTTCGGTTAAAATCAATATGATGTAATTTAATACCATATTTTGAGGGCTCATCTTTAAAATTTGTTAAATTTGATGCTAAATGGAACTCATATCCTAAGCTCTTACTAGCTAATATAGACGGAAGTGAGAAATTTGTAATTTTATTAGTTATATTACTTACAAATAATATTTTTTTCATATCCTTAAACTCCTAAGAATTTATTTCTTGTTCTTTCTTAACTTCCGTCTTTTCACTATTATTTGTATATATACCATCTCGCTTAATTACGATAAATATTGTTTTTAAAATTATTTTTAGATCTATATCGAAGCTTATATTATTTCCGTACCATGCATCTTTTAGTCGCTTTTCTCTATTAGATAATCCATTCCTATAATAAGCTTGAGTTAATCCTGTAATCCCCGGCTTAACTTTCATTTTATCAATTTCATCATTTTTAAAAGTACCTAGGGCGTCTGAAAGACTAGCACGTGGACCAACAATGCTCATATCGCCTCTTAGAACATTTAATATTTGAGGAGTTTCATCAATACTAGTTTCCCTTATAAGCTTTCCTATCTTTGTTACCCTTGGATCATTATTAGAATTAAACGTACTTCCATCATCGTTAAGTAATAATGGAGCATTAACTTTCATTGATCTGAATTTGTACATTTTAAAAATTTTAGAATCTTTTCCGATCCGATCAGCTTTATATAGTATAGGCCCTCTATCCTCAAGTTTTATAAGTAAACTAACAATACAGAACAATGGAAGGAAAACTATTAAGCCCGCTAGACAAATCATTATATCCATAATTCGTTTAATATATTTTCTATACATAGTTTCTCCTCCAAACACAGCTATAAATCTATCTTTATACCCTAATAATCCTATTATCTATTATATGTTTAGCTTCTTGGACTTGCGCTTCAGCAGCTGATAAGTCATTTGCAATTGCTACTACATAGCCACATCCATCAGTGTTATTGTGGTATTGTTTAATAATGTCTCCAACCTTTAGATTATGGTAGATCTCAACATTACATTGCTGCTTAATCTGTTCAAAGTCTGGTAAACCTTTAATTTTTCCTGATCTTAATGCTAGTATACGTGTAGCAACAGTATGTTTTTGTGATGATTGCTTTAAGGTAATAGGTTCTTTAATAGAAGCTCTGATAAGGTCTCCCATATAATCAATACCTTTCCCGAGTGGAATAATATGAGAACCTATTAGATTTCCTCCCATTCTTGCTCCTATATCAACAATACAAATTTTATTATCATTTGTGACTAGTATATCCATATTAACAGAACCAAAATTTATCCCTAAAGCTTGTATTGCTTTTTTTACTACTCCCTTTATCTTTTCTTCATCTAATAATTGAGTTGGTATACAATGTCCTAACTCTGCGTAGGCGGGGGGACTAGTCATATGTTTACCCATAACTCCCAAAATATAGATTTCGTTCTTATATACAAAAGATTCTACTCCGTATTCTTTTCCTACTATAAAGTCCTCTATAAGTGCTTTACCAATTAAAGAAGCTTGTATTGCATTACTACAAGCTTTTTTTAAATCATTTTTTGAGTCTACTCGAATTGCAGCCTTACTTCCTGAACCATCACAAGGCTTGACCATTACAGGAAATCTAATTAAATCAATAATATTCTCAAGTTCATTTTCACTACCAATTTCATAATATTGCAATATATCATCTACATTGTTTTTATATAATGTTCTACGAACTAAATACTTGTTTTTTATTACTCTGGCAACTTCGTAATCAATGCCTGGAAGGTTCATTTTTGATGCGACAAAGGATGCGGACAATACACCATAATCCGTGGCAGCAGTGATAACACCATCAATTGATTTAGATTGTGCATATTCCAAACATGACTCTTTATCTATAATATCTACAACACAATGCTCATCTGAATATTTAAATCCTACAGAAAACGGATTTTTATCAATAGCTAAAGTATAATAGCCCATTTCCTTAGCCTTCTTTATTAAAAAGGATTGTAAGAAACCAGCACCAATAATTAGTATTTTTTTCATTAATTATCATCTCTCTTAACAAGATATCAAATAAGTATTATTATGATTTACCTAAATCGGTAAAAGATTATCTAACCTCTTTTTCAAAGCATACAACCTGAAACCTTCGAGTTTTCGCAATACCAATATTTTTGTATCCTAAAGCTTTATGGATATTTATAACTGATGTATTCTTTTCATAAACATCGAGACGAATATATTTATCATTTCTTTGTCTTGCAAGTTTATTATACTGCTTTATGCACCATATCCCTAAATTATATTGCCTGTAGTTTGGTAATACGGCTAATTTAGCAGGATACATTGCCTTTTCTGAAGTATCTCCCCATATTGAAGAATCATAATAAGTAGGAGAAGATGATAAAAGCATAAATGTCCCTACAGGGACATCATTATAATAAATTAAATAGACATCTTTTTTCTCACTCTGTATATCTTCAACTATTTTATCTTTAGGGTAAGGTGGCCACCAGTTATCGATTCCTTCATTTTCCAGCAGATCTAAACCGCACACCTTAAGAATTTCATAAACTGAATCAGCGTTTTCTAGAGTAGCTTTTTTAAACTCAATCATGGTTTCCTCCTTTTCGTACAGTTAAAGATTAAAGATCGTTATATAACTTCATGCTTTGCTCTTAAAATTAAATAGTTCCATTATCCACATGTATTACCGAACCTGTTATTGATTTAGCTCTATCTGAAAGAAGAAAAATAACCGTATCTGCTACACTATTTTTATCTGTTTCTGTTTTCAAAGAAGTTCTCTTATAAATTCTATCTTTTTGATTATCAGATAGTGTTTCACTCATACCTGTTTCCATAAAACCTGGCGCGACACAATTTGATCTAATCCCAACCTGTCCCCATTCTCTGGCTACTGTTTTTGAAAATGATTCCAAGGCACCCTTTGTCGCTGCATACATACTTAGTCCCTTATACCCAGTTTGTGCACAAACTGATGTTATCTGAATTATAGATCCCTTTGTTTTATGCAATAGCATATCTCTTATAGCATATTTGGTAAGCATTACTGGTGAATAAACATTCACATTAAACATTTTATCTAAGTTTTCTATATTTGCATTCGTTACTATATCGTCATAAGCATAAGCTGAATTATTAACTACTCCATAAATGTTACCAATTTTTTTTATTTCACTTTTATATAAATTTTTAATACCTTCCGGATTTTCAAGGTCATAATTAATGTGATAATACCTATCTTTGAATATTTTCTTAAAATTCAGGGTGTTTATATTTTCTTGTCTACTAATTCCAATTACTCCATAACCCTCATTGTCTAAAATACTATTAACTATTGCACTGCCAAGTCCACCTGTATCACCGGTAACTATAACCCATTTCATTTTATACGTACCTTCTTTCCAGTTCTGGTTTGATCAAGATTTTCAACAAATTTAAAAAGTCTTGGAACCTTCCAGTATTGAACTATTCTTTTCAGATAGTCGCTAACTTCATTTTGAATTTTCTTGTTATCATCAATTACATTTTGTTTTACAATATCTACCGCCAACACATTCCCTGTAATTCTGTTCTTTCTTCCATATACGAGCACATCCTTAACACAGTCTAAGTTCAATATTAATTCTTCTATTTCTATTGGATTGACTCTGTATCCCCCAATATTAAGAAAATCAGTGTTCCTAGAAACAAATTTAAACTTTCTTTCACCAGCTAACTCTATTATATCCCCAGTGTTGTACCATTCCCCGTTTAGGGTAAGATCTTCAGATTGCCCTAGTAGACTATAGTGTATCTGAAGTTCATTTTCTTCAGATATGTTTATCTTGTCAGCAATTTTATCACTTATAGTAAAGAAATCCCCATCAGTACCAAATAAGCTACCAGCTTCGGTTGAAGCATATACATTTCTTAATCTTGCATTTGGAAAAATATTATTAAAGTACTTATTCAAAGTAATATCAAACTTTTCTCCACCACAAGTGACAGAATCTACACTTGGCAACTGCTTTTTTATATAGGGCAATATATTCCTATAAAAGGTAGGTGTAGCAGAAATTTTCGTAATGTTATACTTAAGAAAAATCGTCTCTATGCTATTTTTATCTTCATCGAATATATATATAATTCCATTTCTATTAAACAATGCTTGAAAAAACACTTGCAATGAAGCAAAGTGGGTTGGATTGTACGCTAGGGCCCACACATCATTTTCAAAGCGTCTTCCGATTTTCACATTTCTGGTTAGATTAGTAAGGGAGTGCACTATTTTCTTTGGTCTTCCAGTAGTGCCCGATGTGTATAATGTTATACTAAACTCTTCTTCATTATCTTGTATACCTTTTATAAGATCTTCAAAAGATGATATATTGTTCTTACCTTCCAAGCTAATCTCTCGTTTCATATCTTCTTCATAAGAAAGACCTAGACTTGAAAGGTCATTTTCAGTAAAATCACCATCAAGTAATTCTACTTTCTTTCCATATAACATCGCTAAAGTTAAACTTAAAAATATATCATATGGGTCTGTCGTATAAATATATTTTTTTAAAGTATTGGCATTGTTTAAATCTTCTATAAAATCACTATATCTTTTTATCATATTTCTTGGATGATCAACCCAAAATAAGTTCTCCATAAACCTAACTACTCCTTACTTAACTTTGATAATATTTCCCCTACTGTATCTACCAGACCATCTTCAAAAATATCTACATCAAATTCATCCTCTAAGTTAACTGTAAGGACAGCTAAATCAAAAGAATCAAATTCAAGGTCATTTCTTAAACTTGTGCTTTCTAATATTTCCACACTCGCATCTTTTCCATTTATTTCCATAACTTCTATTATTATTCCCTTTAACTTTTCAATCAATTTAATTTCCTCCTAATTTTATTTTGTTTGCTAAACATCATTACACTTAGTTACTATACCAGATTAAGTATTAGTTTTAATTGTGATAAAACATACTCAACATCTTTATCATTCAGCAAAGTATGAAGTGGGAGTGTAATCTCATTTTTATACATATCAAAAGCATTTGGGTAATCTTTAATATCAAACCCTAAATTTTTATACGCTGTAAACATAGGAAGTGGCTTATAATGGACATTGCATGCTACACCCGCTTCAGCCATTTTTACGATAATATCATTTCTCTTCTCTTCAGTGATTTCAGGTATTCTTAATAAGTAGAGGTGCCCTGACGAAGAAAATTCTTCACCGTAATGCTGTAGACTTTGAGTACCTAATGGTAAAAGTGCTCTATCATACATTTCGATAATCTGTCTACGCCTTTCCAACAGTCCTTCATATCTTTCTAATTGTATTAAACCAATACTGGCCATAATATCTGTCATATTACATTTATAGGCTGGGTAAACAATATCATATTCCCATGCACCTTTTTGAGTTTTTGCAAGCGCATCTTTGGATTGACCATGAAGGCTAAATAGCATGAATTGCTTATAGAGCCATTCATTATCTAATCCCTTAACCTTTCGCCATACAACAGCTCCACCTTCAGCCGTTGTAAAATTCTTTACAGCATGGAAAGAGAAGCATGTAAAATCCGCAACTTGCCCACATTTCATTCCCAGTCTCATTGCTCCAAAAGCATGTGCAGCATCAGTCATTACTATTATTCTATTAAATAAACTCTGCAATTTACTATTTGGCTTAAAAATTTTTTTCTTACTTTCTACTATTTCAAAGATGGTATCGTAGTCACACATCTTCCCAGCGATATCCACTGGAATTATTGCTTTGGTTTTTTCAGTTATTGCATCTGCTAATTTATAGTAATCCATTTCAAATGAGTCTGGAGCTGTATCTACTAACACTATTTTCGCCCCTACGTGCTCTATAACTGAGGCAGAAGCAGTATAGGTATATGCTGAAGTAATAACTTCATCTCCAGGCCCAATCCCTAAAATCCGAAGGGTGAGCTCCATAGCTGCAGTTGCTGAATTCAAGCAAACAGCTTTATTTGTGCCAATGTATTCAGCTATTTTTTTTTCTAGTTCTTTAGTTCTTGGTCCGGTTGTAATCCACCCCGACTTCATTGCCTTTATAACTTCTTCAACCTCCGCTTCTTTTATATCAGGTGGAGAGAATGGAATATTTCTTAATTCAGTATCAATCATTATAATTTCCCTCACTTTATTATGTTTTGGTTCAAAGCATATAAGAGTTATTTAGTTTGCTAGGACTTAATTGGAACTTTAACACCTCTTCCAACCAACTACTAACCAACCAAATCTAATCTACTTCTGATACTCTCCTCACATTGAATATTCTTTATGAGAAACAGATAAAATCAATATACACATTATAATAAAATTGATTTTCATACTACATATATAACTCCCTTTCAACCCCTCTCTCCTCTTCTTAAACTACCAACAACCTACAAATGCAGATCGATCTCTTCATTAAAACCTAGTAATATGAGGCAAACATCCTTCTCTGTTTGATGACGCAGGTTATGTAAAGGTAGGACATCAATTGAAGCTATGATACTTATAATAGTTAATAATGTAAGAATTTCTATAAGAGAAAAACCTCTTTCATTCCTAATAAATAATATTAAAGGGCATCTAACCCCACCTCACACCGAACCACTGTCAACACGAAGTGACTAAGGTGTACTAATACACCCTTAGCTCAGCCGAGTATCTACATTAATAACGGTAAGTAGACATCACCTAAATGATTCACTTTTACTAAATACGTTTGATAATCTCTTGTTTGTTACTAATAGTTTTAGTAAACGAACAACAAATTACTAAAAACAGACATAGAAAACCCCACCAAAGTATGATTATCCTATACGATTTGGCGGGGCACTCTTTTCCTTACACAACGAATATCATCACCAAGTTATTTTGCTAGCAATATTTTCTGATTCTCGCGAGCTCGGTCATGAGCAATATCCAAAACCATATCCCTCACGCTAAGTTTATCCATATTTTCAAACTGTTCTACAAAATCATTCACGACTCTTAGGTCAGCATTCAAAGACTTCCCAACATAAATCTTAGGATAAACCTGCTCATCATGAACCTCGTCTTTACCAAGAAGCTCCTCATACAACTTCTCACCAGGTCGCACTCCAGCATACTTAATTCCAATTTCATCTACTGAATAACCCGATAGTTTGATAAGATTTTGAGCAAGATCTACAATCTTAACCGGCTCCCCCATATCGAGAACAAAGATTTCTCCGCCATTAGCCATCGCACCAGCCTGAATAACCAGCCGTGATGCCTCAGGAATCGTCATAAAGTAACGAATCATATCAGGATGAGTAACGGTAACCGGACCGCCCTTTTGAATTTGCTTCTTAAACAACGGAATGACGCTGCCACGACTTCCAAGTACATTTCCAAATCTGACCGCCACAAATCGAGTTGAACTAATCGTATCCATATGCTGCACAACCATCTCTGCCATTCGTTTAGTAGCCCCCATAACACTCGTTGGGTTAACTGCCTTGTCAGTTGAAACCATGACAAATGTTTCCACTGACGCAAGACTAGCAGCTTGAGCCACATTTCTTGTTCCAATTACATTATTCTTAACGGCTTCATGTGGATTTGCTTCCATTAAAGGAACATGCTTATGAGCAGCTGCATGATAGACAACGCTTGGTCGGTAGTGACTCATCACATCTTCTAAGCGCTCTAAGTCCTGTACGTCTGCAATAACAGGAGTAATTGTAATCGACTCGCCGTATAGCTCTCGTAATTCCATTTCTATTAAGTAGATGCTATTTTCTCCGTGCCCTAATAGGAGTAATTGATCTGGTTTAAACTTAGCAATTTGTCGACAGATTTCCGATCCGATTGATCCACCTGCACCAGTGACAAGTACCGTTTTCCCAGTAATCGTTTCAGCGATGTTTTCAGTATCCAATTGCACTGGTTCACGCCCAAGTAAATCTTCTACTTTTACATCACGGAATTGATTAATTGAGACGTTCCCTACCATTAGGTCTTCTATCATTGGAATAATTTGTGTTTTAGCAGTTGTCTTTGAACATTCAACATATATACGGTTTAGCTCTTTCTTTGATAGGGAAGGGATAGCAATGACGATATTATTGATATCAAATTCTCTTACATATTGAGTTATATCATTTGTGGTTCCGAGTACAGGGACACCCATAATTTCAAGCTGTTGTTTTTTTGTATCGTCATCAATAAATCCCACTGGATTAAGATCGGATTCAGCACTTTGTCTTAATTGCCGTACAATCATCATCCCAGCTGATCCTGCCCCAACTACCAACACCCTTTTTTTCTTACTTTTTGGATTTATGTAATTATCTCGGAATATACGCCATGAAAAACGTGACCCTCCAATTAACAACAAATGAAGCATCCAAGAGATTGCAAGTGCTCGGAAGTAGATATCTTGAATAAAGATTAGTTGGGCAATTGCTGCTACAACAATTGAGAAAGTTACAACTTTAAAAATAACAACAAGTTCGCCTATACTGGCGTATTGCCATGCTCGTTTATAAAGCTTGTAATAGTATGAGAAAAAATGATGACCAAGAAGTAAAACAAATGAGCTCGCTATTAATGGAAGAGATGTAAGTAGTGCATTGTAATGTAATAGGAAACTACTTAAGAAAATAGCGAAAGCGACAATCAATGAGTCAATCACGATTAAGTACGACAATCGTTTTCGATAGGTCATTTAATCACTCTCCAATCTTTTTAGATTTTTTATCTTTCAGAGTCTCCCCATTAATTAGAATTACCGGTAAGTTACTTACTTCTGTGCATAGTAGTAATAGTAACTGCCTTCTTTCATCTTCTTCCGGTTTAACACTACTCCTAGCAACTTACTACTTGCACTCTCTAACCGTTCTTTTGCTTTGATAGCTGCTTCTTTTTCAGTCGTCTCACTACTGACAACAAGTACAGTACCCTGTACTTTATTTGCAATAATTTGAGAATCTGCCACTGCAAGAATTGGAGGGCAATCGAACAATATAAGATCATAAATGTTTAGTGCTTCTTCAATCAATTTATCCATCGCTTTTGAACCTAGTAATTCTGAAGGGTTAGGCGGTATTGGTCCGCTTGTTAATACCTCTAGATTAGGAACCTCAGTCTCAGATGTAACTTCTTTTAAATCCGCCTGTCTCGTTAAGACATTTGTTATTCCTCTCGTATTCATCGTACGGAACGTATAATGAACTGTTGGCTTCCTTAAATCGGCATCCACGATGAGCACGCGTTTGCCCTGTTGCGCCATTACTACCCCGAGATTAGCTATCGTAGTTGATTTACCTTCCATTGGACCTGATGATGAAATCATAATCGTACGCATATCTTCCTCTATAGCTGCAAATTGAATGTTTGTCCGAATCGTTTTATATTGCTCTGCAATTGGAGATTTAGGGTTTTGATGAGTGAGCAAACTTCTTTCTTTCGCTACTGTGATCGACTTTCTATTCTTACGACTCAACGGTTTCACTCCTCATCGACTTTTTAGACTTTTCTGTACGTGTTCCAACCTCTTTATCACTTATAACTGCAATCGTTCCAAGGACAGGTAAACCAAGTACGTTTTCAATATCATCTTCATCTTTAATCGTGTTATCAAGATATTCTAGTAAAAACGCAAGTCCTACTCCTACCATCAACCCAACTACTAAGGCGATCGCCATGTTCAATACTGGTTTTGGATTTACTGGTGAAGGTGTTCCCTCAAAGTTTGCTTTTGAAAGAATACTAACGTTATCTACATTCATAATCGAACTGATTTCTTTTTCAAATACGCTTGCCGTTGTATTCGCTATCTTTACAGCAAGTGCAGGATCTGAATCTTGTACTTGAACTGAAACGACTTGAGAGTTTTGAGCATTGCTAACTGAAATTTTTTCATTTAATGCACTCGTAGACATATTTAAATCTAGATCCTCTACTACCTGATCGAGGATAGTCGGACTTTTTATAATGACGGTATATGTATTGATCAATTCAACGTTTGTTCTTACTTGGTTTATGTCAAAACCGTTTTCAGAATTTGCTTTTTGGTTTACTAGGATTTGAGTAGATGTTTGATAGATTGGGGTTAGTAGAAAATATGAGACGATTCCACTAGTCACTGTAGCAACTAACGTGATGAGTAGAATTAGGGAGAGTCGTTTTTTTAATACTTCGAATAATTCCTTCAAGCTGATTGTTTCTTCCATTAGATGCCTCCAGCAAAATATAAAAATTTTAGTTTTATGAGTAACATTTTCCAGTACAGATTCCACTATAACACAGAAAACCATCGAATTTGAGGTGGATTTTCGATATACACCCCCACGAAAATAGTATTAGTACGAATTACCCGTTCTTTTTTGTCGAATATTAGCGAAGAAAAGGCTTGCATTGCTGTTTTCTTAATTTTCGTGTCGAAAGATTTTTTTCTGTTACTTTTTCTGTCATAATTTCTTAAAATAATCCTAAGAATTTCTTACGCTTGATTTCTTCTGGTAGTTCTTTCGATACCATTTTTCCTCGGATCATCTCTTCGGCATTTTCTTGCAGCATATACCGTGTCGACATGTCGAATTCTCGTTCAACTGACTCCATTGCCTTTCTTAAGTCAAAAGGCCTATTTGTGATGTTATGAGCGTCAGATGCAACAAAATGCGCAAGGTTATGTTGAATTAAATCCATAGAGAACTTTTGAATCTTTTTGCCCATCTTTCCAGTAACGCTTGAGCCGGTCAGTTGACTCAGTGCTCCTTCTTTTATTAACTTAAACAGCCGGTCAGGATTCTCCATAATTTCACGATTTCGTTCAGGGTGGACAATAACCGGGATAATTCCATTTACTTGGAGATCAAATAGGAGTTTATTTGCATAGCGTGGAAGATGACTCGATGGAAATTCGATCAACATATACATTCCAGTATCATTCACTGTCAACAGTTCTTCACCATTAACATCCTCTATGAGTTCTCCATAGATTCGGTTTTCTTGGCCTGGTAGAATCTCTATATTGATACTCTCTTGCTGTAACTTTGTGTTTAACAAACCAACCTCATTTAATATAGTAGTTTTATTATTTTCAAATGAGCCGTTTCTGTGGTGTGGACTAGCTACGATTTTTGTAATCCCCTGCTCATAGGCTTGCCTAGCCATAGCCAAACTATCTTCTATCGTTTTCGCTCCATCATCTATTCCTGGTAGAATATGTGAGTGAATATCGATCATATGATGCTCCCCTTTCAAAATTTGCACTATTCTATTAGAGTAGCATATTCTGCTGTCGTTTTTTGAAGTTTCTCACCAAAACAACTGTTTAACTTTACTATATTTCCCGGTTTTGTCTATTCCTTTTTGTTTTTGGAAGGTATTTACTTTGCGTTTTACTTGGACGTATAATAAAGATTAGGACTTTGCACATATTTGAATTTATTACTTTATAGAAAGCTGGAATGTATTTATGAGAAAGTTCTTACTAATTACCGGTATTATCATGGGAGTACTTTTGATTTCGGCAGGGGGATATGCTTTCTACCTATATTCTTCAGTGAAAGATACGGCTAGTACGATGCATGAGCCAATCGATCGTGAAACGTCAGCTAAACGAACTGAAAACGTAAATATGGCTGAAAAAGATCCGATTTCCATTCTTCTCGTAGGCGTCGATGAACGCTCGAACGATCAGGGGCGATCTGATACGATGATTATGATCACCCTTAATCCTAACGATGAGTCGATGTATATGTTTAACTTACCACGTGACACCAGAACAGAGATTGTAGGCCGCGGGACGATTGAGAAAATGAACCATGCCTATGCATATGGCGGCGTTGAAATGACGATGGATACGGTTGAAAACTTTTTGGATGTCCCAATCGACTATTATTTTAAAGTAAACATGGAAGCATTTAAGGATGTTGTGTCAGCACTCGGAGGAGTAACGGTCGATAACCCACTCTCTTTTGACTATGAAGGATACAGCTTCCCTAAAGGTGAAATTGAGTTAAATGCACAAGAAGCTCTTGCGTTTTCACGAATGCGTTACGAAGATCCTAAAGGTGACCTTGGCCGTAATGACCGTCAGCGCGAAGTAATAAAGGCTATTATTAATGAAGGCGCTAGTGTTGGTAGTATCAATAAAGTAGGCACCCTACTCGATGCTGTTGGCAGCAACGTGAAGACGAACATGACGTTTGAAGAAATGAATAATATTTTCCAAAATTATAGAAGTGCACGTAAGAATATGAATACATTTGAAATCAACGGTCATGGTGAGATGATCGATAACCTTTGGTACTACATCGTACCTGAGCAAGAGAAACAAATGATTACTCAAAAATTGAAAGATCATTTAGGAATCAGCTAATTAAAAAGAAGGTGCTTTTGACATTCCTCAAAAGCACCTTCTTTTCGTTGTTCAATCCGTATACAGTTTGGCTTCGTCAGCAGACATATACTTCGTAAGGATTTTTCTAATCTTTTCTATGTACGGTCCTGCAGATTCTGGCTGCTTTTGCTCTTTTTCTACTTCTTGAACAAACGCTTGAAGTTCCGTCCACATTAAATTCCCTTCTTCTTTTGTATCCATTAACACCTTACCTCCGTCATCTCGTAAACTATTTTTTTGATTATAGCACCGACTTCAAGTAATTTCCACTTAATTGAGAGAATTTACACTTGTTTACAATTAAATAATTCGATAAATAGTTCTTTTCGCCTACTTTTTGTACGTTATAACGACCTTATGGTAACTAGCAATCAGTGTTGACTAGGAGCTATCTACCCGGAGCTTTTAGATTTCAAACTTTTATTATGGTACAACTTAAAAAATATGCTCACTCATTTATTTCGTCGAATCATAGCGATCTTTATGAATAGGTTGCTAATAGGTGAGTATAAGTTACTGAATCAATCGTAATGAGTACCATAAAAGAAAGAAGAGAAAATATGAACGAAATCTTGGTATGGGTACGTTTGGGGAGATTCTTTAAAGATTGCAGTTGGGATATAGAATAGTGGCTGGGCAAATTTTGTATTAGGAGGAATCAATTTATCTAAACATAATAAAAGACCATCTGAGTATGATCAGATGGTCTTTTAACTTGCTAGCAAACTAATGACAGCGCCTACAAGTATTGAAAATAAAGGTATTAGAGCATAACCTATTTGCTTGTTACGTTTCTTTTTCCATGCAATCTCTTCAGGAGTCATCCATGTACCGTTCATTCAATCCCTCTTTTTCGATAATTTTTGTGATTATGAAGTGGATATTTTATAAGGTCGGCTTATTCACAAGTTATATTTTAGCATAATATGTCTAACTATGTAGGTGGAAATAAGAAAAAATTACCTATAGGTCTAAAATATTCCTGAAACCTAGTTAGAATTCAATCTTTCTAAATTCCTACTTATAAAAATACCGATAACTAACTACATCTTTATCTATCGGAAGAATTGACTAAATTTATACCCTTACGATGAAAAATAGGTCAATATAATTATGCAAAGGTAATGATTGAGAGTCCAAATTTCATTCAATGTTTTAAGGGATAACCATAAATGCTGTTTTTCATCTTCTAAAAAGTCTAGCGCAGCAAGGATAGATTACTATAATCGTTCTGGTTTTCTGAAATAGGTAACAAATTGAAAGATTGTCACCTCCATCCATCTCCTACTATAAACCTATTATGACCAAGGTAGAAAGATATACGTAATTCCCTTTTACTTCCTATAGAAACTCTCTTCATAGTCCTTCCTTCCTCTTTCATTCAATATTCCTCCAGTTATATTTTCAAACAAAAACCGTAGAAAACGTAAGATAAGCTCCTTATCCCCGTTTATAGTTACACTCTATCGTTTACAACATCTCCTCTATCAATCTTTTACAATCATACCTAAGCAAGCCAAAACATTCTCGAAGGAGATTCAAGCGTGATTCTCTTCTTACGGATAGGGCTCGCCTCTATCCTCTTAAAATCGCTGGATTCTTGGACGTAACGGTAGAGCTACTGCTCGGCACGTGTATTCTAGTAGGACTGTTTTTTAACGTAAGCGTTTCATTTTCTATACTATTGATCGCAACCTATACACTAGCCATCGTCATCAACCTTAAAAGAGGGAGAACTGACTTATCGTGTGGGTGTGGCGGGATTGTTGGGGAGAACCTCCTTTCATGGAGGCTTGTTTTGCGGAACGTCGTCATCATGATTGGCGCTTCTCTTCTCTTCATCAGTCAAGTTGAACTGGGTATGCTTGATGCGGTAATAAGCGGAAAGGCAATTCGCGACGTTTATCCTGAATCTTTCTTTATTGCGTTTTGCGGGGGATGGGTTACGCTGATCTGCATCATCATCGTACGTGAAGTCACAACGCTAAAGAAGCATTTTACAAGATTGCTAGCGTAAAGGAGGATACAAGAATGAACTGGCAGCTACTGTCTCATATCGGATTATGGCTCTTTCTATTCTTTCAATTTGCTATATTACTATATTTTTTGAAGCAGGTTACCCACTTTCTTAACCGGTTTAGAAGCAGTGGTGGAACAGTTGAGGAAAAAGCGTTACGAATTGGTGATCCAGCACCGCTTTTTCGCTCGAAGGATCAAAACAATCGTCTTCTTTCCATGAGTGAGTTAAATGGAAAACACACGATCATGATCTTCAGAAGTGCAACATGCCCCACTTGCTCAACACTACTGAACAATGTGCCACATCTTGCAGAACAATTCGAGGCGAACATGCTTATTGTGTCACAGGAAAAATTAGGGAAGGAATCTTGTCCTTCTATCGCTAATACTTCTTATATAGTCGCTCCAGAATTATTTGAAACGTATTATATTAAAAAAGTGCCGACTATCTTTATCATCGACCCAAGTGGTAACGTCGCAGCTACTGGCGATATGAATGAACTCGACAATCTATTACGCTTCGTTCCGTTGGCCGCCAATATCGCACAGTAGAGACAAGGGGGATCTACATGGTACGTTCTTTCTTCACAAGAACCGCTATCCAATTCATACTCACTTCGATAGGGATCTTTCTCATCGGCTCCCTTCCCTATCTTCTTTTCAACATGGAGTCGCAGCTTGAAGTTCTCAAGATGATCGAACGGAAAGAGCTCAATAATACGCTCTTTCTATCAGATAACATCGTGATGAATGTAGGTGCGTATGTTACGAACATCATCGATACCATCGCGGTAATCTTCTCAGGAAATGCTGATCAGTACTATGCACGTGGTGGCGTGTGGCCGCTGTTCCCTGAATTTTGGGAGGCCTATCTTCAGTCGATGCAATATTTGATCGCATCTCTATTCATAGCGCTCGTTGCAGCGATTCTCCTGACGATTTTAACGATGTTATTACCCACTCACAGAAGGAGATTCCCGAAAGCGTTCCTTTTTGTAATGGAATCATTGCCTGATATCTTTATCATTCTCATTACCCAGATCGTGATCATTTGGATTTATAAAAAGACCGAGATTCTGTTATTTAACATTACGAGTGGGTTCGGAGAACAAGCGTTTCTTCTCCCGATCCTCGTTCTCTCATTTCTCCCTGCCCTCTACATCTATAAATACTTACTGCTATCGTTTGAAGATGAAGAGAAGCTTCTCTACGTTGAGCTTGCGCGAGGCAAGGGATTGAATCGTAGTCGCATCTTACTCATACATATTTTTAGAAATTCGATTTTCACTCTCTTCAACCATTTCAAAGGCATCTTCCTTTTTGCATTAGCGAACCTTTTGATGCTTGAAGTGATCTTTGAAATAAAAGGGTTTATGACCTTTATTTTTCAAAACGGCGTTCTCAATAACGAGATTGTTACGATGGGATTATTTATGGTGTTCCTTCCATCATTTCTCTTTTTTACGGTTACTCAATGGTTCTTAGAAAAATCCTTTAATGTGATGGGTGATTCTTGATGAAGAAGCTGATCAAACAACCGATGGTCACTGGAGGCACCCTGTTCATCGTCCTCCTTCTCGTTGGAAGCTTTTTGTATAGTGCGCTCGGTGAAGCACCGAAACCGGAAAAGGTTCTCTACGACAGTAATGGCGATATCGTTGCATTAGCCCCTTTCCCACCGTCAACACAGTTCCCGCTCGGTAGTGACATCGACGGAAATAACTTTATGCTGAAACTTCTGGAAGGAGCGAAGTTTACGATTGGCCTGTCGATTCTCGTGGCGTTAGGAAGGATCGTTCTTTCTGCGATGGGGGGTTATTTACTGTTCTTACTCCCCGGGTCTTTTCGTAAATTTCTCGCTGGTCTCGCAGATACGTTTCACTATGCTCCTGTTACGATCTTCACGTATGTACTGATCGCACCCGTCGTGATGACGTTCAGCTGGAGCTACAGTACGCCAACGAAGATCATATTCCCTATGCTCGTTCTCGTGCTCATCAGTGTCCCAGTGCTGTCGCTATACGTACAGAAAGAACTCGACCTCATTGCGCAGAAAGAGTTCATCGATAGCGCGAAAGTGATGGGTGGAAGTCACTTTCATATTTTCAAAGCCCACATGGCGCCGTTCTTAAATCCGAAGCTGCTGATCATCTTCATTCAGCAAGTCGGACAAGTACTCATCATCTTTGCACACCTCGGCTTATTGAAAGTATTCATTGGGGGAACAGACGTGAGAGTCCTTGAATATGACTTCGAAACTGGAGATGCAACGACTGCTTCATTTTCGATGTCAAACGAATGGGCAGGCTTGATCGCGCAGAACTTTCAGTACGTGAACTCGTTCCCATGGATGATTCTTGCACCAGTGACGGCGTTTGCGCTGACGATTCTAGCGATTAACGGCATTGTGTATGGGTTAAAAGCGAGTCCGACTTATAGAAGAAAGAAAAAGAAAGCTAAAGCATCTAGTGCGAGCTATACCGTTAGTGCGGAGAGCTTTGAGTTGCGGAATTGACGATGAAGGGGATCAGGCATGTGCCAGGTCCCCTCTTTTTAATTCGACTCTTACTTTTTATGTAATTAAATGAAATAATTAGATTACTAAACTAAGGATACGGATCGCTATGTAAGAACATCCAACCTATAGAGGGGGAGAGTTTTAAAGGTGTTAACGATAAAAAATGTTGAAAAGCAGATTAGCGATAAACTAGTTCTCCCAGCGTTTGATTTGGTTATCGAAAAAGGCGAGACCGTTGCACTTCATTCCAATATGAGTTTCATTAGTGAATTGCTTAAAGGTTTCACTGGTCGAGACCCACTTTTCCAAGAATCTATTCAACTAGATGGAAAGAATATCTCAAAACACAATTCTGATATTGGCGTGTACTTTTTAAAAGGTGGCGTTTATGAACGACTGAGCGTGCTCGATAACTTTAAATTTTATAAAGGATTATACAAGTCGAATGTACGTATTGAAGATGTTCTTCGCCTCGTACAGCTTGAAGATAAGAAGAATGTAAAAGTTAAAAAACTTACGTATTCAGAAGAAAGAAGGATCCAATTCGCTCTCTCCCTCATTCAGGATCCGCTGCTGTTTGTTTTTGAAGAGCCAGATCAGAATGTCGATATGGAAACGAAACGGGTGTTTCTCAAACTTGTCACCTATTTAAAGCAACAGCAAAAATGTGTATTGATCCTCACAGGAAACATAGAAAGTGCGATTACACTTGCTGACATTCCATATCGTTTGAATGAAAATGGATTACACGGTTTAGAAAGTGAAGACGACACCTCCTCTGAGGAGTCAGAGGACGAAGAAGCTGAGCCGAACGTTTCACCCTCTATTCACTTTAGGAAGATTCCTGCCAAAGCTGAGAAGAAGATTCTATTGTTTGATCCTACGGAAATCAATTATCTCGAGAGTTCTGGAGGGGATGTCACCATCCATGTGAACGGTGAGGAGGTCCAGGGGTTTTTCACGTTAACGGAATACGAAGAAAAGTTAGCTTCATACGGTTACTTCCGTTGCCACCGCTCGTATCTCGTAAACTTAGAAAAAGTAACTGAAGTCATCACCTGGACAAGAAATGCGTATGGCCTCATCCTTGAAGATTCATCAGAGCTTCCACTGTCTAAGAATAAAATGGCGACATTAAGAGAGATACTCGGCATTTAACATGCTCCATTCGGATAAAAATAGACACCACTCATCCCTTCCAATGCTCCATTTAACCTTTTCAGCCTCCGTTTGACGGGATTTTAATGCCTCCTTATCAATCGTTCTGTAATCTTAGGTTACAAACAACGAGGAGGTATGATGTTGGAGAATATCATAGAAGTAAGTTCATTGATGAAAGCATTTGGTAACCAGGTGGCGTTAAATGAAGTGGATTTCTCAGTTAAGAAAAAAGAAATCTTTGGATTTCTAGGACCAAGCGGTTCTGGAAAAACGACGACGATTAAAATTTTGACGGATCAACTTTCACCTACAGATGGTGAAGCTACTGTATTCGGCATCAGCTCCCACCGATTATCGAAGGAAGGTGCTCATCGTAGAATCGGAATTTTAACCGATAATAGCGGTCTGTATAATCGACTATCGATCTACGACAACCTTAAGTTGTATTGCGAGCTCTATGGCGTTACACATGCTCGTATCACTGACGTGTTAGAAATCGTAAATTTACAAGATGAGCAGAAGAAACTTGTTTCCCGTCTTTCAAAGGGAATGCTGCAACGCGTTCTCCTTGCGAGAGCTCTTTTGCATAAACCGGACCTTCTTTTTTTAGATGAGCCGACTTCAGCCCTGGATCCTGCTAACTCGCGACATATTTACCGTGGCTTGCGTGAGCTGAATAACGAAGGAACAACGATCTTTTTGACAACGCACGACATGAGCGAAGCAGAGTTACTTTGCGATCGAGTCGCGTTTCTTCATGAAGGGAGGATTCAGTTACTCGATGAACCGAAGAAGATAAAAAGACAGTTCTCAGATTCAACGATTACGGTGGAGTTAAACGATGGAAGGAAAGTTGTTATGAAGAATGGACCGGAAGATGCTGAACGAATGCAGCAGTATATGTCGAGCAGCCAGGTCGCCTCGATTTATTCAAACGAACCGACGTTAGGGGACATCTTCATCAACGTGACAGGGAGGGAATTGGTATGACTTTTTCGATGAGGCGCGCGTATGCGATCTTCCAAAAAGATGTAAAAGATTTAACGAAAAATTTATTCGTCATTACGACCGCACTCTTACCGCTCATATTAGCCGTTTTCTACGGTACGTCTGATCTTATATCGATCGAAGCTCACTACACTGTGATCAACCTTACGTTCGCTGCAGTAGCCGTCTTTATTCAGAGTGCCTTGATCGCTGAAGAGAAGGAGAAGAATACGTTAAGAGGACTCATGCTTTCACCTGCAACACTATCAGAGATTCTGGGTGGCAAAAGCGCGCTAACGTTTCTTTTTACAATCGCGACGATCGTTGTTTGTTCCTTCATTACTGGGTATGAGCCTTCGAATCTAGTTGTAGTAGGATTTGCTATTCTTCTTTCCACGGTGTTTTATATCGCGCTAGGTACGCTTGTGGGATTGCTATCGAAGTCCGTCATGGAAGCCTCGGTCATGGTGCTGCCGGTGATGTTTATTTTCGGATTTGGTTCGGTCCTGCAATCATTCGCGGACAAATATGCGATTCTAGCATTTATCGAATATATGCCGAATGTGCAGCTTATCGAGTTAGCGAACAAAGTGGAGAATGGTGTAGGTATGACTGAATTCTTGCTACCGTTATTTGTCATCGCAGGATGGGCGGTTGTTACCGGCATATGCGTAGTCATAATGTATAAGAAAAGAGCTTTGGATGATTAGAAATGAAAAAGAGCGAGGGTCAAGCATTGCCCCCCGCTCTTTTTCATTTATTCATAAACCATTCGATAAAAAGAATATATCCTGCAAAAACAGCAAGTGCAAACCATAGGAACCAATCTGGTACGTACTCCCAACCAAACATCGTTTACCTCCGAAAGAAAACTTTTGTAGAAGATTGCCGTCATTTCATTCCTCAAGAGGCTACATGGCCGCTACCACAGCTATTCTAATTCGTATGCGCTAGCTGAGAATAACTCCGTTCCGCTCTTAAGAGTACGAGAGTAAGTAAGACACCTATGAGCGCTAATCCTCCAAAGAATAAGTACACTACGAAAATATTAAAGAAATCATATAGATAACCGCCAACAAACGTACAGAACCAGTTTCCGATTCCATTTCCCACTGCAGCATATAACGTTACGGCAGTTGCATCCATATTGATTGGAGCGATTTCCTTAACGTACTGAAGACCAGCTGGAATAAATAAGCCTAGGGAGAACCCTTGGATAACTGTGGTTGCATAGATAACCGTTAAGCTTGGTTCAAAGAAATAAAGTACCCATCTTAGCATGGAAGCTATTCCAGCAAATAATACTACCATCAGTAAGCCATATCGCTGAATCCATTTTCCTGAGATTCGCATGAACGGAATCTCGAGTAGAACTGCGAGCATAAACGCGAGTCCGATCCCCGCATACGTTCCTCCGCTATCTTCTACAAACAGTCCAAAGTACGTATTATTCGATAAGTTCGGTCCGAAGATCATGAACGTCACGATAAGAAACAGAAGAAACTTTCGATAGACTAGTAGCTTTCTCATTCCATTCTTAAGGTCCACTTTCTTCGTCTGACGCTCACTCGGTGAACGCCACGCGAGGATAGAAGCTAGTGTAAGAGAAATCAAAAATGCGTAGAAGATAACCCCTGGTCCAAAGACTGTCTCTGAAAGTTTTCCCATAATGAAAACGGCTAGACCGAAACCTAACGAGCCAAACAGTCGTATGTTTCCATAATTATAGTTTACCTTACCGGTGTACTTCAGTGTGATACTGTCTGAAACGGGAATAATCGCACTCTGAAAGATTGCGACGGCGATAGCGATCACTAGAAACCAGTAAAAGCCATCAAAAACAAGGTATCCCATTCCAGCGATACCCGTTAAGAGTGCTGTTAAGGTGAGGACTCGAGTCGGTGACTGCGTGGCGTCACACACCATCCCCCATATTGGTTGAAAGAAAATCATGATGATCGGTCCGAGCGACATGATCATACCGATCTGTGAACCGTTCAGATTTTCTACTTGTTTTAAATAGACGCTCAACAACGGAAATAAGCTTCCCACCCCGAAAAAGGCGAGTAAGTAGAATCCTTGTAGCGTTAATATATTTTTCTTTGCCTCCTGCATCGTGCACCTCCGTAATGAGCTACCTTATATTGTAAGCCCATCTTGGAAATAGTCAATAGCGGGTACCAGGTATGTTCCTGACCCCCGCTATAAAGTCGTTACCCCTCCACCGTTTTCAAGAAAATCTTTTTAGAGAAGCCGCCTCGTTCTTTCTCTTTTCCCTCTCTTGCATCTTCAACATCCCGAAACTCTTTTCCATGAACACGCGTTAAAGCACGAATCACTTCCACTACATCCCCAAGTTCTGAGATCGCCTCTTCATCTGAACTCGCCTCAAGATACTCGTTCACTTCCTCAAGAAGCTTTCTTCTCAGCTCTTTCTTGAAGGCTTCGTCAGATAGCTTGATAGCTTCATAGGTTTTCCCATTCTGTGAGATGAATTCAGGAATTCGATCTCTGACTAGCTTATTGTATTCTGGCATGTTTCTTCTCCTGAACGACCTTATGAAACAGATCTGTTAATGTGCCAGAACAAGTCGTCACCCCGCTCGTATGGTAAAACGAACTTGAAGTGACAGGGTCCGTTATCGCCTCTTCAGAGTAAAGATAGACAGGAATACTAAGGCCAAGCGCGATGCCAATCTCAATGTGCGTCCCTTTCCCACCAGGGAGAAGAGCGATAAGAAAATCGGACTCTTTCACTGCGTCAAGTTCTGAAGTGCCTATTCTCCCAAGTTCCTCAAACGTTGTCGCTCTCTCATTCATCGTCCAATCATATGTATGTTTGTACCCTTCATTCTTTAATAAATCACGAAGCTCTTGAACTTGCGCTTTGTTTTGAAAACTTGATGCGATATAGAATTTCATTGTTCTTCTCCTCACCTTTCCTTCATATCTATCCTGATTTTACAGCAAACTGCTTGTTCATTTCTTTTTTCAGCTTCCTTTCCATCCGCACTTCATACATCGGTGACTTCTTCATTTTCTTCACCCGCATCTTCCCGATTACATATCGAACAGACTCATTTTTCGTGATGAGTGGCTTCGCTTCAGGCATTTTTGTAAGGTCTACAAACCACGCGAATGCCATGAGTGCGATGATGTTTTCTTCAATCTTCTCTTCATCAGGCGCTTCTCCTCCGCCAAAACCAAATATTCCACCTAAATTTGCGAGAATCTCAAGGAATAGTTCCACGTGCCGTTTCCTCCCTCTCTTCTACTCTTATTTTTATATACGGACCATCTAGGTCATTTGTTTCATAAAGGGGAGAAAGAGCGTTGAAGCTTTGTTTAAACAATTCATTTCCGAGGTATACTCATGTGAATTGTTTTCCTTTCCAACCATTTCATTTATTGAGATGGTTGGCATTCTACAGCTTAAAAAGGAGTGACGTGATGAGTATTCAAAAGAGTGCAGAGAGTTCGAGTCTTGCAGAAGTGATCGACCGCATCCTTGATAAAGGCATTGTCATCGATGCATTCGCGCGTGTTTCGCTCGTTGGGATCGAGATTCTTACGGTTGAGGCAAGGGTAGTTATCGCAAGTGTCGATACGTGGTTACGTTACGCGGAAGCCGTCGGACTACTTCGAGATGACGTTCAGGAAGAAGGTCTTCTTCAGCAATCAAACGAGCGCGCACAGTTTAGCATGTAGTACGTTAGATTCATTTTTCGGAAAATTGAGTAATTCGTACCACGGAGGGGGTATCTCATGAGTAAACCCTTTGGGAAAGCGCTAGATAAAGTCACCGAAAAAGTTGTTGAACATACGCCTGAGCACATTAAAGAAAAGGTAAAGGACACGGTTCAAGATCATGCGCATGAAACGTTTAAGGAAAACGTACAGGAAGGTGTTCAATCAAAGGTAAATCAGGCGTCTGAACAGCTTCAAAACACAAAAGAAGAGAATGCTTCCAAGGTTCACAGCACGGCAGAGAAAGCGAAAGAAAAAGTGCAGGACGCTCTTCTATCTGTAAAAGAAAAGGTGTCGACGGCAAAGGAAGCTGGTGATGCATTTCAAGAGGAAGTCTCCTCTTCTCGCGAAAGTAAAACGATTAAAGGCGTGCATGACATCAAGAGTTCAACAAACATCAAAAGCTCTACGAATATCAAGAGTTACCAGAACATTAAAACATCCAAAGACATCAAAACGATCAGTTCGTAACTACTGAAAGGAGAGAACATCATGGCTATTCAAAAAAGCGCAGAAAGTTCAAGTCTTGCAGAGGTAATCGACCGCATCCTCGATAAAGGAATCGTAATCGATGCGTTCGCAAGAGTTTCAGTTGTAGGAATTGAAATTTTAACAGTTGAAGCACGTGTCGTCATCGCAAGTGTGGATACTTGGTTACGTTACGCGGAGGCCGTTGGGTTACTTCGTGATGACGTACAAGAGAATGGACTTTCGAATCAACAGAACGAACGCAGCCCTCAATTTAGTATTTAATTCAAACGGGGATTGGTGTCTTAAGAAGGCACCTCTTCCCTTCCATTACGTATGCAGGAGGCCACTATGGAAATTAAACAAATCATGGGCAATGTTGCCGAGTTTCTTAACGAAAACGTTGCTCCCGTTCATAAGATTACCTCAGTTGAGGCCAATGAAAACGAAGGCTGGAGAGTTACGGCTGAAGTCATTGAAGAGAAAGAATACATGAAGCGATATGCCAAGGATGAATTGGTCGGCTCATACGATGTGCTTTTAAATGAAAACAAAGAAGTAACCTCATTCAAACGCAGAGACGTTCGTTATCGCAGTGCGATTGGCGAGGAAGCATAGCGAGATCAGGAGGTCGACACGATGTCAGTTTTAACCCAAAAGATGAAAAAAGATAACCGAGCACTTCTTGAAGATGATGCAACAAAAAAGCTTATCGACCGCTCGCTAACCTACATTGAAGCAGGGTATCCTGTTCATTTCACCGGGCCATCCGGGGTCGGGAAGACAACGGTCGCACTTGCACTAGCCAAAAAGCGAAAGCGACCCGTCATGTTGATGCACGGTAATCACGAGTTGAACAATCGGGACTTGATTGGGAATTTTACGGGTTACTCAAGTAAGACCGTGATCGACCAGTACGTTCGCTCCGTCTATAAAAAGGATGAAAGCGTCTCTGAACAGTGGCGAAACGGGAGGTTACTCGAAGCTGTGAAGAACGGGTACACGCTCGTATACGATGAGTTCACTCGCTCAAAGCCGTCGACGAACAATCTTTTTCTATCCATTTTGGAAGAAGGCGTGCTCCCTCTGTACGGAACAAAAGCAACCGAACCGTTCGTTCGTGTTCACCCAAAGTTTGCGGTTATCTTCACGAGCAACCCTGCAGAATATGCAGGCGTTTATGAGACGCAGGATGCGCTACGCGATCGCTTGATTACGATCAACATGACGTTAAATGATACTGAAAAAGAGGCTCGCATACTTGAAAATAAATGCAACCTTTCGTCAGATGAAGCGAAAGCGATCACCTCGCTCGTTCACCAAATCCGGAGCCATTACTCAAATGAGAACCACGGGCCAAGCATACGCGCGTCTCTCATGATCGCCCGTCTTACAGAGGAAGCAGACATTCCAATTGAAGGGGATCATCCAGAATTCCAGCGCTTATGCATCGATATTTTAGGCGATGGATTGAGCCGGGAATTGGATTCTGAGAATCCGATTGCCGATGCGGAAGAACGTATTAAAGAGGCCTGCCACAATATGAGACACCAGTCGTAAAGGAGCGGTTTAAGAATGAGCCAAGACACAGGCATTTATATTTTTTGTGCGATTCAAACAGAGAAGAAACAGCAATTCGGCGGAGTAACGATCGAAGGCGTCGATCATGAAACGTTTACGATTCACTATCAAGACGCTGCGATGGTTGCAGCGGAAGTCCCGATGAAAATTTACCATCCGAAGAAAGATAATCTGATGATGCATCAGAGCACCGTTTCTCGCGTGATGGAAGAAAGTGATACCGTCCTCCCCATCAGCTTTGGAAACGTCTTTCACTCAGAAGATGATGTAAAAGTCCTTCTCGAAAACCTTTACCCTCAATTCGAAAAGCTTTTTCCTGCCATCAAAGGGAAGATTGAAGTGGGTCTAAAAGTGATCGGCAAGGACGAATGGCTCGAATCAAGAGTGAACGAAAATCCAGAGGTTGAGAAGATGGCCTCTAATGTAAAAGGAAAATCCGAAGCGGCTGGCTACTACGAACGAATCCAGCTCGGTGGAATGGCGCAGAAGCTTTTTGCTTCCCTTCAACAAGAAATCAAAGAAGACATTTTTAACCCATTAGATGAAACGGCTGAAGCTTCAAAAGCAAATGATCCGATTGGAGAGAAGATGTTATTGAACGCTTCGTTTCTCGTTGACCGGGAAAAAGAGGAAGCATTCGATGCAGTGGTCAATGAGGCGCATGATAAGTGGAAAGACAAAGTTGAGTTTCGTTATACCGGACCTTGGCCTGCCTACAACTTCGTCAATATTCGCTTGAAGGTTGAAGAAGGTGCATGATCCATAAACTGGTGACCTCACCCATCAATCTTGTGATCAAAGTCGGTGAGAAAATAAAAGAAGAAGCAGACAAAGAACTATACGACCTGCCTACGATTCAGCAAAAGCTGATTCAGCTGCAGATGATGTACGAGCTAGGCGAAATTCCTGAAGAAGCGTATGAAGAAAAAGAAGAAGAGCTGCTCCTGCGTTATGAGACAGCGAAGCGTTTAGAAATGGAACAGTGGGAAGAATTAACGAAAAAGAAATGAGGGTAATCGATGAGTCTTCTCTATTTATATAGCTTTATTCCAACAAGTGAATCTAACCAGCCGCTCCCCTCTTTAAAAGGATTCGATGGTGATCGCGAACTATATATGATCTCGATTAGTGACGTGACCGCAATCGTGTGTGATGTCACGGCCTCTGAAAAAACGATAAAAGAAAAGATGGACCAAGATGTAGAGTGGCTTCAGGAAAAAGCATTTCACCACCATGAAACGGTGCTGCAGCTTACCAAAGACTATACGTTGATTCCGTTAAAATTTTGTACACTGTATAAATCAGAAGACAGTTTGCGAAACACCGTCGAAAGCTACCAGGAAAAGCTGCGGGAAACTTTCTCCCTATTAGAAGGCAATGAAGAATGGAACGTGAAGATCTACTGCGATGATGGAGCGCTGCGAAAGCAAATTAGCGAACAAAGTTCTTCTATACAAGCAAAACGGGAAGAAATCGAGGCGCTTTCGCCAGGGAAAAAGTTTTTTGAGCGTAAGAAAATGGATCAGTACATCGACCAGGAGCTTGAGAATGAAAAGACATCATTCTGTGAAGGAATTCATGAAGCGTTAAAAACACATTCGATCTTAGGAAACATCAAGAAAAACTGGAACAAAGACGTGACGGGACGACAAGAAAAAATGGCTTGGAACAGTGTGTTTCTCCTTCCCCAAGATGAGGTGGAAGCCTTCATTAACACGTTTAAGGAATATGAAGAGAAATTCACCGCCTCAGGGTGGCAATTCGAGGCCTCAGGTCCTTGGCCTGCCTATCATTTCTCTAGTTTCACTTCATAAAAAAGGGAGGATGCGCCATGCCTGTGAAAGAGTCCCTCGAAAACAAAGACATTGCACTAATCGATATTCTAGATGTGATACTCGACAAGGGCGTTGCCATAAAGGGCGATTTACTTATATCTATTGCGGGCGTTGATCTCGTGTACTTAGATTTACGAGTGTTGATTTCATCTGTTGAAACGCTTGTCGAACAGCAGGTGGGGGCACTTAGTTCGGAACAATTTGATGAAGAAAGGGAGGATTTGATTCATGCAACTGGCCAAGTCGACAGATGGAAGGATTAATATCGATCAAGAAAATGCTGAAAAAGGATTAGCGCAGCTTGTTCTCACGGTAATCGAATTACTAAGGCAAATCGTTGAACGAAATGCGATGAGGCGCGTCGAAGGCGGTTCCCTTACCGATGAGCAAGTCGAAAACCTTGGCGTTGCTCTTATGACATTAGAAGAAAAAATGGAAGAGTTACGTGATGTATTCGGTCTTGAAGCGGAAGACCTGAACATCGATCTCGGTCCACTAGGAAGCTTGCTTTGATATTCATGGAGATGTGGAGGTGTCACGATGGGAGTTGAACACCCGGTACAATCGAATACGATTGTCGATGTATTAGAAAAAGTGTTGGACAAAGGCGTCGTTGTTGCTGGCGATATCCGCGTTGGAATTGCGGATGTCGAGCTTTTAACAATTAAAATTCGTTTGATCGTTTCCTCGGTTGATAAAGCGAAGGAAATCGGGATGGATTGGTGGGAAAACGATCCTTACTTAAGCTCGAAGGCAGCCGACCAGAACACGAAGGCGCTTGAGGAGGAAAATAAAAAGTTGCATGAAAGACTTGAACAGCTTGAAAGAAGACTTGAAACGAGCGAGGCGAAACCACGGTACTAGCCGTTAACTTGAAGGGAGAATAAAATTATGAGCGTTGAAACAGCTGCTACCCCTGAAAAAGACAGTGTTCTTGAATTTTTTGTACAAGCATCGAACAAGCACGACTTCTCTTTAGACATCACGTTGAATCTGAAGGGCGCGATGGTGACAGGCACCCTCGTTTCTGCAGGTGAATACTTTTCAACACTAAGCGAATCGTTTGAAGATGAAGGTGACGTTTCTCAGAAACTAAGTGAAGAATTAATGAAGGCTGGGGAAGCTGTAGAAGGCAGTAGTGTTAAGGATGCACAGTTCATTCATTTGAAAAATGCGAGGGTGTATTGCGGAGATACGAAACCCACTCCATCAAAAGGTAGCATCCTCTGGAGAGGCAAACTCACTGAAGTTGATGGCTTCTTTCTTGGAAGAATTTCAGAATCGAAGTCAAAGGATCAGCAGAATGGGTGAATTGTCAGCGGTGCCGGAATGGGAGCTAGCCCCACTCCGGCACCACTGCTTTACAACTTCCCCTTTTCATAATCTTCTTTCCACACCTCATCTGGTACTAACCTTCCACCAGTCGCCCACACAACATGTGTCCCTTTCCCGCTACCTTGTTTCGCTACATGAACAGGACCTATCATCCCAGCTAGTGCGGATGGCTCGAGCTTGATTCCTTCTGCGTTATAGAGCATATGCAGGAGGCGGTACAGCCGCTCATCCTCTATCGTATACACACCATCAATATATGTCTTCACCCGCTGACCTACATACTTCGATGGCCTCCCCACTGCAAGGCCGTCTGCAGCTGTCAGGTTGTCGATGCCAAAGTCTTGCACACATACCTTGTCGTGCTGGTTCGTCATTAACCCGATCAGCATTGAAGGTGAATGCGTAGGCTCTGCGAAGTAGCAATGTACGTGATCACCGAAGACTTGATTGAGTCCAAAGGCGATGCCGCCAGGTCCTCCACCTACACCGCATGGGAGATAAACCGTTAACGGGTTATTTGCACTAACCTGTATGTTCCTCTCATCTAACTGCTTCTTCAATCGTAAGGCCGCTACTGCATAACCCATGAATAAATCCTTTGAGTTCTCATCATCAACGTAGTAGCACGTGAGCTTTTCTTCACACTGCGCCCTTCCTGCATCAACCGCAACACTAAAGTCTCCTTCATGCTCGATCACGGTTGCACCCTTTTCTCGTAGTAAATCTTTCTTCCACTGCTTCGCATCACTCGACATATGTACCGTAACGTTGAATCCAAGTTTTGCAGATAAAATTCCAATACTAAGGCCGAGGTTTCCCGTCGAACCTACCATAATCGAGAAGGCTGAAAAGAACTCCTTAAACTTTTTGTCAGCTAGCACACTATAATCATCGTCTTTCGATAAGATGTTATGTCCGAGTGCGAGCTTCTCTGCCTGTTTGATCACTTCATGAAAGCCGCCTCTCGCTTTAATGCTTCCTGCGATGGGAAGGCGGTCATCTTGTTTGAGTAAAAGGCTCCCATTTAATGTTGCGCCGTACTCCTTTTCAAGTGCCTTTTTCATTCCGTCGATCTCGGTTAAAGGCGATTCGATCACGCCATCCGTTTCAGGGAATACCTTTTTAAAATAAGGTTCGAATCGTTTGAAGCGTGCCTCTGCTTCTTGAATATCATCGAGAGTTAAATCGAGATTTGAGTTTGATAAACCTTTGCTAGGATTCTGCCAAAAGACTTCATTATAATCAATGAGTTCGTTCAGTAGTGGATATTCTGCTTTCCATGATGTTAGAGATTTTCCTGCAATGTTCATGACGACTAGGTCCTCCTTTGTTCGATTTTCAAGAGGTAGAGCTTTCCACTGTTTCACCCCACCATACATCTTCTACATACTTTTCTATTACCCTTGCAATCTATTAGTTAACAAAAAAAGAACCTAACAACTGTCAGGTTCTCACTACTGAGAGAAGATATGCAGGCTAGATTCTCTTCTGTACCTATTATTCTCCAGCTATTAATAAGTCCATTAAGTCTCGTTCTACTGTACTCTCAATTGCCCCTTGCCCCCCTAATAAAAAGTACTGATATTTGTAGTTATTTTTCAAGTACGCTTTGGTTGACGGAGCAAGCTCATTTTTAGTTGTTAGTAGTAACGGTATTTCTGTCTTAGCTGAAAGTAACGAGCCAGAAAGAGCATCAGCGTATCCTTCTCCAGTAGCCAAATAAGAAGCTGGTAATTCCCAACCAAAGTAGTCTGTAATTGCTACAGAAGTCCTGTAACGATCCTTCCCAGATAAACGTTTTGCATCTGGCAAGTCTTCAAGAACGTCTTCACTTATCACACCATTACCGCCAACTGCAATCGTTTCACCATAGTTCTTAAGCGCTTCTGCCGTTGCTACTGGTACGCTGTTCGTTTCGGTTAATAGGATTGGCATCTTATTCTTGGCTGCGTAAGGTGAAATAGAAAGCGCATCAGGGAAGTTCTTTCCGTAAGCAACGACTGCCTGATCAGACTTTGGAAGCTCTGCTGCTACAGCTGCTGCCGTTGCATAGCGATCTTTTCCTGAAATACGATTAACGTTAATATTCAGATTATCCTTAAGATAACTTTCAACCTCGCTTGAAACCGCACCAGTTCCACCAATAATCGTTACATTCTTTGTTTTAAGATCAATTAACGCTTCTTCAGTCGCCTTAGATAATTTGTTCTTTTGAGTTAGAAGAAGTTCAGCATCAAGATGAAACGCTAAAGGGCCTCCAGCTAGTGCATCAGGAAAGTCCTGTCCCGAAGCAAGAACAATGTTTTCAGCATAACCGAAGCCTCTAGACTCCATCGCAATTCTTGCTGCAGTTTCATAACGGTCAGATCCTTGTATACGAGTGACAAACCTTTCTATTTCTTCAGTAACAAAAGCCAATAATTTATAAGTCTTACCGTTGTTAACATTATTGAGATCCTGAGCTTTAACATAATAAGTGCCTGCTGTTACTAAGAATTGACCTTCTGAAGAATCATTGGATCTGGTCTTGTGCAATTCTTCTTTTTTACTATTATAAAGGGCAATCTCCATTTTCATACCCGACCTCTTACCATCTAGTTGACCGATATATATTCCTAAGTCTCTGTATCCTTCACCAGTTACTTCTACTTTGTAATAGTCTTCATCACTCTCAGAAAACGTACCGTGAATGATAACATCATTTGAAAGAGTTTGATTTGCACTACTAAACGTATCATTGAGCTCCACTTCATCTATATAGGTAAAATCATTGGGACCGTTTTGTAGATCTTCCTCCGCATGTGCTACTGGTCCTGCTAACAAGCTCGTTGCCATAATGACTGAGGAAAGAATTCCGACTGATTTTTTCACTTGATTCGTGCTCCCTCTATTTTAGTAGTTTAATTGATTATTGGGGGACAGATACGTGACAGACCCCACTTTTTCATTCATTATTCTATTAATTCCCAAATATGAATTTCTACCTCTTTACTAACTGCTCCATCACCACCAAGAATGGTGTAATAACGTGTTTTGTTCTCTTTGAAGTAAGCAGCTACAGAAGGGTCAAGTTTTTCTTTAGGTGTTAACAGAAGAGGTTGTGTATAATTAGCTGCTAGCAATGACCCTGTTAAAGCGTCTGCGAAGCCTTCTCCTGTTGCAACGACTGCAAAGTTTTTATCATTGTTAAATTCGTTTGCGATCGCAACAGAAGTTGCATAACGATCTTTTCCTGAAAGACGCGTTGGATCAGGCAATTCATTATTAAGGATATCCTCGCTGATAACGCCTTTTCCACCTACTACATAACTCTTTTCATAGTTTTCTAGTGCTTTCTTTGTAGCCTCTGGAACGTTATGTGTGTCTGTTAACAAGATTGGCATCCCATTTCGCGCTGCCTCAGAAGCAACCGATAATGCATCTGGAAAGTTCTTTCCATATGCAACAACCGCAGTGTCTGTCTTCGGAAGTTCTGCAGCAACTGCAGCTGCCGTTTCATAACGATCTTTCCCTGAGATGCGATTAACTTCTAAACCAAGCCTTTCTCTTAAATAGTTCTCTACATCCTTCGAAACGACTCCTGTCCCTCCAACAATGGTTACCGTTTTAGCTTCTAGGAAGTTTAACACTCCCTTTGTATCATCTGGAAGCTTATTCTTCATCGTTAGCAGGATTGGCGCTTCGAGGTGGTACGCAAGTGGCGCACCTGCTAGAGCATCAGCATAATTTGAACCTGTTGTAAGTACAACGTTATCTGTTGCTCCCCCACCTTCTAATGTTTGCATGTATGCGATAAAGGCTGCTGTCTCATAACGGTCTTTTCCGTTTGCACGATCGACATACGGCATTTCAAAAACAACAAGTTCCTGAAAAAGAATGTATTCTTCACCATTATCCAAATTTGCTAAATCCGATGCTTCTATGTAATAAACACCCGGTTGTAGCTTATACACCCCGTGAAAGTAAGCACCATCATTAATAGTTTTGTACGGTTCTACTTCCTTTTGGCCAGAATCATAGATTGTGATGCTGAAATCCATATCATTCACTGAATAATCTTCTTTAAATAATCCTAGTGAATAATCAACTAGCTCGTCACCAGTAATCGTTACTTTGTAGTAATCTTTATCATCCTTTGTAAACGTTCCTTTAAAAGCTTCTTCTAACTCGATTTCATTCGCATTTTCAATAGAATCATTGGGTTCCTGCTCTTGCGCAACTTCTTTAGAACCTTGTTCAATGCCATTTTTCATATGGACAGGACTACCTGTGGTAGCGCTCGCAGTTGGATGCACTAGTATGCTAGCTACCAAAAGTAATGTGAATAAAATGCTGACTGTTTTTTTCACTAGATTCATTCCTTCCAAGTTTATTAATTCCAATTATTAACTCCTAGTACACTATATCACACTCTTTTTGTAATGAAAATGTAACAATAGTAATATTTGTAATAATAATTATTACTCTTCTCCGTTTATTGAACAAAACCGATAAAATACTCGCTGTTACTCTTCTTTGCTATAGAAATATATCTAAAGGAATATTTTTTTATATAAGAAAAGAAAAACGAGCACCCTATGTTTCTAGGTACTCGTTATCTAAGATTCTAGTTATTGCTTTTATATAAGATTACTCAAAAATACTCCAAATATCATCTTCTACGCCATCACCTACAGCACCTGTTCCACCTAGTAATCTAAAGTAGAATGTGTTGTGATCTTCAAAGAACTGCTTCACTTCAGGGGCAAGCTGTTCTTTAGGAGTGAGAAGCATTGGCTCATTTAGGCTTGCTGCAAACACTGAGCCTGAAAGGGCATCTGCAAAGCTTCTTCCGTTCGCAAGGAAAACAAACTCTCGGTCCAAATCAAACTTTTCTGCGATTGCTACAGAAGTTCCGTAACGATCTTTTCCTGAGATTCGCTCAGCATCAGGTAAATCTTCCAAAACAGAATTGCTAATGACACCTGTTCCTCCTACTACAATAGTAGAGTCAAAATTTCTAAGTGCTTTTTTTGTTGCTGATGGGATGTTGTTTTTCTGTGTTAACAAGATTGGCATCATGTTTCCTGCAGCAACTGGTGCGATCGATAATGCATCAGGGAAGTTCGTTCCGTCAGCTACAACAACTGGTCCTCCATATGAGATTTCACCAGCGATTTTTGCAGCAGTTTCATATCGATCTTTTCCAGAAATACGATTGACCTCAATTCCTAATTCTTCTTCAAGGTAGGTTTGTACATCTTTAGAAATAGCGCCAGTTCCACCCACGATGGTGACATGAGACGTTTCTAGCAGATCCAATGCCGTTTCTGTGTAGTTAGGTAACGTGTTTTTCCCTGTTAACAAGATTGGGGCACCCAATGAATACGCGAGTGGAGCTGCAGCTAGTGCATCAGGGAAATCACTTCCTGTCGCAAGTACCACGTTCTCTGTCGTATACCCACCATGGGAACGAATTGCTACTTTTGCAGCGGTATGATAGCGATCTTTCCCGCCAATACGCTGGAATTCTGGTTCAGGATCGAACAAGAAAGCATTTAAATAATAGTTTTCTCCATTGTTAAGATTAGCAAGATCAGACGCTTCAAGATAATAGACGCCTGGGTCTAGTGTTGTGGCAGATAAGTATCCAAACTCATCAGAAACCTCAAATTCAGCTTCTAACTCTTCCTTATTTTCATTATATAAATTTACGTTAAGCTCCATCTCTGAGCCTTCGATTTCAGTTGAATAAAGAGAAACGATGAAATGAACATCTTCATCTTCATTAATTTCGACCTTATAATAATCTTTATCTTGATCAGCAAGCGTCCCGATCGCATAGTCATCAAGTTCGATTGCGTTTGCTTGTTCAAAATGATTGTTCGGCTCTTCTTCTTCAAAATCACCGTCTTCATTGTAGCCTTGCAGTTCGACCGTTTCATCGAGCTTCTTTTCTTTAATAAGTTTTTTCACTGTTTCTAAGTCTGGTTGATCACTTGCTGCAGATGCAGTAGGACTTGCTATCATACTAGCAGCCAGAACAACAGACGACAAAATCGTTAACGCTTTCTTCACTACATTCATTCCCCCGGATATTGTTGTATTTTTTGGAGATTTAACGAAAAAAGACGGCGCCTATTCGGCAGCTTCACCTTCCATTTCCTATTGCTAAGAGGATTATATACGAGATTCCAATTAATTACTATCTCTTTTTTTCGATAAATTTCACCAAAAAAGAGCACCTGATAAGGCGCTCTTATACTGCTTCTTCACGTATGCTCTGTAACCTTTCGAGAAGGTCATTTTCTAAAATTTCATCTGAGTTTTCGATGTGCCTTTTGATTTTCTCGTATCCCTCACGACACTTGTCAACGTCTACTACTTTTCCACTATCCGTCCTCGTACACGTTCCCTTTGTAAACTCTCCTGTTGGGGACATATCGAATGAATAAGTTTCCCCAAAGAAAGTATATGTTGTAAATCCATGTCGAAATCCGACGAAACCTTCTTCTTTTGTAGTAAGGTCTTGTCCAACGTGGTAGATAGAGTCTTCTAAGCCTAGCAAACTTGTAATCGTCGGCTTAACATCGACCATGCCTGCGATCACGTCATTCACTTCTCCCTCTTCTTGACCTGGATAATGGATCACAAGTGGGACGTTAAACATTTCTTTACGGTCGAACGTCACTCCAAGGAGTTCATCCAATTCTTGTTCCTGTTCAGGCAGAAGACCGTAGTGATCACCGTAAAATACAAAGAGCGTTTCTTCCCAAAGCCCTCTTTCCTTCAAGTCTTCGATAAATACACCTAGTGTTTCATCTGCATACTTTGAGCTTTGAAGATAGTCACCTACTGCTGTATCGTCGAAACGTTCAGGTAGGTCGAGGTATTTCTTCTCTTCTGGTAGTTTAAAAGGGCGATGCTGCGAGAGCGTGATGAAGAAATTATAAAATGGACCCCGCTCCGCTTTTTGTTCATAGATCTCCGCTAGCTGAGCATACATACTTTCATCTGAAACGCCCATCCCAAGCTGATCATTAGCATCGATGTTTTCTGAAGTCGCACTGTAAAATTCATCGAACCCCTGCGCTGGATAAGCTGCCTTCCGATTCCAGAACTCAGGATCGTTTCCATGTGCTACGCTCGTTTGATAGCCTTCTTCACCAAGAATGATCGGCAGGGAACGAAAATCACCCGTTTCATAACCTATGTAACCACTCTCTCGCTCCGATGGGAACAATGAGTTATTCACGATGAACTCTGCGTCGGATGTATTTCCCCTCCCAATCTGAGTGTAGAAATTATTGTAATAAAAGCTTTTCTCAACAAGGTCATTGATATTCGGAGTAATTTCCTCTCCGTCAACTTCTAAGCCAATGACAAAATCATTCAGAGATTCACCTTGAACGACAACGAGATTCTTTCCTTCCGCGACACCAAAGTATGGGGATTTTTCACCTTTATGGTCAATAAAGTAATTGTTGATCTCTTCAAGCTCTTCAATCGAATAGCCCTGACCCATCGCAGGTGCTATTTTATTTTCATTAAAATAGATCGTGCTTGCGTGTAAGTGCGCCGGCAAAATTCCTGCTTTCGCCACTTTATATTGATCGCTGTACTGCGCATCGATTGTAAATACGGACAACAGCGTCAATGTGATCATTCCAACCGCTAGAAAACTTGAACCGAGTACTCGATTCTTCAACGCTTTGCGTTTGAGCGTCATCATAATCAACAATGGAATCAATACGAGGATGTCTACTAAGTAAAGGAGGTCGCTTCGTTCGATCAGGGTGACGATCGAATCGCCCACTTCCGCAGTCTGACCCGCTTGATTCAGTAGCTCTAGCGATAATAGACTAGAATAGTACCTTTCGTACAGCACGTCTCCGTAAAGTAAGAACGAAACGAGCAGATAAAGAGAGAATGCTAGAAATGCGTACCGCACCTTGCCAGACATCACTTGGAAACTTACTAATACAAGTGTAAGTCCGAGCGCTCCGAGAAAAATCAGACCAAGGTGCGCTTCACCTATAATTTGATGTGAAAAATAGGTGTTTTTGAACGTCCACCCACCCAGGATGATGAGGGACCAAAGAACGAGGTATATGTATTTTGTCATGAGAAAATTCCTTTTTTTACATAGATTTACCTCACATTGTAACATAAAATTTACAATCTATTAACAAATCTGTCCGACTCAAAATAAAAAGACCGATCTACAAATAGATCGGTCTCCCTATCAATGAGCTCTCTTAGCACCGAGGTACCTCGGTGACCAATAGCTAGAATCCATGCTGCTTATCGTAACACCACTTGAAGAGCCGGCGTGAATGAATTTGTTGTTTCCAATGTAAATCCCGCCATGGGAAGCACCTGGCTTATAGGTTTCAAAAAACACAACCAGTGTTTTGTTTAAAAAGCGCAATCAGCTCTTTATCAATTTCATCACTCGATTCAACGATCTTTGCTTTCCGGTAGGTTGGTGAAGTTTCAGCATGATGTTCTGTATCATCTTTCCAACCATCACTAGACGAGTAAATGGAACTGGTTGCTCATCCAATATAATTGTTACAATGCCATGAACTGTTTGAATACGTTTCAAATGGGCTGAGGTAAGATCCTCTACTTTTACAATGAACACACTTTCTCATTGTAAATCCATTTGGTTAAACATATTTCATCTTTGTAACCGGCTGACCACCTTCTATCAAGAACCTTATTACGGAAGCGTCCCGTATAAAGGATGGATAGGTAATGTGGGTGAAGTAGCCAAGAAGACGACAATATCTCTTAGATCCCTTATGACAAAGATCAGATTCAATTTTAACTCATCGAAAAAAGATTCCTATTTGGGGTTAGGATTGATTATATTTTGCTGCTTAGCATTGATCATTACCGAACACCCCGTTATCAGAGTGATGCTGCATGGAATCCCCATCAAGCTCTATTTCAAAAGGTAGATACCGCTGTAGAATTCAGGATAACTGGAAGAAGGTTATTTGTGTTAGGGTTCAAATATCTCTTCCTTTCATCAATTGTGTAATACGTTTTCTTCTTAAGATATGTTTCTAGCAGATGGTTGATTGAACAAGCCTCATCTATTTGGAAAATAGCGCGAACGACGTCTAGGAGAAAACATGTTAATTAGCCTGCTGATTGTATCTCGATGCTTCCTTTTAACTGATTGGATTTCCACACGGATGGCATTCTTATATTTCAGAGATCCCATATTTCCATGAATTCGATAGAGCAACAAAGGTTCACTAAAGTAATAGAAGTAATAGTTTGGAATCAAGCGCAGCCACAAATCGTAGTCATGGGTATAAGGGAGCGTTTCATCGAACAAACCTGCATCTTTTAGTACCTTTGTCTTAGCCATCACTGTACAACCATTGATGATACATCCAGACCTCATAGCTCTCATGAATCGCCAACGGTCTTCAACCCCTACACCTACAGATGGGCTTGTGACCCGATCATCATCATCTATCAAGCTATAATTTCCATAACTGATTTCGGCATCATGCTCAAGCATGAAGTTCAATTGACGTTCGATCTTTTGTGGTTGATAAAGGTCATCTGAACTTAGCCATGAGAAATACTCACCTTCTCCTACACGAATCCCCAAATTCAATGCCGAAGCAGTCCCGCCATTTTGTTTTCGAATATATTTTATTGTCTTCTGGTAAGGTAGTATCCGCTCCAGATACTTTGTTGAGCCATCGTCCACTACAATGACCTGGCAGTTCAAATAGGTTTGATTCAAAGCACTTTCAATTGCTCTTGCTATATATGGGCAATTGTAAAAGGGGATGACAATGGATACTTTCGGTTTTTTCTTTAACATGATTGTGTCCCTTTCTTTATGATGACAAGATTTTTTCAATATGTGTGAGAAGTTCACTAGCACGGACTTTCGTTGAATGTTTCTTCATTACCATTTCATAACCGGACTTTGCAATCCTTTCTCTTTCACTCTCATTGTTTAAATAATATTGAGCCTTTTCATAGAAATTCCCTTCATTTACTTCCACGAAGGTTTCTCCATCAATGAATCCTAACTCTTTCAACTCTTCCGATCCTGAAGCCAACAATAAAGTTCTGCAGGCAAGAGATTCATAATATTTCAGTACAGGAAAATGATAGTTGGAGTCACATGTAAAGAACATCTTCGCCTGATTCAGTAGTTTGGCATATTCAAGTCCTGTGATAGCATTGTCTGCTTTTATGATCGGTTTGTAGCCTGGATGTTCTACATATTTAAAAGAAGGTTTTTGCTTGAGTTGTTCATGCATTTTTACACGTAGGGGATATAGATAAGGTAATAGACTGCCTACCATTAGATAATCTATTTTTTTTGGTTGGTGGTAATCCTGGAAGATCTCAGTGAGGACATGATGAGGAAACCAAATCATTTGATCAACTAAATCTGGAAACCATTTTTCGAAAGCATCACGATAATTCACAAACAAATGCATACCATACTTTTTGTACATTTGCTTTCTTCTAGGAATCCGATAGTGCAAATCATGAACGATTGCCCCCATCGGAATAGATACTTGGTCGATGTTTCGAATATCGGGACAGTAATCAGGCTTCATATCATTAAATAAGATGAAATCAGGTTTTTGTGACAACATATCTATAATTTCTGGTAAGTTGCCGACATCCTCGTAATAATAATAAAGTTGACATTTTTTCTCCAGCTCTTTTCCCAAATAATATGTGCTCCGTTCAATATGGTGTTCCATGTTTTTGGTTATGAACAGAATCTTATACTCTTTCATTCTGAGCCCCCTTAAGTAAGTTGAGGGGTGACCATATGGTGGTCAACCCCTGAAAAATACTAAACAATTACCGCTACGATGTTCTCTAATGGAACGATGATTTGCCCCATTCCACCAGATCCACCTTGAATGAAGACTGCAAAATCTCCACCAAGTTCTTTCAGGACAACATTCGTCAGAACTGTATCAGAATCATCTAAGATAACTTCTGAAACAAGTTGTCCATAATACTTTTGCATATAAACAAACATACTACTTGCCATATTTCCACTCCTTTTGTGGTTCAGATTAAGCACCGGTTCTCGATGCTATTTATATATATGTGAATATTTGTAAAGGAGTATGGACAATCACACCTTTTGGGAATAATTGGTTGATTGCGGACAGGCTAACAACCAATTTACTCAACCATAGGTCTTGACCTATTCAAAAGTGCGTCCAAGTCAATATAGTAAAGTAACCCTGAAAAATATGCATTGTAGGGTGCATAAAACTTTCCATAAGGAGGAAAATAGAGTGAGTTTATTTGATAATGAGTGCGGCTGTGGTATGAAGAAAAAAGCTTCTGCATGTGATGGTTGTGTATGTGATCAACTCCGTAGATTACAACCAGGAACTGAAGTAGATGTTTTCATACCAGGTAGTAACGGAGGTTCAAATGGCCCTATTACGAACTTGACTTTCGCATGCCTTGATGAAAAGAATTGCTGTGCGACTTTCTTAGACGGAGATTATCCAGTCATCATTGATTGCCGTAAGATCGTTGCAATCCGAATTAGAAGAAACTGATCCAGTACTAAAATCCAATCACCTCAACAACTGAACTTAAAACAATCGCCAAAACCTAGAGAGAACTCGCCATATCGGCGAATTATCTTGTCTATTCCATATTGGATACGATAATCGACCAGTATTCGATTGTATCTGGGCGAATTTCATCGGTATCGAGGAAATAGAGGAAGACTTGGCATTGAATTGCATATCGGGGCAGCAAACTCATACTGAACAAAGTAAAAGACATCCCGCCTTTGAATTCACTAAATTGGAACATGCCAAATAGTATCTCATTTAAAAAAGCGTTAAAAATCAAAGAAGAAATCAAAGTTCATGATTTATAGTTCAAACTAAGTAGCTCAGTTTTGAAGTACAAAAAGTGAAAATGCATAGCTAATAGAGTATCAAATTGCAGGTCAATTTGATACTCATTTTCATTGGTATGGTAGAGGATTTCATCACTATTCATCTAAAAGTGCAAAGAAAAACGTTTCGCAACACACTGCACAATAATTATTGTTCGGTTGTAATATAAGGTGTTAAAACGGGTGTCATCTGATCAAAAAACGAAGCGAGATTCTGGCAATAAGAAACAAGGACATAAAAAAACAGGAGCTCGGAATTTTCCAAACTCTTGTTCAATTACTTTATGTTGACTTCTTCAGTTAAAGCTCCCTTTTGTGTGATATTGCTTCGACTTCACCTCACCCTGGTTCTTCCAACTAAGCCTGACAGTTTTAGCTGCTATTTCCCTTGCAAACTAGGGTCCAAATCAATAGGCAATTTCGTACGAATAAAGCAGCTAAATTAAGGGTACAATATGTGTTTTTGTACTCCAAAAATAAACTACTTAAGTTCAGACACTCTCGTTCTCTTTTCTTTTGAATCATCCCCTATATCTCACTCAAACATATAATCCGTACTGATATGGATCAGTCCACCTTTCATTAAAATAGATCGTGCTTGCGTGTATACAATCTATTAACAAATCTGGCCTACTCAAAATAAAAAGACCGATCTACAAATAGATCGGTCTCACTATCAATGAGCTCTCTTTGCACCAAGGTACCTCGGTGACCAATAGCTTGAATCCATACTGCTTATCGTAACCCCAGTTGAAGAGCCCGCATGAATGAATTTGTTGTTTCCAATGTAAATCCCGCCATGGGAAGCACCTGGCTTATAGGTTTCAAAAAACACGATGTCCCCAACAGATGGGCTACTGACTGGCGTCGTCACGTTCCACATCTGTGCCATTGTACGCGGCAAGGAAACTCCCTGCTTTTTGAAAACGTAGACGAGAAAGCCACTGCAGTCAAAACCAGATTGCGGCGTGTTACCGCCCCACGTATAAGGTACACCAATAAATTCAGAAGCATCTGCGATCAGATCCATGACGCTGAATGAACCGGTGTTTGTGCCTCCCGTTCCACCGCCGTCATACGAAGTGCCTTGCTTAAGCTTCTCCCATGTCGATGCATCAACTATTCCGTTAGCCGTTAGCTTATTACGAGATTGGAACGTCTTCACTGCGCTTTCTGTAATCGGACCGAACGCGCCATCTAACCCACCGTTATAATAGCCAAGTGCTTTTAGCTTCGATTGGAGTTCAACAACGAGTTCCCCTTTTGAACCAACCTTCAAGACATCGGTAGAGGAGTCTTGTGCAGGAGGGTTAACGACTGAACTAGTCGAACTCAGTGCATCTAGCGTTTCCTTCGTTGCTGTGCCCGTAACAGTTAGACCTTTTGCTTTTTGGAAATCCTTTACGGCTTTTTCAGTAACGGGACCAAAGTATCCTGTTACACCAACATGGAACGTTCCTGCGGTTTTGAGATCTTGCTGAAGCTTCGAAACATTATCACCTCTTGAACCGACTTTCATCACTGGTTCAGTTGTCTTCGTTCCGCCACGAGACTTTAACGCATCGAGGGTCGCATCATCTGCAACACCCGTTACCTTGAGTCCGACTACGCTTTGAAATTCTTTCACTGCTTTTTCTGTAATCGAGCCAAAGATGCCATCAACTTTATAGTTATAATAGCCGCGGTCTTTAAGTCCCTGCTGAAGTGTAGTGACTGCACTTCCCCTTGCACCGATCGTGAGGCCTGTTGCTTTTTCCTCTTTCTTCTCTTGTACCGCTGCACCTGAAAGCTTTTCCTTCGTCTTACCATCCACGACGCCCGTGCTCGATAAGCCATTCGCACTTTGGAACTGCTTCACAGCTTTCTCCGTAATTGGGCCGAAAATACCGTCAATGGCATAGTTATAGTAGCCTTTGTTCTTCAACTGCTGCTGAACAGTTGAGACTTCTGCACCTCTAGCACCAACTTTTAGCGTTGTTTCTGCTTCCTTTGTAGGCTTAGTCGCTGTAGAAGAAGCGTTCAATGCGTTTTCAGTCGCTTGATCGACGATACCAGTAACGGAAAGACCTTTTGCAGATTGAAATTGCTTCACAGCTTTCTCCGTGATCGGACCAAAGATGCCATCGACATTGTAGTTATAATACCCTTTGCTTTTCAACTTAGATTGAAGATCGCTTACAGCCTGACCACGCTCTCCAACTGTGAGTGTATTTGAAGAGGTAGGGGCTTTCGTACTTCCTTTTAACGCATTTAGCGTTTCCGCATTTGCTGTCCCTGTTACGGATAAACCTTTTGCTTTTTGAAAGTCGTTAACGGCTTTCTCGGTGATCGGGCCAAAGTATCCTGTTGACGTATGATATGTAAAGTAACCCTTTTCTTTCAAAACGTCCTGCAGTTCTTTTACATCGGAATTGTTCATTCCGAGCTTTAATTCCTGATTACCAAGGGCTGCTTCTACTTCCCCGGCTTGAACATAAAAAAAACCAGACAAAAGCGCTGATCCAACTACCGTTTTCTTTAGCGTAGAACCTTGCATGTACATCCCCCTTAATGGTTTCACTGCAATGACTAACCGACATATGCTTTTAACAATATCGGCTATTATTCGCTAAGTTTGAATAGTAATCCTCTAAAAATGTTAAATTTTTCTTCGAAAAAGGGGATTTCTTTCGAATAGTAGCGAATCTTGGCATTTAGTAATGGGTAATAAGGCACAAAAACGCCGCTGGTGGCAGCGGCATTTTTGTTATTTTGATAGCTGTTGTTCGACTTTGTCACTTATTGCTCCACTTCCACCTAATATCACATAAGAGGATGCTTTCCTTTGGTTGATGAGTGTATTAATTTCTTTCGGTATCGCATCTTTGGTAACAAGGAATTTTGGAGCATCGCTTTGCGCAGCAGCTACTGATCCGGTCAGTGCGTCTGGGAAGTTCATTCCACTCGCATAGTAAACTTTTTCATAGTCGGAGTAGAGCCTCGATACAATATTCGCATTTGTTGCAAAGCGATTTTTACCAGAATAACGGGTTGGGTCTGGTAGGTTATTTGCAACGTTAGTGGATATAACACCCGTACCTCCGACCACGTACGTTTTCTCGACGTTTTCAAGTGCTATTTTCGTTGGATTTGCTAAAGTTTTCGTGTTCGTTAGTAATATTGGATAGCCTTTTTGAGCTGCATATGGAGCGATTGCCAATGCGTCTGGAAAGTTCATGCCGTATGCAAGCACCGCTTGATCGTAGGGTTTGAGTTCTTCCGCAATGTTTGCGGCCGTTTCGAATCGGTCTTTTCCTTTGATTCGATCTAACTTTAGACCAAGCTCTTTTAGTTGAGCGCTGACAGATTCCGAGACTGCACCAGTTCCACCTAGAATAATGGCCTCAGTTGCACTTAATCTTTGAATTTCCTTTACTGTTCCAACTGATAAACTCGTTTTTCCAGCTAGGAGAATAGGAGCTTCAAGCTTTTTCGCTAGTGGACCTCCCGCGAGAGCATCTGGAAAATCGTAGCCTGTCGCAATGATGACTGTTTTAGCAGAGTTGTACGTTTGTTTACTAATTTCATTGGCTGTCTCAAATCGGTCTTTTCCCTTTAGTCTCACAATACTCTCTAATTTTGTTTTTACCGTTACAAAAGGGCCATCTGTTGTACGGTTGCCTTTCTTGTCCACGGCTTCTACCTTAAACCTATAATACTTATTTGCTTGTAAGTCTAATATTTCAGTGGTTCTAGTATTACTGGAAACTGTTTTAATCAACTCATCTCCAAGATACACTTCATAATTCTCAATACCTGAAGCATCTGATGCTGGGGACCAAGACAAGGATACTGAATCAGCTGTTATATTGGTTGAAGTTACATTCGCACCTGATTGCCATATAGGCTCATCAAGATCTTCATTACCAAAAACGACTTTCCCCTTCATCTCATCCTGGCTGTAATCCATAATCTCAATCCATAGATCTGTCGGTGTGCCGTCATTTAAATGAGTATTTGGCTTTGTATTGCTGTTCAATAATGTCTTAAAGCCTTTTCGGTAATAGTGATTAAAGTCTTTATACCAGCGGTCGTTATCTAAATCGCTCCCTTCTTCTGCCTCATTTGCTTCTTCAAGATCGACATACTTGTGAGCTTCATTATCGTTATATGTCCTTACTCCTTCATCAATATGCCAAACCGCTACCCCGCCAGATACGGTCGCATTCTCTAATCCTTTGTCATACCCTGTGTACTGGCGATTTTCAATGAGAAAGTATTCCCATGGATTCTCTGTGTTGATTTTTATAACATTATAGCCACCATTTTCGATCGAGTTGAGGTTGATATTACTAGACTTTGTAATCACTTCGGGATCAACAAAACCAAGCTGAATTTTCGACCAGGCGTCCAAATGTGTTGGGGTCGCACCAGAATGCTCACCTGTTTTTTCGGTCCACGATCCTCCTGCCATCAAGCTGTGTATACCAATTCCTAACGACGATTGGTCACGATCATACAGATCTGGTAATCCAAGATCGTGGCCAAGTTCATGAGCGATGATGCCGATCGTCGCCATATGATCTCCGTGATTCTCTCCAAACTGTGTATATCCCCCACCTTTATACAACGAACCAACGTAAACATTGTCTATCTTTGGAACATCAGTAATCATTCCACTTTTATGACCCCACACCGCATTCGTCGTGTCACCATAACTTGCCTCACCGCCTGCAATCACTGTTACGATGTGAAGTTCATCAGACGTAATATATTTGCTGTTGTCTTTATCATAGTCTTTATAATTCACCATTGAATCAGAAGCGACTATAGCATCTTTAGCAATCTTGATGAAAAGGTCGTCCCTTGTTGGCTTCCCTACTGGGTCAGGATGATTATAGTCAAGCGTTACCGATACAACACCGTTATTTTGACCACTCGTCTCATCAGCTGGATTAAATCCAAACTGGCCTGAAGATACTTCATCATAATAGTTGTTCAACGAGTTTGCAGATCGATTAAAGATCTTATCATTCCATTCAGATTCAGAATGAGCAATTCTCTCATCTTTGAAACTAACAAGTAGAACAACGAGGTCATGCGTTGATCCTTTCAAAGACTGTAGCGTACTTTTATGTACTGAGGGACTCATCATTTTAGGTTTCCCCTCGGTTTGAGAAGGTAATTCAGCCATTTCATCTCTATCAGCTACATCATTAGGGAGCTTATCGATTCCTACTTTGGAAGAGGTAGCAGTAAGGTTCGAATCCTCGATCTTCCCATAAACCCAATAGTCATCATCACCTCGTAAAATGATATGTCCATCCTTCGTTTCATACCAGTGTTTAAACTCGTTTCCCACCGGCTTTGCTTTAAAAGTTGTGCCATCGGGCTGTGTTACCGTTCGAAATACCTCGTTAGCTGGTGCTGAAAATACATTTTCGTTCCATATAAAGAACATAGATACAGTGAGTATAATTGCAACGATTGTTCTACTTATCTTCAATCCTACTTCCCCCTTTTAATTACCTAACAAATTATATAAGTAAAATACTATCACAAAACTAGTAATCAGGATAATATTCCCACTCAAAAAAATAAGAGGTGCCGTAAAATGGGCACCTCTTCTGCATTCATTTTAATGAATTAATTGTTTAATAGAATTTTCGTAAGATCTTTCTCAACGTTGATTACGTCGTCACCGCCTAGGAAAGTATAGTGGTCAAACGATGATTTTTTTAGGTAAGACTGTGTTGAAGGCTGTAACTTCCCCTTTGAAGAAATGATTAAGGGAGCATTATCTTTCGCTGCTAGTACTGCCCCTGTAAGGGCATCTGGAAAATCCTCACCGGTTGCAACATACGCTTTTTCAGTTCCGAGTGGAAGATTTTCTAGTATATCAACGTTTGTTTCATAACGATCCTTACCAGCGTATCGTTTATAGTTTGAAAGATTAGTTAACGCTTTTTCACTAACGACACCGTTACTTCCTACGACGATCACGTTGTCATAGTTTTTGATTGCTTTTGCAGTAGCTTCTGGTAGGACATCTTTTTTAGTTGTTAAATAAATGGGATATCCTTTTTTAGAAGCATAAGGAGCTATAGACAAAGCATCTGGAAAATTCATACCTAATGCAAGAACAGCAGTATTACTTTTCGGAAGTTGGTCCGCTATTAGTGCAGCTGTTTGGAAACGATCCTTTCCACCATAACGTTTTACTTCGATACCCATGGTTTCAATTTCTTTCTTAACATCGCTCGTAATGGCACCTGCACTACCTAAAATAATAACTTTAGTAGGATTTAAACGCTCTAACTCTGCTTTTGTTGATGCTGTTAGCTTGTTATCTTGTGTTAGCAGCATCGGTGCATTTAGGTGATGTGCAAGAGGCGTTCCTGCAAGGGCATCTGGATAATCTCCACCTCTAGCGATGACAACTGTATCTGCCCCATTCGGCCACCCATCTTGCGCAATCGCTGCTGCTGTTTTGTATCGATCAGAGCCTGATAAACGTTGACCAAGTTGAAGCATATCTCCTGATGAAACATGAGCCTCTTTTCCGCTCTCTAGTTGTACTTTATACCAAACATAATGCTTGGTGCGCATATCTTTATCTTCAAAATCGTCATCGTATCTTTCCGATTGATCATAAATTGGGTCGCTAATGATTGTTACAGTTTCTCGTTCTGAGGCTTTTCTAACTGAATTTGCACTACTAGAAGGCCCAACCCTTAGATTAGCATTCGGAGCTGTGAGAACTAAATCATTCTCTTTATAGCTCTGATTTGTTTTATGAAGTTCCTCTTTAGGAAGTTCATATTTAAGTTTATTGAATTTAAGGTCACCTTTCTCTCCAGGTACGTACTCAAAATCACCTTTTGTAAATTTGAAAGGAATTGGTTCAATATCCTTTAGTTCTTGATTCTCACTATACATCATGATAGACTTATAGACTTTTTCCTGATATGCATCAAGATTGCGCTGTAGTGGATCGGACTTCATAATGATAGGACTATTAACTTGCTTTATTCCATTGTAAGCAAGCACAGCAAAATACCAGCTTTCGAGTACATCACGATCGTTATCGTTCACAGTAGGAAGCTTTCCGCTCTTCCCTTCAAACTTGTCGTTCAGAATTTTCAAGCCCTCTTGAATGTTATAACGGGTATTGCTCTTAAGCTTCTCCTTTTCTGCATCTGATGCATTCGGCTTATACACCTGCATAACGCCAAGCGCTCCTACACTCGAAACATTCTTCTGATCCCACGCACTTTCCTCATACGCTATCGCCTTCGCTACCTCTGGTGGAATATCCATTTTAATTGCTTCTTCAGTAAGGATTTTCCCTATTTCTGCGTATGTAAGATCTTCAGCTGCTTGCGCTTCCTTGCCTCCTAGCTGCAAACTACTAAAACTACTAACTACAAGTAACGCAATAACCATAGAAATAAAAAACTTTTTCAACACATTCTCCCCTTCCCCTTTTACCAACTTTTTCTAGTGTAACATGAAAAAGGGTCAGGTGGGGGACGATCCCCTACCTGACCCTGTTATACCATTAGTTAATCGATTCGAGCAGAGATTCAACGTTGCTGTTAACTGCTCCTTCACCGCCTAGAATAGTAAAGTGCCTGATTCCTAGTTCACTAGCTGCTGCTGAAATGGAATCATCTACACTCGTTGGAGGTACCAGTAAGAATGTGCTGTCCGTTTTCGCAGCAAGGACAGAGCCTGTTAATGCGTCTGCAAAGTCTGCTCCTGTTGCAATAAACGCTTTGTCAGCAGGGTTGAGCATCGTCGCGATTTTGGCAGAAGTAGCGTAGCGGTTTTCTCCACCGTAGCGATCGGCTCCAGGAAGGTGTGCCAAAACGCTATCAGAAATAACGCCAGTCCCTCCTACTGCAATGGATGAGTCAAATCCATCTAGCACTTTTTTCGTTGCATCTGGTAATGTGTCTTTCATTGTTAAAAGGATTGGATAGCCGTTCTCTGCCGCATAAGATGCGATGGAAAGCGCGTCTGGGAAATTCATTCCGTTCGCTACAACCGCTTTTCCTGGATTGCCATCTAGAACAGCAGCGATGTTCGTAGCTGTTTCAAAACGATCAGAACCACCGATGCGGTCGACATCTAGGCCTAATCCTTTGAGCTCATTATAGACATATGTTGAGACAGCACCTGTTCCTCCAAGGACATATGCTTTTTTCGCATTTAATCTAGCAATCTCGTCTTTTACCGTTTGAGGTAGCGTTTTACCAGTTAGCAAGATCGGTGCATCCATCTTAAATGCAAGTGGAGCTCCTGCGAGCGCATCCGGGAAGTCGTCTCCCCTTGCGATGATGACGGTGTCAGCAGACTCCCAGCCTTGTTCAGAAATGGAAACAGCCGTTTCATACCGGTCTTTCCCAGAGATTCGATCGACTTTCACTGGTACGACTACCTTAATGTGCTTCCAAAACTCTTCCGCGATCACTTCATATCCTGCTTGACCAGGGTGAACATTTTGAGGGTTTGGTAAATATTTTGTATAGTTCGCTGCAATCACATCATACGTAGGGACAAATCCACTACCTGATCCAATAGCGATGGCTTCAATCATTTGATTTAAAGAAGTCATCAGTTCAGTGAACACCGCTTGCTGTTCAGCTGGATAAGCGTAGAACGGGTTATAGTAGCCCTGAATGAAGACGTTGGCATCAGGGTTCAACGTACGAATGATGCCCATGATTTGAACATAATTTGTTTGTACTTTTTGAAAAAGCGCCTTCACTACCTCTTCGTTCTCGAGATCTTCTGGACTGGTTTTTAAAAGGTTAAGAAAATCGTTTGCTCCAATCGTGAGCGTTATGAGGTCAGCACTCGCTACAGCTTGTTGTGCTTCAACGTTCGTCGTTAACTGTTCCAGAAGGTCATCAGTCGTAAAACCTGGAACGGCAAACTTCTTTGTGAAGGATTCTAATTGATCGATATTCTCTAAATCATCTGCTATGTAATCAGCATAGCTATCACCAAGTGTTCCATCTGACTGAACTCCTGCAGCCAATGAGTCACCAAGTGCAACATATTTCCATTCATCATGAACATTGTTTGACTGGGCAGCATATGCAATGGACGGAGCAAATAACATCAGTACAAGGGACAGGATAAACAGTAATCGCGTTTTTCGAACACTTTGGTTCAATCGTTTCCCTCCTTTGATTGTTGTTCTTTATCGTATGCACTATAAAGAACGTCGTTTATACTATTTGCTACCTCATCCAAAAGTCCTGCAAGAAATAAAAATAAAGGAAGCGCCGTAGCACTCCCTTTAGTATTTCTTTATTTTGAAAGCTTATTAAATACGTCGTCACTCACCGCACCAGTTCCACCAGTTACTGTGAAATCGTAAGCTTCTAGATCAGCGATTGCTTGTTCAGTCGCTTCAGGAAGCTTGTTCGGTTGAACGAGAAGGATCGATGCATTTTGCTTCGCTGCAAGCACAGAGCCTGATAGCGCATCTGCAAAGTCCATGCCAGTTGCTACGAATACGCGAGCTGAAGGATTTAGATCAGTCGCAATCGTTGCAGCTGTGCTGAAACGGTCTTTCCCAGCATAACGAGTTGCTTTTGGAAGCATCCCTTCTACTTCTTCACTAATCACACCAGTTCCACCTGCAACGATCGACATATCAACGTTCGTAAGAGCACGCTTCGTTACGTTAGGAAGCTTATCGTCTTCAGAAAGTAAGATCGGATAGCCGTTACGAGCCGCGTAAGATGCGATCGAAAGTGCATCTGGGAAGTTCATACCATTCGCTACAATTGCTTGTTCAGGTGAGCCGCCAAGACGTGCAGCGATGTTTGCAGCCGTATCGAAACGGTCTTTTCCGCTGATTCGCTCAACGTCGATTCCTAGACCTTCAACTTGATATTCTACATACTCACTTACTGCGCCATTTCCTCCTAGAATCACAACATCCTTCGCACCAAGACGCTTGATTTCTTCTTTAACCTTTTTGTTAAGAGAATCCTTACCAGTAAGCAAGATTGGAGCATCTAGTTCATATGCAAGTGGAGCACCAGCAAGTGCGTCAGGGAATGCATCGCCACGAGCTAGAACAACAGTGTCTGCACTTTCCCAGCCAGCTTTAGAAACTTCTATCGCCGTGTCATAACGGTCTTCACCAGAAAGACGTGTTGCTTCTTCTTCAACGATTCTTGCTTCTTGACCCATTTCGATCGTTTTACCGTCGATGTACTCAACAAACAGTTCGTAGTCAACGAAGAAGAGCTCATCCATACGACCTTCTTCAGCTGCTTGACCCATTACCGTGTAGCCATCTCCACCAGTGGCGATGAAGGAGTTTGTCGCAACTGTGTACGTTGCTTTTGGATCGATGTCTTCGTAGCCTTTTTCAGTTTTCACATTTACATCTAGGATACGTTTACCTATCTCTGCTTCTTCATCGTACGAGTACATGATTCCAGAAACTTGAGGGAAACGTCCTTCTCCATCCTGAATACCGCTCACACCGTGCTCAAGAGAATCGATGATTTCTTGTCCAGTCAAGTCAAGCGTTACAAGGTTGTTACCGAATGGCATCGTTGTTAGTACTTCACCCATCGTGATCGGTCCTTCATCGATGGAAGCGCGGATACCGCCACCGTTTTGAATTGCGATCGTCGCACCAAATTCTTCTGCTTTTGAAAGCATTGCGTCTGTGATCAAGTTTCCAAGGTTCGTTTCACCAGCACGTACGGTATCACGCTCGCCATCAAGGAATACGTCTGTGTGACCAACGACTTCTTTTTCAATTTCTTCTAGAGGTTTCTTCAGCTCTTCATAAAGCTTCTGAGCTTCAGGATCTGGTTCCATCGTCCCTTTGTAATCAACGCGTATGAGGTTTTCGTCCCAGTCAGTAAGGACACCGTTCGCATCGAAGCTTACTTGAAGGTCACCAAGGTATTTGCCGTATTCAAATGCTTGTACTACCACTGTTGGCTCTTCGTCTTCATTCACCACAATGCCCTCCGGAAGCTCAGTGTGACTGTGTCCACCAACGATAACGTCGATCCCTTCAACTGCTTCAGCAAGATCGACTTCAGTGTTTTTTCCAAGGTGAGTAAGAGCGACAATCTTGTTGATGCCTTTTTCTTCAAACATCTTCACCATTTCTGCAGCGTGCTCCTGATGATCTTCGAACGTTAGCGTATCTCCAGGACCAGAAAGCTCAGGTGTTGATTCAGTTGTTAGACCGAATACGCCGACCTTTTCACCGTTCACATCGAGGATAACAGCCGGGTAGATCGTACCGCCGTCTCCAGGTGTACCAACTTCATTTTTATAAAGAGGGTTAAGGTCTTCATTCTGACTGTAATCGATGTTTGAGCTTACGATTGGAAACTGAGTCTTTTTAACGAACTCAGAGAACGTTTTAGGTCCTTCATCGAATTCATGGTTACCAGGAACCATTGCATCGTACTCCATCATGTTCATGAACTGAACGTCAGCAAGTCCTTTGTATTTATTGAAGAAAAGCGTACCAGAAAATACATCTCCACCATCTACTAGGATCGAGTTCTCGCGATTTGCACGAATGTCTTTGATCGCAGTCAAACGTTTTGGAGCGTTTTCAAGGTGAGCGTGCGTGTCGTTCGTGTGCATGATCGTTAAGTCAAAATTCCCTGTAGCCGCTTCAGAAGGTGTTGCTGGTGCAGCAGCTGCGATTCCCATCGCAAGGGCAGCAGACGATAGTACTGCGATAAATGGCTTCTTCATGTTCATATGGTAAGACACTTCCTTTTCCTTTTATTAAGTATGATAGATTGCTAGTTGGGCGGGGCACTGCTCTCAGCTCGTACCCCCGCTCCAATTACTTATTCAGTTGATTCATGACGTCTTCACTTACAGCACCAGTTCCACCAAGAATGCGGAAGTTCATAATGTCGAGTTCATCGATCGCAGTCTGTGTCGCTTTTGGCACTTTATTTTGTTGAACGAGAAGCATCACTGCATCTTCTTTTGCAGCGAGTACAGATCCAGTTAGTGCATCCGCAAATTCGCTTCCAGTCGTGATGAATGCTTTATTCGTTGATCCGACAAGATCAGTCGCAATCGTTGCTGCAGTCGCGTAGCGGTCACTTCCGCTATAGCGCTTTGGTTTAGGAAGCTCGTTAAATACGTCCTCACCGATTGCACCTGTTCCGCCGACAACGATCGTTTCATCGATGTAACGAAGAGCTGTTTTCGTAGCTTTAGGCAGTTTGTTTTTACCAGATAGTAAAATTGGATAGCCTTGCTTCGCTGCATATGAAGCAACAGCTAGCGCATCTGGGTAGTTGTAGCCATCAGCGATGACAGCTTTTGCTGGGTTACCGTCAAGACGTGCTGCAATGTTAGCAGCTGTTTCAAAACGGTCTTTCCCTGAGATACGTTCTGCTTTCATACCAAGACCTTCAATCTGGTATTCTACGTAATTTGAAATCGCGCCTGTTCCGCCAAGAATAATAACTTTTTCAGGTGATAGACGATCAAGCTCAGCACGTACGTATGCATTCAGTTTGTTCTCAGGATTCAAGAGGATCGGAGCATCATACTTATAAGCGAGTGGTGCACCTGCAAGAGCATCCGGATACGTGTCACCGCGAGCGATCACAACTGTATCTGCCTGCTCCCAACCTTCTTTTGAAACTTCAATCGCTGTTTTGTAGCGGTCTTTTCCACTCGTACGCTCAACTTTTTTACCAAATTGGATCTGAGCTAAAACTGGATCATGATCACTCGCACGGCCATCAGCTTCACTAAAGTCTGAATTGATGTTAATGCTGTCGATCGCCGTATGTTTTGCTAGATTGTTTGTTACGAGAATATGGTCGAGAACTTGAGAGTTTCCTTGATAGATGTACGTGTAACGCTGTTCAGGAGAAAGTTTCTCCATCATATTCGTTAGTACATCGCCTTCAAGCGTGTTGATCGGATCAGAGAACTCAAAGTCGTTCAAGTCGCCTAATACGATTACATTCGCATCTTCCATCGTATCGACCGCACTGTTAACGAAGTCATTGATAACAGTTGCTTGTTTCATACGCTGAACTTCACTTCCAAGAACGACAGGGTGTTCGCTACCGAATAGTCCGCCATCTCCACCTTTAGAATTAAAGTGATTAGCGATGACGATTACCTTTTCACCGTTGAATGTAAATTCTCCAGCGAGTGCTTTACGAGAATCATCGAACGCTTCGTTCGTTGGATCGATACGGCCAGGGTTATGCGTAAGGCCATCTTTGTCGACACCAACAGCAGTCGTTGCATCTCCAGCAGGCTTGTCTGAGAAATCAACGCGATCAGGATTGTAGATGAATCCTACGCGGATGTTTCCTCCTGGCTGCCCGCCGTCCGTTTTATCAAGTGGTGCGATATCAGCGAATTCATACGTTGGGCCGCCAGCTGTTTCGATCGCTTTGATCAGCGCTTTGTAAGATTCACTTGCATCTGTCGTGCCATCGTCAGTCGGACCGTTGTTATCTTGTACCTCAACAAGGCCGATGATGTCCGGTGTTTTCATGTTTGAAACGATCGACTCTGCAATTTTTTCTGCTTTTTCTGTTTGAGGAGCACGGAAGTTTTCGATGTTGTATGTTGCTACCGTAAGCTTCTCATCTGAAACATCGATTTCAGTCGTTTCTCTTTCAACTCCACCGTCGATCACGGATGGGAATGTACCCGTCGGACGAATTTTGAAGTTGCTATAGTCATAGCTAACGTTACCAAGGATAGAACCATCGAACATATCTCCCGTTTTTACAGTAACGTCGATTCCATCAACATCGATCAGCATGCGTTCAGGATTGTAATCTTCTGGTGAGATTAAAAGCCCGTCAGCGCGCGTACGCAGTTGATCGTCGCTTGTATTTACGAAAACAGGAACTTCGTCATATTTCTTTGGTCCAGAAATCGTTGCATCAGGAATCTCGATCAGCATTCCTTCGAGACTTTCATAAAAATCTAATCCGTCTGTTTCCGGATCAAATGTTGTCATGCCGTCATCTTCAATGTTTTCTGTTGGCGGCGTGCGGTCTGTTCCGATTACGATCGGAGCAGGTACCTCTTGATCAGATGAAACAACAGTGACGTTTGATGCTGAGATTTGGGTTGTTAAAAGATCTTTTGCATCGTCATATCCGCCTTCTCTCCACTCGGAGACTTTACCGTCAACGGATACTTTATCGCCAACTTTTACAGAATTACCTTTGCTATAAACAAAGATTCCTTCTGATGTTGCGATGTTTTCGTCAGGCGTTTCACTCTGCATGTAGAAGCCGTTCGCACCAGCTTTCGCTGTTACGATTCCTTGTACCTGTGATACTGGCTTGTCCTTATAAGGAGATTCATGTCCAGCACCTTGGATATCATGAATGTTCAATTTGTCTGCTGGCTTTAATACCGTGTAGCTGAACGTTGCGACTTCGCTTGTTCTCCCGTCTTTAGAAGCGATCGCTTTAATCGTTATATCTTTTGTAAGTGTGATCGGTGCTGTATATTCAGTGCTTTGTTCTGTTGGAGTTGAACCATCCATTGTGTAATGGATTTTTGCTCCTTCAGTTGCCGTTTCAAGCGTTACCTTCGTTCCTTCTGTTACTGAACCAGCTCCAGGGCTAGCCACAACAGAGAAAGCGTTTTCAATGATGTCTGATGAGCTACGGAAAACGAGCTTGTATTCACCAAAGTCGTAGTTGATGACACCACGAAGAATCTCGTAGGTTTTTCCTATCTCAAGGTTGTCTGCATTAGGGTTATCGATTTTGAATTCGCCAACAGAATCAGTTGCATTAAACTCGCCATATCCTGCGTCTGATTCGATCGTAACATTTTTAAGTTCAACGAATTCTCCTTCAACGACTTCACCGTTTTCGGCTGTTAGATTACTAGATTGGATTAGTTGTGGTTGTGGAATACCTGCATTTTGCGTCGTAATTGTGATATTTGAAGAAGATGTGCTGATCTGTGCCATACCTTTAAAATCACTCAGGCTGCCCTCTACAGTGACTTCATCACCTGGGTTTGCTTTGATTCCTTCAGCACGTACAATGATTCCAGCTGTATTGTCTTGGATGTATAGGTTTGTACTGCTACCAGCGATAAAGGAAGCTGTTGCTACTCCTTTTACTTTCACTGCTGAACCAACTGCTTTTGAGCGTGCATCAGCGATCGATGAAAGCTCGACAGGTTCAGGGTCTGTTCCACCGTCTGAAAGGTGAGAACCGAGATATGTCGTTGTATCTGTCGCGTGGGACGTCCATTCTGATGATGCATCGAATGCGTCGTTCGGGTTCGTATCGCCCGATTTAATGGAGTCGTTACGAACGAGAGTAACGTCTTTCGCGTAATCAGTGCCATTTGCGATTTGACCAAATGAATCGACAATCGTGCCGTTCTTTTTTAGCGTAATCGCATCATTGCCGTTGAATTTAGCTAAACCATGTGTTTTGTCAGCTTGATCTAAGATAGCTTGGTTAGCAGAATTATTAGCAATGACGTATACTTCTCCGTCCTCTAGTGTGCCTTCTAATGTTAAGGTCTCACCAGCATCAGACTTCTCATTAAAATATACTTCTAATGTATAGTCTGATAGATTAACTGAACTACCTGTTCCGTTGTAAAGCTCGAGTGCCTTGTTGTTTGACGTGCCCTCTATGTATTCAGAAATGATAACATTCTGAAACGTCTCTTCAGCAGCTGATGCATACTGAGAAACAGGAGCAGCAAAAAAGCTCAAAATCATCGAAAAGATCAGCAAGAAGCTAATCGTGTGACTCGAAGGCTTCCTTTTCAACTTATATCCCCCCGGAATTAGTCAGATTATGGCGAAAATTATCCGCCTCTTGCAGTATACAATAAAATCCAAGAAAAATCTGTAATTTCCATGTAAATTGTTTGTTGAGGGAGGCGAGAAGGGACCTGACCTTAAACAAAAAGAAACCACTAGGTCGATGGCTCGATCTAGTGGTCTAGGGGAAGGTTTATCTTCTTCTCTTTCTCATCAACCCTGATGGCTACTAGCCACCATGCTCTTGTAGGGAGATGGGCTTGAAGATCCTAGAGGGATCACTGCGGAGGTACTGAAGGGTAAAGGGTTTATAGAGGTTGGGTATAAGCAAGTAACGTAGTGATGCTAGAGTTCGTTCAACACCGCTTCAAAGGCTGAAACTCCTGGATAAGGTTCATACCCATCCTCTATCGAACAGCCTGGTATCTGTTCAGATAGCGCATCACTACGCGGAAGCATGAAAATTCTTCGATTGTGCTTTCGTGCAAAGCGGGCGGTGGACAGTGCACCACTTTTCACGCCAGCTTCAATGACAACTACGTGACTCGACCACGCACTGATCAGCGCATTTCGCTGTATAAATTGCTTTGGGGTTGGACGTGTTCCAGGTGCGTACTGGGAAATCACGGCTCCTTTTTCAATAATCGCTTCGTAGAGCGAGCGGTGCTCTTTCGGATAGCAATGATCGACCCCACTTGCAAGGAAGGCGATCGGTACACCACGATTTACGAGGCAGCCAACGTGTGCAGCTCGATCGATTCCTTTCGCTAGTCCGCTGATCACAGGAATATTTCTATTAGAAAGTGTGTACGAAAGTTCTTCGGCAGCCCGTCTTCCTTCCTCTGTACAATTTCTAGAACCTACTATTGCTACAGAAGGAGTGAATGAACGTATAAGGCCTTTATAATACAATACTGCTGGTGACTCCGGTAAATCTTTAGCATACGACGGATAAAGGGGGTCATCCCGGGGCAAAAGCCAGATCTCTTCTTTTTGAGCACGTTCAAGAATACGCTTACAATCTTCGAGTGACCGAGCTTCCAAAACAGCTTCTCGGACACGCTGAGTAATTCCTTTCACTTTTTGCAGCTCTAAAGAAGAAGCTTCATAGATTCGCTCAGGAGTCCTAAATGCGGTCAGTAGTTTCTTTTGAGAAACAGGACCGACATGTGGGATTGAACAAAGCCAAATCCAATGCTCCATTCTTGTCTTCTCTTTCTTTATGGATTTTTAACTACATCTTTGAGAACGTGTTTTAGGGACTACAATTTCAAAGCCGATAGATTTATGACCCCTGGGTTCTAACTATGGTTTTTGCTACTTTTCTAGGAGAATATGTATGCGGAATCTACGAGCAAATCCTTTATGTATGAAAGATAGGCACCATAACGCCTCCAGGCAATGGATGGAAAACCATCTCATGGCTGGATACAGGTGTAATAATTAACTTAGGTGGTTTCCATTCAAAAGGGAGTCAAGCAGCTCAGATGTGTATCGGGTTTGAAATACGTGTCCTTAGCCATATTTCTAATTGGAATAGCTGGCGTTGATGACTTTCATGATTTCACCTGGTGGGTAATCGAAGGTTTCGATGGAGAGTTGCACATGGTTCGTCATGAGGCAGTATGCGTGTAACGGAAAGCGGTAAAAGCTTTTTCTAGAACTTTGAGAATCCTTCCACTCGGTAGACTGATAATTTTCGATTCCCTTGGCAAACGATATGATCCTTCGCCTCCTAGAAATCGAGTCATTCGTATTGCTGTTCTAAAAGAGGAAGATGGGGATTTTATACTATTGCGTGGTCGATAGTTGTAGTATATCACTTTCTATAATTTGGGAATAGTAAAATTTTAAAATATTTGGAAATATTTTAAAAAAGAAAAGGAAAGAGGGTCAGATGCGCATCTGACCCCCTCGATAACCTATTTACTGTTCTATCATTTTCCTAACGACTTCTTCACTTACTGCGCCTGTTCCCCCTAGTATTGTAAACTCATTTGCTTCCAAATCTTTAATTGCTTTCTCAGTAGATTGTGGTAGTTTGGTAGGTTGAACCAGGAGCATCGCTGCATCTTGTTTTGCCGCTAGTACCGATCCAGCTAGTGCATCTGCAAAATCCATTCCTGTTGCGATAAACACATGCTGTGATGGATTCAATTCAGTTGCTACTGCAGCTGCTGTACCAAAACGATCTTTACCAGATACACGTTTCGGTTCAGGCAGTTTAGAAAGAACGCTTTCGCCCACTACCCCAGAACCTCCAACTACAATTGAAGTCTTCATAGAATCCAGCGCTTTTTCTGTAGCTGATGGTACTTTGTCTTTTAATGTGAACAGGATCGAGTTCCCTTGTTCTGCTGCATACGACGCTGCAGACAATGCATCTGGGAAATCTAGACCATTCACAACAACAGCTTGATCAGCTGCTCCCATTCGGGCTGAAATATTTGCTGCAGTTTCAAAGCGATCCTTTCCGCTAATGCGGTCTACTTTCACATTAAGACCTCGAAGTTCGTATGCAACGTAATCGGATACCGCACCTTTCCCACCAAGAATGATGACTTTCTTAGCTTTCAAGCGTTTGATTTCTTCTTTTACAACGTTTGTTAAGCGATCTTTTCCAGTTAATAAAATCGGCGCATCTAGTTTGTAAGCATACGGACCACCTGCAAGCGCATCTGCGAAGTCGGTTCCGTTAGCTAAAACAACCGTATCTGCTTGATCCCATCCTTTCTTTGAGATCTCAACCGCTGTTGCGTAGCGGTCTTTTCCGAACAAACGGTCTGGCTCTGCAGGCTCCCCGCCACCCGATGTAACCGTCCACGTGTATTCTTTCGTGTTCTTCGCGATCGCGCCACCATCATTGTTAAAGATATCAGACTTGTTCTCTTCCGATGGCTCGATCGTGATTGGGATGTTGTTTTCACCATTTTCAAGTTTCACTTCATGGCTGAACGACATATCGTCATTCACTTTTACATTTTCACCATTAATCGTTAGAACGCCTTCTTTGATGGCATTTCCTTTGAACATGACGGTGTCACCTTCTACTTCTGCACCGTTTTCTGGTGCATCAACAACGACCGGCATGTCGATCCATCGAAGAATTTCATCTTCAACGACCATCTTGTTGCCACCTTGATTAGTGACAGTGATGCTTAAATCCGTCCCGATGGCACCATAACCATAGTAACTAACGTCGTCGTCCGTCTTATCAGAACGTGTATGATCCGCTAGACCTTCTTGATCCCACGATTCACCTTTCGCGTACTTGTACGTTAAGATCGTGCCTTCAGGGAATGTTTTGGTAAGTTCCCAGTCAGGTGTAACCGCGCCGTTACGTGACATTTCCCATGCACTCGTGCTCCATCCGTTCTCACTGCCAGGCATCGTAACCTTCGCGCTTAGCGGCGTGTAATCCGGTGCATGAACTTTGAACGTGACATCGACCATCACGATGTCTGGCGTGATTGTTACGGCATTCGAAACGGTTTTGTTTCCTGAACGATCGTATGCCACTACTTTATACTCATACGTTTTACCATTCTCAACTGCAAAATCTGTGTAACTTACTTTTTCTGCATCATCCAGTCTCTCGATGATGTTACCATCTCTTTCAATTGTAAAAAGATAAGGGTCGTCCGCACCACTGAGGCTCCAGTTCAACGTGACTTGCCCAGACTCTTTTAGCGGTTCTTCAAGCGTAACTGACTCAGCAGGCGCTTTTGTATCATCCTGGTTTTGCGACAACGTCACTTCTTTTACGTTTGTCGTTTTCCACGTTTCACCACGATCTGTTGAAAATGCAAGGCGATATTGATATGTTCCAGTTTCAATCGGGCGGAAGTCAGCCGTGAATACGTTATAAGCGTTTCCGTCCCCACCTTGTCCTTTATAGGTCGCTTTTGAATCAGTCCATTCGCCGTCTTGCTTGACCTGTAACTTCGCCGTCAAGCCTTGAGCTAAACCTGATTCAGTCGCGCCGTCAATTTTCACTCCTGCTTCGATCTTAAATGTGTTGGAAAGGTCGAGCACACCGTCTTCGATTTTATTAACATCTGTCAGATCATAGCTTCCATCTTTCCACTCATAGTGCGGAACTGCTGCTTTCGTTGTTTCAGTTAAAGGTGATTCATTTCCTTCACCATCTATTGCCGTCACAGCAAAGTAGTACGACTGACCGTTTGTTAATCCATCGATAATGATCGATGTTTTATCTGTCGTCTCTACTTCTTCATACATCGCACCTTGTAAAGTAGATCGATAGACTTTGTACTGCGCTGCGTCACCCGTCCAGCTTAGCTCTACACTTCCTTCTAAAGCTTTCGCATTAAGTTCACTTACTGGTGTTGGAAGCTCGAAATTCTGGCCGCTATCAGCGATCAGCATGCGTCCTGTCATCGCAGGTACAGTCACGCTCATCTTGCCGCTTTTTACAGCTGTACTGTAGTCCTTCGCAAGGCCGTCGGTGAACGAAATCGTGTTCTTTACGATACCTTCTACGTCTAACTCGACTGTTTTGTTATCGTTTCCGCGATTCACCGCGATCACTGCTGCACCGTCTGCATTCGTACGGGCATAAACATATACATCGCCATCAGCATGTAACGTTCTTAAATCTCCATATGCGAGCAGATCGGCATTCTCTGATCTTACCTCACCAGCACTTTGGTAGTGCTTCACTAACGCTTCGTTTTCTTCACCCCATGGATACGTGCGGCGATCGTCAGGGTCTTTAGATCCTGTTACTCCCGCTTCATCACCATAGTAGATCGTCGGAGCGCCTGGGTACCCCATCTGAAGCACTGCCGCTAGCTTAAGTCGCTTTACCCCAAGCTCATGATTATAGTTCGGATCGAATTCAGCACGCTCATACGTGTCTGTTCCACCACCTAGGATATAAACAGCACGAGGCGTGTCATGAGATCCCATTAAGTTCATAAGGGCACGGAACGCTTCATCAGGATAGTCCTCCTGCACAGCCTTCAGCTTCTCATCTGCACTCGCAGCGTTACCATTTTTCAAGAAGTCTAAAATCGCTCCTTCAAAACGATAGTTCATAACCGAATCATACTGATCTCCAAGAAAATACTTAGACGCATCATCCCAGATTTCTCCGAGAATCAATGGTTCTTCTCCTTCTTTAAGCGTTGCACCCGCGCCTGCAATACTGTCTGATTTCAGCTCATCGCGGAATTCACGCCAGAACTCCATATCCACTTCGTTCGCTACATCGAGTCTCCACCCAGATGCACCGTTTGTGATCCAGCTTTTCGCTGCTGAATCGTCGTCATACATAATGTAATCCGAGAATTTCTGGTTGTTAAGTTCACTCGCATAATCGACGGCATCGCCCTCGATGCTCTTAATTTCAGGAAGCGAGTCATAGCCCCACCACGCCTGATAATCGTAGCGTTCGTTACCGTTCTCATCCGTCACGATTTCATTCTTGATGTTAAACCAATTATGAAAACCATACTCATCGTTGAATGTCTGGCCTTCTTCTTCAAGCTGTTTACGTGCTTCTTTTTTCGCTTCTTCTTCATACAGTCCCTTATCATTCATAAGATCATAGATTAGAGACCAATACTCGTATGCGCCAACAACGTCATATTTTCCGTAACGATCAAAATAGATCGAATCATCACCTACGTGGTTAAACACCCCGTCCATAATCAGATGCATGTCGCGCTTCTCAAGCTCTTTTGTAAATGCCTCAAATTCTTCAGGTGTACCGAACAATGGGTCGATATCTTTCCAATCCGTTGCATCGTATTTATGGTTCGATGCAGCTTCTGCGATTGGATTGAGGTAAATCGTATTAACACCTAACGATTCGATGTAATCTAGCTTCTCATGAATTCCTTTCACGTCACCGCCAAAGAAATCATTGCTCCAGATACCATCTCCTTCATATCCAGAACGATCAGCTAACCTCGGATTATCAGGAAGCTCATCCCATTCTTTATGTTCGATCGGCTCATCACCACGTGCATATTTCTTTGCATCATCGTTCTTCTCATTTCCGTTATAAAAACGGTCAGGGAAAATTTGATAAACGACTGCTTCCTTCATCCAATCAGGCGTTTTGAAGCCAGGATCGAACACAGTTAATTGATACAGTTCTGCGTTCCCATCGGTCGCTTTTCCTTTGGATCCCTGCTGTGTATCTTCACCATACTCAGCTTTTGCTGCACCATCACGTACAATAAACTTGTAGCCATAAAGACCTTTGACTTCTGGCTTCACGTCTGCCTCAAAAAAGTCCACTCCGTCAGAAGTCGCCGCTTTTTCCATCGGAACAAGCTTACTTGTACCCGTATTCTGATTCTTAATATACAATTCTGCTTTTGTTAAATCATCTTTTTTGGCTGAAAGACGAAGCGTAACAGTTTCGCCTTCTTTTACAGCACCAAACGGAGCTCGGTATGCTTCTTCCCAGGAGTTATGTAGAAGTTTTTCTTTGTTGATCGCTCCATCAGAACCCTCAGGGCTATAATCAGAACTAACATTTTTCGTTTCAGCGTTAAATTGGAACGTGATCGTTGCATCAGCAATAACGTTTAGCGAAACGTTATCCCCCGGATACTCTTCGCCCCAGTCGTTTCCTAACACAACTTTGTATTCATAGTTTCCTTTTGGAACATCTGCAGTGTATGTGTAAATGTTATCGAAATTATCATCGGTGAATAACGCAGTCGATGTTTTCGGACTCCACTCATCTCCAGCATCGATCGCAGGCTGGATAGAACCTACTAATCTCGGTTGCTTATCTTCGGAAATCTTACTGTAGAAAGTGGAATCTGCTACTGCATGCGTACCATCATGGTAATAGAACGTTACTTTCGATGCTTCAGAAAGCTCTAGCGGAATGTTCCCTCCATCTTTCCCATAGCTCTCCCCCCAAGATTGATTGATCGCAATCTTGTATTCATACTTACCAGCAGGGAGCTCTGCCGTAAATTCATAGAATCCATTCCCTTTGTCTTCCATGATCGTTTCAGATGCATCAGGCTTCCAATCCGCTTCTGCACCTAACTCATCTTGGAGATCGCCGACTAGCGTAACGGTACGTTTCGCATCAGCATCGCCGATTTGAAATTCACTGTTCTCTCCTCCATTAGAATTGAGAGGATCCTTCACCCATTCACCATCGACGATAAACTTGTACTGGTGCATTCCGTTCGATAGATCATCGACTTTAAGGCTCCAGACATCTCCATCACCTTTCGTCATCTCAAGAGCGCCTTTTTCCCAATCTGTAAAATCACCAGCGACTTTGACAGACGTCTTGCTACCGTCTCCCTGATAGTTGAACGTTGCGCTCGATCCTTCAATTACCGGACTCGTAAGCGTTGCAGCTTCGACACCCGGCATTGCTCCTGCCAGCAACTGCAACACGAGTACGATTGCTAGCGACAAAGAAAGCCGTTTTCGATTACGCCGTTTCATCGATATCCCCCTTTAGATTAAAATCCAGTTTGTGAAACCGTTTGCACAATAACGTTAGCGAAATCGTTTGCGCAAAGTTGCACAAAAACCATCTCACTAAATTAGCAAACGCTTTCAAACTTATGATGCCACAGGTTTGGCAGCTAATCAACTCCTTTTGGAGAAATGTGCTAATTTTCATACATTTCGATAGGTAATTCGTCTGGATCTTGAAAAAAGGTGAACCGCTTCCCTGTTAACTCGTCCACTCTAATTCCTTCAACGCTAGTGACACCTTTCCTTCTAAGCTGCTTTACAGCCAACTCGATGTCATCCACTTCAAAAGCGATATGTCGAAGTCCGCGCGCTTCAGGATAGCTTGGACGCTCAGGAGCGGTATTGAAGGAGAACAGTTCAATTCGCGTATGTTCTCCAACCGCTAGATCAAGTTTGTATGACTCTCTTTCGTTCCGGTACGTTTCTTCTATTACCTTTAATCCCAGTACATTCACATAAAAATCTTTCGAGCGTTGATAATCTGAACATATGATGGCAACATGGTGTACTTTTGTAAACATCTTCGATCACCTCTATACTAACTTAGCGACGGTTCGTTCTTACGTCAAGCTACAGAAGTGACTCCGCTCCATCAACGTACATCGCTGTTCCCGTCACATGACTCGATGCATCCGAAATGAGAAAATAAACGACATCAGCGACTTGTTCAGGCTTTCCTGCTTTTTCTTCTAACGGGTGGTTTCCTTCTGGATACTCTACAGGTATTTCAATTTCTTTAACACTTTCCTTTTGATCCGTATTTTCATCCATATTGGTTTCAATCGCTCCAGGACAAATCGCGTTCACTCTTATGTTATCGTTCGCTAGTTCGAGCGCAGCCATCTTCATAAACGCAACCTGTCCTGCCTTCGATGTGCTGTATGCAGACATCCCGAAGTTCGAGAACGTTCGATTTCCATTGATCGAACTTGTGATGACCATGCTCCCTCCGTACTTCTTCATATATGGAACGGTATGCTTCACCATGAGAAACGTACTTCTCAAGTTCGTTTGAATCGTTTGATCCCAATTGTCTACACTCATTTCTTCAATCGGTTGAAGCGTCCCGTTAATTCCAGCATTGTTAAAGAGATAATCGATCGCACCCGTTTTTTCGCTCACTTCTTGAAGCTTACTGACAACCTGGTCTTCATCAGACACATCGACTTCATAAGCGAACGCCTCTCCGCCTAGTGAGATAATCTCCTCTTTTACTTCTTCTGCACGACTTTCTTCTACATCAAACAAACAGACTGTGATGCCTTCCTTTGCAAACCGCTTTGCAGCTGCTGCTCCAATACCAGATCCGCCACCTGTAATCACCGCGATTTTCTTCATGAATATCCCTCCTCGTCTTCCTTCTATACCCATTCTTTTGGTGGGTCAGTCTAAAAACATCGCTAGCGTTCTGTCGTGTTTCAACCGTACTTTTTAAGAAATGACAAAAAAAGTTGTTTTAGCTTTCAAAAAACAACAAATTTCTTACCATTTTCGGACTATGATAGAGATATAACATTATTCGTTTACATAGGTCTAAAGTATTAGGTATCCTCCAGCAAAAAGGCACCCTACTTTGAAAAAAGTAGATCGCAAAGTTATCAGATCTAAGGGAGGCGTAAGGTGTTTCCTAAGATGGCTGAACTACCTGGAACATAGAGGAGGAGTGAGGATGGAAACAAGTGAAAAGGTGAGGCTTGATGAGGAATGGGTATATCTAATTCTTACTGCGAAGGAATTAGGATTATCAGTGGAAGAGGTGAAAGCTTTTATTAGAAAGGAGGAAATAGTCAGGGATTTGAAGGAGTGAGTGGAGGGCGATTAACGCTTTTGTTCTATTTACGGAACATACCCATACTGATATAATATTTAGTAACTGAGTGTGATGTTGACGTATGGGAGGGTAAGACATGATAGGAGAGCAAGTAAAGAAGTATCGATTACGTAAAGGCCTCTCACTTTCTGAATTAGCTGAACGCGCTAGTGTAGCAAAATCCTATTTGAGTTCAATCGAACGAAACATACAATCTAACCCTTCTATTCAATTCTTAGAGAAGATTTCAGGAGTATTAGATGTTTCCGTAGAGGTACTTCTTCAAGGAGATAACCTCATCCATCAAAGCGAGTTGGATTCAGAGTGGAAAAAGCTTGTTAAAGAAGCGATGAATTCGGGAGTTAGTAAAGAACAATTCAAAGAATTCCTAGAGTTCAACAAGTGGCGTGCAAAGCAAGGAAGCGACAAATAATCGATCTAACCCGGGAGCCTCAGGTGAAGGCTCTTTTTATTATGATTTACAGTAAAAAGAGCCAGTAGGCATGATACAGTAATATTGCAGTATAAAGAACAGTTGCGACGTTCAACAGCCATCTTACTAACCGCGTTTGAAAGTCATTCTTCATGCTTCCCATAAACACAAGTAAGATCGACAGTATGATCTTAAAACATAGAAAGACAGATGGATGGATACTAAATAATAGGTTCATCAGTGGATTTGCTTCTTCGATCACGTTGTTCTGTACGCCCCAGTATGTAATGACGCCATCGATGAAATTACAGCATGCCAAATAGTACATGATGGGTTGAAGGGAAGACCGTGCATCCCTACTCATTCTAAGTTCGAGGAAATGATCTGATTCTTAATAATTTGACTTAATTCGTTATAAAGTTTCCGCTCGTCCTCAAAAAGCCACCTTCTATTTTCCTCCTGCAATTCGAGCTCCTTAATCTTATTAAGAATAAAGTGTAAGTCACAGCAACCTTTGTATTCATCGTTAATATAAAGTTTGCCGGTCCTATCATCGAGTGCAACAACCTTGACTCTTTTCTCTGTGATGTACGATACAAACGTGCGATCTCCAAGCTTGATCATCTAAATTCCCCCTTATTTTTTTGAGGAATTATCGAGGAATTGTCTAATCTCTTCCTTACTTAGTCCTAACTTCTTGGCTTTCGCAATAAGGTTAATCCACTCTAAGTCCAATTTTTCTCCACCATACGCTCTCATTTTCTACCTCCTTACTTTTTTCTCCATAATCCGACACTATAAAGAACGATTTGTTCTTTATTTAGAATATACATCTAATATAAGCCTATCAGATCGAATGTAAAAGACTGAAAATTCTTTATTTTATTTGTGTTTAGGTATAAAACCAAGCTTTTTCTAACCTATGCTTTATTTTTCTTATAATTCCATATTTTAACGTTTTTAACTTAAGACTATTGTTCTGTTTACAGAACATAATGTTCTTGATAAAATTGAATTATCAAATACTAACAAAGTTGAGGTATTGGGGATGATAGGTGAAAAGATTAAGCTTTATCGAAATCGCATGGGACTGTCATTAACTGAATTAGCGAAGCGAGCTGGGGTAGCAAAATCTTACCTCAGTTCAATCGAGCGCAATCAACAGGCGAACCCCTCTATACAATTTCTCGAAAAAATCGCTGCTGTATTAAAGGTGCCTATGGATGTGTTTATTCATGAAGATGAGTTTGAAGAAAGAGAGCCCAATTTGGACCCAGAATGGCAGTCATTGATCGAAGAAGCGATGCGGTCTGGCATCACGAAAGAAGACTTTGAGGAGTTTCTCGAATTTAGGAAGTGGCAATTAAACAAGAAAGGCTAATGAAAAACTCCCGCCTGGAGTGGACGGGAGTTTAACAACTTATTCAGCAGAATTCTCAGAGTTAGTGGATCCGTTGTTGGAAGCAGGTTCTTCCGTATTACTTCCGTTGTTGGTTGTATTGTTGTTTCCTTCTTCTTCTCCACCGCTACAAGCAGTGATGAGCATAACAGCTAGAAACGAAGTTGCAATTTTGGCCATGAATTTCTTATTCATTATCAAAATTCCTCCCTAACCAAGTTTGACCGCAGCTACTGAATAAGCGGTTGACCAAATCATAACAGCAATATTCTCCCATGTGTGGCAATTAACAGAGTCTCAATAAAGCCTTTAAATGCTTAACAAAATTGCACAACGTTTTTACAAATGAACGTAAAAAAGCACCTCGAAATTCGAGATGCTTGTAAGATCGTTATTTGAGGGCAAACATGATTTCCGCTTCCGCAGCAACTTCACCATCGACAGTCGCTGTCGCTTTTCCTTTGCCCATAGGTCCTTTAATACGGATGATTTCAACTTCTAAGCGAAGCTGATCACCTGGCTTAACTTGTCTTTTAAAGCGGCATTTATCGATGCCTGTAAAGAAAGCAAGCTTCCCCTGGTTCTCTTCCTTCTTAAGCATAGCAACCGCACCGACCTGCGCAAGTGCTTCTACAATTAAGACACCTGGCATGACTGGGTAATCAGGAAAGTGACCGTTGAAAAATTCTTCGTTGGCTGTAACGTTCTTAATTCCGATCGCTCTCACTTCTTCCTCTACTTCCACGATCTTGTCGACAAGTAGAAAAGGATAGCGATGTGGGATGATTGATTTAATATCTTGAATGTCCATCATCACGAGTGCTCCCTTCTATTACTCCGTTTCTTTCTTAACAATATCAGAGATCTTCACCCAGGTCTCTTTTTTGAAAACGTCTCCCGGGCTTCCTTCTCCGATGACCCCGTATCCAATCATAGCTCCTGCAGCGAGTGAAAAGGCAAGAAGCAGTACAACGAGAATAAGGCGCAGCCAAATCGGAATTAACCGAATTCGAGGCATACGCTCTTTTATTTTCTTATTCTTTGTCTTTTTTTCCTCATCATTCATGTTGATTTCTGAGGTTTCATTTACGTTTTCATGGTTGTTCGCCATCATGATAACACCCTTACGAATAGTTTCCGTTACCTAAGAACTTCCGAAAAGTTAGACTAGTTTCTTTTTAGCGATTTTGTCCATATGTTCCAGCATTAAGCCTGTCCCTTTTGCAACGCAGCTCATTGGTTCTTCAGCGACTAACACAGGAACCATCAATTCTTCAGCAAATAATTGATCGATTCCATGAAGAAGTGCGCCTCCGCCTGTCATGATTACGCCACGATCGATAATATCTGCAGAAAGTTCAGGAGGAGTACGTTCAAGAACGCTTTTCGCTGCCATCACCATATGAGAGATCGGTTCTTGTAACGCCTGCTGAATTTCATCAGATTTCACTGTGATGGTTCTAGGAAGTCCCGTAACCATGTCACGTCCGCGTATGTCGAGCTCTTCTTTCCGACCACCTGGAAATACCGTTGCAACATTGATCTTGATCTGTTCTGCCGTTCGTTCACCGATCAATAGCTTGTACTCTTTCTTGATATAGTCTAAGATCTCGTAATCGAACTTGTCCCCTGCCATCTTAATGGAAGAGGCGGTGACAATATCGCCCATCGAAAGTACCGCGATATCAGTCGTCCCACCGCCTATATCCACTACCATATTTCCGCTCGGTTGGAAAATATCCATTCCAGCACCAATTGCGGCAACCTTTGGCTCTTCTTCTAGGAAAATTTGTTTCCCACCGCTTTTTTCAGCAGCTTCTTTAATCGCTTTTTTCTCAACCGATGTGATGTTAGTCGGTGTACAAATTAAAATACGCGGCTTCGATAAAAAGCTTTTCACATTGATCTTGTTCAAGAAATGTCTAAGCATTACTTCTGTAATATCGAAGTCAGCGATGACCCCATCCTTCAATGGACGAGTAGGAACGATGTTTCCAGGCGTCCGGCCTACCATCTGCCTTGCTTCTTCACCTACGGCAAGTGCTTTACCCGTTGTGGTGTCGATCGCTACAACAGAAGGCTCATCGAGGACAATCCCTTTTCCCTTTAAATAAATCAGTACGTTCGCAGTACCTAAGTCAATCCCTATATCACGTGATAACATGATCTATCCTCCCTGTGTTCAATCACTCATCTATAGTTCCATTCCTAGTATGTATAGAGTTCATATCCATTAGTATATTGTATCACAAAAGTGAACATGGAAGAAAAGATTTAGAAAAAATTGTCGTTTTTCACCTATTTTACAGCTTCTTCCTTCTCAGTATCCTTTCTATATTTTATTCTAGTCGCTTCCCCGCCTCGAAGGTGTCGTATCGATTTATGATACTCAAGAATTTCTTTCACCTCGTTGGCCAGGTCAGGATTGATTTCTGGGAGTCTTTCAGTAAGGTCTTTATGGACGGTGCTTTTTGATACTCCAAATTCTTTGGCGATCACCCTCACCGTTTTCTTCGTCTCCACGATGTAATTTCCAATCTTGATGGTTCGCTCTTTGATGTAATCGTGCACACCACTCGCCTCCCTAAATTGGATGTGAGAGATGCGAAATGAGACTGATAAAGTGATCATGCTACGAAGCTCAAGTCATCAAGTCGATCTACATGATGTCAGGAGAATTGTGTACAAGAATACTTCGAAGCCTTACCACAACTTCTCACCTCTGCCCCTCATTTACTAAGTTTTGTAACATTTTATTAGGGGTTGGATAGTTATATACCAAAAAGTCAAGAGGGACAAGTGATTTTATTGAATTTTCTTTAAAATTAATTCTATTATCTGTGAATAGTGGTTGGTTTCCGCTGCAGGTGCTCGCTTTCCGCGGGGCAGGCGGTGAGCCTCCTCTGCTCGAAATTCTTGCGCCTGTGGGGTTTCACATGTCCCGCTAGTCCCGCAGGAGTCGAGCACCTTCCGCTCAAATCAACTTCAGCGATCACAAAATTTCTTTAAATCTTCTAAGCACATCTATAAAAAATAAAAAGCCCCGGATACCATTGTATCCGGGACTACCTCTTTAAATGACTTCATCATCTTTCCATACTTCGCCATCTTTGTACTTCAATTGTTCAGGGTACCTTAGGTCCAACACCTCTTCTTGTGTTTTCTGTGATGGTGGCGCAGTGCTTAGTGAAACGATGATATTCGTTAAGAAAGCAGCTGCGGCGCCAAACACGCCTGCTCCTGTATCGATAATGCCAAAGACCGTAACTCCACCAAACTTCGCTAGGAAGATATACGTTAAGGTTACGAGAAGGCCCACAATCATTCCAGAAATGACTCCATATGCATTTGCACGTTTCCACCATACTCCTAATATGAGTGCTGGGAAGAATGTACCAGAAGCGAGCGCAAACGCCCATGCAACGATTTGAGTGATTACCCCAGGTGGATTTAGCGCCACAAGGCCTGCTACGATCGTTGCAATTAGAATCGACCAGCGTGCGACGGCCATACGCTTCTTCTCAGAGGCATTCGGATTAATAATACGGAAATAAATATCATGGGAAAAGGATGATGAAATGGCCATCAGAAGGCCGCCTGCCGTTGAAAGAGCTGCAGCCATCGCCCCAGCAGCTACAAGCCCGATCACAAAGATTCCTAAATTTGCGATTTCCGGTGTAGCCATAACAACAATGTCATTACTGATGGCAATTTCTTGCCACTGAAGAATGCCATCAGAGTTTCCGTCTGCCATACTGAGTAAGCCTGTGTTGATCCATTTCTCAGTCCAGTCAGGTAAGTTATCGATCGGACTACCCGCTACTTGTTTCATCAAGATGAACCGAGAAAACGCCGCGTACGCTGGTGCTGAGAGATAGAGTAAGCCGATGAACAACAGTGCCCATGCACCACTCCATCGAGCAGCTTTCATCGTCGATACAGTATAGAAACGGACGATGACGTGCGGTAATCCTGCTGTTCCAGCCATCAAACTAAACATCAGTGCGAGGAACTGCCACTTTGAACCGGTATCAAAAGGCGTAAAGTATTCCGAAATTCCGAGCTCCCGATCGAGTTCTCCTAATTCAGATACGATGTTTCCGTAACTTAACCATGGTAGTGGATTGTTTGTGATTTGAAGTGACATGAAGATGATCGGAACAAGATAGGCAATGATTAGAATGATGTACTGAGCTACCTGAGTCCAGGTAATCCCTTTCATCCCGCCCATCGTTGCGTAGATCGCAATGATCACCACCCCGATCATAACGCCAACCTTCGCATCTACTTCAAAAAGCCTTCCGATAACAACGCCTGAACCTGCGAGCTGTCCAATCGAGTATGTAAAACTGATAATAATCGTTGCGATCGCCGCAATAACGAGTGCTGTTTTACTTTGAAACCGATCTCCGATGAACTCTGGAACCGTGTATCGCCCAGATTTACGGAGTTGAGGTGCTAATAGAAATGTTAGAAGCAAATAGCCGCCTGTCCAGCCCATGATGTAAGCAAGACCATCATAACCGAGTACCATAACGGTTCCTGCTAAACCGATGAATGAAGCTGCACTCATCCAGTCAGCGCCGATCGCCATCCCGTTATAGACCGATGGAACCCCTCGACCCGCTACGAAAAATTCTGACGTTTGCTTAGCTCTATTGTAAACGGCTATACCAATATACAATCCAAACGAGGCAATAATAAGTAGTAATGATACTAAAAACTGAGAATCCATTCATATCCTCCCTCTTATTGACTAAGTGATTGTCCCTTTACATTCTTACTCTTTTTCTCTACTAGATTGTATTTCTCATCGATACGGTCGCATATGTAAGCGTTAACAAATAATAGAATGATAAACACGACGATCGAACCTTGAGCACCCATGAAATAATGCAGCGGAAAGCCGTTAAACGTATACTGCGCTAGCGTTTCAGCAATCAAGACCATGCCGAACGAGACCGTCAACCAAATGATTAATAGAACAGTGGTCAGACGAAATCTAGCTTTTATATAAGCATCTGCAGTCTTTTTATCAATCTTCTTCACTCTACTTCCACCTCCAATTATTTTAAGTTAAAAATAAGTTCCACAGTTTCTCCAAATCCGAGAGGAACTCTGGCAATTTCAACAATGAGATAAACACCCAATAGGCCGATGGGCATCAGTAAAAATAGAGGCTTTCTTTTCTGAACAGTAACGACGATGCTGATCAATACCGCGACGATAAAAACGTATAAAATGGTAGGCTCTCCTTTCGTCTAAATTATCTGAATATTTAAATCATATTTTTTATTATCAAGTTATTACTCCTATAAGTCAAGGTTCATTTTCCACAAATCTTCCAATCGTTCATGAATATCCTACATAAAACCACCTCCTATTTCCCGGGAAAGGTCGATTAATGTTGAAAATATTCATTGATAACAGAGAAAAAGCCCCCGATCGCTCGGAGGCCTGTTTCTTATTGAGAGTCTTTTGACCCTTTTTCATTGTTAGTGTTTGAGTCTTTTGAACCCTTTTCATCTGTATCTTCTGTGTCTTTTGAACCTTTTTCTTCAGTAGCGTCTTTTTCAGCTTTTTCTTCAGCGTCTTTCTCAGAGTCTACTCCCTGATTTCCTTCTGAAGCAGAAGGATTTGTTACAGGGTTACCAGCTTTCTCTTCACTATCCTGTACTTCTACAGCAGAGGATGGTTGGTTGAATACATCAAGCGGGTTAACTGGAGTACCATCTTTACGTACTTCGAAATGTACATGTACGCCAGCATCTGTGTCGAATGTGTTCGTTCCAGCTGTACCTAACTCATCGCCTTGCTTCACTTTGTCGCCTTCAGCAACTTCAAGCTTATCAAGAGACTCATAAACAGTTACAACGCCATCTGCATGTTCGATGTGTACAACGTTACCAAGCAACTGATCTTTTTCTGCTTTCACAACTTTACCACTCATTGCAGCAACGACTTCAAAACTTGCTCCATCTTCTTTCGCATAGTCGATTCCTGAATTCTGGTAGTAGGTATTATTATAGAATACGAGAGCAGCTTTTTGTTCGTCAGTGCTAGCTTCAGCGTCGTAATATTGCTTTTGAACAAATACGCCACTATCTTCAGAAGCAGGTACTTTAAAGACTTCAGAATCTCCTAGAACCGGGACAGACTTTTCATCAGCATCATAGGCACTTCTGTCAGAATCAATTCCACTCAAGTCACGGGGCTCTTCTGCATTTTCTTGACCGCCTTGCATCCAAAGCACTGCTGTTAGTACTAGTGCTGCGAATCCAAGGTATACTGCTGGATAAATCCAACGCTTTCTAGCTAGCTTTTGCCATTTAGAAGCGCTTTTTTCAATAGGATGAGATTTTTTGTTTTCATCTCCCATTTATCATCACCTCAGCAACCATTGTTGTCAGGTTACAAGGTTTCTATACACATTCCTGAAAAAATATCTATTTATTTTTCGACAAGTCGGTTATTTTTATGCATTTTCTTTTCATTTTCTCAAAATACGCCGTCCTAACAAGCAAAAAACCGCATTGCTGCGGCTTTTAACGCTGTGCTGTTACGTTTTCAACATAGCGACCCATCTCACTGATCGCCACACCTTTATAGTAGTGTTTCACGATTTCATCGTAGTCTCTTCCTTCTTCAGCCATTCCGTTCGCACCATATTGACTCATTCCAACGCCGTGTCCATAGCCTTTCGTCGTGACAGAAATTCGATCTCCATTCCGCTCCCAGGTGAAGTCAGAAGACCTTAAACCAAGTAGGTCTCGAATTTCTCTTCCAGTAAAGGATTTACCAGCTACTTCAACTTCCCCAACCCGCTTCCCAGTCGTGAGGTTCTTTATCGTTCCGACCGATCCATCCGATGGAAGCGTAACACCAAGCTTTTGTTCGAACTCACTTTTCGAAAACGATATTTCGTCGGAGTACTTAGGCGACTGCTTATCCCACGGACTTTCTACGCTTCTAAGATATGGAGCAGCATTTTCCCAGTAGTCTTCCGAGTTCTCCGTGTATCCGTTGCTCGTTGAGAAAAATGAAGCGTAGATCGGATTGCCTTCATACGTTAAAATCTGACCGACTGTTTCTTCAACAGCCTTTTCGATCTTCGCATACTTACTCTCAAACTCTTTTCCCCATGCTTTCTTCAACTCATCGTTACTTTTATATACCTGGTGTTGGATCGTGTCAGTGACGATTGCGTTCCCAGGAAGTTCTTCTGTGGGATTTGCAAGCCTCGTAACGACGAACGTTCTTGCTGTTAACGCCTGCGCCTTCAGAGCTTCTAGATTAAACTCTGCTGGCATCTCAGCTGCTACTACTCCAGTTACATATTCTTCAATTGGAACGTTCACCGTCTTCTCAAGCTGTGCTCGATAGACCGGTACATCGACATTCACGGCTTTTGCAGTTGGCATATTGTTACTTTCTCTTTTCGAGTCAGTAGTCACTGGTGATCCCCCAGATGATCCATATGGTAGCACTAACATAGATGGCAAAAGAATTATAATGCCAGCAAATAAGATAAGGATAAGAAGGATCTTTTTCATTCGCATGCCCCCGTCATCTAAATTGTATCTCCACTAACACCTTATGGAAGTGGACAACCATTTAGAACAGAAACGAAACGAGGTATCGGTGTAGTGGTGAGGGACGTGAGGAAGGGTTTGTTAACGGTTTTACTCGATATTTTTCTTTTGTTGAAGCTTTTATCATAAAAGCTCCTTACGTTTAACTTTTAATGAATATTTTATAGGGGAGGTGCTTCCGTTCATAACAAAAAAACCGTAGCTCATCGCTACGGTTTTCACTTACGCTAATTTTGGTTTAACGTCTGTTTCTTCAGCTACAGTTTCTGCTGTTTGCTCTGTTTCTTCAAGCTTGACGCGTTCAACGTCAGCTCCAAGAGCAGCAAGCTTCTCAGCAAAGTTCACATAGCCACGATCTAAGTGCTTAAGCTCATCTACACGCGTGTAGCCGTCAGCAACTAGACCAGCAAGGATTAATGCAGCTCCAGCGCGAAGATCAGTAGCTGATACTTCAGCACCTTGTAGCTCAGAAGGACCTTCAATGATTGCGGCACGACCCTCGATCTTGATGTTTCCATTCATGCGACGGAATTCTTCAACATGCATGAATCGATTTTCAAATACTGTCTCAGTGATCACACTTGTACCCTTTGCCTGAAGCAACAGTGCCATCATCTGTGACTGCATATCTGTAGGGAAACCAGGGTGTGGCATCGTCTTAAGATCAACTGGTTTGAGTGTTTCAGGACCGATTACTCGTAGTCCGTTACCTTCTTCTGTAATCTCAACTCCCATTTCCTCCATCTTGGCAATAAGAGGGCGTAGGTGTTCAGAAACAGCGTTCTCGACAAGAACGTTTCCGCCTGTAATAGCAGATGCTACCATAAAAGTACCTGCTTCGATGCGGTCAGGAATAACAGTGTGTTCAGCACCGTATAGCTTCTCGACACCTTCGATTCGAATCGTACCTGTACCAGCTCCGCGTACTTTCGCACCCATCGCATTCAGGTAATTCGCTAGACAGACGATTTCTGGCTCTTGCGCAACGTTCTCAAGAATCGTTGTACCTTCCGCAAGAACGGCTGCCATCATGATGTTTTCAGTCGCTCCAACACTTGGGAAATCAAGGTAAATCTTCGCTCCTTGAAGTCTTCCTTTAATTGAAGCTTCAATAAATCCATTACCGATTTGAACCTCTGCACCCATTGCTTCAAAGCCTTTAAGGTGCTGATCGATCGGCCTTGATCCAATTGCACAGCCACCAGGAAGTGCGATGCGGGCATGACCCACGCGGGCCAATAATGGTCCCATAACTAGAAACGAAGCTCTCATTTTACGTACTGCTTCGAAAGGTGCTTCTGTTTTTAGTGGTTTTGTTGCATCCACATGAATTGTATTTCCATTTATCTCTGACTCTACGTTCAAATAACTTAATACTTCGCTAATCGTGTGTACATCTGAAAGGGCCGGCACATCTTTTAACGTGCTCGTGCCTTCATGTGCTAATACAGATGCTGTGATGACGGGCAAGACTGCATTTTTAGCTCCCTCGACTCTTACAGAGCCAGTCAGTCTCCTGCCACCTCGGACGATGATTTTTTCCAACGTATTCCCCTCCGCGTCCAATTTGTATATTAATATTCAGTCGTAATTATCGGTGTGCCAATTGTGACGGTAGTTGCGCCGCCCATTCCTGTATCTCGTAATGCTATCTGTAAGTTCATTCTCTGGTTGTTCGTTGTAATTGTTTCTTTCCACTTCTTATGGTATGCGGAAAGTGATACAAACGTCTCTTCATTGACTTCTTCAACTTTCGAGGCTCCAAAATTGCTCAAAAGCTTGTCCGCCTCTTTGTACAAAACAATGTTCATTTTATCATCTTTCACCCCTTTAAAACAAGTGAAGACAGGGGCATCTTCATGGAAAAATTGTGACTTTTGTGACGTAAAGTGTTCGTAAGCTGTTCGCCATTCCTCCTGGTGGAATCCGGAGACTTCCATATTATAGATAAGATAAGAGCTATTACGATCATTCTCCGGATAAGTAATAAGGGTTACAGTGTCTTTGATGCCTAATTTCGAATCCAGTTTTGTGCCAATGAACTTCACAATGCCGTCACCGTCCACCTTTTCGATCCAGTTATACTCTGGCGAATCAGCTTGAAGCTCCGACGTAGTTAGTCTCTTCCCTGAGGAAATACTTTTAAAACCCATTTTTCCTTTTGTATGAAGTGACCAACTTTTTATTATGACATCATTGTCTATTAAAATGTTCGCAATCTCGGCTGTCTTTGCTTCCGTATCATCTTCAAACGTTACTGATGTACCATGTGAAAAGCTTCCAAGAAGCATGATTGACAGTAATCCGATCATAAGCTTCATCTTAACCCTCTCCCCGTTCAGGTCTCTTACTTTCATTGTGACCATTGAGGGCTAGGGCATACATGGAATTTGTAGTCATTAACCGACAAATTCCAAATGTGACTTTTAAGTTAGAATAAATATTTTAGGCGGATAGACCAGTTGTAGTAATCGAGAAAGAAGCTACTAGTGAGGGAACCGATGCTGATGGTCAGGAGTATCATGAGGACTTTGGCCTGTGGACTATTCGGCTTCTTAACAAACACATCGAAGCGAACAGTTTGTAGCGCCCACCAGGTTATCAATAAAAACACCAGGTGAATAAAAATCGAAAAAATCGACTGCTGCGCAAGTGCTTCCGTCATCTCTCTACCCCCTCTCATTTGCACACTTGTATCAATTTCTATTTGCTAATTATAAAAGATATCGTACGTAATGAATATCGGACTTTAACCCCATAAATATAAGTTCTAACTTACATTTTACCATCAATTTCGACAATATTTTTATTTTTTCCTAAATCTTAATAAAAAAACCGCAATCCCAATGAGACTGCGGTTCTTACTGATTAAACACTTCCATGAATTGAAAGTACTCTTGTATGAACGTTAATGCCGTTGACGGAAAAATTCCAATGACCAGTGTAGCTGTAGCTGTGATCGTCAATACAGCTGTCACCCCTGCTGAAATCGTTATCGGCTTCTTATCTGACGGTCTGAAGTACATTTGAACGAACAAACCGAAATAGTATACATACGATAGAACGGTTCCTAGAAGCATCGCTGCCGTTAGAAAATAACGCTTTGGCTCTGTTCCCAGCGCACTCATGAATATTTCAAATTTCCCAATGAATCCCGCCGTAAACGGTATTCCAGCAAGAGACAATAGAAAAATCGTCATCGTAATTGCAATGAACGGTGAGCGTCTAAACATTCCTGCAAACGAAGCAATTGTCACGTCTTCTCTTTCCTTCGTTACAGCATGAATTACAGCAAACGCCCCAAGGTTCATCAGGAGATACGCCAATAAGTAGAACCATACGACTTCAAACACCATCTCCGATAATGCTGCAAAAGGAATGAGGATGTAACCTGCATGAGCGATACTCGAGTAAGCAAAGAGGCGTTTCGCATTCAACTGCCTAAGCGCAATAATATTACCGATGATGATGGTTAAGATCGCTATGATCGCTATGTAAGGGCGAACAGATACGAGTAGCGATTCAAAACTCATTCCCTCAGGCGTAATTACTTTTCCTGTCCCAGGTGCAAAGACAAACGGTACCATGAGGAGACGAAGGATAATGGCGAATCCAGCTGTTTTTGAAACGACGCTTAAAAAAGCGGTGACTGGAGTTTCAGCTCCCTGATAGACGTCAGGTGCCCACATATGAAACGGAGCTGCTGCTATCTTGAATAGTAGTCCGATAAAAATCATTAGAAATGCAAACACGATGAGAAACCGATTATCTGCCACGATGTCGCTTGCCATAGCAGACTGAATCGCATACAGATTCGTTTCACCTGAAAGTCCATATACATAGCTCATACCAAACAGTGTGATCGCAGTAGCGATCCCTCCGTTGACGAGGTATTTAAAGGCAGCTTCGTTCGCAAAATGATTCGTTTTACGAATTCCAACAAGGATATATGAAGATAAGCTCAATAGCTCAAGACCAACGAATAATGTGATAAGGTCAGCGCTCGAGGCCATCATCATCCCACCGAGAAGCGCCGTTAAGATGAGATAGTAGTATTCCCCTTTTACATCCTCTAGATCACCCTTAGACGGAAGTCCCAGCAATAGGACAAAACCTGTACCGATCAACATGAGCAGTTTGAACGCTTTCGCAAACGAATCAAGCCTGAACGTTTCACCTAAAATCGAAACGACACCGTCGTCTAACTGCAGAAAAAGAAAGATCGTAGCTAATCCAACACCCGCTAGTGCAAACCATACGAGCATGGTACGACTTTTTTTCGTCGTAAAAAGATCGATCAAGGAGATTGTGACGGCAGTAATGAGGATAATAAATTCAGGCATCATACTTCCCCAGTTGTATTGCATCAAAGTCGACATATTCATTACGCTAACCCCCTATCCCAATCGTTCTCAGCGTGTTAGACAAGATTGCTGGATAAACCCCGATCCAGATGATCAGGATCAGTAATACTGCTGATGAAACGACTTCAGTTGCGGATAGATCCTTTTTCCGATCAAAGGATGGTCGCCGTTCACCGAAGGTCACCGCTAGTACGGCTCGCAAGATATAGACAGCAGTTAGAATGATCCCTAAGACGCCAATCGCACCGATCACAGGCATCGATTCAAATAATCCTAGAAACGCTAGAAATTCACTAATAAAGCCGCTCATGCCCGGTAACCCTAGAGATGCAAGTCCTGCCGCTAAAAAGAAACCAGCAAATAACGGGGTCTGGCTAGCAATGCCTCCAAGTTCACTGATTCTCGTCGTTCCAAATCGGTCGAGGAGGACTCCGATCAGAAGAAAGAGGAGTGCTGCAATGAGACCATGTGAGATGGTTTGAAAAATTGCCCCCTGAACACCAGCTGAATTAAACGAAGCTAATCCCAGTAACACGATGCCCATATGGGATATAGACGAATAGGCAAGCAGCGCTCGAAGTTCAGTTTGAACGAACGCGATGAATGCGCCATACAACAAGTTTATTAATCCAAGAATGGCAAGGACAAGTGCGATGTCTTGCAGCTGTTCTGGAAAAAAACCTCCTCCGAAACGAATCAATCCATATGCACCTATTTTTAATAACACTCCTGCATGAATCATCACAAGAGCGATCGGCGCTTCAACGTGTACGCGTACCATCCATGAATGAAGAGGTACGATTGGAAGTTTGGTCCCGAAAGCGAGGAGTAGTAGAACCAACAACCACATTCTCATGTCATATGAGAGAAACTCAAATGAATCCGTTTCCTTCAGCATCGAAGTAATTTCCGTGATATTCGTCGTATGCAGTTCGACAAAAAGAGTGATGATAACGATAAGAAGCAGCACCGATCCAATCCCGTTGTAGATTAAGAATGAAAAAGCAGCCCTTTCTTTATGAAAACCACCCCATCTCCCGAGAAGTAAGAACGTTGAGACGAGCGTTACTTCAAAAAACAAGAAAAAGAGGAACAGGTTCTCGCTTGAGAAAACCCCAAGCATGCCGAGTTCAAGTGCCAGAAATAATATGAAGAACCCTTTTGTTCCACTCGTTATTCGATGGACGGCAAAGGAAGCAAGAAACGTAATGAGAGAAGTTAAAAACAAAAACAAAACCGATAGTCCCGTGACGCCAAGCTCATATGAGATGATATAAGGCTCGTTCGGACTGATCGACGTCATCATTTCAAACCACGTAACCGTCTCTTGGAACTGAATCCCTTCAACGCCGTGTTCAAACAATGAGTACACGACGATGGCGAGAAGAAGCGGTAATGCCGTAGCGAGTGTACCAATCCGTTTTACCAAATGACTTTCAGGAGATAGAATCGCAAGTAGAATGATTCCTAAGAGCGGCGAGAACACAAGAATTGAAAGTAAACCGGTCATTGGAAATACCCCCCTAACGCCGCGATGACTAGAAGGACGAGGACGAGTCCTGAAAACGCAACGGCACCGTAAGTCTGTACCTGTCCAGACTGAACTTTCACACCCGTTTTACCAAGTTGTGAGACGAGTCCCTTTACTGCAGCGGCCCCTCCTTCAACGATGAAACGATCAAAATAGCTCCAGAAGTAGCTAAGCGCGTAGAGCCCTTTTACAAATACAGCGCGGTAAAGTTCATCAACATAATACTTTCGATACAGTACGTGATGTGCTTCTTTCATCGATCCGTATAGCCAATTTCTAGGAATACTTTGTTTTGCATACATGAACCATGCGAGAGCGATTCCTCCAATCGACAACGCACTAGCCAGAATCATTATCCAATAAGGCGCATCGATGGAACTGAACAGCACTGGATAAGGGGTAGTTTCAAGCCAATCACCTAGAAACGTTCCGAACCAGTGCGTGTGAATAAACCCTGAGAAAACGGCGAGCACGGCCAGAAGCATCATGGGGATAAGCATCGTACGCGGAGATTCTTTGATTTCTTCATTACGCTCACGGTCTCCGCTAAAGACAAGAAAGTAAAGGCGGAACATGTAAAAAGCCGTGAGAAACGCTGTAAGAAGAGCTAATCCAAAGAGAATATAGCTTCCGTTCGAGAACGCAGAAGCCAATATTTCATCCTTACTAAAGAAGCCCGAGAACAACGGAAAACCAGCAATCGCTAAACTCCCTATTAGAAACAGGAGTGCCGTTCCTTTCAACTTTTTACCGAGTCCACCTAACTTGTGAATGTTTTGTTCATGGGCTGCATGGATTACACTTCCTGCAGCAAGGAACAGAAGTGCTTTAAAGAAAGCGTGTGTCGTGAGGTGAAAGACTGCTGCGGTATACCCAGCCGTACCTAAGGCAAGCATCATGTACCCAAGCTGACTGATCGTGGAGTATGCCAATATTCGTTTGATATCGTTTTGAACAAGGGCGATCGTTGCTGCAAAGACGGCCGTAACACCACCAGTGATCGCTACAGTCATCATTGCAACTTCAGATGCTGTGAAAAGAGGAAACATCACTGCTACAAGATAAACACCAGCCGCTACCATCGTAGCTGCATGAATGAGTGCGGATACTGGTGTAGGACCTTCCATCGCATCAGGAAGCCACGTATGAAGTGGAAATTGTCCCGATTTCCCGACTGCTCCTACGAAAATGAGGATTGCCGTTAACGTAATCATTGCTGGCGTTAGTTCACCCGCTTCTGCAGCGCTAAAGATTCCGTCTAGCTCAAGCGTTCCCGTCTGCCAGTACAGCAAGAATATCGCAACAAGTAATCCTACATCTCCAATCCTCGTTACGATGAACGCTTTCTTTGCTGCTGCCTTTGCTTCAGGTTTATAAAAGTAGAAACCTACTAAAAGGAACGAACACACTCCAACAAGCTCCCAGAAGAAATAGATTTGAAGAAGGTTCGGTGACAACACAAGAGCCGTCATCGAAAATGTAAAAAGCCCTAAATAACCGAAGAACGTTGCGATCCGTTCGTCATTTGCCATGTACCCCATCGAATACATATGTACAAGAAAGCTAACGAGGGTAACGATGACGAGCATGAGTGCGTTCAATGGATTCACTTCTAATCCGAACGTTAGAGTGAGTGCGTCGATGGATAGCCAATTTCCTTCTACAAGGAAATTACCGTTTTCGAGATGACTGAAAAGAACGATGAGTGCTCCAACAAAAGCAGCGCCGGAAAACAGGGTACCTACGATGCCAGCTTTTTTATAAATGACCGGCCTGGTAAACAAAATGATTAGAAAGGATAGAAGTGGTAGAACCGGAATCAGCCAGACATAATCCATTTATAACCCCCCTTTGCTACTTTTTTAATGTGTTCATTTCATCGACATTAACCGTTGCTCGATTGCGATACAAAGCGATCAGAATAGCAAGCCCGACCGCAGCTTCTGCGGCTGCTACCGTAATCGTGAACAACGAGAAGACTTGCCCACGAATCGAAGCACCTACGCCGTATTTAGCAAAAGCAACAAGGTTTACGTTCACAGCATTCAGCATGAGCTCGATCGATATCAGAACGATTACAGCATTTCGTTTCGTTAGTGCACCATAAAGTCCCATACAGAAAAGTAATAACGCCGTTACAAGGTAAGCAGAAAGCGGTATCGAACTCATGACTGCTCACCTTCTTTCTTGGTTTCCTCTTTTTTAGCGAGGATTACCGCTCCAACGAGAGCGACCAGTAGAACGACCGATACGAGCTCAAACGGGATGACATATTCGGTAAAAAGCATGATCCCGATTTGCTCCGTATTGTTTTCATGCAGGGTAGTTGCCTGACCGCCTAGTGATAGATCTTTAACAGCAAAAAACATGATTAAAAAGAAAGCCGTTATTCCAGATAAAACGATTCCTTTCTTAACGAAGCCTGTCTTCTTCTCTTCACCGGTATGCTTCGTGAGCATAATTCCAAAAAGCATGATGATCGTGATGGCACCGGAGTAGATTAAAATCTGAACAACAGCTACAAACTCCGCTGCGAGCATCACGTAAAGTCCAGCTATACCTAGAAACGTTAGAACGAGCGCCATCACCATGTGAACGACTTTTGAGAGATTTAGCATGAGCAAGGCACCGGTGATCGTGATCAGAAAAAGGATGACGAAGACGATTAGCTCTCCATTCATACCTTGTTTTCCTTTCTAAGATTCGTATCATTTTCGTCCAGCCACTCTAGGTTCTTGAACAGATCGTCTCTACTATAAGAAGCGAGTTCAAAGTTATTCGTCATAATAATCGCCTCCGTTGGACAAACCTCTGTGCAGAGATCACATAGAATGCAGATTTCAAAATTAATGTCGTACGTATCGATGATCTTCCCTTTTTTTGAAGGGTCAGGATGCTTCTTTCCCGTTAAGGTGATGCAATCTGTCGGACAAATCGCTGCACATTGATTACAAACGATGCATTTCTCAGGGTAGAATTTCTGAATGCCTCTAAATCGATCGGGCATTTCGAGCGGTTTCTCTGGATAGCCATACGTAACTTTTTCCTTCGTTAGGTTCTTAAGGGTGTAAGCTAACCCTTTCGCTAGTCCTCGCATGCTCTGCTTCCTCCCTTTTTAAACCGAATCTGATTTAAAACGACCGGAATAGTTCGATTAAAATCGTCGTAATAAAGATATTTGCTAGTGCGAGTGGAAGGAGTACCTTCCATCCAAATGACATTAATTGATCTGCTCGAAGACGTGGGAATGTCGCCCTGATCCAGATCATGACGAATACGATAGAGATGAATTTAAGTGCGAACCAGATAAATCCTGGTACAAAATCTAAAAACGGAATCGCTTGCCATCCCCCTAAAAAGAGAATGGTAGTTAACGATGCCATGGCAAAAAGAAAGACGTACTCAGCGAGCATGAAGAATGCCCACCTGAACCCCGAATATTCAACGTGATAGCCTGCTACGAGCTCTGACTCGGCCTCCGGTAGATCGAATGGCGTTCGATTAAGCTCTGCTACAGATGCGATCAGAAAGATGAAAAATGCGAGCGGCTGCTTGAAGATGAATGCGACGTTTTCCTGCGCCATAATAATTTCGTTCAGATTAAGAGTGCCTGTTAATAGAATGATTCCGATGACACTCATGACGAGTGGGATTTCATAAGAGATCATTTGAGCAGCTGATCGCATACTCCCTAACAACGCATATTTATTGTTCGATGCCCACCCTCCAGCAAGAATGCCGATCGTTGTTATTCCTGATATCGCAATGTAAAAAAGCAATCCTACTCCGATATCTGCAAACGAAATCCGTTCGGTGAACGGTAGTACGGCAATTATGATGAAGGCAGGAGCAAACGCAATGACAGGTGCGATGATAAAAAGCGGACGATCGGCGTCTCTAGGAATGGTATCTTCTTTCAATAATAGTTTCAGAACATCTGCAACTGTCTGAAGAAGACCAAACCTGCCACCGACTCTGTTCGGACCGTGTCTGAGCTGCATGAAGCCGAGCACTTTCCGCTCCGCTAAGATGGCATACGTTACAAATCCAAGAACGACCATCAGCATTGCTGCACCAGCAAGGAAAAACCCTCCCGTTTGCCAGTATCCTGGTGTGGAAGTGAGCCATTCACCCATCAACCATCCACCTCCCCGAGAACGATATCGATCCCTCCTAAAATTGCGATCAAGTTGGATATATTTTCTCCTTCAAGTAATTCAGGGAGAATCTGAAGGTTATAAAAGGATGGCCTTCGAAACTTGAGGCGATACGGCTCTTTTTTCCCTTTGGATGCTATGTAACAGCCGATCTCACCACGTGGAGATTCGATCCTTACATACGTTTCACCAGCAGGAGGTTTAATAATTCTCGGCACTTTCGCCATGATGGCTCCTTCCTCAGGAATTTGATCAGCAGCCTGCTCAACGATTTTCAACGCTTCTTCAATTTCCCCCATCCGGCAGTAGTAACGTGAAAGGGCATCTCCTTCATGAAAGACTGGCACATCAAAGTTAAATCTTTCATAGATGGAGTAAGGTTCATTTTTTCTAAGATCCCAGTCTACCCCTGTACAGCGCAAGTTCGCACCACTAAGAGAGTAAGAGAGTGCCGTTTCTCTCGAATAGGTTCCGACTCCTTTTAACCTAGCCATGAAGATTTCATTTCCTGTAACGAGATCGTGGTAGCCTGCTAGCTGCTCTCTCATATATGGCACAAATTCACGCACCTTAGTAAGCCAGCCTTCTGGTGCGTCCCACTTCACACCGCCCACCCTCATATAGTTGAACGTGAGACGTCCTCCAGATATCTCATTCAATAGATTAATAATGACTTCACGCTCTCGAAACGCGTAAAGAAAGGGGCTCATGGCTCCAATATCTAAGAGATACGTACCGAACCAGACAAGGTGGCTCGCTATTCTTCCAAGCTCCATGACGATCACTCTCAAATATTCGGCTCGTTCTGGAAGCTCCATCGCCATCATCGTTTCTACAGCATGACAAAGGATATAATTATTTGTCATCGCAGCAAGATAATCCATTCGATCTGTATATGGAATAATCTGTGTATACTGTAGGTTTTCAGCAATCTTCTCAGTTCCTCTGTGGAGGTAACCGATGACAGGTGTTGCCTCTTTGATCACTTCACCATCAATCTTGAGGACGATGCGAAACACGCCATGTGTACTGGGGTGCTGCGGCCCTACATTCAAAAGCATTTCCTCAGTACGAATCATCGTTACACCTCCACATCGTATGGCTCGTAGTCTTTTCTAAGAGGATGCCCTACCCAATCATCAGGCATCATGATTCTCGACAAATTTGGATGACCTTCGAACACGATGCCAAGGAGGTCGTATGCCTCACGCTCTGGCCAGTTCGCTCCTGACCAAAGTGGTGTGATCGACTGAATCACAGGGTTCTCACGATCGATTTTTACTTTAAGTGCAACACTTTGTTTATTTATATAAGAATAGAAATGATTGTAGATTTCCATATGTGTTTCAAAGTCTGTGCCGTGCGTTTCGGATAGGTAGTCAAAAGCGAGAAGTTCGTTAAATTTCAGGAACTCTGCTAATCGATAATACGACTCTTTCTTTGCTACGAGCGTCGGCACATGTTTCGCAAGGCGGTTAATATAAGCATCCTCGACTAAATCATCACCTAAGTTTTCTTTTATTATTTCGAGGTAGCGATCTAAAAGAGGTTGATTTGGAGAGGGCTTGACCTCTTCTGGCTCCTCTTCCTTTGCCTTTCCTTTCGCTTTCGCCGCTGCGGCGGCTTTTGCTTTTGCCTTGGCTGCTGCGACTGCTTTTGCTTTCTCATCGTCACTAGATCCAGACTTTTTCTTCAGAGCAGCTGCCTTCGCTTTTGCCGCTGCAACTGCCTTTTTCTTTGCTAGATCTGGATCTTCTTCTGTTCCTGACGCTTCCTGCTCTTTTTTCTTTCTTAACGCTGCTGCCTTCGCCTTCGCTGCTGCAACTGCCTTTTTCTTTGCAAGGTCTGGGTCTTCTTCCGTCTCTGACGCTTCACCCTCCTGCTCTTTTTTCTTCCTTAAAGCAGCTGCCTTTGCTTTTGCCGCTGCGACTGCTTTTTTCTTTGCAAGGTCTTCGTCTTCTTCCGTTTCTGACGCTTCACCCTCCTGCTCTTTTTTCTTTCTTAAGGCAGCTGCCTTTGCTTTTGCCGCTGCGACTGCTTTTTTCTTTGCAAGGTCTGCGTCTTCTTCCGTTTCTGATGCTTCACCCTCCTGCTCTTTTTTCTTCCTTAACGCTGCCGCCTTTGCTTTCGCTGCTGCAGCGGCTTTCTTTTTCGCTAGCTCAGAATCATGTTCCTGTGATGCTTCTACTCTATCCTCTGAATCCTCTGCTTTCTTTTCCTCTCGAGCTTTCCGTAATTCAGCTGCTTTTCGTTTCGCTTCTTCTACAGCTTTTCGCTTCTGTTCAGCAAGGTCTTCACGTGAATCATCCGTCATTTATTCGTCACCCGCTTTCCGGTCTTTGCTTCGTAACGAATTTTTTCCTGTAATTTATTTATTCCATAGATGAGAGCTGCAGGGTTCGGTGGACATCCCGGTATGTACACATCGACCGGTACGATTTGATCGACTCCTTTCACAACGGCATATGAGTTGATATACGGTCCTCCTGCAGTTGCGCATGAGCCCATCGCAATCACCCATTTCGGTTCTGGCATTTGATCATAGAGACGCTTCAATACAGGTGCCATTTTCTTTGTCACCGTACCTGATACGATCATCACATCTGATTGTCTTGGAGACGTTCGAAAAAACGTACCAAATCGATCTAAGTCATAATGCGAAGCTCCGGACCCCATCATCTCGATCGCGCAGCACGCAAGACCGAACGTAAGCGGCCAAAGCGAATTACTACGTGCCCAGGATTTTACTTGTTCTAGCGTTGCAAGAAAGACATTCTGCTTCATTTCCTCAAATTCTTCGGGCGTGATATCTTCTATTCTTATATCCATTTCAACACCTTCTTTTTCCAAGCATAAATTAACCCGATGAGAAGCATGACGATGAAAATCATCATTTCAATAAACGCAAAGAAACCGAGTTTCTGATAAGCGACTGCCCATGGGTATAAGAAAACGGTTTCTACATCGAATATGACAAATAGAAGCCCGAATAAATAATATCGGACATTATACTGTATCCAGCTTTGATGGAACGGCTCGATGCCGCTTTCGTAAGTTGTTTGTTTTTCTGCGGTAGGCTTATGGGGGCGGAGGATTTTCCCGGCTGTGAGTGCGACAATAGGTAGTAATAAGCCAAGAAGAAGGAACATCAGCACCAGGAGGTAACTATTTTGGTACACGTTAAGCGATTCACCCAAACAGGATCTCTCCTCTCATCATGCGGTTTACTACTCTCGTATACTAATTCAACATTTTTACCACTATTCTTGCTTTTCCGGAAAAGTTTTTTAAAAATTTCGAACAGAGGTGATCAGTATTTCGTATAAAGAAATGAGAAAAGTAACAGAAAAACTTTGGGCAAGAAATAAATATAGCGTGATGGCGAAAGGATATGAGCACTACAAACGAATCGGTTCTGCCTTTAAAGAGGCGCATTCGATCGAAGATCTGTTAGATGTATATACGATGATTGGAGAAGCTGAACAGTTTCCTCATACTAAAAAAGGTATGCGGACGACCCTCGAGCATATGTGGGGTTATTTTAAAAAACGTGCAGATGGAGAAGAAAAGCGAGCGTTCTTTGGGACAATGAATACCGTTTTAGAGAGTGAACAAAACCTTTCCAAAGAAAATATTGCTCAGTTAAAAACTCTAGTTGAAAATTTATTGGAAAAGTACCCTTCAGACTATTTATCTCAAAGTCATTTCATTAAAGTAGATTCTGGGTGGAACGTTGTGTTTCATGAAGATAATGTTGAGGGTATAACAAAAGAAGATTATAAAAAAGCATCAGAGAATAAACTCTGATGCTTTTAGCGTATCTGTATTATTTCTTTGCAAGATCTAGACGGTTTACTGCACGCTTAAGCGCTAGCTCAGCACGTCTAAAGTCAACATTATCCTGCTTTGCCTGGTTCAGGCGCTGCTCTGCTCTTTCCTTCGCTGCACGAGCGCGTTCTACGTCGATTTCAGAAGGGTTTTCAGCAGATTCTGCAAGGATTGTTACTTGCTTAGGTCTTACTTCAACAAACCCACCGCTAACGGCCAGTACATGAGTATCAGCTCCATTTTTGAAGCGAACTGCATTGATGGTAAGAGGGGCAACAAGCGGAATGTGACCAGGTAAAATGCCGAGCTCTCCGCTCTGCGCTTTTACACTGACTAATTCAGCTTCCCCTTGGTATACCGGGCCGTCAGGGGTGACTACACTGACTTCCAATGTATTCATCGTACCCCTCCCTGGGTGTGGTAATGATTGAAAAGCGTAAGCGCCTTGGTCACCCCCGACGAGCTTAAGGCGAGCATCAATGTGGCGTTCTTTGCCGCAATGATGATTGACTTAAGACCTAGAGGGGGTAGGCGCTGGAGCTAGACATCGGTAGCGTTGGCTAGAGTAGTCTCTTGCGCCGTTGCTCCATGTCTAGCTGCGGCTCCCAGGCCCTCGAGTCGCTTCACCTTTTCAATTGAACGCAAAGAACGTGTTCCCTTGAAAAGGCTCCAGCGCTTGTCGGGCCTAGGCGGTCGCCTCCGCTTTTCTTTAATGTCTAGCTGCGCGGGCCAAATCCTCCGGCTGTTTCACCCATTCGATTGAGACAAAAATCGTCTCATTCTCATGGCCTCCAACATCCTACGGATTTAAGCAGGCCCGCTTCGCTTTTCTTTATGCCATTTGTTCTGCTTTTTCTACTACTTCTTCGATGCGGCCTACTAGACGGAATGCATCCTCAGGGATGTCGTCGTGTTTGCCGTCAAGGATTTCTTTGAATCCTTTGATCGTTTCTTTAACTGGTACGTAAGATCCTGGCTGACCAGTGAACTGTTCAGCAACGTGGAAGTTCTGAGAAAGGAAGAACTGAATGCGACGAGCACGTGCAACAGTTAACTTATCTTCGTCAGAAAGCTCATCCATACCAAGGATTGCGATGATATCTTGAAGTTCTTTGTAACGCTGTAGCGTCTGCTGAACTTCACGAGCAACAGTATAGTGTTCTTCACCAACAACTTCTGGAGAAAGTGCACGAGAAGTTGATGCAAGTGGATCCACCGCTGGGTAGATACCTTGCTCAGATAGCTTACGCTCAAGGTTCGTCGTAGCATCAAGGTGAGCGAACGTTGTCGCTGGAGCCGGGTCAGTATAGTCATCGGCTGGTACGTAAATTGCCTGAATGGAAGTTACGGAACCTTTGTTAGTCGATGTGATACGTTCCTGAAGTTGGCCCATCTCAGTTGCAAGTGTCGGCTGGTAACCTACTGCTGATGGCATACGGCCAAGCAATGCGGATACCTCAGAACCTGCCTGAGTAAAGCGGTAAATGTTATCGATGAAGAGTAGAACGTCTTGTCCTTGCTCATCACGGAAGTATTCTGCCATTGTCAGACCAGAAAGGGCAACACGCATACGTGCACCTGGTGGTTCGTTCATCTGACCGAATACCATTGCAGTTTTCTTAATAACTCCGGAATCTGTCATCTCGTAGTAAAGGTCGTTACCTTCACGAGTACGCTCACCAACACCTGCGAATACGGAGATACCGCCGTGTTCCTGTGCGATGTTGTTGATCAGTTCCTGGATAAGTACTGTTTTACCTACACCTGCACCACCAAACAGACCGATCTTACCACCTTTTACGTATGGAGCAAGAAGGTCTACTACTTTGATTCCTGTTTCAAGGATCTCAGTAGAAGTTGCAAGGTTTTCAAATGTAGGAGCTTGACGGTGAATAGGGTCACGACGAACGTCAGCACTTAGTGCTTCGTCAAGGTCAATGTTTTCTCCTAGTACGTTAAATACACGTCCTAGTGTAATATCTCCAACTGGAACGGAGATCGGTGCACCTGTATCAATCGTTTCAACTCCACGTACAAGACCATCTGTTGAACCCATCGCTACGGTACGAACAGAGTCATCGCCAAGGTGAAGCGCGACTTCAAGCGTAAGATCCATGCTCTTCTCGTCACCGGACTCCGCTTTATAGTTAACTGTAAGGGCGTTGTAGATTTCTGGAAGCATTCCGCTATCGAACTTTACGTCTACAACCGGACCCATAACCTGGGTAATGTATCCCTTGTTCATCCTGTTCCCTCCTAACTTGCTTTAAGTGCTTTTGAAAGTGATTCTTTCAAATAGCAATAGTGTTTTAAACTAGTGTTGTCCAGCTTCACGAGCCAAATCCTCCGGCTGTTTCACCCATTCGATTGAGACATAAATCGTCTCATTCTCATGGCCTCCAACACCCTGCGGATTTAAACGGGCTCGTTACGCTTTTCTAATGTCCAGCTACAGTGGCCAGGTCCTCGAGTCGCTTCACCTTTTCGATTGAACACAAAGAACGTGTTCATTCGAAAAGCTTCCAGCGCTTGTCGGACCTAAACGGCCACTTCCGCTATTCTAATGCCGCTGCCCCACTAACAATCTCAGTTAATTCCTGAGTGATCGCTGCCTGACGCGCACGGTTGTAAGAAAGTGTAAGGCTGCCGATGAGGTCGTCTGCATTGTCAGTCGCACTTCTCATCGCTGTCATACGGGAAGCGTGCTCTGCTGCTTTTGCATCGAGAAGCGCACCGTAGATCAAGCTTTCAGCATATTGAGGAAGCAGGACTTCAAGAATTTCTTCTTCAGAAGGCTCGTACTCATAGCTAGCGAGTGACTTACTTTCACCTGTCTCAATATCCGTTAACGGAAGAAGCTTCTTCTCCGTTAAATCTTGCTGAATGGCACTTACATAGTGGTTATAGTACATATAAAGCTCATCGAAGGCACCATCTTCAAACATCTTAACCGTTCTAGATGCAATGTCTTTAATGTCTGCAAAGGAAGGCTGGTCAGCAAGACCAACGATGCTTTCCACTACAGGCATATCGCGTTTTTTAAAGAAGGATAGTCCTACTTTACCAACTACGATGATGGCATACTCGTCTTTTGAGCTATGACGTTCATTGATCGTTCGATATACATGGCGTAGAACCGAGCTGTTGTATGCGCCCGCTAGACCACGGTCAGATGTGATAACAACATAACCTGTCTTCTTGACGTCACGACTTTCAAGCATCGGATGACTAGCGCCGCTTGACCCAGTAGCGATACTAGCTACAACATCTTGAATCTTTTCCATGTAAGGAACGAATGACTTTGCATTCATTTCTGCACGGTTAAGTTTCGCTGCTGAAACCATCTGCATCGCTTTTGTAATCTGCTTTGTCTTCTTAGTCGATGTAATTCTCGACTTAATATCGCGTAAAGATGCCACTCATTTTCACCACCTTTTAAGCTGGCCGCGGCGTTTCCGCCGCATCCCTCTTATTCAGAAACTGCGAAGCTCTTTTTGAATTCTTCGATTGCTGCGTTGAATTCTTTTTCGTCTGGAAGAGCTTTTGTTTCGCGAATTGTATTGAAAAGATCTTTCTTATTGTGTTCGATCCAAGTCATCATTTCTGATTCAAAACGCTGAATGTCTTCAACAGGAATATCATCAAGGAATCCGCGAGTCAATGCGTAAAGGATCGCAACCTGCTTCTCTACTGCTAGCGGCTTGTTAAGTCCCTGCTTCAGTACTTCAACTGTACGTGCACCACGGTTTAGCTTAGCCTGAGTCGCTTTATCAAGGTCAGAACCAAACTGAGCAAATGCTTCTAGTTCACGATAAGATGCAAGGTCAAGACGGAGTGTACCCGCAACCTTCTTCATCGCTTTAATCTGAGCGGATCCACCTACACGGGATACGGAAAGACCTGCGTTAACCGCCGGACGTACACCCGAGAAGAAGAGGTCAGATTGAAGGAAGATCTGTCCATCCGTGATGGAAATAACGTTTGTTGGGATATAAGCTGATACGTCACCAGCTTGCGTTTCAATAAATGGAAGGGCTGTTAGTGAGCCTCCTCCTTTTGCATCACTAAGCTTCGCTGCACGCTCAAGTAAGCGGGAGTGAAGATAGAATACATCCCCTGGATATGCTTCACGACCTGGAGGACGACGTAGCAATAGGGAAAGTTCACGGTATGCAGAAGCCTGCTTTGTTAAGTCATCGTATACAACAAGAACGTGCTTGCCGTTATACATGAAGTCTTCACCCATCGTTACACCAGCATATGGTGCTAGGAAAAGAAGTGGAGCCGGCTGAGATGCAGATGCCGTTACAACGATTGTGTAATCAAGTGCACCCTGCTTACGAAGTGTTTCAACAACACCACGAACCGTAGATTCTTTTTGCCCGATCGCAACATAGATACAGATCATGTCTTCTTCTTTTTGGTTAAGAATTGTATCGATCGCAATTGATGTCTTACCAGTCTGACGGTCACCGATGATCAACTCACGCTGTCCACGTCCGATTGGAATAAGAGAGTCAATCGCTTTGATTCCTGTTTGAAGAGGCTCATGTACGGATTTACGATCCATAACACCTGGAGCCGGACTTTCGATTGGGCGTGTTTTTGAAGTACCAAGTGGACCCTGTCCATCAACAGGCTGTCCAAGAGGGTTAACAACACGGCCAAGAAGCTCTTCACCAACTGGAACCTCCATAATACGGCCAGTACGACGAACTTCGTCACCTTCACGAATATCCGTGTAAGGTCCAAGAATAATGATACCTACGTTATTTTCTTCCAGGTTCTGAGCCATACCCATTACACCATTTGAAAATTCAACAAGTTCTCCTGCCATCACGTTATCAAGACCGTGGGCACGAGCGATACCGTCACCGATTTGGATTACGGTACCTACATCATCAACTTTAATATCAGCTTGATAATCTGAGATCTGTTGCTTTATCAGAGTACTGATTTCTTCAGCATTGATGCTCATGCATATTCACCCCTATCTTCTAGCCTTTCGCTGAAACTAATTGACGTTCCATGCGTTTAAGTTTACCGCTGATACTTCCATCAAAAATGCGATTTCCGACACGTACTTTGATACCACCGATCAAAGTTGGGTCGATCACGTTTTCGATTTGAAGTGTTTTCTTGCCTACCCGTTCTGCAAAAACTGCAGAGATCTTGTTCTGCTCTTCCTCTGAAAGAGGCATTACAGAATACACTTTAGCTGCAGCTGTTTGCTGCTGCTCATTTGCGAACATATGATAGTGGTTGATCAGATCGAAAACGATCGCGATACGATCACGTTCAACCAATGTGAGAAGCGTATTTAAAACTGGCGCTGAAAGTGACTTTCCAAAGCTGTTTTGGATGACTTCTTTCTTTTGCGCATTTGTAAACTTAGGATGTGCGAACACTTCCATCAAGTCGTCAGTTTCATTGAATACATCGTTAACGACTGCAAGCTCTTGCTTCACTTGCTCAACGGTTCCTTGCTCATGAGCAATTTCAAAAAGAGCGTTAGCATAACGTTTTGCGATTACTTCAAGGTCCCTGCTCATTTCTGACCGCCTGCCTGATAAAGGTAGTCATCGATCAGCTTCTGCTGTGAACGCTCGTCCAGTTCCTTCTCAACAACTTTGGAAGCGATCATTACAGATAGAGATGCAACCTGCTCGCGCAGTGATGCTACAGCAGTTTCACGTTCACGAGCGATGTCAGCTGTTGCTGCTTCTTTCAAGCGTTCAGCCTCAAGACGTGCTGCTTCAATCATTTCCTGACCTTTTTGGTCAGCCATTTTCTTTTGGTTCTCAAGCATAGTTTGCGCTTCTTGACGAACACGCTTCATTTCTTCGCGCTGTTCATTTAAGTAAGCTTCAGCTTCTTTACGGTTCTTTTCAGCAGATTCGATTTCATTAGCGATATGCTGCTCTCGTTCTTTCATGATACCCATCAACGGGCCCCAAGCGAACTTTTTCAATAGAGCAAGAAGCACGATAAATGCGAAAAGCTGATAAAGGATATCACCAGCGTGAATCCCTGTGCCAGCTCCAAGAATTAGACTGTTGAACAACGTGTTCACTCCCTTCAGAGATCATACAAAACGAATGGCGAAGGTTTCATTTCGAAACTTTCTCCGCCATCATGAAACGTTACGATTTTTCTATAAAGTTTCGTAAGTAATTATTGACCCATTACGATAAATGCGATTACTACACCGATGATCGGAAGTGCCTCAACTAGTGCGATACCGATGAACATTGTAGTTTGAAGAGTACCTCTAAGTTCTGGTTGACGAGCGATTCCCTCTACTGTACGTCCTACGATAAGACCGTTACCAATACCGGCACCTACTGCCGCTAGACCTACTGCAATTGCAGCTGCGATTAAACCCATGCTAAATTTCCTCCTTAATATTCATAAAAATAGATTTTTTATATAATGAAAAGTTCATTAATACTGTTTTTTAGTGGTCGTCTGCCACTTTGTGTGCCATGTAAACCATGGTTAGCATTACAAAGATAAACGCCTGAATTGTACCGACAAAGATACTGAATCCTTGCCATGCGAGCATAGGAAGAAAGGCTCCAAGCGCTCCGCCGATTCCTGCAGCTCCAAGTCCAGCTAGGAGTCCAAGCAAGATCTCACCGGCAAAAATGTTTCCGTAAAGACGAAGACCAAGCGTCAATGTGTTTGAAAATTCCTCGATTAACTTGAAAGGAAATAGGAATTTCATTGGGGTAAAGAATCCTTTACCGTATTCCTTTGCACCTTTCATTTTCACACCGTAATAGTGTGTGAGCACCACGACCATCGTTGCTAGTGTCAGCGTGATCGTCGGGTCTGCAGTTGGAGACTTCCACCATAGTTCGTCATTAAACGAAATGGCGAATGGAAGACCAAGCATGTTTGAGACGAAGATATACATGAGTAGCGTCATCCCAAGAAACAAGAATCGTCCTCCTGTTTGCCAGTCCATGGTGCTTGAGATCAGACCTTTCACAAAGTCCATCACCCACTCGATAAAGTTCTGCAAACCAGTTGGTCGCATTGCTAGTGAGCGAGTTGCTACAACTGCAAGGATGAAAACGATAGCGGATGCGATCGTGATCATGAGTACATTGGAAAGATTAAAAGTAATGCCTAATATTTCGCCAGTTGTAGGTGCATTATGTTCCAACAGCTTTTCACCTCTCTTCCTACTTAAAGCGTATTTGAAGTATTGAATCTATGAGAATGATAATGTAGGTCACCATCAACCCAATTACCACACCTAGCAAGTTGAACAGTTCCGGATATCGAGTCGCGATTGCAACAGCTAGTCCAGCCACAGCTAACCTTGTTAAGAAGCCTAGAGATTTTGCTTTCTTCCCTTCTTCAGCAGCTTGTCCAAGTCGATTTATTTTACGGAACATGTTGAATAGGTTATAAATACTAAATATGGTTCCTAGTATTAACCCGAGGAATAATGCTTTGCTTGAGGTAACTCCCCAACCTAGAACGAAGATTGCGAGCAGATACAGGGTGTATTGTAAGTAGCGGCGGAAATGTTGTTTATATTCTGTCATTTAATCTTCCCCTGTAAACTTATGTAGAAGACGAACTAGTCCATATATTCCTCCACCGAGCCCTAATAGGAGTCCGATGACAAGAAAAAGTGGAAAAGTGTCGAAAAGGCTGTCCATCCATTTTCCAAGGAAGATCCCTGTGAGTATCGATCCGACAAGGTAAGACAGGATGGTTGAGTAAAGTGCCATCGCCTTCAAATGAAGCGCCCCTTTTCTGTTGAGGTTAGTTTAGGGAGAGATCGTCTCTCCTGCGCGGATGAAAACCTTATCACTATACCCTTTGTAAGGATACAATAGGCATCCAACCATGTCAATGTGTTTCAAGCAAATGGTGTGATGAACTTCACAAATCGAAATGCGTCCCAAAATCCCCATATACACAAGGATTATAACGCTTTCAAGTCTTCTGCGAAACCTTATATAGAAAAGAGGTAAAATTTAGCGGATAAACTCGAACAATATTGTCACTTTTTTTTCACATTTTATGTGAGTGGGACAGTTTTTAAAACAAAAACCGTTCTAATTAGAAGAGGGTTAGCTTGTAAGATTTTTATAATCTTTTCAGTTTGTGAATAGTACAGACCCCAACAAGATAAAGCGAAGCTAACCTTTCCTTCAACGTTCAAGTAACTACTTTTTACTTCTGTCACTAATTTGCTTTTAAAAGGACCGGGTTTGAGTGAAGTTTAGTGACATTGATTTGGAGGGGAAGGATGGTCGACTCCTGCGGAATGTGCGGGACGGGTCCGCAGGAGCGTTAGAGACGAGGAGGCTCCCTCTGCCCCGCGGAAAGCGAGCATCCTGGAGCGGAAGTCACTACATTTCTGATAGCAAAAGAAAAACCTCTCCATGTTGGAGAGGTTCTCGATTACTTCGTTCCATAAAGACGATCACCAGCGTCGCCTAGTCCAGGAACAATATATCCTTTTTCGTTTAGTTTTTCATCGAGACCAGCGATGAAAATGTCTACATCTGGATGAGCTTCTTGAAGAAGTTCAACACCTTCTGGAGCTGCGATCAAGCACATCATCTTGATGTTTTGTGCACCGCGCTTCTTGATCGAGTTGATCGCTTCAACAGCGGATCCGCCAGTAGCAAGCATCGGGTCGATCACGATGAATTCACGTTCCTCAATGTCTGCAGGGAGCTTTACGTAGTATTCAACCGGCTGAAGTGTTTCAGGGTCACGGTAAAGTCCAACGTGTCCTACTTTTGCAGCAGGAATAAGCTTAAGGATTCCGTCTGTCATACCGAGTCCAGCTCTTAGAATCGGAACAAGTCCGAGTTTTTTACCTGAAAGGACTTTCGATTTCGCTTCAGTTACAGGAGTCTTCACAATGACTTCCTCAGTTGGAAGTTCTCTCGTAATTTCATAAGCCATCAGAGCAGCAACTTCATCGACCAATTCACGAAATTCCTTAGTGCCTGTTTTCTCGTCTCGAATGTATGTAAGCTTATGCTGAATCAATGGATGATCGAACACGTATACTTTACCCATTTGTACAATCTCCCCTTCTCATTTTAGTATCGTTCCACAATCTTCTTCGCAATTTTACAGAAAAACGAGGACTTATTCAAGGTTTTCTAAGATGATAAAATATTCGCACTCATTGATCGAAAATAGGTCATATGCAATGCGAAGACAGTAAAAAAAGGCTATCGAATGTACTCGATAGCCCCTGGGTGTTTTCAATCTTTACTATTAATAGGAAAGATCTTCATACATTGGAAATTTATTTGTTAGATCAATGACACGCTGCTCCGCTTTCTTAAGCACAGCTTCGTCTTCAATGTTGTGAAGAACGTCGCTCATGATACTTGCGATTTCTTCCATTTCTTGCTCACCGAAGCCACGTGACGTAACTGCAGCCGTTCCGATACGGAGTCCGCTCGTTACGAAAGGACTTTGTGGATCGAACGGAATTGTATTTTTATTCGTAGTAATACCGATATCATCAAGCGCTTTTTCAGCAACTTTTCCAGTAATGTCTAAGCTTTGAAGGTCTAATAGTACGAGATGGTTATCCGTTCCATTTGAGACTAGGTTAATGCCTTCCTTTTCAAGAGAAGAAGCTAGTTTTCTAGCATTCTTGATGATGTTCTCAGAGTATTGCTTGAATTCATCAGATAGTGCTTCTCCAAAAGCCACTGCCTTTGCAGCGATCACGTGCATGAGAGGACCGCCTTGAAGACCTGGGAACATAGACTTATCGATCTTCTTCGCGAATTCTTCTTTACAAAGAATCATTCCACCGCGTGGACCGCGAAGCGTCTTGTGAGTCGTTGTTGTTACGAAATCTGCATATGGAACTGGATTAGGATGGTGTCCAGTTGCGACAAGGCCAGCAATGTGCGCCATATCGACCATCAAATAAGCATCTACTTCATCAGCGATCTCTCTAAAACGCTTGAAGTCGATCTCACGAGGGTATGCACTCGCACCTGCAACGATCAATTTCGGACGATGTTCTTTTGCTTTCTCAAGCACATCATCGTAATCGATGCGATGTGTCTCTTTATCTACACCGTATTCCACAAAATTATATTGAACACCACTGAAGTTTACAGGGCTTCCATGTGTGAGATGACCTCCGTGTGAAAGGTTCATACCAAGAACCGTATCTCCATGATTTAGAACAGTGAAGTACACGCCCATGTTTGCTTGTGCGCCAGAGTGAGGCTGTACGTTAACATGGTCTGCTCCAAATAACTGCTTCGCGCGATCTCTTGCGATGTTTTCAGCTACATCTACATATTCACAACCACCGTAGTAACGGCGCCCTGGGTAGCCTTCTGCATATTTGTTCGTTAGGACAGATCCTTGCGCTTTCATTACAGCTTCAGAAACAAAGTTCTCTGATGCAATTAGTTCAATTTTGCTACGTTGTCTACCTAGCTCGTCCTGAATTGCCTGAAATAACTCTTGATCATGCTTTGCTACTTGTTGCATTGATATCCCCTTTCTATCTCACACATATTTCTATCCTTATAATTTGAATAGTCGTGAATCAATCTCGCTTGCATTGTATCACAGATTTTGAAGACCGTATATTAAATCTCAAAATGTTTCGAATGTTCGCCTTTTCACTTACTGCTTTTGTACCTATTGCTGCTATAAGAAGGATATAGCCTTCTCCTGATCACTATTAATACCTCTTAGAAACAATGTTCATTCTTACTTGGATAAGATGCTCGTTCTCCCCCGATCAGCTTAGGACGAGATCTTGCCATCGTTAAGTGAGCATGTCCGATCATCTTGTGTCTGCCTCTGACTGGAACGGCCACGTGCCTAATATGCATGCCGATAAACGTATCACCGATGTCGATCCCTGCATCTGCTGAGATAAATTCAACGAGGACAGGGTCAGTCATTCTTTGAAAAGCATACGTCGCCATCGAGCCACCCGCTTTTACAGTCGGTACAGCGGCTACAATTTCGTATCCTCTTGCTTCCGCTGTTTCACGTTCTACAACGAGGGCACGATTTAAATGTTCACAGCATTGAAAGGCGATGCTAACACCAGTCTCATTCTGAAATGACCCAATGCTTTCATAAACAGCTTCAGCAGCAAAAGTAGTGCCTGCTGTTCCGATTCTTTCTCCCATCACTTCACTCGAACTCATCCCTACCACTAACAGATGCTGTTTAGACAAGCGTGCATCAACTTGTAAATCATCTAGTGCTTCACGGGTATGCAGAGAAATCTGCTGAGCCATTTTCTCATCCATAGCTCATTCCTCCTTTAATTCGTTTCGTAAGCAGTGATCTTACCAACGCGCTTTGCGTGACGACCGCCTTCATACTCTGTTTCAAGCCACACTTTGGCGATTTCTTTCGCGAGTCCTGGTCCTATGATTCGTTCGCCCATCGCAAGTACATTCGAATCATTATGCTGGCGCGTTGCTTTTGCACTAAAAAGGTCATGAACGAGCGCACATCGAATACCTTCAACTTTATTGGCTGCGATCGACATGCCGATGCCTGTACCACAAATAAGGATACCGCGGTCCGCTGTCCCATTCGCAACATGCTCTGCTACTGGAATCGCATAGTCAGGATAATCCACCGATTCTTTACAATCACACCCAAGATCGATGACCTCCATTCCTAATTCTTTTATCACTCCAATAATGTCATCCTTAATCATAACTCCTGCGTGATCCGCCCCGATTGCTACTCTCACCGTTCATCCTCCTCATTATCTTCCTCTTTTAATCGTTCGATTAATCGTTCGATCGCATCTTCAATTTCATTATACGTTTCATGATAGTGCTCTAACGATCCACCGAAGGGATCTGAAATATCGATCGAAGGTAGGCTACTCTCTAACTTTTCCAATTCCTTTATTTCTTTTATAAGCTCTTGTTCAAATTCTTTTCTTTTCTTCTCTTCTTCTTCACCACTCAGTCCATTCAATTCATGTACAAAAGTGGCACGCTTCGTTTCGAGTTCTGCTGCTTTTTTTTGATAAGGATCATACATCTCTTCTCCAAACGCATACTCTTTTAACGTACTTACTTTATGCGATAGCTCTGGGAAATCTCTCAAAACTAATGCTTTATGACTTTCTGTCATCGTAAGGAGCAGGTCCCCCCATTCCGCAAGCTCCCGGTCTAGTAAACGAGCACTATGAGAAAAGGAAATGTTCTTATCTTTTAATAAGGTTTCAACCTGTTGGCTCGCTGGGGACCCATTTGCAGCGAAGACGCCTGCAGATTTAACTTCTATATTTCTGTTTTTATGTTTTACGATCGCTTCCGCCATCGGACTTCGACATGTATTCCCTGTGCAGATAAATACTACTTTCAACATAGCCACTCTCCTTCTACCTTTATTATGAGAGATGTCAGGCGATAAATCCACCCTGTTCAACTACGTCCAATCTGTGAAATAATTTTTAATGTAAATGAAACTTTTTGTAACAAGTAAACGTAATACTTGTTACAAGCAAAACCAAGGGGGGAAAGTCAATGTCACAAAGAAGAATAGCAGTGATCGCCGGATCTATCGTCCTGTTTCTAGTGCTTGGACTCGTTCTCGTTACGAGCTGGTATACGGTCGATGAATCCGAACAAGCTGTAATCATGACATTTGGGAAAGTAGATGAAGAGATTAGCGATGCTGGCCTTCATTTTAAGTTGCCATGGCCAATACAAAAAGTTGATATATTACCGAGAGAAACGTTTAGTTTAACGTTCGGATATGATGAAAAAGATGGAGAGATCGTAGATTTTCCAAAAGAAACGAAAATGGTAACTGGAGACGAAAACATCGTTCTCGCTGACCTCGTCGTACAATGGCGAATCACGAATCCTAAGAAATACCTTTATTATTCTGATCAGCCTAAAGAAATCCTTTATAACGCAACATCTGCTTCACTGCGAGGAGTTATCGGAAGCTCAGAAATCGATGAAGCGCTCACCTCTGGTAAAGCCGAAATTGAAGGAAGCGTTCGTGAAATTCTCACGAAGCTTATCGATGACTACGAAATCGGCATCTCGATCCTGGACGTAAAGCTACAAGATGTTGAGTTACCAAACGACGAAGTTCGAAAAGCATTCACAAACGTCGTTGACGCTCGTGAACAAAAGGAAACGACGATATACGGTGCAAGAAAATACAAAAACCAGGAACTAAGCGTTGTAGAAGGACAGAAAGATGCGCGTATTTCTAAAGCACAAGGTAAAAAGGCGCAGCGTATCGAGCAAGCGCGTGGTGACGTTGCAACATTTAACGCACTATACAACGAGTATAAGAATAACCCTGACGTAACGAAAAAACGTCTCATCCTAGAGACGCTAGAAGAAGTTCTACCTGATACGAAGATCTACATTACCGATGAAGGCGGAGACACTGTGAAATACCTTCCGATCCAGCCTGGTAAAACTGAAACAAAGACTGAAACGAAGCCGAAAGGAAGTGAATCGAATGAGTGATAATAACGTTTTTAATATGGATGAGCACCGAAAGAACATCAACCCATCTAAACTGATTAAAAGCGCACTCCTCATCATCGCACTTCTTCTTATAATCGGCGGAATCTTCAGCTCCATCTTCGTCGTGAAAGAGGGCGAATACAAGGTTGTCCGTCAATTCGGTGATGTTGTTCGAATTGAAACGAGCCCTGGCTTAAACTTTAAGATTCCTTTTATTCAATCGATTACGACACTACCAAAATATCAAATGCTGTATGATGTGAATCCAGAGGAAATCACGACCAAAGATAAAAAACGGATGACTGTTGATAACTATGCGGTGTGGTCTGTCAAAGATCCACAGAGTATGATCAGTAATGCTCGAACGATTGAAAATGCTGAAGCGAAGATGGGAGAATTCATCTTCTCCGTTATTCGATCAGAGCTTGGTCAGTTAACATACGATGAAATTATTAATGAAGAAAAATCTAGCCGAGGTAGTTTTAACAACCGTGTACGCGACCGCGTAAACGAATTACTCGATCGAGACGCGTATGGAATTAGCGTTACTGACGTCAGAATGAAACGGACCGACCTTCCGGATGCGAACGAAAAGTCCGTTTTCCAGAGAATGATTTCTGAGCGTGAATCGAAAGCGCAAGAATACCTGTCTCAAGGGGACGCTGAATCAGACCGAATCAAAGCCGAGACAGATAAAGAAGTAGCTACGATCCTTGCGAAAGCCGATGCTGATGCGCAAGAAATCGTCGCAGAAGGGGAAGCTGAAGCAGCTAAGATCTATAACGAAGCGTTCAGTCAAGACCCAGAGTTTTATGAGCTTTATCGAACGCTGAAGTCTTATCGTACAACACTAAATGATGAAACAGTCATCATGCTACCTTCCGATTCTCCTTATGCTCAACTTTTACAGGGAATCTCAGAATAACACTATGATGTCGCCTTAGGGCGGCATCATCTTCTATATAACGAGAAGCTTTAATCCAAACCCGAACAAGATACATCCACCGAATAACTCACTATATGATCCTATTACGTTCTGAAACTTTTTTCCTATGATTAACCCAGCCCACGTCAACATCATACTGATCAGACCGAACAAGACGATCGTAACGACTACTCTTGCACCATAAATACCTAGACTCAATCCAACCGAGAAACTATCCAAGCTCACACTAAGAGAAAACAATAGTAACCCGATGCCGAGCGGTTTTACAAAAGGCTTATCATTCGATGTAAACGAAGAGAGACACATCTGCAATCCTAATATGAGCAGCAAACCTCCTCCAATCATCGATGCGATACTGCCGAAATGAACGGAGATCACTTTTCCGATCAACAAACCAGCAAGGGGCATCCCCATATGGAACAACCCGATTACGATACCAATCTTAACAATCTGACGAATACGAAGCGGAATCATTCCCATACCTAGTCCAACTGAAAAAGCATCCATTCCGAGAGCCAATGCCATGATACTCAATGTCGCGAGCTCTCCAATAAGCGCCGTGGAAATCATACTCTCCCCTCCCGGGACGTGCTATTCCACTTTTATGCACGTCCACTTGAAAATAGAAGAGAAAGGCGCAATAATAGGTTAAGAGTCGTAGGATAAGGGAAATGATTCTAGGATAAGTCAAACTTTTGGAGGCTATACTCAATGAGCGTACACAGAGACATTTCATCACAGCTTGGAAGAAAAAATCGTGAAATCAACCTATTTATACAATTAGATAAAGAACGAGAAGCAGCAATCGAAAAGGCAATCGAACATTGTCATGCTAATGAACCTTATTCACTCGACCGAATCAACGAATTAACTTCCGAAATAAACGAACTCGCTAAACAAGGATCGATTCCAACACGTTCTTACGTAACTAAAATGATGATTGAAGAATTTGTTCAGAAAAAGCGAAAATAGGACTAGCACCCAAAATCACCCGGCGTTCGGGTGATTTTTATGTTGAGAATAAGAAAAGCGAGCACCCTAGTTGGATGCTCGCACTTTACTATTCTTTTATTACGTTTCCGCTAGCAGCTTTTGATAACCGGTTCATTACTGCAGCACCAACACCCTCTTCTGTGAAAACTTCACTGTAGATCTCATCTACTTCAGCTTCGTCGAAGTTCCGAAGAACATCGTACAAGCGATTAGCGACTGTGACGAGATCACTTCTTGATCCACAAGGTATCACGACATCTGCTAGATATCCAGATTCTGATTCTTCCGTTGCTAATATGCCTACTTTCAAACCCTGTTTCCTCCGTTTATCAACAATCGCTTGGAGAAAAGAGCTCGTCCCATCCACAAGTGTTACTGGTGCAGACGGTGCATAATGTTTATATTTCACACCTGGAGATTTAGGTTTATGACTTTCATCTGTTAGCGCCGGATCGATTTCAACATGACCGACCACTTCTTCTAACTGTTCTTTCGTAATTCCGCCTGGTCTCAGGATTGTAATCGTATCACCAGAACAATCAACTACCGTGGATTCGAGTCCTACTCCTGTTGCTCCACCATCCACAACACCAGCAACCCTTCCAGTTAAGTCATGAATAACGTGCGCTGCAGTCGTAGGACTCGGTTTACCAGAAAGGTTCGCGCTAGGCGCAGCTAACGGGATATCTGCTGCTTCTAGTAAAGCAAGCGCGACCGGATGATCAGGCATGCGAATAGCCACTGTATCAAGCCCAGCGGTAACGTTCGTCGCAACCCCTTTTCCTCCACGTAGGACGATCGTTAATGGACCTGGCCAGAAAGCATCCATCAACTGAGCCGCTTCGCTCGGAATTTCAGGTACTAACTTTTCCACATGTGGACGACTTGCAACGTGAACGATGAGCGGATTGTCGGCTGGCCTTCCCTTCGCTTCAAAAATCTTTGCGACTGCCTGCTCTGAGAGTGCATTCCCGCCAAGTCCGTATACCGTTTCAGTTGGAAACGCAACAACTTCATTTTGTTTCAATACTTCGGCTGCTTCTGCAATCTGTGGATAATGTTTATCTATATCCACATCACCATCCACATACCAAACATTTGTGTGGATACCTCCCACGTTATTCACCCTCTTATACACATATTGCCGATAAACCCATTGGTTTCGGGATAAAGAGAGGTTATTCAGCAGGATTCTACATGATTTGCAGAAGCACTTTCTTCATTCTCAACAAATTAGTCCACATAATGTGGATAAAACACGATCGATCTGTGTATAAATCTGTTGATGGAGAAGTTAGAAGTTCAACTGGCGCCTCATGATCACCCTGTTCGAAGAATTCTCTCTGAATAACCTATTTTGTTTTATGTCTACAGATAGTTCTTCGCGACTAATTGTCGAAAAACCAAAAACTTGAAAGAAAAATGATTCCTCATTCGAGGTTAGATAAAGCTCTTCTAGCTTACATTTCTTCGCATATGCAATCACTTGATCGAAGAAACGTAAAAGTCGTTCAGAAGTGGACTCAGCACTATTTAACACAAGCGCACGAAGCAGACCCGATCGCCCGTGTTTCTCAAGTCCAATGACCCCGAACAATTCTTTCGATTCCGTTTCTGCGATCAAAAATGATTCTATATCAGGAAGCAAGTCCACTTCAAGCCCTGATCGTTTCACAATATTTTTCACTGCTTCTTCATCTTTGGAAGTCGCCTCTCTTACAAGAAACAAATCTATCATCCTCCTTTTCGATGCATAAAAGTTGTTCTGTTAACGTTTTATGCGAAAAAGAAGGATAATAGAACAGTTAAGCGAACAATCCTTTGATCCAATCTATCAAATCCTGAATCACTTGTACTAGAAAGAACTCTACTTCTACTTCCTCAGCCTCTTCTACAGGCTCAGCTGTTTCAGCCTGTACTGCATCACCATTTGAAAAATCTAGAAAACAAAGTGGAGGAAACAATACACACCACCAGTTATCGCCAAGACCCTCACCAATCGTGATCAGTACCGCTTCGTATGTTCCAGCTGGGTATACCATATCTCCATAAAGCTTAGTAGGAAAAGCGATTTCTCCGAATTCCACCTTAAACGTATCGTTACTGCCAATCGCCTCTAGCTCTTTCTTAACGATCGCTTCAATTTCGTTCAAGTGTCCCTTGATCACCGTTCTAGAAGCTTCGATCGACGTTAAGTTTGCAACCCAAGCATTGATCGAATCGTTCACTTCATCGCGGATACGGCGCTTTACATTTTGATCCGCTTCACTGTTGCTATTTGCTAATATACGAAGACGAATCGCTTCGTCTGGAATGATCTGCTGCTCTGTTGCAAGACTAGTTGACCCTTGAAGACTTGAAAAAAGAATAAAAGATGAGATTAATAGATTTATAAGTCCGCTTTTCATTTGTATCCCCGTCCCTTCTAGCACTCATTCTGGCCAGAATACAATGTTTTAAACATTGAACTCTTCACCAGATTGCGAGCCGATTCGACGGGGCTATTTTATCGTGCCGAACACCATGCGTTCTTTACCGCTTATATCGTTTACAACGTCTACTTCTATGCGATCTCCGAATGAAACACGAAGCATTTCAGCAACCGTACGTGCCTGTTTCTCCCCTACTTCAAATCCAATTAGACCAGGACTTGCCATTACGTCTGGCAGGTCATTTGCAAGGCGGCGGTATAAATCATATCCATCTTCACCACCCACAAGGGCAAGAATTGGCTCATGATCTTTCACAAGGGAATCTAGCTCTTCATACTCCTCTTGTGAAATGTATGGTGGGTTCGAAACCACAATATCGAACTGCTTTCCTTTAAGAGGATCTACTAAATCGCCGTGTAAAAAGGAAACCGGTGCTTTCAGTATCTTAGCGTTTTCTTTCGCTACAGTCAGCGCTTCTTCAGAAATATCGACTGCCGTTACAGAAGCACGGTCAAGCTCGAGCGCTAAACTGATTGCAATCGCTCCGCTCCCCGTTCCGATATCAGCGATAGAGAGCGACTTTTCACCAAATAACGCTTGTCCGCGAGAGACGATTCCTTCTACTAACTCCTCCGTTTCAGGTCTAGGTACTAACACATGCTTGTTCACCCGAAACGTTCGCCCATAGAATTCCTCTCGCTCCACAAGATGCTGAATTGGTACTCCTGATGCATGAACGCGTATTTTTTGTGCAAAGCCCTCAAAGTCAGGCATTTCCTCTCTCATTCTAAGCAGCAACTCTGTTCGTGATACATTTAACTCTTGCTTCAGCAGCCACTCAGCTGAAGAAGCTTCTCGTCCATGGTCTTCTAAAAAAGAAGAAGCCCACGTAAGGGCTTCGAATACTGTCTTCATAAGGTCACTCTCCAGCTTCAGCCATCAAGCGAGTTTGTTCTTCTGTAATCAAGGCATCGATAAATTCATCCATCTTACCTTGCAGAATTTGATCAAGCTTTTGAATCGTCAAGTTGATACGGTGATCCGTAACTCTGTTCTGTGGGAAGTTATACGTACGGATTCGCTCAGAGCGATCCCCTGTACCTACAGCTGATTTACGATTCTCATCGTACTCTTTCTGAGCTTCTTGTTGGAACTTATCATATACACGTGCTCTAAGAACTTTCATTGCTTTCTCTTTGTTCTTGATCTGTGACTTTTCGTCCTGACAAGATACAACGACACCAGTCGGTTCGTGTGTTAAACGGACAGCTGACATCGTCGTATTAACACTCTGTCCTCCTGGTCCGCTCGAAGTGAACGTATCCACGCGGATATCTTTCTCATGGATATCAACTTCCACTTCTTCTGCTTCAGGAAGTACCGCAACCGTTGCAGTAGATGTGTGAATACGCCCTCCTGATTCAGTAGAAGGCACACGTTGCACACGGTGAGCACCGTTTTCGTACTTCATTTTAGAATAAGCACCTTCACCGTTTACCATGAAGATGATTTCCTTAAATCCACCTAGCTCTGTGTAACTTGCTTCGATCACTTCAGATTTCCAGCCCTGTGCTTCTGCATAACGGCTGTACATGCGATAAAGGTCACCAGCAAATAAAGCAGCTTCATCTCCACCAGCTGCTCCACGAACCTCGATGATAACGTTCTTATCATCGTTCGGATCCTTAGGCAATAGGAGAATGCGAAGTCTTTCAGCGAGCTCTTCTTCCTGCGGCGTAAGTTCAGCAAGTTCAGCCTTCACCATTTCGCGCATTTCAGGATCTTTCTCATCTTCAAGCATCGCTTTCGCATCCTTGATTCCTTGAAGCACTTCCTTATACTCACGATACACCTGTACCGTTTCCTCAAGACTTGATTGTTCTTTGGAATATTCACGTAACTTCTGGGTATCACTGATCACTTCAGGATCACTCAATAGCCCGTTCAATTTGTCATAACGTTCTTCTACAGCTTCTAACCGTTCTAACAAGATCTTTCACCTCGTTTTCGTTGCATAACATTCTAATTATAGTATAGGATAAATGGCTCGTCAAAAGCAAAAATAGCTTGAACTTTCTATGAATAGGGTAAACTAACTACAGGTTTTTTTACTTAAAAGGAGTTGTTTCCATGAAAGTCGTGATTATAGGTGGAGATGCTGCAGGTATGAGCGCAGCGATGCAAATCGTAAGAAACGATGAAGAAGCAGAGGTCGTGACACTTGAAAAAGGAAATATTTATTCATACGGCCAATGTGGGCTACCTTATGTGATTAGTGGAAAAATTGAATCCACAGAAAAACTGATCGCGCGAACTGTCGATACGTTCCGTGAGAAGTACGGTATCGATGCAAGAGTCTATCATGAAGCAACAGAGGTCGATAAGGAAAACAAGATTGTGAAGGGAAAGAACCTTCAATCCGGTGAGAACTTCCAAGAAAGCTACGATAAATTACTGATTGCAACAGGCGTTAGTCCCATCAAGCCAGACTGGAAAGGAATTGACCTCGAAGGTGTACATACACTAAAAACGATCCCAGACGCGGAAAAGGTGATGGAAGATACAACAGAATCGATAAAGAACGTTGCCATCATCGGCGGTGGGTATATCGGTCTTGAGATGGCAGAAACATTTCGCGAGATCGGTAAAGAAGTACGCATCATCGAACGAGGTCCTTATCTCGGCGGCATCTTTGATGAAGATATGGCTGAACACATTCATGAAGAAGCAGAGCGAAACAACGTTTCTGTTCACACGAAGGAGTCTGTCGAGGAACTTATAGGTGATACACGAGTTAGAAAGATCGTCACAGATAAAGGGGAGTATGATGCTGACCTCGTTCTCGTGTCGATCGGAGTAAAACCGAACACAGCTTTTGCTCAAGAATGCGGGCTTCATACTGCTAAGAATGGCGCCATCCAAGTGAACCGTTATATGGAGACGAGCATCGAAGATATTTATGCGGCAGGTGATTGTGCAACACACTATCACCGTGTAAAAGAGCGTGATGACTTTATCCCACTCGGCACAACAGCCAATAAACAAGGTCGTATCGCAGGACTCAATATGATCGGACGCTCAAACACGTTTAAAGGAATCGTAGGCACGTCCGTTATTAAATTCTTCGACTTAACATTAGGGCGCACTGGCTTATCTTCTAAAGAAGCAGAAGAGCTAAATCTACCGTTCACAAGTTGCTCAACTCGCGCAACAGATATTGCTGGATACTACCCAGACGCGAGAGAGCTTAATGTAAAACTTGTTTACCGCGATGACAACGAACGCATCCTCGGAGGTCAGTTTATCGGCAAGCATGGTGTTGATAAACGCGTCGACGTTCTCGCCACTGCCCTTTTCCACCAAATGACACTTCATGATATCGAAGACCTTGACCTCGCATACGCTCCTCCATATAACAGCGTTTGGGATCCAATTCAACAAGGCGCAAGAAGAGCACAACATTAAAATGACCCTCTCCCACATAGTTGGGAGAGGGCTTTTATCTAGCTCGAACGTGCACTTTGTATCTTGGAACGGCTTGATAAATTTTATCAGCTAACCGTCGTCGCTGCTCATTCAAATCCATTGTTTCCACTGATTCAAACTTCACATTCACCCACACGTGATTTCCATTGATTGAAACAGCCCCAGCATCTAACCCTTCTGCTTCTACAACTTCACGTATTTTGTCCTGATCATCACTGATCGTCGGCTTTTCTACACCCATGTTTCGGTACGAATTTGGATTCAGATTGATATCCGTGTTCAATTGTTGACCTTCACCAGCTGCACCATTTGATTCAGGCGGCTTAAGAGGGGAACATGCCGAAGTGAATAGCATTAGTGATGAGAGTAAAACTGCGCAAACCACTTTCATTCTAAAACACCTCCTGTTCTTAAGGTGTCCGACTTTATAGGAGTGTAAAGCAGTTAAATTATGTTAGTTAGAGGACGGTTTTGAGTTGGTGTGAGGAGTTTTGTGCGGGCATGAAGGTGCTGAGCGGGGGTTGGGGAGGGTTTATTGTCCAAATTCGTGATTTATTGTCAAAATGAAATTTTATTAGCTAAATCGGGGGTTTTATTGTCCAAAAAAAGTTTTTATTAGCTAATTATAGTGATTATCGTTTAGGTTCGCGTCTAAACGCTCACTTCCGCTTTTCTTGGGCTAGCTGCAGCGTCCAGACCCTCGAGGCGCTTCACCTTTTCAATTGAACACACAAATCGTGTTCCCTTGAAAAGCTTCCACCGCCTTCGGGTCTAAACGGACACTTCCGCTTTTCAAAATAAAAAACCCGGTTCCCCGGGTTTTCACAATCACTATCTTGTAACTTCTTCTTGCTGTAAATCTCTAGCCGTTGGTTTGCCTGGAACCTTGTGGCAGTGGCGGCACCGTGGTTCGTATGACTCTGAAGCTCCGACTAGAATGATCGGGTCGTCGTAGTGAGCTGGCTTGCCGTCGATCAGGCGCTGTGTTCTGCTTGCTGGTGAACCACAGACAACGCAAATGGCTTGAAGCTTTGTAACGGACTCAGCTACTGTGAGAAGCTCTGGAACCTGTCCAAATGCTTTACCACGGAAATCCTGGTCAAGACCTGCCACGATGACGCGTACGCCTTCGTCAGCAAGCTGCTGGGCAACTTCCACAATTCCATCATCAAAAAATTGCACTTCATCGATTGCGACCATATCTGTATCTTCAGCCACACGATCAAGTATCGCTGTTGAGTCGTTTACCGGCACAGCAATAACCGATGTGCCATTATGAGACACAACGGACTCTTCACTATATCTGTTATCAACTTTTGGTTTGAAGACCTGAACTTTCTGTTTCGCATAAGTTGCTCTTCTTACACGGCGGATCAATTCTTCTGATTTTCCAGAAAACATGCTACCGCAAATGACCTCAATCCAGCCGTTGTGTTTCATGACATGCATGCAACCGCTTCTCCTTTCTCCCTATCCCGAAAAGACATCGTCTAATCTATATATTCCCCTTTTAAAGGTTTAAAACTCCTTGAAGTTCCTTGAAGTGTTAAAAAAACAGGCAAGAAGGATACTTGCCTGTTCTTATCATTAACCGTTAAGGTTGTATTTTTTTCTAAACTTATCTACACGTCCACCAGCGTCAGCAAACTTCTGACGTCCTGTGTAATACGGGTGGCACTCTGAGCAAACCTCAACGTTGACCCCGTCTTGTTTTGTAGATCCTGTTTCGAATTCGTTACCGCAAGCACACTTAACCATTACTTTCTCATAACCTGGGTGAATTGCTTGTTTCATGAATGTCATCTCCTTCCGCCCTGATTCCTTAGGAAACAGAGTTATCTAAAACCGACAAACGAAGCTGACGGTTTTCTGCACATACAGAAGTATTATAGCAGGGAGCATACCACAATGCAATCGGTCATAAGAAAGCCATTTTCAGTTGTCTTTCCGCTGGGGATCTAGCTAAACAGGCTATACCCTCGTGTTTCGTGTTCCTTCGAAAAGCTTCCACCGCTTGTCGAAATCCAGCTACACAAGCCAAATCCTTCGGCCGTTTCACCCCCTCGGGCGAGACAAAAAACGTCTCATCCTCGCGGGCTCCAACGACCTACGGATTTAAACGGGCTCGTTTCGCTTTTCAGGTCTTAACGGCCAGCTCCGCTTTTCTTGATCCAGCTGCGCTTGCCAGACCCTCGTGGCGCTTCACCTTTTCGATTGAACACACAAATCGTGTTCCTTCTAAAAGCTTCCACCGCCTTCGGGTCTTAACGGCCAGCTCCGCTTTTCTCTTTCTCAAACAAGTTGAACATTTCTTCGTTTGTTTTTGTCTTTCTTAGTCGCTTCAGGAAGTTATCGACAAATTCAAACGAGTCGTCCATGCTCTTTCTGATTGTCCAGAGCATTTCAAGCTGTTCTTTTGGAAGAAGAAGTTCTTCTTTTCTTGTTCCTGATCTTCGAATATCAATTGCTGGGAACATGCGGCGCTCAGCAAGTTTGCGATCGAGGTGGAGCTCCATGTTACCTGTTCCTTTGAACTCTTCATAGATGACGTCATCCATACGAGAGCCTGTTTCTACAAGTGCAGTTGCAAGGATCGTTAAGCTTCCGCCTTCTTCGATGTTACGGGCAGCACCAAAGAATCGCTTTGGTCTATGGAATGCTGCTGGATCGATACCACCAGAAAGTGTTCTTCCACTTGGTGGAATTACAAGATTATAAGCACGAGCAAGACGTGTAATACTATCGAGAAGGATGACAACGTCTTTTTTATGTTCAACAAGACGCATCGCGCGTTCAAGAACAAGCTCTGCTACTTTAATATGGTTATCTGGCGTTTCATCGAATGTTGAGTGAACAACGTCTCCATCAACAGAACGTTCGATGTCCGTTACTTCCTCAGGTCGTTCGTCGATCAGAAGAACGATGAGCTCCGTGTCCGGGTGGTTCGTTGTAATACTATTTGCGATTTCTTTTAGAAGCATCGTTTTACCAGCCTTAGGAGGTGCAACGATCAAACCACGCTGACCGTATCCTACAGGAGCGATCATATCGATGATACGAGTCGAAAGGTTATTGGACTTGTTTTCAAATTCCATGCGCTTCTCAGGGTAGAGAGGCGTTAGAGCTGGAAAGTGAACGCGTTCTTTTGATGAATCTGGGTCATCCCCATTAACTGCTTCTACATGGAGAAGGCCATAGTAACGTTCGTTTTCTTTCGGTGGACGCACCTTACCAGATACGCGATCACCGTTTCGAAGGTCGAATCGACGGATTTGAGATGCAGATATATAAATATCTTCAGCACTCGGTGAATAGTTGATCGGACGTAAGAAGCCAAATCCTTCAGATGAAATAATTTCAAGGATTCCTTCCATGAAAAGAAGACCAGACTGCTCTGCCTGCGCTTTTAGTATCGCAAATACAAGTTCCTTTTTGTTCAACTTACTGTAGTAGGAGACTTTGTATTTTCTAGCCTGCTCATACAGTTCTTTTAAATTCATTTGTTCTAAATCAGATAAATTTACTGCCATTTTGACACCACACTTTTAATTTATAATAATGCTAGTTTTTTCCTAGAAAAAAGGATTAAAGGAGAAGAGAGTACTACAGATATGAAGAGCTGTTATTGCTTTCTAACTAAAGTTACGTACGAAAAAAGAAAGAGTTTGTGAGATCCCATGAGAGGCTAGTATTCTTTTCCATGCAGGTATCTCTTATGTGAGAGTAGAGGAAGTGCACAACGAAGGTATTGCTAAACGATCGTTTCTCTTGTGCTCAATTAAACATAGTTTAAAATCTTATAGGTTAAACCTCATGATAGGGTTAAATCTTCTTAAAGTACAGCAAAATAATGTAGCACCTTATAGTTTTACCAGATTCTTTAAGAATATTCAACATGAAATGAGCGATGCTGCTATCACAGCACCACTCTTTCCAAAAATTAAGGCTTTATCACTAAGTCGGGTTTCTTTTTCAAGCTATGTTTGCCATCGATGAAGCGGACGGTTCCAGATTTTGCTCGCATAACGACAGATTGAGTCGTTCCAGCCGTTCCTTTGAAGCGAACGCCTTTCAATAGCTCACCATCAGTCACGCCTGTTGCAGCAAAAATGGCGTCGTCTCCTCTAACGAGGTCTTCCATCCGCAATACGCGAGAAACGTCTACGATTCCCATTTCACGGCAGCGGCGCATCTCTTCTTCGTTCTGCGGAAGCAGTTTCCCTTGGATCTCTCCACCGAGACACTTGAGTGCTACTGCAGCTAAGACACCTTCAGGGGCTCCACCTGAACCAAACAGGATATCGACACCAGTATCCTCAAAAGCCGTGTTGATTGCAGCCGCGACATCTCCATCTGTGATGAGCTTGATTCTTGCGCCAGCAGAACGAACCTCTTCTATAATCTGTTCGTGACGTTTGCGATCCAATATGACCGCCACGCAGTCTTCGATGTCTTTATTTTTTGCTTTTGCTACTGCTTTTAGATTATCTAGAACAGAAGCATTAATATCGACTTTTCCAACTGCTTCTGGTCCTACCGCGATCTTGTCCATGTACATGTCAGGTGCATGAAGCAAGTTTCCATGGTCTGCAACAGCAAGGACAGCAAGAGCATTCCACGTACCAGCAGCTACGATATTTGTTCCTTCGAGTGGATCGACAGCAACGTCCACACGTGGACCATAACCAGTGCCTAGCTTTTCACCGATATAAAGCATCGGCGCTTCGTCCATCTCTCCTTCTCCGATCACGACGGTTCCTTTCATCGGCACGGTATCAAACACATCGCGCATAGCAGACGTAGCAGCATCATCTGCTTCATCTTTTTTCCCACGACCCATCCAACGAGCAGAAGCAAGTGCGGCAGCTTCTGTTACTCGAACGAGTTCCATCGACAAACTTCTTTCCATAATGCTCTCCTCCCCAAAGTACCCAGCAGTAAAACGCTTTCATTTTTATCAAAAACAGAAAAGCGGCTCAAACCGCTTCTTCTGTTTCTTACGTATTCTCTACTTCTTTTAGCTCTTCTTGATCCAACTTCTCACGCCAAACGCGTGCGCCAAGGTCACTGAGCTTCTCCACAAGTCGTTCATAACCACGATCGATGTGCTCAAGCCCAGACACTTCCGTTACACCTTCAGCCATCAATCCAGCTACGACGAGCGCTGCTCCTGCACGAAGGTCTGATGCACGCACCTTTGCACCTTGAAGTCTCGTTGCTCCGTTGATGATAGCAGAACGACCTTCAACTTTAACATTCGCTCCCATTCTACGAAGCTCATCAATGTGCTTAAATCTAGCTCCGTAAATCGTATCGGTTACAACACTACTACCCTCAGCGTTTGTGAGGAGTGAGGTGAACGGCTGCTGAAGATCAGTTGGAAAACCAGGATATACGAGCGTTTTGACATCGACGCTCTTCCACCCTTGACGTGGTGAACTGATGTACACTTGATCTTCATTCGTTTCGACCGTTACGCCCATTTCACGAAGCTTCGCGATGAGTGACTCTAAGTGTTGTGAGATGACGTTGTCGATTACGACTTCATCTCCCATAGCTGCTGCCATGATCATGTATGTGCCGGCTTCGATACGGTCAGGAATTATAGAATGATAGCAACCGTTAAGTTCGTCGACTCCATCGATTCGAATAACGTCCGTTCCAGCACCTTTAATCTTCGCTCCCATGCTAGAAAGCAGTGTGGCAACGTCGATGATCTCGGGTTCTTTTGCAGCATTTTCAATCACTGTTCGTCCTTTTGCACGAACGGCAGCGAGCATGATATTAATCGTTGCGCCAACGCTAACAACATCAAGATAAATACGCGCGCCTTTCAATTCGTCGGCACGAAGGTAAATCGCACCTTGCTCATTCGTCACCTTCGCACCGAGGGCTTCAAAGCCTTTGATGTGCTGATCGATTGGACGAGGGCCTAAGTTACATCCACCAGGCAGTCCTATTACTGCTTTTTTAAATCGTCCGAGCATCGCACCCATCAAATAATAAGAGGCACGTAGTTTCTTAACTTTTCCGTTAGGCAACGGCATTGCAATCATTTCTTGAGGGTTTACCGTAAGCGTATTGCCATCCAGCTCAGCTTGTCCCCCAATTTCTTCTAAAAGATCACGTAGGATTCCAACGTCTGATATGTTAGGCAAGTGGTCGATCGTGACAGTGGATTCGGCTAATATAGCCGCCGGGATGAGTGCTACCGCACTATTCTTGGCGCCGCTCACCTGAACGGTTCCACTTAAGCGATGCCCTCCGGCGATCATCAACTTTTCCATAATGGTCTCCCTTCTTCGTCCGCATCTTATTCCTGGCAATGGATTTGTCGAAATGTGAAACTCCATAAGAATAGTATGGGCAAAAACAGGAAGTTCATGCCAATTCCATCTCGATTAATCCAAGTCTTTTTGTACTTCGTTCCAATCAGAAAGAAACTTATCGATACCTTTGTCTGTAAGAGGGTGCTCTAGCATTTGTAGAACAACTTTCAGTGGCATCGTTCCAATGTCTGCTCCTCTTAATGCTGCTTCAGATACGTGAAGCGGATGGCGGATCGATGCGGCAATGATTTCAGTTTCAATTCCATGTACAGCAAATAGATCAGAAATCTCAGAGATTAAATCTAACCCGTTGTGTCCGATGTCGTCTAGTCTTCCAAGAAACGGTGATACATAAGAAGCACCGGCACGAGCTGCAAGTAGTGCTTGATTTGAAGAAAAGACTAGCGTTACGTTTGTTTTTATTCCTAACTCAGAAAATGCCTTTACTGCTTTAAGACCTTCCTGGTTCATCGGTACTTTTACAGTGATGTTCGGAGCGATGTTTGCAAGCTGTTTGCCTTCTTCGATCATATCCTCAGCTTTCATGGATACGACTTCAGCGCTGACTGAGCCTTTCACCAAGTCTGTAATTTCTCTCAAACGATCATGAAAGTCTACGTTTTCCTTAACAACAAGTGATGGATTCGTCGTTACTCCAGCTACAACTCCCATATCATAAGCTTGTTTGATATCATCTAAATTAGCAGAATCTATAAAAATTTTCATTGTGTACGTCCTCCTCTGTTGTTTAGAAAGCGTTTACTAAAAAATTTTAACATAAATTTCTATCTGATTTACGGGTTTGCCTAAAATTAGTTGAAAAATAGTCGTCAAGTAGGTGGAAGGGGAAGTTTATGGAAATTATAAACCGCCCGGATTCGAGCGGTTTATACGATTTCCATCTTTTAAGAAGATTTATGCTTTTTGAGAAGAACCGAATTCACGCATTTTACCGATTACTGTTTCTTTAATCGCATCACGTGCAGGTCCCATGTACTTACGTGGATCGTAAAGTTCAGGCTTTTCTTCTAGTACAGAGCGAACTGCTTTTGCAGAAGAAAGCTGACTTTCAGTGTTAACGTTAATTTTCGCATGTCCAAATTTGATCGCTTTTTTCACGTCAGCAGTTGGAATACCAGTACCACCGTGAAGAACTAGAGGAACACCAGTCATCTTGCTGATTGTTTCCATGCGGTCAAATCCAAGGTTTGGTTCACCTTTGTATGGACCGTGTACAGAACCAAGTGCTGGAGCGAAGCAATCCACACCAGTTTCGTTGATTAGACGCTCACACTCTTCAGGGATCGCGTATGCAGCTTCTGCATCACTAACGATAACGTCGTCTTCTTGTCCGCCAATACGGCCAAGCTCCGCTTCAACTGAAACGCCTACTGCGTGTGCAGCTTCAACAACTTTTGAAGTTAGCGCGATGTTCTCATCTAGCGGGTAGTGAGAGCCGTCGATCATAACAGAAGTGAAGCCAGCGTTGATCGCTTGCATACACTTAGCGAAGCTTGATCCATGGTCAAGGTGAATCGCAACAGGAACTGTTACGTTGTATTCTTCCATCAATGCGTTCACTAGAGTCGTAACGGTTTTGAAACCACCCATGTAGCGTGCAGCACCTTCGGATACTCCAAGGATTACTGGAGATTTTTCTTCCTCAGCAGCCTGAAGAATCGCTTGAGTGAACTCAAGGTTGTTCAGGTTAAATTGGCCAACTGCGTAGCCTTCTGCTTTAGCTTTTTCTAGCATTTCTTTCATAGAAACTAAAGGCATGGTACTTCCTCCTTGATATTAAATAAGATTGCTCGGTCGAAACCTAAAGCATCGTTGTTAAAAAGATACTTGTTGTTAGAGCTCGCAAAATGCCTTCTCGAAATAATCGGTCTTATTCAAGATGGCACAAACACATAAATTTTATGTATGTACCGTGAAATTTCAATCGTCACTTGTGCAAACACTCCAAAAACACGGTTCTATTATAGCATATCAAATTCACAAAAGAAGGGGAAAAAGCTTGATTTAATAGGATTTGTTTATGTAAGCGCTACCTCTTTTACTAAGAGATCGCAGACAATTCTTTTTTTACAGCTTCTGTAATTTCATCGATATCAAATGGTTTCGGGAAGTGCGTAATCGCTCCGAGATCCATCGCCTCATGAATCATGTCGAGCTCACCATAAGCAGTCATGATGATGACGAGTGCTCTAGCTTCCATCTTCTTAATCCGTTTTAAGATTTCCAATCCATCCATGCCTGGAATCTTCATATCCAGAATCACAAGATCTGGATCTTCGTTCTTTACAATATCCAATGCTTGAACACCATTCGCAGCTTGATAGGTTTGGTAGCCTTCTTTTTGAAAAATTTCATTAAGGAGGATCCGTATTCCGTATTGGTCATCAACTATTAAGATCTTCTTTTTCATATCATTGCCCCCCGATTACAGATTCTATTTAGTATGAATTCTCTATTTACTAGCATTATCCTTCTTAGCACGGCTCGCTTCCATCTTGCTGTCACGTTATAATATGTATCGAACAATTTTTAAAGAAAGGCAGTGACCTTATGCTAAAGATATTCACAACGCAATTGATGGGTAAGTTCAAACAGATACAAGATAACCATGAGATGGTTATTGAAGATATATCACGCCTGTTGGCTCAAACGATTACCGGTGGCGGTAAGGTGTATTTTAAAGGCCAAAACGAACTTCAGGGCGTTGCTCTCGAAGCGATTGATGGAGCTGACGCTCTACCATCATGCGCCATTTTTGAACCGAACACAGAGCTGACCGACCGCGATACGGTCTTGATGTTTGGCAAGTTTAATGACGACTCATCATTTGCACAGCTCGCTACAGAGTATAAAGAAAGTGGAGCATCCGTCGTAGGTGTTGCCGCAACTCGTAAAGATGAAGCTCAAACTCTCGAAGACACGGTTCACTTTTATATTAACACAGGGCTTACAACAGGACTCGTTCCGGACGAAGACGGTGAACGGATCGGTCATCCATCCCTTCTTGTCGCGCTATATGTATACCATGCGATTTATTTAACAACAAAGGAAATTCTCGATGAGCACGGAGTCGAGATATAGAGAAAACAGGGTGTCAGCTGACACCCTGTTTTTTATTATTGATTTTCAATTGAAGCACCGATAAATTCTTTGAACAATGGCTGAGGGCGAGTTGGTCTTGATGTGAATTCAGGGTGGAATTGAGATGCCACGAACCAAGGGTGGTCCTGAACTTCCACAATTTCAACCAGGCGGCCATCAGGGCTTGTACCTGAGAAAATGAATCCTGCTTCTTCCATTTCAGCTCTATACTGGTTGCTGAACTCGTAGCGGTGACGGTGACGCTCGTAGACAACTTCATCTTCATAGGCTGCGAAAGCTTTCGTTCCTTCAACAAGCTTACAAGGATAGAGGCCGAGACGAAGCGTTCCACCAAGATCTTCAACGTCTTTTTGTTCAGGCAAGAGGTCGATGACCGGATATTTTGTCGTCGGTTTAATTTCAGCAGAGTGAGCTCCTTCAAGGTTAAGAACGTTTCGTGCGAACTCAACAGAAGCTAGCTGCATACCAAGACAGATTCCAAGGAAAGGAACTTTGTTTTCACGAGCATATTGGATCGTCGTGATTTTCCCTTCGATTCCACGATCTCCAAATCCACCAGGCACAAGAATACCATCAACATCTGATAGCAATTCATGTACGTTTTCAGGCGTAACATGCTCAGAGTTTACCCATTTGATATCTACATCTGCATCGAACGCGTATCCTGCGTGCTTCATGGATTCAACAACGGAAATATAAGCATCCTGCAAGGCAACGTATTTACCAACAAGGGCAATCTTCGTTTTCTTAGAAAGGTTTTGTACCTTTTCAACAAGCTGCTTCCACTCTACCATGTCTGCTTCCTGACAGTTTAGTTTAAGGTGGTTACACGTAATCTCATCTAGCTTCTGTGCTTGAAGAGAAAGCGGTACTTGGTAAAGTGTTTCTTCGTCTTGTGCTTCGATTACAGCATGAGGATCGATGTCACAGAACAATGCGATCTTATCTTTCATATCTTGAGGAACCGGCTGCTCTGTACGCACGACGATTACGTTTGGCTGAATGCCAAGACTACGCAATTCTTTCACACTGTGCTGAGTTGGCTTTGTTTTCATCTCACCAGCAGCTTTCAAGTATGGAACGAGCGTACAGTGAATGTACATCACGTTTTCTTTACCGATATCGCTCTTGATTTGACGAATCGCTTCTAGGAATGGAAGACTTTCAATGTCACCGACCGTTCCACCGATTTCAGTAATAACGACGTCAGCATTCGTTTCGTTACCTGCACGGAAGACGCGCTCTTTAATTTCGTTCGTGATATGTGGAATTACCTGAACTGTTCCTCCAAGGTAATCTCCTCTACGCTCTTTACGAAGAACGGATGAGTAGATTTTACCAGTCGTTACGTTCGAGTTCTTCGAAAGATTAATATCAATGAAACGCTCATAGTGCCCAAGGTCAAGGTCAGTTTCCGCTCCATCGTCTGTTACGAATACCTCACCATGCTGATATGGACTCATCGTTCCTGGGTCAACGTTGATGTATGGATCGAATTTTTGAATGGTTACGCTGATTCCGCGATTTTTTAGAAGGCGGCCGAGTGATGCTGCTGTAATCCCTTTTCCAAGTGACGATACAACCCCGCCTGTTACAAATATATACTTCTTCTGCTTACCTGTTGTCATATTTATGCCCCCTCGTTGTTAGTATTCTACCCTTATAAAAAGGGAAAGGATTCATTCAATTGCCATTGTTTCTTAAAAGACGATTGACCGACGTGTTCCTATTCGAATGTATTGTCAGGTGCTTTTTAATAAAATAAAAAAAACAAAAGTGACACCTGTCCCATAGATGGGGGGCACTTTTGTTTTATATTAATCATTATATTATTCGTTTATTGGTGAAGCCCAAAAATGATTCTACCGACTTCGAGCCTGAAAGTCAAGAACTGACACAAATTATTTGGTGTCTTCCTCGTCATCTTCAAAGTCGTCATCATCATCATCGTCGTCATCGTCGATATCTTCATCATCAAACTCTTCTGCATCATCGTCATCGAAATCAGCATCGAAGTCATCGTCAAGATCGTCAACTTCTAGATCATCCAATTCGTCCTCAAGGTCATCATCGAAAACGTCTTCGTCGTCTTCAGACTTCTTGCGTTTCTTTGGCTTGATCGTCGTAGCGAGCTCTTCCTGGGATTGCTCAACAGGGTACCAGCTTTTCAGACCCCACTGATTATCGCCAAGTGTTACGAAGCGACCATCTGTATTTAGGTTCGTATAAACTTCAGCAAGACGTCCCTGAACCTCTTCAGATGAAAGTCCCTTCATATCTCCAATCTGGCTCATTAGCGTATAGAAAGAAACTGGCTTTCTCTCATCTTGCAAAATATAAAACATAATATCGATCATTGATGTCTCTTGAATGTCATCAGCAGACAACTGATTTAAGGTACTCATAGTATCGGCACTCCCTTTCAATTCTCTCCTCTGAATACTTTACCCGAATGATATGAAAAACAAGCTATGTTAGGTATCCAAATAGATAGTTTTTCTTATTTTATAAAAATCATACCATTCATTATAAACAAATTTCCTCAATCTATGCTACGATTTTTAAACAAATCTAGTTCAATCGAAGGATTTGTCCAAAAAAGGCGTCTATTCGCAAACGTAATAGGAGGAAGGACTATCCTTCCTCCTACAATAATATGAACCGATTCGTTTGACAAGCTATTACCCGTCTACATATTTCGACGGTATTTCCCACCGACATCATAGAGCGCAGTCGTGATCTGACCGAGGCTCGCCACTTTTACCGTTTCCATCAGTTCTTCGAAGATGTTTCCTTTCGTAAGAGCAGCTTGCTTCAAACGGCGAAGAGCATCTTCCGTTTCACCAGCGTTTCTCTCCTGGAATTCCTTAAGGTTTGTAATCTGCTGTTCTTTCTCTTCTTTACTTGCCCTTGCAAGCTCCATGTTCCACTCTTCTTCAGCAGGTGGATTTGGATTCTTGTACGTGTTCACCCCTACGATTGGAAGGTCACCCGTGTGCTTTAACATCTCATAATACATCGACTCTTCTTGAATCTTACCGCGCTGATACTGAGTTTCCATCGCACCGAGAACGCCTCCGCGTGCATTGATGCGTTCGAATTCTGTCAGAACCGCTTCCTCAACGAGATCCGTTAGTTCTTCAACAATAAACGATCCTTGAAGTGGATTCTCGTTCTTACTGAGTCCGTGTTCTTTTGTAATGATCATCTGAATCGCCATTGCTCGACGCACGGATTCTTCCGTAGGTGTCGTAACGGCTTCATCATACGCGTTTGTATGAAGTGAGTTACAGTTATCCTGAATCGCCATCAGCGCCTGAAGCGTTGTACGAATGTCGTTAAAGTCCATTTCTTGAGCATGAAGAGAGCGTCCTGACGTTTGAACATGGTACTTAAGCTTTTGACTTCTAGCGTTCGCACCATATTTCTCCCTCATCACAGTCGACCAGATTCGTCTTGCTACGCGACCGATCACCGTATATTCAGGATCCAATCCGTTACTGAAGAAGAATGAAAGGTTTGGTGCAAACTTATTAATGTCCATTCCTCTACTCAAGTAATACTCAACATACGTAAACCCGTTCGCGAGTGTGAATGCGAGCTGCGAAATCGGATTCGCGCCAGCTTCAGCGATATGATAACCGGAAATAGAGACCGAATAGTAATTTCGAACTTCGTTATTAATGAAGTATTCCTGAATGTCACCCATCATACGAAGTGCGAATTCAGTAGAGAAGATACACGTATTCTGCCCCTGATCTTCTTTTAAAATATCAGCTTGAACCGTTCCACGAACGGTGCTAAGCGTCATCCCCTTAATTTCGTTGAGCTCTTTGTCTGTCGCCTTACGCCCTTCTTTTTCTTCAAAGCGTTGAACTTGCTGCTCGATCGCAGTGTTCATGAACATCGCGAGGATGATAGGTGCAGGCCCGTTAATCGTCATTGAAACGGACGTTGATGGCGCACAAAGGTCAAAACCGGCATACAGTTTCTTCATATCATCGAGTGTACATATACTTACACCACTTTCCCCAACTTTCCCGTAAATATCAGGGCGGTAGTCAGGATCCTCTCCGTAAAGAGTTACCGAATCAAATGCCGTACTCAAACGCTTTGCGTCATCATCTTTCGATAGATAATGGAAGCGGCGATTCGTTCGTTCAGGAGTACCTTCACCAGCAAACTGGCGCTTTGGATCTTCTCCCTTTCTCTTAAACGGAAACACGCCAGCAGTATAAGGGAACGAACCAGGTACGTTCTCTTTTAATACCCAGCGGACGATTTCTCCCCAATCTTCATACTTTGGAAGAGAAACCTTCGGGATATCAATTCCTGACAAGCTCTTCGTCGTAAGCTCCGTTACGATTTCTTTGTCACGTATGACAGAGACAAATTCTTTACCGCTATACTTTTCTTTAACCTCTGGCCAGCTCTCAATAATTTTCTTCGTTTCAGGATGCATGTCGTCCATGTTGTCATCCTTCATCTTGGAAAGCATCTTGATCGTTTCTTCGTTTTCTTCTTTTCCTTGAAGCATCTCGATCGTACCCTGAAGCTGGAAGGCTTTACGTGCGAGCTGTACCTGCTTCTCAACATACTCATGATAGCGGCGTACAGAGCCTGAAATGTCTTGTAAGTACTGCTGGCGCTGTGGAGGGATGATTAGGTTGAGCTTTTCTACAATTTCACTCGTTTCGATGTTTGTCGCCCAGTCATTTCCACACTTTCGCTGAATCGTATCGATCATTGCTTTGAATAGGGTGTTCGTTCCAGGGTCGTTGAACTGACTTGCGATCGTACCGAAAACAGGCATCTTATCGAGGTCTTGTTCAAACAACATATGGCTACGCTGGTATTGCTTTTTCACATCACGAAGCGCATCTTCTGAGCCTTTTCGCTCATATTTATTAATTACGATCAAATCAGCAAAATCGATCATGTCGATTTTTTCTAGCTGGGAAGGGGCACCAAATTCGCTTGTCATCACGTACATCGATACGTCCGCGATCTCAGCGATTTCTGCATCGCCTTGCCCGATTCCACTCGTTTCGATAATGATGAGATCATAGCCAGCCGCTTTGACGACAGCCATCGCCTCTCGAATGGAAAGAGATAGCTCTGTCTTAGACTTCCTCGTAGCAAGACTCCGCATGAAGACGCGATCGTTATGGATCGCATTCATACGAATGCGGTCACCAAGAAGTGCACCACCCGTTTTTTGTTTCGTAGGATCGATTGAAAGGATCGCAACAGTTTTATCTTCGTATTCATTAATAAAGCGACGAACCAATTCGTCCGTTAATGAACTCTTACCAGCACCACCGGTACCGGTGATCCCGATGACAGGCGCTGATGTTTCCATCCCTTTAAGCTCTGTGAACACTTTCTCAGCCGTTGCAGCTACTTCATCAGATCGCTCAGCACCAAAACTCTCGGCAAGAGTGATCAAGCTTGATACAGCCTGAGGATCACGCTTGCTCACGCGCTCAAGCTGGTTATCGATTTGCTTGAAGGTAGGGAAGTCACATTCCTTCATCATAAGATCGATCATCCCTTGAAGACCGAGGTCACTTCCATCGTCCGGAGAGAAAATTCTCGAAATCCCATACTCATGAAGTTCTTTGATTTCCTTTGGAATGATAACACCGCCGCCTCCACCATAAATGCGGATATGAGACGCACCATTCTTTTTCAATAGATCGTACATGTATTTAAAATATTCCATGTGACCGCCCTGGTAAGAAGAGATCGCGATTCCTTGAACATCCTCTTGGATGGCAGCGTTTACAACTTCTTCTACGGAACGGTTGTGACCTAGGTGGATTACTTCTGCACCACTCGCTTGTAGAATGCGGCGCATGATGTTAATCGACGCATCATGACCATCGAACAAGCTAGACGCCGTTACAAAACGGACATGGTTAACAGGCTTTTTCGTTTCAGTTATACTCACACTGTTTCCTCCTTCACGTTCTATTCGCAGTATTAATAGGGTTAAGCGCTTGAATGATGAACGCTTCTTGCATCTTCGTAAATTCTTCGATCGTGTAATGAGAGCGGAGCGCCCAGCGCCTGAACGCCCACATCTGCCCTTGCACAAGAATGTTGTGGGATGCTCCGTATACTTCTTCTTCAGTTAACTGAAGCATGCCTTCATCTACACAATCTTGAATCAACTTCTCAAAAATTTCTGCCATTCCGATCTCTTTCTTTAACACGTAAGGCAGCGTTTCATTCGGCAATGACTTGGCCTCTTGATACATGACGAGCACTTCATCTTGAAAGTCATCCATCACTTGATAAAACGCATGTAGCGCTTGCTTCAAACGATCGATTCCCTTTACACCTGGCTTGATCTGTTCTTCTAACCGCTCTCTAACTTCATCGTAGATACTGTCACATACGAGATAGAGAACGTCTTCTTTTTTTCGAATGTATTCATAAAGCGTTCCGATACTGAAGCCCGCTACTCGAGCGATCTCCCGCGTCGTCGTTCGATGAAACCCTTTTTCTTTAAAAAGGCTCACTGCTGCTTTTATCATTTGCTCCCGTCGTTTCTGGATCAGCTTTTCATCCTTCACCATCGAAGGAACGTTCTTTCTCACCGCATACCCAGCCCCTTCCCGTCAGCTTTTGTCTACTTTTTCTCCGTAATAGTCATCCAGTAGCCTGACTGCAGCTGAATAAGGATCGATCGACCCCTCCTTAACTTCTTCTACCCAGCTTCTTTTCTCTTTCTCTTGCTCGATCAGCCGCTTCATCATCTCAGCATGAACGACTTCGATCACTTCACGTTCTAGCGATGTTTTACGGCGTCGCTCTCGTTCACCAGACTTTTTTAAATAAGCGAGATGCTCCTTCAACCGCTCCCATACCTCATCGATGCCTTGGTTTTGAACCGAGACCGTCTTGACGATCGGTGGGCGCCAATCTGCATCGTGCTTCACAATATCCAGCATGCTTTCAAGCTCTGCTAGTAATTTCGGTACACCTGACAAATCCGCTTTGTTCACGATGAACATGTCTGCGATCTCCATGATGCCTGCTTTAAACACCTGCACCACATCACCACTTCCAGGATTCAATAACACAGCAATGGAATCAGCGATCTTCATGATGTCTAGTTCTGACTGTCCGACTCCTACGGTTTCTATCAAGATGACATCGAATCCGTACGCATCCATTAGCCGTACCGTTTCTTTTGACGTACGCGATAACCCCCCAAGACTACCTCGTGTACCCATACTTCTAATAAAGACTCCTGGATCAGTGAAATGCTCTGCCATTCGAACGCGATCTCCTAGAAGCGCACCTCCACTGAATGGACTCGTTGGATCGACTGCTACGACGCCAACAGTGAGGTTAAGCTTCCTGAGGTAGGTGATGAGTCGATTGACGAGTGAACTTTTCCCTGCCCCAGGAGATCCAGTTAATCCAATGTAATGTGCATGACCGGTCATCGAATGGATGTCTTTTAACAGCTCTAGTTTTCCTTCTGCATCGTTTTCAACTAAGCTGATTGCTTTCGCAAGTGCACGTTCATCGCGTTTTGAAATTCGTTGTGCAAGAGAATCCATGCTACTCATCCTTCTTAATCAGCCAATAGCATCCTTGAAATAACTAGACGCTGAATTTCGTTTGTTCCTTCGTAGATTTGAGTGATCTTTGCATCTCTCATAAAACGTTCAACAGGGTAATCTTTCGTGTAGCCATAGCCTCCGAACACTTGAACCGCTTCTGTTGTTACTTCCATTGCGATATCGCCTGCATACAACTTGGACATCGCGGACTCTTTTCCGTACGGAAGCCCTTGACTCTCTTTCCATGCTGCCTGGTAGGTTAATAGTCTTGCCGCTTCGATCTTTGTCGCCATATCCGCAAGCTTAAAGCCGATTCCTTGGTTTTCACCGATTGGTTTCCCAAACTGCTTCCGTTCTTTTGCATATGCCGTAGCTGCATCTAGTGCTCCTTGAGCGATTCCAACTGCTTGAGCCGCAATCCCATTTCGGCCACCGTCGAGCGTCTTCATCGCGATTTTAAACCCTTGCCCTTCATCGCCAAGACGATTCGCAACCGGAACTCGGCAGTCCTCAAAGATGATTTCAGTCGTTGGAGATGAGCGGATTCCTAGTTTCTTCTCCTTTTTCCCTACAGAGAATCCTGGCGTATCGCTCTCTACGATAAACGCTGTGATGCCTTTATGACGCTTTTCTTTGTCCGTTTGTGCAAAGACGATATAGATTTCCGCTTCGCCACCATTTGTGATAAAAATCTTTGAGCCGTTGAGGATGTAGTGATCTCCGTCTAGTTTAGCAGTCGTTTTCATGCCACCAGCATCTGAACCAGAGCCAGGCTCCGTTAAGCCATAAGCCCCCATCATCTTTCCTTCTGCCATCGGACGAAGGAACTTCTGCTTCTGTTCTTCCGTTCCGAATGCATTTACTGGCCAACCAGCGAGAGACGTATGTGCTGAAAGCGTTACTCCAGTTGAAGCACACACTCTCGAAAGCTCTTCAACAGCAATCACATAGCTCAAATAGTCAGACCCGATGCCGCCATATTCTTCTGACCATGGGATACCTGTTAGGCCAAGTTCAGCCATATGCGTAAAATGTTCACGGTCGAAGCGTTCTTCTTCATCACGCTCACCCGCTGTTGGTTCTACTTCTTTCTTTGCAAAATCACGGACCATTTTTCGTAGCATTTCGTGTTCTTCTGAAAGTTGAAAGTTCATATGAGGTTCTCTCCTTTAGATTTAGGTGTCGGTGGAGCGTTTTGTTATGGTGATTGTCTTGGTTGCGGCTCCTGGATTAGCGTTTTAACGGTGCGATGGACGGGTTATTGTCCAAAACTGAGATTTATTAGCTAAAATGAGAATTTATTGTCCAAATTCGAGATTTATTGTCTAGAATTTGATTTTATTAGCTAATTGGGGTGGTTCTAGGGGCTGTCGGGGCTTGACGGGCGCCTCCGCTTTTCTTGTCTAGCTGCGGGTCGCAGAAACTTCAATATTTCACTCTTTCATAGGAACACAAAGAACGTGTTCCCATTCAAGAGTTCCAATATTGCCGTTTCTGAACGCTCCCCTCCGCTTTTCTTGTCTAGCTGCGGCTCCTTGGCTCTCGAGTCGCTTCACCATTTCAATTGAACACAAAAAACGTGTTCATTTGAAATGGTTCCAGCGCTTGTCGAGCCAGACCAGTCGCCTCCGCTTTTCGTTATAACCCCCTACTAATCACAATCTTCTGTATTTCACTAGTACCTTCATAGATTTCGCAGACTTTTGCGTCTCTGAAGAGTCGTTCTACTGGGTAGTCTTTTGTGTAGCCGTAGCCTCCGTATACTTGGACGGCTTCGATCGATGCTTTTACGGCTGCTTTTGAGGCGAATAGTTTGGCCATGGATACTTGTTGCATGCATGGGATGCCTTGGTTTTTGAGATCTGCTGCGCGATAGGTTAGTAGTTTTGCAGCTTCTACTTCTGTTGCCATGTCGGCAAGCTTGAAGCCAAGACCCTGGTTTTGGCCGATCGGCTTTCCGAATTGCTGTCTTTCTTTTGCATAGGAAACGGCGTAATTTAATGCAGCTTCTGCAATTCCAAGAGATTGTGCGGCGATTCCGATCCGGCCGCTCTCGAGGTTTGCCATTGCGATCTTGAAGCCTTGCCCTTCTTCACCGAGGCGATTTTCAACGGGTACGCGAGCGTCTTCAAAAATGATCTCCACTGTATTTGAACCGTTCAAGCCCATTTTCTTTTCTTTTTTCCCAATACTGAATCCTGGTGTGTCTTTCTCAACGATAAACGCTGTAACACCTTTACTTCCTTTTTCATCAGGATTTGTACGTGCGAACACGACGTATGTGTCTGCTTCGCCACCGTTTGTGATGAAGACTTTGGACCCGTTCAGTCTATAGTGATCACCGTCTCGAACTGCACGTGTTTTCATGCTGCTCGCATCAGATCCTGAGCTAGCTTCAGTCAGTGCAAACGCACCAAGGTATTCACCTGAAGCAAGCTTCGGAACAAAGCGCTGCTTCTGCTCTTCTGTCCCGAAATTAAGAATCGGAAGCGTGCCTACAGAGGTATGCACCGAAAGGATGACACCGATCGTTGCGCTAACCTTCGAAAGCTCGTGGATCGCAATGATATAAGACGTATAGTCCATTTCAGCTCCACCGTATGCTTCTGGAATAGGGATTCCCATCAAACCGAGTTCGCCCATTCGCTTGATGATATCGCGCGGGAACTCATCTGTTACCTCCATTTTTTCTACGAAAGGCGCAATTTCTTTTTCAGCAAAGTCTCTGACCATCTTCTGCATCATCTTTTGTTCTTCTGTAAAAACAAGCTCCATCTCTGTTCCTCCTCGTGATGTTAATCCTGATACTGGTAGAATCCTCTTCCAGTCTTACGTCCTAACCAGCCGGCCTTCACATATTTGCGGAGAAGCGGGCATGGGCGGTACTTATCGTCCCCAAAGCCTTCATGTAGCGTTTCCATAATATATAGACACGTGTCGAGTCCAATAAAATCAGCAAGAGTAAGCGGTCCCATCGGGTGGTTCATACCGAGCTTCATCACTTGATCGATATCTTCTGGTGAAGAAACACCTTCATAAACGGTATAGATCGCTTCGTTGATCATTGGCATCAAAATGCGGTTCGATACGAAACCTGGAAAGTCATTTACTTCAACTGGAGATTTTTTAAGGTCATGAGCAAGGTTTTCTACAGCAGCGAACGTCTCATCAGTCGTTGCAAGACCCTTGATAATCTCGACTAACTTCATGACAGGTACAGGGTTCATGAAGTGCATACCGATGACTTTTCCTGGACGCTTCGTCGCTGCCGCGATTTCAGTGATCGGAAGTGATGATGTGTTCGTTGCAAGAATCGTATGGTCTTTTGAAATTTCATCAAGTCGTGAAAAGAGGTTGCACTTTACTTCCATGTTTTCAACTGCTGCTTCGATGACGATATCAACTTCTTTTGCATCATTTAGATCTGTCGTACCTTGCAGAAGATCCATCGCTGCGACCAATTCTTGTTGAGAAATACGCTCTTTTTTCACCTGTTTTGAAAGGTTGCTTTCAATTCTTGTAAGGCCTTTATTAATAAACTCCTGCTTAAGGTCGTTTAAGTAAACCTTGTAGCCGGACATCACACATACCTGCGCGATCCCAGATCCCATTTGTCCTGCGCCGATTACCATTACTGATTTGATTTCCATGTTCATTCCTCCCTTTCCGTTATACCTGCACCATGATTGCGTCGCCTTGACCGCCGCCACTGCAAATCGCTGCGATACCTACGCCACCGCCGCGTCTTTTTAGCTCGTGGATCAATGTGATTAAGATACGAGAGCCGCTCGCTCCGATCGGATGGCCTAGTGCCACTGCACCGCCATGAACGTTCACCTTCTCTTCATCTAACGAAGCGATCTTTCCGCTCGCAAGTGCTACGGCTGCAAATGCTTCGTTAATTTCAAACAAGTCGATTTCTTCAAGTGTTTTGCCTGTTTTCTCTAATAGCGCATTGATAACAAGCCCTGGTGTTTGTGGGAAGTCCTTCGCTTCTACTGCGATCGCTGTATGAGCGAGGATCGTAGCCATCGGCTGCTTTCCTTCTTTCGCAGCACGTTCTTCAGACATCAACACAAGAGCACCCGCTCCATCGTTCACACCAGGTGCATTCCCTGCAGTGATCGTACCGTCAGCACCAAAAACAGGCTTCAGATTACCAAGCTGCTCAACAGTCGTTCCTTTTCTAGGCGCTTCATCATGCTCCACCAATAGAGGGTCTCCTTTACGCTGAGGTACTTCGACAGGTACGATTTCTTCTGCAAAAATCCCCTCTTCCATTGCCTTTACAGCACGCTCTTGGCTTCTGAACGCCCATTTATCCTGCTCTTCTCGAGATACTTCATATTCTTTTGCTGTCGTATTTCCGTACACTCCCATATGACATCCATCGAACGAACACGTCAGGCCATCGTGCACCATAAGGTCGACGATCTTTTTATCACCCATTCGCATGCCCCAGCGCGCGTCCTTCAAAATGTAAGGCGCATTGCTCATCGATTCCATTCCACCTGCAACGATCACTTCTTCATCACCTGCGCGAATGATTTGATCAGCCATCGTGACACTGCGTAAACCTGACGCACATACTTTATTGATCGTTTCCGTCTTTACTTCCCATGGAATCCCTGCGTGTCTCGCCGCTTGACGCGAAGGAATCTGACCTTGACCACCTTGGAGAACGGAGCCCATAATGACTTCTCCAACTTGAGCCGCCTCGATACCAGCTCGTTTCAATGACTCCTTGATGGCAATACCGCCAAGCTCAGAAGCTTCCATTGATTTAAGTGCTCCTCCAAATTTTCCAAATGGTGTTCGAACACCGCTTACGATTACTGTTTTTCCCATCTTGAAAACCTCCTCAATATAGTTGAAAACGCTGTCAAAATACGAGTTCTTTAGCGACTGAACGCTCGTTCACCGTGTATCCACTTCATAACACACAAAGGAAGGAGCTCATGCCGGAGTCTCCTCCCGCATAAGCTACCTTTTGTGCTGACTATTGAACGATTTCTTGCTTTACAATCGAACGTTCGAGAATTTCGACGATATCTAACGTTGATACATCTTCTTCTACTTCTTTTGCTTTTGTTCCGTCACTCATCATCGTTAAGCAATAAGGACATGCACTTCCGATGACAGACGGTTTAACGCTTAGTGCCTGTTCAGTTCGTGTTACGTTGATTCGTGAACCAGTGTCTTCTTCTGTCCACATGAGGCCACCGCCTGCACCACAGCACATTCCATTCTCACGGCTGCGATCCATCTCGATGACTTCAACCCCTGGAATACTGCGTAAGATTTCACGCGGAGGATCATAAACCTCGTTGTATCTACCTAAGTAACAAGAATCGTGATAGGTGATTCGTTCATTCACTTCGTGCTTCGGCTTCAGTTTTCCTTCTTTAATCCAGTCATATAAAAGTTCTGTATGGTGGTAAACCTCTGCTTCAAGTCCAAACTCTGGATATTCATTTTTAAGCGAGTTATAAGCATGAGGGTCGATCGTAACGATTTTAGATATATTATGCTTCTGGAACGTCTCGATGTTTTTCTGTGCAAGATCTTGGAACAAGAATTCATTTCCGACACGACGAGGCGTATCTCCCGAATTCTTCTCTTTGTTACCGAGGATTGCGAATGAAATCCCTGCTTCGTTCATGATTTTAGCGAATGAAGCTGCGATTTTCTGGCTTCGGTTATCGTAAGAGCCCATCGAACCTACCCAGAAGAGGTACTCAAACTCTTCCCCTGCTTTTTCTTTCTCTTTTACAGTAGGAACCACGATATCATCACGCATATCGCGCCAGTTTTCACGCTCTTTACGGCTGATTCCCCACGGGTTACCCTGACGTTCGATATTTGTAATCGCACGTTGAACGTCGCTGTCCATCTTACCTTCCATCAAGACTAAGTGACGACGCATGTCGATGATCTTATCCACGTGTTCGTTTTCAACCGGGCACTGGTCCTCACAGTTACGACACGTTGTACAAGCCCAGATTTCTTCTTCAGTGATAACGTTTCCAATCAACTCATCACTTACAAGACCTTCTGCAGCAGCTGCTGTTTCCTGCTGGCCGCGCGCTTGATAAGCGAGTTGATTGCCAGATGTATCTGAGAAAGCATATGCTGGCATCCAAGGTGTTCTTGACGTTACCGCTGCACCTTTTTCTGTTAGATGGTTACGTAGCTTTACGATCAGCTCCATCGGGGAAAGGATTTTCCCAGTTGCTGTCGCCGGGCACATGTTTGTACAACGACCACACTCTACACACGCATAGAGATCGACGAGCTGCTTTTGGTTAAAATCTTCAATTGTGTTAACACCGTATGTTTCTTTGCTTTCATCCTCAAAATCGATCGAAGCAAGCTGTCCAACCTTATGTGTACGACCAAGAAATACGTTTACAGGTCCAGCGATTAAGTGAGCATGCTTGGACTGAGGTACATACACAAGAAACGTTAACAGTACGAGAAGATGAATCCACCATGAGAAAAAGAATAGTGCGATAGCCGCAGTCTCGTTGATCCAAGAGAAAAGAAATGCGATCGCAGATGCGATAGGTGCGCTCCACGAATAGCCGATTTCATGCCAAATGATTTCCATCCCGTTCCCAAAAAGAACAGAAACCATCAACAATCCGATGAAAAGTAGTACGAGTCCTGCTTTAAATCCTTTTTTCAATCGAGCGATCGCTTCGATGTATCGTCTGTAAAACGCCCAGATGACGGCTACGAGGATCATGACAGTCACAAGTTCCTGGAAGAATGTGAATGCTGGATACAGTGGTCCGAGCGGTAAATGAGATCCAGGCGAAAGACCTTTGATGACCATGTCGATCGCGCCGAATTGGACGAGAAGGAATCCATAGAACATCATGACGTGGATCGTTCCACTCTTCTTATCCTTTAACAATTTCTTTTGCCCAAATACTTTTACGACGATCGCTTCGATGCGTTCTTTCATGGAGCGATCGAATTCTGCTTTCTTTCCTAGCTTAATAAATTCATAACGCGTTTTAACAACGTACCCAAATAAGAAGAATGCGTAAGCGGTTACAACAATGAAAGCAATCCAGTTGATGATCAATAAAACATCCATGTTGGCAAAATCTCCTTTCATGTCATTCCTTCTTGTAAGAACGCTTTACCTTGGATGTTGAACAAGAGTTGTGCTCCCCGACTGTTCGAACATTTTATGAAAACGCTTTTAAGTCAGAATGAAAGTAATTTTCTGAATAAAGTATAACATATTTTTCACTGAATGAGCATTCAGTCAGGGATTTTTTTAGTTTTTATTATTTTGGGCAGACTATTTCTATGGATTTTAGTTGAATCGAGGTGTGTTGAATGGTCTTTTTATCAGTGTTACTTGCACTATTGGTATGGTTAGGAATCGATCTTTTGATAGGGTCAAAAAAACGAAGAAAAAATAGGTCGTCTTTAAAATCGGTATCAGCCGATTTAGAATTCTTTGCCGATGGTGACGATTTTTTTAGATCACTGCTTAAAGACCTGGATGCAGCAGAAAATACTATTCATATGATGTTTTTTATTATTCGAGACGATAAAACCGGAAATGAATTTATCGACAAACTTTGTGAGAAAGCATCAGCAGGAGTCAGCGTAAAAGTGTTAGCTGATTCTATCGGTAGTAAAAGTATTAAAAAAAGCACAATCAAGCGGATGAAACAATGTGGCGTGTGCTTCTCATACTCAAGAAAGGCAGCTTTCCCCCTTCTGTTTACTTCTCTTAACGAACGAAACCACCGTAAGATTACCGTAATCGATGGAAGAATTGGATATATGGGTGGCTTCAATATAGGAAATGAGTATGCAGGGAAAGATCCAAAGTTCGGATACTGGCGTGATTATCACCTCCGTATAAAGGGCGAGGCTGTGCATGAACTTCAAGATCAGTTTTCAAAAGATTGGTTACGGGAGAACCCTGATGCAAACCTAGATGACGCATTACCCCCATCTTTATCTAACGGTGATACGACTGTGAAGCTTCACATTACCGATGGAAACAACGTTGAAGATATGTTTTGCTCTCTCATCGACAAAGCAACGAGCAACTTCTATATCGGAACACCATACTACATCCCGGGAGATCGCTTGCAGAAAACGATACTGAATGCGATTCATCGAGGTGTGAAAGTGAAGATCATTCTTCCGATACGAGCAGATCACCCCTTTGTTCAGGAAGCTTCGTATCCTTATTTAACAGAACTTATTGAAGCAGGCTGTGAAATCCACCAGTACATGAATGGTTTTTTCCACGCTAAAGTGTTATTGATCGATGAACAAGTTTGTGACATTGGAACGGCTAATTTCGACCGAAGAAGTATGACGATCAACGGTGAAATAAACTGTATTTTCTATGATAAAAAACTGATTACCGAAATAAAAGAAACCATAGATAGGGACATCGTCCAATCTGAAATTTTGGATTTGAAAAGGCTAAAAGATCGGACGTTGAAAAATCGTTTGATCGGACCGTTTGCGCGAGCACTCTCTCCGTTTTTATAAGGGACGGTTTCGTTCAACTGTACGAGGGAATGAATGTAGTAACACACATGAAAGGATGCTCTTAATGAAACTGCGGTTTGGCTATGTCTCACATGCACTTGCACTATATGAAGCAACCCCCGCTCGAACGATGACGTTTGCTCGCTATAGTAAACTTTCTGAAGAGGAACGAATGGAAAAGCTTCTTTCCGTTACAGATGCAAACTTAACGAATACATTACGTGCACTGCATTATAATATCGCACATGAAATAAACGTTTATCGAATGTCTTCTTCAATCGTTCCGCTTGCTACTCATCCTGAAGCGAAGTGGGATTATCACACGCCATTTCGAGATAAGTTTAAAGAAATTGGTGACCTCGTTAAAAAACATAATCTTCGAGTGAGCTTTCACCCAAATCAGTTTACACTTTTCACGAGTCCTAGAAAGCAAGTAACTGAAAATGCCATTATCGACCTTGATTACCATACGTCAATGCTCGAACTGATGGGACTCGATAATCGATCCATCACAAACATTCATATCGGTGGTGCATACGGTGACAAGGAAGAAACGCTAGAGAGATTTTACGAAAACTTTAACACGGTATCGGACCGGATTAAGGAAAGAATTACGCTTGAGAACGACGATAAAACATATAACGCCGAAGAAACACTAGAAGTTTGTGAAAAAACAGGAGTACCATTTATTTTCGATTATCACCATCATAAGGCCAATGAAGGAAACGGACTATCAAATGATTTTTTTGAACGAGTTGAAAAGACGTGGCAAGGTCGAGGCGTTCCCGTGAAGTATCACTTATCGTCGCCTAAATCAGAAAGTGCCTACAGAAGCCATGCGGACTACGTTGATCCAGAGTTCGCCGTACCTTTTATAAAAATGCTTAAGGAACATGGTGAGGATGCGGATATTATGATCGAAGCAAAGAAAAAAGACCTTGCCGCCCTTAAACTGGTAGAAGATCTTTCATCGATTCGTGGAGTTAAACGACTGGATGGGAGTACGCTTTTATGGAAGTGAGAAATGCGAGTACTGCATGATTAAATTCTCTAAATGATTTTGTTGGTATTTCATGAAATGTATTTGATACCCTAACAGTCCTTACAGACGGAACAGCTTTTTCATACATTGTCTGATAATGATGAAAATAAAATGCGAATTCACCCGTTAAATGTAATAGCGGAATGTGTAAATTGGAAAGCTCTTCTACACAAGAGTACAAGCGCCCTTTTACATAAAACTGTTTTAAAATTTCTGGATCTGTCATTTGAAAATAAGATCGTAGTATTCGAAACTCACCCTCCGTTTTCGCATGGCTTTTCGCTATAATCCAAGAAAGAGCTTTCAGGTTATATGCAAGGGATATACCTGCTTTAAACTCCAGATTAAGAAAAGGATCATTTACCTCAGGGAAACCTCCACATAACACGAGGGCAACCACTCGATGTTGATGATGAATCGCAAATTCCTGAGCGATACTGCCTCCACTTGAATAACCAATAATAACAGCACGATCGATATGAAGAGCATCCATGAAATTCTCCAGATCATCTGCAAGCAGCGAGATTGAAAGCTCATCGTTACCAGATGAGCTCTTTCCATGTCCCCTCATATCAAACAGTAACACACGAAAAAAACGTGTGAGTTCCTTTTGTTTATGGAAAACAGCATGGCCCATTCCAGGAGGGTGAAGAAAGATTAATGGCAAACCTTCACCTTCGTCTTCATAAAATATTCTTATGTTTTTCAAATAAACAAATGTCATATCATCAGTCCTTATCTTGAATACATAAAATGCTTTCGTCAAGTTTGAGCGAAAGCATTGTTATCTTACAAAATAATTGTTAATTAAAGAAAGCTCCTGAGAAGTACTCATAAGCCCTAAAGCCAAGATAAATACCAATAATCCCCGCAATCCCTGCAAATGCTGGAGGAGCAGGAATAGGCAGCTTGAAAATTGCAAAAACCAAACCGACAATAAATCCGGTCATAATTGCAAGTAAAACCATTTTCATAAAAATCGCTCCTTTTATTTAAAAGTATCCCCGTAATTAAAGAGGAATATGAAGATGTTTGGAGCACTGTGGCTTCCAAAAACTCGGGTGTTAATCCGCTCAAAGTTGCAACTAGACTATTCTACCAAAAACATAACGCAAGAAGCCATGGAATTATTTACATAACGATATCGCTTACATCAAATACTAACGATAGGAATATCCTCTTCTTTGTCTAATAGGTTTTCACAAGGAGTGTGATGAGATAGATGACACATGAAGATTGGTTAAAAGAAGCGATAAAGCTTGCAACTACTAGCGTAATGAACAATCAAGGCGGACCTTTTGGTGCAATCGTTGTAAAGAATGGCCAGATCGTTGGTCAAGGAAATAATCAAGTGACATCTACAAGCGACCCTACCGCTCATGCGGAAGTTGTTGCGATACGAAACGCATGCGCGAACATCGGATCTCATCAACTTACTGGATGCACGATCTATTCCAGCTGTGAACCATGTCCGATGTGTCTTGGAGCCATTTACTGGTCTAGGACTGATAAGGTGTATTTTGCTGCGACTCGACTCGAAGCTGCAGCGTCAGGTTTTGATGATGCACTGATCTATAATGAAATCGAAAAACCGCCAGAAAAACGCATCATTCCCTTTCATCACATCGGTTTAGCGGAAAGCAAACAGCCTTTTGACGTTTGGGGGAGTAACACTGGGCGAATCGATTATTAAAACAAAAACGTCAGGAGAGATCCTGACGTTTCTGTTTGACTTACATTTTTTCAGGTGCTGTGACACCGATGATTTCAAGCGTGTTTTGAATCGTTTGTTGAACTGCCTTCATCAATTTGAAGCGAGCTGCACTAAGCTCTAGATTCTCGGGATCTAGTACGCGCTCCGCATTGTAAAAGCTATGCAGCGCTGCCGCAAGTTCGAACGCATAGTTCGTGATACGGTGTGTCATGCGTTTTTCAGCTGCTTCAGAGATTGCTTCAGGGAGCTCTCCAAGTTTCTTCAGAAGGTCGATCTCTTTTTCTGACGTGATGAGTGATAGATCTGCATCATCACTAAGATCCATCTCTCTTCCCTGACGGAGCATGCTGCACACTCGTGCATGAGCGTATTGAACATAATAAACAGGGTTTTCATTCGATTTAGATACGGCAAGGTCCATATCGAAATCGAGATGAGAGTCTGAGCTTCTCATAGAGAAGAAATAACGCATCGCATCGATGCCAACTTCGTCCATCAATTCACGAAGGGTCACGGCTTTACCGGTACGTTTACTCATCTTCATCTTTTCGCCGTCTTTAAACAGGTTGACCATCTGAATGATTTCCACTTCGAGCTGCTCTTTTTTATATCCTAGCGCTTCGATGGCCGCTTTCATTCTCGGAATGTAGCCGTGGTGATCTGCCCCCCAGATGTTGATCAGCTTATCGAAGCCACGATCGAGCTTATCTTGGTGGTACGAGATATCTGGTGTTAGGTAAGTATATGAACCATCACCTTTGATTAAGACACGGTTTTTGTCATCCCCATATTCAGTCGAACGGAACCATGTAGCGCCGTCTTCTTCAAATGTTTCTCCGCGCTCATGGAGCTTCTTAAGTACCTTGTCGATCTTACCGGACGTGTAAAGTGATGTTTCAGAAAACCAAACATCGAACTCAACGCCAAATTCAGCAAGGTCTTTTTTCAATTTTTCAAGTTCGCGTTCAAGTCCGTATTCACGGAAGTAGTTGTAGCGATCTTTTTCTTCGAGCTCTAGAAGACGGTCGCCTTCTTTCTCAGCGAGATCTTTTCCGAACTGTACGATATCTTGCCCTAGATAGCCATCTTCAGGCATTTCTTTTTCTTTACCGAGAGCCTGCATGTAACGTGCTTCAAGAGAAAGAGCCAGATTATGAATCTGATTACCTGCATCATTGATGTAGTATTCTCGTGAAACGTCATATCCTGCACGGTCAAGGATATTACAGAGCGTATCACCGTAAGCCGCACCACGTGCATGGCCTAAATGAAGACTACCTGTAGGGTTAGCCGAAACAAACTCTACCTGGATCTTTTCATTTTTGCTGGCAGATTTTCCGTAATCACTGCCCTTTTCTAGAATCGTTGGGATAAGCTCATTCAAGTAGCTTGTATCCATAAAGAAGTTGATAAAGCCTGGGCCAGCGATATCGATTTGCTTGATCGACGCCTTGTCCATATCTAGATTTGCTTTGATGTCTTCCGCAATCGCTCTAGGCGCTTTTTTTGCGATACGCGCGAGTTGCATCGCCATATTCGTCGCATAGTCCCCATGCGCCTTGTCTTTAGGGGATTCTAGAATGACTTCTGGAATCTCAGTTTCACTTGCGAGTCCCGCTTGAATGACGGCAAGTTTAATCTGCTCTTTTAACTGTTCTTTCTTTTGTTCAACACTATTCATTGCCTTGCTCCTTTCCAGCTTAACGACAGCTCGTGTCGTTGTGTTTCATCTTCTTCTAGATAAAGAATATAGCGAAGGGTCAAACGCCCTTTGTTTTTTTCTCGATCGACCAGCTGCTCGATTCGTTCTGTACGAATCTGCATCGGCATGGAACCGAACGGCGTTTTATATAAACTTTCAGAGAGCTGTCCAGGCGCAAATCCCTGGCGCATCGAAAGTGCTCCTCTACGGATCACCGTTACCTGCTCGTTATCTATTTTCACAGTTGTGGAAACCTGTCCAATTTCAAGGTTTTCTTCATATCGTAAATACAGGGAGTCGCCCTTTTCAACGAGTTTACCTTGAACGGTATGGTTAGAAGATTCTTTTTCTTTACCTGATTGAATTCTAGATTCAATCGTTAAATCGATCGGATGATCGCTCATCGCATTCACGTCCTTACACATCGTTAACTTTCTTATTATATGAGAAAAAGAGACTGTATTCAAATTGAATACAGCCTCAGTCCAAATTTATTCCTTATGAGTCCAACCAAGCAGCATTTCACGAATGAATTTACTTGCTGCGATCGGCGTTTTTTCTGATGGGTCATAAACAGGTGCAACTTCCACTAAATCGGCACCAACTACGCGTACTCCTGCGTTTGCGATCATTGTGATCGCTTCTAGTAGCTCTTTAGATGAGATGCCTCCAGCTTCAGCAGTACCTGTACCTGGTGCGTATGCTGGGTCTAATACATCGATATCGATCGTGACATAGACGTTGCGTCCTTTTAGAGATGGAAGAACTTTCTTCAATGGCTCGACCACTTCGAATTTCGACATGTGCATGCCAGAGTCCTTAGCAAATTGGAATTCTTCTCTCATTCCGGAACGAATTCCAAACGAGTACACATTCTCCGCTCCGATCAAACCACAGATCTTTCGAACAGGTGTCGAGTGAGATAGTGCCTCCCCTTCATATTCTTCACGAAGGTCAGCATGAGCGTCGATATGGATGACCGCAAGATCGTCGTACTTCTTGTTGAAGGCTTTTATAATCGGCCATGTCACAAGGTGCTCTCCACCCATTCCTAATGGAAACTTCCTTTTGTCGAGTAAAGAATCAATATACTCTTCGATGAGTTCGATGCTTCGCTTTGGATTTCCGAAAGGCAGTGGAATATCACCTGCATCGAAGTATTTAATCTCTTCAAGGTGCCTGTCCATATATGGACTGTACTCTTCAAGGCCTAACGACGCTTCTCTTATGCGAGCGGGGCCAAATCTTGAACCAGGACGAAAGCTTACTGTCCAGTCCATCGGCATGCCATAGATCACAACATCACTATCATCAAAAGAAGGGTTACTTAAAATAAACACATTCCCAGAATATGCTTCATCAAATTTCATAGCTGCTCTCCTTACTTCAGTAGATCCTGCACAAATTTAGGGAGTGCAAAACAAGCTTTGTGAAGATCTTTCGTATAGTATTTCGTGTCGATGTCATGGAAACGGCTTTCTTCTACTTCAAGTGGGTCAACTTTTTTGGAGCCTATCGTAAACGTCCACAGTCCGCTCGGATACGTAGGGATATTTGCTGTATAAAGTCGCGTGATCGGGAAGATTTCCTTCACGTCGCTCTGCACTTGTGAAATGAGATCTGCTTTGAACCAAGGGTTGTCCGTTTGAGCAACAAAGATGCCATCTTCTTTTAGTGCTTTTGAGATTCCCTCATAAAAGCCTCTTTCAAAAAGCTTCGCAGCAGGGCCAACTGGCTCAGTAGAATCGACCATGATCACATCGTAGTCGTTCTCGCTTTCAGCAATATGCATAAATCCATCAGCTACTAGTACTTCGACACGCTCATTTTCAAGTTCGCCAGCAATTTCAGGTAAATATTTTTTAGAGTACTCGATTACTTTCCCATCGATTTCAACTAATACCGCTTTTTCTACGGAAGGGTGCTTTAGAACTTCACGAATAACGCCACCGTCTCCCCCACCTACGACGAGGACATGTCTCGGGTTCGGATGTGTGAACAAAGGCACATGCGCTACCATCTCATGGTAAACAAACTCATCTTTTTGAGTCGTCATGACCATTCCATCGAGAACGAGCATGTTTCCAAACTCTTCTGTTTCAATTACATCGAGACGTTGAAAATCCGTTTGTTCAGTATGCAGCGTTTGTTTGATCTTTGCCGTGATTCCAAAACGCTCCGTTTGCTTCTCTGTATACCATAATTCCATCTCTATCACTCCTCAATTCTATCTCTTTATCTAAGTTCCCGATTCAGATGACTCAAAACAGGCTTAGTATAACGCAAATGACTGTATGTGAACCGAAAATCTTTCATGTTTTTGCAGCTTCATCAATCGTGAAGCACAAGAAAAGTATAGTTCACTTTTATAAAAAAGCAAGAAGATTTTTCATCTCGTTTTAGAAAAGAATCATCCATACGATCCCTGCAAGAATAAACCGATAGATTGCGAACGGAATGAGGCGTACCCGCTCGATAAAACGGATAAATGTTACAATAGCGATAAGCGCTACGATAAATGACACGAAAAAGCCAACCGCGAAAACCGGGATGTCAGAAACCGTTAAGTATTGATAGCTCTTCAGTAAATCGTACCCGCTCGCAGCAACCATCATCGGTACTGCTAAAATAAATGAGAATTCTGCAGCCGTCTTATGTGTTGTTCCTAGCAACACACCACCAGAGATCGTTGCTCCTGATCGTGAGAACCCAGGCCAAAGTGCGAGACATTGAAAGACGCCGATCGAGAAAGCCTGTTTCAATGTCAGTTCATCGAGGTCATTCGTAACTGCAGCTGTCCTCTTCAGGTCAGCTAGAATCATAAGAACGCCACCTAACACGAGTCCAATGACGACAGTTGAAGGTGAAAAGAGATACGTTTTAATGACTCCGTGAAGTAAGAATCCTGCTACGATTGCAGGTATCATCCCTAGAATAATGTGCATGAGAGAAAGTCCCCCCTTATTATCTTCGAGGGAAAATAAATCTATAAATCTTTTTCGATACACCACAACTACCGCAAGAATCGCGCCTAGCTGGATGACGATTTCAAACGTTTTCGCTCGTTCATCTACAAAGTTCAACCAGTACCCTGTCAGAATTAAATGACCTGTAGACGAAACTGGTAAGAATTCCGTCAAACCTTCCACTATTCCAAGAATGATCGCAATCAATAATTCCACTGCACTCTCTCCCTTTGTACAAAATGAACTCATTCGTTTTATCCTATTCAAAAGTTGGACAATTATTTTTATAGATTGCCGTGTTTAAGAGTTTCTTGATTGTCACATACTAGATTTAAACAAGAAATGTGGGGGTGAACCACATGAAACCAATGAGTGAACGTTTTACCTATTGGAAACGCTGGGGGAAACTATCTTTACGTTTGATGGTTATCGGCTTACTTTTTATCGGTCTTTCCATTGGATCGATCTATTTGCTTGCCGTTTTCGTTGGTGCTCCACCACTTCAGGTGCCACAAACAACGATTTATTATGATACGGAAGAACACGTTATAGGAGAAAGCAACCAGAGCGGTCAAAATCGCTACTGGGTTCAGCTGGACGAGATTTCGCCAGCTTTAGTAGATGCAACACTCTCAATCGAAGACCGGAGTTTCTATGATCATTTCGGCTTTGATTTTAAACGGATCGGAGGAGCGGTTCTAGCTGATTTAAAAGCGATGGCGAAAGTGCAGGGAGCAAGTACGATCACACAGCAATACGCGAGAAACTTATTCTTAGAACATGATAAAACGTGGAAGCGAAAAGTACTCGAAGCCTTCTATGCCTATCGACTCGAAGTTCACTATTCGAAAGAAGAAATTCTCGAAGGGTACCTTAACACGATCTACTATGGACACGGCGCGTATGGTATCGAAGCAGCAGCGAGGTCTTATTTCGGAAAAGGTGCGGATGAACTATCGGTTTCTGAGTCAGCCATGCTCGCTGGCATTCCAAAAGGACCAAGCTACTACTCCCCATACGCAGATGCCGATCGATCAAAAGAAAGACAGGCGACCGTATTGAACGCGATGGTCGCAACGAATAAACTCTCAAAGGCTGAAGCGATCGAGGCTGAAAACGAAACGATGGCACTACAGGCGTTTAACGAAGAAAAAATAGAGTCCGAAACGGCTCCTTATTTTACAGCAGAAGTGAAGAAAGAATTACGAAATAAGCTTTCATTAGATGAGCGTATTATTGAAGAAGGCGGACTTCATGTCTATACGACATTAGATTCTGAGATGCAAGTAAAGGCTGAAGATCTTGTGGCGAATTCCATCGAGGAGAAAAGCGACATCCAAGCCGCCCTCGTTGCCATGGATCCAAAGTCCGGAGCGATTAAGGCGATGGTTGGTGGACGAGATTACAAAGAAAGTAAATTCAACCGAGCTACGATGGCAAAACGCACCCCTGGATCGACTTTCAAACCTTTTCTCTATTATGCTGCGATGAACAACGGATTCACACCATCAACGCTCGTACGAAGTGAGCCTACGAACTTTTATTACGACGGTGATAAAAAAACCTATTCTCCTCACAACTATGGGGATGCCTATGCGAACGATGAAATTACGATTGCGCAAGCACTCGCCCTATCTGATAACATCGTCGCTGTCAAAACACATATGTTTCTAGAAGAAAAGACTCTCGTTGAAACAGCAAAAACATTCGGGATCGATAGTAAGTTATCAGCGATTCCATCCCTTGCACTCGGCACAAAACCTGTAGGAATCTTAGAGATGACGGAAGCCTACAGTATGCTTGCAAACGGAGGATTCAGTGTTGAACCTCATTACATTGAAAAAGTAACAGACCGTGATGGCAAGGTGATCTATGAGCACAAGTCGAAGAAAGAACTTCGATTAAAGCCAGAAGCTGCATTCGTCACAACGAGCATGATGACAGGGGTTTTCGATGAATCCCTGAATGATTATACAAAAGTAACGGGATCTGGTGTCGATCATTTGCTATCGAGACCTGCCGCTGCAAAGACCGGTTCGACGTCGACAGATAGTTGGATGGTCGGCTTCACACCACAACTCGCTACATCCGTATGGATCGGATACGATGAAGGTAAGAAACTAAATTATCGAAACGATGGGTTCTATGCGAAGAAAATTTGGGCTCAATTTGTTGAAGGTGCACTCGAAGGGGAAGAAGCAAAAGAGTTTAAAGCTCCTGAAGGTGTCGTAGGAATCGACATCGACCCGCAAACAGGGAAGATCGCAGATGAGAACTGCCCGAACAAACGACTCACATACTTTATAGAAGGAAGCGAGCCACATGAGGTTTGTGACGTTCACGTCGGCCCATCTCACCAGCAAGACATTCAAGAAAACAAGAAAGGATTCTTAGACCGCTTCTTTAACTGGATAAGGTAACGAATATAAAGCTGTCGAGAACTTCTCGGCAGCTTGAAGTTTGTCTTATATAGTTGAATTGAATAGAAAGGCCAATCCGATTTGGTTCATTGCAACCTAGTAGGAGTGACTACCGCTTGACACCCGCGGAAGAACGGGCGACAGAGACCCCGGCCCGGACCGCTTTTGTCCGGGAGGAGGCTCGGGCGCTCGTCCGCAGGAAAGCAAGCGGTAGTCATACTTCTACGGCCACGGGAGCACAGTAATATGATTTTTCAGGATTTTCTTTATCTCTTCACTTCTGGATCAGGCTTAATCAGTGAATCCAAATCTTGTTCGATGCTCATCCACTTCTGTTCTGTCATCGTAATCGCATCCTTTACGCCTGCGTTATAAAAAGATGGACCCAACTCAGACATAACAAAATGAAGAAAGTTCTCTGCAGCAAGCTCACCGATCTCTTCATCACGCTCATTATAAAAGTATGTTTGAATTCGCTCGATCAAGTCTTGTTTTTTCTCACGGGGAAACTGTTTCCACATGTCGACCACTCCTCTCACGTTTAAGAAAAGTATAACATTTTAAAACAAAAGGACCCGGAGACATTTCTCCGGGCCCTTTTGTGTCCTAGCTATATGCGTTGTGTATCATAATTTTAATCCTACTTCATCGAAAGCTCAAGCGATTTCATAACTTTTTCAAAAAAAGGTCATAACTTACTTCTCAAGTGCCTCTTTCAACTCATCACTAGAGCGGTCATAAACATCTTTATCGAAGTCGATCAAGTAGTTACGAAGCATTTCTCTAGATTTAGCATCCATATTGTCGACGATGACCTTCCCTTTCATCGACTTATCCATGTTGTTCACGTGTTCAGGCATACTCTTCCATGCTCGCTTCGCCTCTGCGTTCAAGAAGAACTCACATGCTCCGATTCCATAATAATATGGACCTTCCTCGCCTCTTTGAAGCGTTACCCATACGATCCATGCCGTATGGCCATCAGGAACTTCTTCTTTCGTTTTAACAAGCTTTTTACGCTTTTCAAGTGCACTTCTCGCGTGCAGTGCACCTATATCTACATAAACCTCGTCCGTCGTAGGATCGACGATAACAGGGGACACGTTGTCTAAATTAATGGTGCCGACCCCATATCCTCCATGACCGTCTGTCGAGTCACCACTCAAAATATTAAAGCCTGTTGAAGGCTTTTTCTTAGGCTTCTTTTCTTCATCTTTTGCCACGTTGAACGACCTCCTTTGTTCATTATTCTCCGCTAACATTTTATCATATACACACTACAGTATTCATCCTGTAGCAATCGTGCCGATATAAAAGAGGAATTTAATAATTTTCCCTTGCTAAAATATATTTTTACGAATAATATAGAGATTGTGTTTAAAAATCGTTCGTATTTACAGGAGGTATTCCATGCTAAACTCCTTTTTCAAACTAAAAGAAAATGGAACAAGCGTTAAAACTGAATTATTAGCAGGTATCACCACATTCTTAACTATGGTGTATATCGTTATTGTAAATCCTATTATCCTTTCATCAGCTGGTGTGCCATTCGATACGGTGTTCATGGCAACCATCATCTCAGCTGTTGTCGGTACACTTTGGATGGGTCTATTCGCGAACTATCCGATCGCTATCGCTCCAGGTATGGGCTTGAATGCTTACTTCGCCTTCTCCGTAGTAGGAAGCCAGCCTGGCGTGTCGTATCAAGTAGCATTTGGAGCTGTTTTTATTGCAGGTATCCTATTCATTATTCTTTCACTAACTCCGTTTCGTGAAAAGTTGATCGAAGCGATTCCTACGAACCTAAAGCTTGGTATTACTGCAGGTATCGGTTTGTTCATCGCGTTCATCGGATTACGTATGACCGGGATCATCGTTGCTGACAAAGAGAACCTCGTTACGCTCGGTGACCTCCATTCTTCAGAAGTATTACTCGCACTCGGTGGGTTAATCATCACGCTTATTTTGATGGCCCGCAATGTTCACGGTGCGTTATTCTTTGGAATGATCGTTACTGCGATCATCGCTATTTCTACAGGACAGCTTGAATTTAAAGAAGGAATTGTTGGATCACCTTCGTCTCCAGATCTATTTATTTTCGGAAGTCCCCTACAAGCATTTAAAGATATGATCGAGTACGGACTATATGCTGTTGTCTTCTCTTTCTTACTCGTTACGCTTTTCGATACTACTGGAACCATGGTAGGCGTTGCAGAACAAGCTGGTTTGATGAAAGGGAAGAAAATGCCGCGCGCTCGTCAAGCGCTTCTCGCAGATTCAATTGGTACAACCGTTGGTGCTGTTTTCGGAACGAGCCCGACTAGTGCTTATATCGAATCATCTTCAGGCGTAGCATCTGGTGGTCGTACCGGCTTAACGTCTGTTGTGGTTGCAACCTTATTCATCGCCGCTGCTTTCTTCGGTCCACTAGTAGGTGCTGTTTCAGGACTTGCTGCGATTACTGCTCCAACGCTGATCATCGTCGGAAGCTTAATGATCAGTGCAGTTGGAAAGATTGAGTGGCATGAGTTCGATGAAGCATTTCCTGCTTTCTTGATCATCTTGACGATGCCATTGACATCAAGCATCGCGACAGGAATTGCACTTGGTTTCATCACGTATCCAGTTCTTAAATTAGTAAAAGGAAAAGGACGCGAGGTACATCCGCTTCTCTATCTGTTTGCCGTTCTCTTCTTCTATCAACTCGCATTTCTACCGCATGCTTAATCACGTGACCTGCTCTTCAGCAGGTCATTTTTTCATTTATTTAGCGTTCCAATTCCCTTGAAATTCCACTATAATAATTATTTAAGAGAATAGTAATAAATTTCCTGTTGGAGGTATAACGTGGACGTATTTATCGGGCGTCAGCCGATCTTAACAGTCGATAAGCAGCTGTTTGGTTACGAATTGCTGCACAGGACTGGAAACCTTAATTCGTTTGATGGCTTAGACGGTAATCAAGCAACAGCTGAAGTCATCTCCAATTCCTATTTGACGTTTGGATTAGATAAATTATCAGATCATAAAAAATGCTTCATCAACTTCACGAAAGAGTTAATTCTTGATGAAACACCACTCCTCTTCTCTCCTGACTCAATCATTATCGAGCTGCTTGAGGACATTGATATAACGGGAGATGTGATTGATAAGTGTGAAACCTTTAAAGCGAAAGGATACACCATCGCAATCGATGACTTCACTGATTTCGGAAATTACGAAAGCATCCTACACGTGATCGATATCATTAAAGTTGATTTCCTTGGAACATCAAAAGAAAAACGGATTGAGATCATGAATCGTTTTCGTCACCTTCCGATTCAGTTTCTAGCGGAAAAAGTGGAGACAATAGAAGAATTTGAAGAAGCCAAAGCGCTTGGATTCAAACTATTTCAAGGGTATTTCTTTAGCAAGCCTTCTATTCTTTCTACAAAAGATTTGAAACCAATGCCCCAGCTTTATATTCAGATGCTGGATGAAATCAACAAGCCTATGCCAGATATCCAGGCAGTCGCTAGTCTTGCTGAAAAGGACGTCGCACTTTCTTATAAGCTGTTACGCTTAATCAATTCCCTCGGCCTTCAGGTAAAAATCAGCAACGTTAGACAAGCAATCGTTCTATTGGGGCTAGCCGAAGTGAAAAAATGGATTCTGATCCTCATGTTTACAAAGGATTCTAATCAATCTACTGAAATTCTGCACCTATCTCTTACGCGTGCAAAACTATCAGAGTTAGTAGCAAAGAAAGTAAACGTGAACCCGCACCAGGCCTCTCTCGTCGGAATGTTTTCGTTGCTCGATACGATCTTGCAGCGTCCGATGGAAGAAGTTCTGAATGATTTACCGATCGATGACACATTAAAAGAAACCTTAACGAACGATCGAGAGACGGTTTATCATCACATTTTAACTATGATTAAAGCTCTAGAACGGAACGACTGGCAAACGGTAGCCTCTTTCCTAAATGAGTTCAATCTACCGAGTGAAGACCTTCAAAGTTCTTACATCAACGCTCTTAAATGGTCCGACTCTATCATTCAAGTAGCAGTGAAAGCTTAGAAAAAAGAGATGGCTCCTTGAGCCATCTCGTCTACTTCCATTCAACCGTTCGATTGTTTTCACTACTCTCTAGCGCCAGCTCGATACATTTGATGACGTTCAGCGCTTCATGAGCCGTAACGGGTGCTGGGGCTTTCTCTTTGATTGATCGCACGATATTTTCATAGTAATGGTGATAAGCTCCTGGAACAGTAGGAACTTCTTCCTCATTATCTCCTGTAGTAATCGTGCCATAACTCTGTTCAGAGTCTTCACCCCATCCAGACTCGCCTGGAATGCGACCTTTTTTCAGCGCATCTTCCTGCGGATCGATGCCCCACTTCACGTACGAACCTTCCATACCGTGAATTTGATAGCGTGGTCCGTGCTTGTGAACGAGTGAGCCTCCATGCAGAATCACTCTCTTCTTCCCATACTTCAATACAAGATGAAAATAGTCATCGGTCTTTGCGCCTTCACGCTGCGCGACGACGTCTGCCATCACACTGTCAGGTTCTCCAAATAACGTAAGAGCTTGATCGATCAGGTGAGAACCTAAGTCAAAGAGGATACCCGAACCCTTCTTATCTTGTTCTCTCCAACGCTCGCGCACTTCGCTTCGAAAACGATCATAGTGAGCCTCATACGTAACTACCTCACCTAAAGCATCGTTTTTCAACAGCTTCTGTATCGTAAGAAAATCGTTATCATAACGTCTATTATGATAAACGCTTAGTAGACATCCATTCGATTCAGCAGTGTGAAGGAGTTCTTCGCATTCTGAAACACTTACTGCAAAAGGCTTTTCAAGAACAACATGCTTACCTGCGTTCAGTGCTTTCATCGCCATAGGATAATGAAATTCATTTGGTGTCGTAATGATCACAAGTTCGATTTCGTTATCATCAAGAACGTCTTCAATAGCAGGTACAACCTTCGCATCAGGCAAGGTATGCATTACCTTCTCAGGGTTTGAAGAAACTACCTTTGTGATCTGTATGTCTTTTACAGCTTTCATCACCGGAGCGTGAAACGTTGCCCCTGAAAACCCGAATCCTACGATCGCACATTTTATTTGTTCCATGAAGAACACTCCTTTACTTCAATATGAGTCTTTTGAACCTTTTTTCGTAATCTACCTAAGCTCGACATAATTCTCCAATATCTTCTGCAATGGAGGGATTATACTAGTCTTCAATAGGGTATTTATTGTAATAGTTTCGAAATAATTGTAATAAAAGGTGGAGATCGATGATGAAAGAACGTTTAGTTTCGCCAGTATCAATCGGGATAGGAATCGGTATTCTAGCCACTCTGATGTATGTACTGCTGTTAGAAGCCGGTAACTTTCAGCATAGCGTGATGAGTGGCAGCATCGCCCTTATTCTTGTTCTTATCATTTTTTCAATTCTAGGTATTGCTTGGATGCCTTCTCTCATCGAACGAAGAGAATCATTAAGTCTTTCTGCCGGCATCACCTTTCATGTGCTATCATCCTTCTCGATCGTCTTTCTATTAGCAGAATCGATTCCTGGATTACAGCAGCTCATCCTTCCCTACCTAAGCACACTGATCTTTTCTCTCCTTATGATAGGGCTAATGATTCTGAACGGCTTTTTTCTAACGAAAATTAACTTCAGTAAGCTACAAACGAGTCTTTCAAAAAGAATTCCAATAAAAGGTTAGACAAAAAGGTGCCGAATCAACTTCGTGCACCTTTTTCTATTGAACTCTTATTCTATTGAAGCAAGCGATTAAGACTAGAGATAAACGTATATGCCTCTTCGATCTCATCACTCGAGTAGTTTTGCTTTCGTTTGATCGTCTGAATCTTATCGATCACTTCTTCTTTCGTAAGTTTATCGAAAAACAACACTGTCGAAACAAGCTCTAGAAAACGTGAGCTTTCTCCATTCATTCTACAAATACATTCATTTAAAGATGGAAAGTCATGGTTATAATGGCCCAGGAATTCAGTTCCTTGATCCGTTACGGAATACTTGTATTGATAATAGTTGCCTTTGCTTTCCTTCACTTCTCTGACGAGTCCAAGGTTGCATAGCTCTTCCACTCTGAGCGTCAATTCTTCGGAATAAGGTCCATAAAAGTGAAACTGATACTTCTCGTTAAATGGGAACTGTAGTTTTTTACAAATGTAGACGATTTTCTGAAGCTTTTTCCGTCCGATGACTACTCCCGCTTCTTTTAATACAGTGATGACTTTCGCATGATCTTCTAGCAACCTGTACCCCTCCCCAATTTTCTTTTTACAGGTTGTCCAAAAAGCTTTCTTTATCTGATTTGGTTAGACCTGCAGACCATGCAGGTTTCTTTTTGAACAGGTTAATCTAATTGAAGCAATGACTTTATGCGACGAGTTGCGTTCGTATCCCCTTTCAGGATTAAATCTGCGGGGTAATAGAGCTTGTGATCTGTACGCTTCTTGCCTGAAATCGCTTCGACAACTTCAGATTCTCGAGAAAGTTCCCGAAGATCGCCCCCTGGTTTAAGGAGATGGATCGGAAGCCTCTCTTCTTCTTCTCCAGGTCGGTAAAAATCATATGGAAGATCTGAGGAAGAGTCTACTTCAAGGTAATAGTCTGGATCGATACCAGCTTCTTTAAATGAATCGTATAGCTCTCTCCAATCGTTCATCTTCTCCATCGGATTGAATTCAACATACTTGAATAGCCTTCGATTCATAAATCGCTCGCAAAGATCGCTAAGAATCTCGTCTTCTTCCTCTTGCCACATTTGGAAATAAAACATCGCAACAGATTCATCAAGCTTAAGAAAATCTTCAAGACTGATATTCTCATTAAACAGTGAGTAGAAATGGATCGGTTCGTACTTAAAGGAGTAGCCTTCGAGATAAAGTTTCTTTGCACGATGTAAGATCTTGCTTAAAATAACTTCCGCACTTCTTGTCACGGGGTGAAAATAAATTTGCCAATACATCTGATAACGACTCATGATGTAGTCCTCTACCGCATGCATCCCACTTTGTTTGATGACGATTTGATCATCACCAGGTCTCATGACGCGCAAGATGCGTTCGATATCAAACTGACCATAGCTAACGCCTGTGAAGTAAGCATCACGCAATAAGTAATCCATTCGATCCGCATCGATTTGGCTTGAAATAAGGGAAACAACTAGCTTGTTGTCATGCGTTTTTGCAATCACATCTGCAACTTCTTCAGGAAAACGATCGCTCACTTTACGAAGGATGCGATTGATTTCCGTATCACCCAATATGACCATGCGGGTAAAGTCTTCGTGATCGAGTCCAAATACCTTTTCGAACGAATGAGAAAACGGACCATGTCCAACATCGTGAAGAAGCGCAGCACACATACTTAACAATCGATTTTCTTCGTTCCAACCGTCATATTGAGAGAAGATCTCGTTAATCCTCCTGACGATTTCATAAACACCGAGTGAATGACTGAAGCGACTATGTTCAGCTCCGTGAAACGTTAAATAGGTCGTCCCTAACTGTCTAACTCTGCGAAGACGTTGAAACTCCTTCGTTCCAATCAGCTCCCAGATTAAACGGTAGCGAACATGTATGTAGCGATGAACTGGATCTTTAAAAACTTTTTCTTCGTTTAATCGTTCGAGCACAGCGTTGGACTCCTTCCGTCAAATTCATCCCCTTATTATATCTCAAATTATACCAAAAAGAAACCTTCCACTACCCGTCAAAAAGACAGGTAATAGAAGGTTTTTTAAGGAGAATCTTCATCCGCTTACTGTTGTCGGTTATCCTTCAATCTCAGCAGCAGACGTTGTATTCCCATTTCTTTTTTCTTCTGATTTTGTTACATAGAGAGCACAAGCCGCATCACCGGTAATATTAACCGCTGTACGCGTCATATCGAGCAATCGATCGACGGCAAGAATCAAGCCGATCGGCTCAACCGGAAGACCAACTTGGTTTAGAACCATCGCAAGCATGATGAGTCCTACACCAGGAACACCGGCTGTTCCAATACTTGCGAGAGTAGCAGTGACAACGACGATGATGAGCTGTGTGAACGTTAGCTCAACACCCGTGATCTGCGCGATGAAAACAGTCGCAACACCCTGCATAATTGCAGTTCCATCCATATTGATGGTTGCCCCTAGGGGCTGAACAAAACTACTGATTTGTTTTGGAATCTTCAAGTTTTCCTGAGCAGTTTTCATAGAAACAGGAAGTGTACCACTACTAGATGAGGTACTGAATGCAACTGCCATTGCTGGTGAAAAAGCTTTATAGAATTTAAGCGGATTCTCTTTACCCAGCAAATAAATCGCACTACTGTATGTGACGAGTGCGTGTATAAACAGTCCAGCCAGTACGACGATAAAGTACATACCCATGGATTGAAGTGCTTCTTTACCTTGACCACCGACAGCAGAGGCGATCAAAGCGAACGCTCCATATGGAGCAGTTTCCATAATGATTTTAACAAGATACATCATCACATCGTTACCTTGTTCCATAAGGTCTCGCAATGCTTTCGTTTTGTCACCGAGTACCGCGAGCGCAAAACCGATGAAGATCGCGAAGGCGATGATTTGAAGCATGTTCCCTTCTGTCAACGCCTGAACAGGGTTCGTCGGGATGATATTAAGGATCGTATCCATTACAGGAGGTGCTTCCTGTGCTTCAAAATCACTTTGACCAGTGAATGAACCTTCCACACCAGGCTTGATTAAATAAGCAAGTGCCATAGCGATCGAAATAGCGATCGTCGTGGTGATTAAGAAAAACCCTACTGTCTTTCCTCCCATACGACCAAGTTTCTTAGGATCACTGATTCCTGCTGTACCTACTACGATCGAGAAGAACACGATCGGCACAACTAGCATCTTAATTAAGTTTAAAAAGATCTGTCCTACAGGACCAAGAAAATACTTATCTACGGGTCCAAACGCATCTGGTGCAAATAAGTTAAAGATGACACCAACTAAAATACCCAATACTAAACCGGCGATAATCTTAACCGTTAGCTTCATGGACATTACCCCTTTCTTGAATGGTTTATATGCAAGTCATTCGTTTGCTGTCTTGTTTTTATGAAAGCACTTCCACCTTGTGATATATTTGCTTCGCTTGCTCTCTTTCTCGCTAACTAGTAAACACACAAACATTATTATAGCATTTTCACTAATTCTCGCAAAATTATATTTACTTAGTTAGTTTACAATTCTCCTGTTAAATAAAGGTTTTATAGCTAAAAAACCGCTAAAACTAAGAAGAAAGTACGAGAAAAATTTCCCGTACTTTCCAATGCTGAGGTGCTATGCTTTTATGCTGCATTAAATGTATTATTACCACAACTTGGACAAGGTGGTAACTGATCACTCTCTTTCTCAATCGTCATTTCTTGACCACAGTTCGTACATTTATATGTACCTTCACCGGGTCTATCGGTCGCACGTGGCATCCCTTCACCTCCCATATTTATCTAGTATGTATATTCCACAAGTTTTACTATGTTAAAACATCATAATATGTCATCTCCCGGGAAATATTGTCGCAATCTGTATTCTGAAGGCTAGTATTTCTCGTGCTATAATAGCTAAAGATGATTTGTAACAGAAAGGAAATAGCTATGGCGAATGACTCAGTACTATATCAGCCAGAATGGCGAATAATAGATCAATCTACTCTTGGACCGTCTTTCGATGCACTTCAATCGTTTGCAATGGATGATACGCTCTGCAACTCAACAGGTAGCGGGGATTCTTCACCAGTCATGCGATCCTGGGTACACCATGATACGGTTGTCCTTGGCATACAAGACACACGACTTCCTTACATCGAACGAGGAATCACGTACTTAAAACAACAAGGATACAAGGTCATTGTTAGAAATTCAGGCGGACTTGCAGTTGTACTAGATAGTGGTGTTTTGAACCTGTCGCTTGTTTTTGCAGAAAAAGAGCAGCAGGTTGGAATCGACAAAGGATATGAATCGATGGTCGATTTTGTACAGGAAATCCTTTTACCATATGGTGTTAATGTTGAAGATCGTGAAATTGTAGGCTCTTATTGTCCGGGCCGCTACGATTTGAGTATTGGCGGACAGAAGTTTGCTGGGATCTCACAAAGACGCTTACGGGGAGGCGTTGCGGTTCAAGTTTATCTCTGTGTAGATGGCAGTGGTTCAGAGCGGGCAGCTTTGATCAAGGAATTTTACGAACGCTCCCTCGGTGGCGAAGAAACGAAGTTCACGTATCCACATATTGTTCCTAAAACGATGGCATCGTTGAGTGAATTGACGGGAGAAAGTTTGTCGGTAAGCGACCTTATGATGGGAACGCTGAAAACGCTGAATAAATACGCAGGGACATTGACGACTCAACACCTTTCGATTCCAGAGTTATCCCTTTACGATTACAATTACCAGCGTGTTTTCACACGAAATGAGAAAGCACTTTACTAATATTAGTGAAAAAGCACCCGAAATTCGTTTCGGGTGCTTTTAATATGACGCAGTATCAGTGGTATATCCGCGAATTTCTAAATATATCCGCGATTGTGGAGATTTATCCGCTAAATGTAATACTTTATCCGCGAAAGCGAGAATATATCCGCCAATCTAACGTTGAACGCTAAAAAAGACTGCCGAACGGATGTCGACAGTCTTCAACGAACCTTATAAACTTTGCATTGCTGTGATCAAAGCAAGCTTGTATACATCTTCTTCACTACAGCCGCGAGAAAGGTCATTTACAGGCTTGTTAAGACCTTGTAGAACTGGACCTACTGCTTCGAATCCACCAAGGCGTTGTACCATTTTGTAGCCGATGTTCCCTGCTTCGAGGCCTGGGAATACAAACACATTCGCTTGTCCTTCTAGCGGGGATTCAGGTGCTTTTTTCTTTGCTACCTCAGGGACGAATGCAGCGTCGAATTGGAATTCACCGTCGATAACAAGCTCAGGTGCTTTTTCTTTCGCAATCTTTGTAGCTTCCATGACTTTTTCTGTTTCAGGGGAAACAGCAGAACCTTTTGTTGAGAAGCTAAGCATCGCAACTTTTGGATCGATCCCAAACATTTTCGCAGTTTCAGCACTAGAGACAGCGATTTCAGCAAGGTCGTTGCTATCAGGAGCAATGTTGATCGCACAGTCTGCGAACACGTACTTCTGATCGTCCTTCACCATAACAAATGCGCCTGACGTCTTCTTGATTCCTTCTTTTGTCTTGATGATTTGAAGTGCCGGACGGACCGTGTCACCAGTCGAGTGTGCAGCTCCACTTACAAGGCCATCAGCTTTTCCTGTATGAACAAGCATCGTACCAAAGTAGTTCACATCGAGAAGAATCTCTTGTGCTTGTTCTGCTGTTGCTTTTCCTTTACGGCGTTCTACGAACGATTCAACAAGTGCGTCCATGTCTGAATAGTTTGCAGGATCAATAATTTGTAGATCTTCATGAAGAGCAACGTTTAAAGATGACGCTTTGTCCTTTACTGCTGCTTCTCCACCAACAACGATTGGTTTTAGGATGCCATCTTGAGCGAGACGATTTGCCGCAACAAGAACTCTTTCATCTGTTCCTTCCGGAAACACGATCGTCGGTTGGCCGTTTCTTACCGTATCTTTCATGCTTGTAAAAAGATCACTCATTGTATTCACCTCATTAATTTGATTTCCAATCCCTACGATACTCTTTTTTCCCTAAAAACAAAAATAAATCCTTAGTTGTAAACCCTTCCATATAAAAGTTCTACTTTTCTGACGAATGAAAGGTACTTATATGTAGAAACGAGCAATCCTTTCTCCCTCCAATCGATCAGTATATGACCGTATTACTTGATGCGATAGAATTGTTATTCTTCCTTCACATCATCCGCGTCGCTTTCAAACAAGCAGAACTATTGGTATAGTAGAGGGTGGAGATTGATTGGATAATTATTAAGGAGTGGATCATATATGAACCAAGCAGCAGTAACTCTTGACGGCTGGTATTGCCTACATGATTTCCGTTTGATGGATTGGACTGCATGGAAGCAGCTATCTAGCGAAGAACGTGACAACGCAATGAATGAATTCTATTCTTTCCTTGAAAAATGGGAAGCTACAGCGAATTATAAAGAAGGAAGTCATGCGCTTTATTCCATCGTGGGACAAAAAGCAGACTTTATGTTGATGCTCCTTCGCCCAACAATGGAAGAACTAAATGAAATCGAAAATGCGTTCAATAAAACAACACTCGCTGAATATACAATCCCTGCTTATTCTTATGTATCTGTTGTAGAGCTCAGTAACTACATGGCTGGCAAAGACAGTGACCCTGAGAATGACCCTCGTATCCAAGCACGTTTGAAGCCAGAGCTATCTGAAGCACCTTATGTTTGCTTCTACCCTATGAATAAAAAGCGTGAGGGTAACGATAACTGGTACATGCTATCAATGGAAGAGCGTCGCGAAATGATGCGCAGTCATGGACTCATCGGTCGAAGCTATGCTGGTAAGGTTAAGCAAATCATCACAGGTTCAGTCGGTTTTGATGACTGGGAGTGGGGCGTTACCCTATTCGCTGATGATGTTCTTCAGTTTAAAAAGCTTGTGTATGAAATGAGATTCGACGAAGTGAGCGCACGTTTCGGCGAATTCGGGAGCTTCTTTGTTGGAACTCATCTACCGAAAGAACGCCTGCCTCAATTCTTATACGTTTAACTAATATGAGCCAACGAAAACAGCTGTTTTCGTTGGCTTTTTTATGTGCAATTCCGGTTTATAAAAAGGCATATCATCCATTATCGAACATACAATGAGTTACGAAGGGTCATGGCATTTTCCTTTATCTTGAAGCAGCGAAATGGATGGGTAGCTCGAAGCATCCCATACCACTCGGCAAGTCATGCACTGTGGTTCTTTAAGCCTTCAGGAACTTGCCCTACTGTACGACCAACGGATTTCAGGAAGGTTTAAAGCTCACTGCTTTTATCAACCTACCGAAAGTGAGTGCTCAGAAGTTTACTATGGCTAGGAGAACGCTTAAGGAGGGTTACGATGAAAAACAAGCTCTGGAACAACGGGGGCGGCGGCTATGGACAGATGCCGCAGCAAGGACAAAATGGAATGGGGCAGATGGGGCAAATGGGACAGATGGGGCAACAAGGCCAGGGGCAGATGGGGCAACAATCTTTTCCATCAGGATACCCAACGCAGGGCCAAGGGCAAGTACAGGGCGCAATGCAGGGTCAAGGATTTCCAGCTCAATTGGCAGTCGAGCAATCGTATATAGAAAACATTCTTAGGTTAAACCTTGGAAAAGTCGCGACGATTTACATGACCTTTGAGAACAACGAAAAATGGAATGCGAAAGTATTTAAAGGGATCGTGGAGGCAGCTGGGAGAGATCATATTATTATTTCTGATCCACAGACTGGAAAACGCTATATCCTGTTGATGGTTTATCTTGACTACATTACGTTTGATGAAGAACTTGAATATAACTACCCTGTTCAACAAATGACCTCATATTCTCCAAGATAAATCAAAAAAACGGCCTGAATGCTCAGGCCGTTTTTTTATAGTTTTAATGCAGCAACTGCAAGAAGAATCCAAGCAGTGATGAATGCGAGACCTCCAAGAGGCGTGATCGCACCAAGAATTTTAATTCCACTCAAGCTCAACACATATAGGCTACCTGAGAAGAGGATGATCCCTGCAAACATGAGCCATCCAGCCCAGTTAATGAGCCCTGTTGATTGAAGCTTGTCTGCGACAACGGCAATGCCGATCAAACCAAGAGCATGATACATGTGATACTGAACCCCTGTTTTGAACGTCTCTAACATTCTTTCTGACAATCGTCCTTCTAATCCATGAGCGCCAAAAGCGCCAAGACCAACTGCTAGACAAGCGTTGATCGCACCGATGATCAAGAAAAGTTTCATGAGTAACCCTCCGTATTGTTTCGTTCCATCTTCATCATAGCTAAAAGCAATTCACGCCACAACGTTTTTCATAAATGTTCATACATCATTCACTCCTCGCGCTTATCTTTTTCTAATTTCATCGCAAACTCCTCAAAGTCAGGTACGTCATCCATCTTGTATTTTCCCACTGCTTCGCACACTTTCACGAACAGCTCCTGGCGCAGGTCGTCTCTCGCTCCAAACGACGTCTGTCTTAATTCTGATTGTATCTTTTTCTCAAATGTTTGTAGGATGTGGGAGAGTGCTTCCTCATCCTGCTTCTTAGCACGTTGTAAAAGGTTATATAATCTGCTTTCCATAGTTATCCCTTCTTATCAGATTCCTGCTCTGCAATCACGTTCGATAAATTTTCAACTTTTCGCTCAAGTCTAATGAGTAGATACAGTGATACAACGATTGGAAAACCTAAGTCACCGATCATCGTATTAATAATGTTTGTGATATTCATCGAATTCCCTCCTTCACGACTTCTCTTAATTTCTGCAGAGCACGTTTTCTGCGTCGGCTTACGGCCTGTTGAGAAACCCCTGAATCATTCGCTATCTCTGTGTCTGTTGCACCTTCACGATAGTATAGGGTCAACACTTCTTTCTGCTTCGTAGTGAGTCTCTTGTACGCTCGGAACAGTGAATAGGACAGGAACTGCTGCTCAACTTCGTTTGAAGTATAGATCGGTGCACCTGTCATGAGATTCACCCAAGAATCTCCACTTTCCTTAACGGGTTGATCAAGCGTAAGCGGATACCTCATACTGTTTAATCTACGTTTTCTGTCATAGTTTATCGCCGTATAATGGACTAAACGTGATACATATGCAATGAAACGAATTTCGGCGTAAAACATGTGAAAAAGTTGATTCAGTCGATTTAGTGCTTCGTTATCATTATCGTTAATCACATCGAGATAACATCTCCAGCTTTCTTCATCTTGAATAAATGACCGGAAAAGGGGGTTTTTCATGAGCTCTCCATGAGCACCCTTTATCATAGAATATGGACACTTTTGCTTCATCCTCACCTCTCCCTTCTCTTTTGTGTAGGATAGAAAGTATCCTTTCTTGCAAAAATCACAACCATGAATTCGAACGTATGTTCTTATTTTTATTATAAAAAAACTCATGTGTTCGCACATGAGCAAATACTTCCTATTTTTTCTAGTATAAACGACCTAGAGCATTAAATCTACCAATAGACCTTTCACTTCTCCTACGAGTGATAACACGTGCACACCTGACTTTTCTTTTTGTAGTATTTCTTCTTGAAGATCGACTAACTTCTGCTCAACTGTCTCGACGAGCTTATACGTTCTGTTTCGCCCTCTGTGGTCCGTGCTGTTCTTTTCAGACAGTGACAAGCCCTGACCAACTGCTTCTTCAAGGAAGTGCTTCACTAAACGTTTGTATGCCGTTAGGTTTTGGAGTGTTTTTTCTTTCCCTAGTACTTTGCCTTGTTCTTCAATCTGATGAAGCAGCCGCTGAAGTGCGGAGCCTTTCAACTCTTTTGCCGCCTCATTCATCACACCATTGAACGGGTTAGGTGATGATGATTTCATCGTATCTTTCTTAAGTGAATCGAGCATCACTTGAGTTGATTGCTGTATTTTCATAGCTGCTGAGACCTTCCGTGTATATTGACGATCAGTTCGACTTCCCCAATACCGCAGTTTAAGAACTTTGCAATTTCAGTCATCGTAAAGCCTTCTTTGTATAGCTTGAGTGCTTGCTGCTTTCGATCGTTCCTTACTGAAGGGTGCTGAAGCACGACCGTCCCTGGCTTCTGATATGGCTGGTTTTCTTTCGGCTGCTGCGCCGGTACGCTTTCCTGAGGTGCAGCTTTCGACTGCTCAAGTACTCGAAGGCGCAAATCGATTTGCCCCTCTCGTTTTTCAACGAGTGCTTTCACTCGATCGATCAATTGATCGTTTTCTTCCTCGAGCTGTTCGATGTACGACTGCATACTCGACCTGACTTCTTCTTTTAAATTTGAACCTTTGGACTGCTTAAGGAATAAGAGAACGATACACAAAAAGCTAACGAGATGTAGTGCTATGCTGATAAAAATGAAGATTACCATCGTATTCACTCCGATTACATGGATTGTACATGTTCTTTATTCGCTCGAAGGGCACCTTTCATTCGTAGCAACGCTTTTGAATGAAGCTGAGAGACTCGACTTGTAGACAGCTTTAAAATTTTCGCTATTTCTGTTAGAGTCAGCTCCTCAAAATATACGAGCGAGATTACTAGTTTTTCTTTTTCAGGTAGTCGATCAATTGTTTCGGTCAGAATTTCTTTAATAAAATGCTCATGAATATGCTTTTCAGGTGAATCTGCACGTTCATTCTCGATCACGTTGTACCGTTCGATCTGCTGTTGATCTTCTTCATATACTGGTTCGTCAACTGAAATCATAATCGAAAGAGAGGCGTCCTGTATCGTTTGTTGCACTTCTACTACCGACATCCCGAGGTGCTTTGCGACTTGCTCATCTGTGCAAGATCTTTGGTTCTCTTGCTCCAATAGCGCATACGCTTCCTCGATCTTACGTGCTTTATCTCTCACAGAACGTGGTACCCAGTCGTTTTGCCTTAACCCATCGATGATTGCACCTTTTATCCGCCAGTTTGCATACGTCTCAAATTTAAGATCGCGCTCTAGTTCAAATTTGTCGATTGCGTCAAGTAGGCCATTATAAGCAAAACTACTGATATCATCATGATGGACAGAGGATGGAAGTGCAGCCATATACCGTTTAACAGCATAATCCACAAGTGGTCGATAGAATGACACAAGATAGTTACCAGCTGCTTCATTTCGCTCGTTCTTCCATGCCTTCCAATATTCAATTGTCTGTTCGTCCATTTTGGATTTCATGGGATTCACCACCAATGTCTTCCATTTATTTATGAAACAACGTCTTCATAAGGAACCCTTTCACGCCTAACTTATATTGTGTAGGAAGGTCAAGGTACGTCCTTGCGATCTGATTGACTGCTTCTGAAGCTTTCGAACGTGGGTATTGCAACAAGTATGGCGTTTGTGCCATAACGGCTTTTCTTACTGCATCATCATCTGGAATGTAGCCAAGCACCTCGATCGGCTTGTTGAGAAGCTGTTCAGAAGCCCGTAAAAAGTTTGCCGATGCCTGTTCTCCTTCAAACTCGTTGATCGTACGGTTGACGATGAGCTTGATCGGTAGTTGGTCATTCTTCATATGCAGCGCCTTCAGCACTGCATAGGCATCCGTTATCGACGGCGGTTCTGGGTTAAGAACGATAAAGATGTCATCGGCTGCCTGAAGAAACCTCATGCTTTCCTTGGTAAGGCCTGCGCCCGTGTCCAAAATGATGTAGTCGACTTTACCTTGTAGACTACTAAATTCATGAAAAAAGTGGTGAAGCTGATCCTCACTCATCGAAAACACCCGACCGATTCCATTACCCCCAGCAATGTAGGTTAGTCCGTTGACCCCAGTTTCAAGAACTTCCTCGAGTGGGAGTTTTTCTTCAAGCATCGAGATCAATGTTCCTTTTGGCGTCACGCCCATCAATACGTCAACATTCGCCATGCCTACATCTAGATCCAGAATCATTACTTTTTTATCGAGTGCTTCCATACTTAACGCTAAGTTCAAACAAATATTAGATTTGCCCACCCCGCCCTTACCGCTCGTTACTGCGATCACTTTTGTCTTCCGATCGCGAGGAGTAGACTGAGTCTGACTAGTAACCTTCTCTCGTAGCTTGTTAGCTTGATCTGCCATACATCTTTTCCTCCATCACTAGATCAACAAGTGTTCCTTCTGTGGTCTTCAACATATCATCAGGCACGTTCTGTCCATTCGTAATGAGTGTGACTGGCAGCTTGTAATCTTCCATTAAGTTAAAGATCGGGCCTCTTGCCCTCGTTTCATCCATTTTCGTTAAGATGACTTCCGTTACACCCACGCTCTGAAAATTATCTGTGATCACTTTTAAATCATTGTATCTGTGCGTCAAACTGAGAACGAGACTAATCGCGATATCATTACTCGATACAAGCTCCTCAAGCTGGGATATATACTTATACTGCTGATAGTTTCGTCCCGCTGTATCCATTAAGATCGTGTCACACTCAGAGAGCTTTCTGATTGCAAGAGCAAGATCATCAGGTGATTGAACGACTTCTAAAGGAATTCCTAGAATATCAGCATACGTTCGCAGCTGATCGACCGCTGCAATACGGTACGTATCAGATGTGATCAACCCAACTGACTTTCGTTCATTTAAAATAATGTCTCCCGCAAGTTTTGCAATCGTCGTCGTTTTTCCTACACCTGTCGGACCAACAAAGCAGCGAATCTTCTTTGAGGAACTCGTCATATCAGGGTATTCTTTTGTACGTTTTTGAAGCCCTTGCCTCATCCAGGTGAATGCATCTTCTTTTGAAAACCCTGGAGAAAGTTTCGCTTTCATGAGTAAATCTGCCATAACCGAGGAACGGATCGACTTTGAGAATTCATGGTCTTCGAGAAAGGCGTTCACTGGCTTCAGATGCACCGGTAACCTTTCTGTTTCCATCATCTGCATCATCATTTCCTTCATGGACTTTAGTTCACCCATCACATGGTGATCGTCCTCTTTCACGGGTTCTGGTTTTGGTTCTGGTCGTACTTCTTGAAGAGGCTCTTTGAAAGGTTCAGGTACTTGCTGTTCTCTTCGCTTCTTCTCTGATTCGAGCAGCGTCTGAAACTCGTCCTTTTTCTCCTTTGCTGCCTTATCTTCATCTAGTACAGCGAGGACTTCTAGTTTCGTCTTCTGAAAAAATCCGAGAAAGCCTCCTACTTTTATTTTCTTCGTATTTAAAATGACTGCGTCTTTGCCAAGATCCTTCCGAATCATCGGCATGGCTTCTCTCAAATGGTTAACGGTATATCGTTTTATTTTCATGGCAGATTGATCACCCCTACACTCTGAACTTCAACATCAGGTTCTAATTCGCTGTAAGATAGAATGGTTAAGTCAGGCATATATCGCTCAAGAAATTGTCTTAAATACATTCGAATAGCAGGAGAAGTTAATAAGATCGGCTGAATGCCAGATTGCTGCAGGCGGTTTACTTGCTGCAATACTTCCTGATAAATAGCCTGAGACGTTTCAGGATCAAGTGCTAGATAGCTGCCTTGATCAGATTGCTGTACAGATTCTGCAAATCGCTTTTCAAGTCTAGCACCAGCAGTAAGTACTTTTACCGCTTCACCAGGGGCTGCGATTTGAGCCGTGATCTGCCTTGATAACGCCTGTCTCGCGTATTCGGCTAACACGTCGGTGTCTTTTGTTCGAATACCATTGTCAGCAAGTGATTCTAGTATCATATCGAGTGACCTGATCGATACTTTTTCTTTTAGTAACCTCATCAAAACTTTTTGAACATCACCGATCGTGAGAACATTTGGGATGAGCTCTTCTAACACAGCCGGTGACGTTTCTTTAACGTTATCTAAGAGATTCTTCACTTCTTGTCGACTCAACAGTTCGTGCGCATGCTTTTTGATCACTTCAGTTAAATGGGTCGATACGACCGATGGCGGATCCACGATGGTATAACCAGAAAGCTCCGCACGATCCTTCATTTCCTCTGTCACCCAGAGAGCAGGTAGTCCAAAGGCTGGTTCCACTGTTTCGATTCCAGTAATCGTTTCATCTTCCACGCCACTGCTCATCGCAAGATACTGGTTTAGTAAAAGCTCACCACCAGCAACACGGTTTCCTTTAATCTTGACCACATATTCATTCGGCTGCAGCTGAATGTTGTCTCGAATGCGGATTACCGGTACAACGATTCCTAGTTCAAGTGCGATCTGTCGACGAATCATGATGACCCGGTCAAGCAAATCTCCGCCTTGCTTTTGATCTGCGAGTGGAATTAAGCCATAGCCGAATTCAAATTCGATCGGATCAACATGTAGAAGTCCTGTGACACTCTCTGGACTTTTCATTTCTTCAGCTTCGTCTTCACCTGCAGCGGTCTCTACTTCCTCAGCTGTTTGATCGAGATTTCGTTGCATCAACCAGCCTGAGTAGATAAGCAACCCTGCGATCGGAAAGGTAAGCAGCGGATTGATCGGCGTCGCGATTCCAAGGAGTGCCACTACGGCACCAACGATGTACAACAGTTTTGGATATGCAAAGATCTGCCCAGTAATGTCCGTTCCAAGGTTGCCATCAGAAGCAGCACGAGTAACGACGATCCCGGTAGCTGTCGAAATTAAGAGTGCTGGTATTTGACTGACGAGGCCGTCACCTATCGATAGAAGTGTAAACGTCGCCGCTGCATCTCCAACCGCCATTCCGTGAACAACCATCCCGATGATAAGTCCACCGATAATATTAATGAGCGTAATGACGATACCTGCGATGGCATCTCCTTTTACGAATTTACTAGCACCATCCATCGCACCATAGAAGTCTGCCTCTCGTTCGATCTTTTGGCGACGTTCACGGGCTTCACGGTCTGAAATCATTCCTGCATTTAAATCTGCATCGATACTCATTTGTTTACCTGGCATCGCATCAAGTGTAAATCGTGCTGCTACTTCAGCCACACGTTCGGACCCCTTCGTTATGACAATAAATTGAATGATAACAAGAATAAGGAAAACAAGGAGACCTATTACAACACTTCCTCCAACTACAAATGATCCAAACGTTTCAATGACCTGTCCACCCGTTTTGTTTGTCAAAATCGATCGGGTAGTGGAGACGTTAAGGCCTAGCCTGAAAAGGGTTGTAAGCAACAGTAACGAGGGAAAGATCGAGAACTGCAATGCCTCTTTCGTATTCATCGCGACAAGAATGATCGTCAGTGCCAGACTGATGTTCATCATGATTAAGAAATCCAGCAATAGTGGAGGAAACGGAATAACCATCATGATTACGATCATGATGACTGATACGAGTACGGCATAATCCTTTAATTTCATGGTTAGTTTCCTCCTCCCGGATAGCCTTTGATACTGTAAACATAAGCGAGCACCTCAGCCACTGCTTTGAACAAATCCTCAGGCACACCTTCACCAATATCCACTTGGTGATAAAGCGCACGCGCTAAGGGAACATTTTCAGACATCACGATGTCATGTTCTTTCGCTGATTCTTTAATTTTTTGAGCTACGTAATCCATCCCTTTCGCAACGACGGTCGGTACGTCCATTTCGTTCGGGTCATACCTTAGCGCAACTGCAAAGTGTGTTGGATTTGTAATCACCACATCCGCTTTTGGAATTTCTGAAATCATCCGATTCATCCCAAGCTCCCGCTGCTTTTCTTTGATGCGTGATTTGATGAGTGGGTCACCCTCACTCTTTTTATGTTCATCCTTGATGTCTTGCTTTGACATCCGGATGTTTTTTTCAAAGTCATATTTTTGATAGACGTAATCAAGGATCGATAGAAACAACATGAGAATGGCTACCGCTAATCCTGTTTGAATGATTAATGAACCAATTAACTCAAGGGCATCCCCCATCGAAATCTGGGAGATCACCATCACCTCTTCTCGTTTTCTCCATAGGACGATGAACGTGACGGCTGATATGAATGTTATTTTGATTAACGATTTTAAAAGTTCGACTAGTGTACGAGCCGAGAAAATCCTTTTCGCTCCCTTTATAGGGTTGATTCTCTCAAGCTTTGCTTTTAGTGGGTCTGTTGCGACTAGAAAGCCTACTTGCATGTAGTTCCCGATCACTCCCATAACGAGTGAGATGCCCATCAATGGCGCTGCAATAATCGCTGCCTGCCAAACGTTCTCTTTCATCAAAAGGTCGAGGTTCTTTTCTGTGAGCTCCCATTCTGGAATTCTCATGATGTTTCCCTTGATCATCGTTTGAAGTCCCTCTACCATCCACCCGCCTATAAACGACATGAATAAGAACACGCCGATCATCATCAAAGCAGATGGAATCTCTGCACTTCTTGCAACCTGCCCCTTCTTCCGAGAATCCTGCTTCTTCTGAGGGGTCGCTTTTTCTGTCTTTTCTTGAGAAAAGAACTGTAGATTGATTTTCAAACGGTATGTACCCATCGCATTAACCACCCAGAATTTGAATAAGCTGGCCCATCGTATCGATCATGTCTCTAAACACTCCTCTTAATAAAAAGAAAAAGGTCGGAATTGTGACTAGGATCAACACAAACCCTACAAAGATCTTCAGGGGAAGGCCGACAACAAAGATGTTCACTTGAGGAACTGCTCTCGCTAATAGACCAAGAGCAACATCGACGAGAAATAACGATGCGACGATCGGCAGCGCCAGCTGAAATGCTGAGAAGAACATCCCTGAAAAGACTTCTGCTATAAATCTAGCAAGCGAATCACTCTCTGCCTGTCCAAGGAGCGATTCCGCTGGAAGGAGTTCATAGCTTTTAACGAGGCCATCAAGCATCATATGATGACCATCGACAGAAACGAGAAAAAGCAGCGCGAGCATGTACTTGAAGTTCCCTATGATCGGCACCTGAGTACGCGTTTGGGGATCGATTACATTCGCCATAACAAAGCCCATCTGAAAATCAATAAATGCCCCAGCAACTTGGACCGTGTACAAGATAAGGGTTGCGATAAATCCGAGAGACAGGCCGATAAATAACTCTTTTATGATCAAAAGTATGAATGCGAGATCTAGCGTCATGCTCTCAACTGAACCGATGCCCGACGTTACTAACAGTGCGATAAAAAATCCAAGGCTTACTTTGAACCGTGCCGGAACGCTTCGGGTTGAAAAAACCGGCGCAACGATGAAGAAGGAGGTCGCCCTCATGAATACGAGTAAAAACAATGGCAGGGCGTTTATGACACTTTCCATTTACCTTACCCGATGAACCTATAGAGGTTTTGATAGAGATTTGTTGTATAATCTAGCATCATCGTTAACATCCATGGTCCAAAGAGAACGATGGTCAGCAGTACCGCAATGATCTTCGGTATGAATGCGAGCGTCTGCTCTTGTATTTGAGTCATTGCTTGAAATACACTGACGATCAAACCGACACCGAGTGCGATGAGCAGTAGCGGTGCAGAGATAATGATGACCGTGTACACAGCGTCTTCAGCAATCGAAATAACCAAATCCGGTGACATGTCGTCCTCCTCAGAAGCTTAATAAAAGTGACTCGACAACTAAATACCAGCCATCGACGAGTACAAAAAGCAAAATTTTGAATGGTAAAGAAATCATAACGGGTGGTAACATCATCATTCCCATCGCCATCAGCGTGGACGCGACGACCATATCGATAATAAGAAAAGGAATAAAAATAACAAAACCTATTTGAAAAGCTGTCTTTAATTCCGATATAGCAAAGGCAGGGACAAGTGCGGTCAATCTGATATCTTCGACCGACTCCGGTTTTTCTAGTTTTGCATACTTATAAAAGAGCGCTAAATCTTTTTCACGCGTATGTTCTGCCATAAATCTTTTGATCGGCATCTCAGCAGCATCTAGCGCCTCTTCCTGCCCAATTTCTTCGTTCATATAAGGTTGCAGGGCTTCTGCATTGATTTCTGACAGAACAGGTGACATGACGAAGAATGTCAGGAACAACGCAAGACCGATCAACACCTGGTTTGGCGGCATCGATTGCGTAGCGAGCGCAGATCTAACAAACGAAAGGACGACTACGATTCTAGTAAAGCAGGTCATGAGCACAAGAATTGCAGGGGCGATCGAAAGCACAGTCAGCAACAGGACGAGCTGAACGGTTACTGATACGTCTTCAGGTGCACTCGACCCAAAATCAAGGCCAGGGATCGATAAACCGATAACGAAATCCATCATAGTCGATCTCTCTTATCAGGATCGTGATCTTCCATATCTCGCTCCCATTTCGATCGTTTTGAACGTTGACGGTTCAAACTGGTTTGAAACAAATCCTTCAAGTCTTCTGACTGCTTTGGATTTAGAAAAGGAACAGTTTTCTGTTCTTCAGCATGAGCCATGATGACGTTCATTTCTTCTTCATCCTTAATTTCTTTTAATAGATTGATATTCTCCCCAACACCGAGCATATAGAGTGAGTTTCCTGCTTTTATCATTTGAACTGACTTGTTGTTCCCAAGCGGGGAGCCCCCTATCGGTGTGAAGATGGAATGCTGCTGCATTTTTTGCTGTCGCTTCGCTAGAAAGCGAATAAGAAGGTAGATCAGTCCCACGACAACAACCGTATAGAAGACAAGTTTTATTAAGAGAACAAAGATATTTGTGTCCTTGGATTCTACTTTCGGAGGCGTTTCGCTTTCCTGCTCTTCAGCTGGCTTCTCTCCATCTTCATTAAGCCAATCGGTAACGCTGCCGTTAACCGCTTCTACGTTTGGGGTCATAACAAAAAAGCAAAGCACGAGTGCCATGATGACTACGTAACGCTGTTTCACTCTCTAACACTCCTTGTTTTACCGCAACTTTGATAATCGCTCTGCTGCACTTAATATATCTGTCACACGAACACCGAAGTTCTCGTCGATCACAACGACTTCTCCTTTGGCAATGAGCTTCTGATTGATAAGAATATCGACTGGTTCACCAGCGAGCTTATCGAGCTCAAGGATCGAGCCATGTGAAAGCTCTAGAATATCTTTAACGATTCGCTTCGTGCGACCGAGTTCTACAGTGACTTGAAGAGGAATATCGAGCAGCATATTGAGATTCCGCTCTTCGGAATAAGGGTTTTGCTTTTGATTAAAATTCGTAAACTGCACGTTCTGAATTGCTGGTTCATGCTGTTTCACTTTTTCATCATAAGAACGCTCAGGCTCCTTCCATTCGCTTGCTTGTGTTCGTTCTGTTGGAGGCGCTTCTTCCACCACTTCTTCTGTTGTTTGTTCCTGAAGGTCTTCTTCACTTACGAGCAATTCTGAGATTTGTTTTCCGATCGGTGCAGGCATCACATGGTGCAATGTCGTTCTAATGATCGAGCCTATCGAAAGGTCGAATGACGTATCGATCAATGCTCCACTTTGATTCAGTACGGAGTTGCTCCACTCCGATACAACTTGCAAGTTCAAGAATGTCCCATTAAATGAAGATCCTGATGCCATACTCAGTCCTTTATGTAAGCTTTCCATGATGTGCGTGACGACCGATGTTAAACTTTTATCGATATTGTCTTCGTTCTCATCTCCGCTTACCACAGCCCATATGTCAGCAATGTCCTGGGCATCAGGAGGATTCAACATGAACACCGCTTCACCTGAAGCCGCCCCTTCATAGCGGGTTGCTGCTTCTACATATGGAAAGGACACTTCTGAAATGCCTTCCTCTGATAATACGTTTGTATGGATGTTCGATACGGTTACTTCCTCCATGAAAATAGAAGAAAGTGATGTAGAAAGGGTTCCTAAAGAGACGCTGAACAACTCGTTCAATGCTTCTAACTCTACCTCTTGGAATTGTATTGTAGATCCTTCCTTACTAGCTGCAGTTTCTTGAAACAGAGCATTCAGTTCTTCTTGTGAAAGGCGATCATCTGTCATTGCCCGCGTCCTCCTCTTCCTTAACCTCTGTAATTTGAATGGCCATACGGCCTTTCGAAGTTCCTGGATACCCATGGAACTTTTCTCTGTCATCTACTTTAACGATGAGGGGGTCTGAAACATTTTCGTTCAGTCGTATCACATCGCCGATTTCTAAATTCAAAAACTCTTCAATCGTCACTTCCGAATTCCCCAGTTCAGCAATAATCGAAAGGTCCGTCTTTCGAAGCCTTTTTTGCAACGCTTCACTCTCGAGAGGTTCAGGGTCTTTCTTTTGATTTGATAACCAGTGATGCGCTGATAATCTTGGCATGATCGGTTCAAGAACCACGTGCGGTAGGCAAACGCGCACCATTCCAGTCACATCTCCAACACTCACCTTGATCGTAACTGTGACAACCGTCTCGTTAGGAGAAACGATTTGAAGAAAGTGAGGATTCACTTCAAGCTCTTGCAGTTCCGTATTCAGCTTCAAAACTGAGTTCCACGCATCCTGAAAACTCTCTAGTATCTTACTGAAGATACGCTCCATCACCATCGTCTCGATCTCTGTTAAGTGAGATAGCTTATCTGGCTGGAGCCCCATTCCCCCGAGCATACGATCCAACATAGCAAAGGCGAGGTCTGGAGATACTTCGAGCACCATCTGTCCTGATAGCGGCTTTGCGACAAAAAGACTTATGATTGATTGGTCTGTAAGAGATTTCACAAACTCGTCAAACGACATTTGATCAACTGATTCAACGGAAGCTTGTACGATCGACCGAAGCTGTGCAGATGAGTATGTCGTCATGAGCCGTGCGTAGTTTTCATGAATTCTTGTTAGAATTCGAATATGGTCCTGCGAAAAACGAAGGGCACGTTTAAAGTCGTATGTTCGGACACGCCGCCCATCCAGCGGATCAGGACCTTTAGGTTTATCATCGATCGCAGATAATAATGCGTCGACAGTTTCAGGAGATAGCATATCAGACAACGTTGTCACCTCCGTTCCTTTTACTAGCCATTATTTCAATACGTGTATATCACGATAAAATGCCGTTACTCTTTTTTTCACTTCATCAACTGGCTCGAGTACAACATAATGTTTTCCGTTCGTAAGGAAAATCATCGTATCTGGCGTTGCCTCAATCTTTTCGATATAAACTGCGTTTAGCGTAAAAGGTTCTTTGTTTAGTTTCGTAAGGGTAATCATAAGAACAGAACGAGCCGAGAAAGGGAACCTTCCTCAGCTCTTACCTCCTATCGTTTTAAGTTGACGATTTCTTGAAGGATTTCATCTGAGGTGGTGATGACTCTTGAGTTAGCCTGGAACCCTCGCTGCGCAACGATCATTTCCGTAAACTCTTCTGTAAGGTCAACGTTCGACATTTCAAGCTGGCCGGAAACGACGCGGGATGCTTCTGGTAGACCTGGATCGAAATCGCCTGATTTAGGGGTTTCCATATACATTGATCCTCCGTCTTTTGATAAGCCTGACGGATTGCTTACTGTTCCCATGCTTATTTTCTTATAAAACGTAGGTTCACCGTCCGCACCAATCATACTGATCTCACCTTGTCGGTTGATCGTAAAAGGTCCGTCTAGCTCAATCTTCTGATTATCTTCGCCGAGAACGAAGTATCCTTGTGATGTAACGAGCTCACTATCGTTGTTCACATAAAAATTCCCTGACCTTGTGAGAAGATCTGTCTCTGTCGTTCCATTGTCTGTCGTGATTTCACGTCTTACTCGGAAGTAGCCATCTCCTTCAATAGAAAGATCCGTCTGCACGCCAGTCGTCATAAACGACCCCGTTGTGTGTAACGTATCGATCGATCCTTCTGTTACCCCGAGTCCCACTTGCGTTGAGTTAACCTGTCTATCCCCCATGTTTTGGCTGAGCAAATCCTGAAACATCACGCGGCTTTTCTTAAATCCTACCGTGTTTACGTTTGCGATATTATTACCGATGACATCTAACTTTGTATTAAAGCCCTTCATACCTGATACACCTGAATACATAGAACGTAGCATGTGTTTTCCCCCTAGATTATAAGTCGCTGCTTCAATCGGTCCACAGCGTTAGGCCTCCAATTGGTCCAGCCTTTTAAATGATGAGTGCAGAATCGATCTTTGTTACGATTTGATTTTCCATCCGGTCTTGCTTCATCGCAGTGATAACCTTGTTGTTCTTCACACTTACTACAAAAGCAAGGTCTTTCATAAGCAGAAGTGAATCTTGAGCTCCTTTTTCACGAGCCGTTTCAACGCCTTCATTCAGCTTTTTCAGCTGAACATCAGATAGCGAGATACCTTGCTGTGACAATCGTTCTTTTGCATGATGACTGAAGGATACTGGTTTATGTAAGGATTTCTTCAGCTGTTCTGCAAATGCCGACGCCTTCTTTTTTGGGGCTATGAGCGGTTGATTAGGATGGTACCTCTCATGGACGTGTATCTTCGTCATCTCACTCCCCCGTTTCAATTCGTTCTAACGAAGAGATGTTCACCTGTTTTCCATCTTGAAGTTCTGCAAGAATAGCGCCTTCTTTGTACACTACTGCCGATACCTTCCCAGCACTTAGTACTTCGTTCTCTTTCCACTTCACCGTTTTTCCAATGAGATGAGCATGATCGGTTATTGAACTCTGCATTTGATTGTTTACAAATTGCGTGAGTGAACTGTTCATATTCGTCATTTGCTCAAGAGAACTGAACTGAGCCATCTGTCCGATAAATTCAGTATCTTGCATTGGCTTCATGGGATCCTGGTTGCCTAACTGTGCTACTAAGATTTTGAGAAAGTCATCCTTCCCGAGTTGTCCAGGCAGCTGCGGACGCTGTTGAGCAGATGTAGTTGCATTAGTAACTGAGCCTGTATTCATACCACCCCTCCTAAACGGAATAATTTATTCCCATCGTCTCTTCCTGTTCATGCTCATGAGTGACGACTGGATTTTCTTCAACTTCATACTGACCGGACTGTTTCTCCCGGCGATTTCCCTGCCCAAACTGGCGTTGTCCCTGCTGCTGACTTTGTTGGTCATGCAAGAGTGATTGCGTTGACTGCTGCACGACTTCTACTTTGTCGAGCTGAATCCCTTGCTGCACGAACGTTTGTCGCAGCTGATGTAACTGTCCCTCGATCATTTCTTTCGCTGCTGCAGTGGAAGTCGCGATTTGGGCTGTTACTTTTCCATCCACCGTCGATAATCGAATATCAAGCTGCCCTAGGTTTTCAGGAGAAAGCTTGATACGAAGCTGCGATTCTTTTCCGTTCTTCATCACTTGCATTCGTTCTAATAGCTGACTGAACTCACTTGTGAATTGGCGAGCTTTGATCACGGGCGTTTCTTCTTTCACCGTTGTCTGCGTAAGCGTTTCGTTTGGTTTAACTTGAATTTGCTCATTTTCTTCAGGTATTCGAACTGTAGCGGGTTCGAGCGGAGCAGCTTGCTCTTGATTCATCGTTTTACCGGTCAAAGAACTTAAATCGATACCGTTTCGCTTTAAGAAAAGATGAAGTTCTGACTGCGATTGTTTTAGTAACGCAGGCTCTGTTTCAGCCAATTTCATCACCTTCACGTTAGCTTCAGATTCTTCACTTGTATTTGACGTACTTAAGGTTGGGAGACTTTTCTGCTGTGCTGATTCAAACTTGAGCAATTCTTCTCTTGTAAATCCATGTACCCCCACTTCAGAAGACCCATTCCCTTTCCAGCTTCCTAAAAGGAGTTGCTTAAGCTTTGGGTTATCCGCCAACTTTTCCATTAACTGAATCGCTTGTGCGTGTGAGTTGCTAGGTCTGGTTTCGCCTGAATCGAGTGATGGCTCTTCGGGTACTGATTCTGCAGGTTCTACTTCTGGAGGTAAATTCACACTTTTCTTTTCCAAGGTCTTTCCATCGGCAAGCATCGTCAATAGCTTCTCAAAATTAGAATTGCCCTTTGCGGTCTCGCCTTTATTTGCAGGAGCTTTTGTTCCATTCATAAGGGGTTGAATCGTATTACTCACATTTTCACCTCCTTTTAAACTCAATCGGCTAACTCTGCTACATAGGTAGACGAAACCGATTCATCCATTTCTGAAAGAATGAGCGTCCGCTTCGATTCGTTGAGTGCAGAAAGGATTCCAATAGCAACTTCTTTTTCCTCTTTCACTTCGCTCATCGCTTCTAAAATGCCGGCTGCTTTCGTTTCTTCCATATCCTCCATTTGCTTTGCGAGATCTTCGATCGGTATCGAACTTTCTTTCCGTTCGATCGCATTCATCAGTAGGGAGAGCCTTTCCTGCATTGCAGCTACCTCTGGTTGTTCTGCTTGATCAAGGTCTCTTAGAGCAATCGTAATATCGGCAGCGATCGCTGTGTTCATTTTCCCGAGAATCGCAGCCTTTTCAGTACTCCCCATCCTATCGAGCAGGAGCGCCGCTTCACTTAAAGTTAGCTTCTCGATGATTGCCGCTGACTTGGATGGCGTCATCCCTTCGTACATAGAGGCGAGGTTTTGCTGTTTTTGTTCTAGATCCTCCGCATCTTTTGCGTTTTGTTCCATTTCATTCGTTAGTTTTTTCATTTGACTCTCGTAATCAGAGATTTCGCTTTTTTGCTCTTGCACCGTTCGAGTTAGTCTCTCGATCTCTTGCTCTTGTTCTGCGATTTTTTTCTCGAGATTAGGCGCTTGCTCATCGTCGTCTAGCTCTGCCGCAAACGTATTCTGGATAAACGCGAGTGGTTTTTCACTAACGGTCGAAGCGATTGCCTTGAGGTCATAGCCCATAAACGGAAGAATGATCAACAGTACCGTCACTACGAAAGTAAGCGGCAGAAGAATGTTATGTATGATGACTTCTTTGATCGATGTGGTCGTCCGCTTCTTTCGCACTTTTTTCACCCTTTCTACGCGCTAGCCATTCTTCAATTGCAAGTAAGCTCTAACTGTATTGAAGCTGTCCAATTCGTTCTGTTCGATAATTTTAATTTCGCGGTTGTGTTCTTCACGTCGCTTTTCCTTGATCGACTGCCACGTCTTTTCTTCTTTTACCTTCTCAGCTAAGTTTTCTTGATGACCTGACACCTGCTCATCTAATTGTCTGAGAGCCTCTTTCTTTTCATTGAGCTTTTGATCCCAAAAGGAAACGTGCGCTTCTTCTTCGATCAATTCAGTAACGGAAAGACCTTCAAACTGCCTTTTTTCAAGGGTTTCACGGAAGCTATTCACTTTCTGTTCGAGCATCGCTATTTCTTGTTCAAGATTGCTCTGAACTTTCAAGGTCTCCGCCATCTCGAGCTGCACTTGTTCTTTTTCGTTTTCTTTCATATCGAGAATGCGCTGAAACGGAAATTTGTAAATCGCTAATCACCCTTTCCAAACTTTGATAGAAGCCGCTCCTGACTCTCTTGAAATGTTGCTGATTCGTCTGTTCCTTGTTTGATGTATCTCTCGATCTCTGAATGGCTTGCGATCGCTTTATCAACATTGCTGTTAGTACCTGATTTATAAGCACCAATATTGATAAGGTCTTCAGAAGAGTTGTAAACAGAAAGAAGTCGCTTCAATTCATTTGCTGCTTCCATATGTTCAGGAGGTACGATCTCCTTCATCACCCTACTTACACTTTGTGAAACGTTAATCGCAGGGTACTGTCCTTTTTGTGCGAGCTTTCGATCTAGCACAATGTGACCATCAAGGATCCCGCGAACGGCATCTGCAATCGGTTCGTTCATATCGTCACCATCGACGAGAACTGTATAAAAGGCAGTGATCGATCCATGATGTGACGTTCCTGATCGTTCTAACAATTTTGGTAATAATGCAAAAACACTAGGTGTATACCCCTTACTGGTAGGCGGTTCACCGATCGCGAGCCCGACTTCACGCTGAGCCATCGCAAATCGCGTAACGGAATCCATCATCAGCATGACGTTCTTGCCTTCATCACGGAAATACTCAGCGATCGAGGTTGCAGTGAGCGCCCCTTTTATCCTCTGAAGTGGGGATTGATCAGAAGTTGCTACGACGATCACAGATTTCTTGAGACCTTCTTCACCAAGGTCACGTTCGATAAAATCTCGAACTTCTCGTCCACGTTCACCGATAAGCGCGATGACGTTCACATCAGCTTCAGAGTTTCGTGCTGCCATTCCCATAAGCGTACTCTTCCCAACACCACTTCCAGCAAAGATGCCGATTCTCTGACCATGTCCAACAGTAAGCAGCCCATCGATCGCTCTGACTCCGAGCTGAAAAGGTGTCGAAATTCTTGGTCTTGTCATCGGGTTTGGCGGCTGTCTGTTCGTAGTGACTGATTTAAGCCCACTAGGTAGTAGGGTTTCATCTAGTGGTTTTCCTCTACCGTCAAGAATACTCCCGAGAATCGAATACCCTACCTTCACCTCTAACGGTTGTCCCGTTGCAACAACGAGGCAACCTGGTCCAATTTCTGAAAGATCATCCATCGGCATGAGGAGAACTCGGTTTTCTCGAAATCCTACGACTTCTGCCTCGATCGGGGTGTGACCTGGACCTGGATGTAGATAGCAAAGCTCACCCATCTTCACTTCAGGGCCCATCGATTCAATGGTCAATCCGATCACCTGCGTTACTTTTCCATACTTTTGAACGGATTGAATCGATTCAAGGTGAGAAAGATAACGATCCACGTTAATGCCCATCGGTATCATTCTCCTCAAATAGTGCAAATAGCTCCTTCTTGATCTCCTTTAGCTGACTGTGTATGGAAATGTCATAACTTCCGCTCGGAGTATGGATCATTCCGGAGCCGGGCGGGAGATCACTCATCGGAACAAGTTTTAAGCTCGCATGACCATCAAGCTGTTTCTCGAGTTCTTCCACCATAGGTGTTATATGAGCATAATCTTCAACTGAAACGTGAAGAACAACTTCCCCTCGGTCCTGAACCGTTTGCAGCGTCTTTCTGACCATCTCAGAAATCGACTCAGGGTGTTGTTTCAATTCATTCAGCATGACCTTCTTTGCAATCGCAGTACTGAGTGAGAGTAGGAACGGCTCAGCACTTTGGATCAATTCATCTCTTTTCTTGTAGGCTTCGGTTAGAACCGATTCCATTTCTTTTCGTTTTTCTTGAAGCTCGAACTGTACTTGTTGGAGACCAGCCTGGTAGCCTGCTTCAAACCCTTTATCTTCAGCTGCCCTGTACTTCTGTTCAGCGAGCTTTTCCCACTCTTCTTCCTTTTGTAGCTGCTTCTGTTCTAGACTCGATAACACGTGATCTTCTTCATTCTGTAACCTCGTTCGAATCGTGTGGTATTGATCTTCGAGTCGGATCATCTGTTGTAGTAATTGAGATTTCTTTTCTTCGACTGTTGATTTCCGTGATTGCAGCACCCTCTGTTTCTTAGGTTCTACGATGTCTCGTTGACCGATTACTTTCGGTGCATCGTCTACCCCTTTATACGACTTTGGAATGATATTAGACAATCACATCATCTCCTCCACCACGTGCGATCACGATGTCCCCTGTATCTTCTAGGTAACGAATGACAGAAACGACGCGTGTTTGAGCTTCTTCCACTTCGCTAAGACGCAGCGGGCCCATCAATTCGAGTTCTTCTTTTACTGTTTCCACTCGTCTGTTGGACATGTTTCGGAAGATGAGGTCTTTCACTTCTTCGCTAGCAACCTTAAGTGCGATCGATAGATCATCATCCTTCACTTCACTTATCACAAGTCTGATCGAACGATCATCGAGTAGAACGATGTCTTCAAAGACGAACATCCGCTGCTTGATTTCTTCAGCAAGCTTCGGATCGTCCTTCTCGAGAGCACTTAGAATCGTTCTTTCTGTACTACGATCAACGCCGCTCAGTACTTCTACGATCGATTCAACCCCACCAGTAAACGTGTAATCCTGTGAGCCGCTCGCATTTAATTTTCTTTCGATGATGTCTTCTAGCTTAGTGATCACTTCTGGTGACGTACTTTCCATCAAAGCGATTCGCCTAGCGACATCCGCCTGTCGTTCTTGAGGAAGAGCCGACAAGATCTTCGATGACTGCTGCGCATCCAAATACGAAAGAATAAGCGCGATCGTTTGAGGATGCTCTTGTTGAACGATGTTTAAAATTTGCTCTGGATCTGCTTTCCTTGCGAATGCAAAAGGCTTCACCTGTGTATTCGACTGCAAACGCGCAAGGATTTCCTCAGCTTTCTTCGGGCCAAGTGCTTCCACTAACACGTGTCTTGCAAAATCAATACCACCTGCAGCAATATAGTCTTTCGCTTTAACCATATGGATGAATTCATCCATTATGTTTTCACGATCTGCCGACTCGACCCTATTCAGTTCAGAGATCCCTAATGCTAGTTTATCGATCTCCTTCTCAGTCAAAAGCTTGAACGTTTGAATCGAGAGTTCAGGACCGAGAGATGTAAGTAAAATTGCTGCTTTTTGTGTCCCAGATATTTCTTTTGTTTTACTCACGCCACCGCTCCTCCTAATCTTCGTTCATCCATACTCTTAGTAACTTAACAAAGTCCTCTGGATTTTCTTTTGCGAGTTTTTCAATTTCATCTTTACCCATGATCACTTCAGGTGTCAGGTCGACTTCCTTTTCTTCTTCTTCACGAGGTAGATAGTGATCTTCCGATTCACTCGGTGCATACGTTCGTTCGAACTCCTCGTATTCTTCTTCACGCTTTCCTCTTCGGCGGAAGAGGAGCATCGTACCGGTTATAAGAAGAATGCCTACACCTGCTCCAGCTGCGTAAATCGCCCATGGCGGGAGAATGTCTAGAGTACTAGAGAAAAAGTTCTTTTCAGGCGCAACATAGCCAGGTTTTCCTCTAAATTCATTTGCAAATACCGAGATTCGATCTTCTAGATCGGCATCTTCAAGGGGTACGTCACTTCCACTCAAGGAAGTACGGACAACATTTTTTAGTACGGTGCGAATATCTTCTATATGTGCTGCTGTAAGCGACGTCATGTCGTCTGCGATCGGAGGTTCAACACCGACGTTGATCGTAACATCATCGATCACATAAGGACTTTCTTCGATTTCTTTATGGATTCGATTGACTTCTCGATTGATGCGTTCTTCGACCTTTTCGTACGATCCATCGCCCTCGGCATCAGGATCATCAGCATTATAGTTCGGAATCTCACCCTCGGCAGTTCCTGTACCGTCAGTAGCAACATCAGGATTACCCGAGTAGGTTTCCATGATTTTTTCAACGCTGATATCGATTCCTTCGCCTGTTTCTTCATCTACAGGTTCAACTAAATCTTCAACACGCTTTTCTTTTGTGAAATCGACGCTCGTCATGACAGATACGACTACTTTGTCTTGACCGAGAAGTAATCCAAGCATTTGTTGAAGGTCTTTTTGCATGTCTTTTTCGATATCACGGCGAATCTGCTCCTGCTGCTGATACGCTGTGAGGGAAGAGTCAACTTTACTTTCACCATAATCAAAAGATGAGCCGTTCTGGTCCATCACGACGATGTTTTCGATCGGAAGGTTCGGAACACTCTTACTGATCACATGGTAAAGGCCGTTCACTTGTCCCTGATCGAGATTGAAACCAGGCTCTCTTGTCACCACGACCGATGCAGTTGCTACATCGCCTTCTTCATTTAGCCAAACACTATCTTTTGGTAAGGTGATCATGACTTTGGATTGCTGAATGCCATCGATCTGTTCGATCAGGTAACTCAGTTCATTTTGCATCGCATCTCGTTCGACAACATCGAAATGCTTATCGGTCATTCCCATCCCCATGTTTTCGCTAAAGATACTGTAGTTAACATTACCGCTTTTCGGAATACCCTCAGCTGCCAGGCTCACTTTCAAATCTGAAGCTTCTGCTTTCGGGACGCTGATCGTTGTTCCATCAGACGAAACTTCTACTGCGATTCCTCTCTGCTCGATCGCTCCTTTGATCTCACCAGCCTCCGTTGGAGTGAGATTGGAATAAATTGGCGTCAAATTAGGTTTAGACATCCAAAAAACGAGGAAAGAAAGAAGTAGGAGTGTTACTAGAAACGTCCCACCTATCAACCATTTTGTTTTAGAGGAATAACTACTCCACGTCTCGCCCCAGCGGCTTTTCATTTTTAGTAATTGTTCATTCATCTGCCATCCATCCCTGAAGAACTACATTTGCATACGCATGATTTCTTGATAAGATTCGATCACCTTGTTTCGAACCTGTACAGTTAAATTAAGTGAAAGAGAAGCTTTTTGAGCTGCGATCATCACCTCATGAACGTTCTGTACCTCGCCTGTTACGAGCTTTTTTGACATCTGTTCGGATTCAACTTGATTCTTGTTCACCTGCTGAATCGCATCTTTTAACATGCTTCCAAAATCCCCTGTAGCTTCCTTTGGTTGAGATGAATTAGGAGCTTGAAGCGTTGGGCTTTGAAGCGCATTGATCGTGTTCATTTATTTCCTCCCAAATAGCTATTAAACTATTTCCCAAGTTCAAGGGCTTTCATATACATACTTTTCGTTGCGTTTAGAGCCGTCACGTTTGCTTCATAAGACCTTGAAGCCGACATAAGATCGGCCATTTCCTTCACCATATCAACGTTAGGCATTTCCACATACCCATCTTCATTTGCATCTGGATGAGTCGGTTGATAAACAAGCTTGTTCGGTGCTCGGTCCTCGGTTATTTCGGATACTTTCACTCCAGAAGAAGATGAATTCCTCTGCCCCATCGCAGATTGAAGCTGACTCTCAAAAGAGTTTTCTTGAAGTTGAACGACTTTTCTCTTATACGGTTGCCATTCACCATCTACTAGCTCTCCCCGAGTCGTTTCAGCGTTGGCAATGTTGGACGAAACGACATCCATTCGTAAACGATTTGCTGTAAGACCAGAAGCACTCGTATTGAATCCATTAAACAATTTCATTTCGTTCAGCTCCCTCGAATAGCAGTTTGCAGATCACGAAACTGGCTGTTTGTTTTCTCGATCATCGAATTGTACCAGAGCTGGTTCTTGGCGAGCTCTGCCATCTCAACATCCATGTCGACGTTATTTTCATTTGATTTATTTAAGGTGTTTCGATCCGTTTTCACAGTGACGTTTGGTGATTGTTTTTCTGTACTAAAAGACACATGGTTGGGGTTTGATTTGTAGCTTTGGAAGCGCTGATTTACGGCCTCCTGTAGGTTATCCTGAAACGAAACGGTTTTCCGTTTGTAATTAGGGGTATCAACATTTGATATATTTGACGTTATTGTCCGCTGCTGAGTCATTGAAGCATTCAACGCATGTTGCATTGGATTTATCGATTGAAATACCTTCACGAAGCATTCCACACTCCTCATGAAATATTGGTTTATTTGTTAATATTTGGTAATCATTCCATAATCATCTTCATTCGACAATATTTTCTCTGTTTTTAGCATAGCACTGTCAAAATTAATAGTAAATGAGAGTTTTAACCTAATAAACTACTTTTTTCACTTATTTTTTCCAAAAATCAACGGTATAATGGAAATAATATCTATGAAATGATAGTTAAAAGGAACTATCTAGGAGGCTAGGAGGAAAAAATGTTTAGAGGAATGTACACTGCAACATCAGGAATGATGGCGAGTGAACGAAAACAGCACTACCTCACAAATAATTTATCGAATGCACAGACTCCGGGGTTTAAACAAGATCAAGCTGTCATTCGCTCTTTTCCTGAATATTTATTAAAAGAACGAAATACGGACTCTCTCAAAAATAATAAACAAGTGGGAGAACTCTCTCATGGTGTTTATACGCAAGAAGGGGTACCACTTTTCTCTAGCGGTACCTTGAAGGAAACAGGGAATAACACTGATTTTGCTTTGCTCGATGATCGCCTCCCGATAGATGAAGAAACCGGCCAGAAAGGGATCTCCCTTTTTGGAGTGCGAACAGATGATGATACGATTCGATATACAAGAAACGGGAACTTTACACTAAGCGATGACGGCTTCTTGGCTACGAGTGAGGGATATCGCGTTTTAAACGCGAACCTCGAGCCAATCCAACTATCCAGTGAACAATTTACATTAAGAGGCAGCAACCTGATCGAGGCAAACGGAAACGAGCAAGAGCTCTGGGTCGGATATACTGGTAATCCAGAAGGATTGACTCAACTTGGGAACGGAGTTTTCGAATGGTCTGGAGATGAAAATAATGCTCCTCGTGACATTCGAACTACTGAATTCAATAAGTTTACCGTCGAACAAGGATTTCTTGAAGGATCAAACGTCGACCTTACGACGACGATGACAGATATGCTCAACACGTACCGGATGTACGAGGCGAACCAGCGTGTCCTGCAAACCTATGATCAGAGTATCGACAAATCTGTTAATGATATCGGTAGAGTGTACTAGGAGGGTATTGAATGAACATCGGGATGTATAGTGCTTCTTCATCATTGAGCCAGACACAGAAGAAGATGGATACGATCGCAAACAATATCGCGAACGTGAACACAGTTGGTTATAAGAGACGGGAAGCAAGCTTTCAAAACCTCTTAACGCAGCAATATCAAAATAATACTGCCGAAGCAACGGAACCAGGACGACTCACCCCTGAAAACTTACGAGTTGGTTATGGGGCGAAGATTGCGATGACAAATCTCCGTACAGATCAAGGAGCTGCGAATGAAACAGGACGAAACCTCGATGTGATGTTAGAGGGAGAAAACGTCTACTTTCGAGTCCAAAATGGTGACAATGTTCATTACACAAGAGATGGTGCTTTCCAGCTTCAAAACACCGAGGATGGAAGGGTTAATCTTGTAAATAGCAACGGGAGCAATGTTCTCGATAAAAATGGAGATCCTATCTCATTTAGCAGCGAACCAACCAACATCGTCATCTCAGATTCTGGTGAGATAAGCGTTGAACCTACTAACGAAACGTTCGAGTTGAGCGTTGCTAGAATCGATCGTCCTCAATCACTGCTAAACGAAGGCGGGAACGAATTCCGACTGCGTGAAGGAGAAGGTGAGATCGCAGATATAGGATTTAATTTGAAACAAGGATTTCTAGAAATGTCCAACGTTGATCTTGCGAATGAAACGACAGAGATGATCACCACTCAGCGACTTTTACAGTTCCAAAGCCGAGCGATGAAAATGGCAGATGAAATGATGGGACTTGCGAATACGATCAAGCGATAACAAAAACACTCATCCGCGTTGGATGAGTGTTTTTTATCTGAGAAAATCCATTAGAGAAGGCTGAATGATTTTTGCACTCGATGCTAGTGAAGCCTGGTATACACTTTCTTCAGACTTCAGCTTCATGATCGCCTCCGCAATATCCACATCTTCGTTTTTGGAAACAAGCTTTTGCAGCGAAACGTTTTCTTCCTTAAGGCGCTGTGACAAGCTTTCCACTCTCGATTGCTTTGCTCCAAGAGAGGTCCACTTGTTGAGCACTTGCTCGGATCCTTTTTCAATTTGACCGATCGCACTTTGCAGAGCATCTCCATCACCACTTTTTAGTGCGGTAGATAAAGCGTCGAGAGACTTAAACAGGTTGTTTTCTCCACCAAAAACTTCACCTGCATGGACGTTGATCGTCATCGAACTAAACGGGGATAAACGCTGTTTGAGTGATTGGTTATCGTGAGTGATGTCACCAAATGCGCTTATTTCAATCGCCTGATCTGTTTTCTGTCCATTGAAGATGAATTTCCCGTCAAGTTTCGCATTGGCAAGATTTTTTAACTCATCCCGAAGTTGATCGATTTCTTTACCCATGTTCTCCAGTTCGTCAGGTGAATTAATTCCACTCGCACCCTGCAGACCAACTTCATTCGCCCGTTGAAGAAGGTCAGATACACTGCTCAATGACTGCTCTGTTACTTCTAACCAGGACTGTGCGTAATCCGCATTTCGCTCAAACTGTACGTTGTTCGCAAGCTCTGATGAGAGCTTCAACGATTTTTCAGTTCCCATCGGATCATCAGAAGGTTTGTTAATTCGCTTTCCTGTCGATACTTCTTCATTCGCTCGCTCTAAGCGGGACAAGTTTCGATTCATCTGATTCGTAACATTTTGAGTTAACATTTGCTGTGTAATTCTCATCATATGACTCCTTTTCCCGTTAGACGCCCATTCGGTTGATGATCACATCTAGTATTTCGTCCGTTGTACTTACGTACCGAGCCGCTGCATTATACGCATGTTGAAACTGTACGAGGTTCGCCATCTCTTCGTCGAGAGAGACACCACTCACAGATAACCGGTTTGATTCGATTGACTGAAGAACCGTCTCATTGTTCCCAACAGTTCGCTCGGCAGACTGTGTTCTTGAACCGATATCTGAGATGAGCATGCTGTAAAAGTCGTTCGTCGTCGCATCGACTTGATCAGCTGAACCTGCTAAATCGAAAGATAGTGTTTTGTCTTTCAACTCGCTTATCTTTGCAGCGAGGTCGCCGTTACTTACCGTTCCCTCTGTTGAGGAAGCTGCTAGATTCGCTGGATTCGATTTCAAATCGCTCGATACACTTAGGCGTTCAAGGTAACTTCCATCACCTGTAGCTTCTGTGAATAGCGCTTTTCCCTGCTGCATCGTGCCATTCACTTTCACGAGCGAATACCCTGATTCTGCAAGGGTATTGATCTCAGGAGCTAGTTGCTCAAACACCGCGTTCAAATTTGTTTGGACATTTTTCGTCAACGCAGCAGCTTCTTCAAGACCCTTAAGCTTCCCCGCCTTCGGGTTAGCTGTATCGTAATTCACCTCGAGTGCACCGTTACTCTTCTCTGTTACGTCAACATCGATGAGGCTAGATAGTTCGTCGATCAGCTGATCACGCTTGTCCTTCACATCATTGGCGCCGTTCGTACGAACGACTTCCTTGTTCAATTCGTTGATCTGCTCTGACAACGAATCGATGTCTTTAAGAACCGCATCAGTCTGTGATTGCAGACTTTCTGATAGATTTTGAAGGTCTTTGTTAAATGCCTTCCCTTTATCCAGCACCTCTTCTGCCCGTGAAACAACGACAGATCGAGCAGCAAGGCTATCAGGGTTGGCTGAAAGATCTTCGAAAGCAGACCAGAGCTTGTTGAGGGACGCATTCAGTCCGTTTTCACCCGGCTCTGCTGACATCATCTCGATTTGCTGAAGTGTTTCTAGTTTCATAGATTCTGAGCCGAGCGCTGCATTTCGTTCCCGATACTGTGTATCGAGGTACTTTGAGCGGATCCGTTCGATGGACCCAACGCTAACACCCGTTCCGAGCTCAGAGGATGTGCCGCTCTGGTAAGGATTCGTAATCGACGACGTCGCCTCCATATTCACACGCTGTCTGGAATAACCTGGAGTGTTTGCGTTCGCGATATTATGACCAGTGGTCGATAGTGCCGTTTGCTGCGTATACAAACTTCTCCGTCCGATCTCTAACCCATGAAATGTAGACGTCATATTGTCACGTTCCTTTCTAAGCCTATGCTTTTGTGTCGAAGTACCCTCTTGGTGTGGATGATGCCGGTTTTTGATTTGGTCTTGAGTATGTAAGGGTTTGATCGGGCGATGCAGTCAAATGCCCGATCATATGATGAACGAACGCCATCGCGTCTTTTAGTAGAACATCGTTTTGTTCGTTCAACGTTTGTAATGCTACTGCCTTTTCTTTTAATGTGGTCGCTCTATTTTCGATCATTCTTCTAACGGCAGGGCTTAGCTTTGGCAGCACCTCTTTAAGCGTTCCCGATCCGCCAAGCTCCTCAACAAGTCCCTGCCGTTTTTCCTCTTCCGCGCTTAAGGCCTGCAGAAGCTCCCTTTCCGTCTTCATCAAATCTGATAAGCTGTTCACATTTCTTTCGATGAGCGCTTCTTGCTTCAGCTCTCCGAGTGATAGCAACTTCTCATGTAGAGTTATCATGTTGCTCATTGTAGCCAGTAATTGTTGCCCCATCGTGCTGCCTCCTGTTAAAACAACTGATCAAACAGTTTTTCGGCTGTTTTTTTACTGTCGACACTATACGTTCCATTTTCGATTTTCTTTTGAATTGCATCTAGTTTGGCTTCGCGCTTTTCTTCAGCCTTCATCGTATATAGTTCTCTCGCTTTGTTTGAGATTTGCAGCTCATCTTCACGAGGAGCTTTTTTTGCTTGCTCGACTTTTGTAACAGGATTGTGCTTTTTGTAAGGGTTAACAAATGGCGGTGCTGACGGTTTGTTAACGTTCAATCCGTTCACCCCTCTCCGATAATAGTAAAACTACTCCTATTCTATTATTCGTACCCTATTTTGAGCATCTTACCGTTAATATCGGAAAATTCTTTACAAAAGTTTACTATTTACTGAATTTTGAAATCAGTTACGAGTACTCGCTCGATCTCTCCATCTTGCAGGACTTCATTTATTTGTTCTCTGATGCTTGATTCGAACGTCTTGAGTCCTTCCGCGCCCTTCAGATCGTTTCTTGAAGAGTTTGCAAGTGTAGCAATAACGATTGACTTTAATTCTGGGATACGAACCTCTAGTTCGTGGTAGCTTTCTCCTCCGTCTGCTAATAAATTTAGCTGAACGACAGCATAGTGATCAGACAGTAGGTTCGTCGTGATCGGCTCCATGCTGTAGCTCCTTTCTGCTAGCTCCTCAGCAGTCGGTTCTTTCTCTTCCTGAGCAAGTACTTTTCCTAGATCGATATCTAGGAAGAATACTGCTGTTATGGCACCCCCTGCAACAACACCGAGAGTTGCCAAAATAATCAATAGGATACGTTTCATCTACTCTATTCACCTCAACTGTTAATTTTCAACATCGTAAGGCAGGATCAACACTTCTACGCGTCTATTTTTCGTTCTGCCTTTCTCACTGTCATTCGAGGCGACCGGACGATACTCTCCATAGCCTGTGAAACTAAAAAGCTGTGGATCTAGCTTACTGTTTTTTAAAAGCTCCGTCATAAAGTTCAGCGCTCGATCTGAGCTAAGATGCCAGTTCGACGGATACTGAGATGTCTTGATCGGTTTGTTATCTGTATGACCTGTCACAGTAATATTTCTCGCAGGATCTGTGACGAGAAAACGAGAGATTTCGCTTGCGATCCCCTTCGCATCATTCGTTAAGTAGGCTTGCCCGCTATTAAACAGCGCAGCTTCTTTTATCGTGATCAATAACCCTTCTTCGGTTAAACTCGTTTGTAAATACGAATCGAGGCTCTGTTTCGAAATATACTGATCGATTCGCTCTTTTAATTCTTGCAGATTATGAAGATCTTCCTCTAGCTTTTCTTCGTCTTCCTCTTCAGGCTGTTCCTCTACGTCTTCAGTATTCTCAACTTCTTCTGTTAACCCAACGAACGAATTATCTTCAGGCTCCATGACCGATGGCTCGCTTTCTAGTACACCGGTGCCTCCATTTAAAACTTCTTCAAACGATTTTGTGATCGCGGCATATTTTTTTGCGTCAACGGTACTCGCTGCGAATAGAACGATGAAAAGAGCCAGAAGCAGCGTGAGCATATCCGCATACGGGATGAGCCAGCTTTCATCGACGTGCTCGTCATGCTCGTCATGCCTTTTCTTACGCATCGGCACCTACCCCTTCTCCAACTTTGACGTCACTTGATTTCTTCATTTCATCAAGATTCCGTTCTTTCTCTGGAAGGTAGACGAGCAGTTTATCTTCTACCATCGTAGGTGTTGCGCCTGACTGTACCGCTAGCAAGCCTTCAAGCATGATCATCTTGATCTTCGCTTCCGCGTTCGACTTTCGTTTCAGCTTGTTCGCAAACGGATGCCACAGGACGTATCCTGTAAAGATTCCGAACAGCGTCGCAATGAATGCTGCAGCGATCGATTTTCCTAAAAGCTCCATATCACCGAGATGACTGAGTGCAGCGACAAGTCCTACGACGGCACCGAGAACACCAAGCGTCGGTGCATACGTTCCAGCTTGCGTGAAGATCCCCGCTCCTGCTTTATGTCGTTCTTTCATCGCTTCGATGTCTTCTACAAGGATCTCTTCGATAATTTCCCTAGAATGACCGTCGATGACCATTTGAAACCCTCTTCTTAGAAAATCATCTTCTAGTTTATCGAGGTTATCTTCTAGTGACAGCAAGCCATCTCGACGAGCGATCGTCGCCCACTCACGAAACATCGGAATGATTTCCTTAGCAGAAACTAACTTTTGATTCGTAAAAATAATCTTTAATAAAATCGGAAATTTTTTGATTTCGGAAAATGGAAAACCGATCAACAATGCTGCGGCTGTCCCGACAAAGATGATGACGAGGGCAGCTGGATTAAGTAGAGCAGCTGGATTGGCTCCCTTCAAAATCAACCCGCCTACGAGGACGGCAAAGCCGAGCAATAATCCGAACAAAGATGTTTTTTCCAATGCTTTCACCCTCTACACTGCTTATTTCTGTTCCATCGCTTCTTTCCAAGTATTTCGGAATTCTTCTGCTAGCTCTTCAACTTCTTGCAGCTTCTCAATATTGTTATTGATATTTGCAGACACGAGCTGCTCGATCATGAACGCGTATAACGAATCCATGGATTGAGAAAGGTCCATGTCCATATTGAGCGTTGCGCGAAGTTCTTCAAGAATGTTTTGTGCTTTGATAATATTTGTATGCTTGCCTTCCACATTGCCTTTTTTCATCGCGATCGCTGCCATCCGGATAAATTTAAGACATCCGTTGTACAGCATGAGCGTCAATTCCTGTGGAGAGGATGTAGTGACTGAATTTTGTTGATACGTTTGATAAGGATTTTGCATTGCCATCTAACGTTCCCCCTATTTTCTCTTATCGAAAAATGCGCCGTCTGTGTAAGCTTGTCCAGAGCTATATTTATTCGCTGCTGTCTTTCCTTGCTGCAAACGCCTCATCTGCTCAGAAAACGCTGCATAAAGATCGGATAGACGAGGTTGAATCGTTTCTTCAAGCGTACTCAACTGCTGAAGCATGAGCTGCTCTTCCTCTGTCCAGTCGGTACCTTCTTGCTTCATCGCTTTATCTAGAAGCTGGATCGTTTCTTCTCGTCGGTTGATCATGTTGTTGATCCCATCTAATTCATCAGGCCCGTTTTCATCCATCGAAGGATTCAGTCCATCGAGCGACTTTACGATTTGATTCGTCACAACGTGCATCTGATTCAGTGCATCAATTCTTTTCATTTCTACATCCCACCAAGTAAGTTTTGTTGTACCCACATGCTTTGCTGATTCATTTTATCCATCGCTGTTTCTAGCGCGGTAAACTGCTTCCAATAGCGGTCTTCGATAGAGCCGAGCTTATCTTCCCAGCGATCCATCTGCTGGTTGATGCTATCCAACCGTTTCGATAAGAAGCTATTATCGACAAGAACCCCAGGTGTGCCAGCCTTTTTACCGAGTTGATCGATCCCTTCGTTCACCTTCTCGTAGATTCGATCTCCGATTCCAGCGTCCCCTTTTGTAAAAAGGTTCATCACTTCCTCTGGCTTTTGTGAGATAGCCTCTTTCAACTTCGCTTCATCTATAAAAAGTTTTCCGCCATCACGATAAGACCCTGTATTGATGCCGATTTCAGATAGCATCGATAGTTCCCCAGCTGGAATACCATTTACAGGCGTCATCCAGGCACTGCGAAGGTCGCTTGCAATGCCTCTCACCGTTGCATCGCTTTGAAGTAATCCACTCTTCGCTTTCTCTTCCCAGAGCTCGATCTCTTTATCAGAAAGGTCCTCTCGCTGCGCATCTGTTAAAGGAGGAAAATCTCTATGGCGCTTTTCAGTAAGTAGCCCCTGTGTCTTCTCAATCAACTCGTTGTACTTTTCGACGAAAGATTTGATGCTTTCAAAAGAAGCATCAGGGTTGCTTTGAATCGATACTGTCGAAGCACCTTTTTCTGCAAGGTTAAGCTTTATATTGTTGATTGTTGTTTCGTTTGTTTTTAAGTTATTTACCGTGATGCCGTCGAAAGTGACCGAACCATACGAACCATTCGCAGTGGTTGCCCCTCCAAATAAGCGGTTTTCAACACCTGCATCACTAAAGTTCGAGAGAGTGATCGATTCATCTCCACCCATCGCTTTTGTTGATAGAAAAAAACGTGACGTTGTATCATCAAAGTTCGCTCTCATACCGAGCGTTTCACCAGTCTTATCATCTGTTGCCTCAGCAATCTTTGTAGCAAGACTTTTAAACGTATCTGCTGCCGTTATCGTGATCGTTGTTCCCTGCCCTTTTCCGTTCGTAAGGGTAAACGTTGTGTCGTTTGCGCCAGATTGCAGAACTCGATCAGTTCCTTTTGCTGCATCACCAGCTTCGTTCGTAACTGCCTGTGCTGACGTTAGCTTGGCACTCTCAGCAAGCCCGTTCACGACGACGGCATAAGACCCGGGTGCCGCAGTAGGTGTTGCTTCTGCCGTAACAGCAGCTCCGTTCGATGAACCTGCTTTATATGCGTTAAACGTTGACTGAAGTCTTAGCTTCGATGCAGCACTTCTCATGTCTGACATCATCGTGTTGAGTTCCCGATAAGAATCCTTCTGCCACTCAACGGTTTGTTTTTGCTGTGATAGTTTATCGAGCGGTATGCGTTCCGCCCTCATCAGATCTTTCACCATCTGATCGATATCCATTCCCGATGCAAGCCCGGAAATCCTCATGAACATCTCCTCCGTTCATCACTCATACACATACTATCGGCAAAGATCCGCCCGGTTTTAAGATGTAAATAGTACTATAAAAAAGAACCTTCGTTTGTGAAGGTTCTCAGCATTTTATATTTTTTGGTCCACCATAAAGCCAAGTAGTTCAGCAGTTGCCGCATATCGATCGAGAAAATCCTTTGACGGAATCTCTCTTATGACTTCATCACTCGTGCTATCGACGATTTGAACATAGAACTCATTCAACTTATCGTGCAGCTGAAATTTAAGGTTCGTTTTTACTGGCATAATGAAATCATTCAGCTGTTCGATCTGTTGAACGACCTGTTCCTTTGTGTGAACCTTTTCTTTCTGTTCCTTCTTCTCTTCTTTTAGTTCCTTGACTTCTTTACCTTCAGTGGGCTGTTGCACTTGCTTCCCTATACCAGGTATTTGATTTGAAATTAATTTTATTTCCATGGTCCGATCCCCTTCAATAAGAGTTACTTAAACCCGACCTCTAATGAGATTATTTCTTTATATCGATTGAACCTCCAAGATGAGGCTGTACCGACTGCTCCATCATCTTCACTAGTCCATTCGAATTTTCTTGTGCTTGATTCAAAGCTTTTTTGGTTAACGATACATCAACCTGCTGCTGGACCTTTGCTTGATTCAGCACCACCGAAAGCGCTGCAATATCCATATCACAACACACTCCCTTCGAATAAAAAGGCCTTAGATGAGAGATCTAAGGCCTTTCTTGTTAGAAATTAACGAAGAAGTTGAAGTACTTGCTGTGGATTCTGATTAGCCTGTGCAAGCATCGCTTGTGCAGCTTGAGATTTGATGTTTTCTTTCGTCATGTTCATCATTTCTTTCGCCATGTCTACGTCGCGGATGCGAGATTCAGCGGCTGATAGGTTTTCTGAAGAAGTGTTTAAGTTGTTGATTGTGTGTTCTAGACGGTTTTGTGAAGCACCAAATTTAGATCTTTCAGAAGAAACTTGTTGGATAGCAGCATCAAGAGTTTCAATTGCACTTTCAGCTCCTTTAGAAGTTACTACATTAAGATCCTTAATTTTCGTAGTTTCTGTTCCCAGAGTGGAGGTAGACATTTCCTTCATATCTAAATACATAACTTGATCCTTATTAGCACCAATATGGATGCTTGCTCCACTTGAATCAACAGTCACAGTAGCTGTATCATTAGTTGCACCAGCAATTGTAAATTCAGCATTTCCATAAGTTAATTCCTGTCCAGTCCCATTAACAACAACTGTTTGATCAGGACCTCCAATAGTAACACTAACGTCATCCCCATCTGTCAGATTCGTATTGCCATTGTCAATTAGACCAGAGTCAGCACCTGCGATAGCAAGTGACTTTCCAGAACCAAACTCGTTTGCTTTAAATGTAACACCTTCTGTTGCATTCCAACTAGCTGTAAACCCAGTTTCGTCACTCTTAGCATTGATAGCATCCACTAACAATGCCCCTGTAGTAGCACCTGTAGTATCAATTTGTACGCTATTTATAGTAATATCTTTATCAGTTGCACCGAATGCTGTATTAATTGCATTATCATCAGCGTAAGTAACGGAGCCTACTAATTGTGCATTAGTAGCTTCTTGAGTAACAGTGAAGTTATAATCACCGGCTTTTAGCCCACTGAGAGTATCAATTTGTACTTTCGTTGAATCACTAGATGTTCCTGTAGCTCCCATGCTACCATTAAGAAGCTTTTGAGTATTAAATTCTGTCGTATCTGAAATTCTATTAATTTCAGTATTCATCTGATTAATTTCTTTCTGAATCTCTTTACGATCTGCTTCTGTGTTCGTATCGTTTGATGCTTGTACAGCCAGCTCACGCATACGCTGTAAGATACTTTGTGTTTCACTTAATGCACCTTCAGCAGTTTGAATCATTGAAATACCATCCTGTGCGTTACGACTAGCTTGATCCAAACCACGTATTTGCCCACGCATCTTTTCAGAAATAGATAATCCTGCCGCATCATCACCAGCACGGTTAATGCGAAGTCCAGAAGATAACTTCTCCATTGACTGACTAGCTGCATTCTGGTTTACACCCATCTGACGGTACGTGTTCATCGCTTGGATATTATGGTTAATTCTCATTCTAAATTACCTCCGTGTATTGTGTTTTCTAGAAAGCCCACATCCGTTTGGACTTCCTGATATTTTCATTATCGGCTGGAAAATTCAGTTGTTTATAGTTTTTTGAAAAATAAATTAAAAAGAACCGCTATGTGCTTTATAGCGGTTCTTTTCCTAGCGTTTCAATTGAAAGTTTTGTAAATCGCTTAGGTTAATTTCTTGTGAGGATGCTAACTTATTCTCCTCTTGAATCTCCACGTACACTTCTTTCCTATGTATGCTAATGTTTTTCGGAGCATCCACCCCCAGTTTCACCGTATCGCCTTCAATACTGATGACCTTCAGTTCAATCTCATCGTTAATGATGATTGACTGATCTTTTTTCCGTCCGAGTACAAGCATCTTATCTGCCTCCCTCTATCGCACTCACCAATGGCGCTTTAATTTGAAAATCTTTACTGAGTACGATCTGCTTTCCTTTTCCGCTCGAAAGATTCAGGATGATCGGGGCTTTTAAATTCATCGTTGCCTCTTGTAATGATCCTTGTACGGTGAGGACGGAGAGGACCATCGCCTCCTCAGGCTTTTCAATCGCTAACTCTTGCAACAAGTCTTCATCTAAATGAATTTCATAGTCCGGGTAGAAAGAAAATGAATCAGCTAGTATAAAGCACAAACTGCTTTCTTCCGTTGATTGCAGAAAGAAAAACGGCGACTCATTCTGTTCATCAGCGGGTAATAGACAATATGTGGTGTATTGTTCAAGGCCGGGAATTCCGTTCGAAAAGGTGATGAGGGAATCTTTGTTCACTTCTAATTCACCAAAGCGGGTCGTGAGGATTTTCATAGAAAAAACTCCTTTATCTGTAAAAGTCTATCCTCATTATAAGTCTTTTGTCGTCTTTTAACAGGTTGAATTTGTTGAAAATTTTAAAATTCGATACACTTAAAGGAGGAGCTTATGAGCGATCAAAACACGTTTCTAAAGAAACTTAAAAGCGTTGGCCCTGGCGCTATCGTCGCCGCAGCTTTTATCGGACCAGGAACCGTCACGACCGCTACTCAGGCAGGAGCTGGATTCGGATTTGCGTTGATGTGGGCACTTGTTTTCTCGATACTCGCAACGATTACCCTTCATGAGATGTCAGCGCGACTTGGAATCACGGCGAGAATGCAGCTTGGCGAAGCGATGAGGAAGCAGTTCAGCAGCCCGTTGATGAAAGGAATCAGCATTATTCTCGTTCTTGGAGCGATCGGTGTTGGAACGGCCGCCTACGAAACAGGCAACATCCTGGGCGGTGCGCTCGGTCTCTCTACCATGACGGGCATTTCAGTGAACATATGGGGACCAGTCATCGGGATCATCGCTGCGATTCTTCTTTACTCAGGAAACTACAAAGCAATTGAAAAAGTGTTCGTCGTTCTCGTACTTGTCATGAGCGTTTGCTTTGTAGCGACTGCCATCGTCATTAAGCCGGATCTTGGGGAAATGATTAAAGGCGCATTCGTGCCAACGTTCCCAACTGGTGGTACACTGTTTGCGATCGCCTTGATTGGGACGACGGTCGTTCCTTATAACATCTTTCTTCATTCTTCTACAGTTCAAGAGCACTGGCGAGGAAAGGAAGGGTTAAAGGAAAGTCGTTTTGATACCGTTTTCTCGATCATCGTCGGAGGGTTGATCTCACTTTCTATCGTTGTATCGGCTGCAGTTGCGTTCCCGCTCGGTACAAACATAACGGATGCTTCTGAAATGGCCGTTCAGTTAGAACCCCTTCTCGGTTCATGGGCGAAGGTGTTTTTTGCGATCGGGTTGTTATCAGCAGGAATCACATCTTCTATTTCTGCTCCACTCGCAGCCGCCTATGCGATCAGCGGTGTTTTCGGGTGGTCGATGGATCTTAAAGCAACGAAATTCAGAGTGATCTGGGGAGTCGTTATTTTAATTGGGATCGTTGGTTCAGCTCTCGGGATGAGTCCTACGACCGTTATTCTATTCGCACAGTATGCAAACGGCTTGATGCTGCCAATCATCTCGATTTTCTTACTTTACGTTATGAATAATAAAGAACTACTTGGTGAATACGTCAATCGCACATATTCGAATATTTTCGGCGGTATCGTGCTACTCGTAACGCTCGTTCTCGCCCTTCATTCGCTTGGAATACTAGAACTTTTCTTGTAATTACGAAAGGAGTCTATCGAAATGAACGTCACCTTACACCCGCTCGGTGAAGCTTGCGTAAAGCTTACGTATCATGAAGAAGTGTCCCAATCCCTCACTAGCCGCATTCAAGCTTTTTGCCGTGAACTTTCGTCTATTAACAAAGAGGGCATCACAGAATGGGTACCAGCGTACGATTCTGTTACCGTTTATTACGAGCCATGGGTCCTCAACTATGATGAGATAACGGACATATTGGAAGATATCACAGCCGTTGCAACAGAGGCGTCTGAAAGAAAAGTGATCATCACGATTCCGACCCTTTATGGCGGAGAGCACGGACCAGACCTTGAAGATCTTGCAAAGGAAAAAGGAATGTCCCAAGATGACATCATAAAACTACATACAAACGAAGACTATCTTATCAACATGATTGGCTTTTTACCTGGTTTTCCGTATCTAAGCGGACTGAACGAGCGTATTGCAGCGCCTCGTCTTGAATCGCCAAGGCAAAAGGTTCCTGCAGGCTCAGTTGGTATTGCTGAAGCGCAAACTGGCGTTTACCCAATCGAATCTCCAGGGGGATGGAATATTATCGGCCGGACACCACTTCGCCTTTTTCAGCCTGAAAAAGACAATCCATTCTTACTGAATCAAGGTGACTACCTCAAGTTCCAATCCGTTAGTGAAAAAGAGTTCAATCAAATTTTAGAGCAATTAGAAAAAGGGGCTTATGAAGTTCAGCGTGAGGAGGTTTCTAGATGACGACGATCGACCTTAACTGTGATCTTGGGGAAAGTTTTGGTGCTTATTCCATCGGGCAAGACGAAAAAGTACTCGAGCTCGTTTCGTCAGCAAACGTAGCATGTGGTTTTCATGCGGGCGATCCCCGCATCATGAACCGAACGGTCAAATGGGCAAAAGAACATCACGTTGGGATCGGGGCTCATCCTGGTTTTCCTGACTTAACAGGGTTCGGAAGAAGAAAGATGATTATCACACCTGAAGAAGCCTATACGCTTGTTCTTTATCAGATCGGCGCACTGCATGGGTTTTGCAGTGCGCATGAAGTCGAACTGCAGCACGTGAAACCTCATGGAGCTCTATATAACATGGCATCAAAGGATGCCGAACTTGCGAATGCGATCGCACAAGCTGTGAAAGACTTTGACTCAGAGCTGATCCTGTTTGGACTCGCTAACTCAGAACTGATACAAGCGGCTAAGCTTTCAGGAGTACGGTATGCTTCAGAAGTGTTTGCTGATCGAACGTATCAGCCAGATGGCACCCTCACGCCACGAACAGAAAAAAATGCGATGATTACAGACGAGGAGACTGCGATCGACCAGGTGATTTCGATGGTGAAACATGGCATAGTGACAGCGGTAGATGGTTCATCGATTTCGATCGAGGCTGACACCGTCTGCGTTCACGGCGATGAACCGTCGGCACTTGCATTTATCCAGTCACTAAGAAAAAGATTTAAAGCAGAAAATATCCTGATGGAAAGGATCGGAAACCGTTGAAGTTATTTTCAGTAGAAAAACCAGGCGTTTATACAACGTATCAAGATTTAGGAAGAACAGGTTATTTAAAATACGGAGTCCCGGCTTCTGGTGCACTTGACCGCTTCTCTCTACAAGTAGGGAACATCCTAGTCGGAAACCCACGGAATACAGCAGGACTTGAAATTACGATGAAGGGTCCAGAATTGGTAGCAGAAGTGGATGCAGTGATTAGCATAACAGGTGCCGATTTATCACCGATGATCAACGGTGAACGCATCCAAATGTGGAAATCTCTCACTATTAAGAAGGGACAGGTACTTGAGTTCGGACGCCCAAGAAGCGGGGTTCGTGCCTATTTAACGGTAAACGGTGGGTTTGAAGCAGAAGAGTACATGGGGAGCAAATCGGTTTATGAACCAGCAGGACTAGGCCGTAAGCTAGAAGCTGGGGATGAACTACATGGGAATCCTAAGAAGCAAAAAACAGGAATCGGGCTCTTTCATACCGAGATTCCTGCATATGACCGCGACGCTATCGTTCGCGTTGTAAAAGGGCCTCACGATGATAAGCTCAGTCCTGAAGTATTGGAGAAGTTTTTCTCGAATCGGCATGAGGTATCCCCGCAATCGAATCGGATGGGATACCGGTTGGTGAGCGACGGTATCAAAACAGATCATGAAGGCGATATTATTTCTGATGCTGTGCCGCTTGGCGGCATTCAACTACCGGCAAACGGTGAGCCGATCATTCTTTTGGCAGACCGGCAAACAACCGGTGGTTACATTCGCATCGGTACAGTCATCGGCCCTGATCTTCCATTGATCGCCCAGCTCGCTCCTGGTGGTTCGGTTCGTTTTAAAGAGATCACGGTTGAAGAAGCACAAGAGATTGCGATCGCTCAGGAACGTGATTTTAGGGTTTGGGAGAAAATCGTTCGCTAAGGATGACCTAAATAACTGTGCAGTTCGTCGATGACAAGCTCACCTTGATCGAGCTCTGTCATCTGGAGGCGGTAATGGTCCCCTTCCACCTCTGCTTGGAAGTTGTAGAAGCCTTTATTATTTAAATAGTCGCTTACATCTTCTATTTTATCTTGAGAAGAGAACAAAATTTTATTGCCGATATAATTATCATTCACATATACGTTGTAGCTCTGTTCATTTTCTATAAAATCATCCGTTGAATAAGGATGTAGATCCGGCATTCTGTCTCCCTCCTTTCTTTGGGATTACTATCAATTTGTCCCCTCACACGTTTTTTATGTTGGAAATCTTTCACTGACTGAATCACTTATTGAGGGCTTTAGGACTTGCGTTACTCGTGAAGTAAGGACACATAAGGAGGTGTTGGCATGATTGAAATAAGGGAAGAATTGAAAAGTGATGTAGAGGGAATTGATGACATCGTAAGGAATGCATTTGATGGAGAAGACGAAGTTGCATTAATTCACCGGATTAGGGATTCGCAGCACTATATTCCAGAATTAGCACTGATTGCGCTTCATAATCGAACGACTCTGGTTGGGCATATTCTATTAAGTGAGATCGAAATCGAAGCAGAGGATACCGTCACATCCCTTGCTCTTGCGCCAGTCTCTGTCTCTCCTCTGTTTCAAAATGAGGGAATCGGAACGTTCATGATCAATGAAAGCCTCAAGCGAGCGACTGCCCTTGGCTATCGCCATGTCATCGTTCTTGGACACAGCGCTTATTATGCAAAATTTGGTTTTATTCCGGCTTCTGAGAAAGGGATAACAGGTCCGTTTAAAGAAGCAGGAGATTCATTCATGGTAAAAGAACTTAAGAAAGGGACGTTGCCTGAAAAAGGACACGTCCATTATCCAGCGGCATTCGGCATATAAAAAAACGTATGTCACTTTGGACATACGCGTTTAGAAATCAAAGATTGAATCTTCATTTGCATCATCATCTTGCATCGGCTTTGATGGAGATTGGATGGGCTGTACTGGAGCCGTGTATGCTGGTTTCTGTGGAGAAGGGGTCGGCGCTTCTTTCATACCATTTGACGCCTGTAAAAGCATGTCGCAGTATGTTTTAATCGCGATTAGATCTTCACGGATACCATTGACATCGGCATCATTTTCTTCAACATGATAAGTAAGCTGTTTCATTTTGCTATTCATCTGTTGAACAAGTTGTTCAATAGGGATATCCTTCATATATGCATACTCCTTTTTCATTAGGAAGGGATTCTTGCTTTAAGTGTACCAGAAACAAAAAGGAAATAAAAAAATCAACGTAGGAGGAATTTATTTCATGGAAACATTAAGTGACATTCTAGAATTCAATAAGAAGTTTGTTGAGAACAAGGATTATGAACCTTACATAACGTCAGGTCTTCCTGATAAGAGAATGGTGATCCTTTCTTGCATGGATACTCGTTTAGTCGAGCTACTTCCTCGTGCGATGAACTTAAAGAATGGCGATGTGAAAATGGTTAAGAATGCAGGCGCTTATGTAACGGATCCACTAGATAGCGTTGTTCGCTCCATCCTAATCGGAGTATACGAACTTCAAGCTGATGCTGTTCTTGTCATCGGTCATCATGACTGTGGAATGGGTAAAGTTGATCCTGCAAAACTTCGCGATAAAATGGCGAGCAACGTTTCTAAAGAAGTGGTTTCAACACTCGAGCATGCAGGCATCGATGTAGAAAATTGGCTTCAAGGTTTTTCAACTGTTCAAGATGGCGTTCGCCAAAGTGTGGAAACGATCAAAAACCACCCTCTATTGCCGGAAGGAACGCCTGTTCATGGTTTAGTGATCGATCCAAAGACTGGAAAGCTTGATCTTGTAGAAAAATAAGCATTTAAAAAGCTCACTCGATCGAGTGAGCTTTTTCTTATTGCGATGCAAGAAGATCTGCGAACGCCCTCCCATAAGGTGGTAGATCTGGCGGACGTCTTGCGGATACAAGATGGCCATCAACGACAACAGGTTCGTCGATCCATGTTGCTCCTGCATTCTCCATGTCGTCACGGATGCCTGGAGTACTCGTCACTTTCTTCCCTTCAAGGATACGTGCAGAAATCAGCACCCATCCTGCGTGACAGATCTGACCGATCGGCTTCTTGTTCTCTTCCATATGCTGCACCATCTGCAACACCTCAGGAAAGCGGCGAATCTTGTCCGGTGCCCATCCACCCGGTACGAGGATGGCGTCATAATCTGAAGGGTCGATGTCGCTGTATGCATAGTCAGATACAACGGGAACCCCATACTTTCCAACATACTTCTCTCCAGCTTTTTCACCTACATAATGAACGGTTGCACCTTCCTCGATCAATCTGTAGTAAGGATACGTTAGCTCAAGGTCTTCAAATTCATGATGAACGAGACTGATTACTTTTTTATTTGATAAACGCATACTTTCACCTCCACCTTAACGATATACCATTTTGTGCTCATTTCAAAACGACGGGTTTCTTGAAACCTTTTGAGGGTATTAAAAACGTAATGTAGCCCTTCCCTCGGTGTGTATTTTTTCCCATCGTCTGAACATACCTTTAAACGTATGACTTTTGGATAAGCAGCGCCTATAGTAAGGTCATAAAAATTGGGGAGACTAATTAGTACTAAAGGAGAGATCGTCATGGATGCTGGTCTAATTCTTGAATACGCATGGGTGCTTCTTGTCTTGATCGGGCTCGAAGGCATACTTGCAGCAGATAACGCGCTTGTTATGGCAATCATGGTCAAGCATCTTGAACCAAATAAGCGTAAAAAAGCGCTGTTCTATGGTCTAGGCGGGGCCTTCGTTTTCCGCTTTGGTTCACTCTTCATCATTTCCTTCTTAGTTGATATTTGGCAGGTGCAGGCGATCGGTGCACTTTATCTTCTGTTCCTTAGCATCAATCATCTCGTGAAAAAATTCTTATTAAGCGATAAGAAAGAAGCGAAGAAAGAAAATAAGCCGAATAATGAAGGATCAGGATTCTGGACGACTGTGCTTAAGGTAGAGTTAGCTGATATTGCCTTTGCAGTCGATTCCATTCTCGCTGCAGTCGCGCTCGCACTCACTCTTCCGACCACAAACTTTCCAAAAGTCGGTGGGTTAGATGGTGCACAATTTGCCGTTATTCTTACCGGTGGAATTATCGGACTGATCATCATGCGATTTGCAGCCAGTTATTTCGTAAAGCTGCTTCACCGTAAACCAGGACTTGAAACAGCTGCGTTCATCATCGTCGGTTGGGTCGGGGTAAAGTTAGCGATCTATACGCTCGCTCACCCGAACCTCGGTATTCTTGAAGAATCCTTCCCGAAAGAACCAGCATGGAAAATTACGTTCTGGGGCGTCCTCGTCGCGATTGCTCTTGGAGGATGGTTCCTCTCTTCTGAGCGTGATGAGAGTGAACGTGAAGACGAAAACGAAGATACCTTAGAAGAAGAAAGTGAAAAAGCGAAAGACTTTTCATAAAAAACAGGTGCCACGCTGGCACCTGTTTTCTGTTTAACTTAAAAACGCTTCTCTAACTTCTTCCATTCTCTTTTTATTCACGCCCATGTCTGAATAGCCCATACGTGATGCGGACCGAAAGTGCACGGTTTTTGATGTTTCATCAAGGTAAAATTCAATATCATCAACAAACTTAAAAAGCTTCGATTTTTCTTCAGCTCTTATGTAGTTTGCTTCTTCTTTTACGATTTTCGTACGTTTTCTGTTTTGTAAAATGCTTTTCAGTTTCGCTAGCGCTTCTTCTTCTGTCACGCTGTAAGAAAATGATTCCATCTTATTCTTTTCATCTTCGCTCTGAGTTGAAACACAGTTTGGTTTGTTCGGACAAGGTGCTAACTTGCCATCTCTTACACCTAATTGTTCTTCGCTCATCGGTTTCGCCTCCTTTTCTACCGTTCTTCTTTGTTATACCCTTTTACGGCTCGTTATGCACTTATTGTAACCAATTCACGAGCACAACTCTCAATCTTATGTTTATTTCTTCAGCCTAGCGTCTATATTACCTATGAATTCAGATATCCAAGGAGGCATTGACCATGAGTAGACCATTAGTCCGTGAATACCAGAACGATGAGAAGCTAAAGGCCGACATTGAAGAGCTAAGCAACATCGGAATTTCAAAGGATGATATCTACGTCCTCTCTCACGACGATGACCGTACAGAGCGCGTTGCAGACGGTGTAGATGCCAACACGATCGACAGAAAAGAAATGGGTCTGAAAAGCCTTAAGAACGTATTCAGTAGAAAAGGCGACGAACTACGTAACAAGATGGAAGAGATCGGCTTCTCCGAAGAAGATGCTGAACGGTATGAATCAGAAATGGATAAAGGAAAAATCTTTATGTTTGTAACGGATACGGATAAAGTAGCGCAGTGGAAATAGAGATCAAAAGGAGTTTGGCACGTGCCAAGCTCTTTTTTTAATGGAAGGCATGCGCCTGTCCACAAAAAATATTTATGAATAATTAGGACAGTTAGGGTCTGCCAACTGCTTATTCTGCATATATTTGTATGGCAATAAAAAATTCTTCTTTCAAAGGGAGTGCTGATTATGTTGGATCGTACATTGCTTTTCGTAGCTGCTATGATTGCTGGTTTTGCAATGCTTCGATTATCTGAGGCTGATTCTTTCCTATCAAGTCTCAACCCGGTATTCGAAGTGGTTGGATACTTAGCGGCGCTGCTATTTGCACTTGTGTTGATCTACAAAGGCATCAGGGCTGTTCTTCCGTCAAAATCGTAAGCGCTTACCTAATCTTGAAAGAAAGAAAAAAAGCGGGGTTCCAAGCCCCCGCTTTTTTCGTGTTTATTTAGGTGAAATCATTTCTTCAGGTCGTACAATATCATCGAACTGCTCAGCTGTCAGATGACCACTTTCTAGTGCAGCTTCGCGAAGTGTCGTACCATCCTGGTGAGCTTTCTTCGCAATGCTCGCTGCATTCTCATATCCGATATGAGGATTCAGTGCTGTAACGAGCATCAGTGAGTTCTTTAAGTATTCACCGATCACTTCTTCGTTCGGTTCGATACCAACCGCGCATTTGTCGTTAAACGACTTCATGCCGTCTGCAAGCAGTCTTGCAGATTGAAGGAAGTTATAGATGATAACCGGTTTGAACACGTTTAGTTCAAAGTTACCTTGGCTTGCAGAGAAACCGATCGTCGCATCGTTCCCCATCACTTGAGCTGCTACCATCGTAAGAGCTTCACTTTGTGTTGGATTCACTTTACCAGGCATGATCGAGCTTCCTGGCTCATTTGCTGGAATCGTTACTTCGCCGATGCCACAGCGTGGACCACTCGCTAGCCAGCGCACATCGTTTGCGATTTTCATCAGATCTGCCGCTAGTGCTTTCAGTGAGCCGTGTACATGAACGATTTCGTCATGACTCGTAAGCGCATGGAATTTGTTAAGCGCAGAACTGAACGTGCGATCAGTCATCTTGCTGATTTCTTCTGCAACCATGTCACCGAAATCAGGATGAGCGTTAAGGCCCGTACCGACTGCAGTTCCGCCGATCGCAAGTTCCTTCATGTACTTCACGCTTTCAAGAAGCATGTTTTCACATTTCACGAGCATGCGATGCCATCCGCTAATTTCTTGTCCAAGCGTAAGAGGCGTTGCATCCTGTAAATGCGTACGACCGATCTTGATAATGTGATCGAAATCTTGCATCTTCTGATAAAGCGTTTCTTTTAATTCAATCAGATTTGGATATAGGTGATCTTCGACTGCCAAAACAGCTGCTACATGAAGCGCCGTTGGGAATGTATCGTTCGATGATTGTGATTTGTTCACATCATCGTTCGGGTGAACTGTCGCGTCACTACCTTGTTCTTTTAATATTTCATTCGCACGGAATGCGATGACTTCATTCATGTTCATATTCGATTGTGTGCCGCTTCCTGTTTGCCAAACAACTAGCGGGAAGTGCTCGTTATGTTCTCCGTTGATCACTTCGTTTGCAGCTTGTACGATCGCATCGGCTTTTACATCTTCAAGCTTTCCAAGACGCTGATTCGCTAGTGCTGCACCTTTTTTAAGGATAGCGAATGCTTTCACAACCTCGATCGGCATTTGTTCGTTACCGATTTTGAAGTTTTCTTTGCTTCGTTGCGTTTGTGCACCCCACATTTTGTCTGCTGGTACTTTTATTTCTCCGATTGTGTCGCGTTCAATTCTATAATCCATTGTGATCCTCCTTTAAGTAAAAGACTAACAAGATTCACTTCCATGAAAAGAAGGCTAAACCTTCTCTCTTTTTTATGACGACGCTTTCATCATATCATATTTTTACGATGGTATCGTTACAATTTACATACATTTGGGAAGCCCTAGTTATTGCCCTCCCTATGCCATAGCAGTACGAATACCGCTTGCTTTCCTGCGGACGAACGCTCGAGCCTCCTCCCGGACAAAAAATGAAGCGACCCCCAATTGTTGGACACAAATCTAACATTGGGGGTTGTTTTAGTTGGGCAAGTTTTCATTTTATGAAAAAAACGAAGTAGTAAAGAGGTATTTTAACGAAAATATAAGTTATAGAACACTTGCTGAAGAGGTAGGAGTAGACGACTCTATCCTTCGATACTGGGTGAAATTGTATGAGTATCATGGAGACCGTGCGTTTACCAATCCCTATACAAACTATTCCAAAGCCTTTAAACTGAGTGTAATTCAGTACATTCAAGAAACGAATACTTCTGTTCGAGAGGCTTCGGCGCGCTTTCATATCCCAGACTTCTCTATGGTTCGAAGGTGGAAGAAGAAATGGGAAACAGGTGGGATCGATGCCCTTGAACCATCCGGAAGGGGGCGTAGCCATATGTCATCTCACAAAAAGGAAAATACCAATAAAGAAGCGCAAGAGAAAGACTCTGTCGAGGCGATGCAGGAAGAGCTTGAATACCTTCGAATGGAGAATGCGTACCTAAAAAAGTTGAAAGCCTTAGTTCAAGAAAAGGAATCGTCTCAAAACAAGAAAAAGCCCAAATAGTTTTTGAGCTAAGGCACAATTTTCCTGTGAAGAAACTACTCAAGGTTGCTGGTCTGCCGCGCAGTACGTACTACTTTATGATTAATAAGATGAGTCAACCTGACCCTGACCAAGAGCTAAAAGAGAAAATCACTTCTTTGTATTACTTTCATGATCGGGGTTATGGCTATCGACGCATACGCGATGACCTCAGGAATCAAGGTATTTATGTGAACCACAAAAAGGTATACAGAATTATGAAAGCGTTGGGGCTAAAGTGCCAAGTCCGAATGAAGAAATACAAGGCCTACAAAGGAAAAATCGGTAAACTTGCAGACAACATCCTCAATCGTGAGTTTGATGCAGAAAAGCCAAATCAGAAGTGGGTCACAGACATTACGGAGTTCAAACTTTTCGGTGAGAAGCTGTATCTCTCACCTGTTTTGGATTTATTTAATCGGGAGATTATCTCCTACACCATTCGCTCTAGACCTACTTATGAGCTAGTGGAAACGATGATGAATCAAGCTCTAGAGCATTTGGATGGGAACCATGAGCTTCTTGTCCATTCGGATCAAGGTGTGCATTATCAATTGGCAAAATACCAGGAAAAACTAAAAGAAAATAATATTACGCAAAGTATGTCCCGAAAGGGCAACTGTTACGATAACGCGGTTATCGAGAGTTTCTTTGGCATTTTGAAATCCGAATTCCTACACAGAAAAGAGTTCAAAGATATCGAGCATTTCAAACAAGAGCTAGAAACATATATCCATTATTACAATCATGTACGAATTAAATCCAAACTAAAAAGCATGAGTCCGGTAAAATACCGGACTCATGTCCAGAAAGCAGCATAATTACATAAGTGTCCAATTTTTAGGGGTCAGATCAAAAACGTCCGGTCCGGGGTCTCTGTCCCCCGTTTTACCGCGGGAGTCAAGTAGTATCCCTAGTAATCAACAAGTAAGAGAAATGGATGTGAGGAAGGCCAATATTGGTACGTTTTGCAGAAGATACCGAACCGAAAACCGCTTATTCGTGTACCCACCTTCCATTCTTAGAAGGTGGAATTGTTTTATCAGAATACACACCTTCTTTAATGCAGTAAGTAAATGAAATCGTAGAATCGTAAATGCAGGAATTGCGCACATAAGACAGAAGACTTTGGAAATAAGAGAGGAGGGAAATGAATGAGAAAAAACTATTTCTTTAAGGTTTTAAACCTCGTCACACATGAAGTTGCGTATCATTCCTATGAGAACGCATCAAACTCAAAAAAAGAGGAGTTAAAAAAGTTGATAGATGACGGGAAGGTTATCTTAACGTGTTGCTGTCAAAACGAGATTGAACAACGCATCCGAAAAGACATGGCGTTTTATAACGCAAAGAAGAATGTTGAACACGATCGGAACTGTTGTCGCTATAATCACTACAAGTCGAACGTGCATTATGAATCAGGATGGAAGAAAAACGGCGATCGTTTCGCTGTTCGCATTGAAGGGTTGATCCCGAAAAAAGAAAGAGAGGCTCCAGAAGAATCAACGCAATCGCAGCCCGGTTCGTATTCAGGTGAAGGTGGAACACAGCAGGGAGAAGCCACCATGCTTGGTTTTTCGAGTCGGCTAAATCTTATGGCTTGGAAACATGCTGTCATGAAACAATCCATAATGCCAAAGGATAAAGAGGATGTACTAAAGAAAGTGTTTGGGCAACTAAAGTTCATTGACATCTACATTTCAAAACGCACCAAACGCTCATTACAAGAGTTGATTTATAAACGGAAGGACATATCTTCTATGAAGAAAGGTGATTTTCGATTTGTTTATATGACATACGAAAGTTCTGAGACAGTGATATATGATACCGACGAAAAATTCTTTGTCTATTGTAGAAGCGCATTTGGCAAACCTGCCAAATTCTATTGTGATAAGGAGCTGTGGGTCAAAGAGTATCAAAAGGAATCTGAGCATAGCAAAGAATATTTTATCGCCGGGTTCGCTGAAAAAAAGAGGAAAAGAACATCGATCTTAACCCTCACATCCTTTACGGTCATGCCAATCACGAAACAGGGTCTCTTTGTAGAAAGCTCTAAAGAAAAAGAAGCGTATGAAGCTTCGGTTGAAAATGACCTTCTCTTTTACAAGCCATTCGAACCAATACCGGAATATGGGAACTATACCCCGGACATGTTTTATTTCACAGAGAAAAAACCCGTGATTGGTGAAGTATTTGGCTTAACGAAAGAAGATTATCTCGAAAAGAGAAAGCTAAAATTAGAAGCTTCACAGAAGCCTGAATTTGTTGAGAAGTATGTTTTTTGGTATTGGGATGCTTACAAAAAAGACCCGCTCCAACTACCCAATTTAACATGAATAAGAAAACACTACGCTTCGTTAGGTGGTGTTTTTTGTCTGGAGAGAACTTGTGAACGCATTTGTTTTCCTTCAAATTCAATGGAGTTCGTTACTTACCAAGAAAGATCAACTTGAATATAAGAAGAGAGGTAGATAAAAGGAGGTAACATCATGAAGAAAATTTCGATGTTAGTAGCAACCAATTTGCTTGTAAGTATGTTAGCACGCTGTCAGAAAGTAAAGGAAGTCGTTGATGAATTCGATCAGAGAACACTAGGCGTATCGTATGCGTCAAGCGGCATTCACTCCTACTAGATCGTATTCAACGCAGACAAACTTCCCAGACCTCCACATAACGTTATCCTTGCATAGGTTTCAAAAAACGGCCATCAACACAACCTAAAAAAAGCCGCTCAAAATGAGCGGCTTTCAAATTACGCGTTCGCAACTTGCTTTTTATCTTGGTCGTCTCGTTTGATTACAAATTGTAGAACGAGTAGTGCGATGAAGAGACCTAGGCCGTAAAGGTCTGTAGATCCTTCAGGGTAGATCAGCATGATACCAGCGGCTACGCCAGCGATACGTTCGATGGCATGCGTTTTTCTGTACCAGTACCCGATCATACCTGCACCGATACTGATCATACCAGTGAGTGATGTGAACAGTACCCACAGAAGTTCTTGCCACGTTGTATCGATCATCATGAGCTCCGGCGATAGCACGAAGATGTATGGGATGATAAACGCGGCGATGGCGAGCTTGGCTGAATTGACCCCGGTTCGGAGCGGCTCACCTCCAGACACACCAGCTGCAGCAAAGGCCGCAAGTGCTACTGGTGGCGTGATATCCGCTACGATACCAAAGTAGAATACGAACATATGAGCAGATAGTTCAGGCACAGATAGCACGATTAGTGCTGGTGCCGCTATCGTAGAGGTAATAACATAGTTCGCGGTTGTCGGTGATCCCATTCCAAGGATAAGTGATGCGATCATCGTGAAGAACAACGTGAGTAAGAGGTTCTCACCAGATAGTGACACTAAGCTGTTCGCAAGCTTTAATCCAAGTCCTGTTAACGTAACGACTCCGACGATCATACCTGCGGCTGCCGTTGCAGCTGCTACTCCAAGTGCGGTACGTGCACCGTTTGCTAGTGCGTCGACGAAATCACCGATACCCATTCTCGTTTCTTTGTTGATCGCTCCAACAACGATCGACGTTAAGATCGCATAAAGCGCCGCTCTAGTAACAGACGTACCTGACATCAAGAAGAAAATAACAGCTGCGATCGGGAGCAGAAGGTAAATTTTCATCAATACTTGCTTACGATCTGGCATTTCATCTTCTGTAAGCCCACGTAGTCCGATACGCTTTGCTTCAAAGTGGGTCATGATCCAAATTCCTGTGAAATAAAGAGCAGCTGGTATTGCTGCTGCTTTTGCAATTTCCCAGTACGTGATGCCCCCTCCAATAAATTCGACCATTAGGAAGGCTGCGGCACCCATGATCGGTGGCATAAGCTGTCCACCAGTCGAAGCGGCCGCTTCAACACCACCAGCGAATTCCTTTTTATAACCGAGACGTTTCATCATCGGAATTGTGAAGGAACCTGATGTCACAACGTTCGCAACCGAGCTTCCACTGATCGTTCCCTGTAGTGCACTAGAGAAGATCGCAACTTTTGCCGGTCCACCGACTCTTTTTCCTGCAATCACGAGCGCAAGGTCATTGAAGTACTGCCCCACGCCAGTTTTGACGAGAAAAGCTCCGAATAGGAGGAAGAGGAAGATGAACGTTGCCGAAACGCCAAGTGGGGTTCCGAGTATCCCCTCTGTTGTAAAATACATCGAGCGGATAATACGATCGATGCTCAATCCTCTATGCTGTAAGAACCCTGGCATATATGGTCCTAAATATGCATAAAGAAGGAAGATCGACGTAATGATGGTAATTGGCAGTCCCACGACACGTCTCGTTGCCTCAAGGACGAGAACAATCGCTAGGAATCCAACGATTAAATCGAGCGTCGTCAAACGACCAACACGAAACACAAGTTCTTCGAAATTGAGCGGCCAGTACATACCGACATAAACACCGACAAGCGCAAGCAGTCCATCATACCAGGCTACTTGAAACCTTCTTTTCTTATCCTTAAGACGCTTCTTTGAAGCAGGAAACAACAAGAAGATCAGACCAAGCGCAAAAGCTAAGTGGATGGAACGCTGCAGTTGAGCGGTAAAAACTCCAAATATTGCAGTATACAATTGGAATACAGAGAATCCAACGAGTCCAATAACTGAAATCCACCCTATAACGCCGGTAAGCGTACGGTGTCCTGCTTCTGGGTCAAATTTCGCCATTAAGTCCCTGGATTGTTCTTCTGTAAATTCTTCGTTTTCTTCACGATCTATTGGTTTATCTTTTTCTTTGTCTTTGTCACTCAAGCAAATTAACTCCTTTCATCCACTTCCACAAACTTATTGTTCCCGGTTCCATGTGAAGCCATGAGCCAGGTTCAATCACCTTGCTAAGCTTCACTTCTTGATCTTCCACAAGAAGCGTATGATCTGCTATGACCTTACCGGTACGCAAGTCGATCGACGGCAGTTCACGGTTCATGTCTTTGATTTTGTATCCCTCTTCGTCTTGAATAAACCGCTCTCCTTCACCCGCATTCGCCGGCATTCCAACTGCAAAGTTTTCATAAGAAAGTTCATATTGAACAATCGTGCCGTCCTCTGAAATATAGTAAGACTCTAAGACAGGCGTGCGGTGTACAGAGTGCGTGTAGCGGATATCAAAATCTTCCGGTGCAGAATCAATCGGAACATAAGCTAAAAACTTACCAGTCTTTCCATTCTCAAGACCCATCACTGTAAAAAAGGGGTACGTAAAAACAACCATAATCAGAACGATCGCCAAGCTTGTGTGAAACAGAAACTGTCTGGTTGAGGTTGATAGTATCATTGTAAGAAGACGCAGGCTGCTCGCAGCCTGCGTCCATCACATCCTTTTTTTATAGATTATAAAGAAGCTTACTCGCTTTTGACTCCTTTTTCATCAAAATACTTCTTTGCACCTGGGTGAAGATCGATTCCTACACCGTTAAGTGCGCTATCTGCTGTGATGAATTCACCTTTAGCATGTGTAATTTTATCTGCGTTGTCGAAAATAGCTTTCGTCATGTTGTATACATACTCTTCATCAAGGTCAGAACGAGCAACAAGCATTGCAAGTACTGCAACAGTTGTTGTATCTTCTTCAAGTCCATAAGTACCGCTCTTGATCGTGTCTTCTGCATAGTAAGGGTATTTCTCGATAAGCTTATCGATCATATCTTGTTCGATCGGCAGAACGTTAACAGGTTTTACTGCAGACAATCCTTCTACTGCACCAGTCGGCGTTCCAGAAGTAATGAATGCTGCATCGATGTTACCATCTTGAATTCCTTCAGTAGACTCATCGAATGCAAGGTGCTGTGCATCGATGTCGTCCATCGTGATGCCATGAACTTCAAGGACTTGCTCAGCGTTTGCATATGTTCCACTTCCAGGAGCTCCAACAGAAACCTTCTTACCTTTAAGATCTTCGATTGAAGCGATTCCACTTTCCTTCAGTGTTACAACTTGAATCGTTTCAGGATAAAGCGTTCCGATAGCTTGTACATTATCAACTTTTCCATCTTCAAACATTAGCTCGCCCTTTGTTGCATAAGCAGCGATGTCTGTTTGAGTGAACGCAACATCTGCATCTCCGCTCTGTAGTGTCTGCATGTTCTCTACAGATGCACCTGAAGACTGTGCGTTAGCACTTTCAATGTCTGTGTTGTCTTGGATTGAAGTTGCAATTTCTCCACCTAGCGGGAAGTATGTACCACCAGTACCACCAGTTAGTAGGCTTAGCTCTTTAGGTGATCCACCAGCTCCATCGCCGCCTCCAGATCCACAAGCCCCAAGAATCATAGAGATCGATAATAATGCTACGAACAAACTGAATACTCTTTTCTTCGCCATCCATTTGTCCCCCTCTTTGTAATTTTAGACACATTCCAAAAACAATTGTAACATATTTCTTTTGTTTTTAATACAGTAAGGTGGTACAGAAGCCTTATATTCTACTGTTGTAAAACACTGGAACCGCTTTCCGATAGACTTTTTCGTATTTTACAAAAATTTTATTTCCCAATGTTTTAATTGGGCTCTTTCTGAAACGTATTCGAGTTAAATATGAACGTCCAGGGCATCGCACAACGAGGTGGAACGACAAGAGATGGATGTGAGAAAGTATATTCAGCGACCAATTCATCTCTCTCACAATAGTGAAGAATTGTGTCATCCAGCTTCCATTCACGTTCCTTGCCGTTCAAGACTAGGACGGTTGCAAGAAGTGAACCGTGATGATTGATGGCGATCCGTACAGGCGCGAATGCTACCGTATGTAACTTGATCGGATACTGCTTGTATGTTTCATAGAAAAGCATGCGATCTTTCTCGGAAATCGTTCTCTCCCATTTCTCCTCAAACTTCAGCGTCATGATGAGGACTCCTTCTGTAGTGACGTAATTCTTTTTGCTCTAGCATATAGAGATCATCGAGTACATCGTTGAGAGATAGAAGCTCGAAGATGATGATCATCTTATCATCAAAATGATGACGGGAAGTTGACGAGATCGTTCTCGTATCGTCGAGCTCATGAAAAAGCTGATCAAGTTTTTCTATTTTCAAAAGGTGCTCTTCCCCAATCTGATTCGTTGGATCATGGAAGGCTTTGGAGATCGAACACCCTGCATCGATGATCGTGTCGTAGTCACCTTCATCAAACCCTTTTTTTGTATCGACAAAAAGCATGTTTCCAAGGTGATAGAGGATTTTCTGCATATATTCGAGCTTTTTTAGGATGACGGAAAAACTTCTCACCTCCTGCATGCTATGGCGGCGATACTTCCATTCTTCCCTTTGGTATTCAATCAATTGATACGTTCGTTGAAGTTCGCGACTTACGCGTTGGTACACCATGTTTTGCTTTCGTGCGTGCGGAAGGTCTTTCATAATTTGATCAAGAAGATCGCCGGCACTGTGATACAGCCCTTCAACGCTCTGGTTGATCATCGAGTGAAATTTTGGAGGCATAACAAAATAGTTTATCGCAGTGGATACGACAATCCCGATCAACGTTGTACTGAGTCTCAGTACGAAGGTCGTCATATGATCTCCCGTCGCATCTGGAATCATCGCAACAGCGGTAAGTGTTGCGACGAGCATGCCCGAATCGAGATGTAGTTTGTGACATGCGATGAGTGTAAGTGTTGCTGCTAGTGCATAAGTAAAAGGAGATTGGTGGAGGAACGACTCAAAGATCATCGCAAAGCCTGCGCCGATCGCCGCTGCTGGAAATCGTACGATTCCTTTTTTGATCGAGTCAGAAGCGGTGGGCTCAACCGTTACGATCGCTGTGATGACAGCAAAAAGAACAGGCAATCCAAGCGCATCGCAAATCCAAGCCGTAATGAACGCGGCAAGACCCGTTTTTAGTATTCGTCCTCCTACAAATTTAAATAATTTCTGTTTCAGATCCATCGTTAATCAGTCCATTTCTGTCCTTTCACTATATCTTACATGAGAGTTTACATAAACAACGCTTGGGCTTACTGTTACCTTATACTGTGTAAAAAGGAGAAACGTGATGACGCTATATATTGGCATCGACCTATCTGGTCCCTCTAATACGAAAGACACATCGATCAGTATCTTTTCAGGTGATGAAAATAGAATTTGCTTCAACGAATTGATAGAAGGAGCCTCTGATGAGGAAATTTACAAACGGTTTAGTAGTGAAAAGAAGCACATGGTGATCGGAATGGACGCCCCGCTCTCCTATCAACCCGGAGGAGGAGATCGCCCTGGTGACAGAGCACTTAGAAACCGCACTAAAGAAGCTGGTATGAAGAGTGGGTCGATCATGACACCTACGATGACCCGAATGGTCTACCTCACGTTGAGAGGAGTTGCTTTATCAAGGGGACTTGCTGCTTTAAACTCTAGTATCGTAGAGGTTCATCCAGGAGCAGCAGTGGGCCTTAGGATGCTAGATAAGGAAGCTGTACTCACCTATAAAACGGACATCATTTCAAGGAAAAGAATTAAATCGTTCTTAGAACGTGAAGGTGTGCTCGCTATTCCGGAAAAAGCTCTTGAGTCAACGCATTCATTCGACGCTTGTCTAGCGGCTTATGCGGCATGGAAATGGAACAACGGAAAATCTTCTTTCTTATTTCCACCTGATCCCCCGATCCATCCATTCGAAATTGGATGCTAGCGTTAACAAACTCGTAAACTATTTTTCTATGTATAAAACGTTTCCTTCTGGACAAACTAGCAATTAAGGTAAGTCATTTAGAGGAGGAAGTATGATGAAAAAGGAAGCTGTGTTTACGATTGCACCTTTTGAGACGTATTTAGAAAAGACCCAGAATGGAACTGAAGTGTATTACGAGTATGAGAAGTATGAACTGCTTTCAGGAAATCATAACGGCGAAGAAACGTATTTTATGATTGACTACCACACTGGATTAACGTATCACGTAGACAAACATTCGGCAGAGAGGTTTCTTGCTTTGTATGAATCCGGGAACGTACAGTCATTACTAGAGGAAATGGTTTCGCGAATCACACCTAGTACGACACATACTTACAGCTAAAAGCCCTATAAGCAGGGCTTTTTGTATGTTGCAAAAAACGCTGCGCTTAGTTGCGCAGCGTTTCCTGAAACACTTTAGGAACGATGTCTCGGAAGACCATGTATATCAAACTAATGAAAAACGCTGTGATCGCCATTGCAAACGAAGGAAACACATCCCATTCTCTGTCCATGCCCCAACCGCTGAGCATGGCTCCTGAAAACGTTCCAATCATATAGCAAAACGGAATCCACCATTTCATTTTGATATCACCTCAAAGGTGATATACCCGCATCCGACAAAAATTGAACCTCAATCAGAGCATTTCTTCGACATCTTTCTTCAATTCTTGTGGCTCTGTTTCTGGGGAATACCGTTTGATAACGTTGCCACCCTTATCGACAAGAAACTTTGTGAAATTCCAAGGAATGTCGCCGTGTTCGACTTCAGGTGCCTCGTGCGTTAAATACTTGTACAGCGGGTGAGCATCGTCACCGTTCACATCGATTTTTGAGAACATAGGGAAATCAACGCCATAGTTAAGCGAGCAAAACGCTTGGATCTCTTCTTCAGAACCAGGTTCTTGACTACCAAACTGATTACATGGAAAACCTAGAATTTCAAAAGGCTGTTCTTCTAATGATCGATAGAGTTCTTGAAGGCCTTCATACTGAGGTGTTAAGCCGCATTTACTAGCCGTATTTACAATGAGAAGAACCTTCCCTTCATATTCTGATAGCTGAACATCGTTACCTTGGATCGTTTTTACCGTAAATGAATGTACAGTCATCTTATCCCTCCTATTGGTTTCCCTCTACACATACCATATATTTGAGAGATTCACCAACGATCAGCGTGCTCTTGCAATAATTCCGTTATGAACTTTGATATAGCCGTTCCTTAAGATCTCGAATCCATTTTCGTAAGCGTATAGTCCCATCTGACGAATGTCCATCAATTCACGATACGTGTGGTTCATAATATCCGCCATAATGTGATAGTAGATTCTCGATTTCACTTGATTTCGTGGAGTCGTCATGATGACATAGCCGCTTGGCTTCACAAACTTCCTATGCCATTCTAAGATGTCCGGCTTAAATTCGTCAGGAACGTGCTCTAGTAATCCAACACTTAACACGATATCAAATTCGTTTTGAAAATCGAGGTCACGAATATCTTTTACTAGATACGTAATGTTCATCTCGTCTTTGTACCAGACTTTCGTTGCACCTGTTTGAGGATTCGTTCCAAGAAAAGGGTACGTGTTTGGAAATTTGCCGAAACGATCGGTTTTACAAAACGCATCATAATCCACCATCACGACTTCTCCGCCGGGATACATCGCATGAAGCTGCATCGCTTCGTACCCTTCAGCTGCCCCTAGAAATAGAATACGCGGTTTTGACACATCCAATCCTTCAAACAACGCCCGCTTTCCTCTTGGATCCCAGATGCCGTCTTCGATTCGATGAACGTAATTCCATAGTGATAGTCGAATCATCTCACCCAGCCCGTGCTTTACATCCTGCATCCGAAAACCTTTGAAACTATCTTTCAATTCAGCTTTGAGCCTGTACTGTTCTGCTGGTACATCTTGCATGAACAAACTGTGGAAGGAACGGTTAAAATGCTCCCAAGAGGTTTTAACCGGCATTGTCGTATCGTTTCTTTGTTCCCACTCCACACGATCCTTTGCAAGCTTTTTAACTTCGAACGGCCTTCCTACTTCTTTCCAGGACAGCTGTGACCAGTCACTCACACCGGCATTGTAAAAGTGATCGCGTTTTTCATCACTACCTCTTCTGAGGTCAACACGATAATGTGGCAAAAGCGCAGTGTACTCAAGATCCTGTTCCGTAAACGGATGTTCCCTCGTTACAGAAGCGATTTCCAAAACAGTCACTCCTCTTTTTTTATTTATCATCTCACGGAGCTTCACTTGCTTCAACTATTATTCTGAATAATCAGATGTTTAAAACTGATTACTTTTGATCAAGAGGTGCTATAATTGTAATGAATAATTTTACAGGAGTTGGAAAGATGAACGTTGTTGTTAGTACGCTGAACGCTAAATATATTCATACATGTCTTGCGCTACGCTACCTGAAAGCTTCTGCTGCACCGGAGTTCGATGTAAAGATGGCTGAGTATACGATTAAAGACCCCGTTATGAATATTGTTAGTGATCTTCACACCATGAAGCCCGATGTCCTCGGGTTCAGCTGTTATATATGGAATATTGAAGAAACGCTCCCAGTTATCAAGATGCTGAAAAAAGTGAACCCTTCTCTTAAGATCGTTCTTGGCGGTCCTGAAGTTTCGTATGATGTATACGAGTGGCTCGATCGGGCTCCTGAGGTGGATTACATCGTCATGGGAGAAGGTGAAGCTACGTTTAAAGAGCTTCTAAAGCGTATTGAAGCTGGTGAGTCAGTGGACGACGTGAAAGGCATCGCTTTTCGAAAAGATGGAAAAAATCATATCAACGCTCCTGCTGTGAAGCTTTCGTTGAGTGATATCCCTTCCCCTTTTCGCTTTGAAGAGGACATCGCAGAATTAGGACGGCGTGTAACGTATGTAGAGACGAGTCGAGGGTGCCCTTATTCCTGTCAGTTTTGCTTGTCTTCCATCGAAGTGGGTGTTCGGTATTTTCCAGTCGAGCGCATGAAAGATGAACTTCTTTACTTGATGGATAACGGAGCAAAAACGATTAAGTTTGTTGACAGAACGTTTAACATCCGAAGAAATTACGCGATCGATCTGTTTCAATTCCTTATTGACCACCACCGACCTGGGTGCGTTTTTCAGTTTGAAATTACGGCGGATATCATGAGACCTGAGGTGTTGGAATTTCTTAATCGTGAAGCACCTCCTGGCCTGTTTCGTTTTGAAATCGGCATTCAATCTACAAACGATGCGACGAATGAGCTCGTGATGCGAAAACAAAACTTCGAAAAGCTTGCGAGAACCATTACGATGGTCAAAGACGGCGGAAAGATCGATCAGCACCTCGATTTGATCGCTGGACTCCCTGAGGAAGATTACAGCTCGTTTCGTAAAACGTTTAACGATGTCTTTGCGTTTCGACCAGAAGAGCTACAGCTTGGTTTTCTTAAGATGCTAAGAGGAACCGGGGTTCGGATTAATGCTGCAAACCATGGTTACCTCTACATGGACCACGCTCCGTATGAAATACTAGGAAACAATGTGTTGTCCTTTGATGACATCATCCGAATTAAGCAGGTTGAAGATGTGTTAGAAAAGTACTGGAATGACCATCGAATGGATCGTACAATCGAGTACCTTGTCACAGAGGTTTTCGATTCTCCATTCGACTTTTTCCAGGAGTTCGGTAGCTATTGGGAGGAGAATGGTTGGTCTCGAATCGGTCATCAGCTTGAAGATCTGTTTAAAAGACTTGCGACTTTCCTTAGAATGCGAGCACCTGAACAGATTGATCAGATCATTGCTCTTATGAAGATCGATTACTTAACGAACGCTAAAACGAAACCACGAACGGTTTGGTGGGAAAATCGTCTTGAGAAAGCAACTCAGCTATCTCTTCTTCATACACTTGCAGATACGCCTCAGTTACTTGGGGAAAGGTTTAAATCGTTGAGCCTTACACAGAGAGAACTTCAAAAGCATACGATCGTCGACACGATGATAAATAACGGTGAAAAGGAGCTTCTTGTTGTTTACTATGATCCGAAAACCTCAAGAAGCGAACTCTTTCAGTCATCTCTTCCCTCTCAGCACTCTGTTTCATAATCGAAACTAGCATTTCGTACGTTACGAAATGCTTTTTTTGTTGCCGTTCTGTCGACATTCTTCGAGCATATGTGAGTGGTGCCTGTCACCTGTCATTTAAAGGATTATGTTGTTAGGGGACGAATTAATTAAGTAAACCTTGTCGGGGCTCAGTCCGACACGATGGAGGGATAAGATGTCACTAGTAGATTTGGATGCCGTTTCCCTGTCAAAGAAGATTGCAAGTAGAGAAGTTTCGTCTTCTCAAGTTGTCAAAACGTATATCGACCAGCTTAAATCGATCAATCCTACTCTAAACTGTCTGGTTGAAGACCGTTTTGATAAGGCGCTCGAAGAAGCCAAACTTGCAGACTATACTCTTGCAACTAAAAAGGCAGAAGGTCGTTTGTTCGGTGTTCCGATCAGTGTGAAGGAATGCTTTCACGTGGAGGGGATGTACACAACCGGAGGACTTAGCTATCGTACAACACATCGTGAAAAGCAAGATGCCCACGTTGTGAAACGCTTAAAGGACGAGGGTGCGATCATTTTGGGTAAATCGAATACGCCGCAGCTTTGTTTTTGTCAGGAGACAGATAATAAACACTATGGAAGGACAAACAATCCCTGGGACATCTCTCGAACGGCTGGTGGATCAAGTGGTGGCGAAGCAAGCTTGATCGCTGCAGGAGGTGCAGCTGTTGGGATCGGATCAGATATCGGTGGATCAATTCGGATACCTGCTCATTTTAATGGTGTCATAGGATTCAAGTCTGGTAATCGCCAAGTATCCCACGAAGGAACCTTTCCTTTCGTTCACATCCGTGAACAGGAGCGGATGCTTGGGATTGGAGCGATAAGTAAATCCGTTCGAGATGCCCGATTGATCAACCAGATCATTTCAGACGAACGTTCGGAAACGTCTAGCTTGGATGAATTTAAACTCGTTTTCCCAACTCCTCATCACCGTATTCCGATTAACCGTGAGACGTTTCAGCTTCTCTCGAGTATTCGTGATACATTTACAGAAGAAATCGACACCGAGCAGAATAACCCTCCATTCTTTAATGAAGCAGCACTTCTGTGGCAACAGATCATGTCGATCGACGGTGGCGCATCTCTTGCTAAACTTATGAGTGAAGATGGAAGCGCTGTTCCGATTGCAGAATATATGAAGGAGAAGTTTTTCAGAACCTCTTCTGTTCATTCCTACTTATCTTGGGCATTAATCGGAGCAAAGCTCTTTAAACCGAATCGAAAACAGACGGACAACATCATCATGATGATCACGCGTGGTGAGGATCTCATTCAAGAGTATTTAGATAGACGTATACTAGTATTGCCGGTCTATCATACACCTGCTCCGCTGCATGGAGAACTATACCAAGAAATTTTCTCGATCAGAAGAACATTCTTAAACTATATGCCCTACGTTGCATTCGCAAACGTTTGGGGACTTCCCTCGCTCGTGGTCCCAATCGGAACAAGTAAAGAAGAAGGTTTGCCTATCGGTGTTCAGCTTGTTAGTCGAAATGGAAACGAAGAAGCACTTTTTCAAATGGGAGAGAAACTTGAAGAAAAGTTTGGAGGATACAGAAGGTGTGATGCGTTTGATCAGCATTCGAATGAAGAAGCTGAAGCAGAACTCGTTTAATAGATTACGAAGAGAGAGAAGGAATACTGTTGTCTACTTCCCAACAAAAAAAGTCGTATGTAGCGATCGCGATTGCGGTTGCTTTTATTTCAACATCAGCGGTTATGGTTAAGCTAACGTCCGCTCCTGCCTCGATCATCGCGATGTACCGCCTGATCTTTGCGACTTGCTTGATGGTGCCCCTCGTAATCTTCCGGTACCGAGGCGATTTCAAACGAGTTAGCAAAAGAGACTGGGGTTTTGGAACCCTTGCAGGCATCAGCCTCGCTTTTCATTTTATTCTTTGGTTCGAGTCACTCAACTACACTTCAGTTGCAAGTTCTGTTGTACTCGTCACGCTTCAGCCATTATTTGCTTTTATCGGTACTTATCTATTTTTTAAAGAAAAACTATCTTGGCCTGCAATTGTTGGTGGAATAACCGCCATTGCAGGTTCTATTGTGATTAGCTGGGGAGATTTCAGAGTGAGCGGCATCGCCCTTTTCGGCGACATGCTTGCCCTCACTGCTTGTGCGATGGTGACGGGTTATTTGTTATTCGGTCAAAACGTTCGGAAGCGACTCGATCTTATCCCATATACATTCATCGTATATGGAATCGCGGCGATCACGCTCATCCTGTATAACGCTGTACTCACGTACCCCTTCATCGGTTACGCAGGCTCGGATTGGATGATGTTTGTTCTTTTAGCGGTCTTTCCTACTTTACTAGGGCATTCACTACTAAACTGGTCAGTGAAATGGGTCAGTGTTAACGTTATCGCCATGAGCATTCTATTTGAGCCCATCGGAGCTAGCATTCTCGCATATCTCCTGCTCGGCGAAACACTGCACCTCCTGCAGTGGGTAGGAGGTGGGATCATTTTGACTGGGCTCTTCCTATTCACAAGAACGTATCGGCGAGAGGTCCTATATGATGAGCAGACAGTTCGACAGAGTTCAACATAAACCGGGTGGTGCCTGTCACTTCATCTTAGGGCATGTTTTGCAGCAGCGGCCGTCATCTGACGCTTGATCGAAAAGACAGCAGGTTTTTCGAAAGCGTTGTATGCCGTTTGCTGAATCTTCTTTTTTTGTGTGATATTGAATGAATGGATTTACGCCACACGTAAAGCTCGTGCACTGAAACTCTTTTAGTAGGTAGTGAAAATCCTCTTGGATCCTAGCTAGTTGTTCTTCGTCCGCATCCTTCTGAAGCTCCGTTTCGTACAACCAAAATAAATAGATTGCAGCATTTTCCCATAGAATGGTAGGTGAAAGTTTTGTAGATCCTACGATGGTCTCGATAAGTGGAGCAAGGTTTTTATTGATCAACTCATCAGCAAGTTTTGCTCTCATCTCGCTTCTCGTTGCAGACTTACTCATCGTGTCATTCGGGAGAACAAAGTTCATCATCCATGGTGTCGTACTTGTATCGACATTGTACTTAAGCATTTCCGGCCCAGCGACAATAGGCTTATTCCATTTCGTGAACGAATAAAAGAAAGGGACGAGAAGCATGAAAGCATATCGTTTTACAAACTGCGATCCTGCGACGATCAAGGAAGGAAAGTGACCTTCATCAACAAGTTTCTGAAGGAAACGTTTCAGATGATCTGCATCTAATAGATCTTTCACTTCTCCGAGCTGACCGGTAGCTGAAGGGTCCACTCCCACATGGAGTCTTAGCTTCTCAAGTATCGCTTTTTCTTCATTACTAAACGTTTGCGGTTTGGCTAGCATGAATGTTTCTCCCCTTTCCATGTGGTACACATAACGGCGTCCCAAAGAGCGGATCCTCTAGTATGTTGCAATCCAGTCCGAATACATCCTTCACAAGGTTGACTGATATAATATCCTCAGGTTTTCCTTGATCATAAATCCCTTTATCTTTCACTGCAATAATGTGGTCTGCATACCTGCACGCAAGGTTCAAGTCATGCAGTACCATAACGATCGTACGGTTATCGCGTCTGTTTAACTCAAACAAGAGATCCAGCACTTCGACCTGATGAGCAAGGTCGAGGTACGTTGTTGGTTCATCTAACAGAATAATATCTGTATCTTGAGCGAGTGTCAGAGCGATCCACGCTCGCTGTCGCTGTCCGCCTGACAGAGAATCAACGCTCCGCTCTGCTAACTCTTCAAGATTCGTAGACTTTAAAGCTCTCTGGACGGCTTCCTCATCTTCTTCCTTCCACTGATTCAACCAGCTTTGATATGGATAGCGCCCTTGCTTGACGAGTTGAAGCACAGTAAGACCTTCAGGTGCAACCGGCCCTTGAGGAAGAATAGCCATCTTACGTGCGATCTCTTTCGTCTGCATGCTTGAGATTGCTTCTCCATTAAGCACAACTCCACCAGAATGTGGTTTTAAGAGACGCGCTAAACTTCTCAGTAGCGTTGATTTGCCACATCCGTTCGCACCGATCAATACACTCAGTTCCCCTTCAGGAATAAGCAAATTCAGATCTTCTATAACGGTATGTTCACCGTATCCCAATGTAAGGTCTTTTGTCTGCAGAGCATACATGGCTTTCACCTCGTCAATTTATAAGTTTCTAGAGCGATAGAGTAAGTAAACAAAATAAGGGGCTCCGATCGCTGCTGTAAACACACCCGCTGGAACTTCTAGAGGTGAAAACAGCGTCCTACCGATCAGATCCGCAATGATGACAAGCATACTCCCTACTAGTGCTGAGGCAGGAACGAGTACACCAAAAGATGCCCCGACTAGCTTTCTTGCAATGTGGGGTGCCATCAAGCCAACAAAGCCGATTCCTCCTGCAAATGCGACTGCACCACCGGCAAGCCCAGTACTGATGAACAACAGAACGATTCGGTCTCTCATGAGAATGGCTCCTGCGCCTTTTGCGACATCGTCACCTAGCTCCTGTAGGTTGACGCGCCTCGAATACACCATCAACACGAGTAGTAATATCGCAACCCATGGAAGAAGAGTGAGAACATCCTTCCCATTCGTCCCATGAACACTCCCTGTAATCCATATATTTGCATCTGACGCTCTGTAAATAGGTCCAACAATCATGAGAAGCGTCGTGAGTGCTTGAAGAACGGCGGCAAGCCCTATTCCGATCAACACGAGCCTGATTGGAGAGATCCCATTTTTATAGGAGAGAACGAACACGAGAAATCCAGTTGCGATCGCACCGATGAATGAGGCAAGAGGCAGCCACTGGATACTGACAGTAAGGGCGTTTGCTCGATCGCTAAAAATCGTCAAGAATCCAATCGTTGCAAGAGCTCCTCCCCATGTGATTCCTAGTATATCTGGTGAAGCGAGCGGGTTTCGTATCATCCCTTGCAGAATGGCTCCAGAAACAGCTAACGCTCCACCTGCAAGGATCGCCATGGCTACTCTTGGAAAACGAAACTGTTTTACTACGAGCTCATTCATCTCAGTTCCATATCCAAAAAGCGCTTTTCCAACCTCGACAGGCGTCATAAAGATCTCACCGACGCCTATACTGATCAGCCCTGCTAAGATAACGAATAAACCGAGGATGAATGTCACCCACACTGCTTTTCGATCGATTAAATATGAAAACAATCTCGTTCTGAAGGAAGCATATTTCATCATAGCTTTGTAAACTCCCTTCGAGCGATGTAGATAAAGAACGGCGCTCCGATCACAGCGGTCAGCACCCCAACAGGTGCCTCTAGTGGCATGATGACATACCGTGCTGCAATATCTGCTAGTAACAGTAGAACCGCTCCAAAAATGGCACTGTATGGAATTACCCAGCGATAGTCAAAACCTACAACATAGCGCGCTAGATGGGGTACGACGATTCCGATCAAGCTGATTGGACCCGCAATCGCAACCGATCCTCCTGCAAGCAAGACGATAAATACGGCTGCCATCACTTTTACAAGAAGCGTTCGCTGTCCTAGCCCAACCGCAACATCTTCTCCCATAACGAGTGTGTTGATTTTTGAGCTGATAAGAATGGATCCGATCAAACCGATACAAATGTAAGGAAGAACTGATATTAAAATCGAAAGACTGCGTCCTTCAACAGATCCAGCTAACCAAAAAAGAACGTCCTCTAGCGCTTTCTCGTTCAGTACGAGCATCCCTTGTGTGAGAGAAGAGAACATCGCAGCGATTGCTGCCCCAGCGAGCGTTAGCTTCATTGGAGTAAGACCTTCTCTTCCTAATGATCCAAGCGCATACACGATTACTGAAGCAACCGCTGCTCCTAGGAATGCTAGCCAGCTAAACACTGTGAGTGAGGACACAGAAAAAAACGTCACTGCAATAACGATCATAAAGCTCGCTCCTGCATTCACACCTAGTATTGAAGGAGATGCAAGAGGATTTCGTGTGATCGCCTGCATCAATGCACCAGCCACACCAAGACTAGCCCCAACCGTTGCTCCTATAAAAGCTCGAGGCACGCGGTTTTCTCTTATAATGATATGTTCATTACTTCCATCAAATTTAGTAAATGACTTCCAGGCCGTTTCCCAGGAAATGCTCGTTAGACCGTAGACAACGCTCATCGCCATCAAGATCATTACGAAAAGTACTCCAAACGCAATTCCCAGCCACCTTAACGTCATAGGTTTTATGCTAGTCATTTTATTAGTCCCTTTCTAAACCTTCCAAATTAAGTGTAGAAAAAGTTTGAAAGCGTGTCAATGATTTTGAGAATCACTATCAATTAAATGTTGACACATGTTTGACAATTCAGTATGATAAACACCGTAAATGAAAATGATTATCACTATACATAAGGGGGTACAAGCTATGCTTAAAAAAGGATGGATGATTACGTTACTAGCAGTCGTGATGATCCTTGCAGCTTGTGGAACTAACGGAGGAAATACAAATAACCAGGAATCATCAGGTGATGATAGTTCTGAAAACGCAGAAATGCGCACAATAGAACACGCAATGGGTGAAACTGAAGTACCTGCTGAACCAGAGAAAGTCGTGATCCTAACAAATGAAGGGACAGAAGCTCTTCTTGCTCTAGGTGTAACACCGGTTGGTGCCGTTCAATCTTGGTTAGGTGATCCTTGGTACGAACATATCTCTGAAGATATGAAGGACGTTGAAGTAGTTGGAACAGAGAGTGAAGTTAACCTTGAAGCAATCGCTGCTCTTAAACCTGATCTCATCATCGGTAACAAGCTGCGTCAAGAAGCTGTTTATGATCAACTAAGCTCAATCGCTCCTACAGTTTTCTCTGAAACATTGAAAGGCGACTGGCAAGAAAACTTTAACTTCTATTCAAAAGCAATGAACATGGAAGACAAAGGGAAAGAAGTTATGAACGCTTATAATGAGCGTATCGATTCAATGAGCTCTGAACTTGGTGAGCAACTAGACAAAAAAGTCTCTGTTGTTCGTTTCCTTGCAGGAACAACAAGAATCTACTATAAAGATTCATTCTCAGGAGTAATTTTAGAACAGCTAGGCTTTGCACGACCTGAATCACAGCAAAAAGAAGACTTTGCGGAAGAAGTAACAAAAGAACGCATCCCAGAAATGGATGGAGATGTTCTCTTCTACTTCACTTATGAAGCTGGAGATGGTGAAGCTAACTCAACAGAAGAAGAATGGACGAACGATCCATTATGGAACAACCTCGAAGTTGTTAAAGAAGGTAATGTTCATGAAGTGAGCGATGCTATCTGGAACACGTCAGGCGGCGTTATTTCAGCAAACAAAACACTAGATGACATTGAAAAGATTTTCTTGAAGTAATCTAAAACCCGGTCTTTGACCGGGTTTTTTCATTTTTTATCAAGCTAGACAACCTTTGACAACCCTCCACAAATTTTTCTTTGCAAATATAGCAAGAAGACAGGTCTATCTCAGGTATAATAGAAGAAAGACTTCAATAGGAGGGGACATACAGATGCCGAATGTTTGGACGCATATCTTGTTCGGAGAAGATGCGATGACGGAATCTGGCCTGTGGAATTCGATCAAATGCCACCTCCCATATTTTCGCCTTGGAGCTCAAGGGCCGGACCCTTTTTTTTATCATAATTTTTGGCCATGGAAAGAAACACCCGTTCAAGAGATCGGTGAAGTTCTTCATAAAAAAGAGTGTGGTCCATTCCTCATCGATATGATCGAATACGGAAGAAATGGAGATGCGCGACTGCAGGCTTATATTCTTGGTTTCGTTACTCATCATATTCTTGACCGCAATACTCATCCTTACATTCATTATCGAGCAGGGCTTGAAGGAAACAAGCACCAACGTCTCGAGATCATCATCGATACACTCTTGATGAAAGAATATAAAGACATCGATACATGGAAAACACCCGTCTACAAAGAAATCGACATCGGTCCTTCGCTTTACACTCCAATCGAACAAATGCTTTCTGAGCTTGTTCAGCGATTTTATCCCGAGAGCGCAGCTCGTATGCCCGATCGCTACATCGATCAATCTTATCACGACATGGTCCTTGCACTAAGGCTCTTATTCGATCCATACGGCTGGAAAAATAAAGTGCTGAGGAAACAGGTGTCTTCTTTTTCATATAGGAAAGAAGTTGGCAATGAGGACTATCTAAATGAAGAAGGCAACGAATGGCTTCATCCTTCTGTGAAAGAAGAGAAGTCGAGCGCAACATTTGAAGAACTTCTTGAACAGGCAACCGATGAGGCGACAACGATCCTCCCTCTCATTCATGACTATTGGCACAACGAGGAAAACTGTACGAGAGATTTAAAGGACCTGATCGGTAACCGCTCCTATGATACAGGGAAGGACTGCACGCTCCCCCTACCACTCAAACACTTTAGCCCGATCGTATAAAAAAACGCCTTTCCCCATTCATTGGGAAAAGGCGTTTTCTATAGGTGTATGCCATCTTGAACCATCGCTTCTCTCGCTTCTGCTTTCCCTTTGTCGATATTCACCTTATGCAGCAGAATGATTCCTGCTATGAAAAAGAAGACGATCGAGAATATTCCGAGACGACTAGATCCGGTTAGCTGCCCGATAAATGCGAATAAGAAAGGTCCGAATATTGCAGAGAATTTTGCTGAGATACCGTAAAATCCGTAAAACTCTGCATGACGATGCTCCGGCACCATACTTCCGAAAATGGAACGGCTAAGAGCCTGTGCTCCTCCTTGCACGAACCCAACCATGAAGGCAAGGATATAGAAATGGAGAGCCGTACTCATGAAATACCCCAGAAAAACGATGACGACATATATCCAAAGTGAGAACAACAGCGCTTTTTTTGGCGTGATCTTCTTCGCCAACCATCCAAAGAAAAACGCACATGGTATCCCGACGAACTGAGTGATCAAAATGGCTGCAATAAGATCATTCGCATTGATTCCAATGTCACGACCGTAGATCGTTGCCATTTTGATGATCGTCGAAATCCCATCGTTATATAGCCAGAAAGCAATTAAAAAGATGAGGAGATGTTTGTACTGATTGATTTCTTTAAACGTCGTTCCAACACGTTTGAACCCTATGGTCAAAAATGAACCACTTAGTTGCGGCTGCGTCTTCTTCTCTTCTCTCACATTCTTGAACATCGGTATGGAAAAGAAAAACCACCACAATCCTACAGTCACAAATGAGACCTGTGTAGCTACAAGCGTATTCGGTAAGAAAAACCATGAGGGATTTAATATCATCAATAGATTAATAAGAAGTAGGATCCCACCACCGATATACCCAAATGCATACCCTCTAGCAGATATCCGATCGATTTCTCCCTCTTTCGCTATTTCAGGTAGGAACGCGTCGTAAAAGACGTTACTCCCAGAAAACCCGATCGTCCCTAGGATGAGTAATAGAGATGCTAAAAGATACCCACCTTCCCCAACAAACGCCATGAGTATGCTTGAGAGGATTCCCATATAAGCAAAGAAGCGGAGAAATTTCTTTTTGGAATTTGAATAGTCAGCGATTGCACCGAGTAATGGAGCAAGAATAGCAACGATCAAGACAGCGATCGATTGAGAGTACCCCCAGTAAGAAGAAGCTAGACTTTTGTCTATATTCTTAGCTGCAACATCATAGTAAAATACCGGCAAGACTGCTGCCATCATCGTTGTGGCAAATGCAGAGTTCGCCCAGTCGTACATCATCCAGCTTCGTATTTCCTTATTATTCATATCGTTCCCTCCATCGGCTAGTTTGGGGTAATCCTAGCTATCTATGATATGAAATGAATAAATACTCTTGTCATGCCCATTTAGTCCGAGTACACTAACGGTAGATTAGGGAAACGGAGGGTTCTCATTGGACCGTAAAGACATAGAAAAAAAAGTAATTGAAAATTACCAGCGTGATGAAAACATGATGATTCTTGTATTTGCACAGTGGTGTGTAAATAACGATCTAAACCCTGAATCACTCTATGAAACGGCTTATCCTGATCAAACAAAAAACCCAGCACTAAAACAAAGTCTTGAACTCATCGTTGCAAAAGAAGAATCTGAGCATATACCTGACCAAACTGTTTTAAGTATCCTCTCTCTTTACGGAAACGACGATCTTGCTTACGTCGTTTCTGAAGAAATCGAACGAAAATCAAAGAAAAAGTAGCGTTACAACGATTATTTCCCTGAAAATACTAAACTCGTATCAGTATATTCGTTACTACGTTGAAACTTCCCTTCTCAATATAGGAACCTGTGCGATACAGGTTCCTATTCATCTCGAAACAACGTAACGAGAGCGTGCGTCCCGTTATCTTCTCCTCCTCTTTCTGCTAAGTCTTCATACAACTTTTTAGAAAGTTCAAGTCCTGGCGTTAACATTCCCATCTGCTTTGCGGATTCGAGCGCAATGGTCATATCTTTTATAAAGTGCTTCACGTAGAAGCCCGGTTCCAATTGGTTAGCAATCATTCTTGGCGCAAGATTACTTAAAGACCAGCTCCCTGCAGCCCCAGACTCGATGCTTTTCAAAACCGTCCTAGGATTTAGCCCGGCCTTTTCAGCATAGACAATCGCTTCACATACACCGATCATGTTCGTAGCAATTGCGATTTGATTGCACATTTTCGTATGCTGTCCTGCTCCTGCTGGTCCCTGCAGAACAATATTTTCACCCACTACATTAAAAATGTCCTCAACTTGTTCGAATACTTCTAGTTCTCCGCCTACCATGATAGACAATCTTCCTTCTCTTGCACCGACATCTCCACCTGACACAGGAGCATCGAGGGTATATAGCTTATTCGAGAGTCCGAGTTGATAGATTTCTTCAGCTAGGGCTGGACGCGATGTCGTAAAATCGATCATAATTGTACCTGGACGAGCGTTCGCGATGATGCCTTGATCTCCAATATAAACTTCTTCCACATCACTCGGATAACCCACCATCGTCATAACGACGTCTGAAGTAGAAGCAAGTTCTGCAACGGAGCTTTGCCACTCTGCTCCCTCTTCTAACAAATCGGAAGCTTTCTCCTTTGTTCTCGTGTATACCAGAGTGCGGTACCCTGCTTTCAGTAGATTTCGCACCATACTTTTACCCATTACGCCTGTACCGATAAAGCCTAGTACGGGTTTTTGTTTCTGAGAATCCATTATTTTCGCCTCTCTCTCCCATAAATTTCTTTCTTCTATCCTCTCTTCATCGTACACTAAAAGGGAGGTGAAATCATGATGAAAACAAGTAGTTTTGCGGGTCTATTTTTATGGGTCGCTTTTGTAGTAACAAAGCTCCTCACTACTCCAATCGATACGCTGCAGTATGTGATGATGCTCTTGATGTTTGCCTATCTCGTTCTCGTTCCGCTGACACTTCACTTAGTTCAGCAAAAGAAGAATATCTTTTATCGCTATGCAGCCAGAATGCAGCCTTTAGCTGCTATTTCAGCTGGTGCTTCATTCTTTTTAGAACAAGGCACACTCGCTGTCATTCTAGCAGTACCGTGGCTAGTAACCACTATCCTCATCGCACTCTATGGGGTTAGCTTGGTCTTGCAAACGTGGAACAAAATCAGAACGAATAGCGTATTGATTCAGCTCGGGCTTATGTATATTAGCATAGGAGGCCTTTGGCTCGTCCTGCACAGATCAGGCGTTCAAGTGCTACATTTTAGTGATGTGATCGTCCTGCTTACGTCGATTCATTTTCATTATGCAGCATTCGTCACACCGATCATGATGGCTTTTCTAGGAAAACATTTGATTACATATGCACCAAACATAAAGCCGTGGTTTACGATTATCGCTGTTCTCGTACTGTTAGGTCCGCCCTTCATTGCAGTGGGGATCACGTTCTCAGACACATTGCCTGTTCTAGAATTCATTTCTGTAGTGGAATTCGTGACACCTTTGATCGTTTTTGCTGTCCTTTGTCTCGTATACCTGGTACCAAAGCTTGAGTTTTCCGTTCAGATGCTTTTATCGATTTCATTCATGTCACTTCTGTTTTCGATGAGCTCTGCAATGATTTACGGTTTCGCTCATGTGAATGAAACTGTCATTCTCGGGATTCCGCTCATGGTCTTCTTTCATGGCTTTGTCAACACGTTTGGATTCACGTTGTTTGGACTTCTAGGAGTAACGGTCCTTCAAGAAGCAGATTCACTATCTACTAAAAAAGCCAGCATCTCGATGTGAGATGCTGGTTTGCAGTTTTTAATAAAAGCATACTAGGAACAGCTAACTGAATAGGTTTGATTTGGGTTCTGGATGCTCGCTTCCGAGGGAGTCGTGCATCCTTCCGCTCCACTCCGCCATATTAGGATCTTATATCAAAGAAAAATACAACTCTAAATGACGGGGAGAAAAAATATTAGCATAATAGGTCGGAAAGTTTCACTGAGATTTAAAGTATTCTAGTAGGAGTGAATACCTCATGACTCCCTCCGGAAATGTTGATGTACCAGTGTTTATTAGGGTTAAAAATTCTTTTTAAATTTCCCTGTAGGAACTAAGTCCCTACAGGGA